>NZ_BMWE01000109.1 GCF_014651075.1 Streptomyces djakartensis | reverse complement strand
AATATATACGAGATGGTATAATTACTTCATCTGGACCTGGGTATGGAGTTGTGCTCATAATTTCGTTATTGTAAAAGTTATGTAATTGTCTTTAGTTATCACAAATGTAATGATAGCATTACCTTGTATTGAAATAGATAGAGATTCAGGAGTATCTGCTAATATGTAGTAACTTAAGAAGTTAGCTCTAAGCAAATTAGTAAGTACTCCCCTTAGTCTGAACAAGGTACAATTATCAGGATTACCGTAGATTACTGATTGAAGGTATTGGTCCTGATGATTAAGATGGTACCATCTTAATCTAGCCAAGTTTAGTTTCTCGGCTAGATCAAATTGTACGATATTTAAAAGTCTTCTTATGGGTGTCATACTGTAAATGTGATTTGCATTATGTTTGAAGATATTCTGTTGATAGATTTGATATTAGCTTCTCCATCAGTAAAGTTCATGGCAAAGTTTACCAGAGCATCTGCAGCACCATTAGAAGTATCGGGAGTTTG
>NZ_BMWE01000108.1 GCF_014651075.1 Streptomyces djakartensis | reverse complement strand
AACTTTTCTGAAGCGCCATTGAATCTTTCTTTGTGGGCTGGTGCAGTATCATTTTTAGCATCAATTTTAGGAATTTTATTTATTATTGTTCGAAAATTGACTATCGGTGGTAGCGTCACTGGTTGGGCTAGTCTAGTTTGTATCATCTTGTTCATTGGTGGTATTCAACTGCTTGCTCTCGGAATCATTGGAAAATACATTTCCAAAATTTTCCTTGAAACCAAAAAACGCCCAGCTTACATTGTAAAAGAAAAAGGGTAAGAGGAGCCGGACAGCCGTTATACAACTATGACCGCCAATATCACGGAACTGTAACCATGCGTACTGCAATTACAAAATCCTACAATATTCCTGCCGTAAAAGCTATGGTGGAAATCACACCGGAGGTCGGCGTAGAATACTTAAAGAAATTTGGATTTACTTCTATCTTAGATACCTTAACTGAGCTGCCTCAGGGAAGCGGCAATTTCTACACAGACGTGAATTCTGCAACAGCAATC
>NZ_BMWE01000107.1 GCF_014651075.1 Streptomyces djakartensis | reverse complement strand
CAAGACGTTTCATCACACCTCCTTCCACCAGAGCGTCCATGAGAAAGTCATACCAGCTCCTATGCTGTGCCAGCAGATAACTTTCCATCTGCCGACAGCCTTTGCCTTTCAGTTCCAGCAGTGTGCCTTTCTCGATAATAACTCTGCCATCAGCATTCTTGATATCCTCATCTGCATAAAGACCAAATACTGCACCTGCAATCGGTGTGTTATCTTCTGCATCAAGCTTAGTCACTGACATATCAAGCTTCTGTCTGTCATCTGAGAAAGTAAGGCTTTCCTTGATAACAGGTGTCTTATCATCCACATATGTGAATGTGACTTTCTGCTCATTTGGATTTAACACATATCCGTCAGGAGCTGTTACTTCAACAACTCTGTACTGACCAAGAGGAAGATTCTTGGCTACTGCCTTTCCATCTTTTCCTGTTGTAAGAGTTGCCACAAGGTCGCCCTTGCTGTAATACTTTGTACGGTTGCCATCTGCGTCCTTCTGGTCGT
>NZ_BMWE01000106.1 GCF_014651075.1 Streptomyces djakartensis | reverse complement strand
TAGCGTTCCCCGCGCCCGGAGGGAACGCCGGTGCGCTCCTCCTCGAGCCGGTCCGCGTACCACGACAGCAACACGCCCTTGCTGGGATAGCCGAGCTCGCGGATCACGTCGGCGGCGCAGCGTTCGTATTTGATGTACAGGTCCACGGCCCTGTCGCGCTGCTCCCTGCTGTACTTCGCCATGAGGGGGTTCTCCTCCCGGTCAGGGAGTCCAAGAAAACGTCACCACCTCGGTTTAGTCATGTATTTTTTTCGGGTTTAGGCAGTTGCATGCATTTTCCTTATTTTTCCGGTTGCGCGGAGGTGTTCCTGCCGAACATGAGGGCCTCACTGACGCGGCGGCTCTGGCCGGTGAACTCGAGGAGCCGCCCGTGGTGCACGATGCGGTCGATGATCGCTGCGGCGAGTTTGTCGTCCGCGAAGACCGTGCCCCATTTACTGAACTCGATGTTCGTGGTGAATATGATGCTCCGTCTTTCGTAGCTGCCCGCGATGATCTGGTAGA
>NZ_BMWE01000105.1 GCF_014651075.1 Streptomyces djakartensis | reverse complement strand
AGGCTACAAGCAATACTTTATCCTCTTTAATGTAAACTCTAAGAATTTATATTATGGATAAACTTACTAACGAATTAATTGCCAAGGTTGCAAACAAGTTAAACCTTGAACCGGCTCTGTTAAAGACAGTAACTGTAGTAGAATGTGGTAATCGAGACGGATTTTTACCCTCTGGTAGACCTCAGATTCTCTTCGAGGGTCATGTAATGTGGAAATATTTGAAGATAAAACTCAATGGAGAAGGCAAAAGAACCTATTTATACGATCTAGCCAAGAGAAATCCATCCTTAGTTTATCAAAAATGGACCAAAGAATTCTACTTAGGAGGTGAAGGAGAGTGGAAAAGACTCGAAGCAGCTCGTAAAATTGATGAAAACTGTGCTAATTTAGCTACTTCTTGGGGATTGGGACAGATTATGGGCTTCAATTATCAGCTTTGTGGATGTCAATCAGTGGATGAAATGATCCAAAAGATGTCTGAATCTCATGAAATGCAGCTAGAAAT
>NZ_BMWE01000104.1 GCF_014651075.1 Streptomyces djakartensis | reverse complement strand
CACTGCACTAGCCTTTCTTTCCAACCCGTTTGATGGAGTAACCATGCAAATACCCGGAATGCCGCCCCAATAAATATTGCCATCTTTTGCTTGACAAACAGCAGTGGGAAGAAAGCGACGCAACAAGATAGAACCATCCGTGGTAAGATAGGTGCGGAACGAACCGTTACGAGGATTAAATTCTATCAGTTTCTGGTTTGTATCAATCCAAATATGATTATATGCATCAGCCACTATTTGATTCACCTGATAGCTGTTCTGCTTTTCCTGGTATATTTCGTAATGAGATATAAAAAATGCAAGGAAAATAAAAAAGCAGAAAAACTATAGAAAAATTCTCAAGAAAAGGAGACAATAGTTATGAAGAAAATGAAAAAAATCATGGCATTAATTAATGCCGTTAACACAACCAAACTCTCCCCTGAAAAGCTTTTCAGTAACACATTTTGAATGGTAATTTTATGTGCCAAATCCACACTGGCATTAATAAAGGCAATGGCTAAATA
>NZ_BMWE01000103.1 GCF_014651075.1 Streptomyces djakartensis | reverse complement strand
GCGGTCAGCGCCACGCCGGCTGAATCATATCCTCGGTATTCCAGACGTTCCAAGCCTTGCAGACAGACCTCCAAAGGCTTGCCGCATGCCGTTTCCACATTTCCCGCATATCCAACGATTCCACACATGGCTCACCAGCCTAGCGGACAAACATTGCCTGAAGCGAATCCAACCCGCCGCCTTTGCAGGATTGGAACATGCGGGGCCCTAGCCGTGCCCCCGCTGGCGGGGGCTCCAGCGCAGCGGGTGGGGGTGGGCAGCCCCGATGCGCCGAACATCCCAGCATCCATCAATGCACAAACCAAGCAGCCCGACAAAAGCTCTGAATACCGGGAGCGCTGGAACGCCCTCAAGCCTCAACTCACCGTGATCCACGACCATCCGCGTACTCCGGACGAGCAAATGGCCATTGACGAGACCTGGGCGCGTGAAGTCGCAGCAGGAACACGACAGCCGACCATCCGATTATGGGAGTGGGCGGGCCCGGCTGTGGTCATCGGCCGTTTCC
>NZ_BMWE01000102.1 GCF_014651075.1 Streptomyces djakartensis | reverse complement strand
TTAGTGTGCTCTTCGCGCGCGTTGCTGAGCTCAAGCTCGACGGTCTGACGCTGTTCGGTGATGGTCTTGGCAGTTTCGGAGCGCAGTTGTGCGGCATCCTCGTTGGCGGAGGTGGTCACTGATTCGGCTTGATTGCTGGCGTTCGTCAGAATCGAGGCGGCCTTGGCATTGGCGTCGTCAACAATATGCTGGGCATCCAGCTTGGCGTTGTTGATCAGTGTTTCGGCCTGAGCCTGAGCCGTGGTACGGATGGAGGACGCGTCCTGCTTGGCGCGTTCCAGCAGTTCGGTACTCGTCTGTTCGGCGGAGGCAAGCATCTGCTGGGCGTTCGCTCCCAAGGAAGCGAAGCTGTTGCCTTCCGGCTTCTTGTTCTTCTCTTCCTGAAGTTGGGCCTGCAGTTGCAGAATACGGTCGTCATCCGCCGCAATCTGCTCACGCATGCTGGCCAACGTCTGCTGCGCACGCTTCATACTCTCCTGAGTAGCGTCGAAGGCAGCATCAACCTTCT
>NZ_BMWE01000101.1 GCF_014651075.1 Streptomyces djakartensis | reverse complement strand
AATTTCTTCATCTTCACCATTCTGCTCTCTGATTTCAAAAAGTCTACCAGAAGGAGCAGTGAATACTAAGGTTCTTAGTGTCATATCCATTTTATCTAATTTTTAAAAGTTCATAATTTCATAGTAGCGGTAAGTATCAACAAGAAAGGGGTGAAACTCCTTATCTAGGAATCCCACCCCTCCACCTAAAACTCTAGTAAGAAAATGACTAAGAGAGTTAATACTTATCGCAAGTACCGACAGAAAATTCGATATTTTCTATTGTGTTTTCTGAAGCCATACGATCTAAGTCAAGGCCAGTTACTTTACAAGGCCAAACTTCTTCAAGCAGCCAAGTATTTAGGACAGATACTCCATCTTCTGCAAGTTCATTTACAATGGCAGTTTCCCAATATTCACTAGGAACTAACCCACCTCCAGCTATCATATCCTGGCAGTAATCATTTGCATAGGAATTTAAAATCCCCCTCAATTCTTCCTCTGTAGGAACGAACTCATGAAGCGGTGGATCA
>NZ_BMWE01000100.1 GCF_014651075.1 Streptomyces djakartensis | reverse complement strand
TAGCATTATGTACTGCTTTTCTTGTACAAGTAACAATCTTAGAATTTAAGACATCACCTTTCCAAGCCACATCTTTCCAGCTATCTTCATAAGCAGCAATTAAATCATTATAATCTTCTTGAGTATTTAAACATAAACAATTTAGCTGCCCTTTATCAAATGGTCCTAAACCGCCATCAATCCCGATCTTATCTTTAAAAACCGGATCATACCAAACATCAAAACAGCCACTTGCCTGATGAATATAACAAGTTGGCGTATGACCAAAAATAATAATCTTATTATAGCATACACAAACCCATTCGTGAACAATATTTACAGATTCTTTTCTTCTTTTTTTCTTTTTTCATACAAAACTCACAAAAAGAAATGGCTTGGCATTTTATCCTACAATAGTTATAATATAAGGGTAGACTATAAAATATGTTTAAAAATGAAAAAAAAGAAAAATAGGGGAGCATATTTATGTATAAAATTGATTTTAAGAAGCCAATCCATGTACATTTTATCGG
>NZ_BMWE01000099.1 GCF_014651075.1 Streptomyces djakartensis | reverse complement strand
TCTCCTGAATAGTTTGAACAGGTTCTTCAGCTGTTGGAGCTGGAGTAATCCCGTCAGCAGACACGGCTTGAGTGCCGAAAGTAAATCCTATGAGTACAGAAGCTGCTCCAATCGCGTACTTACGAATGGAGAAGCGCTGTTTCTTTTCTAGTTTCATGATAAAACCTCCCTGTTATTATATTGTATGATAGCGTTTACACAAAACTATTTTTATTTTGGTTTTAATCGACATGAAATTTGTGAAGGAAAAAATATTATGTTTCTAATTCATGATCAATAAAAAAATGTTGTTGTAGGAAGTTGATATCTTAATAAACTAAATTACATAATAATTTTATGAAAATAATAAATAATTGTGACACTTACATCTTAAGTTTGAGACAATTCAATACATTTTATTTTGAAACTTTTAATGATATGTGCGGCGCTATAAGCGAAATGGATAAAAGTATTCTTTCAAAAGCAAGCCTTTTTAAGCTGAATAAAACATATTGTATTCTCATAAGAAACGATAA
>NZ_BMWE01000098.1 GCF_014651075.1 Streptomyces djakartensis | reverse complement strand
GCATCAGTTCATCTTTATCTAAAGGAATAAATGGCAGGTTTGGGACAGAGTATTGCGATACAAAAATACAATCCAGCTGATTTGACAGAATCTTTTCCTTCAAAGTGCTAAATCCGTCTACTGTGAGTTCGAAGCAGATATTCGGATAGTCTTCTGAAAATTGTTTTAAAATATCAGGTAGCCAGTGGTAGGAAATACTTTGTATTGTGCCAATTCGAATATTCCCGCTGTCTAAATTTGCAATATTTGCGGCAAGCTGTGTCATTTTACGCTCTTCCTTACAAATTATTTTAATTGATTCAATGATTTCCTCTGTATTTGGCATCAAATCCATACCAAGTTTAGAACGTCTGAATAAAGTTATACCTAATTCTTTTTCAAAGCCTTTGATTGCTTGACTGATTGCAGATTGAGTGTAATTTAATTTGGAAGCTGTTTTGGATATGCTGTGTGTTTCACATACACTTAAAATAATCTCATACTTATTCATGTAATCTCCTTATCTATTAGAAAAATTA
>NZ_BMWE01000097.1 GCF_014651075.1 Streptomyces djakartensis | reverse complement strand
TCGGAAACGATAAGAGTTCTAAAATTTAATAAGAAAAATTTTCAAAAAAAAATCTTTGAAAATTTTGCAGATTAAAATATTATTCTTATATTTGCATAGAGAAATAAAAAAACCTTTTCGAGTTTCTAATAAGACTTGAATTTTTATCGAAAAGGTTATAATAAAATAAATTCAAAAATTCAAGTATTTTTATTATGGAAGAAAAAAAATTAAATTCAGTTGAGAATGTAAATGTAGTTGTTGAAAATTCTACAAAAGAAAAAGTAAACAAAGTGAGTGCTAAAAAAGCTAAAGCACAAGCAAAAGCAAACAATATTCTTTATAAAGATATTCTAGTTAATTTAAATAAATCTACTGAGGGACTTTTAAAAACTTCTTTCGGTGTCAAAAAATCAGACATTTACAAAGAAGAAATTTTTTCAGAACTTTCAGATAAAGAGAAAAAAGTTGCTCGAAAGAAATTTAGAAATATAATTCTTTCATTGTCCGAAAGTTTGATACAAGAAAAGGACAAAACACGAT
>NZ_BMWE01000096.1 GCF_014651075.1 Streptomyces djakartensis | reverse complement strand
ATTTTACAATTTGGAAATAACGATCATATCCCGCACACATCAAAAGCTGTTTAAAAATCTGTGGTGACTGTGGAAGCGCATAGAAATTTCCCGGATGCACACGGCTTGGCACAAGGTAATCTCTCGCTCCCTCCGGAGTACTTTTGATCAACATCGGTGTCTCGATTTCCAAAAATCCTTCCTCTGCAAGGAATTGACGTGTCAATGTCGCCGCTTTACTTCTCATCATCAGGTTTCTCTGTAAATCTGGTCTTCTCAAATCCAACACGCGGTATTTCAGACGTAATTCCTCTTTTGTCTTGCTGTTCTCTTCAATTGGGAACGGTGGTGTCTCAGACTCAGATAAAATACGAAGTTCTTTTACACGAATCTCAATCTCTCCTGTCGCAAGATTTTCATTCACTGCACCGGAACGTGCTTCTACAGTACCCACTGCTGCAATTACAAATTCACTGCGAAGCTTTCCTGCTTTTTCAAAATCTTCTTCGCTCACGCTTCCATTTTCAAAAATAAGCTGCAGCAATCCGGAAC
>NZ_BMWE01000095.1 GCF_014651075.1 Streptomyces djakartensis | reverse complement strand
GCCTTCCGGCTCGTTTAAAAGGGGGATTGAAGGGGGGCTTGCCACCCTCACAAGTTCTAAAGTGGTAACACTTTAGGGAACTTGCAATATATCCGCTACACATATTATAGCATGATAGACACCCTATATCAAGCGGATATATTCGTGCGTATATTCTGCCAAGAATATAGTGGAGCTTACTTCCTCTTGGGCGACTTTGGAAGTGTAGGTGGAAGAAAGTCAAGGGCTTGTTTTTTATCTGCAGTATGAGCTTCGGCTTGCCGATCAGCGAGTACAGCAGATAAAAAATGGTCGCAGACCACCCTTTACTTTCTTCCGCCGGAACGGACAATGAAGCACAGGGGGAAGTAACGGAACGGACGGACAGCCGTTTTCCCCTCCGGCATTATAGCCAACAAAAAAGAGTATCAAGGGTAAACGCTGCGGTCTATGACCGCCCTTGACACTCTTTTCCTTATGGCTTTGATAATAAACAAGGGGAAATGGCTTCTTGTGGCATTTCTGCCACTATGGTATAATGAGCGACGCTACCAC
>NZ_BMWE01000094.1 GCF_014651075.1 Streptomyces djakartensis | reverse complement strand
ACCAAAATGTTAAAATCCGGATCGGTAATATCTCCGTCTTGCCCAATTCCATTTTCAAATCGATACTCCGGTGTCAGATATGACTTTTCATCCAAGTAGGCTTCTATCCCCAACTTTTTAGCAATTTCTTTTCGATATACCACTGCTTCTTCTTCCATATCATCGCCGTTCAGATACATTTCTATAATTTTCTCATATTTATTTTCTTCATTTTCTTGAATTATCTCTTGCGCTTGAACTGTAGAAGAAAACAAAACACAGCTCAATATTAGCGCTAAGATTTGTTTTAATTTTTTCACTGTCTTTCCTCCCATCTCACTCAAAAATGGTAATAAAAAATAGAGTACCTGAAGATACTCTACTCTCACGTCAATATTCGATTTTCTATTTACTTGCTCCGCAACTACATGTATAACCAGTTACAACTTCTTCACTCCAAGCTGGACTGTCTATAATCCATTTAGTTGTATATTCTGCAGGATGTGTAATAGTTTCTGTTCCCGTTTGTTTTTGCACATATTCTGTATGCCATCCATA
>NZ_BMWE01000093.1 GCF_014651075.1 Streptomyces djakartensis | reverse complement strand
CCCCTATACAGGTACAGAAAGGGGGTGTGCCACCATGAGTATATTTTCGTCTTTCTTACTCTCTGTCTTGGCAAGTGTAGTCGCCTACTACATCTGCAAATGGCTGGACGGAGATAAATAGGCGGTAGCCAGCCTAAGGAATAAGCCACCTTGCCACAACGGAATAGAAAAGCCCCGGAGTTGCGACCTCCGGGGCTTTTTGCGTGCCACAATGAGCACTTTCGTCTTTCTTGCCTACTGGCATTATAGCATATGCCTTTCGGCATTTCAAGTATGCCCTACTTCCACCACTTGTAAACGGTGGGCTTGCTCAATCCTGTCTCTCGAATGCAGTCCGCTTTCTTTCCTGCTGGGTGGCTCTCCTGCCATTCTCTGACTGTCTGCTCCGCTGTTCCACTCCCTTTTGGTCTACCCTCTTTTACTTCTTCTCCTAACTGCTTTTTTAAAGCTTTCATAGTATTCATAACCTTTACATGGTCTTTTTGCTTTCTGTAATTCCGCTTATTTGCTGGTATCGTAACCTTTGTGTTGTCCTCTA
>NZ_BMWE01000092.1 GCF_014651075.1 Streptomyces djakartensis | reverse complement strand
TAGGAGCTTTCTGAATATCTCCGTTCAAGATTGCATCAATGATACCACGTGTATCTTTGATAGAGATACGTTTTCCTGTACCATTCCATCCTGTGTTTACAAGATATGCTTTTGCACCGTTTGCTTTCATCTTCTTAACAAGCTCTTCTGCATATTTTGTTGGGTGCAGTTCCAAGAATGCCTGTCCGAAGCAAGCTGAGAATGTTGGTGTAGGTTCTGTGATTCCACGTTCTGTACCTGCAAGTTTTGCTGTAAATCCAGATAAGAAGTAGTATTCTGTCTGCTCTGGTGTCAATACAGATACCGGTGGAAGTACTCCAAATGCATCTGCTGAAAACAACACTTTTTCATAAGAATCATAAGTCAGCATCACTTCCGGCCAATGCACCATCGGGGCAAACAGAAATTGCAGTTCATGCTTTCCAAGTGTCAATGTATCTCCATTTTTTACTTCCAGCTTTTTCTCATCTAAATCCATATCACGGAAGAAATTCGCAATCATCGTAAATGTCTTTGCATTTCCTACGATTGTTGTATCCGG
>NZ_BMWE01000091.1 GCF_014651075.1 Streptomyces djakartensis | reverse complement strand
AAAGTAGGTTTTTCTAAATCAATGAATACCATCTTTTATAACATATATGATGCCAATGGTTCCATCCTGGAATCAGGTCCGGTAATTACTTATAAAACTAAGGATGCTCAGAATAAAACTTCTGTAGATTACCTGGCTTTAAGCAACTTTGCTAGTAATTCTACATACCTGGAACCTAAGATGGTAACCACTACCGATAAGATTAAGTCTTTCGAAAACCTGGTAGCTTGGCTTCAGACTTCAATTGACCAAACTGAGAATCCACTAACTATCCAAGTTGGAGGTAAAGAAGCCACTAGTACTGAGACTATGTTCAATGGTACACTGGGTACTGCTGGTGCTGACCCTACTGCAGATGAATGGATTGCTTCTTTGGATTTGGTAAAGGATTATACAGATGTTTATCAGTTAGCTTGTTCTCATATTCATCAACATCTGAAAACAGATCAAGATGTTTTAAAAGTACATAAGGCTGCTAAAGATATGTGTGCTGAATTGCAAGAATATACCTATTACATCGAAGTACCTAAATATACTACCCATTA
>NZ_BMWE01000090.1 GCF_014651075.1 Streptomyces djakartensis | reverse complement strand
ATTTCAACAGCTCAGTACAACTTTTGTTTTTTATAATAAATAAAGAAACAGGCTCAGCGAAAAAATACAAAACTCCCAAGGTAATAAAAGAAAGACTAAGTGACATAATAATACTGCTGATAAGCACAAGAAAACATTCCTTTCTACTTTTGCTTTCAGCAACAAAGCGTGAAACAGCAATTTGGACTCCACCGCAACTTAGGGCAATGCAAAAAACAAGTACAGGAAAAATTAATTGAAAAAGGACAAATCTTAACTGCTAAAGCATATGAAGGATATCGTAAAGTTCGGGAGTTTCAAAGAGAAACAAATACGATTGACAAAGAGATATATGGAATTGAAAGTTGGAATTATCAACAATGATCCAAATGAATCGGGATATCGTACCGCAAACGACAAAGATTTGAAAGCGAAATTCGCAGAAGAGAACGGATATGATGCACAGTTTGCATATAGTTTAAAAAATGATGAACAGATTACAGCGGCGAAAAAATTTGTGCAGGATGGAGTTGATTATTTGCTGATTTCAGCAGCAGATACAGCAG
>NZ_BMWE01000089.1 GCF_014651075.1 Streptomyces djakartensis | reverse complement strand
GGATATTACTTTAAAATCTGCAGAACGTTCCCTGCTATCTACGCATGACGGTTCCCATTTTTCTCCCAAACAGTCTCCGGAACAGTATGCTTCTGACCGGCTGGAAGAAGGAATCAAGTGGTCGGCCAGTAAAGGGGAAACCATCGTTTCTCAAGGCAGTAAAAAAGCGGCAAAAAAAAAGGCAGAGAAGACCTGGAGAGTCATCAAAGAACGAAGGAGTAAAAATGCGGATCGTACTGCTGAACAGAGTAGAAACAGTGGAACTCAAGGAAATTCACAAACAGAACGTCAAACTGATATACGAATTAAAACAAAAGAAGCGGTAAACAAAAGAACAGCAGGAGTAGCGAGAGAGAACATTGCAGAGGTAAAAAATGCGACCCCTTTGAGAGATTCTGCAAATCGTATCAAACAAGCACATACAGCGAAAACTTCAAAGGAAGCGTCAAAATTAAAGAAACAGGCAGAACATGCTTACCGTTCTGGAAAAAAATTAGCTGTCCAAGGGAAAAAGGCTGCAACACAATCTGCAAAGGCAGCTAAACGGACA
>NZ_BMWE01000088.1 GCF_014651075.1 Streptomyces djakartensis | reverse complement strand
AGGGGGAACCTTGAGAAACGGGAATACTGGCAGACAGAAGACATCAGCTGGTTAAGCCGGAAGAAAGAATGGGCAGGATTAAAAAGCATTATCATGACTCGTAATACAATAGCAGGGACAGATGGCAGTACAACAGTAGAAGAAAGATATTTCATAAGCAGCCTGTCGACCAATATAGAAGAAGCAGAGCGAGCTGTGCGTGGTCATTGGATGATAGAAAGCTATCATTGGCATTTAGATGTAACCTTTCGAGAAGATGGGAATCACACATTAGAAAAGCAGGCATCCTATAATCTGAACATTATAAGAAAACTGGCTTTGAATATGTTAAAAATTTTAGAGGTAGGAAGCCGTCCGTTAAGCATGAAAAAGAAACGGTATGTGATTGGAACAAATCCAGAAAAGCATTTAGAGAAGATTATGTCTTTATAATTTTTGAATTTAGTATATGGTGTGGTTGAGGAGCACATTCATGCGTTTGGCTTGGGTGAAACTGCCTGTTGTATTGACATGAATACCGCCTTTCAGAACGGCTGCAAGACCAAAGCCGACGCAAGCG
>NZ_BMWE01000087.1 GCF_014651075.1 Streptomyces djakartensis | reverse complement strand
ACGGCAGCAGTGATACGAATTCGATGAAATTTCTAAAAGCAGTTTCCCCCGAGTATGCTGTAGTGTGTTGTGCAGAGGGAAATCCCTTCGGACACCCCCACAAATCAGTATTGAAAAGAGTTAAAAAAATTGTACAACACTTTAGAGTTCCAGAAAGAGTATCAATACGATGGAAAGGATCTGGGAGCTTTGTGTACGCAGGCGGGAACTACATTCCACCTGTGGAGCCCTTTGGCAGAAGAAGTGGAGTTGCGATTGTATAGAGATGGAAAGCATAGTGAGTGCTTTCAAAAAATTGCTATGCAGAAAGAAAAGAGGGGAGTCTGGAGCTACCAGACAGAGAGATATCTGCATGGCGTGTATTATGATTATCAAATCCCGTGGGACGGAGAAATAGTTGAGCTTGGAGATCCCTATGCGAGAGGTTGCGGAGTGAATGGTATCCGGAGTATGGTCGTGGATTTGAATAGAACGAATCCACTGCAATGGGAGCATGATCAAAGACCGAAAAAAAGGGAAGAGAATATTATCTATGAGCTTCATATCAAAGAATTTTCTTGGGATG
>NZ_BMWE01000086.1 GCF_014651075.1 Streptomyces djakartensis | reverse complement strand
CTGACCGGTTCGAAATCAGTGATCCCGTAGTGCCCGACCAGGTGATCGCCGGCCAGGAAAACACGGTCACGATGGAATATGTGAACAAGGGCAAAGGCGATATCGCCAACGTCGAGGCCACGATGGAGGGCGAAGGTTTCGATGCCACGATGAAAACCCAGTACGTGGGCAATGTGGCTTCCGGCACCACCGGCACGATTGGTTACGCCTTCACACCGCACGCGTCAGGCGAGCTGAAGACCACGCTCAAAGTCACGTACGAGGATTCCGACGGACAGACCAAGACCAAGGAATTCCCGCTCACCATACCCGTAACCGATATGCAGCCGATGGATGATTCCGGCATGGCCGATCCGAACATGGACCAGAACGCCAATCAGGGATTGCCGGTGCTGGTGTATGTGGTCATCGTCGTGATCGCCGTGGTCATTATCGTGGTGATTGTGCTGCTGGTGCGTCGCCGGCGCAAGCAGAAGGCCAAGAAGAACGATATTGATGAGGACTGGGATGAGTGGTCCGAAGGCAAGGATGATAAGACCGATACCGGCGTGACGGATGGTGCTGCGGCAGAC
>NZ_BMWE01000085.1 GCF_014651075.1 Streptomyces djakartensis | reverse complement strand
GAATGTGTCGGATGTCCATATTATCAAGGGAATGGTTATTGTTTTCCTTGTATGCGAAAGCTGATAGGAAAGTAGGTGGTTAAGATGTTCAAGTGGCTGTTTAAGAAGAAAGGATGTGCAAAACATATGAATAACAAGTTAGAAGTAATCGGCATTGATCATGGTTGGTCAATGATGAAAACAATTTCTCAGGTATTTGTCACAGGAGTTAAGGAGATTACAACAACTCCGGCACTTTTCGGCGATGTACTTGAGTATGAAGGAAAGTTCTATAAGGTTGGAACTGTGAGGCAGGAAGTAAAGGATACAAAGGTCGAAGATGACAGCTTTTATCTTCTCACACTTGCAGCAGTTGCTAAGGAACTTAAAAGAAGAGGTCTTGCAGAGGCAAAGGTATTCCTTGCCGTAGGACTACCACTTACAAGGTTTGGAGCAGAGAAGAATGATTTTATCAAGTACCTGACAAAGAATAAGCGTGTAAGCTTCAAATATGAGAATGAGCCGTATTATATTGAAATGGATGATGTGGCAGTATTCCCTCAGTGTTATGCAGCAGTAGTGGACAAGATTCCTACAATGGC
>NZ_BMWE01000084.1 GCF_014651075.1 Streptomyces djakartensis | reverse complement strand
TAATCTGCACAAAGCACTAATGACTGCATTGCAAGAGTTATCAGTAATCGAAAGGCAAATAATAGATGAGTGCTTCTTTTATGAGGATGTAAAGCGAAAAACTTATCAAGAACTCGGCAAGAAGCACAACATATCCAGGCAAGTCTATGTACGCAAGCTCAACAGAACTTTAAGCAAATTAAGACAACTTATTGAGCAACATTTTGACGAATTTTAAAATAAAATCAAAGATAATTTATTTTTTTACAAAAAAAGACAAAAAAGGCTTTACAAGACAAAAGGGATATGGTAAATTAAATAGGCACTCGAGGAAAGGGACGTAAGGACCGGAGAGAAAAAGCAAAAAAAGTTAAAAAAAAGATTGACTAAAAAGCGAAAAGAGTGTAAGATATTCAAGTCGGCAAAAGAAGCCGGAGAGATCATTGAAAACTAAACAGAATTAAGAAACACACGTCAATATCCAGAAGGATAAAAAAGAAAAAAGAAAGTCTGATTACGAACGAAGAACGCGCAGGACGCCTTTTTGGCAGGGTGGATTATCTGGTGGAATGCCCATTTGTCGAGGCAGTTTCGAAAATTGAGGCGG
>NZ_BMWE01000083.1 GCF_014651075.1 Streptomyces djakartensis | reverse complement strand
AATTACACTAATAGAACAGTAAAAGTACTCATTTACCCAGAACATGGTAAAATGGAAGTAACTCTTGATTTTGATAGTGTTCTTTACAGTGTATATCAGGATTCAGATCCAGATAAATTACACTGTAATAACTTTGACTATGACCCAAATTCTATTACTTCTGAAAAGATAGAAGAGAACATTAATAAAAGGAGGCGTTAATATGAATGAATACCAAAAGAAAGCATGGGACTGTTTGACTCCAACTGAGCAGCAGTCCCTTTTTCTTCAGCTATCAGAGAGTAAATCCGCTTGGGAAGCTGGAGAGATATTAAAATTATCTCATTATAAGTACCTAGAAATAAAAGAAAGGTCTGAAAAGTTCTTCCGATTATTTTCGGATTTCTTCGAAATACATGAGTCAATATTTAGACCAGATTGCCCATGTGAAAGAAACTTCCAGGATTATATCGAGGCTTGCATAGAAAAAAGGATGAAAAGGAAAGAGGCTCTACTAAATACTGGAGATGCCTCCCAATTAGTTCCTAAGGTAAATACTCGTAATCTAGAAAGAAATATAAGAAGACTACAAGGTTCAGATAATGAATGGGATAAACATTCTCTAGGT
>NZ_BMWE01000082.1 GCF_014651075.1 Streptomyces djakartensis | reverse complement strand
AGGTGCAAAGGAGACAGGCAATCTGTATTTCGCAACGGAATGTAAAACGGTCAATGGCGGACTGGAAGAACAGATAAGAGGGTTTATGAGGGAACACCCAGACACAGGCTTGATTATCATAGACACCTTAAAGCGTGTGCGTGAAGCAGGCGGAGCAGATTACAGCTACGCAAGTGATTATGATGTTGTGGCAAGGCTGAAAGCGTTGGCAGACAGTTACAAGGTTTCAATGCTTATTGTTCATCATACACGCAAACAAAAATCGGAAGATATATTCGATATGATTTCAGGCACGAATGGTCTGATGGGTGCGGCAGACGGTGCATTTGTTCTCAGTAAGGACAAGCGTACTTCCAACAATGCCACACTTGATGTTGCTGGCAGAGACCAGCAGGATATGAAAATCCATCTTGTAAGGGACAGCGAGCGATTGGTGTGGAACTTTGCAAAATCGGAAACGGAGATGTGGAAAGAACCGCCCGAACCTCTGCTTGAGAAGATAGCGGATACGCTCTTTTCGGAAAGTGACAGATGGGAAGGAACTGCTTCGGAACTTTGCGAAAGGCTTGCGGTGGATATAAAGCCAAATGTACTTTCTTTAAGGCTCA
>NZ_BMWE01000081.1 GCF_014651075.1 Streptomyces djakartensis | reverse complement strand
TAAAACAGAACAAAGGAAGAAACTTTTTATGTGGATGCGCCATTGCACTGACTACGTTTCTGATATTTGTTGTTTTAACGGTGGGATATGGAATGATCCGCGTACAGCTTGCATCGGTGGATGCTTATTATCCATCTTACCATATTATGTTCCGCCAAGTTTCCGAGAAAAACACCAAAGCACTTCAGGTGCATAATGATATAGAAGAAATCGGTCTGAGAATGGATTTGGGACAGATTATAGATGATGATGCCACAATCATTATGACCGCTATGGATAATAATGGGATTCGGTTGAACAAAGCGGAGTTAGAAGAAGGAACTTTCCCAAAAAATGAAAAAGATATTGTTGTTTCCAAGGGAGTTTTAGAGGAACTGGGAATTCAGGGGAAATTGGGTGATGAAATCACGATTCCATACCAAATTTACGAAAAAGACGGTATGGGATATGCGAAAGAAGACACTTTCCGCATCTGTGGCTTTATGGAATCTTCTGATTTGAATAAAGAAAAGAAAATGTATTTTGTGATGAATTCCATGGAATATGCGAAACAGATGATACCGGAAGCAGACAGAGAATATCGTGTGATGTTCCGTCTGGCAGATGCAGA
>NZ_BMWE01000080.1 GCF_014651075.1 Streptomyces djakartensis | reverse complement strand
TCAGGGAAGGCAGCGAGGAGTACCTGGACTCGGAGAAATACCAGCTCAGGCCCCGCGACTGGGAAACGGCGGAACGGGAGGGCCGCACCATCACCCCGCTGCTGACCCGCCTCAACACCATCCGCCGCGAGAACCCGGCGCTCCAGCAGCTGCGCGACCTCCACTTCCACCACGCGGACCAGGAGGCGGTGATCGCCTACTCGAAGCGGAAGGGTTCGAACACCATTCTGGTGGTCGCCAACCTCGACCCCCACCACACCCAGGAGGCCACGGTCTCGTTGGACATGCCACAACTCGGCCTGGACTGGCACGAGTCGGTGCCGGTGCGCGACGAGCTCACCGGCGAGACCTATCACTGGGGCAGGGCCAACTATGTGCGCCTCGAACCGGGCCACCGTCCCGCGCACGTCTTCTCGGTGCTGCGACCGTCCAACCCGCAGATCGGAGGGTCACCCACAACATGATCGTCAACGAACCCGTTCACGACACCTTCGAGGACACACCCGCCAGGGACCGCGACCCGGATTGGTTCAAACGCGCCGTCTTCTACGAGGTGCTCGTCCGCTCGTTCCAGGACAGCAACGGCGACGGCGTCGGTGACCTGAAAGGCC
>NZ_BMWE01000079.1 GCF_014651075.1 Streptomyces djakartensis | reverse complement strand
TCAGGGAAGGCAGCGAGGAGTACCTGGACTCGGAGAAATACCAGCTCAGGCCCCGCGACTGGGAAACGGCGGAACGGGAGGGCCGCACCATCACCCCGCTGCTGACCCGCCTCAACACCATCCGCCGGGAACACCCCGCGCTGCACCGGCTCAGGAATCTCCGCTTCCACCACACCGACAACGACGCGCTCATCGCGTACAGCAAACGGACCGGTCCCGATGTCGTGCTGGTGGTCGCCAACCTCGACCCGCACCGCGCCCAGGAGGCCACGGTCTCGCTGGACATGCCGCAACTCGGCCTGGACTGGCACGAGTCGGTGCCGGTGCGCGACGAGCTCACCGGCGAGACCTACCGCTGGAGCCGCGACAACTACGTGCGCCTGGAGCCGGGGCGGGCTCCCGCGCACGTCTTCCACGTCCTGTCACCGCCCGCCGCACCCGCGAACGCAGGGGCAGGAGCGTCATGACCGTGAACGAGCCCGTGCCGGACACCTTCGAGGACACACCCGCCAGGGACCGCGACCCGGATTGGTTCAAACGCGCCGTCTTCTACGAGGTGCTCGTCCGCTCGTTCCAGGACAGCAACGGCGACGGCGTCGGTGACCTGAAAGGCC
>NZ_BMWE01000078.1 GCF_014651075.1 Streptomyces djakartensis | reverse complement strand
GGGGAAAAATGTCCAAGAATATGGGGTAAAAACTATCAAGTCGGTAGAAAATAAGTATCTTTGAAGTACATTTTTAGTAGAGGTACTGGTATGCCTAGACGAAGCAGATAGGCAAAAATAAAGCCGCTGGGGATGTCGGATGTCCGTCAATTAACTCCAGCGGCTTGTATTTTGGTAACTCTCCCGTATCGGTCAGCTACCGTTTGGTCAGCAACAAAGGTAGTACTTTATTGTCGCAAATCCAAATGTTTTCCCCTTTATTTGTGCATTTACAAAACATTCACTAACTTCGCACCTATGCAGTATGGTGATAGCACACTAGCACCCTAAAGGGTACGTGTGTAAGGGGACAAGCCCCCTTAACCCCCTGTCAGCCGGCTGTCACCGGCTGTTATCGATTGTCACAAAAATGTTAACTTATGGGAGCAACAAGTATTCATGTACAAGCAGTGAAGCCGGGGAGCGAGATTCACAACTTTAGGGAAAAAGAGTTGGACTATGTTCGTCCGGAACTTAGTCATTTGAATGAAAGCTGGGTTGGAGATAGCATCTCCCAGCGGCTGGAGAGTGCGAAACAGAGATATTTCGATACGGTTGGGCAGAAGATGCAGACTA
>NZ_BMWE01000077.1 GCF_014651075.1 Streptomyces djakartensis | reverse complement strand
GCGTTGGTCGGTCGACCGAACGTCGGCAAGTCGTCTTTGCTGAATCAGCTGGCTCACGAGGAACGTACTGTGGTCAATGATTTGGCAGGTACCACTCGCGATCCAGTCGATGAAGTGGTGACGGTTGATGGGGAGGATTGGCTGTTCATCGACACGGCCGGCATCAAGCGACGCCAGCACAAGCTCACAGGCGCGGAATATTATTCCTCTCTGCGCACGCAGGCCGCCATCGAGCGCTGTGAATTGGCGCTGATCCTGTTTGATGCTTCGCAGCCGGTATCCGATCAGGATTTGAAGGTCATGTCCACCGCCGTGGATGCGGGCCGTGCGATTGTGCTCGTGTTCAATAAGTGGGACGCGATGGACGAGTTCGACAAGCAGCGTCTCGAACGCCTGTGGAACACCGAATTCGACCGTGTGATGTGGGCCGAGCGTGTGAACCTGTCCGCCAAGACCGGCTGGCACACCAACCGTCTGACGCGAGCCATTGATAAGGCCTTGGAATCCTGGGATCAGCGTATTCCTACAGGCAAGCTCAACGCCTTCCTCGGCAAAATTCAGGCCGCCCACCCGCACCCGTTGCGTGGTGGCAAGCAGCCGCGAATCCTCTTCGCCACG
>NZ_BMWE01000076.1 GCF_014651075.1 Streptomyces djakartensis | reverse complement strand
ATTTCTCACGAAGTTCTTTATCTGCAAAATATTCCCTCACATCTTCCAGAAGACTCCCCTGGTTTGCCTTTAATGCCAGAACATAATCCGCACGCTTTTGGCGGATTTTCTTTACAATAGCCACCTGGGTTCCCATGGCATCTGTTGTTATGATTGTCCCTTTTATATTCAGATGGTCCAACAGTTCTGGGATTGCTTTGATCTCATTTGTTTTTTCTTCTACTCGTTTCTGTCCCAGGCAAAAGCCTCTTTCATCTACAGCACTGACAATATGATTCGGTCTCTGGTTCTTATTTCCGTTCCCTCTCTGGGTTTTTCCGTCAATCGCAAGCAGGCGCTTTACTTTCTCCCCCTCATCGCTGCTTAACATTTCATTCCACTTTTGCTGAAAACTTTCCAGAAATTCAGTGGGCACCATTGCAAAAACTCTTTGGAGTGTATCATGGGAAGGGATTCCATTTGGAAGTTCCAGATAATTTTGCAAAAAATCTTCATGTTCTTTTCCAAACATCTCAATCTCTACCCAATCATCTGCATTTGCAAGCGTAGCAAAAAATACAAGCAGGATAATATCCGCCATCTTATGCAAAACTTTCTTCTCCTGTCTTATGTCCATCAC
>NZ_BMWE01000075.1 GCF_014651075.1 Streptomyces djakartensis | reverse complement strand
GTGGGCGCCGAACTTGCGGTCCGCCTCCAGGGCGAACAGGGCCGCGGCCAGGACCGGGAAGGCGAGCAGGACCAGCACACCGGTCAGCAGCACGTTCCAGGTGAAGATCGGCATGCGGAACATCGTCATGCCCGGGGCGCGCATGCAGATGATCGTGGTGATGAAGTTGACCGAGCCGAGGATGGTGCCGAAGCCGGAGAAGGCCAGGCCCATGATCCACATGTCGGCGCCGATGCCCGGGGAGCGGATCGCGTCCGAGAGCGGGCTGTAGGCGAACCAGCCGAAGTCGGCCGCGCCCTGCGGGGTGAGGAAGCCACCGACCGCGATGAGCGAGCCGAACAGGTACAGCCAGTAGGCGAACATGTTCAGCCGCGGGAACGCCACGTCCGGCGCGCCGATCTGCAGCGGCATGATCCAGTTCGCGAAGCCGGCGAACAGCGGCGTCGCGAACATCAGCAGCATGATCGTGCCGTGCATCGTGAACGCCTGGTTGAACTGCTCGTTCGACATGATCTGCAGACCAGGCCGGGCGAGCTCGGCGCGCATGAACAGCGCCATCACGCCACCGATGACGAAGAACGCGAACGACGTCGCCAGGTAGAGCGTGCCGATCGTCTTGTGGTC
>NZ_BMWE01000074.1 GCF_014651075.1 Streptomyces djakartensis | reverse complement strand
CCCATAGTTTGGAGTTCCTCTATATTTTCCTGTGCATTTTCCATTTCCGGAAAAAGGTTGGTTATGGGTTTTAGTTTGGATGCTTCTGCCTTTATCTGTCTGTCGGTTGTTTCCTGTACCCTTCGCATCTCGATGTTGTTGGTTCTTAATTGTCCTTCTAAATTTTGATTCTTGAATGAGAGGTTATAATTTTCTTTTTTGAGGGTTTCAATTTCTTTGGCTTGTCGTTTTACTTCCCCTACATTAAAGACGCTTGTAACGGCATTAAATACGGTTTTTCCGGCTTTTGCGGCAGCTTCTTTGGCTTCGTTGATGTGTATGTCGGTTTTCATGCTGTTTAGCTCTTTTTGTGCCGTACTAAGTTCCTTTTGGACTGTGGTGATTTTCTCGGTTCCGGCAGTGTATGCCCTGTTTAGTTGCTCGATGTCTTTTTGAAGTTGTTCAGCTTTCTCTGTTTCCATTTTGTTTTTGTATTGCATGGCCGACAAGTGTTTCTTGTCTGAAGAAACTCCACGTTCCATGTTGAGACACTCTGCTGTTATAGTCTGCATCTCCGCCATGTCGTGTCTGTTCAGCTTTACAGTTTTTCCTGTATGGCCGTCCGTCCAGTCAAAGATCATGTGCGCATGATAGTTC
>NZ_BMWE01000073.1 GCF_014651075.1 Streptomyces djakartensis | reverse complement strand
AAACGATTCTAACTATCAGAATGCCGAACAAGTAGAAGCTGCAATCCAAAAGGTTATTGGTTCTGCTCCTGGAGTATTAGATACTCTAGAAGAGATTGCAAAAGCATTAGGAGATGATCCTAACTTTGCAACTACAATTACTAATAAGCTGACTGAACTTAAGGGTATTATAGATAAGGAAATCTCCGATAGAACTGCAGCTGATGAACAAGTTACTCAGAAGTTTACTGAATTAAGTACTACTCTTAATGCTACAGTAAGCGAATTGAGAACTTTCGTAACAGAAACTCGTTCTGAATTATTAACAAAGGCTCAGGCTCAGGATGAATTAATTGCTAAGAATACTGCTAATATTCAACGTAACCTAGAATTAATTCAGGGATTACAAAGCAATCAGAATACTGGCTACCTTGAAATCAAGGAACTGTTGAATACAGAGATTGAGGCTAGAAAGGCTGAGGATATTCGTATTGAAGCTAAAGTAGATAAGAATACTCAGGACCTTACTACAGAACGTAATGAGCGTATTGCTGCAGATAAAGTTCTCCAGGATAATATTGATGCTGAAGAAGCTGCAAGAATTGCTGCTGATAATGCTCTGGGTAAACGTATCGATAAAGAAATCGAAGATAGAAAAGCAGCTGATACCGCACTTGAGAATAAATTTAATGGTAT
>NZ_BMWE01000072.1 GCF_014651075.1 Streptomyces djakartensis | reverse complement strand
AAGAATACCAACTTAGACATCCGCTTTAACAAAGCAAATAATATCATCAGCCAATTCAGTGATAGCTGGGATGATGACAAATTGATCCTATTACCCAATTTCCCAAAAATTAGGGATATGGTATCAAACCACATTACTCAGGAGAATTACTTATGGTTAATCACTTATGATTTACCTTATGATCTCTTCTACAAAATAGCTAATATGGGATTAGTTCCCTATGGGCATGTAACTCATGAAGAATTAACTCAAACCTATTACAATCAAAGATTTTAAAACTATGGCAAAAAAGAAAAAAGATAAACCAGCTCCTTCTAGGGAAAAACAGAATTTCCTAGGTGCTGCAGGAAGAAACATGAAATACAGGGATCTTAAAAGGAAGGCAGTAATCCTTGGTATGCCATTTCCAGATGCTTGTGCTGCAGGAGTATTTGATTTAATCAAGTATATCAGTAACTCTACTAACAAACCCGATAAATCCTTAATTGACCAGTATGATGAATGGGCAGATAAACAATTGGAAGCAATTGGTTATGGTAAAACTGACCCAATCCGTAATTCAAGATTAAGATTAGGATTCTTAGGAGAAGAAGGAGAAGATGGCATTCGAAAATTAAAAAGAGTACCAGGTATAAAGAAACCCAAAGAAAAGAAACCTCCAAGAGAAAGGGATTCTTTTAATC
>NZ_BMWE01000071.1 GCF_014651075.1 Streptomyces djakartensis | reverse complement strand
AATGGGATTAAGTCTAATCAATAAAAATAATGCAGTATGGAAGAAATGAAATTTAAATCATTACAAAGAGGAGATTTAGTCTTTACTCTAGAAAGAGACAGAAGATCAATGTACCCAATCTTTGACCGAGCTAAAGTAGTAAAGGTAGGAGAAAGTAAACCTAGAGCTAATGAAAATGGTGATGGCTTTTCTAATCTTATAGAAATTGTTCTTCAAGATTCCATTGGTACAGTAACCGTATATTTACCTTCGGATGGGAATGAGGGTATTTATAACAATGTGTACTACACTCTAATTGGAAGTAATATTGTAAACGAAGTATCATTGCAAAGGTCACAGGCTCTTGGTATTATTAATAATGTAGGTAAATACGAGAACATAATAAAGGAATGCGATAATATCCTTGCTATGTTTGAAAACAAGGAGCCCACTAATGGTAGTCAATTCAATGAAGAATTCGCTTCATTCAGGAAAGATGTAGTATCAGTATTACAATCACAACAGCAAGCCATAAACCTTATGATGGATTCACTTGGCTTGAATAAACCGAAGGAAAATCCAGATGGCAAGTAAGTCAGTAAACATAACTATAAGTACTCCCTTGGGAGACTTACAGATATATACTGACCCAAAAGAACAGGCTAGAGCTGAGAGGTTAATTGCAGAAACTCCTTCTATCATGAGGAATGCTTAT
>NZ_BMWE01000070.1 GCF_014651075.1 Streptomyces djakartensis | reverse complement strand
CCTCTGCCCGCGTTCGCCCGGTCCGCGGAATAACGATGCCGTCCCTCGAGCGTGACCACGCCGTACCGGTCGGCCTTCATATGCCGCCACGTGACCACGTCGAAACGCTTCCCGGGCAACGGCAGCAGCGCCGCACGGTCCTCGGAGAACAGGCCACGTTCCTCCGTGTCCTTGCGGTAATGCGGTTTCGTGGCCAGCTCCAGGCACCGGTCCGGCAGCCCGGCGTTAAAGTTCTCCAGGCTCCATACGCTCGGCCGGGGCACGAACAGCTTGCGCCGCACCATGCCGACCTTGGACTCCACCGCGCCCTTCTCATGACCGGAATACGGGTTGCAGAACGAACAATCGAACCCGTAATGCGCCTGGAAGGCCTGGAACAGGTGCGTCAGGCGCGGCTCGCGCTCCCCGTACCCCTTATGGCCCACGCCGGCGGCGTTATCGAACACGATCCGCTCCGGCACACCGCCCGGCCACTCGAACAGGTTGCGCAACGCCAGGCACGTGCACTCAGCGTTCTCGCCCGGCATCAACTGCACCAGACCGACGTTCGAATACGGGAAATCAAGCACGAAATGATGCATCCGCTGCACCACGCCGCGCAACAGCACGTCGACCTCGCCGAAATCGGCCTGCGCCTCGCCTGGATGCCATACCAGATCCATGAACGCCTCATCACGCTCCGCCGCGAACCCCCGCCTGAGCCGCGCC
>NZ_BMWE01000069.1 GCF_014651075.1 Streptomyces djakartensis | reverse complement strand
TCATCGAAGCGAGCCAGCTCCTCTTCCACGGCCTCGGTCGGAATCTTGGCGAAGATCGGCGCGGGCTTAGGCACCACGGCGCCGACCTCGATTGCCTCGCTCTTCCACGGGTGCACGTTCACACCGAGCTCGTAATCGCCGGTGATAATCGGATACGTGAAGCCAGGCTTGTCGAGATCCTCGACTTCCTTGAGCTCAGGCAGCGGCGAGAAGGTGCCGGTGCCGCCGAGCGCCTCCCACACCTTCTGTGCGGAGTGCGGCAGGAACGGCGCGAGCAGGTGGTTCGCGTCAGACACGGCCTGAGCGGCCACGTGCAGCACGGTGCCGAGACGAGCCTGGTCGTCCTTAATCTTCCACGGTTCGGTGGCGGAAATGTACTTGTTGATGTCGCCGACCACACGCATCGCCTCGGACAGGGCGTGCTTCTGGTGGTGGGTTTCGATGGAGGAGCCGACCACGTCGAACGCGGCGGAAGCCTCTTCCAGAAGGCCACGGTCTTCGTTGGTCATCGAATCCTCGTCCAGCGGCGGAATCTCGCCGAAGTTCTTGTTGATGAGGTTGGCCACGCGGTTCACCAGATTGCCCCACGAGGAGGCGAGCTCCTCGTTGTTGTGGCGCACGAACTCGGCCCACGTGAAGTCGGAATCCGAGGATTCGGGGCCAGCCACGGAAATGTAGTAGCGCACGGCGTCCACGGGGTAGCGGGCGAGG
>NZ_BMWE01000068.1 GCF_014651075.1 Streptomyces djakartensis | reverse complement strand
CCGGCGGGGTATGAGCCGGCGCCGTTGTTTCGTCGGGCGCCGGTGCTTCGGCAGGCATCGGTGGTTCTTCGAGTACGACGTGGGCGTTGGTGCCGCTGACGCCGAAGGCGGAGACGGCGGCGCGGCGCGGCCGGTCGGGATCGGCCGGCCAGGGCCGGGCGTCCGCGAGGAGTCGCAGGGAACCGGAAGCCCAGTCGACCTTGGTGGTGGGACGGTCGGCGTGCAGGGTGCGGGGCAGGGTGCCGTGGTGCATGGCCTGCACCATCTTGATGATTCCGGCGATGCCGGCGGCGGCCTGGGTGTGGCCGATGTTGGACTTCAACGACCCCAACCAGACGGGCGTTTGGCGTTCGGGGTGTCCGTAGGTGGCGAGCAGGGCGCCGGCTTCGATGGGGTCGCCGAGAGGGGTGCCGGTGCCGTGGGCCTCGACGGCGTCGATGTCGTCGGGGGTGAGGCGGGCGTCGGTGAGGGCCTCACGGATGACGTTCTGTTGGGCGGGTCCGCTGGGGGCGGTGAGGCCGTTGCTGGCGCCGTCCTGGTTGACGGCGGTGCCGCGTACGACGGCCAGGACGCGGTGGCCGAGCCGTTCGGCGTCGGAGAGCCGCTCCACCAGGAGCATGCCGACGCCTTCGGCCCACGCGGTGCCGTCGGCGGTGTCGGCGAAGGGTTTGCAGCGTCCGTCGGGTGCCAGTCCGCGCTGGCGGGAGAACTCGACGAAGACGGTGGGGG
>NZ_BMWE01000067.1 GCF_014651075.1 Streptomyces djakartensis | reverse complement strand
GGATGATGGGGAACATGCTGTGCATCATAGATCACCAGCCAAAGTCAGTCCGACCAGTTCGGGTGCAGTACCCAGTCTATTGCGTGTGGTGCGGGCCAATGCCCGGGACACCAGGGCGACGAAACGATCGAACATGGATTCGCTGGATGCGGATCGAATGATATGGGAACCGGCACGGGTGAGCTCCTGTTCCAAAGCCGCGGCCATATACGCGCGATGAGTATCGACCTCGGCCGCTGCCTTGGCGTTGCGCAGGAATGCCGGCACACGCCGTGCACTCAAGCCGTCGGTGGGAGCGTGGCGGGATGAGACGGCCTTGAACGGATTCATCGTCGCCACATCGATCAGCACCATCGGATGGGTCCTTGCGATCCTGCGAATGGACTCCACGTGACGTTCCTTAAGTGCGTGCTCATCGGTGGCGATCAGGCCGCCAACAGCCAGACCGTGTCCAGCTTTACCGGCGGCAAGGCCAGCAGCTTCTGGGGCTACGTGCTCCCGCTGTTGTTCGGTACTGTGCTCGTGTCTTTGCTGGCACTGCTGATTGCCTTCTTCGTGTCAATCGGCATTGCGCTGTTCATTTCGCATTATGCACCTAAGAAGCTCGCCACCGCGCTGAGCTATGTGGTCGATTTGCTGGCTGCCATCCCGTCCGTTATCTACGGTTTGTGGGGCGGCCTGATTCTGGTGCCGGCCATCTACCCGTTCTGGAACTGGGTTGCCAACCACCTGGGCT
>NZ_BMWE01000066.1 GCF_014651075.1 Streptomyces djakartensis | reverse complement strand
AGTTTAATTCATTTAAACACTTTAAACTTTTTTGAACTCGAATCTTACAAAAAAACTTCTTTATTTCGATTTACTTTAAAATCGTACTTTCATTACTTAATGTATCAATTTGAGAATGAAACCGATTCAAAGGATTTATTAAAAATTTTCAAAAAGCAACAAGAAAAAAACAAAGCTAGAATAAAATTTTTTAAAAAGTAAGAGGATGTTTGTCCCTTACTTTTTTTTTGACTTATTCTAAATAAGGGCTACCGTACCCCGCATTTAGTACCACAACTTTTTGAGCTTCCGTATTAAGGGCATTGCCTAGAAAAGCCTTGAACACACACTAAAATTTTTTCCTACACACGTTAAGGGTATACCAAGACACAACACACAAAAAGCCAGAGAATAAAACATCCCTGGCATTCATACTACAGAATAATATCCAATATCTCCTTAATCCTACCCTTCCCTAGAATCCTCCTACCTTTCCTTACTTCATAAAAGAAAACATAACATTTCTGAATCTCAATACACCATAACCGATCACCTCCCTCTAATAAAGGTTCTATTCTCATCATATCTCCCGGGTCAATCCAAATCTTATACCAAATACTATTACCTTCAGAACATCTTAAGATTCACTTTTCACTATCTTCTCTTAATCTATCAATCCTTACCATACTCTTCCTTAATCCTTTCCAAATCCTTTAATGCTAATTTCAAAACCTTAATCCTATGAGGGATATACTTCTTAT
>NZ_BMWE01000065.1 GCF_014651075.1 Streptomyces djakartensis | reverse complement strand
GTAAACAAGGAGATAAACAGCGTGTCGCAAGGATGGGATAACATGAGCTGAACCGAGACATTGCATGGACGCGGCGTAGCGTCGACGGCAAGCAGTGCCAGTGATTTGGAAGCGGTAAACAGGATTTGCGTTTTATATAAAAACTGTTTATCCCCAGTTTGTAATTAAATCTCTTAGTCTCGATTGAAATTCCTGTTCCCAAATCCCATAGATTGTTAAAGGGTCGATACTTACCATAAACATAAGGAACTAATCTTATTCTAGATTTAATTTCTTGTGTGGTAAGTTTTCCGTTATACCAAGAATACTTGTAGTTATTAGTGTCGATATTGAATAACCTACTAGAATAAATTCCCGAGTTTTGATTAAGGAAACTCAATGTAAGTTGATTCTTATCGATTACTAATTGAACAAGAGAATCCTTCTCTGATATCTCTGCTGAATCGGTACTGCATAAACCCTGGCTAACCGAAGAATGCGGAGAATTGTAGAGAAGGATTCTACTTGGGTTAAGTAAATTATCGTAGGAAATTGGCAGGAAATCTTTCCTCAAATAAATTGTATCAGTATATTGAATGATCTCTTTATCAGGTAACATACTGAGTTGTTGATTCAGTTTGTAATTCCTGAAGCAAAGGTAATAGTAAATCCTAGTAAAAGGACTATCATGGCAACTTTAAGTTTCTTCATAATTTAGACTTTTGAATGATTTCTTTGAGTTCATTAGCATTGTTCTTCAGT
>NZ_BMWE01000064.1 GCF_014651075.1 Streptomyces djakartensis | reverse complement strand
CAGCGGTCATTGAGTTTCCAGTCATTTTTTCGCTTGTCGGGTTGTTCATCAACAAACCGCACATACTGGTTGATGATAGAAAAGGCGGTCTGCTCTGCGTCATAATAGGTCAGCAAATCTCGTACTGCATAATAAGCACGTTCATTCCGAAGCCGTATCTCAAAACGGTTGATAATGTCGGCTTCTTCCAGAGGTGTCCCTAACTTGACATACTGCTCATAGTCCTTTTCATAGATACAAAAATACACATCTGATTTCAGCGACCCAAGATAAAGGGTACGTCCCATATATTCTCTGTCGTCCTCTCTGTGCTTGATAAGCTCGCCCGACTGGTAAAACTTATAGCTTCTGGACTTTCCGATATATTCCCGTTTCCTGCATTTTTCCGCAAGCTCTGGAATATCCAAAATGCCCGTATGGTCGTTGATAGCAAGGTCGATACGCTTCATCACGCCACCGTCTACGAGTGCGTCCATGAGAAAGTCATACCAGCTTCTTTGCTGTGCCAGCAGGTAACTTTCAAACTGTCTGCAACCACGCCCCTTTAACTCTAAAAGGACACCTTTTTCTTCGTCAGCCGACGTATAGATAAAGATGTCCCCAAGAGAATAATGCTCCGTATAGCTGTAATGTCCGTAATCTTCATGGAGCATATAATTGATATTCAGTTTTAATATATCTTTGATGATGTGCTGTATATCCAGCGTGGGAAAACGAATTTTCACATAATCAAACAGCATGGTAAGCG
>NZ_BMWE01000063.1 GCF_014651075.1 Streptomyces djakartensis | reverse complement strand
CGGCGGATGGTGTTGAGGCGGGTCAGCAGCGGGGTGATGGTGCGGCCCTCCCGTTCCGCCGTTTCCCAGTCGCGGGGCCTGAGCTGGTATTTCTCCGAGTCCAGGTACTCCTCGCTGCCTTCCCTGAGCGGGGTGTTCTCGCACAGTTCGTAGCCGGAGTAGATGCCCCAGGTGGGCGAGAGGGTGGCCGCCAGGACGGCCCGGACCTCGAAGGCGGGCCGGCCGCCGTGCTGGAGGTAGGCGTGCAGGATGTCGGGGGTGTTGGCGAAGAAGTTCGGCCGCATGTAGGAGGCCGCCTCCCCCGAAAGCTCGGTGAGGTACTGCGTCAGCTCGTCCTTGGTGTTGCGCCAGGTGAAGTAGGTGTAGGACTGCTGGAAGCCGATCTGGGCCAGCGTGTGCATCATCGCCGGGCGGGTGAACGCCTCCGCCAGGAAGATCACGTCGGGGTCGGTGCGGTTGATGTCGGCGATGACCCGCTCCCAGAACACCACCGGCTTGGTGTGCGGGTTGTCGACGCGGAAGATGCGTACCCCGCACTCCATCCAGTGCCGCAGCACCCGCAGCGTCTCGGCGACCAGGCCGTCCATGTCGGCGTCGAAGGCGATGGGGTAGATGTCCTGGTACTTCTTCGGCGGGTTCTCCGCGTAGGCGATGGTGCCGTCGGGGCGGTGGTGGAACCACTCGGGGTGCTTGTGCACCCAGGGGTGGTCGGGGGAGCACTGCAGGGCGAAGTCGAGCGCGATCTCCAGGCCGTGGCCGCGGGCCTG
>NZ_BMWE01000062.1 GCF_014651075.1 Streptomyces djakartensis | reverse complement strand
TGCTGCAGCAGTTGAACAGAAACTTAAAGATATGATTTCTTAAAGTTTTATTATATAAGAGTGAAAGCCACTTTTGATTTAGTTCAAAAGTGGCTTTTGTGTTTGTGGATTTTTATGTTAAAAATTAAAATAAATTTGGTTGAGTGCACAGTTTAGCCAATCAATTATAAAAGTTTGGTCGACCTTTTCAAAGGTCGTGGGTGTGGGCAAAGCCCACAAATACTTTCCGTTTATGCAGTCTGACGATAGCCAAACAGCTCGCTGTTTGGCGGCTTGAACACAACGGCGAAAGCCCTTAAATGCGATAGCAACAAAAAAGCCATTCATTAAACAATAAATAAGCAAATTCTTTTATAAAAGGCTGTCGCCTGTTTTTACAAACTTAGTTTTAGCACGCAAACAGCGTGGCTGTTTGCGCCTGATAAATTGTTATATCGGAAGATTTTATGGGCGCTGCCCAAACCCGCAATTTTTGAAAAAATTGAGTAAACTTTTTTTGCTTTTGGGAGGATAATTTAGCGTTAGCTAAATTTCAATGCCCGACCGACACTCCGCTAAACCATAATTTAATTGTTAAATATTTATCGTTAAAAAATTGTCAATATGCACAAAACATTGTTAAGTTTTTATCAATAGTTTAGTTAATAATTTAACATAATTTTTGTTATATACGCTCAATTATGGTATTATTTTTTATTCACTCATACAAAAACAGTAAAATTATATTGTCTAATTAACCAAAGAATTTATTAAAACTTCTGTTATTTTACCT
>NZ_BMWE01000061.1 GCF_014651075.1 Streptomyces djakartensis | reverse complement strand
GATCATCCTAATTTCTTGACATAACATCTTAGTTAGAAGTATAGAGGGGATTAGGCATATCCCATAGATTATGCCTAATATTATCCAAGTACTATTCATTGAGCTTTTCGATTAGTTTTTTAAGTTTCTTATCTAAGGTTATCACTTTCTCAAGGGTTTCATCATCCTTGTGTTTCCCGTTATCATCCAACCATTTTTTGATTGCCTCTAAGGATTTCTTGGATTGGTGATATGCAACAAAGGAATTGTACTTCTGTTCATTCTCTGTAGTACAAGGTAAGATTATTGCATTACCTTTTCCATCTAATCGAGTAAATTGACCCTCTAGATTTGTTGTTCTAGTAATTATTACCTTATTAGATAATATTGCAGTACCATTCTTTTTATCGATAGATACTACGTTTGCCTTTTCCATTAGGGTTTTGTCTTGGTAAATTACCGAGTTACCCTCTTTGAGTTTTACTATTTCTTTTTTCATATAAATAATGTATTTATTTTTGTTATACAAATATACTATTTTATTTTTAAATATCAATCATTATTGAATAAATTCTGCAAATCTTCTGAGGTTATCCCATGCTGACGGTAGTAGTCGTATTCCCAAGGATTGAGAGGTTTGCAATTGACTGGGTATTCGTCTCTTAATTCGAAAGGCAAATAGCCAAGAAATTCTATACTGTTGAAATACTGTACCTTACCATCAGTAAATAAGAAATATTTCAAGGGTCTATCGATTGCCTTACCGAAATTACTTCCTATTAATCTGATATCCTTGTTGGCAATGTAAACATGATACTTATCAGTT
>NZ_BMWE01000060.1 GCF_014651075.1 Streptomyces djakartensis | reverse complement strand
ATCCGACATATTTACCATCGGCATAGTTACCTGCAAACCATTAATGGATTGGTCTGAAGCAATGATGTTCGGGTAGAAAGGTGCCTGGCGCATACCAGTTGTAATAGCAGCACGGATGATTTCCGGTACAATCCAACGGATATTCTGTTGCGGCATAGTGAAGATGTTCTGCATTGTATCAATCTTAGGATTAATACCCAACTTTTCGAAGAAGGCATCCTGTGATACACCATATTTACCCTGTACCAGTTCTTCCAGAGTAACTTCAATAGGCAATGTGTTGTTGGAACCCTGACGGTATGCTTCCAAACTTCTTACCATTTCCGGAAGTTCCTTTCTAAGGTCTTCCATTTTCAATTGTGCAAATTCTGTATTCATTGTTCTTTTAATGTTCAGTTAATGATTAGCGTACCAATACTTGAATAATATCATTAGCTTCATCAGCCGGTACGATGCTAATGAATTTTGTTTCATCGTCTGAAGTTTCAGCAGTGATGAAACGGTCAATCAACAGGGTATCTGTGGGTTTTACATAACCACATTCCATAGCCTCTTTAGCTACCCAGTTTACAACCATGAAAGCTTCCACAGCTACAGTTACTTCTACGGGGAAATTTCTTTGAGCCTGATTGTGTCCCCGTTGCGAACCGTAAGCGTCAATCTCCTAGCTTGTCTTCATCGTGTTCGCTTCAATCTTGTTGTTTCGGTTGTATCTCTGGCTGCGAACGTCGCTCTGATCGTCCCCCTAACGTTTGCTTTCGGCATTGTTGGTGCGGCGTTGGCTACCGTTTCGACAACGGTTCTCGTATCGCTGCTTTCTTTGAGAGGCTTGCGCTCC
>NZ_BMWE01000059.1 GCF_014651075.1 Streptomyces djakartensis | reverse complement strand
CCTGCAGGGGCCCGCGCTCACCATCGACACCGCGTGCTCGTCGTCTCTGGTGGCGCTGCACCTGGCCGTGCAGTCGCTGCGGCGCGGGGAATGCGACCTCGCCCTCGCCGGCGGAACCACCGTCATGTCCGCTCCAACTGTCTTCGTCGAGTTCTCCCGCCAGCGCGGACTGGCACCCGACGGACGCTGCAAACCCTTCGCCGACACCGCCGACGGCACGGCGTGGGCCGAGGGTGTCGGGGTGCTGCTGGTGGAGCGGCTCTCCGACGCCGAGCGGCTCGGCCACCACGTTCTGGCCGTGGTGCGGGGCACCGCCGTCAACCAGGACGGCGCCAGCAACGGCCTCACCGCCCCCAGCGGACCCGCCCAACAGAACGTCATCCGCGAGGCCTTGGCCGACGCCCGCCTCACCCCCGAGGACATCGACGCCGTCGAGGCCCACGGCACCGGCACGCCCCTCGGCGACCCCATCGAAGCCGAGGCCTTGCTGGCCACGTACGGCCACCCGAAGCGTCAATCACCGGTCTGGTTGGGGTCGTTGAAGTCCAACATCGGCCACACCCAGGCCGCCGCCGGCATCGCCGGAATCATCAAGATGGTGCAGTCCATGCACCACGGCACTCTGCCGCGCACCCTGCATGTGGATGCGCCCACATCCCAGGTCGACTGGGCTTCCGGTTCCCTGCGACTCCTGGCTGAGGCCCAGCCCTGGCCCGCCGACCCCGACCGGCCCCGCCGCGCCGCCGTCTCCGCCTTCGGCGTCAGCGGCACCAACGCCCACGTCGTACTCGAAGAACCACCGATGCCTGCCGAAGCACCGGCGCCCGACGAAACAACGGCGCCGGCTCATACCCCGCCGG
>NZ_BMWE01000058.1 GCF_014651075.1 Streptomyces djakartensis | reverse complement strand
CTCTCAATATTCAGCGGCATAATCGGGTCGTGCACTGAAAGTCTTAACAAGAACCAACCGTCACCGTTATCCTTATCGAATGATACTCTTATACCCTCACGGTTATCGTTTGCAACATTCCAGCCGTTCTGCGCCATTGCATATGCGGTAAGGTCATTAATAATCTTTTCGCCGCAGGCTCTGAAATCGGACTCAAGAATTTTGAATCTGACTTCTTTACTTTCAACAGGTTCTTTAACTGCTGTTTGCCTACATAATCCACGTCCACCACCACCGCAAACAGCTCATGAGCGTTCTCTTTCGTGTGTGACTTTCCGTAAAAACTAATAGGCGGTATCAGCCCAAACCTATCTCCTATGACCTTATCCAGCATTTTCAGACTATCATCAATTACCCACTGCCGGGTTCTTCCTTTGCCAGACGGTCTAATCTGTGTCGCTATAATATTACCTTTTCCGTCCTCCGGCTCTTGCTGGAGACTGCCAGCCGGAAACAACTCCCGATAGAAATCATGAGGACTTACTTCCGGGTATCCCCTCTCCAACATAAGGGCTTCTTTCTCCCGATAAGCAGACTTCCACTCATACCCTCTTTTATCTCTCCTTTTGGTGTATTTTGCCATAGTCTTTTGCACCTCACTCCCTCTCGCCTTGACCGCTAATCTTATCAATAGGTTTTTGCACCTTTTTAATCTAACTAGATATATTTTCACCTACCAAACATGCTAGACGCTAGCATAAGAAATACTAAAATATTACAGACCATGCCACCCCAAAACAGGTACAGTTTCAAGCCCTCATATCTGAAAAAGCTGTTCTTACTTTCCTCCAGCTCCCGGAGTTTCTGCTTCATCACGCTCGTAAGTGTAGCAGACTGCTTCTC
>NZ_BMWE01000057.1 GCF_014651075.1 Streptomyces djakartensis | reverse complement strand
CTCCTCGGCCTGCTCGTTGCGCTCGCGCTGCTGACCGGTCTGGGGGATGGCGTTGTTGCTCATTGGAGCCTCTTTCGTTGATCCGTGAATGGATGGTGACGGGATATGTGGTGCGCGGCCCAGCAGCAGGTTCGTCACGGCGCCGTAGTGGCTGCCGTGGCCGGCCCGCGTGAGTGGCCGACGTGACTGACTGGTGTTGCTGCCAAAGTTCTTTGCCAGTTTGTACCTGCTGGTGTACAAGACCGTAATCCATTTACTCGTAAAGACAATCTTTACAATGTTGTGGATTATGACCGATATGTATATCATATTGTAGGTATCGAACAACCTACTGACCCTGTTCTTGTTGGTGCATATAATGTACTTATCAAGCAGATTATGGAGGACGCTCGTGCTGCTATTGCTGCCAAGCGTGAGGCTAAAGCTAAAGCAGCTAGTTTTGTTGCTACTGCAATGAATGATGACGACATTCCATTCTAATGAACATAGTGCTACTGACCTTCGGGTTGGTAGCACTGATGTTATCAACAATAGTTTTGTTGATGCTATCGCTAGTGTTCGACATGGAAATGCTCATTATCGACATTAAATAGATTGCAGTAAACGAACTTAACAGTCTGATAAGACTTGTCAATCAAGACCTAGCTGTAAGTTCTGATAAGTCTTGTCCTAATATTAAACATTATGAAAGTACATCGTATTATTACTACTATTGAAGTTGAGAATGATAATTCTATAACTTCTATTGAACTTACTAAACTTTATCCTGCTGGTGATTGTATTCTTCTTGCTATTACTGATATGACTACTAATGGTAATGCTGATGATATAACAAAAGTATATGATAGTGTTAATAAGAGCAGACTTGGTATTGCTGGTAAATTAAAAAGTATCGCTCGTATTATTGATAATAGTCTTGATAGCCATGTTTATAATGTAGTTACTGATGATAATTCTACTAATGAAACTAATGATGATGGAATCCTATAACATTTTGTT
>NZ_BMWE01000056.1 GCF_014651075.1 Streptomyces djakartensis | reverse complement strand
ATATATACATCTTTTACTATTTCTCGAAACATAATTCAATGATTATAAATTTAACACCTTGACCTAATTCTAAGTCATTTACTGCATTAATATCCCTAGTATTATGTTGAAGGTTTCTTAAAGAAATTCTAGATTCTTTCGATATCCTATAAGATCTTCTTACCAAGAGTAAAGCATTTCTCCAACAAGCAACCATAGAAGATACTGGTCCAGAGAATAAAACCTTGCTGGTCTTATTTATCTCTACCATTTTTTCTTCGTATAGTTTTTGACTCTGAAGATACCATACTTTTATTTCTCTTATGTTTTCTTTTCTTCTTTCTAGAATCAGCTTTGACATAATCTTCTATTTCTTCAAGTTTACCCAACAATAAGAATCTTACGAACATATCTATAGGCCTGAAAAAGTAATTTCTTATATTCTCAGTGCCTAGATAATAATCGTATACGATAAAGAATTTTTTAATCTTTCCGTGTTTGAGAGATCTTTGAACAAGGTAATTCTTTACACATCTCTTGTGAAGTTCTACCATGTCCTTTTCCTGTTTTTCCATCTCCTTATCGGAGAATATTCGATAGTCCATAACCAAAATAAATATGGGACTGGGAATTTGAAAATAGCAAACTAATGTGTTCCCAGTCCCGGGTTAACAAAGGATTAATTATACTGCTTCATCTACCTTCAGTACTTTTTTCTGGAAGGTAATATATTTATTTTGGGCAGACTTGTATTCTTTAGAGTTATGATCTTGGATTCGGAGCATTTCCCTTTCTAATTTACGAAGTTCATTACGGGTTTGTTGTCTCCATTTCTTTCTTGAAAGAGTATCAGTAACATCATCTGGGTAAATGTATTTCACTTCCCGATTGGAGATTACTTGTTCGATGATATTGGGTTTCTGTTGTTTGGCAACTTCCTTGACAACTTCTTCCTTTTTAGTAGAAGCTTTCTTGGTAGTAGTTTTTACCAATTTTGCTTTGGTTTCTTCCTTAGCCTTAGATTCTTTAGTTTCTTTTGGCTTTTGTGTTTTAGAAGCCTTAACTTCCTTCAATGAGTTAGATACTTGGTTGTTAATTAACTCGGTTACCTTGTTCAAATTTACTTTTTTCATAATT
>NZ_BMWE01000055.1 GCF_014651075.1 Streptomyces djakartensis | reverse complement strand
TCGGGGCGGAGCAGGTCCGCGAGCCGGTCGGCGGGCAGCAGGCCCTTGTCCAGGACGAGTTCGGCCACGCCGCGGCCGGTGGCGAGGGCTTCCTTGGCGATCTCGGTGGCGGCGGTGTAGCCGATGTGCGGGTTGAGGGCGGTGACCAGGCCGATGGAGTTCTCGACGCTCGCGCGCAGTGCCTCGGTGTTGGCGGTGATGCCGGCGACGCAGCGCTCGGCGAGGGTGAGGCAGGCGGCGCGCAGGTGGGTGAGGGACTCCGACAGGGAGTGCAGGATGATCGGCTCGAAGGCGTTGAGCTGGAGCTGTCCGGCCTCGGCGGCCATGGTGATGGTGACGTCGTTGCCGATCACCTCGAAGGCGACCTGGTTGACGACCTCCGGGATCACCGGGTTGACCTTGCCGGGCATGATGGACGACCCCGCCTGCACCGGCGGCAGGTTGATCTCGCCGAGCCCGGCACGCGGACCGGAGGAGAGCAGCCGCAGGTCGTTGCAGGTCTTGGAGAGCTTGACCGCGATGCGCTTGAGCACGCCGGACATCTGGACGAAGGCGCCGCAGTCCTGGGTCGCCTCCACCAGGTTGGCCGCCGTCACGAGGGGCAGGCCGGTGATGGCGGCGAGGTGCCGGCGGGCTGCCTCGGCGTATCCGGCGGGGGCGTTGAGGCCGGTGCCGATGGCCGTGGCGCCCAGGTTGATCTCATGGATCAGCCCGACGGCCTCGGCGAGGCGGGCCCGGTCCTCGTCGATCATGACGGCGTACGCGGAGAACTCCTGGCCGAGCGTCATGGGCACGGCGTCCTGGAGCTGGGTACGGCCCATCTTGAGCACGTCGTGGAACTCGACCGCCTTGCGGGCGAAGGCGTCCTGGAGCACGGACATCGCCTCGAGCAGTCCACGGACCGCGAACACCGTCGCGATCTTGACGGCGGTCGGGTAGACGTCGTTGGTGGACTGGCCGAGGTTGACGTCCTCGTTCGGGTGGAGGTGCTGGTACTCGCCCTTGGCGTGGCCCAGCAGTTCCAGTGCCCGGTTCGCCACGACCTCGTTGGCGTTCATGTTCGTCGAGGTCCCCGCGCCGCCCTGCACGACGTCGACCACGAACTGGTCGTGCAGGTCGCCGTCCCGGATCTCCCGGCAGGCGGCGGCGATGGCGGCGGCCTTCTTCGCGTCCAGCAGGCCGAGTTCCTCGTTGGCGAGCGCGGCGGCCTCCTTCACGGCGGCCAGGGCGTCGACGAGGTGCGGGTA
>NZ_BMWE01000054.1 GCF_014651075.1 Streptomyces djakartensis | reverse complement strand
TACCATGTCCAATCCTCAAACTTTTCATCCTCAAACACATGAGGGATAAGCAACTCATCATCCCCATTCTCATGGGCACGTTTGGCAGCTTCCGCCCATCCCTGCCGTGGTTGTGCCTTTATCACAATATTGTTCCCGTCCAAAGAAATGCTCACAGCCGATTTCAAGGACAAACGCAACTGTTTCAATACTTCGGAAGGAAGTATTATCCCCTTGCTGTTTCCAATCTGAATAATATTCGTTACCATAATGTTATAACTTTATAATTGATTATCACGATACAAATATATGTAAAGTTATAACAATAACAAAAGGAAAAACAACTTTTTTCCATTTTCACCGAGAACCCTGTCAATGGCTGCACTCGTCGGGAGTGTTGGTGCACCCCCTTGCCGTGCAGCGCTCCCCGACCGATGATTTTTTAAGTAGTTGATTATATGCCGTTTTTAGGGTATAATAAGAACTTAAGAAATAGAATAAGTTAAGTAGTTGATACTCAATATAGGGTATTTTCCATATTGGAAAATCTGATTTTCCATATTAGAAAGTCACTCTTTCCTATTAGATGTTAAAAAGGAAAATATATTTTGCTTTTTTATTGTATTAATGGAAATTTAAATATTCCTTTGTGGAAAATCAAATTATACTTTTTCACCGATATATAGAAAGTCAAATTTGCCTAAATAGAATGTTTATGGAAAATAAGAAAGTACTCAAATTAACCGATTTTCAAAAAAACGAAGAAAACCCCTTTATGAAACAAGCAATTGAAGGGATTGAAAATCACGTTGTTAAGAAATACAAAAGTAGTACGGGAAGTGATAAAAAAGCTGTAGTTGCTGTTGCTGATACAGATACAGGAGAAGTATTCAAAACCTCGTTTATCCGACAAATAGAAGTAGATGAAGAGCAATTTGCAAAACTATACCTTGCGAATTTTGCCGCTTTTTTCAATCTATCACAATCAGCTATTCGGGTTTTCGGGTATATTCTAACTTGCATGAAGCCTAAGAATGATATGATAATTTTCGATAGGCGAAAATGCTTAGAATACACCCAATACAAATCAGACAAAGCCATATACAAAGGATTGGCAGAGCTCGTACAAAGTGAAATCATAGCAAGAGGTCCAAACGAATATAATTGGTTCATTAATCCGTTGATTGTCTTTAATGGGGATAGGGTTTCATTTACAAAAACATACGTTCGGAAAAAGACTTTAGCTGCCCAAAAGAAAGAAGAAGCAGAGAAACGACAGTTATCACTTGGTTTTGATGAACTGTAACACTCCATTGAGTGAAGGCAGGGTTTGTCTTTGTGTGCTCCCCCTTTGGGGGACGGGAGGGGGATAAGAAAAAAAATACCACCGGAGA
>NZ_BMWE01000053.1 GCF_014651075.1 Streptomyces djakartensis | reverse complement strand
TCGGCGCCCTCGGTCAGGGCGGGCTCGACGCGCTTGGCGAGCACCTTGCCGAGCTCGACGCCCCACTGGTCGAAGGAGTCGATGTTCCACACCGCGCCCTGCACGAACACCTTGTGCTCGTAGAGGGCGACCAGCTGGCCGAGGACCGACGGGGTCAGTTCGGTGGCCAGGATCGTGGTGGTGGGGTGGTTGCCCTTGAAGGTGCGGTGCGGCACCTGCTCCTCCGGCACGCCCTCGGCACGCACCTCCTGAGGCGTCTTGCCGAAGGCGAGCGCCTGCGTCTGGGCGAAGAAGTTGGCCATCAGCAGGTCGTGCTGCGCCCCCAGTTCGTCGCTCAGCTCGGCGACCGGCCGCGCGAAGCCGATGAAGTCCGCCGGGACGAGCTTGGTGCCCTGGTGGATCAACTGGTAGTAGGCATGCTGCCCGTTGGTGCCCGGCGTGCCCCACACCACCGGTCCCGTCTGCCACTGGACCGGACGCCCGTCGCGGTCCACCGACTTGCCGTTGGACTCCATGTCGAGCTGCTGGAGGTAGGCGGTGAACTTGGACAGGTAGTGGCTGTAGGGCAGGACCGCGTGCGACTGGGCGTCGTGGAAGTTGCCGTACCAGATGCCCAGCAGGCCCATGATGAGCGGGGCGTTGGCCTCCGCGGGGGCGTTGCGGAAGTGCTCGTCGACGATGCGGAACCCGTCGAGCATCTCCCGGAAGCGGTCCGGGCCGATGGCGATCATCAGGGACAGGCCGATCGCGGAGTCGTACGAGTAGCGGCCGCCGACCCAGTCCCAGAACTCGAACATGTTGTCGACGTCGATACCGAACCCGGTGACCTTCTCGGCATTCGTGGACAGGGCGACGAAGTGCCTGGCCACGGCCTTCTCGTCGCCGCCCAGGCCCGCCAGCAGCCAGGAGCGCGCCGAGGTCGCGTTGGTGATGGTCTCGATGGTGGTGAAGGTCTTGGAGGCGACGATGAACAGCGTCTCGGCCGGGTCCAGGTCGCGCACCGCCTCGTGCAGGTCGGAGCCGTCCACGTTCGACACGAAGCGGAACGTCAGATCCCGTGCGGTGAACGGGCGCAGCGCCTCGTACGCCATCGCGGGCCCGAGGTCGGAGCCGCCGATGCCGATGTTGACGACGTTGCGGATGCGCTTGCCGGTGTGACCGGTCCACGCACCGGAGCGCACCCGGTCGGCGAAGCCGGCCATCTTGTCGAGGACGGCGTGCACGCCCGGCACGACGTTCTCCCCGTCGACCTCGATCACCGCGTCCCGGGGCGCCCGCAGCGCGGTGTGCAGCACCGCGCGGTTCTCGGTGGTGTTGATCCGCTCACCGCGGAACATGGCGTCCCGCAGCCCGAACACGTCCGTGGCGGCGGC
>NZ_BMWE01000052.1 GCF_014651075.1 Streptomyces djakartensis | reverse complement strand
AGGGGAAAAACAATGTAAAGTCCGCAACAATAAACTGGAAAAGTATTATGCAGTGGACTTTGGAAAGGAGAGCTTAGAGCATGGGTTTGAAATCAATGCACGCAGAGAAGCAGAGCGAACAGCCACAACAGAGCGTGCAAGACAACAGCTTGATAGAACAGCAGTCGCAGAGAATAGCGGAGCTGATGAAAGAGCAAGAGCAAGACAGCTACTTGATAGAACAGCAGTCACAGAAGATAGCAGAACTGGAAAGGCATATCAGCCAGATAACACAGCAGTCACAGAAGAAAGACTCTCAAATCTCCGAAGCTATCAGCCAAGCCGAGGAATGGAAAGCCAGGGCAGACCAGGAACAGACCAGGGCAAAAGACCAGGAACGGAAACTACTGGAAGAACAACTGAACCTCAAAAAGACCTTGCAGAAGAAAGGCTTGCAAGCCTCCGAAGCCATAAGCCAAGCCGAGGAATGGAAGAACCAAGCCGAGAAATCGGAGATACAGATACAGAAACTCTTATCCGAGAAGCAAGAGCTGGTATCGACAGTAGCCGAACAAGGGAAGAGAATAGCGGAGCAGACAGAGCAAATAGAGAAGCTGAACGAAGCAGACAACGTGCTGAAGCTCAACGCAGAGCTGAAGAAGCAAAACGAGAAGCTGAAGCAAGACAAGCTCAACGCAGAGCAAGAAGCCGAAGCTACGGTATCGAGCGTTAAAAGGGAATATGAAGCCAAGGGCAGAGAGCTTGACCGCAGAATCGGAGAAGCTGCCAAGCAGTCGGCAAGCCTTAAATCCGAAAGGCAGAGCATAAGCGAAGATATAGAGCAGAGAGCAACAGCGAAGTATCTGGACCAGAAGAAAGAGCTTGACAGGAAGTTCAAAGCCCAGACAGCGAGCTATGACAGCTTTCTGTTAGGTCTGCTACTGTATGGAGTGCTTACCACAGTATTCACAGCAGTACGTTCAGAAGCCTTTGTAAGCGATTTTAAGACCTTTTTCATGGTTATATGGCAGTTCATTGTGAATGCGTTCCAGTTGCTTCTTAAAGGCGGTCAGTGGGCTTCACAACTGGGAGATAAGATACCACAGCCAGTAGTGGCTACCATAGTGCATTATCTTCTCTTAATCGTCTTTGTGGGCGGTATTGCTATCGGTGTGGGCTTTCTTATCTTCCTTGGAGCAAGCAAGGTGTTTGAGTTCTACACAGAGGACTATGCGGACACCATGAGCCTTGCCGTATTCCTCATAAGCCTTGCAGTATCGGTGTACTTTGCAGAGCCTATAAGGGCGGTAATCCCTATCAATCTTCTTTTACTGCTGATACTGGTACATATCGTTTATGTGCTGATAAGGTGGTATGTAAAAGGGTGTATGAGGTCGAGAGGATACTACTAAATTGACACCCCAGAAATGGG
>NZ_BMWE01000051.1 GCF_014651075.1 Streptomyces djakartensis | reverse complement strand
CACGAGCGGCATACGCCCGCAGCCCGGCCGGATCCGGCACCGCTCCCGGCGCGGCCACCACGTAGGCCACCAGCCGCTGGTCGCCGGGACGGTCCTCCCGCACCACGGCGACGGCATGGGCGACGTCGTCGTGCCCGGCCAGCACCGCTTCGACCTCACCCAGCTCGATACGGAACCCGCGCAGCTTGACCTGGTCGTCCACCCGCCCGACGAACTCCAACGCCCCATCCGCACGCCACCGGGCCAGATCACCCGTGCGATACATACGGGAGCCCGGGCCACCGAACGGATTGGCCAGGAACCGCTCCGCGGTCAGACCCGGCCGGTCCAGATAGCCCCGCGCGAGCTGGTCACCGGCCAGATACAGCTCCCCGGTGACACCCGGCGGCACCGGCCGCAGCCCCGCGTCCAGCACGTAGACCTGTGTGTTCCACACCGGTCGGCCGATCGGCACCGCACTCTCCGAGCTGTCCCCGCATACCCAGGAGGTGACATCCACCGACGCCTCCGTGGGCCCATACAGGTTGTGCAGAACCGGCCCCAGCACCGTCTGCGCCCGCCGCGCCAGATCCGCGGGCAGCGCCTCTCCGCTGCACAACACCCTGCGCAGGCCGGTGCAGTCGGCCGCGGCCGGCTCGTCCAGGAAGGCCCGCAGCATCGACGGCACGAAATGCACCGTCGTGACCGCCTGCTCACGAATGACCGACGCCAGATAAGCCGGATCCCTGTGCCCCTCCGGACGCGCCACCACCAACCGCGCACCGGTGATCAACGGCCAGAAGAACTCCCACACCGACACGTCGAACCCGAACGGAGTCTTCTGCAGAACACCCTCACCAGGCTCCAGCCCGTACTCCGCCTGCATCCACAACAGCCGGTTCACGATCCCCGCGTGCGGCACCACCACACCCTTGGGACGCCCCGTCGAACCAGACGTGTAGATCACATACGCCGGATGCGACGGCACCAACGACACGACCGGCTCCGTCTCCGGCCACTCACCCACATCCCGCACCTGAGCAACATCGTCCACCACACACACCGGACGGACGTCATCCAGCATCAACCGGACCCGCTCCGCCGGATACTCCACATCCACCGGCAGATAAGCCGCACCCGTCTTCAACACCGCAACCAACGCCACGACCAGCTCGGCAGAACGCGGCAGAGCGACCGCCACCACCCGCTCCGGGCCCGCCCCCTGCTCGATCAGCGCGTGCGCCAACCGATTCGCCCGCGCATTCAACTCCGCGTAGGACAAGGTGACGTCCTCGACCGTCACAGCAACGGCATCCGGCGTCCGCGCCACCTGCGCCTCGAACAACTCAGGCAACGTCGCCGACGCCACCACACGCGCCGTGTCGTTCCACCCCACCAGCACCCGCTCACGCTCGGCGCCGTCGAGAATCTCCAACTCCCCGACACGCCGACCCGGATCAGCCGCCACCGC
>NZ_BMWE01000050.1 GCF_014651075.1 Streptomyces djakartensis | reverse complement strand
AATACATATAACTAATACTAATATACCTTTCTTAGGATCTTGGTTTCCCTTCTTTTCTGTGTACCAACGGGGGTTTTTCGAAAATGTCAGGAACATACCCATTTGGCTGCCCCTCTACTATACAAACACTATAGCTCTCAAAATTTAAAGTACTAAATCCTTGAGGCCCCAGAGGCCATTTTAGGCAATAAAATCACCATACATGGCCCCTCAAATCACAGAAAAGCAAAAAGTACACTCTGGCAATAGTTTTTGAGATACGTATATGAGCCTTTTTGACACGTAGCTATTTTAGTAACGCCTATATATAATATACTAATATGGGTGGGATTTAGATACGTATGTATTTTAGCTTCACACGTGTAATTGAAAAGTGTTCTGTTTGGCTAGTTTGTGTAATCTAGGATTTAGGTTGTGATTTTGTGTACCTAGACTCGGATTTTAATTGCCAAGAGGCTAGGATTTATATTAAAATTGTGTACCTAGAGGGGCCATTTTAGGCTCGGATTTTATAAAACTGGGTACACAATTTATGCCATAAATGGCCTCGGATTTAATAAATTTCTAGGCAATCAAGGGGCCAATTTTAATTGCCATCCTAGTAATATTGTTGTTAATTGCATAAGTATTTATATTATGGTTATTTTAGATAATTCTAGGACATTAGGGGCCTTCGAAAGGCAATCAAGGATATTGCATAATTAAAATATTAGTATTATATTTGCATCAAATAAATAGAGTATTAATCATTAAACCCCAATTAACCATGACAACAGAAGAATTATCCAACCGATTAATCCAAATCCTTACAGGTATTACCAGTGGAGAGCCTAATCCTAACATTATTCAAGGCTTTGTCCAAAACTTTATCGAAGACTTCAAACCAGACTACTATTACGAAATCTCAGTCACAGACGTAGAAGGCTATACTCCTACCTTTATCGAATACTATGCCTGGGACGAAGACGAGGATGGTCCTATACCTGGTATAAAACTTTTCAAAGACTTCAACATATACCTTGAACGAGAATATTGCGAATACTAACCCTATAATACATATATCACAATGGAAACCCATTTCGAATACCTAACCAAGATTCTTAAGGATGATGCCATTGACACCTGGACTCTAAGAGAACAAGAAGAAATAAATAAACTAGACCTAACCCAAGGCCTACATATTTTCTTATACGATATCTATACCGGTATTATATCCCATTGCCAAACGAATAAACCCACAAACCAAGAACCCATATATGAATCAGAACATATAATAATCCTAGACTCAGATAGTACCATAGGTTGCCAAGAATAAGAATATTGCCCAGGCCTAACTAAGGTACCTGGGCTTTTCTATGTACATACCTAAGAGGCCATCTATAGACTTCATATAATCCCATAAGAAGTACTAGAGCTTTACTACACATATACTTACTAGCCTTATATAAGAACCTACTAGGCCTATCTATAGATCTTATAAGGCTTACCTAATTACGATAACTATCGA
>NZ_BMWE01000049.1 GCF_014651075.1 Streptomyces djakartensis | reverse complement strand
GACGTCGCCCATGCCGTCGCCGTGGTGCGGGAGGACCGTCCCGGCGACCAGCGGCTGGTGGCCTACGTGGTGGCCGCGCCGGGAGCGGTGCCGGATCCGGCCGGGCTGCGGGCGTATGCCGCTCGTGCGCTGCCGGAGCCCATGATCCCGTCCGTGGTGGTGCCCCTGGACGCGCTGCCCCTCACCCCGAGCGGGAAACTGGCCCGCCGGGACCTGCCCGCCCCTTCCGCGGCGGAGTCCGGACGGGCCCCGCGTACGGCTGCGGAGGAGACCTTGGCCGGCCTGTTCGCAGAGGTACTCGACGTCTCCGACGTCGGCGTCGACGACGGGTTCTTCACCCTCGGTGGCCACTCGCTGCAGGGGATCCGGCTGCTGAGCAGGATCCGGTCCGAGCTCGGTGCGGAGCTTTCGGTACGGGACCTGTTCGAGGCGCCCACGGTGGCGGGCCTGGCAGCCCGGATCGACGTCGGGGGTGAAGAACGGCCTGCCCTGCGCGCGGCGGCCCACCGCCCGGACGTGCTTCCGCTGTCCTTCGCGCAGCGCCGGCTGTGGTTCCTGCACAAACTGGAAGGGCCCAGCCCGACCTACAACATGCCCTTCGCGCTGCGCCTGCGGGGCGTGGTGGACCACGCCGCGCTGCTTGCGGCCCTCGCCGACGTGGTCACGCGGCACGAGGTACTGCGCACGGTCTATCCCGAGGTCGACGGGACCCCGCGTCAGCTGATTCTCGCCGCGGAGCAGGCCGCGCCCGGACTGCCGGTACGCGAGGTGGACGAAGCGGGGCTCGCCGATGCGCTCACCGCCGCGGCCGGCCACCGGTTCGACCTGACCAGTGGGACACCGTTCCACGCCGAGTTGCTCGCCCTCGGCGCCGACGAGCACGTGCTGGTGCTCGTCCTGCACCACATAGCCGGGGACGGCTGGTCGAACGGCCCGCTGGCCCGGGATCTCTCCGAGGCCTACGCGGCCCGCTGCTCCGGTCAGGCCCCGGCGTGGGCGCCGCTGCCCGTCCAGTACGCGGACTACACCCTGTGGCATCACGATCTCCTCGGACGTGAGGACGACCCCGAGAGCCTGATCTCCCGACAGACGGCGTACTGGGCCGATGCACTGGCAGACCTCCCGGAAGAACTGGCACTCCCTGCGGACCGGCCTCGCCCGGCAGTCGCCGGCCACCAGGGCGGACGCGTGCCGTTCGCCCTGGGCGCGACGGCACACGCCCGGCTCCGCGAGCTCGCCCGCGACTGCGACGCCAGCCTGTTCATGGTGCTGCAGGCCGCGCTTGCCGCTCTGCTCAGCAGGCTGGGGGCCGGAACCGACATACCTCTGGGCACGCCGATCGCGGGCCGCACCGACGAAGCGCTCGACGAGGCGGTCGGCTGTTTCGTCAACACCCTCGTGCTGCGGACCAGCACCTCGGGCAACCCCGCCTTCACCGACCTGGTGGCCCGTGCCCGCCAGACCAGCCTGTCCGCCTACGCCCACCAGGACGTGCCCTTCGAGCACCTGGTCGAGGTACTCGAACCGGCCAGGTCGCTCGCCCGGCACCCGCTGTTCCAGGTGATGCTGGTCCTGGACGACAACACCGAGCCCCGGCTCGACCTGCCCGGCCTGCAGGCCAACCCCCTGCCGGTCGGGACCGCGGCGGCGAAGTTCGACCTCTCCTTCACCGTGGCCGAGCAGGACGGCAAGGACGGCGAGGCGGTCGGGATCAGCGGTGCGCTCGACTATGCGAGCGACCTGTTCGACCACGGCACGGCCCAGGACCTGGCGGGGCGCTTTGTGCGGTTGCTGGATGCGGTGGCGGCTGATCCGGGTCGGCGTGTCGGGGAGTTGGAGATTCTCGACGGCGCCGAGCGTGAGCGGGTGCTGGTGGGGTGGAACGACACGGCGCGTGTGGTGGCGTCGGCGACGTTGCCTGAGT
>NZ_BMWE01000048.1 GCF_014651075.1 Streptomyces djakartensis | reverse complement strand
CCCCACCCTCACCACCCTCCTGCACCACACCCTCGACAACCCCACCACCATCCCCACCCTCCACCGCAAACACCCCGAACCAGAAACCCTCACCACCGCACTCGCCACCCTCCACACCAACGGCCACCCCACCACCCTCCACACCCCACACACCCCCACACACCACCTCGACCTGCCCACCTACCCCTTCCAACGCAACCGCTACTGGATGGAGCCGGTCAGGGTCGCCGAGGTCAGTGGTCCGTCGGGGGCCGATCGGCTGCGTTATCGCGTCGCATGGGAGGCCGCGGCCGAGGACTACGCCGTGTCCTCGGCGGAGCGCTGGCTGCTCCTCGGCAGGAGCGATCCGGCGGATGCCGGAATCCTCGTCGGCGTCGAAGAGCAACTCGTCGCCCATGGGGCTGCCGTCCAGCGTCTCGACTTACCGGCGTCCGCCGGGCGGGAGGCCATTGCCGAGCTGCTCCGAACCGCCTGTGAGGGGGCCGAGCCATGCGGCCGGGTTCTGTGGCTCGCTCCTGCGGAGCCCGGTCTTGCCGACGCCGTGGCTCTGCTCCAGGCCCTGGGAGACGCCGGATCGGACGCTCCCCTGTGGCTCGCCACTCGCGGTGCGGTGGCGGCGCAGGCCGGCGAGGCACCTTCCGTCGGGGGAGCACAGCTGTGGGGTCTGGGCCAGGTCGCCGGTCTGGAACTCGCCGATCGCTGGGGCGGCCTGGTGGATCTGCCCGCCGATCCCGCTCCGGCCGCGCTGCGTGGGCTCGCGCGGGTGCTCGTCTCGAACGCCGCGGACAACCAGGTCGCCGTACGGGCCTCTGGTGTCTTCGTCCGTCGTGTGGTTCCCGCGCCCGGCCGGCCCGTGCGGAACGACTGGGCTCCTTCCGGGACCGTGCTCATCACCGGCGGCACGGGGGCGCTGGGCGCTCAGGTCGCGCGCAGGCTCGCCCTGGCCGGAGCGCCGCATCTGCTGCTGGCCGGACGTCGTGGGAGCAGTGGTGCGGCCGAGCTGGTCGACGAGCTCACCGCGCTCGGCGCCGAGGTCACCGTCGCGGCCTGTGACGCCGCCGACCGCGACGCACTGGTCTCTCTGCTCGCCACGATCCCGGAGCACCGCCCGCTGACGGCTGTGCTGCACGCGGCCGGGGTGCTCGACGACGGAGTGCTCGACGGACTCACCCCCGAACGCATCGACGCGGTGCTGCGGGCCAAGGCCACCGCCGCCCGCCATCTGGACGAATTGACCGCCGATCTCGACCTGGACGCCTTCGTGCTCTTCTCCTCGATCGTCGGGGTGTGGGGCAATGGCGGGCAGGCCACGTACGCGGCGGCCAACGCGGCCCTCGACGCGCTCGCCCACGGGCGGCGGGCGCGGGGGCAGCGCGCCACGTCGATCGCCTGGGGCCCGTGGGCCGGTTCCGGGATGGCGGCCGGCGCCGGGGCGAAGTCCTTCGCACGGGACGGCATCGACGTACTGGAGCCGGAACAGGCACTCGACCTGCTGGAGCAGGCAGTCCGCTCCGACGAGACCACCCTGGTCGTCGCCGACGTGGACTGGGAGACCTTCCTGTCGTCCTCGGCATCCCGCCGCTTCCAGCTGCCGTTGTTCGGCAGGATCCCGGCCGCGCGTGCGGTCGCCGCATCCGCTGCCGACGGCTCACCGGACGACGTGCCCGTCTGGTTGTCGCCGCAGCTCTCGGCGGCCGAGCGGCAGCTCCGTCTACTGGATCTGGTGCGTACGGAGGCCGCCTCGGTGCTTAGGCACGGCTCGGCCACGGCCGTCGACGCGGAAACGGCGTTCCGGGCAGGCGGGTTCGACTCCCTCACCCTCGTGGAACTGCGCAACCGGCTGGCCTCCGCCACGGGGCTGCGCCTGAGCAACACGCTGTTGTTCGACCATCCGACTCCGGCCGCTGTGGCCGGTTACTTGGGCGAGCAGTTGTTCGGGACCGAGCCGCCCGCGGCGGCCGGCCACGTCGACGCCGGCGCTCGGACCGTCGTCGCATCGGACGAGCCGATCGCGGTGGTGGGCATGGCCTGCCGCTACCCCGGCGGCGTGGCCACACCGGACGATCTGTGGGAGCTGGTGGCCTCCGGAACCGACGCCATCTCCACGTTCCCGACCGACCGCGGCTGGG
>NZ_BMWE01000047.1 GCF_014651075.1 Streptomyces djakartensis | reverse complement strand
ACACCCCGAACCAGAAACCCTCACCACCGCACTCGCCACCCTCCACACCAACGGCCACACCACCACCCTCCACACCCCACACACCCCCACACACCACCTCGACCTGCCCACCTACCCCTTCCAACGCGACCGCTACTGGATGGCTGTTCCGCCCCGTCCCGCGGTCGGCGACTTGGCCGCGGCGGGTGTGACATCTGTGGGGCATCCGCTGCTCGCGGCCGTGACGGAATTGCCGGAGACCGACACCACGGTGTGGACGGGCACGCTGTCCGCCCCTGCCCTTCCCTGGCTCGCCGACCATCTGGTGTGGGACCGGGGCGTGGCGCCCGGCACCGCCGTGCTGGAGATCGTGTTGCAGATCGGGGAGCGGATCGGGCTGCCCCGTATCAGTGAGCTGGTCCTGGAAGCGCCCCTGAGCTGGGGCGCCGACGCTCCCACAGTGGTCCGGACGGTCGTGGGCGCCCTGAGCCCGGAGGGCACGCGGGAGGTGAGTCTTTACTCCCGGCCTGAGGACGAAGCCGTCTGGACGCGGCACGCGTCGGGTCGGCTCGCCCCGGCCGGGTCGGAGGAGATCGGGAGCGGCGTCTTCACGGAGCTCTCCGGCGTCTGGCCGCCTCCCGGCGCACAGGAGGTCGACGTCTCCGGCCAGTACGAGCTGTTCGCCGCCGCCGGGGTGGGCTACGGGGGCGCGTTCCGTGGACTTCGGGCCGTGTGGCGCCGGGAGGACGAGATCTTCGCCGAGGTACGCCTGCCCGACGACCATGCCACCGACGCCGCGGGCTACGGCCTGCATCCCGCGCTGCTCGACGCGGCCCTGCACCCCATCGCGTTGCTCGATCCGCTGGGCGACGGGGGGCACGGGGTTCTGCCGTTCGTGTGGACCGATGTGCTGCGTCCCCGGAGCGGCGGGCACACCCTGCGCGTACGCGTCGCCAGGGCGCAGGACCCGACGGACAGCGGGCAGGCCGAGCGTCCCGGCGGCGCCGTCTCGCTGGCGGCGGCCGACCGCGACGGCGTCCCGGTGTTCGTCGCACGCTCACTGGTGCTGCGTCGTGTCTCCGCCACGCAGTTGCCCGCCGCGCCGTCCGTTCCGCTCCATCGCCTGGGCTGGGTGCCGATTCCCGGCTTCACGGAACCGATCGGCGCCGGCGGCTCCGACCCGTCCGTCCTGGACCTCACCGAACCCGCCGCCGATGTCCACCGGACCGTCCGCGAGGTGCTGGAGGCGGTCCAGACCCACCTCCGGGAACCGGCCGGCGACGGCCCGCGGTTGGTTGTCCTCACCCGGGGCGCGGCCGGTCCCGAAGGCGGTGCCGACGACCCGGCGGGGGCGGCTGCCTGGGGACTGGTCCGCAGTGCGCAGAGCGAGCATCCCGGCCGGTTCGTCCTGATCGACGTCGACGACACGGCGGAGTCCTCGCGGGCACTGCCCGCCGTCGTGGCCGCCGTAGGGGACGTGGACGCCCCCCAGGTCGCGGTCCGTCAGGGCCGCCCGAGTGTGCCGCGCCTCGTACCGCTGACCGCCGACAGGACCGAAGCGGAACCGGGCGGGCCGGGACATGCCGGGCTGCTCGATCCGGATGGCACGGTGCTGATCAGCGGCGGGACGGGCGCACTGGCCGCCGTGACCGCCCGGCATCTCGTGGCCCGTCACGGCGTACGGCATCTGCTGCTGGTCTCCAGGCGTGGCATGGAAGCGCCGCAGGCGGCCGAACTGGCGTCGGAACTCGACGGTCTGGGTGCCGACGTCGAGTTCCGGGCCTGTGATGTCACCGACCGGGCGGCCGTCCACCGTCTGCTGGCCGGGATCCCCGCCGAACGCCCTCTGAGCTGTGTGGTGCACACCGCGGGCGTCCTGGACGACGGGGTGATCTCCGCGCAGACGTCCGAGCGTGTCGCCGCGGTGCTGGGGCCCAAGGCGGACGGCGCGCTGCACTTCGACGAGTTGACCCGGGACCGGGAACGGCCCGTTCTCCTGCTGCTGTTCTCTTCGGTCTCGGGCGTCCTGGGGAGCACGGGCCAGGCCGGTTACGCCGCGGCGAACGCCTTCCTGGACGCGCTCGCCGCCCGGCGCCGGGCGGACGGTCACCCCGCGCTGTCGCTCGGCTGGGGCTGGTGGACCGGCACGGGCATGGCCGCCGGGCTGGACCGGGCGGACACGGCACGCATCCGCCGTTCCGGCGTCGCCCCGCTCGACGCGGTAACGGCGATGGACCTGTTCGATCGGGCGTTGTCCCGGCCGGAACCCGCGCTGCTGCCGGTGCGGCTGGACCACGCCGCGCTGCGCGAGGCGGCCCGTGCCGGCACGCTGCCGGAGGTTCTGCGGGATCTCGCCGATGCTCCGTCGCGCGCTCACCCCGCGCCGGTGAGCGAAGGCATCACGTCCTCCACCGGGACCGGCAGCGGCCTCGCCGAGCGGCTGGCGCGCCGCGCGGCCTCCGAGCGCCTGCCCCTGCTGCTCGAACTCGTACGGACCGAGGTCGCCGCGGTGCTGGGGCATGGCGACCCCGGTGCGGTGAGTGCCGAACGCTCCTTCAAGGACGCCGGGTTCGACTCGCTCACCGCCGTGGATCTGCGCAACCGGCTCAACGCGCGTACGGGACTGCGGCTGCCGGCGACGCTCGTCTTCGACCATCCGACGCCGCTCGCGCTGGCCGAACTCCTGCTCGCCGAACTGGACGTGGAGCCGGCCACCGACGGCACGGAGGACCTGGCCGCCGCGTTCGACCGGCTCGCGCGCGGCCTCGCGGCCCTGGACGACCGTGCCGCTCGCGTCGGCGCGGCCGAGCGGCTGCGCTCCCTGCTCACCGCTCTCACCAGCTCTGATCCGGACCCGGGCACGGGGGCGCAGGCGGGCCTGGAAGCGGACGGCGCGGTCACCGAGGTGGTCACCGACCGGCTGAGGTCGGCCTCGGACGACGAGCTCTTCGACCTGTACGACAGCGAGTTCCGGTGACCAGGTTCACCGATGTGCCTGCCCGGGCCACCACGAGGATGACGCAGAGGAGAACCGTGTCCGCAACGAACGAGGAGAAGCTGCGGGAGTACCTTCGGCGCGCGATGGGCGATCTGCACAGCGCACGCGAGCGGTTGGCGGAGCTGGAGTCGGCGCGGCATGAGCCGATCGCGGTGGTGGGCATGGCCTGCCGCTACCCCGGCGGCGTGGCCACACCCGACGACCTGTGGGAGCTGGTGGCCTCCGGAACCGACGCCATCTCCACGTTCCCGACCGACCGCGGCTGGGACCTGGACGGCCTGTACGACCCCGACCCGAGCACACCCGGCAAGAGCTACGTCCGCCACGGCG
>NZ_BMWE01000046.1 GCF_014651075.1 Streptomyces djakartensis | reverse complement strand
ACGTAGCTCTTGCCGGGTGTGCTCGGGTCGGGGTCGTACAGGCCGTCCAGGTCCCAGCCGCGGTCGGTCGGGAACGTGGAGATGGCGTCGGTTCCGGAGGCCACCAGCTCCCACAGATCGTCCGGTGTGGCCACGCCGCCGGGGTAGCGGCAGGCCATGCCCACCACCGCGATCGGCTCATGCCGCGCCGACTCCAGCTCCGCCAACCGCTCCTTGGTCCTGTGGAGTTCGGCGGTGGCGCGCTTCAGATAGCTGCGGATCTTGTCGTTCTCCGCGGTCATCGCTGCCCCCAGCTTCCTGTCGTACGGGCGGCCCTCGGTCCGGTCACGGCTGCTCGTCCAGCTGTTCGTCGAGGAACGCGAAGATCTCGTCGTCGGTTGCCTCGTCGAGTCGGTCGGCCACGGTCGTCGCGGCTGCTCGGGTGCTGTCCGCGCCGGACGCCGGCCTGTCCAGAGCGGTCAGCAGGCCGACGAGTCGTTGGCGCACATCGGCGCGTCGGCCGTCCTCCGCGCCCATGCGAGCGATCGCTCGCGCCATCTGGTCGATGCCCGTCAGCACGGGATCCTCGGCCGACGTGCCCGGAGCGGGGTTCGCGGCGGGCAGTTCCGCGTTGATCCATTCCGCCACCTTCCTCGGCGTGGGACGGTCGAAGGCGAGCGTGCTCGGCAGACGCAGACCGACCAGGCGGCCGAGCCGGTTGCGCAGCTCCAGCGTGGCCAGGGAGTCGAAGCCGATCTCGTGGAAAGGCCGTTCGGGATCGATCTCCGTGGCCGACGCGTGGCCGAGGACACCCGCGACCTGTTCGCCGACCATGTCCAGCAGGACGGTCATGCGCTCCTTGGCGGGCAGGGCCGCGAGGCTTGCCGACGGGCCCGGCCCGGACTCGTCCCGTACGGACGTCGCCGTGGTCGTGCGATGCCGGCGCTGGTGGGAGGGGACGAGGGAGCGCAGCAACGGCGGCAGTGAGGCCGGGCCGTTCTCCCTGGCCGTGCGGCGCAGCGCCGCGCTGTCCAGCAGCAGCGGGACGAGCAGGGCGGGGCCGTCCCGGTACGTCGTCAGGGCCTGGTCCAGCAGTTCGAGGGCCTGGTCGGCAGGCATCGGCAGGATGCCGTCCCGGCGAAGTCGGCGAAGGCCCGTGGCATCGAGGCCGCCGGCCATGCCGTCACGTTCGTCCCACAACCCCCAGGCCAGGGAGACCGCCGGCAGCCCCGCCGCCCGGCGAAGCCGCGCGAACGCGTCGAGCACGCCGTTGGCTGCCGCGTAGGACGCTTGCCCCGGACGGCCCAGTAACCCGGCTGCGGCGGAGAACAGCACGAAGGCGCGCAGCGGATGTCCGAGCGTTGCCTCATGGAGGTGGCGTACGGCGTCGGCCTTGGCCCGCAGCACGGTGTCGATCCGCTCCGGAGTCAGCCGGGCGAGCGCCCCGTCGTCCAGGACACCGGCGGTGTGCACGACACCGGTCAGCGGATGTTCGGACGGGACTCCGGCGACCGCCTTCCGTACGTCGGCCGGATCGGCCAGGTCGCAGGAGACGAAGGAGGTGTGGACGCCCAGATCGGTGAGTTCCCGTTCCAGCGCGGCGGACTCCGGCGCGTTCGGGCCGCTCCTGCTGACCAGCAGCATCCGCCGTACACCGTGACGCCTCGCCAGGTGCACGGCGACGCGTCGGCCGAGCGCACCGGTGCAGCCGGTCAGCAGGACGGTGCCGTCCATGCCCTGGGCGGTGGGCGCGGAGTCCGCCGGAGCCGGCGACCCGGCGGCCCCGGCGGGTGCCAGCGCCGGCGCGAGCATGACGCCCGCCCGCAACGCTACCTGGGGCTCGTCCGAGGCCAGCGCCGTGGCCAGGGCCGCACGGGACTCCGGGGAGTCGTCCACGTCGAGGAGGCGGAAGCGGCCCGGATACTCCGACTGCGCGGAGCGCACCAGCCCCCACAGCGCGGCACCCGCGAGATCCGGCACATCGGTCTCCGTGGCCTCGACCGCGCCCCGCGTGAGGACGGCCAGTGTCGTGCCGGTGGTCAGGCGTTCGTCCTCGATCAGTGCCTGGACGAGTGAGAGACCGTGGGCGAGGGTCGCACGGACGGGATCGGGTGCGGACGTGGCCTCGGAAGCCGGGGGAGGGGAGCCGGGGATGAGCGCAACGACCAGGGCGGGTTCGGGCCTCGGTGCCATGGCGTCCAGAGCGGCTCGCAGGGCCGTGAGGTCGGCGTGGCCCGTGACGTGCGCATCGGGCAGGAAGGCACGCAGAACCTCCGCTGTCTCCTCCGCATCGGCGCCGACCACGGCGTAGCGGCGAGTGCCCACGAGACTGGTCGAGTCGACCGGCTGCCAGTCGATGCGGTACATCGGCACCGCCGGACGAGCGCCCGGCGTGCTCGACGGCACTCGACGCAGCACCAGCGCGTCCAGGGCGAGGACGGGATTGCCCGCCGGATCGGCGGCCCGCACGGAGAAGGAGCCGCCGCCGTCCGACGGTGCCAGCCGGACCCGGACCCGCTCGGCGCCGGTCCCGTACAGGGTGAGCCCCTGCCAGGAGAACGGCAGCAGGGTGCTCTGCCCACCGTCAGCATCGGCGCCGGACTCCCGCCAAGGGCCTCCCACCCGCCACGGGTGCAGGGCCGCGTCGAACAGCGCGGGATGCACACCGAACCGGCGCTCCTCATCCCCTGGTCCGGCCACCGCCTCGGGCAAGCTCACGTCGGCGAAGACCTCGTCCCCACGGCGCCACGCCCCGGTCAGGCCGGTGAAGGCCGGCCCGTAGTCGTAGCCGGCGGCGGCGAACTCCGCGTACAGCTCGTCCACGTCGACGGCTTCCGCCCCGGGCGGTGGCCAAGCCCCTGCCGCCCAGTCCGCCCAGTCCACCTCCGGCGTGGCCGGTTCCGCGCCCGCCAGAACACCGGCTGCATGCGTGGTCCACTCCGCCCCGGTCTCCTCCTCCGGCCGAGCAGCCACCGTCACCGCGCGCCGTCCGCGCTCATCCGGTGCTTCCACCAGCACCTGAAGCTGCACAGCGCCCTGCGCGGGAAGAACGAGGGGCACATGGAGAGTGAGTTCCTCCACGGACCCCGGCCCCGTCTCCTCGGCAACGTGCAGCAGCAGGTCGGCGAAGGCCGTTCCGGGGAACAGCACCGCACCGGCGACCGTGTGATCGGCCAGCCATGGATGCGCCGCGAGCGTCACCCTGCCGGTGAGCAGAGTCGCCCCGCTGCCGACGATCGACGTGGCGCCGGTCAGGAACGGATGGTCCTGCCGGGCCAGGCCCAGGCGTGCCGCCGCCTCGGCATCCGAACGCCTCGTGTAAGCCGCCGAGTTCGGCATCCAGTAGCGGTTGCGTTGGAAGGGGTAGGTGGGCAGGTCGAGGTGGTGTGTGGGGGTGTGTGGGGTGTGGAGGGTGGTGGTGTGGCCGTTGGTGTGGAGGGTGGCGAGTGCGGTGGTGAGGGTTTCTGGTTCGGGGTGT
>NZ_BMWE01000045.1 GCF_014651075.1 Streptomyces djakartensis | reverse complement strand
CGGCCGGAGCATCCCGGCCCGGGCCACACCGGCCCGCAGGACCGCCGCGACCCGGTCCGCGACCGACGGCCGCTCCGGGGTGGTAGCGGGCGGTGGCCGTCATGGCCCCCGAGTGGCCGCGAGCGGCCCCGGGCGGCCCCGAGCGGCCCGATGGCGCGGCCCGGCGGGCTCAGTCCTGGTCCCCGTCCAGCTCCGGCAGCTCGTCGTCCGGCGGCTCCCCGAGGGCCTGCGCCGCCGTCCTGGCCGCGCGTCCGTGCAACGGTGAGAAGTGCGGGTTGATCCGCAGTGCCTCCGCGAGATGCCGCCGGGCCGGCCCGTAGCGCTCCAGCTCCCGCTCGATCATGCCGCGGTGATACGCGTACAGCGCACTGCGCACCCCACCCCCGTGCTTCTCCTCCGTAGCCCGCACCGCGAACGGCAGGGCCTCCTCGTGCTGCCCGGCCCGGTGCAGCGCCCAGCCCAGCGCGTCGGCCACCTCCGTGCCGGGCTGCCGGCGCCACTCCGCGCGCAGCCGCCGCACCGCGGCCCGCGGATCGCCGTGGTCCGCCTCGAACTGCCCCAGCACCAGCTCCTCGTCGGCCCCGGCCGCGGCAGCGCTCCGCACCCGCTCCCGCAGCAGGTCGTACTGCACCCGCGCGGCCTCCGGCATGCCCAGCGACTCGTACAACACGCCCAGCTCCAGGGCGTACCGGGGACACGGCTGCCTGGCGAGAGCCGCCCGGTACGCGTTCAGCGCCTGGGTCGTCCGGCCCAGGGCCGCCAGTGCCCTGCCCTGCCCGGCCTGCGCCGCCCGCTGGTCGGGGTCGAGGCGCACCGCCTCCCGGAAGTGCCGCAGCGCGTCCTGGAGGTCACCGCGCTCCCAGGCCAGCTGCCCGGCCCGCTCCAGGTAGGCGGCCCGTTCCGCCGGGGCCCGCGCGCCCGCCGCCGCGTCCGCCAGGGAGGCCGCCGCGTCCTCGCGCCAGCCCCGGTCCCGGTAGACGGCCGCCGCCCGCGCCAGCACGGCCGGGCCCGAACGCAGCTCCGTCAGCCGGTCCAGCGTCCGCTTGGCCGCCGCGTGCTCGCCGAGCCCGGTGTAGGCGTCGATGAGCAGCGGATACGTCGTCCATCTGCGCGGCTCCAGCCTCAGCGCCGCCTCGCCCCACCGGCGCGCGGCGGGAAAGTCCCGGCGCGCGCCCGCCAGCGCGGCCAGCCCGGCCACGGCCTCCGTGTTCCGTTTCGGCCGCACCCGCAGCGACGTGCGCAACGCCTTCTCCGCACGCGGGTAGTACGCCGGGTCCGCCAGCCGCCGTCCCTGCTCCACGTAGGCCACGCCGAGCACCGCCCAGGAGCGCGCGTCCTTCGGGTTCGCCCGCAGCCGCTTCTCCCGCTCGTCGATCAGCTCCGCCAGATCGGGCAGCGCGGCCGGGGCCCCCGCGCTGACCGCCGCCATCGCGACCGCACCCGGCGACGGCGCGGCCGGCCCGGCGGTTCGCTCCCACGGCAGCAGCACCAGCACCCCGCCGAGCACGGCACACCCCGCGACGCAGGCGAGCACCACCCGCCGTCCGCGGAAGCGGCGTGCAGTCCCACTGCTCTCCTGCCCCTCCAGGCCCTCCTGCTGGTTCTCGTTCTCCATGGCGCTCACTGTGCGTCAGTACGACGACCACACCCGGTCAGGCCAAGGGTGCCGGAGACGGGGTTCACACCGATGGCCCCGGGTGCGACCCTGTGATCGTGAGCCGTATCGAAGCGCCCAGCTCCGAGGAGACCACGACGCCCGGCGGTCTCGTCGACCTGCTGCTCAGCGGCCTCCCCGCCGAGACCGTCCTCACCGATCCCGGCGTCACGGCCTCCTACGCCAACGACATGGCCGGCTTCTGCCCGGCCGGTACCCCGGCCGTCGTCGTCCTGCCCCGCACGGTCGAGCAGGTCCAGCACGTCATGCGCACCGCCACCGCCCTGCGCGTCCCGGTCGTCCCGCAGGGCGCCCGCACGGGACTGTCGGGCGCCGCGAACGCCTCCGAGGGCTGCATCGTGCTCTCCCTGACCAAGATGGACCGGATCCTGGAGATCAGCCCGGTCGACCGCGTCGCCGTCGTCGAGCCCGGCGTGATCAACGCCGCCCTCTCCCGGGCCGTCGGCGAACACGGCCTCTACTACCCGCCGGACCCCTCCAGCTGGGAGATGTGCACCATCGGCGGCAACATCGGCACCGCCTCGGGCGGCCTGTGCTGCGTGAAGTACGGGGTGACCGCCGAATACGTCCTCGGACTTGACGTCGTACTGGCCGACGGACGGCTGATGTCCACCGGCCGCCGCACCGCCAAGGGCGTCGCCGGGTACGACCTGACCCGCCTGTTCGTCGGCTCCGAGGGCTCCCTCGGCATCGTCGTGCGGGCCGTGCTCGGGCTGCGCCCCAAGCCCCCCGCCCAGCTGGTGCTGGCCGCCGAGTTCCCCTCCGGGGCCGCGGCCTGCGACGCCGTCTGCCGGATCATGGCGGGCGGCCACGTCCCGTCACTCCTCGAACTCATGGACCGTACGACGGTCAGGGCCGTCAACGACATGGCGCGGATGGGCCTCCCGGAGAGCACCGAGGCGCTGCTGCTCGCCGCGTTCGACAGCACCGAACCGGCCGCCGACCTCGCCGCCGTCGGCGCGTTGTGCGAGGCCGCCGGCGCCACCCAGGTCGTCCCGGCCGAAGACGCGGCCGAATCCGAACTGCTCCTCCAGGCGCGCCGGCTGTCGCTCACCGCGCTGGAGGCGGTGAAGGGCGTGACGATGATCGACGACGTGTGCGTGCCCCGCTCCAGGCTCGGCGACATGCTGGCGGGGGTCGACCGGATCGCCGGGAAGTACCGGCTCACCATCGGGGTCGTCGCCCACGCGGGGGACGGCAACACCCACCCGACGGTCTGCTTCGACCCCGGGGACCCCGACGAGTCGCGGCGGGCCCGTGAGTCCTTCGACGAGATCATGGCGCTCGGCCTGGAGCTCGGCGGCACCATCACCGGCGAACACGGCGTCGGCGTCCTCAAGAAGGAGTGGCTGGCGCGCGAGCTCGGTCCCGTGGGGTTGGAGATGCAGCGGGCCGTGAAGCAGGCCTTCGACCCGCTGGGCATCCTCAACCCGGGCAAGCTGTTCTGACGGCCGCGCCGCAGCGGGCCTCACTGGGCCAGCAGCTCGTCCAGCTCGTCGTCGAGCCGCAGCCGCTCGGCCTCCGTCCCCGGCGGGACCGCCCGCAGCGTGCGCTCCAGCCACGCCGACACGTGCGCCACCGGGGCCTGGAGCAGGGCGTCCCCGTCGGGTGAACTCAGCGCCATCAACACGACACCGCGTCCCTCGCTCTTGGCCGGCCACACCCGCACGTCGCCCTGGCCGCACGGCCGGAACACTCCCTCCACCAGCAGGTCACGGGCGAACGTCCAGGTCACGGCGTACACCGAGCCGACGTGGAAGGTGACCTGCACGGCGTACGGGTCGTCGGTGACGTACCCGAGCCGGGCGGGCACCGGGATCCGGTGCTCCGGCGACAGGACGAGCATCAGCTCCAGTTCCCGCTCCACCACGGTGCGCATGCGATGTTCCCTTCTTCCCGAACGGCTGAACGGCGGCCCGTGAGGGCCGGTCAGGAGGAGAGAGGGCGCGGGGGCTTGGGCATTACGCGCGTTGTGGAGGTTTTTCAGCATGGGGCACGCGCCGCCCGGTCCGTACGGCGCGTAGCACAACGGTGCTCGAAAGGGGCGGGTCCCGTGGGAGCGGCGGTGGGGCTTGCCCTCGTCTGATAGATGTGGAGGCCCCCATTTGGCCCTCGAGCAGATACGGGACGTGGAGATGAGCGCCCCAACCCCGGCCCCCGGTGACGACAGGCCCCGCGAAGGTTATTACCCGGACCCGTCCATTCCTGGATATGTCCGGTACTGGAACGGTGCCTCCTGGGTGCCGGGCACCAGCCGTCCGGCACCCGAGGACGGAGAGACGCTCGCGCCCCCGTCCGGTGCCGATGCCGCCTCGGTGGAGGAGACCGGCCCGCACTTCTTCGACGAGGACCCGGTCGAGCAGCCGCCCGCCGCGGACTCCCAGCACGGCAGCCGTCCGGAACCCGCCTCCGCCTGGGGCGCCGACCGCTCCCGCCAGTCAGGTTTCGGCCGCGACCAGGAACGCGTCTCCTGGGGCGCCCCGCAGGGCGCCCAGGGCGCCGGCCGGAAGCCGCCGCAGGCCGACCGGCGGCCGGACGGCGAGTCCGCCCCCGCCGCAGGCCAGGAGGCGGACGCGGCGGCCGCCGACGGCACGTTCGTGTTCCGCCGCCCGACGGCGAACTCCGGAGCCGAGGCCCCTGCGGACGCTCCTGACGAGGGCACGATGAAGTTCCGCGCGGTCGCCCCGCCTTCGGGCCCGGGGGAGGCGGCGCCCGGCGGCGGCCCGGCGGGCTCCGCTTTCGGCCCGCCCGGCGGGGCGGGTGGCGTCGCGGCCCCAGGCTTCGGGGCGCCGGGTGGCGTGGCCTCCGGCTCGGGCGGCACCCCGGCGGGACCCGCTTCCGCAGGGCACGCCGACGCGGCCGGTCCCCCCGGCGTCTCGAGCCGCCCCGGTTTCGGCGCGGGCAAGGCCGCCACCACCCGTGCCGCCGCCGCGCCGACCGCGGCCGGGGGCGCGACCGCCCAG
>NZ_BMWE01000044.1:3893-5091 GCF_014651075.1 Streptomyces djakartensis | reverse complement strand
AACACAGTGGACGCGAGCAACTGAGGACAAGCCCTCGGCCTATTAGTACCGGTCAACTCCACACGTTACCGTGCTTCCATATCCGGCCTATCAACCCAGTCGTCTACTGGGAGCCTTACCCTCTCTAGGAGGTGGGAGTCCTCATCTCGAAGCAGGCTTCCCGCTTAGATGCTTTCAGCGGTTATCCCTCCCGAACGTAGCCAACCAGCCATGCCCTTGGCAGAACAACTGGCACACCAGAGGTTCGTCCGTCCCGGTCCTCTCGTACTAGGGACAGCCCTTCTCAAGACTCCTACGCGCACAGCGGATAGGGACCGAACTGTCTCACGACGTTCTAAACCCAGCTCGCGTACCGCTTTAATGGGCGAACAGCCCAACCCTTGGGACCGACTCCAGCCCCAGGATGCGACGAGCCGACATCGAGGTGCCAAACCATCCCGTCGATATGGACTCTTGGGGAAGATCAGCCTGTTATCCCCGGGGTACCTTTTATCCGTTGAGCGACGGCGCTTCCACAAGCCACCGCCGGATCACTAGTCCCGACTTTCGTCCCTGCTCGACCCGTCGGTCTCACAGTCAAGCTCCCTTGTGCACTTACACTCAACACCTGATTGCCAACCAGGCTGAGGGAACCTTTGGGCGCCTCCGTTACTCTTTAGGAGGCAACCGCCCCAGTTAAACTACCCATCAGACACTGTCCCTGATCCGGATCACGGACCCAGGTTAGACATCCAGCACGACCAGACTGGTATTTCAACGACGACTCCACCCACACTGGCGTGTGAGCTTCAAAGTCTCCCAGCTATCCTACACAAGCCGAACCGAACACCAATATCAAACTGTAGTAAAGGTCCCGGGGTCTTTCCGTCCTGCTGCGCGAAACGAGCATCTTTACTCGTAGTGCAATTTCACCGGGCCTATGGTTGAGACAGTCGAGAAGTCGTTACGCCATTCGTGCAGGTCGGAACTTACCCGACAAGGAATTTCGCTACCTTAGGATGGTTATAGTTACCACCGCCGTTTACTGGCGCTTAAGTTCTCAGCTTCGCCGACCCGAAGGTCGACTAACCGGTCCCCTTAACGTTCCAGCACCGGGCAGGCGTCAGTCCGTATACATCGCCTTACGGCTTCGCACGGACCTGTGTTTTTAGTAAACAGTCGCTTCTCGCTGGTCTCTGCGGCCACCCCCAGCTCAGAC
>NZ_BMWE01000044.1:1727-3799 GCF_014651075.1 Streptomyces djakartensis | reverse complement strand
CCAAGATGTGGCCCCCCTTCTCCCGAAGTTACGGGGGCATTTTGCCGAGTTCCTTAACCATAGTTCACCCGAACGCCTCGGTATTCTCTACCTGACCACCTGAGTCGGTTTAGGGTACGGGCCGCCATGAAACTCGCTAGAGGCTTTTCTCGACAGCATAGGATCATCCACTTCACCACAATCGGCTCGGCATCAGGTCTCAGCCTTAATGAACGGCGGATTTACCTACCGTCCGGCCTACACCCTTACCCCGGGACAACCACCGCCCGGGATGGACTACCTTCCTGCGTCACCCCATCACTCACCTACTAACCGCTTGGTTCGGCGGCTCCACCACTTTCCTTTCCCCGAAGGGTCCGGAACGGCTTCACGGCCTTAGCATCACGATGCTCGATGTTTGACGCTTCACAGCGGGTACCGGAATATCAACCGGTTATCCATCGACTACGCCTGTCGGCCTCGCCTTAGGTCCCGACTTACCCTGGGCAGATCAGCTTGACCCAGGAACCCTTAGTCAATCGGCGCACACGTTTCTCACGTGTGAATCGCTACTCATGCCTGCATTCTCACTCGTGAACCGTCCACAACTACCTTCCGGTGCTGCTTCACCCGGCACACGACGCTCCCCTACCCATCACGATCCCCGTTGGGGGTATATATCGCAATGACACGACTTCGGCGGTACGCTTGAGCCCCGCTACATTGTCGGCGCGGAATCACTAGACCAGTGAGCTATTACGCACTCTTTCAAGGGTGGCTGCTTCTAAGCCAACCTCCTGGTTGTCTCTGCGACTCCACATCCTTTCCCACTTAGCGTACGCTTAGGGGCCTTAGTCGATGCTCTGGGCTGTTTCCCTCTCGACCATGGAGCTTATCCCCCACAGTCTCACTGCCGCGCTCTCACTTACCGGCATTCGGAGTTTGGCTAAGGTCAGTAACCCGGTAGGGCCCATCGCCTATCCAGTGCTCTACCTCCGGCAAGAAACACACGACGCTGCACCTAAATGCATTTCGGGGAGAACCAGCTATCACGGAGTTTGATTGGCCTTTCACCCCTAACCACAGGTCATCCCCCAGGTTTTCAACCCTGGTGGGTTCGGTCCTCCACGAAGTCTTACCTCCGCTTCAACCTGCCCATGGCTAGATCACTCCGCTTCGGGTCTTGAGCGCGCTACTGAATCGCCCTATTCGGACTCGCTTTCGCTACGGCTTCCCCACTCGGGTTAACCTCGCAACACACCGCAAACTCGCAGGCTCATTCTTCAAAAGGCACGCAGTCACGAGAACAAGGCAAGCCTTGTTCCGACGCTCCCACGGCTTGTAGGCACACGGTTTCAGGTACTATTTCACTCCCCTCCCGGGGTACTTTTCACCATTCCCTCACGGTACTATCCGCTATCGGTCACCAGGGAATATTTAGGCTTAGCGGGTGGTCCCGCCAGATTCACACGGGATTTCTCGGGCCCCGTGCTACTTGGGTGTCTCTCAAACGAGCCGCTGACGTTTCGACTACGGGGGTCTTACCCTCTACGCCGGACCTTTCGCATGTCCTTCGCCTACATCAACGGTTTCTGACTCGTCCCACGGCCGGCAGACCGTGGAAGAGAGATCCCACAACCCCGCATACGCAACCCCTGCCGGGTCTCACACGTATACGGTTTAGCCTCATCCGGTTTCGCTCGCCACTACTCCCGGAATCACGGTTGTTTTCTCTTCCTGCGGGTACTGAGATGTTTCACTTCCCCGCGTTCCCTCCACACTGCCTATGTGTTCAGCAGCGGGTGACAGCCCATGACGACTGCCGGGTTTCCCCATTCGGAAACCCCCGGATCAAAGCCTGGTTGACGACTCCCCGGGGACTATCGTGGCCTCCCACGTCCTTCATCGGTTCCTGGTGCCAAGGCATCCACCGTGCGCCCTTAAAAACTTGGCCACAGATGCTCGCGTCCACTGTGCAGTTCTCAAACAACGACCAGCCACCCGTCACACACCACTTCCGTGGCGCTTCACCGGGGCCGGCACCTGAGGAGAAGTTCATTCCCTCAGACACCCAACAGCGTGCCCGACACGCT
>NZ_BMWE01000043.1 GCF_014651075.1 Streptomyces djakartensis | reverse complement strand
TCTGCTGAGCCGTGGGCGTCGGTGGAGTGGTGTCCCGCGGTCCGGCGGACGCCATCACGTCCCGGGCAGCGGAAGGCCAGTTGCCATTGGTGACCGTGACATTGCCGGAGACCACGTTGCCGCGGTCCCCGTTGGTCACGTTCGTGCTGCCGTTGGTCGACCAGTTGTCGGTGACGGTCCAGTTCCCCATGTTCTCGCCACCCCAGTAGTTGGCCGTCGCCCACGTACCGGTGTTCGAGAAGACGTTGTTGGTGGCCGTGTAGTACTTCGAGCCCTCGTCGAAGTACACCCCGAAGTATCCGTTGGTCCGCAGGCAGTGGTTCCGGCTGATCAGCGCGCTCGGGTTCCACCCGAGCGTGTAGATGCAGCCGCCGTCGTTCATCTGCTGCATGACATCGTGGATGTAGTTGCCGATGAGCCGGTTGTTGGACGCGGTGGTCGGCGTCGTGTAGCGCGGCTGGTAGTTGTACAGGCCGCGGTTGGCATAGTGGTTGCTGCCGCCCGCGTCGTTGGCGCCCCAGCCGTACCCGATCGACATGCCGGAGTACGGCATGTTGTAGACCTCGTTCTGAGCGACGGTGCTGTTGGTGACGTACGTGGTCAGGACGGAGACGATGCCCCGGTAGTCCGCCCCGAGGTCGTGGATGCGGTTGTTGCTGATCGTGATGTCCCTGTTGACCATGCGCTGGTCGCCGGGGTGGTGGGCGTCGGCGCGCACGCCGCCCACGAGGATGCCGCCGGCTGAGCTCCGGGAGATCTCCGACCGGGTCACCGTGATGTCGCGGGCGCCCAGGCCGACGCCGCTGGCGTGCGCGCCCGCGTCGTTGCCGATACCGATGGCCGTCTGGCCCAGGTTGACGAACTTGGAGTCGCTGAAGGTGATGGTGTCGGCGGCGGAGACCTGCACGGCGGCCGGCATCTGCAGCCAGTGTGGCCGGGCGGCCTCGAACTGCGTGCAGCCGTTGTGGCAGGAGTCGAAGCCCGGCCAGCTCCAGTTGCCGGCGAGGTACGCGCCGGTCTGCTGGTCCGCGTAACCCTGGTTGCTGCTGGGGCCCAGCCAGCTCGTACCGGTGAAGGTGATCCCGCTGAACGTGATGTGGTGGGCCGGCTCGCTGTACGTGCCCCCGACGTTCACCAGTGACTGCAGCGTCGGCAGTTCCACGCTGACGGTGCTCATGTCCTGCCCGGCCAGGGGGATGTAGTACAGGGCTCCGCCCTTGGGATTCAGGTACCACTCGCCGGGCGAGTCCAGGAACTCGTACGCGTTGGACAGGTAGAACGGACCGGCCCGGTGGGGCCGCATGAGGGTGTCGTAGCCGAAGTTGTTGTTGTTCCACGCCGGCTGCTGCATCGTGATGAAGTTCGCGCTGATGCTCTGCACCGGCGAGTACCGGTCGGTGAAGGAGTTGACGCTCTCCACCTCGACCCGGCTCTGGTCGGCCAGGTTGTTCAGATAGCTCAGCGCACCGCCCGAGAACCTCAACCCGGCGCTGGTGGCCGTGAAATCGGCCCTGTTCGCCTGCGTGCGTGCCCGGGTGGCGACGGCGCCGTCGACATAGAGCTGCCGGGCATCGAGACCGGCGGGCACGTCGGCCCGCCAGATGTTCCTGCCTGCGTCGGCCACCGACCAGCCGGTGACCGCCCGGGCACCGGTGATCACCGGACGCGCCGACGGGGCGGCCTTCCACACGACCGTGTGACCGCCTGAGCCGGAGTCCTCCGCCGTCAGCCGCAAGGGTTGGGTCATCCGGTACACACCGTCGGCCAACTGCACCACGATGTCGTCCGACATGTCGTCGTTGAGCGATCGCACCGCCGCCCGCGCGGCTGTCAGTGAGCACGGCCGCGCGCTGGAACAGTCGGTGCCGGTGCCGGAGGGCGAGACGTGCACCGTGACGGGTGCCGCGGACGCGGGCGCGGGGAACGCCATCACGGCGGCCGCGGTCAAACCGACCGTGGCGGCTCCGGACAGAAGCCGCCTTCGTATCGTGCGGGTTGTGAACACGTCTTCTCCTCATGGCGGTTGCCGGTCAGGGGAGCGTTTTCCAGTCCGCGCAGGACAGTCCGGAGGTAGGACAGCCCGTCACGGGCGAGGGTGTCCTGCGACGGGGCGAGCGGCCGCCAGATCGAGGCCGCGGTGGCGATGGCCTCGTTCTGCGCGGTGAACGATTCGATGCACACCGCGCCGCCGTAGCCGGTCGTGGCAAGGCCGGCGAGGAAGCGCGGCCAGTCGAAGTGGTCGGCGCCCGGCGCGCCGCGGTCGGTACCGCTGACCTGGACGTGCTTGATGTGCGGACCAGCCGTGACGAGCGCCTCGCAGGGGTCGGCCTCCTCGATGTTCATGTGATAGGTGTCGATCATGAGACCGACGTTCGCGGGCAGGCCGTCGATCAGCTCCACCGCCTGCTCGACCGTGTTGACGACGCTCGTCTCATAGCGGTTGAGGGCCTCCACGCCGATGCTCACGCCCCGCTCCCCCGCGTGGTCGGCCACTGGCCGCAGGGCGCGGCGGACGTCCGCGTAGCAGGCCGCGCGCTCAGACGGTGACATGCGCCAGGTCCGCCCCACCGCGGCGTAGACCGGGCCGCCGACGCAGGGCGCGCCTACGGCCGCCGCACTGTCCACACACGTCTTCAGGTACGCCACGGTGGCGGCGACGGCCTCCGGCGGGGCGTTCACGAGGTCACGTCCGGGCGAGGTGACGGCACAGACGCCGACCGCGCGCAGGCCGTGCGCCGCCAGCAGGTCCCGGGTGCGGGCCGGGTCCCAGTCGCCGGGTTGCTCGATCGGCAGCTCGACCGCGTCGAAACCGAACGCGGCGATCCGCGGCACCAGCTCGGCCATGGCCTCGTCGTCGACCGGCGAGGCCCAGACCCACGGGTTGACACCGATGGTGTACACCGGACTACTTCCAGCGCCCCGGGTAACCGGGCAGGTCGGTGCAGCCGCACATCGCGTAGTGCAGCGGCGGCATGGTGGGGTCGAGGTACTCGTCCAGGTTGTCCTGGGTGATGGTCGGCTGTGGCAGCTTCCACGGGTTCGGCACCCGCTCGCCGTCGAGGATCTTCAGCGCGGCGATGATCGGGGTGCGCCACTGGTAGGTCGGGTAGGTCGGGGCGATCGCCGTGAGCTTCTTGTCCTTCCACAGCCTCAGGAAGTCGAGCTGGTCCTCGCCGTTGATCGGCGGCACGGGCTTGCCGGCGTCCTCGAACGCCTCGACCGCCGCGCCCGCGACCGCCCCGGCGTCCATCCAGACGCCGTCGATCGTGCCGTACCGCTGGATGTAGTCGTTGACGATCTTCTTCGTCCTGGCCGGGTCGCCGTCGGTGAACTCGACGCCGACGACGTCGACGCCCGCCTTGTCGAAGGCGGCCTTCGCCGCGGACCAGCGGGTCTCCAGCACGTCGACGCCGGGCAGGATGCGCAGCGCGAGCACCTTGCCGCCCCGCTTCATCTTCCGGGTGACGAACTCCGCCGCGACGTGACCGAATCCGTAGCCGCCGATCGGGTTGATGAAGGTCACCGGGCAGGTCGTGTCGACGCCGCGGTCGAAGACGATGACCGGCAGGCCCTTCTCGCAGGCGGCCTCCACTGCCGGGGTGAGCGTCGCGGTGGTGTTCGGTGAGACGATGAGCGCGTGGCAGCCCTTGCCGAGCAGGTCGTTGATGTCGGCGATCTGCTTCTGGTCCTTGCCTTCGGCGTCGACGTGGACGAACTCGGAGATCCGGCCGCGGTGCGTGTCGACCTCGGCCTGCATGGTCTTGAAACCGACCTGGCGCCAGGGGTTGTTCAGCCCGGCGTTGGAGAAGCAGATCTTGTACGGTCCTGGCTTCCTGAACTTCGCGGTCTCCACCATCGCCGGGTTGAGCGCCTGCTCCCAGGGCTTGCCGGCCGGCCCGGCGGGCGCGGCGTCCAGCAGCGCGAGCTGCTCGTCGTACTCGGCCCGCACGAAGAACTTCGACTGCTCCCCGGTGCCCGACCCGGTGCCCGACCCGGTGCCCGCGGAGGGCGAACCCGATGCGCCGGTGGCGGGCTCGTCGGTGGCGCAGCCGGCCAGCACCAGTAAGGTGCTCACGGCCAGCACCGTCATGGAATGCCTCACTGAGTCCCCTTTATCTGGACGGGAAACGGAAGGACGCCGCCGCCACGGCGATCAGAATGATCGCGCCCTGGACAGTCGGTTTGAGGGCGCCGGAGACGCCGTAGAAGTTCATGAGCGTGAAGAGCGTCTCGAGGGTCAGCGCGCCCAGCATCGCGCCGACGGCCGAACCGCGGCCCCCGCCCAGAGCGACACCGCCGAGGACCGCCGCGGTGATCGCGCCGAACTCGAGGCCGGCACCGGCCTGGAACGACACTCCGCTGTACCCGCCGATGAGGACCGCCGCGAGCGTGGCGGCGAGTCCGCTGAGGACGAACGCCAGGGTCTTGGCGCGCCACACGCGCACGCCGCTCAGCTCGGCGGTCCGCGGGTTGCCGCCGACGGCGACCAGGGTGCGGCCGAAGTCCGACCGCGTCAGCACCAGCGCCAGCGCGGCCGCCGCCAGCAGGAGGAGCAGGGCGTACGGTATCCGGCCCAGCGCGGGCACGTCCTCGAACGCCGACCGGCCGAGCAGGCGGAACTCCTCGGAGAGGCCGCCCTTCGGTGCACCGTCGGACCACAGGTACACGGCACCGACGAGGATCAGGAACATCCCGAGGGTCGTGATGAACGACGGCACCCGCAGCCGCGTGGTGACGAGACCGTTGACGAGGCCGACGGCGACGCCGAACGCGAGCAGGAGCACGACGACAGGCCAGCCTGCCGACGGGTCGCCGTCGATCAGCCGGGCGGCGATGACCACCTGGGCGGTGACCAGAGAGCCGACGGACAGGTCCAGCTCGCCCGAGACGATCACGAAGTACTGCCCGGCGGCGAGCAGGACGACCGGCGCGGAGCGGCCGAGGAACGACATCAGCGACGGCGGTGAGAGGAAGTCCGGTTGGCGGGCGGTCAGCAGAACCAGCAACACCGCCAGGATCACGATGATCGGTGCGAGACCGCCGGAGCGGAACCTGAGGAGCCGCAGTGGGCGCGCGATCCGCATGTCATGACGCCTTTCGCATCGCCCGGCGGGCGTGGACGGCGACCGCAGCCACGATGATCACGCCACGGATCACCTGCTTGAAGAACACGTCGACCTCGAGCTGGTTGAAGACGGCGTCGACGCTCGCGAGCAGCAGCACGCCGCCGACCGTGCCCGCAACGCCGCCGCGCCCGCCGGCCAGGGCGGTGCCGCCGAGCACCACCGCGGCGATCGACTCCAGGTCGTACAGTCCCTCGGTGCCGACCCTCGGTGCGCCGGCGCCGAGCCGACTGGCGAGGTAGACCCCGGCGAGGCCGGCGCAGAGGGCGCACAGCACATGGGCGGTGACGAGGACCCGGTTGCTGCGCACGCCGGAGAGCCGGGCGAGCTCCGGGTCGCCGCCCACGGCGATCAGGTGGTGGCCGAAGCGGGTGCGCGCCAGCATGAACCAGGCCGCGGCGGCGACGGCGAGCAGCAGCAGGAACGACAGCGGCACCGGGCCGATGCGCTGGTACCCCAGGCCCTGCACCAGGGCGGGTGCGGTCTTGCCGGCCGGGCCGTCGTATCCGTTGTCGAGGTATCCCTTCAGCAGCAGTCCCACGCCGACGGTCGCGATGAAGGGGTTGATCCGCGCTGTGGTGACGAGCAGGCCGTTGACGAGGCCGATCGTGGCGCTGACGGCGAGCGTCAGGCCGATCGCCGGCAGCAGCGCGCCGTCGTCACCGGCCATGGTCTCGGCGGCGACGAGGGTGCTCAGGCTGACCACGTACGCCACGGACAGGTCCAGCGAGCCCCCGACGACGACCAGCGTCTGGCCGACCGCGACGAGGCCCAGACCGGCGGCGACGTGCAGCAGGCTCACCGTCGTCGGCAGGCTGAACAGCCGGCCGCCGTCGAGCGTGACGACGAGCCAGCCGATCGCCAGGGTGAGGACCAGGGCGACGAACACGCCGGGCGGGGTCCGCCGGGCCGGCAGGGACAGCGCGCCGCTCATCCGGCCGCCTCCCGCTCGGTGCCGACCGCCAGGGCGACGACGTCCTCCTCCGTCGCGCCGGCGGCCAGCTCGCCGGCGATCCGGCCGTCGCGCATGACGATGATCCGGTCGCTCATGCCGAGCAGCTCGGGCAGTTCGGACGAGACCATCAGCACGGCGGCGCCGTCGCGGGCCAGCCGGCGGACGAGATCGTGGATCGCCGACTTGGCGCCCACGTCGATGCCCCGGGTCGGCTCGTCGAAGAGCAGGATTCTCGGGGCGAGCGCGAGCCACCTGGCCAGCACGACCTTCTGCTGGTTGCCCCCGGACAGGAAACGGATCTCCTGGTTCTCCCCTGCGGCGCGAAGCTCGAAGGCCGCGAGCAGCTCCCGCACCCGCGCGGTCCGGGCACCGCGGCCGAGCCGGCCCGGGCGGACGGCGCGGCCGGCCAGCAGCGCGTTGTCGAGCACCGACTGCCCGGCGACGATCCCCTCACCCTTGCGGTCCTCGGAGACGTAGGCGATACCGGCCCGTATCGCGGCGCGGGGCGAGCGCAACCGGACCGGTGCTCCGTCGACGGTCACCTGGCCGGTGCTGAACGGTGCGGCGCCGAACAGTGCGCGGGCCAGCGCCGACCGGCCCGAGCCCTGCAGACCGCCGACGCCGAGCACCTCACCGGCGCGCAGCCGCAGGTCGATGCCGCGCAGCTTCCGGTTGCCTCCGCCCCGGACGGTCAGCCGCACCGGGCCCAGCTCCTGCGGCTGCGCCGGGTCCGGGTAGTAGCTCGACAGCTCGCGGCCGACCATGTGGCGCACCAGCTGATCGGCGCTGGTGTCCGCGGTGTCCAGGGTGGTCACCGCCCGTCCGTCCTTGAGCACGGTGATCCGGCTGGACAGGGCGAAGACCTCCTTGAGGCGGTGCGAGACGTACAGCACGCCCATCCCGTGCTCCTGCAGCCGCCGTACGAGCGCGTAGAGCTGACCGACTTCGTGGTCGGCGAGAGCCGCGGTGGGCTCGTCCATGATGAGCAGCCGAGCGTCGAGGGCGAGCGCCTTGACGATCTCGACCACCTGCTGTTGCGCCACGCCGAGTCGTCCCACGCGCGTGTCGGGCGGTAACGAGCCCTCCCCGACCGAGGCGAGGAGCTCCGCGGTGCGGCCGAGCATCGCCCTGCGGTCGACGAGTCCGCGGCGCAGGGGCTCGCGGCCCAGCCAGACGTTCTCCGCGACGGTGCGCTCGGGCAGCAGGGTCAGCTCCTGGTAGACGGTGCCGATACCGGCCTGTTGGGCCTCACGCGGGCTGCGGAACGTCCGCGGTGCGCCGGCGAACTCGATCGTTCCCTCGTCGGGCTGGTGGACGCCGGACACCACCTTCATGAGCGTGGACTTGCCGGCGCCGTTCTCGCCGACGACCGCGTGCACCTCGCCCGGCCGGACCTGGAGATCGACCCCGTCGAGCACCCGCACGCCGAGGAACGACTTGCCGATGCCTCGCAGAGCGAGCAGCGGTGACGGCAGGAGGCCAGACATCGTGGGAACCTCTGCATTCGCGTGGTCAGCAGGATTGAGTCACCGATAGCTGAATCGTTTGGTACGGCCGGCATGGAATGACGGCTCCCGCCCGCGAGCTGTCGTCGAATAGCCGCGGACTTTCACCGGACGCGATGGCGGCATCGCGGCCCCGAGGGTAAGTGCCTCGATGAGCGCCTGGCAATAGCACCGGACATCACAGGAGGACGTTCGCCGTTTCACCAAAATCTGTTATCGAATCGACCCGTCCGCAGTCGCGCGCCGAACCACGAAGACTGATGCGCAAAATGTGTTATCGAATCGGCCCGACGGCAGTCGCGCCCCGAACCAACGACGATTGATGCGCGAAAAGTGTTATGGAATCGGCCGCACCCGAACCATATTGACTGTTGTGATAGGCCGCTGCATGCTGACCGGCAGACCACGGGAGACGGCCGCATCTGGTGTGACGCCCCCCATTTCCATGGGAGTTGACTGCCCGTCACGGCGGACGGGATGACGAGCTGACGGCACACGCGGGCCTACGACGCGCTCGGGCACTCCGGCGCATCGGAGGTGCTGCCGGCGCGTGCCCGTGGTCATGCCATCGTTGCTCCGCCGAAATAGGAGACGGCATGCGTCGCATCATCTTTGTCTTCGGGGCGATCGCGAGCGTGCTCCTGTCGCTCGTCATCGCCCAACCGGCGTCTGCGGCGCCGGCCTTCCGAGCCCTGGTCTTCACGAAGACGACCGGCTACCGGCACGATTCGATCCCCGCCGGCCTCACGATGTTCCGGGAGCAGGCGGCGGCCAACAACTTCGAGTTGGTCCACAGCGAGGACGCGAGCGTATTCACCCCGGCGAACCTCGCCACCTTCGACGTGCTCATCATGTTCCAGACCTCGGGAATGGTGTGGACCACGGCGGCCCAACGTCAGGCGCTGGAGGGCTACCTCGCCAGCGGCAAGGGCATCGTCGCGATCCACAACGCCACGGACATGGGCATCGAGAACGAGTACCCGTGGTGGGACCAGACCATCAACGGCGGGGCGCACATGCCGGAGCACTCCCCCGGTGTGCTGTCCGGCACCGCGATCGTCGCGGACAAGAAGCACCCGTCGACGGCCGGCCTGCCGGACCGCTGGAACCGCAGCGAGGAGTGGTACAACTTCGACCGCAACCCCCGCGGCGACGTCCATGTCCTGGTCACCGCCGACGAGCGCACATACAACCCGGGCTCCCGCGCCATGGGGCCGGACCACCCGATCTCCTGGTGCCGCAACACCGGCGGCGGCCGCGTGTGGGCCACCGGCATGGGCCACACCAGCGCGGCCTACAGCGAGACCCATTTCCGCAACCACGTCCTCGGGGGCGTCAAGTGGGCGGCCGGCAAGGAGCCCGGCGACTGCGGTGGCACCGTGTGGAGCAACTTCGAGAAGCGCACCCTCGACGACAACACCTCGGACCCGATGGCCCTCGCGGTCGCCCCGGACGGGCGGGTGCTCTACGTTCAGCGGGCCGGGCAGCTGAAGATCTTCAAGCCGACGACGAACAAGACCGTGACAGCCGGCACGCTCAGCGTCTACACCGGCGGCGAGGACGGCCTCACCGGACTGGCGCTCGACCCCGACTTCGCCGACAACGGCTACGTGTACCTGTATCACTCCCCGGCCGGAGTCCCGACCGACATCAACCGGGTCTCCCGGTTCACGCTCACCGGCGACACCCTGAACATGTCGAGCCAGGTGACGATCATCGACATCCCCGCGACCCGGGACCGCACGTTCGCCGAGCCCGGGCACACGGGCGGGTACATCGAGTTCGGCCCCGACAAGAACCTCTACATCGGCACCGGGGACGACGTCCCACCGAACCTCGACTCCAACTGGCAGGGCTACGCCCCGCTGGACTGGCGTCCGGGCAAGGCCAACCTCGACGCCGCCCGCACCGCCGGCAACACCAACGACCTGCGGGGCAAGCTCCTGCGCATCCGGCCTTCGGCGGGCGGCGGCTACACCGTCCCGGCCGGCAACCTCTACCCGCAGGGCACCGCACAGACCCGGCCCGAGATCTACGCGATGGGCTTCCGCAACCCGTTCCGCTTCTCGATCGACCCGGACAACGGGTGGGTCTACCTCGCCGACTACGGCCCGGACCGGAACCCGCCCGCGACGAACCGCGGCCCCGAAGGGCTCGTCGAGCTCAATGTCATCAAGGGCCCGGGCAACTACGGCTGGCCGTTCTGCCACGGCGACAACCAGGCCTACGCGCCCTACAACCCGGACACCCGCGTCGTCGGCGCCAAGTTCAACTGCAACGCGCCGGTCAACAACTCGCCGAACAACACCGGCCTGACCAACCTCAAGCCGATCGTCGCGCCGAACATGTGGTACGGCTACGGCGTCTCACCGGACTTCCCCGAACTCGGCTCCGGCGGCTCGGGGCCGATGGGCGGACCGGTCTACCGCTACAACGCCGCGAACCCGTCCGAAACAAAGTTCCCGCCCTACTACGACGGGGTCCACTTCTTCTACGAGTGGTCGCGCCACACCGTCAAGGAGGTCCACTTCGACTCCGCGACCGCGGTCACCCGGACCAACTCCTTCATGCCCGCCGCCAAGTTCCTCAAGCCGATGGACATGGAGTTCGGGCCCGACGGCTCGCTGTACCTGCTCGAATGGGGCAACAACTTCTCCGGTGGCAACAACGACTCGGGTCTCTACCGCATCGATTACAACCACGGCGGACGGTCGCCGATCGCCAAAGCCACCGGAACGCCCACCAACGGGGACGCGCCACTGAACGTGCAGTTCAGCAGCGCGGGGTCCACGGATCCGGATCCGGGCAGCACGCTCAGCTACCACTGGACGTTCGGCGACGGCACCACGTCCACGGCGGCCAACCCGTCACACACCTACACCGCCAACGGCAACTACACCGCTCAGCTCAAGGTCACCGACAACACCGGCAGGACGGCCTTCGCCAACGTGCCGATCACCGTGGGCAACACGGCGCCGACGGTCACCCTCACCATTCCGTCCAACGGCGGAATGCTGGACTTCGGCGACCGCGTCCCGTACAAGGTGTCCGTCTCGGACCCCGGCGGCGCGCCCGTCGACTGCGCCAAGGTGTTCGTCAACCCAGCCCTCGGCCACGACGACCACCAGCATGAGACCACGGACCATCCGGGGTGCTCGGGCACCATCGACACGACGCTGCTGGGCGGGCATCCCGAGGGTGCCAACCTGTACTACGTCCTCAACGCCCGCTACACCGACGACGGCGGCCCCGGCGGTGCGAACCCGCTCACCGGCTACGCCCAAGTGATCCTCCAGCCCAAGCACAAGCAGGCCGAGTTCTACACGGACCAGTCGGGTGTGCGGATCGTCGAGCAGTCCGGCGCGGAGAGCGGCAAGCGGGTCGGCGACATCTCCGACGGCGACTGGATCGCGTTCAAACCGATGAGCCTGTCGGGCGTCACCAGCGTGAAGTACCGTCTGTCGTCGCCGAGCGGCGGCGGATCGATCGAACTGCGCGCCGACTCCCCGACCGGCACGCTCCTGGCCACGACACCGGTGCCGAGCACCGGCGGCTGGAACAACTACCAGTCCACGTCGGCGGTGAACACCGCCGATCTCTCCGGCTCGCACCAGCTCTACCTGGTGTTCAAGGGCACCTCGAACAACTGGTTCGACCTCGACTCGCTCACCTTCGGCGGCAACGGGGTCGGCGAACCGGGCAGCGGCGGCGGTGGTGGCGTGGCCGGAAGGACCTGGACGGTCGCGGCGCAGCACAGCGGCAAGTTCATGGACGTCAGCGAGGCCTCGACCGCCGACGGCGCCCAGGTCGTCCAGTGGCCGTCCACCGGCGGCAACAACCAGAAGTGGCAGGCCGTCGACGCCGGTGGCGGCGCCGTCCACCTGAAGGCGGTGCACAGCGGCAAGTGCCTCGCCGTCACGGGCGGGTCCACCGCCCAGGGCGCGTTCATGCAGCAGTCCACCTGCGACAACGGCAACGCGCAGAAGTTCCTCGTCACACCGACCGGCACGGCGGGTGTGTACACGGTGAAAAGCGTGCCCAGTGGACTGTGCGTGGACGTCAACGGCGGCTCGACGGCCGACGGCGCACGACTCCTGCAGTGGAGCTGCAACAGCGGCGCCAACCAGCAGTGGCGGTTCACCGCCGTATAGCCCGTCCGGACGACGATGCCCGGCGCGGTCGCGCGCCGGGCATTCCCCTACGAACAGGTGAGGAACCGCCATGGTGTTTCGGATACCTCGGCCCCGCCGGTACGGACGGCTGTCCGCGCTGGGCACCGTCCTGGTGCTCGCCGTCGGCGCCACCGCGGCGGCGGCACCGATCGAGCCCGGGCAGAGCGCCCCCG
>NZ_BMWE01000042.1 GCF_014651075.1 Streptomyces djakartensis | reverse complement strand
CCGCGTAGGCGATGGTGCCGTCGGGGCGGTGGTGGAACCACTCGGGGTGCTTGTGCACCCAGGGGTGGTCGGGGGAGCACTGCAGGGCGAAGTCGAGCGCGATCTCCAGGCCGTGGCCGCGGGCCTGTTCGACGAACCAGGTGAAGTCCTGAAGGGTGCCCAGGTCGGGGTGGACGGCGTCGTGGCCGCCCTCGGGCGAGCCGATGGCCCAGGGCACCCCGACGTCGTCGGGGCCGGGGGAGAGGGTGTTGTTCCTGCCCTTGCGGAAGGTCGCGCCGATGGGATGGATGGGGGGCAGGTAGACCACGTCGAAGCCCATCGCGGCGATCGCCGGCAGCCGGCGGGCGGCGGTGCGGAACGTACCGTGCGGCTGCTCCGACGTGCCCTCCGAGCGCGGGAAGAACTCGTACCAGGAGCCGTACAGGGCCCGCTCCCGCTCCACCAGCAGCGGCAGCGGTTCACTGCTGGTGACCAGATCCCGCAGCGGATGCCGCGCCAGCACCTCGTCGACCTCCGGCGTCAACGCCGCCGCCAGCCGTTCCTGAGGGGGCATCGAGTCGTCGCGCAGGGCCCGGGCCACGCCGAGCAGTACGCCGCGGCCGGCCTCCTTCGGCACACCGGCCGCTGCCCGCTCGTGGATTTCGGCGCCCTCTTCGAGGACCAGACCCGGGTCGATGCCCGCCGGCACCTTTATGCCCGCCGTGCGGCGCCAGGTGGCCACCGGATCGCTCCACGCCTCCACCCGGTAGGTCCAGCGGCCCACCGCGTCCGCGGCGACCTCGGCGCCCCACCGGTCCGTCCCCGGGGCCAGCTCACGCATCGGCGTCCACGGCCCCGGGCGGCCCTCCGGATCCTTCAGGACGACATGCGCGGCGACCGCGTCATGCCCCTCCCGGAACACGGTGGCGGTGACCTCGAACGCCTCTCCCACCACCGCCTTGGCCGGCCGGTTGCCGCTCTCCACGGCCGGGCGGACGTCCCGTACCGGGATACGGCCGATGGCCCGGGTCCTTCTCATGATCCTCACCTCCACCGTGCTCGGGAGCCGGGCTCGCGGGCCCGGCCAGGGGACAACCTCCGCGGGAAGGGCGCTCTACGCTCCCGCCGGGGAGCGCCGCTGCGCCACCGGCGGTCTTCGCCCGACCGCTGCGGCCGGGCGGCGGGGCCGGTCGTTCTGTTCCTGCAGGTAGGTCACCTGGGTCGTGCGCAGATACCGCTCGGCCGCGTCCGCCGCCTCGCGCGCGCAGCGCTTGCCCATCAGCACGCAGAGCGTGTAACCGGAGTCCTCGAAGGTGGCCCGGACCGTGCGGTCGTTCGGTGCCGCGAGCATCACGCGTTCCCAGGCCCGGTAACGCCGCAACTGCCGGGCGACTTCGGCTTTGGCGGGTAGCAGCATGGCGCCGATCACCTTTCGGGCTCGAGGGGACGGTCTCCCGACGGTCGGACGGCGGCCGTGCGCGCAGCGACACGGACCCGTGACGGCGATCGAGTTCTTTCACACATGGTGCACGCGCGACGACGCAGCGTCCTGTTGGATCATCGTCAAGCCGCGGCCCGGATGAGCCGTTCGGGGCATCTGCCCCTGCTCAGGGGTGCCAGAGCGCCTCAGCAGTGCGCTCGTGTTGCACGAACGGGCTAGCACCCTCACGCTGAGGGTGACTCAGAAGCGATGCGCACTCACGTTCCGTGTTCGGGGCTCGTCCCGCAGGAGTGCGGGACGAGAGGAGCTGAGCTTCGCGGTGAGGAGCCGACCGATGAAGACCGCAGTGCCCTGCTACTACCACCTCGACGTGGAAGTCAGCCCGGAACGGGTGGGACAGGTCAGCCGCATTCTGGCCGCTCACCTCAGGTTCTGGGACCTGGACAACCTGGTCCAGCCCGTCTGCGGCGGTACCGAGATGCTGCTCACGGCCATCGACGAGCACGCCACCGACAAGAACACCTCGATCGAGATGTGGTGGAACGGCCAGCACCTGATCACCGCCATCGGGGACAACGACCGCGCTCTGCGCCCGGACCAGGAACTGCGTGGCTGCCTGGAGCACCTCGCGGCGATGAGCGACGGCTGGGGCTGCTGCGCCACCGAGACCGGCAGCAAGGTCATCTGGTTCTCGCAGCGCGCCCGCGCCGGCGAACGCGTCCCGCTGGTGCCGACCGCACCGTCGCCGTACCTGAGCGAGGGCCTGGACGTGCCCCGTGAGGTACGGGTCGCCCGGCTGGCCGGCCCGGCCAGTACCCCGGACGAGGTCCTGGAGGAGGCCAGGTGACCCGCCGGCAGACCCGCAAAGGGGTGCCCGCCTGGAGCGGGCGCCCCTATCCACTGGGTGCGTCCTACGACGGGGAGGGCACCAACTTCGCCCTCTTCAGCGAGGTGGCCGAACGCGTCGAGCTGGTCCTCGTCGGCGACGACGGCAGGCACACCCGGGTTCCGCTGACCGAGGTCGACGGCTTCGTGTGGCACGGCTACCTCCCCGGCGTCGGCCCCGGCCAGCGCTACGGCTACCGCGTGCACGGTCCGTGGGCCCCGGCCGCCGGCAACCGCTGCAACCCGGCGAAGCTGCTCCTCGATCCGTACGCCCGCGCGGTGGACGGGCAGATCGACAACCACCCCTCGCTCTACGAGCGGAACCCGGACGGACCCGACCCGGCCGACAGCGCCGGGCACACCATGCTCGGCGTGGTCACCGACCCGTCCTTCGACTGGGGCGACGACACCCCGCCCGGCCGGCCGTACGCAGACACCGTGATCTACGAGGCACACGTCAAGGGCCTGACCCGCACCCACCCCGAAGTGCCCGAGGAGCTCCGCGGTACCTACGCCGGACTGGCGCACCCCGCGGTCGTCGAGCACCTGACGTCGCTGGGCGTCACCGCGGTGGAGCTGATGCCGGTCCACCAGTTCGTCCACGACGGCGTGCTGCGCGACCGCGGCCTGGCCAACTACTGGGGTTACAACACCATCGGCTTCTTCGCGCCGCACAACGGCTACGCCGCCCACGGCACACGTGGCCAGCAGGTCGCCGAGTTCAAGTCGATGGTGAAGAGCCTGCACGCGGCCGGCCTCGAGGTGATCCTCGACGTCGTCTACAACCACACCGCCGAGGGCAACGAGAAGGGCCCCACGCTGTCGTTCCGGGGCATCGACAACTCGTCCTACTACCGCCTGGTCGACGGCGACTGGCGGCACTACTACGACACCACCGGCACCGGCAACAGCCTGCTGATGCGCCACCCCTACGTCCTCCAGCTGATCATGGACTCGCTGCGGTACTGGGTCACCGAGATGCACGTCGACGGGTTCCGTTTCGACCTCGCGGCGACGCTGGCCCGGCAGTTCCACGAGGTGGACCGGCTGTCGGCGTTCTTCGACCTCATCCAGCAGGATCCGGTGATCAGCCGCGTCAAGCTGATCGCCGAGCCGTGGGACGTGGGCGAGGGCGGCTACCAGGTGGGCAACTTCCCGCCGCTGTGGTCGGAGTGGAACGGCATGTACCGGGACGCCGTACGGGACTTCTGGCGCGGCGAGGACCACACGCTCGGCGAGTTCGCCTCCCGCCTGACCGGCTCCTCCGACCTGTACGCGCACAGCAGGCGCCGGCCCCGCGCCAGCGTCAACTTCGTCACCGCGCACGACGGGTTCACCCTGCGCGACCTCGTCTCCTACAACGACAAGCACAACGAGGCCAACGGCGAGGACAACCAGGACGGTGAGAGCACCAACCGCTCCTGGAACTGCGGCGCCGAGGGCCCGACCCGCGACGGGGACGTCCTGGAGCTGCGGGGCCGCCAGCAACGCAACCTGCTCGCGACGCTGCTGCTCTCCCAGGGCATCCCGATGCTCTCGCACGGCGACGAGCTCGGACGCACCCAGCGCGGCAACAACAACGCCTACTGCCAGGACAACGAGATCTCCTGGGTCGACTGGCGGCTCACCGGCGAACAGCGCGCCCTGCTGGAGTTCACCCGGTACGTCGTCCGGCTGCGCACCGCGCACCCCGTGCTGCGCCGGCGCCGCTTCTTCCTGGGCGAGACCCCGACCCGCGCCGACCAGCCGCTGCCCGACCTGGTGTGGCTGGCGCCGGACGCCCGGGAGATGACCGACGACGACTGGCAGCGCGGCGACGCCCACTCGGTCGGTGTCTTCCTCAACGGCGACGCCATCGCCGAACCCGACTCCCGCGGCCGCCCCGTGGTCGACGACTCCTTCCTGCTGCTGTTCAACAGCCACTGGGAGCCGGTCGCTTTCCGCCTGCCGGACGCCTCCTTCGGCGAACGCTGGACGGTCCTGATCGACACGGCCGCCCCGCAGGGCACTCCCGACGAGTCGGAGTACAAGGCGAACACGGGCCTGACCGTCGGCGCGCGCAGCCTGGTCCTGCTGTCCCGGCCGTCACGCACGTCCAGGGAGCGATGACGAGGGCCCGGTGCCTGTCGCTTGTCACGCCGATTCCGCGCGCCGTGATCCGGACGGCAGGCCCTGGGACTTCCCTCGGAGGTCAGCGGCCTCTGCGCGCCGTCACGGTGAACTGTGCGCCGTCGTGGTCGCGCAGCACGGCCTCGTCACCGCCCTTGGACAGCACGCTGCCGCCGTGCAGTTCCGCGGCGCGCGCGCAGGCCTCGACGTCCTCGACGGTGAAGTGGACCTGCCAGTGCGGCCGGATCGTCGGGTCGGGGGCGGCCTCCAGAGCCCCCGACTCGATCCGGGCCACCACGTCGCCGCGGCTGCGCAGGACGACCTCCCCGCCCTCGTAGTGGACCTCGCAGCAGCCGGGACGCCCAGAGGCCCAGTCGAGGATCTCCCCGTAGAAGATCGCGGCGTCGAACGCGTCGCGCGTGTGCAGCGTGATGAAGGCCGGCTGCGCGTTGCGCCAGGTCTCCCAGTCGGTGAACAGGTCACCCTCCCAGATGCCGAAGCTCGCCCCGTCGCGGTCGGCCAGCAGGGCCGCCCGCCCCGGCGGCAGGGAGATCGGCCCGACCGCGACCGTGCCCATGCGTTCCTGCACCCGGGCCACCGCCTCGTCCGCGCTGCGCACGGCGAAGTACGGCGTCCAGGCGACCGCCATCTGCCACATGGCCGCCACTCCCGCGATGCTGGCCACGGGTGAACCGTCCGCCAGCGCGATCCGGAACCGGTCGCCGAGCTTGGCCGGCCGCCACTGCCAGCCCAGCACGGCCCCGTAGAACTCCTCCGTCGCCTTGACGTCCCTGCTCGTCAGGCTCACCCAGCAGGGCGCGCCGAACACGGAGTGCGATGAGACGACGTTTTTGGTGCCGGAGGGGGTGGGCATGTTGTGGTTCATGGCAGTCGCGTCCTGATCTTGTCGGCCTGGCAGCCACCGGAGGAATGACACCAGTGTCCAACCGGAACCCCCGTGGGCGCCTGCCGAGTACCCCGGCGACGATGCCGAAACGGTGAGGTGAACCGGCCTGGACCGCCCCGGTGGCAGGGGGCGGGCCGAGTGACGACGATGGAGGCGTCGGACACTGCGTCAAGGCACTCAAGCACCAAGTGAGGCCTCGGAGGCAGCGGCGCACCGGACCCGGAGGTGACCATGCCCACGGACGGGGGCTCGGAGCGGATTCTCGAGTTGCAGGAAGAGGTCCAGCAGCTCAAGGAGGCGGTCGTCTCGCACGCCGTCGTCGACCAGGCGATCGGGATGATCGTCGCGCTCGGCCGGGTCTCACCCGACCAGGGGTGGGCGGTGCTGAAGGAGGTCTCCCAGCACACCAACACCAAGCTCCGCAACATCGCGGAGATGATTCTCGTCTGGGGACGCACGGGCGAGCTGCCCAGGGACATCCGGGCCGCTCTGGAAGACGCCCTCGACCGCGTGGGACCGGCTCAGGTGCCCGGAGCGCCGCCGGAGCGGTGATCCGCCCGACGGCGCCGATGCCGGGCTCGCACTCACCGGGCCTCGGCGAGCAGTTCCTCGCGCAGATGGGCGAAGCAGCTGCTGAGCAGCCGGGAGACGTGCATCTGGGAGATGCCGAGCTGCTCCGCTATGCGGCTCTGCGTCATGCCCTTGAAGAACCGCAGGTACAGAATGACGCGCTCGCGCTCCGGCAGTGCCTCGAGGCAGGGCCTGACGGCCACGCGGTCGACGACGGTGTCGAAGGCCGGGTCCGGCCCGCCGATCGCGTCCCCGAGGGCGTAGCCGTCCGTGCCGGGCATCTCGGCCTCCAGCGACAGCGCGGAGAAACACTCCAGGGCCTCCATGCCGGTACGCACCTCGCCCGCGGTGAGCTGCGCGTACTCGGCGATGTCGGCGACCGTGGGGGAGCGGCCGGGGGCGGTCTGGGACAGCTCCTTGACGGCGTGCCGCACCCGGTTGCGCAGGTCCTGGACCCTGCGGGGGACGTGCAGCGTCCACATGTGGTCGCGGAAGTGGCGCTTGATCTCGCCCGTGACCGTCGGCACGGCGTAGGCCTCGAAGGCGTTGCCGCGCGCCGGGTCGTAGTGGTCGACGGCCTTGACCAGGCCGAGGGCCGCCACCTGGTACAAATCCTCCAGGGCTTCGCCACGGCCCCGGAAGCGGACGGCGATCCGCTCGGCCATGGGCAGCCAGGCCTCGACCAGCTCGTCGCGCAGGGCCTTGCGCTCGGGCCCGTCGGGCAGCCGCGCGAGGCGTTCGAACGCCTCGGCGGTGTCGGGGGCGTCGTCGTGGGGGTGCGTTCTGGTGCTGCCGGCGATACGCATGGTGCGCACCTCCCTGAGCCGGTGCCGAATGGACAGACACCGCGGGAAGCACGGGCTCGGACCTCACGGAGGTGCCGGGGGCCCGGGCGGTCCCACGGATGTGCCTCCTGTCCGAAGCACTTCATCGCCCCTTCCCGGGCGGGAAGAATACGAGACAACTCCGACAATACGCCCATCCGTGGATCCGGGCCTGCCGCCTCACCGGCAAGGGTGTTGATCTTCACCCGTGAAAGTGATGTGCGGCACGCCTTGGTAACCGCTTTCTGCGACTGTGTCCGGATAACCGCTGGGCACGGCTTGATCACCGATCAAAAGGGATGAACTGCCTGGCCACAGCGCATTCTGCTCATTTGACAGTGCGCTGAGGCCACAGATAGGAAGCAGCTTCCAGAGGTCGAGAGGGGCACCGTGTACGAGCCGAACGTGGTCGGGGACTGGCAGGAGTACGACGAGCATGCCGGTCTGCGCGTCCGCGTCCACCGTCTGGAACTGGCCGAGCCGCCACGGGGCCGTGACGACGCCGCCGAGGGGCTGACCTACTTCTGCCTCCGCGTGACGGTCGAGAACCGCGGCAGCCGCCACCTCGGCGTCCACCTCGAGGACGGCCAGATCGACGTGCGGATCGGCCCGGACGGGGAGAGCGCCTTCCTCGACTGGCGCAACTCGCAGTTCATCGAGGGGTTCGACGTCTATCCGCTGCGCCGGGCCACCGCCGTGCTCTACGCGGCCGGCGCGGAGGCGTCCCTGGGTCTGGTGGACGTGCAGGTCCAGCTGCGCGTCGAGGAGGAGTGGGCCGAGCGCCGGCTGTGGTCGGGCGGCATCGGGGCGCACGAGGGCTCCACCGGGGCCCAGCAGGGTGCGGTGCGGGACAGCCTGGCGCACCAGGTGAGCGTCTTCCTGCAGAACCAGGCGGGCGAAGGCACCGCCTGATTCCCTGTCAGAGCGTCCTGCCGGTCAGTGCGGGATGCCGTCGATGATCTCGCGGGCGCCCTGCCGCAGCAGGGCGACGGCGACCGAGGTGCCGAGCGTGGCCGGATCGAGCCGGCCCGCCCACTCGTGGGCGTTCAGCCGGGTCTTGCCGTCCGGGGTGAACACACAGGCGCGCAGCGACAGTTCGCCACCGCGGTCCACCCGGGCGAACCCGGCGATCGGGCTGTTGCAGTGCCCCTGGAGCACATGCAGGAACATGCGCTCGGCGGTGGTCTCCCGGTGGGTGTCCGGGTCGCCGAGTCCGCTCACCGCGTCGATCAGGTCGGCGTCGTCCTCGCGGCACTGCAGCGCCAGGACGCCCGCGCCGATGGGCGGCATCATCGTCTCGGTGGAGAGGATCTCGGTGATCACGTCCTGCCGGCCGATGCGCTCCAGGCCGGCGACCGCGAGCAGCAGGGCGTCGGCCTCTCCGGCTTCCAGTTTCGCCAGGCGCCGGTTGGCGTTGCCGCGGAACGGCACGCACTGAAGGTGCGGGTGGGTGGCGGCGAGTTGGGCGACCCGGCGTACCGATGAGGTGCCGACCCGCGTCCCGGCCGGCAGCTCGTCCAGGGTGAGCCCGCCCGGGTGGATCAGGGCGTCGCGGACGTCGTCCCGCTTGAGGAACGCGGCGAACACCGTGCCCGCGGGCAGCGGCCGGTCGGCGGGCACGTCCTTCACGCAGTGCACGGCGAGATCGGCCTCCCCGGCCAGCAGCGCCGCGTCGACCTCCTTGGTGAAGGCGCCCTTGCCCTCCACCTGGGACAGATCTCCCAGCCACTTGTCCCCGGTGGTCTTCACGGGCACGACCTCGGTGCGCACTCCGGGGTGGGCGGCGGCCAGCTCGGCCCGGACGCGCTCCACCTGGGCGAGGGCCATGGGGGAGTCGCGGGAGACGATGCGGATCAGTTCGGGGGCGGACATGCGGACACGATAGACCCTCCGGCGAGTGGGTTCGTGCCGCACCTGCCCGATCCCCGGCCGGCACACGTCACTTCGGGACGAGCGGCTCGCTCAGTTCGACCGCTCGAAGAGCCGCGGCGAGAGCCTGCCCGTCGCCGACGTCGAGGGCGGTGTCGGTGAGCTTGACGACGTGTTCGTCGCCGTGGGCGAGGGCCTGTTCCAGCACCTCCTCGGGCGTACGTCCGGGTGCGGGTGCGCGGGCGACCGGTTCGGCGGGGGCGTACATGGCGGTCACGGCGGCGGACGCGGTCCAGGCCGCGCGCAGGCTCGGCGCCCACAGCGCGCGCGGGAGGGAACCGAGGGCGCGCAGCACGGCGTTGGGCGCCGTCGCCGCGTGCACCAGCATGGTCGGCTCGCCGTGGCCGTGGGTGGCGTAGCGGTGGGTCGCGGCCCGGACCAGTTCGGCCAGGCGTGCCCGGGCCGTGTCCGGGTCGGTCACGTCGTCCGGCCACAGCGGCAGTCGCCGTACGGCCGCCAGCCGGTCGGGGAAGCCGCCCGCGGGGTCGGTGAGCGGCGGCACGGCGTCGAGGGACCGCGCCGCGGTCGGTGCCGCGGGCAGTGCCGTGATGCCGGACACGGGACGGTGCCGGGCCGCCCAGTATCCGAGCCCGTGCGCGAGTTCGGTGAGCCGTGGCGGGTTCTCGCCGGCTTCCAGGGCCCGTACGGCGTGACCGACGCGGATCACGGGGTGGGTGGAGCCGCCGTACATTCCGGGCAGCAGACGCGGCCACCACTCGGCCAGGACGTCACGCCACGGCCGCGCCGCGAGCGCGCGGGTGAAGTGGCCGATCCAGTCGGCGGCCCGGCGCGGATCGCCGAGGGCCTCCCGCCAGTCCGCGTCGGTCACGGGAGTGACCGGCCGGGGAAAGTCCTCCAGCTTGTGCCGGTACAGATCAAGCCAGCGGTGCACCGCGTCCGCCCGCCCGTGCGCGGCGAGCGCCTCCACGACCATCGGGGCGTGGTTGGTGAGCCTGCCGAGCCGCTCCGGCCCGCAGGAGTGCAGCCGTTCGAGTGCCTCTTCCAGGGTCCCTGTCGTGTCGTGCGTGTCCATGCCGGGCACGCTACGGGCCCGCCCGGCGCCCGCGGATCGGACGGCGGGAGGAAGCCGGACCCGGCCGGGGACCTAGGTCCCCGGCCGGGCGGGGCCGGGTCAGGCGTACGGGTCGAACGGGATGCCGGACGGTTCGGCCTTGGCGAGGTGATTGGCGAAGTTGGCGTCCTTCAGGCCGAAGTTGGCGCTCCCGAAGTCGTACGAGGCGAGCTTGTCGCGCACCCCGGCCGGATAGCCGTTCCAGCCGACCAGAGGCGGGTACTGCCAGGTGCCCTTGTGGTTCTCCGGCGGCTCGTCGCCCGGGTTCGCGAGGCGGAAGCAGTGCGTGCTGACGCCGTCCTTGTGGTAGACGATCTTCGGATGCGTGCCCTCGAAGCGGACCTCGGACGCCGCGTGCACGTCGAACGAGCCGTGGGCGGACGTCGACACGTACTTGACCTGGTTGTCCTGCACGAACACGGCGACGTGCTCGAAGTCGTGCCGGTGGCCGCCGATGCCGCTGCCGGCCACGGCCTGGTCCTTCTCGAAGTAGAGCGCGTACAGGATCGCGCACCATCCGTTGTTGCACTTGTAGCGGGAGTAGCCGTTGGTGTTGTCGAGGTCAGAGGCGTCGCGGCAGCCGCCGTTCAGGGCGCCGGCCGGCTTGAGCCCGCCGTTGACGGTGCCGTCCGGGCCGATCGCTGGCGTGGAGTAACAGCCGTCGGTGTCGTAGTCGTAGGCCGGCTGGAACGTCCGCTCCAGCGACTCCGCGTCCGCGGGAAGCGCGCGTGGCGGGGCGGCGAAGGCGGTGGCGGGGAGGGCCAGGACCAGGGCGGCGGCCCCGGCGGCTCCGGTGAGCCATCTCCTGCGGGGTGTGAACGGGCGTGACGACACTGCGTCCTCCTCTTGGGCGCAGCCCAACGGCTGTGGGGGAAAGGGAGGTTCAGCTTCTACGCTGGACGCGTCCATGCCAAGAGGGGCGCGGTGCCGGGAGTGAACGGCTGCCCGCCGGACTCGGTCCCCGCGCCGTTTCAGACCATGTCGTCCGGGATGTCGGCCGCCGCTTCCCCGGGCGCGAGGTCCGGCCGGAGCCGCAGCCAGGACGGCTGCCGCAGCCGCCCGTCCCGGGTGCGGGTGCTGTAGCGCACCTCGCCGACGAGCCGGGGGACGACCCAGTGCGCGCCCGGAGCGCGCGGTGCGGGGTCGAAGGGGCAGACGTCGGTCGCGGCGGCCCGCAGCAGTTCTGCGAGTTCCGCCCGTTCGGCCTCGCTCCAGCCGGTGCCCACGCTCCCGACGTAGCGCAGCCGCCCCGCGGCACGCTGCCCGACCAGCACCGCCCCGGGCAGGCCGGTCAGGCGCCCCTTGCCGGGCTGCCAGCCGCCGACCAGGACGTCCTCGGTGCGCATGTTGCGGATCTTGATCCAGGCCCGGGAACGCACCCCCGGCTCGTACACCGAGTCCAGCCGCTTGCAGACCAGGCCCTCCGCTCCGTGCTCGCGGGTGGCGGCGAGGGCCTCGGCGCCGTGGCCGGTGATCGCGGCGGGAGTGGACCAGGAGGGGCCGGTCAGGCCGAGATCCTCCAGGACCGAGCGGCGCCGCGCGTAGGGGAGCCGGATCAGCGAACGGCCCCGCAGATGCATCACGTCGAACAGCACAAGATGGACCGGGACCTCCGCCGCCCGCCGCGCCGCCCTGGCGGGCGCGTGGGCCAGGCCCATACGGGACTGGAGCAACTGGAAGCTCGCTCTGCCCTGTGCGTCCAGGGCCAGGATCTCCCCGTCCAGGACGGCGGGCGCAGCGCCGAGCGCGGTGCCCAGCGGCCGCAGTTCGGGGTACGCGCCCGTGATGTCCTCCCCGGACCGGGCCCGCAGCAGCACGCTGCCGTCCCCGGGGAGGTAGGCCACCACCCGCTGACCGTCCTGCTTTGTCTCATAGGCCCAGCGGGCGTCCTGCGAGGGAGGCGGCAGGGAGCCGGACGTGGCGAGCATGGGCGGGATCAGGGGCAGGTCCACGGGTGAGTTGTGGACGTACCGGTGCGCGGTCACGCCCGTTCTCCGCGTCTTTCCCCTGAACGGCGCCGAACCGGGCCCGGCCCGGCCGACGACACGAGCACGGCGCGGGCCGCTTCGGCGGTGCCGCCGCCGGCTGTGCGGCTCCGTCTCGGCGTTGCGGTCCCCGGACTGCTCCCGGTCACCTCGCCGGGCCGGCCGCCGCGGCCGGCACAGCTGTAACGGGCCCACCGCCGGCCGGGCGATCAGCGGCAGCGGGGCGGTCCTGAGCGACGTCGCGTCGGCCGGCGCCCCGAGCGCCGGACGGCCAGGCCGGGCGGCCGCCCGTACCGCTCGGCCGGTCGTCCACCGGCCGGCGTGCCCACCGCACCACCGGCGTGGAGCACCAACGCCGCCGCCGTACCGGCCGCCTCCCCACCGGCGTGCGCACAGCGAGAGGAACGTCCCGCGGCAGTGGCGGCGTACCCGGTCACGGCTCTGCCACGCGCTGTGGACGCCGGCCGGCGGCCCGCCGGTCACGACGGTCGCGCACCGTCGCCCTGACCCGTCGAACACCCAGGAGCACCCGTTCCCTTACCGTCCAGTAATATCGCGCGACAGGCCACCAGAGGAGGAACCGTGCCCCGGTCCGAACGCTCACCCCTGCTGCTCGCCGGCCTGCTGGCCACCGTGGGCGCCGCCCACTTCGCCGCCCCAAGCCGGTTCGACGCGATCGTCCCGCGCAGCCTGCCGGGCACGCCCAGGAGCTGGACCTATGCGAGCGGTGCCGCCGAGCTCGCACTGGCCGCCGGCCTGGCCCTGCCGGGTACCCGCAAGGCGGCCGCGCTGGCCACGGCGGCCTTCTTCGTCGGGGTGTTCCCCGCCAACGTGAAGATGGCGGCCGACTGGCGCCACCGCCCCACACCGCAGAAGGCCGCTGCCTTCGGACGCCTGCCGCTCCAGGTCCCCCTGGTGCTCTGGGCCCGCGGCGTCGCACGGAACGCGCAGGGCCGGTCGTGAGCGCGCGCCCGGAGCCCGGGGACAAGGCCGAGGACTTCTCCCTGCCCGACGAGACCGGCACCGTCCGCAGCCTGTCCGGTCTGCTGGCGGACGGACCGGTCGTGCTCTTCTTCTACCCGGCCGCCCTGACCCCCGGTTGTACCGCACAGGCCTGCCATTTCCGCGACCTCACGGCCGAATTCGCCGCCGTCGGCGCCCACCCCGTCGGCATCAGCGGGGACACCGTCGAGCGCCAGCGGGAGTTCGCCGGGCAGCACGCCCTCGGCATGCCCCTGCTGTCCGACACCGACGGCACGGTCCGTGAGCGGTTCGGCGTCAAGCGCGGCTTCTCCCTGGCCCCGACCAAGCGCACCACGTTCGTCATCGCGCAGGACCACACCGTCCTCGAGGTGGTGCGCAGCGAACTGCGCATGAACGCGCACGCCGACCGCGCGCTCGCCGCACTGCGCGCCCACCGGAGCTGACGCCGCCGCGCCCGCTGCTCGGCGGTTGGCAGCGGGCCGCAGAGACCTGCTCGCCGAGGACGTGCCGCCCGAGGCGGCGTCCGCGCGGTCGGGCGCCGGGGCAGCCGGCAGACCACCCGGGGCAGGACGATCTGGTGCGGACAGCCCGTGACCTCCCTGCTCTGACAGAGCCACCCGTGGTCGCCCCGGAGCGGGATCGCTGCCACGATCTGGCGGGAAGGCCACGCTCACGACCAGCGGAGGGCGCATGACGACGGACAGTGCGATGACGGACGAGGCGGTGCGGGACGCCGGGATGGAGGTGAGGCCGGCCGCCGGGCACATCGGTGCCGAGATCAGCGGTGTCGACCTGGCCGCGGAACTCGACGACGCCGTGGTCGCCGCGATCAGGGCGGTGGTACTCAGGTGGAAGGTGGTGTTCTTCCGGGGGCAGCGGCTGGACCACGCCGGGCACGTGGCGTTCGCGCGCCGGTTCGGCGACCCCGTGGTGCTGCCGCGCCGCGGCAAGGCCTCGCCGGCCGGTTTCCCCGAGATCGAGACGACCGCCGACCGGCTGGAGCTCGGCGGACGGTTCGGCATGGAGCACGACGAGTGGCTGCGGCGCCGCCGCCACACCCTGCTGCGCGGCTGGCACTGCGATCACGGCGCCCGTGTCGACCCGCCCGCCGCCACGATCCTGCGCGCCGAGACCGTCCCGCCCTACGGCGGTGACACCACCTGGTCCAACCTGGCGGCCGCGTACGCCGGGCTCTCCCGCCCACTGCGGGAGTTCGCCGACGGGCTGCGCGCCGAACACCGGCTCGGCGTCGGCTACCAGTCCCGGCCCGGTGACGACGCGTACGTCCGCCATCTGCTGGACCGGCAGGTCGCCACGCTGCACCCGCTGGTGCGCGTCCACCCGGAGACCGGGGAGCGGATCCTGTACGTCAACGGCTACTACGTCGAGCAGATCGCCGGACTCTCCAGGCCCGAGAGCAGCGCGATCCTCGAGATGCTGCTGGAGCAGGCGGTCCGGCCGGAGTACACGGTCAGGTTCCGGTGGGAGCCGGGGAGTGTGGCCTTCTGGGACAACCGCGCCACGATCCACCTGGCGCCGGGCGACACCGCTCATCTCGACCACCCGCGGATCATGCACCGGGTGATGCTCGCGGGGGACGTGCCGACCGGAGTGGACGGCAGGGCGTCGGAGCCGATCACCGGGACGGCTCCCGGGCGCTGGTGAACCTGGGTGAGGCGGACCGGTGGTCGCCTCACCCCAGCGGAATCGTCACCTCGTCCTCGACCGGCGGGTCGAGTTCCTGGGCCCGGTTGCCGGTGGCCGCGTAGCAGCGCAGCCGCACCGACTCGGGGGAGACGTCCAGGCGCAGGAAGCACTTGAAGAACGGTGGACTGCAGGTGGCCGAACTCGGCGAGAACAGCGACGTGTAGATCTTCCGCACCGGCAGCCGGAACCGCTTGGCCCGGTCGGGGCGGCGGCCGGTGCCGAGCAGCCCGGCGACCAGCCGGACGCGCCGGGTCACCCGGGTGTCCGGGCCCGGGACGCGGGTGGGCGGGATGCCCAGGCGCTCGGCGATCACGGCCGTCGCCTCCGCCTCGGTGAGGGTGAAGAACCGGGGCATCCGCAGGCGGCGGCCGTAGAGCCGGCTGTAGAAGGCGAGGGAGTCGCCGCGCAGCGGATAGCAGCGGAAGTCCTTCTCGGCGACGTTCGCGACCGAGACCCGCGGGATGGTGTGGGTGGCGTGCATGAACGCCCCGCCGCCGCCCGCGACCACATACTGGAGGGTGCGTCCGTCGTCCAGCCGGACGGGGTAGCGCTGGTAGTTGTGGATGTCGCCGCCGATCGCCGCGACGTAGTGGTGCGCCGGGTCGCGGACGATGTCGTCGACGGTGCCGCCCCCTTCGACGGCGCACGGCTCGTGCCTGCCGTCCACGTACAGGGGCGAGCCGGTGATCAGGATCTTCGGGCGGGGCCCCTGGGAGACCTCGCGCAGCCAGCCGCCCTGCTCGGCGTCGACGGTGCCGAGCAGCCCGGTGTCGATGCCTATGATCCGCACCGGTCCGGCGTCGACCGCCCAGTACGGCCCCGGCTGGACCGCCTGCTGGGCGGGATCGGATCGCAAGGCGCGTGCCTCGGCCAGGTGCCGGCCGTCGTCAGGACGCGGCCGGTGCCACAGCAGGGACCGAAGCCAGGCCCGGGTCAGGGGCCGCGGCCGGGGCTCGGGCGGCAGGGGCGGGGCGTCGCCGCAGAAGACGCGCATGAAGCCGCCGAGGTCCTCGTACCAGTCGTGGTTGCCGGGGATCGCGTAGATCGGTGCGCGGTAGTCCTGGTAGGGGCGGAAGAACTTGGTGCCGTAGTCGTCCGCGCTGCCCACGGGGTAGATCACGTCACTGGCCAACACGGCGAAGCTGGTGTCCTGACCCGTTTTCAGCAAGCCGGGCACCACGGCGTACTGCGGGTCGTCGCCCTCGCCGGTGTCGCCGATGACCAGGAAGGAGAACCGGTCCGGGTCGTCACGGCGGATCACCTTGTCGGCCGGTGCGCCGGTGGCCGCCCGCTGGGCCACCCAGCGGCCGCGGGTGCGGCCGGTGGGGTCACCGAACCAGGAGGCCAGCATGCCGTTGCGGGCGGCCCACAGCGTCCTGGGGTTCAGCCAGGAGATCTTCTCCACCTGCCGCGGCATCAACTGCCGGTACGCACCGCGCTCCTCGGTACCCCAGCCGGCGCCTTCGGCGGTATCGCGTGAGGAGTGGGACACCGGTGCACCGTAACAATGATCGAGTGACTGCCCGTCGGCGGGTTCCTCACCGGCCGCGGGCGGGCGAGTCCGTCCCGCGCCAGGAAGTACCGGGGGAGACAGTGGGGTCGGTGGCCCGGGCGACCCGGGAGGGGCCGGATCGCCCGGCGGAAGTCCGCTGCGGCCCGCCCCTCCCGGTCTGCGCGAGCAACGGGTCGCACATCACCGGCACCCCGGCGAGCAGCAGGAGGACGACCGGCCCCAGCGGCATCGGCGGCAGCAGGACAGCGGCGATTCAGCGTCCCAGGTCCGGATCTCCTCCGGTCAGAACGTGCGCTTCAGCAGGTCGAGCAGGGCCGCCCAGTGCCGCTCGTCGCCCTCCTTGTGGTACGACGCCGTGTCGGCCTGCGTGAAACCGTGGGGCGCCCCGGTGTACACCTCGCAACGGTGGCGAACGCCCGCCGCGGTCAGCGCCTCTTCCAGACGCTCGATCTGCTCCGGGGGCAGCGAGTGGTCCTGATCGGCGTGGCCGAAGTACAGCTCGGCGGTGACGTTGCCGGCCACCAGGTGCGGGCTGTCCGGTGTGTCCGTCGCCAGCCGCCCGCCGTGGAAACCGGCCGCGGCGGCGACCCGCTCCGGGTAGGTTCCGGCGGTGAGCAGCGACAGCCGGGCGCCCATGCAGTAGCCGGTCAGCGCGACCGGCCCGGCGGCCACGGCGGGCGACCCGGCCAGCCAGCGCAGATACGCCCCCGCGTCCCGCATCGCCAACTCGTTCGTCAGGGACTGCATGACCGGTCCGATCCGCTCGAATATCTCCGGACGCGCCCCCGGGTCGATGAACTCGGGCAGATCGAACAGGGGGGCACGGCCGTGCCGGTAGAAGACGTTGGGCACCAGCACCGTGTAGCCCTCACCGGCGAGCCGGTCGGCCAGGGAACGCAGCTGCGGACGCAGGCCGAAGGCGTCCATGTAGAGCAGGACCGCCGGGTGGGCGGCCCCGTCGGCGGGACGGGTCAGATAGGCGTCGGCGGTGCCGTCCTCGGTGGGGACGTCGACAGCGGTTCCCTGTACGGCGGTCATGGCTGGGCTGCCTTTCTGCGGGGGCGCCGTCCGGGAGCCTGCCCGGGCGGCCGGGTGGATCAGGGCAACGTGACACGCGCTTTGCCGGGGCGTTCCGCCCGCCCCGGCACCCGGCCCGACCGTGAACGGCCCTCGCCCACCCCTTACTCGAACCGTGAGATGTCGCCGGCGCCGCGCCGCACGATCTCTGCCTCACCGCCCGAGAAGTCGATGACGGTCGTCGGTTCGGTGCCGCATTCACCGGAGTCGACCACCGCGTCCAGGACGTGGTCGAGCTCGTCCTTGATCTCCCAGCCCTGGGTCATCGGCTCGTCCTCGCCCGGCAGCAGCAGGGTGCTGGAGAGCAGCGGCTCACCGAGCTCGGCGAGCAGGGCCTGGGTGACGACGTGGTCGGGGATGCGCACGCCGACCGTCTTCTTCTTGGGGTGCTGGAGCATGCGCGGCACCTCCCTCGTCGCGGGCAGGATGAACGTGTAGCTGCCGGGCGTCGACGCCTTGATCGCACGGAACACGTCGTTGTCGATCCGCACGAACTGGCCGAGCTGCGCGAAGTCCTGGCACACCAGGGTGAAGTGGTGCCGGTCGTCCAGCTTGCGGATCGTCCGGATCCGCTCGATGCCGTCGCGGCTGCCGAGGCGGCAGCCCAGCGCGTAGCACGAGTCCGTCGGGTAGGCGACGAGAGCGTCCGCGCGAATGCTGTCGGCGATCTGGCCGATGGTGCGCGGCTGGGGGTTGTCGGGGTGCACGTCGTAGTACTTCGCCATCCACCGAGCTTATGCCGCGCAGGTGGGGGTGCGGGGCAGGCGGGTCGCCGTCGGCTGTGCGGGCTGGGACGGCCTGGGCCGGGACGGTCCGGGGCCGGATCGGTGCGGGCCGAGCCGGAGGCGGGGAGTGCTGACCGGTGCGACGGCTCGGCCGCGTCGAGGGGGCGCCCGCCAAGTCGCGTCCTTTGGCCCGGGCCCGGGGGGGTGCGCTCCGGCGTACCGGGCGTCGCGGACGGGCGGCATCTCGCGGCGGCTCCTGGCACCTGCCCGGCTGGTGGGGGCCGTTCGGGATGGGGGCCCGCGGTGTGAGGTAACGTCCCCGACCGGTGCGCCAGAAAGGCGGTGCGAGGAACGAGGGGTAGGCCGACGTGGCTGGCCGACAGGACGGGAACCGGCAGCAGCGGACGCCGGGCGGTGCGGGCCCGGCGTGGGCGGAGGAACTGCTCGAGCACCTGCGACCCGCCGGTCGCGACATACGCAGGGTCGTGGCCTGGCTCTCCGGTGCCGTGCACGGGTCCGCGGCCCTGCAGGACACCGCCGGCAACCTCGTCGCCGGCACCCCGCTCCCGCTGGAGACGAACCTCGTCGCGGACATCGCCACCGGCCGGATCGCCTCCGCCGCCTGGGAGAGCCAGGACCGTCACCTGCGCCTGGTCAGGGTGGAACACCCCCTCCACGCATGGGTCCTGGCCGTCTCCCGCGACGCCCCCTTCGACCGGCGCGCCTCCGACGTCGTCACCCACACCGCCCAGGTCCTCGGGCTCCTGCTGACGGCGCGCGAGTCGACCGCCGCCGGACACCGGCTCCGGCGCGCCACCTCCGATCTGCGCCTGGCGATCCTGCAACTGCTCATGGTCGAGGACATCGTCTCCGCCCGCCGCGTCGCCGCCGGACTCTGGCCCGGGCTGCTCGACGCCGACACGGCGTGCGTCTACGTCGTCGAATCCGACCCTGCCGCCCGCGACCGCATCGCCGACGAGTGCCTGGACAGCACCAGGGAGGACGCTCTGGTCGTGCGCTGCCCGGCCATGGACGGCCATGTGATCGTCGTCACCCCCCGGGACGCCGCGGGTGCCGCCCTGCGGTCACTGGTCGGACGCCACCCGGGCACCTACCTCGGCGGCAGCGTCCGGCAGAGCCTCGCCCGGACCGCCACCGCGTACGGTCAGGCCGTCAGCGCCCTCGCCGTCGCCCACTTCCGGCCCGACAAGAAGGCCGTGTACGCCGAGCGCACTCACCCGGAACGCCTGATGGACCCCGAGGCACTGCGCGGCTGGAGCGCCCGCGTGCTGCGTCCCCTCGACACCCTGCCGCACCACACCCGGGCCGAACTGCTGGCCACCACCCGCCTGGGGCTGGAGTTCACCGCCGTCAACACCGCCAAGGTGCTCGGCGTCAGCCGCAACACCGTCCGTGCCCGCATGGAACGCGTCGAGTCCCTGCTCGGCACCGACTTCACCGACCTCAGGGTCCGGGCCGCCGTCCACCTGGCGCTCAACACCCATCTCGGCCTGCCCGAGACGCCGTTCGCCCGCGCCACCGGCGACGCCGGGCCCCGGCTCGCTCACCTGCTGTCCGGACCAGTGCGCACCTGGGCCGGGAACCTGCTGGGGCGGCTGGACGAGGACGCCCGCAACCCGCGGCGGACCCTGCGCACCTGGATCGCCGCCGGCGGCAACGCCGAACGGGCCGCGCAGGCCCTGGGCGTGCACGCGCAGACCGTGCGGGAACACGTCCGCAGCGCCGAGCCCGTCCTGGAACGCCAGCTGCTCGCCGCGGGCGCGGACCTCTACGAGGTCGTGCTAGCCCACCTGGCCGTGGGCGACCTCGACCTGCCGCTTCTCCACCGCGGCGACTGATCTCCGTGCCCCGGAGGCAACCGGGCGGCCGGGCCCCGGCGGGACGAAACCGGGTCATCCGGACTCAGCTGTGCACAGGTGAGCCCTGCCGGGCGCGCAGCGGGCATCGACACGGTTCACACAGCCACAACCGTGGACGTAGGTTCGGGGAACAGCGGGGGCACGACCGGAACGGGGGACCGGTCGCGCTCCCGCAAGTCCTTCCGGGCCCGCCGCCGCGGACCAGGTCAGCCCCGCAGCCGCACCGGGATCTCCTGCCAGCCGGAGGCGATGAAGGACGCCACCTGCCGCAGCCCCTCGTCACCGGGGGCCAGGCTCAGATCGGGAAAGCGGTCGAACAGCGCGGGCAGCGCGGTCAGCGCCTCCAGGCGGGCCAGCGGCGCGCCGATGCAGCGGTGCACCCCGATCCCGAACGCCAGATGGTCGTCGCTGGCGCGTGCGGCGTCGAAGACGTCGGCGTCCGGCCCGTAGTGCGCGGGATCGAGCCCCGCGGCCGCGTAGGTCGTGATGATCGCGTCACCGGCCGGGACGGTCACGCCGCCGACGTCGAGGTCCGTGACGGCGAAGCGCAGCGGCAGGGACGCGATGGAGGGGTGGACGCGCAGTGTCTCGTCGACGACGGCGTCCCAGCCGATCTCACCGGACCGGACGGCGGCCAGCTGCCCGGGGCTGCGGAGCAGGGCGACCACCGCGTTGCCTATGAGGTTGACCGTGGTCTCGTAACCCGCGCCGATGACCAGCAGCAGCGTGTACAGCAGCTCCTCGTCGCTGAGCCGGTCACCGTCCTCGTCCCGGACCCGGATCAGCTCGCTGGTCATGTCGTCACCGGGGTGCGCGGTCTTGTAGGCGATCAGCGCGGGCAGCACGGTGCCGATCTGCCGCTGGACGGACGCCGCGTGCTCAGGGCTCGGGTCGGTGGTGTCCAGGAGGGCCGCCATCAGCCGGCCGGTGTCCTCGCGCAGATCGTCCGGCACTCCGAACAGGTCGCAGATCATGCGCATCGGCAGCGGATGGGCGAACCCCGCTTTCAGGTCCACCACCTCGCCGCCCGCCGCGTCGAGTCGGTCCAGCAGCTCCGCCGTGATGGCCTCCACGCGGGGCCGCATGGCTTCGGTGCGGCGGTGCGTGAAGCTGGGCGCCACCAGCTTGCGCAGCCGCGTGTGGTCCTCGCCGTACGCGGAGAGCATGTTGACCACGCCGACCCAGCCCAGGATCCAGCCCCAGGTCGGGTGCTGGCCGAGCTCGGGCCACAGCCGCCAGTGCTGCCGCGGGTCCTTGCTGACCCGAGGGTCGAGGATGAGTTCCTTCAGCGTCTCGTAGCGCGTCGGCGCCCAGGCGGGGATGCCGCCGGGCAGCTCCACGGGCACGATCGTGCCGAGGGCGCGTAATCGGGCGCTCTCGCCGGCGATGTCGGCGCCGAAGGGGTCCAGAGCGATGCGGTCGGTCACGGTCACGGTCGTCCTCCTGGCTGGTCGGGGGAGCGGGGGCTGAAACGGACGGGCAGCGCGGTCAGCGAGCGGTGGAAGGGGCCGGGCCGCCAGGTGAGACGCTCGCGGGGCAGCTCGGGTTCGAGGTCGGGCAGCCACTGGGTGAGCCGTTCTATGGCCTCGGTGGCGATGAGCACGGTGTGCTGCTTGACCGGGCAGGCGTGCGGGCCCGCCGACCACGACAGGTGGGAGGCGTCGCCCGGACGGCGGTCCCCGCCGCGCTCCTGCTCGGCGGCGTGCGCCAGCGCCCCGTAGGAGATGACCACGGGCACGGCCGCCCTGATCCACACGCCGTGGAAGGTGACGGGCGTACGGGCGTAGTGGATGCCGTAGTTGGCGAGCGGCGTCTCGTGGTGCAGCACCTCCAGCACCGCGTCCGCCACCGGGCGGGCGCCACTGGTGAGCGTCGAGTAGTAGGCCGGGTTGCCGAGGATCCTCGACAGTGCGTTGGCCACCAGGTTGGACGTCGGCTCGTGGCCCGCGCCGAGAGTGAGGAACACCTGCCAGGTGACCTCCTCGGCGGTGAGCCCGGCCGGGTGGTCCAGCAGCCAGCTCGGCAGGTCGTCGCCGCGCCGCGCGGTCTTGGCCGCGATCAGCTCCAGCACGTACCCCCCGTACTCGGCCTCGCCCTCCGCCGCCTGGGCCCCACCCTCGATGATCTTGCCGACCGCGGAGTCCAGCCGGTCGCTCGCGCTGTCCGGCAATCCGAACAGGCTGTTGAACACCAGCGCCATCAGCGGCCTGGTGAACTCGCCGACCAGGTCGGCCTCTCCGCGTGGCCCGAACCGGCCCACCAGCAGGTGCACCGCCCGGTGCACCATGGCCCGCAGGTCGTGCGGCTCCACCAGGTCGAAGGTGTCGATCAGCGCGGTGCGGTAGCGGAGGTGGGCGCCGCCGTCGGCGAACAGCGTGTTGGGCCGCCAGCGCATCATGCCGAGCACCGGGGAGTCGTCGGGGACGGTCGCCTGCCACGGCCGGGGATCGCGCGAGAACGTCTCCGTGTCGTGCAGCAGGTCCAGCGCCGCCCGCCGGTCGGTGACGACGTACGCCGGCACCCCCGGCGCGAGTTCCGCCCAGCCGACCGGGCCCTGGGCGCGCAGGGCGGCGTAGTAGGCGTGGGGGTCGCGGGCGAAGCCGTCCTCCCACAGGCGTACGGGCGTCGCCAGGGAGAAGGCCTGTTCGGCGGGGGAGGGGTGGGTCACCGGTTCTCCGGGGGGTGGTGGTCGATCAGGTGCTGCACCAGCGCGAGCAGGGCGTCGAGCGAGGAGTCCGTCTCCCGCGCGTCACAGGTCACCATCGGGGTCGTGGGCTCCAGGTCCAGGGCGGCGCGCAACTGCCCGGCGGTGTGGTGGCGGGGTGAGTCCGGGAAGGTGTTGAAGGCGACCGCGTACGGCAGTCCGGACTCCTCCACCAGCCCGAGCACGTCGAACGAGGCGTCGATCCGGCGGGTGTCGACCAGGACGAGCGCGCCGAGCGCCCCGTACGCGACGTCGTCCCACAGCGGCCTGAACCGTTCCTGGCCGGGCGTGCCGAAGAGGTACAGCACGATGCCGCCCGGCAGGCTGATGCGGCCGAAGTCGATGGCGACCGTGGTGGTCGACTTGTCCCGCACCCCGGCGAGATCGTCCACCTGCGCGGACGCCTCGGTGAGCTGCTCCTCCGTGTGCAGCGGGCGGATCTCGGAGACGGAGCGGATCAGGGTGGTCTTGCCCACACCGAAGGGGCCCGTGACGAGGATCTTCACCAGGTCGCGGGCGGAGTCGGGGAGGTGGACGTCCGCCCCGCCGGTCCGGGGGTCAACGGTGCTTGAGGTCGCGGAGGCCATCGGCCACTCTCTTCAGCAGGTCGGGGTCGAAGCGCCGGGCGGGCGGGATCGGCGCGCGGGCCAGCGCCAGGCCGCGGTCGACGAGGTCGGCGGCCAGCACCAGCACGGCGGAGACGGGCAGCCGCAGCAGGGCCGCGGCCTCCACGACCGTCAGCGACCCGTACTCCAGCTCCTCCAGCAGGGCGGCGTGGGCGGCGGGCAGATCGGCGGGGACCGGCTCGCCGCTGCCGGTGAGCACCGACAGCCGCTCCAGGTGCGTGACGCTGGGTCGTGCCACTCCGCCGGTCGACAGGTACGCGGGAACCAGCGGACGGCCGCCCCGGCGGCGGGTCATGCCGGCGTGTCGCCGTCGGCACCTCGGGGTCCGGCGGCCATCGCTTTCTCACCCAGCCGCGCGACCTGCGAATGCACGCGGTGGGCGAGCAGGTCCAGGCGCACCTCGGGGTCGCCGTACGCGGCCACGCAGGTGCCGTGGTCCGTCGGCACGATGAGCACATAGCCGTGGTCGGACTCGATGACGACCTGCCGTATCTCGGCCCGGTCGGAGTCCGCGAAGGCCGCCGCCGCGGTCCGGCACGCGCCCTGCACGGTGCTGGTGATGGCGGCGACCCGCTCGGCCGACGGCTGCGACAGCGCGTCGGTGTAGCCCGTCACGAGCCCGTCCCGGGTGAGCAGGACGGCGGCCACGACGTGCGGCACCTCCAGGACCGGTTCGAGCACCCATGCCGTGTCCCCCGCTGCGCGGCTGGTCATCGAGCCGTTCCCCCTTCATGGTCGTTCTGGTCTCGGTCGGTGCGGTCGGTCGCCTGGTCGATCGTGGTCGCGACCGGAGCATCCTCAGGTACGGCTGGAACGGCTCCGGTGTTCGACCGGGCGGCGAAACGGGCGGCCGCCGTGCCGGACTGGAGGGCGCCGAGGGCGGCGGCGGACTCCTCGGGGCGGCGCGGCCGGGGCCTGGGTGCGGGCGCCCCGGCCTCCGGCGGGGTCGCGATCCGGCTGCGGCGGCGCCGCTGGGGAAGGCCACCGCTTCCCCGGGGGTCCTGGTGGCCGGAGGCCGGGGCGGCGTCCCGGCCGTCCTGGTCCGGGCCGGATCCGTGGTCCGGGGCGGCGGGAGGGCGCCCGGAGCCGTGGGCGGAGGGCTGGTCGGACGTCCCGGACCCGGCCGTCGGCGTGGGTCCGTCCGACCGGACGGCCGCGGTCGGTCCCGGCTCCTTTACCGGGGCGGCCGGCGTGGGCTCAGGGGGTGGCGCGGGCGCGGGCGGCGGCTCGGGCCGGG
>NZ_BMWE01000041.1 GCF_014651075.1 Streptomyces djakartensis | reverse complement strand
GACGATGTTCCGCATGCCGATCTTCACCTGGAACGTGCTGCTGACCGGTGTGCTGGTCCTGCTCGCCTTCCCGGTCCTGGCCGCGGCCCTGTTCGCCCTGGAGGCGGACCGCAAGTTCGGCGCCCACATCTTCGACTCCGCCAACGGCGGCGCGCTGCTGTGGCAGCACCTCTTCTGGTTCTTCGGCCATCCAGAGGTGTACATCATCGCCCTGCCGTTCTTCGGCATCATCTCCGAGGTCATCCCGGTCTTCTCCCGTAAGCCGATGTTCGGTTACTTCGGCCTGATCGGCGCGACGATCGCGATCGCGGGCCTGTCCGTGACGGTGTGGGCGCACCACATGTACGTCACCGGCGGTGTGCTGCTGCCGTTCTTCTCCTTCATGACGTTCCTCATCGCCGTACCCACCGGTGTGAAGTTCTTCAACTGGATCGGAACGATGTGGAAGGGCTCGCTGTCCTTCGAGACGCCGATGCTCTGGGCGACCGGCTTCCTGATCACCTTCACCTTCGGTGGTCTGACCGGTGTCATCCTGGCCTCGCCGCCGATGGACTTCCACGTCTCCGACTCGTACTTCGTGGTGGCGCACTTCCACTACGTCGTCTTCGGCACCGTCGTCTTCGCGATGTTCTCCGGCTTCCACTTCTGGTGGCCGAAGTTCACCGGCAAGCTCCTGGACGAGCGCCTCGGGAAGATCACCTTCTGGACGCTGTTCATCGGCTTCCACGGCACCTTCCTGGTCCAGCACTGGCTGGGTGCCGAAGGCATGCCCCGTCGCTACGCCGACTACCTGGCGGCCGACGGCTTCACCGCGCTGAACACGATCTCGACGATCAGCTCGTTCCTGCTCGGCATGTCGATCCTGCCGTTCTTCTACAACGTGTGGAAGACGGCCAAGTACGGCAAGCCGGTCGGCGTCGACGACCCGTGGGGCTACGGCCGCTCCCTGGAGTGGGCCACCTCGTGCCCGCCGCCGCGGCACAACTTCATCACCATGCCGCGGATCCGCAGTGAATCCCCGGCGTTCGACCTGCACCACCCGGAGATCGCCGCTCTCGACCAGCTCGAGAACGTGGGCCACGACGACAAGGCCCTCGCTGGCGGCAAGGAGGCCGGCAAGTGAAGATCCAGGGCATGATGTTCATGTGGCTGAGCCTCTTCGTGCTCGCCATGGCGGTCGTCTATGGCGTGTGGTCGCAGGAGCCGGCCGGCACCACGGCCCTCTTCCTGGCCTTCGGCCTGTGCATCATGATCGGCTTCTACCTCGGCTTCACGGCCAAGCGGGTGGACGTCGGCGCACAGGACGACAAGGAGGCGGACGTCGCGGACGACGCCGGTGAGGTCGGGTTCTTCAGCCCGCACAGCTGGCAGCCGCTCTCCCTGGCCATCGGCGGCGCCCTCGCCTTCCTGGCGGTCGCCATCGGCTGGTGGCTGATGTACTTCTCGCTGCCGATCATCCTGATCGGCATCTGGGGCTGGGTCTTCGAGTACTACCGCGGTGAGAACCGCACCCAGTAACAGGCGCCGAGCGCTCCAGGGGCCCGGACACTCCGAGAGGGGGGTCCGGGCCCCTGCCTTTGCCGCAAAGCGTGTCACTCGTTCGAGTCATTCGGCGTGCCGCAGTTGACCAGGCTTCCTAGCGTGAGGTCATGAGCCACATAGTGATCTCCCGCCCCCGCACCGCAGTCAGCTGCACGCTGCTGGTGACAGCCCTCTGCGCGGGCCTCACCGCCTGCGGCTCCGACGGCAACCCTCTCTCCCACCGCCCCTACGACGCGGCGGGCCAGGTATCCGTCAACGCCCCCTCGGGGGGCCGTGAGAAGGCCGACCCGGACAAGCCCCTGGAAGTGGTCGCCGAGGACTCCGACGGGCGCATCACCGACGTCACGGCCTATGACGTCACCGGGCGCTACGTGGCCGGTGAACTCGCCGCCGACGGCGGCCGCTGGTACAGCACGTCACCCCTGGCCGCCAACGCCAGCTACACCGTCCGGGTGAGCACCGAGGACGAGGACGGGGCGCCCGGCCGCAAGGTCCTGACCTTCGACACGGGCAAGCCGACCACCAAGAAGCGCCTGGACGTCACCTTCGGCCCCAAGGCGGGCACGTACGGAGTCGGCCAGCCCGTGACGGCCGAGCTGAGCCAGCCCGTCAAGGTCAGGGCCCAGCGGGCCGTCGTCGAACGCGCCCTCAAGGTCTCCTCCACGCCCGCCACGGACGGTGCCTGGCACTGGGTGGACGACACCAAGCTCCACTACCGGCCGAAGGAGTACTGGCCCGCACACGCCACCATCCAGGTCCGCAGCAACCTGGACGGCATCAAGATCGGCGACCGCATGTGGGGCGGCAAGGCCAAGCCGCTGACCATCACCACCGGCGACAAGCTGGTCGCCGTCACGGACGCCGCCGCACACCAGATGACGGTCTACAAGAACGACGAGGTCGTCCGCCAGATCCCCGTGACCACCGGCAGGCCCGGCTACGACACCCGCAACGGCGTCAAGGTCGTCCTGGCCAAGGAGGGCACCGTCCGCATGACCAGCGCCAGCATCGGCGCCTCGGACTTCTACGACCTGATCGTCCACCACTCCGTGCGGGTCACCAACAGCGGCGAGTACGTCCACGCCGCCCCCTGGTCGGTCGGCTCCCAGGGCGCCGCCAACGTCAGCCACGGCTGCACCGGCATGAGCACCGAGAACGCCGCCTGGTTCTACGACACCGTCCGCGAGGGAGACATCGTCAAGGTCATCAACTCCGGAGGCGAATCGATGGCCCCCTTCGGCAACGGCTTCGGCGACTGGAACCTCGACTGGGCGAAGTGGCGCACCGGCAGCGCCCTGATCGGCGGCACCCCCGACGGCCCCACCCCGGCGGACAGGGCCCGCCTGAGGCCCCAGAGCGTCTAGACGCCCTCAGCAGCAGCGCCACCCAGGGGCGCGGGACACCGCGCGACAGGCCACGGATGGCCCGCAGCCGCCACACAACAGCCAGCTCCCGGCCCCTAGGCGTTCAAAGCGGCCCTCTCCCGCAACAGCGAAGCCAGGGCCGCCGCGAACTCCACCGGCTCCACCGGCAACGTCACCGCCGACTCAGCCCGGCTCCACGTCGCCAGCCACGCGTCCTGCGGCCGCCCGATCAGCAACAGCACGGGAGGACAGTTGAAGATCTCGTCCTTGATCTGCCGGCAGACCCCCATGCCCCCCATCGGCACGGCCTCGCCGTCCAGCACGCAGACGTCGATCCCTCCCCGGTCCAGTTCCTTCAGCACCGCGCCAGGAGTCGCGCACTCCACGAACTCCACCACCGGAACGTCCGGAGCCGGCCGACGGCCGGTGGCGAGCCGCACCTGCTCGCGGGTGTTGGAGTCGTCGCTGTAGACCAGCACCGTGGCGGTCGGCTGCATTGTTCCTCCGTGACGTCAGCGTCGTAAGGACAGGCCCGTGGGGCGGATGCTACTCCCTTGAACACCACGTCAACACCGGTACGACCGGGTCAGACACTCCGAACGGCACCCCCGGGAGTGAGGGCGGGATAAGCGACCGACATAATGTCGGTCGTGGCGACAGCAACGACAGTAGAAACCGGGCACGCGCACCCGTCGGTCAACCGGCCGAACCTCACCAGCGTCGGAACCATCATCTGGTTGAGTTCCGAGCTGATGTTCTTCGCGGCCCTCTTCGCGATGTACTTCACCCTGCGATCGGTGACGGGTCCCGATCACTGGAAGGAGATGGCTGCCCATCTCAACTTCCCGTTCTCGGCGACGAACACCACCATCCTGGTGCTCTCCTCGCTCACCTGCCAGCTCGGCGTCTTCGCCGCCGAGCGCGGTGACGTGAAGAAGCTGCGGATGTGGTTCGTCGTCACGTTCGTGATGGGTGCCGTCTTCATCGGCGGTCAGGTCTTCGAGTACACGGAGCTGGTCAAGGACGCGGGTCTGTCCCTGTCCTCCGATCCGTACGGCTCGGTGTTCTACCTGACCACCGGCTTCCACGGCCTGCACGTGACGGGCGGACTCATCGCCTTCCTGCTGGTCCTCGGCCGGACCTACGCGGCCAGCCGGTTCACCCATGAGCAGGCGACGGCCGCGATCGTCGTGTCCTACTACTGGCACTTCGTCGATGTCGTCTGGATCGGCCTCTTCGCCACGATCTACATGATCAAGTAGCCGGGCCCGCACGCGCGCCCGACGAGGCACGCATCCCAGAAGCATCGACGCAGAAGATCCTGACACCGGGGTAATCCGTGAAAAAGCTCTCCGCACGACGACGCCACCCGTTGGCGGCGGTCGTCGTCCTACTCCTCGCGCTGCTCTTCAGCGGGGGGCTGTACGCCGTGTTCGCACCCACGAGCAAGGCCGAGGCCGACGAAACCGCCCAGTCCCTCACCATCGAGGAGGGCAAGAAGCTCTACGCCGTCGGCTGCGCCAGTTGCCACGGCACCGGCGGTCAGGGCACCTCCGACGGGCCGAGCCTGGTGGGTGTGGGCGCCGCGTCCGTCGACTTCCAGGTGGGCACCGGCCGGATGCCGGCCGCCACCTCCCAGGGCCCGCAGGTCCCGAAGAAGAAGAACATCTACAGCCAGGCCGAGATCGACCAGCTCGCGGCCTACATCGCCTCGCTGGGTGCCGGTCCGGCCATCCCGACCAAGGAGCAGTACGGCCCCGCGGGCGCCGACATCGCCGAGGGCGGTGAGCTGTTCCGCACCAACTGCGCGCAGTGCCACAACTTCACCGGCAAGGGCGGTGCGCTCACGCACGGCAAGTACGCGCCGGACCTCGAGGGTGTCAGCCCGAAGCACATCTACGAGGCCATGCAGACCGGCCCGCAGAACATGCCGTCCTTCCCCGACACCACGCTGTCGGAGGAGAACAAGAAGGACATCATCGCGTACCTGGACGCGGTCAACAGCAGCAAGTCCGAGAGCCCCGGCGGTCTCGAGCTCGGCGGCCTCGGGCCGGTCAGCGAGGGTCTGTTCGGCTGGATCTTCGGTCTCGGCGGGCTGATCGCCGTCGCCGTGTGGGTCGCCGCCCGGACCGCAAAGGCCAAGAAGTCATGAGTAGCCAAGACATTCCAGAAGAGAACCTGCCTGCCGAGCAGCAGTCCGCAGGACATGACGAGCACGGTGCGGTGGGCGTCCCGGACGACAAGCACCCGTTCGCCGACCCGGGCCTGCCTCCCCACGAGCACCGGATCCAGGACGTCGACGAGCGGGCCGCCAAGCGGTCCGAGCGTGCGGTCGCCCTGATGTTCACGGTGTCGATGCTGGCCACGGTCGCCTTCATCGCCTCGTTCGTGGCGATCCCGGTCGACAAGTCGGTCTACATCTTCCCGCTCGGCACCATCAGTGCCCTGAACTTCGCGCTGGGCCTCACGCTCGGCATCGCGCTGTTCTGCATCGGCGCGGGCGCCGTCCACTGGGCCCGCACCCTGATGTCGGACGTGGAGATCGCCGACGAGCGGCACCCGATCGAGGCCGACCCCGAGACCCGGGAGAAGGTCTTCGCGGACTTCAAGCAGGGCGCCAAGGAGTCCGCGCTCGGCCGCCGCAAGCTGATCCGCAACACCATGTTCGGTGCCCTCACGCTGGTGCCGCTCTCCGGTGTCGTGCTGCTGCGCGACCTGGGCCCGCTGCCCGAGGACAAGCTGCGCCACACGCTGTGGTCCAAGGGCAAGCTGCTCGTCAACATGAACACCGACGAGCCGCTGCGTCCGTCCGACGTCGCCGTGGGTTCGCTGACCTTCGCCAAGCCCCAGGGCCTGGAGGAGCACGACCACGACTTCCAGAACGAGATCGCCAAGGCCGCCCTGATGATCGTCCGGATCCAGCCGGAGGACATCAAGGACAAGCGCGAGCTCGAGTGGTCGCACGAGGGCATCGTCGCGTACTCGAAGATCTGCACCCACGTCGGTTGCCCGATCTCCCTGTACGAGCAGCAGACGCACCACGTGCTCTGCCCCTGCCACCAGTCCACCTTCGACCTCTCCGACGGTGCCCGAGTGATCTTCGGTCCCGCTGGTCACGCCCTGCCGCAGCTCCGCATCGGCGTGAACGACGAGGGCTACCTCGAGGCGCTCGGCGACTTCGAAGAGCCCGTCGGCCCTGCTTTCTGGGAGCGCGGATGAGCACTGCACAGACACGCCGCAAGGCGCCCGCCGGAGAGCGGGTCGCCGACTGGGCCGACGGCCGCCTCGGGATCTACTCCCTGGCCAAGGCCAACATGCGCAAGATCTTCCCGGACCACTGGTCCTTCATGCTGGGTGAGATCTGCCTCTACAGCTTCATCATCATCATCCTCACGGGTGTGTACCTGACGCTGTTCTTCCACCCGTCGATGAACGAGGTGGAGTACCACGGCAGTTACATCCCGCTCCAGGGGCAGCTGATGTCGGAGGCGTTCGCCTCCACCCTGGACATCAGCTTCGACGTCCGTGGCGGTCTGCTCATCCGGCAGATCCACCACTGGGCGGCGATCATCTTCCTCGCCGGCATGTTCGTGCACATGATGCGCGTCTTCTTCACCGGCGCGTTCCGCAAGCCGCGCGAGATCAACTGGCTGTTCGGCTTCCTGCTGTTCGTCCTGGGCATGTTCACCGGCTTCACCGGCTACTCGCTCCCGGACGACCTGCTCTCCGGCACCGGTGTCCGCTTCACCCAGGGCGCGATCCTGTCCGTGCCGATCGTCGGCACGTACATCTCGATGTTCCTGTTCGGCGGGGAGTTCCCGGGTACCGACTTCGTCGCCCGGTTCTACTCGATCCACATCCTGCTGCTGCCGGGCATCATGCTCGGGCTCGTGGTCGGCCACCTGATCCTGGTCTTCTACCACAAGCACACGCAGTTCGCGGGTCCCGGCCGGACCAACAAGAACGTCGTCGGCATGCCGCTGCTGCCGGTCTACATGGCCAAGGCCGGAGGCTTCTTCTTCCTGGTCTTCGGTGTCATCGCGGCCATCGCCGGCATCGCGACCGTCAACCCGATCTGGGTCCTGGGCCCCTACCGTCCCGACCAGGTGTCGACCGGTGCCCAGCCCGACTGGTACATGGGCTTCGCCGAGGGTCTCGTCCGCGCCATGCCGGGCTGGGAGATCAACTTCTGGGGTCACACGCTGGTTCTGGGCGTGTTCATCCCGCTGGTGCTCTTCGGGCTGTTCCTCGCGATCATCGCCCTCTACCCGTTCATCGAGTCGTGGGTCACCGGGGACAAGCGCGAGCACCACATCCTGGACCGGCCGCGCAACGCCCCGACCCGCACCGCCTTCGGTGTGGCCTGGGTCACCGGCTACATCATCATGCTGATCGGTGGTGGCAACGACATCGTCGCCACGCACTTCCACCTCTCGATCAACGCGGTCACCTGGTTCGTCCGGATCGGGTTCTTCGCCGGACCGGTCATCGCGTTCGTCATCACCAAGCGCATCTGCCTCGGCCTGCAGCGCCGGGACAAGGAGAAGGTGCTGCACGGCCGCGAGTCGGGCATCATCAAGCGCCTGCCGCACGGTGAGTTCATCGAGGTGCACGAGCCGCTCAGCCAGGAGCAGATGTACACGCTCACCGCGCACCACCAGTACGAGCCGGTCGAGATCGGCCCGACGGTCGACGAGAACGGTGTCGAGCGCAAGGTGAAGGGCTCCGAGAAGCTGCGCGCCAAGCTCAGCGACGCCTACTACGGCGAGGGTGCCCAGATCCCGAAGCCGACCGCCGAGGAGTACCGGGAGATCACGAGCGGCCACGGCCACCACTGATCACTGCTTCGCCACGCCACGCAGGGGCCCCGTCCGGTGTTCGGACGGGGCCCTTCGTGGTGTCCCGGGCTGGATAGGGTGAGACCACAGCTTTTACGTGGCGTACGACGACCCAGGAGCGGCTTATGAGCGCTGTGACCCCCGCTGGAGGCGACACCGCGGCGGGCCGCACCTGGCCCGCCCTGCTGAACGGCCTGCTGGACCGCCGGGACCTGACCGCCGACGACACCGCGTGGGCGATGGACCTCATCATGCGCGGCGAGGCGACGGACGCGCAGATCGCCGGGTTCGTGGTGGCGCTGCGCGCCAAGGGCGAGACCGTCGAGGAGATCGCCGGATTCGTCCGGGCCATGTACGAGCACGCGAACGTCATCGAGGTGCCGGGCCCGGCCGTCGACATCGTCGGCACCGGCGGCGACGGGGCGAAGACCGTCAACATCTCCACCATGTCGGCGATCGTCATCGCCGGCACCGGCGCGAAGGTCGTCAAGCACGGAAACCGCGCCGCGTCGTCGGCGTCCGGGGCGTCGGACGTCCTGGAGAAGCTCGGCGTCAACCTGGAGCTGCCCACGCACCGGGTGGCCGGGGTCGCCGAGGAGGCCGGCATCACCTTCTGCTTCGCGGCGAAGTTCCACCCCGCGATGCGCCACGCGGGCGCGGCCCGTGGCCAGTTGGGCATCCGGACGATCTTCAACGTCCTCGGTCCGCTGACCAACCCCGCGAAGGTGCGGGCCCAGGCCGTCGGGGTCGCGGACCCGCGTATGGCGCCGATCGTCGCGGGCGTCTTCGCCGACCGCGGGCACTCGTCGCTGGTGTTCCGCGGCGACGACGGGCTGGACGAACTGACCACCACCGCCACGTCCCGGGTGTGGATCGTGCGCGACGGCAAGGTCACCGAGGAGGCCTTCGACCCGCGCGACGTGGGCATCGAACTGGTCCCCGTGGAAGCCCTGCGCGGCGCGGACGCCTCCTACAACGCGGAGGTCGCCCGCCGCCTGCTCGACGGTGAGACCGGCCCGGTCCGTGACGCCGTGCTGCTGAATTCGGCGGCGGCGCTGGTTGCCCTGGAGCCGGGCCCGGGGACGCTGACCGAGCAGATCCGCGCCGGTATGGCCAAGGCGGCCGAATCCATCGACTCCGGAGCCGCCAAGCGGACCCTGGAGCGGTGGGTGACCGCGAGCAACAGCTAGGCCTTGTCGTTTGGGTCACGCCGCAGACGCGGGGCATGGCACGCGCATCGGCCGCGTGGTCCGAACGACGGACCCCTGGCGCGGGGTGTCCCGCAATCCGGACGCGGGTTGCGGGACCTCGATCATTCCCGTACGTTCCTGTCCAGGTCATGAGTGACAGTCATGAGGCCCCGGCCGACTGTCCGGCAACCCTCCGTCCGTGGCGGGGTGCCCCGGGTGAAGACCGGGCCGCAGGCAGCGAGGTCTGTGGCAAGCGCGTGACGAGGAGTTCCCCGTGATTCAGCGAATGCGATAGGGCCGCAGAGCCCCGCCTCCGCATGCCCTTTCCCCTTCACCGCCGCTGGTAGCCGTACGCGTACAGCCGTACCGGCTCGCGGTCGGATTCCACCTGCTTTCACGGGAGTTCAGCCATGTCCGTCTCCACCCTTGCCGCCGACCAGTCCGTTTGTGCCCCGCTGCCCGTTCTGGGACGGGATGTCACCGTGCCGCTCGTCACCGGTGGCGAGGTCACCTACGCAGCGCTCGACTACGCCGCCAGCGCTCCGGCTCTCCAGCGGGTCTGGGACGACGTCGCCGCCTACGCGCCGTACTACGGCAGCGTCCACCGCGGCGCCGGCTACCTGTCCCAGCTGTCGACCGACCTGTTCGAGAACGCCCGCCGCACCGTCGCCGAGTTCCTCGGCTGCCGGGACGGCGACCAAGTGGTGTTCACGCGCTCCACCACCGACTCCCTGAACCTCCTCGCCGCCGCGCTTCCCGCCGGCTGCCAGGTCTTCGTCTTCGAGACCGAGCACCACGCCTCCCTGCTGCCCTGGCGGAACGCCCAGGTCACCTACCTCGACGCCCCGAGCAGCCCCCGCCAGGCCGTCGAGACCCTGGAGCGCGCTCTGGCCGGCCGGCACGTGCACGGCCCGGCCCTCGTCTGCGTCACCGGCGCCTCGAACGTCACCGGTGAGCTGTGGCCCGTCCGGGAGCTCGCGGCGGCCGCCCATGCCCATGGCGCCCGGATCGTCCTCGACGCCGCCCAGCTGGCCCCGCACCACCCGGTGTCCGTCCAGGACCTCGACGTCGACTGGGTCGCCTTCTCCGGCCACAAGCTGTACGCCCCCTTCGGATGCGGCGTCCTGGCCGGGCGGGGCGCCTGGCTGCGTCAGGCGGAGCCGTACCTCGCCGGTGGCGGCGCCAGCCGCAAGGTCACCCGGCGCGCCGACGGGGGAGTGGACGTGGAGTGGCACGACAGCGCCGCCCGCCACGAGGCCGGCTCGCCCAACGTCATCGGCGCCTACGCCGTCGCCTCGGCCTGCAAGGCGCTGACCGAGGCCGGTTTCGACACCCTCGTCGCCCGCGAGCAGTACCTCGTCCGCAAGGTGCGCGACGGCCTCGCGGACGTCCCCCAGGTGCGGTTCCTGTCCCTGTTCGGGGACGACGCGCCGCGCGTCGGTGTGCTCTCCTTCGTCGTCGAGGGCTGGAACAGCTCGCACTTCGCGGCCGCCCTGTCCGCCGAGTACGGCATCGGGGTGCGGGACGGCCTCTTCTGCGCCCACCCGCTGGTGCGCACGCTGCTCGGCAGCGACCCGCAGACGCAGGGCGAGTGCGGGGCGCCCGAGGCCGCGCCGGGCGAGACGTCGCTCAACGCCATCCGCGTCAGTTTCGGAGCGGGGACCCCCGACGAGCACGTCGACCGTTTCGTCTCCGCGGTGAAGGAGCTCGTGCGGGACGGCGCCCGGTGGAACTACCGCACGCAGGACGGGCGTTGCGTGCCGGACACCTCGGCGTGAACCGGCACGGACCTGGCTGGTGCCGGGGCGAACGTCGCCTGCCCCGGCGCTAGTTGTCCAGCCCGATCGAGAAGGCCGCCTCCAGGTCGTGCTGCGAGTACGTGCGGAACGCGACGTGCGTGTCGGTGCCCTGCACGCCGGGGATCTTGCTGATCCGGCCGGGGATGACCTCCGCCAGGTCCTCGTGCTGCCGCACCCGGACCATCGCGATGAGGTCGTAGGTGCCGGTGACGGAGAAGACCTCGCTGACGCTGTCCAGCGCCGCGATGGACTCCGCGATCTCGGGGATCCGGTCCACGCTGGTCTTGATGAGCACGATCGCGGTGATCACGGCTGGTTCTCTCCCTCGGCGGGCGGGGCAGGGGCGGCCTTCACTCTAGTAGGGCTGGTGGGGCGGCCGTGGCGGACCGTCGCGTAGCCGAAGCCCAGAGCGAATCCGATCAGGTGGGCGAGGTAGGCCACCCCCGGCCCGTCCGAGGCCCGCCCCGCCGCCAGCCACTGCAGCGCGGCCCAGAACGGCAGCACCACCCACGCCGGGAAGCGCACCGGCAGGAAGAAGAGGAACGGCAGGAGACTGGTCACCCGGGCCCGCGGGAACAGGTACAGGAATGCGCCGAGGACCGCCGAGATCGCCCCCGACGCCCCGACCAGGGACTGCCCGGAGTCCGCGTTGGCGACGGCGTAGCCCAGCAGGGCCAGGTAGCCGCAACCGACGTAGAACAGGGTGAACCGCACCCGGCCCATCCGCTCCTCGGTCATCGCCCCGAAGACGTAGAGGAAGAGCATGTTGCCGAGCAGGTGCACCCAGCTGCCGTGGACGAAGAGCGCTGTCGCGGGGGTCAGGGCCGCCCCGGCGGAGCCCTCGAACAGATCTGCGGGGATCACGCCCCAGTGCCGGAAATAGGCCCGCTGCGCGGCGAGCAGGCCGTCGCCCGTGCCGTACGCCGGATTGAGGCCCGAGGCGGGGCCGGCCAGGAAGACCACGCAGCACAGGGCGATCAGTGAGTACGTCACCGGCGCCGACGACCTCCTGGCCGATCCGCCGCCCCGGACGATCGACGCACTCCACTTTCTGATCACGAACACAGAGCATGACGTAACCGGACGCAACAGCGCAGACCGCCTCGCCGCCGTGGACGCGTGGGCCACGAGGACCCGCCAGGCCGTAGGGTTACGGACCACACGCACCGGGGAAGCCGGTGGCGTCACGGACACTAGAAGGAAAGAGAACAGGTCACGATGACGGTTCCCCTGCCGACCGCCGAGACGCGGTGGCGCTGCACCCTCTGCGGCAACCTCACGCGGTTCGACGTGACCCGCTCGTCGAAGGTCGTCGAGTACGTCCACCTGGATCTGGCCGGAGAGCCCAAGGTCGAGGAGCGCGAGGTGCTCAGTGAGACCATCGAGTCGGTGCGCTGCCGCTGGTGCAACGCGGTGGACCAGGTGGAACTCGTGGACAGGCCGGGCGCCGGCTCCTGACGGGAGCGGGCCCCGCACAGGCGTTTGGGGTGTGACGGATGGTGGAGACCACAGGCGGGGGGCCGGGCGACGGCGCCGCTGAGGTGCTCGACCGTCCGCTGCCCGACGGCGTGCGCCGCAGAGTCGTGCAGATCGTCTCCGACGGCTTCGGCTCCCTCACGGTCGGCGAGCTGCCCGCGCAGCTGAGGCAGTACGCCCGGTTCGCCCCGAACCGGCGGGCCAAGTTCGCCGGCAACGCCATGGCCGCGGCGCTGGAGACCGACCCGCTGTTCCGGCAGCGCATCGGGGAGAAGCTCAGAGAGGCCCAGCCGGAACTGACCGGCGCCCTCGACTCAGGCTCCCCGCCCCCGGCCGCGGACCCGCTCGACGTGGCGGCCGCGGCCTATGTACTGCGGCCCCTCGGCTGGGTGAAGCTGGTGACCGCCGCCGGTGAGGAGGCCCAGCGGGCCGACGCCGAGCGTGCCGACGAGGAGAGCCGGGCCGAGCTGGACCGGCTGCGCGCCGAGCTCGAGCGCGCCCGTGAGCACACCAGGGCCGAGACGGAGCGGCTGCGTACGGAGCTGGATGCGGCAAGGAGGGAAGCCGAGTCGCTGCAACGCAAGCTCCGCGCCGCCTTGAGCGACGTCAAGCGCGGCGAGGCCGCCCTGCGCAAGGCGCACGGCGAGATCGAGGCCGCCCGTGCCGAGGGGCACGCCCAGGTGTCCGCCGCCGAGAGTGAGACCCGGCGGCTCAAGGCCCGGCTGGGAGAGGCGGAAGCCGCCCTGGAGGCCGCCCGGCGGGCCGCCCGCGAGGGCCGCAGCGTCGAGGACATGAGGGTACGGCTGCTGCTGGACACCCTGCTCGACGCGACTCAGGGCCTCAGGCGCGAACTGGCGCTGCCGCCGGTGTCGGTGCGGCCCGCCGAGACCGTGGACGCCGTCGAGCCGGGCCGCATGAGCCCGAAGGACATCGCCGCCCGCGCGCTCTCCGAGAACGACCCTCAGGTCCTCGACCAGCTGCTGGCGCTGCCGCAGGCGCACCTCGTCGTCGACGGTTACAACGTCACCAAAACGGGTTATCCGCAAATGCCACTGGAGAAGCAGCGTCTGAGGCTGCTGGGGCAGCTCTCGCAGCTGGCGGCGCAGAGCGGAGCCGAGGTGACGTGCGTCTTCGACGGGGCCGAACTGGCCGCGCCCGTGCTGCTCGCGCCGCCCCGCGGGGTCCGTGTGCTGTTCTCGAAGGCGGGCGTCACCGCCGACGAGCTGATCCGCCAACTGGTGCGCGCCGAACCGCCCGGCAGGCCGGTCATCGTGGCCTCGACCGACCGCGAGGTCGCCGACGGCGTGGCTCGCGCGGGCGCCCGCCCCGTCGCCTCGGCGACGCTCCTGAAGCGGCTTTCGCGCGCCTAGGGACCGTACGGGCGAGACGTAACGTCCGGGCGTGATGCCCGACTTGATGAGACTCGTGTGCCACGTTGGGTCAAGTGTGTCTCACTGGCTGTGAGTCCAGGGGAAAAGTTCGCCTACCGTGATGTGATTTTTCATCTGAGGATTTGAACTGATCACAGGAAGGTCACTAGGGTCAGGCCGCGAACCTCCGCTCGGGTGATCGCTCACTGGGAGCGACGGCGGAGGGCCCCGAAGGAGCTTGTCACCCGTGGCGTCCCACCGTCGTCCCAAGCAGCCGAGCCGCGCACGTGTGACCGTGTTGACCACCGCCGCCGCCGCTGCCGTCGCCTTCAGCTCGCAAGCCGCCAACGCCGCGCCCAGCGAGAAGCCGAGCAAGGACGAGGTCAAGGCCAAGGTCGACAAGCTCTACGAGGAGGCGGAGCACGCCACCGAGAAGTACAACGGGGCCAAGGAGAAGCAGGAGAAGCTCCAGAAGGAGATCTCCACCATCCAGGACAACGTCGCCCGCGGCCAGGAGGAGCTCAACGAGCTGCGCGACAGCCTGGGCCTCGCGGCCGCGTCGCAGTACCGCACCGGCTCCATCGACCCGTCCGTCCAGCTCTTCCTCTCCTCGGACCCGGACAGCTACCTCGACAAGGCCTCCACTCTCGACCAGTTGAGCAGCCAGCAGGTCGAGGCGCTGAAGAAGGTCCAGGAGAAGCAGCGCGAACTCGCCCAGGACCGTGCCGAGGCCTCCGAGAAGCTCAGGGACCTCGCCTCCACCCGCACTGAACTCGGCAAGAAGAAGAAGGAAGTCCAGGGCAAGCTCGCCGCCGCGCAGAAGCTGCTCAACACCCTCACCGCCGCCGAGAAGGCCCAGATGAAGGCCGAGGAGGAGCGCGCCAGCCGCGACAGCGCGCGCGACGCCCTCACCGGCAACGTCCCGCCGGGCTCCGGCCGGGCCGCCGCCGCCTTCGCCTTCGCGCAGAGCCAGCTCGGCAAGCCCTACGTCTACGGCGCCACCGGCATGAGCTCCTACGACTGCTCCGGCCTCACCTCCCGCGCGTACGCCGCGGCCGGTGTGCAGATCCCGCGCACCTCCGAGGCCCAGACCGGGGCCGGCACCAAGATCTACTCGGTCAGCCAGCTCAAGGTCGGAGACCTGGTCTTCTTCTTCAACGACCTGCACCACGTGGGCCTCTACGCCGGCAACGGGCAGATCATCCACGCCCCGCGCACCGGCACCGTCGTCCGCTACGAGTCGATGGACACCATCGGCGGCCCGTTCATGTTCGGCGTCCGCGTCTGACCAAGCCCCCAAGATCAGGACACCGTGTCCGCCGATCGGGGGAATCCCGAAAGCCTCGGCTGAGCCCGCGCCCCGCCAGTGACCTGCGTCAGCGGCGGGGCGTCGTGCCGCCTGCCCACGGATGGTCGTTGGCGGCCCCCTGTCACGGGGCTACTGTCTGCCGCGTTTCCTCATCCGCCAGCGGAAGGAGAGCGGCTTCCCGTGGGGTCCCATCGCCGCCTTGCACCGTCCGGGCTCGACCGGGGCGCCGGCGCCGCGGTCAGCATCCTGTCCGTCGCGGCCACCGCCCTGGCCGCGGTGCCGGCCGCCGCCGTTCCGTACGACGACACCCGGGCCGAGGTGGACCGCCTCTACGAGCAGGCCGAGAAGGCCACCGAGGCCTACAACAAGGCCGACGAGCGCGCCGACGCGCTGCGCGCCGAGGCGGGCGCCGCCCGGGACAGGGTCGCCCGGCAGCAGCAGCGCGTCAACTCCATGCGGGAGTCGCTCGGTTCGCTGGCCGGCGCCCAGTACCGGTCGGGCGGCCTCGACCCGTCCCTCGCCCTGCTGTTCTCCGACGATCCCGAGGAGTACCTCGACAGGGCCTCCCGGCTGGAGCGGCTCACCGCCCATCAGGCCGGCGCGCTGCGGGAGCTGCAGGAGGCCCTGCGCGAACTCGCCCACGACCGCGAGGAGGCCGCCGGGAAGCTGCGCGACCTGGAGAAGAGCCGCAAGGCGGTCCGTTCCCACAAGAAGACCGTCGAGCGGAAGCTGTCCGCGGCCCGGCGGCTGCTCAACTCCCTGCCGGCGTCCGAGCGCGCCGCCTACGACCGTGCCTCCCGCTCCGGCCGTGACGGCATGCCCTGGCCCGGGGCCGCCACCGCCGCCACGGGGCGTGGTGCCGCCGCCGTCGCCGCCGCCCGTGCCGCGCTCGGCAGGCCCTACGTCTGGGGCGCCAACGGCCCCTCCGGCTTCGACTGCTCGGGCCTGATGCAGTGGTCGTACGCGCAGGCCGGGGTGGCTCTGCCGCGCACCTCGCAGGCCCAGCGGTACGCCGGGAGGCAGGTGCCGCTGTCCGAGGCGCGCCCCGGGGACCTGGTCATCTACCGGGGCGACGCGAGCCACGTCGGGATGTACATGGGCGACGGCCAGGTCATCCACGCGCCCTACCCCGGCGCGCCCGTGCGCTACGACCCGGTCGGGATGATGCCCGTCTCGTCGGTCACCAGGGTCTGACCGGCGCGGTCCGGCGCCCGTACGATCGGGCAGGTGGCTGGTCGAAGGTCTGGATCCCCGGTGGTGGCGCTTGTACTGCTGCTCGTCGTCCTGACGGGATGCGGCGGCCGGCCCGGGGTGGATCCCGCCGCCGCCGACGTCCAGCGGCTCCTCGACCGCCGGGCCGCCGCCGTCCTCGACCACGACGAGCGGGCCTACGCGCGGACCGGTACGGCGCCGGATCTCGCCCGGTTGCGCCATGTGCCCCTGGCCGACTGGTCGTACCGCGTGACCGGACTGCACCGCACCGGCGGCACGGCCACCGCCGACGCCGAACTGCGCTACCGCCTCGCCGGTCACGACCGGGCTCCGGTGACCGCCGGCCGGACCCTGCGAGTGAGCCGTGACGCCGACGGGCAGTGGTCCGTCGACGCCGAGCGGCCCGCGAAGAAGTCCGCGCAGCAACTGTGGGACCAGGGCGTGGTGCAGGTCGTCCGGGGCGAACACAGTCTCGTTCTCGGCGTCGGGCAGTCCGGCAGGTCGCTGCGGGACTTCGCCGCCCTGGCCGACCGTGCGGTGCCCGCCGTGTCGCAGGCGTGGGGCACGGACTGGGGCCGGCAGGTCGTCGTCCTCGTGCCCAAGTCGCTGGAGGGGATGGCCGGGCTGCTCGGTTCGCCCGCCTCCTCGTACCGGGGGATCGCGGCGGTCACCACCGGCGAGACGGGCGCGCGGGCACCGGCGGACCGCGTCATCGTCAACCCGGACGCGTTCGCCCTCCTCGGCGGCCCGGGCGAACAGGTGGTTCTCACCCACGAGACGACGCACGTGGCCACTCGCCGGGACACCACCGCCGCCACCCCCCTGTGGCTGTCCGAGGGATACGCCGACTGGGTCGGCTACCGGGCCACCGGCCGCACCCCCAGCGAGGTCGCCCCCGAGCTGGCCCGCGCCGTGACCCGGGGGCGGGTCCCGGCCGGCCTCCCGGACGACGAGGACTTCGGCTTCACCGGCGACGGGAGCCGCCTGGCCCGCGCTTACGAGAGCGGCTGGACGGCCTGCCTGCTGATCGCCGACCGCTGGGGCGAGGCCCGGCTGGGCGACTTCTACCGCGCGGTCGGGGAGCACCGGAAGCGGACCGGGGCCGTGGAGGAGGCGATGCGCGAGGTGCTCGGGACGACGCGGGAGGAGTTCACGGGGCTGTGGCGGGAGTATCTGCGGGAGCAGTTCGGCTGACCGGGCCGGGCGGCCGGAGTCAGCCCGGCCGCTCGAGCAGTGCGATGGTCTCCCGTAGCCAGGCTCGTTCTGCCTCGCCCGTGGCCCGGGCGACCCGCAGCATGCCCTGGCGGAACGGGTCGTCCGCCTCCTCGGCGCGGACCGGCTTGCCGGCCTCGTAGAAGAAGCTCGCCGGGGTCTCGAGGAAGTCCAGCCGGCGACGCAGTACCGCCGCCTGTTCCTGCCGGTCGGGCAGGTGCCGCAGAAACGCCAGCACCGTGTTGAACCGGACGTGGTCGGTGATCTCCGTCTGCTTCGGGCGGCGCAGCCGCTCCCGCAGCTCCTCGTGGCCCCGGTCGGTGAGGGCGAGCATCCTCCGCTGGGCCGCGCTCGTGCCCGGCTCGGTGCGCTGGTCGAGCAGGCCCGCAGTCACCAGGCGCGTGATCGCCGGGTAGAGCGCGCCGTCGCTCACCGGCCGGACGTGGCCGGTCAGCGCCTTGATCCTCTCCTTCAGCTCATAACCGTGCAAGGGCTCCTCGGCCAGGAACCCCAGGATCGACAGCTCCAGCATCCTTCCTCCTTGCGGGCGCCGGCCACCCCATGCTACCTCTAACCGAGCTATCTCGAATCGAGGTAGCTCGTAGCTCGGTCAGAGGGCAGCCAGGCCCCCAGGAGGAGAGTCATCGTGGACGCCCATCGCAAACAGCTCCTCCTGCTCGCCCGCCCCGTCTACTTCTCGCTCCTCGCCTCGGTCGCCGCCGGGATCATCAACACCGTCTGGGTGGCCCGGCTCGGCGGCCCGGCGGTGGCCGCCGTGGCCGTGGCGACGAACACGGAGAACGTGCTGCTCGGTATCGCCCTGGTCTTCGGCTCCGGCACGACCGTGCTGGTCGCACACGCCAGGGGTGCCCGTGACCAGGCGGCCGTCCGGAACGCGGTGCGCGGTGGGTGGGCACTGTGGGCGCTGGTGACGCCGGTGGTCGTGGCGGGCGGCCTGCTGGGACGCGAACCACTGGCCCGGCTGGTGCTGGGCGGAGCGGACGGAACCGCCGTCCCGCTCGCCGTCGCCTACTTCACCGTCTCCATGCCGGGCATGACCGTCTTCTTCGCCCAGCAACTCGTCGACGGCCTCCTCAAGGGAACCGGCGACACCGGAACACCGATGCGGCTCGCGCTCCTGGCCAACGGCCTGATCCTGGTCCTGGATCCGCTCTTCATCCACCTCTACGGCGTCCAGGGCGCCGCCGCCGCCACGGTGCTGGCCCGGTGCGCGGCCCTGGGGGCCGGGCTCCTCGCGGTCCGGCGCAACGCACTGCTGCGGGGAGCTCGCGGAACGGCGCCGGGCGAGTGCGCGGCCCGGTCGCTGCGCCGGACACTGACCACCGGCCTGCCCATGTCCGCGGACTTCACCGTGCGGCAGACGGGAGCGCTGATCCTGGTCGCCGTCGTGGCGCGGCTCGGGGTGAGCGCCGTGGCCGCCTACTCGATCGCGTACAAGGTCATGTACGTGGCGACCATGGCCTTCTACGCCGTCCGTCAGGCCGCGTCCATCCACACCGCGCACACGCGTGGGGCCGGGCGGGACGCGCGGCGGGCGATCGGGCGGCAGGCGGTGCTCGTCTGCGGGGTGATCGGCCTCGTCGCGGCCGTGCTGCTGTCTCTGACCGCCCCGTGGATCATGGCCGCCTGCGGTGCCGAGCCCGCCGTCGCGCGTGAGGGCGTGCTGTTCCTGCGCTGCGCCGGGCCCTACCTGGTGCTCATGGGCGGCCTCATCGCCCTCGGCGGGGTCTTCGAGGGAAGCGGCGGCGCCTCGGTGCTGCTGCGGGTGACCGTGCTCGGGACAGTGGTCCAGCTGACGCTCGCGTACGGCCTGACCGGCCTGGGACTGCCCGGCGTGTGCCTCGCGCTGGCGCTCGCGGCGGCGGTGCAGTGCGGGCTGGCGGGTGTGCTGTTCCGGCGTGATGCCCCGGTTCAGGAGGTGACCGGTGTCTCGTCGGCGCGGGCGGGCTGAGCGGGCACCGGCGCGGGCAGCGTGCGCGGGATCGTCGCGCGCCACAGGGCGCGGGCCGCGAGGAGGGTGGCGGCGACCAGGAGGCCGTTGCGGAGGAACAGGAGAGTGAGGCCGAGACCGTCGCTGGCCACCACGTTGGCGAAGTAGAGCGGGAACTCCAGGACCGTCACGAGGCAGGCGGCCAGGACCAGGACGACCGGGGTTCGCATGCGGCTCGCCGGGAAGTACAGGCACACCGCCGCCAGACCGACCAGCCACACCATGTACTGGGGGCTGATCACCCGGCTCGTCGTGGTGAACATCAGCACCGCGACGAAGGCCGCGTCGGCGACCGTGTGCTCCTCGAACCGCCGGGCCAGCAGCCGCCACAGCACCAGCCAGGCGAAGGCCGCCCCCGTCAGGAAGAGCGCGGCCGTGCTCACCGCGCTCACGTACGGCCCGAGGAACTCGATCGAGCCGTAGTTCAGCAGCACCGTCCCCTCCCAGCCGAAGTGCCGGGCGACATGGAAGACCAGCGCGCCCAGCGACTCCACCTCGGTGCCCCGGTCGCGCTGGGCGGTGAGGAAGGCGAAGCCGCCCGGCATGGCCAGGACCAGCGCGCCCGCGACCGCGATGCCGGTCGCCAGCGCCGACCCCCAGACGGCGCGTCGGCGGGCGGCGAGCAGAAGCATGACCGGCCAGACCTTCAGCAGCGCCCCGAACGCGGCCAGGGCTCCCATCGCCCTGGGGTGCCGGGCGCCCGCGAGCAGCGCGGCCACCGCCACGGCCGTCACCATCACGTCGTAGCGCGCGTACACCGTCGGCCCGATCAGCGGTACGCCCGCCACCCACACCCAGGCGCCGCGCAGCGACCGGCCGGGGCGCCGGCCCGCGTACGTCAGCAGCGCCAGCACCGTCAGGTCGGTGACGCAGACCAGGGCGTAGAACGCCGTCGCGTAGTCCAGCAAGGGCAGCAGACCGGGGGAGAGGATCGCCAGCGCGGCGGCGGGCGGGTACTGCCAGGTGACGTCGCCCCGGGGAAACGTTCCGGTCCGCAGGACGTCGTACCAGCCCTGGTAGATCACGGACACGTCGCTCGTCACGTCCGGGCCCGGGAAGACGTACACCTTCAGCACGAACAGCAGCAGCACCAGCCTGGTGAGGCACCACGTCACCGGCAGCCATGCCGGGGACCGCCTCGCGCCCGTCGCCCTCACCTGATCCCCGCCTGTCTGTCCGCCGTCTCCAGGGGGTCATGATGTCCCCGCCAGCTGTGAGCCTGCCACAGGTGCCGGGGCGAACGGCCCAGAAGGGCTGTTCGGTAGGGTCGGCGGCGTGCGCAAGACCCTGATCGTGACGAACGACTTCCCGCCCCGGCCGGGTGGCATCCAGGCCTTCCTGCACAACATGGCGCTGCGGCTGGACCCGCGACGCGTGGTCGTCTACGCCTCCACCTGGAAGCGGGGCCGGGAGGGCGCCCTGGCGACCGCCGCCTTCGACGCCGAGCAGCCCTTCACCGTCGTACGGGACCGTACGACCATGCTGCTGCCCACGCCGGGCGTCACCCGGCGGGCCGTCGGGCTGCTGCGGGAGCACGGGTGCACGTCGGTGTGGTTCGGGGCGGCGGCGCCGCTCGGCCTGATGGCGCCGGCGCTGCGCACAGCGGGCGCCGAGCGGCTGGTGGCCACCACGCACGGGCACGAGGCCGGCTGGGCCCAGCTGCCCGCGGCCCGGCAGCTGCTGCGCCGCATCGGCGAGTCCACGGACACCATCACCTACCTGGGCGAGTACACCCGCTCGCGGATCGCGGCCGCGCTGACGCCGGAGGCGGCCTCGCGCATGGTGCAGCTGCCGCCGGGTGTCGACGAGAAGACGTTCCATCCCGCCTCGGGCGGCGACGAGGTCCGGGCCCGGCTGGGGCTGACGGACCGGCCGGTGGTGGTGTGCGTCTCCCGGCTGGTGCGGCGCAAGGGGCAGGACACCCTGATCCGGGCCATGCCCCGCGTCCTGGCCGCCGAGCCGGACGCGGTGCTGCTGGTCGTCGGCGGCGGGCCGTACGAGCGGGACCTGCGGCGGCTGGCCAACGAGACGGGCGTCGCCGCCTCCGTCCGCTTCACCGGCGCGGTGCCCTGGGCCGAGCTGCCCGCCCACTACGGCGCCGGCGACGTCTTCGCCATGCCCTGCCGCACCCGCCGGGGCGGCCTCGACGTCGAGGGCCTCGGCATCGTCTATCTGGAGGCCTCGGCGACCGGGCTGCCGGTCGTGGCCGGTGACTCGGGAGGAGCACCGGACGCCGTCCTGGACGGGGAGACCGGCTGGGTGGTGCGGGGCGGCTCCCCGGCGGAAGCGGCCGACCGCATCGTCGCACTCCTCTCGGACGCCGAACTGCGGCGCAGGATGGGGGAGCGGGGGCGCGAGTGGGTGGAGGAGAAGTGGCGCTGGGACCTGCTGGCGGACAAGTTGAAAACTTTGCTGTGAGTGGGGTCCGCGCACTCTAGGCGGAACGGAGAAATCCGCACATGCTGCGCGCATGACAGTAAAACTGATGCAGCGTCAGCTGACGAGACGTCAAATCCTCGGCATGGCCGCCCTCCAGGCGGCAGCGGCGGCGGGGCTCACCCGCATCGGCCTCCAGTCCGCCACGGCAGCCGAACCGGCCACCGTGGACAACGCGCCCGCCGTCGTCGTCGGTTCGGGCTACGGCGGTGCCGTGGCGGCCCTCCGCCTCGGCCAGGCCGGCATCCGCACGCTCGTCCTCGAGATGGGCCGCCTCTGGGACACCCCCGGCCCCGACGGCGAGGTCTTCTGCTCCACCAGCGCCCCCGACCGGCGCTCCATGTGGTTCCGCACCCGCACCGAGGCCCCGCTCGCCACGTTCCTCTGGCTCGACCTGGTCAACCGGGACATCGGCGCCTACCCGGGCGTCCTGGACCGGGTGCACTACGACCACATGTCCGTGTACGTCGGCCGGGGCGTCGGCGGCGGGTCCCTGGTCAACGGCGGCATGGCGGTGACCCCGCTCCGGTCCTACTTCGCCGAGCAGTTCCCCACCGTGGACACCGCGGAGATGTACCGCACCTACTTCCCGCGGGCCCGCTCGATGCTGGGAGTCAACACCGTCGACCCCGCGTGGTTCGAGTCCACCGAGTGGTACCGCTTCACCCGGGTCTCCCGCGCTCACGCGGACAAGGCCGGACTGAGGACCACCTTCGTGCCGAACGTCTACGACTTCGGCCACATGGAGCGCGAGGCGGCCGGCACGGCGACCAGGTCGGCTCTGGCGGGCGAGGTCATCTACGGCAACAACCACGGCAAGCGCAGCCTCGACAAGACCTACCTCGCCTCCGCGCTGGGCACCGGGAACGTCACCCTCCACACCATGGAGCGGGTCACGTCGATCAGGAGGACGCCCGACGGGACGTACGTACTGACCGCCCAGCGGATCGACGACACCGGCGCCGTCGTCGGGACCAAGGAGTACGGCTGCAGGTACCTCTTCCTCGGCGGCGGAAGCATCGGCACCACCGAACTCCTCGTGCGGGCCCGGGAGTCGGGCACGCTCCCTGCCCTGGACGCCGCCGTCGGCACGGGCTGGGGCACCAACGGCAACGTGATGCTGGGCCGGGCCAACCACCTGTGGGACACGGTCGGTGCGAACCAGTCGACCATGCCGGTCATGGGCATCGACGACTGGGCCAACGCCGACAACCCCGTCTTCGCCGAGATCGCGCCCCTGCCCGTGGGGCTCGAGCACTGGGTCAGCCTCTACCTGGCGATCACCAAGAACCCCGAGCGGGCGTCCTTCACGTACGACGCGGCGAGCGGTGCCGTGCGGCTCGGGTGGAGCGCCGCGCAGAGTGCCGTGTCGGTGGGCATGGCGAAGAAACTGTTCGACCGGATCAACAGGGCCAACTCCACGATCTACCGGTACGACCTGTTCGGCTCGCCGAGCAAGGTCTTCGCCGACGACTTCACCTACCACCCGCTGGGCGGCTGCGTACTGGGCCGGGCCACGGACGACTACGGGCGGGTGAAGGGCTACGCCAGGCTGTACGTCACCGACGGCTCCCTGGTGCCCGGCTCGATCGGGGTCAACCCCTTCGTGACCATCACGGCCCTCGCCGAACGCACGATGGCGCGGGTGCTGGTGGAGGACACCGCGCCCTGACCGTGGCCGGACCATGCCTCACATGTACTGGAAGTACCGGTCGTACCAGGCTGGCGGAAGCTCGTCTTCCTCCTCGTCCGCGGACGCGGTCGCCAGTGCCGCCAGAATCGCCTCGCCGGCCTCGTCGTCTCCCAGGTGAGTCGGTCCGTCGTACGGCTCCATGAGCAGTTCGATGGGCACGTAGACGCAGCCGAGTTCCGTACACAGCTCGTCGAGCCAGGTCACGAACTCGTTGTCCAGGCCTTCCTCACAGCCGGGCAGACCCCATCGCCTTCCCGTTCCGGCGGTGACGAAGGGACCGAAGTTACTTATCAGCACCCACAGGGGCTCGCCCGTCCCCATGGCCTCAGCAGGGACCGAGACGGCACCGAGGAAGCTCGAGTCCTGCCCCATGCCGGCCGACACGGACGACCCGAAACGCCCCTCCAAGGCGTCGGCGAACCGCCGAAAACGCTGCCGGGCGGCCGGAACGTCGTAATCCCGGGGCATCTCCCGGTGTTCGGGGTCGGGGTCGTCCAGCTCGCGCAGGAGCTTCCGGAGATGTTCGGCGGAGTGCACAGAGGGGCACCGATCGAAATCAGTCAAAGCAGTGGCCAAAGGTGGCCATGAATCTACTGTGAAGGTCGTAAATCGTAGGTAAAGATTAGAAGGTGCTGGGGTGACCTCCCGGCCGGGGGAAGAGCGAGGGACGCGCACAAGGGGAAGCGCGGCAGGCCGTCCACGGGCAGATGCCTGAGACCGCGCGGCGGCAACCCCCTGGAACGCGATGACCTCTCGGACTCGCCCAGTTCGCCGCAACCACCGCCCACGCCTTGCTCCCGGTCGTCGATGCGGACGTCATCAGAGTCCCCCGCTGAATTGGTCATGCAGGGATGAGGAGCGACGCGTTGAGTGTCAGATGGGGAGCCGCGCCGGTATGGCGCGGCTTCGTGGCGACGCTGTTGGCCCTGGCAGTGGTTTTGGGCGCCGACCTGCGTCCTGCCGCGGCCGACGACGGCGAACCACCATTCGAGAGAACGGACGTTCTCGAAGCCTGGAAGTACGGCGGTCCGGGTGTACGGAAGGCCGCAGAGGCAGCTCTGCTCGGGTCTTCCGAGGACATCCAGACTTTCATGGCCGAGGACTTGCCGGTCATCTGGGAAGAGGACCTGCGAGTGCAGGTCGCCCAGGTCATGGCGATCGGCGGCCCGGCGGTGCGTGAGGCGGCCAACGCCGCCCTGAGCGGCGGCGTCGAGGAACTCCAGGCTTTCCTGGAGAGCTCCTTCGGCCCCGCCCACGACGACGATCTGCGCGTCCGCGTGGCGCAGGCGATGGCCTTCGGCGGCCCGGGTGTGAAGGAAGCGGGCAGCAAGGCGCTGGACGGCACCGCCGACGACTGGACCGCGTTCCTCCAGGACGGCCAGTACGCGGCACGCAACGACGACAACCGGGTCCGGGTGGCCCAGCTGCTCGCATCGGGCGGGCCGAACGTGAAGAAGCTTGCCGGACAGGCCCTCGACGGCACGGCTGAGGACATCCAGGAGTTCCTGGACCACGGCTGGGCGATCGCGGCCGCGCGTGATCAGGAAACGCTCTCGGTCAGCCAGCTCGCCGAACTCGCCGAGAAGGCGCAGAAGCAGGCTAAAGAGCTGACCGAAACCGCCAAGGAGGAGGCGGCCAAGGCCGAGAAGGCCACCAAGGCGGCCAAGGAAGCGGCCCTGGTCGCGGCCAAGGAGGCCCAGGAGGCCAAGTCGTCGGCGGGCAAGGCGGCGGCAGCCGCGTCCCGGGCAGCCGCCGCTGCGAACCGTGCGGCCCAGTCCGCCCGTACGGCGGTGTCCGCGGCCGCGGCCGCGAACGCCACAGCACGAGTGGCCGCCACCGCCGCCGCTCAGGCAGCCTATGCCGCCAGCCGGGCCGGCAGTGCGGCCTCTGCGGCCAGGTCCGCGGCCGCCTCGACGCCGGCTGACGCCGCCCGGGCCCACGAGGCGCGGAAGGCCGCGGACAAGGCCAACGCCGCCTCCTCGGGGGCACGGAAGGCGGCCGACGCGGCCGACCAGGCGGGCATCGCCGCCGA
>NZ_BMWE01000040.1 GCF_014651075.1 Streptomyces djakartensis | reverse complement strand
GTCAACCCCGACGGCACCATCACCGGCGTCCAGTCCGGACTGTGCCTCGACGCCAACGCCGGCGGCACCGCCAACGGCACCAGGATCACCCTCTGGTCCTGCCACGGCGGCACCAACCAGCAGTGGACACCGCGATAGCGACCCCTCAGATGCGATGGAGCCGGAATCGCTGGTTGGTGCTGCCAGTGGCTTCCCACTGGGAGATGCGGGCCCCGTCGGCGGTGGAGGCCTCCCACACGTCCAGGGCGAGGCCGCTCTGCCGGTTGACCACACTGATCACGCCACCGCCGTGGTCGACTATCCGCCACTCCTGGCCGGCGGTGCTGGTCTCCGGCTGCTGGGTGATGTCGGCGCCGCTGCTGCTACTGGCGACGTTCAGGACCAGACCACTGTGCCCGACCCGGATCTTGTAGTGCCCGCCGTCGGAGGGCAGGAAGTCGAAGTGCTGGTTGAGACCGGCGGTGATCTGCCACTGGATCAGCCGCGCGCCGGCGGTCGTGGACGCACCGCTGATGTCGGCGGCCTTGCCGCTGTGCTCGGCCACCAGCCGATAGGCCACGCCGGCCTCCACCGGCCCCGACCTGAGTGCGGACGCGCGGTAGGTCCTGCCGGCCTGGCCGGTGAACTCGATGAGATCGGCCTCGAGCCGCTTCGGCTGGACCGGCTCGCCGGTCGAATCGTCCTGCAGCGTGAAGTCGCCGGCGAAGATCCGGCTGCGCACCCGGACGGCACCGGTTCGGTCGGGTGTGACGGAGAACTCGATCCGGTTGCTGCTCCATTCGGCGCCGACGGTGTGTCCGCCGCGGCCGCGCAGTCCGCTCACGCGCCCGGTGGGCCAGGCGGCCGGCAGCGCCGGCAGCACGTGCAGTTCGCCGTTGTGGCTCTGCAACAGCATCTCAGCGATGCCCGAGGTGGCGCCGAAGTTGCCGTCGATCTGGAACGGTGGGTGCAGGTCGAACATGTTGGGCGCGAGCCGGTCCGTCCGCACCAGGTCCCGGATCAGCTTGTGGGCCCGGGCGCCGTCCTCCATCCGTGCCCACCAGTTGATCTTCCACGCGAGCGACCATCCCGTCCCGTCGTCACCGCGCAGCTCCAGCGTCCGCCGCGCGGCCTCGTGCAACTGGGGTGTCCCGCGCTTGGTGATCTGGTTGCTCGGATGCAGACCGTACAGGTGGGAGACGTGCCGGTGAGTCCGCTCGGTCTCCACCCAGTCGGCCAGCCACTCCTGGATATTGCCCCTGGATCCGACCCGCGTCGGCGCCAGCCGGTCCCGGGCCGCCACCGCCTGAGCGCGGAAGGCGGCGTCCACGCCGAGGACTTCGCCGGCGCGGGCGACGCTGTTGAAGAGGTCGCGCAGGATCTGGTTGTCCATGGTGGGCCCCGCGCAGACGGTGGCGTTCGCATGGTGAGGGAGCTCCGGAGAGTTCGAGGGGTTGGTGACCAGGTATCCGAGCGTCGGGTGGGCGACCAGGGTGTCGAGGAAGAACTGGGCGGCGCCCTTCAGGGCCGGATAGTTCGAGCGGAGGAAGTCGATGTCACCGGTGAACAGGTAGTGGTCCCAGATCAGGGTGGCCAGCCATGCGCCACCGGTCTGCCACATCCCCCACTCCGCTCCGTCGACGACCGAGGCGCCCCGCCACGCGTCGGTGTTGTGATGCGTCACCCAGCCGCCGGCGCCGTACTGCGCCTGGGCCACCCGGGCGCCGGTCACGGTCAGGTCGCTGATCATGTCGAAGACCGGGCGGAAGCATTCGGACAGGTTCGTCGTGTCGGCGGGCCAGTAGTTCATCGGCAGGTTGGCGTTGATGGTGAACTTCGAGTCCCAGGACGGAGCCATCTGGTCGTTCCAGATGCCCTGCAGGTTCGCCGGCTGAGTGCCCGGCCGCGAGGACGAGATGAGCAGATACCGGCCGAACTGGAACAACAGGGCGGAGAACTGCGGGTCGTTCACTTGCGCGTGCTGTGCGATCCGTACGTCGGTCGGCCGGTCGGCCGCCGTCGTGCGTCCCAGATCGATCGACACCCGGTTGAACAGCGCCTGGTAGTCGGTGAGATGCCGGCGGCGCAGTTCGTCGATGCCGACGCTGCGGGCAGCGTTGAGGCGGCTTCGCGCGATCCCCTGGTAGTCGCCGTCGACTCTCCGGAAGTTGACGTAGCTGGAGCCGATCGACACCAGCACCGTCACGCTGGTGGCGCCGGAGACCCGCAGCGTGCCGCCCGAGCTGCTGACCGTGCCGCCCGTCACGGCGGCGTTGGCCAGGGCGAGGAACCGGACCCGCCCGGTGATGCCCTCCATGGTGGCGGAGACGCCGTCGAGGGCGATCGTGGCCCCGTCCGGGCTGGACACCGTGGTCCGCTGTGGACTGTCGAATGTGGCGTTGAAGGTGATGGAGTTGGCCCGGTCGGCCGTCAGCCGGACCACGATCACCTGGTCAGGCGCGCTGGCGAACACCTCACGCTGGTACCGCACGCCGTTCAGCACGTACGTCGTGATGGCCGTGGCGGTGGTGAGGTCGAGCGTTCGGTTGTACTGCGACGCCCCGGAGGCGCTGCCGAAGGAGAGCAGAAGGTTTCCGACCGGCTGGTAGGCCAGCTGGCCGGCCGGGCTGCCCAGCATCGTCTGATTGATCAGGTCCTGCGCCGGCCCCCACTGATCCGCGAAGACCCGCCGCCGGATCTCCGCGATGCTGGCCGCGCCCCGGGTGTTGGCGGAGTCGTACGGACCGCCGGCCCAGACGGTGTCCTCGTTGAGCTGCAGCCGTTCGGTGTCGACGTTGCCGAACACCATCGCGCCGAGGCGTCCGTTGCCGATCGGCAGTGCCCGCAGCCAGTCCGCGCCGGCCGGCTTGTCGTACCACAGGGCGAGGTCGTCGGCGGCCAGAACCCTTGGCGGCGCGGCCGAGCCGCCCTTGGCGACGGCCGTCCACCCACCCGGCACGATCCCCGCCCCAGCCGCCGCCCCGGCGGCGAGAAACCGTCTGCGTGTCACCTCGGACATGTCGTTCTCCCTTCACGGACTGGAGCAGGTCACAGACTTCGGTGATGGCAAACCGCCGGTGTGCGGCTCGGCCGCGGCCGGCTGTCACTGTCCACCGCGCACGCCGAGCCGGGCATCGCGTCGCGTGTCGGTGTTCTGGATCCGCCATCTGTGGTTGTCGCCGCCGTTGCACGCCCACACGCCGGCCACGGTGCCGTTCGTCGTCCCGCCGGTGTGGTCAGGCCTGCGCTGTGCAGGGTCCGGACGTCGGCCGTCTGTCGGCAGCAGGACGAGCCGGCGCGGAGCTTGCCCTCTCCGCGCCGGCCCCCTCCCAGATCGCTCGCGCAGCGAGCACGTCAGCGTCATGCCGCTGCCCTGGCGCCTGGAAAGCCTCGCTCCCCGGCCTCGTCCGCAACTCCGGTCAGCAGGCGGGAGTTGGTCTGGGTGCGTGCCGGAGCAGCGTGTGGCCGTGCCCGCTCACGCCGCCTGCCCCGGTGGCTGTTGCGCCGGATCAGCCGAGTGCACGAATTCGCTCATCACTGGCACCTTTCGAAGTCGGCGCCACCCCACCGTATTGGCGCGGCAATCCGCAGAACGCTTTCGGCTTCCGCTTTCAAGGTCATGAATAGGGAGCATTGCGCGTCGACGAGTAGAAGATTGGCAGATTGTCATGGTCTATTCAAGGGGAAAGCGTCGATATATGTTCCGGCCCGGGCCGTAGTGCATCCGGCCGGAGAAGTGGGACTATTGACGGCCACCCCTCATAACACTTTCAGGTGGCGAACCGGAGTGACGGACGCGCGTCAAGCCGCGGCAGTTTCCGTTATCGGCGGACGGCTCGAACGGTCGCTGCCTCCGTATCTCCGAAAAGCACGGCGCCGTCACAGAACCCGAAGACCGGGGTGCCTACTCGACCGGCCCTCACACGAGTTGGCCGACCAACCCGGCCCTGACGCCGGCGACCGGCCCGGAGCCGACCTCGGCAGACCCGGCAGGTCTGCCGAGCACCGTGGCCGACCGCGCCGGCGGGACGGGGAGCAGTGCCAAGGCGACGATCAGCCGCTCAAGGGGTACCAGTTCGGCGGCGGCCCGGCCGCAGTCTCCACAGGACCGGGTGTGCCGGGTGATGCGCTTACGCCACAGCGTGCTCGGTACGCCGTCCCAGCCCCCCAGCTCGGTGGTCAGCCGCGGGCACCGGGGGCTGGCTTCCAGCGCGGCGACGAGTGACCGGCTCAGCTCCAGCTGGTTGCGCATCCGCTGGACGCGCACAGCCGCGTGAGCCACGCTCGTTCCCAGCGCCGCCGCGAGCTCCGCCCTCGTCAGCCGGCCCGCCGTCTCCTGCCACCACAGCGAGAGCAGCGCCCGGGCGTCCGGGTCGAGCCATCGACTGGCGCGTGCGGTCTCGCGGCGATGACCGGACAGCTCGACGTGGATCAGGGCCAGGTCCTCGGCGTCGGCGTCCGGCGGGTCGGTCATCTCGTCGAGGGGGGCCGTCCGTTCGGCGTCCGCCTGCCGCCGGTGCAGGTGGGTGCTGATCTGCCGTGTCGCGATCGTGGCCAGCCAGGGCCTGAAGCACTCCGGGGCGCGCAAGGTGCGCAGCTCGGGAAGTGCCCGCAGCATCGTCTCCTGCACCACGTCGTCGACGTCCGCGAGCTCGCCCAGCGCCCTGCGCACGATCGCGTACACCAGCGGCAGGTACGCCGCGGCCAGGTCGTCGAGCGCTCGTGGATCGCCGGCCTGTGCGGCGAGGACCAGGCTCGTCTCGTCGCCTCGGCCGGCTCCCATCACGAGCCCGTACACGGTGCCCCGGGAAAGGCCGCCCCGGGTGCCGCGCACGTCGCCGCCCTCGGGTGCGCACGCGGGATCGACTCGGGTGCGGCCGGCTGACCATGCCTGGCGGCCCGTCATCGCCCCGGCCGTCCGCCATCGACGGGAAGAACGCTGCCGTTGACATGGTCCGACGCCGGGGAGGCGAGGAACGCCGTGGCTCCGGCGAGATCGCCGGCGCCTCTCCAGCGACCGGCCGGGATGTGGCCGAGGACCGCCCGGTCGCGCGGGGGGCCCGCGCGTAACGCCTCGGCGACCCGGCTCTCGATATCGAGGGTGCGGGCCCCGCGGTAGACAACCGCCTTCATCGATCCTCCATCCCCATGGTGCCGAACGTCCCTTCCGCGGTGGATCGGCATGGTCCAGGTGTGACCGCGAGCAGCCGCCGGCCGGCCAGCTCCGGCCGTATGTGCGGTCCGTCGGACGGGTGTGCCGTTCGCTGACGGGCCGCGGTCATCACCGCTTCGTCGATCCGGACACCCAGGCCCGGCGTGTCGCCGAGCACGAAGGCGCCGTCCTCGACGTGCAGGTCCATCGCGACACCGATCGGCGACTGCAGGCACTGCAGCTCGCTGACGAGGTGGTTGGGCACCGACGTCGCGGCGTGCAGCAGCGCGACAGGCGTGTTGCCGATCGGGCTGACCGGCAGGTCGTGGGCGTGCGCCAGTGCGGCGACACGCAGGAAGTGGGTGACTCCCCAGACCGCGGCCGTCTGGACGATGTCGACGCCTCCCGCCGCGATCAGCGGGCGGAACTGCTCGAGGCCGGTGAGGTTCTCCCCACTGGCGACCGCCGTCCGTACGCCACGGCTGACAGCGGCCAGGCCGTCGGCGTCCCAGCGCCGGACCGGCTCCTCGATCCAGGTCAGGTCGAGTGTGCGTTCCAGTTCACCGACGTGGCGTACCGCCTGCTTGCGGCTCCAGGCCTCGTTCGCGTCCAGCATGAGCCCCGGCCGGGCCCCGTGCGCGGCCTCGGTCAACACCTCGCGTACGAGCGACAGCCGGTGCCGGTCACGCTCGATGTCCAGGCCGCCCTTGAGCTTCGCCGCCCTGAGCCCGCGTTCGGCATAGACCTGGTAGGTGGCGACGAGCTCGTCGTCGGTGAGGCCGATGTCCAGGCCGGAGGCGTAGGCGTGGACCACGCGGTCGTCGCCGCCGAGCAACCGCCACAGCGGCTCACCCGCGGCCTGTGCCTTGATGTCCCACAACGCCGTGTCGAACGCGCCGATCGTGCCGAACACCACGCCGGCATGCCCGGCTTTGAAGGTGTGCCGCAGCATGCGGTCGTAGAGGGCGGTCACCGCCCGCGGGTCCTGGCCGTCGATGGCGGCGAAAATCACCTCGGCTTCCACGTGCGGTCCCAGGCCGACTCCGGTGATCCCCTCATCGGTCTCGACGACGACGACCGGCACGGGCACGACGCCGTCGGCGTAGACACCGTTGGCGTCACCGACAGGCCGGCCCCATCGCTGCGCCGTCGTCAGGGTTCTGTATCCGGTGATGCGCATGCGTCATCCCTTCGTCGCGCCGGCCGTCACGCCGTCAGCGATCTGGCGCTGCAGGAACAGGTAGGTCACCAACACGGGTAGCCCGGCGATCAGGACACCGGCTGCGAAGGTGGGGATGTCGGCGGAGTACTGGCCGCGCAGTGAGGTGATGCCGACCATCAGGGTGCGATGGTCGGCCGACGGCATCATCAGCAGCGAGATGAGCACGTCGTTCCAGCAGAACAGCGCGTCGAGGATGCCCACCGACAGCAGTGCCGGAGCACCCATCGGCAGCATGATGCGCCGGTAGACGCCGTACAGGGTGTTTCCGTCGATCCGTGCGGCGTCGACGAGTTCGGTGGGCACCGCTCGGTAGTAGCTCGTCATCAAGAAGACGGTGAACGGCAGGAACTGCGCGACGTAGGCGAGGACCAGCCCCGGATAGGTGTCGATGAGACCGCCGCCGGCCATGATCCTGGCCAGCGGCACCATGATCACCTGGAACGGGATGAACAGCGCCGCGAGGCACACCACAGCCAGCGTGGACGAGCCACGGAACCGCACCTGGGCCAGCGCGAACCCGGCCATGGACCCGATGAGCAGCAACAGCGCCACGGCGCAGGCCACCACGATCACGGAGTTGAGGAAGTACCGCCCCATGCCGACGCTGTTCCACGCGGTGCCGAGGTTGTCCCACTGGAGCGTGCTCGCCAGGGAGAACCGGTCGAGGACGTACTCCCGGCGGGTCTTCATCGCGACGTTGACGGTGAACAGCAGCGGGTAGATCGTCGCCAGGGCGAGGAGCGCCATCGGCACGGCGACCAGCCATCTGCCCGGCACCGGGCGGGACATCAGTCCTCCCTCCCCGCCCGGCGCAGCAGGCCGACCTGCAGCAGACCCACGACCAGCATGACGAGGAAGAGGACGGTGGACGCGGCCGACGCGAGCGCAGGGCGGCTCATCTGCCCCTGCTGGACCCAGATGTAGTACTCCGGCAGGTAGGTCGACCCTTCCGGGCCCCCACTGGTCATGACGTAGAGCAGCCCGAACATCGAGGTCAGCATCCCGATCATCGTGGTGACCACGACGAACTGGATGGTGCGGGACAGACCCGGGATGATGACGTGCCAGATCATCCGCGCGAGCGAGGCGCCGTCGACCCGGGCGGCGTCCAGAAGCGCGGGGTCCAGGGTCGCGAACCCGGCCAGGAACACCACCAGCGCCATCCCCGACGTCGCCCAGATGTGCACGCCGACGACGGCGAAGATGGCCACGTCGGGATCGCCGAGCCAGTCCACCGGGCCGGCCCCCGAGCGGCCGAGCACGGCGTTCAGCGGACCGTCGAAGGCCAGGAGCAGGTTGAAGATCGCGCCGACGATCACCGGTGAGAGCACAGCCGGGAAGAAGTAGACGCTCCGGAAGAACGGGTGTCCGGGTACCCGCAGGTGGATGAAGGTGGCGAGGAGTCCTGGGATCGCGACCGCGACCGGCAGCAGCAGTACCAGCAGTCCGACGTTGCGCAGCGCGGTGCGGAACAGCGGGTCGTCGATGAGCTCCGCGTAGTTGTCGAGCCCCACCGGGGTGCCGTTGTGTTCGCAGTCACCGGTGAAGGAGAAGTTGACACCCAGTCCCAGTGGCCAGAGCCGGAGCACCACGATGATCAGGACAGCGGGAGCGACCAGGACGTAGGGGGCGAGGCGTTCGGCGAGACGGCCGCCACGGCCTCGCGGAGATTTCGGCGCAGGGCCGCGGCCGTCTACCGCCTCCCCTGCTCGCGCCCCTTGAGCGGCGCGGACCGACGAACCGACGGGTGACATGGCCTCAGCCCGCCTGGTCGGACGCCGCCAGCTGCCTGACCGCCGCGTCGACCGTGACCGATCCGCTCAGCAGTTGCTGAGACAGCCGCCCCATCAGGTCCACGGTCCTGGACGACAGGGCCACGTGCAGGGCGGGCTTGCCACGGTCGATCTCCGACACGATGGTGGCGACGGCCGGGCCACCGCTCGAGACGTCCACGGTGCGGTCGGCCGCGACGGCGCCCGCGTCGGCGTAGAACGACTTCAGTGCGTCGGTCGAGGTCAGGGAGCGCACCAGGTCGGCGGCGGCCTTTGGGTCCTTGGTCCACTTCGCGACGGCGTAGCCGATGCCGCCGTCGTAGGGAAGGCTCGGTCTGGCACCGGCCGTGACGACCGGCGCCTTCATGACACCGACATCGCCGGCGTCGAGGAATTCGCCGAAGTCCTTCCAGTGCCCGGTGTCCGACATCAAACCGATGACGTGGGCGGCCTTGCCGGACTGGAACACCGCGAACGCGTCGTTGAACATGGCCGTCGAGTTCGCCCCGTCGTTGTTGAGGCCCTTGTCGTCGGCCTCCTTCCAGAGCGAGAAGACCCGCTTGACCGCCGGCGAAGACCAGTCTCGTCTGCCGGCGATCCAGTCGTCGTACTCCGTGGGCGACAGGACGCCCGAGCCGAGCCCGGACAGGAAGAACTGGATACCGATGCCTTCCTTGTTGCCCTGTGCGAAACACCTGGCGCCGGTCGCCTTGGTGATGGTCCGGCAGTCGGCGACGAACTCGTCCCAGCTGGTGGCCGGCCGCTCCGGGTCCAGCCCGGCCTTCCGGTAGAGCGACTTGTTGTAGTAGATCGGGTGACCCTGCAACGTCACCGGAGCGGCGTAGGTCTTGCCGTCCTTGGTGAAGGCCTCCCACCCGGCCAGCCGCTTCCGGTCAGCACGGACGTACTCGTCCAACGGCAGGAGGGAGTCGGCCCGGTCACGGATCTGCCCGCCGCCGTTGAAGAGCATGACGTCCGGCCCCTTGCCGGCTTGGATGGCGGCCCCGAGCAGGGTGTAGTACTGATCGAACGGCTGGGCGACGAACTCGACCGTCACGCCGGGATGCCGCTCGGCGAAGTCGGCCTTGGCCTTCCTGACGTACGAGGACGCTGTGGCGTCGCCGGACTTCCAGTCCCAGACGACGAGTTTGCCCCTCGAACCACCGGACGCCGAATCCGGGTCGGAGGCGCTGCCGCAGCCGGCTAAGACAACGAGCCCGGCAACCACGGTCGCCGACCACAGTGTTCGCTGCTTCATTGCTGCCCCACTCTCCTGAGGTGGCCGGCCGCCCGGCGATTGAGGTTGAGGAGGAACGCAACTCGTAAGACGTGTGTAACTCGTATGACGTATGACGTCAACAGGATGCCGTATAGTAGGCGGGATCCGTGGTGCAGCCCGGGTCCCGGGGGGTGTCGTGACGGCAGTACCGCAGTCATCCGCAGAGGCCTCCGAGGCCCCCGCCTGGAGCCGGCGCCCGGCGAACCTCGCCGCCGCGGTCACGGCTGAGCTGGTGGAGCGGATCGTCCGTGGAGTCCATCCGTCCGGTTCGCCGCTGCCCCCCGAACCCGTGCTCTGCGAGACCTTCTCGGTCAGCCGCACCGTGGTCCGCGAGGCGGTGAAGATACTTCAGGAGAAGGGGCTGGTGCAGGTCCGCCAGGGCGCCGGCACGATGGTCACCCCGCCGGCGATGTGGAACATGCTCGACGAGCTGGTCCTCGGCGCGACCATCGCCGAGGACGAGAGCCTGGCCATCCTCGATCACCTCGTCGCGACCCGCCGAGCGCTGGAGTCCGATATGGCCAACGTCGCCGCCCGCCTGGCGAGCGCCGAGGTGATCGACCGGCTGCGCGCTCTGGTGGAGCGGATGGACGAGCTCGTCGACGACCCCGCTTCGTACCACGAGGAGGACCGGGCGTTCCACGACACCGTCATGCAGGCGTCGGGGAACCGCATCGGCCGTGCCGTGGTCCGTTCGCTGGAGCGCCAGGTCATCAACTCCGCCCGTTACACGGGCCGAACCGGCCGCGCCTTCTGCGTCGCCTCCAACCACGGCCATCGGCGCATCTACGAGCGCATCGCCGCGCACGACCCCAAGGGCGCGGCCGAGGCGATGTTCACCCACATCACCAAGGCGTGGGTGGTGCGACGCAGCGGGCCGGGCGAGCCGACCCGGCTGCGGCGTTGAGGGCGGCTGACGGGTCCTGCCGCGAGCGAGGCCGACGGTAGCCGCCCGGGTCAGGCGCCCCTTCCTGCGCCTGGAGGAAGCCCAGCTCCTTCGGCGAGTAGGACACGACACCAGCGGATTCTTCGTCGTGGCAACCCCCGTGGGCTTTCATACCGCCGGCCTGGGCCCGCCCACCCCCACACGCCCGGGCCCGGCAGTCGGCTTGATCAGCGGGACCGGAGTGTGCGGAGAGCCGTAACGGCGGACATCGCCGATGCGGTGGCACTCCTCGGTGTGGATCATTGGCACAGCAGCGTTCCCGATGCCGGGAGGAGACAAGGATCAGCTGTATGCGTCCGAAGACGACGAGGACGAGTCACACCCCAGACCGGCCTTGTCGCACTCGGAATCCTTGAGACCGCCGAGCCGGGCGCGGACCTCGTCGGCTTCGGGACGATCCAGTGCTTCCAGGGTGATCAGGGCGTGCTGCCAGGCGGTACGAGCCTTGTCCACATCGCCGGTCGCGTGCAGCGCGTCGCCGAGGCGGGCGAGGGTGCCGGCTTCGTTGGGCGTGTCCTGGAGGTTGCGGAAGAGATCGATGGCGTACTGGTAGCAGGTGATGGCCGTCCGGTTGTCCCCGAGTCCGTGATGGGCGTAGCCCAGGGTGTTCCAGGTGGCCGCCTGCCACCTGAGGTTGCCGACTTCCCCGTGCAGGGTGAGCGCGTACCAGCACAAGGCGATGGCCCGTGCGTGATCCCCGAGCACGGTGTGGCACCAGCCGATCGCGGAGATGCTCTGGGCCGCCCCGGCGCGATCTCCGGCAGCCCGGTGAAGGGCCAGGGCCCGTTGGGCGTGGTCGCGTGCCTTCTGGTTCTCGCCACTGCGGTGGAGCGCCATGACGAGGACGAGACAGATACCGGCCTGTGCTGCGGTGTCACCGAGTTCGCCGTACAACTCGAAGGCACGGTCGATGTGGGTGCGGGCGTCATCGTGGCCGAGCTGGGTGTACGCGGCGCCGAGGCACTCGTGTGCCCTGGCCTGACTGGCGAGGTCGGACTGCTGCTCAGCGGCGGTCAGCGCCATGTGCTGGGCAGTGGCCTGGTCGTGCCAATACCCCCTCCGCTCGAGGTAGGGCTGGAGCTGCCAGGCGAGCTGCCAGGCGTGAGAGTCGAAGCCGGTCTCGCAGGCCAGCAGGATGACCGCCATCAGCACCTTGTGCTCGGTGGCGAACCAGTCCATCGCCTGCCGGTGGTCGACGGGCTCCACCGGCTGAGCCCCCTCGCCCACGGGGCCGGGGTCGATGTCCGCCCGGTGGGGGGCGATCAGCCGGGCGGCGAGCCGTGCGGAGTGCAGATAGTGCTCGCACATCCGATGCAGGGCGGCCTGCCGCTCCTCGGCCGAGGTTTCGGCGTCCAGTAACTCGGTGGCGTAGGCACGGAGGAGGTCGTGGAGGACGTGACGGCCGGGTTCGTGTTCGGTGAGCAGGTGGGCCGTGGTGAGCTCGGTGAGGAGCTGCCGGGTCTCGCGGGCCGGGAGACCGGCGAGGCCGGCGGCGACCGGCTCGGACAGGTCGGGACCGGGATGCAGGGCGAGCAGCCTGAAGAGCCGGGCGGCCGGGGGCGTGAGCACTCGGTACGACCACGAGAACACCGTCCGTGCGTCGCTGAACGCGTCCGTGTCCCGGAACCCTTCGAGACTGCCGTGCGTCTGGCGCAGGACGGCGGCGATGGAGGCGAGGCTGAATGTGGGGTGCGCGGCGGCCCGCGCGGAAACCACGGCCAGGGCCAGGGGCAGCTTCGCGCACAGGGCGACGATCTCCTCCACCGCGTCCGGCTCCGCCGCCACCCGGTCGGCGCCGAGGCGGCGGGCCAGGGCCTCGCGTGCGTCGGCGGCTGTGAGCGGCCCGAGGGCGAGAGGGTTGGCACCGCTGGCCGCGATCAGACCTCGGAGCTGATCGCGACTGGTGATGATCACCAGACAGTTCGGCGTGCCGGGCAACAGCGGCCGGACCTGCTCCGCGTCCCGGGCGTTGTCGAGCAGGATCAGTATCCGTTTGTCCGCGATGAGGGTGCGGTAGAGGGCGGCTTGGGCGTCGAGTCCGGCCGGGATCCGCTGCGGGGCCACCCCGAGGGCGTCGAGGAAGCCCCGTACCGCTTCGGAGGGGCTCATGGCGGAGTCCTCGGGACCGAAGCCGCGCAGATTGACGAAGAGCTGGCCGTCGGGGAAGCGGTGAGCGATGCGGTGTGCCCAGTGGATGGCGAGGGTCGTCTTGCCGACGCCGCCCATGCCGTTGATCGCACTGATCACCACGGTGGAGACGGGTCGGCGGCCCGGCTCGGGGAGCAGCGCGAGGGCGTGGTCGAGTTCGGCGCGGCGTCCGACGAACGTCGGTAGGTCGGCGGGGAGTTGGGCGGGGCGGGTGAAGTGGGGCGGGGATCCGGCAGCGCCGGCCGCCGCGGGCGTGGCCCGGGGGCGGTGCGGGGTGGCCGGGGAGTCCGTTTCCTGTTCGTCGTCCCCGTGCACGGGCACGGCCTGCGTCCGGGTTCGGAAGCTGTCATGGTCACCGGTCCCGTTCCCTCCGGTGACCGGGGGGTGGGCCCCCGGGCTCCGGCTTCCCAACCGCTGGAGGGGCACCGAAGCAGCCTTCGGGCAGATCGCGGAGGTGTCGTGGCGGAGGACGGCCAGCTGTATCTCGCGCAGAGCGGGGCCGGGCTCCAGTCCGAAATCGTTTGCCAGGAGTTGGCGGACCGCCTCGTAGCGCTGGAGCGCCTCCGCGGTCCGGCCGGACAGGTAGAGGGTGCGGATCAGCAGGCTCCATGCCGTCTCGCGAAGGGGATTGCCGGCGGTCAGCTCTTCCGCCGCGATGACAGCCTGTTCGAGTTCACCCGCCCGCGCCATCGCCGTGGCGCGTATCTCCTGGGCCGCGAGCCGCACCTCATTGAGTCGGGCGATCTCCGCCAGGGCGAACGCGCGGTCGTCCGCGTCGGTCAGTGGGGCTCCGCGCCAGAGAGCCAGTGCCGTCTCGATCTTCTGGCGGGCGATCAGCACCTGTCCCTCGTCCAGTAACCGCCGTCCCTCTGCCACGGCCTGCTCGAAGCGGACGCTGTCCCGGGCCTCGACGGGAATGCGCAGGGCGTACCCCGCGGAGCCGCTCACCAGGATTCGGGACTGGCCGCGTTGGCGGCGGGCCGGTTCGAGAGCGGCACGCAGCCTGCTGATGTGGGCGTGGACCGAGGAGACGGCGCCAGCCGGCGGACGGCCCTCCCAGAGGTCCTCGCACAGGCGGTCCATGGTCACGGAGCGGCCTTCCTCCAGCAGCAGACGAATCATCAGCACACGGCGCATCCGCGGCCCGAGATTGACTGGCTCCCCGGCCCGGGTGACGGTCAGCGGGCCGAGAAGTCCTATCTCGTGCTCGGTCCCGGGCTCGGACTCTTTTCGGCCTTCTGGAGAATCGTTTCTTGCCATGTCCCCTCAGGGTCGGTGCCTTTGCGGCGCCGACGTCCTCCGTTTCTACCCTTCTTCATGCGCGAGACAAGCAGCGCACAAAGCATGTTTACGCGGTCTTAATTTCCGACAGTTTGTCGTCCTGCCTTTGTCGCACGCCCTCAACTCCGCCTACCGGGCAGAAGGCGAGCAGTGCTCTCGCAGAGGGGCTGCAAGAGGAGAGCAAGACTTGGCCAAGGGCTCCCATGCAGCATACGAGACGAGAGCTCAGCACGAAGTGCCCTGGTGAAGGTGGTCCTTACATGATTGGCGCTGAATCGCCCTTGTCTTCTTGCGATGCGTGCGGTAAGCGGATTCGCGGAGACGGTGCTGACAATACGGGGACCAGAAAAGCGCCTTCCAGATATTGCTCAAATGCCTGCCGTCAGCGTGCCTACCGCCGGCGGCTGAAAACCGACGCGGTGAGCACCGCGGCTTCCCTGGGATTGCCGGCCCGATTGAGCAGCTTTATCGGTCGCTCGGACGAACTGGTGGAGCTGAGACGCCTTGTGCGCACCACGCGACTGCTGACCCTGACAGGTCCCGCAGGCGTGGGCAAAACACGCCTGGCGCTCGAACTGGCCGGGCTGGAACAGCGCAGCGGGCGCTGTGAGATCGCGCTGGTGGAACTTGGCTCGGTGAGCACGGGCGAGGAGGTGCGCAAGCGGATCGCCGTGGCGCTCGACGGGGCCGCGGAGGGATGCGTCCGGCTCGCGGGGGCTCGCGGTGCCGCGGGCGCCGACCGGGAGCGTCTACTGGTACTGGACAACTGCGAGCACGTGCTGGACGACTGCGGTCTGGTCCTCAGCGGGTTGCTCCCTCACCATCCGGGTCTGCGCATTCTGGCCACCAGCCGCGAGTCGCTGCGGCTGCCCGGTGAAACGGTGTACTCGGTGAGCGGCCTCGGCCTGCCGGACCTCGAGGGTGGCGCATCACTCACCGGCATGCTCGGCTCGGACGCCGTCCGGCTCTTCGTCGACCGGGCGCGGGCCGTGTCCTGCGCGTTCGAGCTCACCGAGGACAACGCCGCGCACGTCGCCGCGCTGTGCGCCGGGCTCGACGGACTGCCGCTGGCGCTGGAACTGGCTGCCGGACTCGTACGAGCCTTTCCGCCGGCCGCGCTTCACGACCGGTTGGGCGACCGCCTTTCCCTGCTGACCTGCGGGTGGCGTACGGCGGACCCACGTCACCAGAGCCTTCGGTCGGCGATTGAATGGAGCTACGACCTGCTGACGCCGGTGCAGCGGTCGCTGTTACGGTCGCTCTCGCTGCTCCCGGGCAGTTTCGGGCCGGACACGGCCACAGCCCTCGCCGTCGGCAAGAGCATCCCCGCGTCGGCCGTACCGGAACTGCTGGCCGACCTCGAAGCCAAATCCCTCATCATCCCCTGTGTCGACAGGGGGAGTTCCGCCCGGTTCCGGATGCTCGAATCGATCCGGTGCTACGGGCGGGAGCGGCTCCGGGCCGAGAACGAGGAAGGGGCGGCGTACGACCTGCTCGTGGACTGGCTGGCGGAGCTCGCGCGTCCACTGCGTGAGACGGCCTTCACACCTGCCGAGCCCCGTCGGCGGTTGGCCGAGGAACGTGACAGCCTCACCTGGCTGCTGGAGTGGTCGAGCGCCGGCAGCGACCCTCGTCGGCTCCTGCTCACCAGCGCGCTGGCCGTCGTGGACATCCACCGGGGACAGCCGACGGAGAAGACACGAGCGCTGCTGGCCGACGTGCTGGCCCGCACGGACCCGGGAGCGGACGACCGCAGCATCGCTCTTGGCACGGCGGCATGGCTGGCGGCGGAGGAGGGGGACTACGACGAAGCGATCCGGCTGGCGAACGAGGCCGTGACGCTCGAACGCCGGCGCCCACGCCCGAACACCCCGCTGCTCTGCCGCGTACTGCTGACGCTGAGCGCCGCACGGACGCACCGCGGCGACCAGGGATCAAGGGCCGATCTCGAGGAGTGCCTGGAGATCAGCGACCGGGCCGGCGACCCGGTCGCGACCGCGTTCTGTCTGACCATCCTCGCGCGGCAGTCACTGCTGGCCGGCGACGTGGCCCGAGCGGCACGGCTGGTCGACGAGGTGCTGCCGGTTCTGAGAGCGGAGGCGGGCCCCTCCCTGCTGCGCATGACACTGGTCACCGCGGGCGTCCTGGCTCTGGAACGGGACGACCCGGCGACGGCGGAGGCGTACTTCGCCGAGGCTCTGGGCGGCACGGGCCACCCAGGCGGAGCGAGCCTCGCGCTCTGGGGCCTGGCCGTCACCGCGGTGCGCGACGGCCGCTTCGAGCGGGGACTGCGGCTGTGCGCGACCGCCGAGACGCACAGCGCCTTGGCGGCCTCCGAATTGCCGCCCTGGTTCCGGGCAAGGGTGGAGGAGGCAGCGGACAAGGCGCTCATGGCGCTGCCGAAGGCGCAGGCGAAGGGCGCGCTCGTGGCGGGACGGGAGCTGGAGGCACGGCAGGTCCTGGCCTACGCACTGCACGGACGGTTGGATGTCCCCGCGCGGCCGGAAGGCGTCGTGGACGGCACGGTGGGCGGCACCGGCGGCGACGACCCGCTCAGCTCGCGCGAGTGGGACGTGATCGCCCTTGTGACCACGGGGCTGACCAACCGTCAGATCGCTGCCCGCCTGCACTTGTCGGTGCGCACCGTCGAGACGCATGTCCGCAACATCCGTACGACGCTCGGCCTGCGCTCACGAACCCACGTCGCCGCGTGGGCGGCCCGGCAGGCGGGGTGACGCAGCGATGACGCGAGCCGGACGGTTCGAGTTGAGGAGCGTGGAGAGGAACGTCATGAGCTATGCGGGGAAGAGGACTTCGGCGTGGGTTCAGCCGATGGCGGCGCCCGCGCGCGGACAAGGGCGGCTGCGCCTCTTCTGCTTCCCCTATGCGGGGAGCGGCACCAGGGCGTTTCGTGGCTGGGCCGAAGAACTGCCGGACGACGTGGAGGTGTACGGGATCCAGTTGCCCGGCCGTGACGACAGGCTGGCCGAGAGACCGATGGACGACGTCTCGGCGGTGCTCGACGAACTGGTCCCCGCGCTGGAGCCGTATGTCGACGGTCCGTTCGCCTTCTTCGGTCACAGCATGGGCGCACTGCTGTGCTGGGAGACCGCCCGGTCCGCGCGGAGCGCGTACGGTGTGCTGCCGTCTCATGTCTTCGTCTCCGGCTGCCAGCCGCCGCCCCTGATCGGCGACCGGACCCGCTCCGGCGATGCCGCTCCCGTACTCGGCGACGCCGAACTGATCGAGCGAATGCGCACGTTGGGCGGCACTCCTGAGGAGGTCCTCCAGGATGCCGGGCTCATGAGCGTGGTGCTGCCGGCCTTCCGGGGCGACTCCACCATGCTCGCCCGCTACCGCTACGCGCCGGGGGAGCCGCTGCCCTGCCCGCTGACCGTCTTCGGTGGCGACCGTGATGCGCGTGCCGCTCCCGAAGAACTCGTCGGCTGGGCAGAGCTGGTCAAGGAGGCGCCGGACGTGTGCGTGCTGCCGGGGGGCCACTTCTTTCTGCACACGGAGAGGAAGCGGCTGCTGGCGGAGATCTCGGCACGGTTGGGCAGTGCACACCCGCCGCGTCACGTGTGAGGGGCACGTGACGTAACGGTGGAGATTGCGGATGTGGTTGCGTCGCTTGCCGCGGATCCTTGATAGCGCACGACGTTCCATGGTTTGACCGGAGGAAGCAGCCCGCCATGAACCCTTTTGACAACGCAGGCGGCGTGTTCGTGGTCCTGGTGAACGACGAGGGGCAGTACTCGCTGTGGCCCTCATCCTGTGAAGTACCGCACGGGTGGCGGACGGTGTACGGGCAGGACACGCGGGACGCGTGCCTGGCGTACGTCGAGGAGAACTGGACGGACATGCGGCCCGCGAGCCTCAGCGCGACCATGGCCGGCTGACGGCCGTAACCCCTGCACCTTCATCACCCCTTGTCCCTTCTCCTTCCGCCCCTTCTCCTTCCTGCTCCTTCGCCTGTCCTTGCCCCGGTGCCTGCAGGTTCGCCGGCCTGGGTCAGGCATGTCTGTGAGGCCCGGGGGCGGGGCGTCTTCGGCTCGGCTCTTGTCGTGGCGGGTAATCGCCGGCGGGGTGAAAGCGAGTTCTGCCGCCCCGGCCCCGCGGTGCAGGCCGGATGGCATGCGCCCGTCGCTTTCTCACCTGGCGAAGTCCCCATCGGTTCCACCTGCCTTGCCCTTCGGCGGGCGCTGTGAAGATTGGATGAGTAGTGTCCGGTACTCTGCCCCGCAGTTGGCCCTTGTCGTCGGCGCAGCGTGGTATTTGGTTTGCGCAGCAGCTCGATCCGCAGAGCCCGAGTTACAACACCGCGGAGTACGTGGAGATCGACGGCCCGGTCGACGTTCCCCTGCTCGAGGCCGCGATGCGGCGGGTGGTGGCGGAGACCGACACGCTGAATGTGGGCTTCGTCCAGGACGACCAGGGCCTGCGGCAGGTGTACGGGATGGCGGGCGACTGGCCGTTCGCCGTTCTGGATGTCAGCGCCGAGCCCGACCCGCGAGCAGCCGCCGAGGCGTGGATGAAGGCCGAGATGGCCCGGCCGGTGAGCCTTGAGGCCGGCCGGACGTTCACCCTGGCGCTGCTCCGGGCCGGGGCCGACCGCCACTTCTTCTATCTGCGCGGGCATCACCTGGTCACGGACGGGTTCATGTGCGCACTGTTCGCGCACCGCGTGGCCGAGGTCTACACGGCCCTGGTGAACGGGACTCCCGAGCGGAAGGACGACAGCGGCTCGCTGGACCTGCTCCTCGCCGACGACACGGCATACCGCGACTCCGACCGCTTCGCGCGCGACCGGGACTACTGGCAGGGCAAGCTGGCCGGCCGTCCCGAGGCGGTCAGCCTGGCGGGACGGGCGGGCGAACTGTCGCGGAGCTTCCTGCGACGGAGCGCGCAGTTGCCGACCGCGACCTCGGACGGCCTGCGGGCGCTGGCACGCCGGTCGGGGGTGGGCCTGCCCGTGCCGCTGATCGCCGCCGCGGCTGTGTACCTCAGCCGCATGACGGGCGCCGAGGAAGTGGCCCTCGGCCTCCCCGTCGCCGCGCGGACCGGCAGCGGTCGGGGCATTCGCGGGCCGATGTCCAATGAGTTGCCCCTCTGGCTGGACGTCCGACCGGGCATGAGCGGCCGGGAACTCATGCGTCAGGTGTCCGCCGAGACCCGGCAGTTGCTCAAGCACCAGCGTTACCGCTACGAGGACATCAGCCGAGACCTGAACATGGTGGGCAGCGGCCGCCGACTCGTCGGTCCGATGATCAACATCATGTCCTTCGCCTACGACGACCTGGTCTTCGGCGAATCCCGGGCAACCATCCGCAACTTGTCGATCGGTCCGGTGCACGACCTGTCCATCTGTGTGGACGACCGGGCGGGCGACGGCACGCTGCGCGTGGACTTCGACGCCAATCCCGCCCTGTACGATGCCGCGGAGAACAGCGTTCACCACCGGCGCTTCCTGCATCTGCTGGAGAGTCTCGCCACCACCGACGCGGACCAGCCCGTCGGGGGGCTCGACCTGCTGCTTCCGGGCGAGCGTGCGCGTGTGCTGCCGGTTCCGGCCGATGCCGGTTCCGACGTACCGGCCCAGGTGCTGCCGGAGCTGTTCGAGGCCCAGGCAGCCCGGACGCCGGATGCCGTGGCGGTGATCTCCGGGGACACGGAGTTGTCCTACGGCGAGGTGAACGGGCGGGCCAACCGGCTGGCGCGCCTGCTGGTGGAGCAGGGGGCCGGGCCGGAGCGGCTGGTGGCGGTGGCGCTGCCGCGCTCCGCCGACCTGGTGGTGGCGCTGCTGGCGGTGGTGAAGACCGGTGCCGCGTATCTGCCGGTCGACCCCGCCTATCCGACGGGCCGGATCTCCCTCATGCTCAGTGACGCCGACCCGGTGTGCCTGGTCACCACGGAGGACCTGGCCGCGCGGATGCCGTCCGACGCGGGCCCTGTGGTGCTCCTCGACGATGAGGCCACGGTCCGTGCCCTCGCCGCCCGGTCCGGCGACGATCTGGCCGACGCCGACCGGGCCGGAGCATTGGATCCCCGGCACCCGGCGTATGTGATCTACACCTCGGGATCGACCGGCACGCCCAAGGGCGTCCTGGTCCCGCACCTGAACGTGGTGCGGCTGTTCACCGAGACCGAGCAGTGGTTCGGTTTCGGCCCGGACGACGTGTGGACGCTGTTCCACTCCTTCGCGTTCGACTTCTCCGTCTGGGAACTGTGGGGACCGCTCCTGTACGGCGGCCGGCTGGTCGTGGTGTCCCAGGAGGTCTCCCGTTCCCCCGCGGCCTTTCTCGACCTGCTGGTGTCCCGGCGCGTGACCGTGCTCAACCAGACGCCGTCGGCGTTCTACCAGCTGATGCAGGCCGATCGGGACGCCCCGGAACGCCCGCGGGAGCCGGCGCTGCGGACGGTGATCTTCGGTGGTGAGGCGCTGGAGCCGGAGAGGCTGCGGGAATGGTACCGGCGGCATCCGGCCGACGCGCCGCGGCTGGTGAACATGTACGGCATCACCGAGACCACGGTGCACGTCACCTACGCGCCGCTCGGCGCGGAAGACGCGGAGACCGGGCCGCACCGCGGCGTGATCGGCGAGACGATCCCCGACCTGGGCGCCTACGTACTGGACGCCGGCCTGCGGCCGGTGCCGCCCGGTGTGGTCGGTGAGCTGTACGTGGCGGGCCCGGGTCTGGCTCGCGGATACCTGAACCGGCCCGCCCTGACCGCCGGCCGGTTCGTGGCGAACCCCTACGGCCGCCCCGGGGAGCGGATGTACCGGACCGGGGACCTGGCCCGCCGGGACGTGGACGGCCGGCTCGCTTACGCGGGGCGGGCGGACGATCAGGTGAAGCTGCGCGGCTTCCGTGTCGAGCCCGGCGAGATCGAAGCGGTGCTGGTCCGCCACGAGGCCGTGGCCCAGGCCGTCGTGAGGGTGCGGGAGGACCGCCCCGGCGACAAGCGGCTGGTCGCCTACGTGGTCCCCGACACAGGCACCCGGCCCGACGCCGAGGAACTGCGGGCGCACGCCGGCCGGAACCTGCCCGGGCACATGGTCCCGGCGGCCGTCGTCGTGCTCGACGCGCTCCCCCTGACGGTCAACGGCAAGCTCGACTCTGCCGCCCTGCCGGCCCCGGTGTTCGCCGCGCGGGAAGGGCAGCGCCCGGCGCGCGACGCGACCGAGGAACTGCTGTGCGCCCTGTTCGCCGAGGTCCTCGGCGCCGACGGGGTGGGGGTCGGCGACAGCTTCTTCGACCTCGGAGGGGACTCACTGCTCGTGACCCGGCTGCTGAGCCGGATCCGGGCGACACTGGGCGCCGAACTCCCGATCCGCACGGTGTTCGAGACACCGACGGTGGCGGGCCTGGCAGCGGCGCTGAAGCGGGAACGAGGACAGGCGCGCCCGCCGGTACGTCCCACCGAGCGGTCGGAGGCGCTTGCGCTGTCATTCGCCCAGCGCCGCCTGTGGTTCCTGAACCGGCTGGAGGGACCCGAGGCCGGCGCCGGTTACAACATGCCGTTCGTGCTCCGGCTGGAGGGCGCACTCGACCAGCCGGCCCTCCGGGCCGCGCTCACCGACGTGGTGACGCGCCACGAGAGTCTGCGCACCGTGTTCCCGGAGACCGACGGGGCACCGCGACAGGTCGTGCTCGACCCCGCGGCGAGTGCCGTCGGCCTTCCGGTACGCCACGTCGACCAGGCCGAACTGGACGAGGCGTTGGCCACCGGCGCCGCCACCGGCTTCGACCTGACCACCGAGACGCCGCTGCGAGCGGAACTGTTCACGCTGAGCCCGGACCGGCACGTACTGCTGGTGGTGGTGCACCACATCGCGGGTGACGCGTGGTCCATGGTGCCCCTGGCCCGCGACCTGTCCGCGGCTTACGCCGCGCGCTGCGCCGGCGAGGCGCCGCAATGGCTGCCGCTGCCGGTCCAGTACGCCGACTACGCGCTGTGGCAGCGGGAACTGCTGGGCGACGAGAGCGACGAGAACAGCCTCGTCTTCCGGCAGGTGGCGTACTGGGCCCGGGCCCTGGCCGGGCTGCCTGCCGAGCTTGACCTCCCCGGCGACCGTCCGCGCCCGGCCGTGGCCGGCCACCGGGGCGGGACCGTGCCGGTGCGCGTCGACGCCGACCTGCACCAGCGGCTCGCCGCACTGGCCGAGGCCCATGGGGTGACGTTGTTCATGGTGCTGCAGGCCGGCCTGGCCGCGCTGCTGACCCGGCACGGGGCGGGCGCCGACATCCCGATCGGATCACCCGTGGCGGGACGCACCGACGACGCCCTCGACGACCTGGTCGGCTTCTTCGTCAACACCCTGGTCCTGCGGACCGACACCTCGGGGGACCCGACCTTCGGCGAACTGCTCGCCCGGGTACGGGAAACGGACCTGGCCGCCTACGCCCACCAGGACGTGCCCTTCGAGCACCTGGTGGAGGTGCTCAACCCCGCCAGGTCGCTGAGCCGGCACCCGCTGTTCCAGGTGATGCTGACCTTCACGAGCGGGCTCGACGCGCAGGTGGACCTGCCCGGCCTGCGCGCCGCGGCCGAACAGGTCGAGTCCGGCACGTCGAAGTTCGACCTGGCACTCAACCTGACCGAGTCCTCCACCGCCCACGGAACTCCGAGCGGCATCGCCGGGTACGCCGCCTACAGCAGCGACCTGTTCGACCGGGCCACCGCCGAGGCGCTGTCGGCCCGCTTCGTGCGCCTCCTGGAGGCGGCCACCGCGGAACCGGATCGGCGGATCGGCGCCTTGGAGATCCTCGGCGATGCCGAGCGGCACCGCCTCCTGACGGAGTGGAACGACACCGGCACCGCGACCTCTCCACCCGCGCTGCTGCCGTCGCTGTTCGAGCAGCAGGCCGCGGCCACCCCGCAGGCCCGTGCCGTGGCCGCGCCGGACGCCGAGTTGTCCTACGCGGAGGCCGATGCACGGGCGAACCGCCTGGCCCACCTGCTGATCTCCCGCGGAGTCGGCCCTGAGCGGGTGGTCGCCGTCGCGCTGCCCGGCTCCGCCGAGCTGGTGGTGACACTGCTCGCGGTGCTCAAGGCCGGGGCCGCCTACCTGCCCGTCGACCTCGCGCACCCCGGCGCCCGGATCTCCTACCTGCTCGATGACGCCGCCCCCGCCCTGCTCGTGACGACCGGCGAGGCGGCGGCCGGACTCCCGAAGACCCCTGGCACCGCCCGTCTGCTGCTCGACGACCCGGCCGTCGTGCGGGAGCTTCAGCAGCAGGCCGCGAACCGCCCCACCGACGCCGACCGGGTCACCGCCCTGCTGCCGGACCACCCGGCGTACGTGATCTACACCTCGGGGTCCACGGGCCGACCGAAGGGCGTGGTGGTCGGACACCGCGGCCTGGCCGGCTACGTAACCCGCGCCAAGCACGTGTACACCGGCCTGGACGGCACGGTCCTGGTTCCCACACCGCTGTCCTACGACCTGTCCGTCACCGGCCTGTACGGGGCGCTGACCTCCGGTGGGTGCGTGGTCGTGGCCGAACTGGACGACGACCCGTGGCTGACGGCGCAGCTGGCCCGCACCCCGGCGACGTTCATGAAGGCGACCCCGAGCCATCTGGGGATTCTCGGCGCGCTGCCCGCCGGGTTCGCGCCGGTGAAGCAGCTGATGCTCGGCGGCGAGGCACTGCCCGCCGGACCGCTGCGGGCCTGGCGCGAGCGGCACCCCGAGGTGGCCGTCGTCAACCACTACGGCCCCACGGAGACCACCGTCGGCTGTCTCGACTTCCACCTCGCCCCCGGTGAGGAGCCGGGCAGCACAGTGGTCCCGGTCGGCCGTCCGATGACGGCCATGCGGGCCTACGTCCTCGACGCCGGGCTCCGGCCGGTGCCGCCGGGAGTGGTCGGGGAACTGTACATCGCCGGGCCGCAGCTGGCCCGCGGCTACCTGAACCGGCCGGGCCTGACCGCCGAGCGGTTCCTGGCGAATCCCTTCGGCCCTGCGGGCTCCCGGATGTACCGGACCGGCGACCTGGCGCGATGGACCGCGGACGGTGTGCTGGTGTTCGCGGGCCGCGCCGACGAGCAGGTGAAGGTCCGAGGCCACCGGATCGAACTCGGTGAGATCGAGGCCGCGCTGTCCGGCCACCCCTCGGTGGCACAGGCGGCCGTCGTCGTGCGGGAGGACAGGCCGGGGGACCAGCGGCTGGTGGCCTACGTCGTGCCGGCCGACCCCGCCGGGGCGGACCCGGTGGCCCTGCGCGAGTACCTGGCGGGGCGGCTGCCCGAGGTCATGGTCCCGACGGTGTTCACCACCCTGGGCGCGCTGCCGCTGACCAGGAACGGCAAGGTGGACCGGCGGGCCCTGCCCGCACCGGCCCGGGCGCAGGTGAACCCGGGCCGGCCGCCGCGCACCCCGGAGGAGGAGATCCTCTGTGGGCTGTTCGCCGAAGTGCTGGGCGTCCCCAGGGTCGGGATCGACGACGGGTTCTTCGCCCTCGGCGGTCATTCCCTGCTCGCCACCCGCCTGGTCAGCCGTGTCAGGACCGTGCTCGGAGCGGAACTGCCCATCCGTGCCGTGTTCGAGACGCCGACGGTCGCCGGACTCGCCGCCCGGCTGGACGGCGGCCACGTCCGCCGGCGCCCCCCGGTCCGTCCGTTCGCGCGGCGCCCGGAAGCCGTTCCGCTGTCGTTCGCGCAGCGCCGGCTGTGGTTCCTGCACAAGCTGGAAGGAGCGAGCCCGAACTACAACCTGCCCTTCGTCGTACGGCTGGAAGGCGAGCTCGACCGCGCCGCACTCGTCGCGGCACTCGGCGACCTCGTCGCACGGCACGAGAGCCTGCGCACCGTGTTCCCGGATTCCGGCGGGGTGCCGCGCCAGGTCGTCCTCGAGGCCGCGTCTGCCGCCGCCACCGCGGAACTGCCGGTGCACGAGATCGTGGAGACCGGCCCGGCGGCCGAGGCGGAACTCGCCGAGGCCGTGGCCGCCGCCGCGGCCCACCGGTTCGAGCTGACCGCCGAACCGCCGCTGCGGGCAGAACTGTTCGCACTCGGCCGCGACGTGCACGTGCTGGTGGTGGTCATCCACCACATCGCCGGGGACGGCTGGTCGAACGGCCCGCTGGCCCGGGATCTCTCCGAGGCCTACGCGGCCCGCCGCGCGGGCCAGGCCCCGGCCTGGGATCCGCTGCCCGTCCAGTACGCGGACTACACCCTGTGGCAGCAGGAACTGCTGGGCCGCGAGGACGACCCGGACAGTGTGATCGCCGGGCAGATCGCCTACTGGACGAACGCGCTCGACGGGCTGCCCGAGGAACTGAACCTCCCCGCCGACCGGCCCCGTCCCGCGGTGGCCAGTTACACCGGCGGAGTCGTACCGATCTCGATCGACCCCGAACTTCACGCCCGCCTGGACGGGCTGGCCCGAGAGTCCGGCGCAAGCCTGTTCATGGTGCTGCAGGCCGGACTCGCGGCGCTGTTCACCCGCCTCGGCGCGGGCACCGACATCCCCCTCGGCAGCGCGATCGCCGGGCGTACGGACGACGCGCTCGACGACATCGTCGGCTTGTTCCTCAACACCCTGGTACTGCGACTGGACACTTCCGGCGACCCCGGCTTCGACGAGCTGGTGGCCCGCGTGCGCGAGACCGCGTTGCTCGCTTACGCCCACCAGGACGTGCCCTTCGAGTACCTGGTCGAGGCGCTGAACCCGGCCAGGTCGCCGGCCAGGCACCCGCTGTTCCAGACCATGCTGACCCTGCACAACAACGCCGAGCCCCGGATCGACCTGCCGGGCCTGCGGGTGAGCCCGGACATGGCCGAGGCCGGCGCGGCAAAGTTCGACCTCACCTTCGACCTCGTCGAGTCTCGTGGTCCGGCCGGTGAGCCCGAGGGCCTCGGCGGTCGCCTCGAGTACAGCACCGACCTGTTCGACCATGGCACGGTCGAGTTGCTGGTGGCGCGCTTTGTGCGGTTGCTGGAGGCGGTGGCGGCTGATCCGGGTCGGCGTGTCGGGGAGTTGGAGATTCTCGACGGCGCCGAGCGTGAGCGGGTGCTGGTGGGGTGGAACGACACGGCGCGTGTGGTGGCGTCGGCGACGTTGCCTGAGT
>NZ_BMWE01000039.1 GCF_014651075.1 Streptomyces djakartensis | reverse complement strand
GAGGGACGGCCAGAACCAGGAGGAGCGGCAGCTCCGGCTCGGGGCATGGATCAGCAACCAACGCAGCAGGGCCGCAACACTGTCCCCGGAACGGATCGAGAAGCTTTCCACCATCGGCATGCGCTGGACATGACCCGTTCTGTCATCAGCGCTCTCGTGGGGCTCTCCTAGCCGAGGCCAGTTGGTGCTGTCACGGGAATGCCGGAAACGGCGATCAGGGCGTGAGAGGACTGATGCCCTGGGCTGCACGATGCCGGCCTGTCGACTGGCCGCGTGGAGAGGCTGACGTGGGGCATATCGAGCAGGGGCTGGAGCAGGCGTTGCGCACCCGGCCCGTTCCCTTGAGCACCGAAGCTCGCCTGCGGTTTCTGCTAGCAGCACATCGGCATTCCACCCAGAAGGTGGCCGCGGTCCTTGGGGTGTCACAGCGCACCGTGCAGAGGTGGGTGACAAAGAAGCCCGGAGCGCGTCGCCCGCCGGGTCCGCTGTATGTCCGGGCGATCGAGGAAGCGGTGCTGGCTCGGTGGCAGCCCCGGATACGGGCTCGCCGACGTGCCCAGGCCGAGGCGGAGGGCTTCGTCCTCCACACCAGGGCGCGATTCGGGTTCGCTGCTGCGGCAGGTTCCTCGGACGATCCGCGGGTGCGGTGGATCACCCAGTACCTGCCGGGAGAGGTCGCCCGGGAGTTGTTCAACGCCCGGGACGCCGGTGCGGGCGAGCAGCAGCAGTTAATGATTCTGGCCCGCGCGCTGGGCATGCCTACTTCCGCGATGGGGGCCGCCGCGCCCATGGCATGCACATCGCCTTCAGCGACCTCGAGTTCGCCGACTTTTCGATCGGATGAGCTTACCCGCCGATCGGACGCGTCAGGGCGTTCAGCGCCGCGAGGGCCTGGCACGCACGGCCAGCATCGCTTCATGCCTCTTGGCCTCCTGCCGCTCGCGCCAGTCCCACTCCACACGGCATGCTGGGCCTTGGCGGCGGGCTGCAGGCGGCTGGGGCGGGCGCAGCCTGGCCGTCTCCGCCACGCGCAGCAGGAGGGCACGGTTGCCTGGCGCGGCGAACAATTCCTGGTCCTCGCCGGAAACGAGCCGGGCGAAGCAGGCCGCAGCCCGCAGGAACACACCCGCCCAGGGCGGCACGGGGTAGGCGGCGCAGCCATCGGTGTAGCGAGCGCGGTCGTGCAGGGCGAGCGTTGCCGCGGCGTCGTCATAGTCGCGGGGGCGTGCGGTGGCAAGTTGCTGGAGGGACGCGCCGGTGAACAGCGCGGCGGCGAGGGCCGCGGCCAGGCGAGGGTGTGCGGTCGCCGCGTGGAGCCGATGGGCGACTGGCTGGGCGGTGTGCGCAGTGAGAGGCACGGGTGGTGGGCGGTGCCGCCAGGCGATCGGCGGTGGCATGCACGGGGCGGCGCAGGGGCGGGGGCTGTCGTAGGAGATGAGGCGGTCCAGTGCAGGCAGGGTGAGCCACCGGCTGACCGGCCCGGCGGGCTCGTCGGCAGGCTGGGGTATGGGGGCGGTCGCGCCGTAGTAGTGGCGGCGGGCGGTGCGAAGGTCGGTGGTGGTGATGTGGTCGGCCGTCTGCAGGGCCTGGTGCAGAGCGGCGGGCAGGTGGGGGCGGTGGCAGACCAGGGTCAGGTGGATACCGGTGAGCGTGCGCAGTTGCAGGAGGCGCATCGCGCGGCGGGTGGTGAGGCGGTGGGCGCGCAGGACGGTCAGCCGGGTGACGGGAAGGGCAGTGATCCAGGCCGTGACCGCTTCCCATGCGGGCTGACGGCCGCCGGGAAAGCGGCCCGGAAGCAGGGGCGGCTTTTCCAGGGGCGCCAGAAGGTCGTGGGCGAGGCCGGTTTCACTGGTGGTGCCCGGGCCGGGGTGCAGGGTGATCCGGCCGGACGGCGGATGGTGCGCGGCCAGAGCGGTGTGCGTGTGGATCGCGTCGTCATGGCGATCGATGACCACGGTGACGGACGGTGGCGCGGCGAGCGGCATGGCGGCGGGGTGGTCAGGCGAGGCGGCTGAAGGCCCAGCGCAGCAGTTCCTGGTCGACGCGTGGGCGGCCGGTGCGGGCCAGGGCGGTGCGGGTGTGGGCGGTCAGCTGGGCCCAGGCGCGGAAGTTGCCGTGTGCGGCGTGGCTGTCGGCGAAGGTGATGTCGTCGGGGTCGGCGTCGGCCCAGATGGGGTGGAACAGGGGGATGGCCTCGAGGACTTCGCTGGGGGTGAGGCGGGTGAAGTGCTGCCAGATGAAGATCTGGGAGGACAGCATCGGTTCGCGGCGCAGCACGGTGTGGCAGCCCTCGCCGCCGACGAAAATGATGGCGAGCTGGGTTGAGGGTTCGTCCCAGAGGTAGCGGAAATATTCGAACGCCTCGCCGCCTCGCCGCCTGGCCACTGGGCCTCGTCGACGAGGAAAGTGCGGGGGCGTTCGGCCAGGGCGGTCTTCAGCAGGCGGTCGAACTCGCTGGGGTGGCGCGGTGGCTCACCGGCCAGGTCGAGTGCGGTGAACAGTTCGTAGCGCACCGCGCGGGCGGTGGGCCGGGCCTGGAAGGTGATCTTGCGGACATCCTCGCCGGGTTCGAGTGCGCGCAGGCAGATGTTGACGGCGAGCGTCTTGCCGCAGCCGGCGCCGCCGTGGATGCACATCATGGCGCGGGCGGCGACGGTGTCGGTGATGTTCTCCCGGGCGGTGAGCAGAGCGCGGGTGGTGACCACGGAGGCATCCGGCAGGTCGACATACTGGTAGGTGGCCGCGGTCACGAGGCGTCTGCGTCTTTGTCGGTGGTGGGAGGTGCGGTCCGCCCGCCCGGCCGTCCGGGGCGGAAGCGCCATCACGGCCGGACGGGTGCAGGATGGGCGGGCCTGGCGTGGTCAGCGCGGCCAGGGAAGCCGGGGTGCGCCAGTCGGCCGGGGGCGCAGCGTGCGGGATGAGGTCTGGCATCGCGAGCCGCGCGAGGTCGGCGTCGGCAGTCTGGGCGAGTTCGGCGTCGGCCTGCGCACCGGTCAGCGCGCCGAGCCGCTGAGGTGCCTCGGGCTGGTTCACGGCGGCGTAGCGCTCGCGCTGTGAGGCTTCCAGGTCCTTCTTCAGGCGGCGGGTGCGGGCGGCCCGTGCCCGCCGTACGGCGGTGATCTGTTCGTCGGTGGCCTGGTCGGCCAGGTCCGCAGGCCCCAGGTAGCGGCCGGTGGCCGCGTGGTAAACCTCGATGCGGTGATCGTGGTGAGGCATGAAGCGCACTCGGACATGGGTCCCGGCCTGTCCGGTCATCCACGGACCTACGTAATCGCGTTTCTTGAAGCGGATGCCGCGGGTGGTCAGCGTGCGGGTGCCGGCGTCTTCCAGGGTGAACGTCCACAGATCCGCGGCCGGCACGTCCCGCAGCGGAGTGGGATCGTCCTGCCACGCCTCAAGCGGGGTCTTGCCTCGCAACGGCGCGGGCTGATGTTCGGTGTTCCACCAGCTCGTCCAGGCCAGCAGCCGGGCGGTGGAGTCCTCGAAGCCGAGGAGCACTTCGTCCTTCGGGCGGGAAGCACGCTTACCGGGACGCGGCTGGCGGGCATAGCCGGGCAGCGCGGCCAGGAACATGCTCTCCACCGCCCGGTTCAGCCCCTCCACGGTGCCCTTGAGGTGAGGGGTGTAGGCGGGCAGGTCCTCCACCGTCACGTCCAGGAGGTCGAACGCGGCGGTCACCGTCCGGGACAGAAAGTCCTTGCCACGGTCGACCCGCACTTTCTCGGGCAGGCCACCGAACGGGCCGTAAGGGTCCTCGCGCAGAACCGCGGAGCGCAGCGCGGCCAGCACCGACTCCCGCGACGGATGCACCGGCGTGACCGCGACGCCGGTGATGGCGTTGGTGGCGCAGTCGGTGAACCATGTGAGCCACGGCCTGCGGGCCCTGCCGTCGACCTCTACCAGCACCGGGACCTGCATGTGGTCGGTCTGCCACACCTGGTTGCGCCAGCCCCGCGGCCGGGCCAGGAACACATCATGCTTGCGCGCCCCCCGCTCCCCACCCGCAAGCCCCGCCCGCTCCCCCGGCGTCAGATCACGGCGGATCGCCCGGTGCAGCGTCGGAATCGACGGAGGCGGATCCTGCTCGCCCTTGGCCGCGCGAGCGATCAGCTCACGGTGGACCGCCGCGACGTTGCCCTTCCACAAGGCCAGCAGGCGGCGCACTTCCGGGGTGACGGAGAAGCGGTCTTTGCTCTGGGCCCGCGCCCCGGGCTCCGCGGCCGCGGAGTCGTCACGCTCGGCAGCGGCAAGCCACCGCCACACCGTGCGCTCGGTCACTTCCAACGACTGAGCCATCAGCCGTACATGTCGGGTCGTGAGTTTTTGGTCCTGTCTCAGGGCGAGCAGCCGGCGCACGGCAGGGCCGCGCAGCGCCGACAGGGAGGAAGAAGGCAGGCCTCCCCGCGCGTGCGGACCGTCCTCGTGGCCGCCGGCCTCTTCCGGCCCGAAGGCGCCGGTCGCAGCGGACCCATGAGCCGTGCGCAGGCCCGCTCCAGCAACTGGCGGTCCACCACCGCACGGCTCTTTCCGTGGATCTGGGCGGTCAGGTGCGAGGTGAGCTTCGCCCACGTCCGGAAATTGCCGTGGCCCACATGCTCGTCCACCCACACGACATCGTCCTCGCTCACGTCCTCCCACAGCGGGTGGAAGGCCGCCATCGCCGCTGCCACCTCGCCCGGACGAAAACGAGGCACCCAGGTCTGCACCCGAGAGGCCAGCGCGGGCACCCGGCGCAGTGCCCGTTCGCTGCCCGCGCCCGCCAGCAGGAGCGCCGTGTCCGTGTCCGGGTGGTCCCACAGCCCGCGCAGAAACTCCAGCGCCGGCCCCGGAAGGCGCTGTGCCTCGTCCAGCACCAGCACGCGGGGCTGCCGTAGCGCGTTCACCAGCATCAGGTCGGCCTCCCCCGCCCCGCGCGGCAGACGCCTGCCCAGTTCGAGGGCGTCCGCGAGCAGCCGGCACAGTTCGGGAACCGTCGGGTGCACACCGGCGTGGATCCGACGGACCCTGGCCGGATGCGGCAGTTGGGACAGGGCGTACTGCAACGCGACGGTCTTGCCCTGGCCGGCGTCGCCGTACAAACACACCATCGCCCCGACCGCGGCCGCGTGCGCGACCGTCCGCAGCACCGGCCGAACGGCAGGTGTGTGCACCACCTGGGCATCCGGGACCAGGACCGGGACCTGCGCCAGGTGCTTCTGCTCCCGCAGAAACACCTGCCCACCTGCACCCTGACCGGCCACGACGGCCAAGCCCAGCTCGCTGAGCGGATCGGGCCTGCTCGGCCCGGCCACCACAGGCTCCCGCTCGACCATCAACGCCCGGCCCGCCCGGCGGTCCTTACGGATCACCCGGCACCACGTCGACATCGACGGGACTGGCGCCTCACCTCCGGCAGCCACCAGCCGACGCCTCAGCTCCGAGACATTCCCCCCCCTGCCTCACCCAGCAGCTCCCACACCTCGTCCGACACCGCTTCTCCCTGCCGGACCGGCTCCTCCACCCGCCCGGAAGCCTTCGCCTGCTCCAGCCAGCGCCAGACCGTACGCTCCGAGACACCCACCGTCTCCGCGACCGCACGCACATGCCGTGTCGACCACTCCCCCGCCTGCTGACGCTCCTGCAGACGACGCACCACCAACGCCCTCGGCAGCACAGCTTTCCGGCCGGCTCCTACACCTTGATCCACCCCCCCGGATCACACCGGCCCCGCCCACCCCTACCGCATCAGAACCCTCGAACCTGAGACAGCATCACCCACCATCAGAAAAGCCCCCGCGACAGCGATCCCAGCCATCACACACTACGGCCTCATGACAGTGCCAGCCCCACCCTCAACACCCCACCGACCAGCACCCATACACGACTCCCGACCCGAAGCCGAGAAGCCGCAGCTGGACGTACAGCCACATCGACGAGTACGGCCTGGAAGGCACCCTGCCCATCCTCGGTGCGGCTCTGGCCGCGCCTTCCTCCGTCAGTGCCGTGCTGCCCGCGCTGATGGACGGCAGGCACTACCAACTGCCCAGTGTGAGGAGCGGTGGGACGCGGCTCGTTTTCTACCCCACCCGGGCCTACAGATGCGGCGGAAAGCCAACGACGGAGTCCAGGAACTCCATCACCACCCTGATCGCTACATGAGCCCCTATCCGCACAAGCACCTTCACCCAGGGCTTCGCTCTGCTCATGGACTGCTGGCACTGGTCCTGCTGGCCACCACACTGTGCTCCCCTATTCGGGCAACAGCTCCCGGGTCCCGGCGCTCGACCTCCCACTCTGACTCACCCTTCCTTCTCTCCTCGGGTCGCGGCTGGCTCTGCCCTTCACGGGCCCCTCTCCTTCCGCCCCATCTTGGTCCCGCAAGCGGGGACCGCTCATTCCAACTGCCGACAGAGCCCACTCACCCGCCGACCCAGTTCTCCAACCTCACCTCAAAGGGATGGTGCGAGACGTTGTTCCCGCAGGTCAGACCAGCGCCCCGGACGTGCCCCCTTGCTCCCGTACAGTTCTCGTTCAGTTCGCCGGCTCCCGTTAGGTACGAAGCCGCCCACCAGGCAGCACCCAAGGACGGCTCTACCAAGGTCGCGCGGATCATCGTGCCGGTCTTCCTGGAGCCCGGTGAGGACCCGACCGACCTGGTCGCTCCGCGAGCTTCAAGCCGCTCATGCTCCAGGGCCTGCGCAGCCACGATGAGCGCCTGGTCGAGCGGCTCGCCTCCCGCGCGCTCACCAGCGGCAAACGCAAGGTCCACCTCCAGCGCGATGAGGACAGGCGGATCGTCGGGGCCAGCGGCGAGAGCGACGGCGAGGGCCAGGAGCACGACGACGGCACTGAAGCCGCTGCCGAGTCCGCCGGCTGCACTTCTCCTCTCCCCGCGACGCGGGGACGATCGCCTCGTTCCTGCACACCCGGGTCTACCGGCCGGAGTCGCTGGTGTGGCTGGAGGGCTACCAGGCCCTGCTGCGGTGGCGGGCGGAGAATGAGATCACCGGCGTCTATGCCGTGCCCTGTGGCCGAGCCGACGGTTCGCGCGCGCCGGCACCGAGGGAGCGGTGCGGTCGTGAGGGCACCACCACAGTCGTACAGCCGAGCAGGCGGCACCGGAGTGCCTGGCGAACTTGAGCATGATCGGTGGATTGAGGAGTGCTTCGTGGAGACCGCGCCCTGCTTCCGACCTGAAGACCACATCCGAGCCGGAACCATAAGGCCTCGGCCTCCATAGGTCCGTGATCTGCCGGTATCGCGGGTCTATGTCGTCAGCAGGCCTGGCCAGCCGTATTCGGACGGTTTTCGGCTTCTGGTGCTGTCGCTGGGTTTCCGATCCAAGCCTGATGGTGGGGCGGGACGTGCAGTAGCTCGCGCAGCCGACCTCGTAGTACGCCGACTCGTGTTCTGCCCTCCTGGACCTGAAGACCTGTGTCCGACGAGTCCAAGAGCCGTCGGGCAACCAGGATGGGCGGACGCAGCCACGTCCCGTGCTCTTCCCAGTGCTGCCCTACCTTGTGAGGGCGACGTTCGACCCAGTACCCCGGGTTCTTGGCGTAGCTCTCGATACATCCGGCATCGGACGCTCCGGTCGGCATCTCCTTAAAGTTCCGCGGCTGGGATGGTCTCAAGCTGCCACCTGACCTGGCGCAGGTCGATGCCACCGTAGTCGCGCACGAAGGCGCCGTTGTCTCCGTGATCGAAGAGAAACTGCTCGAGGACGTCGTCCGGCCAGTGCAGCGATGCCAGTGCAGGGTCAGCTCGGAAACGGTCATAGCTGAAGCCGCCGCCTGCGCGGCGGCGTGCCATCAGTGGGCTGAGGTCGCCTAGCTTCACGCCGCCAGGTGTACCGCAGATTCCGGGCCGTGTTCCCCCTCCTTCGGCTCAACCCCCAGCCGCTCGTGACCTGGTCAGCGCAGGCCGCTATGTCGGAAGATGCTCCAACGCACAAGGGAGGGGTCTGGGTGACGAACGGCTTCGATGCACGGCTGGCCGAGGTATTGAACGCGGCCACGCAAAACGTCCGTCGGGCGGTGGCCGCAAACTTCATGCCGGCGCCGAAGGTGGAGCCTCCAAGGCCCGTGTTGGAGAGCCTGGCCAAGGCTGTCGCGCCTTTGCAGCCAGTGCTGGAGCGCCTGGATGCGATGATGCCGGAAAACTGGCAGGGCCAGCGCCTGGCCTACAAGGACATGGTCCGGCTGATGCAGGAAGGCTTGCCTCTGGCGTGGGTGCCCCCGGCCGATGTGATCAGGCAGCTGCTCGCTGCGGATGACGCCTCCTCCCGCGCGGTGGTCCTTGACGACTGCCGACCAGAGGTTCTCGGTGCCTGCAGCGATGCTTTGGCGGCTGTCACCGACGCACGGTTCTCCGCGCAGCGGACGTTGCTTGAAGGGTGCGTGCGGATGACCGAGTCCGGCATGTTCAGCGGTGCGGAGGCACTCGCCGCGAATGTCTGGGACACCCTTGTTCGCGGTCTGGCCTTCGCCAACCCAGCGTGGCTCACCGACAGGGGCTGGTGGCCCGGTTACTCCAAGATCGGGCAGAGCGTTCCCACCGTCGGCGTCGACGACGACGCCACGATCGGGCAGTTTCGCAAGGCGGCTGTCTTCCTTCCCTTCGCTAAGGCGCTGGAGGAGTTCCGGCGCCAGCACCCTGTGCCGGAGGGCTTCAACCGGCATGCCACCGCCCACGCTGCCGGCGCCCTCCAGTACACCGCTGCCAACGCCGTGGTCGCCCTCATGCTCGCCGTCAGCGTTCTGCGTGAGATCGATGACCAGGGCTATCCCGTACAGCTGCACGCCTGACAGGAACACCGCGATGACCGAGCCCATGGACGCCGTCCCCACGACCTATGCCGGCACCCGCTTCCGGTCCCGTCTCGAAGCCGACTGGGCCGTCACGCTCGACGGCCTCGGTATTTTGTGGGAGTACGAGCCCGAGCTGATCGTCCTTCCCTCCGGCACGCGATACGTGCCTGACTTCTGGCTTCCTGAGGTAGGAACATGGCTGGAGGTCAAGGGACCGAACACACCCCGGCGGGAGAAGGCAACAGAGCTCGGCAAGGTCCGCGCCTGCCACTGCACCAGCGCATGGAGTGGCCGTCCGCGGTGGTGCCGGTGCAGACGAGCCTTCTCGGGTCGGCGCTGTTGCCCTCGTAGATGTGGTCGACGCAGGTGGCCACCACGCGCACGCCGTTGCGCTCTGTTCATTCGCGCAGGAGAGCGGTGATGCGAGTCTTGGAGAAGCCGGTGCGCCGGGCCGGCTCGTCGAGGGTGATGCCGTCCTGCCGTGGTGGTGGGCGCGGCGGGGTCGTGGCTATCAGCGGTGTGCGTGTTGCGGGGCGTCGGTGGGCTTGGGTGGAGCGGCCGGGGTTGGGTTTGGTCCGTGGTGGGGGCGTGCGGGGCGGTCTGCGGGTGCTTGGGCGTAGGGGGCGGGGGCGGGGCGCAGCAGGACGGTGGCGTCGATGCCGCTGCCTGGGGCGGCGTTGAGTGTGATGTGGCCGCCGCTGGCGCGGGTGAGTTGTTCGACGATGGGCAGGCCGAGGCCGGTGCCGTCGTGGTGGGTGTCGGAGGCGCGCCAGAACCGGTCGAACGCGCGGCGGCGTTCGGTCTCGCTCATGCCGGGCCCCTGGTCGATGACATGCAGTTCGGTGCCCTGCGCAACGGGGCGGGTGGCCAGGGTGATGGTGGTGCCGGGGGGTGAGACGCGCAGGGCGTTGGCGAGCAGGTTGTCGATGATCTGTTCCAGTGCGCCGGGGATCGCCAGGACGTGGCCGGCCGGGTGTCCTGTGGTGGTGATGTGGACGTGGTGTTCGGCGGCGAAGGGTGCCCAGGTGGCGGCCCGGTCGGTGACCACGGCGTCGAGGTCGGTGGGTTCCGGGGTGGTGGCGGTGGCTTCGAGGCGGGCCAGGGAGAGCAGGCCCTGGATCATGCGGGCGAGGCGTTCGGTCTCGCCGATGGCTTCGTCCAGGCTGTCGTGGACGGCGGGGTCGAGCTGGGGTTCGAAGTTCTCCAGGCGGATCCGCAGTGCGGTCAGGGGGGTTTTGAGCTGGTGGGAGGCTTCGGCGGCAAAGGCGCGCTGGGAGGCGAGGAGTTGCTGCAGGCGGGTGGCGGTGTGGGTGAAGGATGTTGCCAGGCGGCGCAGTTCGGGTGGGCCGAGGTTGGTGGCGGGCGGGTTGGTGAGGGTGCCGTCCGCGAGTTGGGTGGTGGCGCGTTCCAGGGCGTGGACGGGCCGGATGATCCAGCGGGCCAGAGCGAGGGCGGTCAGTGTCGCGGCTGCCATTACGCCCAGGCCGGTCAGGGCGAGGGTGAGCCAGATGTCGTGGACCCGGTCGGCCAGGACATCGGTGGGGTGACTGAGCCGCAGGGCGGCGCGGATGGTCTCGCCGGAGGAGCCGGGGACGGTGACGTAGCGGGTCTGGGTGCCGCTGTCCGGGTCGGGTGCGGTGCCGACGGTGGTCTGGTTGCGCAGGGCGGTGGCGATGTCCGGCTGGGCGGACAGATCGGTGCCGATGGCGGTGGTGGAGGCGGAGTCGGTCAGGACAGCGCCGGTGCGGTCCACGATGACCACACGGGCCCCGGTGCGCACCGCGTAGTGGGCGGCCAGTTCGGGCAGCTCGTCGGTGTTCTTCTCTTCGATGCGTTCCTCGGCGAGTTCGGCCAGCATTCCAGCGTCCCGCTCGATGCTGTTGGACAGGCGGGAGGTTTCGGCGCTGGCGAACAGCAGGCCGAAGGGGATCTCCAGGCCGATCAGGACGAGCAGTACCAGAGCGAGATAGCTGGCCAGCAGGCGCCGGGTCATGTCCGGGCCTCCTGGCGGCCGCTGCCGGGCGGCGCTGCGGCGTCCGGGGCGTGGAGGCGGAAGCCGACTCGGCGGACGGTCTCGATCCAGGCGGGATTGCCCAGTTTGCGGCGCAGGGCCGCCACATGCACGTCCAGGGTCTTGGTGGGGCCGAAGAAGTGTGGGTCCCATACCTGGTCGACGATCTGCTGGCGCGAGCAGACCGCTCCTGGGTCCAGGGCGAGGTAGGCCAGCAGGTCGAATTCTTTCGGGGCCAGGGCGATGGGAGCTTCGTGGAGGTGGACCTGGCGGGTGCGGCGGTCGATAACCAGCGGCCCGACCGCCTGTGGTGCGTCCGTGGGCGCGGGGCCCGTGGTGCTGGGCGTCTGACCAGGCCGGCCCGCGTCGGCCGTGTCGCCGGGGACAGCGGCATGTGGTGTGGTCCGGGGGCGGGCGCGGCGGGTGACCGCGCGGATGCGGGCGACCAGTTCGCGGACGCCGAACGGCTTGGCCATGTAGTCGTCCGCACCCAGTTCGAGGCCCAAGACCCGGTCGATCTCCTCACCCCGGGCGGTGATCATGATGATCGGTACGTCCGAGCGCCTGCGCAGGGCCCGGCAGACGTCGATGCCGTCCATGTCCGGCAAGCCCAGGTCGAGCAGGACCATCTGCGGCTCGGGCGCGGCCAGCGCCGCCGAACCGGTGCGCGCCCGTTCCACGGCGTACCCATATCGGGTCAGACCCTCGGCCAGCGGCCCGGCGATGCGTTCGTCGTCTTCGATGAGCAGCACCTGCATGGCCTCAGGCTCACACCCCCGCCGATCCGCGGTCATGATCACACCAATCCGTCCCGGTCTTGCGGACAGCCTTTGATACGCGTTCGGGCACGCACCCGCTCAACGAAGAGGCCGGGCTCGCCGCCCGCGGGCAGCTTCGCAGCCCGCCGGCGCGCCGGTATGGGCGTTCTGGCGGAGTCAGCCCTCGTCGCCGGCCTCGTCGCCGGCCTCGTCGCCGGCCTCGTCGCCGGCCTCGTCCTTGGTCTTGACGACCTTGTAGGTCTTTGGGTCGAGGTAGACCTCCACCTCACTGCCGTCGGCCTTTTTGATCTCCACCGCGTACATGCCGGGGTTCTCGGCGTCCTCTTCGGACTTGACCACCGTGCCGGGGAACGCGGCCAGCGCCGCGGCCTCGGCCTTCTGCTTGGCCTCACCGGTCAGCGGGGTCTCCACCGCGTCACCGCCCTCCTCCCCCTCGGCCGGCGCACCGCCCTGTGCGGCCTGGGGGTCGCCGCCGGTCTGGCCGGCCGCCGCGCTGCTGGAGGATGAGGCGGCATCACTGGAGTCCGAGCCGCCGCAGGCGACCAGCCCGACCAGCAGGGCGGCAGTGGACACAGCGGCGGCCAGGGCGCGCTTGGAAGCGTTCATGTCGAAGATCTCCAAGAGAGTCGAGGGGGAGGTCATACAGGCCGGGCAGCAGCGGAACACCGCAGGCCCGGGTCGTTTCGAGGACGTCAACGACCCTAGGAACCGGCACTCAAGCACGAGGCCAGCAAGCGGCCAGGAAACCGACAAGAAACGACCAACCTTCAACGGCGACGGCCACCAGAGCCCACCCGGGCACTGACAGCCATGGACTTCAGCGCGTCAGGGACTGCTCCTGCAGCGGGTGCGGTGGCACGCATGGGGTGTGTGGTCAGGCCAGGACCGGAGCGCGTCCGGCACCAGCCATCGCAGCCCTGCGTCCTACGCCCTCACACCACCGTCTGCCGCGGGTCCAGCCGGGCCACCGGCCAGGTGCGCCAGGGGCAGCCGCCCCGACCGGCGCGATCACCGGCTACGGATGTGACTGAAGTGACGCCCACGCTGCCTGCCGACCACCGCGAACTGCTCTCCGATGTGTCCGGGATCGTCAGCGACTATCCCTTGGCAGATCCCGGACCGGCCCTCGCCGTCCCTCGCCGAACGACCCGGCGGAGGCGCTCGGCCGCGTGGCCACCCCGCAGGGCTGCCGCGAGCGGAGGTGCTACACGATCCTCCTGCATGCCACCTGCTGGCACCTCTGCGCACGCATCATCAGCAAGTCTCCGTTCGCGTCGCACCTATGGGCCTTGGAGGGTTCCGTGCGCACCTGGACCGGGCCTGCTGCACCTGCCCGGCACGGCGCCCACCCCGCGGGACCGGACTCGGAAGCCGGACTCGGAAGTACGAAGTCGAGGCCGGGGTGAGCATGTGACCGAGACCGGACAGGTCGCCTGCGCCGACGACTACGGTCTCGGCGATGAGGAGTCGGCGGCGTTCGCTTGCGAGGGACTCCTCGCGGACCTAGCCGATGAGGTCCCGGGCCGCTTACACAAGGCCCACGAGGAGCTCTTCGGCGGCATCGACATCTGCCGTATGGACGCGCAGTCCGTCCGCACCGACGGCCGCCTCGACGTCGCCGCCATGCAGGAGGAGATCAGCGCAGCCGGGAGAACAACACCGGCCCGATCGCCCTGTGGTCCGCTCGCCGTTGGCTCACCGGGCAGGCGCGGGACGCCGAGCGGATCGGCGTGTTCCTGTGCCTGTGGACGGACATCGCCCAGTCGTACGGGGGTCCGCGACCCTCGCACGCACGCGACTTTGCCGCCACGCTTGCCACCATCGCGCCGCACGTTTCCCGCGAGCATCCGCAGCACCCCTGGTCCAGCGCCGATTCCACCGTGCAGTCCCGGTACCGCGCGGTGGTCCACCTGTACGCGCCAAAGGCCACCCCGATACCCCAGTGCCCGCTGAGGTCTCAGCGCGCGATGCGTGATGCGCTGCCCTGGTGAGGCTCGTAGCGACAGTGCGAAAGGATTGGCATGGCGACAGTTCACCGCTGGCCAGGGCAAGTTCGAGCCGTACCTGCCGATGGGTGAGTACAGCCGGGCGGGCGTCAGACGGGCGGGGTGTCGGGGCGGGCGTCGTACGCGGCGCGGGCGGCGTCGATGTGCGTCAGGTGCGTGATGCTCCACTCCAACAGGGGTGCGGTGGCTTCGCGGAGGGTCCTGCCCATCGGAGTGAGTTCGTAACTGACGTGCGGCGGCATGACGTTGCGGACGGTCCGGGTGAGGATCCCGTCGCGTTCCAGGCCGCGCAGGGTGACGGTGAGCATACGCTGGCTGATCCCGTCGACGGCCCGCTTGAGTTCGGTGAAGCGGCGCGGCCCCTGGCTGAGGTTACGCACGATCAGCAGCGACCACTTGTCGCCGACGATGCCGAGCACTTCACGGGCCTGGCACGGGTCCTCTTGCCGCGCCGGCCGCGACGCGCCGCCTGCTGTGCCGCTCATGGTTACCTCCAGAGAACCGGGGCACCGAAATGTGCCTTATTGATCGGGGTGTGGCAGGTGCAGCACGATGATGCCGGTTCCCGAAGAGTACTGAGGCACAAACAGGAACCGTCATGCTCCCGCTCCTCCACGCCCCGAAGAGGAAAAAATTCCTTTATGTCAACTTTCCTGCTGGTGCACGGCGCCTGGCACAGCGGCCGGTGCTGGGAGCGGGTGGTCCCGCTGCTGGAATCGGCCGGACACCGCGTGTTCGCACCCTCACTGACCGGCTACGGCGACAAGGCACACCTACTCGGTCCCGAGGTGGGGCTCGACACGCACGTCACGGACGTCGTCAAGCTGATCCACGAGGAGAACCTGACCGAAGTGGTGCTCGTGGGTCACAGCTACGCGGGCCTGGTCGTCTCGTCCGTGGCCAACGAGGTACCGGAACGAATAGCGCACCTGGTGTACCTCGACGCGATGGTCCCCAAGCACGGCGAGACCGCCGTCGACGTGCAGCCCATGACCCAGAACCTGATCGACCTCGCCGCCACGTCCGACAACGGCTGGCGCATCCCGCCGCTGCCCGAGATGCCTGCGCCCCTCGGCCTGTTCGGAGTCACCGACCCGGCCGACGTCGCATGGCTGCGTGCGACGCTCTCCGACCATCCCGTGCGCTGCCTGCAGCAACCGGTCCGGCTGGACAACCCTGCCGTGGACTGCATTCCGCGCACGCACATCCACTGCGTCGGCGCACAGCCGGAAGGCATCGTGCGGCGGCCCGTCCCCGCAGCACAGCCCAACGGCTCCCCGGCACGGATACGGGAACTGCCGACCGGACACGACTGCATGATCACCATGCCGGCAGACCTGAGCGAACTGCTGCTTGAAACCACCCTGCCAGCGTCCGGACCGCGACTGCGGCAGCGAGCCGGACAAGGCCCGCCACCGCCGGGCAGCAGACCCGCCCCACGAATGCCGCCCGCTTCACGAAAGAAGCGCCATGGACCCATGTGAGGAGACCACAGCGCTTCGCCTGCCGTCGTCGGTGACGCCGTTGAGGGGTGATGTAGCCGCCGTCCCCTCCCTCGTGGCTCCAGTAGCTTCCTCCGCTGGCTCCAGTAGCTTCGTCCGCTGGCTCCAGCAGCTTCCTGCGCAGTTCAAGGGGCGTTCGACCAAGCCGAGTCCGTATCGGCCGTCGGGCCACAGTTCTTGGACCTTCACGCTCACGGGGACGGTCTGCTTCATCTTGGCCAGCTGTCGTGCCGGTAGGAGGCGGCCGTCGAGCAGCGCGCGGAGGAAGCGGTTCTCCTCCCGGGGGTCATGATCCACGAAAGGTTCTCGAGTCCGCTGGTATCTGGCCGGTGACGTTCACTCGGGAACCGGGGCCGAAGAACTGGCATGCCTGGGCGCGGCGTGGGGCCGGGGCAGTGTGGGCGAGGTGCCCATCCAGGGGGTCTGGTTGAGGCCGAGCGGGCGCAGGCCGCCTCAGCGGCCGGAGAAGGCCCAGGTGAGCGGCTTGGTTCGAGGACCGTTTCGACACTGGAGGGTCGAAAAGGTGCGCTGTGCAGGTGCAGTCGATGAGTTTGGGCGGCTCCACGGTCTACCAGCGCTTCGCCCAGTGGAGCAGGGACCGGGTCTGGGCCCGGCTCCACCGGGTCATCCTCGACGAGCTGGGTGCTCGTGGTGAGCTGGACTGGTCGCGGTGCGTCATCGACTCGGTCAGCGTCCGGGCCGCAAAAGGGGGCCCTGACCGGACCGAACCTGACCGACCGTGGCAAGAACGGATCAAAGATCCACCTGATCACCGACCGGAACGGACTGCCACTTTCACTGGGCATCTCTGGCGCCAACATGCACGATAGCCTCGGGCTTCAACCGCTCGTCCGGGGGATATCGCCCATACGCTCCCGGTGCGGCCCGCGCCGCCGGTGCCCGGCCAAGCTCCACGCCGACCCGTATACGACGGCGCTGCTCGTCGACTACGGGACCGCAACCCGGGCCATCGCCGGCACTGTCCAGGGCACCTCACGGCTCGTCTGCTACGGGGAGGGCGTCCCCGGCGACACCGACTGCGCGTACCGGACGAAGCACCGCCCGGCACGCGGATGACCGTAAGAACCGGGCTCAGCAGCGTGACGCTCCCGGTGGCGCCCCCGGCCGGAAGCTGAGGAGCCGGCCCCGGGCCCCGCCCCGGACTCCCGTACCGGCGCGGGCCCGGCGGCCGCTGTATGTCCGCTGTACGGGCCGGTCTATGGCGCGTGCGTACCGTCTGCCGAAAGGAAGAGGGGAACTCATGATGCCGTCTTTGAGCAAGGTCGCCGACCGGGTGCTCGAGCGTTTCGTGCCGAAGGCGTCCGCGTCCGCGGACACCAGCTGGTGGGAGTACTGCTACTGCACCGCCGACTGGCGCAAGATCTACCGCCTGTGTCACGTGGTGGGCGGACGGACCTCGTGCGGAAAGTGCGAGAACGTCCGCTACATCGGCTGTTGACAGAACACGAGTGCGGGGCGGGCGGCGCTGGCACGCGTCCGGGCCGTCCGCTCCCGTGCCCCATATACGAGGACTTCGCGCATGACCTATGTCGCTTTCGCATGCCGGATTCTCTTGTTCGGTGTCTTTCTGCTGGCGCTCGCCGGAAAGGTGCGCAGCAGGACCGCCTTCGCCTCGTTCGCCCGGTCGATCACTGACCTGCGGCTCTTTCCCCGGAAGGTGTCGAGGGCGGCGGCCGCCGCGGTGATCGCCGGAGAAGTCGCGGTACTTCTGCTGCTCGTGCCCCCGCGAACGGCGTCCCTGGGGCTGGCGGCCGCGGTGCTCCTGCTGCTCGCCTTCACCGCGGGCATCGTGGTGGCACTGCGCGGCGGACGCCGCGCCCCGTGCCGTTGCTTCGGAGCATCGGCCACTCCGCTGGGACCACTGCACGTGGTCCGCAACCTGATCCTGGCCGGAACGGGCGCGGCCGGCTTCGCGGTGATGACCGCGCTGCCCGCCGCCGGATGGCCGGCTCACGCCGGCGGCGGCGCGGTCGCGGCGGTCGCGGCGGTCGTCGCGGCCCTGCTGGTCGCCCGGCTCGACGACCTGGCCGCCCTCTTCCGCACCGGCTGGCCGGCCCCAGTCGCCGCCCGTCCACGCGCCGTCCACAAGTGAGGTCCCCTTCATGCCTTTTCTGATTGCCGCCGTCGTCCTGGTCGGTGTGCTGTGCCTGTTCGACCTGCTCCTCACCTTCGCGGTGCTGCGTCGGCTGCGCGAGCACACCGCGGAACTCGAACGGCTGGCGGGTCGGCCCGGCTTCTCCTCGTACGACCCGGGCATGCTGGTGGGCCACCGGCTTCCGGAAGCCGCCCGGGCATCCGGCGCCACTCTCGTGGCCTTCTTCGACGCGCAGTGCGACACCTGCCACGACCACGCGCCGAAGTTCGCCGTCCGGGCCCGCCGGTACGGGGCGCTGGCGGTGGTGTCGGGCGACGGGGCGCGCGCCGACGAGCTGGTCGCCGCGGTGGGTCCGGACGCGGCGGTGATCCGGGGTGAGGACGCCCACGCCGTGGCCGACGACATGGGCATCCAGGCCTTCCCCACCTTCGTCCTGGTCGACGGGGAGGGCTCCGTGGTGCAGGCGTCCACCGAGCTGGCCGAGCTGCCCGAGCCGGCCCCGGCGGCGTGAGCGTGGAGAGCGGACCGCAGGCCGGGCCCACCGGGCGGGCGGTCACGGCGGGGCCGAGGCGGACCGTGTGGCACCTCGGGGTCGCCTGGTCGATGTGCTGGCGGGCGGGACCGTGGCAGGCGCTGGCGTACTCGCTCGTCACCATCGTCCTCGGCCTGCTGCCCACCGCCACGGCATGGCTGACGAAACTCGTCGTGGACGACCTGGCCGGCGGACGACCGGAACACGTGCTGGAGTTGGCGGCGGGCCTGGCCGCCGTGGGCCTCGCGGCCGGTGTGCTGCCGCACCTGAGCGGTTACCTGCAGAACGAACTGGGCCGCCGGCTGGACCGCTTGATGCAGGACCGCCTGTACGGCGCCGTCAACCGGCTGCAGGGGCTGTCCCGCTTCGAGAACCCCGGGTTCCGTAACGACCTCAACATGGCCATGCAGGCGTCCGGGGGCGGGCTCGGCCCCGTCACCACGGGCCTGTTCGACACCGCGCGCAACGTCATCACGCTCGTGAGCCTGCTCGGGACGCTGGCGCTGCTGAGCCCGTCGATGGCCGCACTCGTCACGGTGGCCGCCGTCCCCGCGCTCCTCGCGCGGCTCTCCCTGTCCCGGCGCAGGGTCGGCATGCTCGCGGGAGTCTCCCCCGCGGTCCGCCGCCAGGTCTTCTACTCGCTGCTTCTCACCGACGTCCGCAGCGCGATGGAGACCCGGCTGTTCGGCCTCGGCGACTTCCTCAAGGGGCGCATGCTCACGGAGCTCGCGATCCGGCAGGAGGGCGAACAGCGGCTCGACCGCCAGGAGGCGCGGACGCAGTCCCTCCTCGCGCTGCTGTCCACGGTGGTCGCGGGACTGGGACTCGTGTGGGCGGTGCGGGCCGCCACGACCGGGGCCCTGAGCGTGGGCGACGTGACGGCGTTCGTCGCCGCCGTGGCCGGTACCCAGGCCGCCCTGACCGGTCTGGTGGACAACGTCGCGATGGCGCACGAGGCGCTGCTCATCTTCGGGTACCACGACAAGGTGATGTCGCTCCCCGACGACCTGCCGTCGGCGGACCCTTCGGGGCGACTGCCGGCCCTGCGCCGGGGCATCGAACTGCGCGGCGTCTGGTTCCGGTACGCCGAGGACCATCCGTGGATTCTCCGGGGCGTCGACCTGACCGTCCCGCACGGAACCGCGGTCGCCCTCGTCGGGCTGAACGGCGCGGGGAAAAGCACCCTGATCAAGCTGCTCTGCCGTTTCTACGATCCGACCCAAGGGGCGATCTACTGGGACGGAGTGGACATCCGCGACGTGCCGCCGGCCGAACTGCGCCGTCGTATGGGCGTGTTGTTCCAGGACTACATGTGTTACGACCTGACGGCGGCGGAGAACATCGGCGTCGGGGAACTCCAGGCGCTCGACGACCGCCCGCGACTGCGCGAGGCCGCCCGGCTCGCCGATGCCGACGGCACCGTGGAGCGGCTGCCCCGTGGCTACGACACCATGCTCAGCCGCATATTCGCCGACCAGGCCGAGGACGACCCGCAGTCCGGGGTCGTGCTCTCCGGCGGCCAGTGGCAGCGGCTGGCGCTCGCCCGCACCCTGCTGCGCGACGACCGGGACCTGCTGATCCTGGACGAGCCCAGTGCCGGCCTGGACGCCCAGGCGGAGGCGGAGATCCACGCCCGGCTGCGCGAACACCGGGCGGGGCGCACCAGCCTGCTCGTCTCCCACCGGCTCGGCGCGGTCCGCGAGGCGGACGCGATCGTCGTGCTGGAGGGCGGCCGGATCGTGGAAAGGGGAACGCACGAGCAGCTCATGGCCGGGGAGGGCGAGTACGCGCGTCTGTTCGCCATCCAGGCCGAGGGCTATCGCGCCCCGGACGCACCCGAGGCCGTGGACGCCCCGGACGCACCGCAGGCCCCGGACGCACCGGCTCGTCCGGACGTGGCGGACCGGCCCGGGGCACCGGCGGCGGAGCCGTCGCACGCGGTCATATCGCCGATCGGCTGAACACCGGCTCCCTGTAGCGGACCTGGTCGCGGGCGGCGAGCTCTCGCGCGTACAGGCCCGCGAGATCAGGCATCCGGAACCCCTCGCGCGCCACCGGAGTGAGCAGCCCGACGGTCACCAGGCAGTCCAGGGCCCGCTCGGTGGCCGGCAGGGCGGCGCCGATGGCCTCGGCGGCGCGCGTCGCGCTGAAGGACGCCCCGAGGGTGCACAGCCGGCGGAACGCCCGTGCGGCGGCGCGGTGTTCGGGGTCGTGGGCCGACAGCTCCCGGTAGCTCCTGGCGTACGACGAGCGCATCGTCAGGTCGGCGACCCGTAATTCGTCGAGCGTGCGCGCCGGGTCGCGCAGCCGGGCGGCGAATCCGGCGAGGCTCCCCTGCGGGCGGCCGGCGCAGCGGGCCCCCGCGATGCTGAGCGCGAGGGGGTTTCCGTGGCAGAGCCGTGCGATCTCCCGCGCCGCCCGGGGCTCCGCGGTGACGCGCGCGTCGCCGGCCAGCAGGGACAGCAGGCGGACGGAGTCCGTTTCGTCCAGGGGGTCCACCGGCACATGCACCGCGTCCAGCGCGGGCAGGACGCTCCGGCTCGTGACCAGCACCGCGCACCCCGGGCCTGCGGGCAGCAGCGGAAGGACCTGGCCGCGGTGGAAGGCGTTGTCGACGACCACGAGGACGCGCCGGCCCGCGACCATGGACTGGTAGTAGGCCGAGACCTCGGAGAGGGCGGTCGGCACGTCCGCCCTGGGCATGCCGAGCGAGCGGAGGAAGTGGCGCAGCACGGTGACCGGGGTCAGGGGGCCGGCGCCGGCCCGCGGGCTGTCGAGATCGACGTAGAGCTGGCCGTCGGGGTAGTCCGCGGCGGCCCGGTGGGCGACGTGCAGGGCCAGCGCCGACTTCCCGCGTCCGGCCGGCCCGTGCAGCACCACGACCGGCGCCCCGGCGGTCGTCCCGTCCCGGGTGCGCAGGGCGTCCCGCACCAGGGACGTCTCGTGCGCCCGTCCGGCGAACGGCCCGGGAGCCCGGGGGAGCTGGCGCGGCACCGTACCGGTGGCCGGGTGCGCGGGCCGCGCCGTCGTCAGGGCGGTGACCTCCGGGACGGACGTCGGATCCGGTTCCCGGCGCAGCACGGCCTGTTGGGTGCGGCACAGCTCCGGCCCCGGGTCCAGGCCGAGTTCGTTGCGCAGCGTTTCGCGGGCGTCGGTGAAGGCGGCGAGCGCGCCGGCCGTGTCGCCGCTGTGGTGCAGGGCGAGCATCAGGCGGCTGCGCAGCCGTTCGCGCAGGGGATGCCGGCGCACGGCCCGGCGCAGGGTGTCGACCACGGCCGCCCCGGTACCGCGCGCGAGTTCCACGTCCGCCTGTGCCTCGATCGCGCTCAGGTACCGCTCGGTGAGGTCCGCCGCGATGCCCTCCAGGGCGGGTCCTTTGACGACGTTCTCCAGTGGCGCCCCGTGCCAGAGTGCCAGGGCGCCGCCCAGTGCGCGGGTGGCCCCCGCCAGGTCGTGCCCGGCCGCCGCCTGCCGTGCCCGCTCGACGAGGGCCTCGAAGCGGGCGATGTCGGTCTCGCCGTCGTCCGTCCGGAGCGCGTAGCCGGAGCGGGACGTGATCAGCCGTGGGTGCGTGCCGTCCGCGGCGGGCGGCAGGAGCCGGCGCAACTGCATCACGTACGTGCGCAGATTGGGCACCGCCGACCGGGGCGGGGTGCCGCCCCAGAGTTCTTCCACGAGGGCGGGCACGGAGACGACGCCGCCCCGGTGGGCGACCAGCATCGCGAGAATGGTGCGCTGTTTGTCAGCGGCTATACGGACGGTCTGGCCACCGTCCACGATTTCCAGCGGGCCGAGGGCCCGGAACTCGACGGTCATGCTTGTGGCTGTCCCCCGGTATGTGATTCTTACAAAGCACTGCCGCCCAGTCGGCGGACCGCCACGCCCATGATCCGGTCGGCCTCGAAAAATCCCCGATGACGGGAATCAATACTGTCCGGATTGTCGCCGAGCACCACCAGCCGCCCGTCCGGGACCTCGGTGAGGTCTCCGCCTCCCGGTATTCCTTCCGGAATACGGTCCCCGGGAAGCGCGGCGGCCCGCTTGATGTTCCATGCGCGGTCGCTCAGCGGTTCGTAGTCGCCCGTCCTTCGCGGGGGCTGCAGTACGACGATGTCCCCGGCCCGCACCTGGTCGACGGTGCGGCGTTCCACCACCACCCGGTCGCCGGGCGAAAGCGTCGGCGCCATGCTGGTGCCTTCTACGGTGACCACGGTGTATCGGCCGCGTATGCGGAGCGCGGCAAGGACGGCGCCGGCGAGGCCGACAAGGAACCCAACGGCAATCAACAGAACAGGCACAGACACCCCCCGTGGGTTCCGCCGGTCGGTGTGATCGTGCCCGCCCGCCGTATTGCCTGTCAATGTATTTCTTCTTGCCCCCGCGGGAAACCCGGGGGTGCGTCGCGCCCTGTTCGCCCCCTTTGCAATTCGCGTGGAAGTTGGGTGTCTATGGGTGTATCGGGCGGTTCGCTGGACACGGTTTGCGGACCGGCCTCTTCCGCTCGCTGTATCCGAACTGTACGAAGCGCCGTATCTGCCGTTGCTACGGTCGAATCTGCTTCTTTCCGGCAGTGCGTACTCGAAAGGAAACGGCAGTGATGGGATTCATGGGGACGATGGGCGACAAGATTCTGGGCAGGCTCGTGCCCAAGGCCGTGGCCCAGGCGGACACCACCTTCCAGAAGATCTGCTATTGCAGCCAGCGCAACAGCTTCTACTACCGGCAGACCTGCCATGTGGTCGGTGGCTACACCTCCTGCGGCACCTGCTACCTCAGCTCGCCCTGCCGGCCGTCGGCCTGACGGTGACATGGTGATCGGGCCGCGGACGCGCCGTCCGCGGCCCGATCGGCGCGCTGTTCGTCCGGAGGCCGCTCAGCCGTCGCCCCGCACCCGCTGCCGAGGGACGGCGGCGGCGTCCTTCAGGACCCTGAGAGAAGCTTCCCGCTCCTGAAGGACGGTCTGCCAGAGGATGCCCTGCTGCCCCTTGGGCGACCGCTCTGACAGCGGAGGACGTGGCGTATCTAGGCCGCTGGGCCTTCGGCGCTTCGCTTGCGGGTGAGCAGGTCGGCAACCCGCGCGATCATCTCGCTCTCTGCGCCGTCGCGGGTGGTCGTCGGGTGGTACGCGAGCACGAAGCGGCGCTGCTGGTCACGAGTGGAGAACGCGGCGTTCTTGTAGCCGTACGTCTCGCCGGTCTTGCCCCAGAGGGTGATGCCGTTGACGGTGGCCTGCTGCAGGCCGGTGCTGTAGCGGGCCGGGGAGCCGTCCAGCATGCGCACGTCGTTCGGGGGCAGGGTGAACATCAGCTGGAGCAGCTTGGGTGGGAGCAACTCGCCGGAGAACAGCGCGGCGAGCATCCGGTCGAGGTCGCCGGTCGTGGAGATCATGTCGCCCTCGCCGCGGCTGGAGGACTGATCGTAGACAGTGATGTCCCGCAGGCTGCCGTCGGTCATCGCCAGATAGCCGTGCACGTGTCGGCCATGGATGCGCGGGTCGTCGCCGGGTACGACGGTGCGCGCCAGGCTCAGCGGACGCAGTACGCGGGCCGTGACGGCCTCCCCATACGGGCGGCTGGTTACCTTTTCGATGATCAGCGCGGCCAGTGCGTAGTTGATGCCGCGGTACTCCTGCCGGGTGCCCGGGGTGAACTTCAGCGGTCCGTGTGTCGCCGTCGCCACCCACTGCTGTGGCGTCCAGTGGTCGAAGCGGTGGCGGACCACCTCCTCCGGGGTTTCCGGGTCCGGTATGCCGACGTGGTCGGGCAGTCCGCTAGTGTGGTTCAGCAGGTTTGCCACGGTGACAGCCGCGAACCGGGCTGGCAGCAGCCCTGGCAGGACGCGCCGCACGGGCGCGTCCAGGTCGACCTGGCCCTCCGCTACCAGCTGCAGCACCACCGTGGCGACGAAGACCTTGGTGATGCTGCCGATGCGCACCTTGTCATGTGCCGTCAGTGGACAGTGCGTCCGGATGTCGGCCACGCCCGAGGTGCCGCGCCAGTGGCCGGCCGTGCCGCCGACGCACAGCTGGGCCGCGGTCGACGGCGGGTGCTCCAGGTCGTCGATCGCCGCCTGCAGGGCGGTGGGGTCCAGCGGCGGGAGCGGCGCGGTTAAGGCGAGGGCGCGGTGGGCGGGCAGCACTGTGGTGGCGGCCAGCGCGGCCGTCCCCGACAGCGGCGGGCAGGTCCCGTGGTCATCGGGGTTCACCCCGCAGTGATCCCCGATCACACCCTGACCCGCCCCGCACACTGATGCCCTGGTCGGCCGCCCACACCCGGGCCGAAGCCGCCCGCCCGGAGAGACGCCCGCGCCGCCCGTCCCGCGCAGCCCGGCGTTCGCCGCGACCTGCCCGCTCGCCCCAGACGAAGCGGCGGATCAGACATCAACCCTCATGCCGCCCTCTCAGGTCACCACCTGGAGGACCAGTACAGGGCGTTCTTGGTAACCCGGAGCGGTGCGGAACCACGTTCCAGGTAACCCCATGATGCGCCGCCATTATTGGTGTAGTTCAGGGGAAAGACCCCCGTTGCCTGGGTTCGCAGCTCGCTGTGGCCGAGGCTGGAGCCTATCTCGGAGTAGAGCACCAGGTGTTGTGCTCCGATGTCGGTCGGCATTGCGAAGGCAGGCGGGACCGACCAGTCTGCGCGCGAACTGACGAGAGTCCAGTCGGTGCCTCCATCGGCCTGAGGGAGGTCGGCGCCGAGCCAGTTCCGGAAACCGCTGAAGGGATTCATCTCAATGCACTGGAGTGTGAAGCAGGCTGGCCGGTGCACGCCGCGGTGGGGCGTCCCCAGCGTGACGACGTCTTCCACCAGCAGCTTCTTGGGCCAGCCCGGTTCGCCCTTCTGGTAGCCGGCGATGGCGGCGCGGGCGATAAGCCCGCCCATGGAGTGGCCGACGATGTCGACTGGGATTCCCTTGGACGAGTACATGTCGTATATCTTCTTCGCCAGCTCACGCCCCAGAACCTTCAAGGATGTCTCGGCAGTGGCAGTGCCGTTGTCGATCCGCACGTCGCACTTCGAGTCATCTGTGGCATAGAAGCCGACGCGGTGCAGTCTCTTGGTCTTCCATCCCTCGCTTTTCAGTAGCCTGACGGCCGCGTTCCACTTGGAGCCACACTTGTCGCCGGGGGTGTAGCCCTTGATCAGGAAGACTGGCCGCTTGTTGCTGTCGGCCCTCGCGGGCGCCGCTTCGACCCCGACGGCATCTGCGCGTGCGGGCGAAGGGATGGCCGAGGCGGTTGTTGTAGCCATGAGCGTGAGTACGAGACCTGCGACAACCGCCGTCAGGGATGAGCGTAAGTTCACGTGAACTCCCTCGGTTCGTGAGCTGAGAAGGACTGTTTCTGATCCAGACTTCTGACCGGCCCGATGGGTCATTACGAGTTGACGTTCGGCTACATCGAACGCCGCGCTCTCGACAACCCGGTGACCGAGCTGCTCAGTACTTGTTTTCGATCCGGTGGAATGTCGGCCAGGATGGCTGGGCGGCTGAGCGGCCGTCGACGTGATTTGACCTAGCCCGAATAACGACATCCTGGACATGCTCCGTGCCATGCCGGTACGCATCCACTTCACCACCGAGGACATGGCCCGCACCCGTTTCGCGGAGGCACCCCGTCCTCTTCTTGAGCTGAACATCGCCCTGCGGCAACTGCAGGAACGCAGCCATCCGACCCGGTTCGGGCAATGGAGGCGGGAATCGTTGCGGCGCCTGTCCCCAAAGGTGCAGCAGCTGTTCGATCTGATCCCGTCAACAGGCTGGTCGGTGGGCTTCCTCGGACTCCCGGCGGCTGAGGACATCGAAGAGGTGCTGGATCAGATCCGGGCTCTGTCTGCTGCCCGGGTCCGGCAGGAAATGGAGGTCTGGGCTGGCCGCGACCATCAGCGTCCGGTACCGGCCTGGACGCAGTCGCTCGGCAGTGACAAAGCGCTGCTGCTGGAGTTGACCGATGTCGCTGCCCACGTGCACCAGCACGTCATCGCTCCCTACCAGCAGCGCATCGATGCCCTCAGCGCTGCGGACCAAGCGCTGCGTAGACGTCAGGCCGCCCACGGCGGACTCCATACCCTGCTGTCCGGACTCAACCCCCGCCACATCAAGTGGAAGCCGCCTGTTCTGGAACTCACCATGGCCAGCGGTGCGGACGACGACATTCATCTCTCCGGCCGCGGCCTGCTGCTGATTCCGTCGTTCTTCGGGGTCGCATCCCCTGTACTGGGCGTGAGCGCCGAACCCCAGCCGTATCTGACCTACCCCATCCGCCGTGACGACACAGATCTCGCTCTGCCGCCTGCGGAGACCGCACGGGTCCTCAGCACCGTCCCCGACTCCCTGACCATGCTCCTCGGCCACACCCGGGCCATCGTGCTGTGGACCATCGCCCATCATCCCGGCTGCACCACCACCGAACTCGCCCGTCATGCCGGCATCTCCCCGGCCAGCGCCAGCCAGCACGCGACTGTTCTACGCACCGCCGGGCTGACCACCACCGTTCGCCACCACAACACTGCCCTCCACACCACGACCCCGCTGGGCACCAGCCTCCTCAGCACCACTGCTTGAGAACTGCGCTGCACCTGCGCGTTCCGGGGTTCAGAAACAGGTACTACCCCCACCCGGCCGTCGCCGCCGCCACCGAGCGGCTGCTGGGCACGTGTGGGGACCTGGAGAACACCAAGCGCCTGGAGGCGGCCTTGGGGAGCACCATGATGGCGGCGAGACACCCTGGAGACGGCACCGTGACGCGGTTGTGCCGCGCCACGGTGCCGTGATCGGACATACTCGTGCTCACCGCTCCTGTGGTGTGGCGGCTGACAGCGGGCCGGCGGTCATGAACGCCTGTGCGTACGCGCTGGTTCCGGTCTGGCTCGGGTGGTAACTCTCACGGCTGAGGCAGGTGTCTCCCGTGAACCACCAGCAGAGCTGCGTGTTCTTGTCGCCGTGGTGGAAGTCGCCGTCGCCGTTCGGCCCTGCCACGACCCCGTTGATTCCTTCCGGCGAATCACAGATGCGCTTGCCCTCGAACGCCGACTGCGGGGACGGTTACCGGACGTTGGACGCGCTCATGGAGAGCGCCAGCTCGCGCTGCTTACTCTCGAAGTACTCGGCCACGTCGTTCAGAATGACACGCTGGGATGCGCTCACCAAGGTCGAGCACGCCTGAGTGCGGCTGAAAAGCAAAGGGTAGCCCATCAGCGAGATCGTCGCGTTCGGCGCATGGGCATGAATCTGTTCCAGCACCGTCCGAGTCTCGGCTACAGCGTTGTCGATGTCCGCCTTCATCGAGGCCTCCGACGGGCACCCCTCCATGACACACTTCTGGATCTTGTTGTCGAAGCGCGCGTCATTTCCACCGATAGTCAGCATGACCAAAGTGGTGTCCGCACTGAGGGTCCTGAGTCGATCTGGGTCTTCTCGTGGAAGTTTCCGTCGATCCCCCAGCCGTTGGGGGGATCTCCCTCGGTCATCTGGCCCGTCTTGGCTCCGGAGCATGCGGTGAACTGGAAGCCCAGCGCCGGGTCGAAGCTGTCCTCCATGGCCTCACTTTCGCGGAGGAGTTGCGTCCCGGTCTTGCTGAGGACCCAGTTCACGCCCCACAGAGCTCCCACTATCCCAGCGCCGATGGCCACCGTGCCGGCCAAGATCTCCAGCGGGCTGGTGTTCTTGCGGGTGAAGACGTGATCGCCCAGCGAACGCTCGGCCGCCAGGCGGGTGACGCGTGCCGACGGGGCGTAACCCTT
>NZ_BMWE01000038.1 GCF_014651075.1 Streptomyces djakartensis | reverse complement strand
GCTGCGGGGCCGGGGCCGGGGTCGGCTCGGGCTGCGCCGGGGCGGCCGGGGCCTCCTGCGCGGGGGCGGCGGCCGGGGCGGCACCCGCCTCGCCGATGACGGCGAGCTTGGCGCCGACCTCGGCGGTCTCGTCCTCGCCGACCACGATCTCCAGCAGCGTGCCGGAGGCGGGGGCGGGGATCTCGGTGTCGACCTTGTCGGTCGACACCTCGAGCAGCGGCTCGTCGGCCTCGACGCTGTCACCGACCGACTTCAGCCAGCGGGTGACGGTGCCCTCGGTGACGGACTCGCCGAGCGCGGGCAGGACCACGTCCGTGCCCTCGGCGGAACCGCCGCCGGCGGCGGCGTCGGCGGTGGGAGCGGGCGCCGGGGCGGCCTGCTCGGTGGACGGGGCGGCCGGGGCCGGCTCGGGAGCGGGCTCGGCGACCTGCTCGGCCTGCGGGGCCTCGGCGGCGGCTGGCGCGCCGCTGCCGTCGTCGATCAGGGCCAGCTCGGCGCCGACCTCGACCGTCTCGTCCTCGGCGACCTTGATGGAGGCCAGGACACCGGCGGCGGGGGCGGGGATCTCGGTGTCGACCTTGTCGGTCGACACCTCGAGCAGCGGCTCGTCGGCCTCGACTCGCTCACCCTCGGCCTTCAGCCAGCGGGTGACGGTGCCCTCGGTGACGCTCTCGCCGAGCGCCGGAAGGGTTACGGAAACCGCCATGGTTTCGGTTGCTCCTTACGGAAAGTGCGGAAGTCTGTCGTCGCGTTCGTCGACCGAGGGGTCAGTCGTGCGCGTGGAGGGGCTTGCCGGCCAGGGCCAGGTGGGCCTCGCCGAGCGCCTCGTTCTGGGTCGGGTGGGCGTGGATGAGCTGCGCGACCTCGGCGGGCAGCGCCTCCCAGTTGTAGATCAGCTGGGCTTCGCCGACCTGCTCGCCCATGCGGTCGCCGACCATGTGGACGCCGACGACGGCACCGTCCTTGACCTGGACGAGCTTGATCTCGCCCGCGGTGTTCAGGATCTTGCTCCTGCCGTTGCCCGCGAGGTTGTACTTCAGAGCGACGACCTTGTCCGCACCGTAGATCTCCTTGGCCTTGGCCTCGGTGATGCCGACGGAGGCGACCTCGGGGTGGCAGTACGTCACCCGGGGGACACCGTCGTAGTCGATCGGAACGGTCTTCAGACCGGCCAGGCGCTCCGCCACCAGGATGCCCTCGGCGAAGCCGACGTGCGCGAGCTGGAGGGTCGGGACGAGGTCGCCGACGGCGGAGATGGTCGGCACGTTGGTGCGCATGTACTCGTCGACCAGGACGTAGCCGCGGTCCATCGCGACGCCCTGCTCCTCGTAGCCCAGGCCCTGGGAGACCGGGCCGCGGCCGATGGCGACCAGCAGCACCTCGGCCTCGAACTGCTTGCCGTCGGCGAGGGTGACCTTCACACCGTCCTGGGTGTACTCGGCCTTCTCGAAGAAGGTGCCCAGGTTGAACTTGATGCCGCGCTTGCGGAAGGCGCGCTCCAGCAGCTTGGAGGAGTTCTCGTCCTCGACCGGGACGAGGTGCTTCAGGCCCTCGACGATCGTGACCTCGGTGCCGAAGGACTTCCACGCGGAGGCGAACTCGACGCCGATGACACCGCCGCCCAGGATGATCGCGGACTTCGGCACGCGGTCCAGGACGAGGGCGTGGTCGGACGAGATGATCCGGTCGCCGTCGATCTCCAGGCCCGGCAGCGACTTCGGCACGGAGCCGGTCGCGAGGAGCACGTGGCGGCCCTGGACACGCCGGCCGTTCACGTCGACGGAGGTCGGCGAGGACAGCCGGCCCTCACCCTCGATGTAGGTCACCTTGCGCGAGGCGACGAGTCCCTGCAGGCCCTTGTACAGGCCGGCGACCACGCCGTCCTTGTACTTGTGGACACCGGCGATGTCGATGCCCTCGAGCGTGGCCTTCACACCGAACTGCTCGCTCTCGCGCGCCTGGTCGGCGATCTCGCCCGCGTGCAGCAGCGCCTTGGTGGGGATGCATCCTCGGTGCAGGCAGGTGCCGCCGACCTTGTCCTTCTCGATCAGGGCGACGTCCAGGCCCAGCTGTGCCCCGCGCAGTGCCGCGGCGTAACCACCGCTGCCACCGCCGAGGATCACTAGGTCGAAAACGGTGCTGGCGTCGTTCGCCACGTCACGTCCTCCATGCATGTGCGCCGTACGCCGGTCTTCACTGACCGGCAGGCGGCTGGTGTCCGGCCGCTCGTTCTTCGGCCCTTGAGGTGGGCCCTGTCCTGCCGAGCCCCATCTTCGCACTTGTCGACACACAAAGAGACGCCGGGCTGCTGTGTGAGACGCCCCACGTTCGGATCAGAGACGCCCCGAAGGGGGGCACGCCCTCAAGGGGCGCGGGGAACTGCGCGAACAGCCCCCACGCCCCCGCACCCGCCACACAACGGGCGAGATCGAGCTCTCAGGCGAAACTCAGCCCAGGTCACCCGCGGCGGTCAGCTCGGCCAGCCTCACCAGCGTCCGCACACCACTGCCCGTACCGCCCTTCGGCGTGTACCCGAAAGGCCCGCCCTCATTGAAGGCCGGCCCCGCGATGTCGAGGTGCGCCCAGGTGATCCCCTCACCGACGAACTCGCGCAGGAACAGTCCGGCGACCAGCCCGCCGCCCATCCGCTCACCCATGTTCGCGATGTCGGCCGTGGGGGAGTCCATCCCCTTGCGCAGGTGCTCCGGCAGCGGCATCGGCCACGCCGGCTCCCCGACCTCCTCGGCGGCCTCGTGCACCGCCGCGCGGAACGCGTCGTCGTTGCTCATGATCCCGAACGTCCGGTTCCCCAGCGCCAGCACCATCGCCCCGGTCAGCGTCGCGACGTCCACGATCGCGTCCGGCTTCTCCTGCGACGCCGCCCACAGGGCGTCCGCGAGCACCAGCCGGCCCTCGGCGTCGGTGTTGAGCACCTCCACCGTCTTGCCGCTGTACATCCGCAGCACGTCACCCGGACGGGTCGCGGACCCGGAGGGCATGTTCTCGGCCAGGGCGAGCCAGCCGGTGACGTTGACCTCCAGCCCCAGCCGGGCCGCGGCCACGACCGCGGCGAACACCGAGGCCGCGCCGCTCATGTCGCACTTCATCGTCTCGTTGTGACCGGCCGGCTTCAGCGAGATGCCGCCCGAGTCGTAGGTGATGCCCTTGCCGACGAAGGCGAGGTGCTTCTTCGCCTTCGACGAGGTGTACGACAGCTTCACCAGCCGCGGCCCCGAAGCCGAGCCGGCACCCACGCCGAGGATGCCGCCGTAGCCGCCCTTGGCCAGGGCCCTCTCGTCGAGCACCTGCACCTTGATGCCGTGCTCCTTGGCCGCGGCCTGCGCGATCGCGGCGAACGCCTCGGGATTCAGGTCGTTCGGCGGGGTGTTGATCAGGTCGCGGGCGCGGTTGAGCTCCTCGGCGACGGCGACGGCGCGCTCGACGGCCGCCTTGTACGCCTTGTCACGGGGCTTGCCGCCGAGCAGGGCGACCTCGGCGAGGGGAGCCTTGCCGTTCTTCGCCTTGGGGTCCTTGCCGTTGTCCTTGTAGACGTCGAAGGAGTACGCGCCGAGCAACGCGCCCTCACCGATCGCGCCGGCGTCGGCGGCGTCGGTCAGGGGCAGGGCGAAGGCGGCCTTCTTGGACCCGGTCAGGGCGCGGGCGGCGATGCCCGCGGCCCTGCGCAGGGCCTCGGTGTCGTAGTCGGCGTCCTTCTCGGGGACCGCGCCCAGGCCCACCGCCAGCACGAGCGGTGCCTTGAAGCCGGACGGCGCCGGCAGCTTCGTCACCTCGCCCTCGGCACCGGAGGCGCCGAGGGTCTCCAGAACGCCGGCCAGCTTGCCGTCGTACGCCTTGTCCACGGCCTCGGCGCCCGGTGCGACGACCGGCCCCTTGGCACCCTTGGCGACACCGATCACGATGGCGTCGGCCCGCAGACCGGGCGCCGCGGCGGTGCTGAGAGTGAGAGCAGTCACGGTGGTGGAATCTCGCTTCCGATGTGAAGTTTCGGTGGTCGAACGGTGTGGGTCGACCGGGCCCGACAGCCGACCCTATTCCGACCTCAGGGTTCGGTACTCGCGGGGCCTTCCCCGGTGCGGCGAACACTCGACGTCGAGACTACGCGCGTGGCCCCGTTCGCTCATTCCTGCGGGTGTTCACCTCTCGGAGGCATGGTGGCCAGTTCACGATCTCTCACGCCGGTGAGCTGGGTCACGCTCATCGCGATCAGGTGAGCGCCCTGCTCGCCGCTCGCAGGAGTTTTTCGTGCTGCCCGGCGTCCCCCGGCAACGGCAGCAACCCCCGGCCGGGCCCAGCCCGGCCCCGTCGACGAACTCGCCGCCCGCCTCGACGACTTCGTGGGAGCGGCGGTCCGCCCCGACGAGATCGCGGCGCTCCTGGAGTCCGACGGGCTCGCCCGGCGGTCCAGGCCGTCGTGGTGTGCGCCCTGCTGGGGAGGGCAATCGCCAACCGATGAGCACTCTCCTGGTCCCGTACTACGAGCACCCGTCCGTCCGCCCCGCCGAATGGGACGCGATCGTGGCGGCCGCGCCCCGTCTCTACGGCGTCGTCCTCAACCCGGCCGGCGGCCCGGGCGACCGCCCCGACGGGGCCTTCGCCGAGGTCGCCGCCCGGCTGCGGTCGGCGGGCGGGCGGATCCTCGGGTACGTCGACACCGACCACGGCCGCCGCGCCACCACCGACGTCGTCCGCGACCTCACCCGGCACCGCGACTGGTACGGCACCGACGGGGCCTTCCTCGACCAGGTGCCCTCGGGGCGCGAGTCGTTCGAGTACTACCAGCGGCTGGCCGTGGCCGCGTGGGGCGTCGGCTGCGGCACCCTCGTCCTCAACCACGGCACGGCACCGCACCCCTGCTACGCCCGCGTCGCCGACGTCCTCGTCACCTTCGAGGGTCCGGCGGGCCTCGCCCGGGCCCGGGGCGCGGCGGTGCACTGCGCGGTGCCGGGCACCGGAGATCATCCTTGGGGCACACTGCCGTACACCCTGAACCTCGCGGATGACGCGGAGAACGTGGAGAACCCCCCTTGAGACGCCCGTCCCTGCTCGTCGCCCTGCTCGTCCTGCTCCTCGCGGGCTGCACCCGGGGCTCCGACGACACACCCGGCCCCCGCTGGCGGCCCCGCCCCGGCACCGCCTGGCAGTGGCAGCTCAGCGGGCGCCTGGACACCTCGGTCGACGTGCCGGTCTACGACATCGACGGGTTCGACCACTCCGAGGCCACGGTCGCCGGACTGCACGACGACGGACGCAAGGTCATCTGCTACCTCTCCACCGGCGCCTGGGAGGAGTTCCGCCCGGACGCCGGGGACTTCCCGAAGCCGGTCCTCGGCCGGGGCAACGGCTGGAAGGGCGAGCGCTGGCTCGACATCCGCCGCACGGACGTCCTGGAACCGCTCATGGCGGCCCGCGTCGACATGTGCCGCGACAAGGGCTTCGACGCCGTCGAGCCCGACAACATGGACGGCTACCGCAACGACACCGGCTTCCCTCTCACGGCGCAGGACCAGCTCCGCTACAACCGTCTCATCGCCCGCCTCGCCCACGACCGGGGCCTGGCCGTCGGGTTGAAGAACGACCTGGACCAGATCCCGGAGCTGGTCGACGACTTCGACTTCGCGGTCAACGAGCAGTGCGCCCAGTACGACGAGTGCCAAGCCCTCGAACCCTTCGTCGAGGCGGACAAGGCCGTCTTCCATGTGGAGTACGAGGTGCCCACCCGCCGCTTCTGCGCCGAGTCCCGCCGTCTGAAGCTGAGCTCGCTGCTCAAGAAGTACGAACTGGGGGCATGGCGGCGGGCATGCTGAAGCGGCGGGAGGACCGTGCCCGCCGATCGTTTCAGCCCAGTGACAGCACGACCAGCGCCGTCGTCGCCGCCGTCTCCGCCAGGCCGCCGAACACGTCCCCGGTGACCCCGCCCAAACGGCGCGTGCAGTGCCGCAGGAGCAACTCAGCGGCGACCAGCGAGAGGGCCACCGCGAGCACGGCCCGGGCCGCGTCGTACCACCCGAGGACGGCACCTCCCGCTGCCGCCGTCCCCGCGACCACGACGCCGGTGACCAGCGCCCCCCGCACCGGCACCACACCCGCGACCGCCGCCCCCAGGCCCTCCGGCCGCGCCGCCGGCACCCCGGCCCGTGCCGCCAGGGTCAGGGACAGCCGGGCCACGGTCGCGGAGACGACGGCGGCGAAGGCGCCCCGGGCCCAGGAGGCGTCGTAGGCCTGGGCGAGCGCGGCGGCCTGGGCGAGCAGGGCGAGCACGAGGGTGATGACCCCGAACGGCCCGATGTCCGACTGCTTCATGATCCGCAGCGCGTCCTCGGCGGGCTTCCCGCTGCCCAGCCCGTCGGCGGTGTCCGCGAGACCGTCCAGGTGCAGCCCACGGGTGAGAACGGCGGTGACGGCGACGGTGGCCACGGCGGCGAGCGGCCCGCCCGCACCGAGGAACAGCAGCACCAGCCCGAGGGCCGCCGCCGGGGCGCCGACCGCCAGCCCGGCCAGCGGAGCGCACAGCATGCCGCCCCGCGCCGCCCCGCGGTCCCACCGGGTCACCCGGACCGGGAACACCGTGAGGGTGCCGAAGGCGAAACGGAGACCGTCGAGGGGCGAGGTACTGGGCACCGGCGCAGGCTACCGGCCGGTCAGGAGGGCGGACACGCCGGTCGAGGATAAAGTTCACATATGGGATGGTTCGAGCGGAACATCGTGGAACCCGGCAAGCTGCCGTTGTTCCTCGCTCTCGTCTCCTTCGTCGTGACCTTCCTGGTCACCCGGGGCATCACCCGCCTCATCCGGGCCGGCAAGGGCCCCTTCGGCAACATCAGCAGCGGCGGCGTCCACGTGCACCACGTGGTCCCCGGGGTCATCCTGACGATCGCCGGCGGCTTCGGCGCGGTGGCGGGCGGTCAGTACGGTTTCGGTTCGTACCTCGCCGCGGTGATCTTCGGCATCGGCGCCGGCCTCGTCCTCGACGAGTTCGCCCTGGTCCTGCACCTCGCCGACGTCTACTGGACCCCGGACGGCCGCAAGAGCGTGGAGATGGTCGTGCTCACCGCCGCCCTCGGCGGCATGCTCCTGATCGGCTTCTCACCGCTGGGCGTCAACAACCTCTCCGAGGACCAGCAGCAGAACCGCGCCGTGGCCATCGTGACCGTCCTGGCGAACTTCCTGTTCGCCCTCATCGCCCTGTTCAAGGGCAAGGTCCGCCTCGCGGTGCTGGGGGTCGTCGTCCCCCTCGTCGCCCTGGTCGCCGCCGTACGGCTGGCCCGCCCCACCTCCCCGTGGGCCAAGCGGTTCTACCGCAGCCGCCCGCGCGCCCGCGCCAGAGCCGGCCTGCGGGCCTACCATCACGACCGCCGCTGGGCGGGACCCGGGCGCCGGTTCCAGGACTGGATCGGCGGCGCGCCCGATCCGGAGCCGGCCCGGTCCCTCGAACGCCGCTGACGCGCCGCGCCGGCCGCGCACAGCACCAGCACCGCCGCGATCGCCGCCAGGTGCTCCTTGCCCGCGAGGTTCTCCTTCACGGCGACCTCGACGACCATCGCCACGATCACAGCCCCGGCCGTGACGTACGCGCGGTGGCGCCATCCCACGTAGACGGCCAGCCCCACCACCGCCGCCGACGGCCCGGTGTCCACGACGTGCGCGTCCGAGGCCGGCAGACCGAGCGGACAGCCCGGGCCCAGCCAGGTGCCCAGCCGTGCGTACAGGGTGCCGGCGAGGGTCGCGGCATACGCGATGACCGTCGTCCGCCACCGGCCCACACTGAGCTCCGCCACGCCGAAAACCAGCAGGACCTGCAGCAGCGCACCCCACACCGGCAGGTCCAGCGCGGGCACGAACAGCGACAGCGGCGTCCGCAGCAGCGCGAGCCACAGCGGGTCCTCGGCCCGGACCGTACCGACGTCCTGCACGAACCGGTGACCCCACGACCGGCTGTGCGTGAAGTGCAGTACGGCCGTGAGGCACACGGCGGCCGTCGCCATCGGCACGGCCCGCCACCGCCGCTCCCGCAGCGGCCCGCGCACCGCCGCGTACAGCGGTCCCCATTCGGCGCGGGCCCAGCGGGCGAGCGTGCTCATCGGGTCGTCCTCGTCGTGCGTCGGTACCTCTGGGGGCGTCCGCGACTCAGTCGCACCGACACCACGTTCCAAGACCGACCGGAGGGGGACGAGGTTGAGCCGGGCGCGCGTGACCTGGCTCTCCCGGCGGCTACTGCCCGGCGGGAGCCTCGAACGCCCCGGGCTCCTGCTGCTCCTTCTGCTGCTCCGGCTCCTCCGGCTCCTCCGGCTCCTCCGGCTGCTCCGGCTTCTCCGGCAGCTCCGCCGCCAGTGCCGCCGCCGCCTGCACCAGGGGCAGCGCGAGCAGGCCCCCGGCGCCCTCCCCGACCGTCACCCCGTGAGTGAGCAGCGGCTCCAGGGCCATCCGGTCCAGCGCCTTGGCCTGCCCGGGCTCCCCGCTGTCGTGCGCGGCCAGCCACCAGTCCGGCGCCCGGAACGCGACCCGCTGCGCGACCAGCGCGCAGGCGGCCGTCACGACCCCGTCGAGCACCACCGGCAGCTTCCGCACCGCGCTCTGCAGCAGGAAGCCCGTCATCGCGGCGAAGTCCGCGCCGCCCACCGTCGCCAGCAGCCGCAACTGGTCCCCGAGCACCGGCCGGGCCCGGCGCAGCGCGTCACGGATCGCCGCGCACTTGCGCATCCACGCCAGGTCGTCGATGGCCAGGCCGCCCCGCCCGGTCACCACCGACGCGTCGACCCCGCACAGCGCCGCGACCAGCACGCCCGCGACCGTGGTCCCGCCGACGCTCACATCGCCGAGCACCACCAGATCCGTACCGGAGTCGGCCTCCTCGTCGGCCACCGCGACCCCCGCCCGGAACGCCGCCTCGGCCTCCTCCAAGGTCAGCGCGTCCTCGACGTCGATCCGCCCGCTGCCGCGCCGCACCCGGTGCCGGACGACGTCCTCGGGCAGGGAGCCGGGGTCGCAGTCCAGGGCCATGTCGACGATCCGCACCGGCACGCCCAGCCGCCGCGCCAGCACCGAGACCGGCCGGCCACCCTCCAGCACCTCGCGCACCAACTCCGCGGCGCCGCCCGCCGGACGGGCCGAGACGCCCAGCTCGGCGACGCCGTGGTCACCCGCGAAGAGCACCACCCGCGGCCGTTCGACCGGCCGCACCGGCACCGCCGACTGCGCCGCCGCCAGCCACTCACCCAGCTCGTCGAGCCAGCCCAGCGATCCGGGCGGCACGATCTGCCGCTCCCGGCGTGCCTCGGCGTCACGGCGGACCCCGCCGTCCGGACGCTCGATCAGATCGGTGAAGTCGTCGAGATTAAGCGAGCTCATTCGCCGAACAGTACCGGCCCCGGTCGAACGCCACGGTGCCACATCGCGACTCCACCGCGGCGACGTCGTTGCACCCAAGATCGGCATCCCATACGTTCCGTTTTGCAGCGGATTGTCGTGCGTCCCTGCCGTACGCCTCGCGCCCGGGAGCCGCCCATGCCCGCATCCTCCACTCCCTCGTCCACTCCTTCGACGTCCCTCGCCGCCCAGGCGACCGCCCGCGTCCACGAACCACACCGTCAGGACTGCCCCTGGTGCGGCTCCACCCGCCTGCGGAACCGCCTGCGCACCGGTGACCTGCGGCAGTACAAACCGGGCACCTTCACCGTCGACGAGTGCCGGGACTGCGGCCACACCTTCCAGAACCCCCGCCTCACCTTCGAGGGGCTCGCCCTCTACCACCGCACGGTGCGCGGGGCACCGGTGGACCACGCGTCCGACGCGCTCCTCGCCCTGCGCTCCGGTCGGGTCCGCCACCGCTCGGCCGCCCGCGCGATGCTGCGCTTCGGGGAGCCGGAGAGCTGGCTGGACATCGGGACGGGCCACGCCCGCTTCCCGGCGACGGCCCGGGAGTTCTTCCCGTACACCGCGTTCGACGGCCTCGACCCGACCCCCCGCGTGGTCCGCGCCCGCTCGGCCGACCGCGTCGAGGAGGCCCATGTCGGCCGGCTGACGGACCCCCTGATCGCGGCCCCGCTGCGCGCCCGCTACGACGTGGTCAGCATGCTCCACCACCTCGAGGGCACCCCGGACCCCCGAGCGGAACTCCACGCCGCCCTGGACGTCCTGCGTCCAGGCGGGCACCTGCTCATCGAGACCGTGAACCCCCGCAGCGGGTACGCCGCGCTGCTGGGCCGCTGGTGGCTCGGCTACGACCAGCCCCGCCATCTGCACCTGCTTCCCCCGCGAAACCTCAGAGCCGAGCTGGAGGCGGCCGGCTGCACGATCGTCGTCCTGGACCACCGCCCCACCCACAGCCCCCACGACCTGTCGGGCGCCACGGCCCTCGCCCTCTCCCACGCCCTGCCGGCCCCCGACACCCCCTGGCGAGCGCTCCCCCCACCCCCACTGCGCCGGCACGCGCGGGAAGCCCTCCTGCGAGCGGGCATCCCCCTGGTGGCCGCAGCCGCGGCGGCGGACCACCTGCTGGCGCCCCTGGCCCGCCGCACCCGCCTCGCGAACACGTACCGGGTCATCGCCCGCAAAGCCACTTAGCCGCCCAGCTGCGGGCAGTCGCGCCGCTCAGGGCGGCACGGGTGGGCGATGGGGGTCCCCCTGCTCATGGGGGTCCCCCCTGTTCGAGCGAAGCCGAGAACTTGGGGGAGAAGCTGAGAGCTTGGGGGAGGCACCCCGCACCGCCGGGCTGCGCAACGCCCCGGCCACGGCCCCGACGCCCCGCACCTCTCACCCCCGCAGCACGACCGCCTGCCCCGCCACCACCAACAGCACGTGCTCGCACTCGTCCGCGAACCCGGCGTTCAACCGCCCGAGCTCATCCCGGTACCGCCGCCCCGACGCGGTCGACGGCACGATCCCCGACCCCACCTCGTTCGACACGGCGACCACGGTCCGCCGAGTAGCACGCACCGCCTCCGTCAACTCCCGCACCCTCTCCCGCAGCACCTTCTCCCCCCGCTCCGCCCACACCGCGTCGTCCCACGCCCCGGCGGCATCCATCGCATCCGTCAGCCACAACGACAGACAGTCGATGAGCAGGGGCGGCCCCTCCGCCTGAAGCAACGGCACCAGATCGCACGTCTCCACCGTGTGCCACGAACCCGGCCGCCGCTCCCGGTGCGCGGACACCCGCGCCGACCACTCGGTGTCCCCGTTCCGCGACCCGCCCGTCGCCACGTACAGCACGTCCGGGAAGGCCTCCAGCCTCCGCTCGGCCTCCACCGACTTGCCCGACCGCGCCCCGCCCAGCACCAGCGTGCGCCGCGGCACGTCCGGCACGTCCTCGTACGCGCCCACCGCCAGCGTCACCCCGTCCGGCACGGCCCGCGCCCCGGCCGCCGCGAGCCGCCGCCCGAGCTCGGGCCCAGGCGGCACGTCGTGGTCCAGATGGACGGCGACCACATCCGTCGTCGGCCCGACCGCCCCCGTCGCCCGCAGCTTCGCCAGCGCGTCCGGCCGCCCCACCACATCCAGCAGGACCATGTCGTAGGCCTCGGCCGGCTTTTCGAGCCCCGCCGGCGCCCCGCCCGGCGGCAGGTACAGCAGCCGCTGCCCCTCCGGCCCGGTCACCGCGTACCCCGTCCCCGGCGCGTCCAGCGCCACAGCCCGGACCCGGTGACCCGTCAGCAGCGTCAGCTCCCGCCCGTCCGGCACCCGCCCGGGTTGCGGCAGCCCGGCCGGCACCTCCACCGGGGGCCCCTCGTGCGGATGCGACAGCAGCACCTGCCGCACGCCGGTCAGAGACCGGCCGGCCCGGGCCGCCGCGAACGCCGCTCCGGGCGTCAGGTCGAGCAGCAGCGCCCCGTCCAGGAGCAGCGCGGCGGCGGCCCGCGCGTCGGGGCCGACAGCGGCCGCGCAGGCCGCACAGGGACAGTCCGGGCGGGGCAGCCCCTCAGGGGCACCGGTACCGAGCAAAGTGAGTTCCACGCCCCGATTCTCACCCGCGGACCTGGGACATGCGTGATGGGAGACGCCCTGAAGGGGCGCGGGCCGTATCGATGTGCGGCTCCGCCGCGCGGGCGTGACCGGCCTCCCACGACCCGCACCCGCCCAATATCCCGCACACCTGACCACATGTCCCGCCCCACCCAGCGGAGCGCTTACGCTCTGGTGAGGAGCCGGACCAAGATCCGGCTCTCGCTGTGCAGTGTGCTCAGACATGGGAGGCGTACATGGCGGCATGGACGTGGCGGTTCGAGAAGACGGACGGGACGGAGGTCCAGCCCGCGGTGCCGCCGGAGGAGTTCCCCACCCAGGGGGACGCCGAGTCCTGGATCGGGGAGCACTGGAAGGCCCTCCAGGAGGGCGGCGCCGACCAGGTGCGGCTGTTCGAGGACTCCACGGAGATCTACGGGCCGATGAGCCTGCACGCGGCCGAGGCGTGAGCCCGGGGCGGGGGCCGACGGTCCCCGCCCACTCTCCCCGCCGCGCGGTTCAGCCCCGTACGCCGCACAGGTGCAGCAGCGCCGCCACCCCGCGGTACGGATCGGTCCGCCCGGCTTTCTCCTCCACCGCGAGCAGCGTCTCCACGTCGGCCGGTACCTCCGTGCCGTCCGACGCCGTGTCGGTGAAGACCCGCACCCCGTACCAGGCGTGCAGCGGCGCCCCGATCCCGGCGAGCGTCGCCGTCAGGTCCTTCAGCCGGTCGGCCCGCACGTCGAGCCCGAGGCGGTTCCGGTAGGAGACCGTGTCGAAGGCGGCCAGCGCGCCCGCCCAGTCGCCGGACAGCCCCGGTCGTACGGCGAGCGCGTCCCCGTTGCGCACCAGCAGGGACAGCAGTCCGCCCGGTGCCAACATCCGGGCCAGCCCCGCCAGCAGCGGGTCGGGCTCCTCCACGTACATCAGGACGCCGTGGCACAGCACCACATCGAAGCTGCCGGGCAGGAAGTGCACCCCGGTGTCCCGGCCGTCGCCCTCGATGATCCGCATCCGCTCCCGGATGCCCTCCGGTTCCCCCGCGAGCGCCTCCCGGGCCACGGCGATCATCTTCGCGTCCTGCTCCAGACCGGTCACCCGGTGCCCGGCCCGGACCAGGCGCAGCGCCTGAGTGCCCTGCCCCATCCCCACGTCGAGCACCCGCAGCCGCTGCCCGACCGGGAACCGCCCGACTATCTGCTCGTCCAGCTGGCGGGCCACCAGCTCCTGCCGGACGACATCGCGCAGCTCGCCCGGCCCGTCCAGCCAGGCATCCGCCGCACCCCCGGAGAACGGCGTCGTGGTCAGGGCCGCTCTCCGCGCTTGACCTGCGGCTTCGGCAGCCGGAGCCGGCGCATCTGGAGCGAGCGCATCAGGGCGTAGGCGACGGCGCCGCGCTTGTTCTCACCCGCGAAACGCTCGTTCAGCTGCTTCTTCAGGCGGAACGAGGTGACGAACGAGTCGAGCACGATCAGCACGATCACCACGAGCCACAGCAGCAGCGCGATGTTCTGCAACGCCGCCTGCCGCACCATGCTCAGCACGAGGATGACCACGGCCATCGGCAGGAAGAACTCCGCGATGTTGAACCGCGAGTCGATGAAGTCACGCGCGAACCGGCGGACCGGCCCCTTGTCACGCGCGGGCAGGTACCGCTCGTCGCCGCTGGCGAGCGCCTGGCGCTGCCGCTCCAGCGCGGCACGGCGCTCCTCGCGCTGGCGCTTGGAAGCCTCCTTGCGCGTCATCGACGTGTTGGCCACGCTGCGGCGCTGGCTCTGGGCCTGGCTGCGCTTCGGCGTGGGGCGGCCCTTGGGGGCCTGGGGATCGCGGGGCTGCTTGGAGAAGTTCACCGGCGCCTTGTCGGCTGCCTGGGCCTTCTCATCCTTCGCACGGCTACGGAACACAAAACCCAAGGGTAAGGGCTTCCGGGCATGGACCCCAGCCCCGTGGGGAACGATCCGGCAACACCAGTCGTCAGTAAGGGGACAGAGGGGACGTTGCGTACGCACCCGGTCGTTCCCCGGGATGTACGCCTCCGGTAACCCCGGGGACCACCTACTCCCTACGCCGGAGCGGGAGCGCGCGCAGTCGTCCTCGGGGATGAGCGCATCCGTCCCCTGACAGTGCGGTAATGGATGCAGGGCCCGTACTGTGGGTTCTGTCGCAGGAGCTGGAGCCGGAGTCGGTCAGAAGGGGGCGCGCGAAGCCCATGAGCGGTGTCATGAAGCGTATGGGGATGATCTTCCGCGCGAAGGCGAACAAGGCCCTTGACCGGGCCGAGGACCCGCGCGAGACCCTCGATTACTCGTACCAGAAGCAGCTGGAGCTGCTGCAGAAGGTCCGCCGCGGCGTCGCCGACGTGGCGACCTCCCGCAAGCGTCTGGAACTCCAGATGAACCAGTTGCAGTCGCAGTCCACCAAGCTGGAGGAGCAGGGCCGCAAGGCGCTCGCGCTGGGCCGTGAGGACCTGGCCCGTGAAGCGCTGTCCCGCCGCGCCGCCCTCCAGCAGCAGGTGACCGACCTGGAGACCCAGCACGCGACGCTCCAGGGCGAGGAGGAGAAGCTCACCCTCGCGGCCCAGCGGCTCCAGGCCAAGGTCGACGCCTTCCGCACCAAGAAGGAGACGATCAAGGCGACGTACACGGCGGCCCAGGCGCAGACCCGGATCGGCGAGGCGTTCTCCGGCATCTCGGAGGAGATGGGCGACGTCGGCCTGGCGATCCAGCGCGCCGAGGACAAGACGGCCCAGCTGCAGGCCCGCGCCGGCGCGATCGACGAGCTGCTCGCCTCCGGTGCCCTGGACGACCCGTCCGGCATGCACAAGGACGACATCCAGGCCGAGCTGGACCGGCTCTCCGGTGGTACGGATGTAGAGCTGGAGTTGCAGCGCATGAAGGCCGAGCTGGCCGGAGGCTCCAGCGGCGGGCAGCAGGCCATCGAAGGTGGCACGAGCCAGCAGCAGTCGCAGCAGCAGCCGCAGGACACCCCGCGCTTCGACAAGCAGTAGGGGTCCACGCCTAGGAGGGCGACATGATCGTACGGATCATGGGGGAGGGCCAGGTGAGGCTGGCCGACGGCCACCTCGCCGAGCTGGACAAGCTGGACGACGAGCTCCTGGCGGAAATGGAGAACGGCGACGGCCCGGGCTTCCGCCGCACACTGCACGCCCTGCTGATCAAGGTCCGGGAACTCGGCGACCCCCTCCCCGACGACTCCCTGGAGCCCTCGGAACTGATCCTCCCGTCCCCGGACGCGACCCTGGAGGAGGTCAGGGAGCTCCTCAGCGACGACGGCCTGATCCCCGGATGACCTAGAAACCAGGGCCTGGCGTTCGGATCACGCCGCAGACGCGGGGCCTGCCCGCGGGCAGTTGTACCGCCGTCCGCGGGCAATCGTGCCGCCAAGGGCGGCACGGGTGGGCGCGGGCGGCACCCCGCAGCGCCGGGCTGCGCAACCCCCCGCCTCCGGCCCCGACGCCGAGCACCTCACAACAGGCCTTCCGCCCCCACCCCCATACCCCCGCACACCCACCCCGGCTACCGTAAACACCCGTGAGCACCCTCGCGCGGGCCAAACACCAGGCCAAGGCGCACCCCCTGGCCCTGGACGCCGCCCTCGCCGCAGCCGTCCTGGCCTGCATGGTCGCCGGCTCGTTCGTGGAGCCCCGCCACTCCGGCAACGTCAGCTGGCACCTCCGCACCCCCGACCCCCTCAGCCTGATCCTCATCACCCTCGGCGCCGCCGCCCTGGTCTTCCGCCGCCGCGCCCCCGGGACGGTCCTCGCCCTCACCGGCACGCTCTCCGTGATCGAGTCCGTCACCGGCGACCCCCGCGCCCCCGTCGCCATGTCCGCGGTCATCGCCCTCTACACCGTCGCCTCCACCACCGACCGCCCCACCACCTGGCGCGTCGGCCTGCTCACCATGACCGTCCTGACCGGCGCGGCCATGGCCGCCGGGCCACTGCCCTGGTACGCCCAGGAGAACCTCGCGATCTTCGCCTGGACCGGCATCGGCGCCACCGCCGGCGACGCGGTCCGCAGCCGCCGCGCCTTCGTCCAGGCCATCCGCGAACGCGCCGAACGCGCCGAACGCACCCGCGAGGAGGAGGCCCGCCGCCGGGTCGCCGAGGAACGCCTGCGCATCGCACGGGACCTGCACGACGTCGTCGCCCACCACATCGCCCTGGTCAACGTCCAGGCCGGTGTCGCCGCGCACGTCATGGACAAGCGCCCCGACCAGGCCAAGGAGGCACTCGGGCACGTCCGTGAGGCCAGCCGCTCCGCCCTCGACGAACTCCGCGCCACGGTCGGTCTGCTGAGGCAGTCCGGCGACCCGGAGGCCCCCACCGAGCCCGCGCCCGGCCTCGACCGCCTCGACGAACTCACCGGCACCTTCCGCAATGCCGGCCTGCACATCGAGGTCGCCCGCGCCGACCAGGGCACGGAGCTCCCCGCAGCCGTCGGCCTGGCCGCCTACCGGATCATCCAGGAGGCCCTCACCAACGTGCAGAAACACGCCGGAACGCAGGCCAGGGCCGAGGTCAGCGTCGTACGGGTGGGGCCCAACATCGAGATCACCGTCCTCGACGACGGCACCGGCGAGGACGAGGCCCCCGGCAGCGGCGGCGGGCACGGCCTGCTGGGCATGCGCGAGCGCGTCACCGCCCTGCGCGGCACCCTCACCACCGGTCCCCGCTACGGCGGCGGGTTCCGCGTCCATGCCATCCTGCCCGTCAAGCACCGCACACCGAACGGGGAGGGCCCCGCATGACCATCCGTGTCCTGCTCGCCGACGACCAGGCGCTGCTCCGCAGCGCCTTTCGGGTGCTCGTCGACTCCGAGCCCGACATGGAGGTGGTCGGCGAGGCCTCCGACGGCGCGGAGGCGGTCCGGCTGACGAAGGAGCAGCGCCCCGACGTCGTCCTCATGGACATCCGGATGCCGGGCACCGACGGTCTCGCCGCGACGGGCATGATCAGCGCCGACCCCGCCCTCGCGGAGGTCCGCGTGGTCATCCTGACGACCTTCGAGGTCGACGACTACGTCGTGCAGTCGCTGCGCGCCGGCGCCTCCGGCTTCCTCGGCAAGGGCTCCGAGCCGGACGAGCTGCTGAACGCCATCCGGATCGCGGCGGGCGGCCAGGCCCTGCTGTCCCCGGCGGCCACCACCGGCCTGATCGCCCGCTTCCTCGCCACGGACCCGGCCGACGAGGACCGCGACCCGGCTCGCGGCGAGCGGCTCGACTCGCTCACCGTCCGGGAGCGCGAGGTGCTGGTCCAGGTGGCGGGCGGCCACTCCAACGACGAGATAGCCGAGCGGCTGGAGGTCAGCCCGCTGACGGTGAAGACGCACGTCAACCGGGCCATGGCGAAGCTCGGGGCCCGGGACCGGGCCCAACTCGTGGTCATCGCCTACGAGTCGGGCCTGGTCCGTCCAAGGGTGGACTGAACTCTCCCCGGCGTACTGCGGCCGGAGTATGCGCCCCATAAGGAAATGGACCTGGGGGCTAGGAAACAGGCTCTTCCCATGGCCCAGGGTGTAAGGGGCCCTTGCGCTGTGAGCGCCCGGGTCGCGCGGCCTGGCACCGCACCTCGCCGCGTTGCCGAAAAGCCCTGGTAGCTCCGCTACGAGGGCTTCCCGGCGCCTTGCGATGCACGGCACCAGACCACGCGACCGGATCGGACGCTCACAACGCAAGGGCCCCTGGCGGGCGCTCATCTGCGCGCCCGCTGCCGCTTCTGCCGTTAACAGGAGAGAGACCCTCACCCATGTCCTGGCTGTCCAGATTCAGCCTCGCGCAACGGGCCCTGATCGGGCTGATCTCGATCATCGCGCTCGTCTTCGGGGCGATCGCGATACCCCAGCTCAAGCAGCAACTGCTGCCCACCATCGAACTGCCCGTGGTGTCCGTGCTGGCGCCCTATCAGGGCGCGTCCCCGGACGTGGTCGAGAAGCAGGTCGTCGAGCCCATCGAGGACAGCCTCGAGGCCGTCGACGGCATCAGCGGCGTCACCTCCACCGCCAGCGAGGGCAACGCCGTGATCATGGCGTCCTTCGACTACGGCAGCGGCACCGAGCAGCTCGTCGCCGACGTCCAGCAGGCCGTCAACCGGGCCCGCGTCCAGCTCCCGGACGACGTCGACCCGCAGGTCGTCGCCGGTTCCACGGACGACATCCCGACCGTCGTCCTCGCCGTCACCTCCGGCCGCGACCAGCAGGCCCTGGCCGACCGGCTCGACAAGACCGTCGTACCGGACCTGAAGAGCATCGACGGCGTCGGCCAGGTCACGGTCGACGGTGTGCGCGACCTCCAGGTCGCCGTCACCCCGGACGACGCGAAGCTGGCGAAGGCCGGTCTCACCCCGCAGTCCCTCGTCCAGGCCCTGCAGGCGGGCGGCGCGACCGTCCCGGCCGGCTCCTTCGACGAGGACGGCGCCAACCGCACCGTCCAGGTCGGCGGCGGCCTCACCTCGCTGAAGCAGATCCAGGACCTGATGGTCACCGGCGAGCCCGGCAAGGGCGAGCCGGTACGCCTCGGCGACGTCGCCACGGTGAAGCAGCAGCAGGCCCCGGCCGACTCCATCACCCGCACGGACGGCAAGCCCAGCCTCGCCGTCGCCGTCACCATGGACCGCGACGGCAGCGCGGTCGCGATCTCCGACGCCGTCCAGGACATGCTCCCGGACCTGCGGGAGGACCTCGGCTCCGGCGCGAACCTCACGGTCGTCAGCGACCAGGGCCCGGCCGTGTCGAAGTCCATCAAGGGCCTCACCACCGAGGGCGCGCTCGGTCTGCTCTTCGCCGTCTTGGTGATCCTGGTCTTCCTGGCCTCGATCCGCTCCACCCTGGTGACGGCGGTGTCCATCCCGCTGTCCGTGGTCCTCGCCCTGATCGTGCTGTGGACGCGCGACCTGTCGCTGAACGTCCTGACGCTCGGCGCCCTCACCATCGCCATCGGCCGGGTCGTCGACGACTCGATCGTGGTCCTGGAGAACATCAAGCGCCACCTCGGCTACGGCGAGGAACGCCACTCCGCCATCCTCAACGCCGTCCGTGAGGTCGCGGGCGCGGTGACCTCCTCGACGCTCACCACGGTCGCCGTGTTCCTGCCGATCGGTCTGGTCGGCGGCATGGTCGGCGAGCTGTTCGGCTCGTTCAGCCTCACCGTCACGGCCGCGCTGCTGGCGTCCCTGCTCGTCTCCCTGACGGTCGTACCGGTCCTGTCGTACTGGTTCCTGCGCCCGCCCAAGGGCACCCCCGAGGACGCGGACGAGGCACGCCGCCTCGCGGAGGAGAAGGAGGCCAGGAGCCGCCTGCAGCGCGCCTACGTCCCGGTCCTGCGCTTCGCGACCCGCCGCCGCCTCACCAGCGTGGCCATCGCGATCGTCGTTCTCGTCGGCACGTTCGGCATGGCACCCCTGCTCAAGACGAACTTCTTCGACCAGGGCGAGGTGGAGGTCCTCACCGTCAAGCAGGAGCTGAAGCCCGGCACCAGCCTGGGGGCGACCGACACCCAGGCGAAGAAGGTCGAGGGGCTGCTCGCCGGCACCAAGGGCGTGAAGGACTACCAGGTCACGATCGGCTCGTCCGGCTTCATGGCGGCCTTCGGCGGCGGCACGGACACCAACCAGGCCTCCTACCAGGTGATGCTGGACGACTCGGCGTCGGCCGAGGACGTCCAGGACCGCGTCGAGAAGGGCCTGGCCGGGCTGAAGGGCATCGGCACCACCACCATCACCGCCGGTGACGGCTTCGGCGCCCAGGACCTCAGCGTGGTCGTGAAGGCGGCCGACTCCGGCGTCCTGCGCACGGCGGCCGAGCAGGTCCGCAAGGAGGTCGCCTCGCTCGACGACGTCACCGACGTCACCAGCGACCTCGCCCAGAGCGTGCCGCGTATCTCGGTCAAGGCGGGCGACAAGGCCGCCGCGGCCGGATTCAACGACCAGACCCTCGGCGCCGCCGTCGCCCAGGCGGTGCGCGGCACCAACGCCGCCAAGGCGGTCCTGGACGACACCGAGCGCGACGTCGTCATCCGCTCCGCGAAGCCCGCACGGACCCTCCAGCAGCTGAAGGACCTGCGCCTGGGCGGGGCGAAGCTCGGCGACATCGCGACGGTGAAGCTGGTCGACGGGCCGGTGTCCATGACCCGTATCGACGGCCAGCGCGCGGCCACCATCACCGCGAAGCCGACCGGCGACAACACGGGCGCGGTCAGCGCGCAGCTCCAGACCAAGATCAACGCACTGAAGCTCCCGGACGGCGCCACGGCGTCGATCGGCGGTGTCTCCGAGGACCAGGACGAGGCGTTCGCCAACCTGGGCCTGGCGATGCTGGCGGCCATCGCGATCGTCTTCATGCTGCTGGTCGGCACCTTCAGGTCCCTGGTCCAGCCGCTGATCCTGCTCGTCTCCATCCCGTTCGCCGCCACCGGCGCGATCGGCCTCCTGATCGCCACCGGCACCCCGATGGGCGTCCCGGCGATGATCGGCATGCTGATGCTGATCGGCATCGTGGTGACGAACGCGATCGTGCTGATCGACCTGATCAACCAGTACCGGCGGCAGGGCCACGGCGTCGTCGAGGCCGTGATCGAGGGCGGCCGGCACCGTCTGCGGCCTATCCTCATGACCGCCCTGGCGACCATCTTCGCCCTGCTGCCGATGGCCCTCGGCATCACCGGCGAGGGCGGCTTCATCGCCCAGCCGCTGGCCGTGGTCGTGATCGGCGGCCTGGTGACGTCGACCCTGCTGACGCTGCTGCTCGTCCCGACGCTGTACGCGATGTTCGAGCTCCGCAAGGAGCGCCGGGCGAAGAAGCGGGCGGCGAAGAAGGGCCTTCCGGGCCAGCGGGAGGCCGACCAGGAGCCGGAGCCGGCTCAGGTCTGACCCCGTACGCGCGACGAGGGGGGCGCCCCGTGGCTCATGGCCACGGGGCGCCCCCCTCGTCCGATGGAGCGGTCAGGCCTCATTGGAAGAGGGCGTCTCCGCCCTTGAGGGACGTGATGAACGCGTCCCAGGCGGTGGCTGGGACGAGCAGTGCGGGGCCGTGGGGGTTCTTGCTGTCGCGGACGGGGACGACGCCCGGGAAGTCCTCGGTGATCTCGACGCAATCGCCCCCGTTGGCGTTGCTGTGACTGCTCCGGCGCCACCGGGCAGAGTTCAGCTCGGGGGTGTGCTGCATGACTTGTAGTCCTCCATAGCGTCTCGGATCAGCTCTGCCGAGGCCGCCAGTGGGAGGGCGTTGGCGCGCAGCACTTCGTAGTGCCGCCGCCACTTTCTTGCCGAGTCCCGGTCCTCGTGGAGGTGGCCGACCTCGATGCCCTCCTCGTAGGCCACGGTAGAGCTGTTGGGAAGGGTCAGCAGGGTCACTGTGCCGCCCAACAGGTAGTGCGGACCAGCGCGGAAGGGCATCACCTGGACCTTGCTGTCCGGAGTATCCACCTGTTCGAGCAGCCGGGCCAGTTGTTTGAACATGCATTCCCTGCCGCCGACCTGTCGCCGGAGGACGGATTCGTCGATGATCGCCCATCGCAGAGGCGGTTCGGGCGAGCGAAGGCGGTCCTGCCGGGACAGGCGCGCGTTGACGCGTTCCTCCACCTGTTCCGGGGTCAGCTCCTCTCGGAGGCTGAGCTGCGCGTGGGCGTACTCCTTCGTCTGCAACAGTCCTGGGACGGCCTGAGCTACGAAAGTCTCGACGACCTCCGCCTGCGCCTCGAAGTCCATGAACCGGCGGTACTGGTCCGGATGTGCCTCTCGCTTGGCCAGTTCGTACAGCCCATGGAAGTGCTTGTCCGTGCCGAACGCCGCGTCCAGCCGGTCGGGCAGGTCCGGCGGAGGCATCAACTCGGCGGTCTCGATGCGGGCGAGTGTGCTCTTGCTGGAGTTCACGATGCCCGCGAGCTGTACGAGGGACAGCCCGGCTGTCTCGCGGTGACGGCGCTGCTCGGCGCCGAAGTAGTGGCGGGCGGAGAGGTACGGGGTGAGGGCCTGTGGCTTGAATGTCACGGTCCGGCCTTCCTGCTGATGTCGAGGTTGGTGTGGATGTCCCGTTCTCGGTCCCGGGACACGGCGCTCCTGTCGAGGGCACATGTCACAACGCGACGATGGAGGCACACACGGTAATCACCGGGTTTCACGCCTGTCAGTGGAATGGGCTGGAAGGAGCGACGGAAGATGATGCGCGACGGAACGGGTGCGCCCCTGAGGCTGCTGCCCTGGACCACTCCGGACGGACACCCGTGCTACCTCAGCACGGACGACGACGGCAGCCGGCTGTCCCGCATGGCCGACGAGTTGGAGGCCGAGCTGCTCGGCTCGGCCGCGTGCGTCCTCACTGCGGCCAGGTCGCTCCTGGACGAACCAACAGTGAGTGTCAGGGAGTTGCGGTTCACGGGGGAGCGACTCGCCGAGGCACTCAAGGACGCGCTGCGGATCGCGGCGAGCCGGGGTGCCCGACTGTCGGGCGAATGAGCATGGCGGGTGGTCAGAACTGCGGGGGTGGCGGGCGGAAGCGGGATTTGCGCAGGTGGGTACCGGACTGCTGGTAGCGGAGGCTGAGCGGCGCCCGCTGGGGTGCGGAGCGTGCCTCCGGACCGATGAGGAAGTGTGCCTCGGGGATGCGCCCAGCACCGGTGTGCAGCGTTGGCAGGCTCGCGCAACCAGCGAGGTCCAGCATCATGCGAGCGGTCGCGTGGGCCTTGGCCACGGACTCGCCCGCGGCGAGATTGCGGTGGAAGACCCGCGCGTAGCCGCGTGCGTGAACGTCGGCGGCCTCGGCCTGCCAGCCGATGGCGGCGGGGACCGTGCCGCTGAACTCCTTGGCCAAGTGGTCGGTCCAGCAGGCGTTCAGGACGAGCAGGTGAAGGCCGCTCACGGTGGCAGCGGTGATGCAGCGGCGCAGGCCGTCGAGGGCCACCGGGGCCTCGCCGCCGTCGTCGGTGACGAACCGGGGGCCGCCGTCGGGTGTGCCCCGCCCCGCGAAGTGGAGCACATCGGGTGTGGTGTCGGCCAGGTACTGGGCGAGGTCGTCCCAGCGGGCGGCTGGGAGGGTGTCCAGCCGGACGGTGTGGCCGTAGCGGGAGTACGTGATGCTCTGCTGGACATCGCGGTGCTCTTCCAGCACGTTGGGTGTGTTCGAGAGGGCGGGAGCGGCGGCCAGGACCAGGCAGACCACGTACACCGGTGTCATGGACAGGCCTGAGTGAGCGCTTGGACCAGGCGAAACCAGTGGGGGCTGTGCTGCGGGTCGGGGGAACGGGTGGCGAGGGTCGCCAGCTCGGAGGTGAGCCGGTTGCGGGTTTCCGGGTCGGCTCCGGACGCCGCCTCGGCGAGGGCGTCCAAGTCCAGGGACTCGGGGTCGCCGGCGAGGAGTAGGGCGGCCTGGTGATGGGTGGCGGAGGAGAGCTCGTCGTCGAAGACCAAGCCTTCGACGGCGGCGGCGTACGCGAGTGCCCGGGCGTCACCGTTGTCCAGAGCGCTGAGAACATGCCGCTGGAGGGCGTCTCGGTGCTGGACGCACTGGAACGCGGTGTCGATGTCCTCGGTGCGGGCGATGCGCAGGAGGGCCGCGTGAACCGCGATGCCGGGGGTGACGTCGTCGGTTCCGGTGAGGGTGTTCTCGGCGGACTCCTCGAGGAGGAGTTCGCTGTGCTCCTGGAAGAAGCGCTTCGAGTCGTCCCAGCTCTCGCACGCCAGCCAGCCGGAGAGCGTGTCACGGAGGATCAGAGCCGGAAAGACGGCGTCCACGCCTTCGGAGAGGACCAGTTCCCTGATGCGCTGGTGCTGCTCGGCGACCGGCCAGACGAGCGCGAACTCCGCCAGTGCTGTCGCGGCTTCGTCGGCGCCGAGGGCGTCGGCGTGGCGTGCCCAGAAGGTCCTGCTGGCCGTCCAGCTGGGCGCGTTCACCCACTCGACGACTAGTTTCAGAACGTCCTCCGAGAGCGACAGCCAGTCCGGGGCGGGGGCGTCTGCCTCCTGCCACCAGAGCTGCTCCAGAAACTCGCGACTGTCACGGGATGTGTGGGCGTGGGCCCGGAGCTTTCGCCGGGCGCGCAGGACGATCTCACCCGGTTGGTCGGCCGACGCGTCGTTGACGATGCGGAGGAGTCCCAGCAGACCGGACGTGCGCATGGGCTCGGGACGTCCGAGCTGGAAGGCCGCACGCTCGTACTCGAGCGCGCGTGCCGCAGCCGGATGGGTCTGAGCGAGCCCGGCGGCCGTATCCGTGTAGGCCTGGATGGCGGATGGTTCGTCTCCGGTCTCGGTCAGGCGGTTGGCGAGGTTGTTGAGTGCCATGGCGAGGTTGGGGAGGTAGGCGGCGGGGTTGGTGTGGGCGAGTTGGGTGTAGTGGCGTACGGCTTTGTGGGCGGGTTCGAGGGCGCTTTGGCGGTCTCCGGTCTCGGCCAGGCGGATGGCGAGGTTGTTGAGTGATGCGGCGAGGTTGGGGAGGTAGGCGGCGGGGTTGGTGTGGGCGAGTTGGGTGTAGTGGCGTACGGCTTCGTGGGCGGGTTCGAGGGCGCCTTGGCGGTCTCCGGTCTCGGCCAGGCTGACGGCGAGGTTGTTGAGTGCCATGGCGAGATCGGGGAGGTAGGCGGCGGGGTTGGTGTGGGCGAGTTGGGTGTAGTGGCGTACGGCTTCGTGGGCGGGTTCGAGGGCGCCTTGGCGGTCTCTGGTCTCGGCCAGGCGGACGGCGAGGTTGTTGAGTGATGCGGCGAGGTTGGGGAGGTAGGCGGCGGGGTTGGCGTGGGCGAGTTGGCGTCGGATGCGTACGGCTTCGTGGGCGGGTTCGAGGGCGCCTTGGCGGTCTCCGGTCTCGGCCAGGCGGATGGCGAGGTTGTTGAGTGCCATGGCGAGGTCGGGGAGGTAGGCGGCGGGGTTGGTGTGGGCGAGTTGCGTGTAGTGGCGTACGGCTTCGTGGGCGGGTTCGAGGGCGCTTTGGCGGTCTCCGGTCTCGGCCAGGCGGTTGGCGAGGTTGTTGAGTGATGTGGCGAGGTTGGGGAGGTATGCGGCGGGGTTGGTGTGGGCGAGTTGGCGTCGGATGCGTACGGCTTCGTGGGCGGGTTCGAGGGCGCCTTGGCGGTCTCCGGTCTCGGCCAGGTGGTTGGCGAGGTTGTTGAGTGATGCGGCGAGGTCGGGGAGGTAGGCGGCGGGGTTGGTGTGGGCGAGTTGGCGTCGGATGCGTAGGGCTTCGTGGGCGGGTTCGAGGGCGCCTTGGCGGTCTCCGGTCTCGGCGAGATGGTTGGCGAGGTTGTTGAGTGATGTGGCGAGGTCGGGGAGGTATGCGGCGGGGTTGGTGTGGGCGAGTTGGCGTCGGATGCGTAGGGCTTCGTGGGCGGGTTCGAGGGCGCTTTGGCGGTCTCCGGTCTCGGCCAGGCGGATGGCGAGGTTGTTGAGTGATCCGGCGAGGTTGGGGAGGTAGGCGGAGGGGTTGGTGTGGGCGAGTTGGGTGTAGTGGCGTACGGCTTCGTGGGCGGGTTCGAGGGCGCCTTGGCGGTCTCCGGTCTCGGCCAGGCTGACGGCGAGGTTGTTGAGTGATGCGGCGAGGTTGGGGAGGTAGGCGGAGGGGTTGGTGTGGGCGAGTTGGGTGTAGTGGCGTACGGCTTCGTGGGCGGGTTCGAGGGCGCCTTGGCGGTCTCCGGTCTCGGCCAGGTGGTTGGCGAGGTTGTTGAGTGCCATGGCGAGGTTGGGGAGGTAGGCGGAGGGGTTGGTGTGGGCGAGTTGGGTGTAGTGGCGTACGGCTTCGTGGGCGGGTTCGAGGGCGCCTTGGCGGTCTCCGGTCTCGGCCAGGCGGATGGCGAGGTTGTTGAGTGATCCGGCGAGGTCGGGGAGGTAACCCGTGTCTTTGTCAGCCAGCTCCCTGTAGAAGTCGGTCGCCTCGCGAGCGAATTCCACGGCAGCCGTGTGATGCGCGTTCCCCGCCAAGGCGACGGAGACCTCGACCAATGCCTCCGCCAGAAACGGCAGGGCGTTCTCCCGGTCCCACACCACGAGGTCCCGCAGCAGGTCGATGCCCGGCCCAGGAACGCTGGCCCACGCCGCGTGGCGGGCCAGCCAGGCCCGTACGTATGGATCGACCCGCTCCCAGCCGCCGCCGGGTTCGGCCTGCCCTTTGAGGAGGTCAACCACCGCCCGCAGCACAGTCACCTCAGCGGCCGCCCCCTCGGGCCCCTCGCGTCTCCTCAGGTATGAGACGAACTCCCGGTGGTACAGCCGGTACACGGCCTGTGTGCCCGCACCGTCCTCGACGATGTAACGGCCGTAGGCGGACAGGACCCAGTCCACGTCACCCTCGTCGTAGACGGCACCCTCCTCGCCGAGCGCCGAGGCCACGGCCTCCCAGACTCCACCCGCCGGCATGCCCCGGCCGGCGGCCCACGCGAGCGCCGTGAGGAGGTCCCGGGCCGCCGAGGGGAGTTCGGTGCCGTCGTCGCGCACCCGCCGTGGGCCCGAGCGCAGGTCCTCCTCGAACGCGGCCTCCACGGAGTCGGGCAGCCCGGCGAGCAGGTCCTCAGTGCCTCGCAGACCCCCCAGCTCCCGAAGCCGTGCGACGAGGAAACCGGTGACCAGCCGGGCGAAGAGGAACCCCCCGTCCCGTGCCGTCGCGCGGTCCGCCAGGGCCTCGGCGACCCCGGCCCCGTCGACCCCGGCGGCCTCGCAGCGCCGCCGTACGTACTCGGCGATGTCCCGCCAAGTGTCCGGCTCGTCCTCCAAGTCAACCGTCGTGACGCTGTCGCCGATGTGGCGGACCAGGGCATCCGGCAGCGTCTCGCCCTCCTTCAGCCTGCCCCGGAAGGGCCGTTCCCGGGAGCCGACCAGCACCGGGAGCATCCGGCTCAGCGGAAAGACCAGCTCCTCGATCACGCCCTGGGTGTGCTCGGCCGGCACCTCGTCGAGACCGTCGAGGACCAGGACGGGCGGCGTCGGAAGCTCGCGCAGCTCGGCTCGCAGGGCGTCCGCGTTCCTCGGCTCGCGCAAGCCGAGCCGGGCGGCGAGTTCCGCGGCGGCCTGGGTCGCGTCCAGGCCCCGCAGATGCACGGCGGCGAAGGTCCGGGCGTCCCGTACACCCGGGTCCGGGTCACCCTCCCTGAGGGCTCCCTGCTCCTCGGCCTCCCGGCGCTGCTCGGGGTCCGCGAGCGTCGCGATACGCCCGAGCACCGCCGACTTGCCGCACCCGGCGGGCCCGGTGACCAGGAAGAGACCGGGAGTCGCGGCCTCCATCCACCCGATGATCTTCCCGAGCACCTGCCGCCGTCCGCTGAAGAACCAGCCTTCCTCCCGGTGCCCCACGCCGCGCGCGGCGAGGACCAGATGTTCCACGAGGGTCGGCGCGGCACCCGGCCGGGCGAGGGGGTTGGGAAACGCCGGGCGTTCGTCGCCCACGGCGGCGCGCGCGGGCCGCTGGCCCTCCGCGTCCCATCTGGTCGGCAGTGCCGCCAGCAGCTCGACGCCGCTGACCAGTTCGTTGTGCGCGCTCCACGCACTCAGGTACTCGTCCGTCCGCGGCCCCTCCCGCAGCACCGCCGCCAGTGCCCGCAGCAGCGGGCCGTCGCCGTCCGAGGGCTCGTTGCGCTGGCAGCTCGCCATGCTGCCCAGCCACTTGGTGCGGCCGGGGGGAAGGGAGATCTCGGACCAGTGCTTCAGGGCGGTTCGGACGCCGTCCCCGACACCGTCTCCCGCGTAGCAGGTGTCGACGAGCACCAGAATCTGATCGGCCTCCGAGGAGACCGCGTATCCGATCAGCTCCTCGGTGGACACGCCCTGCCTGCGGATCCGGACCTTCCGCGTCCCCACATGGTCGCCGGGCTTCAGATCGCTGAGGACGAGCCGCAGTTGGTCGTCGGCGAGGACGCCGTGACCCGACCAGAGGATCAACGCGGGCTTGCGGCCCCCCGAGCGCCGCCAGCCCTCGCTCCACTCCTCGACCTCCCGGTCGAAGGCAGCCCGGTCCGGGTTCCCCCCGCCGACCAGCCGCACGTCGAAGCCCAGCCCTTCGAGGAGGCCGGCGATCTCCTTCATCTGGGCCTTGGCGCCCACGAGCTGGGGGAAGGTCCTGGAGTCGTCGTACGACTCGCACACCACGCACAGCGCGGTGGCCCTGAACTGCGGAGCCTCATTCACCCTCGGTGCCCTCTTCCCCTTCGTGCTCCATCACCAGCACCAACGCCGTCACCGAGGCTTCCGGAGCGTGCCGTGCGCCGACCCTCAGCCGGTGCGCTCCGGGCGCGAGGCCGGTGAGCGGAGCGGTGTAGCGCCCGTCACCCCGGTTGCGCAGCGAGCGCGCGGGGCCGTCGTCCACGCTCAGGGCGAGCGCCAGCTCGTCGTGTCCGGGGACGTCCCTGGGGACCGACACCTCGACCTCCGCCGTCTCGCCTGCCGCCAGCACCTCCGGCGCGCGCACCCCCAGCGGCGGTGCCCCCACGTCTTGCGGACCGCGGTGCAAGGGCAGCTCAGGTGTGAGCCACTCCCACAGCGCCCAGCGGACGGCTGGGTTGTTCTGCAGCGAACCGTGCTGTTCCCACGGGGTGTACGCGGGGCGCCGTACGCCCGTGACATGGGCGCTGGACAGACGGGGCACCCTCCCGTCGCCGCCCTCGTCCGCGCCGCCGATGGTGAGCAGCGGCGAGAGCCGGCCGTCGGCCCCCGGCCGGGCCGTGGTCGGAGTGGGCTGCAGAACCCCGCTCACCGGCAGGTACTCCACCCCGTACGCGGCTCCCGTCCGGGACTCGCGCAACGCCGAGTGGAACAACGCAGCGTCCTTGAGCAGGGCTTCGTCGATCCCTGGCAGCCCGGTGACCTCACGCGCGTAGCGGAGTTCCGTGGCGTCCGTGCCGCCACCTTCCAGACACGCGTAGTCCGGGGCCAGCTGATGCAGTGACGGCAGGCTGCGCGCGAACCGCGCCAGATTCAGCCGAAGCGGGCCGAACCCCGGCCGCAGCCCGTTCACCAGGTACAGCAGGGCGTCCAGTGAGCCCCGGTACGGCGTCCCGAGCGTGATCACCCGACGGGTGACCTCCGCGCCGCCGCCCAGCTCGACGTACTGCCGGGTCACCAGCCCGCCCATCGAGTGGCACACGAACACCACCCTGGCTTCCGACCGTCCGGCGGCTGAGGCCCGCCAGCGGCCGAGTTCCTCCTCGACCCGTTCGCGGAGCCGTTCAGCGTTGTACCGGCAGGAGAGCCGCCAGTCGTATGAGAAGTCCACCAGGTTGACCGGTGTGCGAGGGTCGTCGCCCGCCAGTCGCCGACGCAGGGTGAAGTGCCGCTCCAGCCAGTCCAGCAGCCCGTTGTAGCCGTCGACGAGCGGTCCGACGCCGGGCAGGGCGTGCAGATCCGGCATCGGCCCGGCGGGCCGCACGCCGTCACCGGGGTGGTCGTCTCCCAGGTCGGATGGGAGGACCAGCCCGGTCACGGACCTCCCGAAGGTCCTGATCCCGCGGAGCAGGGTCTTTCCCGAGAGCCCCCATAACTCGTTGCCGTCCGCGTCCGTCAGCCGGCTGCCCATGATCCCCGGAACCACGACCACGAGATCGTCCACCCGGCCGCGCTGTGTCGCCATGCCGCCCCCGTACGTGCGCGTCGTGCTGTGAGGGGTCAGCGTAATGACGGGGGAGTCGGTCGGACACGAGGAATACGCAACTTGTCCGTACGAAACACGAAACGCGCTCCGGCCTGCGTGAAGAAGGGGCGACGCCGGCCACGGTCGACGTCACCCCTCCATACCCCTCTGCGGGCTACGCCCTACGGCAGCGCCAGCATCCGCTCCAGCGCCAGCTTCGCGAACGCCTCCGTCTCCTTGTCGACCTCGATGCGGTTGACCAGGTTGCCCTCGGCCAGCGACTCCAGGGCCCAGACCAGGTGGGGGAGGTCGATGCGGTTCATGGTCGAGCAGAAGCACACCGTCTTGTCGAGGAAGACGATCTCCTTGCCCTCCGGCGCGAAACGGTTCGCCAGACGGCGGACCAGGTTCAGCTCCGTGCCGATGGCCCACTTGGAACCGGCGGGCGCGGCCTCCAGGGCCTTGATGATGTACTCCGTCGAGCCGACGTAGTCCGCCGCGGCCACGACCTCGTGCTTGCACTCGGGGTGCACCAGGACGTTCACGCCGGGGATGCGCTCGCGTACGTCGTTCACCGAGTCCAGGCTGAAGCGGCCGTGCACCGAGCAGTGCCCGCGCCAGAGGATCATCTTGGCGGCGCGCAGCTCGTCGGCGGTCAGGCCGCCGTTCGGCTTGTGCGGGTTGTAGACGACGCAGTCGTCGAGGGACATGCCCATGTCCCGCACGGCGGTGTTGCGGCCGAGGTGCTGGTCGGGCAGGAACAGCACCTTCTCGCCCTGCTCGAACGCCCAGTCCAGGGCGCGCTTGGCGTTGGAGGAGGTGCAGATGGTGCCGCCGTGCTTGCCCGTGAACGCCTTGATGTCGGCGGACGAGTTCATGTACGAGACGGGCACGACCTGCTCGGCTATGCCGGCCTCGGTCAGCACGTCCCAGCACTCGGCGACCTGCTCGGCCGTCGCCATGTCGGCCATCGAGCAGCCCGCGGCCAGGTCGGGCAGGACGACCTTCTGGGCGTCCGACGTCAGGATGTCGGCGGACTCCGCCATGAAGTGCACACCGCAGAACACGATGTACTCGGCCTCCGGACGCGCCGCCGCGTCCCGGGCCAGCTTGAACGAGTCACCCGTGACGTCGGCGAACTGGATGACCTCGTCGCGCTGGTAGTGGTGCCCCAGCACGAAGACCTTGTCCCCGAGCTTCTCCTTCGCCCTGCGGGCACGCTCGACCAGGTCCGGGTCGGACGGCGAGGGCAGGTCGCCGGGACACTCCACACCGCGCTCGCTCTTCGGGTCGGCCTCACGGCCGAGGAGCAGCAGGGCGAGGGGCGTCGGCTGTACGTCGAGCTCCTGGGGCTGGGCGGTGGTCACTACACGCACCCTTTCTGTTCCGCGACTTTTCGTCGATTTGACGCTATCTATCATAACCGCTTCACGTCACTTTGACGATGGCCATAGCGTCCATGTGACGTGAATCCCGATGAGTCGCCGTTCATTCCCGGGAAGACCCGGAAAGAGCCGTTTTCCGGTTCCCGGCGCGTGTGCGAGCATGAAGAGGTGCCGAGATCGAGCGCGCGGCCCGGAATGAATCCGCGGCTGTGCCGGTTGCAACCGTCGGCAAGCAGTCTCCGTACAACCCGGGAGAGATGTAGATGTCCGTATCGGACGAGACCAGCACCGTCACCGACGGCATCATCCTGACCGACGCCGCCGCGTCCAAGGTCAAGGCGCTGCTCGACCAGGAAGGCCGCGACGACCTCGCGCTGCGCGTCGCCGTCCAGCCCGGCGGCTGCTCCGGCCTGCGCTACCAGCTCTTCTTCGACGAGCGTTCCCTCGACGGCGACGTCGAGAAGGACTTCGGCGGTGTGAAGGTCGTCACCGACCGCATGAGCGCCCCGTACCTGGGCGGTGCCACGATCGACTTCGTCGACACCATCGAGAAGCAGGGCTTCACGATCGACAACCCGAACGCGACCGGTTCCTGCGCCTGCGGCGACTCCTTCAGCTGAGCCCGCCTGGCCGCCACCGGCGGCAGCGGACACGACGAAGGCGGCGACCCCCGACGGGGCCGCCGCCTTCGCGCTGTCCGGTCGGGTGTTCTACCGCTCCCGCGTGGGGGGCGCCGGCAGCCGCGCGCCCTCCTTGGCCAGCGGGACCGCCTCGCCGTCCGAGTCCACGACCTCGCGGTTCCCGAGCGGCGCGTCGAGCCGCACCGTCTGCTCGAACCGCTTCGCGATCAGGATGCAGACCTTGTCCGGCCACGCCTTCGAGGTCACGGTGACCTTCACCTCGTCGCCGCTCTCGCTCGCCTTCACGTCGTAGTCGGCGCACACCCCGCCCGTGAAGGTCACGGTCAGGTCCTCGCCCTCGGCCCGGTAACCGTCCACCTCGACGTTCCGCGGCTGCGGATCGGCCGTCGGCCTGTCACCCGGCTCGCCCTGACCCGGCGAGGCCAGGAACTTCGGGTCGACCGCCGGGTACGTCACCGTGAACGGGTCCTTCGCGCCCGGCGCCGTCACCTCGAACAGCCAGGACGGCACCAGCGCCTGCCGCCCGTCCACGGAGTGCGCGGCCAGCCCGAACACCGCCTTCTCGACCGTCACCGCGTCCTGCTCGGGAGCACCGCTCGCCGACGAGCCGCAGGGCTGCTCCAGCCGGTCCTTCAGCGGGACGGGACTGGCACAGCCGCCGACACCCGTACGGTGGTCGCCCTGCGGCCGCGCCTCCATCAGCTTCAGCGCCTTCTCGGCACTGACCACGGGGTATGTGTCCCCCTTCACCGGTGTGCTCAGCTGTCCGCTGCCGCCGACGACCTCGCCGCCGGAGCCGACCGTCACCCCGGTGGCCCAGCCGTACGTCGGCAGTCCGCCGATCACCGGAGCGGCGTTCACCACCCGCTGCGCGCCCATGACCTGACTCGCGTCGCGCTTCGCGTCGTCCTGACCCAATGCCTTCAGCACGGGCTCCGCGGCCTTCACGGCCTCCGCCTCGCTCACCGGCGTGCCGCCGGTCTGCGGGGCGCTGCAGCGATCGGTGCCCTTGCAGTTGTCGGTGCCCGGGGCGTACCGGCTGAACGTCCAGGCCCCCGGGGCCTCCTTGTTCACCTGGAGATTCGGCCCCGAACCGTCCTGGCCGCCGGCCCCGACCTTCCAGATCTCTCCCTGCGTCACCGGCACCCCGTCGACCCCGAGGGCCTTCGCCAGCCGGGTCACGTCCTCCTTGGTGACCTCACCCCGCGCCCGGTACACCGGAGCCTTGCCGGGGCCGTCCGGGAGCGTGCCCTCGACCCGGTAGGTGGCGCCGTACGGGTTGGGCTCACCGGGCGCGATGCCGTTGTCCTCGCCCCCCGTCGACTCCGAGTACCCGTCGAGGGCGAGGGGTGGGGGAGTGCCGTCCCCACCGGGCGCCCCGGACGTCGCACCCCCGCCGGACCCGCCGGAGGTGTTGGCTGCCAGCCAGGCCCCGCCACCGCCGATCAGCAGAACGGCGGCGGCGACGGAGGCGATGATCGCGGGCGTCCGGGAGCGACCGCCGCCGTGACGGACCAGGTCCTCGTCGTCCCGGGGGATGTCGTTGTGAGGTGCCGGGTCCGCTTCCGGAGCAGGGCCGGAGCCGGACTCCCCGACGCCGGTCCTCCCTGAGGCGACCTCGCGCCCAGGCTCCGCGCCGGGCCGCTCCGCGCCCGTTCCGTCCCGCGCCTCGGCCGCGTCGGCCTCCTCGGCTCCGGCGGGCGCGTCGTCCTTCCCGGACTCGGCGTCCCTCCCGACCTCGGCGTCCCTCCCGACCTCGGCGTCCTTCCCGACCTCGGCGTCCTTCCCGACCTCGGCGTCGCTCCCGGACTCGGCGTCTTTCCCGGACTCGACGGCCTCGGAGTCTCCCGCCTCCTCCTCCCGCGCCTCGGAAGCCTCAGCGGCCCCTTCCGGCTCGGAGGCGGCCTCGGGCTCTGCACCCGCCTCGGGCTCTGCTCCCGCCTCGGGCTCTGCACCGGCCTCGGGCTCTGCACCGGCCTCAGGTTCTGCTCCCGCCTCAGGCTCCCCGGTCTCTTCCTTCGCGGAAACCTCGGGATCAGCCGCACCCGTCGACGTATCGGACTCCGCCGAAGCCGGGGCCCCGGCTTCCGGGGCGCCGGGGGTTCCGCCGCCGCCCGCTGCCCTGGCGTCGTCTTCGTTGTCGGGTCGCTCGGTGTTCACCGCATCGCTCCTTCGGCTGCACAGCTGTCCCATGGGACCCGGCCCGGTCACAACCGGGCCGCTGGTGGGTCGTATCCCGCCTCCCCTTTACGGGGGACAGCGATGGGACGCAGCGGGGGAGCGCGCGGTTCCCCGAAAGGCGCCGCTCAGTCTCCGTAGTCCGACATCGCTTCGAGCAGCCGCGCCGACGCCGGGGGGACGTTCACACCGTGGATCAGAGCCGGGGAGACCGGCCGGGAGGTGACCCGGTCGTGAACGGCCCAGTGAGGAGCCATCCGGGCACCGTCACCCGGCAGCGACGCCAGATCGCCTTCGAGATCGACCGGAACAGGCGCCTGGACCTTGAGGTTCGTCATATCGGCACCGTATGCAGGTTCGACCTCACGGAGAAAGATCTACTATCGGGTAGTTTCGATACCTACAGAGGCGCCCCGCTCACCCGATAGCGTGAAGCGTCAAGGTCCGCCTCCCACAGGAGAGTCCACGCCGTGCGCATCGCAGTCACCGGCTCCATCGCCACCGACCACCTCATGACCTTCCCCGGCCGCTTCGCCGACCAGTTCGTAGCGGACCAGCTGCACACGGTCTCGCTGTCGTTCCTGGTCGACAAGCTCGACGTCCGCCGTGGCGGCGTCGCGGCGAACATCGCGTTCGGCATGGGACAGCTCGGCACCCGCCCGATCCTGGTCGGCGCCGCGGGCGCGGACTTCGACGAGTACCGGGCCTGGCTCGAGCGGCACGGCGTCGACACGGAGTCGGTCCGCATCTCCGACACGCTGCACACGGCCCGCTTCGTGTGCACGACCGACGCCGACCACAACCAGATCGGCTCCTTCTACACCGGCGCCATGAGCGAGGCCCGCCTCATCGAGCTGAAGACCGTCGCCGACCGTGTCGGCGGCCTCGACCTGGTCTCCATCGGTGCCGACGACCCGGAGGCCATGCTCCGGCACACCGAGGAGTGCCGTTCCCGGTCCATCCCGTTCGCCGCCGACTTCTCCCAGCAGATCGCCCGGATGGGCGGCGAGGAGATCCGCATCCTCCTGGACGGCGCGACGTACCTGTTCTCCAACGAGTACGAGAAGGGCCTCATCGAGACCAAGACCGGCTGGACCGACGCGGAGATCCTGTCCAAGGTCGGCCACCGGGTGACCACCCTCGGCGCGCAGGGCGTGCGTATCGAGCGGGCCGGCGAGGACCCGATCGAGGTCGGCACCCCGGACGAGGAGACCAAGGCCGACCCGACGGGTGTCGGCGACGCCTTCCGTGCCGGGTTCCTCTCGGGTCTGGCCTGGGGCGTCTCCCTGGAGCGTGCCGCCCAGGTCGGCTGCATGCTGGCGACCCTCGTCATCGAGACGGTGGGCACGCAGGAGTACCAGTTGCGCCGCGCGCACTTCATGGAGCGGTTCACCAAGGCGTACGGGGACGAGGCCGCGGAAGAGGTTCGGGGGCATCTGGGCTGAGTCCGGCTGCGGGTGCGTGGGGGTGATTCGCGCGGTTCCCCGCGCACCTGAGCTTTCTCAGCTCGCCCGGCGGATCAAGTACGCCGTTCCTTGGTCCGCCGGCTCCTCTCCGACGTACTCCTGGTTCCGCATCTCGCACCAGGCCGGGATGTCCAGGCGGGCCGCCTCGTCGTCCGACAGGACCCGGACCAGGCCGCCCACCGGCACGTCACCGATGACCTTGGCGAGCTCGATGACCGGGATCGGGCACCTCTTGCCCAGGGAGTCCACGACGAGCACGTCCTCCCGCACCACCGTCTCCGAAACCGGAGCCCCCAGCTTCTCCCGCACCGCCGCGACAGCCCCGGGGAGGACCGCCAGAAAGCGCTCCACATCCTCCTCCGCCACCCCCGGCGGCAGCGAAACCCGCACGTTCCCCTCACTCAGGACGCCCATCGCCCGCAGCACATGGCTCGGCGTCAGCGTGCTGCTCGTGCAGGACGAACCGGACGAGACGGAGAAGCCCTCCCGGTCCAGCTCGTGCAGCAGGGCCTCCCCGTCGACGTAGAGACAGGAGAAGGTGACGACACCGGGCAGGCGGCGCACCGGATCACCGACCACCTCTATGTCGGGCACCAGCTCCGGCACCCTCACCCGGATCCGATCCGTCAGCTCCCGCAGCCGCAGGGCCTCCTCGGCCGCCTCGGCCCGCACCGCCCGCAGCGAGGCCGCCGCCGCGACGATGGCCGGGATGTTCTCGAAACCGGCCGCCCGCCCCGACTCCCGCTCGTCCACCGGCCCCTGCGGGGCGAACCGCACACCCTTGCGCACGACGAGCAGTCCGACACCTGATGGTCCGCCCCATTTGTGCGCGCTCGCCGTGAGCAGCGACCAGCCCCCGTCCACCGGTCCCCAGCCCAGCGACTGCGCCGCGTCCACCAGCAACGGCACACCCGCCACCCGGCACGCCTCGGCCACCTCGGTCACCGGCTGCTCGGTCCCCACCTCGTGGTTGGCGGACTGCAGACAGGCCAGTGCGGTGTCCGCGCGCAGGGCGGCGCCGAACGCCGCCGGATCCACCGCCCCGGCCCGGTCGACCGGCACCTGAGTGACCGCCCCGCCGGCCGCCTCGTGCACCTCGGCCGAGTGCAGCACCGAGGAGTGTTCGACAGCTGACACGATCAGGTGGCGTCCGACCCGCCGCCGTCCGGCCAGCGCCCCCGCGATCCCGGCGTGCACGGCACGGGTCCCGGACGCGGTGAAGACCAGCTCGTCGGGCCGGCATCCCACCGCCTCGGCCGCGGCCTCCCGCGCCGCGTCGAGCAACACCCGGGCCCGGCGCCCCTCCCTGTACAGCCGTGCCGGATCCGCCCACCCCTCGTCGAGCGAGGCCAGCAGGGCCTGCCGGGCAACAGGATGAAGCGGAGCAGCCGAAGCAGCGTCGAAGTAAGCCACAGAGCAACGCTAAATCGCCCGGCACCGAAGTGCCCCCGAGGGGCGCGGGGCTATGACATCTGCGGCTCCGCCGCGGGGCGCGACCAGCCACAAACAACCCGCAGCCGCCAAACCAGCGAACCACCCCACCTCATAGGCACCCCTCCTCGATAACCCCCGGAGGGCGTCGGCTAGGGTTTGGTCCGCATAAACATCCAAACCCCTGCCCGACGCAGGGCGGCGACCGACCAGCGAGAAGGCCAGGCCGCAGCCGATCCGCGCGGGCGAGACTCTCGGGAAGGCGCTACGTGAGTCCCAACGGCTCCGACCGCTCGCCGCGGCGCCCGATGCGGCGGAAGCTGCTGCAGGCACTGACAGCGGGCCTGGTCTTGGCGACAGCCACCGGTTGCTCGTACAACTGGGAAGACTTCCCCCGCCTTGGTATGCCCACTCCGACCACGGAAGAGGCTCCGCGGATCCTCTCCCTGTGGCAGGGGTCCTGGGCGGCTGCGCTCGCCGTTGGCGTGCTGGTGTGGGGTCTGATCCTGTGGAGTGCTTTCTTCCACCGGCGCAGCCGCACCAAGGTCGAGGTTCCTCCGCAGACCAGGTACAACATGCCCATCGAGGCGCTGTACACGGTCGTCCCGCTCATCATCGTCTCGGTGCTGTTCTACTTCACCGCCCGCGACGAGTCCGAGCTGCTCAGCCTGAAGAAGAAGCCCGACGTCACGGTCAACGTGGTGGGCTTCCAGTGGAGCTGGTGCTTCAACTACATCGAGCCGGTCGCCGGTTCGACCGGTGACGCCAAGAAGGCCCCGGAGCTGGAAGCGATCCCGGACCGGTTCGAGAAGGACTTCCCGGCAGGCGCCGGCGGTGTCTACGACTGCGGCACCCCCAAGACCCGGAACCCGCAGACGGGCAACCCGGGCCCGACCCTGTGGCTGCCCAAGGGCAAGACGGTCCGCTTCGTCCTCACCTCGCGTGACGTCATCCACTCCTTCTGGGTGGTGCCGTTCCTGATGAAGCAGGACGTCATCCCGGGCCACACCAACGCCTTCGAGGTGACCCCCAACAAGGAGGGCACCTTCCTGGGCAAGTGCGCCGAGCTCTGCGGCGTCGACCACTCTCGGATGCTGTTCAACGTGAAGGTGGTCTCCCCGGAGCGCTACGAGCAGCACCTCAAGGACCTCGTGGAGAAGCAGCAGAACGGTTACGTTCCTGCCGGCATCGCGCAGACGAGCCACGAGAAGAACCGGGAGACGAACAACCTGTGAGCATCCAGAACGAACCCAAGGGTGCCGCGGCAGCAGGGTCCCACTACCAGGACGAGCTGCCGGTCCGGCGCCAGAACCGCGGCAGTGTCGTGGTCAAGTGGCTGACGACCACCGACCACAAGACGATCGGCACGCTCTACCTGGCGACGTCGTTCGCGTTCTTCGTCATCGGTGGCGTGATGGCGCTGTTCATGCGCGCCGAGCTCGCCCGGCCTGGTCTGCAGATCATGTCGAACGAGC
>NZ_BMWE01000037.1 GCF_014651075.1 Streptomyces djakartensis | reverse complement strand
TCTGGCCGTGCTCTCCGGCGAGGTGGGGGCGGCGGCGTCCGGCGCCCCGTCCGACAGCGCCCCGCCGCGCGTACGGCGACGGCGGCGCGGGGTGCGCGACGGGCGCTCCCGGTCGGCCGACCGGGACTCGTCCCGGTCACCACGACCCCGGCCTCCGCGCCCGCGCGGCCCCCGGCCGCCCGGCTCACCCAGGTCCTCCAGCTCCTCAGCGTCCAGACCGGCACGGGTGCGCTCCGAGCGCGGCAGGACACCCTTCGTTCCCTCGGGGATACCGAGGTCGGAGTACAGGTGCGGGGACGTGGAGTACGTCTCCGGTGGGTCGTTGAACTCCAGCTCCAGCGCCTTGTTGATCAGCTGCCAGCGCGGGATGTCGTCCCAGTCGACCAGCGTGATCGCCGTACCCTTCGCGCCCGCGCGGCCCGTACGGCCGATGCGGTGCAGGTACGTCTTCTCCTCTTCCGGAGACTGGTAGTTGATGACATGCGTGACGCCCTCGACGTCGATGCCGCGGGCGGCGACGTCGGTGCAGACGAGTACGTCCACCTTGCCGTTGCGGAAGGCGCGCAGCGCCTGCTCGCGGGCTCCCTGGCCGAGGTCGCCGTGGACCGCGCCGGAGGCGAAGCCGCGCTGCTTGAGCTGGTCGGCGAGGTCGGCCGCCGTGCGCTTGGTGCGGCAGAAGACCATGGCCAGCCCGCGGCCCTCGGCCTGGAGGATGCGCGCGACCATCTCCGGCTTGTCCATGTTGTGCGCGCGGTAGATGAACTGCTTGGTGTTCGCGACCGTCGCGCCCGCGTCGTCAGGGGCCGTGGCACGGATGTGCGTGGGCTGCGACATGTAGCGACGGGCCAGGCCGATGACCGCGCCCGGCATGGTGGCCGAGAACAGCATGGTCTGGCGCCGGACCGGCAGCATGTTGATGATCTTCTCGACGTCGGGCAGGAAGCCCAGATCGAGCATCTCGTCGGCCTCGTCGAGGACCAGGCACTTGACGTGCGCCAGGTTCAGCTTCTTCTGCCCGGCGAGGTCGAGCAGCCGGCCCGGGGTGCCGACGACCACGTCGACGCCCTTCTTGAGGGCCTCGACCTGGGGCTCGTAGGCCCGGCCGCCGTAGATGGCGAGGACGCGTACGTTGCGCACCTTGCCCGCGGTCAGCAGGTCGTTGGTGACCTGCGTGCACAGCTCACGCGTGGGGACGACGACGAGCGCCTGCGGGGCCTCGGTGAGGGCCTCGGGCTTGGCGCGCCCGGCCTCGACGTCGGCGGGGACGGTGACGCGCTCGAGGAGCGGGAGGCCGAAGCCCAGCGTCTTGCCGGTGCCGGTCTTGGCCTGGCCGATGACGTCCGTGCCCGACAGGGCCACGGGGAGCGTCATCTCCTGGATGGGGAAGGGGGTGATGATGCCGACGGCCTCCAGGGCCTCGGCCGTCTCGGGGAGGATCCCGAGCTCTCGGAACGTCGTAGTCAGGGTGCTGCCTCTTCTGTGTGGGCGGCGCGAGGCGAGCGCGGGGGTCTTGCCGGACCGTGCCGGGGACGTCGGCTGCCTACGGGCGGGCCGAAGAGCACGGGACCGCGCCTACGCTCTAGCGCTCGTACCGCTGAGGGTGTCCCCCTCCGGGTCTCGTACGTGCAGTGCCGCACGGCCGGTGAGGGCTGTCGGGTCGGAGCCGATCGGGCCACCGACCGGGCATCCTCATACGTGCGGCCTGTCGAGGTACGTGGACGTACCAGCAGGCGCATTACCACCATACCCCGGAATCCCGCATACGCGATGGCCGATTTGGTCACGTAGTCGTCGTCACAGTGATCGACCAGGGCCTTACGCCTCCCGGCGGGCGAGCTATTGTGCGCTTCATGACGAGCTCTGACAAGCCTGGGAACGCCTCGGAAACCGCCCCCGCCGAACCCACCGGAGTCGCCGCCCGGGACTGGGCGTCGGCCTCCGCCGACCCGCAGTACCGCGCCGCGGTCGTGGACCTGCTCGGCGCGCTCGCGTACGGCGAACTCGCGGCGTTCGAGCGGCTCGCGGAGGACGCCAAGCTGGCGCCGACGCTGGAGGACAAGGCGGAGCTGGCGAAGATGGCGTCGGCCGAGTTCCACCACTTCGAGAGGCTGCGCGACCGGCTCGCGGAGATCGGTGAGGAGCCCACGAGGGCGATGGAGCCGTTCGTCGCGGCGTACGACGGCTTCCACAAGCAGACAGCCCCGTCGGACTGGCTCGAAGGGCTCGTCAAGGCGTACGTCGGAGACTCGATCGCCAGCGACTTCTACCGCGAGGTGGCCGCGCGGCTGGACTCCGACAGCCGTGATCTGGTGCTGGCGGTGCTCGACGACACCGGGCACGGCGGCTTCGCCGTGGAGAAGGTGCGTGCCGCGATCGACGCCGACCCGCGGGTGGGCGGGCGGCTGGCGCTGTGGGCTCGGCGGCTGATGGGCGAGGCCCTGTCGCAGTCCCAGCGGGTGGTCGCCGACCGGGACGCGCTGTCGACCATGCTGGTGGGCGGCGTCGCGGACGGCTTCGACCTGGCCGAGGTCGGCAGGATGTTCTCCCGGATCACCGAGGCCCACACCAAGCGGATGGCCGCGCTGGGCCTGGCCGCTTAGCGGCGCTCGTCGGCTGGGCGCGCGAGTACCGCGCGCCTGACGGCTGTGGCTACGCCGTCGCTGATCGTCGGCGCATGCGCCCCGCGGGGCGCAGCAGCAGGGACAGCGAGGCCACCGAGACGATCACCGCGCCGAGCAGGACCACCAGCAGGTGGCCGGCCTCCAGAGCGCTGTGCATCACGAACGCCCCGAAGAGGGCGCCGGCGACGCCGGTCGACAGGACCAGGGGGCGGGCCGGGAGACGGTGCGCCAAGCGGTGCGTGGCCGCCCATGCCAGAGCCAGGCCGAGGATCGCGGAGCTCAGCGCTTCCAGGAGCATGTCGGGGTCCCTCCCACATGGCCGGCTGGTCAGATCGGTCGTAGCCCGTCTTACCCCTGACCTGCGGATTCCAACCCACCCCTGTGAGTGAGGTGTGCGCGGCCCGTGGAGGAGCCCGCCTGCCGCGCCGGCGGGGAGAGCACGAACGAGGCGGGGGCAACGCGAACGGGGGCGCGGGAACGCGAACGGGGCGGGACGGCCGGCAGCCGTCCCGCCCCGTTCGCGCGTGCGCCTACAGCGCGCCGAAGCCCACCTTGCGCGGGGCCGGCTCGCCGATCTCGACGTAGGCGAGACGGTCGGCCGGGACCAGGACCTTGCGGCCGTGCTCGTCCACGAGGCTGAGCAGCTGTGACTTCCCGGCCAGTGCCTCGGCCACCACGCGCTCGACCTCCTCGGGGCTCTGACCGCTCTCCAGAACGATCTCGCGGGGCGCGTGCTGCACGCCGATCTTGACCTCCACGGCTATGTCCCTCCGACGGTCAGTGATGTGCGCGACCTTCCGCGCCGTACGCAGCACACATTAGCCCGGTGAGGGGATCCGCATGCTCCGCCCGAGAACGCCACGAGCGAACATCGGGCGGGAACAAAGCAGCCCTCAGTGGTGCTGCTGGTCGGATCCGTGCAGCGGGAAGCCCGCGATGCCGCGCCACGCCAGCGAGGCGAGCAGCTGCACGGCCTGGTCGCGCGGCACGCTGCGGTCGCTGTGCAGCCAGGACCGCGCCACCACCTGGGCGAGGCCGCCCAGGCCCGAGGCGAGCAGCATCGACTCCGCGCGCGACAGGCCGGTGTCCTCGGCGATGACGTCGCAGATCGCCTCCGCGCACTCGTTGGTGACCTTGTCGACGCGCTCGCGCACGGCGGGCTCGTTCGTCAGGTCCGACTCGAAGACGAGGCGGAAGGCGCCACCGTCGTCCTCGACGTACGCGAAGTAGGCGTCCATGGTGGCCCGCACGCGTTGCTTGTTGTCGCTCGTCGACGCCAGCGCGTTCCGCACGGCCTGGATGAGCGACTCGCAGTGCTGGTCCAGCAGCGCGAGATAGAGGTCGAGCTTGCCCGGGAAGTGCTGGTAGAGCACGGGCTTGCTGACGCCGGCGCGCTCGGCGATGTCGTCCATCGCGGCCGCGTGGTAGCCCTGGGCCACGAAGACCTCCTGGGCGGCGCCCAGGAGCTGGTTCCGTCGGGCACGGCGCGGCAGGCGTGTGCCCCGCGGGCGAACCGCCTCTGTCTGCTCGATGGCTGTCACGCCGCCTCCCATAGTCGTCCACATGCGGATCTGGCCGCGTCGCCATCGTACTTTTCGGTAACCGTGGTGCGCGCGGTGAGAGCGCAGAATTTCACGGACCGGACGGTTACGAAAGTGGTTGAGAAGGTTTCAAACAGGGGCAGAGCGGGCAAAATGCGGCTCCTTTCCTGCTCGGTGATGTCTCGCGTCGCCCTCGGGCGGCGTGCGTCACCGGTAGTCGTCCTCGTCGAGCGAGACGATCCGGGCCTGTTCCGCCAGGTCGGCCTCGTTGGCGCGGCCCGGGTCGACGGCGGTCAGCGGATCGTCGCGGTCCGGCGTGATGTCCGCGTGCTGCTCGGCCGCGTCGACCTCGGGGGCCTCGACGTCGTACTCCGGCGTTTCCGGTGCGTCCTCGGCCTCGAACGTCTCGGGGTCGGTGGGGTCTACGGCCATGCTGGGCTCCCTTCCTACGAACGTCCCTGGGGATGCAGGGGCCACACGCGGGTGCCCTGGGTACGAGCCTAGGAGACACCCGATCCGGACGCTATGCGATCCGCGTCCGGGATGTGACGCGGTGCGCGTCCCTTCGACCGCATCCCGTCGACTGCTTCTCGTGTGCCCATCCCTCGCGTCTCAAGTGGCCGATTCCTGTGATGGCGAACACATGAACCACCACGTGATCGTCTCGTAACATTGCCGCATGTCCTCGACCGAACTGCCCTTCGTGCCGCCCGCCAACGTGCTGCCGAAGGTGGGGGGAGTGAGGGTCGCCGACGGCGAGCGGCTCAGGTCGGTCGAGCTTCCCGGTGTCACGCTGAAGGTGCGGTCGAGGCGCCCGGCCCGCGAGGGGCTGCCCTCCGCGCTCTACGTGCACGGGCTCGGGGGTTCGTCGCAGAACTGGTCGGCGCTGATGCCGCTGCTGGACGACGTCGTCGACAGCGAGGCCCTCGACCTGCCGGGCTTCGGGGACTCCCCGCCGCCGGACGACGGCAACTACTCCGTCACGGCGCACGCGCGCGCGGTCATCCGCTACCTCGACGCCTCCGGACGCGGTCCCGTGCATCTGTTCGGCAACTCGCTCGGTGGCGCCGTCACCACTCGTGTCGCCGCGGTGCGGCCCGACCTCGTCCGTACGCTCACGCTCGTGTCGCCCGCCCTGCCCGAGATCCGTGTGCAGCGTTCCGCCGTGCCGACGGGGCTGCTCGCCGTTCCCGGCGTCGCCCCGCTGTTCACCCGGCTCACCCGGGCGTGGACGGCGGAGCAGCGGGTCCGTGGTGTGATGGCGCTCTGTTACGGGGATCCGGAGCGGGTCACGCCGGAAGGTTTCCGCAACGCCGTGCAGGAGATGGAGCGGCGGCTGCGGCTGCCGTACTTCTGGGACGCGATGGCGCGCTCCGCGCGCGGGATAGTCAACGCGTACACGCTGGGCGGCCAGCATGGGCTGTGGCGCCAGGCCGAACGGGTCCTCGCCCCGACGCTTCTCATCTACGGCGGCCGCGACCAGCTCGTCGGCTTCCGCATGGCGCAGAAGGCGGCCCGGGCCTTCCGTGACTCACGTCTGGTGACGTTGCCGGACGCGGGGCACGTGGCCATGATGGAGTACCCGGAGACCGTGGCCAGGGCGTTTCGCGAACACCTGGGTGGTGCGGGAGACTTGGGCACGCGGCGGGCACAGCGGGCTCGGGGTGCCACGGCCGAGCCGGGCCCGGGCCGGGCGGATGCCGGTGAAGAGGCCGTCGAGGAAGAACGCACGGACGAGAGCATGGGGGGCTGAGGCGCGACGTGGGACGCCACAGCCGCCGCGGGCCCGTCGCCAAGGGCGACGCCGCGGACACAACCGCAGGAGGGGACGGCCGGGCCGGGCCGGCACAGGGGCCCGGCCAGGCGCCGGACGCGAGCCGGGGAGGCCGCGCCGGACTGCCGCGCACCGGGCGGACCGGCTGGCCGCCGCCGGATGGCGCCCAGCACCGCACGCCGGGACCGCGGCCCGCTCCACCGGAGGTGACGCCCCCGCGCGGCGCGCCGCGTCCGCCCGGCGGACGGTTTCCGGACGGGACGCCGGCGCACGGTGCCCCCCGCCTGCCCGAGGGCACGCCCGCGCGCGGGGTGCCCCGTCCCTCCGCCAACACCCCTCCGCACGGCTTCCCGCAAGCCCGTGGAGGCCACCCCGAGCAGCGGGAAGCCGGGGGTGGCTGGGGTGAGTTGAGGGGCAGCGGTGGCGCGGCCCTGCCGCGGCAGCGGCGGGCGCCCGGGCCCCGGCAGGAATACCTCGACGTCTTCGGCGAGGGCGACGTCTTCGCGCCCGGTACGCCCGCCTCCGCGGACGCCGCGGACGCCTACGTCTCCGTCGCGGACTGGAGCGACGGCCCGGCGGCCGGACTCCGCTCCGACGGCGTGGACGAGGACCACGCGGAGCCGACCGGCCCGCCGGCGACGGGGAAGGGCGCCAAGGGCACCAACGGCACCAAGGGCCGCACCTTCACCGGCATCGCCGCCGCCGCGGTCACCACCGTGCTGGCCGTGGTCGTCGCCGGTCAGGTCGCCGACGGCCAGGGTGGCGCGGACACGCCGTCGCAGTCCGCTTCCGACCGGTCCCGCGACGTCCGCGACTCCGCGTCCCGCGCGGACGGCCGCGCGCTCGCCCCCGACCCGGACACGAAGCTGCTGACGTACGGCGAGAAGATGGGCCGGACGTACCCGCTCGGTGCCACGCTCAAGGGCTCGGGGAAGTTCGACGCCGTCCCCGGCATCGCCGAGGCGCCGGGTCCCGGACAGAAGTTCACCTACCGTGTGGACGTGGAGCAGGGGCTCGGGCTCGACGCCGAACTCTTCGCCGAGGCCGTGCAGAAGACGCTCAACGACCAGCGCAGCTGGGCCCACAACGGCGCGCGTACCTTCGAGCGCGTCTACTCCGGCCGGCCCGACTTCGTGATCACTCTGGCCAGTCCCGGCACGACCGCCGACTGGTGCGCCAAGTCCGGCCTGGACACCACCGTGGACAACGTCTCCTGCGACTCGGCCGCCACCGAGCGCGTGATGATCAACGCCTACCGGTGGGCGCAGGGCTCACGGACGTACGGCGACAAGATCCACGCCTACCGGCAGATGCTGATCAATCACGAGGTCGGCCACCGCCTCGGCTACGGCCACGTCACCTGCGACAAGGACGGCGGCCTCGCCCCCGTCATGCAGCAGCAGACCAAGTTCCTCGACCACGACGGCATTCACTGTCTGCCCAACCCCTGGCCGTATCCGGGGAGATGACGGGGCGGGAGGTCGCGACCTGATTTCCTAGCGCGACAGAACGCGACCCGCACAGGAAAGTTACGACCGTTCACCCCTTTTGGTGGTGCGACGGACAACCGTCCGTCGTACCACCGCCTTGTCCGCATACGTTCTTCCCGCTGCGAGCCGCCGGGACAACGGCGGCTCCCCATACGGGAGATCGGGGGTGCACTCGTGCGCATCGGACTGCTTACGGAGGGTGGCTATCCGTACGTGAGCGGTGACGCCGTGCTCTGGTGCGACCGGCTGGTGCGCGGGCTCGCCCAGCACGAGTTCGACGTCTACGCGCTCAGCCGCAGCGAACAGCAGGAGGACGAGGGCTGGGTCCCGCTGCCACCGCAGGTGCGCAGGGTGCGCACCGCACCGCTGTGGATGTCCTCGGAGGACGGACCGGTTCTCGGCCGCCGCGCCCGCCGGCGGTTCACCGAGTGCTTCGGCGAACTGGCGGCCGTACTGTGCGGGGCTTCCGAGGCTGCGTCGACCCCTGAGACGGACCGTTTCGGCAACGCTCTGTACGGGCTCGCCGAACTCGCCCGGGAGCAGGGCGGCCTGGCAGGAGCCCTCCGCTCCGAGGCCGCCGTACGCACGCTGGAGCGCGCCTGTCGTGCGCCCGGCGCCCACCGCGAGGCGCGCGAGGCACGCGTACCGGATCTGCTGGCCGTGGCCGCGCACCTGGATCGCGCCCTGCGCCCCCTCTCGCTCGACTGGTACGAGGACGACGGACTCGGCGCGGTGGACCTCTGCCACACCGCCTCCGGCGGCACGACCGCCCTGCCCGGCCTGCTGGCCCGCCATTTCACCGGTGTGCCGCTGCTGGTGACCGAGTACGGGGTGCGCCTGCGGACGCACTACCTCACCACCCCGGACGCCCCGCCCGCCGTACGGTTCCTGCTGGCGGCCTTCCAGAGCAGGCTCGCGGCCGAGGTCTACGCACGGGCCGCCGTCGTCACGGCCGGCAACGCGCACGCCCGCCGCTGGCAGGAACGCTGCGGCGCCGACCGCGACAAGCTCCGCACCGTCTACCCCGGAATGGACGCCCGTCCCTTCGCGTGGGTGGGCGAGTCCCCGGAGTGCGCCGACCCGGACACGCTCGTCTGGGTCGGGCGCGTCGAACCGGCCAAGGACCTGGTCTCACTGCTGCACGCCTTCGCCGAGATCCGCAGACGGGAGCCGAGGACCCGTCTGCGCATCGTCGGAGCCCCCGCCGACCCAGGCGGCGCGGCCTACCTCGAGCACTGCCGGACACTGGCCGCCCAGCTCTTCCCCGACGAGGCCGACGGCCCGCACGCCACCGGCGACAACCCGGTGTCGTTCGAGGAGACCGGCGGACCGGAACTCCCCGGCCGCGCCGATGCCTACGCCGCGGGCGCGGTGACCGTCCTGTCCAGCGTCGTCGAGGGCTTCCCGATCGGCCTGGCCGAGGCCATGCTCTGCGGACGCGCGACGGTGTCGACCGACGTCGGCGCGGTCGTGGAGGTCATCGGCGGCACGGGGCTCGTCGTACCGGCGCGCAACCCGCGGGCGCTCGCCGAGGCGTGCGTGGCGTTGCTGCGTGATCCCGAGCGTCGTGCGCGCCTCGGTGCCGCCGCCCGCGCTCGCGCCCTCGAACTGTTCACCATCGAGCAGAACATCGAGGCATTTCACGGCATTTACCTGGAGATCGTCTCGCACACGCCGGTCCGCCGTGCGGTCCTCGACCAGGCCGGGGAGCCACTGCCCTTCGCGGTCCCCGCCGAGGCCCACGTCCCGGTCCGCTGGGCCGCCGCCCGGACACCCCGGCCCGCCGTCGGCAGCACCGGCTGGGCGGCGAGCAGTCCCGTGCGGGCCACCGGTTCCGTCACCGCCCAGGAGGCAGCACGATGAACGACTCGGGTTCGCCGGGCCCCGCGGCCACGGTCTCCCCTGCGGCGGAGACGACCGTCGACCGCGAGCCGGGCACCGAGGCGACGGCCACCGACCGCAGGCCCTCCGCTCCGCGGCGTGGTGCCGCCGACCCGGTCAAGGCGCTGATCCACCGTCACCGCGAGCTCTGTGAACGCGCGGTCGACCCGCTCGAGATCGCGGCGGGCCTGGAGGCGCACGGCATCACCGACCGGACCGCCGCCCGCTTCCGTCACCGGGATGTCTTCTCCCTGGCGGAGGAGATGTACGCGCGGGTCTCCCGGGACGGGGACGCGCCTTTGCCCGCCACACCCGCCGCCCCACGACCCCGGGTCGACTGGGCCCTCCTCACGCTCCTGCCCGGCACGCTGTGCGCCGCCGCCGTGACCGCCCTGCACCTCACCCAGGGCCGGGCACGCCTGTGCGCGGCGGCAGCGGGCGCGCTCGCCGTGGCCCTGGCCCTCCGCGGCGCCGTGCGCCGGGGGCCCCTGAGCGCCGCCGACCGCGTCACCCCACGCCGGACCACCCTGTGGATCTGCTGGCTCGTCACCTACTCCCTCCTGGGCGACGGCCTGCTCGACAGCGCCGTCACCGGGGGTCCCGACGGCCTGCCCACCGGCACGGCCGACGGCTCCTGGCCGCTCACCGCCACCCCCCTCCTGGCCCTGACCCTGGCCTGCGCGCCCGCCGCCTGGATCGCCCACCTCTTCACCGTGCGCGCCCGCCGCATGCTGGGGACAAGCCGCGGCCTCGAGGACTTCGGCGCCGCCGTACGCCCGCTCCTGCTCGGCGCCGTCGCTCTGTTCATGAGCGCCCTGGCGGCCCTGCTCATCCTCAGCACCGAAGCCCTCGGCGAGCCCGCGGCCCCCGCCGAGGCGCTCACCCTCGGCGCCCTCCTCTTCCTGGCCCGCCTCCTCACCACCCACGGCTTCACCTACGCCCCCGCTGTGGTCCTCACCGCGACGGCCACCGTCCAGGCCGCCGCCCTCGCCACGGTCTTCGCCTCCCGCCTCCCCGGCTGCGGCTTCCTGGCCACTCCCGTCGAAACCCTCGTCACCACCTGGGGCGCCGGCAGCGTCCCCGCGCTCGTCTGCGGAGCGGCCGCGCTGGCCCTTCTGGTCCATGCGGCCCGCAAGCTGACCAGCGCCTCGGCCCACGCACCCCAGGACCACACCCGATGACCGGGACCGGGAGCCGGGACCGGCCACACCCGCCGCCCGGCCGCCGGCGCCGGCCCCCGAGCGGTTCCACAGCCACGGGACCGGCACCACCCGCCGGAAGCACCCGCACCGCCCTGTCCACCCCGGTCCACCCACCTCAAGGAGAACCGACATGACCATCCCTCCCGGGACCCAGGCCACTCAGGGAGCCGCACGATGAGAGTGCTGCTGATCGGAGCCAACGGCTACATCGGCCGTTTCGTGGCCGACCGCCTGCTCGCCGACCCGGCCGTGCAGCTCACCGCCCTCGGCCGCGGCGACGACGCCGACGTCCGCTTCGACCTCGCGTCCGGCAGCCCCGGCGCTCTCACCCGCTTCCTGGACGCCGTCCACCCGGGTGTCGTCGTCAACTGCGCGGGCACCACCCGCGGCGGCGCCCGTGAGCTCACCCGCCACAACACCGTCGCCGTGGCCACCGTCTGCGAGGCGCTGCGCCGCAGCGGCTGCGGCGCCCGGCTGGTGCAGATCGGATGCAGCGCGGAGTACGGCCCCAGCCAGCCCGGATCCTCCACGGCGGAGGACGCCGTACCAAGGCCCGGCGGTCCGTACGGCGTCAGCAAGCTCGCCGCCACCGAACTGGTCCTCGGCTCCGGCCTGGACGCCGTCGTCCTGCGCGTCTTCTCACCGGCCGGGCCCGGCACCCCGGCCGGCTCCCCGCTGGGCCGCCTCGCCGAGGCCATGCGCCGTGCCATGCAGTCCGGCGACGGCGAGCTGAAACTGGGCGGTCTCGGCGCCCAGCGCGACTTCGTCGACGTCCGGGACGTGGCCCGCGCCGTCCACGCCGCCTCGCTCTCCGCCGCGCAGGGCGTCATCAACATCGGCTCCGGCCGCGCCGTGCGCCTGCGCGACGCCGCCGCCGTCCTCGCCCGCGTCGCCGGATACGGCGGCGCCCTCCACGAACTCGACGGCCCTCCCGGCGCCCTGCGTCCTGCCATCGGCCACCCCCGCCCCGACTCGGACCACGCGCTCCCGGTCGCGTACCCGTACCCGGACGGCTGCGGCAGCTGGCAGCAGGCCGACGTGCGCACCGCCCGCGACCGGCTCGGCTGGCGTCCCCGCATCGGCCTCGAGGAGTCCCTCGCGGACATCTGGATGGAGGCGGCATGCCGCATCTGACCAGCAGACGGCAACGCACCACCGGCACGGGACTGCGTCCCGGCGTCGGCGTCCCCGGCTACGCCCACCCCCTTCTCGCCCCCACCGAGTGGGGCGCTCTCACCCGCCCCGGCACCCCGCTGCACTGGGTGGTCCTCAACGTGGCCGACGGTCCCGGGGCCCGGCCCGACCCCCAGTGCCTCGAAGCGGCCGGCCGCCTGCGCAACGCGGGCGTCCGCGTCCTCGGTCACCTCGACAGCCGGTACGGCACCCGGAACTTCGGAGAGCTGATCTCGGACGCCCACCGCTTCGCCGACTGGTACCAGACCGACGGCTTCCTCCTGGACCGCTGCCCGGCGGACCACGCCGGGCTGTCCGGGGTGCGCCGCACGGTCGCCACGCTTCGCGTGATCCGGGACGGTGCCCACATCGTCCTCGGCCACGGCATCCACCCGCACCCGGGGTACGCGGACCTCGCCGACCAGTTGGTCACCTTCTCCGGCCCGTGGAACGACTACCGCTGGTCGCAGGTGGCCGAGTGGACCGCCGGCCACCCGCCCGAGCGCTTCTGTCACTTCGTCCACAGCGTGCCCCGTGCGCGCCTGGCGGAGGCGCTCGGCATCGCCCGCCGGCAGGGCGCGGCGACGATCTACGTCACGGACCGCACGGACTGCGGCGGCTACGCCGATCCCTGGGAGACCATGCCCGGCTACTGGGACGAAGTCGTCTCGCGTGTCGGAACAGGTGTCTCGGAATGAAAAAGCACATGGCAGTGTTACGGGGAGAACAACCGTAGTGATTGACCGACCAACGGAGCCCCCGTGTCGCTGCCACCCCTGGTCGAGCCGGCTTCCGAGCTCACCGTAGACGAGGTCCGCAGGTACTCCCGCCACCTGATCATCCCCGATGTCGGGATGGACGGGCAGAAGCGGCTGAAGAACGCCAAGGTGCTGTGTGTGGGCGCCGGCGGCCTGGGCTCGCCGGCGCTGATGTACCTGGCCGCCGCGGGCGTCGGCACCCTCGGCATCGTGGAATTCGACGAGGTCGACGAGTCGAACCTGCAGCGCCAGATCATCCACAGCCAGTCCGACATCGGCCGTTCCAAGGCGGAGTCCGCCCGCGACAGCGTCAAGGGCATCAACCCGTACGTGGACGTGATCCTTCACGAGGAGCGGCTCGAGGCCGACAACGTGATGGACATCTTCAGCCAGTACGACCTGATCGTCGACGGCACGGACAACTTCGCGACCCGCTACCTGGTCAACGACGCCTGCGTGCTGCTGAACAAGCCGTACGTGTGGGGCTCGATCTACCGCTTCGACGGCCAGGCCTCCGTCTTCTGGTCCGAGCACGGCCCCTGCTACCGCTGCCTGTACCCGGAGCCCCCGCCCCCCGGCATGGTCCCCTCCTGCGCCGAGGGCGGTGTGCTGGGCGTGCTGTGCGCGTCCATCGGCTCCATCCAGGTCAACGAGGCCATCAAGCTGCTCGCCGGCATCGGTGAGCCGCTGGTCGGCCGGCTGATGATCTACGACGCCCTGGAGATGCAGTACCGCCAGGTCAAGGTCCGCAAGGACCCCGACTGCGCGGTCTGCGGCGAGAACCCGACCGTCACCGAGCTCATCGACTACGAGGCCTTCTGCGGCGTCGTCTCCGAGGAGGCCCAGGCGGCGGCCGCCGATTCCACGATCACTCCCAAGCAGCTCAAGGAGTGGATCGACGACGGCGAGAGCATCGACATCATCGACGTCCGCGAGCCGAACGAGTACGAGATCGTCTCCATCCCGGGCGCCCGCCTGATCCCGAAGAACGAGTTCCTCATGGGCTCCGCCCTGGAGAGCCTCCCGCAGGACAAGAAGATCGTCCTGCATTGCAAGACGGGTGTCCGCAGTGCGGAAGTCCTCGCGGTCCTGAAGTCCGCGGGCTTCTCCGACGCGGTCCACGTCGGCGGCGGCGTGATCGGCTGGGTCAACCAGATCGAGCCGGACAAGCCGGTCTACTGAGCCGCGTCCGGCTCCTCTTCCCGGGCGGCGGGGGCTTCGGGCACCGAGGGTGCCCGAAGCCCCCGCCGTCGTCATGAGCAGACCTTGCCGTCCTTCGGCACCGAACCGTCCAGCAGGTAGGCGTCCACAGTGGAGTCGACACAGTCGCTCCCGCTGCCGTAGGCGCCGTGTCCCTGTCCTCGCCAGGTGAGCATCACACCCACGCCCTTGCCCAGCTCGTCGGCCATCCTCCGCGCGCCCTCGTACGGGGTGGCCGGGTCGCCGGTGTTGCCGACCACCAGGACCGGTGCCGCGCCGGGGGCGCTCACCTCCGGGTTCTCGTGCTGTCCGGGCACCGGCCAGTCGTGGCACCAGCCGGCCGTGTCCCAGCCGAGGAACGTCCCGAAGACCGGGGAGATCTTCGCGAACCGAGGCAGCAGCCGCTTCGTCTCGGCCGCGGTCGGCCGCTGCCTGTCGTCCAGGCACGATATGACCCGTTGGGCGTGGGTCGTCGTGCCGTAGCGACCCGACGGGCCGCGTTCGTTGTAGCGGTCGGCGAGGGCCAGCAGCTCCGAGCCGTCCCCCCGCTCGGCCGCGTCGAGGGCGCTGGTCAGCGTCGGCCAGCTGTCCTTGCTGTACAGCGGCAGGATGATGCCGGTGACCGCGAGCGTCTGGGTCAGCTTCCGCCCGGGCGCGCCCGTCGGCAGGGGCCGGGAGTCGAGCCGGCGCAGCAGGTCCGCGATCTTCCTCGTTCCCTCCCGCGGGTCCTGGCCCGTGGATTCGAGATAGCCGTTGAGGGCGCGCTGGAAACCCCTGGCCTGGTGCTGGGCATGGCCCACGGTGTCGGCGCCGGGGTCGACGACCGCGTCGAGCGTCATCCGCCCCACCTTCTCCGGGAACAGGTGGGCGTAGGTGCCGCCCAGTTCCGTGCCGTAGGAGATGCCGAAGTAGTGCATCCTGTCGTCACCGAGCACCTCCCGGATGCGGTCCATGTCGCGGGCCGAGTCCGCGGTCGAGACGTGCGCCATCAGCTTTCCGGCGTCCTTGCGGCAGCCCTCGCCGAAGTCGGCGGCGTCGTCGAGGAACGCCCTCTCCTCGGCCGGTGTGTCGGGGGTGACGTCCACCGACTCGGCCGCCTGGATCTCCTTGTCGCCGCGGCAGCGCACCCCTTCGCTGGCACCCACCCCGCGCGGGTCCCAGCTCACCAGGTCGTAGCGCTCACGGAGCCTGGAGACCGTCGGAGCGTACGACGGCATCATGGACACGCCCGAGGCGCCGGGGCCCCCGAAGTTGAACAGGAGCGAGCCGACGCGGTCGTCGCCCCTGGCCTTGGCGCGGATCAGTGCCAGCCCGATCGTCTCGCCGTCCGGTTCGGACCAGTCGAGCGGCACCTTCAGCGTCGCGCACTGCCAGTCGCTGCTCGGCGCGGGCGCGTCGGAGGTCGCCTCGCAGCGGCTCCAGGAGAGCCCATCGCCGCGGTCGTCCGACGAATCGCCGCTGCACCCCGCGGCCAGCAGCGCCGAGGCGACCGCCGCAGCGGTGCACCGCAGAAAACGCGACATGGGTTCATCCCCCCTGGCAGAGCCGCCCGCACCGTGCCGCGGATGGCGGTCAGGCCATGGTAGGCAGAACCCCGCGTCGACCGCTCCGACCTGTGGATAACGTCTTGACCTGCGGTTTCGTCAGGATCGCGGCGAGGCTCAGGTGCAGACGGTCCCCGCCGGCGGCACCTTCCCGTCCAGCAGATAGCCGTTCACCGCGCCCTGCACGCACTTGTTCTTGCTGTCGTAGGCACCGTGCCCCTGCCCCCGGTACGTCAGCTCGACACCGACGCCCTTGCCCAGCGCGTCCACCATCTTCCGCGCGCCCTCGTACGGGGTGGCGGGGTCGCCGGTGTTGCCCACGACCAGGATCGGCGCCGCTCCCGGCGCGCTCACGTCCGGATGGTCGGCGGCGCCCGCCACGGCCCAGTCGGTGCAGCCGATCATGCCCCACGCCAGCGCGTCGCCGAACAGCGGTGAGGCGGCCCGGAACTCCGGCAGCTTCCGCTCGACGTAGGCGGCGTCGTAGCGCGGTTTGGCGTCGGCGCAGCTGATGGCGGTGTAGGCGGCGGCCGAGTTGTCGTACTCGCCGTTCTCGCTGCGTCCGTTGTTCGTGTCGGAGAGCGCCATCAGGAGGCTGCCGTCGCCGTCGTACGCCTGCTGGAGGCCATCGGTGAGGTACTGCCACAGCTCTTGGGAGTACAGCGTCTGGATGATGCCGCCGAGCGCCGCGCTCTGGGTCAGTTCGCGCGGGAAGACGCCCGGGATCGGCTTGCGGTCGAGGTCCTTCAGCAGGGTGGCGATACGGTCCTTCACGTCCTGCGCGCTGTCGCCGACGGGGCAGCCCCCGGACTTCGACACACAGTCCTCGGCATAGTTGTCGAGCGCGAGCTGGAAGCCCTTGGCCTGCCCGAGCGAGCTCTGTTCCGGGTCCCGGGTGGGGTCGACGACGGCGTCGAACACGACACGGCCGACCCGCTGGGGGAAGAGGTGGGCGTAGACGCCGCCGAGTTCGGTGCCGTAGGAGAAGCCGAAGTAGTGCAGTTCGCGGTCGCCGAGGACCTGGCGCATCAGGTCCAGGTCGCGGGCCGCGTCGGTGGTGCGTACGTGCGGCAGGATCTGCTCGGAGTTCTTTTCGCAGGCGTCGTTGAATTCCTTGGTGCTGTCGAGCAGTTCGGTGCGTTCGGCGGTGTCGTCGGGCGAGGCGTCCTGCTGGAAGTACGCGTCGAGCTGCTGGTCGTTCTCGCAGAGCACGGGGTCGCTGCGGCCGACTCCGCGCGGATCGAAGCTGACCAGGTCGTAGCGGGTGCGCAGGGTTTCGAAGCCGTCCCCGAAGCCGGGCAGGGTCTTGACGCCCGAGACGCCGGGGCCGCCGAAGTTGAAGATCAGCGAGCCGATGCGTTCGCTCTTGTCGCCGCTGGCCCGGGCCCGGATGAGTTCCAGGTCGATCGTGTCGCCCTTGGGGTCGTTCCAGTCGAGGGGGGCCTTCATGGTGGCGCACTGCCACTCGTCGCCGTCCGGCAGCGGCGAGGGGGCGGCGCCCTCGCCCTGGGCCTCGTCCGGGGCCGGGCAGGCCTTCCAGCTCAGCTCCTGCCGCGTGAGGTCCTGGTCCTCGGTGCCGTCGTCACCGCAGCCCGCCAGCACGGTGGACAGCAGCACGGCGGTGGCGGTCAGGGCGGCGGCGCGCAGCCGGAGGAGGGTCGGCATGGTTCCATCCTGCGGCGGTACGGGGACCCACGCGCGGGACATGTGCCGTACGAGGTAGCGGGGACGGGTGTGAGTGCAGAGCCCGCCCGGCGGGGCGGGCCGCGCATGCGGGTGCGGGTGCCCGGCGGGCCGTCGCCGTCAGAGCGCCTGCTTGCGTGTCAGCTGGTTGAAGGCGAGCCAGCCCGGCAGCACCGGCAGCCACAGTGTCAGCAGGCGGAACAGCAGAACCGCCGGCGCCGCCACTTCCTTCGGCAGTCCCACCGCGATCAGGCCGACCGTCAGGGTCGCCTCGACCGCGCCCACACCGCCTGGTGTCGGCGCGGCGGACCCCAGGGCGTTGCCCGCGAGGAAGACGACGGCGACGCTGGCGATGCTGATCGAGGTGGACTCGTCGCCGAACGCGCGGATCGACGCGTCCAGGCACATCACGAAGCAGGCGGTGAGCAGCAGCATGCCGCCGATGCCGGTGACCAGCTTCTGCGGCCGCTGCAGCACGTCCAGCATGCGCGGCACGACACCCGCGAACAGCGACCGCACGCGCGTGACGACGAATTTCCGGAGGAACGGCACCGACGTCACCACGAGGACGAGCACCGCCACCGTCAGCAGACCGGCGATGACCGTCCGGGACGGCGACAGGGACGGCGTCTTCTCGGTGCCGGTCAGATAGCCGAAGGCCAGCAGCATCAGGATGTGGCAGCCGAGGCCGAACAGCTGCGACGCCCCGACGCTCGCCACCGCGAGCCCCGGCCGCACGCCCGCGCGCTGCAGGAAGCGCGTGTTGAGGGCGACACCGCCCACCGCCGCCGGGGCGACGATCTTCACGAACGACCCGGCGACCTGCGCCGCCACGGTCCGCAGGAACGGCACCCGCTCGGGCACGAACCCCAGCAGCGCCAGCGCCGCCGCGAAGTAGCTGCCCATCGAGAAGAGCACCGCCGCGGCGACCCAGCCCCACTCGGCGTTCGCGATGAGCGGCCCGAACTCGATGTGGGTGAGCTGCGTCAGCAGGAAGTAGGCGCCGATCGCGCCCGCGATGAAACTGATCAGCGTGCGCGGCCGCACCCGCTCCAGTCGGGCCGGCTCGACCGGTGCCTGCGGCCTGATCCGCAGCACCTCGTGGCGGATCTGCGTGAGCAGGTCCTCCTCACGAGCCTCCTCCAGGGCCTCGTCGATGGCCCGCTTCTCCGCCCGCTGCTCCGCTCGTACGGCCTTCTTGCCGGCTTTCCTGCCGGGTTTCTCCGCCACGGGCGAGGTGTCGTCCGAGGCCTCCTCCAGGCGGGCCTGCTTGTCCTGCCGGGATGCCTCCAGGACCGCCTCGCGCTCGCGCTGTGCCCGCTCCCGGGCCAGTCTGCGCAGCGTCGCCCGGGTGGAGCGGCTGAGCGCGATGGGCTGGAGCATCGGCAGGCAGTCCGCCACCGCGTCGGGGCCGAGCACGCCCACCGCCGAGGCGACCGCCCGCTCGGCGCCCACCCGGAGGCCGAGGGTCACCAGCAGCTGGGAGATGTCCATGCGCAGCAGCAGGTCACCGGCCGCGATCTCCCCGACGCGCAGGTCGGTGAGGATCACCGTGCCGGAACCATCGACCAGGATCGCGTCGCCCACCAGCCTGCGGTGCGCGATGCGCCGGGACTGCAGGGCCCTCACCTGGTGCCAGGTGTCGCGCAGCAGGTCGTCGGTGATCTCCTCGTCCGGCAGCGAGTCGAGGGTGCGCCCGCCGCTGTGCTCGTAGACGAGCATCACCGCGTCGGGGCCCAGTTCGGAGGTGGCGATCAGCTTGGGCGCGTTGGCGCCGGCCGCGATGGCCGCGTATGCCAGCAGCGCCTCCTGCTCCAGGGCCTGCCGCAGTGACTGGAGGCTGCTGCGGGTGGCGAAGCCGCGCAGGGTCAGGTTGCGCCAGGCGCGGTAGAAGAACCCCTGGGCCTGCTGCTCCCGGTCGACCACCGTCACGTCCAGCGGCGGGCCGTCCTCGAGGGTGACGAAGTAGCGGCGGCCCCGGTCGCCGGTGTCCGGGTTGTCCGAGAGGTCCTCCCGGGACGCGCTGACCGGGCGGAAGCCGACGGTCCGCAGGCCCGCCATCAGGGTCTGCCCGGTGGGCCGGACATTGGGCGAGCCGACCGCGTACAGCGTGCCGTAGGCCACCGTCCAGCCGATCAGCACGGTGAGGATGATCGAGAACGGCGTCGTGTACCCGGTGACGAGCATCGAGAAGGCGTCGAGGAGCAGCACGACCCACAGCACCGCGCGCCATCTGGGCCGGCGCGACATGCCGACGGCTGTCATGTATGCGATGACCGGTGCCAGATAGCCGTGCACGGGGTCGGTCAGCGCGTGGATGTCGCCGGGGGAGGGCTGGGTGAGCGCCTCCTGGATCGAGTCGGGGGCGGCCCGGGCGACCCACAGGTCCGTGGCGAGTGTCACGCCGTGTGCCAGGACGGCCGCGAGCACGCCGTCGGCGATGCGCAGTCCGTCCCGTTTGATCAGCCGCTCGATGGCGAAGGCGACCGGCACCAGCAGGATCGCGATGCTGGAGGCCAGACCCGCGATCTTGATCAGCAGGTCGGGCGCCTGGCCGGTGCCCTTGTTGATGTCCTGTTCGAGGCCCGACGTGGTGCCGTGCGCGAACGCGGCGATCCCGATCAGTACCGCGACGGCGAGAACACCCACCAGGAGCCGCATCAGATCGGACGGCCGGTGCACGCGCGCGGGGAGCAGCGGTTCGTCGCCCTCCACCTCGTCGATGTACGCCGTGTCGGGGGAGCCGGCGACCACCGGGGTGTCCTCTCCGCCCCCCTTCGCGCCGTCGTCCGGGGTGTCCGGGCGCGACGAGGCGTCAGAGGTGCCCTCCGGTTCGTCGGGGTGCGCACCCTGCTGCTTCATCGTCTCTTCTTGGTCTCGTATCACCGGTCACCGCCCGCACGATGGTGGCATGCCGCACCGACACACGGGGGCATCAGGGTGCACATGCGGGGGCGGACAGTCTGCCCGACGCGCTCCCGCCGGGCGAGGGAAACGCTCCGGAGTGCGCGCGTCCCGTTGTCGGTGGGGTGGGGCAGGATGGGACGGATGAGCGAGGAAAGCCCTGAGGGGGGCGGGCACGAGGACGACGGCGCGGAAGCCCTGCCCGCGTACGCCGGGCGGGTCCTGGACGTGGCCGAACTCATTCCGCCGGGTCGGGTCATGACATACGGGGACGTCGCCGAGTGGCTCGAGGAGGGCGGCCCGCGGCAGGTGGGCCGGGTGATGGCCCTCTACGGAGGAGCCGTTCCGTGGTGGCGGGTCGTACGCGCGGACGGTGTCCTGCTCCCGGGGCACGAACAGCGAGCCCTCGGCCACTACCGCGAGGAGGGCACGCCCCTGAAGGAGGCGAGCCGGGCCGCCGAGGGCCACCTGCCGCGCCTCGACATGAGACGGGCGCGCTGGGACGGCGGCGAACGCGCGGAGGGTCACACCTGACAGCTTCCGCCATCGGACGTCCCCTCGTGTGACCCGTGATCCGGACGAGGGAATCGGGGCACATCGGCGGCATGACGTACGTTCGTGTGATGAGGGACGTGGGGGACGCGGGTGCCATGGCTGCCATGAGTGCCACGAGTGACCGGCGGGAAGAAGGGGAAGCCCTGCTTCCGTCTCACCCGTCGGCGTAGCGTCGGCCGCACGCGTCCCCGTCACCCCGCGGTCACCGCCCGCAACGCGCGATGGCCTCCCGACCAGCACTTCCACCAGGACCGGCGAACCACGTGAGCTCCTCTTCCTCCACCAGCGGCCTGCCGCACCCCCGGGTGCGGCGGGGGAGCCGTGGCGCCTACCGACTGGTACGTACCCCGCCTGCCCGACCGGACCCCCCTCATCTTGACGCCGCACAGCGCTCCGTGGTTGACCACACGGCCGGTCCGCTGCTCGTCCTCGCGGGCCCCGGCACCGGCAAGACCACCACGCTCGTCGAGTCCGTGGCCGAGCGCGTCGCCCGCGGCGGGGACCCCGAGCGCGTCCTGGTGCTCACGTTCAGCCGCAGGGCGGCCGTCGAGCTGCGCGACCGCATGGCCCTGCGGACCGGGGCCGCCCGCGCCCCCCGGGCGACCACCTTCCACTCGTTCTGCTATGCCCTGGTCCGCGCGCACCAGGACAGCGACCTCTTCGTCGAGCCGCTGCGGCTGCTGTCCGGCCCCGAGCAGGACGTCTCGGTGCGCGAGCTGCTCGCCGGCCAGGTCGACCTGGAGCGGCTCGGGCTCGCCCACGTGCGCTGGCCGGACGAGCTGCGCGCCTGCCTGACCACGCGCGGTTTCGCCGACGAGGTCCGCGCGGTCCTCGCCCGCACCCGGGAACTCGGCCTCGGCCCCGGCGCCCTGGACGCCTTCGCCCGCCGCACGGGACGCCCCGACTGGCGCGCCGCGGCCGCCTTCCTCGCCGAGTACCTCGACGTCCTCGACCTCCAAGGTGTGATCGACTACGCGGAACTCGTCCACCGGGCGGTGCTCCTCGCCCGCCGGCCCGATGTCGCCGCGTGGCTCGCCGCCCGGTACGACGCCGTGTACGTCGACGAGTACCAGGACACCGATCCCGCCCAGGTACGCCTGCTGCACGCCCTGGCCGGCGGCGGCCGCACCCTCGTCGCCTTCGGCGACCCCGACCAGTCGATCTACGCGTTCCGCGGCGCGGACGTGAACGGCATCCTGGACTTCCCGCAGGCCTTCCCGCGCGCGGACGGCCGCCCAGCCCCCGTGGCGGTACTGCGGACCTCCCGCCGATCCGGAGCCGCTCTGCTGGCCGCCACCCGCCTGCTGACCCAGCGCATGCCGCTGACCCGCCTGCCCGCCGAGAAGGTCCGCGCCCATCGCGAACTGGCCCCCGTCAGGGACGGCGGCCGGGTCGAGGCGTACACGTACCCCACGCCCGGTACGGAGCTCGACAACATCGCCGACATCCTGCGCAGGGCCCATCTGGAGGACGGCGTCCCGTGGAACGAGATGGCCGTCCTGGTACGCGCCGGCTCCCGCACCGTCCCGGTGGTCCGCCGCGCCCTCACGTCAGCGGGCGTCCCCGTGGACGTGGACGGCGACGACGTGCCGCTGCGCCACGAACCGGCGGTGGCACCGCTGCTGACGGCGTTGCGGGCGGTGGCCCTGGCGGAGGCCACCGCGGCTCCCGAGCGGGACACGGCGTCCGACGGCGATCCTGACGCGGAACCGGCCGTCTGCTGGCTCGACACCGAGACCGCCCTCACCCTCCTCACCTCTCCGCTCGCCGGCATGGACGCCGCCGACCTGCGCCGCCTCGGCCGTGCCCTGCGGGACGAGGAACGGGCCGCGGGCACCCCGCTGCCCCCGCCCTCCGACGTCCTGCTGGCGCGGGCGCTCGCCGAACCGGAGCGCCTCGCCGTGCACGACCCCACCTACGCGCGGGGCGCCCAGCGCCTGGGCGCGCTGCTGCGCAAGGCCCGTGAACGCCTGGCGGGCGGCGGCACGGCCGAGGAGGCGCTGTGGGACCTGTGGGAGGGCACGCCGTGGCCCTCGCGGCTGGAGCGGGCCGCCCGCCGGGGCGGCGCGGCCGGCCGCAACGCCGACCGCGACCTGGACGCCGTCTGCGCGCTGTTCGCGACCGCCGCCCGAGCCGAGGAGCGCACCGGCGGCCGGGGCACCTTGAACTTCCTGGAGGAGATCGAGGCCGAGGACATCGCCGCCGACACCCTCACACGGCGTGCCGTACGCCCCGACGCCGTCCGCCTGATGACCGCGCACCGCTCCAAGGGCCTGGAATGGCGCCTGGTGATCGTCGCCGGCGTCCAGGAGGGACTGTGGCCGGACCTGCGCCGCCGCGGCTCCCTCCTGGAGGCCGACCGCATCGGCCGCGACGGACTCGCCGAACCCCTCACCCCCGGCGCGCTGCTCGCCGAGGAACGCCGCCTGTTCTACGTCGCCGCCACCCGCGCGCGCGAACGTCTCGTCGTCACCGCGGTCAAGGCCCCCGCGGACGACGGCGACCAGCCCTCCCGCTTCCTGACCGAACTGGGCGTCGAACCGAAAGACGTCACGGGACGCCCGCGCCGTCCGCTGTCCGTCGCGGCGCTCGTCGCCGAACTGCGTGCCACCACGGTCGATCCCCGCGTCTCCGACGCCCTGAGGGAGGCCGCCGCCCGTCGCCTGGCCCGGCTCGCCGCCCTCGCCGACGAGGACGGCCGCCCCCTGGTGCCGTCCGCACACCCCTACCGCTGGTGGGGCATGTTCGAGCCCACCGAGTCCAAGGTGCCGCTGCGCGACCGGGACCAGCCCGTCGTGCTCTCCGGCAGCGCACTCGACCAGCTCGCGGGCACCTGCGCCCTGCAGTGGTTCCTGGGCCGCGAGGTCAAGGCCGACGCCCCCGCCACAGCCGCCCAGGGCTTCGGCAACGTGGTGCACGTCCTCGCCGACGAGGTCGCCTCCGGGCACACCCCGGCCGACCTCTCCGTCCTCATGGAACGACTCGACTCGGTGTGGAACGCCCTCGCCTTCGACGCGCCCTGGAAGTCGGAGCAGGAGAAGGACAACGCGCGCGTGGCGCTCGAACGGTTCCTCCAGTGGCACGTCACGGACCGCACCGGGCGCACCCCGGTCGCCAGCGAGCACGACTTCGACGTCACCCTCGAGGCGGGCGACTACCAGGTGCGCATCCGCGGCCAGATGGACCGCGTCGAGGCGGACGGCGACGGCCGCGCCTACGTGGTCGACTTCAAGACCGGCAAGCAGGCGCCCACCGGCAAGGAGGTGGAGCGCCACCCTCAGCTCGCCGTCTACCAGCTGGCGGTCCGCGAGGGCGCCGTCGACGACGTCTTCGACGGCGTGCGTCCCGAGCCGGGCGGCGCCGAACTCGTCCACCTCCGGCAGGGCGCGGCGAAGCGCGACGGCGGCGAGGCTCTGCCCAAGGTGCAGGCGCAGGAGCCGCTGGAGGGGGAGTGGGTCGGCGAGCTGCTGGCCACCGCCGCCGGCAAGGTCCTCGACGAACGCTTCACGCCGACCGCCGGGCAGCACTGCGCGCACTGCGCGTTCCGGGCCTCCTGCAGCGCGCGCCAGGAGGGGCGCCACGTGGTGGAGTGATCTATCGCACCACCCTCGCTGACCTGCGCTCCTTTCGCCGGGCAGCCCGATCCGGCCACCGTTGTCAGTGGGCGCCACTAGCCTCTTCGACGTGCCCGCCCGTATCACCGACCCCGAACAGCTCAAGGAACTCCTCGGCATCCCCTTCACCCCGGAGCAGATGGCCTGCATCACCGCGCCGCCCGCCCCGCAGGTGATCGTGGCCGGAGCCGGTTCGGGCAAAACGACTGTGATGGCGGCACGCGTGGTGTGGCTGGTCGGCACCGGCCAGGTCGCCCCCGAGCAGGTGCTCGGACTGACTTTCACCAACAAGGCCGCCGCCGAGCTCGCCGAGCGCGTCCGCAAGGCGCTGATCAGGGCCGGCGTCACCGACCCGGACGCCATCGACCCGGACGACCCGCCCGGCGAGCCGGTGATCTCCACGTACCACGCCTTCGCGGGCCGCCTGCTCACCGACCACGGCCTGCGCATCGGGCTTGAGCCCACCTCCCGGCTGCTCGCCGACGCCACCCGCTTCCAGCTCGCCGCGCGCGTGCTGCGCGAGTCCCCCGGGCCCTACCCCGCCCTGACCCGCTCCTTCCCGGACCTGGTCGGCGACCTCCTCGCCCTCGACGCCGAACTCGCCGAGCACCTCGTACGCCCCGAGGCGCTGCGCGCGTACGACGCCGAACTGCTGCTGACGCTGCGCGGCGCCAAGCTCACCAACGCCGACCTGCGCAAGGTCCCCGAAGCGGCCGCCGCCCGCCGCGAACTGGCCGAACTGGTGACCCGTTACCGGGCCGCCAAGCGCGAGCGGGACCTGCTCGACTTCGGTGACCAGATCGCCCTGTCGGCAAAGCTCGCCGGGCTCCCCGAAGTGGGCCGTCTGCTGCGTGAGGAGTTCCGCGTCGTCCTGCTCGACGAGTACCAGGACACGTCCGTCGCCCAACGTGTCCTCCTGGCGGGCCTGTTCGGCGAGGGCACCGGCCACCCGGTCACCGCCGTCGGCGACCCCTGCCAGGCCATCTACGGCTGGCGCGGCGCCTCCGTCGCCAACCTCGACGACTTCCCCGAGCACTTCGCCCACGCCGACGGCCGGCCCGCGACCCGCCAGGCGCTCAGCGAGAACCGCCGCAGCGGCGGCCGCCTCCTGGACCTCGCCAACGGCCTCGCCGAGCCCCTGCGCGCCCTGCACGCGGGCGTGGAGGCCCTCCGCCCCGCCCCCGGCGCCGAACGCGACGGCCTCGTGCGCTGCGCCCTGCTGCGCACCCACGCCGAGGAGATCGACTGGGCCGCCGACTCCGTCGCCCACCTCGTCCGCACCGGAACGGCGCCCGGCGAGATCGCCGTGCTGTGCCGCACGGCGACCGACTTCGCCGAGATCCAGGGCGCCCTGGTCGCCCGGGACATCCCGGTCGAGGTCGTCGGCCTCTCAGGACTGCTGCACCTGCCCGAGATCGCCGACCTCGTCGCCGTCTGCGAGGTCCTTCAGGACCCCGGCGCCAACGCCTCCCTGGTCCGCCTGCTGACCGGCCCGCGCTGGCGCATCGGCCCACGCGACCTCGCCCTGCTGGGCCGGCGCGCCCGGCTGCTGGTGTCCCACGCGCGCGTGGAGGGCGACGACGACCCGGACCGCCGTCTCGCCGAGGCCGTCGAGGGCACCGACCCCTCCGAGGTGGTCTCCCTCGCGGACGCCCTCGACACGTTCCTCGAGACGCCCCTGGACGGCCACGGGGACGACGACGGACTGCCGTTCTCGCCCGACGCGCGCGTGCGCTTCGCCCGCCTCGCCACCGAACTGCGCGACCTGCGCCGCTCCCTGTCCGACCCGCTGATGGACGTCCTGCACCGCGTCCTCGCCGTCACCGGCCTGGAGGTCGAGCTGTCGGCGTCCCCGCACGCCCTGGCCGCCCGCCGCCGCGAGACCCTGTCCAACTTCCTCGATGTCGCCGCCTCCTTCGCCGCCGGCGACAACGAGGCGACCCTGCTCGCCTTCCTCGGCTTCCTGCGCACCGCCGCCCAGTACGAGAAGGGCCTCGACAACGCCCTCCCCGGCGGCGAGAACACCGTCAAGGTGCTCACCGCCCACAAGTCCAAGGGCCTGGAATGGGACGTCGTGGTCGTCCCCGGCCTGGTCACCGGCACCTTCCCCAGCAGCCAGGGCCGCGAGAAGTGGACCTCCCAGGGCAAGGTCCTGCCGCACCGGCTGCGCGGCGACGCCGACACCCTGCCCGATGTCGCCTCCTGGGACCCCAAGGGCCTCAAGGCCTTCCACGAGGCCATGAAGGAGCACCAGTACACCGAGGAACTCCGCCTCGGCTACGTCACCTTCACCCGCCCCCGCTCCCTCCTCCTGGGCTCCGGCCACTGGTGGGGCCCCACCCAGAAGAAGCGCCGGGGCCCGTCCGCGTTCCTGCACGCCCTCTACGAGCACTGCGAGGCCGGGTACGGCGAGATCGAGGCCTGGGCGGACGAGCCCGCCGAGGACGAGGAGAACCCGGCCCTGCACCGGGCGACCGCCGACCAGGTGTGGCCCCTGCCCCTGGACGAGACGGCACTGGCCCGGCGCCGCGCGGCAGCCGAGACCGTCCTGGCCCACCTCGAGGACCTCGCGTCCCACGAGAACGGGCACGCCGCGGCCGTGCACGACCCGGACGTGTCAGACGACCCGGAGTGGCCCCCGCCGCCCGAGGACGACGAGGCTCCGTACGACGAACCGAACCCGTTCGGCGAACCGGACCCGTTCGGCGAACCGGACCCGTTCGGCGAGGATCCCTTCGGCGACGCGGTCAGCGACGCTCCCTTCGACGGCACACCCCTCGCGGAAGCCCCGGCGGACGGGACGGACCGGACCGCCGGCCACCCGGCCATCGCCCACCCGGCCATTCCCCACCAGGCGGCCCCGCCGGAGCCCGCACACCCCAGGGACCACTCAAGCCTCACCCCGGAAGAGGCCCGCACCATCGCCTCCTGGGACCGCGACCTCGACGCCCTCACCGGCGAGCTCCTGCGCGCCCGTGACACCGTCACGGAAGTCCGCCTCCCGGCTTCGCTCACGGCGTCCCAGCTGCTGCGGCTGGCCTCCGACCCAGACGGCTTCGCGCAGGAGCTGGCGCGCCCCATGCCCCGTCCGCCCCAGCCCGCCGCACGCCGTGGCACCCGGTTCCACGCCTGGGTCGAGGCCCGCTTCGAGGAACTCACGCTTCCCATGCTGGAACCCGGGGAACTGCCCGGCAGCGAGGCCGAGATCGCCGACGAGCGGGACCTGGAGGACCTCAAGGCCGCCTTCGAGCGCACCGAGTACGCGCACCGCACGCCCTACCGCGTGGAGGCCCCCTTCCAGTTCCCGGTCGCCGGCCGCGTCGTCCGGGGCCGCATCGACGCCGTCTACAAGGAGGGCGACGGGCAGGACGCCAGGTACGAGATCGTCGACTGGAAGACCAACCGCTCCCGCACCGCCGACCCGCTCCAGCTCGCCGTCTACCGCCTGGCGTGGGCCGAGCAGCAGGGCGTGCCCCCGGAGTCGGTCACCGCCGCCTTCCTGTACGTGCGCAGCGGGGAGGTCGTACGCCCGGCACACCTGCCGGACCGCGCCGCCCTCGAGCGGCTCCTCCTGGAGGAACCGTCCGCTGCTGAAGCCGGTGAGGAACCGCACTCCGGGGACGTCCGTGCGGGCCGATAGGCTCGTGGCCATGAGCCAGACCCCGGACAGCGTCGTCCGTACGTACATCGAGCAGCATCGCGCCGCCTTCCTCGACGACCTCGCCGAATGGCTGCGCATCCCGTCGGTGTCGGCCCAGCCGCACCACGCGCCAGACGTACGCCGCAGCGCCGACTGGCTCGCCGCCAAACTGAGGGAGACCGGGTTCCCGACGGCAGAGGTCTGGCAGACCCCCGGCGCGCCCGCCGTCTACGCCGAGTGGCCCTCCGAGGACCCGCAGGCGCCCACCGTGCTGGTCTACGGCCACCACGACGTGCAGCCCGCCGCCCGGGAGGACGGCTGGGACAGCGAGCCCTTCGAGCCCGTCGTCCGCGGGAACCGCCTCCACGCGCGCGGGGCGGCCGACGACAAGGGCCAGGTCTTCTTCCACACCCTCGGCGTCCGCGCCCACCTCGCCGCCACCGGCCGCAAGTCTCCCGCCGTGCACCTCAAGCTGCTGATCGAGGGCGAGGAGGAGTCCGGCTCGCCGCACTTCCGGGCCCTGGTCGAGCAGCACGCCGAGCGGCTCGCCGCCGACGCCGTGATCGTCTCCGACACCGGCATGTGGTCGGATGACACTCCCACGGTGTGCACCGGCATGCGAGGCCTGGCCGAGTGCGAGATACGGCTGCACGGCCCCGACCAGGACATCCACTCCGGCTCCTTCGGCGGCGCGGTGCCCAACCCGGCGACCGTCGTAGCCCGCCTGGTGGCCGCCCTCCACGACGAGCGGGCGCGCGTGGCGATCCCGGGCTTCTACGACGGTGTGGTCGAACTCAGCGACCGCGAGCGGGACCTCTTCGCCGAACTCCCCTTCGACGAGCGGCGATGGCTGAGCGCGGCCAAGTCGCACGCCACCCACGGAGAGGCCGGCTACACCACCCTGGAACGCGTCTGGGCCCGCCCCACCGCGGAGGTCAACGGCATCGGCGGCGGCTACCAGGGCCCCGGCAGCAAGACGATCGTGCCGTCCTCCGCCATGGTGAAGCTGTCCTTCCGGCTGGTCGCGGGCCAGGACCCCGGCCACGTGGAGAAGGCCGTCCGCGCCTGGGCCGAGCAGCAGGTACCCGCCGGGATCCGCTGCGAGACCACCTTCAGCGGCGCCACGCGCCCCTGCCTGACACCACTCGACCACCCGGCCCTCCAGTCGGTCGTCCGCGCCATGGGACGGGCCTTCGAGAAGCCGGTCCGCTTCACCCGTGAGGGCGGCTCGGGCCCGGCGGCGGACCTTCAGGACGTCCTCGGCGCCCCGGTCCTCTTCCTCGGCATCTCCGTCCCGTCCGACGGCTGGCACGCCCCGAACGAGAAAGTGGAACTCGACCTGCTCCTGAAGGGCGTCGAGACCACCGCGTACCTCTGGGGCGACCTCGCCGAACACTGGCGTCATGCGCCCTGAGCGTCACGAGCCGTCCGGACCGGCAGCGCGCGCGGCACACTGGGAGGACCGCCCCGCACCGCCGAACACCACCGGAACCGGTCGCCTCCCGCCGTACCTCCCGCTGATCAGCCCGCCGAACCCGACCGTTCCACCGGGGAGTTGGAAGCACCCGTGACCACCTGGACCGACCACAACGCCGACCGGCCCATCTCGCTCACCGCCCCGAGCGGCATCGACCGGGCCGCCCACCACCGGCTCGACGAGGCATGGCTCGCGGCGGCGTGGAGCCACCCCACCACACGCTGCTTCGTGGTCTCCGGCGGCCAGGTCCTCATCGACGAGACGGCGGACGGGCGCACCGAACTCGTCATGACCCCGTCCTTCGAGGCCCCCCTCACCGAGGCACACCGCTACTTCCTCGGCATCGACGAGGACGGCGTCAGCTACTTCGCCCTCCAGAAGGACTCCCTGCCCGGGCGCATCGACCAGTCCGCACGCCCGGCCGGCCTGCGCGAAGCGGGTCTGCTGCTGTCCGCCCGTGACGTGGGCCTGATGGTGCACGCGGTCGGTCTGGAGAACTGGCAGCGCACGCACCGCTTCTGCTCCCGCTGCGGCGAACGCACGGTCATCGCCGCGGCCGGCCACATCCGCCGCTGCCCGGCCTGCGGCGCGGAGCACTACCCGCGCACCGACCCCGCCGTGATCATGGCCGTGACCGACGAGGACGACCGCATCCTGCTCGGCCGCCAGGTCCACTGGCCCGAGGGCCGCTTCTCGACGCTCGCCGGTTTCGTCGAACCCGGCGAGTCCATCGAGCAGTCGGTACGCCGCGAGGTCCACGAGGAGGTCGGCATCACGGTCGGCCAGGTCGAGTACGTCGCCAGCCAGCCCTGGCCGTTCCCGTCCAGCCTCATGCTGGGCTTCCTGGCCCGCGCCACCTCGACGCAGATAGAGGTCGACGGCGACGAGATCCACGAGGCCCGCTGGTTCTCCCGGGACGAACTGCGCGCCGCCTTCGAGTCCGGCGAGGTGCTCCCGCCCTACGGGATCTCCATCGCGGCCCGCCTGATCGAGCTCTGGTACGGCAAGCCGCTCCCGACCAGGAGCGTCGCCTGAGAGAGGGCGCCGCGTGACCGACCCGTACTGGAATCACAACGTCCATCACCACACCGCGGTGCTCGGCGCCGTACGGGACGGCCGCGCCCTCACGGCCCTGGACGTCGGCTGCGGCGACGGCCTGCTCACCCGCAAGCTCGCGGCACGGGCGGCGTCCGTCACGGGCGTGGACCGCTCGCCGGACATGATCAGGCTGGCCCGCGAGTACCCGCACGTGCCCCGCAACGTCACCTACCTGGAGGCGGACTACCTCACCGACGAGTCCCTGCCCGAGGGCGGGTACGACTTCGTCAGCGCGGTCGCCGTGGTCCACCACGCGCCGTTCGAGGAGGCGGTCACCCGCCTCGCCCGGCTCACCGCGCCCGGCGGCCGTCTGGTGATCGTCGGCATGGCCGCCAACCGGTCGGCCCTGGACTGGGCCGTCAGCGCGTGCGGCGTGCCCGTGAGCCTGCTGTACGCCCGCCTGAACGGCGGCAAGAAAGGCCCGGTAGGCATGCCCACGGAAGACGTGCACATGTCGTGGCGGGAGATCCGGGAGGCCTCCCGCCGACTGCTGCCCGGCTGTGACTGGCGCCGCACACTGCTGTGGCGCTACGTCGTGGAGTGGGACAAACCGGTACCGCGTGGCGCGGGCCGAGAAGGCGGTTCCTGAGCTGCCTCAGGAACCGCCTTCCCCGCCGAGCCGTGAGGCGACTAGGCGCCGATCTTCTGCTTCACCTGAGCCAGCGAGGGGTTGGTGAGGGTCGAACCGTCCGGGAACAGGACCGTGGGCACCGTCTGGTTTCCGCCGTTGGCCTTCTCCACGAACGCGGCGGACTCCGGGTCCTGCTCGATGTTGATCTCGGTGTACGCGATGCCCTCGCGGTCCATCTGGCTCTTCAGCCGGCGGCAGTAGCCGCACCACGTGGTGCTGTACATCGTCACAGTGCCCAGCATGTCTCTGAGGCTCCTTCAACGGCTCGGGGACGGTTGGTCGCCTTGGTGGAACGTACGTGAAAGGTCCACCATTCCCCGTCCCTGTACCCCGCCGGACGTGACCCCTGCCGCATTGGTACGACTATCGGTGCCTGCCTGTGGACAACCCGGCGCAGCCGTCACGCGAGACCTGGCAGCATGGCTGTGTGACAGCAGCAACGCACTCCACCCTGTTCCCACAGGTACCGGACTCCGCCGACGCGGTGCTCGAGGGGCTCGACCCCGAGCAGCGCGAGGTGGCGACCGCCCTGCACGGTCCGGTGTGCGTCCTGGCGGGCGCGGGCACGGGCAAGACCCGGGCGATCACCCACCGCATCGCCTACGGGGTGCGCGCCGGGATCCTCCATCCCTCCAGCGTGCTCGCCGTCACCTTCACCAACCGTGCCGCCGGCGAGATGCGGGGCAGGCTGCGCCAGCTCGGGGCGGCCGGCGTCCAGGCGCGTACGTTCCACTCCGCGGCCCTGCGGCAGCTCCAGTACTTCTGGCCGAAAGCGATCGGCGGCTCCATGCCCCGGCTCGTCGACCGCAAGATCCAGCTCGTCGCCGACGCGGCCGCCGCCTGCCGCATCCGGCTCGAGCGGGGCGAGCTGCGGGACGTCACCGCCGAGATCGAGTGGTCCAAGGTCACCCAGACCGTCCCCGCCGACTACGCGCCCGCCGCGGCCAAGGCCGGCCGCGAGACCCCCCGCGACCCCGCCGAGATCGCCCAGCTCTACGCCGCTTACGAGGACGTCAAGCGTGAGCGCTCCGTCATCGACTTCGAGGACGTGCTGCTGCTGACCGTGGCGGTGCTCCAGGACCGGCACGACATCGCCGAGCAGGTCCGTGCCCAGTACCAGCACTTCGTGGTCGACGAGTACCAGGACGTCAGCCCCCTCCAGCAGCGTCTGCTGGAACTGTGGCTCGGCGAGCGGGACAGCCTGTGCGTGGTCGGCGACGCCAGCCAGACGATCTACTCGTTCACCGGAGCCACCCCGGACCACCTGCTCGACTTCCGTACCCGGCACCCAGGGGCCACCATCGTCAAACTGGTCCGCGACTACCGCTCCACCCCGCAGGTCGTCCACCTCGCCAACGGCCTGCTCGCCCAGGCCCGGGGCCGGGCCGCCGACCACCGTCTGGAGCTCGTCTCCCAGCGCGCCCCCGGACCGGAACCGGTCTACACCGAGTACACCGACGAGCCCGCCGAGGCCGAGGGCGCGGCCCGCCGCATCCGCGAGCTCATCGACTCGGGCGTCCCCGCGGCCGAGATCGCCGTCCTGTTCCGCACGAACGCGCAGTCCGAGACCTATGAACAGGCCCTCGCCGACGCCGGGGTTCCCTACCAGTTGCGCGGCGCCGAGCGGTTCTTCGACCGTCCCGAGGTGCGCAAGGCGGGCGTCGCCCTGCGCGGCGCGGCCCGCTTCGGCGGCAACGACTCCCTCCTGGACGACGCCGTCGACCTGCCCTCCCAGGTGCGTGCCGTGCTGTCGGGTGAGGGCTGGACGCCGCAGCCCCCGGCCGGCTCGGGCGCCGTGCGGGAGCGGTGGGAGTCCCTGGCCGCCCTGGTGAACCTCGCACAGGACTTCGCCGCCGCCCGGCCCGGAGCCACACTCGCCGACCTCGTCGCCGAGCTCGACGAGCGGGCGGGCGCCCAGCACGCCCCCACCGTGCAGGGCGTCACCCTGGCCTCCCTGCACTCCGCCAAGGGCCTGGAGTGGGACGTCGTCTTCCTGGTGGGCGTCGCCGAGGGAATGATGCCGATCACCTACGCCAAGACCGACGAACAGGTCGAGGAGGAGCGCCGCCTGCTGTACGTCGGCGTCACCCGCGCCCGGGAACGCCTCCATGTCTCCTGGGCTCTCTCCCGTTCCCCCGGTGGCCGGCCCAGCCGCCGCCCCAGCCGCTTCCTCGACGGACTGCGCCCCGGTTCGACGGCCACCACGGGCCGCACGGCCGTCGGCGGAACGGGGGGAATCGAGCGCGGCCTCTCCGGAACCAGGGGTTCCGCCCCAAGACGGACCCAGCGCGTCCCCGCCCGCTGCCGCGTTTGCGGCCGCACCCTGACCGACGCGGGTGAGATGAAGCTGATGCGCTGTGACGACTGCCCCTCCGACATGAACGAGGGCCTCTACGAACGCCTCCGCGAGTGGCGCGCCGGCCAGGCACGAAGCAGTGGTCAGCCCGCGTTTTGCGTCTTCACCGACAGGACACTGATGGCGATCGCCGAGGCCGCGCCCGAGGACGAGCACGAGCTGGCGCGCATCCCCGGCGTCGGCATGCGGAAGCTCACCCGCTACGGGGCCGACGTACTGGCCATCTGCGCAGGCCAACACGGCGAAGGGGACACCGGTCAGGCCTGACACGGACTCGTCGAAAAAATAGTTTGCGCATGCCCCAGCAATCCCCATAGGTTCTTAGGCACGAGAACAGCGGCCTTCTCGGAGGCCCTGATTTCGTGTTGTACTTCATATCCGTCGGACCGGTTCACCCGGTCCACCGAGACGCCGAGAGGAGGCGAGTCCAGTGATCAGCATCAACACCAGCTCCGTCAGCATCGTGAAAATGACCGATCGCTCGGCCGTCTCCGCGTGCATGCTCGGCGTTTCCAACCTGGGCACCGGTCTGTCCGGCATTCGTGCCGTGCGTCCGGCGTCCCCCTCCGTTGCTCCTGCGGGCCTTCCCGTCCGTGAGCGCAATGAGCGACCGACCGAGGCACTGGAAGCGGCAGTAGCGGCACAGGCGCAGGCCTATGCCTTTACGGCGACCGGTGCCGGATTCCGGAAGCAGACGACGCAGCACCACCTGATGTGGGCCTTCCGTGGGCCAGAACCCTGGAGTGATCCAGCCTGATCGCCGATCAGGCCGGCGCCTTCAGGGCCGCGGAACCCCACCCGGGATCCGCGGCCCTTCTGTTTGTCCCTGAACAGGGATGACGGACCGAAGGAGCCTCCGGACAAGTAGAGAACCCGGTACCAACCGCCCCCGGCCAACAGGCCGGAACCACCAGACGAGGAAGACGAACCGTGCAACTCGAAGCGCACGCCCCGTCCGTACCGCCTTCGCAAAAGATCCCCAAGCCCTGCTCCACGGAGGACTCCGCCTTGAGCCCGCTCACCGCGCTCACCGCGCTCACCGCGCTCGACGACGCCATCGAGAACCTCGGCGTAGCCGTCCCCTGCCGCTCCTACGACCCGGAGGTCTTCTTCGCCGAGTCGCCGGCCGACGTCGAGTACGCCAAATCCCTCTGCCGCACCTGCCCGCTGATCGAGGCCTGCCTCGCCGGCGCCAAGGAGCGGCGTGAGCCCTGGGGCGTCTGGGGTGGCGAGCTGTTCGTACAGGGGGTCGTCGTCGCCCGGAAGCGGCCGCGTGGCCGCCCGCGCAAGAACCCGGTCACGGCATGAACACCGCAGGAACGATCGACCGCCCCCTCACGCACGACCCCAAGAAGCAGGCCCCGATGAAGCCGTCCACTTACGAGCCCGCAGGCTCCGCGACCCAAGACGTCACCACCTCCGGCGCGACCGACTCGCGTCAGAACAGGACCCGAGAGATGCAACTCATTCCAGAAGCCATGGCACGTGCGCATATGCACGAGCGCCTGCATGAGGCGGAGCGGGAACGCCAGGCCCTGCGCCTGGTGACCGCCCGCCGGATGCAGCGCAGGGCGGAGCGCGCCTCACGGCGTGCCCGCCGGGCGCTCGCCATGGCGGTCATGCAGTAACCGACCTCACCTGAGCGATGGCCTCCCTAACCCCGGGAGGCCGGGCTTTCCAAGCGGGGGCCGGTCCGTCTCGAACGGACCGGCCCCCGCGGCGCGTTCGGCCTGCGCAGCCGCCGGGCACGGACGAGCCGGAGAAGGCTCATGCCTCCTCGGCGGACTCCTCGCCACCGGCAAAATCCTCCAGGACGAATCCCGGCAGCCACTCCTCCAACTCTTCGCGCAGCCGCACCGTCGCCCCCAGTTGGCACAGCACACCGATCGTGCTCAAGGTCACCCGGTGGATCAGCAGATACGACGGCGGCAGGTTGAGCTGCTTGCCGAGCTGGTAGGCGGGGGAGCGGGGATCGGCGATCCGGGCCGCCTGACTGCGCATCCAGCCGCGGGTGAAGGTGAACTCCTCGACCTGGGCAGGTTCGATGATCGGCAGCAGGTAGTCGAGCACCGCGTCAGGATCCAGCTCTATGGTCTCCTTCACGAACCCCTCCGCGCACAGGAGCTCGTAGACCGCCTCGGCCTCCCCGTCGAGGGTCATGCGCAGGGACTCGCCGATGGTGGCCGGCAGACCTCCCGCGAGCCGGTCGACCGTGCCGAAGTCCAGGACACCCAGGCGCCAGTCGTCCTCCCCGTCCGGGCCGCCGGGCAGCAGACGGAAGTTGCCAGGGTGCGGATCGGCGTGCAGCAGGCCGGTGCGGGCGGGGCCGGAGAACAGAAAGCGGGCCAGAAGCTGGCCGGCCCGGTCGCGCTGCTCCTGCGACCCGTCCGAGATGATCTCCGAGAGCGGGACACCGTCGATCCACTCGGTGATCAGGACCTGATCGGACTGGTGGACCACCTGCGGCACCACCACGTCCGGGTCGTCCGTGAACTCCTCCGCGTGGAGCTGCTGGGCCTGGGCCTCCAGACCGTAGTCCAGCTCCTCCGAGACGCGGTCCTTCAGCTCCGCGATCAGCGGCTTGATGTCCATGCCGGGGACCAGTGGACCGAGCAGGCGGGAGAAGCGGCTCAGCTGGTTCAGATCGGACAGCAGGGCCTCGCCCGCGCCCGGGTACTGCACCTTCACCGCCACCTCGCGGCCGTCGTGCCACACCCCTCGGTGCACCTGGCCGATCGAAGCCGCGGCGGCGGGCTTGTCCTCGAACTCCAGGAACAGCTCCTGCCAGCCCTCGCCGAGCCGTTCCTCCAGCACCGTGTGCACGGTGCGCGTCGGCATCGGCGGGGCCGCCTCCTGGAGCTTGGTCAGCGCGGCCCGGTAGGGGCCGGCCACCTCCTCGGGCAGCGCCGACTCGAAGACGGACAGGGCCTGGCCGAACTTCATCGCGCCGCCCTTGAGCTCTCCGAGGACCTTGAACAGCTGCTCCGCCGTGCGCTGCTGGAGTTCGCGGCCGACGAGCTCCGCGGACTCGCCGACGATCCGCTTGCCGAATCCCCAGGTAGCACGCCCGGCGATGCCGAGCGGGAGCGCGGCGAGCTTGGCGGTCCGGGTGACCGCCTTCCGGGGAAGATCAGACATGCGCCCTCCAAGTCCCAGCCGGCCGCTTCGCCACTGCCTCACGGCACTGCTCCGGCGGCCGTTGCACCGCCATTGTCTCGTGCGGCTCCCCGTCCTTGGAGGGGTGCTCCCCTTTTCCTGTCTCCGCCGCCGCGCACGGGCATGCCGGGTGCGCCCCGACCGGCCGGGCGTGCCAGTGGAGAGCAGGCAGGGAGGCCTCCCATCGTGCGCCCGCAGTCGACGGAACCCGGCCGTCCAGGAAGGCGAGCGCGTGGGCGGCCGCCAGTGCGGCCACGGTCGTGGCCAGCGTCAGGTCGCAGGGCCGCACCTGCCGTTGCCCGCCGGAGCGCCACTGGGCGACCAGCCGGGGCCAGGCCGGGTCCCGCTCGGTGCGGCTCTCGTGCAGACAGCCCGCGCAGCCGGTCTCCCCGGGCAGGACGAGCGGGCCGACCACACCGGTCGCCTCCACGACACCGGCGTACAGATGGGGCGTCCCGGAGGACATCAGGGGCTCGGCGGCGACCGGGTCCGGCGCGTGCACCGCGACATCGTCCCGTGGGGCGACGATCACCAGGGAGAAGCCCGGGTCGCCTTCCTCCGGGGGCGGGTGGGCTGCCGAGCGGCGCCGTGGCCGGTCCGGGGCCACCCGGCGCACGGCTCGGCGGGCCGCCTCGTCCCTGCGGTCGCCGACGGCCTCCGCCGGCAGCCCGCCCGGGCCGACGTCCCAAGGTTCCACTCTGCCGCCGTCGAGCACGTCCACCTCGCCCACGCCGGCCCCGGCCAGCAGCGAGGCGAGGACGGCACCCACCCGCCCCGCACCCCGCACCCGCACGCGATGCGAGCGCCGGGCGGCCAGTCGCCTGATCGCGTCGCCGGGCTCGGCGGTGGTCACGGACAGGGTGGCCAGGTCGGGGCCGAGCCGGTCCAGGACGTCCTTCTTCTTCCGCAGAGCGTCGGCGGCCGGTCCGCCGCCCCGTGCGTCGTCGAGGAGCCCGGCCCGCGTGAGCCGCCGCACCAGTGCGTCGACATGGCCGTCCGGCAGATCCATCCGGCGCCCCTCCTCGCGCAGCAGCTCCAAGCCCCGCGTGCCGTTCAGCAGATCGAGGAAACTGCCCGTCGCCAGGTCCATCGGACCGAGCGTCATCGCATGCGCCGGTGCCATCCCGAACTGCACGGTGTTGAGGTCGCGCCAGCCGCGCCTGAGCGCGGGTTTCACCAGCGGATGCATGACAGGCCCCCGTATGTCACTGATCGTCCCAGTAGGCCGGTCGAGCGTGGGCGCGGCCCAAGACGGGCCGCAGGCCCGGCCTTCGGTAACGGACCGAACCGCTCAGCGCTTCGCCGGCGACAGCCAGCATGACCGAACGCGTCGCCGTCCGCACAAAGTTGTCCACAGGCGCGGACATTCGTCGTACTGATCGAGTGGCCGACGGTTGGGGGGCGGCAGCGAACCGTCCCCGCGGTCGGGACTTCCCCGAGCGCAGCGGGTAACGTCGGGGCGTGCCCGCCGACCCACTGCACCGCGCCGGAACGCCACAGCGCAGCACGACGAGCCAGCCGCCGAGCGGCTCCGGGGCGAGCGCGATCGAGGTCCGCCGGAGCACTCGCCGACGCCGAACGGTCTCCGCGTACCGCGAGGGCGATCGCACCGTGGTGCTCATCCCCGCCCGGATGTCCGAGGCGGAGGAACAGCGCTGGGTGAACGTCATGCTCGACAAGCTCGCCGCTCAGGAGAGCAAACGGAACCTCGGCGACGCCGAACTGGCCGAGCGGGCCCGGCGGCTTTCCGACCAGTACTTCGACGGGCGGGCCCGGCCCGCCTCGGTGCGCTGGGTGACCAACCAGAACACCCGCTGGGGGTCCTGCACCCCGTCCGAGGGCAGCATCCGGCTGTCGCACCGCCTCCAGGGCATGCCCGAGTACGTCGTCGACTACGTCCTCGTCCACGAACTGGCCCACCTGCTCGTCCCCGGACACGGCCCCCGTTTCTGGCGGCTGCTGGACGCCTACCCCCGCACGGAGCGGGCCCGGGGCTACCTCGAAGGCGTGGTCGCGGCCGGGCGGTTGCCCCATGTGCCCGGTGGGCGGGGTGAGTGACCGCTTTTCCTCGGCGAGCAGCGGATACGGCCGAGCCCGGGTTCTGTACCGGGTCTGTACCGACAACGTCCGGTGTCGGTGTTTGCCGTTAGCCTGGCGCGACGCACTCACGTTCTGGATGGGGGACGGTCGTTACGCATGGCCAGGGAATTCCAACGCGGCCACAAGGCCAGAATCAGTGACCTCACCGCGGGCACGGATCTGTACGTAGGTGTGCAGATCTCCGGCCCCGGGCTGAGTTTCGACATCAGCTGTTTCGGCCTCGACGCCGACGAACGGCTCTCGGACGACCGGTACTTCGTCTTCTACAACCAGCCGAAGTCCCCGGAGGAGTCCCTTCAGCTCCTGGGCGCCCAGGCGGGCGACACGGAGTCCTTCCGGGTGACGCTCGACCGGATCCCGCCGCAGATCAAGAAGCTGTCCTTCACGGCGACGATCGACGGCCCCGGTCAGATGTCGCAGATCGCCCCTGGCTACATCCGCATCGTCGCGGGCGGTGAGGAGGTGGCCCGCTACCCCTTCAGCGGCTCGGAGTTCTCCACCGAACGTGCCGTGATGCTGGGCGACTTCTATCTGAAGGACGTCTGGCGGTTCGCCGCCGTCGGGCAGGGCTTCGACGGCGGTCTCGACGCGCTGCTGAGGAACTTCGGCGGCGAGGTGGCCGAGGAGGAGACGCCCGCGCCCGCCGCGCAGCAGCCGCAGGCCGGTTCCGCCCCGGGCTTCGCGCCGCCCGCGTTCGGCGTCCCCGCAACCCCTGAACCGGCCCAGGCACCGGCAGCGCCTCCGCCCCCGGCACCCGCGCCCCAGGTGCATGCCGCCCAGACCATCGTGGCGCCCGTGAACACCCCGCCCGGCGGCTCCCCGGTGCCGCCCCCGGCGCCGGCGCCCGCGCCGTACGGCCAGCCGGGCCAGCAGCCGCCGCCCTACGGCCAGGCCCCCGGCCGGACGGCCCCGCCGCCCCCGGGGTACGGCCAGCCCCAGGCGCCCCAGAACCCGCCCCCGCCACCCGGTTACGGCCAGCCCACTCCGCCTCCGGGCCACGGCCGGCAGCCGCCGTTCGGACAGGCCGGGCAGCCCGCCCCCCACGGAGCGCCGCAAGGGGCTCCCCAGGGCGCTGCGCAGAACCCCGGTGTGGCCGCCGCCCTCCAGAAGTTCAGGGAAACCCCCACAGGGCAGCGCTGGACGCAGCAGAACAAGAAACTCGTCCGCGTCGACCTCGGCATCGGCGGACAACCCGTGCTGGCCCGGCAGGGCAGCATGGTGCTCTACCAGGGCAAGGTCGACTTCAGCTACAAGGGCGCCGGCTTCGCCGGCCGGATCGTGGGCAACGCGACCGGCCAGGAGATGCAGCTGATGCGCTGCACCGGCCAGGGGCAGGTGTTCCTCGCCGAGAACTCGACCATGCTCCACCCCATCGAGCTCCAGGGCGACGCCGTCTGCGTCTCCGCCGACAACGTCCTCGCCTTCGACGAGAGCCTCACCTACGAGGTCCGCCGCATCGAGGGACACGGCATCCCCGGTGGCGCCCTGTTCACCATGCAGTTCCAGGGCACCGGCACGATCGTCGTCAAGACCCACGGCACGCCCGTGGTCCTCCCGGTCACGCCCACCACGTTCGCCGACTGCAACGCCGTGGTCGCCTGGTCGGCCGCCGCCCAGGTGGTCGTCTCCAGCCAGGTGCGGATGCGCCGCAACTCCTACCCCGGTGACACCGGGGAGAGCGTGAACCTCCAGTTCCGGGGAGCTCCCGGCAACTTCATCGTCGTCCAGCCGTACGAGGTCTGAGGGAGCCCGTCATGACACAGCAGCTCGCGGGCCACGCCCCCGCCCCCGTCACCGCCCGCATGGAGAACCACGGCAACCACATGCTCAAGGTCGCCATGCAGACGGGGAACGACCTCTTCGCGCGCGTGGGTTCGATGGTCGCCTATGAAGGGTTCGTCCAGTACGAGCCCAACCCGCCGGCCGTGCGCCAGATCGCCAAGGACTGGCTCACCGGCGAGGGCGCGCCCCTCATGAAGTGCTCCGGCGACGGCCTGCTCTACCTCGCCGACTACGGCGCGAACGTCGTCGTCATCAACCTCGACGGCGACGGGATCTCCGTCAACGCCACCAACCTGCTCGCCTTCGACGCCCACCTGACGTGGGGTGTCGAGCGGGTCAAGGGCCTGGCGAAGTTCGCCGGGCAGGGCCTGTGGAACACCAGGATCTCCGGGCAGGGCTGGGTCGCGCTGACCTCCCGGGGCAAGCCCATCGTCGTCGACTGCGGAGGCGGCGAGGACGAGACGTACGTCGACCCGGACGCGCTCGTCGCCTGGTCCCCGAACCTCAAGGTGAAGGGCAAGCGCAGCTTCCGCGCCCAGTCGCTGATCGGCCGCGGCAGCGGCGAGGCCTACCAGATGGCCTTCTCCGGTCAGGGCATCGTCGTCGTCCAGCCCAGCGAGGACAGCACCGACCGTCTCCGGTTCCGGGGCTGAGGGGGAGCCAGAACGCCATGCAGAGCCCGATTTTCGCCTACAACGAGCAGCAGACCCAGGAACGCTGGAGCCTGCAGAACAAGCAGATGCTGCGCGTCGCCCTGGAGGGCCACGACGACGTCCTGGCCCGCAAGGGCACCATGGTCGCCTACCAGGGCCTCGTCGAATTCGACGCCGAGTACCAGAGCAACGACCAGGCACGCGCGCGTGCGCACACCGGTGAGGGACTCGACCTGATGCGCTGCCACGGGCAGGGCACGGTCTACCTCGCCAACCTCAAGCAGCACATCCATGTCATGGACGTGGACCAGGACGGCCTCACCGTCGACAGCGGCTACGTACTGGCGATGGACTCCTCGCTCCACCACGAGGTCATCGCCGTGGACAGCCTCTACGGCATCTCCGGCTCCGGGAAGTACCAGCTCAACATCACCGGCCGGGGCAAGGTCGCCCTGATGACCTCGGGCATGCCGCTGCTGCTGCACGTGACGCCCGACAGGTACGTCAACTGCGACGCCGACGCGATCGTCGCCTGGTCGACGGGCCTGCGGGTGCAGATGCAGGCCCAGACGCACTCCTCCGGGGTGTGGCGCCGGCGCGGCAGCACCGGCGAGGGCTGGGAGCTGAGCTTCATGGGCACCGGCTTCGCGCTGGTCCAGCCCAGCGAGCTGCTCCCGCCGCAGAACGCCCGGATCGGCTCGGGCCTCTCCGCTCAGTACGGCATGGGCCAGCAGGGGGCACGCGGGCAGAACCAGGGCAACGTCTGGAGCTGAGCGCTCCGCGGGTCCGGCCGATGGGGGCCCGGGGGGGGGGGGGGGGGGGGGGGC
>NZ_BMWE01000036.1 GCF_014651075.1 Streptomyces djakartensis | reverse complement strand
GCCGACGCGCACGCCGTCGCGACGGCCGTCCCGGGCGGCCCGGCCGCCGTCCGCGCCGCGGCCCGCCAGGTCCTCGACGAGGCCGCCCGCCTCGATCCGCCGCTCGCGCTGGACTACCTCGCCCTCGTCGACCCGTCCGACTTCACCGAGATCGGCGACGACTTCACCGGCGAGGCGGTCCTCGCCGTCGCCGCCCGGGTCGGGACGACCCGGCTGATCGACAACATCGCCATGACCTTCGGAACCCTCGGAGCCGCCTCGTGACCGCCACAGGCATACGACTGCACGCGCCCGCCCCCGGCTGGTCCATCACCGCGGACGTGGTCGTCGTCGGCTCCGGCGTGGCCGGCCTGACCGCGGCACTGCGCTGCGAGGCGGCCGGGCTGCGCACGGTCGTCGTCACCAAGGCCCGCCTCGACGACGGCTCCACCCGCTGGGCGCAGGGCGGCATCGCCGCGGCCCTCGGCGAGGGCGACACCCCTGAGCAGCACCTCGACGACACCCTGGTCGCGGGCGCGGGACTGTGCGACGAGGAAGCGGTCCGTCTCCTCGTCACCGAGGGCCCCGACGCCGTACGCCGTCTCATCGAGACCGGCGCCCAGTTCGACGAGTCCGCCGGGGGCGGGCTGGAACTCACCCGTGAGGGCGGCCACCACCGCCGCCGCATCGCCCACGCCGGCGGCGACGCCACCGGTGCCGAGATCTCCCGCGCCCTGGTCGAGGCGGTCCGCGCCCGGGGTATGCGCACCATCGAGAACGCGCTCGTCCTGGACCTCCTCACGGACGCCGAGGGCCACACGGCCGGCGTCACCCTGCACGTCATGGGCGAGGGCCAGCACGACGGCGTGGGCGCGGTCCACGCCCCCGCGGTGGTCCTGGCGACCGGCGGCATGGGCCAGGTCTTCTCCGCGACCACCAACCCCTCGGTCTCCACGGGCGACGGCGTGGCGCTCGCGCTCCGGGCCGGCGCGGAGGTCAGCGACCTGGAATTCGTCCAGTTTCACCCCACCGTGCTCTTCCTCGGTCCGGACGCGGAGGGCCAGCAGCCCCTGGTCTCCGAAGCCGTACGCGGTGAGGGCGCCCACCTGGTCGACGCCGACGGGGTGCGCTTCATGGTCGGGCAGCACGAACTGGCCGAGCTGGCCCCCCGCGACATCGTCGCCAAGGGCATCACGCGCCGCATGCAGGAGCGGGACGCCGAGCACATGTACCTCGACGCCCGCCACTTCGGCGCCGACATGTGGGAGCACCGCTTCCCGACCATCCTGGCCGCCTGCCGCGCACACGGCATCGACCCCGTCACCGAGCCCATCCCGATCGCCCCGGCCGCCCACTACGCCTCCGGCGGCGTCCGCACCGACTCCCACGGCCGCACGACCGTGCCCGGCCTGTACGCGTGCGGCGAGGTCGCCTGCACCGGCGTGCACGGCGCGAACCGTCTGGCCTCCAACTCCCTCCTCGAAGGCCTGGTCTACGCCGAGCGCATCGCGGCCGACATCGCGGCGACCGGCCTGCACGCGCGCGTGCCGCAGCCGCTCCCGCACCCGGAGACCCCCGAACACCCCCTCCAGACCCCGGACGCCCGCTTCACGATCCAGCGGATCATGACGAACGGGGCCGGAGTCCTGCGCTCGGAGGAGTCCCTGTCGAAGGCCGCCGACCGGCTCCAGCGACTGCACACCGACGCCCGCGAGGCCCTCACCGAGCACGGCAAGACCGCCGAGCCCGGCGTCGACACCTGGGAGGCCACCAACCTCCTGTGCGTGGCCCGCGTCCTGGTGGCCGCCGCCCGGCTGCGCGAGGAGACCCGGGGCTGCCACTGGCGCGAGGACCGCCCCGAACGCGACGACACCACCTGGCGCCGCCACATCGTCGTGACCCTGAACCCGGACCGCTCGCTGGCCGTGCACACCACGGACACCACACACTTCCCTACGACCTTTCCGCCTCAGTCCCCCCAGGAGCAGTGACCGACGTGAGCACCCCCGATCTTCCCCTCGCCCCGTCCGGAGGCTGCGGCGACGGCTGCGCCTGCGGCGCGGACGAAGAGGCCTACCTCGAGTGCGGCCTGGACCCCGCGCTCGCCCAGCTCCTGGCCGACGCCGGCCTCGACCCCGTCGAGGTCGAGGACATCGCCAACGTGGCCATCCAGGAGGACCTGGCCAACGGCGTGGACGTGACGACGGTCGCGACGATCCCCGAGGACGCGGTCGCCACCGCCGACTTCACCGCCCGCGAGACCGGCGTCGTGGCGGGCCTGCGCATCGCCGAGGCCGTCATCTCGGTCGTCTGCGAGGAGGAACTGGAGATCGAACGCCACGCGGAGGACGGCGACCGTGTCGAGGCGGGCCAGAAGCTCCTCTCGGTCACCACCCGCACCCGCGACCTGCTCACCGCCGAGCGCAGCGCGCTGAACATCCTGTGCCGCCTGTCCGGCATCGCGACGGCCACCCGCGCCTGGGCGGACGCCCTGGACGGCACCAAGGCCAAGGTCAGGGACACCCGCAAGACCACCCCCGGCCTGCGCTCGCTGGAGAAGTACGCGGTCCGCTGCGGCGGCGGCGTCAACCACCGCATGTCCCTCTCGGACGCGGCCCTCGTCAAGGACAACCACGTGGTCGCCGCGGGCGGCGTCGCCCAGGCCTTCGAGGCGGTCCGCGAACGCTTCCCCGACGTCCCCATCGAGGTCGAGGTCGACACCCTCCACCAGCTCCGCGAGGTTCTGGACGCCGGTGCCGACCTGATCCTCCTGGACAACTTCACGCCGACGGAGTGCGAGGAGGCCGTCGCCGTCGTCCAGGGCCGCGCCGTCCTGGAGGCCTCGGGCCGTCTCACCCTCGCGGGCGCCAAGGCCTACGCCGACACCGGCGTCGACTACCTGGCCGTCGGCGCCCTCACCCACTCCTCGCCGATCCTGGACATCGGCCTGGACCTCCGGCCGGCGGAGTAGGGGAGCGGGTACGGGCCATGCTGCTCACGATCGACGTAGGCAACACCCATACCGTCCTCGGCCTGTTCGACGGCGACGAGATCGTCGAACACTGGCGCATCTCCACGGACGCGCGCCGCACCGCCGACGAGCTGGCGGTCCTCCTCCAGGGTCTGATGGGCGTGCACCCGCTGCTCGGCGAGGATCTGGGCGACGGCATCGACGGCATCGCCATCTGCGCGACCGTCCCCTCGGTCCTGCACGAACTCCGCGAGGTGACCCGCCGCTACTACGGCGACGTGCCCGCGGTCCTCGTCGAACCGGGCGTCAAGACGGGCGTGCCGATCCTCACGGACCATCCCAAGGAGGTCGGCGCGGACCGCATCATCAACGCGGTCGCGGCCGTCGAGCTCTACGGCGGCCCGGCCATCGTGGTCGACTTCGGCACGGCGACGACGTTCGACGCGGTGAGCGCGCGCGGCGAGTACGTCGGCGGGGTCATCGCCCCCGGCATCGAGATCTCCGTCGAGGCCCTCGGCGTCCGCGGCGCCCAGCTCCGCAAGATCGAGGTGGCGCGGCCCCGCAGCGTCATCGGCAAGAACACGGTCGAGGCGATGCAGTCGGGCATCATCTACGGCTTCGCCGGACAGGTCGACGGGGTGGTCAACCGCATGGCCCGCGAGCTGTCCGACGACCCGGACGACGTCACGGTCATCGCGACGGGTGGTCTGGCACCCATGGTCCTGGGCGAGTCGTCGGTCATAGACGAGCACGAGCCGTGGCTGACGCTGATCGGGTTGCGCCTGGTGTACGAGCGGAACGCCTCGCGCCTGTAGGACACCGAGGGCCGGCCGCTGTCAGGTGCTCGGCGTGGATGCCGGGCCGTGGGTTTGCGCATCCCGGCGTTGCGGGGTGCTGGGCGTTGGTGCTGGGGCCCGGGCGTGCGCATCCCGGCGTTGCGAGGCCCTCGGCGTGGGTGCTGGGGCGGGGGCGTTGCGCAACTCGGCGCGACGAGGTGCCGCTGCGCCCACCCTCCCCCAAGCTCTCGGCTTCGCTCGAGCAGGGGGGACCCCCATCGCCCCAACGGCACGACTGCCCGCAGCTGGGGCGGCTACGACTGCCCGCAGCGGCGGTCGACGGCAGCTGGAGCGAGACGCGCCCGCAGCCGCGTACGCACGGGAGGGGACGTGTCGGGGGGTGTCCGCCCGCAGCGGTTGGCGCGTCAACGGACAGTCACTCGGTATCCGACTCCATCGCGCCGTTCCGAGGACGGACACCCCCCGGCACGTCCCCGACCCCCCACCCAGCGGCACGCGCAACGCGCACCCCCACCGCCGCCACAGGCACCCCACGGCCCCCACCCGGGTGGTCCCCCGCGCCACACCCACCCGTTATGCGGGATTTGTCTGATTAGCGCGTATCGTCGCCGCATGCCCACGCCATACGGATCCCGCGGCGGCATGGCGTTCGGCGTGGAGGAGCTGCGTGTGCTCCGCCGCGCTCTCGCCCTCGCCCTCCACCCCACCTCGCTCTCGTCCGACGACGCCAAGGACTGCCTCCGCCTCGCGGAGTCGCTCGATGAGGCGATGCGGGAGGGGGCCCGGCTGCGTGCCTTCCTCGTGGCCGACCTCGGCCGGTACCGCGCCGCCCTGCCCGGCACCGCCGCCGGCTACCTCACACTCCTGGACGAGGCACTGGGCGCCGGATACCGCCCCCTCCCCGACGACCTCGCCGCTCTCCGCGCCCTGCGCGGCAACCCCACCGCTGCCGCCCTCCTGGAGCGCTGCAGCCCGTTCGACGAGCCGTCCACCCCCGCGATCCCCAGGCCCGCCACCGTCCCGGCCTCCCGCTCCCGATCCGGCCGCCACCTCCTGCCCCTCCCGGGCGGCCTCGCCGGTACCCCCCGGCACCCCGAGGGCCACGCCGAGAAGAAGCCCGAACGAAAGCCGCCCGCCCCGAAGCCGGCCCCCACCCCCACCCCCAAGCCCACCCCGGCCCCGCCCCCGGGCACACCGAAGCCCTCCCGCCCCATCCCGACCCCGGGCGAGGTCTTCCCGCGACGCAAGCCCACCCCGCCACCCCCGGCGAACCCCCAGCAGCTCGCCGCGGGCTGACGTGGCTACTCTGGAGCCATGGACTACGTCTCCGCGCTCCTGCCCCCGGTCGTCATGGCCGTCTTCTTCATCGGCGTGATCCGGGTGATCGTGAAGACCCAGGGCGGCGCCAACAAGGCCAAGGAGGACGCGGCCGTGGATGCCGCCCTCGCACGCCTGGAGGGCGGCCCGCAGCCTTCGGCGACGTCACCGAAGGCCGACGCCTGACTCATTCCCGCCGACGGCGTACGACCCCGTGCAGCGCCACGCGCTCCGGGTCGTACGCCCTTTTTGTTCCCGTTCGCCGGTGAAGCGCACGTCCGCCACGCCAATACCGAGATCTCCCACTATTGTTCTGAGCTGTGCCTCGCCCATTGGGAGAACTCGAAGACGCGGTCATGTCGCGGGTGTGGAAGTGGAACCGCCCGGTGACCGTTCGAGAAGTCCTGGAAGATCTTCAGAAGGAGCGGTCCATCGCGTACACCACGGTGATGACCGTTTTGGACAATCTCCATCAGAAGGGCTGGGTGCGCCGCGAAGCGGAAGGCCGCGCCTATCGATATGAGGCGGTCTCCACCCGCGCCGCCTACGCCGCCGCCCTGATGAACGACGCCTGGTCGCAGAGCGACAACCCCGCGGCGGCTCTCGTCGCCTTCTTCGGCATGATGAGCGAAGAACAGCGACAGACTCTCCGCGATGCCGTGCGCATCGTCCAGGGACCGGAAACCCAGAAACCGACCGCGCCGTCGGAAACCGCGGAACCGGGGGAGGCCTCCCCGGAGAACCCCGCCTCCGCCCAGGATCGAGGCGGGCGATAGCGTCCGCTCATGTCCGCGAAGACCCCCGAAGCCCCCGCAAAAGCCATCACCGTCCGGCGGGCCCGCACCAGCGATGTGCCGGCCGTGCGCGGTCTCCTTGACGCCTACGTCCGCGGCCGCATCCTGCTCGACAAAGCAACGGTGACGCTTTACGAGGACATCCAGGAGTTCTGGGTCGCGGAACGGGACGACAACGCCGAGGTCGTCGGCTGCGGCGCGCTGCACGTGATGTGGGAAGACCTCGCCGAAGTCCGCACTCTCGCGGTGAAGCCCGGCCTGAAGGGCGCGGGCGTCGGACACCAGTTGCTGGAGAAGTTGCTGGACACCGCCCGCTGGCTCGGCGTTCGCCGGGTTTTCTGTCTGACCTTCGAAGTGGAGTTCTTCAGCAAGCACGGCTTCGTGGAGATCGGTGAGACGCCCGTTGACACCGATGTCTACGCCGAGCTGCTGCGTTCCTATGACGAGGGTGTCGCGGAGTTCCTCGGTCTCGAACGAGTGAAACCGAACACCTTGGGCAACAGCCGGATGCTTCTGCATCTGTGATCGTCGGGAGGATCGCAAGTCGGCCGCAAGTCGGCGGCAAGTCGGCCAAGTCCGGCCGCAACACCTGCCGACCGGCTTCGTCAAGGCATATTCCGAGCCGCCGGCCCTTCCCGGGTGCCCTATGTCCGAAACGCGCACGTTTCCGGACGGAGGCGGGGCTGCCGGTCTCTGCCGAGGGTTTGTGTTTTTCCGGCAAAAGCGGTTTGCTTTCCGAGGTAACGCAGTACTGCATATAACAGGGGACGGCGATACGGCCGATGCCGGCACGCCCCGGCCCTGAAGATATCGATGAAAGGAAATCCGGTGGCACAGAAGGTTCAGGTCCTTCTTGTCGACGACCTCGACGGCGGCGAGGCGGACGAGACCGTGACGTTCGCGCTGGACGGCAAGACGTACGAGATCGATCTCACGACCGCCAATGCGGACAAGCTCCGTGGCCTTCTCGAGCCTTACGTGAAGGGCGGTCGTCGTACCGGAGGCCGTGCTTCGGGCGGGCGCGGAAAGACGCGCGCGGCTTCGAGCGGCAGCCAGGACACCGCGGCCATCCGCGCCTGGGCGAAGGAGAACGGCTACGAGGTCAACGACCGCGGCCGGGTCCCCGCGACCATCCGCGAGGCCTACGAGAAGGCCAACGGCTGAACAGCGGCTCCACTACCGACCCCGCGCAGGCGGGCGCGTCGGCTGGGCGCACGCGCGCCGCAGCCGGATTCGGTGGCAGTGGGTGGCCACCGTGGCCACCAGCCGCACGAGATCGGCGGCACGCGTACCGCCCCCCAAGGCCGACAGCGTCGGCAGCGAGGCCTCGACCTCGCATCCCGGCTCGGGGGGCCGCAACCACACAGCGGCCCCCTGGGAACCAGCCCGACGCCCCGGTGAGAGCGGGCGCCCCCCGCACCAGCCGGCCCGGGGGGCCGACGAATCCTCCGCCGTCACCCTCGTCGACACCCCGTCCGCCTCCCCGGACACCAGCCCGTCCCCCCGAGGAAACCAGCCAGGCCCGCAGGACGGCGTTCGCCCCGCCCCGCAGGGCGGTGGCGGCAACGGCGCCTCCATCGCGCCGCCCGCGCCGATCGTTCTCAGGTCGAGCGCCAGCGTTCCCCACTCCAGCCACTCCAGCAGCCCGGGCAGTTCCTCCGAGCTGCCCGCGGCCACCAGGAAACGCATCCGGTCGCCGCGCAGAGCCACCGGGGAACCCGCTCCCAGGTGCCGCAGCCCCGCGCGTCCCGCCTCGGCCGGCACGTCCAGGACGTCGAAGCGCGTCCCCACCACCAGCCGCACCGGATCCCCCGGCACCGTGGACCAGCCCAGTTGGTCCTCGTACCACCGCCGGACCTGACCGCTCGGGGCCGGGCGGCCCGGGCCATGGCCGGTCGGGTCGACCGGACGACGGGGCGGCGAGACCACCTGGGACCCGGACGCGACCACGAAGCGAGGGGCACCGAACATGCCAAGCGCAACCGCCCGGAGAGCATGCGGGTTACGCTGAGTGCCTAACCCAGTGCACTGAGTGGCGAAAGAGGGGCGTGTGGGGGGTGCGGGGAGGCGCAAGGTTGTTCGCCCGTAGCGGAGGGATCGGGGGTGTTCGGCATGTACTCCCGGTCCCTGCGGGTAAGACATCCCTAGTGGGAGGGGGCGCCGCGCGGAAAAGGCCGTCTCACGTTCGCCATCGGCGTACTGGCGAGTGGGGTATCTGCCTGGCCTGCGGGAACATCGTCTCGCACCATCGGGTTGGAGCAGATGTCGGCGTTCGGGGTCAGGAGGCGGTGTTGGTTCTCGGTCCGGTGTCGGCAGTTGGAATGAGCGGTCCCCGCTTGCGGGACTAAGCTGCGGAAGGACAGGGAGGGGAAGTTCCCCCCACTGCCTGACCGCTCTGAGGAGCGATTAACGATGTTCGAGAGGTTCACCGACCGCGCGCGGCGGGTTGTCGTCCTGGCTCAGGAAGAAGCCCGGATGCTCAACCACAACTACATCGGCACTGAGCACATCCTCCTGGGCCTGATCCACGAGGGTGAAGGTGTCGCCGCCAAGGCCCTTGAGAGCCTCGGGATTTCGCTCGAGGCGGTCCGCCAGCAGGTGGAGGAGATCATCGGCCAGGGCCAGCAGGCCCCGTCCGGCCACATCCCCTTCACCCCCCGTGCCAAGAAGGTCCTGGAGCTGTCGCTCCGCGAGGCCCTTCAGCTGGGCCACAACTACATCGGCACGGAGCACATCCTGCTCGGCCTGATCCGCGAGGGCGAGGGCGTCGCCGCCCAGGTCCTCGTCAAGCTGGGCGCAGATCTCAACCGGGTGCGGCAGCAGGTCATCCAGCTGCTCTCCGGTTACCAGGGCAAGGAGACCGCCGCCGCCGGCGGTCCTGCCGAGGGCACTCCCTCCACGTCCCTGGTCCTCGACCAGTTCGGCCGGAACCTCACCCAGGCCGCTCGTGAGTCCAAGCTCGACCCGGTCATCGGGCGCGAGAAGGAGATCGAGCGGGTCATGCAGGTGCTGTCCCGCCGTACGAAGAACAACCCGGTCCTGATCGGTGAGCCCGGTGTCGGCAAGACCGCCGTCGTCGAGGGTCTCGCCCAGGCCATCGTCAAGGGCGAGGTGCCCGAGACCCTCAAGGACAAGCACCTCTACACCCTGGACCTCGGCGCGCTGGTCGCCGGCTCCCGCTACCGCGGTGACTTCGAGGAGCGCCTGAAGAAGGTCCTCAAGGAGATCCGCACTCGCGGCGACATCATCCTGTTCATCGACGAGCTGCACACGCTGGTCGGTGCGGGTGCCGCCGAGGGCGCCATCGACGCCGCGAGCATCCTCAAGCCGATGCTGGCCCGTGGCGAGCTGCAGACCATCGGTGCGACCACGCTGGACGAGTACCGCAAGCACCTGGAGAAGGACGCGGCCCTGGAGCGCCGCTTCCAGCCGATCCAGGTCGCGGAGCCGTCCCTGCCGCACACGATCGAGATCCTGAAGGGTCTGCGTGACCGCTACGAGGCGCACCACCGCGTCTCGATCACGGACGAGGCCCTGGTCCAGGCCGCCACCCTGGCCGACCGGTACATCTCGGACCGCTTCCTGCCGGACAAGGCGATCGACCTGATCGACGAGGCCGGTTCCCGGATGCGCATCCGCCGGATGACCGCGCCGCCGGACCTTCGCGAGTTCGACGAGAAGATCGCCGGTGTCCGCCGCGACAAGGAGTCCGCGATCGACTCGCAGGACTTCGAGAAGGCCGCCTCCCTCCGCGACAAGGAGAAGCAGCTCCTGGCCGCCAAGGCCAAGCGGGAGAAGGAGTGGAAGGCCGGCGACATGGATGTCGTCGCCGAGGTCGACGGCGAGCTGATCGCCGAGGTCCTCGCCACGGCGACCGGCATCCCGGTCTTCAAGCTGACCGAGGAGGAGTCCAGCCGCCTGCTCCGCATGGAGGAGGAGCTGCACAAGCGGGTCATCGGCCAGAACGACGCCGTCAAGGCGCTGTCGAAGGCGATCCGCCGCACGCGTGCCGGTCTGAAGGACCCGAAGCGTCCGGGTGGCTCGTTCATCTTCGCCGGCCCGTCCGGTGTCGGTAAGACCGAGCTGTCCAAGGCGCTCGCCGAGTTCCTCTTCGGCGACGAGGACGCGCTGATCTCCCTCGACATGTCGGAGTTCAGCGAGAAGCACACGGTCTCCCGTCTCTTCGGTTCGCCCCCCGGCTACGTGGGCTACGAGGAGGGCGGCCAGCTGACGGAGAAGGTGCGCCGCAAGCCGTTCTCGGTCGTCCTCTTCGACGAGGTCGAGAAGGCCCACCCGGACATCTTCAACTCCCTGCTGCAGATCCTGGAGGACGGTCGCCTGACCGACTCCCAGGGCCGGGTCGTGGACTTCAAGAACACGGTCATCATCATGACGACCAACCTCGGCACCCGGGACATCTCCAAGGGCTTCAACCTGGGCTTCGCCGCCCAGGGCGACACCAAGTCCAACTACGAGCGCATGAAGAACAAGGTCTCGGACGAGCTCAAGCAGCACTTCCGGCCCGAGTTCCTCAACCGCGTCGACGACGTGGTCGTCTTCCCGCAGCTGACCCAGGAGGACATCCTGCGGATCGTCGACCTGATGATCAGCAAGGTGGACGAGCGCCTCAAGGACCGGGACATGGGCATCGAGCTCTCCCAGTCCGCCAAGGAGCTGCTCTCCAAGAAGGGCTACGACCCCGTGCTGGGTGCCCGGCCGCTGCGCCGGACCATCCAGCGGGAGATCGAGGACTCGCTGTCGGAGAAGATCCTCTTCGGCGAGCTGCGTCCCGGTCACATCGTGGTCGTGGACACCGAGGGCGAGGGCGAGACGAAGACCTTCACCTTCCGTGGTGAGGAGAAGTCGGCCCTGCCGGACGTCCCGCCGATCGAGCAGGCGGCCGGTGGCACGGGTCCGAACCTGAGCAAGGACGCGTAAGCGTCACAGCCGAGTGAGAAGGGCCGGTGCTGGAAAGCACCGGCCCTTCTCGCATGCCCTGGGCGGGTCGGCCGTCAGGAGAGCTGCCCGTCGTAGTCCGGCAGCTTGTACGTCTTCTCGGCGTGGCCGCCCGAGAGGTCGGTGGCGCTGTTGCCGATGTTCGCGATGATCGTGTAGCCCTTCCTCTCGACGTCGACGCGCTGGGCCGTCTTGTACTCGGCGACGTTCTTGAAGAGGTCGATGAAGTTCCGCACGTAGAGGCCGGAGACCCGGTAGCCGGCCTGCTTGAGGTTGTACTCGGTGAACGAGTAGATGATGCCCGGCCGGGCGGTCACGAAGAACAGGGCGACACCACGCTCCTGGGCATATCTCGCCACCTCCAGGACCGGCTTGTTGGCGGGCTGCGGGTAGCTGAAGCCGAAGTCGGTCTCCAGCGTGGTGTTGTCGATGTCGAAGACGATCGCCTGCTTCTCGCCCGGCTTCGTGGCCGCGATGCGCTGCTTCAGATAGGGCAGCGCCTGGTCCATCACCGCCTGGCAGTCCTTCTGCCAGGCGGCGTAGTCGACACCGGCGGCGGCCGTGGGGGCCGCGGTGACGGCCGTGGCGGCCGTGGTGGCGGAGGTGCTGGTCGTGGCGTCGGCCGGGGCGGCCATGGCCAACAGGGCGGCCGCCGAGACGGCGGTCACCGATGCGCGGCGCGACCAGGGGCGGGTCTGCATGTCGTGGGGGTCCTCTCACGTGCGTGACGCTGCCAACATGTCGTGTGCATGTTCGTGTGCGCGGGTGGCGCGAGGGGAACCGTAGGGTTACCGAACGGTAGGTGCCTAGAGGCGTGCGCCACATTTACGGAATGGCCGAAGACAGCCCCTGGTGATATGCCGCACAGGCGATATGTCCGTTACTAGGCGGATTAGTGGCAAACAGGCCAACCGGAGAGAGTCTCTTGCGGCAGGAGATTCAATGAAATGCGGCCGAATGCCCGTATTTATGCGGTATGGCTGCCGTGTCAAGAGACGTAGAACACTGAACCAGTTTACTAACTAGCGTAGTAGATCACGCTTTTGGGTGTTTGTCGGACTTCGGGTTACCAAGGGATGGCCATTCGGCGAGCGACTGTGCGCCGGGTGGTTTTCTCCGCCCCCTTCACCCCGAGGTTTCGATGTCCCAGCGCGTCACGTCCCGCTCTTCCCGTACGTCCCGGCTCCGCACTCGTGCGACCGTGCTGGCCGCCGGCCTCGGTGTCTCGGTCGCACTGGGGGCCGGGGTCGCGTCCGCCGCCGACACCGCGGCCGCGCCCGGCACCGCCGCCGTCCAGGCGCAGGCCGTCGCCGAGAAGGCCGCCACGAAGGCCAAGCCGACCTGGGTCGACCCGGTGAAGAAGTACAAGCTCTCCGCGAGCTTCGCCCAGAGCGGCGGCATGTGGCAGTCCACCCACAGCGGGCAGGACTTCGCCGTGCCGAGCGGCACCAAGGTCGTCGCCGCGCACGGCGGCACCGTCGTCAAGGCGGGTGGCAACGGCGCCGGTGACGGCCCCGCGTACGGCAACGCCATCGTGATTAAGCACGGCAACGGCACGTACTCGCAGTACGCCCATCTGTCGAAGGTCGAGGTGCGCATCGGCCAGATCGTCAAGACCGGCCAGGAGATAGCCCGGTCCGGCAACACCGGCAACTCGAGCGGCCCTCACCTGCACTTCGAGATCCGTACCACCCCGAACTACGGCTCGGCGGTCGACCCGGTGAAGTTCCTGCGCGCCAAGGGCGTGAAGGTCTGACGACCTGAGGCGACTCTAGGAGCCCGCAGCTCCCCGGTGGGCCTGGGTCACCAGGTCCGTGGCGACCTCGAGGACGGCTCGGTCCTTGTCCTCCGGGTCGCCTTCCAGGTCCTGGAGCAGGGAGATCCCGGCGTGCAGCGTGAAGATCGCGCTGACGCTGCGGACCTGGTCGACCAGGTCCGCGTTCGGGTCGACGATGACGTCGCGCAGGCCGCGGATGCGCTCCTTGAAGGAGTCGCCGATCCGCAGGTCCCGGACCGTCGCCTGGTTGTCGTGCATGAAGCGGAACAGCGGCACGGCACCGGAGAGGATGTCCGCGTAACGACGGATGATCTCCTGCTTGGTGGCCAGGGTGTGCGGCTGCCGCCGCCCCCACTCGATCAGTTCCTCGATCGGCTTCGTGAGGTCCTCGAAGATGCTGACGAGGATCTCTTCCTTCGTCTTGAAGTGGTAGTAGAGCGCCGCCTTGGTGACGTCCAGCCGCTCGGCGATCTCGCGCAGAGAGGTCTTCTCGTAGCCCTGCTCCGCGAAGAGTTCGAGGGCCACGTCCTGGATGCGCTGGCGGGTGTCCCCGCGGCGCCGCTGCCTGGTGCCGTCCATGGTGCCGCCCATCCTCCTACGCCGCTCCCTTTCCATAAAACTTACTTGACGCCCGGCTAGTTCCGCGGCTAGCTTCCGAGTGTAGTCACTAGCCGGTCGACAAGTAAGTAGCGGTAGCTGGGGGAGTGGGAGCGATGGCGGACACGACGGACACATCGGCGGTCGACACCGACGCCGGGGAGAAACAGCCCAGGAGCGTGCGGGTCGTACTGCTCGCGCTGATGATCGCGATGATGCTCGCGATGCTCGACAACATGATCATCGGTACGGCGATGCCGACGATCGTCGGCGACCTGGGCGGGCTCGAACAGCTCTCCTGGGTGGTCACCGCCTACACGCTCGCGACCGCCGCCTCCACCCCGCTGTGGGGCAAGCTCGGCGACATGTACGGCCGCAAGGGCACGTTCATGTCGTCCATCGTCATCTTCCTGATCGGCTCGGCGCTCAGCGGCATGGCCCAGGGCATGGGCGAGCTGATCGGCTTCCGCGCGATCCAGGGGCTCGGCGCGGGCGGATTGATGGTCGGCGTCATAGCGATCATCGGTGACCTGATCCCGCCCCGGGAGCGGGGCAAGTACCAGGGCATGATGGCCGGCGTCATGGCGCTCGCGATGATCGGCGGGCCGCTGGTCGGCGGCACCATCACCGACCACTGGGGCTGGCGCTGGGCGTTCTACATCAACCTGCCGCTCGGCGCGGTCGCGCTGGTCGCCGTCAGCGCGGTGCTGCACCTGCCCAGGAAGCGCTCCGAGGCGCGGATCGACTACCTGGGCGCCGCGCTGCTGACCATCGGCATCACCGCGATCGTGCTGGTCACCACCTGGGGCGGCACGGAGTACGCCTGGAGCTCCGCGCGGATCATGGAGCTGATCGGCATCGGTGTCGCGGCCCTCGTCGGCTTCGTGTTCTGGCAGACCCGGGCGGCGGAGCCGGTGGTGCCGCTGCACATCTTCCGCAGCCGCAACTTCACGCTGATGTCGGTCATCGGCTTCATCACCGGCTTCGTGATGTTCGGCGCCACGCTGTTCCTGCCGCTGTACCAGCAGTCCGTGCAGGGCGCCTCCGCGACCAACTCCGGGCTGCTGCTCCTGCCGATGCTCGGCGCGATGCTCGTGACCTCGATGGTCGCCGGCCGGGTCACCACCAGCACCGGCCGGTACAAGGTCTTCCCGATCCTGGGCAGCGTCCTGATGGTCGTCGGTCTCTACCTGCTGTCGACGATGGACACGGGGACCTCGCGGTTCACGTCCGGTGTCTTCATGGCCGTGGTCGGGTTCGGCATGGGCTGCCTGATGCAGATCACCATGCTGGTGGCGCAGAACAGCGTGGAGATGAAGGACATGGGCGTCGCCTCCTCGTCCACCACGCTGTTCCGCACCCTCGGCTCCTCCTTCGGCGTCGCGATCATGGGCGCGCTGTTCAACAACCGCGTCCAGGACGTCATGGCCGAGCGCGCCGGTGCCCTGGGCTCCAAGGTGACGGAACAGTCCGCCCAGCTGGACGCGGCAAGCCTCGCGAAGCTGCCGGAGGCGGCGCGGGAGGCCTACCAGCACGCGGTCTCCGCCGGCACCCACTCGGCGTTCCTGCTCGGGGCCGCAGTGGCGGTCGCCGCCCTCGCGGCGGCGGTGTTCGTCAAGGAGGTGCCGCTCAAGGGGGCGGGACCGAAGCCGCAGGACGAGCCGGGCACCCCGGCGGCGCAGCCGCCCGTGGCGGAGACCGTCTGACCGGACCACACCCGCCCGCTCCCCCGGGGGGCCCTGCGTCCCCGGGGGCGGGCTCCGTGCGCCTGATCGGCTGCGGGCTTCACCCAGAACGCCTTCCGCACAGGGAGTCGTGGCCGCGGGCGTATCTGTGCGACGGTGGGAGGGACAACGAGACCGACCGGCATCCCTGGTGCCGGTCGTCGGGGAGTTCGGGCGTTGCCCCCACCCAGGGCACCCGGCCCCCCGCCATCGTCGTACACCCCCGGAGGGGTGTTCTCGCCTTTGGGCTCACAACCCCCGGAAAGGGGGCACGCCCCGTATGGACATCACCACCAGCATCGACGGCGCCCACGCACGCATCTCCCTCAGCGGAGAGATCGACTTCGACACCCTGCCTCCGCTGCGCGCCGCCGTCGAGGCGCTGCCGCAGCAGGTGACCGACCTGCAGTGGGACCTGACCCGCACGCCCTTCATGGACGTCGCCGGCCTCCACCTCTTCTTCGACCCCACGACCAGCGGCCCGGGCCGCCGGGCGACCGTGACCGGACTGCGCGCTCAGCCGCTGTGGCTGCTGCTCACCGCGGCCGACGTCAACCCCACCGTCTTCGACCTCTCACGTCTCCTGCCCGCGGCCGCGTGAGCGGCCCCCGGCGCAGGCGGCCCGGCCCGAGGGGAACGGTCAGTCGTTCAGGGCCTGCTCGACGGTGAGGTGGCAGGGGATGACCGTGTCGACGCCGACCAGCTGCAGGACCCGCAGGACGGAGTCCTGGGCGCCGGCTATGCGCAGCCATCCCTGCGCTGCGCTCACCTGCTGGTAGGCGGCGACGAAGACGTTGATGCCGCTGGAATCCATGAAGGTCACACCGCTGAGGTCCACCACGAGCCGCGGCGGAGGCGCCGTGGCGGCCTCGCCCAGCAGAGTTTCGCTGAGTACGTCCTTGGCGTCGTGGTCGATCTCGCCCCGCACGGTCAGGACACGGACGCCGTCGACCACCTCGAGTTCGACGGAGAGCCGGCTGGGCAGGTCGGCCTTCTGGTTCTCGGTCACCGTCTCCTCAACTGTGCTCAGGCTTGCCGGGGCAGGGCGTGCCCGCACGATTCTGCCCCACAGCCGCAGCGGGATGCACCCGGGCGGCTGTGCCGAACGACACTGCTGTGGCATGCATGACGCCGCCCCGGGGTACTGGCGCACGTCAAGGCGGGAGTGAGGGCGACACGTGGGATCCCATGCCGATGGTGACGGCTGTACCGGACCGGATGAGCACCTGATGCGCGCCGACTACGCCCTGGGCGGAGACGGCGGCCGCATCGCCGACGCCCGCCGCCACGCCGCCGCCTTCCTCGACCAGGCCCACGCCGGCCATCGGCTGCCCGTGTCCGCACGCGCGAGGGACCTCACCCAGCTGGTGGTCAGCGAGCTGGTCACCAACGCCCTCAGGCACGCCCCCGGCCCCGCCCGGATGGAACTGCGCGTCAACGCCCGCGCCGTCGAGGTCGTCGTATGGGACAGCGACCCCACGGTGCCCACGGCCCGGACGGCAGATGCCGGCAGGATCGGCCAGCACGGCCTGGAGATCGTCAAAGCCGTCACCGAGGACCTGTTCATCGAGCAGGAGCCGGTCGGCAAGCACATCATGGCCCGCATCGCGCTGGCCGACACACCCGGCGGCGCCGACGCCGACCGCGGTCCGGCGTAACGAGCGCGGCGCTGAGGTGCCGTCAGGTCTCGTCCAGGCGGCGCCGGTCCTCATCGTCCCAGGTGCGGGTGTCGCGGGGCTGGGTGTACGGCTCGCTCTCCGGCGGATGCCCGCCGACGACGGCCCGCTGCCGTACGGTCTCCGCGTCGAACTCCAGGCCCAGCAGGATCGCCAGATTGCTGATCCACAACCAGACCAGGAAGACGATGACACCGGCCATCGTGCCGTAGGTCTTGTTGTACGAGGCGAAGTTGGCGACGTAGAACGCGAATCCGGCGGAGGCGATCATCCAGATCAGCAGGGCCAGGAAGCTGCCCGGCGTGACCCACCGGAATCCCTTGACCTTCGCGTTGGGGCTGGCCCAGTACAGGATCGCGATCATGAGGGTGACCAGGAGCACCAGTACCGGCCACTTGGCGATCGACCAGACGGTCAGCGCCGTGTCCCCGATTCCGAGCGCCTGCCCGGCCTGGCGGGCCAGGGAGCCGGTGAAGACGACGATCAGCGCGCTGACCACGGCCAGCACCATCAGCGTGACGGTGACCCCGACCCGCACCGGCAGGACCTTCCATACCGGGCGGCCCTCGGGCATGTCATACACGGCGTTCGAGGTGCGGATGAACGCCGCCACGTACCCGGACGCCGACCAGATCGCCACCGCCAGGCCGACAACGGCCATGATCGATCCGATACCGGCGTTTCCCTGCAACTGCTGAACGGCCCTGGTGATGATGTCGCGGGCCGCGCCGGGGGCGAACCGCCTGAGGTTGTCCAGCACCGCCTCGGTCGCCGACTGGCCGGCGAGACCCAGCAGCGACACGAGCGCCAGCAGCGCCGGGAACAGCGACAGGATCCCGTAATACGTCAAGGCCGCGGCGCGGTCGGCCAGCTCGTCGTCCTTGAACTCCTTCAGCGTGCCTTTGAGGATCTTGCCCCACGACGCCTTGGGCAGCTCGGTCGGGGCGTCGGGTGCCCGCCGCTCGACCTCCGGCCCCGGCCCCGCCTCCTCGGGCGCAAGCATCTCGTCCTCGCGGTGGTGGTCTTTTCGCCCTGGAAGATTCAGTTTCGCCATACCCGCCGAGTAACCCCGTGCCCAGCCCCTAACGCCCATGCCGAGGTGCCGTCGCCGCACGGTACGGTCGTGCCCTTGCGTCGGGATCCGGCAGAGGGCCGCTGAGCCTGCACCGGTCCGACGCGGGTAGGTGTGAGACCTGAACGGGGGAGTGGAGGCGGTCGGCGTGGAGTCAGTGCCGGTGGGCAAGGACGGCACCACTTTGGACGAGCGGGTCATGAAGGCCACCGTGGCGCTGGAAGGGGGCGGTGCGTGCATCGCCCACGCCCGCCACCTGGCCGCGGACTTCCTCGCCCGCGTGCAGGCCGAGCAGGGGCTGCCCGTCTCGCAGCGCGCCATGGACCTCACCCGGCTGGTGGTCAGCGAGCTGGTCACCAACGCCCGCAAGTACGCTCCGGGCCCGGTGCTGATGGACCTGCGCATCGTCGGCGACCTGGTGGAGGTCGCGGTGTGGGACTCCGATCCGGTGCTGCCCGTTGCCCGGGCCGCCGACGCGGGCCGGGTCGGCCAGCACGGCCTGGAGATCGTGATGGCCGTCGCCCAGGGCTTCGAAGCGCGGCGCGAGCCGGTCGGCAAGCGCGTCACCGCCCGCATCGCCCTCCTGGACGACCCGGCTGGTGGATTCGCCGGCCGCCGGCCCTGACCGCGTCGCCGCCATCGACTTCTACGGCGGTGCTGGCATGGTCGGTGATCCGGGGGATACCCCACAGGTCATGAGCGTGCTGGCAGTCATCCGTGAAATGGACCGGCATGTGGCCAAGTGGCTCGCCGCAAGCGCCTCACCCAGCGTGCACCGTGCGCTGTCGGCGGTGGAGGAGACGGCGGAGGGGACCAAGCTGTGGTGGGGTGCGGCCGCGGCGATGGCCGCGGCGGGTGGCTGGCGCGGCCGGAAGACGGCCGTCGCGGGTCTGGCCGCTGTGGCCCTGGCGCAGGTGGTGGCCAACGGCCTGTGCAAGCACCTGGCCGACCGTCCCCGGCCGCCGAAGCAGTGGTTCCCGCACGATGAGACCGAGGACCGTCCCGACTCCTCGTCCTTCCCGTCCGGGCACACTGCCGCCGCGGTCGCCTTCACCGCCGCCGTTGCCCCGGCATGGCCGCCGGTCGGTGCCCTGTGCGCGGTGCCGGCCGCCATGGTGGCCATCGAACGCGTGCAGAGCGGCGCCCACTACCCCAGCGACGTCGCCGCCGGCGCCGCCATAGGCCTGGCCAGCGCCTGGCTCGCCCGCCACGCACCACGTCTGCTCCTGCGCAAGTGGGTCTAGTGACCTGAGTCAGAGATTCCTCGTCAGATCGGAGGCCGTCAACCGGCTGCCGTGCGGCTGCCAGGTCCGGACAGGCTTGCTGGAATCCGGCCTCCGGCACGCCAGACAGCTCGCGAGAACTACCCGAATATCTCCGACTCAGGTCACTAGGTGTGCTGTCGGCGAGGAGAACCGTTCGCGCCTCCAGACGGGGCACCAGCGGTGCCGGTGACGAAGCCGACGGCCAGCGAGACGGGGAAGTGCGGGCGTCTGCGGGGAAAGCCCGTTCGTGCTCCCGCAGCTCGCCTCCAAGGCCGCCCCCGGCTGCACCGGCAAGAAGGCCCCCCGCAAGCTCCGCACCGGCCGTACACGCTCCGGCCGAGCCCCCGCCGGGACGGCCCGGGCATCGACCAGGACCGGCCCCGGCTGATCCGGGCAGCTCCGCCCTACGCCCCGCCCCCGGCTGCACCGGCAAGAAGGCCCACCGCAAGCTCCGCACCGGCCGTACACCTTCCGGCCGAGCCCCCGCCGGGACGGCCCGGGCATCGACCAGGACCGGCCCCGGCTGCACCGGCAAGAAGGCCCCCCGCAAGCTCCGCACCGGCCGTACACGCTCCGGCCGAGCCCCCGCCGGGACGGCCCGGGCATCGACCAGGACCGGCCCCGGCTGATCCGGGCAGCTCCGCCCTACGTCCCCGCCCCCGGCAGCACCGGGTAGCTCCCCGTGTTCGTCGGCGCGTGTTCCGGCAGCCACAGCACCGCCACCGCGCCCTCCGCCCGAACGCCCTCCGGCGCGCCCGGCGTGCGGACGTTGCGGAAGGTCAGCCGGGCGCCCAGCACCCGGGCCTGTCCGGCCGCGATGGTCAGGCCGAGACCGTGGCCGTGGCCGGCCCGGTCCTTGCTGCCGGTGCGGAAGCGGCTCGGCCCTTCGGCGAGCAGGTCCTCGGGGAAGCCGGGGCCGTGGTCGCGGACGCGGATGACCCGGCCCTCCACGGTGACCTCGATGGGCGGCTTGCCGTGCCGTGCCGCGTTGGCGAGCAGGTTGAACAGCACCCGCTCCAGCCGGCGCGGGTCGGTGGTCACCTCCGACTCGTGGACGATCCGCACCTCGATGCCCGGATCCTTGGCCGCCACCCGCCGGGCGACGAACTCGCCCAGCATGATGTCCTGCAGCTCCGCCCGCTCCGAGGCCCCGTCCAGCCGGGCCACCTCCAGTACGTCCTCCACCAGCGTGCGCATGGCCTTCGCCCTGTCCAGCACCAGTTCGGTCGGCCGCCCGGGCGGCAGCAGTTCGGCGGCGGTCAGCAGCCCGGTCACCGGCGTGCGCAGCTCGTGCGCGATGTCGGCGGTGACCCGCCGTTCGGCCTCGATGCGCTGCCGCAGCGCGTCCGCCATGGCGTCAACCGCGCTCGCCAGGTCGTCCGTCTCGTCCCGCACCACCCCGCCCATGGCGTCCCGCACCCGGACGTCCGTGTCGCCGCCCGCGAGCTGGCCCGCCGCGACGGCCGCCTTGCGCAGCCGGCGCGAGAGGTGCCCGCCGATGAGCACACCGAGCGCGCTGCCCCCGAGGACGACCGCGATCGACCCGATCAGCAGGGCCTGGTCGAGGTCCTGCAGGATGTCCGAGCTGCGGTCGGTGAAAGCGGAGTGCTGGGACATCACGTGCCCGTTCTTCAACGGCACGGCCGCCCATATGTCCGGCACGTCACCCGGCCGGTCCGCCACGTAGGTCGCCCGCCGGCCCAGCTCGACCCGCTCCCGCAGCGCCTGCGGCAGGTCAGGGTCGTCGATCTTGGTGTTCGGGAAGTTCATCCGCCCGGACAGCTCGAAGTTGCGCTGGGCGATCACGATGCGCTCGTCGGCGAGGTCGCGCGCGTTGTCCAGCATCGACACCCGCGCGGCGTTGTGCACCACCAGGCTCAGGGCGACCGCCACCAGCGCGCCGACCAGGGCGATGGCCGCGCTCAGCTTCCATCTGAGTCCCGTACGGACGCCCGCCCGCTCCAGGCCCGTGGCGACCAGGCGTTGGAAATGCCCCCTCATACCCCGCTCAGGCCTTCAACTTGTAGCCGAAGCCGCGGACCGTCTCGATGCGGTCCTGGCCGATCTTCTGCCGCAGCCGCTGCACGTGCACGTCGACGACCCGGGTGTCCCCGCCCCAGCCGTAGTCCCACACCCGCTCCAGCAGCCTGTCGCGGGAGAGCACCGTGCCCGGCGCCGAGGAGAACTCCAGCAGCAGCCGCATCTCGGTCGGCGTCAGCGCCACCGGCCGCCCGGCCCTGCGCACCTCCATCCCCTCGGTGTCGACCTCCAGCTCCCCGAAGGCCAGCACTCCGCCGTCCGCCGGGGAGTCCCGCTCCTCGGACCGGAAGCCCCCGGCGTGCCCGAACCGGCGCAGCACCGCACGGATCCGGGCGACCAGCACGGCTCCGTCGAAAGGTTTCGTCACATAGTCGTCGGCACCCGCCTCCAGGCCCAGGACGACGTCGATGGAGTCGGCCCTCGCCGACAGCATGATGACCGGCACCGTCGACTCGTCCCGGATCCGGCGGCAGAGGCTGACCCCGTCGAGGCCCGGCACCATGACGTCCAGCAGCGCGATGTCGGGGCGGTCCGCCCGGAACGCCTCCAGGCCCGACAGCCCGTCGGGCATGGCCGTGACCATGAAGCCGTCCCGTTCCAGGGCGAGCTGCGTGGCCTCACGGATGACGTCGTCGTCCTCGACGAACAGAACGTGGGTCTGGTCTGCCATCCCGGTGCTCTCAGTCCTTAGTGGTCCGTGGGGGTGTGTTCTCTCTGCTGGGACGCACGGTCCGCGCGCCGCGTTCACCGGTGCATCGGTTCGGTGTGCCCGATCGGTTCACGCGGCCTTCGCCCCGCGTCAGCCCGCCGGCGCCGGTGACGCGCTGTCGCCGGTGACCTTCCCGTAGTCGTTGTGCGTGCGGTACTTCTCCGCGAAGCGGCCGGAGGTCCACCTGTACGTGATCACGTTCTCCCCGGACGGGCTGGAAACCGGGTCGCCCTTGTCGTACACCTGCTTGGTCACCACCAGGTCGCCGCGGTCGATCTCCGCGTAGACCGGGGGCTCCTCGGCCTTGAACACATTCTTGTACGAGCCGTCCTGCCCGCGGTACACGTAACTGCCGACGCCCACCGCGTCACCGCAGGTCAGCACATTGACGACGACGTCGTCGGCCGAGCCGCCGGTCAGCTTGCCGTAGGACACGTCGACGGGGTACTCGTCGGCCACGCACGGCTTCAGCTCGCGCTTCACCTCCGGCGACACCTTCGGGTCGTCCTTGACGAGCTTGACCGCGTTCACGGTGTCGGGCGTCTTCGACGGCGCGGCGGAGGGGGTGGCGGCGGCAGCGCCCGCCACCGAGTCGGTGTGCGCCGGGCCCTCGTCACGGGCGCCGGTGCCGCCCGTACCGCACCCGGCCGCCAAAAGGGCGAGGGCGGCGAACACGGCCCCCGCCGTGCCCACCGCCTGGATACTGCCCCGGGTCCCCGCGGAACCCTCGCCGGTCAGGCCGCGCACCGCTCCCGCTCCTCACGCTCCAGCGCGCGTGCGTCGAGATCGCGGGACTCCAGCTCCTCGCGGAGCCGGGCGAGCGCCCGGTGCAGCGTGCTCTTGACCGTTCCGGCCGACATGCCGAGGGCGGCGGCCGTCTCCTCCGTGGACATCTGCTCCCAGTGTCGCAGTACCACCACACTGCGCTGCTTCGGGGCGAGCACCTTCAGGATGTCCATCAGCAGGGCGCGGTCCGCGTGCTGCTCGGTGGAGTCGTCGACCGAGGCGTCCGGGAGCTGCTCGGTCGGCACCTCCTCCAGCTTGCGGGCCCGCCACCACTCCGTGCGCGTATTGATCATCACCCGGCGCAGGTAGGCGTCCGCCAGCCGCTTGTCCTCGATCGTCTCCCAGCGGCCGTACGTCCGGACCAGCGCGGTCTGCAGCAGGTCCTGCGCGTCGGTCGGGTCCGGGACCAGGCGGCGGGCGCTGCGCAGCAGCGCGTCCTGCCGGGTGCGGACGTACTCCTCGAACTCGAGCACCTCGCCCTGCGCCATGGTGAAGCCTCCCGTTTCCCCGTTCCGGCAGGCTCTGTGCCGCCGGTCGTACTGCCTGTGGTCCTCAGTCGTCCCGTGTCTTTCCGGGAACGGGATCGAAGGTACGGAGGCGTTGTCACGGCGCTGTCCGGAGCAGCCTGCGGCCAGCACTCGGCTGTCCGTCGGTTGTGTAACGAAAGCCGGAACGGGGTAAAGCAGTGGGTGTGTTGGCGGTGTTTCAGGGCGATTTGTTCACTGTGGATCGGCGTTACGGGCGGCCCGCGTCTGTGATCCGCCTGTGCGTCAGGTCAGCGGCAGCCGGTACAGCCCGCCCGGGAGCGGCTCCACCAGACCGTCGGCGACCAGGCCGTCCAGAGCGCGGGCCCGTTGCACCGGCTCGTGCCACACCCGGTCCAGAGCCGACTGCCCAACCGGCCCGTGAGCCTCCCGCAGTACGGCGAGCAGCCGCCCGCGCACCTGCCGGTCGGTGCCCGCGTAGGTCTGGCCGCGGCGCGGCGGCCCGTCGTGCTGGGGCTTGCCCGCCAGCCGCCACGCGCACTGCGCGGCGATCGGGCAGCGATGGCACGACTCGTTCTTCGCCGTGCACACCAGCGCGCCCAGCTCCATGGAGGCCGCGGCCCACCGCGCCGCGGTCGACTCGTCCTCCGGCAGCAGCGCCCGGGCCAGCTTGCGCTCGGCGGCGGTGGTTGCGTTCGGCGGGTACTGCACGCCGGTGACGGCGCGGGCGAGGACCCGCCGCACGTTGGTGTCCAGCACCGGGTGCCGCTGACCGTAGGCGAACGAGGCGACGGCGGCGGCCGTGTACTCGCCGATGCCCGGAAGCGCGAGCAGCTGGGCGTGGTCGGCCGGTACGTCACCGCCGTGCCGTTCCGTTATCGCCACAGCGGCGCCGTGCAGCCTCAGGGCGCGGCGCGGGTAACCGAGCCGGCCCCAGGCCCGGACCGCCTCGCCGGGCGCCTCCCCGGCCAGGTCGGCGGGGCGCGGCCAGCGGGCCAGCCACTGCTCGTAGACGGGCAGGACGCGGTTCACCGGCGTCTGCTGGAGCATGAACTCACTGACCATCACGCCCCACGCCCCGGCCTCGGGGCGCCGCCACGGCAGGTCACGGGCGTTCTCGCCGAACCAGTCGATGACGGGGGAGTGGAGGCGCGCTCCGAGGGCCGGGCCGGAGGCCGTGTCGGTGTCGGTGTCGGTGGGGGTCGGGTGCGGGGGTTTCGTGGGAGCAGTCATGGCCTATCGATGGTGCCATGCCGGGCCGGGGGTGCCGGGTACGTGCGGGTAGGGCGTGGTGGCGCGTCCCGCACGCCGGACGGGCCGGGAAGACGCGTCAGGCCGGCGTGGGAATGGCGAATACCTGACGATCGGCAGCGGTGGCCCCCTTTCCGGCGCTTGTAGCGTCGGGCGGATGGAACGCCCTCGTCCTGCCCGGCTCGGCACGGGCGCCCTGCTCTGGGCCTCCCTCACCTTCCCCGCGCTCACGGCGGACCGCATCGGCCTGAACGAGCCGCGTCCGGCCTGGCAGCAGGCGGTGGGTGTGGCCGTACTGGCCGCTGCGACCGCCCTGTCCCGGCGGCTGCCGCTCGCGGCCTTCGGCCTGGCCGCCGCCCTGGGCCTCGCCGCCGCCCCGGCCCTGTTCACCGTCTCCTACGGCCCGGCCCTCGGCGTGTTCGCACTGCTGCTCGGCCTGCGGGCCCCCCGGGCACGCCTCGCCGTGCTGGCCTTCGTGGCCGTGGGCGGCGCCGCCACCGCGCGGATCGTCCTCATCGGGGTCGATCCGGTTCCCGAGTGGCTCGTCATGACGGGCACGCTGCTCTTCGGCTGCGTCTTCCCCTGGCTCGTCGGGCGTTACTGGCGGCAGAGCCGGGAACTGGCCGAGGCGGGCTGGCTCCGGGCCGCCCGGCTGGAGGACGAACAGCGCCTCGCCGAGGAACGCGCGCGGCTGCGCGAGCGGGCCCGGATAGCCCAGGACATGCACGACTCCCTCGGTCACGAACTGAGCCTCATCGCGCTCCGCGCGGGAGCGCTCCAGGTCGCGCCCGGCCTCGACGACCGGCACCGCGCCGCGGCGGCCGACCTGCGCGCGGCCGCCGCCGACGCCACGGACCGGCTGCGCCGCGTCATCGGCATCCTGCGCGAGGACGACGACGAGCCGCCGCCTCTGTCCCCGGCGGACGAGACCCTGGAGCAACTCGTCGCCCGGGCCGCCGAGTCGGGCCTGGCGGTGCGCTGGGAGCCCACCGGGCACGGCCCGGCCGCACAGCCCGGCGGGCTCGCCGAACGGCTGCTGCACCGAGTGGTCCGGGAGGCACTGACCAACGCGGCACGGCACGCGCCGGGCGCCTCCGTGGTGGTGACGGCGACGAACCAGGGCGAGGGGACGACCGTCACCATCACCAACGGCCCGGCCGCCGAGGAGGTTTGCCGCCCCTGCGGAGGAGGCACCGGCCTGCTCGGACTGCGGGCCGCGGTGACCGGCACCGGCGGCACCTTCGAGTCCGGCCCGCACGAGGAGGGATTCCGGGTCCGGGCGTACGTCCCCGGGCAACGGACCACCCTCACGCCCCAGCGGAACACCGGCCCGGACCAGCGGGCCACGGTCGGACCCCGGCGCCCCGCGGCCGCACCCGTCAGGCACGCCCGCCGCCGCGTGGCCCTCGGCCTCGGCACCGCGGCCGGCGTGGGCACCGTCCTGGTCGGCGCGGCCTTCGGCTGGTACGTGTACGCCGAGACCCACTCGGTGCTGGCCCCCAGCGCGTACGCGCGACTGCGGCCGGGCGTCCCGGCGGCCGAGGCCGAGCGGGTTCTGCCCGCGCGCGACGTGAACGACCCGCCCACCGACCGGGCCCCCGCACCACCCGCGGGAGCCGACTGCCGCTACTACCGCGCGAGCGGTGAACTGTTCGTCTCCGTCGACCACTTCCGGCTGTGCTTCGACGCCGGGCGGCTGGTCGCCAAGGATGTCGTCCCCGGCGTCGGCCGGTCCGGCGAAGAACGAGAAGACCATGAGGAGTCCACACAGTGATCCGCGTCCTGCTGGCCGACGACGAGGCCATGGTCCGGGCCGGGGTGCGCGCCATCCTGGCCAGCGGTGGTGAGACGGAGGTCGTCGCCGAGGCGGGCGACGGGCGCGAGGCGGTCGAGCTGACCCGCGCCCACCGCCCCGACGTGGCCCTGCTCGACATCCGCATGCCCCGCCTGGACGGCCTCACGGCGGCCGAGGAGATCGTACGCGCGGTGCCGGGAACGGCCGTCGCCATGCTGACCACCTTCTCCGAGGGCGCCTACGTGACCCGGGCCCTCGACGGCGGCGCCACCGGCTTCCTGCTGAAGTCCGGGGACCCCTACGAACTGATCGCGGGTGTACGGGCGGTGGCCGCCGGTGCCGCGTTCCTGTCGCCGAAGGTTGCCCGGTACGTCATCGACGAGGGCCTCGGCGGCGGGCGGCTCACCCGTGAGGCACAGGCACGCGGGCGTGTGGCCGGCCTCAGCCCCCGCGAACGTGAGGTGCTCGGCCTGGTCGGTGCCGGACTGTCCAACCCGGAGATCGCCGCTCGGCTGCACCTCGTCGAGGGCACGGTGAAGGCGTACGTGAGTGCGGTCCTGGACCGGCTGGGCGTGCGCAACCGGGTACAGGCGGCGATCGTGGCGTACGAGGCGGGGCTGCTGGAGCCGTGACGAGCGTGGACGACCCGTAGGGGTCAGCGCCGCGCGTGTGCGCCGTACGACGGTACGGGCGCCGGTCCCGGCCCGGTGAACCACCGCACGGCCGGCGCCGACGAGGCACGCATCGCCCCGGCCAGCCGGACGGCCGGGTCCGCGCCGAGCCGCACGCCGACGAGGACGACGAGCGCGCCCAGCCCCAGCCCCGCGACGACATCGTGCGGATAGTGCACGCCGACGAAGACCCGGGAGAAGGCCATGAGCAGGGCGAGCGGGGCCGTCAACCACAGGAGAGCGCGCCGGACCAGAGCAAGGGCGACCGCCGAGGCACCCGCGATCGTGGCGTGGTTGGAGGGGAAGGACCAGTCGCCGTGCGGCGGACACTCCGCCAGGGACGCGGCGGCACCGGCCACCGCCCGGCACGGACGCTCCTGGGCCACGGCCGACTTGAGCAGTTCACTGCACACGTACGCCACAGCCGTGGCCACAGGTGCAAGGACCGCGATCGCGAACGCGCGGGGGCTGCCGCGGCGGGCACGCCACCATCCGGCGACGAACAACGCGACGAACAACAGCAGTCCGGCCTCCGTCCATATCCCGGCCCCGTGCCGTACCCACATCGGGGTGCCGTGGGCGAAGTCGGTGATGTCGCGGTAGAGCGAGGCGTCCTCGAAGTCCATGGTCACGGACGGTAGGTGGGGCGCCGATCCCGTCACACCCAGCGATCGTCGCGTACCGCACCTGACGAAAGTCAGGAGTGAGGCCGCAGTTACCGGCATGATGATCCGGAAAAGTTGTGGCCCCGAACGGCGGGTGGGACAGGCGAACGCGCCGATCTCTCGTAAGGTTTGCGCCGTGGGATCTCTGCGCAATCCGGTCGGTCCGCTTCCCTCCTCCATCTACTGGCGTCGGAGGGTCGTACTGGTGTCCGTGGTCGCCCTGTTGACGCTGCTGATCACCTGGATCGTCACCATGGGTGGCGGTGGCGGCAAGGGGGACGACAACGGAGCCAACGGCAAGAATCCCGCGCCCTCCATCACTCCCGGCCCGTCGGGTTCGGGTCCGGCCATCAGCCAAGCACCCGGCGGACGCGACGAGTCGGGCGACGAGGGCTCGGGCGGCTCGTCGTCCGGCTCCGGAAGCGGCTCGGGCCAGGGATCCGGAGACGGGGGCGGCTCGGGCACCGGGACCGGGGGCGGCTCGGGCACCGGATCCGGGGACGGCTCCGCGGATGGTTCCGGCTCCGGCGGAGCGGGCGGCGCCGGAGGCTCAGGAAGCGGGGTGGGCGGCGTGAGCTCGGCCGACACGCTGCCGGCCGGTTCCACGCTGCCCAACTGCACCGCGAGCGTGGTCAAGTTCAGCCTGCGCAGCCTGCACAACAGCTACGACCCCGAGAAGACGCCCACGTTCCTGCTGACCGCGCGGAACGTCTCGGGCAGCGACTGCAAGATCGATCTCGGGCCGAAGAACGCGGTGTTCACCATCACCCCGGCCAGCACCGACGACGACTACTGGTCCTCCAAGGACTGCCCGAAGGCCGCCGTGCACCAGCTCTACCGGGTGCCCGCGGGCAGCGGCATCACCTACACCCTGAAGTGGGACCGCGAGCCGAGCGCCCCCGAGTGCGGCACGCCTCCGGCGGGCTCGGCCGGGGCGGGCACCTACCTGGTGGAAGCCAAGGCTCCGGGCTTTGCCAAGGTGCAGACGTCGTTCGTACTGAAGGACGACTAGTCGGATCCAGTCCGATCCAGTCCGATCGTCCTCAAGCGCGTGGGGGGTGTTCCCGATCGGGAACACCCCCATGGCGTATCGGCAGCGGCCGAAGGCTAGACGTACCGCTCCAGGATCGACGACTCCGCCAGCCGCGACAGCCCCTCCCGCACACTCCGCGCCCGGGCCTCGCCGACGCCGTCCACCGTCTGGAGGTCGTCGACGCTCGCGGCGAGCAGCTTCTGCAACCCGCCGAAGTGCTCGACCAGCCGGTCGATGATCGCACCGGGCAGCCGGGGCACCTTCGCGAGGAGGCGGAAGCCGCGCGGGGACACCGCCGAGTCCAGCGTCTCGGGCGAGCCGGTGTATCCCAGCGCCCGGGCCACCGTGGGCAGTTCGAGCAGCTCGGCGTGGGTGAGGGCATCGAGTTCGGCCAGCGCCTCGTCGACCGTGCGGGAGCGCTTGGCCGTGGGCTCGGGGACGTAGTCCCGGACGACCAGCTCACGCTCGGGCTCCACTCCGGCGATCAGCTCGTCGAGCTGGAGGGCCAGCAGCCGGCCGTCCGTGCCCAGCTCCACCACGTACTCGGCGATCTCCGTGGCGATGCGGCGCACCATCTCCAGGCGCTGGGCGACCGCCGAGACGTCCCGGACGGTCACCAGGTCCTCGATCTCCAGCGCCGACAGCGTGCCCGCGACCTCGTCGAGGCGGAGCTTGTAGCGCTCCAGGGTCGCGAGGGCCTGGTTGGCGCGGGACAGGATCGCCGCCGAGTCCTCCAGCACACGGCGCTGGCCGTCGACGTAGAGGGCGATCAGCCGCATCGACTGGGACACCGAGACGACCGGGAAACCGACCTGCTTGCTGACCCGGTCCGCGGTGCGGTGCCGGGTGCCGGTCTCCTCCGTCGGGATCGTCGGGTCCGGGACCAGCTGCACGCCCGCGCGCAGGATCTTCGACAGGTCCGAGGACAGCACGATGCCGCCGTCCAGCTTGCACAGCTCGCGCAGACGCGTCGCGGTGAACTCGACGTCCAGTACGAAACCGCCGCTGCACAGCGCCTCGACCGTCTTGTCGGAGCCCAGCACGATGAGACCGCCGGTGTTGCCGCGGAGCACCCGCTCCAGGCCGTCACGCAGGGCGGTTCCGGGTGCCACGGCGCTCAGCGAGGCGCGCATCAGGCTATCGGTACCGGCACTCCCGCCGGACTTTCCGGGAGCCGATGCCCGGTCGTTGGCTGCCACTGCACTCCTCCGGTCGCAGGTTCTTGGGCGCCCCCGTGTCGCGCGCTAGGTTCGCACGGACGGGCGAGACCAGGGCAAAGTCTACCGGCGACCCTCCTCGTCCCGTGGGGCCTCTCGGCGACGGGAGCGCGGAAGGACCCGCAGGGCGTCTCCTATGTCCGCGACTTCCAGGACCTTCATGCCCAGCGGGACCTTGCCGGGGTCGCCCGGGACGAGCGCGTGTGTGAAGCCCAGACGGTGGGCTTCGGCCAGCCTGCGCTGCACCCCCGTGACCCGCCTGACCTCTCCCGCGAGGCCCACTTCACCGATCGCGACCAGGTTCTTGGGGAGAGGTGTGTCACTCGCGGCGCTCGCCAGCGCGAGGGCGACGGCCAGGTCCGCGGCGGGCTCCGAGAGCCGCACGCCGCCCACCGTCGCGGAGTAGATGTCCCTTTTGCCCAAGGCGCTGATCCGGCCGCGCTGTTCCAGCACCGCGAGCATCATCGAGACCCGGGAGGTCTCCAGGCCCGAGGTGGTGCGGCGCGGGGAGGGGATCTGCGAGTCGACCGTGAGCGCCTGGACCTCGGCGACCAGCGGGCGGCGGCCCTCCAGGGTGACGGTCAGGCAGGTGCCCGGGACCGGTTCGGCCCGACGTGTCAGGAAAAGTCCGCTCGGGTCGGCGAGGCCCGTGATGCCCTCGTCGTGCAGCTCGAAGCAGCCGACCTCGTCGGTGGTGCCGTAGCGGTTCTTGACGCCCCGGACGAGCCGGAGCCGGGCGTGCCGGTCGCCCTCGAAGTGCAGGACGACGTCCACCAGGTGTTCCAGCAGGCGCGGGCCCGCGATCGCGCCGTCCTTCGTGACGTGGCCCACCAGCAGCGTGGACATGCCGCGTTCCTTGGAGGCCCGGATCAGGGCCCCGGCGACCTCGCGGACCTGGGCCATGCCCCCGGGCGCTCCGTCGATCTCCGGGGAGGCCACCGTCTGCACCGAGTCCAGGATCAGCAGCGACGGCTTCACCGCGTCCAAGTGGCCGAGCACCGACGCCAGATCCGTCTCGGCCGCCAGGTACAGGTGGTCGTCGATGGCGCCGATCCGGTCGGCGCGCAGCCGGACCTGGCTCGCCGACTCCTCGCCCGTGACGTACAGCGTGCGGTGCTCGTCGCTCGCCGACTTGGCCGCCACGTCGAGCAGCAGCGTCGACTTGCCGACGCCCGGCTCGCCCGCGACCAGCACCACGGCGCCCGGGACGAGTCCGCCGCCCAGTACGCGGTCCAGCTCGGGCACGCCAGTGGAGCGGGCCGTCGCCTGACGGCCGTCCACCTGGCCGATGGGCACGGCGGAGGTGGTGACCCGGCCCGGCGCCGTCGTCCGCACCGCGGGCGCCCCGTACTCCTCGACCGTCCCCCAGGCCTGGCACTCGGGGCAGCGGCCGAGCCACTTCGCCGTCTGCCAGCCGCACTCCGTGCAGCGGTAGGACGGACGGTCCTTGGTGGATTTCGTACGGGCAGCCATGGGCGAAACCGTAGCCGCAGCCACTGACAACGCGGGGACCGCCCGGCACGGCAAGCTGCGCGCCAGGCCCCCGCCACCCCGCGCCAGCGGCGGAACAACTGGTTCCTGTCCCCTATTGAGGGATCGTTTCACCCGTACGGATTAAATACGCTCAAGCCGCCTGAAGGTGCCGCTCCCGGCCCCCTACGGTCGCCGAATGATGAGCAGTACTCCGGAGATCTCGACCCGCACGGCCGGCGCGCACCGGGCGCACCGGGAAGCGCGTGACCACGGGGCGGCACGCACGCTGGTCCAGCGGCCGCCCACGCGCTACGAGCCCTACCTGGACGGCCTGTTCACCTACTGCCTGTCCGTGCTGTGCGACCACGACGCCGCGACCGCCGCCCTGGGCGACGCCCTCGCCCTCGCCGAACGCCGCGGCCGGCACGTCCCCGACGCTCCGGCCGACCGCAGGGCCTGGCTGTACGCGCTGGCCCGCTGGGCATGCCTGCGCAAGCTGGCCGAGGCCAAGCAGAAACGTACGAGCAGCCACGCGGCGGGCCGTACGCAGCGCGCCGACCGGCCGGCCGCCCCCGCGGTCTCCGAGGAGGTCCAGGAGCGGCGGCGGGACGAACTGGCCCTGCTGGCCTGGCCGGAGGCGGCGGGCACCACCCCGGAGCAGCGCGAGGCGCTGGAACTGGCCGTGCGCCACCACCTGGCCGCCCACGAGGTCGCCGCCGTCCTCGGCATGGACCTGGCCGCCACCCGAGACCTGCTCGCCTCCGCCGCCTGCGAGGTCGAACGCACCCGTGCGGCCCTCGCCGTGGTCGAGACCGGCGCGTGCCCGAGCGTGGCCCATCTCGTGGGTGACGACCGGCTCGTCCTCGGCACGGCCCTGCGCCGCGAACTCGTCCGGCACGTCGACGACTGCCCGCGCTGCCGCCGCACCGCCGAGCGCGCCATCCCCGGCCGCTGGCCCGGCACCAGCGTCACCCCCGCCGCGCTGCCCGTCCTGCCGGCCCCCCGCGCGGCCGTCCACGTCGCCATGGCCCACCAGCCGCGCGCGCGTGGCGCCGCGCCCCGTTTCGACCGGCGCGGCTTCCCGATGGACCCCAAGGACCGCGCCGCCCGGCGGGATCGCCTGCGCGCGCGTGCCATCACCACGACCGTCGTCGCCACCGTCGTGGCCGCTCCCGTGCTCGCCCTGTGGGCCGCCTACCGGGGCACCCCGGTCGGCGAGGGCCAGGACGGCCGCTCCGCCTCCGCGCGCGAGGCCGACGACCCGCTCGGCCTGGACGGCGAGATGGCGGGCGGCGGATACGAGAACGCCGGCAACGCGAGCACCAGACCCGGCCCCCGCTTCGGCAAGGACGGCAAGGCCGACGTCTCCGTGGAGGTCATCGGCGTCCCCGGGGCCGGCAAGGACGCCGCCCGTCTGGAGGTCACGGCCGGCAACAGCGGCGACACCACCCTCGTCACCCTCACCGCGACGGGCTCGGCCCCGGTCCGCTGGTCCGCCGCCACGGGAGCCGACTGGCTCTACCTCAGCCAGTCCTCCGGAACCCTCCGGCCCGGCGAGTCGCTGACGATCAAGGTGTACGTCGACCACCTGCGCGAGCCCTCGGGCCCCTGGCGCGCGCGAGTGGCGGTCTCCCCCGTCGGAGCAGTGGTCCACATCGAGGGCTACGGCACTGCGCCCGGCCCCGCAGGCCCCGGCCCCCGCCCCGACCCGCGCCCCACAGAACCGAGCGACCCGCCCTCGTCCCAGCCCGACCCGACGCCCACGACGCCCGCCCCGGACCCGACCACCCCGCCCGCGTCACCCGACCCGGACCCCACCCCCACCGAACCGGTCCCCAGCGACCCGGCGGACCCGGCCGACCCCGCGGACTCGGCGCCACCACCCCCGGACGGCGACGACCCGAGCCCCTCCACGGCGTAGACGGCCGGGGTGTCAGCCGGCCGGATCCGCCGGGTGCGGCGCCAGCAACGGCAGTTGCGAGGCCAGCCGCTCCTCGCAGAGCTCGACCAGCCGGTCGTAGCCGGCCTTGCCCATCAGCTCGATCAGCTCCGGCCGGTAGGAGACGTACACCGGCTCACCCGCGCCATGCGCCGAGGTCGCCGAGGTGCACCACCAGTGCAGGTCGTGGCCGCCCGGCCCCCAGCCGCGCCGGTCGTACTCGCCGATCGACACCTGCAGCACCCGGGTGTCGTCGGGCCGGTCGATCCACTCGTACGTCCGTCGCACCGGCAGCTGCCAGCACACGTCCGGCTTGGTCTCCAGCGGCTCGCGGCCCTCCTTCAGGGCGAGGATGTGCAGCGAGCAGCCCATGCCGCCCGGGAAACCGGGCCGGTTCTGGAAGATGCAGGAGCCCTTGAAGGGCCGGGTCTGCCGGTCGCCGTCCTCGTCCTCGGAGACCCAGCCGTTCCGCGTGCCCTCTGCGTGGTGCTGCCAGATGTCCGGCGTGAGCCTCGCCACATGCTCGGCCACCCGCTTCTCGTCGTCCTCGTCCGAGAAGTGGGCACCCAACGTGCAGCACCCGTCGTCGGCGCGGCCGGCCTGGATGCCCTGGCAGCCGCTGCCGAAAATGCAGTTCCAGCGAGAGGTCAGCCATGTCAGATCGCAACGGAAGACCTGCTCGTCGTCCGCCGGATCAGGAAACTCCACCCACGCCCGAGCGAAGTCGAGGCCCTTCTCGTCGGATTCCACGACGCCCGGTGATTTGTCGCGCTTCGCCTTTTTCGTCTTTGGCACGAGTCCAGAGTACGGGCCTCTTACCCCTACCGAGGACTGCGGACGGAACCGCTGGCAGTAGCGTTCCGTTCATGAGACTCGGTGTCCTCGACGTGGGATCGAACACGGTGCACCTGCTGGTGGTGGACGCGCACCCCGGCGCCTGCCCCCTGCCCGCGCACTCGCACAAGGCGGAACTGCGCCTCGCCCAGCTCCTCGACGGCAGCGGAGCGATCGGCAGCGACGGCGTCGACCGGCTGATCTCGGTCATCCACGAGGCGCTCCAGGCCGCCGAGGACAAGGGCGTCGAGGAAGTGCTGCCGTTCGCGACCTCCGCCGTACGGGAGGCCCGCAACGCCGACGACGTCCTCGCACGCGTGCGCACCGAGACCGGCGTCGAGCTGCAGGTCCTCACCGGCGAGGAGGAGGCCCGGCTCACCTTCCTCGCCGCCCGCCGCTGGTTCGGCTGGTCGGCCGGAAAGCTGCTGGTCGTGGACATCGGCGGCGGCTCCCTGGAGATCGCCTACGGCATGGACGAGGAGCCCGACGCCGTCGCCTCCCTGCCGCTGGGCGCCGGCCGCCTCACCGCCGGCTGGCTGCCGGGCGACCCGCCGGACCCGGACGACGTCCGGGCCCTGCGCCGCCATGTGCGGACCGAGATCGCCCGCACCGTCGGCGAGTTCAGCCGCCTCGGCGCCCCCGACCACGTCGTCGCCACCTCCAAGACCTTCAAGCAACTGGCCCGCATCGCCGGCGCCGCCCGCTCCGCGGAGGGCCTCTACGTCCAGCGCGAGCTCAAGCGGGAGTCCCTGGAAGGCTGGGTCCCGAGACTGGCCGGCATGACGGAAGCGGAACGAGCCGAGCTGCCCGGTGTCTCGGAGGGCAGGGCGGGCCAGCTCCTGGCGGGCGCCCTGGTGGCGGAGGCCGCCATGGACCTGTTCGGCGTGGAACGCCTGGAGATATGCCCCTGGGCGCTGCGCGAGGGCGTGATCCTGCGTCGCCTGGATCACATGGAGTCCGCATAACGGCCCACCCGCCCGTGGCGAACACCACATCGGCCAAGAGGCCCCCCACTCCCTGCCCACCACACCCCGTAATCTGTCCTGCATGGCAGAGCCAGCCGTGAAGATCCCGGACGCGAAGGTCGCGCTCTCGACGGCCTCGGTCTACCCGGAGTCGACGGCCACGGCCTTCGAGATCGCCGCGCGCCTCGGCTACGACGGAGTCGAGGTCATGGTCTGGACCGACCCGGTCAGTCAGGACATCGAGGCCCTGCGCAGACTCAGCGACTACCACCAGATCCCGATTCTCGCCGTCCACGCCCCCTGCCTGCTCATCACGCAGCGCGTCTGGTCCACCGACCCCTGGACCAAGCTCCAGCGGGCGCGTGCGGCGGCCGAGAAGCTCGACGCGAGCACGGTCGTGGTCCACCCCCCGTTCCGCTGGCAGCGCCAGTACGCCAGGGACTTCGTCGCCGGTATCTGGCGCATGGCGGGCGAGACGGACGTACGGTTCGCCGTCGAGAACATGTACCCCTGGCGCTACCGGGACCGCGAGATGCTCGCCTACGCCCCCGACTGGGACGTGACGAACGACGACTACCGCCACTTCACGATCGACCTCAGCCACACCGCCACGGCACGCGCCGACGCCCTCGACATGGTCGACCGCATGGGAGACCGCCTCGGCCACGTCCACCTCGCCGACGGCAGGGGTTCCGCCAAGGACGAGCACCTGGTCCCCGGCCGCGGCACCCAGCCCTGCGCCGAGGTGCTGGAGCGGCTCGCGCTGACCGGCTTCGACGGGCACGTCGTCATCGAGGTCAACACCCGCCGCGCCATGTCGAGCGCCGAGCGCGAGGCCGACCTGGCGGAGGCGCTGGCCTTCACCCGCCTCCACCTCGCCTCGGCGGCGAAGGTGCAGAGGCGATGACGGACCTGCCCCCGGACGGGCCCACAGCCGGCAACGGCACGGCGAGCGGCGCCGCCGCCCGCCGCCGGGGCCGGCCCCCGCGCGCCGAGTCGGCCGACACCCGCGACCGCATCCTGACCGCCGCCCGCGAGGAGTTCTCCGAGCGCGGCTACGAGAAGACCTCCGTCCGCGGCGTCGCCAAGGCGGCCGGGGTCGACCCGGCGCTCGTGCACCACTACTTCGGTACGAAGGAGCAGGTCTTCGAGGCGGCGATCACCCAGTCCTTCGCCCCCGCCGTCGAGGCGCCGAAGGCCATCGAGGAGGGCCCGCTGGACGGCGCGGGGGAGCGCCTGGTCCGCTTCTTCCTCGGCGTCTGGGAGAACCCGGCGACCCGTACCCCCCTGCTCGCCATCGTCCGGTCCGCCGTCACCAACGAAACGGCCGCCGCCGTCTTCCGCCGGATCATCGCCACCCAGGTGCTGCGCCGGATCGCCGGCCGCCTCGACCTGCCGGACGCCGAACTTCGGGCCGAGCTGGCAGCCGCCCAGCTCGTGGGCACCGCGATGCTGCGGTACGTCATCAAGGTCGAGCCACTGGCCTCGGCCGACCCGGAGCTGATCGTCGCGCGGCTGGCACCGGTCGTACAGGGCCACCTCACCGGCCCCTGAGCCCCCAAGACCGCCGTCGGCCGAGACACGCGTCCCGCATTCCGGACACACCGTCCCGCCCACTGGATGACCGGCGTACGCTCGGTAGCAGTCAGAAATCTCCGAACTCTCTGACGCCGTCTCTGAAGGAGCGAGCGACGATGCCCGAGCTGAGGTCCCGCACAGTCACCCACGGCCGCAACATGGCGGGCGCCCGCGCCCTGATGCGCGCCTCCGGTGTACCGGGTGCGGACATCGGCCGCAAGCCGATCATCGCGGTCGCCAACAGCTTCACGGAGTTCGTCCCGGGCCACACCCACCTGCAGCCGGTCGGCCGGATCGTCAGCGAGGCGATCGTGGAGGCCGGCGGCATCCCCCGCGAGTTCAACACCATCGCCGTCGACGACGGCATCGCCATGGGCCACGGCGGCATGCTGTACTCCCTGCCCTCCCGCGACCTGATCGCGGACTCGGTCGAGTACATGGTCGAGGCCCACTGCGCCGACGCCCTGATCTGCATCTCCAACTGCGACAAGATCACCCCTGGCATGCTCAACGCGGCCCTGCGCCTGAACATCCCGACGGTGTTCGTCTCCGGCGGCCCGATGGAGTCCGGCCGCGCCACCCTGGTCGACGGCACGGTCCGCACGCTCGACCTGGTCGACGCGATGTCCGAGGCCGTGAACGAGAAGATCTCGGACGAGGACATCCTCCGCATCGAGGAGAACGCCTGCCCGACCTGTGGCTCGTGTTCCGGCATGTTCACCGCCAACTCGATGAACTGCCTCACCGAGGCCATCGGCCTCTCCCTCCCCGGCAACGGCTCGGTCCTGGCAACCCACACCGCGCGCAAGCAGCTCTACGTCGACGCGGCCAACACGGTCATGGACATCACCCGCCGCTACTACGAGCAGGACGACGAGACGGTCCTGCCCCGCTCCGTCGCCACCTTCGCGGCCTTCGAGAACGCGATGGCCCTGGACATCGCGATGGGCGGCTCGACCAACACGATCCTGCACCTGCTGGCCGCCGCCCAGGAGGCCGGCGTCCCGTTCGGCCTCACCGAGATCGACGCGGTCTCCCGCCGCGTCCCCTGCCTGGCCAAGGTGGCCCCGAACGTCGCCAAGGACCGCACGTACTACATGGAGGACGTGCACCGCGCCGGCGGCATCCCCGCCCTCCTCGGCGAACTGCACCGCGCCGGTCTGCTCAACGAGGACGTGCACGCGGTCCACAGCCCGTCCCTGGCCGACTGGCTGAAGACCTGGGACGTGCGCGGCGGCTCCCCGTCCGCCAAGGCGATCGAGCTGTGGCACGCGGCCCCCGGCTGCGTCCGCTCCGCCGAGGCCTTCTCCCAGTCCGAGCGCTGGGAGGCCCTCGACGAGGACGCCGAGGGCGGCTGCATCCGCTCCGTCGAGCACGCCTACTCCAAGGACGGCGGCCTCGCGGTCCTCAAGGGCAACCTCGCGGTCGACGGCTGCGTGGTGAAGACGGCCGGCGTCGACGAGTCGATCTGGACCTTCGAGGGCCCTGCGGTCGTCTGCGAGTCGCAGGAGGAGGCCGTCGAGAAGATCCTGCTCAAGCAGATCAAGGAGGGCGACGTCGTCGTCATCCGCTACGAGGGCCCCAAGGGCGGCCCCGGCATGCAGGAGATGCTCTACCCGACCTCGTACCTGAAGGGCCGCGGCCTCGGCAAGGCCTGCGCCCTGGTCACCGACGGCCGCTTCTCCGGCGGCACCTCCGGCCTCTCCATCGGGCACGCCTCGCCCGAGGCGGCCGGCGGCGGCACCATCGCCCTCGTCGAGGACGGCGACCGCATCCGCATCGACATCCCGAACCGCACCATCGAGCTCCTCGTCGACGACGCCGAACTGGCCCGCCGCGACCAGGCGCTGAACGGCGTGTACGCCCCGAAGAACCGCGAACGCAAGGTCTCCGCCGCGCTGCGCGCCTACGCCGCGATGGCGACCAGCGCGGACAAGGGCGCCGTGCGGGACGTCTCGAAGCTGGGCTGAGCACTCTCGCAGGGGGCCGCCACAGGCGGCGGCCCCCGCACACCCTCTCCGCTACCAGGCGGACGGATCCCGCCCGTCCACGGCGAAGACGGTGCCGTCCGGGGCACCGGCGTAGACACGGCCGTCCACGAGCACGGGCGCCGGCAGCGCGGCCGGAACCGTGTCCGACCGTTCGCTCAGCCGTGGCGGGGTCTGCCCGACGAGCTTGCCACGCCGGGCATCGGCGGCCAGCAGCCGCCCGTCCGGAGCGGTCACGTACACATGCCGTGCGTCCGCGACCGGAGTGGACCCCCGCACCACGCCCGTCTCCAGAGTCCAGAGCTGCTCGCGCGCCTCCACATCGACGGCGACCAGCGCCCCACCCGTCGCCATCAGATGAACGACATCCCCGCGCACACCGCCCTGGACATCCCGCAGGGGAATCCGCAACGGCACCCGCACCGTCGTACGACCGCCCGGGCTGTACCGGACCACGGCCCGCGCCTCCCCGCTCACGGCGTCCACGGCCACGAACACAACAGCCCCTTCCACGGTTCCGAGCGGCCGCAAGTCCCCCTCCAGCCGCGCGTCCCACCGCACCTCGCCCGTGCCCGGGTCCACCGCGGTGACCGTCGTCCCCGCCCCGTCGCCGGACACACTCGCCGCGTACGCCAGCGGATCGCCCGGGAACGACACGAAGTACGGCACGTCCTGCCCCGGGATCCGGTGACGCCACTTCTCCTCCCCGGAGGCACTGTCCACGCCGGTCACCGTGCCGTCGGCCGCGGTGAGCAGAACCATCCCTCCCACGGCCCGCACCCCTCCCGACATCGACATGGTCTGCCGCCGTGACACGTCACCCGAGTCAGGATCGAGCGCGGTCAGCCGCTGCCCGTGGCCGAGCCCGCCCAGTACCAGCCCACCCGAAACCACCGGAGCCCCGCTCGGCGGCCCGTCGGCGGCCACCCCGTCCAGCGGGTGCTTCCACAGCAGACCCCCGTCCGCCGGATCCAGGGCGAAGACCAGCCCGCTCTGCGCACAGAGCAACTTCCCCTCCCCGTACGAGCACTGCGGGGTGCCCGCCTTGGACGACGCTGTCGCCGCCCACGCCGTGAAGGCGGCCGCCGTGGTCCGCGGGGGGGTCACCCCGGACGCCGGAGGGGGACCACCCGGCCACGACACCGACACCAGCGCACCGGCGACGACCAGCCCGACAACACCGGCCCCGAGAAGCCCCCGCTTACCGATCCGCAGCCGGACCCGCCGCTTCCCACCGGACCGCTCCGCAACCGGCGCCTCCGAAGGGTCCTCGGCCCGCCCCTCGGCCACCCGCCGCTCCGGTATGAACGCCTGCGTGTCGTAGGAAGCCGCCACCGACCGCAGTTCCCGCATCAACTCGTCGGGAGAGGGCCGGTCCTCGGGCTCCTTGGCGAGGCACCGCAGCACCAGCGGCACCAGCTCCTCCGGTACGCCCGTCAGCTCGGGTTCGTCGTGCACGACCTGGTAGGCGACGACATAGGGACTGTCCGAGTCGAACGGCCCCCGCCCGGTGGCCGCGTGCACCATCACAGACCCGAGGGCGAACACATCCGCGGCGGGCCCCACCTCTCTCGGCCGCCGGAACTGCTCCGGCGCCATGAACGGCGGCGTACCGATCAGCTTCCCGGTCTCGGTCCGCAACTCACTGTCCGCGGGCCGGGAAATGCCGAAGTCGATGACCTTCGGCCCGTCCTCGGCGAGCAGCACGTTGCTCGGCTTCAGATCCCGGTGCACGACCCCGACCCGGTGAATGTCGCGCAGCGCCTCCGCGAGCCCGGCCATCAGCCGACGCAACTGCGCCGGAGCCAAAGGCCCGTTCCGCTTCACCTCCTGGGCGAGCGTGGGCCCCGGAATGAACAGCGTGGCCATCCACGGCCGCCCGGCCTCCGGATCGGCATCGACCACAGGCGCCGTAAAGGCCCCGCTGACCCTCCGCGCCGCTCCCACTTCCTGCCGGAAACGCCCCCTGAACTCAGGGTCCTTGGCGAACTCCGCGTGCACGACCTTCACGGCGAGCTTCATCCCGGAGGTACTCCGGGCCAGATGCACCACGCCCATGCCGCCCGAGCCCAGACATGACTCGAGCCGGTAATGACCGGCGTACTCGGGAAGTTCCGCTTCCGGGCCCGCTCCGGCGTTTCGCTGTGGCGCCACTGGGACCACCCCCGTGCTGTTCCTCCGCGCGCGCGACGCACGGAGCCTAGTCGATGACGCGTACGGGACAGAGGCGGCTTGCCAGCCTCCGCAAGCACAGGTGTTTGATCACGTGATTCAGGGGAATCAACGGGGTCCCATGGCAGCCATGGGGTTCAACGGGGGAGGTTTCATCATGTCTGTCGAGCCTGTCGAAGAGGCCCGCGAGCCGCTGGTCACCACACTGGCCGCGGCGGCCACGTACTTCTCGATCGCGCCGGGCGTCCGCGTCAACGTCCGCAGCGGTCCCGGCACCGGCTATCCGATCGTCAAGGTCCTGCCCGAGGGCTCCCGCGTCCAGATCCACTGCCAGTCACCCGGCAGCCTGGTCACGGGCCCGTACGGCACGACGAACATCTGGGACAACATCGCGAGCGGCCAGTACGTGTCGGACGCGTACGTCAACACAGGCAGCGACGGGTACATACGCCCGCGCTGTTCCTAGGCGCACGGCGTAGCCGCTGAGGGCGCTCTCGGCCTCGCTTGAGCAGGGGGGACCTCCATCGCCCCAGCGGCACGACGGCCCGCAGCGGCGGCGGCCGGTTCCAGGTACTCGGCGTTGGTGCGGGGGGCGGGGGCGTTGCGCAGCCCGGCGTTGCGGGGTGCCGCTGCGCCCACCCTCCCCCAAGCTCTCGGCTTCGCTCGAGCAGGGGGACCCCCATCGCCCCAGCGGCACGACTGCCCGCAGCTAGGGCGGCCACGACTGCCCGCAGCGGCGGCCTGCGCTCCAGGCACTCGGCGTGGTGCTGGGGCGGGGGCGTTGCGCAGCCCGGCGTGGCGGGGTGCCGCTGCGCCCACCCGTGCCGCCCAAGCGGCACGACTGCCCGCAGCTAGGGCGGCCACGACGCACCCGCAGCCGCGTACGCACGGAAGGGGACGTGTCGGGGGGTGTCCGCCCGCAGCGGTTGGCGCGTCAACGGACAGTCACTCGTCATCCGACTCCATCGCGCCGTTCCGAGGACGGACACCCCCCGACACGGCCCCGACCCCCCACCCAGCGGCACGCGCAACGCGCACCCCCACCGACGGTGCCCCGAAAACCCACCGCCCAGCTACCCCCCCGTCCCTCTTCGACGCGACCGAGGACCTGGCCAACCGCCCCTCCTCGACTCCCGCGTCGCAGACATCGGCGCCGGCACCGGCATAGCGACCGCCCTCCTGCACGCTCGCGGCGCGCACGTCCTCGCCGTGGAACCCGGCGACGGCATTGGCGGCCCAGTCCCGCAGCGCCCGTTCGACGCCCTCCCCGACGGCGTCGTCGAGGAGGTCTACGACGCGCTCCTCCTGCTCGCCAAGGCCCCGGCTCGACGCCCCCCAACCGCTTGACGCAGACCTCCACCGGGAGCATTATTCATCACATGATGAATAATGCTCCCGGCCCACCACGCCCCACCACCAACACACACCCGCACCCGCACCCCCAACCGCACGCGAACCCCGAACCCGCCGCCATCAACGCCCAGAACCTCACCGTCACCCGCGGCCCCCGCACCGTCCTCCGCAACCTCGCCTTCACCGTCCCCCGCGGCCAGATCACCGGCCTGCTCGGCCCCTCCGGCTGCGGCAAGTCGACCCTGATGCGCGCGATCGTCGGCACCCAGGCCAAGGTCACCGGCACCCTCGACGTCCTCGGCCGACCGGCCGGCCACCCCACCCTGCGCACCCGCATCGGCTACGTCACCCAGGCCCCCTCCGTCTACGACGACCTGACGGTCCGCCAGAACCTCGATTACTTCGCACAGATCCTGGACCCCGGACGCCACGCCACCGACCGCCGCCACGACAACGTCACCCGAGCCATCGCCGACGTCGACCTCACCACCCACACGGACGCCCTGGCCGGCAACCTCTCCGGCGGCCAGCGCAACCGCGTCTCCCTGGCCGTCGCCCTCCTCGGCACCCCAGAACTCCTGGTCCTCGACGAACCGACCGTCGGCCTCGACCCGGTGCTGCGCCGCGACCTCTGGGCCCTCTTCCACGACATCGCGGCGAGCCGCGGCGCCACCCTCCTCGTCTCCTCCCACGTCATGGACGAGGCCGAGCGCTGCCACCGCCTCCTCCTCATGCGCGAGGGCGAGCTCCTCGCCGACGACACCCCGGAGGCCCTGCGCACCCGCACCGGCACCGAAACGGTCGAGGCCGGGTTCCTGCACCTGGTGGACAAGGCGAAAGAGGAAGCCCGCACGAAGGAGACACCCCGATGACCACCACCCACCCCGTGACGGCCACCCCCACCCCGCCCAGGCCCCTGAACGCCTCCCGGACCACCGCCACCGCCGCCCGGGTCCTGCGCCAGCTCACCCACGACCCGCGCACCATCGCGCTGATGATCCTCGTCCCCTGCGTGATGCTGTTCCTGCTGCGCTACGTCTTCGACGGCAGCCCCCGCACCTTCGACAGCATCGGCGCGTCCCTCCTCGGGATCTTCCCCCTGATCACGATGTTCCTGGTGACGTCGATCGCCACCCTGCGCGAACGCACCTCGGGCACCCTCGAACGCCTCCTCGCCATGCCCCTCGGCAAAGGCGACCTCATCGCCGGCTACGCACTCGCCTTCGGCGCCCTCGCGATCGTCCAGTCCGCCCTGGCCACCGGCCTCGCGCTCTGGTTCCTCGGCCTCGACGTCACCGGCAGCCCCTGGCTCCTCCTCCTGGTGGCCCTCCTCGACGCCCTCCTCGGCACGGCCCTCGGCCTCTTCGTCTCCGCCTTCGCGGCCTCGGAGTTCCAGGCGGTCCAGTTCATGCCGGCGGTGATCTTCCCCCAGCTCCTCCTGTGCGGCCTGTTCACCCCACGCGACAACATGCACCCGGCTCTGGAGGCCCTGTCCGACGTCCTGCCCATGTCGTACGCCGTCGACGGCATGAACGAGGTGCTGCGCCACACGGACATGACCGCCACCTTCGTCCGGGACATCCTGATCGTGGCCGGCTGCGCCCTCCTGGTCCTGACCCTGGGCGCCGCGACCCTGAGGCGCCGTACGGCGTAGCCGGCCCGGCACGACATCCCGCCCAGCGGACACCCGGGCCGTTGCCCCGCTCCCCGGTGCGAGGATGGACCCCGGACGACGCACCCTTCGGAGGCACCCCGCGCCATGACCCAGAAAGTCGCAGTCCTCGGCACCGGCAAGATCGGCGAAGCCCTGCTCAGCGGAATGATCCGCGCCGGCTGGACCCCGTCCGACCTCCTGGTCACCGCCCGCCGTCAGGAACGAGCGGAAGAACTCCGCAACCGCTACGGCGTCACGCCGGTCACCAACGCCGAAGCCGCCAAGACCGCCGACACCCTGATCCTCACGGTCAAGCCGCAGGACATGGGCACCCTCCTCGACGAGCTCGCCCCGCACGTCCCCGCCGACCGCCTGGTCATCAGCGGCGCCGCCGGCATCCCCACGGCCTACTTCGAGGAGCGCCTGGCCCCCAACACCCCGGTCGTACGCGTCATGACCAACACCCCGGCCCTGGTCGACGAGGCCATGTCCGTCATCTCCGCCGGCACCCACGCCACCGCCGACCACCTCGCCCACACCGAGGAGATCTTCGGCGCAGTCGGCAAGACGCTCCGGGTCCCCGAGTCCCAGCAGGACGCCTGCACCGCCCTCTCCGGCTCCGGCCCGGCCTACTTCTTCTACCTGGTCGAGGCCATGACCGACGCCGGCATCCTCCTCGGCCTGCCCCGCGACAAGGCCCACGACCTCATCGTCCAGTCCGCCATCGGCGCCGCGACGATGCTCCGCGACAGCGGCGAACACCCGGTCAAGCTCCGTGAGAACGTCACCTCCCCGGCTGGCACCACGATCAACGCCATCCGCGAACTCGAGAACCACGGCGTACGGGCCGCACTCATCGCCGCCCTCGAAGCCGCCCGGGACCGCAGCCGGGCCCTGGCCTCCGGCAACAACAGCTGAAATCCCGGGGGCGGGCAGGACCCGCCCCCGAGTTGACATGCCCAACCCCCATCCGTAGTGTTCTCCGAGTTGCCCGACGTGAGCGCCGACTCCGGTTGGTCCCCGGGCAGCCATCCCGCAAGTACCAAGCACTATTTCGACGCACAGACACGTCTGTCGCCGCTTTATCGGCATGCGTATTTACGGAATGAGGAATCCCCGTTCGAAAGGACGCGGCCCCCGATTGGCTCGGGAGCCGGGGAATCCGCTAAAGTCTCACCCGTCGGAACGGCCCAACGGCCGGGAAGGCAACCCCCTCTGACTGGGAATCAGGGCCGAAAGGATCTGATAGAGTCGGAAGCGCCGGAAAGGGAAACGCGAGAGCGGGAACCTGGAAAGCACCGAGGAAATCGGATCGAGAAAAG
>NZ_BMWE01000035.1 GCF_014651075.1 Streptomyces djakartensis | reverse complement strand
CGACCTCGATCACCGCGTCCCGGGGCGCCCGCAGCGCGGTGTGCAGCACCGCGCGGTTCTCGGTGGTGTTGATCCGCTCACCGCGGAACATGGCGTCCCGCAGCCCGAACACGTCCGTGGCGGCGGCCAGCTCCTGGAGCAGGGCCAGCGTCTCGTCGGTGACCAGGTGCTTGGAGTAGTCGATGCGCAGATCGCCCACGTGGATGACGTAGCGCTCGGCGCGTCCCGGGTCCGCGTCGAACAGCTCACGCAGGTCCGGCTGCGGCAGGGCGTCCGTGCGGTGGTCCTCCAGCGCGGTCCACTCGGGGCGCCGCGTGAGCCAGGGGGAGTCAGACATGAGTGGGGGTCTCCTCTGTCGCCTCGCCGTTCAGGGCGATGGCGTACATCTCGTCGGCGTCGAGGCGCCGCAGCTCCTCGGCGATGAGTTCGGAGGTGGCGCGGACCTTCAGCGCGAGGGTGCGGGGCGGCTGGTCCGGCAGGGTGAGGGTGGCCACCGGGCCCTCGGGGCGGTCGATGACGATCTCGCCCTGCTCCGTGCCCAGGCGCACGGCCGTCACCACCGGCCCGGCGGTGACCACGCGGTCGACCCGGACGTGCAGCCGGGCCTCCAGCCAGCGGGCCAGCAACTCGGCGGCCGGGTTCTCGGCCTCGGCCTCCACGGCCGCCGAGGTCACCTTCGCCCGGGCCTGGTCCAGCGCCGCCGCCAGCATGGAACGCCACGGCGTCAGCCGGGTCCACGCGAGGTCGGTGTCACCGGGCGCGTAGGAGCGGACCCGGGCCCGGAGGGTCTCCAGGGGGTTCTCGACGGCGTACAGGTCGGTGATCCGCCGCTGGGCCAGCGCCCCGAGCGGGTCCTTGGAGGGCACCTCCGGGGCCTCCACCGGCCACCACACCACCACCGGCGCGTCCGGCAGCAGCAGCGGCAGCACCACCGAGTCGGCGTGGTCGGAGACCTCGCCGTAGGTCCGCAGGATCACCGTCTCACCGGTGCCCGCGTCGGCGCCCACCCGGACCTCCGCGTCCAGCCGGGAGGACTGCCGGTCGCGCGGGGTGCGGGCCTGCCGCTTGATGACGACCAGGGTGCGCGAGGGGTGCTCGTGCGAGGCCTCCTCGGAGGCCTTGATCGCGTCGTAGGCGTTCTCCTCGTCCGTGACGATCACCATCGTCAGGACCATGCCCACGGCGGGTGTGCCGATGGCGCGGCGTCCCTGCACCAGCGCCTTGTTGATCTTGCTTGCCGTGGTGTCGGTCAGGTCGATCTTCATGGCCTGCGCCAGCTCCGTCCGTCTCGTGCGAGCATCTCGTCGGCTTCCGCGGGTCCCCAGCTGCCCGAGGCGTACTGCGCGGGCCTGCCGTGCGTGGCCCAGTACTGCTCGATCGGGTCGAGGATCTTCCAGGACTCTTCCACTTCCTGGTGACGGGGGAACAGGTTGGCGTCGCCCAGGAGGACATCGAGGATCAGCCGTTCGTACGCCTCGGGGCTCGTTTCGGTGAACGACTCGCCGTAGGCGAAGTCCATCGTCACGTCCCGTATCTCCATCGACGTGCCCGGCACCTTGGAGCCGAACCGGACCGTCATGCCCTCGTCCGGCTGGACGCGGATGACGATCGCGTTCTGGCCCAGCTCCTCGGTCGCCGTGGAGTCGAAGGGGGAGTGCGGGGCCCGCTGGAACACCACCGCGATCTCCGTCACCCGGCGGCCGAGCCGCTTGCCGGTGCGCAGGTAGAACGGGACACCCGCCCAGCGGCGGTTGTCGACCTGGAGCTTGACCGCGGCGTACGTGTCGGTCGTGGAGGCCTGGTCGATGCCCTCCTCCTCCAGGTAGCCGTTCACCTTGGTGCCGCCCTGCCAGGCCGCCGCGTACTGACCGCGCACGGTGTGCCGGCCCAGGTCCTGCGGCAGCCGCACGGCCTTGAGCACCTTCAGCTTCTCGGCGAGCAGCGACGCCGCGTCGAAGGCCGCGGGCTCCTCCATGGCGGTGAGCGCCATCAGCTGCAGGAGGTGGTTCTGGATGACGTCGCGGGCGGCGCCGATGCCGTCGTAGTAGCCGGCCCGGCCGCCGATGCCGATGTCCTCGGCCATCGTGATCTGCACGTGGTCGACGTACGACCGGTTCCAGATCGGTTCGAACATCGTGTTGGCGAAGCGCAGCGCCAGGATGTTCTGAACGGTCTCCTTGCCGAGGTAGTGGTCGATGCGGAAGACCTGCTCGGGGTCGAACACGTCGTGCACGATCGCGTTCAGCTCGCAGGCGCTGTCGAGGTCGTGCCCGAACGGCTTCTCGATGACCGCGCGGCGCCAGGAGCCCTCGGCGGCGTGCGCCAGCCCGTGCTTCTTCAGCTGCTGCACGACCTTCGGGAAGAACTTCGGCGGCACCGAGAGATAGAAGGCGTAGTTGCCGCTGGTGCCCCGGGAGGCGTCCAGCTCCTCGACGGCGGAGCGCAGCTGCTTGAACGCCGTGTCGTCGTCGAAGTCACCCGGGATGAACCGCATGCCCTCGGCGAGCTGCTGCCAGACCTCCTCGCGGAACGGGGTCCGGGCGTGCTCGCGCACCGCGTCGTGCACCACCTGCGCGAAGTCCTGGTCCTCCCAGTCCCGGCGGGCGAAGCCCACCAGCGAGAAGCCCGGCGGCAGCAGGCCGCGGTTGGCCAGGTCGTACACGGCCGGCATCAGCTTCTTGCGGGACAGGTCACCGGTCACGCCGAAGATGACGAGCCCGGACGGGCCCGCGATCCTGGGCAGCCGCCGGTCGCGCGGGTCGCGCAGGGGATTGGTGAAGTCGGCGTCGCCGTGCACCGCGCGCGGGGCCGCCCGGCCGCTCACCCCGGTCTGCTCCACCCCGGCCGCCTCCTGCGCCGCCCGGGCTTCCTTGTCCTCCTTGCTCCCGATGGTCTCCTGCTCGGCCGTCTGAGGGATGCCCTGGATGCCCTCGCTCATTCCGCGTCAACTCCCTTGCTGTTCAAGGACTTGGTGACCGCGTCCAGCAGGTCCTGCCAGGTCACCTCGAACTCGGCCACGCCCTCGTTCTCCAGTTGCCGCACCACCTCGTCGTATGCGATGCCGAGCCGTTCGACGGCCGCCAGGTCGGCGCGCGCCTGGGCACAACCGCCGGTGACGGTGTCGCCGTGGACGTCACCGTGGTCGGCGACGGCGTTCAGCGTGGCCTCCGGCATGGTGCTGACCGTGCCGGGAGCGACCGGTTCCTCCACGTACAGGGTGTCCTTGCAGGCGGGGTCCTTCACACCGGTGGAGGCCCAAAGGGGGCGCTGCCGGTTCGCGCGGGCGCCGCCCAGAGCCTGCCGGAGTGCCCCGCCGAAGACCTCCTCGTACGCCTCGTAGGCCGGCCGCGCGTGGAAGACGGACGGGTCGGTGGTGACGCCGACGACGTTCCCGCCGGCGACGAGCCCGGCCAGCTCGGCGGACTCGGTCCGCCGGCGCGAGAGGTCGTCGAGCCAGATCGACACGCGCTCGTCGGACAGGCGCTTCAGTGCTCCCGCGCTCGCGGTCGCTTCGGTCACAGGGATCATCTTCTTTCGGGCGGTCGGATCAGCCACGCGCGGCGGCGAGGGACTCGCGGGCGGCGGCGACGACGTGCTCGGGGGTGAAGCCGTACTCGGCGAACAGGGTCTTCGCGTCGGCGGAGGCACCGAAGTGCTCCAGGGAGACGACGCGTCCCGCGTCCCCCACGAAGCGGTGCCAGGTCAGGCCGATCCCGGCCTCCACCGCGACCCTGGCCTTCACGGACGGCGGCAGCACGCGCTCGCGGTACTCGCGCGGCTGCTCCTCGAACCACTCCACGGACGGCATCGACACCACCCGGGTGCCGACCCCCTCCGCCTCCAGCCGCTCCCGGGCGGCGACGGCGAGCTGCACCTCGGAGCCGGTGGCGACGAGGATCACCTCGGGGGTCATGGTGGACGACTCCTGAAGGATGTAGCCGCCCTTCGCCGCCGCCTGGTTCGGCTGGTACGCCGGGACGCCCTGGCGGGTGAGCGCCAGACCGTGCGGTGCCGGGTCCAAGGAGTGCCGCCGCAGGATCTCGGCCCAGGCGATCGCGGTCTCGTTGGCGTCGGCCGGACGCACGACGTTCAGGCCCGGAATGGCCCGCAGCGCGGCCAGGTGCTCCACCGGCTGGTGGGTCGGGCCGTCCTCGCCCAGGCCGATCGAGTCGTGCGTCCACACGTACGTCACCGGCAGCTGCATCAGGGCCGACATCCGGACGGCGTTGCGCATGTAGTCGGAGAACACCAGGAACGTGCCGCCGTAGATCCGGGTGTTGCCGTGCAGCGCGATGCCGTTCATCTCCGCGGCCATGGAGAACTCGCGGATGCCGAAGTGGACGGTACGGCCGTACGGGTCGGCCTCCGGCAGCGGGTTGCCGGCCGGGAGGAAGGAGCTGGTCTTGTCGATCGTGGTGTTGTTGGAGCCGGCCAGGTCCGCCGAGCCGCCCCACAGTTCGGGTACCACCGCGCCGAGGGCCTGGAGCACCTTGCCGGACGCGGCACGCGTGGCGACGGCCTTGCCGAGCTCGAACACGGGCAGGACGTCCTCCCAGCCCTCGGGCAGTTCGCCCTTGCTGACCCGGTCGAAGGTGACGGCGCGCTCGGGGTGCTCGCCGCGCCAGGCGGCGATCCGCTTGTCCCAGGCGGCGTGCGCCTCGGCGCCCCGGTCCAGGGCCGTGCGGGTGTGCGCCAGCACCTCCTCGGCGACCTCGAAGGACTTCTCCGGGTCGAAGCCGAGGACGCGCTTGGTGGCGGCGACCTCGTCCTCGCCGAGCGCCGAGCCGTGGGAGGCCTCGGTGTTCCGCGCGTTCGGGGCGGGCCAGGCGATGATGGTGCGCGTCGCGATGATCGAGGGGCGTCCGGTCTCGGCCCGCGCCGCCGTCAGCGCCGCGTACAGCGCGCGCACGTCGATGTCGCCGTCCTCCTGCGGCTCGATGCGCTGCACGTGCCAGCCGTACGCCTCGTACCGCTTCAGCACGTCCTCGGAGAACGCGGTCGCCGTGTCGCCCTCGATGGAGATGTGGTTGTCGTCGTAGAGGAGGACCAGGTTGCCGAGCTTCTGGTGGCCGGCCAGCGAGGAGGCCTCGGCACAGACGCCCTCCTGGAGGTCGCCGTCGGAGACGATCGCCCAGATCGTGTGGTCGAAGGGCGACTCGCCCTCGGGGGCCTCCGGGTCGAACAGGCCGCGTTCGTAACGGGCGGCCATCGCCATGCCGACCGCGTTCGCGACGCCCTGGCCGAGCGGACCCGTCGTGGTCTCCACGCCGGCCGTGTGCCCGTACTCGGGGTGGCCGGGCGTCTTGGAGCCGTGTGTGCGGAAAGCCTTCAGGTCGTCCAGTTCCAGCTCGTACCCCGCGAGGTAGAGCTGCGTGTAGAGGGTCAGCGAGGTGTGCCCGGGGGAGAGGACGAAGCGGTCACGGCCGGCCCACTCGGGGTCGGCGGGATCGTGCCGCATCACCTTCTGGAAGATCGTGTAGGCGGCCGGTGCCAGGCTCATCGCCGTGCCGGGATGGCCGTTCCCGACCCGCTGGACGGCATCCGCCGCCAGCAGCCGAGCGGTGTCGACGGCACGCCGGTCGAGATCGGTCCATTCGAAGCTGTCCGCTGTCTGCGTGCTCATCTTCAGGAAGTCCTCGATAGGAGCGGAGTGGCTGGTCTGACGCGTTCAAAACTAAAAGTCTGACTTAATCGGTGGAAGGTCGCCCTGTGTCAGCCTGTGGTGAAAGTGGGACACCCGGCCGCGGCGCGGCGCGCGAACGGGGCGGTACGAGGGGTGCATGGTGAACAGTGCGGACAGAGGCATCCAAGGCGGCGACGGGATCAGAACCTTCCCCTTCCCGGTCGAGCTGAGCGTCGGCGGCGTCGGCATGCAGATCGGCCCGATGGGCACCGGCCACACCTGGCACGCGGACGCACCCCTGGAGCGTGTCCACCGCATCGACTTCCATGTCGTGATGCTCTTCGGCGAGGGCCCGGTCCGGCACATGGTCGACTTCACCGAGTACGAGGCCACGGCCGGGGACCTGTTGTGGATCCGCCCGGGGCAGGTCCACCGGTTCTCACCGAGCAGCGAGTACCGCGGAACGGTGCTGACCATGCAGCCGGGCTTCCTGCCGCGCTCGACGGTGGAGGCCACCGGCCTCTACCGCTACGACCTGCCGCCGCTGCTGCGACCCGACGCGGCCGGGCTCACCGGTCTGCGGAACTCACTCGCCCGGCTCCAGGACGAGTACGAGGACACGGCCACCCTCCCGCTCAGCCTGCACACCGCCGTCCTGCGCCACTCACTGACCGCGTTCCTGCTGCGGCTCGCCCACCTGGCCGCGAGCGCGCGATCCGTACGGGAGCGCTCGGACTCCACGTTCACCCTGTTCCGGGACGCGGTGGAGCGGGACTTCGCCACCAACCACAGCGTCAGCGCCTACGCCGACGCGCTCGGATACTCCCGCCGCACCCTGGTCCGCGCGGTCCGCGCCGCGACCGGCGACACCCCCAAGGCCTTCATCGACAAGCGCGTCGTCCTCGAGGCCGAACGGCTCCTCGCCCACACCGATCTGCCGATCGGCCGGGTCGGCGCGGCGGTCGGATTCCCCGACGCGGCGAACTTCTCCAAGTTCTTCCACCAGCACACGGACCGGACGCCCGCCGCGTTCCGGGCGGAACTGCGCTGAGGGCGACCCGGACAGCGGCAAGGGGCTCCACGCGCGCGTGGAGCCCCTTGCCGCTGTCCGGGTCAGTGCCCGAAGGTGAACCAGTTGACGTTGACGAAGTCCGCCGGCTGGCCGCTGGTGAAGGTCAGATACACGTCGTGCCTGCCCGTCACGGAGCTGATGTTCGCGGGGACGGTCCGCCACGACTGCCAGCCGCCGGTGTTGCCCACCGCGAAACTCCCGACGGGCGCGTTGCTCCTGCTGTCCAGCCGCACCTCGACCAGCCCGCTGACGCCGCCCGCCGCGCCGCTCGCGACCCGGGCGCTGAACTGCCGGGCCGCCGTGGAGCCGAAGTCGACGCCCTTGAACTGCAGCCAGTCACCGTTCGCCAGTGAGCCGACGTTCTGCCCGCCGCCGGAGTCGGACGTCGCCTCGGTGCTCACCCCGGACTGGCCGTCGTAGGACTCGGCCTGGATGGTGGAGTAGGCGTCACGCCCACCGGTCGGCGGGGGCGTGGTGCCACCGCCGGACGACAGCACCTGGACGTAGTCGACGACCATCGGATGGCCTGCCTGCGTCCCGGCGTCCGGCCCGCCGCCGAAGGCGTCCGGGAAGCCGCCGCCCATCGCGACGTTCAGGATGATGAAGAAGCCGTGGTCCGTGGCGTTCCGCCAGGTCGTAGCGTCCACCTGGTCGGCGCGCACCGTGTGGTAGTTGACGTCGTCGAGGTAGAAGCGGATCTCCTCGACGCTCGTCGAGCGGTCCCACTCCATCCGGTACCTGTGGAAGCCGGCCTGGCAGGTGGTGCCCGCGCAGGGGGTCGAACTGCCGATGCCGCTGGTCTCGTCGCAGGGGCCGCCCGGTGAGGTGCCGCAGTGCATCGTCGCGAACACCGTGTTCTGGCCCTGGGTGTTCTCCATGATGTCCAGCTCGCCGACGGCCGGCCAGTTCCAGTAGTCGCCGCGGTAGGGGGAGCCCAGCATCCAGAACGCCGGCCAGTAGCCCTTGGCGGCGGCTCCGGTGACGTTCGGCACCTGGATGCGGGACTCGACGCGGAGCTTGCCGCCGGCCGGGGGCTGGAAGTCGGCGCGGTTGGTCTCGATGCGGCCGGAGGTCCAGTTGCCCGCGCCGTCGCGCCGCGGGGTGATGCGCAGGTTGCCGCTGCCGTCGAGGGAGACGTTGTCCGTGCTGCTCGTCATCGTCTCGATCTCGCCGGTACCCCAGTTGGCGGGGCCGCCGGGGTAGCCCTTGCCGGTCGCGTACCGCCAGTCGGACGTGTTGACGCCGCTGCCCGCCGGGCCGTCGAAGTCGTCGACGAACACCTGTGTCCAGCCCGGCGGGGGCGTCGGAGCGGAGGCGCTCGCGGACGGGGAGGCGACCGCGGCGGCCGAGACGGCGAGGCCGAGCGTGCTGACGACGGCGACCAGCGCCCGGCGGACGGGACGCCGGGTACGAGGTCTGCCGGAGGTGTCACTCATGTGGGGAAGCCTCTCGGGAGTGGATGGTTGAGAGCGCTCTCAAGGTGCCGCCAATGTGCTCCACCCCCTCCGGGCCGTCAAGAGGTAAAGCCGGGAAAACTTCGGGAGGATCGGTGAGTGCACAGCTTGAACGCACAGGGTCGTGCTGTTGAACGGGTGACGCCGGGGCACTCGGCAGGGCGACGCACGAACCGGTCGAGGCAGCAGGAGGTACCCGTGGCCGTACGCCATCGCCTGATCCGAGTCAGCCCGAGCGCCGTGTGGGACGTCCTGGCCGACGGCACCCGCTACGGCGAGTGGGTGGTGGGCACCTCGGAGTCCCACCCGGTGCGCGGACAGTGGCCGCACAAGAACGCGGCGATCCGGTACCGGATCCCGCTCGGTCCGGTGCACCTGGACAACGAGACGGTGGTCCGCCACTGCGAGGCAGGCACCCGTCTGGAGCTGGAGGCCAAGGCCGGCGTGCTGGGCACGGCGCGCATCGCGATCGAGCTGCGGCCGTGGGGCGAGCACTGCCTGGTGATCGTCGACGAGCACCCCCTGCAGGGGGCCGGCGGCCGGTTGCACAACGCCGGCTTCGAGGCGCTGATCCAGCTGCGCCACCGCACCATGCTGGGCCGGCTCGCCAGGCTGTGCGAGGACGAGCCCCGGAACGCGGGAGGCGCCTCCCGCGCCCTGGGCCAGGTGACGGTGGGTTCCCGCGCCGACGGACCCAGCCATGCCTGACGCCGTCGTGATCGGCGCCGGCCCCAACGGCCTGGTCGCCGCCAACCTGCTCGCGGACGCCGGGTGGAGCGTCGAGGTGCTGGAGGAACAGCCCGAGCCCGGCGGCGCCGTGCGCCACGACCGGGGCGTCGATCCCGGCTTCGTCAACGACCTGTTCAGCTCGTTCTATCCCCTCGCCGCCGCCTCGCCCGTCCTGGCCGCGCTCCGCCCCGAGGAGCACGGACTGCGGTGGAGCCACGCGCCCAGCGTGCTGGCGCACCCCCTCACCGACGGCAGCTGCGCCCTCCTGGACCGGAACATCGACACCACCGCCGCCTCCCTCGACACCTTCGAACCGGGCGACGGAGCCGCCTGGCAGCGACTGCACGAGGTGTGGGAGAACCTGCGTCCCGACCTCCTGGACGCCCTGTTCACCCCGTTCCCACCGGTCCGCGCGGGGGCCCGGCTCGCGCTGCGGTTGCGGGCGGCGGGCGGTCTGCGCATGGCCCGTTCCCTGATGCTGCCGGTGCGCCGCATGGGGGAGGAGGAGTTCCGCGGCGAGGGAGGACGGCTGCTGCTGGCAGGCAACGCGCTGCACGCCGACCTCGCCCCCGAGTCCGCGGGCAGCGGAGGCTTCGGCTGGCTGATGGCGATGCTGGGGCAGACGTACGGCTTCCCGGTCCCGGCCGGCGGCTCCGGCGAGCTGACCTCCGCCCTGGTACGGCGCCTGGAGAGCCGGGGCGGGCGGGTGCGGTGCGGACAGCGCGTCGAGGAGGTCGTCGTCCGGGGCGGGCGGGCCCTGGGTGTGCGCACGGCGGCCGGTGACGCGGTGCGGGCGCGCCGGGCGGTCCTCGCGGACGTGTCCGTGCCCGTCCTGTACGGCGAACTGGTCGCCCCCGAGCACCTGCCCGCGCAGACCCTCGACGACCTGCGGCGCTTCCAGTGGGACTTCGCCACCTTCAAGGTCGACTGGGCGCTCGACGGCCCGGTGCCCTGGCAGGCCGAGCAGGCGGCCCGGGCCGGAACCGTGCACCTCGCCGACGGCATGGACGAGCTCACCCGCTTCGCCGCCCAGATCGCCATGCGGCAGGTCCCGGACCGCCCGTTTGTGATCTTCGGTCAGATGACCACCTCCGACGCCACCCGCTCCCCGCAGGGCACCGAATCGGCCTGGGCCTACACCCACATCCCCCACGACATCCGCGCCGACGCCGCCGACGAGGGCATCACCGGGAACTGGGACACCAAGGACCAGGAACTCATGGCGGACCGCGTCGAACGCCAGGTGGAACGCTTCGCTCCGGGCTTCCGTGCCCTGATCCGCGGCCGCCGCATTCTCGCGCCCCCGGCCATCGAGGCGCTCGACGGCAACCTGGCCGGCGGCGCGATCAACGGCGGAACCACGGCGATCCACCAGCAGCTCGCCTTCCGTCCCCTGCCGGGCACCGGCCGGCCGGAGACCCCCGTACCCGGCCTGTTCCTCGCCTCCTCCGGGGCCCACCCGGGCGGCGGGGTGCACGGCGCGCCCGGCGCCAACGCCGCCCGGGCCGCACTGCGCCGCCACCGGCCCCCCGGCCTCGCCGGCGCCCAGCGCGTCCTGGCCCGCCGCGACCGCACCGGAACCAGGCGCTGATTTTCGAGTCGGGGCAAGGAAGGGCATCCCATGCGCAGCAGCCCGCTCGCCGAGCGCACGGTCGTCATCACCGGAGCCGCCCGCGGCGTGGGCGCGGCCCTGGCCGGCGAGGTCGCCCGGCGCGGCGCCCGGGTGGCGCTGCTCGGCCACGAGAAGGCCGGCCTGGACGCGGTCGCCGCGTCCCTGCCGGGCCCGGCGCTGGCCGTGGAGGCCGACGTCACCGACCTCACCGCGCTGGAGGCCGCGGCGCGCACCGTGCGGGCCGGGCTCGGGCGCCCGTCGGTGGTGGTCGCGAACGCCGGCATCGCCGAGGGCGGCGCGTTCCTCGTTTCGGACCCGGCCGCCTGGCGCCGCGTGATCGACGTCAACCTCACCGGCAGTGCCCACACCGCGCGGGCGTTCCTGCCGGACCTGTTCGGCACGGCGGGCTACTTCCTCCAGATCGCCTCCCTGGCGTCGCTCGGCGCCGCCCCGCTGATGAGCGCCTACTGCGCCTCCAAGGCGGGAGTCGAGGCCTTCGCGCACTCCCTGCGGGCCGAGGTGGCGCACCGGGGCGTCGGCGTCGGCATCGCCTACCTCAACTGGACCGACACCGAGATGATCCGCGACGCCGACCGGTACGCGGTCCTGCGCGAGCTGCGCACCCACATGCCACCCCCGGCCCGCCGGGTGTATCCCGTCGGCGTGGTCGCCGCCCGCCTGGTGCGCGGCATGGAGCGCCGCCGCACGGCCGTGTACGCGCCTGCCTGGCTGCGGCTCCTCCAGCCGGTGCGCCCGGCCCTGCCGCCTGTGGTGCTGCGCGTGGCCCGCCGCGAACTGCCCCGCCTGGAGACCGAGGGCCCGCTCCGGTACACCGGCCCACTCGGTGCCGGCGGCCGGGCCGACCAGGCGGCGTACCGGCCGGGCCCCTGACGCCGGGAGTCCGTCAAGCGACGCGCGGCAAGTGTGCCGGTTGTTGTGTTCGGAGCCGGTTCCGGGCGCCCGCGGCCGGGGCATGTGCGGCTCGCGGCGGGTGCGCGGACGGTCGGCAGCCGGGTGGTGAGGGCGGATGTTCGAGCCGGATCTTGATGCCGGGAGTCCGTCAAGCGACGCGCGGCAAGTGTGCCGGTTGTTGTGTTCGCAGCCGGTTCCGGGCGCCCGCGGCCGGGGCATGTGCGGCTCGCGGCGGGTGCGCGGATGGCCGGCAGCCGGGTGGTGAGGGCGGATGTTCGAGCCGGACTTTGATGCCGGGAGTCCGTCACGCGGCTCGGGGCAAGCCGGTCGGCAGCCGGGGGAGGAGTGCCGGGGTGGTGGGTGTCCGTGCCGGAGCCCGGCGCCGGCTGTCCGTCGTGCGGGGCGCGGCGGGTCTGTCGGGCGGCCGGGTTCCTGTCGTCGCCGCAGGCGGGCCGGGTATGCCGGGAACGCCCGGGGGATGCCGGACACTGGACACCAGGGGAAGGGAGGCCGACCGTGCTGACCGATGTCCGGGAACAACTGGGCCGCGCCCTGTTCCGCCGCGTCGCCGGACCCGGCGGACCGGCGACCCGTGACCGCATCCACCACACGCCCGGCCCGCGCTGGTTCGGCCCGGACCGCCCGATCCGCACGGTCCACGGTGACGCCTCGATGTTCATCGGCGGGCTGACCGCGCTGCTGCTGCAGTCCCTGCACCCGCTCGCGATGGCCGCGGTCGCCGGGCACTCCGGTTACCGCGGTGACCCCTGGGGCCGCTTGCAGCGCACCAGCACCTTCCTGGCCGTCACGACGTACGGCACCGCCGAGGACGCCCAGCGGGCGGTCGACCACGTCCGCGGCATCCACGAACGGATCCGCGGGACGACCACCGGGGGCGTGCCGTACCGCGCGGCCGATCCGCACCTGCTCGGCTGGGTGCACGCCGCCGAGACGGACAGCTTCCTGCGCGCCCACGCACGCTACGGGGCCCGGCCGCTGGACACCGCCGGCTACGACGCCTACGTCGCCGACACCGCGCGCGTCGCCGAGGCGCTCGGAGTGACCGATCCACCGCGCAACCGCCGCGAACTGTCCGAGCGCCTGACCGCCTACCGTCCCGAACTGCGCGCCACGCCCGAAGCCCGGGCCGCCGCCCGCTTCCTGCTGCTCCGGCCTCCCCTGCCCCTTCCGGCCCGCCCCTTCTACGGCGGGCTGGCCGCCAACGCGGTCACCCTGCTCCCCTCCTGGGCGCGCGGCATGCTGTGGCTGCCCCGGGTCCCGGTCGTCGAGGATTTCGCCGTACGCCCCACCGGCCACGCCCTGACCCGGACCATCCGCTGGGCGATGACCCCGCCCAGGCAAGCCTGACCCGTCAGGGCCGCCACCCGAGCGCCCGCGAAATCCCGCGCGCCGCCACCCGGACCGCCGGGGCCAGCACCGGCACCTGGGCGTGCGCGTGCGGCACCACGACCGACACGGCGGCGGTCACCGCACCGTCCGGGCCACGCAGCGGGGCGGCCACCGACAGGGCGTCCTCCGTGACCTGGCGGTCGCTCACCGCGACCCCCGACCGCCGCACCTCGGCGAGCACCCTCCGCAGCCGCCCGGGATCGGTGATCGTGTACGACGTGAAGGACGCGAGTTCACCCGCGCAGTACTCCTTCTGGAAATCCGGGTCACCATGGGCGAGCAGCGCCAGACCGACCCCGGTGGCGTGCAGGGGCCAGCGGGCGCCGACACGGATGTGCACGCCCACCGCCGACCGCCCGGACAGCCACTCGATGTAGACGACGTCGCGGCCGTCCCGCACGGCCAGTTGCACGTTCTCGTGCGTCGCCTCGTACAGGTCCTCCAGGTACGGCAGCGCGATCTGCCGCAGGGCGAGGCCGCGCGGGGCCAGCGCTGCGAGCTCCCACAGGCGGAGCCCGACGTGGTAGAAGCCGGACTCGTCCCGTTCCAGCGCGCCCCACTCGGTGAGCGCGCCCACCAGCCGGTGCGCTGTGGTCAGGCTCAACCCGGCCCGCCGGCTGATGTCCGTCAGGCACAGGGCCGGGTGCTCGTGGTCGAAGGCCGCGAGCACGGACAGCAGCCGGTCGGGCGCGGATCGTGCGGTCATCGCCGGGTGTCTCCCGGGTGGGCGAGGTCGTAGGGGCGGGGGTAGGCGGCCGGGCGGTAAGAAATGTAGCGGGGTTCGGCCGTCGGGTCCTCCGCGACCGCCCTGGAGTTGAGCGCGCCGGGCGACACGTCCCAGCGGCCGGTGTCCAGGCGGTGTTCCACCGCGCGCAGGGCGGCCAGTGTCTCGCCCGCGGTGAAGGTGCAGTGACCGGGTCCGTCGACGTACGCCTGGCGGAACGTCCCCGCCGTGCCCGCCGCCGTGGCGGCCCGCCGGTAGGCGCTCTCCGCCTGCACCGGGATCAGCGCGTCCCCGGTCGTGTGGATGTTCAGCTGAGGGTCGGTGAGCCGGCCGGAGAGCACGCTGGTGCTCCGCATCCACCGTACGGCCGCCGGATCGGCGGACACCCGGGGCGCCCGGGCCAGGACCGAGAGGTCGGCGCGCAGGGACAGCCGCGCCTGCTTGTAGAGCTCGGTGACCTCCTTGTACAGCGGGGACCGGACGAGCATGGCCGTGTAGTCGACCCCCGTGTTCCAGGACGGGTTGCCACCCGCCCGGCTCTCGGCCTCCTGCCGCCAGCTGAACGCGGGCAGCTGGAGCAGGCCCCGGACGGCGGTGTACTGGTTGGCCTGCTGGGCCGCCCAGTCGGTGGGGCCGGGCCGGGTCTGGGAGGCGTCGTTGTATCCGGGGATGTTGTGCAGGGCGGCGGCGAGGGCGATCCGCGCCCGGCCCTCCCCGGTCTGCTGGGCGGCCTCGACCTTGGACGTGAGCGACTTGGCCGCCGCGACCGCCTCCGCCTGGTCCGCGAAACCGGCCAGCCTGACACCGGAGCCCGGGGCGAGGAGCGCGCGCAGCGCGAACACCGGGTCGAGGGTGCTGTTCCAGTTGGCGACGCCGCCCTGCACCAGTCCGCACATCGACAGTGAGCCGTCGAACCGGGCGGCGTGCCGCTCGGCGAGCATCGTGGTGACGAAGCCGCCGTACGAGGTGCCCCAGGCGAGGGTCCGCCCGGCCGCCCCGAACTTCTCGGTGAACAGGTCCAGCGTCGCGAGCTGGTCGGGCACCGCCTCGGCGATCGCCCAGCCGTTCGTCGCGTACGAGGAGCCGATGAGCGCGTACCCCTCGGCCAGCAGCTTGTCCCGGACGGCCGGACCGGGCGCGTTCTGGGCCGGGTTGGGGGCTCCCGCCGGGGTGTAGCCGTGGCTGTACAGCAGTACCGTGCCGTTCCAGGACGCGGGTACGTCCATCAGGTACGCGGCGCCGGAGGGGAGCACACCCTCCAGGTGGGTGCCGGCGTCGACGGCTTTCGCGGGCACCGCGGCCGTCGCCAGGGTCAGGCAGGCGGTCAGTAGGGCGAGGCGGATCCTCAACGCGGGGTTCCTTCCAGGGCGGGGGCGGCGGCGGGGGAGTCCAGGGCGTCCGTGTGTGTCTCGCGCAGCCGCCACACGGTGACGGCGGTGATCGCCGCGCCCGCGCACAGCAGCAGCGACACCGGGGTGCCGCTGCCGCCGGCGGAGGCGACGAGGCTGCCGGCGATGAGCGGCGAGAACCCGGCACCGACGAGGGTCGCCCCCTGGTAGCCGAGGGAGGCGCCGGTGTAACGGACGCGGGTGCCGAACATCTCGGTGAGCAGGGCACCGAGCGGCCCGTACATCGTGGACTGGGCCACCCCGTGGCCGAGGACGAGCGCGAGGATCAGCAGTCCGGGCGAGCCGGAGCCGACCAGAGCCAGCACGGGGAAGGCGAGCGCGGCCGAGGTGACCGCTCCGGCGAGCACGACGGGCCGGCGGCCCACCCGGTCCGACAGCGCGGACGCGGCGGGCAGGACGGCGAGGGCGACGCAGGAGGCGACGGTCACCGCGGTCAGCACCTGGGGCCGGCTGTATCCCTGGCCGACGGCGTAGGAGATCATGAAGCTGGTCAGCAGCGACTGCGTGGTGAACGCGCCGATGCCGACGCAGGCGGCCAGCAGCACGGGCTTCGGCCGGCGCAGCACCTCCACGATCGGCGGCCTGTCCACCGGCTCCCGCCGGGCCTGCGCGAACAGCGGACTCTCGGCGACCCTCAGACGCACGAACAGGCCGACGGCCAGCAGCACGACGCTCAGCAGGAACGGCACCCGCCAGCCCCAGGAGCGGAACTCGTCGTCGGGCAGGGTCGCGACGAGTGTGACCACGCCCGCCGACAGCACGGAACCGAGCGGGGCGCCGAGCTGGGTGAAGCTGGACCACAGACCGCGCCGTGACCCCCGCGCGTGCTCGGCGTGCTCGACGACCATCAGCATCGCGCCGCCCCACTCACCGCCGATCGCGATGCCCTGCACGACGCGCAGGGCGACCAGCAGGACCGGCGCCCAGACGCCGATCGCGTCGTAGGTCGGCAGCAGTCCGATGAGGAAGCTGCCGCAGCCCATCAGGACCATGGTCAGCAGCATCATCGACTTGCGGCCGATCCGGTCGCCGAAGTGCCCGAACACGATGCCGCCGAGCGGGCGGGCGAGATAGCCCGCGGCGAAGGTGCCGAACGCCGCGATGGTGCCGACCGCGGGGTCGGCCCGGGGGAAGAACAGGTCGCCGAAGACGAGCGCGGCGACGGTGCCGTAGACGAGGAAGTCGTAGAACTCGACGGTCGTGCCGAGCAGGCCGGAGACGGCGACGCGGCGCAACTGCCGCGAGTCGGGGGCGGGTTGTGCGACGGGCGGGGATGGCTGCACGGGGAGCTCCCTGGGGGACGGGTCGCGGTTGGTCCGTGAAGGTATGCATAAGCCGTGCAGCCGTCAATCATTTGCACAACATCAGTTGAGGCGGTCCTTCGCCATCCGCAGCAGCAGCCCGTGCAGCGTCTCCCGCTCGGCCGGGTCCAGCGGGCCCAGGAGCTCGTTCGTGACCCGCTGGCCGGCCTCGTCGGTGTCGCGGAGGAAGTCGCGGCCGCTCCCGGTCAGCACGACGATTCGGCTGCGGCGGTCGTCGGGGGCGGGACGGCGCTCGGCCAGGCCCTGCTTCTCCAGATCGTCCACCAGGCCGACGATCGCGCTCGGGTCGTAGCCGAGCCGGGCGCTCAGCTCCCGCTGGAGGGCGCCGTCGGAGGTGGCGAGGAAGCGCAGGACGGCGTAGTGGCGCAGGCGCAGGCCCGACTCCTGCAGGCAGGCGTTGAACAGCTGCCCCGAGCGCAGGCCCAGGCGGTAGAGCAGGTAGCCCGTGTCGGCGTGCAGCCCTCGCATCCATGGCTCGTCGGCGTCGATGGGCTTCGGGGTGGCATGAGTGACGTTCTGGCGTGTGATGGCGGGCTCCCTGTGCTCGGTGCGGCCTTGCGGTGCCAGCATCCCGCACCCGTGGACCATCAACAACTATTGACGTCGACAATTATTGCTCTTAGCTTCGGTTTCGCAGTCGAACCCCGCCTGAAGGGACCCACCCGTGCCCAGCATCGATCTCTCCGGCAAGGTCGCCGTCGTCACCGGCAGCGGCCGGGGCCTCGGCCTCGCCTACGCGCACGCCCTGGCCGCCCACGGCGCGTCCGTGGTGGTCAACGACGTCGACGAGGCCGTGGCCGAGGCGGCCGTGAAGTCCATCGAGGAGGCGGGCGGCAGGGCCGTCGCCGAGGTCGTCGCGGTCGGCACCTCCGAGGCCGCCGAGCGGCTGGTGAACCGCGCGGTCGAGGAGTTCGGCCGCCTGGACGTCCTGGTCACCAACGCGGGCATCCTGCGCGACAAGGTGCTCTGGAAGATGTCCGACGACGACTTCGACGCGGTGATCACCACCCACCTCAAGGGCACCTTCACCTGCGCCCGGGCCGCCGCCGTCCGCATGCGCGAGCAGGGCGAGGGCGGCTCGCTGATCCTGGTCGGCTCCCCGGCCGGCCAGCGCGGCAACTTCGGCCAGACCAACTACGCCGCCGCCAAGGCCGGTATCGCGGCGATGGCCCGCACCTGGTCGATGGAGCTGGGGCGTGCGGGCATCACCGTCAACGCGATCGTGCCGGTCGCCGCCACCGCGATGACCGAGACCATCCCTGCCTTCGCCCCGTACGTCGAGGCGATGCGGGGCGGCGAACCACTCCCGGACTTCCTGCGCAAGGGCGAGGGCTTCGGCACCCCGGAGGACTGCGCCGCCCTGGTGCCGTTCCTCGCCTCCGAGGCCGCGCGCGGTGTGACCGGCCAGTGCGTCGGCATCGGCGGAGACAAGGTGGCACTCTGGTCGCATCCGCAGGAGATCAGGACGGCGTACGCCGACGGCGGCTGGACCCCCGGCACCCTGGCGGACGCCTGGCCCACCTCGGTCGGGGCCGAGCTCCAGTCGGTCGGCATCCCGGCGCCGAAGCTCCCGGAGGCGTGATGGACCCCGTGACGAACCCTGTGATGGATGTGGAGTCACTGGTCGCGATCGACGTCCACACCCACGCGGAGGTGTCCTCCAAGGGACATTCCTCCCTGGACGAGGACCTGCATGACGCCTCCTCCGCCTACTTCAAGGTCGAGGGCAAGCGGAAGCCGACGCTTGAGGAGACCGCCGCGTACTACCGCGAGCGGAACATGGCCGCCGTGATCTTCACGGTCGACGCCGAGTCCGCCACCGGCACCCCGCCCGTCCCGAACGAGGAGGTCGCCGAGGCGGCCGCCGCCAACGCGGACGTCCTCATCCCCTTCGCGTCCGTCGACCCCTTCCGGGGCAAGGCGGGCGTCAGGCAGGCCCGGCGCCTGGTCGAGGAGTACGGGGTGAAGGGCTTCAAGTTCCACCCCAGCATCCAGGGCTTCTTCCCCAACGACCGCGCGGTGGCGTACGACCTGTACGAGGTGATCGAGGAGACCGGCGCGATCGCCCTGTTCCACACGGGCCAGACGGGCATCGGCGCGGGCGTCCCCGGCGGGGGCGGGATCAGGCTCAAGTACTCCAACCCGCTCCACGTCGACGACGTCGCCGCCGACTTCCCGCACCTGAGGATTATTCTGGCCCACCCGTCCTTCCCCTGGCAGGACGAGGCCCTCGCCGTCGCCACCCACAAGCCGGGCGTGCACATCGACCTGTCCGGCTGGTCGCCGAAGTACTTCCCGCCGCAGCTCGTGCAGTACGCGAACACCCTCCTGAAGGACAAGGTCCTCTTCGGCTCCGACTTCCCCGTCCTCACCCCCGACCGCTGGCTCGCCGACTTCGACAAGCTGACGATCAAGGAGGAGGTCCGGCCGAAGATCCTCAAGGAGAACGCCGCCCGCCTGCTCGGGCTGGCCACACCGTAAGGGGGCGTGTCATGCGCAACGAGGGACTGGGGTCATGGCCCGCCCGCCGGGCCCGCAAGACCCCGCACCGCACCGCCCTGATCCACGGCGAGGCGACCACCGACTACGGCACGCTGCACGCCCGCACCACCCGCCTCGCGCACGCCCTGCGCGCCCGGGGCGTGCGGCGCGGCGACCGGATCGCCTACCTCGGCCCCAACCACCCCTCCTATCTGGAGACGCTGTTCGCGGCCGGAACCCTCGGCGCGGTCTTCGTCCCGCTCAACATCCGCCTCGCCGGCCCGGAGATCGCCTACCAGCTCGCCGACTCCGGCGCGCGGGCCCTGGTCTACGGCCCGTCCCACGCCGGTCTGGTCGCCGGCCTGCCCGGCAGCACCGACGTACGCCTCTACCTGGAAACCGGCGCGGAGTACGAGACGGCCGTCGCCGAGGCGCCCGAGGAGCCGATCGACGAACCGGTCGGCCCCGACGACACCTGCGTCATCATGTACACCTCGGGCACGACCGGACGCCCCAAGGGCGCCATGCTCACCCACGGCAACCTCACCTGGAACGCGGTCAACGTCCTCGTCGACACCGACCTGATAGCCGACGAACGCGCCCTGGTATCCGCCCCGCTGTTCCACACGGCGGGCCTCAACATGCTGACCCTGCCGGTCCTGCTCAAGGGCGGCGCCTGCGTCCTGGTCGAGGCCTTCGACCCGGACGCCACCTTCGACCTGATCGAACGCCACCGCATCACCTTCATGTTCGGCGTGCCGACGATGTACGACCAGGTGGCGAGGCACCCGCGCTGGGCGGAGTCGGACCTGTCGTCGCTGCGGATCCTCACCTGCGGCGGCTCCCCGGTCCCGACCCCGCTGATCGCGAAGTACCAGGAGCGCGGCCTGACCTTCCTCCAGGGCTACGGCATGACCGAGGCCGCCCCCGGCACGCTGTTCCTGGACGCCGAGCACGCCGTCAGCAAGGCGGGTTCGGCGGGTGTGCCGCACTTCTTCAGCGACGTCCGCGTCGTCCGGCCGGACCTGACCCCGGTCGACGTCGGGGAGACCGGCGAGGTCGTGGTGCGCGGCCCGCACGTCATGCCCGGCTACTGGGGGCTGCCCGAGGAGACGGCCGCGTCCTTCGCGGACGGCTGGTTCCGCAGCGGCGACGCCGCCCAGGTCGACGAGGACGGCTACGTCCACATCGTCGACCGCATCAAGGACATGATCATCTCGGGTGGTGAGAACGTCTACCCCGCCGAGATCGAGGACCAGCTCCTCGCCCACCCGGACATCGTCGAGTGCGCGGTCATCGGCGTGCCCGACGACAAATGGGGCGAGGTGCCGCGCGCGGTCGTCGTGCCCCGCGAGGGCGCCGCCCTCGACCCCGACGAGGTGCTCGCGTCGCTCGCGGGCCGCCTCGCCAAGTACAAGATCCCGAAGTCGGTGGTCCTCGCGGACGAACTCCCGCGCACCGCCTCCGGAAAGCTCCTCAAATCCCGCGTCCGTACGCGCTACGGCAACCCGTAAGGAACCGCATGAGCATCACCGTCAACGGCCTCGACGAACTCAAGAAGCTCTCCGGGGAAGACCTCGGCACCAGCGAGTGGATCGAGGTCACGCAGGAGCGCGTCGACACCTTCGCCGACGCCACCGGCGACCACCAGTGGATCCACGTGGACCCCGAGCGCGCCAAGGAGGGCCCCTTCGGCGCCCCCATCGCGCACGGCTACCTCACGCTCTCCCTCTTCATCCCGCTGTTCACCGAGCTCCTTGACGTCCAGGGCGTGACGACGAAGGTCAACTACGGCCTCAACAAGGTGCGTTTCCCGTCCCCCGTGAAGGTGGGCTCCCGCATCCGCCTCACGGCGAGGCTCGCCGAGGTCGAGGACGTGCCGGGCGGTGCGCAGATCACCGTCGAGGGCGCGATCGAGATCGAGGGCGGCACCAAGCCCGCCGCGGTGCTGCAGAGCCTGTCGCGGTTCTACGCCTGAGGCCGCGCCGGCACCAGGTCCAGAAGGCGTTCCGAGGCGGCGCGGGCGAGCGGTGACAGCCGCTCGTGCACCGTCCGGAACGTCTTTTCGGCCGGTTCCGCCGGCCAGTCCTCCGGCAGGTGCTTCACCGGCAGACGCGGGTCGCGCCGGACGATCCGCAGCCACTCGGTCTGCAACCGCAGGCGCAGCACCAAGGCGTCGTCGGCGTCGGGGAGTTCGTCCTCCCAGGGCCGCCAGCGGCGCACGAAGGACGCGTACCGGCCGGCCAGATCGGACAGCTCCCAGGTCTCCTCGATCATCTGGCCGATGTCCATGCCGGCCTCCGCGTGCGCCCGGAACACCTTCACGTGGGCGGACAGGCCGAGCTCGGCGACGAGGGCCGACACGTCGACCTGGCCGGGAGCGATCCACAGGCCGTTGAACAGCGGTCCGAAGCCGCTCCAGGTCAGCTGGGAGCGCAGGTCGTGGCGCTGGCGCTGCCAGGACTCGGGCAGCGAGAAGCCGAGCAGCGTCCAGGTGCCGTCCCAGTGGCGGTTGACGGCCCCGGTCCGCCAGATCCGCCGCTCCCCGTCGCGCAGCACCGCCTCCGAACGCTCGGTGAGCCCGAAGTACATGCGGCGGCCCTCGCGCTGGCGGCGCAGCAGATCACGGCCGGCCATCCGGCTCAGCGTGGAGCGGGTCGCCTGCTCACCGATCCCGGCCCGGGCGAACACGTCGATGACGCTGCCCGAGTACACGCACACGTCCCGCCCGAGCACCTGGTCACCCAGGAACGTCAGCATCAGGGACTGCGGCCGCAGCGACTCTTCACCGGTCACGCGGCCACCGTACCTCCGCTCCGTCGGTGGGTGATCTGCCGGAGACGCGTCCCAGGTCAGGAAGCCACCACGTCGACGAAGACCGGGTTCGAGTAGAACCACGTGTCCGCCCACGGGTCACCGTCTCCGGGCGGGTGCGGGACCGGCCCGTTCGGGTCCACGGCGGCGCCGAGGTAGCCGGTGCCGTGCCGGTTGCCGTCGCTGCCGCGCAGCCGGACGTAGAAGGACTCCTCACCGGCGGTCAGCGGGACGCGCAGGGTGTAGGTGCCCGTGCGGCCGGAGACGTCCTGCGAGCGGACGACCCGAGTGTCCGGGGCTCTGAAGGTGTCGCGGTCGGCGACCGGGCCCCGCACCGCGCCGCGGATGACGTCCACGTGCGCCAACTCGGGCAGCACGCCCTGCGGGTTGGGCCGCGAGGCGGTCGTCACGGTGATGTCGAGCGTGAGCTTCTCACCCTTGCGCACCCGCAGCCGGCCGCCGAGCGTCACACCCCGGCCCCGGTCCGTCTCCCGCCGCAGCCGGACGTCGAGCCCGTCGAGCAGATGCCCGTGGTCGAGCCAGACCCGGCCCGCGCGCAGACCCGCCATGACCGCGCGGTAGCCGTAGCCCGTCACGCCCACGTGGGTGCGGCTGAACTGTCCCGGCCAGAAGTCGCTGCCGGGCTGCGGGGTGTCCGTGTTCACCGGGTCGGGCAGCTTCCCGGTGCCGTCGAAGGTCTGGCCGGGCTGCCAGTCACCGTTCTTCCAGGTGTCGAAGACGATCCGGTGGGCGTCGGAGTTGGTGGTGATCGAGAACAGCCGGCCCTCGGCGAGCATCGAGTCCCACAGGCCGCCGACGGTCGCGGTCGCCCAGTCGAAGCCGCCGTACGTCAGGTACGCGTCCGCCGGGTAGCCGGGCCAGGACTGGGCGGACGGCTTGTTCTCGTACTCGCCGCGGATCGAGGTGGCGCCGCGCCAGCCCGGCAGGGCGGCGCCCTGGGCGCCGGGCGCGCCCTCCATGCCGATCATGATCTCGGGCGCCGCGTCCCGCCAGGCGCGCATCTCGTGCGGCGAGTCGATGCCCAGCCGCATGGGGTGGTTGGCGAGGACCAGCACGTCGTCGACGTAACCCGAACGGCGCTGCTCGGCCAGCCACTTGATCGCCTTGACGGCGTGGGCCTCGTTGCGGGCCGTGTCGGCGTCGCCCGGGCCGCCCTTGGCGTAGCCGAGGAGCTTGCCGTCGTAGGCGCGCTCGAAGCGGGTGAGCAGGTCGACCTCGTTCCGGCCGGGCGCGGTGAACACCGTGCAGTGCTCGGCCGCCGGGATGTACCACTCCAGACCCTGGAAGATCAGCTGTCGCGGGTTCTCCGCCCGTGCCCTGAGGATCTCCTCGTGCTCCATGGCGGCCCCGAAGTCGGCGTGCCCGAAGTTCGAGTGCTCGGTGAAGACCATCCAGTCCAGGCCGTACCTCGCGCCCGCGGTAGCCAGCTGGGAGAACGTGTACTTGGCGTCGTGGCTGTAGACGGAGTGGATGTGGTGGTCGCCGACGAGGTAGGCGAGGCCGGGGTCCTCGCCGCCGAGTCGCGGCTCACCGGCGGCCAGGGCCGGGGTGGCCGCGGAGCCCAGGGCGAAGGCGGCGCCGAACAGGCCCGCGCGGCGCAGTAGCCCGCGGCGGGAGACGCCCTGCGGATCCAACGCCGAGGACGCGACGGACGGGTCGGCCCAGTGGGGCAGCTGCTGCTCGGTCATGAGGGTTCCTCGGGGGTCACTGGTTCATGAAGGACGTGACGGGCAGCGCCCGGGCGACGATCCGGACGTCGCCGAGCCGGCCGTGGAAGATCTGGTCGATGGTGCCGCCGTACTCGTAGCCGCCGAGCAGCCACGGGAGCCCGACGGAGGTGATGCCGACCGCGGACGCCCTGGGGTTGCGGAGCACCGGGCAGCCCTCGACGTACAGCGTGGTGTGCCTGCCGTCGTTGACGACCGCGAGGTGCCACCAGGTCTCCAGCGGCGTCTCCTGACCCCAGTTGGTGGCGATGCCCTGCTGGTTGAGCGGGCGCGTCGCCCACTGCGGCTCCCGGTCGTTGGACAGCGACAGGGTGGCCAGCGGCTCGTCCGGGTCGTCCGCCGTCTTTCCGGCGGCGCCGCCCGTGCCCGTGCGGGAGACCAGGCCCGACCAGGCGTTGCGGCCGGGGTCCCAGTCGGCGGGCAGGCGGTAGAACGCCTCGATGGTGTAGCCGTCCCCGAAGGTGGCCCGGTTGAGCGGGGCGCCGTCGACCGTGCGCAGGTAGGCGCCCTTCAGCGGCGGCTTGCCGCCCCGGAACTCCAGGCTGCCGTGGCCCGGCTGGTCGGGATGGTGGTCGGCCGACCAACCCAGGGCTCCGCCACCGACGGTGACCAGGGACAGGTCGTTGCCCCGCCCGGACAGGTCCCGGACGGTTCCGTCCGTGCCGTCGACGGGCTTCTCGAAGCGCCAGTACGCCATCGTGCCCGGCACCAGCATCCTCGCCACGGGCCGGGCGGGCCGGGTGGGCACGGGCGCGAACCCGGAGAACCGCCGTTCGAAGTCGATCTCGACGGAGAACCGGTCGGCGTCGCCGCTCAGCTCCATCTCCTGCCGCTCCAGCTCGTTGAGCCCCTTCGCCGCCCGGCCAAGGATCCACGGCGAGATCGTCTCCACGTCGATGACGTTCCGGTCCAGGTCGAACCGGTAGAGGCGGATCATCGCCGCGCCGCCGAAGTACCGGTTCTGGTAGTTCGTCAGGTGCAGGTGGACGTCGTGCCCTGCCGCGTTCTTCCGGGTCGCCCGGGCGGCGGGCCAGTAGTGCCCGCCCAGGGCGAGGAAGATCTGGTCGTGCTCCTCGATCAGCCGGTCCCACAGTTGCTGCCCGTAGTCCGACAGGGAGTCGTCCCCGACGACCAGTTCGTGGGTGGTGAGGATGACGGGGGTCTTCGGATGCCGCGCCATGACGTCCTTCGCCCACGCGTACCCCTGCGGTGACAGCCGCCAGTCCAGCGCGAGCACCAGCCACTGGCGGCTCCCCGCCGTGAAGCGGTGGAAGGTGTTGTAGCCGTCCGGGGAGGCACCGCCGAACGTGGGCTTCCCCTCGAAGCGCTCCGGCCCGAAGGCGTCCAGGTACGGTGTCGCACCGCGCTGGTCGGTCGTCGACGACCGCACGTCGTGGTTGCCGGCCAGGACGCTGTAGCCGACGCCCCGCCGGTCCAGCAGCCGGAACGCCTCGCCGATCGCCGCGAACTCGTCCTTCGCGCCGTTCTGCGTGAGGTCTCCGAGGTGCGACAGGAAGACGATGTTCTCCTGCGCGCCGTGCTCCAGCAGATACCGCAGCGACGCCTCCACCGGCGCCCTGTCGATGCTCGGCCCGTCGAAGAGGTACTGGGTGTCGGGCATCACGGCGAGCGTGAAGCGGCGGCTGCGCGGGTCGGGGCGGGGGATCGGGGTTTCCGCCCGGGCGGTGGCGGTGGGCAGGGCGGTCATGGCGGCGGCGGTCGCGCCGAGCAGCGCGGTGGCACGGAGGAAGCCGCGTCTGGCGGCACCGGCCTGGGGCGTCTCGCCCACGGCCTGGTCATGCGAAGTGCACACGTGTGCTCCATGAAGTTGCTGAGAGGCATGAAGGTGACGGAAGGGGAGTGTCAGAGAACGCGCAGCGTCCAGCTCCAGCGGTGGACGCCGGCCGGGACGAGGTAGGAGGCGAAGGTGTCGGGTCCGCACGACGCCGTGCCCAGCCCGCGGTGCGCCGCGTCGATGTGCACCACGCACCCGGCCCGCGGCACCAGTTCGTCGTGATGGGCGGCGGCGGTGAGGTCGGCCGCGCGATGCCGGGTCACGGAGACCTGGCGGGGCCGGTCCAGCCGCACCGCGAGCCCGGTGGCGTCCGGGGCGGACAGCGTGAACCGCCGCACCCCGTGCCGCCCGCCGCTCTCCTGCGGCCGCAGATACGGTGTGAACAGCTCGTCCACCGGCAGCGCATGGTGACCGACCGGCGCTCCCGCGCCCCGGTCCGGATACGACTCCCAGGGGCCCTGCCCGAACCACTCCAGCAGGTTCAGCCCCGCGGCCGTCTCGAAGACCGACCCGACCCGGGCCACGTCGTCCAGCGCCTCGGGCAGCTCGGCCATCTCCTCCACCAGCAGGCCGCCCTCGACGGCCGTGAACACCTGCTCGTGGCGGACGGTTCCGCCCCGGCAGAGGTAGTCGGCGGCCACGGCCACCCGGCCCGGTGCGCGCCGTACGGCGACGACCTTCCGGGTGGGCGCTTCGAGTCCCCAGTCGCGCCAGCGGGCCGCCATGCCGCCCAGTTCGTCGTTGTCGGTGGGCGCCCGCCACAGGCACAGTGCGGGCGCGGCCGTCAGCAGCGGATGGACCAGCAGCCCGTCCTCGTCGACGTCGACCGGGCGGTCGGTGACCGGGGTGTGAGTGACCTGAGGTGCCGCCCGCAGCCGCACCTGCGGCAGGCACACGACGGTGCCGCGCGGCGCCCAGGGTTCGTCCGCGGCGGTCGTGACCCGGAGCGTCAGCCACGCCTCGCCGCCGTCCTCCGGCAGCGTGAACGGCAGCGGTACGGCGGCCGTCTCGCCCGGGCGCAGCTCGGGCAGCTGGGCGGGAGCGGTCAGGGTGCCGCCGTCCGCCAGGGACAGCTCCCACACGCCGGACAGCCAGTCCAGCCCCCGGAAGTGCTGGTGGTTGCCCAGGACGACGCCCTCGTGCCGGAAGCACTCGATCCGCACCGGCGCGGCGATCTCCCGGTGCTCGGACATCACCGGCTTGGGCGTGCGGTCGGGAAAGACGACCCCGTCGGCGATGAAGGCGCCGTCGTGGTCCCTCTCCCCGAAGTCGCCGCCGTACGCCCAGCGATGACCGGGCGCGGCGACACCGTTGTCGTACAGCCCGGCGCCCCCACGCCCGGCCGGTCTGCCGTCGTTCACACGCTGGAGGATGCCGTGGTCCCAGAACTCCCAGATGAACCCGCCCTGAAGACCCGGGGTGGTCTCGATGGCCTCCCAATGGTCCGCCAGCGTGCCGTTGCTGTTGCCCATGGCGTGCGAGTACTCGCACTGGATGAGCGGCTTGGTCTGCGTGCCCGACATGGCGTGCGCGATGCACTCCTCCAGCGGCGCGTACATCGGGCAGGCGATGTCGGAGGCCACGCCCGGATCGGCCCAGCCGCGCTTGGCCGCGCCCTCGTACTGCACCGGACGGGTCGGGTCGTGCCGGCGTACCCAGCCCGCCGCCGCGTCGTGGTTCGCGCCGTAGTCGGACTCGTTGCCCAGCGACCAGATGATGACGGACGGATGGTTCTTGTCCCGCAGCACCATCCGCGAGACCCGGTCGACGAAGGCGTTCAGGTAGCGCGGGTCGCCGGCGATCTCGTGCGCGTGGTCGTGGGACTCGATGTCGGCCTCGTCGACGACGTAGAAACCCAGCTCGTCGGCCAGGTCGTACAGGGACGGGTCGTTCGGGTAGTGCGCGGTGCGGATCGCGTTGAAGCCGAACCGCTTCAGCAGGACCAGGTCCGCGCGCATGTCGTCGTACGACACGGTCCGCCCCGTCAGCGGGTGGAAGTCGTGCCGGTTGACGCCCCGGATGAACACCCGCTCGCCGTTGACCAGCAGGTCCCGGCCGGCGATCTCGACGTCACGGAAACCGATCCGGTGGTGCGAGGTGTCGGCGACGGTGCCGTCGCTGCGGTGCAGCCGGACCGTCAGGGCGTAGAGCTGCGGCGTCTCGGCCGTCCAGGTGCGCACGTCCGGCACGACGGTTCGCAGCCGCGCCTCGCCGAGGAAGTCCGAGACGCGCTCCTCCGCGGCGCCTGCCCGGTCGAACTCCTCGTCCTGGGCGAGGAGGTGTCCGTCCAGCTCCGCGCTGACGTACCAGCCTTCGGGCAGGGCCCCGCCCGTGTCCCGGACCTGGCAGTCCACCCGCAGGTCGCCGTCCCGCCGGGCCCGCACGGTCACGTCCGCGAGATGCAGCGGATCCCTCGCGTACAGCAGTACCGAGCGGGTGATCCCGCCGTGCCACCAGTGGTCCTGGTCCTCGATGTGCGAGGCGTCCGACCACTTCACGACGGTCAGGCGCAGGACGGCCTGCTCACCGGGGCGCATGACCGGCGTCAGGTCGAACTCGGCGGCCAGGTGGGAGTCCTTGGAGAGCCCGGCGGGCCGCCCGTCCACGTGCACCAGCAGCACGCTCTCGGCGGCCCCGACCTGGAGCACGATCCGCCGCCCGGCCCACTCGGCCGGCACGTCCACCACCCGCTCGTACACGCCCGTCGGGTTGGCGGCGGGCACCCCCGGAGGGAACTCGGCGAACGGCATCCGGATGTTGAGGTACCGGGGGAGGTCGTCCGTGCCCTGCATGGTCCACACGCCGGGCACGTACGCCGACGACCACGCCTCTCCGACCGGGGTGTCCGGCGAGGGCAGCAACTGGAAACGCCAGTCGCCGTCGAGCGGGACGGCGCCGGAGCGCCGGTCCACGGCGTTCATCGGCAGCCGCCCCCAGGAGGTCACCTCGGGTGCCTCCCAGGGGCGCAGGGCGAGCAGGGGATCGAGTGCGTCGGTCATGACCATTCCGAAGTCGTGAGGCGGGGCAGGACGCGCCCCCGCAGGCCCCAGGCGGGGTCGACGGGGATGCCGAGACGGTCCAGGACGGTGGGGGCGATGTCGACGAGGCCGGGAGCGCCGAGCCGGGTTCCGCCGGGCGGGCCGGGGGCACCGTGCCCGGACGCCCCTGTCGGGGCGCGGCCCTCAGGTCCCCTGTACCGCTCCCTCGGTGGCGCCAGCGATGAAGCCGCGGGCGAAGATGGTGAACACCACGACCAGGGGAATGGACGCCATGAGCACGCCCGCCATGACCATGCTGTAGTCGGTGGTGTGGCCGACGTGGAGCTGGGCGAGTGTCACCTGGAGGGTGAGGTGGCTGGGGTCGGTGAGCACGACGAGCGGCCAGATGTAGTCGTTCCAGGCACCGACGAAGGCGTAGATGGCGAGGAAGGACAGCGCGGGCCTGATCATCGGCAGCACGATGTTCCAGTACTGGCGGAAGAACCCGGCGCCGTCGATGCGCGCCGCGTCGAGGAGTTCGTCCGGTACGCCGTTCTGCACGTACTGGCGCAGCCAGAAGATGCCGAAGGCGTTGGCCAGGGCGGGTGGGATCAGCGCCTTGAGCGTACCGACCCAGCCGATGTCGGACATGAGGATGAACTGCGGGAGGACGGCCAGCTGCAGCGGCAGCATCATGAACCCCACCAGCGTGGCGAACAGCGCCTTGCGTCCGGGGAAGTCGAACTTGGCGAAGGCGAAGGCCGCCAGGGAGTCGACGAACAGGACCAGGACGGTGGTGACGGACGCGACGACGACCGTGTTCAGCATCGACCCGAAGAAGTCGATGGTGTCGAGCACGTGCCGGACGTTCTCCAGCAGATGCGAACCGAAGGTGAGCTTCGGCGGGCTCTTGTAGATGTCCTGGGTCGTGTTCGTCGCCATGACGATCGTCCACACGAACGGGAAGACCGAGATCAGCACGGCCAGGCCGAGGACGATGTGCGCGGTCAGGCCCTTGGGGCGCCGTGACCGCCTCTTGAGCAGTGCGGTCATGACTTCCTCCCGCGCTGGACGAGACGCCAGTTGACGACGACCAGCACCAAGATCAGTACGAAGAAGGCCCACACGATGGCGGCGCCGTAGCCGTAGTCGTTGTTGACGAAGGCCGACTGGTAGAAGTACAGCAGCGTGGTCAGACCCGCCTGGCCCGGACCGCCGAGGTTCGGGTTGGCGGCGTTGCTGCCGAACAGGACCTGGGGTTCGCTGAAGCTCTGCAGGCCGTTGATGGTCGAGATGACGACCGTGAACAGGATGATGGGCCGCATGATCGGCACCGTGATCTGGAAGAACGTGCGGACCGGCCCGGCGCCGTCCAGCTTCGCGGCCTCGTAGATCTGCGTGGGAATGGCCTGGAGGCCCGCCAGGTAGATGATCATGTTGTAGCCGGTCCACATCCAGGTCATCAGCAGCGCGATGACCAGTTTGATCAGCCACGGATTGCTCAGCCACGGGACGGGTGGGATGCCGACCGTGCCCAGGATCGCGTTGACCAGGCCGAAGTTGTTGCTGAACACGGCGCCGAAGAAGATCGCCACGGCGACGATCGAGGTGACGTTCGGTATGTAGAGGGCGATGCGGTAGAAGCCCTTGAAGCGCCGCACCGAATGCAGCAGCGTCGCCAGCACCAGGGCGCCGAACAGCGTGGGGACGGTGGACAGGACCCAGATCGCCAGCGTGTTGCGGATCGACATCCAGAAGACCGGGTCGTCCAGAAGGAACCGGAACTGGTCCAGGCCCACGAACTGCATGGTGCCCATGCCGTCCCAGCGCTGGAAGGCGAGGTACAGCGAGTAGAAGACCGGGAAGAACGAGAAGGCGCCGAAGATCAGGAAGAAGGGGGAGATCGCCAGGTACTGCCGCCAGTGGGCCAGTACTCCGCGACGCGCCCGCCGCGCGGTGCCCGCCGGCGGTGTGCGCCGCGGACGGAAGCGGGCCGGGCCCGGCCCGCCGCGGTGCCGGGGCGCCACGGCGGGGCCGGTGACCGGAGGTGACGTCACCTCACTTCACCCCCTGTCGCCGGGCGATCTGCCTGGCCTGGCCGACCGCGTCCTTCCAGGCGTCATCGGGATTCCTGCCCTTGGCCTCGATGCTGGTCAGGGCGGTCATGTAGGGCGCCATGACGGCGGCGTCGGCGGGTGCCTCGTAACTGGCCGGGATGGCCTTGGCGGCGGGGCCGAACACCTCGATGACCTTCTGCCCGCCGAAGAAGGGGTCGCCGCCCGTCATGGCCGGCATGGAGTACGCGGCGGGCGCGGCCGGGAAGATCGCGGCGTCGGTGAAGCCCCGGGCGTCGTTCTCCGGGCTGAGGATCCAGCTGATGATCTTGAACGCCTCTTCGGGGTTCCGGCACTGCTTGGGCAGGGCCAGGTAGGAGCCGCCCTGGTTGGCCGGTCCGCCGGGCGTCGCGCACACCCGCCACTTGCCCTTGGTGCCGGGGGCCGCCTGCTCGATGTCCAGCGCGTGCCAGGCCGCGCCGAGCTCGGTGTTCAGGCTCTTGCCGACGGCGGCGTTCCAGGTGTTGTCGTTGATCTTGGCGTCGATGCCGAGGGTGTAGGGGCGGATCGCCGTGGTCCACGCCTTGCGGATGTGGTCCTGGTCGCCGATGAAGCGGTTGTCCCTGTCGATGAACCGCTCGGTGCCCTGCCCCACCGCGATGTTGAACACCGAGCTGATGTTGTTGATCAGGTAGGTGCCGGGCACCTTCTTGCGCAGCTCGACGCCGAGGGCGAAGTAGTCCTCCCAGGTTCCGGCCTCGGCGGCGACCTTGTCCGGGTCGGTGGGCAGCCCGGCCTTGTCGAAGCGGTCCGCGCGGAAGAAGAGAGCGGTGGGGCCGATGTCGATCGGGAAACCGATCTGCTTGCCGTCCTCGGTCCGGGCGAGCTTGGTCTTCCAGTCCAGGTACTTCGAGGAGACCTCCTTGAAACCCAGCTCGTTCAGGTCGAGGAAGCGGTTCGCGTTGGGCAGGAAGGACGCCATGTCCTCGCCCTTGATGCCGGTGATGTCGGGCACCGAGGTACCCGCCGCGAGGGTGGTGGTGAGCTTCGACTTGAAGTCGCCGCCTATGGAGGCCACGGTCAGCTTCACGTCCTTGCCGAAGTGCGTCTTCGCCTCGGCGACCACCTTGTCGCTGAGCGCGCCTCCCCAGTACCACAAGGTGAGGCTCTTGCCGTTCTTGCCGCCGGCCGATCCTGAGCCGTTGCCGCAGGCCACGGTCAGGCCGGAGGCGGCGGCGGTGAACGCGGCGGCCTGGAGGAAGCGTCTACGGGAAAGGTCCACGGGTCTCTCCTGCTGTTGACGTGCTGAGGGGACGGGGGAGGAATCAGTGCCGCCGTTCGCAGGCGCGTGGGCCGACGGACGTGTGAGGGGCCGGCGGAGTGACAGGGGCGTACCGCACGGGCGGGCCGGCATCCGCCGGGATGCGGTCGGTCAGGAAGCCGTAGGCCCGCTTCAGTTCGGGGTCGGTCAGGGAGCGCCACCAGCGGTCCACGCCGTACCAGCCGGGGGCGGCCGGCGCCCCGCCGTGGTGCCGGACGGACAGCCCGGCGGCGAGCACCGCGAACCGCAGCCGCTGCGCCAGCGGCCAGCCGCCGAGTGAGGCGGTGACGAACGCGGCGCCGAAGACGTCCCCGGCACCAGTGGCGTCCAGCACGTCCACGTCGAGGGCGGGCACCTCCGCGTACTCGCCGGTGATCTGGTCGACGGCCATCGCGCCCTCGCCGCCCCGGGTGACCACGGCGACCGGGACCAGCTCGGACAGCGTGAAGAGCGCGGCCACCGCGCTCTCGGTGCGGGTGTAGGCCATGGCCTCCGCCTCGTTCGGCAGGAAGGCGTGGCACAGGGCGAGCTGTTCCAGCAGGGCCGTCGACCACTGCTGGGTGGGATCCCAGCCGACATCGGCGTAGACCCGCGTGCCGTTCGCGGCGGCCTTGGCGAGCCAGTCGCGCGGCCGCGCCTCGAGGTGCACCAGCGCGGTACGTGCCCGGGGCGGGTCGCGCACCAGATCGTCCTGCGAGTGCGGCGGCTCCTGGCCGTGGGTGATGAGGGCGCGGTCGTGGCCGTGGGCGACACAGACGGTGACCGGGGTCGGCCAGCCGTCCGCCGTACGGGAGAGCGAGAGGTCGACGCCTTCCTGGCCGCACAGGACGTCCCGGCAGTACGCGCCGTAGAAGTCGTCGCCGAACACCGTGGCCAGTGAGGTACGCAGGCCGAAGCGGGCGGCGGCCACGGCCAGGTTGGCGATGCCGCCCGGGCCGCAGCCCATGCCCCGCGTCCAGATCTCCTCGCCCGGGGTCGGAGGCTTCCCGAGCCCTGTGAGGACGAGGTCGTAGAAGAGCAGCCCGGTCAGCAGCACATCGGGCCGGTCATCGTCCACGGATGTGTCCTCTCGCTCACGGCTTCGACGGAGATCGTCAAAACTCTTCATTTCAGTGACCGGAATCGTGCGCCGCTCGGAGAGATTGGTCAATACCCGAGCAGAACTGAGCATAGAAATGATTGAGAATGACGAGTACTGTTCACGCCGTGCTGGCAGAACGACGACACCAACTCATCCTGCGGGCCCTGCGCGCCGGCGGGCCCGCGGCCGTGACCGATCTCTCCGAGCAGCTGGGCGTGAGCCCCGCCACGGTCAGGCGTGACCTGGTCAAACTTGAAGAAGACGGACTGCTCACCCGCGTGCACGGCGGTGCCGTGGTCGAGGAGGGCGACCAGCCCTTCGCCGAGGTCGCGGAGGTGCGCGTCGCCGACAAGGACGCCATAGCGGAGCGCGCCGCGGCGATGATCAGCGACGGCCAGTCGGTGCTGCTGGACATCGGGACGACCGCCTACCGCCTGGCCAGGCAGCTGCACGGCCGCCGGCTCACCGTGATCACCAGCAACCTGGTGGTCTACGAGGAACTCGCCGACGACGAGGGCATCGAGCTGGTCCTGCTCGGCGGCATGGTCCGCCGTGAGTACCGCTCCCTGGTCGGTTTCCTCACCGAGGACAACCTGCGCCAGCTGCACGCCGACTGGCTCTTCCTCGGCACCAGCGGGGTGCGGCCCGGCGGGCACGTGATGGACACGACGGTCGTGGAGGTGCCGGTGAAGCGGGCCATGATCAAGGCGGGCGACAAGGTCGTCCTGCTCGCCGACGCGGCGAAGTTCCCCGGGCACGGGATGGCGAAGGTCTGCGGTCCCGAGGACCTGGACGTGGTGGTGACGAACGAGCCGGTCGACATGGTGACGCGCGCGTCCTTGCAGGAGGCGGGCGTCGAGGTCGTCGTGGCGGGAAGGGTGCAGACGTGAACCCTCCTCCGGCCGGGGCGGGGCAGTGCCTGGCTCGGGCCGCCCGGCCGCTCAGCGGACAGCAAGCAAGTTCAAGCAGGTGGCGCGTGCCTGGTCGTCACGACGTGCCGCGCGTGGCCCACCGAATCGGAGGAACCCGGTGAAGCTGACGATTCTCGGCGGCGGAGGCTTCCGCGTGCCGCTGGTGTACGGGGCGCTCCTTCGGGACCACGCCGAGGGCCGGGTGACGCACGTCGTCCTGCACGATCTGGACGCCGGGCGGCTGTCGGCGGTGACACGTGTCCTCGCCGAGCAGGCGGCCGGTGTCCCCGACGCGCCCGAGGTCACCGCCACCACCGATCTCGACGAGGCGCTGCGCGGCGCCGACTTCGTCTTCTCCGCGATCCGCGTCGGCGGCCTCCAGGGCCGCGCGGACGACGAGCGGGTGGCCCTGGCCGAGGGCGTGCTGGGCCAGGAGACCGTCGGCGCCGGCGGCATCGCCTACGGCCTGCGCACGGTCCCCGTCGCCGTCGACATCGCCCGGCGGGTGGCACGGCTCGCGCCCGACGCCTGGGTCATCAACTTCACCAACCCGGCCGGACTGGTCACCGAGGCGATGTCCCGCCATCTCGGCGACCGCGTCATCGGCATCTGCGACTCCCCGGTCGGCCTCGGCCGCCGCATCGCCCGGGTGCTCGGCGCGAACCCGAACGAGGCGTGGATCGACTACGTCGGGCTCAACCACCTCGGCTGGGTGCGCGGCCTGCGCGTCGCCGGCCGGGACGAGCTCCCGCGCCTGCTCGCCGACCCCGACCTGCTCGGCTCCTTCGAGGAGGGCAAGCTCTTCGGCGCCGACTGGCTGCGGTCCCTGGGCGCGATCCCCAACGAGTACCTGCACTACTACTACTTCAACCGGGAAGCCGTCCGCGCCTACCAGCAGGCCGAGAAGACCCGCGGCGCCTTCCTGCGCGACCAGCAGGCCCGCTTCTACGCCGAGATGCAGAACCCGGACGCCCCCGCCCTGAAGGTGTGGGACCGGACCCGGGCCGAGCGCGAGGCCACCTACATGGCCGAGAACCGCGAGAGCGCGGGCGCCGGTGAACGCGACGAGGACGACCTGTCCGGCGGCTACGAGAAGGTCGCCCTGGCGCTGATGCGGGCGATCGCCCGGGACGAGCGCACCACGCTGATCCTCAACGTCCGCAACCAGCGCACCCTGTCGGTCCTGGACACGGACGCGGTCATCGAGGTCCCCTGCCTCGTCGACGCCAACGGCGCCCACCCCGTCACCGTCGACCCGCTGCCCGGCCACGCCACCGGACTGGTCTGCGCGGTCAAGGCCGTCGAGCGCGAGGTGCTGGCAGCCACCGACTCCGGCTCCCGCGCCACCGCCGTCAAGGCCTTCGCCCTGCACCCGCTGGTCGACTCCGTCAACGTGGCCCGCCGGCTCGTCGAGGGCTACACCGAGGTCCATCCCGGGCTCGCGTACCTTAGGTGAGCGCCGCTTGGTAAGCGCTTTCCCGCCCGCTCTTCCCGCTTCCTGGAGAACTTCTCATGCACGACGAAAGCCGCCGGATCGAAGAGCGCGTGCAGCGCCTCCACGACCAGCGCATCAAGGCCGCGATCTACGCGGCCACCGTCCCCTTCGAGGTGGAGGCCTGGCAGGCCCCGGGGGAGCCGGTCCCGTTCGAGGAGGCCGCCGCCGCCTCGTACCAGCCGTTCTCGATGGGCACCCCGTGGGGCCCGCCCTGGGGCACCACCTGGTTCCGCATGCGCGGCCGGGTGCCCGAGGACTGGGCGGGCCGCCGCGTCGAGGCCGTGATCGACCTCGGCTTCACGGGCGACTGGCCAGGCAACCAGGCCGAGGCGCTGGTCCACCTCCTCGACGGCACCCCGCTGAAGGCCGTCAACCCCCTCAACCAGTACGTGGCGATCGCCAACCCGGCGACCGGCGGCGAGACGGTCGCATACCTGGTCGAGGCCGCCTCCAACCCGGACATCCTCGCCGACAACTTCTCCAAGCCCACGCCCCTCGGGGACAGGCTGACCGCGGGCGACAAGCCCCTCTACACCTTCCGCGCCGCCGACCTCGCCATCCTGGACGAGGAGGTCTGGCACCTCGACCTCGACGTCCAGGTGCTGCGCGAGCTGATGCTGGAACTCGGCGAGCACGACCCGCGCCGGCACGAGATCGCGCACGCGCTCGACCGGGCGATGGACCTGCTGGACCTGGACGACGTCTCCGGCTCCGCCTCCTCGGTGCGCCAAGCGCTGAAGCCGGCGCTGTCCAAGCCCGCCCACGCCAGCGCGCACACCGTCTCCGGCGTCGGTCACGCCCACATCGACTCCGCCTGGCTCTGGCCGATCCGCGAGACCAAGCGCAAGACCTCCCGCACGTTCTCCAACGTCACGTCCCTGGCCGACGAGTACGACGACTTCATCTTCGCCTGCTCCCAGGCCCAGCAGTACGAATGGGTGCGCGACAACTACCCCAAGGTCTGGTCCCGCATCCAGGAGGCCGTGAAGAACGGCCAGTGGGCGCCGGTCGGCGGCATGTGGGTCGAGTCCGACGGCAACCTGCCCGGCGGCGAGGCCGTCGCCCGCCAGTTCGTCCACGGCAAGCGGTTCTTCATCGACCACTTCGGCATCGAGACCAAGGGCGTCTGGCTGCCGGACTCCTTCGGCTACAACGCCGCCTACCCGCAGATCGCCAAGCTCGCCGGCAACGAGTGGTTCCTCACCCAGAAGATCTCCTGGAACCAGACCAACAAGTTCCCCCACCACACCTTCTGGTGGGAGGGCATCGACGGCACCCGCATCTTCACCCACTTCCCGCCGGTCGACACCTACAACGCCCGCTTCAGCGGCGTGGAGATGTCCCGCGCGGTCCGCAACTACTCGGAGAAGGGCGGTGCCTCCCGCTCCCTTGCGCCCTTCGGCTGGGGCGACGGCGGTGGCGGCCCCACCCGCGAGATCATGGAACGCGCCCGCCGGCTGGCCGACCTGGAGGGCTCCGCCAAGGTCGTCGTCGAGCACCCCGACGAGTTCTTCGCCAAGGCCCGCGAGGAGTACCCGGACGCGCCCGTCTGGGTCGGCGAGCTCTACCTGGAGCTGCACCGCGCCACCTACACTTCCCAGGCCCGCACCAAGCAGGGCAACCGCCGCTCCGAACACCTCCTGCGCGAGGCCGAACTGTGGGCGACCACGGCCGCCCTGCACGCGCCGGACTACGCCTACCCGTACGAGAGGCTGGACCGGCTCTGGAAGACGGTGCTGCTGCACCAGTTCCACGACATCCTGCCCGGCTCCTCCATCGCCTGGGTGCACCGCGAGGCCGAGGCCGAGTACGCGCGCGTCGCCCAGGAGCTGCGGGCGCTGACCACCGAGGCGGTGGCCGCGCTCGGCACGGGCGGGCCCCGCGTCTTCAACACCAGCCCCTATGACCGCGCCGAGGTGGTCCGCACCGCCGACGGGGCACCGGTGTACGTGCAGGTGCCCGCGAGCGGCTCCGCGCCCCTCACCGGCGCCGAGCCCCCGCGGCCCGTGACGGTGAACGGCCGGGTCCTCGACAACGGGCTGGTCCGCGTCGAGGTCGCGGAGGACGGCACCCTCTCGTCCGTCCGCGACCTGCGGGCCGGCCGCGAGGTCCTGGCCGAGCCGGGCAACCTGCTGCGCCTGCACACCGACCTGCCCAACTACTGGGACGCCTGGGACATCGACAAGCACTACAGGAACCGCTACACCGACCTCCTCGACGCCTCCTCCGTGACCGTGGTGGAGCAGGACCCGCTCATCGGCGCGATCCGTGTCGAGCGGGACTTCGGCAAGGGCTCGAAGATCACCCAGACGATCACCGTCCGGGCCGGCAGCCCGCGGATCGACATCGAGACGGACATCGACTGGCACGAGACCGAGAAGATCCTCAAGGCGGCCTTCCCGGTCGACATCCGCGCCCCGCACTCCTCCGCCGAGATCCAGTTCGGCCACATCCAGCGGCCCACGCACACCAACACCAGCTGGGAGGCGGCCCGCTTCGAGGTCTCCGGCCACCGCTGGGTGCACATCGGCGAACCCGGCTACGGCGTGGCGGTCATCAACGACTCCACCTACGGCCACGACGTCTCCCGCACGGTCCGCGAGGACGGCGGCACCACGACCACCGTCCGCCTCAGCCTGGTACGCGCCCCGCGCATCCCGGACCCCGAGGCCGACCAGGGCCGCCACCGCTTCACCTACGCGCTGCTGCCCGGTGCGACGATCGACGACGCCGTCGCCGAGGGGTACGCCCTCAACCTCCCGCTCCGGACGGCCGAGGCGGCGGGCGCCCCCGCACCCGTCGTCTCCGTCGACGGCGACGGCGTCACGGTGGAGGCGGTCAAGCTCGCCGACGACACCTCCGGCGATGTCGTCGTACGGCTCTACGAGTCACGCGGCGGCCGGGCTGAGGGCCTCCTGCGCACCGGTTTCCCGCTCGCGGGCGCGCAGATCACCGACCTGCTGGAGCGACCCCTCGAGGACGCGGTCATCGCCGACGGCGGGGTCCGCGTCGCCCTGCGGCCCTTCCAGATCCTGACACTCCGGCTGCGCAGGGGCTGACCCATGGCCGTGCAACCCTGGTTCACCGACGCCAAGCTGGGCATCTTCGTCCACTGGGGCATCTACGCCGTGGACGGTGTGCAGGAGTCCTGGTCGTTCTACGACGACATCGTCCCCTACGACCAGTACATGTCCCAGTTCGACCGCTTCACGGCGTCCCGCTACGAGCCGCGCGACTGGGCGAGGCTCTTCGCGCGGGCCGGCGCCCGCTACGCCGTGCTGACCAGCCGCCACCACGACGGCGTCGCCCTGTGGGACACCGCCCACGGCGACCTGAACGTGGGGCGTGACCTGATCGCCGGCTACGCCGACGCCCTGCGCGAGCAGGGCCTCAAGGTCGGCCTGTACTACTCGCACTCGGACTGGAGCCACCCGGACTACGCCTCCACCCGCAAGCCCGGCCGCCCGCCGGAGCTGGAGGACAACCGCTACTCGGAGGTGGCGGCCGAGGACGAGGACCCCGCCGCCTGGGAACGCTTCCTGGCCTACCGGGACGGCCAGATCCGCGAGCTGACCCGGCGCTACAAGCCGGACCTGATGTGGTTCGACGGCGAGTGGGACCGCAGCGAGGAACAGTGGCGTATCCCCGAACTGGCCGCGATGATCCGCTCCGAGGTCCCCGACGTCGTCTTCAACGCCCGCATGCTCTCCGAGGGCGACTACGCGACGCCGGAACAGGGCGCCCCGGTGGTCCCGCCCGAGGGCCCCTGGGAGCTGTGCCTCACCATCAACGACTCCTGGGGCCACCAGCACCACGACCACAACCACAAGTCGGTCGACCAGCTCATCCGCTACTTCACCGAGACCATCGGCGGCGGAGGCAACCTGCTCCTCAGCGTCGGCCCGCGCGAGGACGGCACGATCCCGGCCGAACAGGCGGAGCGGCTGGAGGGGCTCGGCGACTGGATCGCCCGGCACGCCGAGGCGGTGTACGGCACCGGACGGGGCCTCCCGCCCGGCCATCACTACGGCCCGAGCACCCTCTCCAAGGACCGCCGCACCCTCTACCTCGTCCTCTTCGACGCACCCCGCGCCGAGACCAACGTCCGCGGCCTGCTCAGCAAGGTCCGCAGGGTCTCGGTTCTGGGCAGCGGAACCGAACTGGCCCACCGGGTCACCGGCGGCCTGCACGAAACGCCGGGCATCCTCTGGATCGAGCCTCCCGCGACGACGGACCTCGACCCGCACGCCACGGTCCTCGCCGTCGAACTGGAAGGGGAACTGGAGCTGTACCGCGGAGCCGGCCGGTTCTGACGAAAGTTTAGGAAAACGGTGACAGGCCTGCTCACGGGCGGTATGTGGACGCCCGTGAGCAGGCCGGTTCGCCTTACCGACACCTTCAGTTCGCCCGGCCCCCCTGGGATGCGGAACGCACAGCGCGAAAGAAAGGTGTCACCGTGCGAGATGCGCGTATGGCCGCGATCGGCAAGGGACTGAAGCGTCGCGGAAGGCTGGTGATGCAGGCGGTCAGCCCACCGCGCCGGGAGCTCGACGCCATCCCGGGACCCCGCCCGGCCGGCGACACCTACACCGCCCCGCTCGCCCCCCGGCTGGTGGACTCGCCGGTCTTCGTCCTGTCGTCGGTGCGCTCCGGCTCGACCCTGCTGCGCGTCCTGCTCAACAGCCACAGCCGCGTCCGCGCCCCGCACGAGATGCACCTGCGCACCGTGCACGTCAGCCTCTCCCGCGACTTCACCGCGGAGGCCATGCGCGCCCTCCACCTCGACAAGGACGAGCTGGAGCACGTGCTGTGGGACCGGGTGCTGCACCTCGAACTCACCCGCAGCGGCAAGGACGTCATCGTCGACAAGACCCCGCCGAACACGCTCATCTGGCCTCGCCTGCGCCGATGCTGGCCCCACGCCCGCTACATCCTGCTGCTCCGCCACCCCGGCGCGGTCGTCACCTCCCTCACCGCCCGCCGCACCGACCCCGATCACGAGGCCGTGCGCGCCGAGGTCCTCCACTACAGCGAGAAGCTCGAGGAGGCCCGGCAGAACCTCGCCCCCCACGTGATCACCTACGAGGAGCTCACCACCGAGCCGGAGCAGGTCACCCGGGGCGTCTGCGAGTACCTCGGCCTCCCCTGGGAGCCCGGGATGCTCGACTACGGCAGCAAGGACCACGGCACCTTCCGCCCCCAGCTCGGTGACTGGTCGAGCACCATCAAGTCCGGCCGCATCCAGACCGCACGCACCGCCGACCCGGACGTGGAACTTCCCCCACGCCTGAAGGAACTGGCCAGGACGTGGGGGTACGGCGCCTAGAGAGACACGGCGGAACCGGCCGGTACCGCCCGCTGCCGGCCGGGCAGCGACTCGGCCGGCTCCGACCGCTGCTGCGGCAGCGACACCGGCCGCAGCGGGCGCGGCCCCGACACCACCGTGTAGTCCTGGCCCAGGAACGGGGGAACGACCTCGCCCGGGTCATCACCGAGCGCCAGCCGCACGGCGGCCCACGGGGCGTTCACGCCGCACAGCGACAGCTGGTGCAGACCGCCGGCCGGGCGGGTGTTGACGTCCATGAGGACCGGCCGGTCGCCCAGCATCCGGAACTGGATGTTGGACAGGTAGTGCAGACCGAAGCCCTCCGCGATCCGCCGGGCCGGCTCCAGCCACTGCTCGTGCAGGGTGAAGCCCCGGCGGCGGCCGTTCTTGGTGCGGCCCACGGCCATCCGGACCCGGCCGTCCGGACCGGTCAGGCAGTCCACCGACACCTCCGGCTGCTCCAGACGCGGCATCACCAGCCAGTCCACCGGCTCCTCGGCCCGCCGCAGCGCCTCCACCACCAGGTCGAGGGGCACGTAAGGACTCGGGAACCCCTCCAGGTGCGTCAGCGAGAAGGGCGCGCGCGTGATCACCCGGAAGCCCACCCCGCCCGCCCCGGACGCCGGCTTGAAGCACGCCCGATGTCCGTCGGACTCCAACTCCTCGACGGCGGCGACGAGTTCTTTCTCCGACCGGACCCGCCACCACGGCGGCACCGGCACGCCGATCGCCTGGACCGCCTCGTAGGCGACCACCTTGTCGTGGAAGACGGCCACGGCCTCGGACGGCGGCGCCAGCACCGCCGTACCGGCCGCCTCGAACTCGGCACGGTGCGCCACGACCGCCGCCTGGTGCAGCCGGGGCACGAACACGTCGATGCCGCGCCGTGCGCACTGGTTCAGCGCGTACTCGACGTAACCGGCCGGGGACAGGCCCTCGGGTTCGAGGTCGGCGGTGTCCGCCGCGGCCAGTACGGGCGAGTCGGCGTCGCCGTGGGTGGCGTGGATCTCGACGGCCCGGTCGCTGGGATTTCTCCGCAGCTGATCCATGAAGAACACGTTCTCCGCGTACGTGCGGTTGAGCCAGACGCGTACGCGTGAGCCCATGCAGGCCACCTTTCACGGTTCGCGGGCAGGGCTGAGCGGCCCGTGCCCGGGCAGGACGAATGGAGGGTCACCAAGCAGCCCCTGTGAAGGGCTCTCCTCAGCGGTGGTGTTGGGCAGATCATAGGGCTTCGGTGGTCCGTGTCGGCAACACGAGCGTTACGGATCGGGCGCGCTTCGGCGCGGGGCCTCCTTGTTAGCGGCACGGGACTGTGATCTCGTGGGGTCGTTCGCGCAGGTGCGCGCCGATAGGGGGGCGGGAGATGAAGCCGACGGCCGGTGGTGCCGCACAGCTGCTGGCGATCAGCGATCTGCACATCGGCTATCCGGAGAACCGTGCCCTGGTCGAGCGGATGCGGCCCGTGACGGACGACGACTGGCTGCTCGTGGCCGGTGACGTCGCGGAGACCGTGGCCGACATCCGCTGGACCCTCGACACTCTCGCCGGCCGTTTCCGCAAGGTGGTGTGGGTGCCCGGCAACCACGAGCTGTGGACCCATCCGAGCGACTCCGTCACCCTGCGCGGCGTCGCCCGGTACGAGCACCTGGTCGAGCTCTGCCGGGAACTCGGCGTGACGACACCGGAGGATCCCTACCCCGTCTGGGAGGGCCCCGGCGGTCCGGTGGCCGTCGCCCCGCTCTTCACGCTGTACGACTACTCGTTCCTGCCGGCCGGGTGCGCCACCAAGGAGGAGGGCCTGGAGTACGCCCGCGGCACGGGCATCGTGTGCAATGACGAGTACCTGCTGCATCCCGACCCCTATCCGAGCCGGGAGGCCTGGTGCCGGGCCCGGGTGGCCGAGACCGAACGAAGACTCGCCGAACTGCCCGGAGAGCTGCCCGTGATCCCGGTCAACCACTACCCGCTGGACCGGCATCCGACCGACGTGCTGTGGTACCCCGAGTTCGCCATGTGGTGCGGCACCACCCTGACCGCGGACTGGCACCGCAGGTTCCGCGTGCACACCATGGTCTACGGCCACCTGCACATCCCGCGCACCACCTGGCACGAGGGCGTGCGCTTCGAGGAGGTGTCGGTGGGATATCCACGCGAGTGGCGCAAGCGGCCCGGAACCCCGGGCCGGTTGCGGCGCATCCTGCCGGGGGAGGGCGAGGAGCGATGATCGAGGGACTTCTGCCGCAGACCGTGGTCACGGTGGAGGCGTACGGCCACGACGACGCGGACACACCGCTGTTCCCCGAGGAGGCGGCGCTCGTGGCGCGGGCGGTCGCCAAACGCCGCCGGGAATTCTCCGTCGTACGCTCCTGTGCCCGCCGCGCCATGGAGAAGCTCGGCGTGCCGCCCCAGCCGATCCTGCCGGGGGAGCGCGGCGCCCCGGGCTGGCCGGCCGGGCTGGCCGGCAGCATGACCCACTGCGACGGCTACTGCGCCGCGGCCCTGGTCCGCGCCGCCGACCTGGCCTCCCTCGGCATCGACGCCGAGGTCCACGGGCCGCTGCCCGAGGGCGTCCTGTCCGCCGTGGCCCTGCCGTCCGAGGAGGAGCGCCTGCGGCGGCTGGCGGACCGGCGCCCCGATGTCCACTTCGACCGGCTGCTGTTCAGCGCGAAGGAGTCCGTCTACAAGGCGTGGTTCCCCCTCACCGGGAAGTGGCTGGACTTCATGGAGGCCGACATCGAACTCACCGCGGACGGCGGCTTCCGCGCCGCGCTCCTCGTCCCCGGACCGCTGGTGGGCGGCCGCCGCATCGACCACTTCGACGGCCGCTGGACCACGGAGCGGGGCCTGGTCGCGACGGCGGTCGCCGTACCGCACGACTGAGTGTGCTCCCCGCGCTCCCGAAGGGGCGCGGGGAACCGCGCGATCAGCCCCGGACGAGCCGCGGTCAGGCGACCACCCGCGGTCCCGGGCTCTCGCTCTTCTCTCCGGGGCCTCGGCTCAAGGCCCCGGTTCCGGGCACCAGCTCCGCAACAGCTGGAAGAACTCCTCCTCGTTGCCCGTCAGGCCCGCCCGATCGAGGGCCGCTTCCGCCTCGGCGAGAACAGCGGGCGGCACGACCGGGGGCCGCACGGTGCCCGGCGTCCCGGTCTCGAGGTCGAAGGAGGCCCGGACGGTGTGCAGCAGGCGCAGATACGCCTGGACGGCTCCGCGTTCACGGTCGGTCAGTACGGCGGTGGGCATCGGTCGGCTCTCCCCGTGTCGGAGTCATCGGTCCCGCGCCTCGCGGCACGCACGCCCCCGCACAGAAGGGGCGCGACCCCAGCTTGCCGTCCACCACTGACAATCCGGGCCAGGCGTCCCCTGGTTCGCCCGCCCGGCGGAAGCGGAACGGCACGTCAGCCGCCCGTGGGCGATCGTCAGCCCTGCGGCCCCGGATACCCCAGCGACGCCTCGATGCGTCCCGCCAGGTGGTCCCGCTGCACCGGCCCCCGCGGCGACGAACCCGCAAGCCACGCCCGGCACTTGCTGGCCAGCAGCAGGCCGAAGGTCTCGGCGTCCCGCTCGTCGTCCAGATCGAAACGGGTGCGGGCGGCGACCTTCAGAACGGTGGCCTGGAGATCGGCCTCGGCGTCGAGCAGCCGGGCCGCGACGGCGGCGCCCTCGACGTGGTGGGAGCAGTGCCCGGCCTTCATGTGCCACAGCTCGTGCCCGAGGATCACCAACTGGTGTTCGGGAGCCGTGCGCTCCTCGATCACCACGAGGTCCTGCTCGGCCATGTCGAGCCACAGCCCGCTCGCGGTCCCGGGTGGGAAGGCGGCCGTACGGAAGCGGACGGGGCGGCCACGGCGTCTGCTCATGGCGTCACACAGCGCGGCATACAGCTCGTCGGGCCTCGCCGGTGCGGGGAGCGTCAGCTCCGCGACCAACTCGCCGCACAGACGGCGCATTTCCTTACCGATGCCCACAGTTCTCCCCACGGTCACGACTCGGGCCGCTTGACGCTCTCCAGGAGCATGTCCAGCCACTCCGCGACCTTGTCGCGGTGCTGGTCGGTGGGCAGCTGCGCGGCCCGCCAGGCGATGCCGCGCACGCCGTGGTCCTGCAGCAGCCGCTCCAGCGGGTCGTCGGCAGCGGCGGCCGCCTCCCGTTCGCGGTCGGCGAGCTTCTGCAGCAGCTCCTGCTCGGTGTGCTGGAGGGCGCTCACCAGCGCCTCGGGGTCCTCGGCAGTGAGAAAACCGGCGTGCACTCTGAAGAACCGCTGGAGCGCGTCGCAGTGCTCCATGGTCGGCCGCCGGTCACCGTTGATGAGGGCGCCGGCCTGCTGCCGGGACATGCCCGCGCCGTCGGCGATCTCCTGCTGGGTGTACTTGCGGCCGTTGGGCTTGAGCCGGGTCCGGCGCAGCAGGTCCAGGCGCTGCAGGAACCGGGCCTGCACGTCGGGCTCGCCCGCCGGCCGGCCGCTGAGCAGGGCCTTGACCACAGGTTCCGGGACACCGGAGGCGACGGACAGCCGGCCGGTGTCGAAGACCTCGGCGTGCGGCACACCGAGCCGGTCGGCGAGCGCGGTGACACGGGCGACGACGGCCGCCAGCACGGCCTTCGGCGTGGCGCCAGGACCCTCGACGAAGCCACCCGTCACCGACAGATCTCCTACGTCTCTCACAGGCTTCTCACAAGTGGATGCCGTGACTTACCCCGGCGTGAACTGACCGGAGCGTAGCCGGTGCCTCGAACTCACATCCAGGTCTCGCCACAACTGTGGCCAATTTCAGCCGTCAACAGGCATGGAATGCCACGATAGTTGACACGCCTCAGCTCCGGGCAGCAGGATCGGGGCGCCGCGTCAAGGCCGCACAGGCAAGAGGGGTGACCTCCCGATGGCATTTCAGGCAGGAGGGCGGCGGCCGGCACCGCGGCCCGTCTCCGAGACTCCCGAAGTCCAGGCCTACCTGGAGGACTACGCCGCGTCCATGGAGGCGGTCTCCTTCCCGTCGCTCGTCGTCGACCACTGCTGGGACGTCGTGCTGGCCAACAGCGCCTTCCGGTCACTCTTCCGGGGCGTCGGCCCGCACCCCACGGCCATGCCGGACGACAACTTCCTCAGATTCGTGCTGTTCCACCCCGACGCCCCCGAGGTGCTCGGCGACCACGAGTCGAGCTGGTGCCTGCCGATGCTCGCGCACTTCGCGCGGGCCGTGGAGAACCACGGCCCCGACCACGGGCTCCAGACGATCAGGCGCGACATCGCCCAGGACCCGATCATGGAGGCCGCCTACCGGCACGGCCTGCCGCACTGGATCCGCTCGGTCGGCGAGGACGCCGTCGAACAGGACGGTGCCGTACGCCCCCTGCTGCACCCGGATCCGCGCTGGGGCGCCACCGACTGCCGGATCGTCGCCGAGACGTGCAGGACGCTCGAGGAACTGGGCTGCACCCGGCTCACGTTCGTCCTGCGAGAGGCCCGGCGCCCTGCGTCCCGGTACCGCCGGGCGCGCCGTGACGCCTCCCACCTCACTGTGGTCCCGGCGATCGGCTGACCGCTCCCCGGCATCGCACACCTCCGCCCCATTCCCCCCCCGAGTGTGGTGTGTGACATAGTACTGGCGTGAGCGAGCCGCTGACCTGCGATGTCGTGGTGGTCGGAGCCGGAGTGGTGGGCGCCGCCTGCGCCCTGTACGCGGCCCGGGCGGGCCTGGACACCGTCGTGGTGGACCGTGGCCCGGTGGCCGGTGGTACGACCGGCGCGGGGGAGGGCAACCTCCTCGTCTCCGACAAGGAGCCCGGACCGGAGCTCGAACTGGCTCTGCTGTCCGCCCGGCTGTGGGCCGAACTGGCCCTGGAAGGGCTGGGGGAGGCCGTCGAGTACGAGGCCAAGGGCGGTGTCGTCGTCGCCGGCGGCGAACGGGCGCTCGCCGGGCTGGAGAAACTCGCCGCCGGGCAACGGGCGGCTGGGGTCGAGGCGGTCCCGGTGCCGCCCGACCGGCTCTTCGAACTCGAGCCGTATCTGGCTCCCGGCCTCGCGGGCGGCATGCACTACCCGCAGGACGCCCAGGTGATGCCCGCCCTGGCGGCGGCGCACCTGCTGCGCGCCTCGAAGGCGCGGCTGCTCACCGGCCGCGAGGTGACGGGGGTGCTGGCCGGCCCCGGTGGCGCGGTGCGCGGGGTGCGGACCGGCCGGGGCGACATCCACGCGCCGGCGGTCGTCAACGCGGCCGGCACGTGGGGCGGGGAAGTGGCGGCCCGTGCGGGGGTTTCCCTGCCGGTGCTGCCCCGGCGTGGCTTCGTGCTGGTCACCGAACCGCTGCCGCCGCGTGTCCGGCACAAGGTGTACGCCGCCGACTACGTAGCCGACGTCGCGAGCGACTCCGCGGAGCTGCAGACCTCCCCGGTCGTGGAGGGCACGCCCGCCGGGCCGGTCCTCATCGGCGCCAGCCGGGAACGAGTCGGCTTCGACCGCACCCTGTCGCTCCCCGCGCTGCGGGCGCTCGCCGCGGGTGCGACGCGGCTCTTCCCGTTCCTCGCCGAGGTCAGGGCCATACGGACCTACGCCGGTTTCCGGCCCTATCTACCGGACCATCTGCCCGCGATCGGTCCGGATCCGAGGGCGCCCGGACTCCTGCACGCCTGCGGTCACGAGGGCGCGGGCATCGGCCTGGCCACGGGTACCGGCCACCTGATCGCCCAGACGCTGACCGGCCGGGCGCCGGATCTGGACCTGACCCCGTTCCGGCCCGACCGCTTTGCCGAGGAGGCCGCGTGAATCCAGGAGGCCGTGTCAATCCGCTGGAGCTGGCCGGAGCCCGGCCCGGACCCGCCTTCACGGTCACGTTCGACGGGCGCCCCGTCGAGGCGCTGCCCGGTCAGACGGTCGCCGCCGTGCTCTGGTCGGCGGGCGTCACCTCCTGGCGCACCACCCGCGGCGAGGGCCGTCCGCGTGGGGTCTTCTGCGGGATCGGCGTCTGCTTCGACTGCCTGGTCACGGTCAACGGCCGCCCGGGCCAACGGGCTTGTCTGGTGCCGGCGCGACCCGGAGACGCGATCGGCACGCAGGAGGGGACGGGGCATGACGGGCCACGTGCCCACGAGGCGGACCGCGCCCGGCTGGGTGGCGCCGGGGGCGGGTGTGCGGGGCCGGGTGGTGGCTTCGGTGGTGGGGAGTCGGGTGAGCATCGGCCTGGCCGTGCGTCGGTAGGTGGCGACGGGGGCGGGTGTGCGGGGCCGGGCGGTGGCTTCGGTGGTGGCTGCGACCACGGGGAGTCGGGTGAGCATCGGCCTGGCCGTGCGTCGGTAGGTGGCGGCGCGGGAGGGTTCGGGGGGCCGGGTGGTGGCTGCGACCACGGGGAGTCGGGTGAGCATGGGCCCGGCTGTGGGCCGGTAGGCGGCGACGGGGGCGGGGCCGCGGGGCCCGGCGGCCGCCTCGGACGCGGGGAGGGGCCGCGGGGCC
>NZ_BMWE01000034.1 GCF_014651075.1 Streptomyces djakartensis | reverse complement strand
CCCGCGGAGCGGGTCCCATCGCGCTGCGCGCGATGCAAGCGAACCACCGTGCGCAGCACGGTGGTTGCGCTCCCGCTCCGCGGGAGCGCTGGCGGGATGCTGCGCATCCCGCTCATCCTGCTTGCTGCGCAAGCAGGATGACGCTTCGTCCGCTCCGCTCCCGAAGCTGCGGGACTTTCGTCCCCTGGCTTTTGCTGCGCTTCAGCCAGGTCGGCGGTCCGCTGCGCTCCCCGCCTTGTGGTCCTTCCGGCTGCGCCTGCAGGACCATTACGGCCCGCTGGCGCGGGCCGGGCTGGCTATAGGGGGTGGTGGGTTTCGCGGCTCGGCAGCCCTGTGGTGACAGACTGTCACCACAGGGCTGCCGGCATGAGGTCAGCGCCTGCGGGCCCAGCCGGCGCCGACTCCAGCCACGTGCAAAGCCAAAGCCGTCAGCCCCAGAAGCATGACGTTCGTCGAAGAGAACGCATCGTTGGTACTGATATCAGCCGCGTTGATCAAAAACGCAAAGAAGAACAATACTGCCGCGACTATGCCAAGCATGACCAGCTCCTCTCACAAGGGAGTGACGTCCGTATGCCCGGCTATCGCTCTTGCAGACGCGGGGAGTCCCGGCCGTGCGAGCGGTAAGTCAGGCATGGGCATGGCGTTGCCTGGTCGCTCGCCGTGGGGCGGCGTGACGGGCGGGCTCGGCCGAGCCCGTGATCTGAAGACGCTGGAGCCATATGGAGGATGCGAGCAGGAGGCCGGTGAAGATGGCCAGGAGAAGGGCGGATACCCACATCTGCCGGCTTCCGGGGGTCTGCCAGCTGGTCCAGGCGGTCGATGCCGCCCACACCAGGGTGCCTACCGCGTAGAAGGTGCGGACCCGGCGCAGCTGCCGCACGGCCCGCAGGGACGTGATGCGATCAGTCTTGGATGCCATGCCGGCCCGTGTACCCCCGTGCCTGATGTTCAGCAGACTGGGATCGCTACTGTTTCGTTCACCTGTGCTCTTGCTGCTGGGTGCGTCCTTCGAAGTCGCGCCGTACGGCTGCGCCTTGGTCTTCGATCAGCCCTGCGCCATCCGGGAGGTCCAGGGCGGCGCCGCAGTGGTTGCACAGTTTCCCGTCTTCGGCGGGCGTGCCGCAGGCCTTGCAGAACCGGTTGCCTTGATGGTTCTCGGTGTTCTGTTCCATGATCTCTCCCGGATGGTGGGCAGTGATGACTTCGGAGTACCCGTAGCTTCCGAATCGATTCTCTGATGTAGCTGCTTCATTTTTTTTCTGCGATAGACTCTGGACTTAGCTGGCTGCGGTGCTGTGAGGCGGGTGATCCGCTGGAGACGGTTGTCTGTGTCCCAGATCGGAGGTGTGTAGCCGGTGCTGCGTTAGGGGCTTGCAAACCAACTCCCTTGGTCTGCAGGGTCGTTGGTCGTGTATAGGTCGTGATAGCTGTTGTCCAGCTCGCGGGGAGGGTGGATCGGATGGCTGTGAAAGAACTTCGTCCTCATCAGCGTGAAGCCGTGGACGCGGTTCTCCGAGCACTCGAATTGCCTGCAAGATCTACTGTGCCCGAGCAGGGGCTGCGGACTCAGGTAGTCATGGCGACCGGGTCGGGCAAGACCCTCGTCGCCGTGCGCAGCGCGGAAGAGCTCCGTGCAGGACGCGTACTGGTGCTCGTTCCCTCCCTTGATCTGCTTGCCCAGACTGAGGCCGCCTGGCGCGAGGGAGGCCGTACGGGTCCGATGATCGGGGTTTCTTCCCTGCGGGGTGGGGAGGTGTCCTTCCCTAACACCACGGACGTGGCAGAGCTGGTCGACTGGGTGCGGCCGTTTGACAAGGTCACCGTGTTCGCCACCTACGCCTCGCTCGGGCTCGGCACGCTGGAGCGGGCACACAACGCTGGCCTACCGGGGTGGGACCTGATCGTGGTCGATGAGGCCCACCGGACCTCGGGCCGGATCGGCAAACCATGGGCGGGCGTCCACGACAACACCCGCATCCCCGCCCTGCGCCGCCTCTACATGAGTGCCACGCCTCGGCTGTGGCAGCTGGACGAGGGCTTTGACCAGGGCGCGCCGGGCGAGTTGGTGGCTTCGATGGAAGACGACCCGAGCGGCCCCTTCGGTAGCAGGTGTTTCACCCTGACGTTGTCGGAGGCGATCGACAGGGGAATCTGTGCCCCCTACCAGGTGGTGTGTGTGGACATCACCGACACTCAGCTCCAAGCCGCCCAGCTCCTGGGCGAGGACGCGCGCTCCGAGCAGGTGCGCGGGGCCCGTCTCGCGGCCCTGCAGACCGCCCTGGTGAAGGCGTCGGCCGAGGAAGGCTTTCGGCGCACGCTCGTCTTCCACCACCAGGTCCGCGAGGCCGAGGCGTTCGCGGCCGGCCTTGCCGACGTCGCCGCGCAGCTGCACGCCGCCGCCCCGGAGCTGTACCCCAAGACGATCTGGGCCAACTGGCTGTGCGGCGATCACAAGCCGGGGCACCGGCGCCGGGTTCTGACGGAGTTCGCCGACGGGATCGCCACGGACGGCACGGTCGTCGAGAAGGGCTACCTGGGGTCCGTGAAGGTCCTGGGTGAAGGCGTCGACACAAAGAACTGTGACTCCGTGTACTTCGCCGACGTACGCGGCTCCATGCCCGACCTCGTCCAGGCCGTCGGCCGGGCACTGCGGATGCAGCCCGGCGAGGGCAAGGTCGCTTCGCTCGTGGTGCCGGTGCTGCTCGGGCCGGGTGAGACGGCGGACAACATGCTCACCTCGCGGGCGTTCGGTGGCCTGGCGAAGCTGCTGGAGGCGCTCAGGGCGCACGACGCCCGTGTGGTGGAGGCTCTGGCGCAGCAGCAGGCGCCAAGCCGCGTCCGGGGCGTGCAGACCCGCTCGAGCAGCGAGGAGGGCGAGGGAGCCGCGAGCGACCGAAGCGACCGACTCTCGGAACCGGCGCGTGAGCTGCTGAAATTCAGCACCCCCCGCGACCCCGCGCAGCTGGCCGCGTTCATCAACCTGCGCGTCCTCAACCCCGAACACCAGCACTGGCGGCGCGGCATCGAAGCCGCCGCCCTGTACCACCGGATCCACGGAGACCTGAAGGTGCCGTTCACGTACCGCGTCCCCGGGCCCAACGGCCAGGAGGCGGAGGCTGAGGGGTGGCCGGCTTCCCTCGCCTCCTTCCCGCTGGGGCAATGGATCGCCGACAACCGGCGCTTCTACGCCCGCGGCAACATGGACGAGGACCGCGTCGAACAGTTGGAGAAGCTGGGCATGGTCTGGAGCCACTTCGACGTCGCATGGGAAGAGGGCTTGGCCGCCGCGCGCGGGTGGGCGGCCGAGGCGGGCCACCTCCTGGCCCCGCTGGACGCCACCTACAAGGGCTACCGGGTAGGGATCTTTTTGAAGAATGCGCGGGCCGCCGCCCGCCGGGCCGCCGAGAACGAGCAGCGGCGTGCCGAAGGTCTGCCCGTGGAATCGGCAGCCGGCGCACTGTCGGAAGGCCGCCGCGAACAGCTGGAGGACATCGACCCCTCCTGGTGCCCCACCTGGCCCGTGGAATGGCAACGCGCCTTCCACCTCACCCGACAGCACCTCGAAGCCGGCGGCGCACTGCCCACCGAGCCCGGTGTTGTCGTGCACCAGGGCGAGGATCTGGGGCGGTGGGTGCGCTCGGTCCGGCTCGGGTGGGACAAGCTCACCAGCGTGCAGCAGTGGATGTGCGAACACATCCTCGGCATCCAACCCGCCGGCGAAGACGAGAAACCCAAACCGCGGACCAGCCAGGCCGACAAATGGGCCCTCAACTACACCGCCGCCAAGCAGTTCTACGAGCGTGAGGGGCACCTTCGGGTGCCGAGGAAGCACGTCGAGACGATCGTCGTCGCCGAGAGGGACGGCCAGAACCAGGAGGAGCGGCAGCTCCGGCTCGGGGCATGGATCAGCAACCAACGCAGCAGGGCCGCAACACTGTCCCCGGAACGGATCGAGAAGCTTTCCACCATCGGCATGCGCTGGGCATAGCGGTAGGGGACCTGGGTACGGCAGCGGCCACTGCGGCCGTAGCCGGGAAGCAGGAGCTTCGCCACCTATAGCGCAGCATTCAACTTCAAGCGACTGTATGCCTCTTATGGGACAAAACTCGCTACTGGCATGAATGAAGCAAAGAATGCTCATTACATGTGATCGACGTCACGCCCCAAAGGGGCGTATCTGCGCGTCAAGGGGCTCCAGTGGCGACTCACATTGGCACCTGTCACCGTCCGTGACCTGGGGTGAAAGCCCGCCACCTCTGCCCATCCCGGAGCCTCGATGGCGGGCCTCACTCCGACGCACCTGAACGCGTCTCGCTAATACCTTGTCGGAATCGTCGATTCCGAAGGGCATATGTGACCCACATCACAGTAAAAAATAACTCTGCGTAGCGCAATCTAAACGCTGAGTCATGAATATTACTATCCGTCTAGCGGTCTCACACTGTCTGTACTGGACGGATGTGCAACTGACCGGAGAAGATGCGATCACCGTCGTGATGTGCAGCCCATCCCACACGCACCACCTGCCGCACTGAGCGACGACGGAGTCGTCGAGACCCGCCGCGGGCCTCACTCCACGCACCTGACCCGTAGGAAGTGCCATGACACGTCGTCCCCCGAAGGACCAGTCCGCCGTTCCCAAGGCCGGTAAGTCCTCTCCGTCCTGCTCCAAGAAGGACCGGCACCAGAAGGTCACCCGCACGCGGCAGGAAGAGCGCCGCGCGGGTGACCGGGCAAAGCCGGTCCAGCCCTCCGTCCCGCAGCACGCGGTCCCGGACCGACGGGGCGGGCCAGAAGCCCTCGGGCATCACTGAGCCGGTACCGGCGCTCCCCCATCCCGCGTCGCAGGACGCACCGTGGATGCGCTCCCGGCTGTTCGCCCGTCTCGTCGGCGCGGCCATGACCGGCATCTCGTTGCTGCCCGGCACGGAGTCGCTCCACCCCGGCCTGCGGTGCGCCGCCATCGTGATCCTGGTCTTCGATGTCCTGTGCGAGACCATCGGTCAGTTCCTGGCCGTGGCGAAGGCCATCCGCAAGGCGGTCACCTTCGAGCCCCTGCGGGCCCGCGCGGACCACAACGGCGACCTGGCGTTCGACTCCCGGGTGGTGCTGCGCTCGATGCCGCCCCTGCCCAAACTCCGCATCACCGGGCGGATCCTCAGCGGCGGGCTGCTCGCTGCCCAGTGGCTGACCGATCTGCAGTCCCTCCAGACCGAACTGCTCGCCGTGGTCCTCTCGGTGCTGCTGTTCGACGGGGTCACCCAGATCGGCAGCGAGGTCCGCTCGCGCTGGGAACGCTGGATCGATGACGTCAGGTCGCGGACCGACACGCACGACGAGGTCTGATGGGCTCCACCACGCACCACGGCCTCCCCTCGCACACCAGCGGGGGGAGGCCGCCCCATGCCGACAGACGGGCTGCCATGGACGAACGGACCGCGATGTTCGAGGAGTTCGTCGCCGATGCGCGCGCGAGGCTGACCCGGATAGCGAAAGTGCGGGTGCCGGCCTGGACGGCGGAGGACCTCGTCGCCGAGACCTTCGAGGTCATGTACACCAAGTGGCGCGAGGTCCTCGCCGACCCCACCCCGCCCTTCCGGTACGCCTGCGGCATCCTGCGCAACAAGGTCGTCAACTCCCGACGGCACACCAACCGTGAAGTCCTCCCGGGTTCCGCCGACCTACTCGACCTCATAGAGCCCCAACTCGAGGAATCCGCCGAACAGACAGCCGTCCGCAACATCCAGATAGACACCCTCACCGCATCCATCCGATCAGCCCTCACACAGCGCGAACAGCAGACATTCGTCCTGCACTACGTCCACAGCCTCACCACCGCCGAGATCGCCGACATGCTCGACATCAACCCCGCCACCGTCCGCGCCCAGCTCAAACACAGCCGCCAAAAGCTAAAACGCAGCATGAAACACAGCTTCACCCTCCACGACGACTGACCCAGCCCGCTCGCCGCCTCGCGGCCCGGGTGAGTGCGGGGCCCGTCGTACCGGTGGAACCCGCACTCACCCCACCGCACCCTCGGGCTCTACTGCTCCCACCACGCCGAGACCGTAGCCTTCCACGCGTAGCTGTCCCAGCCCGCGTCCAGAATCACGTTGCGATCGAGGTTCTTACCGACAAGAGCAGTGCTGAGGGAGTACGTGGCCTGCGGAGCGCCTGCGTGCCGCTCAAGGAGAAGCTGACTCACCGGCACCTCCTGCAGGGTGACGAGGCCGGTGTTCCCGGCCGGTCTGCACCTCGCGTGATCCTCATGGCGAGGACGATCGTCCCGCTCGAAGGCGGACCGGCCCGTCGGCATCGACAGCCCCCGAGTCGTCACGCCGCTCCACTAGGGCGCCGAAGAAGCCGACGTCCGTGGTGCTGGTCGGACCGTCAGGTGAGACGAACCTACAGGCGCTTCTGCGGAGCCCGGACGGATCAAGCAGCGCCCTGACCTGCGACGCAGTCACGCCCGCGTCGGCGGGGAGGACACGCTCGTCGCCGGTGAGATCAACACGCCGGGCGGAGCACCCCCGCGTCGGCGGGGAGGACGCCTGGGCGGCCCACACGTCGATCGTGGGCGTCGGAGCACCCCCGCGTCGGCGGGGAGGACGCCGGGACGAGCGGCTGGAAGTCCTGGCCCTCCGGAGCACCCCCGCGTCGGCAGGGAGGACTTCCATTGCGAACCGTCCGAACAGGGCGCATACGGAGCACCCCCGCGTCGGCGGGGAGGACGACAGGCCGATCGAGTCGACACGCACCGCGATCGGAGCACCCCCGCGTCGGCGGGGAGGACTCACCGTCGCGCGGTCCGGGCGGGCGCCCTGGCGGAGCACCCCCGCGTCGGCGGGGAGGACCCAGACGTAGCCGCCGCGGCGGGCCTGGGTGTCGGAGCACCCCCGCGTCGGCGGGGAGGACCAGTCGGACTCCTTCGCCTACCCGGGCGGGTTCGGAGCACCCCCGCGTCGGCGGGGAGGACGCACGGTACGGCTATTCAGCGGCCGACACTCCCGGAGCACCCCCGCGTCGGCGGGGAGGACCATGGTGGCGACGAGGTCGATGTGCCAGCGGGCGGAGCACCCCCGCGTCGGCGGGGAGGACGGTCAGCTCCCGAAGATCCGGTCCAGGGCGTCCGGAGCACCCCCGCGTCGGCGGGGAGGACGAGTTCGCATCTGGCCATGAAGTGGCCGCGTTCGGAGCACCCCCGCGTCGGCGGGGAGGACGGCTCCTTGCAGCGCTGTCCGGTACTGGTGCGCGGAGCACCCCCGCGTCGGCGGGGAGGACGCATCGGCGGACGGCTGCTCAACGAACGACGGCGGAGCACCCCCGCGTCGGCGGGGAGGACGGTCCACCGCGCGCCTTACCTTCTGCCGAATGCGGAGCACCCCCGCGTCGGCGGGGAGGACGGATGGGCGAACCCGGACGGGACCCCGGGGCGCGGAGCACCCCCGCGTCGGCGGGGAGGACCATCACGCGGACCTGCGCCATCAGCCGCTCACCGGAGCACCCCCGCGTCGGCGGGGAGGACCACGCGTTGAGCGCTTCCCAGCACTGCACCAGCGGAGCACCCCCGCGTCGGCGGGGAGGACATGTCGGCGCTCGGCGCCATCGCCTGCGCGGTCGGAGCACCCCCGCGTCGGCGGGGAGGACGCCGTGCGGTGTCAGTAGATGTAGGCCATGGCCGGAGCACCCCCGCGTCGGCGGGGAGGACAGCACCTTGGCGCCCTCGGGAACCTCCTGGCTCGGAGCACCCCCGCGTCGGCGGGGAGGACATGTCGGCGCTCGGCGCCATCGCCTGCGCGGTCGGAGCACCCCCGCGTCGGCGGGGAGGACACTTCCTGACCTGCACTTCAAGAGGGGCTTTGCATTTCCTTTACTCTCGGTGCAGCAGTCATACGAATCAGAGTAAGTCCGTCAAAGTCGACGGGGATCCGGCGACGGGTTCCTGCGGTGCGGATGGCGTAGCCCTGTTCTGTGTCAGTGGGGTGGATGAGGATGGCGGCGCCGTTACCTACAACTTCAGTGACGGCCTGCCAGAGTTGGTCGCGGACGCGGGCGGAGACGCTGCCGACGAAGATGCCGGGTACTACTTCGCTGGTCCATCGGCTGAGGGCGCCGCGCAGGTGGTCGGGGACTGCGGTGGTGGCGATGACGACCATGGAGGGCATCAGTCTTTTCCTTGGGCGTAGTTGACGCCGGCAGGGAGGACTCCGGCTTTGGGGTCCCAGAGGTGGACCATTTGTCGTCGCGCCGTTCGGTGCGTTCGTCATCGGTGTCGTCGTTGGCTGTGATCGTGGGGGTGTGGGGCGGGGTAAGCAGGGATTGGACGTCGTGGACGATGCGGGGCAGGAGGCGTAGGAGTCGGAGGTCTTCGCGGAAACGGCGGCGTGCTTCTTGTTCGGGTTTGTCGGAGTTGTGGAGGGCGAAGGCGAGAGGGAGTGTGATCTCGGTTTTGTAGAGGTCGGCGATGTCGTAGACGAAGGCGTGCTGGGTGCCGGTGTGGACGTAGCCGAGGGCCGGGGAGAGTCCGAGGGCGAGCAGGGCGGCGTGGACGACGCCGTACAGGCAGGTGTTGGCGGCGGATAGGGCGAGGTTGACGGGGTCCTGGGTGTCCCATTGGTCGGGCCGGTAGTTGCGGCGGAAGCGGCCGATGCCGTGCTGCTGCGCGAGGATCTTGTAGAAGGCCTTCATGCGCTGGCCTTCCATCCCGCGGAGCTGCTCCAGGGTGACGGATTCGGGAACGTCAGCGTCCTTGAAGCGCATCCGGTACATGCGGACGGCGATCTGGAGGCGCTGTGCGGGGTCGGCCCATGCTGCGACCTGCTGTTCGAGCCAGTGGGTGGTGAGGGAGTCGGGGAGGATGCCGGCGTAGGCGCGGACGCCGCCCGCCCCGACGCAGACGACGCTGGTGCCGTGGCGGGCGAGGGTGGCCAGGGCCGGGGTGGTGATGGCAACGTCAGGGCCGAGGACAGGCAGGACAAGGCTGCAGTAAGGACTAGACAAGATCAGTGCGGTGTTCGTCGATCTGGATCGCGCCGGTGTCGTCCTGTACCACTCGGACCATGTCCAGGTACAGGAAGGACAGGGAGTCAGAGTCCTCCCCGCCGACGCGGGGGTGTACCGTCGCCCGCCTTCACGCTCAGGGAGACGGACACGTCCTCCCCGCCGATGCGCGAGTGTTCCGATCCGCGAGCTGAAGGCCAAGCGGACCAAGCTGTGCTCCCCGCCGACGCGGGGGTGTTCCGTACCGGATCGCTGCACGACGCCATCGCCGCGCCGGGTCTCCCCGCCCAACCTGGGTGGCGTGCGGGTACTAAGCGTCCTCTCCGCCGACGTGAGGGTGTGCCGTCATGTGAGCTGGAGGGCCGAGTCCTCCCCCACCACGGGGGTGCTCTGCCGACCAGCGACGCCGTCCCCTCGGCACTGCGGCCCTCCCCGCCAGCGCGGGGTGTTCCGGCGTCCCACTCGTACGCGTTCGCGCCGTGGGGTCCTCCTCACCGACGTGGGGGTGCCTCTTTCCCACGGGTCGCCCCCGGCATCGGCGGGGAGGACGGCGGACCGGCTGAGCGATCCACACGCGGGGTCCGGACATCCTCCCTTCGGCGAGGAGGACGTCGAGGTACAAGAAGTACAGGAAGTCGGCGACGCCGGGGAGAGCAAGGCCAGGGCGGTCGCGGCCAGGCGCTTATGGGCCTGGCCGCCGTCGAACGTGGGCTCATGCGGCCGCGCGGGCAAGGCTGAGCAGCCCAGCGCCGTAAGACTTGGCCCGTCCGATGCCGACCAGTACGGCCTCGGCCAGGGCGTCAGGGTCGGTGACAGTGGCGGTGCCGTCGTAGCGCACCAGGTGGTGCCGCACGGCGGCGGCGCTGTCGCCGCGGCCGTGCACGGCAGCGACCAGGGTGGGCAGCGCTGTGGTCAGGTGCAGTCCGGCCTCGTGGGCGCGGCGTGCCCACCACTGGTCGGCGTCCGGTCCGGTGAGCGCGATGCGTTTGCCACGTCGGCCCTTGTTCTCCAGTGGCAGGCGTTCGGTTTTGACCGGGTTGACGACGATGCGGTAGCGGACGGCGAGGCCCTTCTGAAGGGCGTTGAACACCGGGGTGAGGTCTTTGACGTCGGTGTGGCCGTAGTCGTCGGGCAGGCGTGTCGGGTCGAGGGTGGCGGCCTGGACCAGGAGCGTGCTGAAGGTGTCGGTTACGTCGAGGCGGTACAGGAGCCCGGCCGTCTGCCGGGGACTGCCGCCCAGGCCGTCGGGTACCAGACGCATGAGGGTGCGGTGCATGTCGGTAGCGTTGCGCAGGTCGCGCTGGACGGCGCGGCTGTGGGGATTGAGGCGGATGCGGGCGAGGGCCGCGCTGGGGCTCATGCGGCGGCCTCCTTCATGGCGTAGTGGACCAGCTTTGTGGGCAAGGTGTGGGGCCGGTAACCAGGTGCAGGGAGTAGCGTTCCCCGGTGCGGTGGAGCTGGCGTCGTGCGTAGTTGCGGCCGTGCAGGGCGAAGCAGAGGGGCATGTCGTACACGGTGTGCACATCTGCTTCGTCGGCCGCCGGGCCGGTCCACCCGGACGGTGAACTCCAGAGCCGCGTACCGGTCGAGTGCGCCTGTGTCCTGGTGGGTGATGTCCTGCGCCGCGGCAAGCGCGCCGAGCAGCGCGGAGCGCCTGGGGGACGGGGCGGTGTCCCCGTCGGGGGTGAACGCCGAGCGTTCGCCCCCGGACTGCATCAGGCCGGCCAGCCGGAGTACGAGCCCGTTCGCGCCCGCGCTCTGGCGGAGCAGGCAGCGTCGATGAGGGTGTGGCAGGAGTCGTACGCCGCTTCGAGCGCGTCGGGGAACATCTGCACCATGCGCTGGCACGGTCGAATGCCTTGCACATTGCCGCTCAGTTCGGCGGGCCTCGCGAGAGCAGGGCACGATGGGGGCTAGCCATGCAGTCACCGGGTGCTCCTTTCCGCCGTCGCGAAATGGGTGTCGATGTAGTTCTGGAGCGTCTCCAGGTAGCCGGTGCCGAAGCCTTTGTAGGCGGCGTCCGGTAGGTGCACGGCACGCCGGTACAGCGGCCGAGGCCGGTACCGGCGTGCCAGTGGTGCGAAAGACATAGGCTCGTCGGTGACCTCGCCGCTGTGGTGATCCCCGTCGCTCTTGTCCGGGGCGTCGGAGTTCACGGGGAGCGCACCGAGCGGTCTGTCGCCGTAGAACTCAACCGGCTGCCGGCCGCTGCGCGGCCTCTTGGCAGCCAAGGGCAGCTGTACCAGGTGGCGCAGCGGATCTTCCCCGCAGCCCAGCAGGATCGGGCCTTCCGGCGGGCATGACCGGCGGCCGAGAAAGAGCGGCCAGTACGGGTCACGCAGGGCAGTGGCGCACGCGTGCAGCAGCGCTTCATCATCGGACGTCAGCGCGAGCGTGAAAGCAGCGTCGGCTAGGTACTGGCGCCTGGATACCAGAGTGCCCTTACCCTCGGGGCGGTGTTTTCCGTCGACGGTGATCACTGTCTCATCGGCGGGCAGTCCACCGCCGACGGTGTGGAAGTCGGACAGCACGACACCGGGGCGGTCGACACGTACGGTCATCGACAGCTCCGTGAGGTCGTCCAAGGACGCCTGGCGCACTCGCCCGAGACCTGCGGCTAGCATGCCCACGATGCCCGACCGGGTGGGGAATCGGGCTGTGTCGCGTCGCGCGTACTTGCTGTGCGTGCCCCAGGACTGGAGTGGGCCTGCCAGACGCAACAGCAGCCCTCGGGAGGGGCGGTCGGTCACTGCGGGGCCTCGGCGAGAGCGAAGTCGACGGTAGCGGTGACGAGAGCGTCGAAGGACGAGTGACGCTCGCCGAGGTGCTCGAGCTTGTCGAACTGGAGGGAAGCATGTGCCGCGTGCAGAACTCGGTCGGGGCCGAGGAGAGTGTTCGCGGCCTTGGCGTACGCATCGAGGCCTTCCACGGAGCGCCCGACGAAGCCGCCGTGTCCGGCTGATCGTACGGGTTCCTCGAAGGCTGCGGCGAACGACAGCGGCCGGTCGGAGCGGACCGCCACGTGGACCAGATGCGGGATGGTGTGCGGGGCGGTGGAGTTCTTTTTCGCCTGCGGCAGGGACTCGATGAAGGAGAGCAGGAACTGGCCGACGAGCTCGCGGGCGGCATCGAGTGCGATGTCGCTGTCATCGCTCAGATTCTTGATGAGTTCCTTGAGATCGACGGTGGCGAACCGGTAGAAGGTGCCGGTGCTGAACTCGGCAGTGCCCATGTGGCCACTGCCCGTTTCATCATCCTTCGCTTCGGTGACATCGTCGACAGCTGCGAAGTAGTCGAGTTCGACCTCAGTGGTGTGCGTGGTGAAGGCGTGCGCGACCTGGACGGCACCGTCCACATTGGCCTGGTCGACCTCGGTGAGCATGCGGCCAAAGAGGTTGATAACCCCGTTCCTTTTGACAAGGATCTTGTCGATCTTCCCTTTCAGGGCGCTTTCGGGCTTGTTCTTTCCTTTTCCGGTGAAGTCGGTCGTGAGCGCGTCCTTGTTGGCTTCGGCGATGTCGGCCAAGTCCTCGACAGCGTCTTCGGGAAGATAGACGAGCGCGTTGGTCAGGACCTTGTTCGTGATCGGTTGCCTGTCCTTCCCCTTGGCCACCTCCCACTTGATGCTGCTCCCCGCCGCAACATGCGCGCCCGCGCGTTCGGCAAGCGCCTTATCCCACCCACGCTCGCGAAGCACCTCGGCGACCCGCTCGCCGATACGGCGTGTGCGCAGCGCGTTCTCGCCGAGCGTGTCCTGGAAGTGCTTGCGAGTAGCCCGTTTCCAGGACTGGCTGGAGATGCGGGTACGCAGGGCGTCGCCGTAGAGCATGCTTTTCACCGAATTGGTGTCGTCCCGATTCAGGTTCGCGTAGGGGACTGGTTGGACGACGTGGATGTCGATGAAGCGTGGCTTGAGGTTCATCGGGGATCTCCTGTGGGTGAGGGTCAGTCCTGGTCGGCGCCGGCCGTGATCCGGTAGAAGTCCTGCAGCCAGCGGCGGCTGATACGCCCCGACTGGTACGGCCAGTCGACGAGGTCTGCCAGCAACTGTTCCCAGTCGATGGAGGCGTCGGTGGTGCGTACCTGATTCACCGCAGCAGGGAGGTGTAGGTGGATACCGCGGAGGCTCTGCCGCGTCAGGAGGTTGATACGGCTTTCTGCGGCGCTCATCCGCATTGAGGTGCCCTTTGTGGTGACGGCTTGGCCCAGGGTGGCACCGAACGAGGAGCCATACGGAGTCGGCCCGGGCGGAGTTCCCCTCTCGCCCGGTTCTCCCTCCTCCCGAGGAGCCTGCTTCTTTGCCGCCCTGTGTTCGTCTGCGGTGTCTTCGTCGTCTCCCTGGTCGGGTGAGAAGGCGTGTCGGGGCTGAGCCGCGATCAGCGAGGCTACTGTGTAGTGAGCCTGCGCTGTCTTGTCGTCGCACCCTTCCGGCAGTCGCGGCGTCAGCAGCCGGTGCATGGGGCGTGTGCGCGGGTGGTCCAGGTCGCGGCGCAGGCCCGCGCGCAGCGCCGCACGGGCACCGGGGTCTGTGCGGCACAGATGTTCAATGTGTGCGGTGAATGCGGCGTACGTGGCGCGATTCCTCTGCCGCTTGCTCGCTTCAGAAGCTTGGAAGGTCACAGCTTGTCCTCGGGTCCGGTGGCGACGGTCACGACTTCTTGGCCGCACTTTTCGTCGCCGGTTGCTCCATCGCTTTGTACGGGTCTTTCAGGGCGGCGAGAATGATGGCCTTCGCCCTGGTGACGGCCTTGGCGCCTCGTGGTGTGCGCGTCACGGAGCCGGTCACTGCCTCGTAGGCGTCGAGCGCGTGCCGTGCGAAGGCTCGGCACGCGGCCTCGAAGTCGAATCCGGTGTCCATGGGGCCGCCAGAGCGTGTCAACTGCCGGAACCGCGACCAGAACTCGTCCTCCGCCGACGGCCAGTACCGTGCCGCGACCGCGTCCAGCCAGGCCCCCGGATCGTTCTTCTTGTCGTCCGTGTACTTCAGCCAGGCTTCCTTGGTGGCCTGCTCCAGCCGGTGCCCGAAGAGCTCGCCGAGTTCGCGGAGCTGGCGTACGGGCCGCTCGGTGCTCGCCGCATCCTCTTCCACTCGGGATAGGAGCACCGGGGTCACGGAGTCGACGTACTGGTGGTTGGCTGCCTGGCTGGCGTCCTGTTCGAAGCCGAGGGCGCGTACCCGTAAGTACTCGCTGACGTCGAAGGCATGGTCCATGACCTTCGGCTGGATCGGGTTTGCGTCGTCCAGTTGCTTGAGCAGGAGGGCGTCGATGTCGCGCCACAGAGAACGGGAGGAGCATGCGAGCCGGGGGGATGTCTTCCCGTCCTTGGCGATGTCCCAGATCAGGTAGTCGTCTTCCGGCCGGATCCGCTCGGCGTCATAAGCCCAGGTGATGTACGCGTCGACCGTATGCTCGCCGTCCGGGGCGGGGATGAGACAGAGTGCGTGCTGTGAACAGGCGGTGAGCCGTGAGCAGGGGCCCTGCGGCTCAGGCATCGGCTTGAGCGGGTCTGGGAGGTCTTCGCGCTCCCATGGGCACAGGTCCGTGTGCCGGCTGACGTCGCCTTCCGGCGGTGTGAGACCGGCCAGCAGCGTCAGGAGCAGGTTGTCGCACTGCGGGTGGTACGACAGCGCGGCTCGCAGTGGTGAAGCTTTCGCATAGTGGCTCCTCACTTGCCCGACCGCCCGTCTCGACAGAGCGCCGGGGTCTCCCCAGTAATGCCAGGTCAGCAGCGATAATGCCGTCTGCGAAAGATCGAGAGGCACGGGAGTGTCGTGGCTCCAGTGCTCGAACCAGGAGTGGTTGTTGCCCGCTGCCCGGCTCATGACCAGCTTGTGGACGCCGGCAGTGTTGCTCCTGTCGCACTGGTCAGGGAGGCGGGGGTCCTGGAGCCACGGACGATCGCCGTCGAACAGATTAAAGCGGTGACTCCACTGACCGAAGTAGCCTTCGATGCCGGCTTTGCGGCCGTCAAACAGGTCGATGCTCTGCTCAGGAAACCCTTGTTCGAGGACCTGTTCCCGCCGGTCGCCCCAGCTTCCGGGCCCTGCCTCGTCCAGAGCGGTGATCCGGGCGGTCAGCGCGTACAGCAAGCGCAGCAGCGCCGAGTGAGCCGGAGCCTCCGGGATCAGCAGAGTACGGATCTCTCGAGCGTGCACAAACAGATCCCTGAGCCCCACTTCAGGTGGGCCCGACTGCCCCTTCACCCATGCGACCGGAATCCATGGCTGGTCGATCAGATTCGACGCAGACGTGTTCACGCCCCTCCCCCATCATTGCGCGTCACCAGATCCTAGAAGGACAAGCGGGGAGGATGTGGGCCGTTAGGGCAACCGGTCGACAGTCAGGCCCAGTTCGTTTACGTGGAACCGGTGCCCCTCGCCGGTTCGCACCCACGTACCGTCTTCCCAGGTCATGTTCAGCCGGAGGACAGTCTTGAGGGCGGCCATGTCGCGCCAGACGCTGTTTGCATCGCCCGCCACGCCGTCGACGAGTCGCTGCGGTACTGGGATCAGGTAGGGGACAAGCTGGCCCGGCTTCGGTCTGCGCTTGGAATCGCGTGCAAGCTTCTCCTTGAGGACCCCGTTCTCCAGGAGAGACCCCGGGTACAGGCACACCACATGCACCATCTCCTCGCCGAGCACGGAGGAGAGCAGTTCGGGCTCCATACCGGGGTGGTCGCGGCTCAGCAGGCCGAGGTCGCCATCAAGCTCCCGCGGCCCCGGCACCTGCAGCCAACCTGCAGTACCGGTGGCCCTTCGTTCTCGGACCGTCCGCCGGTTGTCCAGCTGGTGAAGCTCATGCGCCGCAGCCTCCCCCAGCCTGTCGACGAGTTCGTCGGCGTACACCTCATCCAACAGCAGGGGGACTTCCTCCGGCATGGAAATCGTCCTGCCGGCCCCCAGAACTATGTCAGTACGCCGCACCAGGGCGACGTCGTCCAGTTCCGACTTGTTGTCCGCTCGGAGCACCACGAGCCGCGGTTGGTCACCCGCGCCATGTGCCGCACGGGCCAGCAGGTCCGCGAGCGGCGCCGGCCCCGATACGACGAGGTCGAATCGCAGACCTCTGACGTGTTCCAGCATCGGCGTCGTCACCAGCGCGGAAGGGCCGCTGATGCCGCCGTCGGGAGAGAAGGTTTTCCGGCAGGCCGCGAGACGCCGCCATCGGTCCTTGTTGCGCATCTGTTCATGAACCAGGGTCACATCGAGGCCGGGCAGGTCCTGCGAGAGCTGAAGGGACGTACGGATGGCTTCCGCAGGCGTCGACCGGTAGACGACGGCCCTGCCGTTGCCGGCCTCGACCAGGGGCGCAAGAGCCGCCTGGATCTCGTCGTACGGTGCACCATCAAGAACCTTGATGCTGAGCGTGCCGGCGCGAACGGCTTGCGCAGGCTGCCGAGGCAGGTGCCCGCCTCCGGAATGAGCATCCACGAACGACCATGCCGGCAGCCGGCGAGGCTGCACCATCGGCTCCTTGCCCCCTCCAGCGCCACGGCGGTAGGCCGCCAGCATCGCATCAACCGACTTGTCCGCAGACATAGCGGCCAGGACAACTGGAATCCGCAGCGCAGCGGCCCACTCCAGAAACCGGAGCATCAGCTTCTGCCCCCAGGCACCGCGGGCATGGGCCTCGTCCACCACGACGACCTTGCCGGAGAAGGCAAAGAGTCGCATCACGTTGAACTTCACCGGCATGACCGCCTGGAGAAGTTCGTCCACCGTCCCCGTGCCCAGCGCAGCAAGCAGTGCGCGGTGATGGGAGTTGAGCCAGCTGTTCGCTGCCGGGGCCCACTCCTCACCAGGCTCCGCGCTGACATCACCGGTCGCATGGGCCTGCGCCCACTGCTTCGCGGCTTCCGCTGGCTTCAACCGCGAAGAGCTGTGAAGCAGGAGCGACCGCCAGGGGCCCGTCAGGGCCTGTTCAGCGAAAGCATGCACCTGCGCCATGTGGCTGTCGGCCGATGAACCGGTCGGCAGCGCATAGAAAAGACCGCGTGCGCCCGCAGCATGCCCGAGGACCGCCGCTGCGCGAAGAGCCGCTTCCGTACGCTCCTCCGACGGCGAAGACGTCACCACCACCAAGCCCGGACCATGTTCGGTCACCACATCGGTCAACTGGCCCACCATGCTGGCCAGAAGGCTCGTCTCACCCGCACACTGAACCGGGTCCGGCCGGGCGAAACCCGTCCCGAGCAGGTCAGTCTTCTGCACCAGACGCAGAGCCGCTTCGCGGGCGATCTTCCAGTAAGCGTCCAGGTCTTCAGGAGCCCCAGCCCATCCCTCCTCCATGAGCCTGGCCCGAATCTCTACTTCGATGCTGGCCAGCCAGTCCGACAGGGTCACCAACCCCGTCAGAACGACAGCCGCTCCCGGCGTCATCCGCCCTTGCGGAACCGAGGTCGCCCCTGTCACTCTGCGCACCTCATCAAAGTGGACCCGCCGCTGCTCCTCCCAACTACTCGTGCCCAGACCGGGGTGACGGGCGACCGGGCACCTGTAATCCTTGCTGTAGACGGCCGGGTGGTAGCGACCGCCGTGCCCACCGAGCATTTGGGCCACTGCGTGACTGAGCTGGGACTGCGGACGCCGCTTCGACGACGGATAGCCGATCTCCTCGAAGATCCCCGCCAGCCACCAGTGTGCTGCCGCCTCGTGCGACTGCCTGTCCTGCGCGGCGTCAGCCGCGAATCCGTACCCCTGTTCACCGCCCAACTCCTGCGCCAGCAGCTCTCCATCCGCGTTCTTCGGGCCGCTCCGGTGGAGTTGGAACGGCACGCTGATCTTCCCGATGTCGTGCAGTCCCGCCCAGAACGCCGCGAGCGCCCGCACCTCCTCGTCCGGAACCTGCAATGCCCCGACCACCATGCTCCGCTGGTGCGAGGTCAGCAGTTCATCCCAGACGACCTCCGCGACGGCTGCAGTATCCAGCAGATGACAGATCAAAGGGTGCGTGCGGTGAGCCCCGCGGGCGTTCTTGCCCAGCCCGGCAGCCTTGCCCCACAGGCGGGAGTCCAGGGACATGGGGTGCTCCTTGTCGCGGATGCAGTGCAGGTGTGCCTCAAGAGGTTGCGGCAAAACGACTTGACCACAACTCCCCCTGCATCTTGCTGCACCTCTTGAAGACGGGAGAGGGGAAATTCCCTCAACCCCCGCCACACCAACGTGTTTCCGCCGTAGAGTACATACCGCTGCACGCCTCCCTGGGAGGTGCGCGGAACCTCATTGACTCTCCAGGCGACGACAACGCCGAGATGAACGCACGACCCTCCCGAGGGATGTGGCGCAACCTCGGCCCAGTCTGCGCTCTGGAGATGCAGTGTCCCGGTTCCTGCACAGGTTCGGCTTGCGCCGTGAGGTCCTTCTCGGTACCTCACGCGTAGTGGTCAGCGCGGTGATCCGTGCTCTGATCAGCGAACTCGTCAGCTGGCTCTTCTGAGCCAACGGTGACGGACCCCAGGGGTCCGTCACCCCTTATGTGCAAACGCCCCCCGCTGGCCGAACACATTCTGCGCAGCCGGGTTACGCCGCAAGACGAGACGTCCGGCTACAAGCAAACGATGCCGACTCCACGCGAGCGGAGGTGACCCTGCCCTCGCTGCTGCGCTGGACGGCACGCATCGCCTCGAGCGTGTCGACGAATGAGGGCCTGGGCGTGCAGCAGGGCCCCAACAGCACGCTCGTGTCCTCCTTCAACAAGCTGGCCAGGTGGCCCGCCCCTCCGACACTTGTCCTCCCCGCCGACGCGGGGGTGTTCCGCCGCCCAGGATTCCGCCGGATTCGAGGAGCTGGTCCTCCCCGCCGACGCGGGGGTGCTCCGTAGATCGGTCGTCGTGTTGGGTCCGACCCGACGTCCTCCCCGCCGACGCAGGACGACGCGGGGGTGTTCCGCCTTTTCCACCATGGCCGTGAACTTTTGTTGCATCCTCCCCGCCGACGCGGGGGTGCTCCGGCGGCTCAGACAAACCCCGGTTTCCGTGAAAGGTCCTCCCCGCCGACGCAGGGGTGTTCCACCCACGCCCACCGCAAACCCGCCCGCACCCGAGTCCTCCCCGCCGACGCGGGGGTGTTCCGTACAGGTAGACAAGGGCGCTCGGCCTGTGGATGTCCTCCCCGCCGACGCGGGGGTGTTCCGTCCCCCTCAACGCGGACCCGCTGCGCATCGGCGTCCTCCCCGTCGACGCGGGGGCGCTCCGAACAGGCCGCCGGCATCCACCACGAGCCGTGCGTCCTCCCCGCCGATGCGGGGGTGCTCCGGGCTGGGGCAAGGACCCGTTCCTCGCGGTCCTCTCTTCCCCGCCGTCGCGGGGGTGTTCCGCTGGGCACCGTCCCCACCGCGATGATCCCCAGGTCTCCCCGCCGACGCGGGGGTGTTCCGTTGTAGCCGACCCCGGACCAGCCCTGGCCGATGTCCTCCCCGCCGACGTGGGGGTGCGCCGGCCATCGGCTCCAGCTCGTGGGCCAAGATGGTGTCCTCCCCGCCGACGCGGGGGTGTTCCAGCCCAGCCGGTTTGGTTGATGTCCCACCGGTAGCCTCCCTGCCGACGCGGGGGTGTTCCGGAGTCCGACCGGATCGCCTCCACCGCGGCGATGCCCTCCCCGCCGACGCGGGGGTGCTCCGATCGCAAGCGTCGCCGACTACCGAGGCAGCTTGTCCTCCCCGCCGACGCGAGGGTGTTCCGTTCGCCGAGGACTACGACCTGCTCCACAGCGCGTCTTCCCCGCCGACGTGGGAGTGATCCGCGAGAGTACGTCCGCCGCCAGCGGATCGAGCAGTCCTCCACGCCGACGCGGGGGTGTTCCGTACGTGGCCGTGGCCAGGCCCGAGAGGGTCTCGTCCTCCCCGCCGACATGGGGGAGGGTTCCGCACATCAGCGTCGACCTGTTCCTTGCGGCGCTGTCCTCCCCGCCGACGCGGGGGTGTTCCGCAGGTCCAGGTGACGTCACCCTGGGGGTCGAGGTCCTCCCCGCCGACGCGGGGGTGTTCCGGTGCACTGAACGCCCGTCGGCACAGCGGCCTTGTCCTCCCCGCCGACGCGGGGGTGTTCCGCATGGCGCAAAACTTAACGGCGCGTGGCCTTGGTCCTCCCCGCCGACGCGGGGGTGTTCCGATCGGCGCCGGGTACGTGCGCACGATCCGCACGTCCTCCCCGCCGACGCGGGGGTGTTCCGGTGACCCGGCGTGTTTCGCGTCGCTCGACCAGGTCCTCCCCGCCGACGCGGGGGTGTTCCGCAGGCCCGCGACCTGGCCGCGCTCGTCTCAGCGTCCTCCCCGCCGACGCGGAGGTGTTCCGCCGTCAGACGTGGAGATCCTGATCCTGTGGGTGTCCTCCCCCCAACGCGGGGGTGTTCCGGCTAAGGACCATGGCGAAGGGTGAGCCGCCGCGTCCTCCCCGCCGACGCGGGGGTGTTCCGATGATCAGGCGCTGGCCCGAGGCGATGGAGCAGTCCTCCCCGCCGACGCGGGGGTGTTCCGAACGACGGCTCGACGCGCGACGTGGACGTGCCATCCTCCCCGCCGACGCGGGGTGTTCCGCAGCTCGTGCCGGTGCCGGGCTGACACACCAGTCCTCCCCGCCGACGCGGGGGTGTTCCGTCGGCGACGCGACCCTGCGGGACGAGCTTGTTGCCTTCCCTGCCGACGCGGGGGTGTTCCGAAAGCCGAGCTGGTCGCGCAGAAGCTTGTCGCGTCCTCCCCGCCGACGCGGGGGTGCTCCGATGGTCTCCTGCACGTACTCCAGCGCGGGGTTGTCCTCCCCGCCGACGCGGGAGTGTTCCGTTCACCACCCGCTACCGGGCGTCCGGCAGGGTGTCCTCCCCGCCGACGCGGGGGTGTTCCGCCGTGGGAGGCGTACACCGGCCCGGACGGACGGTCCTCCCCGCCGACGCGGGGGTGTTCCGACCGCCGACACCCTCGCCGAACTCGGTGACCTGTCCTCCCCGCCGACGCGGGGGTGTTCCGCATCTCCCGACTCGGAGGCGTCCGCAGAGGCGTCCTCCCCGCCGACGCGGGGGTGTTCCGATGTCCGAGGAGGACGTCAAGGAGCTCACGGGGTCCTCCCCGCCGACGCGGGGGTGTTCCCTTCTCGCGGCCCCCGGACCTGGCTTGCGGTCCTCCCCTCCGATGTGGTGGTCCGGAGGCGCCCGCGTGCAGTGGCTCAATGGGGCTCGTCCTCCCCCGCCGACGCGGGGGCGTTCCGCCCATCGCCTTCGCCCTGCCTGACGGGGCTTCCCCGCCGACGCGGGGGTGCTCCGACTGAGGGCGCAGTGCGAACCTTGACGGTACGGTCTTCCCCGCCTTCGCGGGGGTGTTCCGAATGATCTGGATCATTCTCGCGGCTGGGCTCGGTCCTCCCCGCCGACGCGGGGGTGTTCCGCCGGTGGCCATGGGCTCCTCCCAGCAGCCCTTGTGCTCCCCGCCGTCGCGGGGGTGTTCTGTGGGTCATGATGATGCGGAAGTCGCCCGCCAGGTCCTCCCCGCCGACGCGGGGGTGTTCCGTCGTTGAGGCCCAGGGGGCGGTGCTGGTTGGCGTCCTCCCCGCCGTCGCGGGGGTGTTCCATTCGCCGAGGACTACGACCTGCTGCACAGCGCGTCTTCCCCGCCGACGCGGGGGTGCTCCGCCGTTCACGTGGCAGTTGTCCGCCATGACCGAGTCCTCCCCGCCGGCGCGGGGGTGTTCCGTGCTGGCGTCCGCGTCCGGCCGATGCACCGCGGTCCTCCCCGCCGACGCGAGGGTGCTCCGACGTTGACGTTGTGGTTGCTGCGGCCGGGTGGGTCCTCCCCGCCGACGCGGGGGTGTTCCGTTCACGGTGCACAAGACCACGAAGGGCGCGACGTCCTCCCTGCTGACGCGGGGGTGTTCCGATCCTGACGTCGGTCGGAAGAAACGTCCGGCAGTCCTCCCCGCCGAAGCGGGGGTGTTCCGGAACTTCCGCTTGTGCCGGGCCATGAGGCCGTGTCCTCCCCGCCGACGCGGGGGTGTTCCGGAATGGGGCGAGATGGTCACCCTGTTCGTCGCCTCCTCCCCGCCGACGCGGGGGTGTTCCGAGTGTCGACGAGCCGGGACTGTCCATACGGGCGTCCTCCCCGCCGACGCGGGGGTGCTCCGTAGGCCGCGAACTGCTTGGCCTTCTCCCGCTCGTCCTCCCCGCCGACGCGGGGGTGTTCCGGTCGGACCGAAGGGCAACGCCGAACGGCACTGGTCCTCCCCGCCGACGCGGGGGTGTTCCCCGGTGGCTCCCTATCTCGTTCCGGTCGACGGCGTCCTCCCCGCCGACGCGGGGGTGTTCCGGTGATGCGTCCGCCGTCGTTGTGGTGCCAGAGGTCCTCCCCGCCGACGCGGGGGTGCTCCGTCGACCACATCCTTCCCATCGCCCAGGGCGGTGTCCTCCCTGCCGACGCGGGGGTGTTCCGGCCGGAAGCGCGTCGGGTGGATCGAACCGAACGTCCTACGCGCCGTCGCGGGGGTGTTCCGTCCGAGACGTTCCGCAACATCGTCATGGGCGTGTCCTCCCCGCCGTCGCGGGGGGAGGGGGGCGTTTGATGACGGCGAGGGGTGGAGGTTTCACTTGTCCTCCCTGCCGACGCGGGGGTGCTCCGTAGAGGTGCGCCGGCGGGTTGGGCACGTACCCATCCTCCCCGCCGACGCGGGGGTGTTCCGTCGCCGCTCTCGCTGAGGGGCACGGTGAATGCGTCCTCCGCGCCGACGCGGGGGTGTTCCGGGGAAGTGACCATGCAGAAGCGCTCGATGACCGTCCTCCCCGCCGACGCGGGGGTGTTCCGCGGTAGAGGCGGACCTCCTCCGCTACTACAGCGCCCTCCCCGCCCGATGCCGGGGTGTTCCGTACGGCCAGTGGACGGTGTCCCCGTACTACTAGTCCTCCCCGCCGATGCGGGGGTGTTCCGTGCTGATACCAGCGGATCCGCTTGGCCTTGATGTCCTCCCCGCCGACGCGGGGATGTTCCGTCGACGCCGAAGTGGGACTCCAGGGAGGTGGAGTCCTCCCCGCCGACGCGGGGGTGCTCCGCCCGGCGAATCAGACCCAGTGAGCGCTCCGGCGTCCTCCCCGCCGACGCGGGGATGTTCCGGTGACCAGGTAGGCCTGACCGCCCTGGTGCAGGTCCACCCCGCCGACGCGGGGGTGTTCCGAACTGCGACAGGAAGTACACCTCGGAGAGGATGTCCTCCCCGCCCGGCGCGGGGGTGTTCGTTGATCAGGTGGTCTGCCGCGCTCCCTGGACGTCCTCCCCACCGCCACTCGGTGCTGGAGCACACGCTATGCCCGAGCGCGTGGAACGTTCCCCCGCTGTCCGGACGGTGTGACAGGGTGCTCGACATGTCGAGCACACCACCAGAGCTCTCCGAGGAAGACCTGGCCCGCCTGCGTGAAGCCATTAGCCGGGCGGCGAACCCGCACCTCCCCCGTCTTCAGGAAGCCATGGCCCGTATGCAGGCCGATCAGGAAGCGCAACTGCGCCTGGCGGCCGCCCCCATGGCACGCATGCAGGAGCAGATACAGCGGCTCATGCGGGAGGTCATGGCGCCAGCCGAGGAGGCGCGGCGGGAAATGGTCCGTCAGGCGATGGCCCAGTGGAGCCACGGCTGGCGTCGTGCCTGGGATGCGCATCTTCAGCAGCAGAACCTCACCGCAGCGCGGCTCGCCGCCCAGGCAGCTGTCCTTGACACAAGCCCACTGAGTCGGGTGCTTCGGGACATGGAGGCGTGGCGGCGGCTAACCGAGCAGCAGCGGGCCGAAGCCGTCGCCGCGGTCGAGGAAGCCTACGAGGGCACGTCGGCCGACGAGGTCCCCGCCGGGATGGTTCAGGAGCTTGAGGACGCGGTCCGTGACTATGCGGCGTCCGAAGCTGCGTACCTGCCGATCGAGGTCCGCCGTGAGTCCTTCGCCCTGTTCATCGCCACCATCGTGTTGAGTACGCTGATGACGCTGGCGTTTACCAGCGACACCGCGGATGGTGTGCTGACCAAGGCCGTGGAGCTCAGTGTCCTGGCCGGAGTGTCGATGGTCACGGCCGGGAAGGCGTGGGACCGCTACAGCGGTATTGAGCAAGCCGACGGGGACGAGAGAAGCTAGGCGCCACACATAACAGACCTCCGCGGCTGCTCCGGGCAACTACCAGGCTATGAGGGGAACCGCCGTCGCCCACATGCAAGGGCCCGCAGCCGCAGCTCTGCTGGGCGCCTGGCTCGCCACCGACGTTCTTCGCTCGCTGGCGCCGCAGACGTCCCCGCCAGCGCGGGAGTGCTCCAGAGTCCGACAGGATCGCCTCGACCGCGGCGATGCCCTCCTCACCGACGCGGGAATGTTCCGATTACGGTCCGGTTCACTCGCCGCCGCGGCTCGTCCTCCCCGCCGACGCGGGGGTGTTCCGTCAGTGTGGATGGAGATGTCCTGCACTCCGGCGTCCTCCCCGCCGACGCGGGGGCGTTCCGCCCGAGCAGGAGGGCCGGGCCAGGTGCAACGGGTCCTCCCCGCTGACGCGGGGGTGTTCCGTCCTCGAGCCACACACCGTTGTCCCGGCCACCGGTCCTCCCCGCCGACGCGGGGGTGTTCCGTCCTGAGATGAGATGCGGGCCCGGTCGCGCTCGTCCTTCCCCCGACGCGGGGTGCTCCGATCGTCTCCTGCACGTACTCCAGCGCGGGGTTGTCCTCCCCGCCGACGCAGGGGTGCTCCGCCCGCCACGTCCGGCCGTGCCCTGATCGACGTGTCCTCCCCGCCGACGCGGGGGTGCACCGCCATCGAGGCCGCCCACGACGAGCGTCGCAGCGTCCTTCCCACCGACGCGGGGGTGCTCCGCCGCCGCCCGAGGCAGACCTCATCCGCCTCGCGCCCTCCCTGCCGACGCGGGGGTGTTCCGCCGATCACGGACATCACCCCCGTGCCCTATATCGTCCTCCCGGCCGACGCGGGGGTGCTCCGACGTCCAACAACCAGGATCTGCACGTCACCAGGTCCTCCCCGCCGGCGCGGGGAGCTCCGCGGGCCACCGTTCACCGATCCCTGTGCCGGGCGTCCTCCCCGCCGACGCGGGGGTGCTCCGCTCAAGGACGTGCGGCTGGAGCCGAACCGGGTGTCCTCCCCGCCGACGCGGGGGTGCTCCGACTCAGCCCTACTACCCGAACGTGGTCCCTCGGTCCTCCCCGCCGACGCGGGGGTGTTCCGACCGGCCGGACGCTAGCCAAGCGCGGGCACCGGTCCTCCCCGCCGACGCGGGGGTGTTCCGTTGTTCAGCAGCCACGAGTTGCGGCGGAGGTTGTCCTCCTCGCCGACGCGGGGGTGTTCCGCACGCGATCAGGTGCCAGCGGCAGGCGCCGCGCCCTCCTCGCCGACGCGGGGTGTTCCGGACTGACCATGAGAATCTCCCGAATCGCCAAGGCCCTCCCGGCCGACGCGTGGGTGTTCCGGCGAAGACCGGCGCGCCCTTCTCCGTGCGGGCGTCCTCCCCGCCGACGCGGGGGTGTTCCGAAGCCCCACAGCGACTCTGGCACGAACCAGGGGTCCTCTCCGCCGACGCGGGGGTGTTCCGGCAATCCACGTCACTGGTGCGCCACTCGTCGGGTCCTCCCCGCCGACGCGGGGGTGTTCCGGACCCGGGAAGTGCCCATGCGTAGCCGCCTCGGTCCTCCCCGCCAACGCGGGGGTGCTCCGGGGTCGCCCCAGTCGTGCGACCAGAGCACTGGGTCCTCCCCGCCGACGCGGGGGTGTTCCGCCCACCGACAAGGCCGGCATCCTCTAGCAGGTGCCCTCCCCGCCGACGCGGGGTGCTCCGACAGGGCGGCTCATGCCGGGACCTCCCCGGTGGTCCTCCCCGCCGACGCGGGGGTGTTCCGAAGACCGCCGCCGACTTCCTGGGCCTGTCGAACTCTTCCCCGCCGACGCGGGGGTGTTCCGTAGTCCGCGTGCGAGTCGGTCATCAGGATCGTGTCCTGCCCGCCGACGCGGGAGTGTTCCGCCGCTGACGGTCACCGCTAGCCGGTTGAGGGTGTCCTCCCCGCCGACGCGAGGGTGCTCCGCAATCGACCGGCCCGGCCTCTCTGAAGCGCTGGTCCTCCCCGCCGACGCGGGGGTGTTCCATCACCGTCCGTCTCGCAAAGGGCAAGCCGGCCGTCCTCCCCGCCACCGCGAGGGTGTTCCGTAGGCCTGTGAAGCTCCCGGGATCTTCTGCGGGTCCTCCCCGCCGACGCGGGGGTGTTCCGTAGAGTCCGGTGTCGACATAGAGGCTGTTGACGTCCTCCCCGCCGACGCGGGGGTGTTCCGCGGTGGAAGCTCCGGGGGACCAGCGAGCCCGAGTCCTCCCGTTCCGCGATCGACTCCACCGGCAAGGGCGCAGCGTTCGTCCTCCCCGCCGACGTGGCGGTGTTCCATTCGCGGGGTTGAACAGCAGCCCATCGCCGAGGTCCTCCCCGCTGACGCGGGGGTGTTCCGAACGTCCAGGACAAGGTCGCGGGCCTGCCCAAGTCCTCCCCGCCGACGCGGGGGTGTGCCGTTCACCGAGGACTACGACCTGCTCGACAGCAAGTCTTCACCGCCGACGAGGGGGTGTCCCGGACGGCACCGTCTACCTCCTCGGGTACGGTCGGTCCTCCCTGCCGACGAGGGGGTGTTCGCGGGGGGTGTTCCGTCACCTCGGAGGATGTCCACGTACCCGGCGTCGTCCCCCCCGCCGACGCGGGGGTGCTCCGTCGGTCGACGAGCCGGGGTTGTCCATGCGGGCGTCCTCCCCGCCAACGCGGGGGTGTTCCGTCCGTGGGCGCCGACTTTTGGACTGAGGCGTAGTCCTCCCCGCCGACGCGGGGGTGTTTCGGTCCACGAGGCCGGCGCTTTCTGGGATGCGGCGTCCTCCCTGTCGACGCGGGGGTGTTCCGAACACCGCCTCGATCTGCAGCACGACCTTGCCGTCCGCCCCGCCGACTCGGCGGCGACGAAGAACTTTTCGTTGCCCTTCTCGCCGTCCTCCCCGCCGACGCGGGGGTGTTCCGTCGCCGTTTGTCGGGGCGATCGCGCTCGCCGAGTCCTCCCCGCCGAAGCGGGCGTGTTCCGTGGGAGGCGGGGTTGTCGGGGTTGCCTATCGCGTCCTCCCCACCGACGCGGGGGTGTTCGAGGACTACGCACGATCGAGAACGAGGCGCGTGTCCCTCCTGCCGACGCGGGAGTGTTCCGTACGAGTCCAGCTCGCGCGCCGAGGCGCTGCTGTCCTCCCCGCCGACGCGGGGGTGCTCCGGAGGCAGCATGGCAACCCCCACGATCCCGAGCGTCCTCCCCGCCGACACGCGGGTGTTCCGGTGCCCGGCTTCCTGGAGGGCATGGTCTTCCGGTCCTCCTCGCCGAAGCGGGGATGTTCCGCCCGACGGGGTCTACATCCTTCACTGGCTGGAGTCCTCCCCGCCGCCGTGGGAGTGTTCCGGCGAAGAAGCCTTCCAGCCGGGGCAGCACCTGGTCCTCCCCGCCGATGCGGGCGGGTTCCGCAGCTGTTCCGGTCCGTGGCGGAGGTGAAGCGGTCTTCCCCGCCGATGCGGGGGTGTTCCGGTGACCGCGTACCGGGCGGCTTTTTCGGGGTTGTCCTCCCCGCCGACGCGGGGGTGTTCCGGTGGCCGTCTACGACACCCCAGACGGCATCCTGTCCTCCCCGCAGACGCGGGGGTGTTCCGCGGGTGGAGGCGATCAACTGGCAGCACCGCGCGTCCTCCCCGCCGACGCGGGGGTGCTCCGAAGCGCGCTACGCAGGACCACTTGGCGCACCTGTCCTCCTCGCCGACGCGAGGGTGTTCCGCGGGGGCCGGGCTGGTAGCCGTTCCCGTCAGCCCTCCCCACCGACGCAGGGGTGATCCGTTCCGTCGCACGCAGGCCACCGCCTCGGTCGCGTCCTCCCCGCCAGCGCGGGGGTGTTCCGCTGATCAACGGCCAGTCGGTGTTTGGCGTGGTGGCCTCCCCGCCGAAAGCGAGGGTGTTCCGCCCACGACCTCCTTCTGACGGTTCATGTCCTGGTCCTCCCCGCCGACGCGGGGGTGTCCCGGTAGACAAGGCCGTGCTGCACCGCTTCGCTGAGTCCTCCCCGCCGGTGCGGGGGTGCTCCGAATCGGTACGGCGTCGGTGACTACCTCGTCTTGTCCTCCCCGCCGATGCGGGGGCGTTCCGCGGTGCCATGCCACGGTTTGGGACAGGCGCGCGTCCTCCCCGCCGACGCGGGGGTGTTCCGGCTCTCAAGTCGGTGACGGCCGCGTGGCGGCTGTCCTCCCCGCCGACGCGGGGGTGTTCCGTACCCCATGGACTTCGTGCCGGGGCCCCATGAGTCCTCCCCGCCGACGCGGGGGTGTTCCGGTGACGAGCAAGGGACAGGGCCGCGCTGATCGTGTCCTCACCGCCGACGCGGCGGTGTTCCGCCCCAGACCGGAACCGGTAGTGAACGGTCCCTGTCCTCCCCGCCGACGCGAGGGTGCTCCGATTGCCGAGACGGCGCACGGCCTGAACGTCTCGTCCTCCCCGCGCGGTGGGGAATTGCCTGTCCGGCCGTCGCAGACGGCGGACGCGGGGGTGTTCCGCGGCTCACGGAGGGCCGACAGGCCAAGGGTGCGTCCTCCCCGCCGACGCGGCGGTGTTCCGGCGGATCGACCCGAGCGCGTCCGTGTCCGCAGCCTCCCCGCCGACGCGGGGATGTTCCACAGAGCCCGCGTGCTCCAGCTCTTGCCCGAGCGTCCTCCCCGCCGACGCGGGGGTGTTCCTCTGCCTCTGACACTTCTGTGGGACAGACGGAGGTCCTCCCGGCCGACGCGGGGGTGTTCCGGTGATCCGCCCGCACCGCTGCCCCGAGTGCCGGTCCTCCCCGCCGACGCGGTGTTCCGCATCGCCGCGTAGACGGTGCGGTCCTGCTCAAGTCGCCCCCGCCGACGCGGGGGTGTTCCGCTCAAGAGGGCGTCGGACGGGGCCACGGCCGCGTCCTCCCCGCCTACGCGGGGGTGTTCCGACGTCCTCCCCGATTTCCCGGAGGATCTTTGCGTCCTCCCCGCCGACACGGGGGTGCACCGCCGCCGGAACCCGGGGTGACGCTGGTGGCTCAGTCCTCCCCGCCCGACGCGGGGGTGTTCCGAACACGGCCGCCGAACTCACCACCCGCATCGGGTCCTCCCCGCCGACACGGGGGTGTTCCGACGCGGCCCGGCTGAGCAGTACGTAGTCGAGGTCCTCCCCGCAGACGCGCAGGGTGTTCCGAGGCCGGGTACGCCCGGGACGGGCGCCACGGTCTCCTCCCCACCGACGTGGGGGTCTTCCGACCGATGACAACAGGCACTCCCCGCCCGACGCGGGGGTGGGCGCGTGTCTCTGGACAACAGGGGGAAGACTCCCCACGTGGGGGAAGATGTTTGGGTACCAGCCGTCACGGCCGTCGTCGCGGCCGCGATCGGCTGGGCTGGGGCCCGTGCGCAATCACGGAGTGGGCATGCGCAGGCGAAGGCCGCTGCCGAGGGGGCAGCTGCCCAAGTTCAAGCGGTCGAACTTGAGTTCCTGCGGTCAAGCCGTGGCAGTGCAAGCAGCGTTGTTGTCGCCGAGGTGCTGCGTTTCGAGAAGCGGCTGACCGCCTTCAGCAACGGATACGGTCCTGGTGCCAAGCGCCATCCCTTTGCAGCGTGGATTACAACTGAGCAGCTACACGACATGCTGGATGCTCCTCACGCGCCCTATCGGACACGCAAGCAGTACTACCTGGACCTTGTCGCGACCTTAGGCCGGCTGCGGCTGGCTTGTGCCGTGCTCAACTTGCACGGACCAGCCGAGATTGACGCTGCTGCCGTTGAGCTCCTCGCAGTTTGCGAGGAAGCGGTCGATGATGTGCGTAAGCGCTTCCTGCGGAAGCGGCCCTCGCGGGGCGTCGATCGGTACTGGGTGCTATTGCAGGTCAAGACGCTCATGACAGCCCGTCAGCAGTTTGCTCGCGTGGCTGGCCCACATCTCGACTCTGCTTGACTCGCGGGTTGAGGTCTACGGAGGATCGCCCCCGGCGGTCGCAATGTCCTCCCCGCCGACGCAGGGGTGTTCCGGAGCCGGGCAAGGTCGAGCGGATCGCCGCCGAGTCCTCCCTGCCGATGCGGGGTGCTCCGTGAGGCAAAACCCCAGGTCGGGGGCGCGTCAGTTCTCCCCGAGGGTGTTCCGTTCTGCACGTAGGTGACGCCCTACTCAATCAGGTCCTCCCCGCCAACGCGGGGGTGTTCCGCTGTGGCCGCTCATGAAGGACGGCCAGGCCGAGTCCTCCCCGCCAACGCGGGGGTGTTCCACTGGAAGCGTGCCGAGTTCCTGCTGTCCCAGGGGTACTCCCCGCAGGGGTGTTCCGGCGCAGGACGTCACGGAGATCGAGTACGAGTCGTCCTCCCCGCCAACGCGGGGGTGTTCCGTCGATGAGGACGCCGAGGTGGGCGAGGACTCCGTCCTCCTCGCCCTAGGGGATGTTCCGAGCGGTGGGCCTGGCACCGGACGCAAGATCATGACCGTGCTAGCCGACGCGAGGGACGGGCGGTCGCGAGTTCCGCAGGCAGGCCTGCGGAGCCTGTGGCCCGATATGCTGGAGGCTGAGTTCCTCTTCGTGAGGGTCTTTGGTTGGCCGGTGCCCTTGCCACCCGCTCTGCGGATTGGGTGCCGGCCGCTCTCATTGGTAGCAAGAGGCCTCCTGCCGACGCAGGCGGCAGGAGGCCCGCCCCGTCCAGGTAGCGGTCACCGTGAGCACCCACATGACAAGGACGGGGCAGCGGCCAAGAGCGGCTGGTGCCACCCCGTCACCCTCCAGTAGGCCATCGAAGCCCTGCGTCAGCAGGTGTCGCCCTGCATCCAGCATCGGCCCTTGCCGTGGCAGCCGTGCGTTCCAGTGTGGGGATCGGACGTCTCTGAGGGGTTCAGGGGGCGTCGGCGAGTTCTTTGATCTGGTGGGCGAGGTGTGAGTCGGGGCGGAAGACCTGGAAGCCCCATTCTTCGACTTCGTTGACTTGTAGTCGGCCGACTGCTTCGCGCAGGGCGCGGGTGGGGTGGTGGCGGGGTGTGTGCCGGCGGGAGAAGGGTGTGAGCTGGATGTGGGTGTCCAGGTTGACGGCCTGGTGGGCCCAGTGGTCGGCGTCGCGGAGTTCGCCGCGGCCGAGGTGGAACAGGTGGAGGCAGTGGGCGGCGGTGGCGTTGCCGGCGCCGGCCGCGAACTGCCACCACCATTGCGCTCCGTCGGAGGAGTCGGCGAGGCTGAGCAGGCAGGCGAAGTGCAGGGCGCCGTCGGTGTCGGCGGGCTCTTCGGCGAATTTCGCCAGGTGGGCTGCAGCGTCGTCGCTGTAGAGGAGGGCTGCGGTTAGGGCCTGGAGGTCGTTGTCGGCTCGGTCGAGGATGGTCGGGAAGTGGCCCTGGGGGGCTAGCTGGGTGCCGAACATGAGGGTGGCTGTGACCTCGCGGACGATTTCCTGCTTCAGCTCGGTGACGTCTTCGTCGGTGAAGTCGTTGGGCAGGGCGGCCTGCGCCAGGATGTCTTGGATGCTGCGCGGCACGGTGTTACTCCTTCTCCTCGTCGCCAACCGGGATGTCCAGGCCGAGTTTGCTGGCGATGCGTTCACGGGCCGAGCGCCGGTGTCCGCGGACGGTGTCCGGCTTGATGCCCATGATGTTGGCCACTCGCTGTGTGGAGTAGCCCAGGACGTAGTGCAGCACGATCACGTCGTACTGGCGCTCGGGCAGTGTTGCTATTGCGGTGTAGAGGCCCAGGGGCGATTCCATGGCCTCCAGTTGTTTGCGCAGGGCCTCCAGGGTTGCCCGGGCCGCGCGCTGCATGGCGGCGGTGCGGACGTCTGGCGGGGCGGTGTCGCTGGGGCCGTGTGTGCTGCCGGTGATCCGCAGATGAAGTTCTACCCGCTGCTTGAGCAGGCGCCAGGCGTAGGCCTCCGGGCTCTCCGCTTTCAGGACAACGGCCCAGTTCAGCGCCAGGTGCGAGTAGCAGCGCTGCACCACGGCCCGGGCAGCCTGCTGGTCGCCGAGCATGGTGTGCGCGTAGCGCAGATGGGGCTTGGCGTACAGGTCGACGAAGGCCTCGAGGGCCGGGGGCATGACGTAGTGGATGCCGTGGAGGCCGTCGACGGTGCTCGGCAGGTCGAACTGCGCCTCGCTCGCGCCGTCGGAGTCTTCGTAGGACGGGAAGTTGTTCAGGACCTCAGGCCTCCTGGTCGTGGGGGGCCTGAGGGGCCGGCGCCGGCGTGCGCGCAGTGCTCTGCAGCAGCTCGCTCACACCGACCCGGACGCCTGCACGGAGCAGCAGTCGCGATGCCTTGCACACATCCGGTGCGAAAACACGCAGTGCGGTGACGCCCACCAGCACGGCGCTCACATCGTCAACGGTCACTGGGGTCCTGCTCTTTCAGTCTGCGGGCAGCATCAACTCCCCCTCCCCGGTAGGGGAGGTGATGCTGGAGGACACGGGCTGTCCTCACTCGCAGAATTTCGGATCAGGTGCCTGGAACGCGCATTTCACAAGCGATCAATTTCTGACCCAAAGTGATCGCGCGAATACGTTGAGAAATAAACTATCACCTGAGTCGCACCCCGGACACGCTTAGTGATCAGGGAAAACGCTTCCTGGTCACCCTCGAGAACCGCCCCCAGTACGCCCCGGAACGCCCGCTTCCCCTTCGAATATGTGGCGCAGATCACGGCACTTGAGGTTTGATCCGCTCATGCCAGCACCTCAGCCACGCCAACGGCCTTCACACAGACCCAGCTACGCGGCGTCATCGGTGCAGGACGCAGAAGACTGTGCGGACGCGGGCGGCGGTGCCGGGCCGGAGCAGGGTGTCGTGGGCGGGCTCTCCTGCGCGTGCGCAGCTGTGGTTGCCCTCATAGCCTGGTGCTGCTCGGGGTAGCCGCGGAGGTCTGTCATGCCCCGGAACATCTGGAGCGGCGCGATCAGCTTCGGTTTGGTCACTTCTCTGAACTAGACAGGCCCTGAGAGTCCTCGGGCTACCCGGGAAAGTGCTTCGGTCGGTTGCGTGGATGTATGGCGGCCTCTGGCCGCCCGCGCACGCACGCACGCCGCCAGGGGCCGTTATGGCTGGTTGTTCAGTAGCCGACGGTGAAGCGTCGGTTGAGGTGGCGGGGGTTTTCGATCTCGTCGACGAGTGCGGCGGCGTAGTCCTCGTAGGAGATGCGGGCCTGGCCGTCGTCGCCGACGACGGGGTGGTCGAGGCCGGTGCGGTAGTGGCCGGAACGCGTGCCGGGGGCGAAGTGGACCGGGGGCGGGGACAGGTAGGTCCAGGTCACGTCGTCGCCGAGGGCGAGGTAGGCGTCGAGTGCGCGGATCTGGCCGATGGCGTAGGGCTTGAACTCCTCGGGGAAGCCGGGGGCGTCGAAGAAGCGCACGCCCTCGCTGTTGAGGAGGCTCGCGCCGCCGCCCATGTGGAGGATGCGCGGGCCGGCCAGGCCCAGGGCGCGGGCGGCCGATGCGGCGGCGGAGACGGCGTTCGTGTAGAGGGCGGCGTCCGGGCCGCCGACGGTCAGCACAATCGCATCGGCGCCCTTGGTGAGGGCGGCGACGGACTCGGGGTCGGTGACGTCGCCCGCAGCGGCCTGCACGCCATCGGGGAGGGCGGTCAGCGCGTCAAGGTCGCGGGCGACGGCGGTGACCTGGTGGCCGCGGGCGGCGGCCTCGGCGACGACACGGGAGCCGGCCTTTCCGGCGGCGCCGAACACGGTGATCCTGCTCATGTTGGGGGTTTCTTTCACTAGAGGGGGCGATGGTCAGGCGTTGTCGGTACTGAAGAGGTACTGGTTGCCGATGTCGATCAGGAACGCACCGCCGAAGCCGCGATGACGCGCCGTGATGGCCTGCTTGTACGCCTCGCCGTCGTCGCCGAGCAGCTCGGCCGCATCAGCGAGGTAGCGGCGCAGCTGGTCAAAGACCTCGGGGCCGGCAGGCAGGCCGTGGCCAGGCAGGACGGTGCCGTAGGCGGGGTCGGCGGCGAGCTCATCGACGGCCTTGATCCAACCGGGAATGTCGTTGTTACCCAGGAAGAGGTGGGTGGCGTGGTAAACGAGGTCCTGGGCAACCAGCACCCCATGCTCGGGAAGCTTGATCACCAGCTCGTCGGCGGCCTCGCCGCCACTGTGGCTCTCGAAGACGAACGGCACGCCGTCGATGACCTGCGTGCCCGGTACGACCTCCACGGTCGGCGTCATGTCCGCGACCGGGATCACCGCGCCCGTCGGGTCCTGGCCGTCGCCCTGGGCGGCGATCTGCTCGCGTACCGCGGCCAGCGCGTGCACGGGGGCGCCAAAGCGGGCGGCGCCGTGGAAGTGGTCCGGGTGGGCGTGGGTGATGATCACCCGGTCCAGTGGCTTGCCCAGGCCGCGCGCGTAGGCGACGACCTCGTCGGCGTAGGCCAGGGCGTACTGGGCGTCCACGGCGATCAGTCGCGCCGGAGTCTCGATCAGCTGAGTGGTGACGTTGAGGCTGTCATCGGGGGCCATGTAGCTGTGGATGCGCACCGTGCCCCTGTCGATGACCGTCATGGTGCCGTTCATGGTCTGCGTCCTTCTGGTGGGTCGAGGTCCTTGTTCGTACTCGCCTTCCACTGTCCGGGTAAAACCACAGGCCAGCGAGGTACGGTGGAGACGTGTCATGGTCAGAAACGGACAGGAGGGGCAGCGATAGAAGCCATGCCCCCGAGCCTGCGGGCGGGGAGGCCATCCCCGGGTTCGGCTTCAACCCGCCCAGCGCCCCGGTTCCCGGCATCGAGATCACCGACCTGTCCGCGCTGCACCGCAGGGTCGCCGACGGCAGCCTGCAACGGGTCCACCGCGCCGACTTCCACTCCCTCACCCTGATCACCCAGGGCAGTGCCGAGCACACCATCGACTTCGTTGCCTACCCGTGCCGGCCCGGCACCCTGCTGTGGGTCCGCCCCGGCCAGGTGCAACGCTTTGCCGAGCCCGGCCGGATGAACGGCACGCACCTGCTGTTCACCCCCGCCTTCCCCGAGGCGACGACGGATGCCAGCCGCCTCGCCGACGACTGGTCCGCCCCCAACTGCTGGCAACTGGGCACCAGCAGCGACTACGCCGCCACCTCCGCCCTGCTCGCCCGACTCCATGCCGAATACCGTCGCCCCGACGGCGCCTCCCGCGAGATCCTGCGCCTGCTGCTGGCCGCACTGCTACTGCACATCGACCGCCTCCCCCGCCAAGGCGCGCCCGCCGACCCCCACGCCGGCGGCGAGGTCTACGCCCGCTTCCACGCCGAACTGGAACGCTCCTACGCCACCACCCGGCGTGCCGAGGACTACGCCGACCGCCTCGGCTACACCGTCAAGACCCTCACCCGTGCCTGCCAGGCAGCCACCGGACGATCTGTCAAACACGTCATCGACACCCGCGTCACGCTCCAGGCGCAGCGGCTTCTCGCGCACACCGACGAACCCGTCGCCACCATCGCACGCCGCCTCGGTTTCTCCGAACCCACCAACTTCGGCAAGTTCTTCACCCGCCACACCGGCGCCAGCCCTGGCGACTTCCGTCGCGCCCAGCAGGCCATCGCCGCACCTCCGGGCGAAGACAACTGACCCGCTGCGCACGGATCTGTCCGAACTGTGACCAACCCCCGTCCCGCCGCAGGGAATCCGTTCGGATCCGATGGTGATCGCCGGCAGGGCTTGCCGACAGCGAGGGCTCGATCCTCCGTGCGGAAGGGCCCCTCGGTGGCGAACTTGGTGTACACGTGGGTCTCGACCAGCCAGCAGTCCACTGCCCGGCACAACCTTGTCCTGGACGAGGCCAAATCGAGAACCCGGTCCGGGCCAGACCCGGCCAAGGTCGCGCGCCGCAGGCCTCCCCGGCGGAGGCCCCGGCAGAAGCGCGGTCTGTGGCCCGGAGTCTGGGGCCCCGCACCGCCTCTCATGGCCTGACGGCCGGCGACGAACTCCTGATGGAGCTAGCCAAGGACATCCAGGACGGTGCCCGCGACCTCGCGCGGCTCCTGCCGGCCTCCGACGGAGAAGAACCCCTGCGCCGCATCGCCCAGCTGCACGAGCAGCTCGACGGCCTGACGGCGGCGGTCGTCGGCCGGGCCCGCTACCGGCGCCTGACCTGGTCCGCCATCAGCTCCACCCTGCGCATCAGCGAGGACACCGCCCGCCACCGCTACACCGAGCGGTACATCCTGCGGCGCCTCGCCCGCTTCAACCGCTCCGAGACACCTCTCACCTCGCTCGCCGGCCTCTTCAACAACCCGGTCGCCCCTGCCGCCGACTCCCCCGAGGGGCCTGCCGGCAGTGATGCCGTGGGCGAGTCACGCGACTCAGGCTCCGAACGTGGCGACGGCTCCGATCAATCCGTACCGGTCGAATCATCCGGAGCGGCGTACAACCGTCTCGCGCCGATCCTGTCCATGCTGATCCGCACCGCCCAGCTCACCAACAAGGAAGTCAGCGGCCGCATCGGATGCTCAGCCTCCTACCTGTCGCGCATCCTCTCTGGGGAACGCGTGCCGACCTGGGCCCTCACCCGGAAAGTCGCCCGGACCTGCGGCGCCGACCCAGAAGTGCTACGGACCGTCTGGGAATCCGAGAAACTCAGCGAGAAGAACCGCGAACCCGCCGTGACACCGGACGAGGCCCCCATGCCCGCCGCCGAACGGCTCCGCACCGCCGTGCACACCCTGCACCTGCGCGCGGGACGACCCGCACCAAACGACATCGCCGTCGCCAGCGGCTGGCTCCTCAGCGCCGGCGCCGTCGCCTCCATCCTCGAAGCCACAGTGCTGCCCCACCACGACCTGCTTGAGGCCTTCGTGCGTGTCCTAGGCGGCGACGTCGACCGCTTCAAGCAACTGCTCGATGCCGCTCGCCGCGAGGCGACCGAAGGTGCGGCATTACTTCGCCCCTCCTCCTCGCATTCCGCCACGGCAGCCGCCACCGGGCCAAGCACCACCGCCGAGTCAGACGCAGACCCCCACCCCACCGGTCCAGACGCCGTCATGGAGACCTTCAGCGAGGTGCTCCTCGAAGAGCAGACCGTCGAAGACGGCCGCGCCCGGCTCCTCGCCAAACAACAAGCCCACGCCCGACCGCCAGGCGGCCACCAGCCCCGCCTACCGACGACGACTGTCGAGGCACTGCGTCACCGCCCCCCAACCCATCACATCTTGCCGCTCCGAGCTGGGTCGTAGCATCGCGCCCATCGCTCGTGACACAGCCCCGGCACGGCCGAGTCCGCCACAGGCGGCCGCATCTCCACATATCTGGTGGGCAACGCGGTACCGGCTCGAGTCGAACGATCTTCCGAAAGACTGAGGCGCTTTTCTTTCGCGGCCGGGTTGGGTGAACTGAGGTAGGGGGCGGGCGTCGGGCGAGAGGATGCGCGACTATGGGGTTGCGGGGGCGCTGGGGCGGGCGGGCGGCGATCGCTTTGTGTGTGGGGGCCGGGGTGTGGTTGCTGGTGACGGCGCTGCGCGACGGCTGGGGTCGTGCAGACCCGGTGGCCAGCGTATTCGGCTCCGTGGCAGGGTTGGCCGCTTTGGTGCTTGCCTTAAGGGCGATTCCTGCGCCCCGACCGCCCGTCCCTCGGCCGGTGCCGCCGGAGGTGCCGGAGTGGTGGGTTGACCGGGATGAGGCTGACGCAGTCGTCCGGGCCGTGCGTCGAAGGACCCGTCGGTGGCGGAGCGGTGGTTCAGTAGCGATTACCGCTGGGCTGCACGGGGCGGGGGGCTTCGGCAAGACCACTCTGGCGAAGTACGTTGCCGCGCAGCGGTCGGTGCAGCGACGCTTCCCTGGTGGTGTTCATCTGGTCACGATCGGGCGGGACGTGCGGGGGCCTGCGGCTGTCGCAGCGAAGGTCGCTGAGGAGACCCGTCTGATCACCGGTGACACCGTGGAGACTGGATCGGATCCCGAGCGTGCCGGAAACCACCTCGGCAGTCTACTCGCGCAGCGCCCACGCACGCTCCTGGTGATCGACGATGTGTGGGAGCACGAGCAGCTCGCCCCGTTCTTACGCGGAGCACCGCATTCCTGCGTGCGGCTGGTCACCACCCGCAAAACCTGAAGTGCTTCCGCGGGGAGCGGTTCGGATCGAAGTCGACCGTATGACCGAACAGCAGGCTCAGCGTCTGCTCACTGACCGCCTGCCTGCTGTACCCCAATGGGATGTGATGCAGGCGCTGGTGAAAGCGACTGGGCACTGGGCGCTCCTGCTGGGCATCGCCAACAAATTCATCGCCGAACAGGTGGCGACCGGCGCCGACCCCACCACAGCGGCGAGGGCTCTCCTGGAGCGGTTGCGCGCGGGCGGGCCAGCCGCTCAGGACCCCGACGCCACCCTCGACCTCAGCGACCCCGATCGCCGTAACACCGCCGTCAGGGCCAGCATCAAGGCCTCCACCACTCTCCTCCAACCCGACGACGCTGAGGCGCGCTTCGCTGAACTGGGCATCTTCGCCGAGGACGAGGCAGTACCCATGGCTCTGGTCGTGGTCCTGTGGCAGGCCACCAGCGGCCGGGAGGAGACGGCCACGCGGTCACTGTGCAAACAGATGGCCGACCTATCGCTGCTTCACATCGATAAGACGGTGCCTGGTGGAACCCTCACTCTCCACGACGTTGTCCGCGATTACCTGCGCGCCCAACTCGGCATCGCTGGACTGCAGGCCGCCAACGCCGCCCTGCTCGACTCCCTGGCCCCCACCCTGCCGCCCGCCGACGACGGCGTGGCGTGGTGGCAGACCACCATTGGCTACCTTCAGGACCACCTCATCGAGCACCTTCTTGATGCCGGACTCACCGTCCAGGCACAAGCGACAGCAGAGGACTTTCGGTGGATCCGCGCACGGCTGCACCAGCGAGGCCCCACCGCCCCCTGGCGCGATCTCGACCGCATCGGCCCCCCGGCCCGCTCACTGGCTCGGCAATTGTCCCGCGCTGCACACCTACTGGCCCCCACCAACCCGCCTCACGCCCTCGACGCGATCCTGCGCAGCCGCATTACCGACGCCCCCAACTGGCCGACCACTTCGCTGCCCGGCGATCCACCCGCCCTCATCAACCGCTGGCCGCCCCCCGACCTGCCCGACCCAGCCTTGCTACGCACTCTGACCAACCACACCAGCGTGGTCAATGGAGTGGCGTTCAGCCCGGACGGTGCCGCGCTCGCCACCACCGGCGGCGATGGGACCGTGCGAATCTGGGACCCCACCACCGGCCAAGAACTACACACTCTGACCGGCCACACCAACGGAGTGACTGCCGTGGCGATGAGCCCGGACGGCTCCTCGCTCGCCACCACCAATGTCTATCGGTCAGTGCAGATATGGGACCCGACCACTGGCCAAGAACTACGCACCCTGACCGGCCACACCAACGAGGTGACTTCCGCGGCGTTCAGCCCAGACGGCTCCTCGCTCGCCACCACCAGCTTTGATGGGAGCGTGCGAATCTGGAACCCTGCCACCGGCCAAGAACTACGCACCCTGACTGGCCACACCAACGGAGTGACTGCCGTGGCGATGAGCCCGGACGGCTCCTCGCTCGCCACCACCAGCAACGACCAAACCGTGCGAATCTGGGACCTTGCAATCCTTGAGGTGCCGCAGACGTCCAGCGCCCACACCGGCCCCGCGTGTGCGGTGGTAGTCAGCTCAGACGGTGCATGGCTCGCCACCAGTGGTTTTGATGAGACCGTGTGGATCTGGGAGCCAGTGTCAGACCGGGAACTACGCGCCCTGACGGGCCACACCAGCGAAGTGACTGCTATGGCGTTCAGCCCAGACGGCACCTGGCTCGCCACCGCTGGCTTCGATCGGAAAGTGCGAATCTGGGACCCCGCCCGCGGCCGCGAACTACGCACCCTCACCGGCCACACCAACGGAGTGACTGCCGTAGCGTTCAGCCCAGACGGCACCTGGCTCGCCACCACCAGCAACGACCAAACCGCGCGAATCTGGAGCCCCGCGACCGGCATGGTGCTGACCATGATGCGTACCAACAGCAGATTGTTCTCCTGTGCCTGGACTCCTGATGGGCATGCCCTGCTTGTGGGTGGTCTTGAAGGTCTTTTCGGTTACCGCCTTTTCCAAGGCTCTCCTGGCATGTGAGCCGCTGCAGCGGCCCGCCGGCGGCTGCTGCGGGCCAAACGACGTGCAGGGGTTGACAGGCAAGGGAGTATTCCTCGACCCCGAGCGGGACAGCCGCACATCAACTCCCCGCCAGACCTGCCGCTGCCGACGGCGAAAGCGATCGAGATCGTCGCGTTCGTGCCCCTGGAATCCGTCGACCCTCTGAAGATCGGCGAGGGTTATTACCTGACGCCGAGCGGGCAGGTCGCTGCGAAACCGTACGAGCTGCCCCGGCTGGCCTTGGCCCGGTCCAGCAAGGCGGCCGTCGCGAAGTACGCCTGGAGCGGCAGGGAGAGGTTGGGCCTGCTCAGGATGCGGGACGACACGATCGTTTTGCACGCCATGCGCTGGGCCGACGAGATCAGGTCGCCGGAAGAACTGCTGCCGCCTCCGGTCGAGCTGAGTGACGAGGAGATCGACGGCGCGCTCGCGCTCATGGACAGCATGACCCGTGAGGGCCTTGAGGGTGAGGAGTCCCAGGACGCCTACACCGAGGCCCTTGAGCAGATCATCGAGGCCAAGCGGGAGGACCGCGAGCCGCCGAAACTTCAGGAGCCGGAGTCGAAGCCAGGGCAGATCGTGGACCTGATGTCCGCCCTGAACGAGTCTGTGCAGCAGGCCCGGGCTTCACGCGGCGAGAACGCCGACGTGCACGAGATGCCGAAGAAGGCCGCGAAGAAGCAGCCGGCCAAGAAGACGGCGGCGAAGAAGACCACGCCTAAGGCTGCGACCAAGAAGACCTCCGGGCGCCGGCCGCGCAGCGCCTAGTCCACGATGCCGAGCGCCGTGTCCGGCCTGCACTTCGTACACGCCGGCACCTGATGGCGTAGCGCGTCGATGGCCTGCGTCCTGATCGCAGGTCTCGACCGCTTGCCCGGGTCCCAGCACTCACCGGTGTGTACGGCGACGATGTTGTTGCGGTCCAGGCCGCGCTCGATCAGCCACTCGGGCGCACGTGGGCGCCGCTCTTCGCCGACGCGCTGCTCGGACTCGCGGCGCTGTTCGTCGGCGATCCACATGCGGGTGCGGGCCAGGTCGCGCTCCTGCACGCGCTCCAGGAAACGGAGCAGCGCGAGGCGCGACGCCACCCCGGAATCGTTCATGCGTTCTATTCTATGATCGTGGCGCCACACAGCCCACACCCCACCCCGCGGAGCAGGCATGAACCACGAGGAGGCCGCCCGCAAACTCGGCGTCGACCCGGCCTCCCTCTCCCCTGCCCCGTCCGCGCCCCGCTTCGCCCAGACGTGGGCACGGATGCAGCAGGAGCCGCCCTGCTCCGCCTGCGGCCGACCGTCCCGCACGAGCAGCGTGATCCACGGCCAGGACCACGTGCCCTGCTGGTTCGACCGATGCCGCGAGTGCTTCCTCGCGACAGCGCCGACGCTGCGCGTGCCGCCGACGCGGTTCCTCGAGGAACTGCGCGAGGTCGCGGCCGGCGCGCGGCTGCCGCTGCGGACCTATACCGACGAGGGCGGGTGGGACGGTGAGTGACGTGGACGAGGAGCGCTTCCACCTCATCCTGACGGCGGAGGGTCGGCCGGTGATGCACGGCTGGTGGGGCAAGAGGCCCACGGCCGAGCATCAGTTCCGCTCGTGGATCGGCTCATGGGGCAGCATCGACGGCGCCCGGATCGTGCTGACCGAGCGCGCCGACGACGACGGCGAGCGGGTGCTCGCGAGCTGGCCGGAGGACTCGTAGGTCAGCCGCCGGCCACGAGTTCCGGGTGGCGTGCGGCCTTCTTCACGTCCGCCTCCACCTGGTGGCGTGGCGTGCAAGAGTGAGCTGCGGCAGCTGAGCAAGGCGGAGCTGTACCAGTGGGCTGCCGAGTACGACATCGCTGGCCGCTCCAAGATGAGGAGCCCTCGGGCTCGATCACGAATAACCAGCCCTCGTGTTCGCCAGCCCGAAGGACGGGGCCGTAACCGGCGAGTAGGCCTGGCTCGGTCACGATCGCGTAGTTCCTCGTGGCCGAACCGGAACGCCCCGTATCCGCGGAAATTTCAACTCGCGGTCGCCGGCTATCGGTCGCGGCGTCGCTGTCGGGCTTGGATCTTCCGTCGTGTGTGCGGTGCCGGCACTACGCCTCTTCGTGACCGGGACGGCGTATGAGTCAGCCGCATCGTTGGGACGGCTGTCAGCTCAGGGTTCCGACAGAGCTTCCTTGTTCACTATCGGGTTGAGGGCTCTGGTCACGGTCACGGAGACCAGAGCCCTCTTCCGAGCTGGCTGTGTCCAACCGCAAGAGGCGGGCCGTCTCACGGAATGGTGATGTGGTTCAGCAGCCAGGTGAGGGTGGCCCGAGCAGCGCCGGAACAGGTGCCGGCGATGGCCGCAGCGAGCATCGCGGAGCGGCTGCGGCGCGATTTTGCGCGAGCGGCCGGGGGGCGGCGGGTAGCAGACATATGCTTTTACTCCCGTGACGGACTGTGCCCAGTCGGGCCGTTTCGGTGAGGTCTTGCGTCAAGGCTGGCGCGGGACGGGGGAGTTGCGGCAAGCGTCACGCGTTGCCATTTGGCGGCGACACTGAACAGGGGTGGGCATGAGCGGACTGGACCCGCTGGGGGACGACATCCGACCCGAGGTCAGGGAGCTGGCCGAGACGCTACGGATGCTGTTCGCCTCGCTGGAGATTTCCCTGCGCCGCTACGCCGTCCGCGCCCACAGCGATCCGGGGACCGTCTCGCGTTACCTCAACGGCAAGAGGGTGCCGCCCTGGTCGTTTGTGACGGGTCTGCTCACCCATGTGGCCGACCACCGGGGTGAGCCGGTTACCGCCGAGGCGAGAAGCAGCCTGCGCATGCTGCACGGCAAGGCCGTAGCGGCCAGCACGCGCAATCACCGAGTCCAAGAACTTCAGCAACTGCTCCAAGAACAGGACCAGCACGTCCGCGACAGCCAGGCCGGCGAGCAGAGGCTGGAAGAGGAGTTGCTCAAGCTGCAACGCCGTTTCCACGTGGTGGAGACGGAGCTACGAGCCCTCGAAGCTGCCCGGGCGAGCGATTGCGAAGAACATCGCGGCGCAATGGATCAGGCCCGGGCAGAGCAGGCGCGGCTGCGCGCCGAACGCGACAGCCTGCGCCAAGAGATCACCAGTCTGCGCACGCAACTGGCCGACGCTCAGCAGGCCACCACCCTCGCCGAAGAGCACTGCGCCCGCCTGGAGCGGCTGCTGGACGCAGCCGAACACGGCTCGCCCCAGCCGCCTCAACCAGCGAGGGCTTCGCAGCACCCTGTCCAGGACCCATCGCAGAAGTCCGGGAGCTCCGCTCTGCCCCTGTCCTCGCCGAGCCCCGATGTCAACGGATCTCTCATCGGATCGCTGGTCAAGGCCGGCATCGGAATTCCGCTGACGTCCGCAGTCCCGGCCGTGGCCGGAGTGGGAGGCGTCTCATTCAGCCAGCTTCTGCCGGTCCCGAACCCTGCCAGCCTGGCGCTGGTCTTCTGCAGCGTGCTGGTGAGCACCGCCATCTTCTGTTGCCTACTGGCAGTGCCCGGTCTCGGCATGCTGGTGAGCCTTGTGCGCGCCGACCGGCGAGATCGCATCCCCCGGCTGCTCACCCGCCTGCTGCTGGGCGCATGTGTTCTCACCTTCGTTCTCGGCTCGATCGACCCGGCGTGGCTGGGGCCGCTCGGGGACTGGGCCAGAGCTCTGGACACCGCCAAGGCGTCTTCCGACTCGTTCTGCGTGCTCGGCCCCTACAAGTACTGGTGCTGACCTGGCCACCGCAGCGGTGCGCCCTTGTAACGAGCACTGTGCCATCGCGGCCGCCGCGCTCCTGGGTCCGTGCGCACGCTCACATCGCCGACGCCTTTCAGCGGTTGCATCAACGACGGAGACCTTCACACTCTCTCCACTGAGCCATCACCTGATGTTCATTCTTTGGGTAAGCTCCGGGGCGCGCCATTCGTACCAATGAGGGGGGTTTCCACATGCGCATCCGCCACGCTCTGGTCGCTGCCGCTGTCACCGTCGGCGCGCTCGCCGCCGTCACCGCAGCCCCGGCCCAGGCCGCCGAGTACTCTTCGGCCCTGAAACTCAGGGGCATCCAGTACGACGCCCCGGGCCGGGACGACAACCGGTGCTCCGGTGACAACACCAAGAACGAGTATCTGACGATCAGGAACTACTCGCGCAGCACGACGGTGAACCTGAAGGGCTACGTCGTCAAGGACGCGGCTGGCAACAAGTTCACCTTCACCGCCAGCCACACCCTCCAACCCGGTGACTACGTCAAGCTGCGCGGCGGCATGGGCACCGACTCCGACGCGGGCAACGTCGTCTACCGCCAGAACTGCAACTTCATGTGGAACAACGACAAGGACACAGTCTACTTCTACAAGCTGTCCGGCGCCCGCGCCGATGTGCACTCCTACACCAGTCCGGCAACGACCGCGACGGCAACGGGTACATCACCTTCCACGGCTGACCACGAACTGGATGAGATAGAGGCGAGGGCCGTCTACATGCCCCGCAGCCGGCCCTCAAACGGTTCTGGTGCGGCACGGGGCCGCGCCTCACACCAGTTCGCGTCGTACCGTGCATCAGGGGGCCGCCCCGTCGAAGGGAACGTGTCTGCCCACCTACCGGCAGCCGATGGGCGGGCAGACAGTCATTTGACGCTGTGGTCAGCGCGCACGGTGTGATGCTCCATAGGCATCGCGCTGGCGCAGCACGGCCACGTCCTGTGCGGAAGCAGGCCAGGCCTGAATGAGGTACCACTCGGTGACCTCTTCCGGCGTCAGGTCGACTGCGGTGTCGCGGCCGCGGGCGTGGATGCGCAGCCGGTAGTCGCCAGGGCCGTTGAAGGACAGGACGGGGAGTTCTTCGTCCAGACCCAGATCACCGACGCCGTCTGCGCCACCTACACCCAAGCCGGCGTCCAACTCGTCCTCATCGACGAAATCCACCGCCTCAACCCCGGCACCACCACCGGCGCCCAAACCGCCGACCTACTCAAAGACCTCACCGAACGCCTGCCCGCCACGTTCGTCTACGCCGGCATCAACGTCACCGACACCCCCCTGTTCACCGGCACCCGCGGCGCCCAACTAGCCGGACGCGCCACCCTCGTCACCTGCGGCCCCCTCCCCGCCCGCCACGGCACCCGCCACCCCTTCCGCGACGTCATCACCGACATCGAAAACGCCCTCGACCTCCACCACCACAAAACCGGCACCCTCCCCCGGCACGCCCCCTACCTCCACCAGCGCACCGCCGGCCGCATCGGATCCCTCACCCGACTCATCCGCCAAGCCGCCATCACCGCCATCCACACGGCACCGAACGCATCACCAAAACCACCCTCGACGCCGTACAACTCGACCACCTCGCCGAACAACACAGACGCCCCACCCACAACCGCTAACCCACCCACCGAACAGCAAAACAACGCTGACTAGCGAAAACACCAACCGAGTCTTTACGCGCTAGGACTACCTACAACCCACCTCAGCCACACTCCACACACCACACACAAGTCCAGCTCACACACCCCGCCCACCCCAGCCGAACCGCCCACCCGGCCTCTCAACGAACCCACAACACCCCAGGCCAACAAACACACGGCCCACCAACAAACCCCCCTCCGAGCGTTACCAGCGCACCGCCGGCCGCATCGGATCCCTCACCCGCCTCATCGAGGCCGTCAGTGGCGCCCTGCACGCGGGAGGGAAGCCGCACCCTGACACCGGGGGACGAGGAACGCGCTGATCGCGCGCGGAGTGGCGGCAGCAGCGCGGACCAGGAGGAACGGGAGCTTCGGCTTGGTGCATGGAGCGGGAACCAGCGCAGCCGCGCCGCAACGCTGTCTCCAGAACGGATCGAGCAGATGGACGGCCACGTCCAGGAGCTGGCGCCTCATGACAGGCCTGTAGCAGCGGGTCAGCCGCCTGCACCTCGATTCGGGGCCTGACATGGCTGCCCATTTCCTTCCCGTTCCGCTAATGCGGCTACCTTGAGAACAGGAATTCGGTTTGATGGCCATATGCATGGTTGGAGGGCTTACGCGCTGATCGCGTGCGCGGCCGTATGCGGGGCAGCGGCGGTGTGCTTGGTGGCAGTCGCGATCTTCATGGATCTTGCGGTGGCCGATCGGCTTGGCAGCGTGATGGGCGCCTTCGCTGGCCTCGTGGGCTTGACGATCTCAGTGTGGGCGCTCGCCGGTTCGGGACGCCGAGCCGTAGAGGCCGACGATGGTGCCCTGGCGTCCGGCGGCCACGTGGGGCGCGTCATCGTCGGCAATCACAACGAGGTGACGCACCAATCGGCGTCACACCCTAGTCCGCCTGCGGGCGGCAGTGTGCGCGCCTCAGGAGGCGGTAGCACTGCTGCCGCGGGGAACATCGGTGAGGTCATCACCGGAGACGGGAACCGTACGTGAGCCCCTCGCCGGTATGGCCACGTCGGGCTCATGACATCCCGAACGACGATGGGCAGCAGTCCTCAGCTTCAGGTAACCGGGTGCAGGCAAGCAAGGACTCGGTAGCAGCAGGCCGAGACGTCGGCGCGGTCATCACCGGTGACAACAACACCATCACGGTCCTGCCTACCGCTCAGTCGGCCAGCGCACCGGACCAAAAAGCACTCGTTACACGCCTCATCAGCGAGTGCCACCCACTTGATCTCGAAGTGCATCACGCGATCCGCGTCGCCACTGAAGAGAGTGAGTTACCCGCCTACGTGCAGCGGGAGCACGACACTCACCTGCAGCACATCGTGCGTGCCGCACAGGGCGGCAAAAGCCAGCTATGCGTGCTGGTAGGCGAATCCTCCACTGGCAAGACCCGTGCAGCGTGGGAAGCCATTCAGATCCTTACCGTCGATGAGTGGCGGCTCTGGCATCCCTTCGACCCCACCCGAGCCGACGCAGCACTGGCTGGCCTGGCCGCAGTAGGGCCAAAAACCGTGGTCTGGCTGAACGAGGCACAGCACTACCTGGCCCCTCCCGGGGTCGGAGAGAGGATCGCCGCGGCCCTGCGCACCCTGCTGGCCGACACTCACCGCGCTCCGATCCTCGTTCTGGGCACTCTGTGGCCCCTGCACTGGGATCATCTGACCTCTTTGCCGATTCCACTAGGAGAAGATCCGCAGGAGCAAAGCCGTCAGCTGCTTACGGGACGGCAAATCCATGTGCCTGACGCCTTCACCGCGCAAGAACTCGTCGCCGTTCACAGTGCGGCACAGGCGGACGAGCGTCTCGCACAAGCGCTGGCGGGGGCGGCCGACCGCCGCATCACCCAGTTCCTCGCCGGTGCTCCGGCGTTGCTAGACCGGTACAAGCTGGCGCGCGCGGGTGCCCGCGCGCTCCTCCACGTCGCCATGGACGCACGACGTCTGGGATGTGGCATAGACCTACCCGCAGCTTTCTTGGAAGAAGCGGCCATGGACTACTTTTCAGCGTCAGAGCTCAACTCCTTGGACGACGACTGGTTCGAACAGGCCCTCACCTATACGGGGCGCACCGCACACGGCAACACAGCCCTGTTGCGGCGCACACGGCGCAGAGCAGGGACCGAAGGCGAGGAGTCCTTTCGACTGGCCGACTACATGGAGCAGCACGGCCGCCGGACGCGTGGTCAGATATGCCCCCCGGCCTCTTTCTGGGACGCTGCCCTGCGGCACCTGCCACGACGCACCGATGTCAGCGCTCTGGAGTCAGCCGCTTCAGCCCGATGGCGGCTGCGCTACGCCCGCCTCCTGGCAGAACGCGCCCATCAACTGCCCCCGCCCTCCCCCGCCCTCGGTCTCGACGTGCGTCTCCAGGCATATGACGCGCTCGACGACAGCGACAGCTGGCCGGTGGACCATCTGACCTGCAGGGCCCTGGCAGACCTTGCCTTCATGGCCGTTGAAGCAGCCGACTACGAGCAGGCAGCCGCCCTGGCCCTGGAGGCCGCCGAATGCTGCCAGCCCGACGCCCTCGCCGACATCGCGCTTCAGCACGAGAAGGCCGGTCTGACTGTGGAGGCATCCGAATTGGCTCACCACGCGGCAGCCTATGGCGCACCCGCCTGCCTGGGCCGTCTGGCCATGATGCGTGAAGAAGCGGCCCTCTTCGAACAGGCGGAGTACTACGCACGGGCCGCCGCGGAGTACGGGCTCACAAACACACTGGCTGACCTGGCAAAACACCGCGAGGCAGCCGGAGACACAGATCGCGCCGAAGAACTCTGGGAAGCCGCTGCAACCTACGGACACCCCGAAGCACTCGCAAGCATCGCCCGCTTCCGATACGAATCACGCGACATCGAAGAAGCAGCCCGCATCGCCCGCGAAGCGCTCGACCACGGAGACGCCGCCTACCCCTACCACGGCACCGAGCCCATATGGCGAAAGCTATGGCCGCACGGCATCGAACCCGACGGCACCCCCACCCCCCACCACAACGACGCCTGCCCACACAGCTAGTAACCAGCTGGCAGCGCCTACGTATGGGCAGCGAAGCGGTGGAGCTGCCAGCTTCTCTTGCCGAAGGGGCGAGCTGCGGATCGTCCGACGTGCCCGCCGTCGTGGACATCGGCGCCGCCGAGTCCGCTGCGTGCGCTGTCGGGGTGTTGTCGCATCACTTCGGTGAGGTGACAACATCAACGTCACACGCGAGAGCGTGCACGCCGGGCGGATGGCGGGCGCCGGGCGGGGACGGCGGCAGCCACGACGGCCCGGACGGTCACGCGCCTTGGTTTATCGCTCGCAGTGTGGAGCCGCCTGGCGGCACCGGGGGCGGTGCAACGAGGCTTGGAGACGACGAAACCGGCACCGCCGAGTGGCGGTGCCGGCGTCGTGCAGGCAGATCACGCGCCAACGTAGATCTGCCGGTGTCCCTGTCAGCGTCGGTTGCAGCCAGTAGCAGTTCAAGGACTTTCGCGGGCCGGGAGCACCGGCCTCGTCGTGTTCTGGGGCCCACCATCACTCATAGACAGGGGCTGCGGCAAGCAGATCATGCACACAGACGGACTATCCGCGTGCAGCGCGCGGCCGCAGCAAGCGGCATCGCGGCCGCCGCCCTGGTTGCCCGGTCTTCGAGGGGCGAGGACAGGTGAGGTGGTGAGAACCGCTTGCTTGGACACCACAGAACCAATCAACGGGCATTACCAGCATAGGGGATGTTTCGACTGGTGATCTTTCTGCCGGAGGCGGCGCGGGGCTGGAATGATGTAGGCATGCCCGGCACGGGCGGTGACGCCAATCGCCCCTGTGCAAGAGGGGCTTGCAGCCAGTAGCAGTTCGCCCCGCCCCGGTCAGCCGCCTTGGCACCGGGGCCTGTGAAAGGACCTTCGCATGTCGAGCAACAGCCCTCGTGTGCCGCGATGCGGAACCGACCGGACGGATACTCCGTCCCGGTTCGGCGCGCCGCAGGCCTTCACCGCCGTCTCCTTCCCCGTCCTGGGTGCCGCCCTGCACATGACCGGGATGCCGCTCGAGGACGTCTTCCTGCTGCTCGGGGGATGCGGTGCTCTGGGCGCTGCGGCGGTCGTCGCGGCCGGAGGTGGCCGGCGCCGCCTGGGCGGACTGGCCGCCGCGGTGCTGCGCGCCGCGGCCGGGAAGTAGGCGGCACAGGGCATGGGGCGCAAAGAAAACCCCGTCGACCAGGGCCGGCCTGCCCGCGGCCGACTCGCCGTACACCTTCGCGGATGGCGGGACGCGGCCGGGATGAGCTACGAGACGCTGGCCCGCCGCACAGGCCTGTCGCCTGCCACGCTCAAGCGGGCGGCATCCGGGGCTGTGGTGCCCCGGCGCACCACGGTCGAGGCCTACGTCGAGGGCTGCGGCGGGGAGCAGGATGCGGTGCGGGCCGCGGACGACCTGTGGCGCCAAGCCCGCATCGAGGAACGCGGTCGGCTGGCGCAGCTGCGGGCGCCCCGCCCAGGACTCATCGGCGATGAGGGGGACTTGAGCAGGGCGCTGGAAGTGGTGTGGGAACAGGCCGGGGCGCCGAGCCTTCGGGAGATCAAGGAACGCTCAGGCAACCCGCTCGCGCTGCCGGTCAGCAGCACGGCCCGGATCGTCAACCGCGACGCCATCCCAGCCGATGAGCAGCAACTGCGGGCTTTCCTGACCGGCTGCGGCATCCCGCCCGAGCAGCACACGCCGTGGCTGAGCGCCTTCGAGAAGATCACTCGGCGCTCCCCCGCGGCCACGGCCGGCGAACTGCCCAATGAGTGGAGCCGGCTTCGCAGCCAGGCCGCGCTGCGGCGGCTGCAGCGCACGTCCTCCCGCCTGCTGACTGGTCCCTCCACGGCGCAACCCAGGCACACCTGGGGATCAAGCGACCAGCAGTGGAGGCATTTCCTGTCGCTGCTCGAGCCGGCGATGCTGGAACAGATCGTGGGCAGCGGGGTGCACAGCTACCTTGCCTCGCAGGCCGCCCGGAACGGCAAGGCCCCAGCGCAGCCGGGCTCCTGGCAGCCCGACTACTTGGTCCACCACGACGGCCAGCTCACGGTGATCGAGGTCAAGAGCACCTCCTCACCGTCTGGCCGGCCTCCGGCGGGCGGAGCGGCGGGCGTCGCACCATACAGGCCGCCCGGCAGCGGTGGCAGCCCCGCCGCGCGGGCGCACCCCCGCCCGGCCAGCCCCTCGCCTGCTCTTGCGGCAGCCACCTGACCACCCCGCCCGCACCGTCGGCGTGCCCTCGGCGCCATGGCCGAAGGCACGGGCGGCGTAACGCCGTGCCCAGCCGTCACCACGCAACGCCACTGTGCACGGCCCGGCGCACCGGGCAGGAGCTGCGGGGTGGTGCGGTAGGTGCCGCGGGTGGGAGCGGGTGTGCGTGCGGCATGGGCGGTGGCTGCTGGACGCGGATGCCGATCAGCGCTGGAGCGTCAGGATCTGCGGGGCCTGCCGGAGGTGGTGGCGGCGCGGCGGCGGTGGACGTCGGCGGAGCGGCGGGCGGTACGGGCCTGCTCCGCTGAAACAGGACAACAGGACGCGGAACCGCCAGCTGCCCGGGCCCTGCGCGGTGTCCAGGGTGAACGACGGTACCTCGTCGCTCTTGGCGCCGGTGGACAGGGCGTGGATCCGCTCGCGGTAGGCGTTTGCGTAGATCCGCACCAGCTCGGTGATCTGCTCGTCGCTGAGCGCCTTGGCGTACCCGATGAGGGCGATGGAGGCGGCGAAGCGCTTGAGGTCCCAGGTGAAGGGGCCGACGTACGCCTCGTCGAAG
>NZ_BMWE01000033.1 GCF_014651075.1 Streptomyces djakartensis | reverse complement strand
GGCCGAGCCGGTGACCGCCGCCGCAGCGGCCGCGCCGGTCCGCGCCTGCGGAGGCGTGCCGTGCTGCCCGCCGGGCCCGGCCGGATCGGCCGTCCCGGGCGCCGCCCGGACGATCTGCCGCCCGAAACGGCCGTACGTCCCGAACGTCTCGAGCCCACTCGTGCGCCGGAACCCGCCGAGACGGCCGTACGTCCGGCTCGCCCGGGGCGGCGCCGGTTCCGGCTCCCCCGGCCGAAGCGTCAGGGCCGCCGCGACCGACGCTCCCGCGGGCACGAGCGCGAGCAGCGTCAGAGCCCCGGGCAGCGGCAGCGGCTGGTCCGGGGCGAGGAAGTCGGCCCCGGCGCCGTCGAAGGGCATCCCGGTCAGATCGCCCCGCAGGTGCAGGAAGACCAGCAGGGCCAGCATCGAGCCCAGGGTGCAGGACAGGGCCGTCGTCGTCGCCGAGACGGCCATGAGGCGCAGCGGGCCCAGGCCGATCGCCGAGAGGCCGGCGCGGGGCTTGGTGCCGGGGTCGGTGCGGGCCACGGCGACCGCGAAGTACACCGTGGCGGCCAGGGGCGCCGCACACCAGGCCAGGCGCGGCAGGGCGGCGCCCGGGGAGCCGGGGTGGCCGAGTGCGTAGCCCAGGGCGCAGAGCAACAGGAAGCCCGTCCCCGCCGAGGCGACCGCGACCAGGAGGCGGCGCAGTTGCACGGCGGGGTGGGCGCCGCGGGTCAGACGGAGAGCGAGCACGCGGCCCGGCCTTCCGGCTCGGCGGTCTCGGTGACCGGAGGCAGGTGCACCGTCTGCACGCGCCGCCCGTCGAGCAGGAAGACCGTACGGTCGGCGAGCGCCGCGGTCTCCGGGTCGTGGGTGGCCAGGACCACCGTGATGCCGTGCGAGCGGGCCGCCGTGGTGAGGGTGCGCAGTGCATGGGTGCGGTCGGCACGGTGCAGTGGTGCGGTGGGTTCGTCGGCGAACAGCACCGACGGGGCGGGGGCGAGGGCGCGGGCGATGCAGACCCGCTGCCGCTCCGCCTGCATCAGCTGGTGCGGGCGCTTGCGGGCGCTTGAGCCGATGTCCAGGCGCTCCAGCCACTCCAGGGCCGCCGTCTTGGCGCGGCGCCGGCTGGTGCCGCGCAGCATCAGCGGCAGGGCGGTGTTCTCCCAGGCGTTGAGTTCCGGGACCAGCGTGGGGACCGGGTCGATCCAGCCGAAGCGGTCGCGGCGCAGCCGCTCCCGGGTGAGGGGTCCCATGGTGTGCACGGGCACGCTGTTGAACCAGACCTCGCCGCGCCGGACGGGCACCAGGCCGGACAGACAGCGCAGCAGGGTCGTCTTGCCGCTGCCGCGCGGGCCGCTGACGGCGAGGATCTCGCTCTCCCGGACGCCGAGCGAGACACCACTGAGCGCGGGGGATCCGTCCTCGTGCTGGAAGTGCAGGGCGCGTGCCCAGAGCACGTCGTTGTCCGGCGGGGCGTCCATGGCGTACACCTCGGTTCAGTTCGTCAAATGCTGTGGTGTGTCCCCCGTACGGCGGAACGAGGGCGCCGACCGGGGGTCACGGTCCCGGCTCACGCGTGCGGTGCGTGGCGTGTGCGCACGCTAGGCAGATCGACCGCGCGGGGCCGGACAGCACGCGGCCCCGGGCCGCCGTTTCTCACTCGAACGGGCGGCACCGGGGCCGGTATTGATCATCCAGAACGACGATCAGAGCTTCGTCCACGCCTCCGAGAGCGTGGCCCGCAGGATCTGCTCGATCTCGTCGAACGTCGACTGGTCCGAGATCAGCGGCGGGCCGAGCTGGACGACCGGGTCGCCCCGGTCGTCGGCCCGGCAGTACAGGCCGTTGTCGTACAGCTTCCTGGAGAGGAAGCCGTACAGGATCCGCTCGGTCTCGTCCGCGTCGAAGGACTCCTTGGTGGCCTTGTCCTTGACGAGCTCGATGCCGTAGAAGAAGCCGTTGCCGCGGACGTCGCCGACGATCGGCAGGTCGTGCAGCTTCTCCAGGGTGGAGCGGAACGCGCCCTCGTTGTCCAGGACGTGCTGGTTGAGGTTCTCGCGTTCGAACAGGTCGAGGTTGGCGAGGCCCACGGCCGCGGAGACCGGGTGGCCGCCGAAGGTGTAGCCGTGCAGGAAGGTGTTGTCGCCCTTGTAGAACGGCTCGGCGAGGCGGTCGGAGACGATGCACGCGCCGATCGGGGAGTAGCCCGAGGTCATGCCCTTGGCGCAGGTGATCATGTCCGGGACGTAGCCGAACTTGTCGCAGGCGAAGACCGTGCCCAGCCGGCCGAAGGCGCAGATGACCTCGTCCGAGACGAGCAGCACGTCGTACCGGTCGCAGATCTCGCGGACCCGCTGGAAGTAGCCGGGCGGGGGCGGGAAGCAGCCGCCCGCGTTCTGCACCGGCTCGAGGAACACCGCGGCGACCGTGTCCGGGCCCTCGAAGAGGATCTGCTGCTCTATCTGGTCGGCGGCCCAGCGGCCGAAGGCCTCCGGGTCGTCGCCGAAGATCGGCGCGCGGTAGATGTTGGTGTTGGGGACCTTGTGCGCGCCCGGCACCAGCGGCTCGAACGGGGCCTTCAGGCCCGGCAGGCCGGTGATGGACAGGGCGCCCTGCGGGGTGCCGTGGTAGGCGACCGCGCGGGAGATCACCTTGTGCTTGGTGGGCTTGCCGACCAGCTTGAAGTACTGCTTGGCGAGCTTCCAGGCGGTCTCCACCGCCTCGCCGCCGCCGGTGGTGAAGAAGACCTTGTTCAGGTCGCCCGGGGCATGGCCGGCGAGGCGCTCGGCCAGCTCGACGGCCTTGGGGTGGGCATAGGACCACACGGGGAAGAACGCCAGCTCCTGCGCCTGCTTGAAGGCGGTCTCGGCGAGTTCGACCCGGCCGTGCCCGGCCTGCACGACGAACAGACCGGCGAGACCGTCGAGGTAGCGCTTGCCCCGGTCGTCGTAGATGTAGGTGCCCTCGCCCCGGACGATGGTGGGGACGGGGGCCTTCTCGTACGACGACATGCGCGTGAAGTGCATCCACAGGTGGTCGTACGCGGACTGGGAGAGGTCCTTGCTCACGGCTATCGGGTCCTCACGGTTATCGGGTTCCCCACATGTAGGTCTGCTTCTTGAGCTTGAGGTAGACGAAGCTCTCGGTGGAGCGCACTCCGGGGACGGCCCGGATGCGTTTGTTGATGACCTCCAGGAGGTGGTCGTCGTCCTCGCAGACGATCTCCACCATCAGGTCGAAGGAACCAGCGGTCATCACCACGTACTCGCACTCGGACATGGCCGACAGCGCGTCCGCGACCGACTCCACGTCACCCTCGACGTTGACGCCGACCATCGCCTGTCTGCGGAAGCCCACGGTGAGCGGGTCCGTGACGGCGACGATCTGCATCACGCCCTGGTCGAGCAGCTTCTGGACGCGCTGGCGCACGGCCGCCTCGGAGAGGCCGACCGCCTTGCCGATGGCGGCGTAGGGCCGGCGGCCGTCCTCCTGGAGCTGTTCGATGATGGCGAGGGAGACGGCGTCCAGGTGGGGACCGCCGTTCCTGGACTCGCGGGAGTCCCTCTGGTCTGCGCTTCGACTGGCCACGGGGTCACTGTGCACGAGGGATCGACACTTCCGCAAGGTCTGATCGATGAAATCCGTTGTTTGCATCCCTCACAACTGCGGATTCCGCACGATCGAAGGTGGCGGGGGTGTTGAAAACGTGGGGCAGCCGACTAGGGTGGGTGTCTCAAGTACTGGACACCCCAACTGGAGGGCCGGCAGTGAGCACCGAGCTGCGTCGTCTGCGCAACTACATCGGCGGTGAGTTCCGGGACGCCGCCGACGGACGGACCACCGAGGTGGTCAATCCCGCGACGGGCGAGGCGTACGCGACCGCTCCGCTGTCCGGGCAGGCGGACGTGGACGCCGCGATGGCGGCGGCCGCCGAGGCCTTTCCCGGCTGGCGCGACACCACGCCCGCCGAACGCCAGAAGGCCCTGCTGAAGATCGCGGACGCCTTCGAGGAGCGCGCCGAGGAACTGATCGCGGCCGAGGTGGAGAACACGGGCAAGCCCGTCGGGCTGACCCGCTCCGAGGAGATCCCGCCGATGGTCGACCAGATCCGCTTCTTCGCGGGTGCGGCGCGGATGCTCGAGGGCCGCTCGGCCGGTGAGTACATGGAGGGCCTGACCTCCATCGTGCGCCGCGAGCCGGTCGGCGTCTGCGCCCAGGTCGCGCCGTGGAACTACCCGATGATGATGGCCGTGTGGAAGTTCGCCCCGGCGCTGGCGGCGGGCAACACCGTCGTCCTGAAGCCGTCCGACACCACCCCGGCCTCAACTGTCCTCATCGCCGAGATCATCGGCTCGATCGTCCCCAAGGGCGTCTTCAACGTCATCTGCGGTGACCGTGAGACCGGCCGCATGATGGTCGAGCACCCGGTCCCGGCGATGGCCTCCATCACCGGTTCGGTGCGCGCCGGCATGCAGGTCGCCGAGTCCGCGTCCAAGGACGTCAAGCGCGTCCACCTGGAACTGGGCGGCAAGGCCCCGGTCGTGGTCTTCGAGGACACCGACATCGCCAAGGCCGTGGAGGACATCTCCGTCGCGGGCTACTTCAACGCCGGCCAGGACTGCACGGCCGCCACGCGCGTGCTGGTCCACGAGTCCATCCACGACGAGTTCGTCTCCGCGCTGGCCAAGGCCGCCGCCGACACGAAGACCGGGCAGCCGGACGACGAGGACGTGCTGTACGGGCCGCTGAACAACCCCAACCAGCTCGCCCAGGTCGAGGGGTTCATCGAGCGGCTGCCGGCGCACGCGCGCGTGGAGGCCGGCGGCAAGCGGGTCGGCGACAAGGGCTACTTCTACGCGCCGACCGTCGTCTCGGGCCTGAAGCAGGACGACGAGATCATCCAGAAGGAGGTCTTCGGCCCGGTCATCACCGTCCAGTCCTTCCGCGACGAGGACCAGGCGGTGGAGTGGGCCAACGGCGTCGAGTACGCCCTCGCCTCGTCCGTGTGGACCAAGGACCACGGCCGCGCCATGCGGATGTCCAAGAAGCTCGACTTCGGCTGTGTGTGGATCAACACCCACATCCCGCTGGTCGCCGAGATGCCGCACGGCGGCTTCAAGAAGTCCGGCTACGGCAAGGACCTGTCGGCGTACGGCTTCGACGACTACACGCGGATCAAGCACGTGATGACGTCGCTGGACGCGTAGGTCGTCCCCTTCGGTTGTCACCGGCCCCCGGGCGGCAGCAGCGCCCGGGGCCGTCATCCGCTACGGCCTGGCCGGTGCCCCCGGCCGGCCCGGCGCCGCCGCGCCCGCGCGTACGGCGCACAGCACGTCGATGCGGTTGGTCGTGATCGAGTCGACCCCCGCTTCGAGGAGCCGCCGCATGGAGCGGCGGGTGTCGGGCGTCCAGACGGACAGCAGACAGCCGTCGCCGTGGACGCGCTCGGCGAGAAGCCGGTCCACCAGGCCGAAGCGGTAGTTGAGCCAGCGCGGGCGGACCGCCTCCAGCAGGACGGGCCGGGGCGGGGCCAGGGTCGTCCAGGTCAGGGCGATCTCGGCGTCCGGGTCCGCCGCGCGCACGGCGAGCATGGCGTCGGCGCCCGCGCAGTAGTAGACGCGGTCCGCCGCCCCGGCCTCCCGCACGACCCCCATGACCCGGCGTACCGCCCGCACGTCGGGTGAGCCGGGCAGGTCGATCATCACCCGGTGCCCGTCGGTCGTCGCCAGCGCCTCCGCCAGTGTCGGCACCCCGCCGCCGGTCAGCCCGCGCACCTCCTCCCAGGACAGCGCGCGCACCGGCCGCTCGTGCTCCCACAGCCGCTTCAGCGTCTCGTCGTGCAGCAGCACCGGCACGCCGTCCCGGGTGAGCCGTACGTCGATCTCCACCGCGTCCGCACCCCGGTCGAGCGCGGAGCGCAGCGAGGCGACGGTGTTCTCGCGGACGCGGTAGGGGTCGCCCCGGTGGGCCACGGCGATCGGCACGCGCTTCACCGGTCGAGCCACGCCGCGGTGTACGTGTCGATCTCGCCCTTGATCCCGGCCTTGCCGGCCGGGTCGAGGAAGGACACGTCGACGGCGTTCTTCGCCAGGTCGGCCAGCCCTCGCTCGTCGAGGCCGAGCAGCCGGGCCGCCACCGCGTACTCGTTGTCGAGGTCGGTGCCGAACATGGGCGGGTCGTCGGAGTTGATCGTGACGATGACCCCCGCCTGCACGAACTCCTTGATCGGGTGTTCGTCGAGCGTGGTCACGGCGCGCGTGGCGATGTTGGAGGTCGGGCACACCTCGAGCGGGATCCGGTGCTCGGCGAGGTGCGCGAGGAGCTTCGGGTCCCGCGCGGAGCTGGTGCCGTGCCCGATGCGCTCGGCCCGCAGATGCGTGAGGGCGTCCCACACGGTCTGGGGGCCGGTGGTCTCGCCGGCGTGCGGCACCGAGTGCAGGCCGGCCGCGATCGCCCGGTCGAAGTACGGCTTGAACTGCGGCCGGGGCACGCCGACCTCGGGCCCGCCGAGGCCGAAGGAGACCAGGCCCTCCGGACGCAGCCGGTCGTCGGTGGCGAGCCGGACCGTCTCCTCCGCCGACTCCAGGCCCGCCTCGCCGGGGATGTCGAAGCACCAGCGCAGCACGGTCCCGAACTCGGCCTCGGCCGACTTGCGGGCGTCCTCTATCGCGTCCATGAAGGCACGCTCGTCGATACCGCGGCGGGTGGACGAGAACGGCGTGATGGTCAGCTCGGCGTACCGCACCTGCTGCCGGGCCAGGTCACGGGCCACCTCGTAGGTGAGCAGCCGGACGTCCTCCGGGGTGCGGATCAGGTCGACGACCGACAGGTACACCTCGATGAAGTGGGCGAAGTCGGTGAAGGTGAAGTAGTCGACCAGGGCGGCGGGATCGGTCGGGACCCTGGAGTCGGGGTGGCGGGCGGCGAGTTCGGAGACGATCCGGGGGGAGGCGGATCCCACGTGGTGCACATGCAGTTCGGCCTTGGGCAGTCCGGCGATGAAGGCCTTCAGATCGCGTGAGGCGTGGGGGTCGACGAGGTGCTCGGTCAAGGGTTCCTCCCCGGAACGGCGCCCCGGCCGGCGTGAGGGCGGGCGGGGCGCGGGTGATCGGCTGATCGGTGACGCGGACTCATCGTAGGCCGTGGCGCGGCGCCCCCTTCCAGGGGCGCGGGACTGTATCGGAGGCGGCTTCCGCCGCGGGATGCGGCCGGCCCACGCACCCACCCGCGCTGGGGTACCCGACGGGCGGCCCCGTAGCATGGCGGCACGATCGACCCAGGGGGGATGCATCATGACGGACGCGACACAACCAGACGGCGGGGGCCATGACCCGTGGGCGCCTCCGGAGAGCAAGCCCTCGCTCGAGAAGGGCCAGACGCAGCAGCCGCCGTCCGTCCATGATCAGGCCACGGTCACCTCGATGCCGGGCGCGGGCTTCACCCCGCCCGCGGACACCGGCGCCGTCCCGCCCCCGCCCGTCGCCCCCACCGGTCCCGCAACGACCGGCGGCTACGGCTACCCCGGTTACCCGCAAGGCGGCTACGGGTGGCCCGGCATGCCGCCGGCCCCGCAGAACGGCATGGGCATCGCCGCCATGGTGCTCGGCATCGTCTCCTGCACCCTGTTCTGCCTGTACGGCGTGGTCTCCCTGGTCACCGGCATCCTCGCCGTCGTCTTCGGCATCAAGGGCCGCAAGCGCGCCGACGCGGGCGTGGCCACCAACCACGGTCAGGCCCAGGCCGGTCTGATCATGGGCATCATCGGGATCATCCTCGGCATCGCGGTGATCGTCCTGATCGCCGTCGGCATCACGGCCGCGATCAACAGCGACCGGTCCGACGACGATCCGTACTACGGGGCCCGGGGCCCCGCCGTCACCGCACCGTCCCACCACTGAAACAGCCGCCCCTCGCAACGGACTTGGCCACTACGATGCCCTGGTCTGACAACGAGGGGAGACCGTCCATGTCCAACACCAACCCCACGCCCGGTGGTTTCGGGCCGCCGTCCCAGCCCCCGCAGCAGCCGGCCCCCGGCTACGGCTACCCGCAGCAGTCCGGCCCGGGCTACGGCTACCCGCAGGGCGGCACGGGCTACCCGGCCGCGCCGCCCGCGGGCTACCCGCAGGGCCCCGGGTACGCGATGCCCGCGCAGCCGAACAACGGCATGGGAACCACGGGACTGGTGCTGGGCATCATCGGCGTGGTGTGCAGCGTGACCTTCCTGCTGTGGTTCTTCGGCGTGATCCTGGGCATCCTCGCGATCATCTTCGGCGCGATCGGCCGCGGCAGGGCCACCCGCGGCGAGGCCACCAACAAGGGCGCGGCGACCGCCGGCCTGGTCTGCGGGATCATCGCCACGGTGATCCTGCCGCTGCTGGGTTTCCTGCTCTTCGCCAGCATCATGGGCGGGATGGGCGCGGCTTCCTGAACGAGGACCCGTGGCGAGGGGCTGGTCCGGCGACCGGCCCCTCTCTCATGCCCGGCGCAGCCGCTCCCGCGCCTCCATCAGCGCGAACCCCAGCAGGTTGGGCCCCCGCCACCGCGCCGGATCCGACGCCGCCTCGTCGTCCGCGGCCAGCCCGATGCCCCACACCCGGTCCACGGGACTGGCCTCGACCAGCACCCGGTCACCGGTGCTCAGCAGGAACCCCCGCAGCTCCGGATGCGCGGCGAACTTGTGGACGCTGCCCTCCACGACGATCCGGAACCGCTCGCGCTCCCAGATCTCCTCGTCGAAACCGCGCACCAGCCGCCCGGCCCGCTTGGCCTCGGCGGGATGCGCCGCGGCCAGCACGGCACGCTCCGCCACCGGGTCCTCGAACAGTCTGGCCTTGCCGGCCATCATCCAGTGCTCGGCCGTCGCGTACTCCACGCCGTCCACCGAGAACGGCGCCGGCCACCACTGGCTCAGACAGCTCGCCCCGATCCGGCCGTCCGGTCGCGGCCGGTGCCCCCAGAAGTGCAGATACCTGATCTTCGCGCCGGCCCGGTCCGCCCTGATCAGGGCAGAGCGGGACCCGATCGCCCCCGTGGTCTTCTCCATGCACGCGAGTCTGGCAGGCACCACTGACACAGCGTCCTGCCTTTTCGCGGCTGACTCGACACCTGGTCGACAGATTCCGTCGCGTAACCAAAAATCAACAACGGAATCCCTTGTTGGAGTGGCATACCTCTGTCAGGATCGGCACTCAAATCGAGCCTGAGCCACGCCGGCCCCGTCACGGGGACACGGAGGAGAGCGACATGCACAACCCGGGCAACGCCACCCCGGACCGATTCCCGGCCCAGGAGCGCTTCGCGGAGGGCGCGCAGTTCATCGCGGGCCGTCCGACCAGGGGCACCTCCGGCCGTACGCACGCGGTCGTCGACCCGGCGTCCGGCGAGGAGGTCCTCACCTACGAGCTGGCGGGCACGGCCGACGTGGACCGGGCCGTGGCGGCCGCCCGCGCGGCCTTCCCGGGCTGGGCGGCGACCACCCCCGGCGAGCGTTCCGACGCCCTGCACCGGTTCGCCGCGGTGCTCGCCGACCGGGCCGAGGACTTCGCCCGCGCCGAGTCGCTCCAGTGCGGCAAGCCGCTGAAGCTGTCCCGTGAGTTCGACGTACCGGGCACCATCGACAACACCGCCTTCTTCGCCGGTGCCGCACGGCACTTGCAAGGGCAGTCCGCCGGTGAGTACTCCGGGGACCACACCTCGTACCTCCGGCGCGAGCCCATCGGCGTCGTCGGGTCCATCGCCCCCTGGAACTACCCCCTCCAGATGGCCGCCTGGAAGATCCTCCCGGCGATCGCGGCGGGCAACACGATCGTCCTGAAACCCGCCGAGCTCACCCCGCTGACCTCGCTGCTCTTCGCCCAGGCGGCCACGGACGCCGGGATCCCGGACGGTGTCATCAACATCGTCACCGGCACCGGCAGGGAGGCCGGTGAGCACCTCGTCGGCCACCCCGACGTGGCCATGACCTCCTTCACCGGCTCCACCGCCGTCGGCAAACGCGTCGCGGAGATCGCCACCGCCACCGTCAAGCGGCTCCACCTGGAGCTCGGCGGCAAGGCGCCCTTCGTGGTCTTCGACGACGCCGACCTCGAGGCCGCCGCCCACGGCGCGGTCGCCGGCGCGCTCATCAACACCGGGCAGGACTGCACGGCCGCCACCCGCGCGTACGTGCAGCGGCCGCTCTACGAGGAATTCCTCGCACGGACCGCCGCACTCATGGAGAGCGTCCGGCTCGGCGACCCCTTCGCGGCGGGCACCGACCTCGGGCCGCTGATCTCGCGCGTCCAGCGCGACCGGGTCGCCGGTTTCGTCGACCGGGCGCGTTCCTACGCGCGCGTGGTCACCGGCGGCGAGGCACCGGGAGGCGAGCTCGCCAAGGGCGCCTACTACCGGCCCACGCTCATCGCCGACGCCGCCCAGGACAGCGAGGTCGTCCAGTCGGAGATCTTCGGGCCGGTCCTGGTCGTGCTGCCCTTCAACACCGACGACGAGGGTCTCGCGCTGGCCAACGACACCCCGTACGGCCTCGCCGCCTCCGCCTGGAGCCGGGACGTGTACCGGGCGAACCGGGCCACCCGGGAGATCAAGGCGGGCTGTGTGTGGGTCAACGACCACATCCCGATCATCAGCGAGATGCCGCACGGCGGCTACAAGTCCTCCGGCTTCGGCAAGGACATGTCCGCGTACTCGTTCGAGGAGTACACCCAGATCAAGCACGTCATGTTCGACAACACCGCGGTGGCCGCGAAGGACTGGCACCGCACCGTCTTCGGGGACCGATAGCCGGATCAGGCCGCCCGACCAGCGGCCGCCCACCCTCGAGAAGGGCACCACGCGCATGGAGCAGTACGAGCCCGACCGCCTCTCCGCGGCCCAGGTGGCCGCCATGCGGCGCAGTTTCAACAACGGCAGGGCCGCCCTCACCCGGCGGTCCCTGCTGCGCGCCTCCGCGGGCGGGGCGCTCGCCGCCGGCGGACTCGGGACGCTGAGCGCCTGCGGCATCCCGGCGGCCGGCCGGTCGCAGGGCGGCGTCCCGGCAGAGGACCACTCGGCCGAGGAGAAGACGGTGAACTTCTCCAACTGGACCGAGTACATGGACGTCGACGACAGCGGCAAGCACCACCCGACGCTGGAGCAGTTCACGAAACGCACCGGCGTCAAGGTCAGGTACACCGAGGACATCAACGACAACAACGAGTTCTTCGGCAAGATCAAGCCGCAGCTCGCCGCGGGCCAGGACACCGGCCGCGACCTGATCGTCCTCACCGACTGGCTGGCCGGCCGGCTCATCCGCCTGGGCTGGGCGCAGAAGCTCGACCCGAGCAACCTGCCGCACGCCTACGCCAATCTCTCGGCCCAGTTCCGCAGCCCCGACTGGGACCCGGGCCGCGCCTACTCGTACGTCTGGCAGGGCATCTCCACCGTCATCGCGTACAACAAGAAGGCCCTCGACGGCGTCGAGGTGAAGTCCGTGTCCGACCTGCTGGACAACCCCAGGCTCAAGGGGCGCGTCGGCTTCCTGTCGGAGATGCGCGACAGCGTCGGCATGACGCTGCTCGACATGGGCAAGGACCCGGCGCACTTCACCGCCGACGACTACGACGCCGCCATCGCGCGCCTGCAGAAGGCCGTCGACAAGGGCCAGATCCGCCGCTTCACCGGCAACGACTACACCTCCGACCTGACCAGCGGCGACTTCGCGGCCTGTGTCGCCTGGGCCGGGGACGTCGTCCAGCTGAAGGCGGACAGCCCCGACATCGACTTCCTCATACCGGACAGCGGCTACATGACATCGACCGACAACCTGCTGATCCCCAACAAGGCCCGGCACAAGACGAACGCCGAGCGGCTCATCGACTTCTACTACGAGCCGAAGCCCGCCGCCGAACTCGCCGCGTACATCAACTACGTGTGCCCCGTCGACGGGGTGAAGGCCGAGCTCGCGAAGATCGACGAGGACGCGGCCGACAACCCGCTGATCATTCCCGACAAGGCCATGGCCGCCAAGTCGCACGCCTTCCGCTCGCTGAGCTCGAAGGAAGAGACCGAGTTCGAAGAGAAGTTCGCGAAGCTGACCGGGGCGTGACCACCATGACGAACAAGACAGACCCGTCCGGCGACGTCCGCCTCACGGGCATAGCCAAGACCTACGGCGCCTTCACCGCCGTCCACCCGCTCGACCTGACCGTGCCGCAGGGCTCCTTCTTCGCCCTGCTCGGCGCCTCCGGCTGTGGCAAGACCACCACCCTGCGCATGATCGCCGGGCTGGAGGAGCCCACGCGGGGCACCGTCCACCTCGGCGACCAGGACGTGACCGCGCTCCCGCCGTACAAGCGGCCGGTGAACACGGTCTTCCAGTCCTACGCGCTCTTCCCGCACCTGAACATCTTCGAGAACGTCGCCTTCGGCCTGCGCCGTCGAGGCCTGAAGTCGGTGAAGAAGCAGGTCGAGGAGATGCTCGACCTCGTCCAGCTCGGCGAGCAGGCCCGCAAGAAGCCGCACCAGCTCTCCGGCGGCCAGCAGCAGCGCGTCGCCGTGGCCCGGGCGCTGATCAACCACCCCAAGGTGCTCCTCCTCGACGAGCCGCTCGGCGCCCTCGACCTGAAGCTGCGCCGCCAGATGCAGCTGGAGCTCAAGCGCATCCAGACCGAGGTCGGCATCACCTTCGTCCACGTCACGCACGACCAGGAGGAGGCCATGACCATGGCCGACACGGTCGCCGTGATGAACGCGGGCCGCGTCGAGCAGCTCGGCTCACCGGCTGACCTGTACGAGAACCCGCGCACCACCTTCGTCGCCAACTTCCTCGGCACCTCCAACTTCATCGAGGCGGAGGTCGACTCGAAGAACGGCGACGAGGTCGTGCTGAAGGCGGGTGGCGGCAAGCTCGTCCTGCCCGCATCGCGGTGTTCGGCGCCCGCCGGCACCGGCGGCAGGGTGCTGGTCGGCGTCCGCCCGGAGAAGATCTCCCTCACCCACGCGGACGACGCCGGCGAGATACCGGTGGGCCGCAACCGCATCACCGGGAAGATCGCCGACTCCAGCTTCATCGGCGTCTCCACGCAGTACGTCGTCGACAGCCCGGTCTGCTCCGACTTCGAGGTCTACGCCCAGAACATCGACCGCGACCCCCGCCTGGTGCCCGGCGCCGAGGTCGTCCTGCACTGGAACCCGGCCCACACCTTCGGGCTCGACGCCGCCCAGGACGCCGATGCCGGAGTGGAAGAGGCGGCCTGATGACAACCCTCACCGAGTCGCCACCGCCGCTCGCGCCAGAAGCGCCCGAGCCGAAGCCCCCGAAACGCAGGGGCCGCTGGACGCCGTACTGGCTGCTGCTCCCGGGCATCCTCTGGCTGCTCGTCTTCTTCGCGCTGCCGATGATCTACCAGGCCTCCACGTCCGTGCAGACGGGCTCCTTGGAGGAGGGCTACAAGGTCACCTGGCACTTCGCCACCTACTGGGACGCCCTGTCCGCCTACTGGCCGCAGTTCGTCCGGTCGGTGCTCTACGCGGGCACCGCCACCCTCCTGTGCCTGCTGCTCGGCTACCCGCTGGCGTACCTCATCGCCTTCCGCGCGGGCCGCTGGCGCAACCTGATCATGATCCTGGTGATCGCGCCGTTCTTCACCAGCTTCCTGATCCGCACCCTGGCCTGGAAGACGATCCTCGCGGACGGCGGCCCGGTCGTCGGCGCCCTCGACACGCTGCACGTCCTGGACGTGACCAGCTGGCTGGGCCTGACCGCCGGTGACCGCGTGCTGGCCACCCCGCTGGCGGTCATCTGCGGCCTGACGTACAACTTCCTGCCGTTCATGATCCTGCCGCTCTACACCTCACTCGAGCGCATCGACGGCCGGCTCCACGAAGCGGCGGGGGACCTGTACGCCCGCCCCTGGACGACCTTCCGCAAGGTCACCTTCCCGCTGTCGATGCCGGGTGTCGTCTCCGGCACGCTGCTGACCTTCATCCCCGCGGCCGGCGACTACGTCAACGCCGACCTGCTCGGCTCCACGGACACCCGCATGGTCGGAAACACCATCCAGACCCAGTTCCTCCGAGTGCTCGACTATCCGACGGCAGCGGCACTCTCCTTCATCCTCATGGCGGCCATCCTCCTCATGGTCACCCTCTACATCCGCAGGTCCGGGACGGAGGATCTGGTCTGAATGCCCTTTGTCAACTGGCTCAAGAGAAATCTCGTCGTCATCGCGGGACTGCTGACCCTCGGCTATCTGCTCCTGCCGAACGTCATCGTCACGGTGTTCTCCTTCAACAGACCGAAGGGACGCTTCAACTACGAGTGGCAGCGGTTCTCCCTGGACGCCTGGAAGGACCCGTGCGGCGTCTCCGACCTGTGCGGCTCGCTGTCCGTCAGCCTTCAGATCGCCGTCCTCGCGACCCTCGGCGCGACCGTCCTCGGCACGCTGATCGCCTTCGCGCTGGTCCGCTACCGCTTCCGCGCCCGCGGCGCCGTGAACTCGCTGATCTTCCTGCCGATGGCGATGCCCGAGGTCGTCATGGCCGCCTCGCTGCTCACCCTGTTCCTCAACATGGGCGCTCAGCTCGGCTTCTGGACGATCCTCATCGCGCACATCATGTTCTGCCTGAGTTTCGTGGTCACGGCCGTCAAGGCGCGTGTGATGTCGATGGACCCCAGACTGGAGGAGGCGGCACGGGACCTGTACGCGGGCCCGTTCCAGACCTTCGTCCGGGTCACCCTGCCGATCGCGGCCCCCGGCATCGCGGCGGGCGCGCTGCTCGCCTTCGCCCTGTCCTTCGACGACTTCATCATCACCAATTTCAACGCCGGCTCGACCGTCACCTTCCCCATGTTCGTCTGGGGCTCGGCGCAGCGCGGAACGCCCGTTCAGATCAATGTCATCGGCACGACCATGTTCGTCGTCGCCGTACTGCTCGTCCTGGTCTCCATGGCGGCCGGAAACCGCCGCGGCAGACGGCAGGCATAACCCGTGGGGAGTTGAAATCATGGCCCCGAGCGCCATGAACCAGTGGATCCGTTCGCTCTCCGAGGCCCAGCCGGTCCCGTACTGGCTGGACGACCCCTGCCGGCCCCGTCCCGAACCCGCCCTCACCACCTCCGAGACCTGCGACCTGCTGGTCGTCGGAGGCGGCTACAGCGGACTGTGGACGGCGCTGATCGCCAAGGAACGCGACCCGGGACGGGACGTGGTACTGGTGGAGGGCCGCGAGGTGGGCTGGGCCGCCTCCGGCCGCAACGGCGGCTTCTGCGCCGCCTCCCTCACCCACGGCCTGCCCAACGGCCTCACCCGCTGGCCGGACGAGATCCACAAGCTCCAGGAGCTGGGCGCGCGCAACCTCGACGAGATCGAGGCCGCGGTCGCCCGGCACTCCATCGACTGCGACTTCGAACGCACCGGCGAGATCGACGTCGCCACCGAGCCCTACCAGGCCTGGGAACTGCGTGACTGGCACGAGGAGATGACCCGCCGGGGCCTGGCCGAGGACGTCGAGTACCTGGACGCCGAGCAGGTACGGGAACAGGTGAACTCACCCACCTTCCAGGCCGGCCTGTGGGACCGCAGGGGCGTCGCCATGCTGCATCCCGCCAAGCTCGCCTGGGGCCTGAAGCGGGCGGCGCGGGAACTGGGCGTGCGGGTCTACGAGCACACCCCCGCCCTGTCCCTGAAGCCGTACGGCGCGGGCATGGCCGTACGCACCCCCTACGGCCGGATCCGCGCCCGCCGGGTCGCCCTCGGCACGAACATCTTCCCCAGCCTGGTCAGACGGGTCCGCCCGTACACCGTCCCGGTCTACGACTACGCCCTGATGACCGAGCCGCTCACCGCCGACCAGCTGGCGTCCGTCGGCTGGAAGAACCGCCAGGGCCTCGGCGACAGCGCCAACCAGTTCCACTACTTCCGCCTGTCCGCCGACAACCGCGTCCTGTGGGGCGGCTATGACGCGATCTACCCCTACGGCGGCCGCGTCCGCGCCGAGTACGACGACCGGCCCGAGACCTACGCCAAGCTCGCCGGGCACTTCTTCACCTGCTTCCCGCAGCTGGAGGGCGTCCGCTTCTCCCACGCCTGGGGCGGCGCCATCGACACCTGCTCCCGCTTCTCGGCGTTCTTCGGCACCGCCCACCAGGGCAGGGTGACCTACGCGGCCGGGTACACCGGGCTCGGGGTCGGCGCCACCCGCTTCGGTGCCGACGTGATGCTGGACCTGCTGTCCGGTGAGCGCACGGAGCGGACGGAACTGCAGATGGTCCGCAGGAAGCCCCTGCCCTTCCCGCCCGAACCCTTCGCCTGGACCGGCATCGCGCTGACCAAGTGGTCCCTGGCCCGGGCGGACGCCCAGGCCGGACGCCGCAATCTGTGGCTGCGCACCATGGACCGGCTGGGACTGGGCTTCGACAGCTGAATCGGCAGGTTGCGAGCCCGTTCACCCCAACGGGATCCCCGGACCCGCGTAATGGCCGCGGGAGATCCTCTTCTCCCTCGTGACGCACCGGCGTCCACGAGAGAGAAGAAGGGGGCTTCGCCATGACAGGGGAGAACACGGCGATCGAGTGGCTCGCATCCGCCGCGCCCGATCCCGAGGCCTGCCGCCGGGAGTGGGAGCGCAACCCGCTGGGGGTCACGCTGCTGCCGGCCGGGAGCGGCTGGGACGTGCTCATCCTGCCCGGCGGACTGGGCTACGCCACGCTCGACGTGCTCACCCGCTTCCTCGGCCGGCCGGGCCCCGTGCTCGTCGACTTCGGCGACGCGCGCATGGGTTTCTTCGTGCCGCCGGGCACCGCGGCCCGCTGGCTGGGCACGGGCATCCGCGCGGCGGGCGCCGGCACCTGGATCGTCGTGCCGTATCCCGGCCGTACCTCACCCGGCGGCGTCCGCTGGCTGGTGCCCCCGGACGGCTCGGGCACGCTGACGGACCCGGCCCTGCTGGAACTGGCGATGCACGAGGCGGCGGTGGGGCCGGCCCCGGACAGGCCCTGAGTGTGGCCAGGGTCGCTACGCCAGGTGTGGGGTCATCGGCGAACCGCCTGGGCTCGACCGTGCCGCTACCCCGGTGGTGCCGGGGCCGTCGTCCGCCTGAGGAGCAGCCACAGGGAGGACAGCAGCACCGCGCACAGACACCAGCTGGCCACTACGTCCAGCGGCCAGTGGTAGCCGCGCCGGACCAGCCCGAAGCTCGTGCCCAGTACGAGGACGGCGCAGCCGGTGACCAGGGCGCGGCGGGCCAGGGCCGTACGGAGGAGGGAGAGCAGGAGCAGGGTCGCGCAGCCGTAGGCGACGGCGGCCGTGGCGGTGTGGCCCGAGGGGTAGTAGCCGTTGCCGGGCGGCACGGCCGGGGTTCCCGGACGGTCCGTGAGGTCCTTGAGCGGGATGATCAGGGCGGGGACCAGGGCGATGAGGACGGTCGCGGCGGCGACGGGCAGCCACCAGCGGGCCGTGTGCCGGGTCCGCAGCGCGACCTGTCCGAGGGCGGCGGCGAGGACCGGGACCGCGACCTGGACGTTGCCGAGATCGGCGAGGAGTTCCGAGAAGCGGTCGGGCTCGATCAGGACGCGGCTGAGGCGCTCGTCGGCCGCCACGAGCGGGCCGTCCACGACCACCTGCCAGGTGATCAGGGCGAAGAGGAGGGCCGGGAGGCCGACCAGGAGGGCCACAGGGCGCGGGTGCGTGGGGGACGCGGGTGCTGCTCTCGCGTCCTGCTCGGTGGAGCCGGCGAGATCCTGGTTCCCGGGGTTCGGCATGGGACACAGCTTGGCACGGGCGCAAAGGTGACCTGTGGCGCGACGGCCTGCCCGGTGCGGTGGTCCGAAGAGAGGGAATCCGAAGAGGGAAGAGGGAGGCCGGCCGCCCCGGAACAGGGGGGGTGGTTCCGAGGCGGCCGAAGGGACCGGAACGTCGCGCGCCCCGGGGGGTTTGGGGCGGGCGACCGTCCGATCGGTGAGGAGATCCAGAGCCTGAAGGCTCCGGTGTGCGCGAGGGCACGACCAGGTCGAAGCTGGGGAGGCCCCGGCCTGATGTCACCCACAGTCCCCTGTGGGCGGGGTGTATCTCTCATCTGGGTAGAACCTACGGCAGGGGGAGGGGCCGAGGACAGGCCGCGGGACCCCCTGTCATCCACCTCGCACACCTTCTTCACACGCTCTGCGCTCGCACGCGGCGGCGGCCTCAGACGCGCGCGAATCCCTGCTCGATGATGTCGAGGCCCTCGTTCAGCAGGTCCTCGCCGATCACCAGCGGGGGCAGGAAGCGGAGCACGTTGCCGTAGGTGCCACAGGTCAGGACCAGCAGGCCCTCGGCGTGGCAGGCCTTGGCGAGCGCGGCGGTCGCCTCCGGGTTCGGCTCCTTGGTGCCGCGGTCCTTGACCAGCTCGATGGCGATCATCGCGCCGCGCCCGCGGACGTCGCCGATGATGTCGAACTTGTCCTGCATGGCGGTCAGACGCGCCTTCATGACGGCCTCGATGTTCTTGGCCCTGGCGTTGAGGTCGAGCTCCTTCATGGTCTCGATCGCGCCCAGGGCACCCGCGCAGGCGACCGGGTTGCCGCCGTAGGTGCCGCCCAGGCCGCCGGCGTGCGCGGCGTCCATGATCTCGGCCCGCCCGGTGACGGCGGCGAGCGGCAGACCGCCGGCGATGCCCTTGGCGGTCGTGATCAGGTCGGGGACGATGCCCTCGTCCTCACAGGCGAACCACTGGCCCGTACGGCAGAAGCCGGACTGGATCTCGTCGGCGACGAAGACGATGCCGTGCTCGGAGGCGAACTCGCGGATCGCCGGCAGGAAGCCCTTGGCCGGTTCGATGAAACCGCCCTCGCCGAGCACCGGCTCGATGATGACCGCGGCGACGTTCTCCGCGCCGACCTGCTTGCTGATCTGGTCGATGGCCTGCGCGGCGGCCTCCGGACCCGCGTTCTCCGCGCCGGTCGGCCAGCGGTAGCCGTACGCCACCGGCACGCGGTACACCTCGGGCGCGAACGGACCGAAGCCGTGCTTGTACGGCATGTTCTTCGCGGTCAGCGCCATCGTCAGGTTGGTGCGCCCGTGGTAGCCGTGGTCGAACACCACGACGGCCTGCCGCTTCGTGTACGCCCGCGCGATCTTCACGGCGTTCTCGACGGCCTCGGCGCCCGAGTTGAACAGCGCGCTCTTCTTGGCGTGGTCACCCGGGGTCAGCTCGGCGAGCGCCTCGGCGACCTCGACGTAACCCTCGTACGGGGTGACCATGAAGCAGGTGTGGGTGAAGTCGGCCAGCTGCGCCGTCGCCCGCCGGACGACGGCCTCGGCGGAGGCCCCGACGGAGGTCACGGCGATGCCCGACCCGAAGTCGATGAGCCGGTTGCCGTCGACGTCCTCGATGATCCCGCCACCCGCACGAGCCGTGAACACCGGCAGCACGGACCCCACACCCCGGGCGACCGCGGCGGTACGGCGGGCCTGCAGCTCCTGCGACTTCGGACCGGGGATGGCGGTGACGACGCGACGCTCCTGCGGAAGTGCGGTCATGCGGGGCTCCTGGGGTGGTGCGGATGGTGACGAACGAACGCCTGGCTTCTTTTCTCGCAGGCTAGGGCGGGGAAAGGGGGGTGGGCATGCTCCATGTGGGCGTTGTCGGCGAGGCGCCTTGTCCGGGGTGGACATGGCGGCCTCGTGGGGCTGCTGCCCACAGACCCGGCCGTGTAAGCGGTGAACTCCCCAGGGGAGGGCGTTAGATTGGCTCGCTGATGGTGGACGGAGCGGCTGGTCAGGGGGCAAGGGCGATGGACAGCGACGGGACGCAGGAGGCCAGGGGCGCGCACGCGCATCCCGTGCCGCGTCCGGCGGGGCCGCCGGAGGTGCCCGCGATGCCCCCCGGGCCTCCCCGGGTGCCGGTGGCGCCGCCGCCGGACGGGTCGGCCTTCCTCGCCTGGCTGCGCGCGCCGCGCCCCGACGCGGCGCCGGGCGTGTGGCGGTTCGAGCACCGGCCGCGGCCCGCGGAGGAGCCCGAGGAGATCCCCACCCGGCAGCTGCTGAGCGGGGCACTGATCGCCTTCCTGGTGGGATGGCTGATCTGGTCGCTGCTGCAGAACGGGTACCTCGGCAACTGGTGGTGGGTGCCGTTCGACCTGATCGTCCCGGACGCCTGGCGCGGTGGCGACAGCGATCTCGGCGAGACCGGCACCTTCATGGTGTACCGGGGATACGAGGTGCTCGTCGCCCTGGCCATCATGGTCGGGGTGGCCCGGCTCGGCCGCTGGGGCGAGGTGTGGCACCGCTTCGTCACCCCCCGCTTCCGGCGGGCGGAGTCCCAGGCGGCGCAGCCGGACGCGCAGGACGACCCGGCCCAGTGGAACGAGCTCCGCGCCGCCGGAGCCGTCGACGCCGCCGAGCGGCTCGCCGTCGAGGCGCGCGCCGGACTGATGCGGGACGTCGACCACGCCCGGATCCTGCGCGCCTGGCAGGGTGTGCGCACCGGACGGCACAGCCTCGCCACCTTCAGCGGTGCCGTGCTCAAGGACGGAGCCGCCGCCTGCCTCCACCCCTCGGGAGAGCGCGACCTGCCGGCCCGGCTCGCCCGGCGCGACCTGCTCACCGGCCAGGTGCGGCTCGGGACCACCGTGGACGACGCCCGCAACCCGTACGCCTACCGCGGCGCGGGGCTCGCCCTCGGCCCCGACCTGCTCGGCACCTCGCTCGTCGCCGTCGGCCCCGCCGGCTCCGGCAAGACCGGCACCGTCGTCCGGCCCGTCGCCGAGTCCCTCTGTCTGCACGCCCTGGCCGGACGGGCCGCCGTGGTCGTCGTCGGGGGCGCCGGGGCGGGGCTCGGGCCGGCCGACGCGTACGACGTCGTCGTGCGGATCGGGAACCAGGAGTCCGAGTACGACCTCGATCTGTACGGCGGGACCACCGACCCGGACGAGGCCGCGGCCGTGCTCGCCGAGGCGCTCGTCGGGGATCTCGCCGATCCGCACCCGGGAAGCGACAGCAGGCGTTCGACGACCGTCCTGGCCCAGCTGCTCGGACCGTTCCGGGCCGTGCACGGGCGTTTTCCGTCCGTACCGGAGCTGCGGCAGCTGCTCGACGGGGCGCCGGAGCCGTTCGCCGCCCTGCGGCAGGGGCTGCGCGACGCCGGGCAGGAGTCGCTGCTGCGGGAACTCGACGCCCGGGAGCGGCAGATGGGGCAGCCCGGCGATGTCGCAGGGGTGCTCGCGGACCGGGTGGCGTTGCTGGACCGGCCCGCCTTCGCCTCCTTCTTCGACACCTCCGGGACCACCCGGCCCTTCACTCTCAAGGCCCTCGACCACCCCGTGCGGGTGCGGATCGACCTGCCCGAGCGCGGGCACGCCGACGCCTCCCGGATGCTGGCGCGGCTGGTGTTGGCCCAGTTCACGGCGAGTGTCGCGGTGCGTGAGGACCGGTCCCTGTTCGCCTGCCTGGTGCTCGACGACGCGACCGGGGTGGTGACGCCCGAGGCCGTCCGCGGCATCCAGCGGCTGCGGTCCGGCAACGCCGGTGTCGTGCTGACCCTGCGGACACTGGACGACGTCGCCCGGCCGCTGCGCGGTCCGCTGCTCGGCGCCACCGGCTGCCGGATGGCCCTGTCGGGGCTCACCCCGTGGGACGGGCAGGACTTCGCCGAGGTGTGGGGCAAGGAGTGGACCGAGGCTCGCGACGTCACCGACCGGCAGATCATCGCGGAGACACCCGCGGGCAAGGCCGTGCACATGCTGCGCCGCGTGATCACCGGCAAGGACGCGACCGCGCGGGCGGTGACCGTGCGGCAGGTCGAGCGGGAGCGGTGGTCCGCCTCCGAGCTGGCCCACGGGGTGCCGGCCGGGCACGCCGTGCTGTCGCTGACCGATGTGACGGGCGAGCACGCGCCGCCGCTGCTGGTGGACCTGCGGGGCTGACGGATTCCGGCCGGTGCGGGTTCGCGGGGACCGTACGGTGAGGCAGAATCGTTACAGGTCGTTCATACGTGGCGGCCAAATGAACACAAAGATCACACGGCTTCACACGGCATCACCCAGCCCTGACGCAGACATGAAGGCCTCATGCCCCCGACGCTCGCCTCGCTCGTCCACCACTCCGCGCTGAAACTGACCGTGCGGGCGGGCGAAGACCGCCTCGACGTCCCGGTCCGCTGGGCGCACGTCAGCGAGCTCGCCGATCCCGTCCCCTACATGGAGGGCGGGGAACTCCTGCTGGTCACCGCCCTCAAACTGGACGCCGAGGACCCGGAGGCCATGCGCCGCTACGTCCGCCGGCTGGTCGGGGCGGGTGTGGTCGGTCTCGGCTTCGCCGTCGGCCTCAACTACGAGGAGATCCCCAAGGCGCTCGTCGACGCGGCCGAGGAGGAGGGCCTGCCGCTGCTGGAGGTGCCGCGCCGCACCCCCTTCCTGGCCATAAGCAAGGCCGTGTCCGCCGCGATCGCCGCCGACCAGTACCGGGCCGTCACGGCGGGGTTCGCCGCGCAGCGCGAGCTGACCAGGCAGGCGCAGACCGGCGGGCCGGAAGGGCTGCTGGCCGCGCTGGCCGCGCAGGTCGACGGATGGGCCGCGCTGTACGACGCCTCCGGCGCGGTCGTCGCCGCGGCACCGGAGTGGGCGGGGCGGCGGGCCGCGCGGCTCACCGGCGACGTACAGCGGCTGCGGGACCGGCCCGCGCCCGCCTCGTCCGTGGTCGGCGGGCCGGAGAACGAGGACCGGGTGGAGCTGCACACCGTCGGCACCGGCCGGCGCCCCCGGGCGGCCCTCGCCGTGGGCACCGCCGCCGCCCCCGGGACCGCCGAGCGCTACGCGGTCCACTCGGCCATCGCGCTGCTGACCCTGACCACGGAACGCTCCCGGTCCCTCCAGGCGGCCGAGCAGCGGGTCGGCGCGGCGGTGCTGCGCATGCTGCTGGCCGGAGAGCCGGACCACGCGCGCGCGGTCGCCGGTGACCTGTACGGCGGGCTGCTGGACGCGCCGTACAGGATGCTGGTCGCGGAGCGGGTGCCGGTGTCGGCGTCGGCCGCGCTGGCCCGTGCCGAAGCCCGGCCGGGCGCCCCGGCCGTCGACCGGCCGACGGCCGCCGCGCTGGCCGCGGCCGACATCGGCGGGGACCCGCTCGCGGCGCTCGCCGATGTCATGGAGTCCGCCGCGGCCCGGGCCGGTGAGGCCGTCCTCGTGGTGCCGGAGGGGGAGCGGCTGGTGGTGCTGGCCTCCGACGGCGGTGCCGCCGCGGCGGCCTGCGGGGAGTACGCGGCCGCCCTGGAGACGGCCCGGGCGGGCGCGCGCGAGAAGGTGCCGGGTGGTGAGGAGAACGAACTGGTCGTGGGCCTGTCGGCACCGGCCGGGCCCATCGCCGCGTCAGCCGCATACAAGCAGGCCGAGCAGGCGCTGTCGGTGGCGCGGCGGCGCGGGCGCGTCCTCGTGGAGCACGAGCAGATGGCGGCCGGATCGGTGCTGCCGCTGCTGGCGGACGACGCGGTACGGGCGTTCGCCGACGGAATGCTGCGGCCGCTGTACGAGCACGACGCCACGGGCCGCGGCGACCTCGTCGCCTCCCTGCGGGCCTGGCTGTCCCGGCACGGCCAGTGGGACGCGGCCGCGGCCGATCTCGGCGTGCACCGCCACACGCTCCGCTACCGCATGCGGCGCGTCGAGGAGATCCTCGGCCGGTCCCTGGACGACGCCGACGCGCGGATGGAACTCTGGCTGGCCCTCAAGGCGACCAGTCCCGAGTAGACAAAATGTAGTGTCCCCGCCCCTTGTTGCTACGCCCTGGACAAACGACCTTCGGCCATACCGCGCCTACCGTTGACCGCGTAGCACACGATCACCCCCAACGCCGAAGGGCCGGAACGAACATGACCTCCACCCACGCCTTCTGGCTCGCCGGCCGCCAGGCCACCGGCGAGGACACCTTCGACGTCACCTCCCCCTGGGACGGGCGGCTCGTCGGCCGGGTGAGCGTGCCGACGGACGCGCAGGTCGAGGAGGCCGTGGCCGCCGCGTACGCCGTGCGGGACGAGTTCGCCGCGACGCCGGCGCACGTCCGGGCCGCCGCCCTGGACCACGTGAGCAAGCGCCTCGCCGAGCGCACCGAGGAGATCGCGCGGCTGATCTCCGCCGAGAACGGCAAGCCCATGAAGTGGGCGCGCGGCGAGGTCGGCCGGGCCGTCTCCGTCTTCCGGTTCGCGGCCGAGGAGGCCCGGCGGTTCAACGGCGGCGAGGCCCAGCGCCTCGACACCGACCTCGGCGGCCAGGGACGGCTCGCCCTCACCCGCCGCTTCCCGAAGGGCGTCGTCCTCGGTATCGCGCCGTTCAACTTCCCGCTGAACCTCTGCGCCCACAAGGTCGCCCCGGCCATCGCCGCCGGTGCCCCGATCATCCTGAAGCCGGCCCCGGCGACCCCGCTGTCCGGCCTGATCATCGGCGACCTGCTGGCCGAGACCGAGCTGCCCGCGGGTTCCTGGAGCATCCTGCCGGTCGCCAACGACAGGATGCCCGCCCTCGTGCGGGACGAGCGACTGCCCGTCATCTCCTTCACCGGCTCCGAGAAGGTCGGCTACGCGATCATGGACTCGGTGCCGCGCAAGCACTGCACCCTGGAGCTGGGCGGCAACGGCGCGGCCGTCGTCCTCGCCGACTGGTCGAGCGACGAGGACCTGGACCGGGCGGCGAACCGCATCGCCACCTTCTCCAACTACCAGGGCGGCCAGTCCTGCATCTCCGTCCAGCGGGTCATCGCCGACACCTCCGTGTACGACCGTCTGCTGCCGCGCATCGTCGCCGCCGTCGAGGCCCAGGTCACCGGAGACCCGGGCGACGACGCCACCGACGTCGGCCCGCTGGTCAGCGAGGAGGCCGCCCAGCGCGTCGAGACCTGGGTCCAGGAGGCGGTCGACGCCGGTGCCCGGCTGCTCACCGGCGGCAAGCGCGACGGCGCCTCGTACGCGCCGACCGTCCTGACTGATGTGCCGGCCGACGTCACCCTCTCCTGCGAGGAGGTCTTCGGGCCGGTCCTCACCGTGCAGAAGGCGGACGGCGAGGCCGAGGCCTTCGCCGCCGTCAACGACTCCAAGTACGGCCTCCAGGCGGGCGTGTTCACCCACGACCTGCAGACCGCCTTCCGGGCCCACCGGGCGCTCGAGGTCGGCGGCGTGGTCGTCGGCGACGTGCCGTCCTACCGCGCCGACCAGATGCCCTACGGCGGCGTCAAGCAGTCCGGTGTGGGCCGCGAGGGCGTGCGGTTCGCGATGGAGGACTACACCTACGAGCGCGTGCTGGTCCTCACGGGCCTCGCCCTCTAGTACATGGGAACCATTTTCATGTAGGGTCTGACGAAGAGGCCCGGCACCGATGCCTTCCGGTGCCGGGCCTCTTCTGTGCGCCGGCCTGCTCCGGACCCTCAACCGGAGAAGCCGACGTGCGCGAGCCGCAGGGGGCCGCGCAGCCTGAGACGCACGTCGTGCACGCCCGAGGCGACGACGGGCGCGCTGATCGAGGTGTAGTCGTACGGTCCGGACGTGGGCGCGGCGGGCGACAGCACCGCGAGAGCCGGTCCGCCGTCGAGGGACAGCTCGACCGAGCCCTCGCCGGCCACCTCCACCGTCACGCCGGTGACGCCGTGCCCGAAGTCGCAGCGGCGGTAGAGCAGTTCGCCCCGGTTCCCGTCCGCCGGCGTCACCGCGTCGCCCCACTCCTTCGTGCGGTCGACGATCTCGATGCCGCTCTGCTCGTCGAAGCGGGCCGAGGTAAGGCCGCCCGCGACGACCGGGCGCGCCACGGCGGGCTCACCGTCGAGCGTGACGGTCGTGCGCAGCCGGACGTCCTCGCAGGAGGCACCGGCCAGCAGCTCATACCCGCCCGGCTCCACCCGCCACCGGTCCTGGGCCACGTCCCAGAACGCGAAGGCGCGCAGCGGAACCTCGAAGCTCAGGCCGGCCGTCGCGCCCGGGGCGAGGGTGACGCGGCGGTGGGCCAGCAGCTCGCGGCGCGGACGGGGCACGGACGGGTCGACGGCCCGGGTGTAGAGCTGGGCGACCTCGTCGGCGGTGACATCGCCGGTGTTGGTGACGGAGAAGGAGACGTGCAGCGTGTCCTCCTCCGCCCGGGCCGTCAGGTCGCCGTACGAGAACGACGCGTACGACAGGCCGTGCCCGAAGGGGAACAGGGGCGTGCCCTCGAAGTAGAGGTAGGTCTGGCGGCTGCCGATCACGTCGTAGTCGAGAAGGCCGGGCAGGTCGGCGTCGTCGGCGTACCAGGTCTGCGGGAGCCGCCCGGCGGGGGAGACGTCGCCGGCCAGCACCCGGGCCAGGGCGGTGCCGGCGGCCTGGCCGCCGTGCGCGGTCCACAGCACGGCCGGGAGGCCGGCCGGGTCGAACGCGTACGGGTAGGCGCAGACCAGCGTCAGCACGGTGGCCGGATTGGCCGCCCGGGCCGCCCGCAGCAGCCGCTCCTGGTGCTCCGGCAGCCGCAGCGTCGTACGGTCCTCGGTCTCGCGGCCGTTGATGTGCGGGTCGTTGCCCGCGACCACCACGACCACGTCGGCCGCGGCGGCGGCCCGCGCCACCGCCTGCTCGCCACGCTCGGCGACGACCAGTTCGAACACCTCGGGATCCTCGTCGGCAACCTTCACGCCGTCGGCGGAGACACACACATGGCGACCCGTTCCCAGGTGCTTCAGGAGGTGCCCGTCCCCGTGCGGTTCCAGGCGGAAGGTCTCCTGGACGACCCAGCCGCCCGGCTGGTCGACGGAAGCGCGGACGCGGCCGTCGTCGGCGACCGACAGATAGCGGCCGTCGGGTGCGCGCAGGGTCAGCACGCCCTCACCCCAGTCGACCAGCGCCAGCTCGGTGCCGGCCACGTCGGTGGTGACCGGTGGCAGGTCGGTGCGGCCCGCGAGCAGCGCCGGGTCGAGCGCGCCCTCGGCGCCGCGCACCCGCCCGCCGGCGTCCCCGGCCGCCGGCACATGGAGGAAGTCGCCCCCGGAGGTCTTCAGGCGGACCCGGTCCACGCCCTCCGCGAACTCCACCCGCTCCGTGCCGAACCGCTCGTACAGGCCCTCCAACGGCGTCGAGCGGTGGATGAGGGTGCCGCTGTACCAGTCGAGCTTGCACTCGTCGGCGAGCAGCCCCACCACCGCGACCCGGGTGTCCGGGGCGAGCGGCAGCACCCCGTCGTTCTTCAGCAGCACCACCGCCTGCTCGGCGGCCTCCTGTGCCAGGGCCCGGTGCGCGGGGGTGTCGAACTCGCCGGTGGCGCCGTGCGGGTCGTACTCCGGGTCGAACTCGCCGAGCCGGAAGCGGACCGACAGCTGACGCCGGACGGCCGTGTCCAGGTCCTCCTCCTTCAGCAGGCCCCGGTCCAGGGCGCCGCGCAGGCGCCCGGTGATCCGCGTGGAGTCCGTGCCGTGGTCGGTGAAGCTGTCGACGCCCGCCCTGAGCGCGGCCGCGGTGGCCTCCTCATGGGTGCCGAAGTAGTGCTCGCAGTCGACCAGGTTGCTCGGCGCGCCTGCGTCCGAGCAGACGAGCAGCTCCTCCTCGGTCCAGGCCCGCAAGTGCTCGCGCAGGTGCGGCGAGACGTGGTTGGGGCGGCCGTTGACCAGGTTGTACGCGGGCATCACCCCGGCCACCGCTCCCGCCTCGACCGTCTCGCGGAAGGCCCTCAGGTCGTACTCGTGCAGCACCCGCGGACGCACCGAGCTCGACGTCGTCGACCGGTCCGTCTCGTTGTTGTGGGCGAGCCAGTGCTTCAGCACGGGCGCGGTGCGCCAGTAGACCGGGTGGTCGCCGCGCAGGCCGCGGGTGTAGGCGGTGGCGATCGCCGAGGTGAGCTTCGGGTCCTCGGAGTAGCCCTCCTCGTTGCGGCCCCACAGGGGGTGGCGCAACAGGTTGACCGTCGGCGCCCAGACGTTGAGGCCGACGCGGTCGTCCCGGGAGCGCATCGCCCGGATCTCCTTGGACACCGCCTCGCCGACCCGCCGCACGAGGTCGGGGTTCCACGTCGCTCCGAGGCCGACGGCCTGCGGGAACACCGTCGCGGGGCCCATCCAGGCGACGCCGTGCAGCGCCTCCTGGCCGGTACGGAACGCGGCGATCGCGAGCCGTTCGACGGCGGGCACGAACTGGTGCAGGAAGGAGATCTTCTCGTCGAGGGTGAGCCGCCCCAGCACGTCGTCGACGCGCCTCGCGAACGGCAGCTGCGGATCGCGGAACGGTTCGGTGGGTGGCGTGTGTGCGGTCACGTGGGGATCCCTTGCGGTGGATCGGCTGCCATGGATCGGCGAGGTGCTTTCGAAGCGCTTCGATGCTGATTCGGCACCCGGCCGGGTGTCAAGACACCGACGCCCTTACTTCAGGCGGTGCATACGGAAAGGTCCCTCCTCGCGCCGGGGGAGAAGTTTGGGGACGACCCTTGTGCACCCTGTGGCGTTCACTTAACCTCACAGCAACATCGAAGCGCTTCGACTACGGAAGTCCCGGTACGGGTCGAAGGTTCGCTTCCGCTCAGCCAGTTCCACTCGAGACACCGCGGCCGACGGCTCTGCGCCGGGTGTCCTGGTGCGCCATGAAGGGTTGACGCAATGACGCCGAACGCCGCTTCCTCCGGACCGAGCCGGAGATCGTTCCTCGCCTCCACGGCGGTCGCCACCGCGGCGGTGGCCGGCGGAGTGCCGCTGCTCTCCGCCTGCGGCGGGTCGGACGGCGGGTCGCGCGACGGCACCACCTCGGGCAAGGACGCCAAGAAGATCCTGCCGGCGTTCGTGGCCCGCACCATCGTGAAGCCGGACATCCCGTCCAAGAACGGTTCGGCCATCGGCTTCACCGGCAAGCTGGACCTCGCCACCCTCAAGACCTCGGTCGCCAAGAAGCTCGGCAAGGGCGGCAAGGTCACCATCATGTCGCCGTTCTGGGGCTCGCCGCCGAAGCAGAACAACGCCTACTACCGGGCGATGAACGACCTGATCGGCGTCGACGTCGTCTGGCAGAACCAGGACGGCAACACCTACGACCAGAAGCTCGGCGCGGTCCTCGCCTCCAGCGACGTCCCCGACGTGGTGGTGGTCCCCGGGTGGAACATGGGCGGCAAGATACCCAGCGCCATCATCAGCAAGTTCGCCGATCTCGGTCCCTACCTGTCCGGGGACAGGGTCAAGGAGTACCCGAACCTCGCGGCGATCCCGACCGACGCCTGGCAGCGCTCCATCTTCGGCGGCAAGCTGCGCGGCCTGCCGATGCCGCAGCCGTCCGCCCCCTCCATGGTGCCTCTGTACCGGCAGGACATCTTCGAGAAGGAGGGCTACGAAGTCCCCAAGTCCTGCGACGAGTTCATGTCCCTGGCGAAGGAGATCACCAACGCCAGGGCCAAGCGGTGGGCCTGCCTGGACATGAAGTGGACCGCCTTCCAGGCCTTCGGTGTGCTCTCGGGATCGGAGAAGCCGCTCGGCTGGAACCTCGTCGACGGAAAGCTCGTCAACCGCGTCGAGACCGAGGAGTTCCTCGAGGCGCTGGAGTGGTCCCGCAAGCTCTTCGCCGCCGGGGTCGTCCACCCCGACTCCAAGATGGGCAAGAACGCCCCCGAACCGGGCCCCAAGTTCGCGGCGGGCGAGTTCCTGATCTACCCCAACAACATCTCCCAGTGGTGGGGCCGCACCGCTGAACAGGCCACTCAGAACCCGGACTTCAAGATCTGGGGCATGGACATCTGGGGCCACGACGGCGGCAGCCCCACCCTGTGGGCCGAACAGCCCGCCGGCATCTTCGCCTTCGTCAACAAGAAGGCCTCCGAGTCGGTCATCCGCGACGTGCTGGCCGTCGCCAACGTCACCGCGGCGCCGTACGGCACCAAGGAGTTCATGATGACCAACTACGGCGTCGAAGGCACCCACTACACCGTCAAGGACGGCGTCCCCGTCAAGACCGACCAGGGCAACATCGAGGTGATGAACGCCTACCCCATGGTCGCGAGCCCCGCCGCGACCCTCGCGCACCCCGACTTCCCCGAGGTCGCCAAGGGGCAGGTCGAGTGGCAGCAGCGCATGGGCGCCTTCGCCAGGCGGTCCTCCTTCTGGGGCATGCAGATCACCGAGCCCGCCCGGTACACCAATCTCTCCAACGACTTCGAGCAGCTCGAGGACGACATCGTCCGCGGCCGCAAGAAGATCAGCGACATGCAGCAGGCCGTCGCCGACTGGAAGAGCAAGGGCGGCGACAAGCTGCGCGACTGGTACCAGAAGCTTCTCGACGAGAACGGCTCGGCGGCGAGCTGACCAGGCTCTGAGGCAAGGAGAACAGCCGTGTCGCACAGCACGGTGCCTCGGAGCAGCACCGAGGCCGAAACGCCCGAGAAGACCCCGACGGCGTCCGGGGACGCCACCGGATTCCGGGAGAAGCCGCCTGCGGGAAAGCTGAGCCTCCGGCACAGATTCCGACGCGATCGCGTCCTGGTCCTCATGACACTGCCGGCCGTCCTGCTGGTGCTGGTCTTCAACTACCTGCCCATCCTCGGCAACGTCGTCGCCTTCCAGGACTACGACCCCTACATCAGCGACAACGGCATCGTCTCCATCCTGAACAGCCCCTTCGTGGGCCTGGAGAACTTCCAGCGGATCTTCGAGGACTCGGCCTTCTGGAACGCCGTCGAGAACACGCTGGTGCTGTTCTTCGTCCAGCTCCTGCTGTTCTTCCCGATCCCGATCCTGCTCGCGCTGCTCATCAACAGCGTGGTCCGGCCCCGCGTGCGGGCCGTCGCGCAGGCGGTGCTCTACCTGCCGCACTTCTTCTCGTGGGTGCTGGTCATCGCCGTCTTCCAGCAGATGTTCGGCGGGGCCGGGATGCTCTCCCAACTGCTGCGGCAGAACGGGTACGACGGCATCGACATCATGACCAACCCGGACACCTTCCCCTTCCTGCTCACCGCGCAGAGCGTGTGGAAGGACGCCGGGTGGGGGATCATCGTCTTCCTCGCCGCCCTTGCCTCGGTCAGCCCGGACCTGTACGAGGCCGCCGCGATGGACGGCGCCGGACGCCGGCGCCGCATGTGGCACGTGACGCTGCCCGCCCTGCGCCCGGTGATCGCGCTCCTGCTCGTGCTGCGCGTCGGCGACGCCCTGACGGTCGGGTTCGAGCAGATCCTGCTGCAACGCGACGCCGTCGGACCGGGCGCGGGAGAGGTCCTCGACACCTTCGTGTGGTGGAACGGCGTGCGCAACCAGGACTTCGGCTACGCGGCCGCCGCCGGTCTCATCAAGGGCGTGGTCAGCATCGGCCTGGTTCTCGCCGCGAACAAGGTGGCCCATCTCATGGGCGAGCAGGGGGTGTACAAGAAGTGACCGTCGTCATCGGGAAACCGGCGGACGAGCCGCGCCCGTGGGCTGCCCCGCCCCGCCCCGCGTGGGAGGAGGAGCCCTCCCGGGCCGGCCTCGCGGGCAAGGCCATCGCCCTGACCCTCGCCTGCCTGGCGATCCTCATCCCGTTGTGGATCGTGGTCGTCACCAGCCTCTCCTCGCGGAAGACCATCGACGAGGTGGGCGGCCTGGTGCTGGTGCCGAAGGGCATCACCTTCATCGCGTACCGGGAACTGCTCAGCGGCGGCCAGGTCACCCGCGCCGCGATCATCAGCATCCTCGTCACCCTGGTCGGCACGCTGTTCTCCATGGCGGTGTCCGTCCTGTGTGCCTACGGCCTCTCCCGCAGCGGGTCCCTCGGCCACCGGTGGATCCTGATGACGCTGCTGGCGACCATGTTCTTCAGCGCCGGCCTCATCCCCACCTACCTGCTCGTGCAGTCCCTCGGCCTGACGGACAGCTATCTCGCGCTGATCCTGCCGAGCGCGATCAGCGTCTTCAACATCCTGGTGCTGCGGGGCTTCTTCATGGAGATCTCGCAGGAACTCATCGACAGCGCGCGCATCGACGGTGCCGGGGACCTCCGGATCCTCTGGCAGATCGTCATGCCGCTGTCACGGGCGGTCCTCGCGGTGATCACGCTGTTCTACGCCGTCGGGTACTGGAGCGCCTGGTTCAACGCCTCGCTCTACCTGAACGACCAGGACATGATGCCGTTGCAGAACGTCATGATCCAGCTCGTGCAGAAGCAGGAAGCGCCGGTGGGGCTGGGCCAGGACATCAAGACCGGGCAGCTGTCGGGACTGGCGGTCCAGATGGCGGTCATGGTGATGGCGCTGCTGCCGGTCGCCGTGCTGTCGCCGTTCGTCCAGAAGCACTTCAAGAAGGGCATGCTCACGGGGGCCGTCAAGGGCTGACCGTAGGGCTGTCCGTCGTCGGTCGGCCGCGGCTTCGTTGTGGTTGCTCGCGCAGTTCCCCGCGCCCCCAGGTGCCCTCAACTTCCCCCATTCGCGACAAGCGAGGTATGTCATGCGCGCGTTTCACCTCAGCAGACGTTCGGTGCTGGCCGGGACCGCTGCCGTCGCTGCCCTTCCGGCGGTCCAGGGACGTGCGCGGGCCGCTGCCGGCCCGGCGGGGAGCGGCTACCGCTGGCGCAACGCCGTCCAGGGCGGCACCGGGTTCATCACCGGCGTCCTCTTCCACCCCGCCGTCCGCGGCCTCGCCTACGCCCGCACCGACATCGGCGGCGCCTACCGCTGGGACGACCGGACCCAACGGTGGGTCCCGCTCACCGACCACATCGGCTGGGACGACTGGAACCTGCTCGGCGTGGAGGCCATGGCCGTCGACCCGGCGCATCCGAACCGGCTGTACCTCGCCCTCGGTACGTACACGCAGTCCTGGGCCGGCAACGGGGCCGTGCTGCGGTCCGAGAACCGGGGAGCGACCTGGCAGAGAACCGACCTCGGCGTGAAGCTCGGTGCCAACGAGGACGGGCGCGGCTGCGGTGAGCGGCTGCTCGTCGACCCCGGGGACAGTGACACGCTGTGGCTCGGCACCCGGCACGACGGGCTGCTCAAGTCGGCCGACCGGGGCGTCACCTGGAAGGCCGTGAGCTTCCCGGCCACCCCGGGCGCCACCGGCCAGGGCATCACCCTCCTGGTCGCGGCCGGCCGTACCGTGTACGCCGGCTGGGGCGACTCCGACGGCACCTCCGCGAACCTCTACAGAACCGCCGACGGCACCACGTGGGAAGCCGTCCCCGGGCAGCCCACCGGCCCCGCGGCCAAGGTGCCGATCCGCGCCGCGTACGACCGGCACACCCGCGAGCTGTACGTGACGTACGCCGACGCCCCCGGCCCCAACGGCCAGTCGGACGGCAGCGTGCACAAGCTGCGCACCGTCAACGGGAAGTGGACCGAGGTCACCCCGGTGAAGCCCGGCGGGGCGACGAGCGACGGCGGGACCGACTCCTTCGGCTACGGCGGTGTCGCCGTCGACGCCCGCCGCCCCGGCACCCTCGTCGTCTCCACCAACAACCGCTGGGCGATGGTCGACACCGTGTACCGCTCCACCGACGGCGGCCGCACCTGGACGTCCCTGAAGGACAAGGCCGTCTTCGACGTCTCGGAGACGCCCTACCTCAAGTGGGGTGCAGACAAGCCCAAGTTCGGCTGGTGGATCCAGGCCGTCGCCCTCGACCCCTACGACTCGCGGCACGTCGTCTACGGCACCGGCGCGACCCTCTACGGCACGCGCGACCTCAGGCACTGGGCGCCGGAGATCCGCGGCCTGGAGGAGGCGTCCGTACGCCAGCTCGTCTCACCTCCCACCGGGGAGGCGCACCTGATCAGCGGGTCCGGGGACATCGGCGTCATGTACCACGAGCGGCTCACCGCCTCCCCGTCGCGCGGCATGGCGTCGAACCCGGTGTTCAGCACGGCGACGGGACTCTCACTGGCCGCGGGCAAGCCGTCGTACGTCGTCCGGGCCGGCTGGGGCGACAACGGCAACGGCGCCTGGTCGGACGACGGCGGCAGGACCTGGGCTCCCTTCACGGCCCAGCCGGACGTGGCCAGGTCCGCGCCGGGGCCGATCGCCACCAACGCCGACGGCAGCGTGCTGCTGTGGTCCTTCGGAACGGCCAACCCGGCCTACCGCTCCGCGGACAACGGCGCCACCTGGTCCGAGGTCGCCTCCTTCCCGAAGGGGGCCGCCCCGCTGGCGGACCCCGTGGACCCGGCCCGCTTCTACGCCTTCGACACCACGACCGGCACCCTGCACGCCAGCACCGACGCAGGCCGCACCTTCACCGCGCGGGCCTCCGGCCTCGCTTCGGGCGACAGCGAGTTCCAGCTGGCCGCGGCGCCCGGGCGCTTTGGCGACCTGTGGCTCAGCCTGAAGTGGAACGGGCTGTACCGGTCGACCGACGGCGGAGCGAGCTTCACCAAGGCCGTGAGCTGCTGGGCCTCCTACACGCTCGGCTTCGGCAAGGCCGCCGAGGGCGCCTCCTACCCGGCGGTCTACATGGTCGGCTCGACCGACGGCATCACCGCCGTGTACCGCTCCGACGACGAGGCGAAGACCTGGACGCGGATCAACGACGACCAGCACCAGTGGGGCTGGATCGGCGCCTGCGTCACCGGCGACCCGCGCGTGTACGGCCGGGTCTACATCGGCACCAACGGCCGCGGAGTGCAGTACGGGGACCCCGCCTGATGCCCGCCCTGAGTGACGCGACCCGGGGCCGCATCCTCTTCGGCGGCGACTACAACCCGGAGCAGTGGCCACAGGAGACCTGGCACGAGGACGTCCGGCTGATGAAGGACGCCGGCGTCAACTCGGTCACCCTCGGGGTGTTCTCCTGGTCGAAGCTGGAACCGGAGCCCGGGGCACGCGAGTTCGGCTGGCTGGACACGCTGATGGACCTGATGCACGCGGGCGGCATCGGCGTCGTCCTCGCCACGCCCACCTCCTCGCCCCCGCCCTGGATGGGCCGGCTGCACCCCGACACCCTGCCCGTCACCGAGGACGGCCGCACCGAGTGGTGGGGCGGCCGCCAGCACTTCTCCCACTCCAGCGCCACCTACCGGCGCTACGCCGCCGCCATCACCGAGGACCTGGCCGCCCGCTACGGCGGCCACCCGGCCCTGACGATGTGGCACATCAACAACGAGTACTGCACCGTCGACCACGGCGACCAGGCCGCGGCCGCCTTCCGCCGCTGGCTGCGCGAGAGGTACGGCACGCTCGACGCGCTCAACGAGGCCTGGGGCACCGCCTTCTGGAGCCAGGGCTACGACACCTGGGACGGCATCCTGCCGCCCCGCCTGCCCCACTACATGCGCAACCCCGCTCAGATGCTGGACTTCCGGCGCTTCACCTCCGACATGCTCCTGGAGTGCTACACCGCCGAACGGGACATCGTCCGGCGGCACACCCCGCACCTTCCGGTCACCAGCAACTTCATGCCGCTGTGGTCCGGGCAGGACGCCTGGCGCTGGGCGGAGGAGGAGGACGTCGTCTCCGTCGACCTCTACCCGGACCCGCGTGACCCGCTCGGCGCGCAGAACGGCGCCCTCGTCCAGGACATGACCCGCTCCCAGGCCCGCGGGCCGTGGATGCTCATGGAACAGGCGGCCGGGCCGGTCAACTGGCGGGGCGTGAACCACCCCAAGCCGCGCGGCCTCAACCGGCTCTGGTCCCTCCAGGCCGTGGCCCGGGGCGCCGACGCCGTCTGCTACTTCCAGTGGCGGCAGTCCCGGCAGGGCGCGGAGAAGTTCCACTCCGGCATGGTCAGCCACGCGGGGGAACAGGGCCGCACCTTCCAGGAGGTCAAGCGGCTCGGCGCGGAGCTGGCCCGGATCGCGCCGGAGGTGACCGGCCGGCACCTCACCGCGGACATCGCCGTCCTGCACGACTGGCACTCCTGGTGGGCCGGCGCCCAGGACGGCCGCCTCTCCAGCCGGGTGGACTACCCGGACGTGCTGCGTGCCTGGCACCGGGCCCTGTGGCAGGCGCACCTCACCACCGACTTCGCCCACCCCGAGCACGACCTGACGTCGTACCGCCTGGTCGTCGTGCCGCAGTTGTACGCGCTCACCGACGCGGCCGTCGACAACCTCATCGCCTGCGTGCGGCAGGGCGGCACCCTCGTCTGCGGATTCCAGACCGGCGTCGCCGACGAGCACGACCGGGTGCGGCCCGGCGGCATGGACGCCCGGCTGCGCGAGCTGTTCGGCATCCGCACCCTGCACGAGTGGTGGCCGCTGGACGCGGGGGAGAGCGTCGCCTGCGAGGGCCTGCACGGCACCCTGTGGTCCGAGGAGCTGGAGCCCGACGGCACCGCCGAGGAGACCGTCGCGTACCAGGGCGGTGAGCTCGACGGACTGCCCGCGATCCTGCGCAAGGGCCGGGCCTGGTACGTCTCCACGCTCCCGGAGCCCGCGGCGCTGCGCGACCTGCTGGCCCGGATCGCCGGCGGCGCGGGCGTCCGGCCGGTGCTCGACGGCCTCCCCGAGCAGGTCGAGGCGGTACGCCGCGGCGAGTTGCTGTTCGTGCTCAACCACGGCCGCGAGCCGGTGACCGTCGAGGTGCCCGGCACCCACCACGACCTGCTCACGGGGGACACCGTCACGGACCGGGTCACCCTCGGCCGCCACGGGACGGCGGTGCTGCGGCCATGACCCGTTCGGCACCACGTCTGCTTCCTCCGGCTCACGATCCCTCCACCTGGTCGCCGGAGAAGAGCGCGTCCTCACCCTGAGGACGTGACAGCCCCCCATCCCCCCACCCATGGAAGGACCACCATGGCATCACGCCCCCTGAGCAGGGTCATGAAGGCCCTGCTCGCCCCCGCGCTGGCACTCGGCGCCACCGTCGGTCTCGCCTCGGCCCCTGCCTCCGCCGCCGTCTGGAACTCCTGCGACCAGTGGGGCAACACCAGCCTGAACGGCTACACGCTCTACAACAACATCTGGGGCTCCGGGGCCGGCAGCCAGTGCGTCTGGGCCAACTCCGGCACCAACTGGGGCGTCTGGGCCGACCACCCCGACACCGGCGGCATCAAGTCCTACCCCGACTCCAAGAAGGTGATCAACAAGACGATCACCTCCCTCTCCTCGCTGACCAGCAACTACAACGTCACGGTCCCGTCGTCCGGCGCGTACAACACGTCGTACGACATCTGGGACACCGACCACGACTACGAGATCATGCTCTGGGTCAACCACAACGGCGCCGTCGGACCGCTCGGCACCCCCCAGGGCAGCGTCACCCTCGGCGGCCACACCTGGAACGTCTACAAGGGCAGCAACGGCCACAACGAGGTCTTCTCGTTCCTGCGGACCTCCGACTCCAGCTCCGGCAGTGTCAGCATCCTGCCGATCCTGAAGTGGATCAAGGACACCAAGCGCTGGATGGGCAACGAGACCATCGGTGACGTGCAGTTCGGCTACGAGATCACCTCGTCGTCCGGCGGCCTTAATTTCACCACCAACAACCTGACGGTCAGCAGCAGCTGACCTGGAAGCAGCCGAGTTCGCGGGGGCGGCCGGAGCCCGCTCGGTCCGGCCGCCCCACCGCGCGGCTACTCCGCTACCGGCAGCCGCGCCCCGTCCCGCAGGAACAGCGGGATCCGGTCCAGCGGGGCGTCGACCGTCACGGCCCGGCCGCCCTCGTACGTCTCACCCGTCCAGGCGTCCGTCCAGGAGGCCCCCGCCGGCAGATACGCCGTACGCGCGGTGGCGCCGGCCGTCAGCACCGGGGCGACCAGCAGGTCCGGGCCGAACAGGTAGGAGTCGTCGACCGACCAGGCCGCCTGGTCGTCCGGGAACTCCAGGAACAGCGGCCGCATCACCGGCAGGCCCTCCTCGTGGGCCGCGCGCATGACGTCCAGGACGTACGGCTTGAGCCGCTCGCGCAGCCGCAGGTACTTCTCCAGGACGGCCCCGGCCTCCTCGCCGTAGGACCACACCTCGTTCGGGCCGCCGGTCATCTGCGGCCCCAGCGGCATCCCGGGATCCCGGAAGCCGTGCAGCCGCATCAGCGGGGACAGCGCGCCGAACTGGAACCAGCGGACCATCACCTCCCGGTACGCGGGGTCGTCCGGGTCGCCGCCGTGGAAGCCGCCGATGTCGGTGTTCCACCACGGGATGCCCGACAGGGCGGTGTTGAGCCCGGCCGCGATCTGCCGGCGCAGGGTCGGGAAGTCCGTGCCGATGTCACCGGACCACAGGGCGGCGCCGTAGCGCTGGCTGCCCGCCCACGCCGAGCGGTTGAGGCTGACCACCTCCTCCTCGCCGGCGGCGACCAGGCCCTCGTAGAAGGTGCGGGCGTTCTCGGCCGGGTAGATGTTGCCGACCTCCAGGCCCGGGCCCGCCCAGTACCGCAGGTTCTCCTGGAAGCCCGGCTTCAGCTCCGGCTCGCAGGCGTCCAGCCAGAACGCCGTGATGCCGTACGGGTCGAGGTAGTTCTCCTTCACCCTCGACCACACGAACTCACGTGCCTCCGGGTTGGTGGCGTCGTAGAAGGCCACCTGGACCGTGGACGCGACCTGCTTGTCAGGCCAGTCGGCGTGCGCCAGCGGCCCGTACTGGGTGCCGATGAACCAGCCGCGCTGCTCCATGACCGGGTGGTTCTCGGACAGGGGCGAGACCGAAGGCCAGACGCTGACCACCAGCTTGATGCCGAGCTCGCCCAGCTCCCGCACCATCGCCGCCGGGTCAGGCCACTCCGCCGGGTCGAACTTCCACTCCCCGAGGTGCGTCCAGTGGAAGAAGTCGCACACGATCGCCGAGATGGGCAGGCCCCGCCGCTTGTACTCCCGGGCCACCTCCATGAGCTCGTCCTGGGTGCGGTAACGCAGCTTGCACTGCCAGAAACCCGCCGCCCACTCCGGCAGCATCGGGGTGCGGCCGGTCACCGCGCTGTAGCGGCGCTGGGCGGCGGCCGGGTCGCCCGCCGTGATCCAGTAGTCGATCTGCCGGGCCGAGTCGGCGACCCACCGGGTGCCGTTGTGCGCCAGCTCCACGCGGCCGATCGCCGGGTTGTTCCACAGCAGGGTGTAGCCGCGGCTGGAGGTCAGCACCGGGATGCCGACCTCGGCGTTGCGCTGGACCAGGTCCAGGACCAGGCCCTTCTGGTCGAGGCGCCCGTGCTGGTGCTGGCCCAGGCCGAACAGCTTCTCGTCGTCGTACGCGGCGAAGCGCTGCTCCAGGCGGTGGTGTCCGTTGCCGACGGCCGTGTAGAGGCGGGAGCCGGGCCACCAGAAGTGGGCGCGGTCCTCGGCGAGCAGTTCGGCCGAGTCGTCCGTCCGCAGGAAGCGGACCAGGCCCTCGGCGTTCACCTCGACGGTGAGCGCGCCGACGGTCAGCCGGCCGCGCCCGTCCTCGATCTTCACGGTGGACGGTGTGGCGGGAGCCTCCTCCAGGAGCGCGCCCGGGAGCCCGTCGAGCACCGGGCCACCGAGCCGGGCGCGCACCCGGACCGCGTCCGGACCCCACGGCTCGATCCGTACCGTCTCCTGTCGGCCGCTCCACTCCAGCGCGCCGTCCCGCTCACGGAAGGTGCCGACGGTGGGGGAGGACTGCGCCAGGCTCACCTGGGGCTGGGTTTCAGCAGGCTGGTTCACGCGTGCTCCTGTGCTCGGGAAGGAGTGCGGACATGGGGGTGCCCCGGGAGGAGGCGGTGTCCGGCGAACGCCGGCCTTACGACCGGCTCGGCGCCGGTCCCGTGCTCGCCCGGACCGTCAGCTCGGGCGCGATCAGCACGACCTCGTCGCTGCCGCGCCCCTCCAGCTTGGCGACCAGGTGTTCCACGGCGTGCCGGCCCATCTCCTGCGCGGGGATGGCCACCGACGTCAGCCGCACCGAGGCCTGCGTCGCGACCTGGTCGGGGCAGATCGCGACCACCGACACGTCCTCCGGCACGGCCCGGCCCTGCTGCCGCAGCAGCGCGAGCAGCGGCTCGACCGCCGACTCGTTCTGCACGATGATCCCCGAGGTGCCCGGGCGTTCGTCGAGGATCCGGGCGAGCGTCACCGCCATCGCGTCGTACCCGCCCTCGCACGGCCGGTGCAGCAGCCGCACCCCCAGCTCCCGGGACCGGGACCGCAGGCCGTCGAGGGTGCGCTCGGCGAAGCCGGTGTGCCGCTCGTAGACCGCCGGGGCCTCACCGATGAGGGCGACGTCCTGGTGCCCCTGCTTCGCCAGGTGCTCCACGCACAGTGCGCCCGTCGCGTGGAAGTCCAGATCGACGCAGGTCAGGCCGGCGGTGTCGGCGGGCAGCCCGATCAGCACGGACGGCTGGTCGGTCGCCCGCAGCAGCGGCAGCCGCTCGTCGTCGAGTTCGACGTCCATCAGGATCATCCCGTCGGCGAGCCCGCTGCCCGCGACGCGGCGCACCGCGTCGGGCCCCTCCTCACCGGTGAGCAGCAGCACGTCGTACCCGTGCGTGCGGGCGGAGGTCGCCACGGCGATGGCGATCTCCATCATCACGGGTACGTACATGTCCGTGCGCAGCGGGATCATCAGCGCGATGATGTTCGACTTGCTGCTGGCCAGGGCGCGGGCCCCGGCGTTCGGGTGGTACCCGAGCTCGCGGATGCTCCGCTCGACCCGCTGGCGGGTGTTCGCGGAGATGGACCGCTTGCCGCTGAGGACATAGCTCACCGTGCTCGCCGAGACTCCGGCGTGCTGGGCGACCTCGGCGAGGGTGACCATCCAGCTCTCCAAGCTTTGTGAAGCGCTTCGACTACGCGCCTTGCTGACGTGGGCGGGTGAGGGTGGTTTGACAGTAGCTCCAGCGGGAGTGGGTGTCCATAGGTTGTCGAAGCGCTTCGATACCCGAAGGCGGCCGACTCTTGGGCTGAACGGACGCGCGAAGACTGGTGAGAGCGTCCGGATTCGGGTACCAACGATCCAGTAGCACTGGTCGGTAACGTACAGTCCTCAACATCCCTAGTTGCGGCGAGGTGCCCCTCATGTCCGCTTCCACTCCCTCTTCCCGTCCCGCCGTCACCGAGCGGGAGGCCCGCGAGGTGGCGGAGGCCGCCCGGGAACAGCACTGGCGCAAGCCCAGCTTCGCCAAGGAGCTGTTCCTCGGCCGCTTCCGGCTCGACCTCATCCACCCCCACCCCCTTCCGGCCGACGAGGCGGCCCAGCGCGGCGAGGAGTTCCTCGCCAAGCTCCGCGACTTCGTCGAGACGAAGGTCGACGGCGCCCTCATCGAGCGCGAGGCCCGGATCCCCGACGAGGTGATCGACGGGCTGAAGGAACTCGGTGCCTTCGGCATGAAGATCGCCACCAAGTACGGCGGTCTGGGCCTGACACAGGTGTACTACAACAAGGCCCTCGCCCTGGTCGGCTCCGCCAGCCCCGCGATCGGCGTGCTGCTCTCCGCGCACCAGTCGATCGGCGTGCCCCAGCCGCTGAAGCTGTTCGGCACCGACGAGCAGCGGGAGCGCTTCCTGCCCCGCTGCGCCCGCACGGACATCAGCGCCTTCCTGCTCACCGAGCCCGACGTCGGCTCCGACCCGGCCCGCCTGGCCACCACGGCCGTGCCCGACGGGGACGACTACGTCCTCGACGGCGTGAAGCTGTGGACCACCAACGGCGTCGTCGCCGACCTGCTGGTCGTGATGGCCCGGGTGCCGAAGAGCGAGGGCCACCGCGGCGGGATCACCGCCTTCGTGGTGGAGACCAACTCGCCCGGCGTCACCGTCGAGAACCGCAACGCCTTCATGGGCCTGCGGGGCATCGAGAACGGCGTCACCCGCTTCCACCAGGTCCGCGTCCCCGCCGCCAACCGCGTGGGCGAGGAGGGCCAGGGCCTGAAGATCGCCCTGACCACGCTGAACACCGGCCGGCTGTCGCTGCCCGCCTCCTGCGTGGCGGCCGGCAAGTGGTGCCTGAAGATCGCCCGGGAGTGGTCGGCGGCACGCGAGCAGTGGGGCAAGCCCGTCGCGCACCACGAGGCGGTCGGCTCCAAGATCTCCTTCATCGCGGCCACCACCTTCGCCCTGGAGGCCGTGACGGACCTGGCGTCCCAGATGGCCGACGAGGACCGCAACGACATCCGCATCGAAGGCGCCCTCGCCAAGCTGTACGCCTCCGAGATGGCCTGGACGATGGCCGACGAGCTGGTCCAGATCCGCGGCGGCCGGGGCTTCGAGACGGCCGAGTCCCTGCGGGCCCGCGGCGAGCGCGGCGTCCCAGCCGAACAGCTCCTGCGCGACCTGCGCATCAACCGCATCTTCGAGGGCTCCACCGAGATCATGCACCTGCTGATCGCACGCGAGGCCGTCGACGCCCACCTGACGGTCGCCGGTGACCTCATCGACCCCGAGAAGTCCCTCGGCGACAAGGCGAAGGCGGGCGCGAACGCGGGCGCCTTCTACGCCAAGTGGCTTCCCAAACTGGTCGCGGGGCCGGGTCAGCTCCCCACCTCCTACGGCGAGTTCAAGCACGCCGTGGACCTCTCCGGGCACCTGCGCTACGTCGAACGCACCGCCCGGAAACTGGCCCGCTCCACCTTCTACGCCATGTCCCGCTGGCAGGGCCGGATGGAATCCAAGCAGGGCTTCCTGGGCCGGATCGTCGACATCGGCGCCGAACTGTTCGCCATGAGCGCGGCCTGCGTCCGCGCCGAACTCCTGCGCAGCCAGGGCGACCACGGCCGCGAGGCCTACCAGCTCGCCGACGTCTTCTGCCGCCAGTCCCGGATCCGGATCGAGGAACTCTTCAACCGCCTGTGGACCAACACCGACGACCTCGACCGCAAGGTCGTCAAGGGCGTCCTCTCCGGCACCTACGAGTGGCTGGAGCAGGGCATCATCGACCCGTCGACCGACGGGCCGTGGATCGCGGACGCGACCCCGGGGCCGTCCGGGAGGGAGAACGTGCACCGGCCGATCCGGTGAACCTTCACGGGGCGCGGGCCGTTGTGGCGCGCGCCCCCCACGAAGGGGACGCGCTGTCCTCCCGCGCGACGCTTACGGCAACAATGGAGGAATGAGCGACAGTCCAGCCCCCCTCGCCGACCCGCACCTCGTCCACGATCCCGTAGCGGGCGACGGCCCCAAGGACGTGGTGCTCCTCGGCTCCACCGGGTCCATCGGCACGCAGGCCATCGACCTCGTGCTGCGCAACCCCGACCGGTTCCGGGTCACCGGCCTGTCCGCGAACGGCGGCCGGGTCGCCCTCCTCGCCGAGCAGGCGCACCTGCTGCGGGTGCGCACCGTCGCCGTCGCACGCGAGGACGTCGTCCCGGCCCTGCGCGAGGCGCTCACCGCGCGGTACGGCACGGGCGAGCCGCTCCCCGAGATCCTCGCCGGCCCGGACGCGGCCACCCGGCTCGCGGCGTCCGACTGCCACACCGTGCTGAACGGCATCACCGGCTCCATCGGCCTCGCCCCGACCCTCGCGGCCCTGGAAGCGGGCCGCACCCTCGCGCTCGCCAACAAGGAGTCGCTCATCGTCGGCGGCCCGCTGGTCAAGGCCCTCGCCAAGCCCGGGCAGATCATCCCGGTCGACTCCGAGCATGCCGCCCTCTTCCAGGCCCTCGCGGCCGGCACCCGCGCCGACGTCCGCAAGCTGGTCGTCACCGCCTCCGGCGGCCCCTTCCGCGGCCGTACGAAGGCCGAGCTGGCGAGCGTGACCGTCGAGGACGCCCTCGCCCACCCCACCTGGGCCATGGGCCCGGTCATCACGATCAACAGCGCGACCCTCGTCAACAAGGGCCTGGAGGTCATCGAGGCACACCTCCTCTACGACATTCCCTTCGACCGCATTGAGGTCGTCGTGCATCCCCAGTCGTATGTCCACTCGATGGTTGAGTTCACGGATGGATCGACACTGGCCCAGGCGACCCCGCCCGACATGCGCGGGCCCATCGCCATCGGTCTCGGCTGGCCCGAACGCGTCCCCGACGCGGCGCCCACCTTCGACTGGAGCAAGGCCTCGACCTGGGAGTTCTTCCCGCTCGACAACGAGGCCTTCCCCTCGGTGAACCTCGCCCGGCACGTCGGCGAGCTCGCGGGCACCGCGCCGGCGGTGTTCAATGCGGCCAACGAGGAGTGCGTGGAGGCGTTCCGCCAGGGCGCACTGCCCTTCAACGGGATCATGGACACCGTCACCCGGGTCGTCGAGGAACACGGCACCCCGCGTACGGGAACCTCACTCACCGTGTCGGACGTCCTCGAAGCGGAGACCTGGGCGCGGGCCCGGGCCCGGCAACTGGCGGCACAGACGGCGGAGGCCCGTGCATGACGACCCTGATGTTCATCCTCGGCATAGGTCTCTTCGTGATCGGCCTGCTCTTCTCGATCGCGTGGCACGAGCTGGGGCATCTGTCGTTCGCCAAGCTGTTCGGCATCCGCGTGCCGCAGTACATGGTCGGCTTCGGCCCGACGCTCTGGTCGCGGCACAGGGGCGAGACCGAGTACGGCGTCAAGGCCATCCCGTTCGGCGGCTACATCCGCATGATCGGCATGTTCCCGCCCGGCCCCGACGGCCGCCTGGAGGCCCGCTCCACCTCCCCGTGGCGCGGCATGATCGAGGACGCCCGCAGCGCCGCCTTCGAGGAACTCAAGCCGGGCGACGAGAAACGCCTGTTCTACACGCGCGCCCCCTGGAAGCGCGTGATCGTGATGTTCGCGGGCCCCTTCATGAACCTGGTCCTGGCGGTGGCGCTGTTCCTCACCGTCCTGATGGGCTTCGGCATCACCCAGCAGACCAACACGGTCAGCTCGGTCTCCCAGTGCGTCATCGCCCAGAGCGAGAACCGCGACAAGTGCCAGAAGGGCGACCCGGCGAGCCCCGCCGCCGCGGCCGGTCTCAAGGCGGGCGACAAGATCGTCTCCTTCGACGGAGTGAAGACCGACGACTGGAACAAGCTGTCCGACCTGATCCGCGCCACCCCCGGCAAGGAGGTGCCGATCGTCGTCGAGCGCAAGGGCCAGGACATCACCCTGCGGGCGAAGATCGCCACCAACCAGGTCGCCAAGAAGGACTCCGGCGGGCAGATCGTCGAGGGGCAGTACGTCCAGGCCGGTTTCCTCGGCTTCAGCGCCGCCACCGGCGTGGTCAAGCAGGACTTCGGCGACTCCGTGACCTGGATGGGCGACCGGGTCGTCGACGCCGTCGACTCCCTGGCCGCCCTGCCCGGCAAGATCCCGGCCCTGTGGAACGCGGCCTTCGACGGCGCCGAGCGCGAGGCCGACTCCCCGATGGGCGTGGTCGGCGCGGCCCGCGTCGGCGGCGAGATCTTCACCCTCGACATCCCGCCCACCCAGCAGCTGGCCATGGCCCTCATGCTGGTCGCCGGCTTCAACCTCTCCCTGTTCCTGTTCAACATGCTCCCGCTGCTGCCGCTCGACGGCGGCCACATCGCGGGCGCCCTGTGGGAGTCGCTGCGCCGCAACATCGCCAAGGTGCTGCGCCGGCCGGACCCCGGCCCCTTCGACGTGGCGAAGCTCATGCCGGTCGCCTACGTCGTCGCCGGGATCTTCATCTGCTTCACGATCCTGGTCCTGATCGCGGACGTGGTGAACCCGGTACGAATCTCCTAGTCATACGCGGTTCACGGCGGCCCGGTACGGTTCGTGCCGGGCCGCCTCCCATTGAGTGGCAATGCGGGGCGGGATGTGCCCGGGCCACAGCCCGTGCCGTAATCTCGAAGCTCGGAGCCCGCTGCTCACGGGACCGGACCTTGATCCACGACTTGGGGTTGCACAGCAGATGACTGCGATTTCTCTCGGCATGCCGTCCGTTCCGACCAAGCTCGCCGAGCGCCGGAAGAGCCGGCAGATCCAGGTCGGACCCGTGGCGGTCGGCGGAGACGCCCCCGTCTCGGTGCAGTCGATGACGACCACACGCACGTCCGACATCGGCGCGACCCTGCAGCAGATCGCCGAACTCACCGCCTCCGGCTGCCAGATCGTCCGCGTCGCCTGCCCCACCCAGGACGACGCCGACGCCCTCGCCACCATCGCCCGCAAGTCGCAGATCCCGGTCATCGCCGACATCCACTTCCAGCCCAAGTACGTCTTCGCCGCGATCGAGGCCGGCTGCGCGGCGGTCCGCGTCAACCCCGGCAACATCAAGCAGTTCGACGACAAGGTCAAGGAGATCGCCAAGGCGGCCCGCGACCACGGCACCCCGATCCGCATCGGCGTCAACGCCGGCTCCCTCGACAGGCGCCTCCTCCAGAAGTACGGCAAGGCGACCCCCGAGGCCCTGGTCGAGTCGGCCCTGTGGGAGGCGTCCCTCTTCGAGGAGCACGACTTCCGGGACATCAAGATCTCCGTCAAGCACAACGACCCGGTCATCATGATCGAGGCGTACAAGCAGCTCGCCGCGCAGTGCGACTACCCGCTGCACCTCGGCGTCACGGAGGCGGGCCCGGCCTTCCAGGGCACCATCAAGTCGGCGGTCGCCTTCGGCGCACTGCTCAGCCAGGGCATCGGCGACACGATCCGGGTGTCGCTGAGCGCGCCCCCGGCCGAGGAGGTCAAGGTCGGCATCCAGATCCTGGAGTCGCTGAACCTGCGCCAGCGCGGCCTCGAGATCGTCTCCTGCCCCTCCTGCGGCCGCGCCCAGGTCGACGTCTACAAGCTGGCCGAAGAGGTCACGGCCGGCCTCACCGGCATGGACGTCCCGCTCCGCGTCGCCGTCATGGGCTGTGTCGTCAACGGTCCCGGCGAGGCCCGCGAGGCCGACCTCGGCGTCGCCTCCGGAAACGGCAAGGGCCAGATCTTCGTCAAGGGCGAGGTCATCAAGACCGTCCCCGAGTCCAAGATCGTGGAAACCCTCATCGAAGAGGCCATGAAGCTGGCCGAACAGATGGAGAAGGACGGCGTCGCCTCGGGCGAGCCTTCGGTGGCGGTCGCGGGCTGACTTTCTTGACGCCGGTTGGCCCCGCGCCCTTCTTGGGGGCGCGGGGAACTGCGCGACAAGCCACGACCCACCCGCACCCGCCGGCGAACCGTCACTCCCGAGCTCCAAGGCGCCCCGCCCAAGCAGCGCAGCTATAGTGCGGGGATCAGCCGACCCCAGTGTGTGAGGCCCCGCACGTGTTGACGCAGACGACCTCCCGGGTCCTCGAACCGAGCGACCTGGACGCCGCGCTCGCCGTACTCGACCGTGAGCCGGTCGCGAACGCCTTCGTGGCGTCACGGGTACAGATCGCCGGCCTCGACCCGTGGCGGCTCGGCGGAGAGATGTGGGGCTGGTACGAGGACGGCATCCTGACGTCCCTGTGCTATGCGGGCGCGAACCTGGTCCCGATCTGCGCCGGCCCGCGCGCCGTCCGCGCCTTCGCCGACCGCGCCCGCCGGGCCGGCCGCCGGTGTTCCTCCATAGTCGGCCCCGCCGGACCCACGTCCGACCTGTGGCGGCTGCTGGAACCCCAGTGGGGCCCGGCCCGCGAGGTCCGCCGCCACCAGCCCCTCATGGTCACCGACCGCCTGCCGGACGGCACAGCCCCGGATCCCTACGTCCGTCGCGTCCGCAAGGACGAGATGGAGAAGATCATGCCGGCCTGCGTGGCGATGTTCACCGAGGAGGTCGGCGTCTCCCCGCTCTCCGGCGACGGCGGCCTCCTCTACCAGGCCCGGGTCGCCGAACTCGTCGGCTCGGGCCGTGCCTTCGCCCGTTTCGACGCGGACGGCAAGGTCGTCTTCAAGGCCGAGATCGGAGCCGCGACGGACCGCGCCTGCCAGATCCAGGGCGTTTGGGTGGCCCCCGAGTACCGGGGCACCGGCCTGGCCGCACCCGGCATGGCGGCGGTCCTCCGCTATGCCCTGGCCGACGTCGCCCCGGTCGCCAGCCTCTACGTCAACGACTTCAACACGGCGGCCCGCAGGGCGTACCAGAGGGTGGGCTTCCAGGAGGTGGGCGCTTTCATGAGCGTCCTGTTCTGACACGCCCCGGGGTGCGGGGGGAACCGAGCCGGCAGCCCCGTGCGGACCATCGCCCGGCGATGAGCGCGAACTCCCCTGTAGGCTCCCCGCCATGGACCTCGTGATCGGCCCACTCGACCTCTCCGCCCACGTGGACGAGGCCCTGGCCGTCCAGGCCGTGGCCTTCGGCCTCGGCCCCGACGAAGTCGCCGTGCGCCGCCAGATCGTCCTGCGCCACATGACCTACCGCGGCGCCCGCGCCCTCGGCGCGACAGCCGACGGCGCACTGGTCGGCTTCGTCTACGGCATGCCCAACGACCGTACCCACTGGTGGTCCACCGTCGTGGAGCCGTACCTCAGAGCGGGCCGCAACGACCACTGGCTCGACGACTCCTTCGTGATCACGGAACTGCACGTCCACCCCGACTTCCAGAACCGCGGCATCGGCCGCTCCCTGATCACCACGATCACCGACGGCGCCACCGAACCCCGCTCGATCCTCTCCGCCATCGACACCGAGAGCCCCGCACGCGCCCTCTACCGCTCCCTCGGCTACCAGGACCTCGCCCGCCAGGTCCTCTTCCCGAGCGCCCCGAAGCCGTACGCGGTGATGGGAGCCCCGCTCCCGCTCCTCCGCCGTTAACCGATTTCCACCCCCGCGCACCCCCCGGATAACCTCCTGCCATCACCTACTCGGCAGCAGGAGCAGAAGAGCCATGGCGAACGTACCGGTCCAGCGCATGTCCCAGTTGATGGCGAAGACCTTGCGCGACGACCCGGCGGACGCCGAGGTCCTCAGCCACAAGCTCCTCGTGCGCGCCGGGTACGTGCGCCGTACCGCCGCCGGCATCTGGAGCTGGCTTCCCCTCGGCAAGCGGGTCCTGGCCAACGTGGAGCGCGTCGTCCGCGAGGAGATGGACGCCATCGGCGCCCAGGAGGTGCTGCTCCCCGCCATCCTGCCCCGTGAGCCCTACGACGCCACCGGACGCTGGGACGAGTACGGCCCCGAGCTGTTCCGCCTCCAGGACCGCAAGGGCGGCGACTACCTCCTCGGCCCGACCCACGAGGAGATCTTCACGCTGCTGGTGAAGGACCAGGCGTCCTCCTACAAGGACCTGCCGGTGATCCTCTACCAGATCCAGAACAAGTACCGTGACGAGGCCCGGCCCCGCGCGGGCATCCTGCGCGGCCGCGAGTTCCTGATGAAGGACTCCTACTCCTTCGACACCGAGGACGAGGGCCTCGCCAAGTCCTACGCCCTGCACCGCGAGGCCTACCAGAGGATCTTCGCGCGCCTCGGCCTCGACTACCGCATCTGCGCCGCCACGGCCGGCGCGATGGGCGGCTCCAAGTCCGAGGAGTTCCTCGCCCCGGCCGAGGCCGGCGAGGACACCTTCGCCGACTGCCCGAACTGCGACTTCGCGGCCAACACCGAGGCGATCACGTACGAGCTGAAGCCCGTCGACGGCTCGGACGTGCCCGCCGCAGAGGACATCCCCACCCCCGACACCCCGACCATCGAGACCCTCGCCGCCCACCTCGGCGTCCCGGCCTCGGCCACGCTGAAGAACCTCCTCGTGAAGGTCGACGGCGAGATCGTCGCCGTCGGCGTCCCCGGGGACCGCGAGGTCGACATGGACAAGGTCGAGGCGCACTTCGCCCCGGCCGTCGTCGAGCTGGTCACCGAGGCGGACTTCGCGGCCCGCCCCGACCTGGTCCGCGGCTACGTGGGACCGCAGGGCCTGGACAAGGTCACGTACATCGCCGACCCGCGCGTCGCCCCGGGCACGGCCTGGATCACCGGCGCCAACAAGACCGGCACCCACACGAAGAACGTCGTCGCGGGCCGCGACTTCGAGGTCGGCGAGTACGTCGACGTCGTGGTCGTCCAGGAGGGCGACCCCTGCCCCAAGTGCGGTACCGGACTCGTCCTCGACCGCGCCATCGAGATCGGCCACATCTTCCAGCTGGGCCGCAAGTACGCCGACGCCCTCAAGCTCGACGTCCTCGGCCAGAACGGCAAGCCGGTCCGCGTCACCATGGGCTCCTACGGCATCGGCGTCTCCCGAGCGGTCGCCGCTCTCGCCGAGCAGAGCGCCGACGACAAGGGCCTGTGCTGGCCCAAGGAGGTCGCGCCGGCCGACGTCCACGTGGTCGCCGCCGGAAAGGCCCTCCAGACGGAACTGGCCCTCGACATCTCCGGGAAGCTGGCCGAGGCCGGTGTCCGCGTCCTGGTCGACGACCGTGCCGGCGTCTCGCCGGGAGTCAAGTTCACCGACTCCGAGCTGATCGGCGTCCCGCAGATCCTGGTGGCCGGCCGGCGCGCCGCCGAGGGCGTGGTGGAACTGAAGGACCGCCGCACCGGCGAACGCGAGGAACTCACGGTCGAGGAGGCCATCGCCCGACTCACGGCCTGACCCCGCGGGGCTGCCGCAGGGGCTCGTCCGCCGCGTCCGGTGAGGTCGCGGGGCGGGTTGCCGTGGGTGGGTTCTGTCCGTGCTTGCGCCGTGAGGCCGTAAGGGCCTCTCCGGCCCTCTCCTGCACCGCGGGACGGGTGCCGCAGTGGTTCGCCCGGCTCACGGCGTAGTGCCGCGGGGGCCGGGGGGCCCGTCCGTCCCCGCGCCGCGGTTGCCGCGCGGTGCGGTCCGGCTCGCCCCGTGCTGTCGCGGGCGTCTTGGGTGCGACGGGCCCGGCCCCCCGCTTCAGGCGCGCACACCCCGTGCCGCCGACCGCGATGGCCCGCCCGGAACCCGGGCCTGCCCTGAGCGTGCGCCCGGTCGCCGACCGGGCGCACGCTCACAGCCAGCCGGCGAACTCCAGCAGGTTCTCCGCGTCCCGCGGCCGCCCGACCCGCAGTGCCCGCACACCCGACTCGACGGCCCGGAACAGCGTCCACCCCCGCAGCCGTTCCTGGTCGACGTCGAGCGACTCCGCGAGCCGCTTCACCCGGCGCCGGGTGGTGCCCGCACCGGACGGCTGGGCGATCAGGTCCTCCACCCGGTCGCGCACCAGCCGGGCCAGATCGAAAGCGCACTCGCCGACCACCGGATCGGGGCCCACGGCCAGCCACGGCATCCGCTCCCCGGAGAGCACCTTGCTCTGCCGGAACGTGCCGTGCAGCAGCCGGTGGTCGGGCGGCGCGGCCAGCAGCTCCGCACGCGCCCCGAGCGCCAGGTCGACCAGCGGCGCCACGTCGGGGTCGGTCCGCGCGCTCGCCCGCATGGCCTCGGCCTGCCGCCCGGTCCGCTCGGCCACGGTCTCGAAGGGGAAGCCGGCGGGCGGCTCCACCCACAGCCGCCGCAGCGTCCCGGCAGCCTCCAGCAGCGCCTTCGCCTCCGGCAGCGACCGCACCGACACATCCGGATGCAGCCGCTCCAACAGCAGCACACCCTCGGTGACGAAGGGCTCGAGCAGCTGAACGGCACCCCGCCCGGCCCAGTGCGCGAGCGCGGCCCGCTCCGCCTCCGGGCGGGCCCGGGCCGGCGCCAGTTTGAGCACGGCGGGCGTCCCGTCGGCCCTGCGGACCAGCGCCACCAGGCTGCTGCGCCCACCAGGCACCTGCACCCGTTCCACGGTCAACTCGCGTAGTGCCACGGCCTGCTGTGCCGCCTCGGGCAGCTTCTCCAGCCAGGCGTCACCGTCCTGTGCCGTCTCACCGAGCGCCCTGACCAGACGCTTCGGCGGTTCGAAAACCATGCGCGAGTCGTTCCCTTCGTGCTGTCCGCGGTGCGTGCCCGCCCCTGCGCGTCACGCCGTGGGCGCCGCCGAGGGCGGAGCCGCGTCCGCCCGCTCGGCGAGCCCAGGGAAGGCTACGCTCTCGCCGCGCCAGCGCACCGCCCGCACCGCCGCCTCCCGCAGCGCCTCGGCGGCCAGCGCCCGCCGCACGCCGTCCGCCGCGCGCACCAGGTCCGAGTACACCCCGGCCAACCGGTCCTCCAGCTCGGCGGCGAGCCGCACGGCCGCCGCCGCGTCCGGCACCGGGAACGGCAGCGCGTACCCGGCGGCCGCGGCCACGGGCCTGCCCCCCAGGTCCTTCACCTCACGCACCAGCGCGTCCCGGCGTGCCCGGTGCGCGTCGTAGGCCCTCCGTGCCTCGGCGCGCCGCCCCTCGCCGATCCGCCCGCCGACGACGCCGTACCCGTACACCGCCGCGTGCTCGGCCGCCAGCGCCGCCTGGAGGGCCCGCAGCTCCTGGTCCTTCGCGTCGCTCACGCGCCACCTTCCGTCAGCAGATACACATGCGCCGCCCCGGCCGCCGACACCGACGCCAGCAGCCGCGCCAGCTCGCCCGGCACGTCGAGCAGCGCCTTCGCCCGCCGGTCGGCCAGCTCCCGCTCGGCCGCCGCCAGCGCGGCGAGCGCGTCCTTGTCGTTCCCCGGCACGGCGACGGCCGAGGGGGAAGCGGCGGAGGCGGGAGAGGCGGACGGGGCAGCCGAGGAGGGCCGTGACGGAGAAGGTGCCGGAGAGGCGGACGCCTTCCGGCCGCCCGCTCCTAAGGCGCGGACGTGCCGTGCGGTTTCCTCCCGCAACGGCCGCAGCCGCTCCGTCAGCGCCGGATGTGCGGCGATCACCGCGTCGTACCGCTCCACCAGCCCCTCGCTGTCCCGCGCCGCACGCGCGCGTGCCCGGCGTTCGGCGTCCGACCGGCCGTCGCGCCGGTCACCGGGGTCCTCGGCGCCGGCGGAGCAGCCCGCCAGGACGAGGGCCGTCGAGCCGACGGCGAGCAGGCTCCTTCTGCGCGGCCCCGAACGGGCGCGCGGCGATGAGGGGAACGGCACGTCAGACGTCCTCGGGGGGCTCGTACGGAGAAAGAAGCGACTCTCGGTCAGGGCTGCACGCCCGTGATCACGGTACCCGGGCCCCGGCCCAGGACCACTCAGCGGCACCGTTCGTCACCGGGTGGACGGCAACACCCCCCGCGACCGGATACCCTTTGACCAGACACGCGACCCATCCCACAACAGCACACGCGGCCGAGGAGTCACCCGGATGAGCACCACCCAGAGCGAGAGGCTGCGAGAGCTGCTGGAGCCGCTCGTCAACTCCCAGGGCCTGGATCTCGAAGAGATCGCGGTGGACTCCGTCGGGCGCAAGCGTGTGCTGAGCGTCGTCGTCGACTCGGACACGGGCGCGGACCTGGACCAGATCGCCGATGTGAGCCGCGCGCTCTCGGCGAAGCTCGACGAGACCGACGCGATGGGCGAGGGGGAGTACACCCTCGAGGTCGGCACCCCCGGCGCCGAGCGCCTCCTCACGGAACACCGGCACTACGTCCGCGCCACGGACCGGCTGGTGAAGTTCCAGCTGGCCGAGGGCGGCGAGCTGGTCGCCAGGATCCTGAAGGTCGACGACGAGGGCGTCGACACCGAGGTGCCCGGGGTGAAGGGCCGCAAGCCCACGGCGCGCAGACTCGCCTTCGGCGACATCGTCCGGGCGCGCGTCCAGGTCGAGTTCGGCCGCAAGGACAACAAGGACAACAAGAAGGAAGAGGAGGCGTAGCCGTGGACATCGACATGAGTGCCCTGCGGGGCTTGGTTCGGGAGAAGGAGATCTCCTTCGACCTGCTGGTCGAGGCGATCGAGTCGGCCCTCCTCATCGCCTACCACCGCACCGAGGGAAGCCGCCGTCACGCGCGCGTGGAGCTCAACCGGGAGACCGGCCATGTGACCGTGTGGGCGAAGGAGGAACCCGACGACCTCGAGGAGGGGCAGGAGCCCCGCGAGTTCGACGACACCCCGTCCGGCTTCGGCCGTATCGCCGCCACCACGGCCAAGCAGGTCATCCTGCAGCGCCTGCGCGACGCCGAGGACGACGCGACGCTCGGCGAGTACGCCGGCCGCGAGGGCGACATCGTCACCGGGGTGGTCCAGCAGGGCCGCGACCCCAAGAACGTGCTCGTGGACATCGGCAAGCTCGAGGCCATCCTGCCGGTGCAGGAGCAGGTGCCGGGCGAGACCTACCCGCACGGCACGCGGCTGCGGTCGTACGTCGTCCGGGTGGCCAAGGGCGTCCGCGGGCCCTCCGTGACGCTCTCCCGTACGCACCCCAACCTGGTGAAGAAGCTCTTCGCCCTGGAGGTGCCGGAGATCGCCGACGGGTCCGTGGAGATCGCCGCGATCGCCCGTGAGGCCGGTCACCGTACGAAGATCGCCGTCCGCTCCACCCGGTCCGGTCTGAACGCCAAGGGAGCCTGCATCGGCCCCATGGGCGGCCGGGTGCGCAACGTGATGGGCGAGCTGAACGGCGAGAAGATCGACATCGTCGACTGGTCGGACGAGCCGGCCGAGATGGTGGCGAACGCGCTGTCCCCGGCCCGCGTCTCCAAGGTGGAGGTCGTGGACCTGGCGACCCGGTCGGCCCGCGTCACGGTGCCCGACTACCAGCTGTCCCTGGCCATCGGCAAGGAAGGGCAGAACGCCCGGCTCGCCGCCCGGCTGACCGGCTGGCGGATCGACATCCGCCCGGACACGGAACCGGCCGGAGACCAGGCCGGCAACCAGCCCGGGGAATAGATCCCAGCCGCAGGCCGTTCAGATCACGACAGGTTCGTGCGCGGCAACTGTTCGAATCCTGCCCCAAAGGGGTGAGGAGCGTACGGGGAGGTAGACTTAGCTGTGTCTGGCCGGACGCACGCCCGCGCATGCCCTGAGCGCACCTGCGTGGGGTGTCGGGAGCGAGCGGCCAAGGCCGATCTGTTGCGGATCGTGGCGATCGAGGACGCGTGCGTCCCTGATCCTCGCGGTACGCTGCCCGGCCGGGGTGCGTACGTACACCCCGCCGTGGTCTGTCTCGACCAGGCGGTTCGCCGCCGGGCGTTCACCAGGGCACTGCGCGCCCCAGGAACGCTCGACACAAAGGCGTTGCGCCGATACGTCGAGCAGACAACAGTTGCCGAGCAGGCAACACCGTAAGACGTGCCGTACGGAACCCCGTGCGGCTAGGTACCTCGCGAGTCGAAAGCAGGTCGAGATTGCGATGAGCACTCGATGAGTACGCGATGAGTACGCCCATGAACTAGCGACGGTCCGGCTTCACCCGGACCTCAAAGGAGCGAAGTGGCTAAGGTCCGGGTCTACGAACTCGCCAAGGAGTTCGGTGTCGAGAGCAAGGTCGTCATGGCCAAGCTCCAGGAGCTCGGTGAATTCGTCCGTTCGGCGTCTTCGACCATCGAAGCGCCCGTAGTACGCAAGCTGACCGACGCCTTCCAGCAGGGCGGTGGCAACGGCAAGTCCGCCGCGAAGCCCGCAGCCCCCAAGAAGGCCGCCCCCCGTCCCGCCGCGCCCTCTCCGGCGCAGGCGGCGCGTCCGGCTGCCCCGAAGCCGCCGGCCGCCCCCAAGCCCCCGGCGGCCCAGGAGCCGTCGGCTCCCTCGGCTCCGGCGCCGACCCCGGGTCCGCGTCCGACGCCGGGCCCCAAGCC
>NZ_BMWE01000032.1 GCF_014651075.1 Streptomyces djakartensis | reverse complement strand
AAGGGTTACGCCCCGTCGGCACGCGTCACCCGCCTGGCGGCCGAGCGTTCGCTGGGCGATCACGTCTTCACCCGCAAGAACACCAGCCCGCTGGAGATCTTGGCCGGCACGGTGGCCATCGGCGCTGTGATAGTGGGAGCCCTGTGGGGCGTGAACTGGGTCCTCAGCAAGACCGGGACCGACATCCCCGGCCTCCGGAAACTGGTGGCCATCGTGGTGCTCTGTCTGCTCGCGGCGCTCGTCCTGGTGATCATCGCGCTCCCGGTCCTGTTGTGGAGAATGCCCAAGGGATTCGTTCGCACGCATCTGTACGCGGGCGGGCTCGTGTACACCTCCTACGGCCGCCCTCGCGCTGTGACCTGGGACGATGTCGACCACCTGGTGCTCTCACGACAGGCCCGCGGAGCCAATCTCTTCGGCGGCAAGGTGGTCGCTTACCAGGTGATCACCCGTGACGGGCACCGCCTGCGGATCGACGCCCATCCCCACCTGGAATCCGACCCCTTGGGTGAGCACATACTGAACGCCGTACGACTGCGCCAGCGCCCGGTACTGGAGGGCGACCCGGCGGCGGGCGACCCCGGCCACCGGCGGATCTAGGGTCCGTCACCGCGACGGGCCGGCCGCGAGTGGAGGACCGGCAGGTCATCAACGGGATGATCTACAGGATCCGCACCGGTATCTCCTGGTGTGACCTGCCGGAGCGCTACGAGCCGTGGAAGACCGTGTGAACCCGCCTCCGCAGCTACGCACGGCGACTTCAGCGGCGGCGGCACCGCTCCCGCGCTCACCGTGGCGTTCGTCAGGGCACGCGCTGGGCAAGAAATGAGTGACTCATATTCCAATGTGCCCCGCTAACGAGCGGTCGGGCCGCTCGCACGCGACGGGCGCGTCGGGCAGCAGTGCCCAGGCGTGTGTGCCGTGCCGGGTGCGGTGCACTCCGGACCGCTGGGACAGTGCGTCGACCAGCCAGATGCCCCGCCCGCCCTCGGCCAGGCCGTTCTCGTCGGAACCCGTGGGGTTGCGCCACACACCGGTGTCGACGACCTCGATCCAGAGGTGTGACATGCAGCGGGCGAGTCGCAGGGTGACGTTGTGCGCCCCGCTGTGCCGGACACTGTTGGTGACGAACTCCGACACGACGACGCCTGCCGCCTCGGCCGTTTCGTCACCGAGGTGCCACGCCGCCAGCCGGTCCCGGGCGAACGCCCTGGCTCTGGCCACCGCACGCGTCTCGGCGGGCAGCGTGCAGCTCGCCGACGCCGTGAAGTTCTCGGGCGACGGCATCGAGTGAGGCGCCGTCGGTTCTCCGTACCGGCGCGGTACTGGATGGGGAACGGACTTCACTGCTCAACTCTCTTCGCTCAGCAAGACGATGACTTCGGGACTCTCAGGTGACGACGACGGCCGCGAGCGTGCGCGGGCCGTGCACACCTTCCACCCGGTCGAGTTCGATGTCGCTGGTGGCCGACGGCCCCGAGACGAAGGTCAGAGGACGTGCCGGACGCAGCGCGGCAAGCGCCTCGGGCACGGACGCCATGACCTGTCGGGCCCGTACGACACACACGTGGACATCGGGCACCAGCGTCAGGGCACGCCGGCCCTGGCCGGGCCCGCCGTCCAGGACGAGGGTTCCGGTCGTGGCGATGGCGGCGGCCACGGTCGTCACCACCGCACCGGCCCGGTCCAGTTCGGCGACCGGAAGCGCGGGTACGTCGGTCAGTACCCGGTCGGGGTCCAGCGTGGACCGCCACTCGGGCGGGAAGCCGCGGGGTACCACGACGGGACCGGGGCCGAGGCCGGCCACCAACCGCCCCAGGCGGGAAGCGGCGTCCTGCGTGGACACCAGGTGCACCGACGCCCCGTACTCGGCCAGTCTCTCGGCGAGCAGTTCCACGGCCGCCGCCGACCCGGTCGGGGGTGCGCCGCCGTGGGAGTACCGGCGGGGCACGGGGACGTCCTGTGGACGCTCGCTCGCCGGCACGTCGGCCAGGGCGCGCCGGATCCGGTCCAGTACTTCGGTGCGCGCGTTCATCTCCGGCTCCTTCCGGCGTATGGTCATCGCCGCGTCCTCTTCCACCAGGCGCTGAAGGTCTCCGCGGGAGGTACGGGGGCGTCGCGGGTGTCGGTCCACCGGGACAGCGGGCCGGGCAGCCGGCCCACCCGGCCGCGCCGGGCCACCAGCCGTGCGGCCACGGCTCCCGCACGCTGCGCGGCCGTCAGCCGGGCCGGACGGGAGATCACCCAGCGTGCGGCCGCCATCGCCAGGCGCTCCGGCTTCGGCACGAGTCGCCCGCGCCCGTCCTCCACGACCCGTGCCCGCAGGTGCACCAGTACTTCCGGGATGTCGATCTTGACGGGGCAGACCTCGTAGCACGCCCCGCACAGCGACGACGCGTACGGCAGTGCACGGTCCACTTCCGAGGCCGTGCCTCGCAGTTGAGGGCTGAGGACGGCACCGATCGGGCCGGGGTAGACCGATCCGTAGGCGTGGCCCCCCACCCGCTCGTACACGGGGCACACGTTCAGGCAGGCGGAGCAGCGGATGCAGTTGAGTACCTGCCGGCCGACCGGGTCGGAGAGCGCTTCGGTGCGGCCCGCGTCGACGAGCACCAGGTGGAAGGCTCGGGGTCCGTCGTCGGCCCTCGTGCCGGTCCAGGTGGAGGTGTAGGGGTTCATCCGCTCCCCGGTGGAGGAGCGGGGAAGCAGCTGCAGGAAGACCTCGAGGTCCTGCCAGGTGGGTATGACTTTCTCGATCCCGGCGACCGAGATGAGCGTCTCGGGCAGCGTCAGGCACATCCGGCCGTTGCCCTCGGACTCCACCACGACCGCCGTCCCGGTCTCGGCGACCAGGAAGTTGACACCCGAGACGGCGACCTTGGCCCGCAGGAACTTCTCCCGCAGATGGCGTCTCGCGGCCTCGGCCAGACGCCGCGGATCGTCGTTGAGGTCGGCCGGCGCCGCGGTGCCGTACGCGCCCATCGACCGCAGGAAGATCTCCCGGATCTCCGCCCGGTTGCGGTGGATGGCGGGGACCAGGATGTGTGAGGGGTGATCCTGGCCGAGTTGCACGATCAACTCGGCCAGATCGGTCTCGTACGCGTCGATGCCGGCGTCCGCCAGTGCGTCGTTGAGCCCGATCTCCTGGGTGACCATCGACTTGACTTTGACGACTTCCCGTTCGCCGGTGTCCTGCACGAGACCGACGACGATGCGGCGTGCCTCCTCGGCGTCGCGCGCCCAGTGCACCGTGCCGCCCGCCGCGGTCACCTTCTCCTCCAACTGCAGGAGGTAGCGGTCCAGATGGCGCAGGGTGCGTTCCTTGACCGCGCGGCCCGCCTCCCGCAGGTGCTCCCAGTCGTCCTGCTCGCTGACGGCTGCCGCGCGCCGGGAGCGGATGGTGCCGGTGGCCCGGGCCAGATTGCCGCGCAGCTGGGAGTCGCGCAGGGCGCCTGCCGCCGCCGCGGGGAACGCCGGCATGCCCAGGAACGTCGCGTCGTTCACGGAGTCTTCGTCCTTTCGGTGTCGCGCCAGGAGGCGGGCGAGGGTTCCTCCGCGCCGTGAACGGGGCCCTTCTCCGTGGAGGCGAGGATCTCGGCGAGGTGCATGACGCGCACTCCGGTGCGCAGTCGGGACAGCGCGCCGCCGATGTGCATGAGGCAGGAGTTGTCACCGGCGCACAGCACTTCGGCTCCGGTGTCCAGGACGTGCCGTACCTTGTCCGTGCACATGGCCACCGATGTGTCGGCGTTCTTCAGGGCGAAGGTGCCGCCGAACCCGCAGCACTGGTCGGCCCCGCCCAGTTCGACCAGGTCGATGCCGCGGACGGCCCGCAGCAGGGCGAGGGGCCGGTCGCCGACGCCGAGCATGCGCAGGGAATGGCACGTGGGGTGGTAGGTGACCCGGTGCGGGAAGTACGCACCGACATCGGTGACACCGAGCACGTCGACCAGGAACTCGGAGAGTTCGTACACAGGCGGTGCGTCACGGACCGCGGCGGACAGCCGCTCGTCGCCGGACACCTCGGCGACCCGCCCGTGGTGCTCGCGCACCATGGCGGCGCACGAGCCGGACGGCGTGAGGACGGCGTCGTACCCGGCGAAGGCCTCGGCGAAGCGCCGGACGAGCGGCACGCAGTCGCGCCGGTAACCGGTGTTGAAGTGCATCTGGCCGCAGCAGGTCTGTTCCGGCGGGAAGTCCACGCGGTGGCCCAGCCGCTCCAGCAGGGTCACCACCGCCCGGCCGGTGGCTGGGAAGAGCGTGTCGTTGAGGCAGGTGATGAACAGTGCGATCCGCATGGTTCCGTGAGGGGAGGGCAAGGCGGGCGACGGATTCCGGACGGGTGCGGGGCTCATGGCAGCATCCAGGCCAGGACGTTGGACTGGAGGTACACCAGCAGGCACAGGGCGAGCAGGAGCATCAGGCTCCACTTGATCGCCGCCCGGAAGAGCTGGGACTCGCGGCCGATGAGGCCCACCGCGGTGGCGGCGATGGTCAGGTTCTGCGGGCTGATCATTTTGCCGACGACACCGCCGGAGGTGTTGGCCGCCACCAGCAGCGTCGGATCGAGTCCTGCCTTGTTGGCGGCGGTCTGCTGGAGCGTGGCGAAAAGGGCGTTGGCGGAGGTGTCCGATCCGGTGACCGCGGTGCCCAGCCAGCCGAGGAGGGGCGAGAGGAACGCGAACGCCGTACCCGCTCCGGCGATCCAGGTGCCGATGGTGATGGTCTGTCCGGACAGGTTCATCACATAGGCGAGTGCGAGGACCGCGGCGACGGTCAGCAGCGCCCAGCGCAACTTGGCCAGCGTGGCGGTGAATTCCCGGGTGGCGGCTGCCGGGCTCACCCGGTAGACGGCGGCGATCACGACGCCCGACAGCAGCAACAGGGTGCCGGGCGAGGACAGCCAGGGGAAGGTGTAGACCGTGGCGGCCGAGGCCTGGCCGGCGGCCGTGAGGACCTCGCCGTCGAGCCCGGGCCAGCCGAACTTCACGTCGGAGGCGGCCAGGAACTCCTTGAGGGGGGTCAGCAGCCTGGCGAGCGAGAAGACCCCGATGATGATCAGGTAGGGCAGGAAGGCCATCAGGATCCTGGGGCCCTCGATCCGCTGTTCGGTGCCCGCCGTCGGGAGCGTTCCGGTCACGGCACCGCGGTCCTGCCCGGTGGGCGTCGCGGACGGCGCCACGGGCCGGTCGCCGTGCCCGGGCTTCGACGGCTGCCCCGCCGAACCGTCGCCCTGCTCCTGCTCCGCCGCCTTGTGGAGATCGGCCCTGGCCTCCTCACCGCCCCGCGGACGCCAGACACGGAGGAAGAGGACGATGGCGGCCAAGGCTGCCAGCGAGGCGATGATGTCGGTCAGTTCCACCGAGAGGTAGGTGGCGCTGATGAACTGGGCCAGGCCGAACACCGCTCCGCACACCAGCGCGACCGGCCAGGTCTGGCGCACTCCGCGGCGGCCGTCGACCAGGGCGACGAGAAGGAGCGGCACGAAGAGGGCGACCAGCGGTGTCTGGTGGCCGACGTACGCGCCGATCTCCGTGTACGGGATCTTCGTCAGGTTGCCGGCCGTGATGATGGGCGTGGCGATGGCACCGAAGGCCACCGGAGCGGTGTTGGCGACCAGCACGGTGACGGCTGCCCTGACCGGGGCGAAGCCGAGTCCCATCAGCATCACGCCGGTGATGGCCACCGGCGCTCCGAACCCGGCCAGCGCCTCGAGCAGTCCGCCGAAGCAGAAGGCGATGATGATGGCCTGGACCCGTGGATCGGCGCTGATCAGGCCGAAGGCCCTCCGCAGGTCCTCGAAGCGACCGCTGACGACCGTGAGCTGGTAGACCCAGATGGCGGTGATGACGATCCACATGATCGGGAACAGCCCGAAGGCCGCTCCCTCGCTCGCCGAGAGCAGGGCGAGGTCGGCGGGCATGCCGTAAGCGGTCACGGCCACCGCCACCGCGACGGCCAGTGAGGCGAGTCCGGCCCAGTGAGCCTTCATCCTCAGGCCGCCGAGCAGGACGAAAAGCGTGAGCAGCGGCAGGACGGCGACGACTGACGAGAGCGCGAGGCTGTCGGCGACAGGGGAGAGATCTGGCTGGTACATGAACCCTCACATTTGGGGTCTTGGTCAGACCATTGCTTGGTTCCTCACGCTAGGCAGCGGACCCCCGCTTGTCCAGAGTTCGAGCGGCCGAATTGCGACTTGGTCAGACCAAAGTCCGGGTTACTCAAGCTATGATCAACACTTAAGGACTCACGAGCTTGGGGAAAGGGCTTTCTATGGCTGACATGACTGCGGCCTGGGAGCCAGTGCCCCGCTCGCGCACCTTCGAACTCGTCCTGGCCCGGATCGAAGAGCAGATCGTCGCGGGCAGGCTGAAGGTCGGGGACCGGTTGCCGCCCGAGCGTGAGCTCGTCGACATGCTCGGTGTCAGCAGGGCCGCGGTGCGGGAGGCGCTGCGCGTCCTGGAGGCCCAGGGGGTGCTGCGCTCACGCGTGGGGACCGGGCCGTCCTCGGGCACGGTGATCGCGGCCATGCCGGACGCCGCCCTCACCCAGTTGCTGCGGCTGCATATCGCGTTGGCGAACTTCCCGATGGGTGACGTCGTCGAGGCCCGCGCCACGCTGGAGCGGGCCAGTGCCCGCCTGGCCGCGGAACTCGTCACCGAGGACGGTCTCGAGCGCATCCGCGATCCCCTGCTCCGGATGGACGACGCGAGCCTGCCCCGAGAGCAGTTCAACGACTGCGACACCGACTTCCACGTCGCCATCGCCGAGGCCGGAGGCAACCGGCTGATGGCCGACATGACCGTCGCGGTCCGCAACGCGGTGCGGCACACCCTGCTCACGGTGTTCAACAAGCTCGACGACTGGGAAGAGGTCGCCTCCCGGTTGCGGGCGGAGCACCACGCGATCTACGAGGCCATCGCGGCCGGCGACACGGAGGCTGCCGGTGATCTCGTGGAGGCACATGTGCGCGGCTTCCACCGGGACATCGTGAAGAAGGTCATGGACGGCTGACGGCCGCAGCGTCGTGAGACCGCGTCCTGCGTCGGTGAGGCGGACCAGGCGGCGGCGGACTCCGCATACACGGGCAGCTGATCGACTGGGCGAAGAAGCCCTTGAAACCGACGATCGGCGTCGTCTCCTCCCGCCGAGACACGCTGGCTTCATCGTGCTGCCCGGCCGCCGCATCGAGGAGCGGTCCCTGTCGTGGATCATGCGAGCCATGGCCGGGGCCTCAGCCGGGGTTACCTCCAGCGGACCTCCGCGTGGTCTGCGCCGATGGGGCGAAGCCGCCGTGGCGGTGGAGTCCTGGTCCTGTCCGGCAAGCCGGGGGCCAGGATGCGCGTGGCACTGACGCACACAGTCGCGCGATCACGTGCCCGGTGGCGAGCGCCCCGGGTCATGGCGGTACTGCTGCTGCGCTGGGCAGCCCGCTGCACCGTTTGAGATCGGCCGTTCCTCGGTTTGCTCCTACCTGCCGGCCAGAGCCTCGGCCTCCATATGGGCCCGCACCGCCTCCAGCGCAGCGTATTCCGCCTCCAGGATCGCGGGGCCGGCGAAGTCGATCGCATACGAGGCGTAGCCCTCCGCATCATCCGCTTTGAGTTCGGCACGCTTCACATCGAGCTCGCCCTTGCGCTGCTGGAGATGGCTCTTGACCTTCGCTACATGCTCCTGCCACTTGTTCTGCGCCTCTTCCATCGACGCAGCGGCAGCGGCCTTCTGCTCGGCTCCCTCACGGCGGAGTTGCTCCGCCCGCTGTTCCGTCTCCCGCTGAACCTGTTCGATCGCGGCCGCCAGATCCTCCTGGTCCTTGGCGATGGCACTCTGCACCTGCTCTTGCGCGTGCTTCGACCAATCCGTCAATTCGAACATGTCCGGCAGGGGGCTGCTACTCGCCTGTCACTGCGGGGTCAGCACTGCGCCGCGGACATGCGCGGGGGCGCGGCAGAGGCTAGACAGTAAAGGTGATGGTCAACAGAGCGGAAGGTATCGGAACTTCACAGGAACTGTCTGTTCTGTGTGGATCGTCGGCCTGTGGCCGGTCGGACACCCGCGCGCCTGTTCCGGATCCGTCGCTCACGCGCACTCGCGAGCCGGGGTATGACGGCACGCTGGTGGCCGCCGTGTTCTACCGCGAGCAGGTGTCCGAGCTGGTGGTCAGGCAGTCGGCTCGGGCGGGGGCCCCGCCGCTCGGTGCAACCAAGGGCGCCCGGCGGGATGTCGCGCCCTTTCGTATCCCCTGTGACCGTCGATGACGCAGCCGGATCCCGGCCAGGAGCCGCGGCCGCCTGATAGGCCCACGCCTTCCGCGGCCGATACCGCAGAAGCGGGGGATGCCGCCCGGATGCCCCGGTGGCTGCCGCGTGCCATGGTGCTGGCGCTTGCCTTGGTGGCCGCCTTCCAGCTTGGCAGCTGGGCGTTCCACAGGCTCACCGGTCTGCTGGTCGGCATTCTGATCGCGTCTTTCCTGGCCCTGGGAATCGAGCCGCCGATCGGCCGGATGGTGGCCCGGGGGATGCGCCGGGGCCTGGCTGCCCTTCTGGTGTGTTTCGCCGTGGCCCTCGGGGTGGCGGGATTCTTCGCTCTGTTCGGCTCGTTCCTGGCGGGTCAGATCAGCGGCATCGTCGAGCACTTCCCGCAGTACTCCGACTCCCTCATCGGCTGGATCAACCGGACGTTCCACACGGATCTGTCGCGGCGCGACATCCAGGGCCGGCTGTTGCGCCCGGACTGGCTGCGGACGTACGTACAGAAGGGCGCGGGCGGCGTGTTCGACTTCTCGGCTTCCGTGCTGGGCGGTCTGTTCCGGCTGTTGACGATCTTGCTGTTCGCCTTCTACTTCGCCGCGGACGGCCCCCGGCTGCGCCGCGCGCTGTGCTCGCTGCTGCCACCGGCCAAGCAGACGGAGGTGCTACGGGCCTGGGAGATCGCGGTCGACAAGACGAGCGGGTACCTCTACTCGCGTGGGCTGATGGCCCTGATCTCCGCGGTCGCCCACTTCGTCATGCTGGCGCTGCTGGGCGTGCCGTACGCCCTGGCGCTCGCCGTGTGGGTGGGCGTGGTGTCGCAGTTCATCCCGGTCATCGGCACCTATCTGGCCGCCGCCGTGCCCATCCTGGCCGCGTTCGCCGTCGACCCCTGGTACGCCGTGGTGGTGCTGGTCTTCGTCGTGGTCTACCAGCAGTTCGAGAACTACCTGATCCAGCCGAAACTCACGTCCAAGACCGTGGACATCCATCCGGCGGTGGCCTTCGGCTCCGTGATCGCGGGCACCGCGCTGCTCGGTGTGGCCGGCACGCTGATCGCCATTCCGGTGGTGGCCACGATGCAGACGTTCTTCAGTGCGTATGTGAAGCGGTACGACGTCGCGGATGATCTGCAGGCACAGGACGGCCGGCGTTACCCGCGCACGGACGGTCCGTCGCTGTTCGCGCGGCTGCGTGGTCTGCTGCGCCACCGCGGCCGTTCCTGACCGGGCTTGCGAAGGGCCGTCGCCAGGTGAACCGAGCCGGTCGGGTGACGTTGGAGGTGTACGCCCCGACCGTGCTCCCCGTTCTCCAGCCGTTCGACGGCGATGCGGACGGCGTGCTCATCGCGCTTCGACCTGAGCGCGCTGGTAGAGCGCACCAGGCCACTCGAGCTCGTCCCTCCTCCCACCCCCATGGCGACGGCACCGCGGGGAGCACCTGGCAGGGTGCGGCCCATCGGGTACCCGGACCACCACAGCCGGGGACGGTCCGCGGATCGTCGAGGCCCAGCGGGCGCACGGCCGCACTCGTCGCTCCAGCAGCCGGCGCAGTTCGACGTGTCAGGGGCCGGTGAGGACGACGGTTCCGCGGAATTTCCCGCTGTCCGGGCCGCACGGCGGCCGGTCCCCTGTGACACGCTCTACGCCGAGCGGCGGGTCCGGAACCGGTCGCCCTGAGGTTTCGGCACGTGGAGAGGCGGCGGCATGCGCATAGGACTGCTCGGCACCGGACCCTGGGCGCGGATGGCCCACGCACCCGCGTTGAGCGGGCACCGGAAGCTGGACTTCGCGGGGGTGTGGGGCCGTCGCCCCGAGGCCGCGAAGGAGCTGGCCGAGCGGCACCGGGTCAGGGCCTACGACGACGTCGACGAACTGTTCGGCGACGTGGACGCCGTCGCCGTGGCACTGCCTCCGGACGTCCAGGCCGGGCTCGCGGCGCGTGCCGCCCGGGCCGGGTGTCATCTGCTGCTCGACAAGCCGCTCGCACCGACGGTGGAGCAGGGCCGGGCCGTCGTCGAGGCCGTGGCGGAGGCGGGCGTCGCCTCGGTCGTGTTCTTCACCGCCCGCTTCCAGCCCGAGCCGGAAGCATGGATCACCGAACAGGCCGGCGTGCCGGGGTGGTTCACCGGCCGCGCGCAGTGGCTCGGCTCGGTGTTCACCAGCGAGAGCCCGTTCGCGACGCCGTGGCGGCGGGAGAAGGGCGCGCTGTGGGACGTCGGGCCGCACGCCCTGTCCGTTCTGCTGCCGGTGCTCGGCGACGTGCGGCGCGTGACCGCGGCCGCGTACGGCCCCGGGGACACGGTCCATGTCGTCCTCGACCACGCCGGCGGCGCGTCGAGCACCCTCGCCCTGAGCCTGACGGCGCCGCCGGCCGCGGCCGGGGCCGCCGTGGAACTCCGGGGGGAGGCCGGGGTCGCGGTCCTGCCGGAGAGCGCCGAGGGGGCGGTCCCGGCACTGACGCGGGCCGCGGACGCCCTGCTCGCCGCGGCCCGGGGCGGCCGCCCGCACGCGTGCGACGCCGCCTTCGGGCTGCGGGTCACGGAGATCCTCACTGCGGCCCAGGGCCTGCTCAGCCGTGGGTGGCAGGAGACGTGAAGTTGAGCCGCTCTTTGACCACCGGGAAACCGGCCTTGGCGAAGTTCGTGGCCATGGGGACGTTGCCCCGGTCCGTGGCGGCGGCGACGAACTCGGCGCCGTGTTCGACCAGGAAGTGCGTGCACTCGGCGAGCAGGTCGTACGCGTAGCCGCGGCCCCGCTGCTCGGGCAGCACCCCGATGAAGCCGATGCACGGGCCCGACGGGTTGTGGGCCGGGATGTGGATGCCGACCGGTTCACCCTGCGGCGTGTGGGCGACCTGCCACCACTGCCGGGGCGAGGGGCACCAGTGGAAGAAGTCGAGCTCCTCCTGAGCCGCCTGGTCGAGTCCGCCCTGCTCGATGGCCTTCAGCGCGTGCGCGTCCAGGGTGGCGGAGTGGATCCGGCGCAGCGCGTCGAAGAACACGGCGTCGTCCGGTTCGGAGCGGAACACCAGACGCCCGGGCCGCTCGGGCAGGCCGTGGCCGGGGGTCCAGCGGTACATGAGGCGTTCCACCAGGAGGTCGTAGCCGGCCTTCCGGGCTGCGGTGATCCGCGTGTCGGCGGCACCGCGCAGGGCCGTGTCGTCGCGCCAGCCCGAGGGCAGGTTCAGCTCCAGCTCCACCTGCCAGGGGGCGGAGGCCAGGAGCGCGGCGCCCGCTTCCTCCTCGCCCTCCGCCACGTCGAACCAGTTGACGTTGACGGGCTCGGTGTCGTCGGGGCCGCCCCACCAGGCGCCGCGGGCGACGACACGGCCGTCGCGCAGCGCCACCCGTTTCCATTCGGGGCGGTGCCGCGTCAGTCGGTGGCCCTCACGGGCGCCCAGCGGGTCGGGCATGCTGTCGAAAAGAGCGGCGTCGCTCGCGTCGAGCGCGCGGATGACCACATCGGTCACGGGATTCCTCCGGGATGCTTGCTGCACAGAGCGCTCCCGGTCGGTCAGTCAGCGCACGCCGGGACAACGGGGAGGGAGCGCGGGAACGGTGTGAACTGCACGGCTCCGCCCTCCTTCCACTGATCTCGGGCGTGGCGCACCACACGCTACGGGGCTCCCGGCGGGCCGTCCATCGATTTATCCGCCGAGCTCGAGTGGCCGTTGAGGGGCGGCCGGGCGGCCGACCCGGCGTGCGGCGCCCGGTGGGGCGTAGCAGCGTGGTGGTGTGAGCAGTGCGCGCGGCCTGTCGCCGCGCCGGGGCAGGGGCCCGGACCGGCGCGGCTGGCTGCGCGGCGCACCGCCGCCGCTGTGGGCGCGGGTGCTGCCGACGGCGCTGCTGGTGGGCGTGTGCGCGGCGGAGCTGATCAGTTCGGAGCCGCTCGACATCGGCTTCCTGCTGGGCGCGATCCCGCCGCTGGCGGTGCTGGCCCACGGGCCGGTCGCGACGGCGGCGCTCGGCGCCCTGTCGGTGGTCGTGCTGACGGTTCCGTTCTTCCGTCTGAACGACCCGGGCAGCACCGATGTGCTGACCGTGTGCTTCGTCGCGCTGCTGAGTGTGCTGCTGTCGTTCGTCCGCAGCCGGCGTGACGCCCAGCTGGTCTTCGAACGGGCCGTGGCCGAGGCCGCGCAGCGGGCCGTGGTGCCGCCGCTGCCGGAGCGGGTGGGGCCGGTGCGGTGCGCCGGGCTGTACCGGGCGGCGCAGAGCGGAACGCTGGTCGGAGGCGACTTCTTCGACGTGCGGGCGGGCCCCTACGGCATCCGGGCGGTCATGGGCGATGTCCAGGGACACGGACTGTCGGCCGTCGCCACGGTCGCGTCACTGCTGGGGGCGTTCCGCGAAGCGGTGCTGGACCAGCCGGATCCGGAGGCGGTGGCGGCCCGGCTCGACCGCAGGCTGGCCGTGGACTCCGCGGCGGAGCCGCATGCCGAGTTGTTCGCGACGGCGGTGCTGCTGGACTTCTCAGCCGACGGGGACGTGGTGCGGATCGTGGCGTGCGGGCAGTCCGGGCCGCTGCTGCTGCGTGACGGGCGGGCCGTCGAGCTGGATGTCGAGCCGGGCACGCCGCTCGGGCTGGGCCTCGTCGAGGCCGCTTTGCCGAGGGTCGTCCCGGTGCGGCTGCGGGCCGGTGACCGGCTCTTCCTGGCGTCGGACGGTGTCACCGAGGCCAGGGACTCCGACGGCGCGTTCTACCCGCTGACCGAGCGGCTGCCGGGACTCTCCGACGCGGACCCGGCCGCGCTGGCCGAGCGGGTGTGGACGGATCTGGTGCGGCACTGCCCGGACGTCCGGGACGACGTCACGATGCTCGTGCTCGCGCCCCGCCCGCACGGCGCGTCTTGAGGGCGGCCGCCGCGGGCGACGCCGACAGCGCCGGAACCGGCGCTCACGGCCCGGGCTCTTCCGGATGCACGCCGGGCCCGCGCGTTGAATGGTGTTATCGGACCCTTTTTTCAGCACCGGGGCCGCACCAGTGATCCGGACCCTAGGAGCAGAGAACATGTCGACGTCACAGCCCCACGCGTCCCCGCCGCCCGAGGACCGCACCACCCCGGACCGCCTGCTCCACGCCCGCACCGGAACCGACGTGTCCCCGGAGGACCTCGTCCTCGCCTCGGGGAAGGACCTCACCCCGCACAACCTCGAATGGGCCCGGCGCAAGCTGGCGGCGGAGGGCCCGGCGGCGCTGGAGAAGCTGTTGCCATAGGCGTGCGCGCCCGCCCGGGCCCACAGGCCCGGGCGGGCGGGGTGCCGGGGGCTCACGCCCTGCCGTCCTCCTCGGGCAGTGCGTCGTCCTCCACCACATGGACCGCCGCCTCCTCCGCACCGGCCGCGCCGCCGTCGATGCCCACGTCCGCCGCGACGGTCTCCTTCGTCGTGTCGGAGTGGGCCCCCTCGTCGGGGGCGACCAGACGCCCGGCGCGGCTGGTCCCCGCTTCCGGGTCGACGGGTTCGCCGTCGCTGTCGGGGGTGTCGCCGACACCGTCCCCGAGGGGTTCGGCCGACACGTCGGAGACCTCCTGGGCCAGGCGTTCGTCGAGGGTCTCGCCCTCGCGCTGCTCGGCGGCGGTGGTACCGCGCTTGGTCACCCCGAGCGGCTTCTCCGGCGGGGAGTAGCCCTCGTCGAGGGTGTCGTCGTAGGTCCGTTCGTCGACGGCGTCCTGGAGGTCCAGCGGCGCGGCGTCCTCCTGCTCCTCGTTGCTCCCGGTGGGCTGGTACGCGTCGTCCGCCATCGGTTCGGAGCGCATCGGTTCCGTGCCCATCACTTCTGCCTCCCTGTCGCGCTGCGTCGACTCGTCAGTCACATGTGCCAGATCCGCGTTTCCCGTTACGCGGCCTCTAACCTCGACCGGTGGCGGCCTTCGGCCGGGAGCGCGTGAGGCCGTCCTCACTCGCACACGTGGTGTGACCGGCTTCTGACAGAGTGCGGCGCCCGCTCCCGCCGGGCCGGGCCCCGCGTCCACCAGGGCGACGACGGCGTGGCCGAGGGCGTTGAGGACTCCCCTCCGTCTCGCGGCTGCGCTCCCCCTGAACCGGGCGCACCGGAAACACGCCCCGTGCGGCTCGAGACGTCAGGGGCCGGGTGCGACGCGGACGTCGAGGTCCGAGATCCGGTGGACGGGCCAGGTCCGGGCGTAGCCGGGCGGAGTACCGCCGGCCGAGGTCAGGTGGGCGACCGGGAGACGGTCCGCCGTGCGCTGGACCTCCGCCGGGGTGGTGTTCTCGTTGTTGCCCGATGTCGCGCCCGACGAGCAGCCGGCGTAGTAGCCGATCGGGATGGCCTCGTTGCCGATGATCAGGCAGGGCGGGCGGACGCCGAGGCGGTGCAGCGCGTCGGCGGTGCGGTCCCAGTCACGGCGGTTGTCGGTGTTGCGGGACACGGCGCCGTGCAGGACGGCGATCTGCACCGCCAGGTGCCCGGCCAGACCGAGCGCGACCAGTGAGGCGGCGACCGGCCGCCACTTCCCGCCCGGGTCCCTGGCCAGATGCCACAGGGCGTCGCCGACGGGGATCGCGAGCAGGGCGTAGGCCGGCTGGAGGAAGCGGGGCGCGGCGTAGCCGATCATGAACAGGTACGGCAGGGCGGCGGTGGTCGCACAGGCCAGCGGGACCAGGGTCCGGCTCAGGCGCCGGGCCCGGGCGGCGATGAGAAGCCCGAGTCCGGCGAGTACGGGCAGGACGAACCACCACAGCATGACCAGCGGGTTGGGCATCGAGCCGGTGCACGGCCGGCACAGGGCCCGCCCGCCCAGGCTGCGCAACTGGTCGTCGACGGCGATCTGCCAGCCGAGCCCGCCCTGGATGCGGGAGGCCTCCGACAGCCGCTGCCCCAGACCGCCATGACCGGCGTAGGCCTCGATCACCCACGGGACGGCGCCCGCCGCGAGGCCCACAGCGAGCGCGAGGAGCAGACGCCGGTGGCGGCGCGCCAGGGCGAGGACGAGCAGGGGCACGGTCACGTAGACGGCGTCGGTGGGGCGCATCCACGCCATGAGCGCGGCACCTGCCGCGAGGCCCCACAGGGCCCTTCCGGCGGAACGTTTCGTCCGGGCCCGCAGGAAGCAGCCCACGCTGATCAGGGCACCGATCGCCACCCAGTAGTTGGGCATGGCCTGCGGACCGTAGAACAGGGTGACCCACAGGGAGGCGAAGAGCGCGCCGCCGACGGCCAGGACGCGGGTCGGGAACAGGCCGCGCCAGGCCCGCAGGGCCAGGTAGAGGGCGAGCCCGGACAACAGCGCGAGGTAGACGCGCAGCAGCGGTACGGAGGGCGACCAGGACGCGACGGGCGCCACGAGCAGGGAGACACCCCGGGAACGCGGCGCACTGAAGAAGGCCGCCGGGTGGTGGGAGGTGACCTGGCTGACATAGACGATCTCGTCCCAGCCGAGGCCCAGCACGGGCCGGACCAGCGCGAGCTGCGCGACGGTGAAGACGGCGGCCACCGCGGCGAGCGGCCGGTCGCCGCGGTGGCCGCCCATCACGCCCGGCCCGGTCACCTGTTCGCGTCTTCGCCGCCGGACGAGGATGGCGTTCGCGCCGTCGGCCATCATCCACCCTTCCCCTGCACGCCACAGGCCCCTTCGGCCCACCGCCCGCAGGGCTGAGGCCGATGATCAGAAACACGGACAAGCTAACCCGCGGGGTGGGGTGATGCAGGGTGGAATACGGCCAAGTGCCTGACGTGATCCGTTCAGTGGGTGTTCGGGGCGCGGTGCGGGGGCTGCTCGGGGGCCGGGCGCTGTGTCAGCGGCGGGACGGGACGGGTGACGGCGGCGTCCTCGCTCACCGTGAGCTCGGTGCCGTGATGACGGATCGTCAGGGGCGGGCCGGACCGCAGGGTGTACGTGGCCTCGCCGGCGGTCAGTTCCACGCGCAGGCACCGGCCGAGGAAGCCCACCGTGAACGCCAGACGGCTGTACCGCTCGGGCAGGCGTGGGGCGAACCGCAGGCCGCCGTCCGTGCAGCGCATGCCGCCGAACCCGGCGACCAGCGCCATCCAGGTGCCGGCCAGCGAGGCGATGTGCAGCCCGTCGCGGGTGTTGTGCTCCAGGTCCCCCAGGTCCATCAGGGCGGCCTCGGCGGTGTAGGCGCAGGCCAGGTCGAGATGACCGGTCCGGGCGGCCATGACGGCCTGGACGCAGGCGGACAGGGAGGAGTCCCGGACGGTCAGCGGCTCGTAGTAGGCGAAGTTGCGGGCGATCTGCTCCTCGGCGTTGTCGTCGAAGTCCCCCTCGAAGTAGCTGCCGCAGGTGTACATCGCCAGCACCAAGTCGGCCTGCTTGATCACCTGCTTGCGGTACAGGTCGAAGTAGGGGAAGTGCAGCATCAGCGGGTACTGGTCCGGGCGGGTGCGGGCGAAGTCCCAGCGCTGGTACCGGGTGAAGCCGGCGTGCTGTTCGTGCACGCCGAGTTCGTCGTTGTAGGGGACGTGCACGGCCTCGGCGGCGTCGCGCCAGGCGGCCATCTCCTCCTCGTCGGCGCCGAGCCGCGCCGCCTCGTCGGGGTGGCGTTTGCAGGCGTCGGCGGCGGCCAGCAGGTTCGCCCGGGCCATGAGGTTGGTGTACGTGTTGTCGTCGGCTATCGCGCTGTACTCGTCGGGCCCGGTGACGCCGTCGATGTGGAAGACGCCCCGGTCGTCGTGGTGGCCGAGGGAGCGCCACAGACGGGCGGTCTCCACCAGCAGCTCCACGCCGACTTCCCGTTCGAACTCCTCGTCGCCGGTGGCCATCACGTACCGGACCACGGCGTCGGCGATGTCGGCGCCGACGTGGAAGGCGGCCGTGCCGGCCGGCCAGTACGCGGAGCCCTCGGAACCCTCGATGGTGCGCCAGGGGAACGCGGCGCCGCGCAGGCCGAGCTGGGTCGCGCGCTCCCGGGCGGCGGGCAGGGTGTCCAGGCGCCAGCGCAGGGCCTCGGCGGCGGCCTGCGGCGCGGTGTAGGTCAGCAGGGGCAGGACGAACGCCTCGGTGTCCCAGAAGGCGTGGCCGTCGTAACCGGAGCCGGTGAGCCCCTTGGCGGGTATGGCGCGCTGCTCGGCGCGGGCGCCGGCCTGGAGGACGTGGAAGAGGGCGAACCGGACCGCCTGCTGGATCTCCTCGTCGCCGTCGATCTCGACGTCGGCCCGTGCCCAGAAGTCGTCGAGGTAGGCCCGCTGGTCCTCCAGGAGCCCCTCCCAGCCGCTGTGACCGGCCGCCGCCAGCGCCGCCTCCACCTGGTCGCTCATCGCGGGGCGGGAGCGGACGCCGGACCAGCCGTGCGCGACCAGCTTCTCCACCCGCAGCCGCTCCCCCGGCTCCAGCTCGGAGGTGATGGTCAGCCGGGCCACGTCCACGTTGCTCTCGCTGCTCGTGGTGGTCCGTTCGGGGCCGGTGACGTGATGGTCGGCGGCCACCGCGACCCTCAGGCCGCTGCGGCGGGTGCGGTGGACCAGGCGCAGCCGGCTGCCCGAGGCGAGGTCCTCCTCCGGTTCCAGCGGCGACTTGAGCGCCTTGGCGGCCCGGGGGTCGCCGTCCGGGTCGGGCAGGCTCTCGTTGGCCACCAGTTCCGACTGGACGACCACACGGGTACGGCTGTCGACGGGCTCCACCTCGTACGCCACGGCGGCGATCGCCCGCTGGGTGAGGGAGACCAGCCGTGTGGAGCGCACCCGGACGGTCGAACCTGCCGGGGAGGTCCACTCGCAGACCCGTTCCAGCACGCCACGCCGCAGGTCGAGGGTCCGCTCATGGCTGACGAGCCGCCCGTAGCGCAGGTCGAACGGCTCGTCGTCGACCAGCAGGCGCAGCACCTTGCCGTTGGTGACGTTGATGGACGTCTGGCCGGACTCGGGGTAGCCGTAACCGGCCTCGGCGTACGGCAGGGGGTGCAGTTCGTGGACGCCGTTGAGGTAGGAACCCGGCAGGCCGTGCGGTTCGCCCTCGTCCAGGTTGCCGCGCCAGCCGATGTGGCCGTTGGACAGGGCGAACACGGACTCGCTCTGGGCCAGGACGTCGAGGTCGAGTCGCGTCTCTCGCACCGTCCAGGGCTCGACGTCGTACGCCCGCTGTGTGATCACTCCGTGCCCCCCAGTTCCGCCAGGTCCTTCACCACGATGTCGGCGCCGTGCGCGTACAGCGCGTCGGTCTGTCCGACGCGGTCGACGCCGACGACGTAGCCGAAGCGGCCCGCGCGGCCCGCGTCCATGCCGGCCAGGGCGTCCTCGAAGACGGCCGCCTCGGACGGCTGGACGCCGAGGTCCTCGGCGGCGGCCAGGAACGTGTCGGGGTTCGGCTTGCCGGGCAGCTTCCGCTCGGCGGCGACGACGCCGTCGATGCGTACGTCGAAGAAGTGCTCGGCGCCGATCGACCGCAGCACGTCACGGCAGTTGGCGCTGGAGGAGACGATGGCGGTGCTCAGCCCGTGGGCGCGGACCGCCTCCAGATAGCGCAGGGTGCCCTCGTAGGCCTCGACGCCGTCGGTGCGGATCTTCTGAAGGACCAGCTCGTTCTTGCGGTTGCCGAGCCCGTGGACGGTCTGCGCGCCGGGCGGGTCGTCGGGTTCGCCGTCGGGCAGGTCGATGCCGCGGGAGGCGAGGAAGGTGCGGACGCCGTCGGCTCGTGGCCGGCCGTCGACGTACTCGTCGTAGTCGGCCGCGGCGTCGAACGGCCGGTAGTCCTCGCCGTCGCGCTCGCGCAGGTAGGCGTCGAACATCTCCTTCCAGGCGGCCGCGTGGACGACGGCCGTCTTGGTGACGACCCCGTCGAGGTCGAAGAGGCAGGCGTGGATGTCGTCGGGAAGACCGAGCTGCGTCATACAGGACCGGTTCCCCAGCCGGGCGGCATCCACTGAGTGGCGCACGCCACACCGACGTCAGTCGTGGGGGAAGGAGTGATGTTCGTGTGCCACCAGCCAGCGCCCGTGCTCCTTGCGCAGACCGAACGTCAGCCGCAGCCTCAGACCGGGGCATTGGGCCAGTTCCGCGGGGGTGCCGCAGCGCAGCAGAGCGTGCGCGTAGGCGGTGTCGGTGCCGGCGGTGACGTCCAGGGTGTCGATCTCGAAGCTCGCGCCCTGGGCCTGCCAGTCGAAGAACGGGGGCCAGGCCGCGCCGTAGGCGGCCAGTCCGTGGATGCCCTCGTGGGGCGGCGGTACGTCGTACATGACGATGTCCTGGGCGTGGTCCGCGAGGACGCCGTCGAGGTCGCCGTGGTGGACGGCTTCGGCCCAGTGGGTGATCAGTGCGCGGATCCGTGTTTCGTCGTCGGACACGGTGCTGCTCCCTTCTCCCTCCCTCTGTCGGACGGCCTGGGCGCAGGGTGACACACTCTGCTGTGTGCCGCTCACCTTCGACGACCTCGTCCTCCGTGCCCGTGCCCTCCCGCGGGGCGGCCGGCGCGCGGTCCTCGGCATCGCCGGCAGCCCCGGCGCGGGCAAGTCGACGCTCGCCGAGCATCTGGTGCGGGAGCTGAACGGGGCCGGTGTGCCGTGGGTCGCGCACGTCCCCATGGACGGCTTCCACCTCGCCGACATCGAACTGGAGCGGCTGGGCCGCCGGGACCGCAAGGGCGCGCCCGACACGTTCGACGCCGCCGGGTACGCGGCCCTGCTGCGGCGCCTGCGCGAGGAACCGGCCGAGGACGTCGTGTACGCGCCCGGCTTCGAACGCGTCCTGGAGCAGCCGATCGCGGGGGCGATCCCGGTCCCGGCTACGGCCCGGCTCATCGTGACGGAGGGCAACTACCTGCTCCTGGACACCGGCGCCTGGGCCCGCGTCCGCCCGGAGCTCGACGAGGTGTGGTTCTGCGAACTGCCCGAGCCGGAGCGGGTCCGGCGGCTGGTCGCCCGGCACGAGCAGTTCGGCAAGAGTCATGAGGAGGCGGTGGCCTGGGTGCGCCGCTCGGACGAGCCCAACGCCGGGCTGGTGGCGGCGACCCGGGAGCGAGCGGACCTGGTGGTGCCGGAATCGGCACTGCGGCGGGTGGAGGCCTGAACCGTCCGCACGGTCAGGTCGTGCGCCCTCTTCCGAAGCCGTGCAGCAGCGCTACCGCCGAAGCGCTGACCAGCGGCAGCACGATCATGTACAGGGCCACCGGCCAGGGGTACCCACCGACCGCCTCCAGCAGCGCGGCCGCGACGAGCGGCGCGGTGCCGCCCGCCGGCGCGGCTGCGATCTCCCGGCTGAGGGCCACCCCGCCGCCGGCGGGAGGTGAGGCCCGGCGGCCTCACTCCGACAGCGTCAGCTCCGGTTCCCCGTGCGCGTCGCCCGCCGCGTCGCCGATCACGGCCGTGAACGCTTCCGTGCGGACCGTCAGTGCCGTGCCGTCACGCTCGAACGCGGGGGCGAAGACGCCGTCGTCCGGGCCGTAGCGCACGGCGAAGACATGCAGGTCCCCGGGGGCGCCGGGGGCCGGCCCGGCTTCCAGTGCGGACGAGGCCACCAGGTGGCTCCAGCCCTGGTCCGGGTTGCCGTAGCCGCGGGGATCGGCGGCCAGGGCGAAGGCGGCCTGTTCCTGGGTGGTGTCCGTGCGGGAGTCGAAGTGGTGCGGGTCGTTCGCAGCCGGGTGGGTCAGGCGCAGGTCGCCGGCCGCGGTCACCCGGGGTTCGGCGGTCCTGCGGACCCGGTCGCCGTCGTCCATGGCGTACGGCAGGCCGGCGAGCAGGTACGGCGTGCCCGGGAGACGCTCCACGGCGACCGTCGTCCACAGGCTCGTGCCGTCGGTGACGTACAGGGACTGGACGTGGCGCAGCACGTGGTCACGGCCCACGACCGGCTTGGTGACCAGCTTGGCCTTCAGCCCGCCGGTGGTGACGTCCCGCACGCGGACCTCGCCCATCGGGCGGCACAGCAGGAAGCCGTCGATCACCGGGCCGAAGCCGTGCTGACGGTTGACTGCGGCCGGGAGGTAGTACCTTCCGGCCGCCTCCACCAGCGAAGGGGTCATCCGGTCGTCGAAGGCCACCGACACCGAGCCCGCGCGCAACTGGTGCCGGGCCGGGGTCGTGGACGGGGTGCGGTGCCAGCGCGTGGTGTCCTGGATCTGCCAGACCAGCATCCACGCGAAGTGCCCGTCGACGCCGCCGTCCGCCTTGACCGCGTGCCGGGCCCAGCGGCTGTCGCCCCGGTAGCGGCCCAGGTCGGAACCGATGCGGGCGCCGAAGTAGCGCATGCCCAGCACCGACTCGAAGGCGGAGTGCTGCTCGCTGTAGCGCGGCCCCCCGTTGTCGAAGCCGCCGCCCGTGAGACGGGCGTCGATGTAACGGGCGAGCGCGTCGCCGTCCTCGGCGAAGATCTCCTCTCCGCTGACCCGGTGGGCCTGGGCGAGGAAGGACAGGGAGATCGGGCCGTAGTTGTTGTCGTAGGCGCCGCCGTGCTCGGGTGGCAGGAGCGCGCCGCGGTCCCGGACCCGGTGGGCGCGGATCTCGTCGACGTACAGGCCGATCGCGCGGGAGCGGACCCGCTCCCCCTCGCCGGGCGGCAGGTGGCGGGCCAGCATCAGACCGCCGACGACACAGCCGATGGCCTGGTTTCCGGCCTCCTGCGGGTTGAAGAAGGTCGCCTCGGTCAGCCAGCGCCAGTAGCCGTGCGCGACCTTGGTGAGTTCGGCGCGCCGGTCGTCGTCGACCAGCCCGTCGGCGGTGTCCAGCACGTTGACGGCCTGGAGCAGCGCCCACACCGTGCTCGGCCAGTCGCCGATGGGGTGTGCGCCGGGGGCGAGGACGTACCGGGCGTAGGGCAGACGCGAATCGCGCACCCGGAGGTTCGGGTAGCCGGGGTTGTCCTCCCGGTACACCCGCTCGCGCAGGTGGAAGGCGAGGCTGCGGCGGACCGCCTCCGGCAGGCGCGGGTCCTTGCTCCGCTGCCAGGCGAGGGCGAGCAGGGAGGTGACGCCGAGGGAGGTGTCGCCGATGTCGTCGGCGCAGTCGGGGTGTTCGAGGTTGCCCTCCGGCGTCATGCGGGCCAGGGCCTGCTCGGTGACGTCGGCGAGGACGGCGTCGTACGCCTCCGGGGTGTCCGGCAGGTCGTGCAGCGGGCCGAGCTGGCGAGGGAGGTGCACGGGTGGATCAGCCCTTCATGCCTGAGGTGGCCGTGGAGCGGGTGGGCACGGTCAGTCCTTCAGTCCGGCGTTGATGTCGGCGCCCATGACGTAGCGCTGGAAGACCAGGAAGACGGCGATCAGGGGGATCATGGAGATGACCGACGCGCCGAGCAGTACCGACCAGTTGATGTTCTGCGCGCCGACGATGCTCTGGATGCCGATCTGCACGGTGAACTTGTTGGGGTCGTTGAGCATCAGCAGCGGCCAGATGTAGTCGTTCCACCGCCACTGGAAGGACAGGATGGCGAGGGTCAGCATGATGGGCCGGGAGAGCGGCACCATGATCCGCGCGAAGATCGACAGTTCGCGGGCGCCGTCGATGCGCGCGGCTTCCACGAGTTCGTCGGGAACCGTCAGGAAGAACTGGCGGAACATGAAGCATCCGGTCGCCGTGAGCACGGCCGGGAGGATGATGCCGGCGAACGAGTTGTAGAGGCCGAGGTTGCGGACCACCAGGAACTCCGGTGCGAGCATGACCTCGCCCGGCAGCATCGTGGTGGCCAGGATGCAGAGGAAGAAGGCCTTGAGCCACCGGTTGTCGTACTTGGCCAGCGCGTACCCGGTGCAGCAGCTGACACCCACCGTGAGGATCGTCGTGATCACGCACACGATGGCCGTGTTGATGAAGTACTGGGAGAAGTTGGCGCTGTCCCACGCCGCCTCGAATCCCGACAGGGTGGGGTTGTGCGGGACCAGCGTCAGCGGATAGGAGAACAGGTCACTGGCCGGCTTGAGGGAGCTGAGGATGAACCACAGCACCGGCAGCCCGTACAGGCACGCCAGGACCCACAGCAGTGTCGTCGCGGGCACCGCCCGCCGGAACCCGCCGCCCGCGGCCTTGCGGGGACGCTGCCTGGGAACGGGCTGCTCAGCTGCGGCGTCGAGCGGGCGTGGCATGTCTGTGGTTGTCATCGGTTCTCCACCCGCCGGTTGACGATCAGCTGGATGATCGCGACGGCCATCAGGATGAGCATGAGGACGAACGACGCGGCGCTCGCGTAGCCGATCTGGCCCCGTTTGAAGCCGGTCTCATAGATGTACTGCACGAGCAGGTTGTTCGAGGTTCCGGGCCCGCCGTTGTTGAGGGCGACGAACACCGGGTACTCCTTCATCGCGTTGATCGTGTTGAGCAGGATGACGATGAACGAGGTGGGCGCGATGCTCGGCAGCGTGATGCTGATGAACTTGCGCCACGGACCGGCGCCGTCGAGTTCGGCCGCCTCGTAGTACGACACCGGGACGTTCTTGATCGCCGCGATGAACAGCAGCATCGTGAATCCCGTCCACGCCCAGGCTGCGGCCATCACCACCACCAGCAGCGACAGGTCCGCGTTCGACTGCCACGGAACGGCGCCTCCGCCGAGCTCCTCGATGACGTAGTTGACCAGTCCGAAGTTCTCACCGAACAGCCACCGCCAAAGGACACCCACGACGATGGGCGACAGCAGCCACGGGATGAAGAAGATGACACGGGCGATCGACGAGCCCTTGGCGTGCTTGTTCACCACCAGGTTGGCGGCGAGCAGCGAGAGCGCGAAGTTCAGCGGGACGAAGAGGACGGTGTACAGCAGCGTCCGGCTCAGCGCGTCGTAGAACGTGGAGTCCCCGAACAGGTGGGAGTAGTTGTCCAGTCCGACCCACTGGAACACCCCCACGCCCGTGTAGTTCGTGAAGGAGTAGAGAAGCCCGATCACCGCAGGCCAAACGAAGAACAACGCGAAGAGCACGACGTTGGCCGCGATGAGGACGAGCGGTGCAAGGGTGTACTTGCTGCGTCTCCTGGGCGGGCTCGCGGACACGTCCGGGGCGCTTATGGTCATCTTCCTGACTCCGTGCTGGTGGAAGGGGTTGCAGAGGGGCTCACGCCATGAGCCCGGCGACGAAGGACGCGTGCGGGCCGGGCGGCGGAGTCTCGCCCCGCCGCCCGGCCCCGCGGCCTACGAACCGCCGCCGACCTGCTGGTTGTAGCCGGCCACGATGTTCTCCAGGGCCTTGCCGGGCGACTGCTGGCCGTTGATCGCCTTGCCGAGTTCCGTCTTGGTCGGGTCCTCGGTGATGCTCTTGCCCTTCAGCACCCACTGCGTCTGAGCGTTGTTGAAGTAGCCGGAGATCGGGGCGTAGAGCGGGATCGACTCGTTGTAGAGCTTGAACGCCGCCTGCGCCGCCTCGGAGGTGAAGGGGTACTTCGGGTTCAGACCGTTCTCCACGGGCAGGAATCCGGAGGCCTCGCACAGCGTGCGGTAGTTTTCCGGCTCGTAGACCCAGGACAGGAACTTCTGCGCGGCGGTGGCCGCTGCCTCGTTGTTGTTGAAGCCGACCATCAAGCCGCCGGCGTTGACGTCGCTGGCCTGCACCGGCTGGGCGGGGGTCGGGACGCTCGCCCAGTCGAACTTCTTGATGCTGTCCGCGAAGGCGGCGACCTGCCACACGCCGGACCAGTAGGCGACCACGTCACCGCTCTGGAACATGGCGGCCGGGTCGGCGCCGCTGGTCCACACCGACTTCGGCATGGTCTTGTTGTCGTTCCATCCGACGAAGGTGTTGACGGCCTTCTTGGTCGCCGCGTCCGCCGAGAACTTGCCGGAGGAGTCCGCGTGGACGTACTTCCCGCCCATCTCATACACCATGGCGCGCAGCCGGGAGGGCGACTGGTCGAAGGTCAGCGAGTACTTGGCGCCGGTCTTCTCGCGGACCTTGTTCGCCGCCTTGATGAACTCTGTCCAGGTCCAGGTCTTCTGCGGCGAGGTCGGGAAGGAGACACCGGCCTTCTTGAACAGCGACTTGTTGATGAACATGCCGGACGCGGTGACGTCCGAGGGGATGGCCAGCACCTTCCCGGACGAGTCCTTGGCGAGGAAGTTGGCGTTGATGTTGTAGCTCTTGTTGCCGGCGATGGACTTGAGGTCGATCAGCTTGCTCGACCAGATGGGGTCCAGCGCCGGCACGGCCGCCACGTCGGGCAGGGAGTTCGCCTGGGCGGCGTTGTGCAGCTTCGTCGTGTAGCCCTCGTAGGGGATGTTGACGAGCTTGACGGCGACGCCCTTTTCCTTCTTGTACTGCGCCACCAGCTTCTTCCAGCCCGCGTCCTGTCCCGGGACCGTGGAGATCCAGAACGTCAGCGACTTGGAGGTCCCGCCGGAGTCGGAGCCCGACCCGCAGGCGGAAAGGAGAAGGGCACCTGCCGTGGCCACGGCAGCGAGGGGAACCACGCGACGTATGCCGCCGCGGCCGAGTCGGCGGGAGCGCCGCACACCCACACTGATCATCTTCGATCCCTTTTCTTCGTAGCGGAAGAAGCACGGCGCCAGCCGAGGGCGGCACGGGTGCATGTGAAGGACGTTTCGCTTTCCGGGGGCACGGCCTCGCCCGGCCGCGTCGCCTTGACGGGTGGGGTCCCCGGCCATGACGGCCGGCGTCGCACGAGCACGCCCTCGTGCGTCTGCCGTACTTCGCGTACGGGCGGGAGGCTCACCCGGAGTCGGCGTCCCGGCCGACTCAGAAAGCGCTTGTCCGGACATTGGCAGATCGAGTCGGAGCCGTCAATCCTTCGTCCCCACGACCTGGGTCACGGTTTGGACTCCTCGGGAGACCGCGAGCCGGGCGGCGCCCACGACGGTGCCCAGATCGCCGAGCGTGCTGCTGACGACTTCGGTGGGCCAGCTCAGCCGGGCGAGCTCGGCCCGGACCCCGGGCAGGAGCTGCGGGTACGCGCCGGTGCTGCCCCCCAGCACGACGAGCCCCGGGTCGAGTACCGCGGTCACGGCGGCGGCCAGCCGGCCGACGTCCACGGCATGGCGGTCGACGACGGCCCGGGCGGCGGCACGCCCCTGTGCGGCCAGGGCGAAGAGCTGCTCGGCGGTGCCGGGGCACGGCCCGTCGGTGTCCGGCCAGGCCTCGGCCGCGCGGCGCAGCAGGGAGCGTGCGCCGATGTACTCCTCCAGGGCCTCGTGGCGGGGTTCGCGTCCGTCGTCCCACGGGTAGGGCAGCCGGGCCAGCTCGCCGGCGGCGCCGTTCGCGCCGGACAGCACCTGGCCGCCGACGACGATGCCGAGGCCGATACCGACGCCGATGCGCAGGTAGCCGAAGGTGTTCCGGCCGCGGGCGGCGCCTTCGTGCAGCTCGGCGAGGGCGGCGCAGTTGACGTTGTTCTCGAGGTGGACGGGGACGCCCGGCGGCAGCGCGACGGCCACGGCGTCGAAGACGGGACCGGCCTTCGCGGTCGCCGGACGTACCCCGGAGCCCTCCTTGCGCGGAGGGGTGACATCACCGACGGCGACGACGATGGTCCGCAGCGGGGCGCCGGCGGGCAGCGCGTCGAGCGCCTCGCGCACGACCTCGGCGGCGCCCGCCCGGGAGCCGGTGGCCTCGGCGAGCAGGGTGCCGTCCAGGGCGCAGCCGCGGACCCGGGTGAGGGCGGGGCCGAGGTCGACGGCCAGCACGGCCCCCGCGGCCGGCCCCAGACGGTAGACGGCCGCGTTGCGTCCCGTACCGCTGGAGGCGGTGCCGGAGTGGGCGGCCAGCCGGACACCCTCCAGTTCGGCGACGGCGGAGGACACCGTCGGCTTGGACAGGCCCGCGAGGCTCGCGAGCTGCGGCCTGGTCGCCCGGCCGCACTCGGCCAGCACGGCGAACACCGCGCCCGCGCTCTCGGTCAGGCGGGGGGCTCTTGCCACGTCAGGTTCCAACAGTTCCCCCACACGGGTAAAGGGCCGCGCTCCCGGGTCGATCGTCTCGGATCGTCTGGTGTCGTCTCGTGTCGTCTCCACGGGACGCGGCGAAGGGATTCCTCTTGACGCACTGTACTTCGTTAGTTAACTTCCTAACGAAGTTCACGGTACTCGCCTGCCGTGCTCCGCCAGAAGCCCGTCCCGGGGCTTCCCTAGTCATTCAACTGCCCGTCCCTCAGGCACGGTTCGCCCGCCGTCGCAGCACAGCGCAACGACGAAAGAGGTTCCGTGCAGGACTTCGCGCCCCTCGTGGTCGGTATCGACGTCGGCGGCACCAAGACGCATCTGCGCGCGCTCGCGGGCGACGCCCCCGTGGCCGACCACGTCCGTGCGAGCGCCGGCTGGCGGCCGCACGATCCGGTGGCCGCCGCCGGGTGGCTGGCCGCACTGGTCGCCGACGCGCTTCCGGCGGGCTCACGCCCCGCAGCGGTGGCCGTCGGCGGGCATGCCTGCGAGACTCCCCGCCAGTGCGCGCAGCTGGGTGCCGCGCTCCGACTGCACTTCGACGCGCCGTCGCTGGTGGTGGGCGACGCGCAGCTCCTCGTCCCCGCGGCCGGACTGGACAAGGGTGTCGGCCTGGTGGCCGGCACCGGCTCGGTGGCGGTGGGGCGGCTGCCCGACGGCACCACCGTTCAGGTGGGCGGCTGGGGCGCGGTCCTCGGCGACGAGGGCGGCGCCGCCGGTCTCGTTAGGGAGGCGGCACGAGCCGTGTGGGCGGCCCACGACCGCGGGGAACGGCCCGACGCGCTCGCGCTCGGGCTCGTCGCCGCGCTCGACGTGCCGGAGGTACCCGGGCTCGGCGCGGCCCTGGAGAAGGCCACGGAGGTCTCCGCCGAGTGGGGCCGGCACGCTCCCGTCGTCTTCGCGGCGGCCGCCGACGGCTCCGCGCTGGCCCGGACCGTGATCGACGAGGCGGGTGGAGCGCTTGCCGCGCTGGTCACCCGGCTCGCCGCCCGCGGTGTCGCGGTCGACGACGTGGTCGTGGCGGGCGGCACGGTGCTGTCCCAGCCCGCGCTGTACGACGCCTTCACCGTCGCTCTGGCCGAAACGGTGCCCACGGCCCGCGCCAGGCCCCTGCGGGTGCCACCGGTCGAGGGCGCGGTGGCGCTGGCGCGGTCGCTCCTGTGAGCCGGGGCCGCGCGTTCACCCGCGCCACACGTCCCGGCCGCACAACCCTCGCCGACCGGACATCGCCCGGCCTTCGAATCAGGCAAGATCTCACGACCTTACCCGGCCGCACGGCCGCAGAACTGAAGAGAGGCACACCCATGCCGTCATCCGCCGGGCACCACTCCCCCACCTTGAACCGGAGGGGTTTCCTCAGAGCCTCCCTGGGCGGCTCGGCGGCGCTGGTCGCCGCTCCGGCCTTCGCCGGGTGGCTGGGCGCCGCGGACGCCAAGGCCGCCACCGCTCCCGCCGCGTTCGTCGACGACTACAAGACCAACGTCATGACGAACCAGACCCCCGAGACCAACGCCGTCGTGCGGGTTCTGGGAGGCTTCGCCCAGGTGTGGAAGACCGGCGCCTGGAACACGGGCGTACCGCTCATGCCGGAGGTCCTGCGCGCCAACATCCGCTACTGCGAGCGGATCACGGCCGAGCGCACCGAGGCGGAGGCCAAGGAAGCCTTCGTCATCGACCGCCAGCACCAGAGCTACTCGATGATCGACGGCCTCGGCCCGCTCGCCGCGCTCTACAAGACGGGGGCCAAGGCGGTCACGTCCGTCACCAGCGCCCCGGACGGCACACCGCCGGGCAAGATCAGCGATGCCGTGCCCGCCGACGCCCCGGCCGGCTCCGCGCTCGGCGCGGGTTCGTACGATTCCGAACTCGGCCAGGTGGCCCGGCTGGTGGACACCGTGCGCGGCAACTGGGCCTCCAGCAACCCGGCCAAGTTCGCCTTCCAGTACCCGCGCCCGTGGCGGATGAACGAGGAGAGCGAGGTCGTCGACACCGGAAGGACGGACGAGTTCGGCTTCCCGGTGTACGAGTCGAAGGTCGTCGTCGCCCCGCAGCTGCTGCGCCAGCGGGGCGAGAAGCCGGCCGACGACGGCGGTTTCCCCAGTGGTCACACCAACGCCCTGCACCTGGCGTCGCTGGCCTACGCGTACGCGGTTCCCGAGCGTTTCCAGGAGCTGATGGCACGCGCCCTGGAACTCGCCCACACCCGGATCGTGGCCGGCATGCACTCCCCCGTCGACGTGGTCGGCGGCCGGATCATGGCCACCGCGCTGGCCGCCGCGACCCTGACGGACCCGGCGAACGCCGAGCTCAAGGCGGCGGCCCGCGCCCAGGCCCTGGCCTACTTCACCGAGCGGACCGGCACCACGGCCGACACCCTGTACGCGTACGCGCACTCCGCGGGCACCGGCACCGACCCCTACGCCGACCGGGACGCCAACGCCCGCGCGGCCCGGCCCCGGCTGACGTACATCCTGCCCCGGCGCGGCCGTGACCAGCCGCTCACCGTGCCGAAGGGCGCGGAGGTGCTGCTGGAGACGCGGCTTCCGTACCTGACCGCGGACCAGCGGCGCGAGGTGCTGCGGACGACCGCGCTGCCTGCCGGACACGTCCTGCTGGACGGGTCCGAGCAGTGGGGCCGGCTGAACCTGTTCGCGGCGGCGGACGGCTACGGCGCGTTCGACACCGACGTCACGGTGACGCTGGACGCGGCGGCCGGCGGCTTCCACGCGGCCGACAGCTGGCGCAACGACATCGAGGGCGACGGCGGTCTCACCAAGCGCGGCACCGGCACGCTCACGCTCACCGGCCACAACCGCTACCACGGCGGGACGCTCCTCGCGGAGGGCACACTGGCCGCCGCGTCGCCGGGTGCCCTGGGGCAGGGCGACGTCCGGGTCGCGGGCGGCACCCTGCGCGTGGACAAGGTCCTGCGGGTGCGCGGCTCCTACGTCCAGGAGGGCGCCTCGACGCTGCGGCTGCCACTGCGCAGGAACCACGGGCCGGCGCTCACGGTGAGCCGGCGGATCCTGCTGGACCGGGGCAGCGTGCTGGCCCTGCGGCTCGACGCCGAGCGGCCGCCGGCCGCGGGTACGACCGTCCCCGTCCTGTCGGCTCCGGCACTGCGTGGCCGGTTCGACCGGATCGAGCTGGACTCCGAGACGCTGCGGGCGATACCCGTGTACACCGCTGACGGTCTGTCGGTGCGACTCGTGCGGCGGTGACGGCGGCACCGAGACGACGGGGCGGCCGGGCGGATCGATCGGCGCAGCCGCCCCGTTTCATCACCGTCGAGCGCCCGGCTTCAGTGGGCCGCGTCGAAGAACCCGTCCACGCTCACGTGCTCCATGACGCGACTCGCGACACGGTAGCGGCCGTTGGGAATGTCGGGGCACTTCGCGACATGCACCGCAAGCGGGCCCGCGAACTCGTAGCCCCTGCGCTCCGCGTGGCGGGACAGGCTGTCGGTGATGGCCTGTCCCACGTCGGTGCCGTGGCGAGCCAGGTGTTCGTGCACCCCGTCGGCCAGTTCCACGTCGTAGGCGTTGGGCACCATGACCCGTCCCGCCCGGCACACCACCGCCTTGTCGTCGCACTCGCGTCGCAGGGCGTCGATGACCTCGACAGGCTCCTTGTCGAGGACCCGCGCCCAGAGGGCCTCCCATCGGTTTTCCAGGGTCTCTTCCAGCGCACTCAGTGCGCCCATACCTTCTCACCTGCCGGAAGCGTCGTCGGTTCGGTCGGGATGGCCTGCGGGTGAGCTACCGCTCGTCGTAGTCGTCGGGCCGCACCTCCGCCTCCTCCAGTGCCTCGCGCATGGTGCGGCCGGTCGCGCCCGGCGGCCGGGACCGGCTCTCGTCCTGCTGCTCCAGCACTTCGTCCGTGGTCTGGGTCTTGGGCCGGTTCTCCTCGGGGACGGTCATGGCGGTGGCTCCTCGTAGTCGAGTGTTCGGGATCTTCTGCCGCGGCGGGTTCCCGCCCGGCGCACGGGTATCCCCCCGCCGTGGATCTCATGTGCTGTAAGCCCTGGTCACCCCCGTGCGTGAGCTATGTTGAACGTCCGCGGGAGACGAAGGAGGCGCACCGGTGCCATCGCCGCAGCAGGCACGCGCACAGGCATCCGCGATCACCTCGGGGAAGGCCGCCCCGGAAGCGGAGGTCTCTCCGTCCGCCCAGCTGCGGGCGCTCTTCGACCGGCCCCGCCTGTCCCCTGGACAGCGGCGCATCGCCCAGTACCTGATCGAGAACATCACCGAGGCGGCGTTCCTGTCGATCACGGATCTGGCCGAACGGGTCGGCGTGAGCCAGCCCTCGGTGACGCGGTTCGCCTCGGCGGTCGGCTTCAGCGGCTACCCGGCGCTGCGGGAGAAGCTCCAGTCGATCGCCCTCGGCACCCTCGCGAGCGGCCCCGCCGAGGAGAACCAGGGCAACGAACTGCAGGCGGCGGTCGACGCCGAGATCGAGAACCTGGAGAACCTGCGGCGGGACTTCGCCGACCCGAACCGGGTGATCGACATCGGCCGCAAACTGTCGTCGTCGGTGCCGCTCACGGTCCTGGGGCTGCGCATCTCCGTCTCGCTGGCCGAGTACTTCGCCTACGCCGCCCGCCGGATCCACCCGGACGTGCGGCTCGTGACGCGGGGCGGCAGCGTCGCCTACGACGCGCTGCTCCAGTCGCGTGAGGCGGGCGGCACCTGGGTGCTGGCGTTCTCGATGCCCCGGCACGCCCAGGAGACCCTGACAGCGGTCCGGGTCGCGCGCGGTGCCGGGCTCAAGGTCGCGCTGATCACCGACCTGGCGCTCGGGCCCCTCGCGGACGAGGCCGACGCCGTCTTCGCCACCGGGACCGGGTCGCGCCTGGTCTTCGACTCCTACGCCGCCCCGGGCGTGGTGTGCTCGGCACTGCTCCAGGCCATGACGGACGCGGATCCGGAGCGCACCCAGGCCCGGCTGGAGGAGTACGAGCACGTCGCCGACCAGCACCATTTCTTCCTGAGGGACTGAGCGGCCCACGCGGCGGCGACGGAGCGGGGCCGTTCACAACAAAGCGCGCATGAATGTTTTCATGCGGCTTGAAAACCGGATGGCATATATAAATACTGCTCACGGATCGCGACCCGGCCCTTCCGGATCCGTTCCGCACCCTGGAGGCCGGGTCCTACCCGCTCCGGCGTCCCGGGTGTCCGTGGCGACCCCGGTCATCCCCTAGGCCGGGGCCCGCCCAGACCCGTCGTCCACCCTCACGACGCCGCACACCCGGAAGCGATGATCATGCCCCTGACGTCCACGCGCATCAGCCCGGACTGGCCCTGCCAGGTCAAGACCCCCGGAAGCTACGACTGGGAACGCTCCGCGGCCAAGTGGCTGCGCGAGCTGGTTCCCGCGCGCTACGCCGGCTACCCCGTGTTCATCCGCCACCCCGTCCTTCTCGCCCGGCACGCGCAGATCCAGGTCCAGCAGGAGATCCGGGTGGCCCGCACCGCGCTGCAGACCGCCCGCGCGGACCTGCCCGGGCTCGGCCTCCACGAGGGGGTCATCGAGCACACGATCAAGCTGTACGCGGCCGAGGTGATGCAGTTGCAGCACATCGCGCGCAGCGTCCGGGCCGTCACCCAGGCCCTCGTCGAGGCGAACCGCCCGTAGCGGGCCCGGCAGGGGCATGAGCCGCGCCGCGCGTGGCACCCGTGAGTGAATGAGCACCACCGAAGTCCGACGACGCGAGCCGGTGACCACGGTCCTGACCTGGCAGGTGCGCCCCGGCCGGGAGCAGCAGTTCGAGGAGTGGACCCGCGGCATCAGCCGCTGCGCCCGGCAGTTCCCCGGCAACGAGGGCGTCTCCTGGCTGACCCCCGAGGACGGGCACCGCTACCACGCGGTGCTGCGCTGGTCCGACCAGCACCGGCTGGCCGCGTGGCTGGAGTCCGAGGAGCGTGCGCACTGGCACCGGCGGATCGAGGACATCGCCACCGAGGTCAGCAGCGAACGCCAGTCGACGACCGGGATGGAGACCTGGTTCAGCCTGCCCGGTACCACCGTGCAGGCCCCGCCCCGCTGGAAGATGGTCCTCACGACGTTCCTCGGCGCCTATCCCTTCACCCTGCTCGTCCAGTGGCTCGTGACGCCGCACACCACCGGCTGGCCGCTGCCGCTGCGGGCCGCCGTGTTTCCGCTGGTCCTGCTGCCGGTGCTGACGTATCTGGTGATGCCGCGGCTCAGTCGGCTGCTGCGGCTGTGGCTGTATTCGCGCGACGCCCACTGAGCGGTTCCGCGGGGCGGAAGTGACAGGCGAGCCTCATGTGATGCGGGAGTTGTCCGTGCGCACCGGGCGCTCTTCGAATCGGCCCAGGTGTGCAATGCTCGACGCGTGACGAGCGAGCCCGTGACACCGGCGCAGCCCGGTGCCGCACCGGACCTGGTCGAACTGGCCAAGATCGTCGCCCGGCAGCGCGCCGAGATGGACCGGCTGCGCGACCAGGCGGCCACGTCGGCTGTCGTGGAGCGGGCCAAGGGCGCGGTGATGGCACTGACCGGGTGTTCGGCGGACGCGGCGGGCGAGCATCTGCGAGAGCGGGCCAAGACGGCGCGGCACACCCTGCTGGAGGAGTGCTGGATCACGCTCGGCACGCTGACCCCCACGGCGCACCACCCGGGCGAGGCGGCCGGGACCGCCGACGACTGCCCACCGGGTTCCTGGTCCGCCGCCCTGGCCGACGCGAGCACGCCGGAGGACGTCGCCGCCGCACTGGCCCGCCTCGGGCAGGCTCTCGTCCGGGTGATGACGCCGCCCGACCTCGCCCGGTGTCTGCTGGAGCATCTCGCCCAGGACATGGCGGCGGACGCCGTCATGATCTACGCCCGCAGACCCGACGGCGGCCTCGAACTGACCGGGCACGCCGGCATCGACGACAAGCTGGCCGCGCAGTGGAGTCAGGTGCCGCCACTGAGCGGGATCGCGGCGCTCGACGCGTTGCGGTCGGGCGAGCCGCGCTGGCTGGAGGACGTCGCCGCGGACGAGCAGCGTTACCTGCTGATCGGGGATCCGCCCGAGCGGTGGCGGTCGCGTGCCTGGCTGCCCGTGCCCGTCGCGGACTCGGCCGAGGTCTGCATCGGCGTCCTGCGAGGCCGTGCCGGGGCGTTCACGCCACGGGACCGCGCGCATCTGCGGGGCGTCACCGGGCTGTGCGCCGGCCGGCTGCGCGCCTTCGACGCGCCGGCCGAGCGGGCCACCGACGCCGCCACGGACGCGGTGCAGGCGTTGTTCGACGCGCTGCCGATCGCGGCGATGCTGCTCACTCCGTTGCGGGCCGCCGGGTCGGGCGAGACCGAGGACTTCCAGGTGGAGGCGGCGACCGCCCAGGTGGGCGAGCTGCTGGGCCGGACCGGGGAGGAACCCGCCGGGCGGCGTCTGCTGGAGTTCCGGCCGGCCCTCGCGGGCGAGCCGCTGTGGCGGGGCTTTCTCGACGTGCTGGCCACCGGGGAACCGTACGAGGGCGAGCCGTTCGCGCACGAGGAGGTCGTGGACGGTGTCGCCGAGCTGTTCACGTACGCGGCTCGGGTGGCGCCGCTGGACGACGCCCTCGTCGTCTCCTGGGTCCGGCACGGATCCTCCGACCGGCAGGAGCAGCGGCTGGCGGACATCCAGCGGCTGGGCAACCTGGGCTGGGCGAACTGGAACCTGGTCACCCGGGACGCTTCCTGGTCGACCCAGGTGTTCAAAATCGTCGGCCGGGATGCCGCGCAGGGTGCGGTGCCGCTCGACGAGGTGCCGCACCTCGCGCTCCCCGAGGACACTCCGGCGCTGACCCGCGCCGTCACCGGACTCGTCGGGCAGGGGCGGTCGTTCGACGTTCCGTTCCGGATCAGGACGACCGGTGGGATCCGGCATCTGCGGCTGGTGGCCGAGGCGGTGTCCGACCGGCACGGCACACCCGTGGAGGTGCACGGCTTCATCCAGGACATGACCGCCCGGCGGCGGGCCGAGCTGGCCCTGGTCGAGAGCGAGCGGGCGATCCTCACCCAGCACGACGTCCTGCGCGCCGAGCGGACCCTGGCCTCCCGGCTGCAGCACGCGTTGCTCCCGATGGCCAACCGGCCGGTGCACCTGGCCGGGCTGCGTGTGGAGGTCGCCTATCTGCCCGCCCAGTCGGGTGTCCACGTCGGAGGCGACTGGTTCAGTGCCATCGAACTGCCCGACGGGGACGCGCTGCTGGTGGTCGGCGACGTCGCGGGGCACGGGGTCGACGCCGTCGCCACGATGGCACAGCTCCGGTTCACCGCGAAGGGCATGGTCATCACGGGATCGTCGCTGACCGGTGCGCTCGCCCGGCTGAACACGCTGCTCCTGCACTCACACGACACGCAGTCGACCGCCACCATGGTGCTGGCCCGCTACATCCCCCGGCAGCGCCGCCTGGTGTGGGCCCAGGCGGGGCACCCTCCGCTCCTGCTGCTGCGGGACGGCGAGGCGCGGTACCTGCGCCGCCCCCGCGGCGTGCTGCTCGGGGCGGCCAGCACGCCGGTCTACGAGCAGGCGGAGTGCCGGCTCGGCCCGGGCGACCGGCTCATCCTGTTCACCGACGGCCTGGTCGAGCACCCTCCGGAGAGCATCGACCGGGGTCTGGAGCGTCTCGCCGAGGCGGTGGCGGCCAGGCCCACCGACGGGCCGGCGTCGCTGGGCTCGTTGCTCGCCCAGATGCTGCCGGAGGTCCGGCGGGACGACGTGTGCGTGGTGGACGTCCGGGTGCCCGGCGTCCGGGAGCGGTAGGGCTTGTCCGGCGGATCGGGCCGTTCACGGGCGGCCTCTCGGTTCGTGGTGTCCGGGGCGGATCGCGCGGCCATCGGAGCGGAGTGACGCCCGGTGGCCCGGCCGCGCCCGCTCCTGTCCGGACGAGGCACGGCGTACGGCCCCACCGGGGGCGACGTCAGTCGACCGGGTGACCGGGCTCGATGGTGAGGGCGTCGGAGAGACGCAGCAGCGGCCCGGCGTGCGCCTCCTCCCGTCCGCCCCACTCGACCGGGTCGAGCACGAAGCCGATGTGGTCGCCGCCGCCGACGCGCGTCACGATCCGGCCGACGAACCAGGCCGGCGCGTCCTCCAGGACGAGGGCCCCTCCGTAGGCCTCACGCGTCGGCAGCCCCTGGAACTTGTCCGTGTCGTCGCCGGTCCGTCCGCCGAACAGCTCGGCGAGGGACCGTTGTTCACGGGTGAGCAGGTGCACGGCGAGCACCTCGGCGTCGCGGGCCACCCGGAAGGTGTGGTTGACCTCGGACAGCCACACCACGAAGCGCACGGGCCGCAGCGAGCACTGGGAGGCGAACCCGACCAGGCAGCCGGCCCGTTCGCCGCCCGCGGCGGCCGTGACCACGCACATGTCGGGGTTCAGCCGGTCGATGAACGTGTCCATGCCCACCATGCTCGCATCCGGCTCCGCACCCTTCGCGGCCGACGCGCCTGGGCAGCGTCTCAGCACGCCGGGGACGGGGGCGCCGTCCGGCTGGATGCCGTGTCATTCGGTGCCGACGGCCGTGCGGGACTCCAGCGCGGAGCGCGTGTCGTTGCCGTAGACGCCGGTCTCGTCGCCCCGGATGCCGTACCAGAGCTGGAAACGGGCGACCGCCGCGGTCAGCGTGGGGTCGTAGCTGCCGCTGGTGGAGCCGTCCCGGTAGACGTCCGGGATGCGCAGGAGGCGTTCCTGGAGCTCGGTCACCTCGGGGCCGCTGGCTCCCTCGCGGAGGGTGCCGGGGCCGTCGGGGTCGGCGGCGGGCGGGGTGGGGGTCGCCGTCGGGGCCGGTGCGGAGGCCGTGGGGCTGGGAGTGGGGTCCGGGGCGGAGGCCGTGGCGCTGGGAGTGGGCTCCGGGGCGGACGTCGTGGCGCGGGCAGCGGGGGCCGCCTTGTCGCCGGTGTTCTTGCCGGGGAGGAGGAGGGCGCCGCCGAAGCCCAGCACCCCGGCCGCGACCACCGCCAGCGCGACGGCCGCCCAGCGCAGTCCGGACCCGGGGACGGCACGGCGGTCACGGGGCTCGCGCGTGAGCGGCGGGATTTCCTCGGTCAGGTCCTCGGAGCCGGCCGGCGGCACGGCCGGTGCGACGGGCTGGTGGCCGCCGGACGCGGGGCGGTCCGGTGCCGAGCCGGTCTGTTCGCGGAACTCCCGCATCAGTTCCGCGAGTGCGTCGGTGCGTCGGGGGCGCAGGACGCGGATGGGTTCGAGAACCGGGCCCTCCTGCGGCTGCCGGGGCTCGGACGGTGTCGACACGCTGCTCTCCTTCCGTCCGGGCTCGGGCGCCCGTTGTCGGGGATCGTCCTGCCGCTAGATACGTGGCTGCCGCGCCGGAGGTTCAGGGGGAACTCGGTACCTCCCGAGGAGTGCACTCAGTGCCACGAGTCGCTCTCCGGTGCTACGTTCCAGCCATGAGCTCCGAGAAAGCCGGCGCGGGGAACGGAAAGCCGCCGATGCGGGACGCCCTGGTGGCCGCGGCCTTCCAGCTGTTCCTCGAGCGCGGGTACGAGCAGACCACCGTCGACGACATCGTGGCGCTGGCCGGGGTCGGGCGGCGCTCGTTCTTCCGCTACTTCCCCTCCAAGGAGGACGTGGTCTTCCCCGACCACGAACGGTGTCTGGCCGACATGACGGCCTTCCTGGCGGCGGGAACCGGCGGTGAGGAGCCGGTGCGGCGGGTCTGCGACGCGGCCCGGCTCGTGCTGCGGATGTACGCCGAGAACCCGACGTTCTCCGTGCAGCGTTACCGCCTGACCAAGAAGGTGCCCGGGCTGCGCGCGTACGAGCTGTCGGTGGTGTGGCGCTACGAGCGGGCACTCGCCGACTACCTGCGCCGGCGTTTCGCGGCCCGCCGGGACGGGACCCTGCAGGCCGATGTGATCGCCGCGGCGGTGGTCGCGGCGCACAACAACGCGCTGCGCTCGTGGCTGCGTTCGGACGGACAGGGCGAGGCGAGCGCCACGATGGACCACGCGCTGGCGTACGTGCAGTCCGCGTTCGGCGGCACGCCGGTGCCTCCGGCGCGGGAAGAGCCCGAGGACGTGGTGGTCGTGGTCTCGCGGCGCGGAGCGCCCCTGTGGCGGGTCGTGCAGGAGATCGAGTCGACGCTGGGACGGCTCTGACCGGCCGCACATCGAGGGTACGGAGTGCCTTTACGAGTGGCACTGAGTGCCATACTCTGTGCTGCGTGCACGGTGGCACGGCGAACCGGGCACGCGTGTGCGCGGGGGACCGCGCCCACGGATTCCGGCCGAGGGCAGGGAGTTGACCAGCGTGTATCACCACTCAGGAAGCGTCACTCAGCAGGCAGCCGGCTCCGCCACGGGTCTGCTCGACCAGAGGGGCGCGGACACGGACGCCATCCTCTTCCAGCGCTGCACCTGGTGCGGCACCGCCATGTACCACCGGCTGCTGTGTCCGGTCTGCCGTGGCAGCGAGCTGCGCACGGAGCGCAGCGAGGGCACGGGCACGGTGCGTCACTCGACGGTGGTGCACCGCAACACGCCCGCGGCGCGCAACGTGTCCCTGATCGAGATGTCCGAGGGGTTCGTCGTGCGCGGCCGGGTGATGGGACCGCCGATCGGCATCCACAGCGGGGACCGGGTGCGGCTGTCCACCGCCAAGGACCCGGTGCGGGGCGAGCCGGTCTTCCAGCTGCTGGACGAGCCGTACCGGGCCTGGAGCTGACGTCCACTCAGGCGGCCTGCTCGCCTGCCATCAGTTCGCCGGTGCGTACCGGCCGCCCCGTCTCGAAGCTCCGGTTGGCCGCCAGACCGACGACCAGGGCCAGCGCTCCGTCGCGTTCGGTGGCCGTCGGACGGGTCGCGGCCGCGGCGTCCACCGAGCGAGCCGGGCCGGCGGGGCCGAACAGCGCGTCCAGCATGCGCGGGTCGCCGCCGCCGTGGGCCTCGTGCGTGGACGCGAGCGGCACGTCCACCGGGGGCCGCCACAGCGGGCGCAGGGTGAGGCGGGCGCCGCCCGAGTGCTCGGCGGCCGTGTCCCCGTGCGGGGCGCCGGCGGCCGAGGCCACCCGGGTCGGGGCCGGCCGCCAGCGGCTCTCCTCGACCTCCAGTTCCAGCCGGCCCGCGCTGCCGTTGAACATCACCCGGTAGCCCTCCCACGGGGAGTAGGCGGTCAGGTGGTAGGTCATCGTGGCGCCCCGCGAGTAGCGCACCAGGACCGACATGTCGTCCTCGATGGTGATCGGCCCGTCGAAGACGTTCCGGTCACGCAGGTAGCCGTTGTCGTGTTCGGCGTCCAGATAGAGGGCGCGCAGGGTGTCGTCGGCCGCGAGGTCCAGGGCGAAGGGGTCGCCGGCGGCCGGTTCCGCGCCGTGGGCGCGGTCGTAGTCCCGGCGCAGCCCGTGCCGCTCCCCCGCCGCGCGGCCGTAGAAGCCGAGCCGGCCGTAGCCGAAGACCTCCCGGGGCTCGTCGGCGAGCCACCAGTTCACCAGGTCGAAGTGGTGCGAGGACTTGTGCACCATCAGGCCGCCGCTGTGGCGCTTCTCGCGGTGCCAGCGGCGGAAGTAGTCGGCGCCGTGCCGTACGTCGAGCAGCCACTCGAAGTGGACCGACAGCACCTCGCCGACCGCGCCCTCGGCGAGCAGGGCGCGGACCTTCTCGTGCACGGGGTTGAAACGGTAGTTGAAGGCGACGGTCAGGGAGTTGCCGGTCTCGCGGACGGTGTCGAGGATGCGGGCGCAGCGTTCGGCGTCGACGGTCATCGGTTTCTCGGTGACGACCCGGCAGCCCGCCTTCAGGGCCGGGACGATGTAGCGGTCGTGCTCGGCGTCGACGGTGGTGACGACGACCTCGTCGATGTCCTCCTCGGTGAGCAGGCCGGTGAAGCGGTCGGGCTCCCACGCGGTGGCGGGGGGCCGGCCGGCGTCGGCCAGCAGCCGGTTGTGGAAGGCCATTCGGGTCGGGCTGGGGTCGCACAGCGCGGCCACGAGGTGACCAGGACGTGCGGCGAGGCCCCGGGTGAAAAGCTGCGCCCGGTGGCCGGTGCCGACGATGGCTGCGCGCAGGACGGGAGTACGGCTCATGGCAGGGGCCCTTTCCCGGCGACCGGCCGTCCACTCGCCCAGCGGGGAAAGCGCTTGCCGAATCTCAGGGAGCGAGCAGGATCCGCAGGCCCACGGTGCCGTCCGGGCCCCGGCGCAGCCGGCTGCCCAGCAGCGTGAGCCGGCCCGCGATGCGGTACTTGCGGGCGATCAGCCGCCGGTAGCGGGCGGTGGTGTCCGGGCCGCAGATCTCCGCCGTCGCGGGCAGCTGTTCGCCGGTGGGGTTGCCGCGCAGGTCGCAGGGGCCGACGAGGACGTCGGCACGGTTGCGGACGCGCTTCACCTTCCAGGAGTCGGCGACCGTCCAGACGCCGAGCGCGTCCCCGTCGCGCACCACCCAGACCGGGGTGGCCACCGGCGTCCCGTTCCTGCGGTAGCTGGTGAGCAGCAGGTACTTGCCCGCACCGAGTTCGTCCAGGGCCCTGTCGTCCATGCCGGGCAGTCTACGAGCGGACCGCGCCTCGCGCGCCCGCGGGTTCAGCCGAGCGCCGCGGCCATCCGCCGCACCGCCTCGGTGAGCACCTCGGGCGAGGCCGCCAGGTTGAGGCGGGCGTGGCCCTCACCGCCGGTGCCGAAGGGGATCCCCGAGTTGAGGGCGACGCGCCCGCGGTGCAGGAAGGCGTCCGCCGGGTCGTCGCCGAGGCCGAGCGCGCGGCAGTCGAGCCAGGCGAGGTAGGTGGCGTCGCCCGGGCGGTAGCGGACCGCGGGCAGGTGCTCGGCCAGCAGGTCCGCGAGCAGATGCCGGTTGTGGTCCAGGCCGGACAGCAGGGCGTCCAGCCATGTGCCGCCGTCGCGCAGGGCGGCGGTGTGGGCGATGACGCCGACGTGGCTCGGGCCGTGCCCGACCTCCTCGGGCATCCGGGCCAGGTCCGCGGCGGCGCCGGGCCCGGCGATCGCCAGGGCGGCCTTGAGCCCGGCCAGGTTCCACGCCTTGGAGGCCGACATCAGCGACAGACCCCGCTCGGCGCCCGGCACGCTCAGGTACGGCACGAAGTCCGCGCCGATCGCGAGCGGCGCGTGGATCTCGTCGGCGACGACCCGCACGCCGTACCGCTCGGCGAGCCCGGCGACGGCGGACAGCTCCTCGGCCGTGTGGACGGTGCCGGTCGGGTTGTGCGGGCTGCACAGGAGATACGCGACCCGCTTCCCGCCCGCGACGGCCCGCCGGAAGGTCTCTTCCAGGACCTCAGGATCGATGCGCCCGTCCTCCCCCAGCGGGGCCTCCACCACTCGCCGGTCCATGTGCGTGACGAAGTCGTAGAACGGCGGGTACACCGGCGGGTTCACCACCACCGCGTCCCCGTACCCCGTGACCAGCTTGAGCATCTCGACGACGCCCAGCATGACGTCGGGCACGATCGCCGTGCGCTCCACGGCGAGCCCGTCCCAGTTCCACCGCTTCCCGGCGAAGGCGGACAGCGCCTCCGCATAGGCCGTACCGGCGGGGTAGCCGGTGTCCCCGAGGTGGAGCGCGTCGGTGACGGCGCGCACGACGGGCTCCGCGAGCGGTACGTCCATCTCCGCCACCCACACCGGCAGCACGTCCTCCGGGTAGGTGCGCCACTTCATGCTCGTACGGCGGCGGAGCCGGTCGAGCGTGAGGGCCTGCAGAGGATTCGGCTCACCGGACGTCTCGTGCGGGATCCTGGTCATGAACACACGATAGGGGGCCGTGCGGTGAGCGCGAATCGTGAGGACGCGGAAGCCGGGAGGAGCGGCCCGTCTCCGGAGATCGCCCGCGAACGGTCCGGGCCGGACGGCGAGAACCTCGCCGGCGCAGACACCGACGTGTTCGCACAGGCCGGTTGGACACACCCCCCCGTCGGCGTGACGCCAGGCGGCAGCGGGGACTGCACCGCGGGCGGTACGACGTTCTTCCGGGCACATGCTCACGGCGGCCCGCGAGATCGACTCGGACGAGCTGAGCAGGCGCCGCCGTCCCGGTGGCAGGCCGGTGGTGAAGAGATGGCGCGCCGGCTGAACACGGCACGGCTCCGCCCCGTATGGGAAGACGGGCGCTCAACTCAAGGAGTGCCCTGCGGTGTTCGCACTGTGATGTTCTGGTTCGGGAGCCATGCATGAGGCACGCACGACGACGGGTCGTCCGGCGAGTGACACGGCTGGCAGCCGTCGGCGGACTCCTTCTCGGAGGAGCGATGGTCACCACCGCCGTGGCGAGCGAGCCCCCGGACCCATCGATCGGCGTCCCGTTCTCCGCCCGGCCCGCCACGAGCATGGGCAGCGAGCTGACGTCCCGGCTCGGCACCTCCCGCACGGCCGGCAACTGGGTCGACTCGGCGGGCCGGCCGGTGGTCGCGGTCACGGACGACGAGGCCGCGGCCGAGGTGAGGCGCGCCGGTGCCCGGCCGAAGATGGTGCGCCACAGCATGAGCGATCTCAAGTCCGCCACGGCCAGCTTGCGTTCGGCACCCAGAGTGGCCGGCACGTCGTGGTCCCTGGACTACAAGAACAACCAGGTCGTCGTACGCGGGGACAGCACCGTGTCCGCCGCCGACTGGTCCAGGATGACCGAAGTCGCCAAGGGCATCGGCGGCTTCGTGCGCATGGAGCGCACCGAGGGCACGTTCACGACGCGCCTCAACGGCGCGGAGCCGATCCTGTCGACCGCCGGGCGCTGCTCGGCCGGTTTCAACGTGACCGACGGGAAGACCGATTACATCCTCACGGCCGGGCACTGCGGGCCCGACGGTTCGGTCTGGTTCGCCGACGACCGGGGCCGGCAGCAGGTCGGTACGTCCCTCAGGGGCAGCTTCCCGGGTGACGACTACTCCCTGGTGAAGTACGACAGCGGCCGCGCGGGCAAGGGCGCGGAGGTGGTGTCGATCAATGACCGCGAGGGCGTGCGGATCACGGGCGTGGCCGATCCGGAGGTCGGGCAGAAGGTGTTCCGCAGTGGCAGCACCACCGGTCTGCGCGAGGGTGAGGTGACCGCGCTGAACGCCACGGTCAACTACCCGGAGGGCACGGTCACCGGCCTCATCGAGACGAGCGTGTGCGCCGAACCCGGCGACAGCGGCGGTCCGATGTTCGCCGACGGCATCGCGCTCGGCGTGACGTCGGGCGGCAGCGGGGACTGCACCGCGGGCGGTACGACGTTCTTCCAGCCGGTGACGAAGGCGCTCACCGAGCTGAACGTCAAGCTGATCGTGTCCAAGCAGGCCGGTGGCGCGGCACCCGCGCCGTCCGCCTCGCAGGGCACCGCGTCACCCGGGTCGTCGGCACCGGTGACGGGCGGGGAGGTGTCGAGCCTCCTGACCCGGCTCACCGACCCGCGCAACGTCGGACCCGGCCTGCTGGTCATCGCCGGCAGCCTGCTGGCCCTGGTGGCGACCCGGTGGATCCGCTCGGAGCAGGAACGAAAGGCGTATCGGCAGTACTACTCGGCCACTTGGGGGTGATGGCGGCCGGGGCCTCGCCGTGTTCACCTCAGCCGAGTGTGAGCAGCACCGTCGCCACCCCCGCCCCCAGCAGTCCCGTCATCTGACGCGCGCTGACGCGCTCGTGCAGGAGGGCGAGGCCCAGGATGACGGGCAGGGCCGGACAGAGGGAGGCGAGGACGACGGCCACGGCGAGCAACTGTGCGGCGAGCAGATACAGCACGAGGCCGAGCGCCGCGCCGGCCCCGACGAGGAGGGACTGGGCGCACCGTCCCGGCGGCAGCCGCAGCCGGCGTGCGTGGCGTGCGGCGTCCGGCAGGAGGACGAGGACGGCGGCGACTCGCCCCGCGGCGACCGGCCAGAGCCCGCTCCCGGCGCCCGCCTGGGCCGAGGGCGAGGTACTGCACGGCGACGCCCACGCCGGCGAGCGGCCCGTCCGCCACCTCCCTGCCCGCACCCTTCCTCCCCCCGGAGACGAACCACAGCGCGGGCACCGTGACGGCGATGCCCAGCCAGGCGACGGCCCCCGGACGGTCGCCGAGGACGAGCACGCCGCACAGCACCGACAGAGCGACGCCGGTGACGGCGCTCACGGGCACCACGACACTCATCGCGCCGCGGCTGAGGCCAAGGTTGAGGAACCGCATGGCGACCCCGCTGCCGACGCCGGACAGCGCCCCCCACAGCAGGTCGGTGCAGCGAACGGCGCCGGCGGGCAGCAGGAGCGCGGCGGCGCAGGCGAGCAGCAGCCCGCCCAACTGGCCGAGGAAGGTGACGGCAGTGTGGTGCGCCCGCCGGGACAGCAGACCGCCGGTGAAGTCGACGACGCCGTAGACGACGGCCGAGGAAAGTGCGAGGAGGGCACCCATTCGATCTGGGGTGCCCCGGGACGAGGGTCCGATGCGTCAGCGGACCTGCGCGACGCTCAGACGGCAGGCGCCGGCTGCGGGACCGCGGCGGCCCACTCCAGGACGAGCCGCTGGTACTCCTCACGCTGCTCGACGCTCAGTGTCCCGCCCGACCGGCGCCACAGGGCACGGATCTCCTCGTTGACCTCGTCAGCCGATCGCTCGGAAGAGGATTCAACAGTGGTGGACATGCTGTGAAGCATACGACCCCGAAGGTGAAGGCGATGTGAGTAATCACGAGCCAAAGGGGCATTCCGGACAGTGTCACTGATCACGTCCATCTCCCGGTAAACGTGAGGCTGTTCACCCTTCGGCCGATCCCAGCACAAGGACCTGGATGGCCAGAACGGCCGCGCCACGCGCCCAGTCGTGAAAGTCGGACACCTTCGTCTCCAGGTCGAGCGGGGCGGCCAGGGGGTGCCGGTTGTCTCGGACGGTCTCCTCGACCGTCTTGCCCGCCACGTCCATAAGCCCGACCCCCTCCCCCGCGAGCAGGATCTTCTGCGGCATCACGAAGTTGGAGATCTGGGCGAGGAGCGCACCCAGAGCGCGCGCCGCCTCGTCGACCACCCGGGCGGGCATGGGATCCCCGGCGGCGGCCAGCGCGAGGATCTCCTCGTAGGTGTGGTCGCGACCGGTGGCGGCGTGGATCTGGTAGCGGATGCTGGGGATGGTCAGCAGCGAGACGGCGCTGCCGCGCCGCCCCTCCGGGGTGAGCGGGCCGTTCGGGTCGACGATCCAGTGGCGCCCGAAGCCGCGGTCCTCCTCGGCGAAGGGCACCCGCTTGCCGCCCAGCACGAGCCCGTAGCCCACGCCGGCGCCGATGGTGAGGACCACGAAGCGGTCCAGGCCGCGTCCGGCCCCGAACCAGGTCTCGGACTCGACCAGCGCGGCGACGTCGTTCTCGACGACCACGGGAAGCCCGGTGCGTCGCTCGACGAGCTCGGCCAGCGGGACGTCCCGCCACAGCAGGAAAGGGGACTCGCCGACCACGGCCCGGTCCTGGACGAACCCGCCGATCCCGATGCCGATCCCGGCGAGCCGGGGGTGGTCGCGGGCCAATGCCGCGGTCATCTCGCCCAGAACGTCGGCGACTTCGGCAGGGTCGTGGGTGGTGAGCGGACGGTCGTGGCGGGCGACGATGTGGCTCCTGAGCGTGGTGACGACGGCGTAGACCATGTCCTCGGTGACCTTGAAGCCGAGGAAGTACCGGGAGTCGGCGACGACGTCCAGCGGGGTCGAGGGGCGGCCCTGGCGCGCCTCCGCGGACACTCCCGCCTCGGCCACCTCGACCAGCAGGCCCGACTCGATCAGCGGCTTGGTCAGCCGGGTGAGGCTCCCGGCCGACAGGCCCAGCCTGCGGGCGAGCTCGGTGCGCGACAGCGGGCCGTGGACGAGCACCTCGATCGCCACCGAGCGCTCCCCCGTGCTCAGCGGCAGCCAACTGGCGATGCCTGCGGTCATTCGGCTCGGCCTCCCCTCGCCCTTTTTTTCGCACTGAAACCAACATGACCACTCTAGGGCCGTGTCGGTTGCTGCGAAAAGATGTTTGCACCCCTCTTGACGCAGCAATTGTTTCGCACCAAAAGTAAGTCCGGCCAGAGGACGAGCCGCCGCAGCGAGGGAGTCTCCCGTGACCATCGCCTCCAGCAGCCCTCCATCGCGCCTGCCCGCGGGCGGCGCCGCGGAGGACCGCAGCAAACCCAGGACAGGACGTACCGAGACGGGCGACGACCGGGGGGACGGACGGCTTGCCGCGGTCTTCATCGCGCCGGCACTGCTCGGCTTCGTGGTCTTCCTGCTCTGGCCGACACTGCGGGGTGTCTATCTGAGCTTCACCCGGTTCAACCTGCTGACGCCGGCGGAATGGGTGGGTCTGGACAACTACGTCCGCATGGTCAACGACCCCATCTTCTGGGACTCGCTGTGGGTCACGGTCGAGTACGTCGTCATCAACATCGGAGTGCAGACGGTCGCGGCGCTCGCGACGGCGGTGCTCCTGCAGCGGCTGACGCGGTCGGCGATGCTGCGCGGGATCGTGCTCACGCCGTACCTGATGTCGAACGTCGTGGCCGGTCTCGTCTGGCTCTGGATCCTCGACACCCAGCTCGGCATCGGCAACGAGATCATCAGCGCCCTCGGCGCCGACCGCATCCCGTTCCTCGCCGATGAGACCTGGGCGATTCCGACGATCGCGCTCATCAACGTGTGGCGGCACGTCGGCTACACCGCGCTGCTGCTGTTCGCCGGTCTCCAGGCCATCCCCGACGACATGTACGAGGCGGCCAGGATGGACGGCGCGAGCGAGTGGCGGATGTTCTGGCGGATCACCATGCCCCTGCTGCGGCCGGTGCTGGCGGTCGTGCTGATCATGACGGTGATCGGCTCGTTCCAGGTGTTCGACACCGTGGCCGTGACCACCGCGGGCGGTCCCGCGAACGCCACCAACGTGCTCCAGTACTACATCTACAACTCCGCCTTCGGGCGCTTCCAGTTCGGCTACGCCTCGGCCATGTCGGTCGCCCTGCTGGTCGTGCTGAGCGCCATCACCGTCCTCCAGTACCGGCTCACCCGGGCCGGCCGGACCGACCTCGGCTGACGGAAAGGGAGACACCGCCATGGCTGCCGTGACGACCACGACGACCGCCGGACCGGTGCGGCGCGGGTTCCCCTTCGGGCGGGCCGCCGCCTGGACCGTGATGGGACTGATCGTCCTCATCACCCTGCTGCCGTTCTACTGGATCCTGCGCACCGCGCTCTCCACCAACGCCGGACTGAACGCCGACCCGACCGACCCGCTGCCCGTGGACCTCACCACCAGCGGCTTCGAACGTGCCCTGGGCATGCAGTCCGCCGAGGAGGCCGTCGCACAGGGCGGCGCGGGCGGCGGACTCGACTTCTGGCGCTACCTGCTCAACTCGGTGCTGGTCTCCACCCTGATCACCGGATGCCAGCTCTTCTTCTCCGCGATGGCCGCGTACGCCTTCTCGCGGCTGCGCTGGCGCGGGCGGGACAAGGTGTTCGGCCTGTTCCTCGCCGGGATGATGGTGCCGGCCATCTTCACACTGCTGCCGAACTTCGTGCTCATCAAACAACTCCACCTGGTGGACACGCTCCTCGGCATCGCCCTGCCCACCATGTTCATGACCCCGTTCGCGGTGTTCTTCCTGCGGCAGTTCTTCATGAACATCCCGCGGGAGGTCGAGGAGGCTGCGCTGCTCGACGGCGCCGGGAAGGCCGAGATCTTCTTCCGGGTGGTGCTCCCGATGGCGTCGACGCCCATCATCACGCTGGGCGTGCTGACGTACATCACCTCCTGGAACGACTACTTCTGGCCGCTGATGGTCTCCTACAGCGACAGCTCGCGGGTGCTGACCGTGGCGTTGGCGATCTTCCGGGCGCAGACCCCGGCGACCGGCGTCGACTGGTCCGGCCTCATGGCGGCGACGCTGATCGCCGCCCTGCCGATGCTGGTGCTGTTCACCTGCTTCGCGCGCCGCATCGTCAGCTCCATCGGCTTCACCGGAATCAAGTAAGGGGACAGTGATGCGAATTTGTACGCTCGTCGCGGCGACCGGAGCGCTGGCGCTGTCCCTGGTCAGCGGATGTGCGGGCGGAGGCGCCGCCGGCTCGTCCGCGCACACGGTCACGTACTGGCTGTGGGACGCCAACCAGCTGCCCGCCTACCAGGCCTGCGCCAAAGGGTTCGAGAAGGAGAACCCCGGGCTGAAGGTCAGGATCACGCAGCTGGGCTGGAGCGACTACTGGACCAAGCTCACCGCCGGGTTCATCGCGGGCACCCAGCCTGACGTGTTCACCGACCACATCCAGAACTTCGGCCAGTTCGCCGACCTGAAGGTGCTCGAACCGCTGGACGACCTCGGCATCAAGGACTCGGACTACCAGCCGGGCCTCGCCGCCAACTGGATCGGCAAGGACGGCCACCGCTACGGCGCCCCGAAGGACTGGGACACCGTCTCGCTGTTCTACAACTCGAAGATGACCGAGGAGGCCGGCCTCAGCGCGGAGCAGCTCAGCAATCTCCGCTGGAACCCCGAGGACGGCGGCACCTTCGAGAAGGCCATCGCCCGCCTGACGGTCGACCGGAACGGCAAGCGGGGCGACGAGCCGGGCTTCGACAGGAACAAGGTGAAGGTGTACGGCCTGGCCACGGGCGGCGGCGGCTTCGGCGACGGCCAGACCCAGTGGAGCACCTTCGCCGCCTCCGCCGGGTGGAGCTACCTGGACAAGCCCCGCTGGGGCACGAGGTACCAGTACGACAGCAAGACCTTCCAGTCGGTCATCAAGTGGTACTTCGGACTGGCGAAGAAGGGGTACATGCCGCCCCTGTCCGACTACAACATCCAGTCCAACCAGCAGAACACGCAGATCGCCGCGGGCAAGGCGGCCACCGCCTTCGACGGAGCCTGGATGATCTCCACCTACACGGGCTTCAAGGGCAAGGACATCAAGACCGCCCTGACACCGGCCGGCCCGACCGGCAAGCGCGCCACCATGATGAACGGCCTCGCCGACTCCGTCACCAAGGCCTCCAAGAACAAGGCGGGCGCCAAGAAGTGGGTGGCGTACCTGGCCTCGGACAAGTGCCAGAGGGCCGTCGGCAGGTACGGCGTCGTCTTCCCCGCCACGAAGGCCGGGACCGAGGCCGCCGTCGCCGCCTACCGGAAGAAGGGCATCGACGTCTCGTCTTTCACCGACCCCGTGGCCGACAAGAAGCACTTCCGGACGTTCTCCTACCCGATCGCCAGCTACTCGGCGGACATGACGGCGCTCATGCAGCCGGCGATGGAGGACATCTACGGCAACGGAAAGCCCGTGAGCAGCCTCGACCAGACCAACGAGCAGATCAACCTCATCCTCTCCCAGTGAAGGGCACGCGTTCCATGACGTTCTCCCTCGGCATCGTCGGCGCCGGCCAGTTCTCCGGCCAGTTCGCCACGCTGTTCCAGGCCCACCCCGGCGTCGGCGACGTCTACGTCACCGACCTGCTGCCGGAGCGGGCCGAGCAGCTCGCCGCCGCACAGGGGCTCGCCGGCACCTTCCCGTCGTACCAGGCCATGCTGGAGTCGGAGGAGGTCGACGCGGTCGCGATCTTCACACAGCGCTGGACGCACGGGCCGCTGGTGCTCCAGGGCCTGAACGCCGGCAAGCACGTGTACTCCGCGGTACCGATGGCGATCAGCACGGAGGAGATCGCGGCGATCATCGACACCGTGAAGGCCACGGGGCTCACCTACATGATGGGTGAGACCAGCGAGTACAACCCGGCCACCGTCCACGCCCGCAACCAGATCGCCGAGGGTGCCTTCGGACGGCTGTTCTACGCCGAGGGCGACTACGTCCACGACATGGACCTCGGGTTCTACGAGGCGTACCAGTACAGCGGAGGCGACAACTGGAAGGCGACCGCCAGCTATCCACCGCTGCTGTACCCGACGCACGCGGTCGGCGGGGTGCTGGGCGCCTGGCGGACGCACGCGGTCAGCGTGTCGGCGATCGGTGTCGTCGACGACCGGGGCGACGGGGTCTTCGACAAGGAGGTCAGCCAGTTCGGCAACGACTTCTCCAACGCCACCGCGCTGTTCGAGGTGGCGGGCGGCGGTTCGTTCCGTACCAACGAGTTCCGGCGGGTCGGTTACCCCTCGCACATACGGGAGTCGCGTTTTCGCTTCTTCGGCACCGAGGCGAGCATGGAGCAGCTCGCGACGGTCGCCCTGTGGCAGGACAAGCAGGGGGTGAAGGACATCAGCGAACTGCTGGAACCCAAACCCACGATGGCTCCCGGCGACCCGTCGCTGCGGCACATCGCGCCGGAGTTGCGGGCCGCGTTCACCTCCGGGTCGGCTCCCGTGCACGACCGGTCGCGGCTGCCGCGGGAGTTCGACGACCTGCACAACGGCCACGAGGGCAGCCACCACTTCCTGGTGGACGACTTCGTGACCGCCGTGAACACGCGCACCCTGCCGTCGGTGAACGCCTGGGTGGCCGCCCGCTACACCCTGCCGGGCATCATCGCGCACGAGTCGGCGCGGCAGGGCGGGGTGCGGCTGGACATCCCGGACTTCGGGGACGCGCCGCTGTAGGGCCGGGGCGGGCCGGGTGCGTGGGATCAGGTGCCCGGCTTGCGGCCGTACACGTAGACGTCGTCGCCCTTCTTCAGCAGCGACCAGTACTTCTTGGCGTCGGTCTTGGTCATGTTGACGCAGCCGTGCGAGCCGGGAGGGTTCCACATGCTGACGCCGACGGAGTGGAAGGCCTGGCCGCCGTCGAAGAACTGGGCGTACGGCATCGGCACGTGGTAGATGGACGAGACGTGGTCGATGTTGCGCCAGTAGATCTTCTTCAGACCGGTGCGGGTCTCGTACCCGTTGCGGCCGGTGCGGACCGGGACGGGCCCGTACACGAGCTTCTCGCCGTCCTGGACCCAGCTGAGCTGGAGGGTCAGGTTCACGCAGGCGATCCGGCCCTTGTTCACCGGGCACTGGCCGTCCTTGCCGGGGTTCTTGCCGACGGCCTTCTGCTTCTGCATCAGGTCCATCACGCCCCAGGTGACGGGCCCGGCGTAGCCGGCGTTCGGGGAGATGCCGTGCTTGGTCTGGAAGGCGCGGATCGCCTTGCAGTCCGCGGCGGACTGCTTCCCGTCGACCGGACGGCCCAGGAACTTCTCCACCTGCTTCTGGTACGGGCCGGCCTGGGTGGTGCAGCCGGCGGCCTGTGCCGGCGAGGCGCCGAGCGCGAGTGTGAGCGGTGCCACCAGTGCGGTGATCCCCAGTGCTACGGCGCCCCGTCTGCGTACGTCCCCCATGGCTGTCCTGCCCCTTCGCGGAAGTGGTCACATGGTCTGCGATCCCTGCCAGCTAGACGGGCGAGCACCCGGGTTCGGTTGTACGGAGTCGCTGTCTGCGACGAAACGGTGACATTCCCCTCTCAGCGGTAGCCGGCCGTTTCGGCCGGTTTGCCGGCGTCCTGGACCTCGACGAGGTACCGCCAGGCGTCCGGGCGGCTGCCGTCGAGGTCGGTGAAGCCGTACACCTGGGCGAGGCCGCCGCTGGAGAGGGACTGTCCGTTCCAGCGCGCAACGTCCGGGTCGCCGGCGAGCGCGGCCACGGCCCGGCCGACGTAGCGCGGGGTCTCCGAGATGGCGAAGTGAGGGACCTTCTCGAGGGCGTCGCGCCAGTTCTCCTCGCGGACGCCGAAGGCGTCCAGCATCATCTCCGAGCGCATCCAGCCGGGAGTGACAGCGACGGCGGTGGCGCCGCGCGGGCCGAGTTCGTGCCCGAGGGCGAAGGCCATGCGCAGGACGGAGGCCTTGGCGAGGTCGTAGAAGAAGCTGTTGCGGTAGGTCTCCCGGTTGTAGTCGGCGGTGCCGTCGGTGACCTCGACGACCAGCCCGCCGGGGTGGCGCAGCAGCAGGGGCAGCGCGTGGTGGCTGGTGACGGCGTGCGTCTCCACCGCGAGCCTGAGCAGGCGCAGGCCGCCCGCGAGGTCGTGCTCCCAGAGCGGGGTGTCCCATTCGAAGAGCTTCTCGCCGCCCCAGATGTCGTTGACGAGGATGTCGAGGCGGCCCTGTTCGTCCGCGACGCGGTCCACGAGGGCGCTGACCTGGGCGGGGTCGAGGTGGTCGGTGGGGACCGCGATGCCCCGGCCGCCGGCCCCGGTGACCAGGTCGGCGGTGTCCTCGATGGTCTCGGGCCGGTCGTACTCCGAGCGGCGGGCGCGCGTGGTGCGGCCGGTGACATAGACCGTGGCGCCGGCCGCGCCGAGTTCGACGGCGATCCCCCGTCCGGCGCCCCGGGTCGCCCCGGCGACCAGCGCGATCTTGCCCTTCAGCGGAGCTGACATGTCCGGCCTCCCGTGCCTCTGGCTGCTTGTCGCATCCAGAGTCGCGGGTAAGCCGGACATCTTCTGTCGCCTTTCACGGGCGACACGCGGTCAGTGCCCGCGGGCGATCCACTCCTGCAGATGCGGGGCCTCGGTGCCGATGGTGGTGGAGTCTCCGTGGCCGGTCAGGACCTTCGTCTCGGGTGGCAGGGTGAGGAGGCGGTCGCGGATCGAGTCGATGATCGTGGGGAAGTGCGAGAAGGAGCGGCCGGTGGCGCCGGGGCCGCCCCGGAAGAGGGTGTCCCCGGTGAAGACGGTGGCGAGGCCGGGGCCGTACAGGCAGACCGCGCCGGGAGCGTGCCCCGGGGTGTGCAGGACCCGCAGGTCGGCGCCGCCCGCCTCGATCGTCTGGCCGTCCACCAGCCAGGCGTCGGGCTCGCGGTCCGGGTGGGTCTGCTTCCACAGCGGCAGGTCGTCGTGGTGGAGCCAGATGGTGGCACCGGTGCGTTCGGCGAGGGCGGGGGCGGCGTCGATGTGGTCGTTGTGGGCGTGGGTGCACACGATGGCCGTCAGCCGGCGGCCCCCGAGGGCCTCGGCGATGGCGTCGGCGTCATGGGCGGCGTCGATGACGATCGCCTCGTGGTCGTCGCCGACGATCCATACGTTGTTCTCGACGTCCCAGGTGCCCCCGTCGAGGCTGAACCGGCCGGCTGTGACGAGGTGTTCGACGCGGGCGGCCATCACAGCACCACCACCGAGCGCAGGACGTCGCCCTGGTGCATGCGCTCGAACGCCTTCTCCACCTCGTCGAGCTGGATGGTCTCGGTGACGAACGCGCCCAGGTCCAGGCGCCCTTGCAGGTGCAGATCGATCAGCATGGGGAAGTCACGGGAGGGCAGGCAGTCGCCGTACCAGCTCGACTTGAGGGATCCGCCGCGACCGAAGACGTCCAGCAGCGGCAGTTCGAGCTTCATCTCGGGCGTGGGCACGCCCACGAGGACGACCGTGCCGGCCAGATCGCGGGCGTAGAAGGCCTGCTGGTAGGTCTCCGGGCGGCCGACGGCCTCGATGACCACGTCGGCGCCGAATCCGCCGGTGAGTTCGCGGATCGCCTCCACCGGGTCGGTCTCACGCGAGTTGACGGTGTGGGTGGCGCCCATGGTGCGCGCCTTCGCGAGCTTGCGGTCGTCGATGTCGACGGCGATGATCGTCGCCGCGCCGGCCAGGTGGGACCCGGCGATGGCCGCGTCACCGACACCGCCGCAGCCGATGACGGCGACCGAGTCGCCGCGGCCGACGCCGCCGGTGTTGATCGCGGCGCCGATGCCGGCCATGACGCCGCAGCCGAGCAGCCCGGCCACCTGCGGGGCGACGGCCGGGTCGACCTTGGTGCACTGCCCGGCGGCGACCAGCGTCTTCTCGGCGAAGGCGCCGATGCCGAGGGCCGGGGACAGCTCGGTGCCGTCGGTGAGGGTCATCCTCTGCTTCGCGTTGTGGGTGTCGAAGCAGTACCAGGGCCGCCCGCGCAGACAGGCCCGGCACTTCCCGCACACCGCACGCCAGTTGAGGATCACGAAGTCACCGGGCTCGACGTCGGTGACGCCGTCGCCGACCGCCTCGACGACGCCCGCGGCCTCGTGGCCGAGCAGGAAGGGGAAGTCGTCGTTGATGCCGCCCTGCTTGTAGTGCAGGTCGGTGTGGCACACTCCGCAGGCCTGGACACGCACGACCGCCTCGCCGGGGCCGGGGTCGGGCACGACGATGGTCTCGACACGCACCGCCTCGTCCTTGCCCGGTGCGATCACACCGCGTACTTCCTGCGCCATGCTGACTCCTTCGTCCGGCGGGGTCCCGTCCTTTCCGACCCTACGCGCGACTGATCGGCAAGGGGCGCGGTTCGGCCACCCGCGCCCCGTGTCCCACCAGGTCGCGCCGGAGTCGAGGCGCCGGTGGCCGGGTCCATGATCAGCATCCGGCGGGCGCCGGGGCCGTCGTGGCGCGGGGTCCGATCGACGAACGGTGACGGCGGCCGACCGGATCGTGGTGATGGACGCCGGCCACGTCCGGGCGGTCGGCACTCACCGCGAACTCGTGTCCTCCGAACCGCTCTACGCGGAACTGGCGGCGACCCAGTTCCTGTCCGCGGCGGACTGAACGGCTGCGCTTGCCATGCCGGCCGGGTCGGAGGACGCTCAAGGAGTGAGGCTTCTCGCGGCCCGTCGTACGACCGGGTCGCGGTCGTACGAAGGAGGTCATCATGGGAACCGCGGCAGACCCTGCCTTCGACAGAGAGACGCTCCGCCGGGGCCTGGAAGGACAGACCCCGGAGATCCTGCTCTCGCTCTACGCGGACGACGCGGAGCTCCGCATCGTCGACCGCACGACCCAGCCCAGCCACCCCAAGGTCCTGCACGGCCGGGACGAGATCGGCCGGATGCTGGAGGACGTCTACAGCCGCGACATGACACACAAGCTGGAGCGGTGCGTCATCCAGGGCGACGAGGCCGCCTACTGCGAGAGCTGCGAGTACACCGACGGTGTGCGCGTCCTGTCCGAGTCGATGCTCTCGCTGCGCGGCGGCAAGATCACCGAGCAGACCCTGGTGCAGGCCTGGGACGAGTAGCGGCGTGATCAGCGCAGCCAGGCGCTGTACGACATGACGTCGCCCTTCTTGACGCCGTACTCGGGTTCAGCGGTGGTGAAGGTGGTCTCCAGGCCGAGGACGGCGCCGGTGGCCGGGTCCATGATCAGCATCCGGCGGGCGCCGGGGCCGTCGCAGACGTAGGCCTGACCGCGTCGCCCCAGGCGGTCGGTCACCTGGCCGACGGGCCGCAACCCCTCGGTCCCGGCGAGGAGGCGGGCAAGCGTCGCGGTCTCCCGGGCGCCCAGGGTCCAGTGGTCGAGCAGCACCTGCACGGCGTCCAGCAGCTGGGGCGTGGTGAGCGCGGTGCGGGTGTACTGAGCCTCCGTCAGGTAGGCGCGCAGGCGTGCCGGGTCGTTCGGCGGCCTGGACTGGGGCGGGGCGTCGCTCCAGCTCGGCGGGTAGGTGCGGTCGCTGATGACGTGCGCGTCGCCGACGAGGCGCGGCTCGCCTTGCTCGTCGGAGAGGACCGGGCGGCCTGGATGCCCCGGGTCGGTGGCCACGACGAGTTCTGTGCGGCTGCCGTCGGCCCGCCAGCGGACGATGCGCTCCTCGGGCAGGGTGACCGGGGGTTCGCGGTCCGACACCCCCATGCTCCAGGACCGCACATGCGTGCCCTTACGCAACCGCGGCGAGCCGTCGGCAGCGGCCTGCACGGCGCGTGCGGCCAGCCGGCCCAGGGGGACCGCGGTGGTTCCGGTCTGCACCACCAGCGGACGGGGTGCGGCCACCGCCGGTGTGGTGTTCGGGCCGCTCAGGACGAGGGTCAGCGCCAAGGCCGCGACGACGGCTGTGGCGGCGAGCCCCCAGACGAGCCGGGGCCGGCCGGGTACGGGCAGCGGCCGGCGGGCCGGACGGCCTTGCGGCCGCTCCCGCAGCAGTCGCTCGAGCCGGCGTTCGGCGCCGTGGTCGAGGGGGCCGTCGCCGAAGTGGGGACCGTCGGGCGGCACCGGGTTGGCGCCGCGCAGCAGTTCGAGTTCGTCAGCCATGGCCGACCCCTTTCACGCGGTGTGTGTCCGCCGCAGCGACGGGACGCACGCGGTCGATCTCGGTCCTGAGGCGGCGCCGGGCCCGGTGCAGCCGCATGGCGGCGGCGCGTCTGCCGCAGCCGAGGGCGACGGCGACCTCGTCCACGGCGAGTCCCTCCCAGACCGTCAGACGCAGTACCTCCTGGTCGGCCGCGGAGAGCCGGGCGAGTGCCTCGTGCACCCAGGCGCCGGGGGTGTCGGCCTCGGGGCCCGCGGTGATGTGCCGTCCGTGCGCGGTGTCGTCATTGCCGAGCCGGTCGACGAGCCGACGGCGGCGCCCGTGGCCGCGCACCGCGTTGGCCAGGCAGTTGCGTGCCACTCCGTACAGCCAGGGCAGTGGGGAGGACGGCAGGTCGTTCCGGCGCCGCCAGGCCACCGTGAACACCTCCGCCACCACTTCCTCCACCTCGTCGGCCCGCCCGTCCAGTCGCCGTGCGACATAGCGGCTGACCGCCCAGTAATGCTCACGGTAGGCAGCGGCGAAGATCTCGTCGTTGCTCATGTCCCGTTCGTGTCCGGCACTCCCTCGATCGTCACACCCGGTTCGGTGACGCTCGTCGCACCGGTGCGGTGTGACGTCCGGGCGGGGCGCGGACACAGGCGGGGCATGAGGCACCTGAAGTGGCTGACGACCACGGACCACAAGACGATCGGCACGCTCTACCTGGCGACGTCGTTCGCGTTCTTCGTCATCGGTGGCGTGATGGCGCTGTTCATGCGCGCCGAGCTCGCCCGGCCTGGTCTGCAGATCATGTCGAACGAGC
>NZ_BMWE01000031.1 GCF_014651075.1 Streptomyces djakartensis | reverse complement strand
GGACGGGCGCCGGCCGCCCGCGCGGCCTGCGCGGCCGCGCTCACCCTCCTGCTCTCGACCCGGGGCGCCCCGCCCTGCCCCGGCACCACGGCCGAGTCACCGGACCCGCGCCCCGCGGTGCCCGGCGTGCCCCAGGCCGCCGAGCCGTACGTGTGCCGGGCCTGCCCCGAAGGGCCGGCGTGGGCCGGGCCCGGCACGGGCGCGTCCGTGCCCGCACCGCCGACGGGGCCCGGCACGCGCACGTGCCCCTCCCCGTCCGGCGTCGTGTCCACCCGGCCCCCCGGCCCCCCGGCGGGAGCCAGCCGCAGGGCCGATTCGCCGATCCGCAGCAGCGCCCCGGGGGCGAAGCGGACCTGGCGGGTGCCCACCCGCGCGCCGTCCAGCGTCGTGCCGTTCGTGGAGTCCAGGTCGGCGACCGACACACGGCCGTCCGCGCCCACCGTCACCGCGCAGTGCAACCGGGAGACGTCCGGGTCGTCCAGCGGCACGTCGGCGTCGGCCGAGCGCCCGATGCGGATCTCGCCGCCGTGCAGGAGGTGGACGCCGCCCGCGTCGGGGCCCGCCACCACCTGCAGCTGGGCCGGGGCGTCCGCCAGCTCCGGATGCGGCTCCGGCTCGCCCGGCGCGCCCACGGACAGCACGGCACCGTCGGTCAGCGGGGGCTCGCCGAGCGTGCACCGCTGGGTGTCCAGTCGCTGTTCCCCGGCGTACAGCACGGGCGAGCCCGAGCCGTCGCCGCCCTGGACCACCTGGGCGAGCGCGGAGGCGACCGCCGCGAGCGCCGTGCCGGCGGGCGCCGTGACCAGCACGTCGCTGCGCGGGGCGCGATCCCGCCCCGGCACCGACGGGCCCTGTGGGTCTACGACGGTCAGCCGGATCTGCATCGCCGTCAGCGGTCCCTTCTGCTCAGGCGCGGAGTCCCCCACCCCGCCCCAGCACGTCGGCCAGTACTGCACGCATCCTCGCACCTGCCACTGACAGCGCGCCCCTCGCACAGGAACAAGTGATCTTGATTGGTCGGCTCTGCCCGCAAAAGTGCCTGAGAAATGCCTCACTCGCGATCACTTGAGATCGGTCACGTCTACTCCCGGCAACCACGAGACCGAGGTGAGCGTCTTTTCTTCGAACAGACGCGGGAGCGGATACGTAAGACCCACAGAATGACGACACTCCGGTCCTGGGCGCGCGGCACTACAGTGGGTCGGACAGGCCAGCAGGCAAGGCAAGCACCAGGGAGCGCATGACGTGCGGCCGGTAGGCAGCAAGTACCTGCTCGAGGAGCCGCTCGGACGCGGCGCCACGGGCACCGTCTGGCGAGCCCGCCAGCGCGAGACCGCGGGCGCCGAGGCGGCCGTGCCGGGGCAGCCCGGCGAAACCGTCGCGATCAAGGTCCTCAAGGAGGAGCTGGCCAGCGACGCGGACATCGTCATGCGGTTCCTCCGGGAGCGCTCCGTGCTGCTCCGGCTCACCCACCCCAACATCGTCCGGGTCCGCGACCTGGTGGTCGAGGGCGAGCTGCTGGCGCTGGTCATGGACCTCGTCGAGGGCCCCGACCTGCACCGCTACCTCCGCGAGAACGGGCCCTTCACGCCCGTCGCGGCGGCGCTGCTCACCGCCCAGATCGCCGACGCGCTCGCCGCCAGCCACGCCGACGGCGTGGTCCACCGCGACCTCAAACCGGCCAACGTGCTGCTCCAGCAGTACAACGGGCAGATGCACCCGCTGCTGACCGACTTCGGCATCGCCCGCCTCGCGGACTCCCCGGGGCTGACCCGCACCCAGGAGTTCGTCGGCACGCCCGCGTACGTCGCCCCCGAGTCCGCCGAGGGTCACCCGCAGACCTCCGCCGTCGACATCTACGGCGCCGGGATCCTGCTGTACGAGCTGGTCACCGGTCGTCCGCCGTTCGCCGGCTCGTCCGCCCTCGAGGTGCTGCACCAGCACCTGAGCGCCGAGCCGCGCCGCCCCTCCACGGTCCCCGACCCGCTGTGGACGGTGATCGAGCGCTGTCTGCGCAAGAACCCCGACGAGCGGCCCAGCGCCGTGAACCTCGCCCGTGGCCTGCGCGTCGTCGCGGAGGGCATCGGGGTGCACGCGAACTCGGCGCAGATCGCCGCCGCCGAGGGAGTCGGAGCGCTCCTGGTGCCCGACCCGGCGCCGGCACCCGTGCCGGACGTGTCCGGCGCGGCCGACCCGACCCAGGTCCTCCCGCAGGGCGCCGGCTCGTACGACCCGAACGGCGCGACCAGCGTCCTGCCGCACACCGCCGGCCCCGGCGCCGCCGACCCCACCGCCGTGCTGCCGAACCGGGGCGCGGCCGACCCGACCGCCGTCATGCCGCCGGTCCCGCCGGGCTCGCCCGGCCACCCCGGCCAGCAGAGCCAGGGCGGGCCCGAGGACCCGCACCCCTGGCAGAACCAGCTGCGCGCCGCCCGCGACCGCAACGAGCAGACGCAGGTCCAGTACCTCGACCCGAACGAGGACCCGCTGCGCCGCCGCCCCCAGCGGCAGGTCGCCCGGCCGCAGCAGCCCCCGCGCCGCCAGGCGCCCCCGCCCGGGCCCGGCTACGGCCATCCGCAGCAGGCCCAGCAGTACGCCCCGCAGCCCCAGCGGCCCCAGCCGCCGCAGCGCTACGCACCGCCCGCGCCGCCGCCCCAGCCCCAGCAGCCGCAGCGGCCCCAGCGCGAGCCCCGGCAGCCGCGGCAGCGCAGCGCCAACCCGATGCGGATCCCCGGGCTCGGCTGCTTGAAGGGCTGCCTCTTCACGATCGTCATCCTCTTCGTCGCCGGCTGGCTGATCTGGGAACTGAGCCCGCTCCAGGAGTGGATCGGCACCGGCAAGGGCTACTGGGACCAGCTCACCGACTGGTTCGGCACCGTGACCGGCTGGTTCGAGAAGCTGGGCGGCAGCGGGGGCGCCTAGGGGGTGCCCGCTCAGGGTCCGAGCTGACCGGAACCCGCCTACAGGGTTGGTGATTTGTCGACACCTGGCGGGTGATTTCCGCCTCGGCGGTGAAGGTTGGCTCTTCGGACGCGTAGTTTTAGCGACAACACGCGTCGGTAGGAGCAGCCTTGGCACGGAAGATCGGCAGCCGGTACACCGCCCACCAGATCCTGGGGCGGGGCAGTGCCGGCACGGTGTGGCTGGGCGAGGGTCCGGAAGGCCCCGTCGCCATCAAGCTGTTGCGTGAGGACCTCGCGTCCGACCAGGAACTCGTCGGCCGCTTCGTCCAGGAGCGGACGGCACTGCTCGGTCTGGAGCACCCGCACGTCGTGTCCGTGCGCGACCTGGTCGTGGACGGCAACGACCTGGCCCTGGTCATGGACCTCGTCCGGGGCACGGACCTGCGGACCCGGCTGGACCGGGACCGGCGCCTCGCGCCCGAGGCCGCCGTCGCCATCGCGGCCGACATCGCCGACGGGCTGGCGGCCGCGCACGCCATGGGCGTCGTGCACCGGGACGTCAAGCCGGAGAACGTCCTCCTGGACATGCAGGGCCCGCTCGGCCCCGGCGGCTCCCACCGCGCGCTGCTCACCGACTTCGGTGTGGCGAAGCTCATCGACACCCCGCGCCGGACCAAGGCCACGAAGATCATCGGCACGCCGGACTACCTCGCCCCGGAGATCGTCGAGGGGCTGCCCCCACGCGCGTCGGTCGACATCTACGCGCTCGCCACGGTCCTGTACGAGCTGCTGGCGGGCTTCACCCCGTTCGGCGGCGGCCACCCGGGCGCGGTCCTGCGCCGGCACGTCACGGAGACCGTCGTCCCGCTGCCCGGCATCCCGGACGAGCTGTGGCAGCTGATCATCCAGTGCCTCGCCAAGGCCCCGGCCTCGCGGCTTCGGGCCTCGGAGCTCGGGTCGCGGCTGCGGGAGCTGCTGCCGATGCTGGCGGGCATGGCGCCGCTGGAGGTGGACGAGCCGGACACCGAGTCCGTCGAGGAGGCCGACCGGGAGGAGCGCCCCGCCGGGCCGGAACCGGCCGGTGAGCGGGTCCGGCGGCGGGGCGCGGTCCCGCTGGTGCCGGGCGCGAAACCGGCCGACTCCAACCGGGACACCCATACCTCCATGCGCGTGCCCGCGCCCGATGAGCTGGCCGGGGGCGCACACGGCACGGCCCGGGCCCCGCGCGCGTCGGGCACCCCCCGGCCGGGATCGGCCCGCAACCGCGCCGCCGCCCGGCGTCGCCGCCTCGCCCTGGGAGCGGGCGCGGTCGCCGTGGCGGCCGCGATAGGCGTCGGGGCCTGGCTGTCCACGTCGGGCGACGACTCGAGCGCGCCACCCCAGGACACGAAGAACTCGGCCCCGCAGTCCCCCTGATCCTCGGGGTTCCGGCCGCCCGGCGATGGCCGCCGGGCGGAGCCGTTACGCTGGAGGGCGTGGCAGTCGTCGATGTATCCGAAGAGCTCAAGTCCCTCTCCTCGACCATGGAGTCGATCGAGGCCGTTCTGGACCTCGAGAAGCTGAGGGCAGACATCGCCGTGCTCGAGGAGCAGGCGGCCGCGCCGTCCCTGTGGGACAACCCCGATGAGGCGCAGAAGATCACCAGCAAGCTGTCCCACCTCCAGGCCGAGGTGCGCAAGGCCGAGGCCCTGCGCGGTCGTATCGACGACCTCGCCGTCCTCTTCGAGATGGCTGAGGAGGAGGACGACCCGGACACCCGCGCCGAGGCCGAGTCCGAGCTCGCCGCGGTGAGGAAGGCCCTGGACGAGATGGAGGTCCGCACCCTCCTCTCCGGCGAGTACGACTCCCGTGAGGCCCTGGTGAACATCCGCGCCGAGGCCGGTGGCGTCGACGCCGCCGACTTCGCCGAGAAGCTCCAGCGCATGTACCTGCGCTGGGCCGAGCAGCGCGGCTACAAGACCGAGATCTACGAGACCTCGTACGCGGAAGAGGCCGGCATCAAGTCGACCACCTTCGCCGTCCAGGCGCCCTACGCGTACGGCACGCTCTCCGTCGAGCAGGGCACCCACCGCCTCGTGCGCATCTCGCCCTTCGACAACCAGGGCCGCCGCCAGACGTCCTTCGCGGGCGTGGAGGTCCTTCCCGTCGTCGAGCAGTCCGACCACGTCGAGATCGACGAGAGCGACCTGCGGATCGACGTCTACCGGTCTTCGGGCCCCGGCGGCCAGGGCGTGAACACCACCGACTCCGCGGTGCGGATCACCCACATCCCCACGGGCATCGTCGTCTCCTGTCAGAACGAGCGGTCCCAGATCCAGAACAAGGCCACCGCCATGAACGTCCTCCAGGCCAAGCTGCTGGAGCGGCGCCGCCAGGAGGAGCAGGCCAAGATGGACGCCCTCAAGGGCGACGGCGGCAACTCCTGGGGCAACCAGATGCGTTCCTACGTGCTGCACCCGTACCAGATGGTCAAGGACCTGCGCACCGAGTTCGAGGTCGGCAACCCGGAGTCCGTGTTCAACGGCGAGATCGACGGGTTCCTCGAGGCCGGAATTCGCTGGCGCAAGCAGCAGGAGAAGTAATTTATCGACAAGGCAACTGCCCACGTCAGTGCGGCAGTTGCCTTTTTCGTGTCCGCGTGTCTGGGTTTTACATCACACTCACAGGCTCAGACTCCCGGCATTGGCCCCGTAGTTGGACATGGCGCCCGCAAACGCCCTTGACGTGTCTTTGAAAAATGGGAAGGGTAAAGCGCGGCATGCGTGTCTCTGGGGCGCATGTGAACCGGGGGCCTTTTCATCTCAGCTGCCCCCCGTCGAGCACAGCCCCGAGCGCTGCCTAATGACGATGAGCTACTGGGGGTAGCAACCACATGACGAAGAAGACGCGGATCCGTGTCGCACGGATAGCGGCCGGGGCCGTGATCGCTGCCGGTGCCTCGCTGACCGCCGCTGGCGCCGCATCGGCCACCGAGGCCGACGACTGCCTGCTCGGCCTCCTGTGCGCCAAGGAGTCGCCGGTCCCGAACCCGGAACCGCCGACCACCCCGCCGGTTCCGACCGACATCCCGACCGACCCGCCGACGGACCTCCCGACGGACCCGCCGTCGACCGAGGAGCCGACCGACGAGCCGACCGAGCCGACGGACGAGCCCACCGAGCCGACCGAGGACCCGACGGCCCAGCCGAGCAATCCGGGCAACGGCAACGGCGGCGGTAACGGCAACGGCGGCGGCAACGGCGGCGGTAACGGAAACGGCGGCGGCAACGGCAACGGCGGTGGCAACGGCACCGGCGGCGGCACCGGCGGTGGCAACGTCACCGACCCCGACGGCGGAACCTCCCCGCAGCAGGAGGGTTCCTCCGCCCTCACCGACACCGGCTCGGGCGCCACCCCGGCCCCGCAGGCCCAGGCCGCCGGGAGCGGCGAGGAGCTCGCCGAGACGGGTGCCACGGAGATCGCCTTCCTGGTGATCGGCGCCGCCACCATGATCGCCGGCGGTGTCGGCTTCCGCGTCCTGCCGCGCCTCATGGGCGGCCGCGGCGGAGCCGCCGCCTGACGGCAGCCGCGTCCGTACGGACCGCGGGTACAGCGCAACACCGAGGGCCCGGAGCGTCACGCTCCGGGCCCTCGGCCGTGCCTTCGGGGCGAGGGCCTGTCACGCCGCCTGGTGGGCCAGCAGCGCGACGGCCGCGACCAGCACCGTCAGCAGGGCGATCAGCGCCAGCGGACTCAGGTTCGCGAGGAAGTTCTCCTGCTGCAGCCGCTCGCGGTTCGCGCGGCACACGGGGCAGCGGCCCTCGCTCACGGGGGCCGCGCAGTTCGCGCACACCAGCCGGTCGTACGTCATGCGCTCGCCCTCCTCGCGCCGGTTCCACGTGTTCAACGTCCGTGGGTGGGGGAATGTTCCCCTCCCCACTGTGCCAGGTTCCGCGGGAGGCTGCGCGGCCGCTGCCAAAGGGGTGGTTGTGGTTGTCTCGCGGCCGGCGGGGCGGTATGGGGGCTGGTCACGCCCGCACGGCGGAGCCGCGTGTCGGCACAGCCCCGCCCCCAGGGCGTACAAAACAGCACATCCGAGGTGCAACCGCCACTGGTGACTGCGGTCACGTACCCGGTTCGCGTATGGTCACGCTCATCTACCCCCGGCGACCCGTGGTGCATCCGTGATCCGATTCGACAATGTCTCCAAGGTCTACCCCAAGCAGACCCGCCCCGCCCTCAGGGATGTCTCCCTGGAGGTCGAGAAGGGCGAGTTCGTCTTCCTCGTGGGGTCCTCCGGCTCCGGAAAGTCCACCTTCCTGCGGCTGATCCTCCGCGAGGAGCGGTGCAGTCACGGTCAGGTGCACGTCCTGGGCAAGGACCTCGCACGCCTCTCCAACTGGAAGGTGCCGCAGATGCGGCGCCAGCTGGGGACGGTCTTCCAGGACTTCCGCCTGCTGCCGAACAAGACGGTCGGTGAGAACGTCGCCTTCGCGCAGGAGGTCATCGGCAAGTCGCGCGGTGAGATCCGCAAGTCCGTGCCGCAGGTGCTCGACCTCGTCGGGCTCGGCGGCAAGGAGGACCGGATGCCCGGCGAGCTGTCCGGTGGTGAGCAGCAGCGCGTCGCCATCGCGCGGGCGTTCGTCAACCGGCCCAAGCTGCTCATCGCGGACGAGCCCACCGGCAACCTCGACCCGCAGACCTCCGTCGGCATCATGAAGCTGCTCGACCGCATCAACCGGACGGGCACGACCGTGGTGATGGCCACACACGACCAGAACATCGTGGACCAGATGCGCAAGCGCGTCATCGAACTGGAGAAGGGCCGCCTCGTGCGCGACCAGGCCCGCGGTGTCTACGGCTACCAGCACTGAGACCGCACCCCGAGATCCACGGAAAGGCATAACCAGCCGCCATGCGCGCCCAGTTCGTCCTGTCGGAGATCGGCGTCGGTCTCCGCCGCAACCTGACGATGACCTTCGCCGTCATCGTCTCCGTCGCCCTGTCGCTCGCCCTGTTCGGCGGGTCGCTCCTGATGAGCGACCAGGTCAGCACCATGAAGGGCTACTGGTACGACAAGGTCAACGTCTCCATCTTCCTCTGCAACAAGAGCGACGCCGAGTCGGACCCGAACTGCGCCAAGGGCGCCGTCACGGACGACCAGAAGCAGCAGATCAAGGCCGACCTCGACAAGATGGGCGTCGTCCAGACGGTCACGTACGAGTCGCAGGACCAGGCGTACAAGCACTACAAGGAGCAGTTCGGCGACTCCCCGCTGGCCAGCTCCCTCACGCCGGACCAGATGCAGGAGTCGTACCGCATCAAACTGAAGGACCCGCAGAAGTACCAGGTCATCGCGACCGCCTTCGACGGCCGGGACGGCGTGCAGTCCGTTCAGGACCAAAAGGGCATCCTGGACAATCTGTTCGAGCTGCTCAACGGTATGAACTGGGCCGCGCGGGCGGTGATGGCGCTCATGCTCGTCGTCGCGCTGATGCTGATCGTCAACACCGTGCGCGTCTCGGCGTTCAGCCGGCGGCGTGAGACCGGCATCATGCGCCTGGTCGGCGCCTCGGGCTTCTACATCCAGGCGCCGTTCATCATGGAGGCCGCGGTCGCCGGGCTCATCGGCGGCACCCTCGCGTGCGCCTTCCTGGTGACCGCCAGATACTTCATCATCGACCACGGACTCGCCCTGTCGCAGAAGCTGAGCTTGATCAACTTCATCGGATGGGACGCGGTGCTGAAGTATCTGCCGCTCATCCTCGCGACGAGTCTGCTGATGCCCGCGTTGGCCGCGTTCTTCGCGCTGCGCAAGTACTTGAAGGTGTGACGCATCCCAACAAGGGCCGTACGGACAAGCGACCGTACGGCCCTTCGGTCTGTCCTAGACTCACCGGCATGTCAGGCCGTGACCCGTTCTGTCAGCCCCACCGCATCCGCCGAGGGGCCGCCCTGACCTTGCTGTTCACGAGCGTGCTCGTCGCCGGCGCGGCCACCGGGGCCTTCCCGCCGGCCGACCGCAAGTCCGCGCCGGACGAGGCCCGTTCGACCGTCCCTGCCGGGCACCACGCGGACGTCGCGAGGGCGGCCGAGGAGGCCATGGCCGACGGCAAGTCCCCCATGGAGGCCGCGAAGCGTGCCGTCAGCCGCAGCGGCGACCGCTGGGGGGCCGTCTACTCCGAGGGCGAGTACGAGGAGTTCGAGCAGGCCCTCGACGGCCAGTACACCGGCGTCGGACTGTGGGCGCGCAGCGCACGTGACGGCCGTATCGAGGTGACGAAGGTGCGCGCCGGCTCGCCCGCCGCCACCGCCGGGATCCGGCCCGGGGACCTGCTGCGCAGCGTCGACGGCCGGAAGACCGACGGCCGGCCCGTCACCGAGGTCGTCTCGTTACTGCGCGGGGACGCCACCGACGCACCGGCCGGCACCACCGTCCGCCTCGGCCTGGAACGCGGTACGCGTGCGTGGACCGAGACCCTGCGCCGTGCCCAGCTGTCCGCGGACTCGGTCACCGTGCGGGAGCTGCCCGGCTCCGTCACCCTCATCCGGGTCGACACCTTCACCAAGGGCTCCGGCGACCAGGTCCGCGAGGCCGTCCGGCAGGCCCCGCCCGGTGCCGGCGTCGTCCTCGACCTGCGCGGCAACTCCGGCGGCCTGGTCACCGAGGCCGTCACCGCCGCCTCCGCCTTCCTCGACGGCGGCCTGGTCGCCACGTACGACGTCGACGGCGAGCAGCGTGCCCTGCACGCCGAGTCCGGCGGCGACACGACGAGACCCCTGGTCGCCCTGGTCGACGGCGGCACGATGAGCGCGGCCGAACTCCTCACCGGCGCCGTCCAGGACAGGGGACGGGCCCTCGTCGTGGGTTCGCGGACCTTCGGCAAGGGCTCGGTCCAGATGCCGAGCCGGCTGCCCGACGGCTCCGTCGCGGAGCTGACCGTCGGGCACTACCGCACCCCTTCGGGCCGCGGGGTCGACGGCCGGGGCATCACGCCCGACCTGGAGGCAGACGAAGGCGCCCTCCGGCGAGCCGAGACGGTGCTGCGCGGTCTCGCGGCCCCTTCGTAATCGACTTCCCGCAGGCCCCCTCCGTAGTGCGAAAATGGGCGGCACTATGGCTAAGGAAAAAGGGCGCAAGCTGATCGCGCAGAACAAGAAGGCGCGGCACGACTACCTCATCGTCGACACCTACGAGGCCGGCCTGGTCCTCACCGGGACCGAGGTGAAGTCACTGCGCCAGGGACGAGCGTCGCTGGCCGACGGCTTCGTGCAGATGGACGGGCACGAGGCGTGGCTGCACAACGTGCACGTGCCCGAGTACAGCCAGGGCACCTGGACCAACCACAGCGCCCGGCGCAAGCGGAAGCTGCTCCTGCACCGCGCCGAGATCGACAAGCTGGAGGCCAAGTCCCAGGAGACGGGCCACACCATCGTGCCCCTCGCGCTGTACTTCAAGGACGGCCGCGCCAAGGTCGAGATCGCGCTGGCGAAGGGCAAGAAGGAGTACGACAAGCGCCAGGCGCTCCGCGAGAAGCAGGACCGGCGCGAGACCGAGCGGGCGATCTCGGCCGTCCGCCGGAAGGCCCGGGCGTAGGGCGTAAGGTCCCGGCTCGGGGGAATACGGTGGCATGGTCGGGCGTTGGTCACGTACGATGGCACCTGCACCTCACAGCGGGTGCGGGCCCCCTCGCGGGGCAGGTTGAAAAATCAACATGGGGATGATCGGTTTCGACAGCGGCTGTCGAAGCAGGGGAAGCGTGTCGAGGAAGCGGCCATGATCTCGTAAACCACAGGCCGAGAAAAATAATCGCCAATTCCAAGCGATCTGTCTCCCAGGGCGAGCTCGCCCTCGCTGCCTGATCTTCAGGTAGCGAGCAGCGGCTCCCCTACTTAAAGGGAGTGTCAGCCCGGGGGTGTTCCCGACCCGGATCCTGGCATCATCTAGGGAACTAAACCTCGATCCCGGTCACGGGGTGAAGAGGGAAACCACACAGTGACTGGGCCCGTCGGAGACTTGTCGGCGTGATCTCCGGGGCCGAGAAAAGCACAGCCGACTGCACACGGAGAAGCCCTGGTTCCGCACCGTTGGACGCGGGTTCGATTCCCGCCATCTCCACTCATCCCATGTGGGCACAGGCCCCGTCGCTCAGGAGCGGCGGGGCCTTTGTCATGCGGCGACCGCGATCCCGCAGCAGGGGAAATGACTGTTTGCTGCTTTTCATACAGAGATATGGAGAGCCCTAATGGCACATGGAAAAGATGCTCAACGGGGAAATCCTTCACTCGTTTGCCGCGCATCCGGTGAAGTAGGCCGACGGTTAGTCGGTACATGACCGAGGCGACCAGGAAAGACGGGTGGGCGGTAACGCTCGGCCCCTACATCTACATCCCCGCTCCGGCGCACTCGTCGGCCACAGTCAACGGCACACTGACTAAAGGCGGTTGCCCGGTCACGTTGCAGGTGACCGAGCCGGTGCTGCGCGACTTCCTCGACGCCATGAGCGTGCTGCAGAGCGATCTCGCCCGACGGTGGAGCAGTGCGACGGAACGGCCCGCTTTCGCGCTCGCGGAATAGTCGGGCCTGCATATGTACGACAAGGGAATCGAGGGCGGCACCGGGCGGCACCGGGCCCCGACACGGGATTTCGTGACACCCCTCACGCCGCCGGACCCGACCTGGGACCCGGCCGAGGAACTGGCGTTCATCCTCGAGGAGGCCCTCGGGGAACACCGGCAGGGCCACGGAGAGCAGGGGCAGACCCGCGGAGGATACGGGCAGGTCCGCGGGGAATACGGACAGTCCCGCGGAGAATACGGGCAGGTCCGCGGGGAGCACGGGCAGGTCCGCGGGGAGCACGGACAGTCCCGCGGAGAATACGGGCAGGTCCGCGAAGAGTACGGACGGGTCCGGGACGAGGAGCCGGGGCCGAGGATTCCCGCCCCTCGCGACGAGGCGCGGGCCGGGGCTGCGGACGTCGCCCCGGACGGCCACATGAGGCGGCTGCAGGACATCACCGAGGAACTGCCGCCCGTGCGGGACCTCCCCCGGCGTCACCGCAAGGTCCGGACCCGCAAGGCGCCGGGCCTGCTCCGCACCACCAGCTTCCTCGTCGCAGCCATGGCGGCCGTCGCCGCCTCCGCCGTGAGCCTCCTGAGCGGCATGGTCGCCTACGACCCACTGCGCCTCGTCGCCGTGTCCCCCGCGGCCACAGGCCTCCGCGCCTGGTGGCCCCTGCTGGTGTACGGGCCCTGGCTGGTGGCCTCCCTGTCCGTCCTGCGGGCCGCGCTCCACCAGCGACGTGCCGTGCACTCCTGGTGCGTGGTCCTGGTCTTCTCCTGTGTCGCCGTGCTCCTGTGTGTCGCCCAGGCACCCAGGACGGTCCTCGGCACCGTCGCGGCGGCTCTGCCGGGGCTGGCGGCGCTGGCCTGCTTCCAGCAGGTCGTCCGTCAGATCACGCTGACCCGTCCGCCCGTACGAACGGTGCCGCGGCACCGCGTGGGGCAGACGCCACCGAAGGAACCCGCCGGTGGGGAGATCCCCGGTGGCGGGGCGACGGGGCAGGGCGACGGGCCTCAGAGGGGGGCCGGGGCCTGACGGTCACCGGCCCCTCCCGGGGTGAGTTCCGGCCACGGACGATGTCCGCGCAGAGTCCCACGATTGACACGATTCGGCACGCGGTCCGCACAAAACCTGCGCGTGCGCTACATTCGACTCCTGAGCACATTGTGGTAAAAGGGGGCGCTCGGGACGGGTGGGGGCCCGGATCCGACGACGAGTGCTCAGGTCGTACGCGCACCTGGACCATCCCGTGGGGGGAAGTGCGTGCGCGTGAAAAAGTGGCGAGAAGACGCCCAACCTGAATGGCCCGAGGTCGCGTTGACGACCCGTGAACTCTCCTCCGACGGCAGAGTCCGGCACCGGGGGGCCACGCAGGTCTTCGCCGGGAGCGACGTCCGGGCGACCGGCGGCCGGCTCCCCGCCGGGACGGAGAATCTGCGCGGCATCCCCCGGCAGAGCGAGGGCAGGGCCGGTTCGCCCGCCCCGGAAGCCCCGGCCGTGCCCGCCGTTCGTGACCCCTGGCAGGAGGACGCCCAGCCGGCCGGGACCGCCCCGCCGGACGACGGCCCCGCCGACGCCCAGCCGGCCGGGACCGCCCCGCCGGACGACGGCCCCGCCGAGCACACCCATGACCCGCACGAGGTCACCGTCCAACTCGACGCCGTAGTGCTCGGTGACGGGTTCCTCCGGCAGGACAACGAAGGCGCCGGCACCCCCGAGACCGCCGCCGACCGGCCCGTGTTCGTCGACGAGTCCGGCCGCCGCAGCCGCCGCTTCCGCCGGATCGGCATGGCCGTCGCGCTGGCCTGCGGGGTTTACGCCGTCGTCATCGTCGCCACGCTGCTGTCGGGCAACTCCAACGCGCCCTGGCTGCCCGTGCCGGGGCAGAAGGAGGACCAGCCGGCGGGGCAGGTCGACACACCGCCCCAGCCGGAGCAGTCGGCACCGAGCGCCGGCACCGGGGCCACGACCCCGGGCAGCACTCCGACCACCGACGAGGTCGGCGCACCCTCGCCCGGCGTGAGCGCCGGCCGGCCCGCGGCACCCGCGGCACCCGCGGACGCCGCGGACCCCGGCCGTCGCGGCACCACCGCCAAGCCCTCGCCGACCACGACCCGCACCTCACCGGCCCCCGGCACCGGCGTCACCGACCCGACCCCGAGCAAGCCGGCGGACCCGCCGGCCACACCCGCCACCGCCCCGACGCCGACGACCGAACCCACGCCCGAGCCGACCGTCACCACGGGCACCGGCGACGGCGGCGACACCGGCCCGGTCGCCAACGGCCCGGCGGAGCCCCAGCCGGTCGCCGACGATCCGGCCGCGCAGCCCCAGCCGGTCACCGAGTCACCTGCCGCGTAGCCGCCCCGCAGGCCGGCCGGTCGTCCAGGGCCGGCACGCCTGACGGCTGTCGGTCAGACACGTCGTCAGGCGGACCGGCCCCGCCGACGTTCAGCTGTCTTGCCGCGCCCGGCCGGACCGCGCTACCGCGCCCCCGCCGGACCACCCGTGCCGGCCGGCTCAGGGCCGCCACACCTCCGCCCGCACCCGCCGACGGCATCCGTCACCCGGTCCGCCCCGCTCGGCCGACCGCCGTGAAAGGCCCAGGCCCGCCGCCCGCCTCAGCCGCGGGCACACCGTCCCCGCACCACCCCGGAGTCCCACCCCTGATGGCAACTCTCTCCTCCCGCCCCGGCCGCGCGACCCCAGACCGTGGCGGCTCCCGCAACCGCTCGCGCCGCCGCCTGCCCATGCGTCTGCTGCTGCCCCTGCTGGTCCTGGCCGCCCTCATGGCGATGCTCATGCTGCGCGGCTACGTGCACAGCGAGATCCTGGCCGACCACCGGGTCGGACCTCCCGCCTCCAGCGACCGGGTCCCCGAGGAGATCCTCGAGGGCGGGCCCGTCATCGACACCCGGGAAGGACGGGCGACCAGCCTCGACCTCCCGGACCGCGAACTGGTGCTGACCTTCGACGACGGGCCGGACCCGAGGTGGACCCCCAAGGTCCTCGACGTGCTGAAGAAGCACGACGCCCGCGCCGTCTTCTTCGTCACCGGCACGATGGCCTCCCGCCACCCCGACCTCGTCCAGCGCATGGTCGACGAGGGCCACGAGATCGGGCTGCACACCTTCAACCACCCGGACCTGTCACTGCAGAGCAGGAGCCGCGTCGACTGGGAGCTGTCGCAGAACCAGCTCGCGCTGGCCGGGGCGGCCGGCATCCGCACCTCGCTGTTCCGCCCGCCCTACTCGTCGTTCGCCCAGAACATCGACAACAACACCTGGCCGGTGACCCAGTACCTCGGCAGCAAGGGCTACCTCACCGTCGTCAACAACACCGACAGCGAGGACTGGCGCAGGCCCGGGGTCGCCGAGATCATCCGCAACTCCACGCCGAAGAACGGCCAGGGCGCCATCGTGCTGATGCACGACTCCGGAGGCGACCGCTCCCAGACCGTGGCCGCGCTCGACCGGTACATCACCGGCCTGCAGGGCGCCGGCTACCGCTTCGACACCCTCACCGCCGCCCTGAACGCCCCCAGCGCGCACACCCCGGTCGCCGGGCTGGAGTCGCTGAAGGGTGAGGCGTGGGTCTTCCTCGTGCAGGCCTCGGAGAAGATCACCGACATTCTCGTCGCCGGGCTCGCCGTCGTCGGGGTGCTGGTCTTCGCGCGGCTCGGGCTGATGCTGGTCCTGTCCATCGCGCACGCCCGACGGGTCCGGCGCCGGAACTTCCGCTGGGGAGAACCCGTCACCGAACCGGTGTCCGTCCTGGTGCCCGCCTACAACGAGGCCAAGTGCATCGAGCAGACGGTCCGTTCCCTGGTCGCGAGCGACCATCCCATCGAGGTGCTGGTCATCGACGACGGCTCCAGCGACGGCACCGCGCGCATCGTCGAGGACCTCGGCCTGCCCGGCGTGCGCGTCGTGCGCCAGCTCAACGCGGGCAAGCCCGCCGCCCTCAACCGGGGCATCGCCAACGCCAAGTACGACCTGATCGTGATGATGGACGGCGACACCGTCTTCGAACCGGCCACGGTCCGCGAACTGGTGCAGCCCTTCGGCGACCCGCGGGTGGGCGCCGTCGCCGGCAACGCCAAGGTCGGCAACCGCGACTCGCTCATCGGCGCCTGGCAGCACATCGAGTACGTCATGGGCTTCAACCTCGACCGCCGGATGTACGACGTGCTGCGCTGCATGCCGACGATCCCCGGCGCGGTCGGCGCCTTCCGCCGCAGCGCCCTGGAACGCGTCGGAGGCATGAGCGAGGACACGCTCGCCGAGGACACCGACATCACCATGGCCATGCACCGCGACGGCTGGCACGTGGTGTACGCGGAGAAGGCCATCGCCTGGACCGAGGCCCCGGAGTCGGTGCAGCAGTTGTGGTCCCAGCGCTACCGCTGGTCCTACGGCACGATGCAGGCGATCTGGAAGCACCGGCGGTCCCTGCTCGACCGGGGCCACTCGGGACGCTTCGGCCGGGTGGGCCTGCCGCTGGTGTCGATGTTCATGGTCGTGGCGCCGCTGCTGGCCCCGCTGATCGACGTGTTCCTGCTGTACGGGCTGGTGTTCGGCCCGACGGAGAAGACCATCGGCGCCTGGCTGGGCGTCCTCGCCGTGCAAGGGGTGTGCGCGGCCTACGCGTTCCATCTGGACAAGGAACCCATGACCCATCTGATCTCGCTCCCGCTTCAGCAGATCCTCTACCGCCAGCTCATGTACGTCGTCCTCCTGCAGTCCTGGATCACCGCGCTCACCGGGGGCCGACTGCGCTGGCAGAAGCTCCGGCGCACCGGCGCGGTGGGGCTGCCGGGCAGCGGCACGCCCCAGCAGCCGGTGGGCGGGAGGGCCGCCCGGTGACCATGCAACAGACGACCGTGACCGAGGCCCCGAAGGACGAGCGGGCCGCCGGCACCGAACCCGCCCGCGACCGGTACTTCGACCTGCTGCGCGCCCTCGCGCTGTTCCGGGTCGTGCTGTACCACCTGACGGGCTGGGCCTGGCTGCCGCTGCTGTTCCCCTCCATGGGCGTGATGTTCGCCCTCGCCGGCAACCTCATGGCCCGCTCGCTGAGGCGGCCTGCCGTGCAGGTGATCCGGGGCCGGATGCGCCGCCTGCTGCCTCCGCTGTGGCTGCTCGGTGTCGTCGGCGTCACCGGCATGGTCCTCCAGGGCTGGGGGCCGGACGCCGACGGGCACCCCGGCTGGTGGTGGCTCCACCTCACCTTCTGGATCGTCCCGCTCAGCGACCCTCCGTACGGCGAGGGGCTGCCCGGCCTGCACGGCTTCGTCGGGGAGAACTGGGCGGCGGACTTCGCGGGCCCGCTGTGGTACATCCGCGCCTACCTCTGGTACGTCCTGCTGTCCCCGGTGCTGCTGAAGGCTTTGCGGGCCCTGCCGGTGGGCACGATTCTCGCGCCGGTCGCCCTGGCGGTCGCCTTCGAGCAGGGCTGGATCGACCTGCCCGGCGAGCGGATCCCCTCGGCGCTCACGGACTTCTCCACCTTCGGCGCCTGCTGGATCCTCGGCATGGCCCACCAGGAGGGCATCCTGCGGCGGCTGCCCCGTTACGTCGTCCCGTCCGTGGCGCCCGTCATCGCCCTGGCCGGCCTCTGGTACGCCCTGCACCACGGCTTCGGCCCCGGCAACGACCTCGACAGCATGCCCTTGGCGCAGGCCCTGTGGTCCTTCGGCACGGTGGTGCTGCTGCTGCACGTCAGCCCGTCCTGGACCGAGTGGCCGCACCGGCTGCGCCGCTGGTCCGGGGCGATCACCCTGCTCAACTCCCGGGCCGTGACGATCTACCTCTGGCACAACATCTGCATCCTGGTCGCCGCGACCCTGTGGGACCGGCTGTGGGGCTTCGAGGCGCTGGAGCAGAACGTGCCCGGGCTGCTGGAGAGCGTCTGGCCGGTGCTGGCCGTGGTGTGGGTGCTGATCGGCTGCTGCGTTCTGGCGTTCGGCTGGGTGGAGGACCTGGCGGCGAGGCAGCGGCCCCGCCTGTGGCCGACGGGTGCGCCTCGGGTCAGGACACGCGGCGGCCGGCGGCGGGCGCAGCCCGACTGAGCCTTGTCGTCCGGAAGCACTCGGGTCAGGGCGCGACGGTGTGTGTGTCCGTGCCGCTGGAGGCGGTGTGGTCCGCGCTGCCTGTGTACGCGGCGATCACGGGGTGCGTGCCCACGCTCAGGAACGGGAGACTCGCGGTGACGCTGCCGTTGACCAGCGCGGCGCTGAACGGGGTGCGATTGCCGACGGTGAAGGTGACGGTGCCCGTGGGGGTGCCCGCGCCCGGCGCCACGGAGGCCACCGTCGCCGTGAGGGTCACGGACTGTCCCGGGCGCGTCGGGTCCGGGGAGGAGACCACGGTGGTGGTCGTCAGGGCCCGGTCGACGGCGTGCGGGTCGGTGCCGCTCGAGCCGGTGAAGGCGTTGCTGCCGATATAGGTGGCGGTGACCGCGTACTGACCGCTGGACCGGGTGGTGTAGGGGCGGGTGACGGTGGCGGTCCCGCCGGTCAGGGTCGCGACGACGAGGCCGGTGCCGTCACCGAAGCCGAAGGCGACGGTGCCGGTGGGGGTGCCGGCTCCGGGGGCGAGGGGGGTGACGGCGGCGGTGAAGGTCACCGGCTGGCCGACCACCGACGGGTCGGGGTTGGAGGTGACGCTGGTGGTGGTGGCCGCTTGGTTGACGGTGTGGGTGTCGGTTCCGGTGGAGCCGGTGAAGGCGTTGCTGCCGCTGTAGGCGGCGGCGCCACGGAGGGCTCGGGCGAGGAGCCGACCGAGGTCGACGTGGGCGCCGGGTTCACCGTCTGGGCGTCGTGCCCGACGGAGGAGCTGAACGCTTCGTCGTCGGTGGTGTAGGTGGCGAGGACCGGGTACGGGCTGCCGGCACCGGAGGTGTAGGTGTGACTGACGGCGGCGGTCCCGCCCGCCAGAGCCACCGGGACCTGCGGGGTGCCGTCGCCGAAGTCGAAGGTGACGGTGCCGGTGGGGTCGCCCGCTTCAGGGTCGGTGGTGGTGACGGTGGCCGTGAAGGTCACCGACTGCCACGCCGTCGACGGGTCCGGTGCGGAGGTCACGGTCGTGGTGGTGGCCAGGACGTCGGACAGCACCCGATGGGTGTGGACGTCCGTGGACGAGGCGTAGTCGGTGTCTCCGCTGTAGTGAGCGGTGATCGTGTAGGTGGCTTCCACAGCGGGGTAGGAGTGGGCGACCGCGGCCACGCCGTCCACCAGTGTCTGCTGCACGGCCGGTGTGCCGTCGCCGAAGTCGATGGTCACCGTCCCCGAGGGACGCCCGGCGCCGGGAGCCGCCACGATCACCCGCGTCGTGACGGACACCGGGTCCCCGGTGGGCGAGGGCTCCGGGGAGGACAGGACGGTCGTCGATGTCGGGGCCGGCGCCACCGCCTGCTCCGCGGAGTCGGACGAGGGTGCGAAGTGGCTGTCCCCGCTGAAGGAGGCGGTGACCGTGTACGGACTGCCGCCGGTGCTCGTGTAGGCGTGCGTCGCTGTCGCCAGCCCGTCCAGGACCACGGCGGTGACGGGCACGGAGCCGTCGCCGAAGTCGAACCAGACCGTGCCGGTGGGGGTACCCGCACTGGGGGTGACCGGGGCGACGGCAGCGGTGAAGGTGACCTGCTCGCCGATGACGGGCTGCTGGGCCGACGAGTCCAGTGTGGTGGTCGTGGGCGGGTCGAGATGGGTGTAGGCGGGGCCATCGGCGACGCCGCCGAGCGTGGTCACCACCACCGGGACCTTGGCGACGGTCCCGGGGGGAGCGAGGGGAGCGGGTGGCACGGTGAGGGTGAGCCGGGCGTCGGAGACGACGGTCGGATACACGCTCGTGGTGCCGAGACGCACCTCCTGCGTGGTGTACAGGCCGATGCCGGTGATGGTGAGGGTGTTGCCTCCGGCCGTCGGGCCGGAGACGGGCGAGATGGACCGGATCCGCGGAGGGTCCAGGTAGAAGAAGGTGCCGATCGTGTGGGCGACGCCGGCGACGGTGACGGTGACCGGGCTCGCGCCGGTGCCCGCGGGGGTGACGGCGGTGATCGTGGTGTCGTCCACCACCGAGAAGGAGAGTGCCGGGCGGCCCGCGAACCGCACCTGGGTGGCGCCGAGGAAGCCTCGCCCGGAGAGGATGACCGGGGTCCCGCCGCCGTTGGGTCCCTGGTCGGGGGAGACGGGCACCGGAATGTTCAGGACGCTGACCGTGTCGGAGCCGGTGCCTGCGACGTAGAGGTGGCGGCTGTTGCGGGTGACGGCGAGCCCGCTCGGCGCGCTCAGGCCGGTGACGGTGGCGGCACGCGAGTTGGTGGCCAGGTTGACGGCGGTGACCGAACCGGAGCCGCTGTCACTGACGTAGCCCAGGACACCGCGGGGGCCCATGGCCAGCGCGTCGGGGGTGGTGAAGCCGCCGATCACCGTGGCGACGGTGTACGTGGTGGTGTCCACCACACCGACCGTGCCCCCTCCTTGATCGGCGACGTACAGCCGCTGGCCGTCCGGGGCGACGGCCAGGCCGCGCGGCTGGACGAAGCCGCCGATCGTGGCGACGGCCGCGGGGGTGCCGGTGTCGATGACGGTGACCGTGCCGCCGCCGAAGTCGCTGACGAACGCGTACGGGGCGTCCGGGGCGACGGCGACCCCGTACGGCGCACTGCCCACCGTCACGCTCGTCAGGACCGCACGGGTGGCGGTGTTCAGCACGAAGAGGCTGTCGGTGTCCTGGCTGACCACGTAGGCGCGCGTCCCGTCGGGGGAGAACGCGATGCCCGCCGGTCCCGGGATGCCCTCGATGGTCGCCGCGACCGTGTTCGTCGCGGTGCTGATCACGCTGACCGTTCCGGAACCGGAGTTGCCCACATACGCCTCCGTCCCGGTGGGGTCGACGGCCACGCCCAAGGGCCCGGCACCCACGGTGACGGTGGCGGTGGCGGTCAGGGTCACGATGTCCAGGGCGGTGACCGTGCCCGAGCCGAAGTTCGTCACGTACCCCACCCGGCCGACGCGGCCGACGGCGATTCCGGTGGGGGCGTCACCCACCGGGATCGTGGCGATCGGGTCGGCTTCGGCCGTGAGGGCCAGGGCACGTGCGGACGGAAGCACATCGACGGACATGGACAGCTCCCTGTTCCTCGGGACGAACCAGTCGGTCACCTGCCACGGATCACACACGGACAGCAGGCGTCACGCGGTCAACGCTGCCGGGGCCGCGGGGCGACGACGCGGGTCGCGAGCGCGGGTGGACGCACGGGCAGCGTCCCGGATCTCCTCGGGCGAAGAGAAACCGGCGACAGCCACCTGTCTCGGCGTCCCCCGACGCGGGGATGGGCAGCCCGCCGGTTCACACTCTCAGTGACCCACAGGGCCAATCGGGTGACAAGAGTCCACGGGTCGAATCACCCGGACGGAGCAGTCGGAGGGCGGGGAACCTCTCACCCCGCCCCGGCGCGGGGTGAGAGCAAAGTTCCCTCGCGGTCACTCGCTGGCACAGTCACGAAACGCGCCCTCCCTACCTTCGGGTCAGTCACTCGAAGTACGACCCGGCCCCGGAGCACAGTGGAGGCGTCATGACAGGCCCTGGCACGGCACCCGCACCCCCGAGCAAGGGCGGACGCTGGATCCAGCACTGGGATCCTGAGAACGAGACCTTCTGGAAGGAGACCGGAGAGAAGGTCGCCCGCCGGAACCTCTACTTCTCCGTCCTGTCCGAGCACATCGGATTCTCGATCTGGACCCTGTGGTCGGTGCTGGTGCTCTTCATGGGCCCGGAGTACGGACTGACCCCGGCCGACAAGTTCATGCTGACCTCGATGGTCACGCTCGTCGGCGCCGTCGTCCGCGTCCCCTACACCTTCGCCGTGGCGATCTTCGGCGGCCGGAACTGGACGATCATCTCCGCCGGCATGCTGCTGATCCCCACCGTCGCCGCGTTCGCCGTGATGGAGCCGGGCACCTCCTTCTCCACCTTCCTGCTGGTGGGCCTGCTGGCCGGCGTCGGCGGCGGCAACTTCGCCTCCTCGATGACCAACATCAACGCGTTCTTCCCGCTGCGGAAGAAGGGCTGGGCCCTCGGCCTGAACGCGGGCGGCGGCAACATCGGCGTACCGGTGATCCAGCTGGCCGCGCTCGCGATCATCGGAGCTGGTGGCGGGCCGCGCGTACTGCTCGGCGTCTACATCCCGCTGATCGTCGTCGCCGCCGTGATGGCCGCGCTGTTCATGGACAACCTCGAGAACGTCAAGAACGACACCGGTGCCGCCAAGGACGCCGCCCGGGACGGTCACACCTGGATCATGTCCTTCCTCTACATCGGCACCTTCGGCTCCTTCATCGGCTACAGCTTCGCCTTCGGCCAGGTCCTGCAGAACCAGTTCGGCCGTACGCCGCTGGAGGCCGCGTACGTCACCTTCATCGGTCCGCTGCTCGGCTCGCTGATCCGGCCTCTCGGCGGCTGGCTCGCCGACCGGTACGGCGGCGCGCGGATCAGCCTGTGGAACTACGTCGGCATGGGCGTCGCGACGGCGGTCCTGATCGGTGCCTCCATGGAGAAGTCGCTGGCGCTGTTCACGGCGGCGTTCGTGGTGCTGTTCGTGCTCAGCGGGCTCGGCAACGGCTCGACGTTCAAGATGATCCCGGGCATCTTCCAGAACAAGGCCCTGGCCAAGGGGTTGCAGGGCGAGCAGGCCGCGGCGTACGGGCGCCGGCTCTCCGGCGCCTCCATGGGACTCATCGGCGCGGTCGGCGCGCTCGGCGGTGTCGGCATCAACCTCGCCTTCCGCCAGTCCTTCCTCTCCTACGGTTCCGGCACCGGCGCCTTCGTCGCCTTCCTCGCCTTCTACGCGGTCTGCTTCGCCGTCACCTGGTCCGTATACCTTCGCCGTACGGCCCCGCGGGTACCCGTGAACACGGCCACCTCGGAGGCGAAGCCGCAGCTCAGCTACGCGGAGGTGTGACGCTGAGCTGACCCGGGGGCAACCCCCCGGGCCCCCGGCCGAGTTCGCAGCCGCCGACCCCGGCGGAAGGCGGCATCGGTAACACTGACGACATCAAGCCGATCCGAGCCTGTCACGAGCCGTTGACAGGCTCGATCGGCATGTAGGTACGCCGTACCCATGAAGTACGACGACTCGAGTGCGGGACGAGAGCCATGTACCAGAAAGAACAGCGACCGGACCAGGGGCCGGACCACGGGCCACTGGCCGGCTTCACCGTGGGCGTCACGGCCGCGCGCCGGGCCGATGAGCTCGGGGCGCTGCTGCAGCGACGCGGAGCCGCCGTCCTGCACGCACCTGCCCTGCGGATCGTGCCGCTCTCCGACGACAGTGAGCTGCTGGCCGCGACGAAGGAGATCATCCGGCAGGTGCCGGACATCGTGGTCGCCACGACCGCGATCGGCTTCCGTGGCTGGGTCGAGGCCGCCGACGGCTGGGGGCTCGGCGACGACCTGCTGTCGCGGCTGGGCGGCGTACGGATCATGGCGCGCGGGCCCAAGGTCAAGGGCGCGGTACGGGCCGCCGGACTGACGGAGGAGTGGTCGCCGTCGTCGGAGTCCATGGCCGAGGTGCTCGACCGGCTGCTGGAGGAGGGCGTCGACGGACTGCGGATCGCCGTCCAGCTGCACGGTGAGCCGCTGCCCGGCTTCGTGGAGGCCTTGCGGGAGGGCGGGGCCGAGGTCGTCGGCGTGCCCGTGTACCGCTGGATGCCGCCGGAGGACATCGGCCCGGTGGACCGCCTTCTCGACGCGACGGTCTCCCGCGGCCTGGACGCGCTGACGTTCACCAGCGCCCCGGCGGCGGCCTCCCTGCTGTCCCGGGCCGAGGAGCGCGGACTCGTCCCGGACGTCCTTGCCGCCCTGGGCCATGACGTGCTGCCGGCCTGCGTCGGCCCGGTCACCGCCCTGCCGCTGCAGGCCCATGGCATCGACACGGTCCAGCCCGAACGCTTCCGGCTCGGCCCCCTCGTCCAGCTCCTCTGCCAGGAACTGCCCAACCGGGCACGCTCGTTGCCGATCGCCGGGCACCGGGTGGAGATCCGCGGCCACGCCGTCCTGGTCGACGGCGACCTCAAGCCCGTACCACCCGCCGGCATGTCCCTGCTGCGCGCCCTCGCCCGCCGCCCCGGCTGGGTGGTCGCCCGTGCGGAGCTGCTGCGCGCCCTGCCCGGGGCCGGCCGCGACGAGCACGCGGTGGAAACGGCCATGGCCCGGCTCCGCACCGCCCTCGGCACCCCGAAGCTGATCCAGACGGTGGTCAAGCGGGGTTACCGGCTGGCCCTGGACCCCTCGGCGGAGACGAAGTACGCGGACGCGTGAACCCGCCCGCGGGTTGAGCGAAAAGCCGCCATCGAGGCGTGGGGTCCCGGGCCCGCGGCCGGGTGCCCCTGCGAGCCGGACGGGAGGGTCTTCACGCCGGCGGCGTGCGCGTGAGCCGGGCCGGCGTCGGGTGCTCCGACCATGGCCAAAACCCCGGCCGTTCGAGCGCCCCGGCGCGCCCGGCCCGTGCGAGGGGTTTCCGGCGGCGCGGCGGGCAGGCACTGTTGGAGGGAACGGTTTCCCAGCCCTCTCACTGGCGTCTCACCGGACTCTCCCGTCCGAGGGGAACCTCTAGGCGGTGACAGGCACATGGCACTGGGTACGGCCACGACCCCCAACGAACTGCGGTTCGACGCCGGGCGGATCTGCCTGGACCTGCTCTCCACCACCCACCCGGAGGAGCGGTTGGGCTCCGTGGACGTGCTGCGCGCCTGGATCTCCGGCTCCGGGCTCGTTCCGGCGGGCACCGTGCTGACCCACGTCGACGACGGCTGGCTGGCCGCCTTCCGTGAACTGCGCGGCCTGATGAACCGGTTGGTGCGCGGCTGGTCGAGACCCGCCGCCCGGGCGGACGACTTCGCGCTCGCGCGCCTCAACGACCTGGCCCGTGCCGCGCCTCCCGCCCCGCGCGCCGTCCGCGACGCAGACGGTGAACTCGTACGGCGGTTGGACGGCCCGCCCGACTGCGCCGCCCTGCTGGCGGCGGTCGCCCGGGACGCCGTCGATCTGCTCACCGACCCCGTCGCCCGCGCCGCCCTGCGCCAGTGCGAGGGCGACAACTGCCCGATCGTGTACCTCGATACCTCCCGGGGACGCCGGCGGCGCTGGTGCTCCAGCGAGGTCTGCGGCAACCGCGAACGCGTCGCCCGGCACCGCCGCCGCGTGGCGCTCGCGAGGGCTTAGGGGTCCTTTCACCGTGCCCGCCCGGGTCGCGCGGCCTGGCATCGCATCTCGCCGCACCGGACTTCGGAAGGCCCCTAATTCCCTTTTGCCCGGTCACGCAAGGGATTTGCGTGCCAACTGCAGTCAATTCCCCTGTCCTAAATGCGACTTCTGAGACCCGGCCGCCGAAGTGATTTCGGTTACATCCCGTTTACCTACGCCCCCGTAGGGAAGCCCTGGCTTGTTCTTTCCGATGTGGCGGAAATGTAAAGAACGCGGGGTGGGAATGTGACCTCATGTCCCCCTCGTCACGTCACTTCGAAGAAATCTGCCGCGCCTCTTTGAACGCCCAACGCCTCGTCTCCGTACGGCATGTGGAGCGACCGACTGGGGGAACCCCCGGACATCGGAGGTGGGCGTGCGCAAGGATTCCGTCGTGGCCAATGAACGAGCACCGAGGGCCCGACATCGCATGTCCCAGTCCTCGGAACCCGACGAGGAGCTGATGCGTGCGCTCTACAGAGAACACGCCGGCCCCCTGTTGGCGTACGTCCTGCGCCTGGTCGCCGGAGACCGGCAGCGCGCCGAGGACGTCGTCCAGGAGACGCTCATCCGTGCCTGGAAGAACGCCGGTCAGCTCAATCGTGCGACCGGATCGGTACGCCCCTGGCTGGTGACGGTCGCCCGGCGCATCGTCATCGACGGCCACCGCAGCCGGCAGGCCCGGCCGCAGGAGGTCGACCCGTCGCCGCTGGAGGTCATCCCCGCGGAGGACGAGATCGACAAGGCGCTGTGGCTGATGACTCTGTCGGACGCACTCGACGACCTGACCCCGGCTCACCGGGAGGTGCTCGTCGAGACGTACTTCAAGGGGCGTACCGTCAACGAGGCGGCCGAGACCCTGGGCATACCCAGCGGCACCGTCCGCTCCAGGGTCTTCTACGCCCTGCGCTCGATGAAGCTCGCACTGGAGGAGCGGGGGGTGACGGCGTGATGAGTGTTTACGGGGGTAACCAAGGGTTCGGTACGGGAGGCATGGGTATGTCTGGTCCCATGCAGGAGTCTCCGGTGCCGAACGAGCACGAGACCGTCGGCGCATACGCCCTCGGCATCCTCGACGACGCCGAAGCGACCGCTTTCGAAGCCCACCTCGCGACCTGCGAGTGGTGCGCCCAGCAGCTCGACGAGCTGGCCGGCATGGAGCCGATGCTCGCCGCCCTCGCCGACCTGCCGGGCTCCGGCAGCACCCCCGCGATCGGCGACTCGCTGTCGGCCAAGCCCCGGCCGCGCCTGGTGGAGAAGCTGGTCGACGAGGTCGCCGAACGCCGCGCCCAGAAGCGCCGCCGCAGCTTCTACATGGTGGCCGCGGCCGGCGCGCTGATCATCGGCGGCCCCTTCGTCGCGGTCGCGACGAACAGCGGTGGCGACGGGGGCGGCGGCGCGCAGAACCGCCCGCTCGCGGCGAGCCCCGCCAAGGAAGCCTTCGACGGCATCTCCGACAAGATCACCGCCACCGACCCGACCAGCAAGGTCACCGCGACGGTCGCCCTCCAGAAGAAGGACTGGGGCACCGGCACGATCACGGAGCTGAAGAACCTCAAGGGCCCGCTGAAGTGCGCCCTGGTCGCGGTCGGCAAGAACGGCGAGCGGGAGACCCTGTCCTCCTGGTCCGTCCCGGACTGGGGCTACGGCATTCCGGACGCCAAGACCGACCGGGCCAAGCAGCCCCTCTACGTCCAGGGCGGCGCCGCCTTCGACCCGAACGAGATCGACCACTTCGAGGTCGTCACCTTCGACGGCAAGCGGCTCGTCGAGGTCGACGCGTAGCCTTGGCGGGTCCCCTTCGCGTACGGTAGACGGCTGCCCAGCACGTCAGAAGGGGGCCCGGTGGCCGCTCAGGCTCAACAGGGAACCACGCTCGACTCCCTGCGAGACAGAGAGATCAGCGTCGAACAGGAACACCTGGACCGGGTGTACCGACGCCTCGAGGAGAAGATCCACGAGGCGGAGTTCCTCATGAACGACGCGGCCCAGCGCGGCCAGGTCGGCACGCCCGGCGCGCTGGCCGAGCGGGACGCGCAGGTCTTCCGTGCGGGCATCCACCTCAACCGGCTCAACAACGAGTTCGAGGACTTCCTCTTCGGCCGCATCGACCTGCTGCTCGGCAAGGACGGCAAGAAGGGCCCCGACGGCGCGTACACCGCGGTCGAGCCCGCCGAGGGCGCGGTCCGCGAGGACGGCACCGCCGACATCGCCGAGACCCTGCACATCGGCCGCATCGGCGTCCTCGACCAGGACTACACGCCGCTGGTGATCGACTGGCGCGCCCCGGCCGCCGCCCCCTTCTACCGCTCCACCCCCGTCGACCCCGGCCGGGTCGTCCGCCGCCGGGTCATCCGCTCCAAGGGCCGCAAGGTGCTCGGCGTCGAGGACGACCTGATGCGCCCCGAGCTGAAGGCCCACCTCGACGGCCACGAACTGCCCGTCATCGGCGACGGCGCCCTGATGGCCGCCCTCGGCCAGGCCCGCAGCCACACCATGCGCGACATCGTCGCCTCCATCCAGGCCGAGCAGGACCTGGTCATCCGCGCCCCCGCCGCCTCCGTGACCTACGTCGAGGGCGGCCCCGGCACCGGCAAGACCGCCGTCGCCCTGCACCGCGCCGCCTACCTCCTCTACCAGGACCGGCGGCGGTACGCGGGCGGCATCCTGATCGTCTCGCCCACCCCGCTGCTCGTCGCCTACACCGAGGGCGTGCTGCCCTCCCTCGGCGAGGAGGGCCAGGTCGCCATCCGCGCCATCGGCTCCCTGGTCGACGGGGCCGAGGCCACGCTCTACGACTCCCCGGCCGTGGCCCGCGCCAAGGGCTCTTCCCGCATGCTCAAGGTGCTGCGCAAGGCCGCCCGCGGCGCCCTGGAGCTGAACGACCCACCGGCCCGGCTGCGCGTGGTCGCCTTCGGCCGCCGCCTGGAACTGGAGGCCGGGGAACTCGCGGGTGTCCGCCGCGCCGCCCTCGGCGGCACCGCCCCCGTGAACCTGCTCCGCCCCCGGGCCCGCAAGCTGCTCCTGGACGCCCTGTGGGAGCGGTCCGGCGCGGCCGGCCGGCACACCGACCCGGAACTCGCCGCCGAGCTGCGCTCCTCCTTCGACGAGGACATCACCGGCGAGGACTCCTTCGTCTCCTTCCTCGACGCCTGGTGGCCCGAGCTGACCCCGGCCGCCGTCCTGGACGCCATGGCCGACGAACGCCGCCTCGGCCGCTGGGCCCGGCGGATCCTCAACCCCGGCGAGGTCCGCAAGGTCGCCCGCTCCCTCAGACGTGAGGGCCGCTCCGTGCACGACATCGCCCTGCTCGATGAGCTGCAGGCGATCCTCGGCGCACCCGCCCGCCCCCGCAAGAGGCGCGACCTCGACCCGCTCGACCAGCTCACCGGCCTGGAGGAGCTGATGCCGGTGCGCGAGGAGTCCCAGCGCGAGCGGGCCGAGCGCCTCGCCCAGGAGCGCACCGAGTACGCCCACGTCATCGTCGACGAGGCCCAGGACCTCACGCCGATGCAGTGGCGCATGGTCGGCCGCCGCGGCCGGCACGCCACCTGGACGGTCGTCGGCGACCCGGCCCAGTCCTCCTGGTCCGACCCGGACGAGGCCGCCGAGGCCCGCGACGAGGCCCTCGGCACCCGGCCGCGCCGCCGCTTCGAGCTGACGGTGAACTACCGCAACCCGGCCGAGATCGCCGAGCTGGCCTCGAAGGTGCTGGCCCTCGCCATGCCCGGCTCGGCGTCCCCGAAGGCGGTCCGCTCCACCGGCGTCGAGCCCCGTTTCACGGTCGTGGGCGACACCCTCGCCGAAACCGTCCGGGCCGAGGCGGCCCGGCTGCTGGAGCGCGTCGACGGCACGGTCGGCGTGGTGGTCGCCATGCAGCGCCGCGAGGAGGCCAGGCGCTGGCTCGCCGGACTCGGCGACCGGGTGGTCGCGCTCGGCAGCCTGGAGGCCAAGGGGCTGGAGTACGACGCGACGGTCGTGGTCTCCCCGGCGGAGATCGCCGACGAGTCCCCGGCCGGCCTGCGTGTGCTCTACGTCGCCCTGACCCGCGCCACCCAGCAGCTCACGGTCGTCTCGGCGGAGCGGGACGAGCCCGACGGGGCGGGAATCCCGGATCTGCTCAGGGACTGACCGGGGTTACCCAGTCGGCGGCGAAATGAACTCCCGCTACGGGAATGGCCTTACGGGATCTCTTTGTTAGCCTGGACGTGGCACCGGCCCGATCCAAGCCCCCGGGCCCAACCATCGTCGCTACGAGCGACCACTTGCCGCGAGGCGAGCATGGCGGGTCGGTGCCACCTGACTTCCCCGGAGACCCACGTCCTCAGTGACGTGGGTCTCTTTTTGCCGCCCTGTTCCGCGAACAAAACGTTCGCAATCATGGGCGGCTACCTGCTACCCAGCGGTAGGTGCGACTATCGGACGGCACAACTCAGCGTCAGGTGAAAGCAGAGGAAGTCGGCCATGGCAACGGCGCCCAGCGTCTCCTACTCGATGACGGTCCGGCTGGAGGTGCCCGCGAGCGGAACCGCCGTCTCGCAGCTCACCACCGCCGTGGAGTCCTCCGGAGGCTCGGTGACCGGCCTCGACGTCACCGCGTCCGGTCACGAGAAGCTCCGTATCGACGTCACCATCGCGGCCTCGTCGACCGCGCACGCGGACGAGATCGTCGAGGAACTCCGCGGCATCGAGGGCGTCACCCTGGGCAAGGTCTCGGACCGGACCTTCCTCATGCACCTCGGCGGCAAGATCGAGATGGCGTCGAAGCACCCCATCCGCAACCGTGACGACCTGTCCATGGTCTACACGCCGGGCGTGGCCCGCGTCTGCATGGCGATCGCCGAGAACCCCGAGGACGCCCGCCGCCTCACCATCAAGCGCAACTCCGTTGCGGTCGTGACGGACGGCTCCGCCGTGCTGGGCCTGGGCAACATCGGCCCGAAGGCCGCGCTGCCCGTCATGGAGGGCAAGGCGGCCCTCTTCAAGCGGTTCGCCGGCATCGACGCCTGGCCGATCTGCCTCGACACCCAGGACACCGACGCCATCGTCGAGATCGTCAAGGCGATCGCCCCGGGCTTCGCCGGCATCAACCTCGAGGACATCTCCGCCCCCCGCTGCTTCGAGATCGAGGCCCGGCTGCGCGAGGCCCTCGACATCCCCGTCTTCCACGACGACCAGCACGGCACCGCGATCGTCGTCCTGGCCGCGCTCACCAACGCGCTGCGCGTCACGGGCAAGGCCATCGAGAACATCCGGGTCGTCATGTCCGGCGCCGGCGCCGCCGGTACGGCCATCCTCAAACTGCTGCTCGCCGCGGGCGTGAAGAACGCCGTCGTCGCCGACATCCACGGTGTCGTGCACGCCGGCCGCGAGGACCTGGTGGACGCCGCCCCCGGCTCGGCGCTGCGCTGGATCGCCGACAACACCAACCCCGAGGGCCTCACCGGCACGCTCAAGGAGGCCGTGCGCGGCGCCGACGTCTTCATCGGCGTCTCGGCCCCGAACGTCCTGGACGGCGACGACGTGGCCGCCATGGCCGACGGCGCGATCGTGTTCGCGCTCGCGAACCCCGACCCGGAGGTCGACCCGGCGGTCGCCCGTCAGACCGCGGCCGTCGTGGCCACCGGCCGCTCCGACTTCCCGAACCAGATCAACAACGTGCTGGTCTTCCCGGGCGTCTTCCGCGGCCTCCTGGACGCCCAGTCGCGCACGGTCAACACCGAGATGATGCTGGCCGCCGCCACGGCCCTCGCGGACGTGGTGACCGAGGACGAGCTGAACCCGAACTACATCATCCCGAGCGTCTTCAACGACAAGGTCGCGGGCGCCGTCGCCGGTGCCGTGCGCGAGGCCGCGAAGGCGGCCGGCGCGGCGGCGATCAGCCCGTCCGGCGTCTGAGGGCGCCGCCTTCAGGGCCGCGACACAGGGTCCGGGGGCGGTGCCCCCGGACTGTGAGGATCCCCACGCGGCCTGGAGACCGGCGCGTCGCAGGACACCCGTCACCAGGGGAGCCCTATCGTGTCGGCCAGGCTCAGGCCCTCTTTTCGTGTGACCCCCAAGGGTGTTTGCACGGCTCACGCGGGTGCCGGATTGGCTTTCCCGCCGCAGGTAGAGGCAGGATGCCTCCCTGGGCGCGAGGGTCTGACGACGGACCCGGGTCCGGGGACTCAGTGAGGACCCTGGCAGCATCGGCTTCGATCTGACGCCTCAACGGCAAGATGAACACGGGAGTAAGAACATGAACCGCAGTGAGCTGGTGGCCGCGCTGGCCGACCGCGCCGAGGTGACTCGCAAGGACGCCGACGCCGTGCTGGCCGCGTTCGCCGACGTCGTCGGCGACATCGTCTCCAAGGGCGACGAGAAGGTCACCATCCCCGGCTTCCTGACCTTCGAGCGCACCCACCGTGCCGCTCGCACCGCCCGCAACCCGCAGACCGGCGAGCCCATCCAGATCCCGGCCGGCTACAGCGTGAAGGTCTCCGCGGGCTCGAAGCTCAAGGAAGCCGCCAAGGGCAAGTAAGCGTTCCATCGCGTGCGCCGTGGGCAACTGCGGGCCGCCAGTGGCTGGTCGCGCAGTTCCCCGCGCCCCTTCCGGGCGCGAGCCCGCCGAGAGCCGCATGACATGCCGAGGGGCGGCCACCTGGTTCAGGTGGCCGCCCCTCGGCGTGCACGGTCAGGCGGGGACTACCCGAGCGCCTTGCCCGGCAGCTCGACCTTCGCGCCCAGCTCCACGAGCTTCTCCATGAAGTTCTCGTAGCCCCGGTTGATCAGGCCGATGCCGTGGACCCGGGAGGTGCCCTGGGCCGCCAGGGCCGCGATCAGGTACGAGAAGCCACCGCGCAGGTCGGGGATGACCAGGTCGGCGCCCTGGAGCTTGGTGGGGCCGGAGACGACCGCCGAGTGCAGGAAGTTGCGCTGGCCGAAGCGGCAGTCGGAGCCGCCCAGGCACTCGCGGTAGAGCTGGATGTGCGCGCCCATCTGGTTCAGGGCCGAGGTGAAGCCGAGGCGGGACTCGTAGACCGTCTCGTGGATGATGGACAGGCCCGTGGCCTGCGTCAGGGCCACCACCAGCGGCTGCTGCCAGTCGGTCTGGAAGCCGGGGTGGACGTCCGTCTCCAGCGCGATGGACTTCAGCTGCCCGCCGGGGTGCCAGAAGCGGATGCCCTCGTCGTCGATCTCGAAGGCCCCGCCCACCTTCCGGTAGGTGTTCAGGAACGTCATCATGGAACGCTGCTGCGCGCCCCGGACGTAGATGTCACCCTCGGTCGCCAGCGCCGCCGACGCCCAGGAGGCGGCCTCCAGGCGGTCCGACAGGGCACGGTGGTTGTAGCCGCCGAGCTGGTCCACACCGGTGATGCGGATGGTCCGGTCGGTGTCCATCGCGATGATCGCGCCCATCTTCTGCAGCACGCAGATGAGGTCCTCGATCTCCGGCTCGACGGCCGCGTTGGACAGCTCCGTGACGCCCTCCGCGAGGACGGCCGTCAGCAGCACCTGCTCGGTCGCGCCGACGGACGGGTACGGCAGGCGGATCTTCGTGCCGCGCAGCCGCTGGGGCGCCTCCAGGTACTGCCCGTCCGCGCGCTTCTCGATCCGCGCGCCGAACTGCCGCAGCACGTCGAAGTGGAAGTCGATGGGCCGGCCGCCGATGTCGCAGCCGCCGAGGCCGGGGATGAAGGCGTGGCCGAGACGGTGCAGCAGGGGGCCGCAGAAGAGGATCGGGATACGGCTGGAACCGGCGTGGGCATCGATGTCAGCGACGTTCGCGCTCTCGACGCGCGTCGGGTCCATCACCAGTTCGCCGGGCTCGTCACCCGGACGGACCGTCACACCGTGAAGCTGCAGCAGACCCCGTACGACGCGTACGTCACGGATGTCCGGAACATTGCGCAGCCGGCTCGGAGCGCTGCCCAGCAGCGCTGCGACCATGGCCTTGGGTACGAGGTTCTTCGCACCGCGGACACGGATCTCGCCCTCCAGCGGGGTTCCGCCGTGGACAAGCAGGACATCGTCGTTGACGGTCATGAATCTCGCGTTCCGTGGAGTCGGGCAGGGGTCAGGAGGGAAAGGGTAATCGCCTTCCACCCCCCTTCTGTAAGCCTGAGTCAGACCCAGCCACGTCATAGCTCTGTCACAACACGAACGGTTTCGTGCCGGGCACAAGGGGTCACGGTCAGGTTCGTGCACGTGGGGACGCGTCGGCGTGCCCTGAGCTGCGTGCACACCGGTCGTCCTCATTGCTCCCCACGGGAAGGGAAGATGCGGGATCATGTCTGGCATGACCGAGGTGTCCTCGCTCACAGGGCGGTTGCTCGTGGCCACGCCGGCCCTGGCGGACCCGAACTTCGACCGCGCGGTCGTGCTGCTCCTCGACCACGACGAGGAGGGCTCCCTCGGTGTGGTCCTCAACCGCCCGACGCCGGTGGACGTGAACGACATCCTGGAGGGCTGGGGGGATCTCGCCGGTGAGCCCGGCGTCGTGTTCCAGGGCGGTCCGGTCTCGCTGGACTCGGCGCTCGGGGTCGCCGTCGTTCCCGGCGGTGCGACCGGGGAGGCCGCTCCGCTGGGCTGGCGGCGGGTGCACGGCGCGATCGGGCTGGTCGATCTGGAGGCCCCGCCGGAACTGCTGGCCTCCGCCCTCGGCTCCCTGCGGATCTTCGCCGGATACGCCGGCTGGGGCCCGGGCCAGCTGGAGGACGAGCTGGTGGACGGCGCTTGGTACGTGGTCGAGTCGGAGCCCGGCGACGTCTCGTGCCCGGTCCCGGAGCGGCTCTGGCGCGAGGTGCTGCGCCGCCAGCGGGGCGAGCTGGCGATGGTCGCCACGTACCCGGACGACCCGTCGCTCAACTGATGTCTGTGACCTTCAGTACCCTGTTGCTTATGAGCACTCTCGAGCCCGAGCGCGGGACTGGTACGGGGACCCTCGTAGAGCCGACACCGCAGACCTCCCATGGTGACGGTGACCACGAGCGCTTCGCCCATTACGTCCAGAAGGACAAGATCATGGCGAGCGCCCTCGACGGCACCCCCGTCGTGGCGCTGTGCGGCAAGGTCTGGGTGCCGGGCCGCGACCCGAAGAAGTACCCCGTGTGCCCCATGTGCAAGGAGATCTACGAGTCCATGGGCTCCGGCGACGACGACAGCGGCAAGGGCGAGAAGTAGCGCCTGCCCGAGCGGCGTACGGCCTTCAGGGTGCGTCCTGTGCACCCTGGGGGCTTTCGTGCTGTCCGGGTGTCGCGCAGGGTGGGTCGGCCGGTCCCCCGTCGCGTTGCGCGCCGTGACCGCAGTGGCGCGATTCCGGTTCCGGCGCCGGGTCTGGGCGGGGCGGTGAAGGACTGACGTGACTGACTTGATTCCGGCTCCCCGCGATGTCGTCGCCGGCTCCGGCGAGGTGCGGCTGACGGCGCACTCCCGGCTCTACGCCGACGCCGCGACCGAGGGCGTCGGCCACTGGCTGCGCACCGTCCTGCGGGAGGCCACCGGCCTGCCGTTGCGGGAGGGGCGGGAACTCGGCGACGCCGGTGGCGACGGCATCGGGCTCCAGCTCGACACGGACCTCGGCCCCGAGGAGTACCGCCTCGTCAGTGACCAAAACGGCGTCCTCGTCGAGGGCGGCAGCGCGGCCGGTGCCTTCTGGGGAGCCCAGACGCTGCGGCAGCTCCTCGGCCCCGACGCGTACCGCAGGGCCCCGCTCGACCGCCACCGCACCTGGGCCGTGCCGCACGTGACGATCGCGGACGCGCCCCGATTCCCATGGCGCGGTCTCATGCTCGATGTCGCCCGGCACTTCACGCCCAAGGAGGGTGTCCTGCGCTGCCTCGATCTGATGGCGGCGCACAAACTGAACGTCTTCCACTTCCATCTGACGGACGACCAGGGCTGGCGCCTCGAGATCAGAAGACATCCCCTGTTGACGGAGATCGGCTCCTGGCGGGCGCGGACCAAAACCGGCCATGGGACCTCGCCGCTGTGGGAGGAGAAGCCGCACGGCGGCCACTACACCCAGGACGACATCCGGGAGATCGTCGCCTACGCCGCCGAGCGGCACATCACCGTCGTCCCCGAGATCGACGTGCCCGGCCATTCGCAGGCCGCCATCGCCGCCTACCCGGAACTCGGCAACACCGACGTCATCGACACGACCGCCCTCTCCGTCCGGGACACCTGGGGAGTCAACCCGAACGTACTCGCCCCCACTGACAACACCCTGCGCTTCTACGAGGGCGTCTTCGAGGAGGTTCTCGAGCTGTTCCCCTCGGAGTTCGTCCACGTCGGCGGCGACGAGTGCCCCAAGGGCCAGTGGCGGCGGTCGGCGACCGCGCAGGCCCGCATCAGGGAACTCGGCCTCGCCGACGAGGACGAGCTCCAGTCCTGGTTCATCGGGCACTTCGACGACTGGCTCTCCGCGCGCGGGCGCCGGCTGATCGGCTGGGACGAGATCCTGGAGGGCGGGCTGGCGAGGGGCGCGGCCGTGTCCTCCTGGCGTGGTTACGCCGGTGGCGTCGCCGCCGCCCGGGCCGGCCACGACGTGGTCATGTGCCCCGAGCAGCAGGTGTATCTGGACCACCGTCAGTCTCCGGGCCCCGACGAGCCGGTACCGATCGGGTGGGTGCGCACCCTGGAGGACGTCTACCGGTTCGAGCCGGTTCCACCGGAGTTGTCCCCCGAGGAGGCCCGCCATGTGCTGGGCACCCAGGCCAACGTGTGGACCGAGGTGATGGAGGACCAGGCGCGCGTCGACTACCAGACGTTCCCCCGGCTCGCGGCCTTCGCCGAGGTCGCCTGGAGTGACCTGCCCGCCCCGGCGGCACGGGACTTCACCGGTTTCGAGCGCCGCATGACGGCCCACTACCGGCGGCTCGACGCCCTCGGCGTCGCTTACCGGCCACCCTCCGGCCCCCTGCCCTGGCAACGGCGCCCCGGGGTGCCGGGCCGCCCGCTCGACGGCCCGCCGCCCCACCGGTAGCGCCCGGCCGTCGGGACCGAACAGGTCGAACAGGCAACAGAAAATGCGCACAAGGGTCACCGAAAGTGCCAATCGTGATGCACTGGCGAACCTGTACGAAAACGGACCATCTCCCCAGTGAGGTGGGCGAATGCCTCCTAGTGGACCCGTGTCTTCGGCTCTCGCCAAGATGTGCCAGAGTTGCCACGTCCGCCCTGTCAGCACGTACCGTACGGCAGCACAGGTGGGACCAGGTGGGGCAGCGGGAAGGGGCAGCCGGTTTGACCACGCACGCACCGCAGGCGGCGCAGGCCGTCACGCTGCCCACGACGCTGGACGAGGCCGTGACGGCACTCACCGCCATGCCCGCGGCCGTGCCCGTCGCAGGCGGCACCGACCTGATGGCCGCCGTCAACTCCGGGCAGCTCAGGCCTGCCGCCCTGGTGGGACTCGGCCGGATCAGCGAGATCCGCGGCTGGCAGTACCAGGACGGCCACGCGCTGCTCGGCGCGGGCCTCACGCACGCGCGCATGGGCCGCCCCGACTTCGCGGCCCTGATCCCGGCGCTCGCCGCCGCCGCGCGCGCCGCGGGCCCGCCGCACATCCGCAACGCGGGCACCCTGGGCGGCAACATCGCCTCGGCCGCCCCCACCGGGGACGCGCTGCCGGTGCTGGCCGCCCTGGAGGCGACCCTGATCGTCGCGGGCCCGGGCGGAGCCCGCCGGGAGATCCCGGTGTCGCACCTGCTGGCCGGGATGGACCTGCTGCGCGCCGGTGAACTCATCGGCTACGTGCGCGTACCGCTGCTGCACGCCCCGCAGGTCTTCCTGAAGGCGACCGGCCGCACCGGGCCAGGGCGCGCGGTGGCGTCGGTGGCCCTGGTCCTGGACCCCGCACGCCGGGGCGTGCGCTGCGCGGTGGGTGCCATAGCGCCGATGCCGCTGCGCCCCCTGGAGGCCGAGCAGTGGGTGGGCCGGCTCATCGACTGGGACAACAACCGCGCGATCGTGCCGGAGGCGCTCAGCGCCTTCGGGGAGTACGTCGCCGCGGCCTGCATCCCCGACGCGGCCCCGGCCGAGGACGGCTCCGTACCGCAGCTTCCGCCCGCCGTACTGCACTTGCGGCGCACCGTCGCCGCGCTGGCCCGACGAGCACTGGGGAGGGCGCTGTCGTGACCGACGACCAGCACGGAGAGGGCACGCCCCGGAGCGGCGGTCGCTGGGACCCGCTGCCCCAGGGCGAGTACGACGACGGCGCCACCGCCTTCGTCGAACTCCCCGAGGGGGGCGTCGACGCCCTGCTGGCCGCGGACAGCCCTCTCGCCGCGCCCGGCCACGGCTACGTACCGCCGCAGATCGCGGTCGACCCCGCCATGACCGCCGGAACCGACCCGGCGGCCATGGGCTGGCCGGCGCCCGGCGCGCCCGCCGACGGCACCCAGTGGCACGACCCGCACGCCGCACACCAGCAGGGGCACGAGCACGGTGGGCACCAGCAGGGGCACGGCGTGGGGGAGCAGCCGTACGAGGCCCCGTACGGCACCGGCAACCCCTACGACACCGGCACGCCGTACGGCCCGGGCGCGGGGCAGCACGGCGGTGACGACCGGTTCACGTACAACCCGGGCACCACGGGGCAGTGGAGCTTCGAAGAGGCCGCGGCGGCGGAGACCGCGCCCGGCCATGACGTGACCGGGCAGTGGTCCATCCCCGTCGCCGGGGGTGACCTTCCGGACGAGTCGGGCGAGTTCACCACCTCCTCGCTGGTCGAGCAGTGGGGCGGTACCCCGCCGCCCACGCTGCCCGGCGGCGCGCCCGCGCCTTGGGCGACACACGCGGCGGGCCGGCCGTGGGGGGAGCAGGACCCGGCGGCCCAGGAGCAGGCCGCGCCCGCCTACTCGCACGAGCACGGCCATGAGCACGGGCGGCAGGACGCCGCCGGACCGGCCTCCGGATACGCGCCGGAGCAGCCGCCCGCCGCTCTCCCGCAGCAGACGGACCAGACGGGTCAGACGGACCGGGCGCCCGGTGAGGCCCCGGCAGTTCCCGAGGGCACCGGTCACGCGGCGGGGACTCACGACGACGGCGGTCACGGGCCGCAGCCGTACGAGGAGACCGGTCACGCACCCGAGTCGTCCGCCTTCGCCGGTCACGGACCGGAGATGCCCGACGCCGAGCACACACACCGGCCGTCCGGCGAGGCCGGCCGGGCGCCGGGGGAACACGGGGCGGAGGCCTCCGGCTTCACCGGCCACGGCTCGGAGTCCGTCCCCTTCGCCGAGGGCGGGCCGGAGCACTCCGGCTTCACCGGTCACGGCTCGGAACCGTCCGGCGAGGCCGGCCGGGCGCCCGAGGCGGAGGCCTCTCGCTTCACCGGTCACGGCTCGGAGTCCGTCCCCTTCGCCGAGGGCGGGCCGGAGCACTCCGGCTTCGTCGGTCACGGCTCGGAACCGTCCGTAGAGCCGGGCCGGGGAACGGAACCGTCGGGAGACTCCGGCCACGGGCAGGAGCTCTCCGGCCCCGCCGGTGACCCGGCCGAGCCCTCCGATCGCGCCGCGCACGCGCACCCGGAACCCGAGCGGCCCGCGGCCGCGTCGTCGCCCCAGCCGTACCCCGAAGCACCCGGGGAGTTCCCCGGCGTCCCCGCCCACGAGGCGCCCGAGGCAGCCGAGGACACCACCGGGAGGCCGGAGCAGGCGCAGGAAGCCTCACAGCCCGCCCCCGGGGCCGGTGAGGCCACCGAGGACGCCCCGGAGGCCGTGGACGCCGCAGACAACGCGGACGCCGCTGAAGGCCCCGTGCAGCCGGAGGCCGGAGCTCTCCCGGCCCTGGCGGACACGGACGCCGGCCCGGAGGCCGCCGGCGCCGGGCCCACGAACGCCCCGGCCCCGGAAGACCAGCAGGCCACCGGGCACGACGCCACCGGCACCCCGCACGACCGGGCGGGCCACGACCACGACACGCCTCCCGCGATGCCGCGGGAGGAGCACCCCCTCGCGTCGTACGTCCTGCGGGTCAACGACACCGAGCGCCCCGTCACCGACGCGTGGATCGGCGAGTCCCTGCTGTACGTGCTGCGCGAGCGGCTCGGGCTCGCGGGCGCCAAGGACGGCTGCTCGCAGGGGGAGTGCGGGGCCTGCAACGTCCAGGTCGACGGACGGCTCGTCGCGTCCTGCCTGGTCCCGGCAGTGACCGCCGCCGGCAGTGAGGTCCGTACCGTCGAGGGCCTGGCCGAGGACGGACAGCCGTCGGACGTGCAGCGGGCGCTCGCCCGCTGCGGCGCCGTGCAGTGCGGCTTCTGCGTACCGGGCATGGCGATGACCGTGCACGACCTCCTGGAGGGCAACCCGGCGCCGACCGAGCTGGAGACCCGCCAGGCACTCTGCGGCAACCTGTGCCGCTGTACCGGCTACCGGGGCGTGGTGGACGCCGTGAAGGAAGTCGTCGCCGAACGCGAGGCCCACGCCGCACCCGCCGACGGCGACACCGGCGAGCCCCGTATCCCGCACCAGGCGGGCCCGGGGGCGGGCGGCGTCAACCCGTCGGCCTTCGGTTCGCCCCCGGAGACACCCTCGGCGGAAGCACACTCCCAGGGCCCGCACGCCCCGGAAGCGCACTCCCCAGACCCTCATGACCAGTCCTACGGCCAGGACGGAGGCCCCGCGTGAGCAACGAAGCAGCCACCGCACCGGCCGCACAGGCCGCGGAGGCCGCCCCCGCTCCCGAACCGCTGCCGCACGGCCTCGGCGCCTCCCTCCCGGCCGCCGACGCCCGCGCCAAGACGGAGGGGACCTTCCCGTACGCCGCCGACCTGTGGGCCGAGGGCCTGCTGTGGGCGGCCGTGCTGCGCTCACCGCACCCGCACGCGCGCATCGTCTCCATCGACACCACCCACGCGCGCGAGATGCCCGGCGTCCGCGCCGTCGTCACCCACGAGGACGTCCCCGGCCGCCCGCTGCACGGCCGGGGCAGGGCGGACCGCCCGGTCTTCGCCTCCGAGGTCGTACGCCACCACGGCGAGCCGATCGCCGCCGTCGCCGCCGACCACCCGGACACCGCGCGCATGGCCGCCGCCGCCGTCATCGTCGAGTACGAGGTGCTCGACCCGGTGACCGACCCGGAGCAGGCCTTCGAGGCCGAGCCGCTGCACCCCGACGGCAACCTGATCCGGCACATCCCGCTGCACCACGGCGACCCGGAGGCGGCCGGTGAGATCGTCGTCGAGGGCCTGTACCGCATCGGCCGCGCGGACCCGGCGCCCATCGGAGCCGAGGCGGGTCTGGCCGTACCGCGCCCGGACGGCGGCGTGGAGCTGTACCTCGCCTCCACCGACCCGCACGCCGACCGCGACACCGCGGCCGCCGCCTTCGCGCTGGAACCCGAGCGCGTCAAGGTCGTCGTCACCGGCGTCCCCGGCGCCACGGCCGACCGTGAGGACCAGAGCTTCCAGCTCCCGCTCGGCCTGCTGGCGCTGCGCACGGGCTGCCCGGTGAAACTCGCCGCCACGCGCGAGGAGTCCTTCCTCGGCCACGCCCACCGGCACCCCACCCTCCTGCGCTACCGCCACCACGCCGACGCCGAGGGCAGACTCGTCAAGGTCGAGGCGCAGATCCTGCTCGACGCGGGCGCCTACGCCGACACCTCCGCCGACGCCCTGGCCGCCGCCGTCGGCTTCGCCTGCGGCCCGTACGTCGTCCCGAACGCCTTCATCGAGGGCTGGGCCGTCCGCACCAACAACCCCCCGTCGGGCCACGTACGCGGCGAAGGGGCCATGCAGGTCTGCGCCGCCTACGAGGCGCAGATGGACAAGATCGCGAAGAGACTCGGCCTCGACCCGGCCGAGGTACGGCTGATCAACGCCATGGCGACGGGTGACGTCCTGCCGACCGGCCAGACGGTGACCTGCCCTGCTCCGGTCGCCGAACTCCTCCAAGCTGTGAGGGACTTCCCCCTCCCGCCGTTGCCCAAGGACACCCCCGAGGAGGACTGGCTGCTGCCCGGCGGCCCCGAGGGCGCGGGCGAGCCGGGCGCGGTGCGCAGGGGCGTGGGCTACGGCCTCGGCATGGTGCACATGCTGGGCGCCGAGGGCGCGGACGAGGTCTCCACGGCGACCGTCAAGGTCCACGACGGTGTGGCGACGGTACTGTGCGCGGCCGTCGAGACCGGCCAGGGCTTCACCACCCTCGCCCGGCAGATCGTGCAGGAGACCCTCGGCATAGACGAGGTGCACGTGGCGCCGGTCGACACCGACCAGCCCCCGGCGGGCGCGGGCTGCCGCGGCCGGCACACCTGGGTGTCGGGCGGCGCGGTGGAGCGCGCGGCCAAGATGGTCCGTACGCAGCTCCTCCAGCCGCTCGCCCACAAGTTCGGCATGTCCACGGAGCTCCTCCAGATCACCGACGGTAAGATCACGTCGTACGACGGTGTCCTCTCGACGACCGTCACCGAGGCGCTGGACGGCAAGGAACTGTGGGCCACCGCCCAGTGCCGTCCGCACCCGACCGAGCCGCTGAACGAGGCCGGTCAGGGTGACGCCTTCGTCGGCATGTCCTTCTGCGCGATCCGCGCGGTGGTGGACGTCGACATCGAGATCGGTGCGGTCCGGGTCGTGGAACTGGCCGTGGCACAGGACGTGGGGCGGATCCTGAACCCGGCGCAGCTGGCCGCCCGGATCGAGGCGGGCGTGACCCAGGGCCTCGGTGTCGCGCTCACCGAGAACCTGCGCACCCCGCGCGGCCTCGTCCGCCACCCCGACCTGACCGGTTACGCCCTCCCGACGGCCCTAGACGCGCCCGACATCCGCATCGTCAGGCTGGTCGAGGAACGGGACGTGGTCGCCCCCTTCGGGGCGAAGGCGGTCAGCGCGGTGCCGGTGGTGACGTCCCCGGCGGCGATCGCGTCCGCCGTACGGGCCGCCACCGGCCGCCCGGTGAACCGCCTGCCGATCCGCCCGCAGGCCGCGGTGGTCACGGACAGGTCCTGACGCCCCTCCCCGGGACGCGCTCCGCCACATGACTGTCTCGCCCGGGAGAGGCACACCCCTGCGCGGACGGTCCGGCGTGGAGGCGATTCCGACGGAAAGGCAACTCGCGGAGCCCTCTGCGCGTCATGTGAAGTGAGCGCTTTCCCGGTCGCGGGGCGCGCGTCGCCGTTCCGGGGCGTTGTCAGTGGCGGGGCGTAGTGTTCTGGGCAGTTGGGGGACGGTTGCCGGACCTGGCCGGGCGGTCTGCCGTGCTCCGCCAGGGGACGGTGAGCAAGCACATGCGGGGGAGCCCATGAGTACGACCGACGCCGGTGTCGCGGTGATCACCCTGACCGAGACCGAACTGGACCCGTGGGTGACGCACGCGCCGACCCGGCACTGGCTGACCGGCCCCGGACTGCCCTGCGACAACGGTGTCGTGAGCTTCGCCGAGCTGCGCGGCGAGGATCTGCGGAGGGTGGCGGACGCGACGGGCGACGCCTCGTCGGACCGGCTGTCGGCTGAGCTGCGCGAGCAGCTGGTCATAGGCGGACTGCTGGGACCCGGCGGCCTGGAGACGGAGTCCGTCCTGCTCGACGGCGCGACCGGCGAGATCTCGACGACGTACCTCCTTCACGACCGCCCCGGCCCGGACCCGATGGACCGCCGCCCCCTGGCGCCTTCCCTGCGGACGCTGGTCCGCTTCGCCGAGGCGACGGACGAACTGGCGGGCCTGCGCGGCCAGTTCGCCTCCTACGCGGGCCGCTACGGCCCGAAGGCGGTCGCGGAGGCCTCACAGCACCTGCTGTCGGTCTTCCGTGACGGAGCGGACGGCGAACCGGCCCCCTTCTGGAAGATGGCGGCCCTGATCCGCCCGCTCTCCCTGGTGGCCGGCCGGGGCGGGACGTCGGGCCTCGCCCTGGACCTCCCTCACCGCCTGCTGGACCAGGAGTTCGGCCCCCGCAAGGTGGCCCGCTTCGAGGACGTCGACTTCCCCGCGACCCTCACCCACGAGCCGACCCGCCGCTTCCTGCGCGAGGTGGGGCTCCCGGAGGACGCGCACGTCTTCTCCCTCGACACGGACGTCCCCCTGGCGACGCTCGCCGAGTACCACGCGCAGGCGGACGGCCCGGCGGAGCTCCCCTCCGGGGCCCACCGCCTGATCCGCCTCGGCCACCTGGTCGAGGCCAACAGCCTGGTCGTCGACGGCGAGACGGGCGCGGTCCTCAACTGGAGCGAACCCGACGCGACACCGCACCCCCTGAACACGGATGTCTCGACCCTCGCCTTCACCCTCTGGCTCCTGCACCGGGAGCGGGCGATAGACGCGCACTCGTCCCACGAGCTGACGACCGACACGTACGACCAGTTGGCCATGACCATGCTGCAGGTCCTGTCGGCGGTCGACCCGACGGTGTGCGGGCGGCCCCCGCGCCCGAAGCCCTCCGCCCGCCCGCTCCGTGAACCGGTGGCGTGCCGGGCCGGGCGCAGGGGCGTTGACCGGTGAATTCCGGGCTCGAAGGACGCTGAGAGCTCCTCATCACGCCAAGTGGTCCGTGTGGCAACGGGCGTTCCACCGTCTGCCTGGTGAGGCATCTGCCTGGTGGGGCTTGGAGGCCGTGGCGGGATTCGAACCCGCGTAACTCGCTTTGCAGGCGAGCCCCTGAACCACTCGGGCACACGGCCGTGTTCTGAACTGGTGCAGTGACCGTAGGCCGAGGCCGAAGCGGCGTTCAAGGGCATCGGCCGGGCCGCAACGGGACTGCCACACGCCGTTCATGGAAGGGGCGTGCGGCTCTGGTCGTAGGACCAAGGTCGTGGCGGTCGACCGTCTCGCGACAGGGGTCAAGGGGGCGGGCGCACCTTACGCTGGCGGGCATGACCGTCCCGAAGCCGCGTGACGCAGATGTCGTGTATGCCGCCGGAGCCCCCTCGGTCGCCGAGGCGGACGAGACGGTGCTGGGGCGCGCCTACCGGGCGCTGAGCCTCGGCATCGTCTCCGTCGTGCTGCTCATCGCCTTCGAGGCGACGGCCGTCGGGACCGCGATGCCCGTCGCCGCACGGGAGTTGGACGGGGTGTCGCTGTACGCGTTCGCGTTCTCCGGGTACTTCACCACCAGCCTGTTCGGGATGGTGCTCTCGGGCCAGTGGTCCGACCGGCGTGGCCCGCTCGGGCCGTTGACCACCGGCATCGCCTCGTTCGGGGCCGGGCTGTTGCTGTCGGGGACCGCCGGGGCGATGTGGGTGTTCATCCTGGGGCGGGCCGTGCAGGGGCTCGGCGGCGGGCTGGTGATCGTCGCGTTGTACGTCGTAGTCGGGCGGGCGTATCCGGAGCGGTTGCGGCCCGCCATCATGGCCGCGTTCGCCGCGAGCTGGATCCTGCCGTCGATCGTCGGCCCGCTCGCCGCCGGCGCGGTGACCGAGCGGCTCGGGTGGCGATGGGTGTTCGTCGGGATACCCGTGCTGGTCGTCTTCCCGCTCGCCCTGGCCCTGCCGCAGATACGGCGCCGGGCCTCCGGCCCGGTGGCGACGCCGGACGGGAAGGCCCACTCGCTCGACCGCCGCCGCATCCGCCTGGCCCTCGCCATCTCCCTCGGCGCCGGCCTGCTCCAGTACGCCGCCCAGGACCTGCGCCCGTTCTCCCTCCTGCCCGGTGCGGCGGGACTCGCCCTCCTCGTGCCCGCCGCGCTCGGGCTGTTGCCGAAGGGCACCTACCGGGCCGCCCGCGGGCTGCCGTCCGTCGTGCTGCTGCGCGGCGTCGCCGCGGGGTCATTCATCGCCGCGGAGTCGTTCGTGCCGCTGATGCTGGTCACCCAGCGCGGGCTCAGTCCGACCCTGGCCGGGTTCTCGCTCGCCGCGGGCGGCGGGACCTGGGCGCTGGGCTCGTGGGTGCAGTCGCGGTCGCGGGTGGAGCCGTACCGGGAGCGGCTGACGACCGTCGGGATGCTGCTGGTGGCGGCGGCGGTAGCCGCGGCGCCGAGTGTGCTCGTCGACTCCGTGCCCGTCTGGACCGTGGCCGTCGCCTGGGGCTTCGGCTGCTTCGGCATGGGGCTCGTGATCTCCTCCACGAGCGTGCTGCTGCTGAAGCTCTCCGCCCCCGAGGAGGCCGGCACCAACTCCGCCGCCCTGCAGATCTCCGACGGCCTCTCCAACGTAGTCCTGCTCTCCGCCGGCGGCGCCGCCTTCGCCGCCCTCGGCGGCGGCACGGTGACCCACACGACCACGCACACCTCCGGCTCCCACCCGGCCGCCTTCGCCGCGGTGTTCCTGCCGATGGCGGCGGTGGCGCTGGTCGGGGCGTGGGTGTCGACGCGGTTGCGGGAGCGGCGACCGCAGCACCCGGCCCCGGACGCGGGCCGAGTGCGCTGTGACGTGGATCCCACCCGGGGGTGACCCGGCCCGGTCCCCGCATGGACACCCCCGGGCCGCCGGTAGGGTGGCCCGGTTGTCATACGGAGCCGAGCCGTCAGGCTCGCTCGAACGAGCCGCCCGACCCCCGACGGAGACCGTGACTACCACCGCCGGCACAAGCTCTGCCTCGCACCACCTGTCCCCGGCGTTCCCCGGCCGCGCCCCATGGGGCACCGCCAGCAAGCTGCGCGCCTGGCAGCAGGGCGCGATGGACAAGTACATCCAGGAGCAGCCCCGGGACTTCCTGGCGGTCGCCACCCCCGGCGCCGGCAAGACGACCTTCGCGCTGACGCTGGCGTCCTGGCTGCTGCACCACCACGTCGTCCAGCAGGTGACGGTGGTGGCCCCCACCGAGCACCTGAAGAAGCAGTGGGCCGAGGCCGCCGCCCGGATCGGCATCAAGCTCGACCCGGAGTACAGCGCCGGACCGCTCGGCCGGGAGTACCACGGGGTCGCCGTGACGTACGCGGGCGTCGGCGTCCGCCCCATGCTGCACCGCAATCGCGTGGAGCAGCGCAAGACCCTCGTGATCCTCGACGAGATCCACCACGCCGGCGACAGCAAGTCGTGGGGTGAGGCCTGCCTCGAGGCCTTCGAGCCGGCCACCCGCCGGCTGGCGCTGACCGGTACGCCCTTCCGGTCCGACACCAACCCCATTCCGTTCGTGACCTACGAGGAGGGGCAGGACGGCATCCGGCGCTCCGCCGCCGACTACACCTACGGGTACGGCAACGCGCTCGCCGACAACGTGGTCCGGCCGGTCATCTTCCTCTCCTACAGCGGCAACATGCGCTGGCGCACCAAGGCCGGTGACGAGGTCGCGGCGCGGCTCGGCGAGCCCATGACCAAGGACGCCGTCAGCCAGGCCTGGCGGACCGCGCTCGATCCACGCGGTGAGTGGATGCCGGCCGTGTTGCGGGCCGCGGACCAGCGGCTGACCGAGGTGCGGAAGGCCATCCCGGACGCCGGTGCGCTCGTCATCGCCTCCGACCAGGACTCGGCGCGCGCGTACGCCAAGCTCATCCGGGAGATCACCGGCGACAAGGCCACCCTCGTGCTGTCGGACGACTCCGGCGCCTCCGAGCGGATCGACGAGTTCAGCGGCAACAACGACCGGTGGATGGTCGCGGTCCGGATGGTGTCCGAGGGCGTGGACGTGCCGCGGCTCGCGGTCGGGGTCTATGCCACCACCATCTCGACCCCTCTGTTCTTCGCCCAGGCCGTCGGGCGTTTCGTACGGTCCCGGCGGCGCGGCGAGACCGCCTCGGTGTTCCTGCCGACCGTGCCGGACCTGCTCTCCTTCGCCAACGAGATGGAGCGCGAGCGCGACCACGTCCTCGACAAGCCGAAGAAGGAGGGCGAGGAGGACCCGTACGCCGAATCCGAGAAGGAGATGGAGGAGGCGAACAAGGAGCAGGACGAGGACACCGGTGAGCAGGACATGCTGCCGTTCGAGGCGCTGGAGTCCGACGCCGTCTTCGACCGGGTCATGTACAACGGCGCCGAGTTCGGTATGCAGGCCCACCCGGGCAGCGAGGAGGAGCAGGACTACCTCGGCATTCCCGGGCTGCTGGAGCCCGACCAGGTGCAGCTGCTGCTCCAGAAGCGGCAGGCCAAGCAGATCGCGCACAGCCGCAAGAAGCCGGACGAGGAGGCCGACCTGCTCGAGGTGCCCGCGGAGCGGCGGCCGGTGGTCTCCCACAAGGAGATGATGGAGCTGCGCCGGCAGCTCAACACGATGGTCGGCGCGTACGTGCACCAGAGCGGCAAGCCGCACGGTGTGATCCACACGGAGCTGCGGCGCGTGTGCGGGGGGCCTGCGGCCGCTGAGGCGACGGCGGGGCAGTTGCGGCAGCGGATCGCCAAGGTGCAGGAGTGGGCTACGCGGATGAAGTGACTCGCGTGTCGTCTTCGTCTGCGGGTCTGGTGTGGCTGGTCGCGCGGTTCCCCGCGCCCCTGAAGGGGGCGCTCATACCGCCGCAATCTTGACCAGTACGCCTCGACCCGTGCCCGGATTCTGGACGGAGCCTTCCGCTGAGCGAACCCCCTTCGCTACTGTCCCGCTACGCACACGCCCCGTGGCAGCGCCGCCGCGGAGCGCAGCCGTGAAGCGACGCGGTCCGGACAGGCCGGGCCGCCGACCGATCGGCGGCCCCTGAGGCGCGTCGCCGACGGGACTCGGTGACGCACCCGCCGCCAGAGGGCCGCCGACCTCACCACTAAGGAGTGGGCGTCGTGACCGCGGAGACCTCTCAGACGCTCGACCGGGGACTGCGTGTCCTCAAGCTGCTCGCCGACACGGACCACGGGCTGACCGTGACCGAGCTCTCCCTCAGGCTGGGCGTGAACCGGACAGTGGTGTACCGGTTGCTCGCCACGCTGGAACAGCACGCGCTCATCCGCCGTGACCTGGGCGGACGTGCCCGGGTCGGGCTCGGGGTGCTGGGGTTGGGGCGGCAGGTCCATCCGCTGGTGCGGGAGGCCGCGATGCCGGCGTTGCGATCGCTGGCCGAGGACATCGGCGCGACGGCACACCTGACCCTGGTGGACGGGGCGGACGCGCTCGCCGTCGCCGTCGTGGAGCCGACCTGGACGGACTACCACGTCGCCTACCGGGCCGGTTTCCGGCACGCCCTGGACCGGGGCGCCGCGGGCAAGGCGATACTCGCGGCCCGGCAGCAGCCCATGGCGGATCCGGGATACACCCTGACGCACGGCGAGCTGGAGGCCGGGGCGTGCGGGGCGGCGGCGCCGCTGCTCGGTGTGACCGGTGTCGAGGGCAGCGTGGGCGTGGTGATGCTGGCGGACGTGGTGCCGGAGCGGGTGGGGGACCGGGTCGTCGAGGCGGCGCGGGAGGTCGCGGAGGCGCTGCGCTGACCGTGAGCGGGGTCGTTGCGCTCAGCTGAGCGGAGTGCTGCGCCGGCCTGAGCCGGGTCGCCGGGAGGCCTGAGCCGGGTCGCCGGGAGGCCCCGGCCCACCTGGCCCTGGCGGCGTCCCGCCTCCGCGTTAGATTGATCCCGTGTTCTCTCGCCTCACACGTCCCCAGGCCATCGCCGTCTGCGCCCTGCCCGTCGCGGCGCTGCTCGCCACGGCGGCGTTCGCGCCGCTGCCGTTCTCGGTGGCGCGCCCGGGAGAGACGGCGAACGTGCTCGGCGAGCACAGGGGCACGCCCGTGATCAGCATCTCGGGGGCGCCGGTCCAGGACACCACCCGTGGGCAGCTGCGGATGACGACCATCGTGGCGACGTCACCCGACACCCGCGTCTCACTCCCGGACATCGTCGACAGCTGGTTCCGCACCGACGAAGCCGTCATGCCGCGCGATGCGATCTACCCGAGCGGGGAAACCGTCAAGGAGATCGAGCGGCACAACGAGGCGCAGATGAAGGAGTCCCAGGACGCGGCGACCGAGGCCGCGCTCGGTTACCTCGGCCTCGACGCCAAGGACGTCAAGGTCAGCCTGAAGCTCGCGGACGTGGGCGGGCCGAGCGCGGGGTTGCTGTTCTCCCTCGGCATCGTCGACAAACTGGACGGCGACGGCACGGGCGGTGACCTCACGGGCGGCCGGGTCATCGCCGGTACCGGCACGATCGACGCGGACGGCACGGTCGGGGCGGTGGGCGGCGTCGCCCTCAAGACGCAGGCCGCCAGGCGGGACGGTGCGACGGTGTTCCTCGTCCCCAAGGCGGAATGCGCGGACGCGCGCGCGGAGCTCCCGAAGGGGCTGCGCCTGATTCCGGTGACCAACCTGAAGAGCACGGTGAGTTCACTGGTGGCCCTGGAGACGGGGAAGGGCTCAGTGCCGAGCTGTTAGGGCCTGTCCGGCGGATCTTGGCCGAGGGTCGCCAGCAGGTGTGTGACCAGGGGGCTTTGGTCGTCCCTGCGCCAGGCGACGGCGACTCTCGTGCGAGCGGTGCTGGGCTCGATCCTTCGGAAGGCGACGCCTTTGAGGCGGATGCGTCGGATGCTCGCCGGGGCCAGGGAGACCCCCAGACCGGTTTCCACGAGCGCGCACACGGTCTGCCACTCCACCGCGTGCTGGGCTATCTGCGGTGTGAAGCCTGCTGCGGTGCACAGGCCGGTGATCTGGTCGTGCAGCTGTGGGCCGACCGCGCGGGGCAGCAGCACGAAGGGCGAGTCCGCCAACTGCGCCAGTTTCACGGTCCGTTGGGCGGCCAGAGGGTGCGTGGCCGGTAGCACGGCCACAAAGGGCTCGCTGAGTACCGTCCTGAGGCCGAGCTCTGCCTCGTCGGCGGGGGGTTCGCGCAGCAGGCCGATGTCGATGGTCTTGTCGTGTAGGGCTGCGATCTGCGGCGCGGTGGTCATCTCACGGATGTCCAGATGAACCCCGGGGAACCGCTGCCGGAAGTTGAACAGCAGGCCGGGCAGGACGGTCAGGGCGAGGGAGGCGGCAAAACCGATCCGTAGGTGGCCGGCTCGGCCGCTGCCAACGGCCCTGGCGGCGGCCAGCCCGTCCGCAAGATCGGTGAGCGCCCGTCGCGCGGCGGGCAGCAGTTCGAGGCCCGTTGGGGTGAGCATGACGCGTCCTGGTTCGCGGCTGAACAGCGCGTGGCCGACCTTGTCTTCGAGGCGGCGGATCTGCTGGCTCAGCGGTGGCTGGGCGATGCCCAGGCGGGCGGCCGCATGGCCGAAGTGAAGTTCCTCGGCGAGCACGACGAAGGCGTGCAGCTGTGGGAGGGGGAGTTCGGGGCGCTCCATACGCCTAGAGATATCAGGCCATGCCTTCAGCTGTATTAGACGTATCTGTGCTGGTCACTTAGCGTTCCGCGCATGACAGAGCGACGTGCGATCCTCAGCGGTTCGACCTTTGAGGAGCAGATCGGCTATGCCCGTGCCGTGGTCGACGGCGACTGGGTGCATGTGTCCGGGACGACCGGCTTCGACTACACCACCATGACGATCTCCGACGACGTGGTGGAGCAGGCCGAGCAGTGTCTGCGGAACATCGAGGCCGCGCTGGCCGAGGCGAAGTGCACCTTCGCCGACGTGGTGCGGGTGCGCTACTTGCTGCCCGACCGCGCAGACTTCGAGCCTTGCTGGCCGGTCCTACGCCGCTACTTCGGCGACGTCCGGCCGGCCGCCACGATGCTCATGTGCGGCCTCTCAGACCCCCGCATGAAGATCGAGATAGAGGTGTACGCGCGGCGGGTCATCGCGTAGCAGCCCGATCTGCGTTGGAGAAACGGGGGCGTCGTGCCCGACGGCGGGCGGGGCGATCTGACCCATCAGGAGTGGACTCGGCTGGAGCCGCTGCTGCCCCAGCAGCGGCCGGCCGGGCAGCCGGTGGAGCGATCACCGGAATCAGCGGCCACACCCCAGCCAGCCGCGTTACCAACCTGTCCGGACAGCACACCTAGTGGCCTGAGTCAGAGATTCCTCGTCAGATCCGAGGCCGTCAACCGGATGCCGTGCGGCTGCCGGGTCCGGACAGGCTTGCTGGAACCCGGCCTCCGGCACGCCAGGCAGCTCACGAGAACTACCCGAATATCTCCGACTCAGGTCACTAGGCGACTGCCGCCGTTCCGGGGCGGGCGGCGAGTCGCAGTCCGACCTCCACGAGGGTCCAGCCGAGACGGGTCCGCAGCTGTGAACGCCGGACGGCGGCGACGGGGCGGTGTGTGCCGGCTCCGGCGCGGAGTTCGGCGGCGCGGGCGTGGTGCATGGCGAGGTGGATGTCGGGGTGCATCTCAGTCCGTCCTGATCGGGAAGGCGTGGGTGTGGAAGCGGACCTGCTCGGCGCCGGGGGTGTTCTCGGAGGCCGCGCGGTCGCGGTAGGTCTCGACGAGCGCGTGCATCTTCTCGACGAGTTCCTGCGTCAGTTCGGGCGTCAGTCGCAGCGTCGCGCTGCTCATGTCCCAGGCGCGACTCCACTCCTCCGGCCATGAGTCGCGGTTGCCCAGCCACGTCGACAGGTCCCTGGTCTGCGTGGTGGCGATCTCGTGCAGGTAGAGGTCCGCCGCCCCGCGTACGGCCGGGTCCGAATCGGTGAGCAGGGCGTCGTCGAAGCGGAGGCCGTGATGGGTCGCCTTCCACCAGCGCTCGCGTCCCTTGCCCCGCTCGGGGGCGTCCTCGACGAAGCCGTACTCCGCGAGTTGGCGCAAGTGGTAGCTGGTGGCGCCGCTGGACTCGCCCAGCTTGACGGCCAGTTGCGAAGCGGTGGCCGGGCCGCCGAAGCGCAGGGCGTCCAGCAGCTGCATCCGCAGGGGGTGCGCGAGTCCGCGGAGGGACCGGGCGTCGAGTTGCCGTACCTGTGGGTTCTGGGGATCGGTCACGATACAAAGCTATCCTTGCAAAGGTTTCTATGCAAGGGTTTCTTTGTAACTCGTCTAGCCCTCCCGCACGAACCCCTCCTCCACCATCCACTCCAACGCCACCTGATGCGGATCCTCCCCGTCCACATCCACCCTCGCGTTCAGCGTCCGCGCCACCTCGTCGCTCAGCCGCGCCGTCACCGGATCCAGCACGTCCGCCATCGCCGGCCACTTCCTCAGCGTCTTCGTGTTGATCATCGGCGCGGCGTTGTAGTTGGGGAAGAACGTCCGGTCGTCCTCCATGACCTCGAGGTGCATGGACTTGATGCGCCCGTCGGTCGTGAACACCTCCCCGTACGTGCAGTTGCCCTTCGCGGTCTGGGTGTAGATGATCCCCGTGTCCATCTGTGTGACGTTCCGCGCCGGGAGGTCCATCCCGTACCGCTTCTGCATGCCCGGCAGCCCGTCCGCCCGGTTCGCGAACTCCACCTCCACGCACAGCCGCACGGCCCCCGGGTCGGACCTCGCCAGCTTCGCCACGTCCGACATGGTCTTCGTGCCGTACTTCTTCGCGTTCTCCTGGCTCATCGCCAGGGCGTACGTGTTGTCGAGGGACGACGGCCGCAGCCAGGTCAGGCCGTTCGCCGCGTCCTCCTTCCGCACCGCCTCCCACTGCTCATGCGGGTCGGCGATCGGATCGGTGTGGCCCAGGTACGTGATCCACCCCGTGCCCGTGTACTCGTACCCGGCGTCCGCGTCGCCCTTCCGTACGGCCTCCCGGCTGCCGATGGAGCCCTGGATGCCCGTGCGGTCGAGCACCTCCGCCCCGGCCGCCTCCAGGGCGATGCCCATGATTGTGCCGAGGATCAGCCCCTCGGTGAACGACTTGGACGTCACCGTCAGACTCGCGCCCCGGAGCGGTTCGCCCCGCCCGATCGACCCGGGGCGCACGTCGTCGGCCATGGGGGAGCCGCTGGTCAGGCCGCAACCGGAAACCGCCAGCAGCGCCAGCGCGAGAAGGCCGGCCCGGGCCCTCATGCCCGCAACCCGCGTGGCCCCAGCAGCACTTCCGTCAGCGAGGCCAGCCAGTCCACCAGCAGCGCCAAGGCGACCGTGAGGACCGAGCCCAGCACCAGTACCGGCATCCGCTGGTTGGTGATCCCGGTCGTGATCAGTACGCCCAGTCCGCCGCCCCCGCCGAAGACCGCCAGGGTCGCCGTACCGACGTTCAGGACGAGGGCCGTGCGCACGCCCGCGAGGATCAGCGGGATGGCCAGCGGGAGTTCGACCCGGGCCAGCACGCCCACGGGGGACATGCCGATGCCCCGTGCCGCCTCCAGCAGGGTCGGGTCGTTCGCCTCGAGGCCGGTGATCGTGTTCGACAGCACGGGCAGGACGGCGTAGATGACCATGCCGATCAGGGCGGCCCTGCGGCCGATGCCCAGCCAGATGACCAGGAGCGCCAGCAGGCCGATCGCCGGGGTCGCCTGGCCCGTGCCGGCCAGCGCCGTCGCCACCGGGGTGGCCTTGCGGAACCCCCCGCGGGTCAGCAGGACGCCCAGCGGGATCGCGATGACCAGCACGAAGAACGTGGAGATCACGGTCAGTTGGATGTGCTGCCACAACGCCTTCGTGACCTGGCCGCCGGACAGGGCGTTCCGGGTGAGCGCGTCCAGGTCCGCCTGCTCGAACCAGAGCCAGGTGGCGAGCAGCACGGCGACCAGAACGGTGGGCAGGACGGTCAGCTTCTGCCAGCCGATGCGGGGCCGTGGTGACGTCGGGGGCGGCGCCTCCCGCGTCGGCCCGGAGGCCGCCCGCGCCGCCTGGGTCCGCGCGGTCTCGGTGCTCTCCGCCTCGGTCCCCTCCACCTCGAAGGCCGTCACCGCGCCCCTCCGGGGCCGCCCGCGCCGGTGACTCCCTGGCCGCCCTGCCGCTCCGGGTGCTTCCGCGCCGCCCGCAGCTCCGCCGGCTCGTGCTGGTGCTCCGTCGCGTCGAGCCGGTCGGCCTCCAGCAGGCCGTGCACGGAGTTCAGGAGGGTCTCCATGTCGACGACGCCCGTGTACTCGCCGCGCCGCCCGGTCACCGCCACCCGCCCCGCCTTGTCGGTGAGCACCGCCTCCAGGGCGTCCCGCAGGGTCGCGTCCCGGGTCACCGTGTCGTGCACCGGCGTCCCGGCCCGGGCCAGCGAGCCCCGGGCCCGCATCAGGTCGCCCCGCCGCAGCCACTTGCAGGGCCGGCCGCGCCGGTCGAGCAGGAGGACCTCACCGGTGCCCCCGGCCCGCAGCCGGTTGAAGATCTGCTGCCACGGGTCGTCGATCGTGACCGTCGGACAGTCGGTGATCTGCACATCCCGGACGCGGGTCAGGTTCAGCCGCTTCAGCGCCGCCCCGGCACCCACGAACCCGGAGACGAAGTCGTCCGCGGGGTCGGTCAGGATGGCCTCCGGGGTGTCGAACTGGGCGATGCGGGACCGTTCGCGCAGGACGGCGATACGGTCGCCGATCCTGATCGCCTCGTCGAAGTCGTGGGTGACGAAGACGATCGTCTTGCGCAGCTCGTGCTGCAGCCGGATCAGCTCGTCCTGGAGGTGTTCGCGGGTGATCGGGTCCACCGCCCCGAACGGCTCGTCCATCAGCAGCACCGGGGGGTCGGCGGCGAGGGCCCGTGCCACGCCCACGCGCTGCTGCTGACCGCCGGAGAGCCGGCGCGGGTAGCGGCCCTGGAACTCGCCGGGGTCGAGGCCGACCAGGTCGAGCAGTTCCTCGGTCCGCTGCCGGATGCGGGCCTTGGGCCAGCCGATCAGCTTCGGTACCAGCGCGATGTTCTGCGCGACCGTCATGTGCGGGAAGAGCCCGGCGGACTGGATCGCGTAGCCGAGCTTGCGGCGCAGCTCGACCGGGTCCATGTCGGTGACGTCCTCGCCGCCGATCCGGATACGGCCCCCGGTCGGCTCGATCAACCTGTTGATCATCTTCAGCGTGGTCGACTTGCCGCAGCCGGACGGGCCGACCAGGACGACGACCTCGCCCGCCCTGATCTCCATGCTGACGTTGTCCACGGCCGGCCGCGCGCTGCCGGGGAACGACTTGGTCAGGCTCTCCAGCTCGATGGAGGCACCGTGGTCACCGGTCTCAGACACGGATCCCCCTGGAGATCGTCAGCCGTCCGATCAGCACGTACGCGGCGTCGAACAGCAGCGCGAGGATGATGATCCCGAGGGTGCCCGCGAGGACCTGGTTGAGCGCGTTCGCGCTGCCCAGCGAGGCGAGGCCGCGGAAGATGACGTTGCCGAGGCCCGGCCCCGAGGCGTACGCCGCGATGGCCGCGATCCCCATCAGCATCTGGGTCGCCACCCGGATGCCGGTCAGGATCGGCGGCCAGGCCAGCGGCAGCTCGATCCGCAGCAGCCGGGACGTGCCGGACATCCCGATGCCCGTGGCCGCGTCCACCAGCGACGGGTCGACCCCGCGCAGCCCGACGATCGCGTTGCGCACGACCGGGAGCAGCCCGTACAGCGTCAGCGCGATCACCGTCGGCGGCACGCCCAGCCCCACGACCGGGACGAGCAGACCGATCAGAGCCAGCGCCGGGACGGTGAGGACGGTGGCGGTGCTCGTGGTCGCCAGGCTCCCGGCCCACTCGCTGCGGTAGGTGGCGACCCCGATCAGGACCCCGAGGGCGGTCGCCACGACCATGCACTGGAAGACGACGCTCGCGTGCTGGTAGGCGTCCGTCAGCAGCTGCTGGTGCCGGTTGTCCAGATACTCCCAGAACGTCACACGCGCTCACCCCAAGGCGTCAGGTCTCCTCCGCTGCCTGCTCCACGAGCGGGATGATCCGCAGCGGAACGGGGTTCTCCATGACGATCGCCGTGGAGGCCCGGACGATGCCATCAAAACCGACGACCCGGTCGATCACACGCTGGAGATCCGCGTTCGAGCGGGCCACCAGCCGGCACAGCATGTCCCCGCTGCCGGTGGTGGTGTGCAGCTCCAGCACCTCGGGCACGGTCGCCAAGTGGGCCCGTACGTCCGGCCCTTGGCCCTGCCGGATCTGCAGCGTGGCGAACGCCGTGACCGGGTAGCCGAGCGCGGCCGGGTCCACCTCGGGGCCGAACCCGCGGATGACTCCGTTCGACTGAAGCCGGTCCAGCCGCGCCTGCACCGTGCCCCGGGCCACCCCCAGCCGCCGGGACATCTCCAGCACCCCGATCCTCGGTTCCCGCGCCAGCAGCAGGATGATCCGGCCGTCCAGATGATCGATCGCCACAGCAGCCTCCCGAGTGGTCATCCTGTACAGAAAGACCGGTACCGCGCCCGTTCCGCTGAACAGATTGCCCAACTGAAACACAAACTATTGCGCACCTTGCCGAGCGGGGAGACCCTGCCGCCATGACGCAGACCACACACCACACTCCCGACACCGCCCGGCAGGCCGACCCCTTCCCGGTCAAGGGAATGGACGCGGTCGTCTTCGCCGTGGGCAACGCCAAGCAGGCGGCGCACTACTACTCCACCGCCTTCGGCATGCAGCTGGTCGCCTACTCCGGACCGGAGAACGGCAGCCGCGAGACCGCGAGCTACGTGCTGGAGAACGGCTCCGCCCGCTTCGTCCTCACCTCGGTCATCAAGCCCGTCACCGACTGGGGCCACTTCCTCGCCAGGCACGTGGCGGAGCACGGCGACGGCGTGGTCGACCTCGCCATCGAGGTGCCGGACGCCCGCGCCGCGTACGCCTACGCCCTCGAGCACGGCGCCCGCTCCGTGGCGGAGCCGTACGAGCGGAAGGACGAGCACGGCACGGTCGTCCTGGCCGCGATCGCCACGTACGGCGAGACCCGCCACACCCTGGTCGAGCGCTCCGGCTACGACGGCCCCTACCTGCCGGGCTACGTCGCGGCCAAGCCGATCGTCGAACCGCCCGCGCGGCGCACCTTCCAGGCGATCGACCACTGCGTCGGCAACGTCGAACTCGGCCGCATGAACGAGTGGGTCGGCTTCTACAACAAGGTGATGGGCTTCACGAACATGAAGGAGTTCGTGGGCGACGACATCGCGACGGAGTACAGCGCGCTGATGTCCAAGGTGGTCGCGGACGGCACGCTGAAGGTCAAGTTCCCGATCAACGAACCGGCCATCGCCAAGAAGAAGTCCCAGATCGACGAGTACCTGGAGTTCTACGGCGGCGCGGGCGTCCAGCACATCGCGCTCAACACCAACGACATCGTGCAGACGGTCCGCACGATGCGCGCGGCCGGCGTCGAGTTCCTCAACACGCCCGACTCCTACTACGACACGCTGGGGGAGTGGGTCGGCGAGACCCGGGTCCCGATCGACACCCTGCGCGAGCTGAGGATCCTCGCCGACCGCGACGAGGACGGCTACCTGCTGCAGATCTTCACCAAGCCGGTCCAGGACCGCCCGACCGTCTTCTTCGAGATCATCGAGCGCCACGGCTCGATGGGCTTCGGCAAGGGCAACTTCAAGGCCCTCTTCGAGGCGATCGAGCGCGAACAGGCCCGCCGCGGCAACCTGTAGCCCGGCGGCCCGCCCGGGCAGACCCCCGGGTGGACGCCCGGGGAGCGCTCGCCCGCTGGTTCGACTCCGCGGGCCTGCGACGCGGTGGCCGGCCCACGGCGCCGCGGCCGGCCGCCGGCGCGTCGGCTCGCAGTGGTGTCCAGGCGGCGCGCGTCGTACCAGGGCCGGTCGGGCAGGCCCTGGGCCGCCGTGGCCGTCTCGGCCGCGTGCC
>NZ_BMWE01000030.1 GCF_014651075.1 Streptomyces djakartensis | reverse complement strand
TTTCGGTGGTTATAGCGTAGGGGAAACGCCCGGTTACATTCCGAACCCGGAAGCTAAGCCTTACAGCGCCGATGGTACTGCAGGGGGGACCCTGTGGGAGAGTAGGACGCCGCCGAACAAATATTGGAAAAACCCCCGCATCTTCGGATGCGGGGGTTTTTCTTTTGTCTGGGGTCCCCTCTCGGGGACCCCTGTCGTCAGAGACGTCCTGCTGCCTTCAACGCCAAGTACGCGTCCGCCAGAGCCGGTGCCAGATCGTCCGGAGTGGCATCGACGACCGTGACGCCATGACGGCGGAGTTGCTCCGCTGTGCGGTGGCGTTCGGACTGGGCCTGGGCGGCTGCGGCTGCCTCGTACACGGCGTCCACGTCTCCGCGAGCGTTGGCCATCTCCGCGATGTGCGGATCCGCCACCGATGCCAGCAGGACTGTGTGCCGCTGGGTGAGCTGGGACAGGACCGGGAGAAGGCCCTCCTCGATCGGGGCCGCGTCCAAGGTGCTGAGGAGGACGATCAGAGAGCGGCGGGGGGACCTGCGCAGAGCCGTGGCCGTGAGGCCTCGTGCGTCCGTTTCCACGAGCTCGGGTTCGAGCGTGGCCATGGCGTTCACCAGAGAGGCGAGCAGGTCGCCTGCGGTGCGGCCCTGGACGAGGGCCCGGGTCTTCCGGTCGTAGGCGAGGAGATCGACTCGGTCGCCGGCTCGGGAGGCGAGGGCTGCGAGGAGCAGGGCCGCGTCCATGGAGGCGTCGAGCCGGGGTGCGTCGCCCACTCGGCTTGCCGAAGTGCGGCCGGTGTCGAGGACCAGGAGGATGTGGCGGTCCCGTTCCGGACGCCAGGTGCGGACAGCGACCGTCGTCTGGCGGGCCGTTGCCCTCCAGTCGATGGAGCGGGTGTCGTCACCTGGGACGTACTCGCGCAGGCTGTCGAACTCCGTGCCTTCGCCGCGGGTGAGCACGCTGGTGCGGCCGTCCAGTTCCCGTAGGCGGGCCAGTTTGGAGGGCAGGTGCTTGCGACTGGTGAACGGGGGCAGGACGCGGACCGTCCAGGGGACCTGGTGCATGCCCTGACGGGAGAAGAGGCCGAGAGGGCCGTACGAGCGGATGGTGACTCGGTCGGCCTCACGGTCGCCTCGGCGCGTGGGCCGCAGGCGGGTTGTCACTCGTCGGCGTTCGCCCGCGGGGACCGTGACGTGGTGGCGTGAGGCCGTCGGTTCGGTGCCCGGCCGCCAGCTGCTGGGGGGCCAGGCGTCGCGCAGGTGGGCGCGGAGAGGGCGGCGGGACGGGTTGGTGATCGTGAGGGTCACGTCCGCCGTGTCGCCCAGGCGTACCGAGGTGTCGCCGGAGCGGGCCAGGCCGAGACGTCGCACGGGGGCCGCCAGCGCGAAGTCACAGGCGCAGGCGACGGCCAGGGGTGCGTTGACGGCCAGGATGCCCGTCCAGCTGGGATCCCAGATGCCGACGGGAAGGGAGCCCAGTGCCGCGAGGAGGGCGGCTCGCCCGGTGAGAGCCATCAGCGGGGGACGGGGACGTGGGCGAGGATCGCGTTGATGACCGAGTCGGCCGTCACGCCTTCCATTTCTGCCTCCGGGCGGAGCTGCACGCGGTGGCGGAGGGTGGGCAGGGCCAGAGCCTTCACGTCGTCCGGGATGACGTAGTCACGGCCGGTCAGCCAGGCCCAGGCGCGGGCGGTGGCCAGCAGGGCCGTGGCGCCTCGGGGGGAGACGCCGAGGGTGAGGGACGGTGACTCGCGGGTGGCGCGGCAGATGTCGACGACGTAGGCGGTGATCTCCGGAGAGACCGTCGTCTTGGCGACCGCTGCGCGGGCCGCCGCCAGATCGGCCGCGCCGGCGACGGGGCGCACGCCGGCGGCGCGGAGGTCGCGTGGGTCGAAGCCTTCCGCGTGCCGGGTGAGGACGTCGATCTCGTCCTCGCGGGAGGGCAGGGGGATCGTGAGCTTGAGGAGGAAGCGGTCCAGCTGGGCTTCGGGGAGGGGGTAGGTGCCCTCGTACTCCACCGGGTTCTGCGTCGCCGCCACCAGGAACGGCTCGGGGAGGGGGCGAGGGGTGCCGTCGACGGTGACCTGGCGCTCCTCCATGGCTTCCAGGAGGGACGACTGGGTCTTGGGGGGCGTGCGGTTGATCTCGTCGGCGAGGAGAAGGTTGGTGAACACCGGGCCGGGCTGGAAGGAGAACTCGGCGGTGCGGGTGTCGTAGACCAGGGAGCCGGTGACGTCGCTCGGCATCAGGTCGGGGGTGAACTGGACGCGCTTGGTGTCGAGTTCGAGGGCGGAGGCGAGGGCACGGACCAGGAGGGTCTTGGCCACGCCGGGGACGCCTTCGAGGAGGACGTGGCCGCGGCAGAGCAGGGCGACGACGAGGCCGGTGACGGCGGGGTCCTGGCCGACCACGGCCTTGGCGATCTCGGCGCGCAGGGCCTCCAGGGAGGCCCGGGTGGTGTCCGGGTCCCCGGTCTGCCCGGCGTTGTCAGTGGTCGGGTCCATCATGGACGGCGTACCTCTCTTTCGAGGGCGTCGAGTCGGTCTGCGAGTGCGATGAGTGCTGTGTCGTCGCTGGGCGGAGGCCCGAAGAGGAGTGCGTGCAGGTCCTGTCCGCCACTGTCGTCAAGGTGGGAGGACAGGGCGGGGAGCAGGGCCTCGGGTGAGTGCGCCTGGGTGACGGGGACGCCTGTGAGGGGGGCGAGGCGGGTGCGGGTGGTGGAGCGAAGAGCGTCCGCGGCGCGGTCGCGTGCGGCGGTCTTGCGGTAGAGGCGGGCGCGGCCTTCCGCGGTCTCTGAGGCGCGGATCGCGACGGGGAGTTTTTCGGGCACGAGGGGGCCGAGCCGGCGGGCCCTCCACAGTGCGGCCAGGGCCGCGGCGATGAAGAGCTGCAGGGTGCCCCAGAGCCAGCCCGAGGGGAGCAGGTCGAAGAAGCCGCGTTCGTCGTCGGCGCCGGTGGCCGAGGCGTCGGAAAGCGAGGGGAGGTACCAGACCAGATGGGGGCGGGAGCCGAGGAGTTGAAGGGCGAGCGAGGCGTTGCCCTGCTTGTCGAGGCGGTTGTTGAGGAGGATGTCGGGTGCGCCGACGACGACGGTGTCGCCGTCTCCGGTCCGGGCCGGGACGCGCAGCAGGGTGGCCAGGCGCTCGCTGGGGTAGCACTTGACGGCGTCGAGGTGGGTGGTGGTGTAGCGGACGCCGCCCGTTTCGGCGGTGCCGGCGCGCTGTGCGGCGGGCAGGTCGCAGTCGGGGGAGAGCGTCGAGTCGAGGCTGGTGGCGGGGTCGGCGGTGACGCCGGGGGCGAGCCGTTCGATGGAGGCGCTGCCGGAGGCGACGAGGACGGTGCGGCCGCCGGATCCGGCGAACGCGTCGTGCAGCCTGGACTGCTGACTGCGGGTCAGCAGGTCGGGGGTGGCGACGAGGAGGGTCGTGTCCGGGCCGGAGGCGGTGGCTGCCTCGTCCAGGGTGGTGACCACGCGGGTGTCCACGCCCCGGTCGGCGAGGAGTTCGGCGACCGCGCGGCTGCCACCCGGGTCGGCGGAGCGCGGGTCGAGTTCGCCGTGCCGGGCGTCGGAGCGGAGTACCGCGATGGTGATGGCTCCGGCGACGAGTACCACCAGGGCGAGGGCGATACCGCGCGCGCGGGTCCAGACCTGGCGTGCGGTGGGCGAGGCCGAGGTGGACGAGAGCGTGGTCTCGGTGGTCATCGGGCGGCTCCCCGGCGGGAGTTGGGGGCCGTGTTCCGGGCGTTGCTGGTGGCCGGCTGGGGCTTGGCGCGTTCCAGGTCGCGGTCGAGTTCGGCGATGCGCTGGTACGACTGTTCGGTCGCGGTCCGGCCGCCGTACGTCACGTCGTCGAAGGCGTGGGCGGCGGCGCGCAGCCGGTCGGTGTGGGCGGGCAGGGCGCGGCCGGCTTCAGCGGCGGCCTCGTCGGCGGTGCGGCCGGGGCGGATGTCGAGGAGGACGCGTTCTTCCAGGGCACGGACGAGGGCCCGCATGCGTTCCTGGACGGCCTGGTTCCAGTGGCCCTGGGCGGCATGTGCCTCGGCGGCGGAGCGGTGGTCGGCGGCGCTGCGGGGGCGGTCGTCGAACAGGGCGGCCGACGAGGTGGGCCGGCGGCGCGGGGTGCCCAGGCGCCACCAGAGGGCGGCCACGAGCGCGACGACGGCCAGGACGATGACGACCAGGCCGAGCGCGCCGCCGGGCGTGGCGCCCGAGGCGGCGCTGAACAGTTCGCCGATCCAGTCCCAGAAGGCGTTGAGCGCGCGTTGGAGGAGGCTGGGGTCGTTCTCGTGGTACATCCGCTTGGACAGTTCGCGCCGGGCCGCGTCCTGCGCGGGGTCGCGCGGGATGGTGAGGGGCGGCTCGTCGGTGGAGCGCGCCGCCGAGAGCACGCCGGTGTCACCGGCGGTCAGCAGCGTGCGTACGGCGGCGCGTGGCAGCGCCAGTGTGAGAACTCCCCCCGCCCAGCTCACCGCATCAGCTCCCCGGGGTGGCGCCGGGGGCGGTGGGGCCCTGGCCCTGGACACCGGCGACGCGGGCCAGTTCGAGGTCGAGGGCCTCGCGGCGGATGCGCTGGTCGATGTAGAGGAGCACGGTGACGCCCGCCGTGATCGGGAAGGTGATCGTCGAGCCGATCACCGCGCCGATGCCGCTGATGATGAGGAACGTCCAGCCGAGGCTGGGGCCGCCGCTGTTGAGCCAGCCGGTGATGCCGTCGCCGCTGGAGGCCGCGGCGAGGAAGGTGAAGGGGATGACGATGATCGAGGCGACGACGTTCGCGATGATCGTGGCGAGCAGCTGGATGCCGAAGATCCGCCACCAGGTGCCCCGGACCAGCTTCGCGGAGCGGCCCATCGCCTTCTTGATGCCTTGCTTCTCCAGCATCAGGGCGGGCGAGGCCAGGGAGAAGCGGATCATCAGCCACAGGGCGACGATGCCGGCGCCGATGACGCCCAGGACGGTGAGGGCGACGCCCGCCCCGGTGCTCCCGGCGACGGTGACGAGGACGCCGGGCAGGGTGCCCACGGTGACGATGCCGGCGGTGATGAGCAGCAAGAGGCAGATGAGGCCGAACAGTTTGACGATCTGAGAGCGGGCGTCGCGCCAGGCCTCGCCGATGGTGACCGATTTGCCGAGCACGGCGCGGCTCGTGACGGTGGTGAGCAGCGCGGTCGCGATGACGGTGCCGACCAGGGAGATCACGAAGACGACGGTGGAGTTCAGCATGGCGTCGCCCATGGCGCGGCTCAGCTCGCTGAGGGTGGCGCTCGGGTCGTTGAGGGCGTCGGTGCTGGAGTCGCCCAGGACGAGGCCCTGGAACAGTACGGCGATGACCTCGGTGAGGACCGCGACGGTCAGGGAGATGCCCAGGACCGTGCGCCAGTAGGTGCGCATGGTGGAGACAGCGCCGTCGAGGATCTCGCCCACGCCGAGCGGGCGGAGCGGGATCACGCCGGGCTTGGCGGCGGGCGGAGGGCCGCCCCAGCCGCTTCCCCAGCCGCCGTAGCCGGCGGGGCCGCCCGGGCCTGCGTACCCGCCGTAGCCCGCGGGGCCGCCGGGGGGCTGAGTGCCCCAGCCCGGGCCGGGTGGCGGTGGCGGGGGTGCCTGGCCCGGGCCGGCCGGGTTGCCGGGCGCGGACCACTGGGCGGGTGGCGGCTGTTCCTTGGACCAATTCGGGCCGGAGCCCTGGGGGGCGTGGCCCGGCTGGTCCGCGGGCTGTGCGGGGCCGGGGCGGTCGGCGGGCTCGGCAGGGCCGGACGCGTCAGGCTTCTGCCCGTCGGACGGGGCGGATCCGGGCGAGGCCCAGCCCGGAGTGTCGTTCATCGTCGCTCCTTCACGGTGCCCGTCCGCGGTCGCGGCGGCAGGTTGGCTGCCATCGTGCCATGGGGTGGTCTTGGAGTAACTGGCCGCGGTATGCGCTGCGTACCTTCAATTGTCCGCTCGAGAGGGGGCAGACTGGCCGCATGGCTGATCAGTACGCGCACAGCGGCGATGACAAGCGGCCGACGGGTATCCCGGCGATCCGTTGGGAAGAGCCACCGGAAGGCCCGGTTCTGGTCCTGCTCGACCAGACGAGGCTGCCCGCCGAGGAGGTCGAGCTGGTCTGTACGGACGCGCCCGCGCTGGTGGAGGCGATCCGCTCGCTCGCCGTGCGGGGGGCGCCGCTGCTCGGCATCGCGGGGGCGTACGGTGTCGCGCTCGCCGCCGTGCGGGGCTTCGACGTGGGCGAGGCCGCGGACGCGCTGGCGAGTGCCCGGCCGACCGCGGTGAACCTGGCGGTCGGTGTGCGCCGGGCGCAGAAGGCCCACGACGAGGCCCTGGCCAAGGGCGGTGACGTGCGGCAGGCGGCAGCGGCGGCGCTGGCCGCGGCTCGGCAACTGCACCGGGAGGACGCCGAGGCCAGTGCGCGGATGGCCGAGCACGGTCTGGCACTGCTGGACGAGCTGCTGCCCGGCGGCGGGCACCGGATCCTCACCCACTGCAACACCGGTTCGCTGGTGTCGGGCGGAGAGGGAACGGCGTTCGCGGTGGCGCTCGCGGGGCACCGGGCCGGCCGGCTCCGGCGTCTGTGGGTGGACGAGACGCGTCCGTTGCTGCAGGGCGCCCGCCTGACGGCGTACGAGGCGGCGCGCAGCGGGATGGCGTACACGCTGCTCACCGACAACGCGGCCGGGTCGCTGTTCGCGGCCGGTGAGGTGGACGCGGTGCTGATCGGGGCGGACCGGATCACCGCGGACGGCTCGGTGGCGAACAAGGTCGGGAGTTATCCGCTGGCGGTGCTGGCCCGGTATCACCATGTGCCGTTCATCGTGGTGGCGCCGGTGACGACGGTGGATCTGGACACACCGGACGGGGCGTCCGTCGAGATCGAGCAGCGCGCCGGGCATGAGGTGACCGAGCTGGTGGCGCCGCAGGTGCCGGTGGCCGGGACGGAGGCCGGCGGCGGGATTCCGGTGGCGCCGCTGGGGACCACGGCGTACAACCCGGCGTTCGACGTGACGCCGCCGGAGCTGGTGACGGCGATCGTGACGGAGGAGGGAGTCGTCTCGCCGGTGACCGCTGAGGCGCTCGCCGAGGTGTGCGCCCGGTCGCCTCGGGTGGCGGAGGGCTGAGCGGCGAGCGGCCGCGGGAGTGCGTCGATCAATGGTGGGCGGACGCGGCAGACAGTAGCGCTTGCTGCGACTATGGTCACTGGCCGGTGTCCTACCTCACCGCTGCCCTCGCCACTGTTATGAGAATGGGATGATGTCGTTTATGAAGGGACGAGTCCTTGTCGTCGACGACGACACCGCACTGGCCGAGATGCTCGGCATCGTGCTGCGTGGTGAGGGTTTCGAGCCGTCGTTCGTGGCGGACGGCGACAAGGCGCTGGCCGCCTTTCGCGAGTCCAAGCCCGATCTGGTGCTGCTCGACCTGATGCTGCCCGGCCGGGACGGCATCGAGGTGTGCCGTCTGATCAGGGCGGAGTCCGGGGTGCCGATCGTGATGCTCACCGCGAAGAGCGACACGGTCGACGTCGTCGTGGGCCTGGAGTCGGGTGCCGATGACTACATCGTGAAGCCGTTCAAGCCGAAGGAGCTGGTGGCCCGGATCCGGGCGCGGCTGCGGAGGTCGGAGGAGCCTGCTCCGGAGCAGCTCGCCATCGGTGACCTGGTCATCGATGTGGCCGGGCACTCCGTGAAGCGGGACGGGCAGTCGATCGCGCTGACGCCGCTGGAGTTCGACCTGCTGGTCGCGCTCGCGCGCAAGCCGTGGCAGGTGTTCACGCGTGAGGTGCTGCTGGAACAGGTGTGGGGCTACCGGCACGCGGCGGACACGCGGCTGGTCAACGTGCATGTGCAGCGGCTGCGCTCCAAGGTCGAGAAGGACCCGGAGAAGCCGGAGATCGTGGTGACCGTCCGTGGTGTCGGGTACAAGGCAGGGCCGAGCTGACATGTCCGGCGACAGTGCCGCTTCGGCGCCCGGACCGTCCGGGGCCCGCCCGGGGCGGCCTGTCGGGCGGAAGCGGGCGGCGTCCCGCTGGGGACGGTTCCTGGAGAGCGGGCTGCTCCAGGGCGGGGTCCAGGGCAGTCCGGTCATCCGCCTGTTCATGCGGTGGGTGCGCCGGCCGTTGCTGCCCGTCATGCGGTTGTGGCGGCGCAACATCCAGCTCAAGGTCGTCGTCACGACGCTGCTGATGTCGCTGGGCGTGGTCCTGCTGCTGGGTTTCGTCGTCATCGGGCAGGTGCGCAACGGGCTGCTGGACGCCAAGGTGAAGGCGTCCCAGAGCCAGGCCACCGGCGGGTTCGCGGTGGCCAAGCAACGGGCCGACGAGGCGGCGAGCGGCACCGGAGACGACGTCGCCACGGCGGACGGCCGGCCCGCGCAGAACGTCACCCAGTGGATGAGCGACCTCGTCTCGTCCCTGTCCAGCGGTGGTCAGGGCGCCTTCGACGTGGTCACGCTCCCGGCCTCGGGCGCGGCCGGCGCCGGCGGTCGCGGACAGCGCGCGTCCGGCGAGGTGGACTGGAGTACGAGCGTGCCCGCCGCTCTGCGCGAGCGGGTGGGCAGCAGTGCGACGGCCGCTCAGAGCTACACCCGTATCACCTACAACAACGAGACCAAGGCCTCCCAGCCGGGACTGGTCATCGGCAAGCAGGTCAACGACCCGAACGGGGATCCGTACCAGCTCTACTACCTCTTCCCGCTCACCCAGGAGGAGAAGTCGCTCAGCCTGGTCAAGGGGACCCTGGCGACGGCCGGGCTGTTCGTGGTCGTCCTGCTCGGTGCGATCGCCTGGCTCGTGGTGCGCCAGGTGGTCACGCCGGTGCGGATGGCGGCGGGGATCGCTGAGCGGCTGTCCGCGGGGCGGCTGCAGGAACGGATGAAGGTCACCGGCGAGGACGACATCGCGCGGCTCGGCGAGGCCTTCAACAAGATGGCCCAGAACCTCCAGCTCAAGATCAGCCAGCTCGAGGACCTGTCGCGGATGCAGCGCCGGTTCGTGTCGGATGTGTCGCACGAGCTGCGCACACCGCTGACGACCGTGCGGATGGCCGCGGACGTCATCCACGAGGCGCGCGAGGACTTCGACCCGGTGACCGCGCGGTCGGCGGAGCTGCTCACCGACCAGCTGGACCGGTTCGAGTCGCTGCTCGCGGACCTGCTGGAGATCAGCCGGTTCGACGCGGGTGCCGCGGCGCTGGAGGCGGAGCCGATAGACCTCAGGGACGTCGTGCGGCGGGTGGTCAGCGGGGCCGAGCCGCTCGCGGAGCGCAAGGGCACGCGGATCCGAGTCCTCGGAGACCAGCAGCCCGTGGTCGCCGAGGCCGACGCCCGGCGCGTGGAGCGCGTGCTGCGCAACCTCGTCGTCAACGCCGTCGAGCACGGTGAGGGCCGGGACGTCGTGGTCAAGCTGGCCGCGGCCGGTGGCGCGGTCGCGGTCGCGGTACGGGACTACGGGGTCGGGCTCAAGCCGGGCGAGGCGACCCGGGTGTTCAGCCGCTTCTGGCGGGCCGACCCGGCACGAGCGCGCACCACGGGGGGCACGGGTCTGGGGCTGTCCATCGCCCTGGAGGACGCGCGGCTGCACGGCGGCTGGCTCCAGGCGTGGGGCGAGCCGGGTGGCGGCTCTCAGTTCCGGCTGACGCTGCCGAGGACCGCGGACGAGCCGCTGCGGGGCTCCCCGATACCGCTGGAGCCCAAGGACTCGCGGCGCAACCGGGGGCTCGACGACGCGGGTCTGCCGCGCGGCGGCGGGGACGGACAGAAGCGGGCGACCGTACCGGCGCAGTCCGCGAACGGACCGGGGCCGGTCGGGACCGGCCGGAACCCGATACCTCCGCGGGCGGCCACCGCGCCGCCCACCGCCGACCCGACGGCGCTGCCCGGCAGTGGCGCGCGTGTGGTGCCCCGGCCCGCCTCGGGCCCGGGCCCCCGGCGGCCCGAGGACCCGGGGGCGGGGGAGCAGCCGGACGGGGACGAGAGCGCGGATGGCGCGGCAGGCTCGGCTCGCAATGGTGTGGCGGGCTCTCCGGCGGGATCCGCCCGTGACGGCGCGGGAGACGGCCGGAGCGGTCCCGCCCGGGACCAGCGGGCACGTGAACCGCGGGACGCGGATGTGGTGGACGACGGAAGCGGTGGCCCGGGGCGGGAAGCCGAGCCGGGGGATGTGGACAGGCAAGGGGAGGCATCTCGTGGGCGCTGACCGCGAGGGGCGCGGCCGGCGTACGCCCGCCCGTGCCATGGTGTACGCCGCCGGGGGCGTCCTGCTGCTGGCGGGGTGTGCCTCGATGCCCGACAGCGGGGATCTTCGGGGTGTGGAGTCCACTCCGCGCCAGGACACCCAGGTGCGGGTGTTCGCCGTGCCGCCCGGCGAGGACGCGGCGCCCTCGGAGATCGTGCAGGGCTTCCTCGAGGCGCTCACCAGCGACGATCCGCAGTACAAGACGGCGCGCCAGTACCTGACCGGCGACGCCGCGAAGACCTGGCGGCCGGAGCTGTCCACCACCGTGCTGACGGACGGGCCGGGCGCCAAGGCCGAGGGCACGAGCGGCGGCCGTGCGGAGGCCGGCGAGATCACGTACGTGCTCACCGGCACCAAGGTGGCCACCGTCGACGCGCAGCAGGCGTACGCGCCGGCGACGGGGGCGTACGGCGGGACCGTGCACCTGACGCAGGACAGGAAGAAGCAGTGGCGGATCGACGCGCTGCCGCAGGGCGTCGTGATGGGTGAGTCGGACTTCCAGCGCAATTACATGTCCGTCAACAAGTACTACTTCGCTTCGAACACCGAGGCGGCCGGGAACGCGCAGCCCACCGCGGTCGCCGACCCCGTCTACGTCCGTCGCCGGGTGGAACCCATGGCGCAGATGGTGCGGTCCCTTCTCACCGGGCCGACGCGGTGGCTGGGGCCGGTGGTCAGGTCGAGCTTCCCGACCGGTACGGCGCTGGCGAAGGGCGCCGGCGCGCTGACGCCCGACGACCGGAACAAGCTGACCGTCCCGCTCAACGACAAGGCCGCGGGCATCGGCAACAACCGATGCGAGGAGATGGCGGCACAGCTGCTGTTCACGCTGCAGAACCTCAGCCCCGTGGTGGACGAGGTCGAGCTGCGGGCCGACGGGGCGGAACTGTGCTCGCTCACTCAGGACGCGGCCGACACGGCGGCCTCCCGGAGCTCGACGCGCCGCCCCGCCAATCTGTACTTCGTCGACGCCAAGGACCGGCTGGTACGCATCCCGGCGGGCAGCAGCGACTCCGAGCCCGACCCGGCGCCGGGTGCGCTGGGTGAGGGCGACACGGCACTGCGGTCGGTGGCGGTGTCGCGTGACGAGCGCACCGCGGCCGGTGTCGGCCTCGACGGCAGGTCGCTGTACGTGGGGTCGCTGGTCTCGGGCGGCTCGCTGGGCGAGCCGGTGCTGCGCAGCCACGGCCGGACCGAGCACGACCGGCTGACGACGCCGAGCTGGGACGCGCACGACGGACTGTGGGTCGCCGACCGTGACCCGGACAAGCCCCGGCTGCTCCTGCTCGAGGAGGGCAAGGGCGATCCGCTGGAGGTGCGCACACCGCACCTGGACGGGCGGATCCAGGCCGTGCGGGTGGCCGCCGACGGGGTACGGATCGCGCTCGTCGTGGAGAAGGGCGGGAAGAAGACCCTGCTCATCGGGCTGATCGAACGGGAGGGGAGGCCGGGCGAGGAGACCGTCCGGGTGGTGGAACCGCGCTCCGCGACCCCGGAGTTGGAGGAGATCACCGCCATGTCGTGGGCCGGGGACAGCCGGCTCGTGGTGGTGGGACGCGAGCGCGGCGGCGTGGAGCAGATGCGGTACGTCCAGGTCGACGGCTCCACGCCGGACGTGCCTGCGCCCGCGGCTCTGACCGGCGTGAAGGACGTCACCGCCGCCGAGGACGACCGGCTGCCGCTGGTGGCGTACTCGGTGGACGGGATCGTGCGGCTGCCGTCGGGCGCGCAGTGGCAGAAGGTGACGGAGGGAACGGCGCCGGTTTACCCCGGGTGAGGTGCCGTGGCCCCGGGGCAGGTGCCCCGGGATGCGCCTGCCTCCAGGGGCCATCACTCGTGTGAGTGAGGCACGGGTGGCCCGGTGGTGAGTTGTCCACAGGCCGTTGTCCACAGGGGTGGCCGGGTGCGGTCGCTGTTGGCACAGTGGTGGCCATGAGGGGGTGGTGGCAGGACCTCACCGACCTGGTGCTGCCGGCCGAGTGCGGGGGCTGCGGGAGGCCTCGTGCGGTGCTCTGCCCGGAGTGCCGCGCGGTGCTGAGCGGAGCCGCGGCGTGCCGGGTGCGGCCGGTGCCGGAGCCGCCCGGGCTGCCCGTCGTGCATGCGGCGGCCCGGTACGCGGACGAGGTGCGGGCGACGCTGCTGGCCCACAAGGAACGAGGCGCCCTGGCGCTGGCGGCTCCGCTCGGGACGGCCCTGGCGGGAGCGGTACGGGCAGGGCTTCACAGCGCCGGCGGCGAGCAGGCGTGGATCTGCGGGACTCCCGTGCTGCTCGTGCCCGTGCCGTCCGGGCGGCGGGCCGTGCGGGCCCGCGGGCATGATCCCGCGCGGCGGATCGCGCTCGCGGCGGCGGCTGAGCTGAGGCGGAGCGGGACTCCGGCCCGGGTGCTCGGCGTGCTGCGGCAGCGACGGGCCGTGGCCGACCAGGCGGAGCTCAACTCCCGGCAGCGCCTGGAGAACCTCGCGGGCGCGCTGACGGTCGCGTCCGGCGGTGCCCGGCTGCTCACCGAAGGGCCGGTCGTCCTCGTCGACGACGTGATGACCACGGGGGCGTCCATGGCGGAGGCCGCGCGGGCCGTGCGGGCGACGGGGCTGGTTTCGAACGCTGCGGGAACCACGGCCGTGTATGAGGAAGAGACGTGGGAAGGCAGAGAAGAACAGAACGTGGGATCAAGGCGGGAGCGGACGGCCCGGCGGCCCGGCCGGGAGGTAATCGCGATCCCGGCTGGCCCCGGCGCGGTCGTTGACGTGGTGTGCGCGGCCGTGGTCGCTGCCCCACCGGACTCTTTCGAAATGAACCGGAACTGACCGAGATCTTGCGTCGTTGCAGGTAACGAGGGGACTTATTCAACTGAACGGAGGTACGCCGCAGTAGAGGGTGACGACATCCGTCCGGGCGAGATATGTTCGGTTGAGAGGGAAAGCCGCAGGCCACACACCTCTCGAATCCGAATGCCGTGCCGCGGGTTTTTCTTCATCACTCGCGACGGTGGAGTGGAGATCCCGCCCACGGGGGAGGAGGTGGAAGTCACCGAGTCCGAGGTTCCGGGGCCCACCGGAACCTGGTGCAAAGGGAGACGCTCCGCACCGAAGCGGAGTGATCCGGGAACGGAGTTCTGCGTGGACATCGTCGTCAAGGGCCGCAAGACCGAGGTGCCCGAGCGGTTCCGGAAGCACGTGGCCGAGAAGCTGAAGCTGGAGAAGATCCAGAAGCTCGATGGCAAGGTGATCAGCCTCGACGTCGAGGTGTCCAAGGAGCCCAACCCGCGGCAGGCCGACCGCTGTGACCGAGTGGAGATCACGCTCCGCTCCCGCGGTCCGGTGATCCGGGCGGAGGCGGCGGCGAGCGATCCGTACGCGGCGCTCGACCTGGCGGCGGAAAAGCTGGAAGCACGGCTGCGCCGGCAACACGACAAGCGGTTCTCGCGCCGTGGCTCGCGCCGGATCTCGGCCGCCGAGGTCGCCGACCACGTGCCGGGTGTGGCCACGCTCAACGGGAACGGCCTGGCGACGGCACCACCGGAGGAGGAGCCGGAAGCAGCCGTCCCCACGAAGAAGATCGGCTCGCTGGAGGTACAGGGTGACGGACCCATCGTCGTCCGGGAGAAGACCCACGTCGCAGCGCCCATGACCCTCGACCAGGCTCTCTACGAGATGGAACTGGTCGGGCACGACTTCTACTTGTTCGTCGACTCCGAGACCAAGGAACCGAGTGTCGTCTACCGACGGCACGCCTACGACTACGGCGTGATCCACCTCAGGACGGACACGATGGTCACCCAGACGCACTCCCCCGACGCGGGCGGTGCGCTCGGCGGCTGACCGTGCCGGGTGACAGCGGAGCAGGTGCCCCTGGAGCGCGTGTGCGCCCCCAGGGGCACCTCTGTGCGACCACTGCGCGCCCCGCTCTGTCACCCCGGCGCCGTCCGGGCATGAAATCATGGTGGCGACGGCCCAACCGGTGGGTCGTCGCTCTGGGTTGGCGATGGCTCAGGACCACCACAGGCCACAGCCTTCAGGGGGAGGAACGATGGCGGACAGCTTCGGACCGATGCGTGACGAGGATGCCCACGACGGCGTCGTCGGCATGGGCCCGGACACGGAGACTCCACGCAAGGAACCGATCAGAGTCCTCGTGGTGGACGACCACGCGCTGTTCCGCCGTGGCTTGGAGATCGTGCTCGCGGCCGAGGAGGACATCCAGGTCGTCGGGGAGGCCGGGGACGGCGCCGAAGCCGTCGAGAAGGCCGCCGACCTGCTGCCCGACATCGTCCTGATGGACGTGCGAATGCCCAAGCGGGGCGGGATCGAGGCCTGCACCTCCATCAAGGAGGTGGCGCCCAGCGCCAAGATCATCATGCTGACGATCAGCGACGAGGAAGCCGACCTCTACGAAGCGATCAAGGCGGGTGCGACCGGCTACCTCCTCAAGGAGATCTCCACGGACGAGGTGTCCACGGCCATCCGGGCGGTCGCCGACGGGCAGTCGCAGATCAGCCCCTCCATGGCGTCCAAGCTGCTCACCGAGTTCAAGTCGATGATCCAGCGCACGGACGAGCGCCGGCTGGTGCCCGCGCCGCGGCTGACGGACCGCGAACTGGAAGTCCTCAAGCTCGTCGCGACGGGTATGAACAACCGCGACATCGCCAAGGAGTTGTTCATCTCCGAGAACACCGTGAAGAACCACGTGCGCAACATCCTGGAGAAGCTGCAGCTGCACTCCAGGATGGAAGCGGTGGTGTACGCGATGCGGGAGAAGATCCTCGAGATCCGCTGACCGTCAGGCGGTCGTCCGGGCGAGTTCCTTCACCAGGGGCTCGTGCAGGTGCGGTGCGTCGACCCGTTCCACGCGGACGTCCGTGCAGTCCACCCAGGTCGCCGCCTCCGTCAGGGCCTGGGCCACGGCTGGGACCGCCTTCAGACCGTCGAGCGTGACCTGCTTGGCCACCAGTGTGCGGCCCTCGCGGGCCGGGTCCACACGGCCGACGAGCCGGCCGCCGGCCAGGACCGGCATCGCGAAGTAGCCGTGCACCCGCTTCTGTTTGGGGACGTAGGCCTCCAGGCGGTGCGTGAAGCCGAAGATCCGCTCGGTGCGCGCCCGCTCCCAGATCAGGGAGTCGAAGGGCGACAGGAGCGTGGTGCGGTGGCGGCCGCGCGGGGGCGTCTCCAGAGCCACGGGGTCGGCCCAGGCCGGCTTGCCCCAGCCCTCGACCGTGACCGGGACCAGCCCCGAGTCGGCGATCACCGCGTCGACCTGCTCGCCCTTGAGACGGTGGTAGTCGGCGATGTCCGCGCGGGTGCCGACGCCGAGGGACTGCCCCGCCAGGCGGACCAGGCGGCGTACGCACTCGGTGTCGTCCAGCTCGTCGTGCAGCAGGGTGTCCGGGACCGCCCGCTCGGCGAGGTCGTAGACACGCTTCCAGCCGCGGCGCTCCACGCAGACCACCTCGCCGTACATCAGAGCGCGTTCCACCGCGACCTTCGAGCCCGACCAGTCCCACCAGTCGTTCGTCTTCTTCGCGCCGCCCAACTCCGTCGCGGTCAGGGGGCCTTCGGAGCGGAGTTGTTCGATGACCTGGTCGTAGACGCCGTCCGGGAGGTCGTGGTTCCAGTGCGGGCGGTTGCGGTAGGCGCGGCGGCGGAAGGCGAAGTGGGGCCACTCCTCGATGGGGAGGATGCAGGCGGCGTGCGACCAGTATTCAAAGGCGTGCGTGTCCTTCCAGTAAGCGTTCTCGACCGTTTCCCGGCCCACCGCGCCGAGGCGGGCGTAGGGGACGAGTTCGTGGGAGCGGGCCAGGACCGAGATCGTGTCGAGCTGTATCGCGCCCAGGTGGCGGAGGATGCCGCGGACGCCGGAGCGGCGGTCGGGGGCGCCGAGGAAGCCCTGGGCGCGGAGGGCGATTCTGCGGGCCTCGGCTGCGGAGAGTTCTGCTGTGGGGCGCGGGGTGGTCATGGGTCCGCACGATAGGGGGTGGGGCTGACAGTGGGGCGTGAGCTGCGGGGGTTGGCTGTGTGGTGCTGGGGGTTGGCGCCGGGGGGGCGTTGCGCAGCCCGGCGTGGCGGGGCGCCGCTGCGCCCACCCGTGCCGCCCTCAGCGGCACGACTGCCCGCAGCTCAGGCGGCGCGAGTGCCCGCAGCTCAGGCGGCGCGAGTGCCCGCGGCTCAGGCGGCGCGAGTGCCCGCGGCTCAGGCGGCGCGAGGGCCCGCGGCTAGGAAGGTGAAGGTAAGTACGGGGCTGTGGAGGGCAGGGCCAGGTCGGAGGGGAGGAGGGAGCCTATCCAGGTGTCTCGGCGGATGCCGTTGTGGGTGGTCGCGGAGCGCAGGGTGCCTTCCATCGTGAAGCCGGCTCGTTCCGCGACCGCGCGGGAGGCCCGGTTTCCCACCTCGGCGCGCCATTCGATGCGGTCGATCGCCGCATGGACGAAGGCCCATCGGCAGGCGGTGAGGACGGCTTCCGTGATGTAGCCGTTGGAGCGGTGCTGCTTCGCGGCCCAGAAGCCGAGCTCGCCCGTGCTCAGGGCGCGCATGGTGATGCCGAGCATCCCGGCGAGCTCCCCGGAGTGGAGGAAGACGCCGAAGGTGAACATGGATCCGTCGGCCCAGCCGTCGGGGGCCATCCGTTGCGTGAAGGCCTCGGCGTGTTCGCGGAGGTAGGGCGAGGGGAGTAGGGTCCAGCGCTGGATCTCCGGATCCTGGCAGGCGTCGTGCACCGCGTCGGTGTCCTGGGGGCCGACCGTGCGCAGCAGGAGGCGGTCCGTGGTCAGTGTGACGGGGTCCATCGCCCGATTCTGCTCGCAGGCTCCTCGCAGACGCCATCTCTTCGCCTTGGGTGAGGGGACGGTCACGCTTCGCGCAAATCGGTCCGGGGATGCGGCACTATCCGAGGGGCCCGGACGTTGTGCCCTTTGAAGCAAGTGAAAGACGAACGAAGCAGCGGACGGCCGCCGTCACGGCAGGCCCTCCCGGCGCGGCGGGGTCCTCGCATACGATGGCCGTTGCTCAGTAAGTCAAGTGGTAACCGACCGTCCCAGGCCCGACCGGCAAGGAGACCAACCCCCGTGTCCGTCCTCTCGAAGATCATGCGTGCAGGCGAAGGCAAGATCCTGCGCAAGCTGCACCGCATCGCGGACCAGGTCAACTCCATCGAAGAGGACTTCGTCGACCTCTCCGACGCCGAGCTGCGCGCCCTCACCGACGAGTACAAGCAGCGGTACGCCGACGGCGAGCCCCTGGACGACCTGCTGCCCGAGGCGTTCGCCACCGTGCGCGAGGCCGCCAAGCGCGTGCTCGGCCAGCGGCACTACGACGTGCAGATGATGGGTGGCGCCGCCCTCCACATGGGTTACGTCGCCGAGATGAAGACCGGTGAGGGCAAGACCCTCGTCGGCACGCTGCCGGCGTATCTGAACGCGCTGTCCGGCAACGGCGTCCACATCATCACGGTCAACGACTACCTGGCCGAGCGCGACTCCGAGATGATGGGCCGCGTCCACCGCTTCCTGGGCCTGAGCGTCGGCTGCATCCTCGCCAACATGACGCCGGCTCAGCGCCGTGAGCAGTACGCCTGCGACATCACCTACGGCACGAACAACGAGTTCGGATTCGACTACCTGCGCGACAACATGGCGTGGTCGAAGGACGAGCTCGTCCAGCGCGGCCACAACTTCGCCATCGTCGACGAGGTCGACTCCATCCTCATCGACGAGGCCCGTACGCCGCTGATCATCTCCGGCCCGGCCGACCAGGCCACCAAGTGGTACGGCGACTTCGCCAAGCTGGTCAAGCGCCTCAAGCGCGGTGAGGCCGGCCAGCCGCTCAAGGGCATCGAGGAGACCGGCGACTACGACGTCGACGAGAAGAAGCGCACGGTCGCCATCCACGAGTCCGGCGTCAGCAAGGTCGAGGACTGGCTGGGCATCGACAACCTCTACGAGTCGGTGAACACGCCGCTGGTGGGCTACCTGAACAACGCCATCAAGGCCAAGGAGCTCTTCAAGAAGGACAAGGACTACGTCATCATCGACGACGAGGTCATGATCGTCGACGAGCACACCGGACGTATCCTCGCGGGCCGCCGATACAACGAGGGCATGCACCAGGCGATCGAGGCGAAGGAAGGGGTGCCGATCAAGGACGAGAACCAGACGCTCGCCACGATCACCCTCCAGAACTTCTTCCGCCTCTACAAGCGCCACGACCACAACGGCAAGGAACAGCCCGGCCTGTGCGGCATGACCGGTACGGCCATGACCGAGGCCGCCGAGTTCCACCAGATCTACAAGCTCGGCGTGGTGCCGATCCCGACCAACCGGCCGATGGTCCGCAAGGACCAGTCCGACCTGATCTACCGGACCGAGGTCGCCAAGTTCGAGGCGGTCGTCGACGACATCGAGGAGAAGCACCGCAAGGGGCAGCCGATCCTCGTCGGCACCACCTCCGTGGAGAAGTCCGAGTACCTCTCGCAGCAGCTCAGCAAGCGCGGCATCCAGCACGAGGTGCTCAACGCCAAGCAGCACGACCGGGAGGCGACGATCGTCGCCCAGGCCGGCCGCAAGGGCGCGGTCACGGTGGCCACGAACATGGCCGGCCGTGGTACGGACATCAAGCTCGGCGGCAACCCCGAGGACCTCGCCGAGGCGGAGCTGCGCCAGCGCGGCCTCGACCCCGAGGAGCACATCGAGGAGTGGGCGCACGCCCTGCCCGAGGCGCTGGAGCGGGCCGAGAAGGCCGTCCGCGCCGAGAAGGAGGAGGTCGAGAAGCTCGGCGGGCTCTACGTGCTGGGCACCGAGCGGCACGAGTCGCGGCGCATCGACAACCAGCTGCGCGGTCGTTCCGGCCGTCAGGGCGACCCCGGCGAGTCCCGCTTCTACCTCTCCCTCGGCGACGACCTGATGCGGCTGTTCAAGGCCCAGATGGTCGAGCGCGTGATGTCCATGGCGAACGTGCCGGACGACGTGCCGATCGAGAACAAGATGGTCACGCGCGCGATCGCCTCCGCCCAGTCGCAGGTCGAGCAGCAGAACTTCGAGACCCGTAAGAACGTCCTGAAGTACGACGAGGTGCTCAACCGCCAGCGTGAGGTCATCTACGGCGAGCGGCGCCGCGTCCTGGAGGGCGAGGACCTGCACGAGCAGGTGCAGCACTTCATGGACGACACCATCGACGCCTACGTCCAGGCCGAGACCGCCGAGGGCTTCCCCGAGGACTGGGACCTCGACCGGCTGTGGGGCGCCTTCAAGCAGCTCTACCCGTGCAACGTCACGGTCGAGGAGCTGGAGGAGGCGGCCGGCGACCGGGCCGGTCTGACCGCCGAGTTCATCGGCGACTCCATCAAGGACGACATCCACGAGCAGTACGAGGCGCGTGAGGCGCAGCTCGGCTCCGAGATCATGCGTGAGCTGGAGCGCCGGGTCGTGCTGTCGGTCCTCGACCGCAAGTGGCGTGAGCACCTCTACGAGATGGACTACCTCCAGGAGGGCATCGGCCTGCGCGCGATGGCGCAGAAGGACCCGCTGGTCGAGTACCAGCGCGAGGGCTTCGACATGTTCACCGCGATGATGGAGGGCATCAAGGAGGAGTCCGTCGGCTACCTGTTCAACCTGGAGGTCCAGGTCGAGCAGCAGGTCGAGGAGGTCCCGGTCGAGGACACCAAGCCGGTGGCCGACCTGGAGAAGCACGACGCGGTGCCGGCGCAGGCGGGCGCCCGCCCGGAGATCCGCGCCAAGGGCCTCGACGTCCCGCAGCGGCGCAACCTCCACTTCTCCGCGCCGACGGTCGACGGTGAGGGCGGCACGATCGAGGGCGACTTCACCGAGGACGGCGAGCCGGTGCGTTCCGAGGCCGACGGCCTCACGCGCGCGGAGCGCCGCAAGCAGGCGCGGAGCCGGGGCCGCCGCAAGAAGTGACGGTGACCGCGGCACCATAGCGGCGTGAAGGGCCGGACACCTCAGGGTGTCCGGCCCTTCGCCGTGGGGGGCAGGGCGTCAGTCGGCGTCGGCGCGGGGCGGGCGGGGACCGCCGAGTTCCACCGCTGTGCAGCGCCAGCGAAGGTCCTGGCCGAGTTCCAGGCGGAACGCCATGGCGCGGAGCCGGTCGCCGGCCCCGATGCGGGCGAACGCCTCGATGGCGCCGGGGCGAGGTTCGCACCAGCCGATGTCGCGGACGACGGGACGGGCGCCGCGGGTGCGCAGGGGGCCGCGCTCGGCGAGCCAGGCGAGTTCGTCGTAGGCACGGCCCCGGGTGTGGCGGAGCATCGAGTGGACGGGCCGGTGGCCGCTCAGCACGGCGAGGAGGAGGTCGGCGAAGAGGTCGGTGGGCAGGGGCCGGGGGATCGGATGGCGGGGGCCGGGGGAAGGGGCGCGGGATGTCTCGTCCGGCGAGGCCGGTGCGGACGCCCGGGTGACGGTTCCCCGCGACGCGGAGTGGGTGTTGTGCGGCGTTCCGCGGGGTGCTGTGCGGGGTCCGGAGAGGGCCGGTGGGCGGGTGTCGGCGGGACGGGTCTGAGAGCGCTTGGCGCGGCCGGAGGCCGGGGGGCGGCCGTCCGCCACCGGGGTGCGGCGTCCGCCGCCCGGGACGCGGGGTGGGGCGGTGCTGCCGGAGGCGCGCGGTGGGGAGCTGGTCTCCGCGGCGGATGGGCGGGCTCCCGGCGGCGGGGCCGCGCTGCCGGAACTGCGCTGGTCGCGGCGCGCGGGCAGACGGCGTGCCCTGGTCATGACCTTGTGCATGGGGTCCCCGTTTCGTGGGCCCGGTGGGTACCGGGGAGTAACTTCGGGTCGGTGATCTTGTACGGGGACAGCGGGCGGCGGGGCAAGGCGGCGGGGAGGCGGAGCCGGGGCGCCGGAAGGTTCACTTATCCGGGTGATGTGGGGGGCTTGGACGCCGTGGGCGTGGGGGCGCGCCGGGTGAATTCCCGGCGTCGGGTGGACGGGTCCGGCGTCACGGGGCAGGGCTCGAAAGGGGACGTCCCGCACGTATCCTGAAGGACCTCCGGAGCTCCCCGACCACGAAAGCGGCCAGCCCATGCGTGTCTACGTGCCCCTGACCCTCCCCGGTCTCGCCGAGGCGTACAAGACGGGTGAGCTGGGAGCCGGGCCGTTCGTCGCCTACGCGGTGACGCCCGCGCTGCGCGAGTGGTACCTCTCCGACGACATCGAGGAGCTGGAGTACGCGGCGCTGAGCCGGGCCGCGCTGGCCTCGCTGCGGCGGCTGGCGGCCGAGCCGGAGGCGCCGCGGCGGCGGGTCGTGATCGCCGTCGACGTGCCCGACCGGGACGCGAGCGCCGATCCCGACCGCGGACTCGACCCTGCGGCGCTGGGGGAGGTACGGGTCTCCGGTCCCGTGGCGCTGGCCAAGGCGGCGGCGGTGCATGTCGACGCGGCGGACGCGGAGGCGGATGTCACGGCGGCCGCCGAGGCCCTGCCCGCGGCGGACGGCGGGGACGACGACGCGCAGTTCGTCGTGGACGGCGCGGAGGACCACGAGCTGCTGTGGTTCGCCACGCAGGAGATTCCGAACCTGGTGGGGCGCGGGGACTGAGCCGCCTCCCGGCCGGGGGCGCGTTGAGGCTCCGGCCTCTTGATTGTCAGTGGGGGCGGGTACGTTCTGTGGCATGGGGACGAAGACGGGCGCGCACATCGTGTGGGACTGGAACGGGACGCTGTTCCATGACATCGACGCGATCATCGGCGCTACGAACGCGGCCTTCGCCGAGCTGGGGCTGGAGCCGCTGACGCTGGAGAAGTACCGGGAGCTGTACTGCGTGCCGGTGCCGAAGTTCTATGAGCGGCTCATGGGGCGGTTGCCGACGGAAGCCGAGTGGGAGGTCATGGACGACATCTTCCACCGGTACTACGCCGAGCACCGGGGAGCCTGTGAGCTCACGATGGGGGCGGTGGAGCTGCTGTCGGGGTGGCGGTCGGCGGGGCGCAGCCAGTCGATTCTGAGCATGTACGTACATGAGGAGCTCGTGCCGTTGGTGCGCGGGTTCGGGATCGAGCCGCACTTCATACGGGTGGACGGGCGGACCGGGCCGTCGGGGGGCAGCAAGGCCGAGCACATGGTGCGGCATCTGGAGTCGCTGAGTGGGGTGGCGGCGGAGCGGACCGTGGTGATCGGGGACGCGGCGGATGACGCGGTGGCCGCGCTGCATGTGGGGGCTCGGGCCGTGCTGTACACCGGGGGGTCGCACAGTCGGGCGAGTCTGGAGGCGGTGGGGGTGCCGGTCGTGGACACGCTGGAGGAGGCGGTTGCGGAGGCGGAGCGGTTGGCGGCGGCGTGAGCCGAGCCAGCGGCTTCAGGTGCTCGGCGCTGTTGCCGGGGTCGGGGGTGGGTCCGCCGCTCGGAGGTGCGAGGTGCCGCTGCGCCCACCCGTGCCGCCCCAAGCGGCACGACTGCCCGCAGCTAGGGCGGCACGACTGCCCGCAGCTAGGCGGCCGCACTGTGCAGAACGTCAAACTTCTGGGTCTGGATTTGTACAGATACGGCTCATGACGGGGCCCCTGTGCGGAGCGATAGCCTGGTGGCGTGATCAGCGCGATAGTTCGCGGGGACATCGTCGTCCCTGCCCTGCGCCCGGAGAGCACGGACGACATCCGTGTCCGGGCGGCGGTCGCTGGTCTTCGCGGGCGGGACGGGGCATCGAGGGCTCCCGGGACGCCGAGCACCGACCGGACCGAGGCGCCACAGAGAGCAGCCTCACACCCCCGGGTCAGCTCAAAATTGGCTCAGACACCCCCGCTCATCTCGCCTTGCGGCATAGCGTCGGAACAGACCGGATACCCCGTGTCAGGACGTGAGGCCGTGAGCGCAGAGGCCGTACTTCCTTCTACGTCACGCAACGGCGCGCGACAGGAGCCAGAGGACAATGCAGACCAAGCTGGACGAAGCCAAGGCCGAGTTGCTCGAGAGGGCCGCCCGGGTAGCTGAGAACAGCCCGGTCGGGGGGCACCTACCGACCGGGTCGACGGGCGAGGAGACCCCAGACGCCCAGGAAGCCCCGGACCGCGATTCCCTCATCTCATTCCTCCAGCGCTACTACCTGCACACGGCCCCGGAGGACATGACCGACCGCGACCCGGTCGATGTCTTCGGAGCCGCCGTCTCGCACTACCGGCTGGCCGAGAACCGCCCCCAGGGCACGGCCAACGTCCGGGTGCACACCCCCACCGTGGAAGAGAACGGCTGGACGTGCAGCCACTCGGTCGTCGAGGTCGTCACCGACGACATGCCCTTCCTCGTCGACTCCGTGACGAACGAGCTGACGCGGCAGGGGCGCGGGATCCACGTCGTCATCCACCCGCAGTTCGTGGTGCGGCGCGACGTCACCGGCAAGCTCATCGAGGTGGTGCCGACCCCGCCGTCCGGCGACCTGCCGCACGACGCGCACGTCGAGTCCTGGATCCACGTCGAGATCGACCGCGAGACCGACCGGTCCGACCTGAAGCAGATCACCGCCGACCTGCTGCGCGTGCTCTCCGACGCCCGGGAGGCCGTCGAGGACTGGAGCAAGATGCGGGACGCGGCGATCCGGCTGGCGGAAGGGCTGCCGGACGAGCCCATCCCCGGTGACCTGCCCGGACCGCAGGTCGAGGAGGCCCGTGAGCTGCTGCGCTGGCTGGCCGACGACCACTTCACCTTCCTCGGCTACCGCGAGTACCAGCTGCGCGACGACGACTCGCTTGCCGCGGTGCCCGGCACCGGCCTCGGCATACTGCGCGCCGACCCGCACCACGCCGACGAGGAGAGCCACCCGGTCAGCCCGTCCTTCGAGCGGCTGCCCGCCGACGCGCGGGCCAAGGCCCGCGAGCACAAGCTGCTCGTCCTGACCAAGGCGAACAGCAGGGCGACCGTGCACCGGCCCTCGTACCTGGACTACATCGGCGTCAAGAAGTTCGACGCCGAGGGCAATGTCGTCGGCGAGCGGCGCTTCCTCGGACTGTTCTCCTCCGCCGCCTACACCGAGTCGGTGCGCCGGGTCCCGGTCATCCGGCGCAAGGTCGAGGAGGTCCTCGAGCGGGCCGGGTTCTCGCCCAACAGCCACGACGGGCGCGACCTGCTCCAGATCCTGGAGACGTACCCGCGCGACGAGCTCTTCCAGACCCCGGTCGACGAGCTGCGGTCCATCGTCACCTCCGTCCTCTACCTCCAGGAACGCAGGCGCCTGCGGCTGTACCTGCGCCAGGACGAGTACGGGCGCTACTACTCCGCCCTCGTCTACCTGCCGCGCGACCGCTACACCACGGCCGTCCGCCTGCGGATCATCGAGATCCTGAAGGAGGAGCTGGGCGGCATCAGCGTCGACTTCACCGCGTGGAACACCGAGTCGATCCTGTCCCGGCTGCACTTCGTGGTCCGGGTCCCGCAGGGCACCGAACTGCCGGAGCTGTCCGACCTCGACAAGGAGCGCATCGAGGCCCGGCTGATGGAGGCCGCCCGGTCCTGGGAGGACGCCTTCGCCGAGGCGCTCGACGCCGAGCTCGGCGAGGAGCGCGCGGCCGAGCTGCTGCGCCGCTACGCGCACGCCTTCCCCGAGGGCTACAAGGCCGACCACAACCCGCGTGCCGCGGTCGCGGACCTCGTCCACCTCGAAGAGCTGAAGGCCGAGGAGGGCACGGACTTCGCGCTCAGCCTGTACGAACCGGTGGGCGCCGCCCCCGAGGAGCGCCGCTTCAAGATCTACCGCACGGGCGAGGCGATCTCCCTCTCGGCCGTGCTGCCGGTCCTCAGCCGGATCGGCGTCGAGGTCGTCGACGAGCGGCCGTACGAGCTGCGCTGCTCGGACCGCAGCGTGGCCTGGATCTACGACTTCGGGCTGCGGATGCCCCGGTCGAAGAACGGCAGCGGTGACCACTTCGGCGACGACGCCCGTGAACGGTTCCAGGACGCCTTCGCGGCCACCTGGACCGGCCAGGCCGAGAACGACGGCTTCAACGCCCTCGTCCTGAGCGCCGGACTGACCTGGCGGCAGGCGATGGTGCTGCGGGCCTACGCGAAGTACCTGCGCCAGGCGGGCTCGACGTTCAGCCAGGACTACATGGAGGACACCCTCCGCAACAACGTCCACACCACCCGCCTGCTTGTCTCCCTGTTCGAGGCGCGGATGTCGCCGGACCGGCAGCGCGCCGGGCACGAGATCGTGGACGCCCTGCTCGAAGAGGTGGACGCGGCCCTCGACCAGGTCGCGAGCCTGGACGAGGACCGGATCCTGCGGTCCTTCCTCACCGTCATCAAGGCGACGCTGCGGACCAACTTCTTCCAGGAGGCGGCCGGCGGCAGGCCGCACGAGTACGTCTCCATGAAGTTCGACCCGCAGGCCATCCCGGACCTGCCCGCGCCCCGCCCGGCGTACGAGATCTGGGTGTACTCGCCGCGCGTCGAGGGCGTGCACCTGCGCTTCGGCAAGGTCGCGCGCGGCGGCCTGCGCTGGTCCGACCGGCGTGAGGACTTCCGCACCGAGATCCTCGGCCTGGTCAAGGCGCAGATGGTGAAGAACACCGTCATCGTGCCGGTCGGCGCCAAGGGCGGATTCGTCGCCAAGCAGCTGCCCGACCCGTCGGTGGACCGCGACGCGTGGCTGGCCGAGGGGATCAGGAGCTACAAGACCTTCATCTCGGCGCTGCTCGACATCACCGACAACATGGTGGCCGGCGAGGTCGTGCCCCCGGCGGACGTCGTCCGGCACGACGGGGACGACACCTACCTCGTCGTCGCCGCCGACAAGGGCACCGCCACGTTCTCCGACATCGCCAACGAGGTCGCCGAGACGTACAACTTCTGGCTCGGTGACGCCTTCGCCTCCGGCGGCTCCGCGGGCTACGACCACAAGGGCATGGGCATCACCGCCCGCGGCGCCTGGGAGTCCGTCAAGCGGCACTTCCGGGAGCTGGGCGTGGACACCCAGACCGAGGACTTCACGGTCGTCGGCATCGGTGACATGTCCGGTGACGTGTTCGGCAACGGCATGCTGCTCTCCGAGCACATCCGGCTGGTGGCCGCCTTCGACCACCGGCACATCTTCATCGACCCGAACCCGGACGCCGCCACCTCCTACGCCGAGCGCCGCCGCCTGTTCGAGCTGCCGCGGTCCAGCTGGGAGGACTACAACACGGACCTGCTGTCGGCCGGCGGCGGCATCTTCCCGCGCACGGCCAAGGCGATCCCGGTCAACGCGCACATCCGTGAGGCCCTCGGCATCGAGTCCAAGGTCACCAAGCTGACCCCGGCCGACCTGATGAAGGCGATCCTGCACGCCCCGGTGGACCTGCTGTGGAACGGCGGCATCGGCACATACGTCAAGTCCTCGGCCGAGTCCAACGCCGACGTGGGCGACAAGGCCAACGACGCCATCCGCGTCGACGGCCAGGACCTGCGCGTCAAGGTCGTCGGCGAGGGCGGCAACCTGGGCCTGACCCAGCTGGGCCGGATCGAGTTCGCGCTGCACGGCGGCCGGATCAACACCGATGCCATCGACAACAGCGCGGGCGTGGACACCTCCGACCACGAGGTGAACATCAAGATCCTGCTCAACGGCCTGGTCGCGGACGGCGACATGACCGTCAAGCAGCGCAACAAGCTGCTCGCCGAGATGACCGACGAGGTCGGCCGGCTGGTGCTGCGCAACAACTACGCGCAGAACACGGCGATCGCCAACGCCCTCGCCCAGTCCAGCGCCATGCTCCACGCCCAGCAGCGCTTCATGAAGCACCTCGTCAGGGAGGGTCACCTCGACCGGGCGCTGGAGTTCCTGCCCACCGACCGGCAGATCCGCGAGCGGCTCGCCCAGGGCCAGGGTCTGACCGGCCCGGAGACGGCCGTGCTGCTGGCGTACACGAAGATCACCGTCGCGGAGGAGCTGCTGCACACCTCGCTGCCGGACGATCCGTACCTGAGCACCCTGCTGCACGCGTACTTCCCGACCGAGCTGCGCGAACAGTTCCCCGAGCACCTCGTCAGCCACCCGCTGCGCCGCGAGATCACCACGACCGTGCTGGTCAACGACACGGTCAACACGGGCGGTACGACGTATCTGCACCGCCTGCGCGAGGAGACCGGGGCGTCGCTGGAGGAGATCGTGCGGGCGCAGACCGCGGCCCGGGCGATCTTCCGCCAGTCCCCGGTGTGGGACGGGGTGGAGGCGCTCGACAACAAGGTCGAGGCCGAGGTCCAGACCCGCATCCGGCTGCACGCGCGGCGCCTGGTCGAGCGGGGCACGCGCTGGCTGCTCAACAACCGGCCGCAGCCGCTGCGGCTGGCCGAGACGGTCGACTTCTTCGCCGACCGTGTCGAGCAGGTCTGGGCGCAGCTGCCGAAGCTGCTGCGGGGCGCGGACCTGGAGTGGTACGGGAAGATCTACGACGAGCTGACGGGCGCCGGCGTCCCGGACGAACTGGCCACCCGCGTGGCCGGCTTCTCCTCCGCCTTCCCGACGCTCGACATCGTCTCGATCGCCGACCGCATGGGCCGTGAGCCGCTGGACGTCGCCGAGGTGTACTACGACCTCGCCGACCGGTTGCGGATCACCCAGCTGATGGACCGCATCATCGAGTTGCCCCGCGCCGACCGCTGGCAGTCCATGGCCCGCGCGGCGATCCGCGAGGACCTGTACGCGGCGCACGCGGCGCTGACCGCCGACGTGCTGGCGGTGGGCAACGGCGGCTCGACGCCCGAGCAGCGGTACAAGGCGTGGGAGCAGAAGAACGCGGCGATTCTCGGGCGGGCCCGTACCACGCTGGAGGACATCCAGAGCTCTGAGACGTTCGATCTCGCGAACCTGTCGGTGGCGATGCGGACGATGCGGACGCTGCTGCGGCAGCACTCGTAGCGACTACGGCGTTCTGAACGCCCCGGGCCGGGACCGGTCGGTCGGTCGGTCCGGGGCGTTTCCTGTCGGCCGGTGTGGTTCGGGCCGGGTGGCAGGGGTGCTCGGCGTCGGTGCTCGGGGCGGGGGGTTGCGCAGCCCGGCGTTGCGGGGTGCCGCTGCGCCCACCCGTGCCGCCCCAGCGGCACGACTGCCCGCAGCTGGGGCGGTGCTACTTCAGGGCGCCGGCCAGCAGGTGTGCTGCCCGCTTCAGTCTGGGCCCTGCCACTCGGCGTACCAGTGGGCGTACCACCTTTGCCGTCACTCCCAGCGGCTCCCAGCGGACCTGCAGGCGGCCGGGGCCGTGGCCCTCCGGTTCCACCGTCACACGGTGGGACGGCACCTGGGCCGTGAGGGCCGGGAAGGCCAAGGGAGCCAGGAGCAGGCCCGTGTTGGTCAGGCCCTGGTGCTGGAGGCGGAGCAGCGGATGACGGATCCCCGCGAAGCCCTGGAGGGGGAGTGAGACCGCCGTCAGGTCCAGGTGGGCGTGGCCCTCGAAGATGCCGGGGCGGACCGGGGAGAGCCGGAAGTGGACGTGGAGCCGGCGGCCGCCGGGGGCGATGAGGAGCGTCGCGCGCCGGGGGCCGACGGGGAGGCGCAGCGCCGGGTCGTAGGTGCGGATCGCCAGGTCGATCGACGCGCCCGGGCCTCTGCCGACCTCCGTGATCTCGTGGCGGAACCGGGCGCTGGGGAAGGGACAGGTCTCCAGCTCCAGATCCGAGACGTCCAGTTCCCGGCGGGACCATGCGGTGGCAGGGACCTCGCCGCCCCAGTAGACGCGGCCCTCCGCGTCCGTCGTGAGCTGCCTGGGTGCCACGCTCTGGCCCAGGCCCCGGGCCGCCGAGCGGGCCTCCGGCAGGCGGCGGTCGCGGATCAGCTGGATGACCACGCGTTCGGTGCGGGGAAGGCGCGCGTACGCGCCCGGCGCGAGCGTGTCCAGGTACGGGGTGACCAGGTCCGCGAAGGAGGACAGCCACTCCGCGTCCCGGTACGGCAGGTCACCGGCGTACATCCGGAAGTCGTGCTTGAGGAACTTGTGGTCCTTGTCCTCGCGGAGCCACTCGTGCCCGCTCTCGGTGAGGAACGCGTCGATGAGGTGCTGGACGTGGATGCGGTCGCGGACGTTGGCGAGCTTGTGCCGCTGGTTGGAGATCGACGCCGCGTCGGAGGCGGCGTACGGGGCCACGTACCAGCGGTAGACCGGTTCCGGGATGATCGTGAAGCTCTTGGCGAGGCAGTACGCCTGAGCCGAGAACAGCTGGTCCTCGTAGTGGATGCCCTCAGGGAAGCGCAGGCCGTGCCGGTCGAGGAAGGCGCGGGCGTACATCTTGCTCGTCGCCAGGTGCTCGAAGAACAGGCGCGGGTCGGCCCCGATGCCCGCGAGGGTGCGGCGCTCGGCCACCAGGTGCGGCATCCACGTCGAGCGGCGGCCGTTGTCCACCCGGACCCGCTGCACCGCGCCCATCGCGAAGTCGATCTCCCGCTCGCGGTGCGCGGCGAGCAGCAGTTCGACGGCGTTGCCGGGGAGTTCGTCGTCGCTGTCGAGGAACATCAGCAGCGGCGCCCGGGCGATCTCCATCGCGCGGTTGCGCGGCACGCCGCAGCCACCGCTGTTCCGCTCCAGACGGAGATGGCGGACACGGGGGTCCGCGGCGGCCAGACGCCTGGCCACGTCCGGGGTCCGGTCCGTCGAGTGGTCGTCGCTGACGATGATCTCGAGGTTCGTGTGGGTCTGCCGGCGGACGGAGGAGACGGCGCGGGCGAGGCGTTCGGCGTCGTTGTGGACGATGACCGTCACGGTGACGTCGGGAGTGCTCATGCGGTCGCCTCCTGCGGGGTCGGGGCCGGGGTGCGTTCCTCGATCGGCAGCACCGGCGGCAGGTCCCTCTCGTCCTGGCCGAGGAAGACCCGGCGGACGACGCGTTCGGCGGCGCGTCCGTCGTCGTACTCGCAGAACCGGCGCCGGAAGACGGCACGGGCCTTCGCCGCGCCCTCGTCGCGCCAGGCCTCGGTGGTGAGGATCTCCGTCAGCTCCCGTTGGCCGCGGGCCACCGGGCCCGGGGCCTCGGCCATCAGGTCGAAGTAGACGCCGCGGGTGGTGCGGTAGGTCTCCCAGTCGTCGGCGTGGATCACGATCGGACGGTCGAGGTTGGCGTAGTCGAACATGATCGAGGAGTAGTCCGTGACCAGGGCGTCCGCCGCCAGGCACAGCTCCTCCACCGGGTCGTAGGAGGAGACGTCGATGATCCGGCCCGTGCGGCGCAGGTGGGCGAGGGGGGAGGCGGCGCCGCTGTAGAAGTAGTGGCCGCGGACGAGGAGGACGGTGTCGTCGCCGAGGTCGTCCGCGAGGGCGGCGAGGTCCAGGCGCGGGGTCCAGCCGGCCTCGTAGTCGCGGTGGGTGGGCGCGTAGAGGACGGCCCGGCGGCCCGGCGCGATGCCGAGCCGGTCGCGGATCGCGCGGACGTCCTCGGCGCCGGCCGTGTAGTAGACGTCGTTGCGCGGGTAGCCGTGGTCGAGGCTGACGTAGTGCGAGGGGTACGCCCGCTCCCACATGCGAGTGGTGTGGCTGTTGGCGGAGACGCTGAAGTCCCACTTGTCGACGCGCTCCAGCAGCGCCTGGAAGTCCATCCCCTGGGCGGCCGCCGGGTACGCCATCTGGTCCAGGCCCATGCGCTTCAGGGGCGTGCCGTGGTGGGTCTGGACGTGGATCGCGTCGGGGCGTTTGACCACCGCGTTGGGGAAGTTGACGTTGTTGACGAGGTACTTGGCCCTCGCCAGCACCTCCCAGTAGCGGCGGGTGCCGGGCACGACATGGTCGGTGCCGGGCGGGAGCAGGGCCGCGTTCTCCGCGGTGACCACCCACACCTGGTGGATCCGCGGGGCGAGTTCGGTGAGCTTCGCGGCGATCGCGGCGGGGTTGCAGGCGACGCCGCGGTTCCAGTACGCCGCGAACACCGCCAGGCCGGGATCGACCGGGCGGCCGAGGGCCCTGCGGTACTGGTGGCCGCGGAGCCTGGTGCCCACCTGGCGCCGTCGGGTCCGTACCGCCGACTGGGCCGTGCGGCGGGTGCGGTTGGCGGCCTGGAAGGCCCGGTACTTCGTGTAGGCGCCCTCTTCGAGCAGGGAGCGGCGGACGCCTTCGAGACCGGCGGGGTGCCGGTAGCCCTCGGGGCGGCGGCGCAGGGCGGCCAGGGACGCCCGGCGGAAGAACTCCCGCGCGACCTCCTCCGTCATGCCGCCGCGCGCGAACGTGCGCAGGAAGTCGCGGACCATCACGTCGTAGAGCGCGGCGTGCGCGGCGCGGCGGCCCCGGGCGAGGTCGAGGAGGGACTCGTAGCGCTCGACGAGGCCGTAACGCTGCTCGGGGGTGACCGGGGGCAGGCTCGCCGGGCGCAGCCTGCGGTCCTCGTAGGCGACGTGCGGCAGGCAGGCGACACGGCCGGCGAGCAGCAGGGCGGCCAGGGCGGCGTACGGCTCGTCATCGGTGGTGAGCCGTTGCTCGTGCGCCCTGTAGAAGTCGGTGCGCAGGACGCGGGTGCCGAGCAGCGGGGTGAGACGCAGCAGGGGCGCGAAGTCGTCCAGGGCGACGTCGGCACGGCCCGCCCGGGCGAGCAGGAAACCGTCCGGGGAGGGCAGGCCGGAGGCGCGCCAGGTGCTGCGGACGTGGTCGAGGAGCAGCACGTCCACCTCACCGGAAAGCTCGGCCACCCGCTCGGCGACCGTGCGGGTGGCGCCGGCGGGCAGGCCGTCCTTGGCGTGGACGAAGTGCAGCCAGCGTCCGGAGGCCCGTGCCGCGCCCGCCGCCCGGGCCGCCGCGTCGCCCGTGCCGTCCGGCAGCGGCAGGACCCGCAGGCCGGGGACGTCCGGGGTGTGCCGCTCGGCTGTCTCCCGGGCCCAGTCGCCCACCGCGGCCACGATCAGCTCGGCGTCCGGCAGGGGGTGCGCGGCGAGGGAGTCGAGGAGCTCCGTCAGATGGTCCTGGACGTTCGGCCCGTGCACGATGACGCTGAGCTCGGCCATCACGGGGACTCCTTCTCGCGACTGCACCGTATTCGGTCATGGTGCCATCAATGCGACAAAACGGCCGACCCGGCACGGCCTCACGAGGGAACGGGAACCTTGGGCGCCGCCTTCGGCTTCGGACCGGGCTTCGCGGACTTGTCCCCGGTGAACGCCTCGTACTCCTTGAGGACGTCCTCCGTCGGCCCGTCCATGAGCAGCTCGCCGCGCTCCAGCCACAGCACGCGGTCGCAGGTGTCGCGGATCGACTTGTTGTTGTGGCTCACCAGGAACACCGTGCCGGCGTGCTTGCGCAGCTCGCGGATGCGCTGTTCGGAGCGCTTCTGGAAGGAGCGGTCGCCGGTGGCCAGCGCCTCGTCGATCAGCAGTACGTCGTGGTCCTTGGCGGCGGCGATGGAGAACCGCAGCCGGGCGGCCATGCCGGAGGAGTACGTGCGCATCGGCAGCGTGATGAAGTCGCCCTTCTCGTTGATTCCCGAGAAGTCGACGATCTCCTGGTAGCGGTCCCTGATCTGCTCGCGGGACATGCCCATGGCCAGGCCGCCGAGGTGCACGTTGCGCTCACCGGTCAGGTCGTTCATCAGGGCCGCGTTGACGCCGAGCAGGGAGGGCTGGCCGTCGGTGTAGATGCGGCCGTTCTCGACGGGGAGCAGCCCGGCGACGGCCTTCAGCAGGGTCGACTTGCCGGAGCCGTTGGTGCCGATCAGGCCGATCGCCTCGCCCTTGTACGCCACGAACGACACGTTCTTCACCGCGTGCACCCGGCGTACGCCCGCCGCCTTCTCGGCCTGTCCCCGGCGCAGGATGCGGTTGAGGGCGGCGGTCGCGGAGCCGCGTCCGGCGCCGGTGCCGTTGACGCGGTAGACGATGTCGACGCCGTCGGCGATGACGGTGGGTATCTTCTCGCTCGGGTGTTCAGCCACGGCCGTACGTCTCCTCAGCCTTCCAGAAGTAGATGAAGCCGCCGGCACCGGCGAGCAGTGCCCAGCCGGCGGCTATCGCCCACACGTGGGCGGGGAGCTGGCTCGCCTGGAAGCTGTCGATCAGGGCGAAGCGCATCAGGTCGATGTAGATCGCGGCCGGGTTGGTCTCCAGCAGGACCGTCACCACGCGCGGCAGGCTGTCCTTGTCCGCCAGCTGGTCGATGCTCCACATGACCCCCGAGACGTACATCCAGGTGCGCAGCACGAACGGCATCAGCTGGGCGATGTCGGGGGTCTTGGCGCCCATCCGGGCCATCACCATGGAGACACCCGCGTTGAACGTGAACTGCAGGAACAGCGCAGGCAGCGCCAGCAGCCACGACACCCCGACCGGCACGCCGAAGCAGAGCAGGATGACGACCAGGGCGGCCATCGAGAACAGCAGCTGCTGGAGCTGCTGGAGGCAGAACGACAGGGGCAGCGCGGCGCGCGGGAAGTGCAGGGCCCGGACGAGGCCGAGGTTGCCGGAGATGGCGCGGGTGCCCGCCATGATCGAGCTCTGGGTGAACGTCCAGATGAACACGCCTGTGACCAGGAACGGGACGTAGTCCGGCACGCCGTGCTTGGTACCGAGCAGCACGCCGAAGATGAAGTAGTAGACCGCCGCGTTCAGCAACGGCGTCATCACCTGCCAGACCTGGCCGAGCTTCGCCTGGCTGTACTGGGCGGTGAGCTTGGCGGTGGCGAACGCGGTGATGAAGTGGCGGCGGGCCCACAGCTGTCGAACGTACCCGGGCAGGGAGGGGCGGGCGCCGCTGACGGAGAGTCCGTGGCGGGCGGCCAGGGCCGCGAGGTCGTCGTCGGCCGGGGCCGGGGCGTGGGGCGGTGTGTGGAGGACCTGGCTCACATCCGCTGCTTTCGTTCGGGGGACTTCTTACGTCGGGACGGGACCGTATCGTCGCAACGCGAGCGTACGGCGATGGTGCGTCGGAACGCAACCGTTTCGTCGTGACGCCCTATGCTGTCGGCATGACGACCAACGCCGACGAGCCCCGGACGAGTCCGCGCCGCCGGGCCCCCGCGGGGGCGGCCGTGCTGCGGCAGGACGTGACGGAAGCCATCCGGGCGGCCGTGTTCGAGGAGCTCGCGGCCGTCGGCTACGCGCGGATGTCCATCGAGGGGATCGCTCGCCGGGCGGGTGTGGGGAAGACGGCGGTGTACCGTCGCTGGCGCTCGAAACTGCACCTGGTCCTCGACATCGTCTCGGCACTCGCCGTGCAGGGCCTTCCCGCGCCGGACACCGGCTCCCTGGAGGGCGACCTGCGGCTGCTCTACGAGGTGACGTCCCGCGCCCTGCGCCACCCCGTCGCCTCGCAGATCATCCCCGACCTGCAGGCCGAGGCGGCCCGCAACGCCGAGATCGCCGAGGCTCTCCAGAAGGCCCTGCGCGAGGGCCAGGACGGCGTCGCCACCGGCATCGTCACGGCGGCGGAGTCCCGCGGCGAGCTCCGCCGGGGGCTCGACCGCGACCTGGCCCTCGACCTGATCTCCGGCCCGCTCTACTGGCGCTCGGTGGTGATCCGCAGCCCGAAGCTGCCCAAGGGGTATCTGGGGTCGCTGGCCAGGGCGACGGCGGAGGCGTTGAAGGCGCTGTAGAGGTCTTCCGGCAGGTGACGCGGATCAGCTCCGCGCCGCCTCCGGATGCAGCCGTACCCAGCCCTCCCACGCCGATGCGATCATGTCCTGGACGTCGTGCCGGGCCTTCCAGCCCAGTTCGGCGGCGGCGCGGTCGGCGGAGGCGACGACGCGAGCGGGGTCGCCCGGACGGCGGGGCGCCACCGTGGGCGGCAGGTCGTAACCGGTGACCGCGGTGATGCGGTCGATCATCTCGCGGACGGAGACGCCCTCGCCCCGTCCGATGTTGAGGGTGAGTTCGCGGCCGGGGGAGGCGCTGAGGACCCGGGCCGCCGCCACATGCGCCTCGGCCAGGTCCACGACGTGGATGTAGTCCCGCACGCAGGTGCCGTCCGGGGTCGGGTAGTCGTCGCCGAAGACGCGCGGCGGCGCGCCCTCCGTGAGCTTCTCGAAGACCATGGGGACGAGGTTGAACACACCGGTGTCCGCGAGCTCCGGGCTCGCCGCGCCCGCCACGTTGAAGTAGCGCAGGCACGCGGTCGACAGCCCGGTCGCCCGGCCCGTCGCGCGCACCAGCCACTCACCGGCCAGCTTCGTCTCGCCGTACGGGGAGATCGGCAGGCACGGCGTCTCCTCCGTGACCAGGGCCACGTCCGGCATGCCGTACACGGCCGCCGAGGAGGAGAAGACCAACGACGCCACCTGCGCCGCCGTCACGGCGTCCAGCAGGACCCGCAGACCCTCGATGTTCTCCCGGTAGTAGCGCAGCGGCTGCTCGACCGACTCTCCCACCTGCTTCTTCGCCGCGAGATGGACGACGCCGGTGACCGAGTGCTCCGCGAGGACCCGCGCGAGCCGCTCGCCGTCCAGCGTCGAGCCCACCACCAGCGGAACACCGCCGGGCACGCGCTCGGGGACTCCGGTGGACAGGTCGTCGTACACCACCGCCCGTTCGCCCGCCGCGGTCATCGCCCGTACGACGTGCGCCCCGATGTAGCCGGCGCCGCCGGTGATCAACCAGGTCATGTGCGGCCGTCCCCTCGTCAGTCGACCTGTACCGGTGTCGCGTGTCCGTGCTGGTCGTGCTGGTCGTGTCCCGGTCTCAGTGAAGCAGGCGGCGCAGTCTCGCGCGTGTCACCGACAGTGCGCCGCGTACGCCGGGTGCGACGCGCAGCGCCAGCGCGCCGGAGTGGGTGACGTACGGCTGCACGAGCACCAGGCCGTGCCGGGTGGCAGGGACGGCTCTGCGGCGCAGCACCCCGGCGCCCGTGAGGGCGTGCGCTGTGACCTCGCGGCTCACGCCCTCACGGAAGCGGATGCGAAGCCGCAGGTCCCAGGTGCTCACACCGGGCGCGGCCAGCGTGGCCAGATCCACGACCGTCTCCGCCGACCAGCCGCCGGCCGCATCCGCCGCGCGGTCGTCGGCCGTCAGCGCGGCCGTGCCGCCGCCCCTCGTGTTCCCGTCGTCCCGGTTCCGCCACTCCACCTCCACCGCCTCCGGGCCCGCCTGAGCCAGCCGGCCGTACAGCTCGTGCAGGCGCAGCCGCAGCCGGGTACCGCGGGCGTGGGGGCGCAGTTCCGCGTCGACGGCGAGGGGCAGCTCCCGCACCGGCCGGGTCAGCAGGGGTTCGAGGGAGATCTGCGGAAGGTCCGCCGACCAGACGGGCGTGCCGTCCGCGGCGCGGGCGTACGGCGGGTACAGCCGGGCCGGGCGCGCCGCCAGTTCCCGCAGCCGCGGCAGGTCGCGCGGCTCCGGGGAGGCCAGGACGACCCGCCCGGCCAGCCGCCCGGGAGCGGCCGGGTCGCGGGCCCAGTCGTCCGCGTCGTACTCCGCGAGATGCGCCCGCGTGAGCTCCCACCACGCACGCCGGTACGAGGCGTCACGCAACCCCAGTTCGCGCAGGTACATCCGCAGGTCGTGGTCGAGGAACTTGGCGCGCGCCACCCGGGCGAGTTCCTTCTGCCCGGCGCCCAGCAGGACCTCGTACGCCTGCCGGCACGCCTCCGTACGAGCTCGCCAGTTGTCGGCACCGGCCCGGTCCAGCGAGATCGACAGCCGCTCGGCGGACCGGCGCACGTGCCAGACGTACACCCGGTCCGGGACCAGGGCGACGCGCGGTGCCGCGGCCAGCACGCGAGCCGTGAAGACGACGTCCTCGTAGGGGAAGCGGCCCTCGGGGAAACGGATGCCGTGCTCGCGCAGGAAGCCGGTGCGGTAGAGCTTGTTGACGCACAGCGTGTCGTGGACCAGGCGGGGGCGCCGCGCGGGGTGGGGGACCACGGCGTGGTGCGCGTACAGGCGCGCCTGCCAGGGCACCTCGCGCCCCGACGGCAGTTCCCGCCGCACGCACAGGCCGCTCGCGACCTCCGCGTGCGCGCCGCGCGCCGCCGCGAGCAGCGCGTCGACCGCGCCGGGCGGCAGGATGTCGTCGCTGTCCAGGAACATCACGTACGGCGACGTCACCGCGGCGAGGCCGGTGTTGCGCGGGGTGCCGCAGCCGCCGCTGTTGACCCGGCGGCGGATCACCCTCAGGCGGCGCTCCGACGCGGCGAGCCGGTCGAGCAGGCCGGCGCTGCCGTCCGTCGAGCAGTCGTCGACGGCCACGACCTCGCGCACGGCCGGACCCTGGGCGAGCGCCGAGCGCACGGCGTCCGTCACATGGGCGGCGTCGTCGTAGCCGATGACCACGACGGCGACCTCGGGGACCGGCCTCCCGGCGTTCACGGCGGCATCCACGGCGACATCCACGGCGGCGTTCATCACGACGGATCGTAAGCCGGGCGAATGACACGAAAGTGATAACACACCATCAAGCCCCATTCCCCGCCACAAAACAGCCGAGAATCGGCCCGTGACGATCGGGCAGTCGACGGGGAGCGGCCGGTTCGGCACGGGCGTGGTGCCCGTGGCGGTCCCGACGGCGGTGATGGCCTCGGTCGGGCTGTGGGGCGTGGACCGCGGCGGCATGTGGGGCGACGAGAGCGTCACCTTCCTGGTCGCACGGCGCACGGTCCCGCAGATCTGGCGGTTGCTGCACGACGTGGACGCGGTGCACGGCCTGTACTACCTCCTCATGCACGCCGTGCTCACCGTCCACCCGGGCGAGGTCGTCCTGCGCCTGCCGTCGGTGTGCGCGGCGACGGCCACGGCCGGCCTGGTGGCGGCCCTCGGCGTCCGGCTGGCCGGGCCCCGGGTCGGTCTGTGGGCCGGTCTCCTCTACGCGATCACGCCGATGACCGGCCACTACGCCCAGGAGGGGCGGTCGTACGCGCTCGTCGCGGCGGGGGTCGCCGGGGCGACGCTGCTGCTGCTGAGGGCGGTGGACGCGGCCACCGCCCGGGCCTGGTGGCCGTACGGCACCGTGGTCGCCCTGACCTGTCTGCTGCACGAGCTGGCGGTGCTGGCGCTCTGCGCGCACGCGGTGACGCTGGCGGCGCTGCGGGTGCCGAGGAGGGCGTGGTCCGGCTGGGGTGGTGCGGCGGGGGTGGCGGTGCTGCTCCTGCTGCCGCTGGTGTGGGTGTCGCGGGGGCAGGCCGGGCAGGTGGCGTGGCTGGCGACGCCCGGGTGGGACGAGGCCGGGCGGGTCCTGCGGCACTTCTCTCCGGGCCGGGCCGGGGTGGTGTTCTGGGCGGCCCTGGCGCTGCTGGCCGTGGGGCTCCTGGAGCGGAGGCCGGCGGCGGTCGCGCTCCCGCTGCTGCTCCTGCCGCCGGGGATGCTGCTGACCGTGTCGCAGGTCCGGCCGTTGTTCCACGAGCGGTACGTGTTCTACGCGCTCGCGGGAGCGCCCCTGCTGGTGGCCGCGGGGGCCGGGCGGGTGGCCGGTCGGCTGGAACGCGCGCTGTGCGAGGGGCGGCGGGCGCGGACCGGCGGCCGGAGGGCCCGGGCCCTGCTGGGCGTGGCAGGCGTCGTCACCCTCCTGGCCGCGTTCGTCCATCAGCTCCCCGACCACCGCCGGGACCGTTCCGCCGCGCACCGCCCCGACAACCTCGCCGCCGTCTCCGCGTTCGCCGTCCGGCAGGTGCGCCCGGGTGACCCGGTGCTGTTCCTGCCGTCCGTCGGGAGGCTCGCCGCGCTGGCCTACCCGAAGGGCTTCCGGCAGGCTCGGGACATCGCGCTGCGTGAGCCGGCGCCCCGGTCCGGGACGCTGTGGGGCCTTGAGGCGACCCCCGGGGAGCTGCGGCGCAGGCTCGCCGCGGTGGACCGCGTCTGGGTCGTCGCCGAGCCGTACGCGCTGAAACCGCGCTGGTCGCCGGCGGATCCGGTCGAGCGGACGAAACTCGCCGTGCTGGAGGCGGAGTTCACCGTCCGTGAGCAGCACGTGCGGGAGGGGGTGGTCCTGCGCCTGCACGTCCGGAAGCCGCCCCGCGGCAAGGGCGAGCCGCCCGGCGCCGCTACGACCGCCCGTCGGCCGGCGAGTCGCCCGGAGTCCCCGTGAGGGCGGCCGCGTCCAGCGCGGTCGTGAGCTCGTCGAGGTGGGCGCGCAGGGTCCGGACCTCCTCGGGCCCGAAGCCGGTCGAGGCGGCGATCCGGCGCGGCACCTGAAGGGCCCGCTGCCGCAGCGCGGTGCCCTCCTCGGTCAGCCGCACCTCCACCGACCGCTCGTCGCGGGCGCTGCGCTCCCGGCGTACCAGACCGGCCGCCTCCAGTCGCTTGAGCAGCGGCGACAGCGTGCCCGAGTCCAGGCGCAGATGCTCCCCGAGCTTCTTCACGGGCAGTTCGTCGTGCTCCCACAGCACCAGCATCACCAGGTACTGCGGGTAGGTGAGCCCGAGGTCCTTGAGGATCACCCGGTAGACACTGTTGAAGGCGCGGGAGGCCGCGTGCAGGGAGAAGCAGATCTGCTGGTCCAGGCGGAGCCAGTCGTCGTCCGGCGTGTTCATGGATCCAGGGTAGCTCCCACCGTCATTTAATTGCGCGCAACTTAATTGTGTGCTCTAATCGTGGCGTCGGGCGGTCCGGAAGCGGGCCGCCGAACGTTGACGTGAGAGGGAAGGTTTTCCATGGACGCGCTCTACACCGCTGTCGCCACCGCCACCCACGGCCGCGAGGGCCGGACCGTCAGCTCCGACGGCGTGCTGGACCTCGCCCTGGGCATGCCCGAGGCGCTGGGCGGCAACGGCCAGGGCACCAACCCGGAGCAGCTCTTCGCCGCCGGTTACGCCGCCTGCTTCGGCAGCGCCCTCGGCCTCGTCGGCCGCCAGGCCAAGGTCGACGTCAGCGACGCCGCCGTGACCGCCGAGGTCTCGATAGGCAAGCAGGGCGAGGGCTTCGGCCTCGCCGTCACCCTCCGCGTGGAGCTCCCGGACAGCGTGGACGAGGCGACCGGCCGCAAGCTGGTCGAGCAGGCCCACCAGGTCTGCCCCTACTCCAACGCCACCCGCGGCAACATCGACGTCGACCTCGTCATCGAGTAGGGCCGCGCGGCTCACCCCCCGACCCGCGCCAGCACCTCCCCCGTCCGCCTGCTCCACGCCACCACCACGGCCTCCTCGGGCACCGGGTGCCAGCGCGTCAGCAGCAGCCAGCGCACGTGGTAGCGGCGGACGACGGCGGCACGCCCGGCGCGGGTCGAGCCGGGGGCCAGATAGGCGCGGACGTCGGCCGCCCGGCGCCTGCGCTCCTCCTCGTTCAGGGCCGGGTCGGGCCAGACAGGCGCGGCAAGGTTCGGCCCGTACCCGGCGATGGAGCGACTGGCGAAGTACCCGTCGGTGATCACCACCTCACCCGGCCCGATGTGCCGCGCCGCCCAGTCGTACGACGGCCAGCGCGTCGGCTGCGTGAACCCCACCGGGTCGACCGAGCGCGGCACGACCGCCCCGGCGTGGACGGTGACGAACCCGACGCACATCCCGGCCGCCGCCACACCGCCCAGCACCCTGCGGCCCCACCGCCACGGCCGGGGCGCCGCCAGCTCCACCGCGAGCGCGAACTGGAGCGGCACCAGCGCCGCCCACAGCGTCCGGGCGTAGGTGTAGTGCCCGCTCACCCAGCCGTACGCCAGCAACACGCACTCCAGCAGGAACATCAGCACCAGCGGGTCGCGCGCCGACCGGCGGGCCCGCACCCACAGCGCCGGCAGGCCGATCAGCGCGAGCCAGGAGTTGGCGGGCATCCCCTCGTACAGCCGCAGGTGCATCGCGTCCATGCCGGTGTCGCCCACCAGTGCCAGGACGTCGTAGTACGGCCACGACACGGCGACGGCCGCGCAGACCGCCGCGCAGAGCGCCCAGCGCGCCACGACCGGGCGCCGCCACCCCCGCTGACACGCCGCCACCATCGCCGCCGCCCCCACCAGTGCCGAGGCCGCCGTGACGGGGTGGATGAGCAGGATCAGCCCGTACAGGACGCCTAGGGCGGCGTACGCCCACCAGCCGCCCAGCCCGCTCGGGCCGACGAACCGCACGGCCGGTGTCCCCGCTCGCGCACACCCGCCGGTCCAGGCCCACGCCCAGAACGTCAGGCCGATCGCGACCGCGGACGGATACCCCAGGTTCGTCGTCATCGGCATCAGCCCGAGGTAACCGCTCCACAGGATCCGCGCGGTGCCCCACAGCAGCGTCATGAACAGCAGGGCCAGGACCGGCGCCCAGGGGCGTGCGGTGACGGTCCTCACGAAGCGGCCGATCCCCGTGAGCAGCACCAGCAGATGCACCGGACCGGCCAGCTTCACGACCTCCCAGCCGGACAACCCGGTCAGCCGCGCCAGCACCCCCTGGGCCACGGCGTACGGCCCGTAGTAGGGGCTGCCCTCGCCCGGCAGGTCGGCCATGCTGTGCGCCGGGTGGAGCAGGTCGGCTGCGAGACGCTCGACGACCGCGGCGTGCTGCCCGGCGTCGCAGCACAGCGGGATCCGCCAGTACGCCAGCGTCATCACCAGCCAGAACAGGGCGCCGAAGAACTGGTACGGGGACGGCCGCCGCACACCGCCGCGCAGAGCCGTCGCGCCCCGCACGGTCCGCCGGACGGCGACTTGGGCGCTCACCGGGCTGTCGGAAGGGGAAGGGATTCGGGCATGCGCCGAATGTTCCCGCCCGCGCCGCGGGCCTGACCCCGCGTCACTTCATCGGGTGAGGCGGCTACGCCCACCTGCCACCGTCAGTCGCACAGCGCCCGCTCCGCCGCCGCCGGCCAGCGCGCGAAGCGGAACCGGGTCCGCTCGAAGGACCCCGTGAGGTTCTTCCAGAACCGCCCGGCGGTGAGCGGCGCGCGCGCCGACTCCCTCAGCTCGGCCAGCTCACCGCAGCCCAGCGCGGCCCGGGCCGCCCCGACCGCCTCCCGCGAGGTCCCCGCCCGCAACAGGTCGCCCCGCGGCGGGTGCCCGGCCGCCCACTCCGCGAAGATCCAGTGGTTGCGCAGGAACTTCTCGTGCCCGGGCCAGCTCCACCGCTCCAGTGCCAGATGCGCGCCGACGGGACTGGCGAGCCCCCAGGCGTCGTTGACGTACGAGTCGAGCGGCGCTGCGGCTCCCGTGACCCCGAGATGACGTCCGACGATCACCACGTGGTACGGGGAGTCCGCCCGCATCGGCGTGGCGTGCAGCCTGCGCCCGGCGTCGAAGTACAGCAGCGTCGGCCGGTCCGCGCGCACGGCCCGGGCCAGCATGCCGCGCCCCTCAGGCAGGGCCGGCCAGTTGGCCACCCAGGTCGCGGTGCGCACCGGGTTGTGGTCGCCGAGGCCCTCCACGTCGGAGCTGCGCACGTTGAAGGTCGTCGGCGTCGAGCGCACGTCGAACGGCTCCCGCAGCGGACTGACCACCGCGCACAGCCACACCGCCAGCAGCGCGCTCGCCACGCCCGTGAACCTGGTCGCGGGGACCACCAGGACCGGCAGGAGCAGCAGCAGGAGGGCCGGCAGGATCATGCGCGCGTGCATGTAGTCGCCGCCGACCCGCACCACGTACCCGGCCAGCAGCAGGCCGGCGGCCAGGGGCGCCAGCAGCACCGCGAGCGAGGCCCGCCCCGGATGCCCGGACTGCCGCTGGGCGCGCGTGCGCCGCACCAGCGAGGCGGCCAGCACGCCGAGCACGGGGACGACGGGCCACAGCCAGTACGGCCCGAACGTCTCCCGCAGATAGCCGGCGCCCCGGCCCCAGTCGCTGGCGCCCGCCTCCTTGGCGATGGCGGGCAGCGGCACCAGGATCCCGTAGTAGCCCGCCCGGAACACCTCGTACGCCAGCGGCAGCGCCACCGCCGACGCCAGCGTCGCGGCCACGCCCCGCCGGGGCGGGCGCAGCACCCACCACTGCGCCGCCAGGAAGCACACCGTGACCACCGCGAGATCGGGCCGGACCAGCGGACCCAGCCCGAACACGAACGCGGCCGTGTACGTCACCCGGGTCCGCTGACCGCGCCGGGTCCACGTCAGCAGCCACCACGACAGGCCGGTCCAGCAGGCGCCCAGGCCGCTCTCCAGACCCGAGGTCATGTACGACCAGAACGGCGGCACGGCCAGCAGCACGAACACGCCGGCCGGAAGCAGCGGCCCCGCGCTCCGGTGCAGCCGGCAGGTGGCGTACAGGGCGAGTGCGAACCCGGCGGCGCTCAGCAGCAGCCCGAGCCCGACCGCGAGGAACGCCGGGTCCTCACCGGTCACCCAGGTGGCGAACGCGAGCAGCCACTGCCACAGGGTGCCGGTGGAGCTCTCCGCCCGTTCCCCCACGTTGAACACGGGCCCGTTGCCCGCCAGGATCTGGCGGACCGGACGCAGGTAGATGAGCCCGTCGTCGCAGATCCAGCGCCGCCGGTAGCCCAGCACCAACAGCACCGCGGTGGGCACGGCGACCAGCGCCGCGTGCCACCAGTGCACCGGCCGCAGCCGCTCGGCGGCGGCCGGCGGCCGCGGTGAGGAGGCCCGCTGACCGGGCAGCGAGGGAACGGCCTCGGGGGTGGCGGGAGTCCTCATCGCTCGACCAGAGCCCCGGACCGGGCACGCACACCCGGGGTCCGGCGGGCCGCGGGCAGCGGCGCGCCACCGCCCTCGCCCAGCATCAGCAGCCGCACGACCCGCTCGGCGGCCTGCCCGTCCTCGAACTCGCAGTACCGCTCCCGGAAGGCGGCCCGCAGCCGCGCCGCCTGCGCGTCCTGCCAGGTGCCGGAGGCGAACAGCCAGGTCAGCTCGCGGTAGGAGCGCGACACGTGCCCCGGTGGGTCGGCCGTGATGTCGAAGTAGGCGCCCCGGCTGGCCGCGAACGCGCCCCAGTCGTCGGCGTGGACCACGACCGGCCGGTCGAGGAGGACGTAGTCGAACATCAGGGCGGAGTAGTCGGTCACCAGTACGTCGGAGGCGAGCATCACGTCCGCCACGTGAGGTTCGTCCGTCGCGTCCACCAGCACGCCCCGCCGGTGCAGGTCGGTCAGCCCCAGGCGGCGCGTCACACCCCCGGCCAGCGAGGGGTGCAGGCGCACGACGAGGGTGTGGCCGGGCCCGAGGTCCGCGGCGAACCGGGCCAGGTCGAACCGGTCGACGTGGCCGCCGCGCCGGTAGTCGCGCCGGGTCGGCGCGTACAGCACGACTGTGTCACCGGCCGGGACACCGAGCCGCTCGCGCACCGCCGCGCCCCGCTCCGGCCCGGCGCCCACCAGCACGTCGTTGCGCGGGCTGCCGGTGCGCAGCGAGGTGAAGTGGCACGGGTAGGCCCGCTCCCAGGCCCGCTCCGCGTGCCGCCCGGCGACCAGGCTGTAGTCCCACCGGTCGGCCCGGCGCAGCATCTGCGGCACGTCGAAGCCGTACCGGGCGCCCGGCTTGGTCAGCAGGTCGGCGCCCATGTACTTGAGCGGGGTGCCCTGGTGGGTGTGGATGTGCACGCTGCCGGGCCGTTTGGCCAGGGTGCCGGGCCAGTTGACGTTGTTCACCCAGTACGTGGCCCGCGCCATGACCTCGTGGTAGCGGCGTGAGCCCGGTGTCACATGGTCGATGCCGGGCGGCAGCGCGTCCACGGCGTCCTCCCGGACCACCCACACGCCGTGGATGTGCGGGGCGATCTCCCGGGCCTTGGCGTGGATCGCGGCCGGGTCGCCGGTCACGCCCCGGTGGTGGGTCGCCGAGTAGACCGCGAGGTGCGGGTCGAGGGGACGCTTCGACTGGCCGCGGTAATAGGCGCGCTGGGCGGTCTCCGACACCTTCCCGGCCACCCGCCGCTTACCGCCCAGGGCGCTCGCGCGCAGGCCCCGCATCCCGCGCACCGCCGCGTACGACGCGTAGGGCGCCGAGGCCAGCAGCCGCATCTCGGCCCCGCGCCAGCCGCCGGGGTCAGCGCAGCCGCCCTCCGGGAGGTGACGTCGGCGGAAGGAACGGATCTCCCGGTAGAAGTCGCCACGGTCGGCGGGCCGTACCCGGTCCTCGCGGGCCAGCACGAACAACATGTGGTCCAGCGCCCGCTCCAGCAGCAGCGGCCGCGCCCAGTCGAGGTCGGGTCGCCGCTCCACGAACGCGAACAGCCCCTCGTACTGCGGGAAGATCTCGAAGTGCCGGCGCCCCGGCGTCCTGGTGATCGCGCCCTGCCTGCGCTGCCGGTACTCCACGCCGATCCGGTCCAGACACGCGATCCGGTCCGCCAGCACCATCGCCCTGTAGGTGACCGGCGCGTCCTCGTACAGCCCCGGCGCGTACCGCAGGCCGTGCTCCTGGAAGAAGGCCCGCCGGTAAGCCTTGTTCCAGGCCACCAGGAACAGGTTCAGGTACTCGGGGCTCTCCCGGACGCGGAACGTCCCCAGGCCCGCCGCGTCCAGCAAATCCGCCGCCTCACTGCGCCCGCCCCGGCCCCACCAGTGGGTGCGCACATGGTCGAAGACCAGGACGTCCGGGCCGCCGGTCGCCTCCAGCCGCGCGGCGACGGCCGCCAGCAGGCCCGGCGTGTAGTGGTCGTCGCTGTCGAGGAACAGGAGGTAGTCACCGGCCGCCTGGTCGAGGCCGGCGTTGCGGGCCCCGCCCAGGCCGACGTTCTCGGGCAGGTGCAGCACCCGCACCCGGCCGTCCAGGGCGGCGTACTCGTCGAGGATGGCGCCGCTGCCGTCGGGCGACCGGTCGTCGACGGCGATCACCTCGAAGTCGCCGTACGACTGGCCGAGCACCGAGTCGAGGCACTCGCGCAGAAAGCCCTGCACCTTGTAGACGGGGACGATGATGCTGAAGCGGGGCACGTCTTCGGTCAGCTCCTTACGAGGGTGGCGGCGGCGGGGGCCGGTACGCGCTCCGCGAGCGGGACCACGGGCGGGATCGACTCGGGCGGCTCCCCCAGCAGCACCCGGCGTACGACGCGCTCGGCGGCCCGCCCGTCGTCGAACTGGCAGAAGCGCTCCCGGAACGCCGCGCGCAGGGCCGCGGCGGACTCGTCCGCGTACGTGCCGTCGCGGAAGACGGCCGCCAGCTCCTCCGGCGTGCGGGCGACCCGGCCGGGCGGCAGCCGCATCAGGTCGAAGTAGACGCCCCGGACCTCCCGGTAGACGTCCCAGTCGTCGGCGTACACGACGATCGGCCGGTCCAGGTTGGCGTAGTCGAACATGATCGACGAGTAGTCGGTGATCAGCGCGTCGGCGGCCAGGCACACGTCCTCCGAGGAGCGGTGCCCCGTGACGTCGATGATCCGGCCGCCGCCCCGGCCCTCGCCCCGGTCGTAGAAGTAGTGGGCGCGCAGCAGCACCACGTAGTCGTCCCCGATCGCCTCGCAGAACTCCGCCAGGTCCAGGCCCGAGGCGAAGCCGGTGGCGTAGTCGCGGTGCGTGGGCGCGTAGAGCAGGGCCTTCTTGCCCTCCGGGACGCCCAGTTCCCTGCGGACGCGGGCGACGTCCTCGGCGGACGCGGTGTAGTACACGTCGTTGCGGGGGTAGCCGTATTCGAGGATCTCGTGGCTGCTGGGGAACGCCCGCTCCCACATCTCGGTGGAGTGCCGGTTGGAGGTGAGGTTGTAGTCCCAGCGGTCCACCCGGGCCAGCAGCCTGCCGATGCTTCCGGTCGCCGCCGCCACCACCGGGTACGTCGCCTGGTCGGCCCCCATCTTCTTCAGCGGTGTCCCGTGCTGCGTCTGGAGGTGCACGCTGCCCGGGCGTTTGACGACCGCGTCGGCGAAGTTGGCGTTGTTGACGAGGTACTTGGCGCGGGCGAGCACCTCCCAGTACCTCCGGCTGCCGATCACCGCGTACTCCACGTCCTTCGGCACGCTGTGCACCGCGTCCGGTTCCACCAGGAACACCGAGCGCAGACGCGGGGCGAGTTCGCGGGCCTTGGCGTGGATCGCGGCCGGACTGCAGGCGTAGCCGCGGCCCCAGTACGCGCAGTACACGACGAGGTTCTCGTCGAGCGGGCGGCGCAGCTGCGCCGCGTACCGCAGGCGGGTGCGCAGCCCCCGGGGGCGGGGGAGCAGCGCGGCGGCCCGCACCGCCCCCCGGTTGGCGGCGCGCAGCGTGCGGAACGCCGCGTACGACCCGGTCGCCAGCAGCCGGTGCTGGACGCCGAGGCTGCCGCCCGGCGGCCGGTAACCGGCCGGGCGGTGCCGCCGGTAGAGCGCGCTCGCCCGCCGGAAGAAGGCGCGGCGTCCGGCAGGCAGCCGCCGTGGGTGGGCGGCCGTCTTCAGCACGGCGGCGAAGAGCTGCTCGAACAGCGGCTTCAGCCGGTCCGGCGGCAGCCCGAGCTCCCCGGCCCGCGTCAGCACCAGCTCCGTCTGGTCGAGCAGTTCCCTGTGATGCCCGCCGGGGAGGCCCAGCCGGTTGCCCTGCCGGCGCAGCAGGTGCCGGACCACGACCGTGCGCAGGACCGCCACCCGCTCCGCCCGCAGGGCCACCAGCCCGCCGAACCCGACATCGGTGAAGTGCTCCCCGGGGAAGGTGATGCCGCGCTCCGTGAGGAAGGCACGGCGGTAGGTGGCGCTCCACGCCGGCAGCGCCACACCCGTCAGCCGCGGGGCCCGGACGGGCGAGAAGGCCCCGTCCGGCGCGCCGGCCAGCAGGAGCGCGGCGGGGTTGGCCGGCTCGCCCTCCCACCAGGGGGTGCGCTCGTGCTCGAAGTACAGCACGTCCACGTCGCCGGCCTCGCTCAGCCGGGCGTCCAGCGCCGCCAGCGCCCCGGGGACCAGGACGTCGTCCCCGTCGAGGAACAGCACATGGCCGCCGACCGCCGCCCGCAGCCCGGTGTTGCGCGCCCCGGCCAGACCGGCCGACGGCGGGGACTCCACCGGCGTCACCCGGCAGTCCCGCTCGGCGTACCCGGCCACGACGTCCGCCGCGGGTGAGTCGGGGGCGTCGCACACCGGGATCAGCTCGAAGTCGCCGAACGACTGGCCGAGAATCGAGTCCAGCGCCTGGGACAGCCGGCCGGCGACCCCATGGGACGGAACGACGATACTGAAGCGGGGCATTCTGCTCTTCCTGTCGGAGACCTTCAGGTGCGGGGCGGCCGTACGCGGCACGGCGGTGGGCTCGCCGGGGTACGAGGCGTGTTCACGCGCTGTCGGCGGCGACGGCGGCGGTGACCGGCAGGGCGATCGTGGCGAGCGGTTCGCGCGTCAGCGACGCCGCGGCCGAGGGCACCGGACGGCGCTCGCCCAGTGGTACGACCGGCGGCGGTTCCGGCTCCCCGAGGACGACCCGGCGTACGACCCGTTCCGCGGCCCGGCCGTCGTCGTAGGCGCAGAACCGCTCGCGGAACGCCGAACGCAGCTGGGCCGACCGGGAGCCGCGCCAGTGGCCGGTGGCGAAGATGTCGATCAGTTCGTCCTCACCGCGGGCGACCGCGCCCGGCGGGAAGGACCGCAGGTCGAAGTAGGTGCCGCGGGCCGCCTCGTACGCCTCCCAGTCGTCGGCGTGGATCACGATCGGCCGGTCCAGGTTGGCGTAGTCGAACATGAGTGACGAGTAGTCCGTGACCAGGGCGTCCGAGGCCAGGCACAGCGACGACACGCTCGGATGGCCGCTGACGTCGACGACCCTGCCGCAGGTGCTGGTCAGCGGGGCGTCGTAGGCCTGGTGGGCGCGGGCCAGCACCACGAAGCGGGGGCCCAGCCGGCGCACGATCCGGTGGAGGTCGAGGCTGCGGCGCTGGGAGCGGCGGTAGTCGCGGTGCGCCGGCGCGTACAGGATCGCCACCGTGCCCTCGGGGATGCCCAGCGAGGCACGCAGCCGGGTCACGTCCGCCGCGGTCGCCGTCCGGAACACGTCGTTGCGGGGGTTGCCGTACTCCAGCACCGTGTAGCGGCCGGGGTGGACGCGCTGGTGGGTGAGTGTGGTGTGGCGGTTGGCGGACAGCACGTAGTCCCACTGGTCGACGCCCCTGAGCAGCCGGGCGAAGTCCCGGCCGCGGGCGGCCGCCGGACGTTCCAGCAGGTCGAGGCCGATGTGCCCCAGCGGGGTGCCCTGCCCGGTCTGGATGAGGACCTGGCCCCGGCGCTTGACCAGGCGGTCGTCGAAGTCGGTGTTGCTGACCAGGTAGGCGGACCGGGCGAGCGCCGTCCAGTAGCCGGCCGTGCCGGGGACGAGGCGGCGGGTGCCCGGCGGGATCGTGTGGTGGTGCTCGGGACGGGCGATCCACGCCGTGCGGATGTGCGGCGCGAGGTCGCGGAACGCCGACTCCAGAGCACCCGGACCACAGCCGTGGCCGCGGCCGTCGTAGGCGGTGAACACGGCCCGGTCGGCGCGCAGCGGGAGACAGCGCTGGACGCGGTAGTGACACCTGAGCGCGGCGGAACTCAGGCCCCGCAGCAACTGCCCGGAGGTCCGGGCGGTCGCGCGGTGCAGAGCGGACGCCCCTTGCAGCGTGCGGTAGGTGCGGTGCAGGCCGAAGCGGATCAGGACGTGCTGGATCCGGCTGCGAGGGGGAAGCGGTACGCCCGGCGTGCGGTAACGGCGGTAGTGGGCACGGGCCCGGCGCATGAAGTCCGCGCGCGAACCGTGCGGCAGCCGGTCCCGGCGGGAGTACACCACCGCCAGGTGATGGACCATGCGGCGGAACAGGTCGGGCCGCCACCTGGCCAGTTCCGGGCGGGCGTCGAGATGGGCGAAGACCCGGTCGTACTGCTCGAAGACGTCGAAGTGCCGCTCGCTGGTGGTGCGCAGGATGCTGCCCCGCCGGCGCTGCCGGTAGTGCACGCAGACCCGGTCGAGGGTGGCGATCGACTCGGCGGTCATCAGCACCGGATACGTCCACGGCGTGTCCTCGTAGTACCCGGGCGGGAAGACGAACCCCTGCTCCTCGATGAACTCCCGCCGGTAGGCCTTGTTCCAGGCGACCATCAGCAGCCTCAGCAGCCCCGGCCGGTCCTCCAGCCGGAACGGGGCGGGGCCCTGCTCGGTGAGGTGGAGGGCCGCCTGGTTGCGGACCGTCTCGCCGTTCCAGTACGTGCGCGCGTAGTCGAAGACCAGGACCTCCGGATCACCCGTCTCCTTCAACCGGTCCGCGATCGACCGCAGCGCGTGGGGCGTGAAGGTGTCGTCGGCGTCCAGGAACAGCAGGTAGTCACCGCTCGCCTGCGCCGCACCGGCGTTGCGGGCGGGGCCCAGGCCCACGTTCTGCGCCAGGTGGACGGGCCGCACACGCGCGTCCCGGGCGGCGAACTCGTCGATGATCGCGCCGCACGCGTCCGGCGAGCAGTCGTCGACCGCGATCAGTTCCAGATCGGGACAGGACTGGGAGAGCACCGATTCGAGGCACTCGTGCAGATACGCCTGAACCTGGTACACGGGGACAATCACACTGAACCTGGGCAAGAGGCCATCCATCGGTCGGCGCGGGCGTTCGGCCCGGGAACGGCCGGTGGGGCGACTTGGTTACGGCGGCTACGGCATCCGGGGGAACGCCGAGGGGGCGCACCGCGACCGGCCCGCCCCCTCAACTGCCGTGTACCGGGAACTACTTCACCGCGCCCGCCATCACGCCGGACACGAACTGCCGCTGGAACGCGAAGAAGACGACCAGCGGAACCACCATCGAGATGAACGCGCCGGGTGCCAGCACGTCGATGTTGTTGCCGAACTGCCGTACCTGCGTCTGGAGCGCCACGGTGATCGGCTGGCTCCCGGAGTCCGAGAAGATCAGCGCGACCAGCAGGTCGTTCCACACCCACAGGAACTGGAAGATGCCGAGGGCCGCGATCGCCGGAGCCCCGAGCGGCATCACGACGCGGAAGAACAGCCGCAGTTCACCCGCCCCGTCCAGGCGCGCCGCCTCCAGCAGCTCCCTCGGGATCTCCGCGAAGAAGTTCCGCAGCAGGAACACGGCGAAGGGCAGGCCGAAGCCGACGTGGAAGAACACCACACCGAGCACCGAGCCGAAGATGCCGATGGCGCCGAAGAGTTCGGCGATCGGGATCAGCGCGACCTGCACCGGTACGACCAGCAGGCCGACCACGCCAAGGAACCACCAGTCCCGGCCGGGGAACTCCATCCAGGCGAAGGCGTAACCCGCCAGCGAGCCGATGACCACGACCAGCAGCGTCGCCGGCACCGTGATCCACACGGTGTTCAGCAGGCTGCTGGTGATGTCCTCGTTCTGCAGCAGCTTCGAGTAGCTGTCGAAGGTGATCTGGGACGGCTCGGTGAACACCTTCCACCAGCCGCTGGCCGCGATGTTCTCCGGCGAGCGGAGACTGGACAGCAGCAGGCCGATGGTGGGCACCAGCCAGAAGAGACCCACCAGGACGAGGAACACCCGCACGAGTCCGCCGCTGACCCCCTCGACCAGCCGGGACGCCAGCGAGTGCTTCGCCTTCACCGATCCGGAGGGCCGCGCCGCCTTGCCGGGCAGACTGCCCGCGTCCGCGGTCATCGCCGCACCTCCCGCCTCAGCCGCCTGACGTTGAACCACATCACCGGGATCACGAGCAGCAGCAGGAACACCGAGATGGCGCTGGCGATGCCCGGCTGGTCCTCGGAGAAGCCCTTGCGGTACAGCTCCAGGGCGAGGACGTTCGCGTCGTCCTGGGAGGAGCCGGGGGCGATGATGAAGACCAGGTCGAAGATCTTCAACACGTTGATCATCAGGGTGACGGTGACGACCGCGAGGACCGGCGCCAGCAGCGGCACCGTGACCCGTCTGAACACCTGCCACTCCGACGCTCCGTCGACCCTGGCCGCCTCCAGCAGCTCACGGGGCACACCCGCGAGCCCCGCCGCGATCAGCACCATCGCGAACCCGGCCCACATCCAGATGTACGAGCCGATGATGGACGGGGTGACCAGGGACGGGCCGAGCCAGTCCAGGCCGTTGTACGGCTCCTTGAAGTTGCTCTCCGGCAGCCGGAGCAGGGCCCCGTCGGCCGATGCCGGCAGTGTGAAGGTGCCGTCGTCGCCGGCCGTCGTCGACGCCACGACCCTGCCGTCCTTCACGGCCTCGATCCTCATTCCCGCGTAACCGAGCTCCGACGGATCGACCCCGCCCAGTTCGCCGACGCCCCGGCCACGCGTGAAGTCCTGCCACGTCGTGCCGGTGACCTCGCCCGGCTCGGGCTTCGGCGCCACGGCCGGTTTCGCGTCGTCGGGCATCTGGTCGGGCGCGACACCCACCAGGGGCAGTGAGACGGCCTCGCCCGCGCTGACCGGCGACTTGGTGATGAACGCGCCGCCGCCGGCCGGCTTCAGCGGCGACTGGCGGCCCGGGTGGGCCTTCGGGAACGCCGACGACTGGGCGAACGTGTCGTGCACGCCCACCCACACCGCGTTCGCCACGCCCTTGTCCGGGTCCTGGTCGTACACCAGGCGGAAGATGATGCCCGCCGCCAGCATCGAGATCGCCATCGGCATGAAGACGACCAGCTTGAAGGCCGTGCCCCAGCGCACCCGTTCGGTCAGCACCGCGAAGATCAGACCGAGCGCCGTCGCGATCGTCGGCGCGAACACCACCCAGATGATGTTGTTCTTCAGCGCGGTGCGGATGCCCTCGTCGGTGAAGAGGGCCTTGTAGTTGTCGATGCCGGCGAAGCCGTCGCCGGACTGGTCGTAGAAGCTTCGGACCACCGAGTACCCGATCGGGTACACCACGAGCGCGCCGAGCAGGACGAGGGCGGGCAGCAGGAACAGCGCCGCCACCATCCTGCGGGTGCCGGTCACGCTCTTGCGCGACTTGGGAGCGGCAGGGGGCTTGGTGCCCCCTGCCGCCGTGGCCGATGTCATCTCCGTCAGTTCCCGTAGGCCGCGGCCGCTTCGGCCTCCAGCTTCGCCTGCGTACCCGCGATGTCCTTCGGGTTCTTCAGGAAGTCCTGGAGGATCTTCCACTCACCCTTGCCGGGGGTGCCGCCGAAGGCCTGCGGGGCCTGGTCGGACATGTCGAAGCGGAAGTCGTCACCGGCGTCGATGAGCGCCTTGGCGATCTTCTGCTGCACCGCGTTCGGGTACGCGGAGTTCGGCACGTTCTTGTTCGGCGACAGGTAGCCGCCCAGCTTGGCCTGGATCTGCGCCGCGTCGGGCGAGGCGAGCCAGGTGGCCAGGGCCTGGGACCCCTTGGAGTCCTCGAGGATCACGGCCGCGTCGCCGCCCGAGACCACCGGGCCCTGGTCACCCACGGCCGGGAACGGGAAGACCTTCGCGTCCGTGCCGATCTTCATGCTCGACGGGATGTTGACCTGTGCGAAGTCACCCGCGGCGACCATGGCCGCCTTGGGCTGGTCCCCGCCGGTGAAGACCTGGGTGACGGAGGCCGGGAAGTCGGTCTGCAACGCCCCGTTCGCGATCCAGTCCGGCTTGCCCCAGACCTGCGCGAGAGTGGTCAGCGCGTCCTTCACGGACGGGTCCGTCCACTTGATCTCGTGCTTGGCCAGCTGGTCGTACTTCTCCGGTCCGGCCTGGGAGAGGTAGACGTTCTCGAACCAGTCGGTCAGCGTCCAGCCCTCGGCCGCGCCGATGGAGAACGGGGTGACGCCGGAGTCGAAGACCGTCTGCGCGGTGTTGAGCAGATCCGGCCAGGTCTCCGGCTCACTCGCCCCGGCGTTCTCGAAGACCTGGTTGTTGTACCAGATCAAGGACTTGTTGGCGGCCTTGTAGTAGACGCCGTACGGCTTGCCGTTCACCTTTCCGATGTCCTGCCAGCCCTGCGAGTAGTTCTCGCCGAGCTCCTTCTGGGCGTCGGAGCCGAGAGGCTTGGCCCAGCCGCGGTCGACGGCCTGCTTGATGGCGCCCGGCTGCGGCAGCATCGCGATGTCCGGCGGCTGCCCGCCGGCCACCTTCGAGCCGATGAAGTTGATGATCGGGTCCTGGGCGGGCACGAACGTGACCTTGGCGCCCGTGCGCTTCTCGAACTCCTGGAGGACCTTCTTGAAGTTGGCCTGTTCGGTACCGCTCCACACGGCGGCGATCTCCAGGCTCGTGCCGTCCAGCTTCGGCAGGGTGACCTGGCTGGCGGTCTCCTCGGTGCCGCCCGTGTTTCCACTGTTGCCGTTGTCGTCGCCTCCGCATGCGGTGAGCGAGAGCGCGAGCGCTCCCGCGGCGACGGCCGCCGCGGCCCTGGTGGACCTGCGGCTGTGAGGGGTCGCCTTGTTCCGCTCGGGCGACCAACGTGTCCGGATGGTGCTGCTCGTCATGCGCATGACTGCCCCGTTCTTCGTTCCCTCGTCGAACGTCGAGCGCGCTCCCGTGCGATCTGGTCTACGCCCGGTGTGCGGGGGCGGCAAGATGGCATCGGCTGTCAAGCGGGGGATCGTGACACCGTCGTGACCAGCGGGCTCGTCCCTGATCGAAGGACGTGGTCGGCATTCGGCCAGTGCCCCCTGGCTACAGAAGTGACGGCACCTTGGCCGCCGAGACCTCCCGCGCCGCCCTTTCCAGCGCGCTGGCCAACAGTGCCAGGTCGGTCGGGCCGTTTCCGAGTTCCCGCACCGGACGCCGGGCCGGAGGGTCACCCATGCGGTGCCATTCCAGTGGGACGACCGTGGGGCGCAGAGTCGCCGTCCGGGGGATACGGCCGGTGACGCGCCCGCCCTGGAACGGGGTGCTCCGCCCGTCCGCGCGGTCGAGGCGTCCACGACCCGGAGCCGGCTCGTCGGGGCCCGCCGCCGGGGCGTCCAGGGTCACGCGAAGGGTGGCGCGGCGCGCCGGTTCCGTCTCCGCCGTACGCGGACAGGGCCCGCTGGCCGCCACCAGGTGCACGCCCAGCCGCTCACCCTCCCGGGCCACGGCCTCCAGCGCGCGCATCACCGATCCGGCCGCGGGCCGTCCGGTGGACCCGAGCGCCGGGGAGACCAGCGCGTCCAGGTCGTCGACGACCACGACGAGCCGCGGCAGTGGCGGCGCCGCCTGCGTCTGCCGCCTGGCCGCTCCGGGCCGCAGCCGCAGCGTGGAACTGGCCGGGCTGTCGAGATCCCCGGCACCGGCGGCGGCCTCGGTCTGGGCGCCGCCCCGGGATATCGCCGTGCGCTGCGCGACCATACGGCCCGACACTTGGCGCCCGGTGTGCCACTCGGTGAAGCCGGACCGCCCCAGCAGCTCGGCGCGCCGTTTCAGCTCGGCGCTCAGCGACTGCGCGAACTCCCGCATCAGAACCGGGTCGTGGGCGGTGAGATAAGTGGTGACATGCGGTACGTCCGTGCACACACGCAGCCCTTCGCCGCCAACCGCGCCGGGGCCGCCCCGCCCGTCGACCAGCACGACGCTCAGGCGGTCCGGCCGCTCGGCGGCGGCCAGGGACGCGACGACCGCCCGCAGCAGCTCCGTCCGGCCACTGCCCGGCGGGCCCTCGACCAGCAGGTGCGGTCCCTGGGCGGCGAGATCCGCACAGACCGGGCCGCGCGGCCCGGCGCCCAGCACCGCGCGCACCCGCCCGCCCAGCGCCTCGCCGTCGTCGGCCGCGTCCGCCCAGCGCGCCATCAGTGACGCCGGGGTCGCCCGGGCCAGGCCCAGTTCGTCCAGCAGCCGGGCCGCCTGGGGCAGCGGCGCGGAGACGCGCGGCTGCCGCTCACTCGACGCGCCGTCCGTACGCAGGGGCGCCAGCGCCCGGGCGAACCGCTCGGCCCAGGCGGCGGAGACGGCGTCGACCGTGGCGACGGTGCCGTGGCCCACGGGCCCGGCCGGGGCGGAACCGCCGGCCCTGGCCACCCGCATCAGCCTCAGCGCCGTCGCCACGTCCCCACTGAGCAGTGCGATCGCGCCGCACTGCCGGAACGTCGGCGAGACCGAGCAGGCCGCCTCATAGGTCTCCGTCACCGGGGACGCCGGGGACGCGGCGGCCGTCTCCGCCAGACACACCACGTGGATACCGGCCCGGGGGCCCTCCAGCGCGAGCCGCGCCACGGCGTCGCGCAGGCCGGAGCCACCGGGGTCGCCGTCCACCACCAGGACGGTGTACGGGCCCCGGTAGGCGCGCGCTCCGTCCGTGCCGGGGTCGTCCTGGGCCCAGGAGGGACGGCGGGGGGCTCCACCGGGACGGATGCCGCTCTCCGGGGCGTCACCGGCCGCCGGCCCCGTTTCCGCCAGCTCGTCCTCCAGACGGCGCAGGAGCTCGTCGGTGCGGGCGGCAGCCTGTTCACGGTCGTGGGCGAGGAGCAGACGGCAGTCCTGGCCGTGCCCGGGGCGGACATGCGGCAGCCAGCCCAGCCAGGACCACTCGGCGGTGCGCTCCTCCAGTGGACGGGAGCGGTCCGCGGCGATCAGGACGATCTCCAGCGTGTCGGGGGAGTGCAGCACGGCGAGCTGGGCCAGCACGGCACGGGCCAGCCCGGCGAGCCGCGCCCGCGGCCCGGCCAGCCCGAGTGCGCCGACCTCGCGCAGCCCGGCGGTGACCGGCACCGCGGGCAGCAGACCCGAGCCGTCGGGCGCCGCGCGGTCGGCCGTCCCGAGGCGCACCGCGAGCGCCTCCGGGTGGTCCGGCCCGCGCTCCCACAGCCGGGGCCCCGGCCCGAGCGCCGTCAGCAGCACGGCCGCCGGGTCCGGCCAGGTCTCCGGCACCGCCGGGGCGACCGGTGCCCGCTGTACGGCGACTCCGGCCGGTTCGTCCTCGTACGTCTCGCTCGGGGCCGCGGAGTCCTGCTCACCACGCCCACCGGCCAACCGGCGCGCCCACGCCCCGAGCCCGCCCCGCCTGCGCGTGCCCTGCGGCAGTTCGGTGCCCCGGAGCGGCGTGCCCTTGCGCCCACCGCCGACTCCGCCGGCCTCCCCGTCCAGCCGGCCCGAACCGTCCGTACCGGGAGCGCGTCCGTCCGTCCCTGTGTGCCATGCGGAGCCGTCGGTGCCGGGCGCATGGCCGCCCGCCTCTCCGCCCCGCCGGCCCGAGCTGTCGGTACCGGGAGCGAGGCCCTCGGTCCCTCCCCGCCGACCGGAGCCGTTCGTGCCTGCGCCGAACGCCCCGTCCAGCGCCTCGGCGCCGATGCGTCCCGCGTGCGTGTCCCCGGCACCGAGCCGGGCCTGCGTCGCATCGCGCCGCTGCGGAGTGCCGCCGTCCGGTGCGGCGGGGCGCGTCAGGTCACCCTGCGAGCTGACGGAGGCCGCGTCGGTCCGGGCCTGGGACGCGCGCGTCCCGCGGTCCCCGGGTCCGCCGCCCTCCGGACGGGCGCCGGCCGCCCGCGCGGCC
>NZ_BMWE01000029.1 GCF_014651075.1 Streptomyces djakartensis | reverse complement strand
CCCGGCCGCGCCGAAGCCCGGCGCGCGCCCCGGCGCTCCCAAGCCCGGCGGCCGCCCCTCCGGCGGTCCGGGCCAGGACCGCGGCGGCCAGGGCCAGCGCCCTGGTGGTCAGGGTCCGCGTCCCGGTGCCCCGGCGCAGCGTCAGGGTGGTCGTCCGGCCGGTCCGCGTCCGGGTAACAACCCCTTCACCTCGGGTGGCTCCACCGGTATGGCGCGCCCGCAGGCGCCCCGTCCGCAGGGCGGCCGTCCCGGCCCCGGCGGTCCCGGCGGCGGTCCCCGTCCCCAGGCGCCCGGCGCCCAGGGTGGCGGTCCGCGTCCGCAGGCTCCGGGCGGCAATCGTCCGACCCCGGGTTCGATGCCGCGTCCGCAGGGCGGCGGCCCGCGTCCCGGCGGCGGTCCCGCCGGTCCCCGTCCGAACCCCGGCATGATGCCGCAGCGTCCCGCTGCCGGCCCGCGCCCCGGCCCCGGTGGCGGCGGTCGTGGTCCGGGTGGCGCGGGTCGTCCCGGCGGTGGCGGTCGTCCCGGTGGCGGCGGCTTCGCCGGCCGTCCCGGAGGCGGCGGTGGCGCCGGTCGTCCCGGTGGCGGCGGCGGTTTCGCCGGTCGTCCCGGTGGTGGCGGCGGCTTCGGTGGCGGCGGTGGCCGTCCCGGCTTCGGTGGCCGTCCCGGCGGTCCCGGTGGCCGTGGAGGCACGCAGGGTGCGTTCGGCCGTCCCGGCGGTCCGGCGCGTCGTGGCCGCAAGTCGAAGCGGCAGCGCCGTCAGGAGTACGAGGCCATGCAGGCCCCGTCGGTCGGCGGTGTGATGCTGCCTCGCGGCAACGGCGAGACCGTTCGCCTGTCGCGCGGTGCGTCGCTCACCGACTTCGCGGAGAAGATCAACGCCAACCCGGCGTCGCTCGTCGCGGTCATGATGAACCTCGGCGAGATGGTCACGGCCACGCAGTCCGTCTCCGACGAGACGCTGCAGCTCCTCGCCGACGAGATGAACTACACGGTTCAGATCGTCAGCCCGGAGGAGGAGGACCGCGAGCTCCTCGAGTCCTTCGACATCGAGTTCGGCGAGGACGAGGGCGACGAGGAGGACCTGATGGTCCGCCCGCCGGTCGTCACCGTCATGGGTCACGTCGACCACGGTAAGACCCGGCTCCTCGACGCCATCCGCAAGACGAACGTCATCGCGGGCGAGGCCGGCGGCATCACCCAGCACATCGGTGCCTACCAGGTCGCGACCGAGGTCAACGACGAAGAGCGCAAGATCACCTTCATCGACACCCCGGGTCACGAGGCGTTCACCGCCATGCGTGCCCGTGGTGCGAGGTCGACCGACATCGCGATCCTGGTCGTCGCGGCCAACGACGGCGTCATGCCGCAGACGGTCGAGGCGCTCAACCACGCCAAGGCGGCCGACGTCCCGATCGTCGTCGCGGTCAACAAGATCGACGTCGAGGGCGCGGACCCGACCAAGGTGCGCGGTCAGCTGACCGAGTACGGCCTGGTGGCCGAGGAGTACGGCGGCGACACGATGTTCGTCGACATCTCCGCCAAGCAGGGTCTGCACATCGACTCCCTGCTGGAGGCCGTGGTCCTCACCGCCGACGCCTCGCTCGACCTGCGGGCCAACCCGAACCAGGACGCGCAGGGCATCGCGATCGAGTCCCGTCTCGACCGCGGCCGCGGTGCCGTGTCGACGGTCCTCGTCCAGCGCGGCACGCTGCGGGTCGGCGACACCATGGTGGTCGGCGACGCGTACGGCCGAGTCCGGGCGATGCACGACGACAACGGCAACAGCGTCGCCGAGGCCGGTCCCTCGACGCCGGTGCAGGTCCTGGGCCTCACCAACGTCCCGGGTGCGGGCGACAACTTCCTCGTCGTCGACGAGGACCGCACGGCCCGCCAGATCGCGGAGAAGCGCGCCGCCCGTGAGCGGAACGCCGCGTTCGCCAAGCGCACGCGCCGCGTGTCGCTGGAGGACCTGGACAAGGTGCTCAAGGCCGGCGAGGTCCAGCAGCTGAACCTGATCATCAAGGGTGACGCTTCCGGTTCCGTCGAGGCCCTCGAGTCCTCGCTGCTCCAGCTGGACGTCGGCGAAGAGGTCGACATTCGCGTCCTGCACCGCGGCGTCGGTGCGGTCACGGAGTCCGACATCGACCTGGCCATGGGCTCCGACGCCATCGTCATCGGCTTCAACGTCCGGGCAGCCGGCCGTGCGCAGCAGATGGCGGAGCGCGAGGGCGTGGACGTCCGCTACTACTCGGTCATCTACCAGGCGATCGAGGAGATCGAGGCGGCCCTCAAGGGCATGCTCAAGCCGGAGTTCGAGGAGGTCGAGCTCGGTACGGCGGAGATCCGCGAGGTCTTCAAGTCGTCCAAGCTGGGCAACATCGCGGGTGTTCTCATCCGCTCCGGCGAGGTCAGGCGGAACACCAAGGCCCGCCTGCTGCGCGACGGCAAGGTCGTCGCGGAGAACCTCAACATCGAGGGCCTGCGTCGCTTCAAGGACGACGTCACCGAGATCCGCGAAGGGTTCGAGGGCGGTATCAACCTCGGCAACTTCAACGACATCAAGGTCGACGACGTCATCGCGACGTACGAGATGCGCGAGAAGCCGCGGGTGTAACACCCACGGTTCCCCAGTCGGCCGACGCGGCACACACCGCGTCGGCCGACTGGCCGTCGGCATCCTCCGATGGCCTTGCTGCACGCCTGGGCGGAGCCCCAAGGGGCCGGGCCTCCTGGCCGACCGCGTCGGGCGGGTGGGCGGGCAAAAACCCCGTCGAGCCACCGGCAAGGTTCGCGGTAACGTTCCTGATGTCCCTGGCGACCACACCGCAGGGCCATCGATCCCGTACCGGCGGGTCATCCGGATACACACATGTACGTGGGGACTCTGTCCTTCGACCTGCTCCTCGGCGACGTACGGTCGCTGAAGGAGAAGCGCTCCGTCGTCCGCCCCATCGTCGCCGAGCTCCAGCGCAAGTACGCGGTCAGCGCGGCCGAGGTGGACCACATGGACCTCCATCGCAGAGCACTCATCGGCCTCGCGTTGGTGTCCGGCGATGCGGGGCACCTGAGCGAGGTGCTCGACCGGTGCGAACGGCTCGTCGCCGGCCGCCCCGAGGTGGAGTTGCTGTCCGTCAGGCGGCGCTTCCACGGCGAAGACGACTGACGAACCGAGAACGACCCAGACAGGAAAGAACGGGAGACGGACCAGTGGCCGACAACGCGCGGGCTAAAAGGCTGGCGGACCTCATCCGAGAGGTGGTGGCCCAGAAGCTGCAGCGCGGGATCAAGGACCCGCGGCTCGGCTCGCACGTCACCATCACGGACACCCGGGTCACGGGTGACCTCAGGGAGGCGACCGTCTTCTACACCGTCTACGGGGACGACGAGGAGCGGCAGGCCGCCGCCGCGGGGCTGGAGAGCGCCAAGGGCATCCTGCGCTCCGAGGTCGGCCGCGCCGCCGGTGTGAAGTTCACGCCGACCCTGACCTTCGTCATGGACGCCCTTCCCGACACGGCCCGCAACATCGAGGACCTCCTCGACAAGGCGCGCCAGTCCGACGCCAAGGTGCGCGAGGCGTCCGCGGGCGCGAAGTACGCCGGCGAGGCCGACCCGTACCGGAAGCCGGACGAGGACGACGAGACGGACGACACCGCCGAATGACCCAGAAGCACACCACGCCCGACGGCCTCGTCATCGTCGACAAGCCGTCGGGCTTCACTTCGCACGACGTCGTCGCCAAGATGCGCGGCATCGCCAGAACACGACGCGTCGGGCACGCCGGCACCCTCGACCCGATGGCGACGGGTGTCCTCGTCCTCGGCGTCGAGAAGGCCACCAAGCTCCTCGGTCACCTCGCGCTGACCGAGAAGGAGTACCTGGGCACCATCCGGCTCGGGCAGAACACCCTCACGGACGACGCCGAGGGGGAGATCACCTCCTCGACAGACGCCTCCAAGGTCACCCGCCACGCCATCGACGCCGGCATCGCCAAGCTGACCGGCGACATCATGCAGGTGCCGTCCAAGGTCAGCGCCATCAAGATCAACGGCGTGCGGTCCTACAAACGGGCCAGGGACGGCGAGGAGTTCGACATCCCGGCCCGGCCCGTCACGGTGTCCTCCTTCGGCGTGTACGACGTCCGGGACGCCGTCGCCGACGACGGCACGGCCGTGCTCGACCTGGTGGTCTCGGTCGTCTGCTCCTCGGGCACGTACATCCGGGCCCTGGCCCGTGACCTGGGCGCCGACCTGGGAGTCGGCGGTCATCTCACCGCCCTGCGCCGTACCCGCGTCGGACCGTACAAGCTGGACGCGGCCCGCACCCTCGACCAGCTCCAGCAGGAGCTGACCGTGATGCCGATCGCCGAGGCAGCCGCGGCGGCCTTCCCGCGCTGGGACATCGACGCCCGGCGGGCCAGGCTGCTCGGCAACGGCGTACGGCTGGAGATGCCCGACGAGTACGCGGGCTCCGGCCCCGTCGCCGTCTTCGGCCCGGAGGGCCGTTTCCTGGCGCTCGTCGAGGAACAGCGGGGCAAGGCCAAGAGCCTGGCCGTCTTCGGCTGACGGGCGCACCGGAGAACCGGCATGTCCGCCCGTGGAGCGGCGGCCACGGGATACCCCCGCTGCCGCCGCTCCACGGTCCCCCCTCGGTTCCCCCACCCCTAGGGTGTATCCAGCCGCCCCGTCCGGTTCACCCGTCCGCGCGGGCGCTCGGAGTGAACCGGGGGAGCGGAAGGGGGCGCTTTCGCGAAGCGATCTGTCCCGCTGATCATCTCGCCCCTACCGTCGCACCCGAGGGCACAGGTGTACGGCGGGGAGGCACGACGATGACGTCGCGGAACCGGTCCGGGGAGACGGACGGCAGCGCGGGAGGCCCCCAGGACCGCCCCGGAACAGCGGATCGGGCAGCGGCGCCCGCGGAGCACGCGGGCTGGTTCCCCGGCGAGGCGCTCGTCCGCGTCCACGACCTCGCCGGCCGCCCCCGCGGCACCGGCTTCCTCGCCGACCACCACGGCACCCTCGTCACCAGCCATGAGGCCGTCGACGGCCTGTCCCGGCTCGTGCTGTACGGAGCCGGAGGCCGCCGCCGGGTGGTGACCGCGGAGGCGGTCACCCCGCTGCCCGCGCTCGACCTGGCCCTCGTACGGACCGAGGGGCTCGGTGTGCCGCCGCTGCCCGTCACCGCGCGGGACGGCCATGCGACCGGCGCCTATGTGCGGATCGCCGCCGACGGCTGGCGCGAGGCCCGCGTGCTGGGACCGACCCCCGTGACCTACACGGCCACGGGCCGGTGCCACCGCCTCGACGGCGCACTGGAGCTGGCGGTCGGCACGGCGGGGCAGGACGCGCTGCGGCGAGGCGGCGCAGCGGCCGGCGGCCCCGTGCTCGACACGGAGACCGGTGCCGTGATCGGTGTCCTCGGCACCGCGCTCAGCTCCGAACACCGCGACGTCGGCTTCGCCGTGCTGCTGCCTCCCCCGGCGCCCGCGGCGGCGGGCGCGCTCGCCGAACTGCTCGCCGAGAACGCGGCGACCGTCCCCGCGTACGGTGCCGACCTCAACCTGGCCGGGGTGCTGGAGCTGACCGCCCCCTCGGTGGCGCAGGCCGGCCCACCCGACCAGACCGGAGGGCCGGAGCCGGTCGAACGAGCGGCCGTGGCCGCCGAGTTCGACGCGTTCTCGGCAGGCCGGGCGGCCGTCCTCGGCCTGGTCGGGGCGCCCGGCAGCGGCCGTACGACGGAACTCGCGGCGCTCGCCGCGCGCCGAGGCCGGAGCGGGCGTCCCACGCTGTGGCTGCGCGGCGCCGACCTGCGGGACGGCGATGCGTCGATCGCGGACGCGGTCCGCCGGGCGCTGGACCGGGCCGCCGCTGCCGTGGCCGCGTCCCGTGCCCCGTTCCTCCCGGCCGGGCCGGGCGACACCACACCCGAGCGGCTCGCCCACTTCGCCGCTGCCCTCGGCCGGCCGCTGCTGGTCCTCCTCGACGGCCCCGAGGAGATGCCGCCCGCTCTGGCCGCCCGGCCGGCCGACTGGACCGACGGGACCGTGCGGTGGCTGCGGGAAACGGGAGCCCGGCTCGTCGTGGCGTGCCGGGCGGAGTACTGGGAGGGCGCCGGATTCCCGGCGGAGGTGCTGCACCGGCCCGCCGGTGTGGAAGGCCGTCCCGCGTGCGTACGGCTCGGCGACCTCACCGAGGAAGAGGCCAGGGAGGTCCGGCTGCGGCATGGCCTCCCGGACAGCGCCCTCGTCGGCCCGGAGGCCCGGCACCCGCTCACCCTCCGGTTGCTCGCCGAGATCCTTTCCGCCTTCACCGACGCCACCGACGTCTCCGGGGCCCGGGAGCTCGCCGCCTCTGCCCATGGCCCCGGCACCCCGGGGTTCGCCGCCGCACCCGAAGGTCCCGGCGCCGCGGGATGCGCCGCCCACTTCGACGGCCTCGGCACCTTGGGAATGGACGGCACTGTCCGGGGATCCGGTGCTCCGGGAAGTGTCGCATCCCCCAACGGCCTCGGCTTGTCGGAGCTCGACGCCGCTCCCGAGGGCTGCGTCGCCCCGCGGTTTCCCGCTCCTGTCGAGGGTTTCGGCGTCGACGCCCAGCGAATCGCCGCCCTTCCCCACGGTTCCGACGGCCCCGCCGCGAGCGTCGGCCGGAACGAGGTCTTCGCGGCCTACCTGGATCTGGTGGCCCTGCGCATCGCCCAGCGGCTGGCCGACCGGAACGGCCTGGGCGGCACCGCCGTACGCCGGCTGGCCGCCAAGGTGGCCGGGCAGGTGCACGAGGCCGCCCGGCGCACGCTCGGTCCCGGGCCGGGGGATCTGGACCCGGAGGCGTTCGAGGCGGTGTTCCCGCGGGGACCCGCCCCGGCGCGGCTCGGCGGCGGCACCGGCTGGGCCTCGGCCGTGCTCGCCGAGGGGCTGCTCGTGCCCGCCGGACCCGGCTACCGCTTCGCCCACGAGGAACTCGCCGACTGGCTCCAGGGCATGCACCTCGACCTCGACGAGGCCCTGCACGCCCTCGTCCACGGCAGCGAGGAGCAGCCGTCCGAGTCCGTGCCGCACCACCGCATCGGGCCCGTCGTGCAGGCCCTGCTCTTCCTCGCCCGCCAGCACGGAGCCGGCCAACTGGCCTGCCGCCTGGCCGACCTGGTGCACGCCCTGGACGCCGACACCCGGTCCTGGTGGGCCGCCCGGCTGCTCACCGGGACCCTGGAGGCCGTACCCGACGCCACGCCGTACACCGAGGTGCTGCGGCTGCTCGCCGACCGGATCGTCTCCTGGCGGCGGCAGGGACGGCCCGTGCCCGAGGAGGCCGGACCCGCCTTCTGGACCGGCCTGCGGCTGGCGGAGGACACGCGCTTCACCTTCCTGCGACGGCTGGTCCACGCCGACGGTCCGCCGTGCGAGGCCGGTCCGCGGTTCCTGGACGCCGTCGCGCGACTGCTCGTCGCCGACCCCGCCACCGTGCAGCCGCTGCTCGCCCGCTGGTTCGACGACGAGCGGCCGCTGCCCGCCACCCCGCACGCGACCGTGGCCACGGCGGCGCAGGCGTTGCTGCACACCCACCGCCACCGGGCCCTGGACGATCTGACGGACGCGCTCGTCGACCGCGCGCACCGACGGGCCGACGAACTGCTCGCCGTGCTCGCCGAGGAGGAGCCGTCGGCCGTGTGCCGGGCCGTCGACCGATGGGCGCGTGACGAACGGCCGGCGCGACGGGCCGCCGCGGTGACCCACGGCCTCCGGGCCGCGCCCCACGTACACACCGGCGGCGACCGTGCCCTGCTCCGTTACGCGGCCCTCACCCTGCTCGCCGACCCCGCCGACCCCGCCCGGCACGGCGGCGCACTCGCCCTCCTCGTCCAGGACCCGCACACACGGGTCCTCTACCTCCCGCGGGCGCTGGAGCGCCTCGCGGCGGGTGACCCACAGCTCCCTCCGGACGCGCTGGCCGGTGCCCTTCTGACCCACCCCGAGCCGGTCCTCGACGCCTTCGCGGCGCGCCTGGAGCGGCCGGACCCCGAGGAGGCGCTGCGGGCGCTCGCCGACGCCACCCCGCCCGGCCTGGCCCGGCGCGTCGCCGCAACCCTGCGGCAGGCGGCCGAGCGGCGGCCGGAACTCGCCGGGCCCACGGCCGCCTATGCGGATCAGCGCCTCGACCGCGGCCCCGACGCCCGGCCGGTGCTCCTGCCGCTGGTCACGGGCCTGCTGGAGGAAGGCCCGGTACGGCTGCGCTGCGCCCTCGCCACCGTGCTCGCCCCGCCCGGCATCCCCGCGTCACGCCCGCTGCGCCGCGAACTGCGCGAGGTGCTTCTGGCCCGCGAGCGGAACACCGACGTCCTGGACGCGCTGCTGCACGCCGTCGCCCGGAACGGCGGAGACGACCTGCGTGACCTCGTCCACCGCATCGGCCTGCTCCTCGTCCGCACCCCGGAGGGCGCCGGCCGCTTCGACCGCGCCCTGACCGACCTCGGCCGGCAGGTACCCGGATTCGCCGCCCGCGTGGCAGGCTGGCTCACGGACGCGCCCGGGCAGTGGGCGGCGCTGGTCGGGCCCGGGTCCCACCGGGTCCTCGAAGAGCCGGCGGGCACACATGTCCCCGCCTGACGGCCTCCCGCGCGGGCCGGACCGGGGCCGGTGAGCGGTGCGACCTGTCACAGGCCCCATGCCGATGCCGACCGCGGATTCCCGGCATGGCACCCTTAGACCTGCGCACGAGGCAACCACGGACAACCACGGACACGGGTTCGACGAGCTTTTCGACAAGGAGCAGGCACAGTGCAGCGCTGGCGTGGCTTGGAGGACATCCCCCAGGACTGGGGGCGCAGCGTCGTCACCATCGGCTCCTACGACGGAGTGCACCGCGGGCACCAGCTGATCATCCGGCATGCCGTGGACCGCGCACGGGAGCTGGGCGTGCCCGCCGTCGTCGTCACCTTCGACCCGCACCCCAGCGAGGTCGTCCGCCCAGGCAGCCACCCGCCGCTGCTCGCCCCGCACCACCGTCGCGCCGAACTCATGGCCGACCTGGGCGTGGACGCGGTGCTCATCCTGCCCTTCACGAGCGAGTTCTCGAAGCTGTCCCCGGCCGACTTCGTCGTCAAGGTGCTCGTCGACAAGCTGCACGCCAAGGCCGTCGTCGAGGGCCCCAACTTCCGCTTCGGTCACAAGGCCGCCGGCAACGTGGAGTTCCTGGCCACGCAGGGCAAGACCTACGACTTCGAGGTCGAGGTCGTCGACCTGTACGTGAGGGGCGAGGCGGGCGGCGGGGAGCCGTTCTCCTCGACACTGACCCGGCGGCTGGTCGCCGAGGGCGACGTCGAGGGAGCGGCGGAGATCCTGGGCCGACCGCACCGGGTCGAGGGCGTGGTCGTGCGGGGCGCACAGCGAGGGCGCGAGCTGGGCTTCCCGACGGCCAACGTCGAGACGCTGCCGCACACGGCCATCCCGGCCGACGGGGTGTACGCCGGCTGGCTGCACGCCCAGGGCGAGGCGATGCCGGCGGCGATCTCCGTCGGCACGAATCCGCAGTTCGACGGGACCGAGCGCACGGTGGAGGCCTACGCCATCGACCGGGTCGGGCTCGATCTGTACGGGTTGCATGTCGCGGTCGACTTCTTGGCGTTCGTGCGGGGGCAGGCCAAGTTCGAGACGCTGGACGCCCTGTTGGAGCAGATGGGGCAGGACGTTCACAAGTGCCGGGAGCTGGTGGCGGCCGAAGAGGCTGCCTGATCCGCTTGTGGGCCGTCTGCGGGGGCGCTGTGGCTTGTCGCGCCCACGCGGCGGAGCCGCACATTGTTACAGCCCCGCGCCCCTCAGGGTGAGGGCGAAACCGCCCAGTGACAGGCCACCTGGGACGTTCCGCTGCCGTCGAGGATCGGCAGGTCCTGGTTCCGGCAGGCGTCCGCCACGCCCGCCGCTGCCGCCTCACCGCCCGCCAGGATCTGGCAGCGCGCGTGGAAACGGCAGCCGGGCGGGATGCGGGACGGGTCCGGGGGCTCGCCCGTGAGAACCACCGGGGCCCCGGGAGCCTCGGGGAGAACTGACAGAAGCGCCTGGGTATACGGATGCCGTGGTGCCGTCAGCACCTGCTCCACCGCACCCGTCTCCACGATCCGGCCCAGATACATCACGGCCACCCTGTCGGCGATGTTCCAGGCCAGGCCCAGGTCATGGGTGACGACCAGGGCGGACAGGCCGAGCTCGGCGCGCAGGCGCAGGAGCAGGGCGAGGATCTCACCGCGGACGGACGCGTCCAGGGAGGCCACCGGCTCGTCGGCGACGAGGAGTTCGGGTTCCAGGACCAGCGCGCCCGCGATGACGACCCTTTGGCGCTGACCCCCGGACAGTTCGTGCGGGTAGCGCAGGAAGAAGCGCTCCGCCGGGCGCAGTCCGGCGCGGGACAGGGCCCCGGCGACGGCCGTGCGCTCGTCGCCGCCGTGGCCGTGGATGCGCAGTCCCTCGGCGACCGCGTCGTACACCGTGTGCCGTGGGTTCAGGGAGCCACTCGGATCCTGGAGGACCAGCTGGACGCGCTTGCGGTACGCCTTGAGGGACCGGCCGGAGTACTCCAGCGGGCGGCCGCCGAAGGTGACCCGGCCGGCGGTCGGCTCGACCAGGCCGAGCAGGGAACGGGCCAGGGTCGTCTTGCCGCAGCCGGACTCGCCGACCAGCGCGACGATCTCGCCGGGACGGACGTCGAGGTCGACGCCGTCCACCGCGCGGGCCCGGGGGCCGCCGTGCCGGCCGGGAAAGGTGACGTGGAGGCCCTCGGCGCTCAGCAGAGGTGCCGTGGTGCCCTCGGGAGGCATGGGAGTCGTGGGGGTTGTGGGGGGCATGGTCATGGCGTGCTCGGCCTCGCTTCCTCCAGGGCCTCCGGCTCCTCACCGGCCGCGCGGACCTCGCCCGCCGGCGGGCCGGCCAGCACGCACGCCGCCCGCCGCTCCGGCCCTGCCTCCCGCAGCGCCGGGTCCGTCTCGGGACACGACTCCAGCGCCACGGGGCACCTCGGATGGAACGCGCAGCCGGACGGCAGCGCCGCCGGGTCGGGCGGGTCGCCCGCGAGTCCCCGCGGCGCGAACCGGGAAGCCGCATCGCCGATCCGCGGGAAAGCGGCCGACAGGGCCCTGGCGTACGGATGCCGGGCGTCCTCGTACACCCGCGCCGCCGGGCCCTCCTCGACCACTCGGCCGGCGTACATCACCGCGAGCCGGTCGCAGGTGCCGGCGAGGACCGCCAGGTCGTGACTGATCATGATCAGACCGAGGTCCTGGTCCGTGACCAACTGCTCGATGAGCCGGAGGATCTGCGCCTGGATCATCACGTCGAGCGCGGTGGTCGGCTCGTCGGCGATGATCAGTCGCGGGTCGCACGCCAGCGCCATGGCGATCATGACGCGCTGGCGTTGCCCGCCGGACAGCTCGTGCGGAAAGGCGCCGGCGCGGGCCGCAGGGAGACCCACCTGCTCCAGCAACTCCCCGGTCTTCCTCCTGGCCCCGGCCGGGGTCGCCTTCCGGTGCAGCAGGATCGGCTCGGCGATCTGGTCGCCGACGCGGTGCACGGGGTTCAGGGAGTGCATCGCGCCCTGGAAGACGACCGAGGCGCCGGCCCACCGGACCGCCCGTACCCGGCCCCACTTCATGGCCAGCACGTCCTCACCGTCGAGCAGGACCTCGCCGGTGACCTCGGTGCCCGCCGGCAGCAGCCGCAGCAGGGCCAGCGCCAGCGTGGACTTGCCGCAGCCGGACTCACCGGCCAGGCCCAGCTTCCGGCCCGCCTCCAGACGCAGGTCCACCCCACGCACGGCGGCCGCCCCGCCCGCGTACGTCACCGTCAGACCCCTGACCTCGAGCAGACTCACCGCGACACCCCCAGCCTGGGGTTGAGGACGGACTCCACGGCCCGCCCGCACAGCGTGAACGCCAGCGCCACCACGGCGATGGCGATGCCCGGCGGGACCAGGTACCACCAGTCCCCGGCACTGACCGCGCCCGCCTCCCGGGCATCCTGGAGCAGCCCGCCCCACGACACGATCGCCGGATCCCCGAGGCCGAGGAAGGCGAGCGTCGCCTCGGCCAGGATCGCGCTCGAGATGATCAGTGTCGTCTGGGCCAGCACCAGCGGCATCACGTTGGGCAGCACATGCCGGGACATGAGGTGCCAGTGGCCGCCGCCGAGCGCCTTCGCCCGCTCGATGTACGGACGGGTCTCCACCGCCAGCGTCTGCGCCCGCACCAGCCGGGCCGTGGTCGGCCAGGTGGTGACGCCGATCGCGACGACGATCGTGGTGAGCGAACGCGACATCACCGTGGCCAGGGCGATCGCCAGCACCAGCGTCGGCATGACCAGGAACCAGTCGGTGATCCGCATCATCACCGTCGCGTACCAGCCCTTGAAGTGGCCCGCCGTGATCCCGATCAGCGTGCCGATCGACACCGACAGCACAGCGGCGAGCAGCCCCACCAGCAGTGACACCCGCGAGCCCCAGACCACCAGGCCCAGCAGGTCCCGCCCGAACTGGTCGGTGCCGAGCGGGAACTCGGCGCTCGGACTCTGCATCGGCCGCCCCGGCGCGTCCGTCACGCTGCTCACGTCGGCGCCGACGAACAGCGGTGCGCACAGCGCGAGCAGCGCGCACAGCGCGAGTACGGTCAGGCCGTACAGCCCCGCCCGCTCGGCGCGGTAGCGCCGCCAGAAGCGGGCGGCGGAAGCCCGGCGCCGCTGCCGGGCGAGGGCGCGCGGGCCGGAAGCCGTCCCGGTCGTCGTCGTCATCGGGCCACCCGGGGGTCCAGTAGCGGATAGACCAGGTCGGCGAGGGTGTTCATCACGATCACCGCGGCGGCGAACACGAAGAACAGGCCCTGCACCAACGGCAGGTCGGGCACGCTCAGCGCCTGGTAGAACAGCCCGCCGAGACCCGGCCAGGAGAACACCGTCTCCACCAGGATCACGCCCGCCACCGTCCGGCCCAGGTTGATGAAGATCAGCGTCACCGTCGGCAGCATGGCGTTCGGCACGGCGTGCCGGCGGCGCACGAGATCGTCGCGCAGGCCCTTGGCCCGAGCGGTCGTCAGGTAGTCGCCGCCCATCTCGTCCAGCAGCGCCGACCGGGTGACCAGCAGCGTCTGCCCGTACTCCACGGCCACCAGCGTCACCACCGGCAGCACCAGATGGTGCGCCACATCGACGACGTACGCGAAGCCCTCCTTGCCGCCCGACTCCATGCCGCCGGTGGGGAACATCCCGGGCAGCGGGCCGATGCCCACCGACAGCACGGTGATCAGCAGCAGCCCGAGCCAGAAGGACGGGATGGAGTACAGCGTGAGCGCGAGGCCGGTGTTGAACCGGTCGCCGAGCTTGCCGTGCCGCCACGCCGAGCGCGTGCCGAGGAAGATGCCCAGCGCCGTGTAGAGGACGAAAGCGCCACCGGTGAGCAGCAGGGTGTTCGGCAGCGCCTCGGTGATCTTGTCGACGACGGGGGCGCGGAACTGGTACGACGTGCCGAAGTCGCCGGTGAGCGCCTTGCCGCAGTAGTCCGTGAACTGCCGCCACAGCGGCAGCCCGAGCCCGAACTCCTCGCGGTAGGCGGCCAGCTGTTCGGCCGACACCTGACGGCCGCCGGTCATGGTCTTCACCGGGTCGCCGGGGATCAGCCGGAAGAGGAAGAAGCTGGTGACGAGCACGGCCAGCAGCGACACGGCCGCGCCCGCCACCTTGCCCGCCAGGTACCGCGGGTAGGCGGAGCCCCTGGGTACCCGCGGCCCGGCGGCCGTCTGCCGCCCGTCCTCGACCAGTGCGGGAGTCGTCTCAGCGGTCATCGGTGCCCGCTCGCCCGCGCTACTCGCGGTCCTCGGCGGTGGCCCGCCGCCGCATCGCCGCGAAGGCACCGAGGCCGCCGAGGAGCACGGCACCCGCGACGATCGCGACCACGACCCCCGTCGAGGACGCGCTGTCCGAGGAGCCGCCCGAATCCGCCGGGACCGCCGACCACCAGCTCCAGTAGCCGTCCTGGCCGTAGATGTTCCCCGCCTTCGCCGGCATGGTCGTGATGGACTTGATCTGGTCCGTCCGGTAGGCCTCGACCGCGTTCGGATACGCCATGACGTTCATGTACCCGAGGTCGTACAGCCGCGACTCCATCCGCTTGACGATGTCCGCCCGTTTGGCGGGATCGTACTCGGCGAGCTGCCGGGCGTAGAGCTCGTCGTACTTCCTGTCGCAGATGAAGTTGTCCGTCGCCCCCGTGTCCTGCGGGGTGGCCGGGAGCGCCCCGCAGGTGTGGATCGACAGCACGAAGTCCGGGTCCGGGTTGACCGACCAGCCGTCGAACGCCAGGTCGTACTCACCGGCCAGCCAGGGGTCGGTCACATTGTCCAGGCAGTTGAGCCGGACACCGATGCCGAGCTCGCCCCACCACTCCTGGAGGTACTTGCCGACGGCCTTGTCGTTCGGGTCGGTGGCGTGGCACAGGACGCGGTAGGTGATGGGCTTGCCGTCCTTGCCGACGCGCTTGCCGTCACCGTTCTTCCGGTACCCCGCCCGGTCGAGCAGTCGTGCCGCCTTCGCCGGGTCGTACACCAGTTTCTGGTTCGCGGCCGGCTTCCAGAAGTAGTCCTGGAAACGCGGCGGGATGTAACCCTCGCCCTCGACGGCGTGCCCCTGGAACACCTTGTCGATGATGGCCTCGCGGTCGACGGCCATGAAGAGCGCGTTGCGCACCCGCCGGTCCAGCAGGGAAGGGTGGCCGTCACCGAACCTCTTGCCGTTCTTCGCCTTGGCGCCCGGGTTGGTGGCGAGGGCGTAGAAGCGGCGGCCGGGGGCGTCGTTGACCTTGATGTCGTCCGCGCCTTCCAGGGACGCGGCCTGAGCGGGCGTCAGGGACGGCGAGCCGGCGACGAAGGACACCTCGCCCTTGCGCAGCGCCGACACGGCCGCGTCCTGGTCCTTGTAGTAGCGGAAGACCAGTTCGTCGAACTTGGGTGTCCCGCGCCAGAAGTTCTTGTTGGCCTTGAGCCGCACATAGCTGTCGGCCTTGTATCCCGTCAGCACGAACGGGCCGTTGCCGACGACCGGGAAGCTCTTGTCGTTGTTGAACTCGGAGAAGTCCGTGACCTTCTCCCACACGTGTTTCGGAACGATCGGCACGTCCAGCGCCGTCATCGTGGCCTGCGGCTTCTTCAGCTCGATGACCAGCTTGGTGGGGCTCGGGGCCGTCACCCGCCGGAAGTTCCCGACGTAGCTGCCGTTCGCGGTCGCGGCGCCGTCGTCGGTCATCATCTTGTTGAACGTCCACGCCGCGTCCTCGGCGGTGGCCCGCTCGCCGTCCGACCACCTGGAGTTCGAGCGGATGGTGTACGTCCAGGTCAGCTTGTCCGGTGACGGCTCCCACCTGGTGGCCAGGCCAGGGATGGCGTGGTTGTCCTTGGGGTCGTAGCCCGTCAGGTACTCGTACATGAGCCGGTGGATGCTCGTACTGAGCAGCCGGACAGCCAGGAACGGGCTGAGCGAGTCCACGCTCTGCGCCACCGCGACGGTCAGCACCTGCTTGCCGTCATCGGCCGCCCGGGCCTGCCGGGGCGCCGGGTCGAGCGGGGTCGCGAGCCCGGCGGTGAGGGTGAGCGCGGCCGCCCCGGCCACGGCGACGAGCCGGAGGCCGCGCGGGAGCTTACGTGTCTGATCGTTCGTGCCCATGGTCGGACCTCGCGTCATCGCTGGGACGGGAAGAACGGGTTGACCGGCTGTCAGATGGATGCTGTGTGTGTATCAGCGGCCGTCTCCACCCGTCAACGGCATGTTCACCCCTTGTGGCCTGCGGAAATAACGAATTGGCGAGCTTGCCGCGCCCATTGGTCGAGTCCACTGACGCCCTCCTGGCCAGGGCCTGGCAACGGATTTCGCCCCGGAACGCGACGCGGCCCGCGCCGGGTGGGAACGGCACGGGCCGAAAAACCGGATCGGCCCCTCGAAAGGGGCCGACCGGGTGACTGTGAAAGGGACGGCCGTCCGCTCGGGCCGGCCGACGACGCTACTGCTGTGTCCAGCCGGGCGGTACGACCCCCTGCTGCGGATCCTGCGGCGGCTGCTGCTGCCAGCCCTGACCCGGCCCTGGCTGCTGCGGAGGCTGCTGCCATCCCTGACCCGGCTGGGGCGCCTCACCGGGCTGGCCGTACGGCTGCTGTGGATATGGCTGCTGAGGGTACGGCTGCTGAGGGTGGGCGTACCCCTGCTGCTGCGGATGCTGGAACTGCACGTGCGGGTTGCCGAAACCCTGCTGCGTGCGGGCGATGTCCTCGGCGATGAGGGCGGCGAGATCGAAGTAGGCCTCGCGGGTCTTGGGACGCATCATGTCGAGGTCCACCTCGGCGCCTGCCGCGAGGTGCTCGTCGAAGGGCACCACGACGACGCCGCGGCAGCGGGTCTCGAAGTGCGCGACGATGTCCTCCACCTTGATCATCTTGCCCGTCTCGCGGACACCGGAGATCACGGTGACCGACCGCTGGACCAGATCGGCGAACCCGTTCGCCGACAGCCAGTCGAGCGTCGTCGAGGCGCTGCTGGCGCCGTCCACCGAAGGGGTGGAGATGATGATCAGCTGGTCGGCGAGGTCCAGGACACCGCGCATCGCGCTGTAGAGCAGACCGGTACCCGAGTCCGTCAGGATGATCGGGTACTGCCTGCCCAGCACGTCGAGCGCGCTGCGGTAGTCCTGGTCGTTGAAGGTGGTGGAGACCGCCGGGTCCACGTCGTTGGCGATGATCTCCAGCCCGGAGGGCGCCTGCGAGGTGAAGCGGCGGATGTCCATGTAGCTGTTCAGCTGCGGGATCGCCTGAACCAGGTCGCGGATGGTGGCACCCGTCTCGCGCCGGACCCGCCGGCCGAGGGTCCCGGCGTCCGGGTTGGCGTCGATCGCAAGGATCTTGTCCTGCCGCTCGCTGGCCAGCGTGGCGCCGAGAGCCATGGTCGTCGTGGTCTTGCCGACGCCGCCCTTGAGGCTGATGACCGCGATCCGGTAGCACGACATCACCGGCGTACGGATCAGCCCCAGCTTCCGCTGCCGTTCCGCCTCCTCCTTCTTCGCGCCGAACTTGAAGCGGGACGGGCCGGAGGTGTTCTTGCGGGCCTTGGGCTGATTGCGCAGCAGCCGGTCGGACGTGAGCTCCACGGCCGCGTTGTAACCGAGCGGGGTGCCGGGCGCGGCCTGCTGCTGCGGGGCACCGGGCCCGCCGGGCTGCGGGCCGGGCGGGGCGGTCCAGCCCTGATTGCCATAGGCGGCCGGCGGGGTGGCGGACTGCTGGGGCTGCGGCTGGGGTTGGGGTTGCGACTGAGGCTGGGCCGGGGGCTGCTGGCCGGGGGCCTGCTGCTGCGGCTGGCCGGGCTGCGGGTAGCCGTAGCCCGCCTGCTGGGGCGGATATCCGTAACCGGGCTGCGGGGGGTGGGGCACCTGCTGGGGCGGATAGTCGTAACCGGGCTGACCGGGCTGACCGGGCTGAGGGGCCTGCTGTGGGTAGCCGTAACCGGCGGCCTGGGGGTGCTGCGGCTGCGGCGGCTGTCCGGGCTGCCCCGGCTGTCCGGGCTGGGAAGGCTGTTGCGGGTAGCCGTAACCGGCGGCCTGGGGGTGTGGCGGCTGGGGGGCCTGAGGAGCCTGTCGCGGGTCGACCGGTGCGGGCTGCCCGCCCTGCTGGGGCGGGTACGCGGGCGGCTGAGCCGGGTGGCCCGGCTGCTGGCCCGGGCCGAACGAGCCCTGCGGAGGAGCCTGGTGCCCGGGCTGCCCGGGCTGCGGCGGGGCGGGAGGCTGGGGGTAGCCGTACCCGCCGGCCTGCCCGGCCGCGGCCTGCTGGTCCGGCTGTCCTCCGGGCTGCGGTGCACCCTGACCGGGGTGCGCGGGCACGAACCCCTGCGGCAGCGGCGGCAGTGCCTGGTCGGACTGGGGCGGCGCGGGGGCCTGCCCGGTGGGCTGCGCCTGCGGCTGCTGCCCCTGCGCCTGCTCCTGCACCGCGGGCCCGGGGCCGGGAGCGGCGGGCCCGGGCTCCGTACCCGCCTCCGGCTCCGCTTCAGCCGTCGCCGGCGCGCCCTCGGTGTCGGTCTCGGTCTCGGTCTCGGTCTGTGCGGGGGAGTCCGCGTCGGGAACGTCCGACGCCTCGTCGCCCTCCGCACCTGACACGGACTCGACGGAGTCACCCGGCTCCGCCTCGTCGCTCGGCCCGGCCTCCGGCTCCACGTCGTCGTCATCGCCGAACAGCCGCGCCGCTTCGGCGTCGGCGGCGGCGTGGTCGACCTCGACCTCCGGCTGCTCGGGCATCGGCCGTACAGGAACCTGCTGTTCGGGGGCGTCCACGGCCGGGGCATCCGTCGCCGGGGTGGCGGACTGGGGCGTACCGCCCTGGGTCTCCTCGCCGACCGGACGCAGCACGGGGAAGCCCGGGGCGGCGGCGGGCGGCTGGGCGGGCATCCCCTGTTGGGGCGCCTGCTGACCACCCGACATGTCCTGGCCCGGCTGGGGCGCGCCGGCTCCCGGCTGCTGGGGGTAGCCGTATCCGCCGGGCGCGGGGGCGGCGCCCGGCGCGGGCTGCTGCGGAAATCCGTAGCCACCCGTCGTGGAGCCCTGCTGGGGCGCTCCGGACGAGCCCTGGGCCTGAACGGGCGACGGCGGCTGAACGGGCGGCGACGGCTGAACGGGCGGCGACGGCTGAACGGGCGGCGACGGCTGAGCGGACTGTGGGGGCTGCGCGGGCTGTACGGGCGGCTGCGGTACGCCTGGTCCGGGCTGCGCCTGCGGTGCGGGCGGCTGCGCCGGTACGGAAGGGTGCGATGCGGGGCGCTGCGCGGCGGGACCGCCCGGAGGCCCGCCGGAGGACCCCACGGGAGGGCCGGCCGGCGGTGGTGGCCCGGCTTCCTGCTGACCGTCGGCCGTGGAGCCGCTACCCGTGCTTTGGGCGTACCAGGCGGGAGGCGTGTAGACGATTTCGAACTCGCCGGTGAGATCCACCTCGTGATCGTCCCCGTCCGAGGAAGGGCTCCCGCCGTTGTACTCGGACCGATCCCTGTTCACTGCTTGCCTCCTGGTCAGCCACTGCTGCTGAGCTGGTCGTCGTCGCGCCCCCGGGCGGACCGAGTGGCGAGTCCCGCGCGATTGCGTTCGTCACCGCACCACCAGAAGCCTAATCACTCGTATGGCGGGACGGAAAAGCCCCCGTGCGTGGGGACGGAACAGCCCCCCACGCACGGGGACGGAACAGCCTCATGGTCGCGGCACGGCCTTGTTCCCGTCCCGCCCCGGAGACGACGACCCGTCAGTCCATTCGGCGAGCCGCGCCCAGCAGGCCCGTCTCCGCGTCGGTGGGTTCGGTCATGACGAACTTGTGATGCTGGCGGGTGCACCACAGGGTCACTCCGTCGTGCAGGGTCGGCAGATGCCGCAGATGCTCCTCCGGGACACCCAGGGTGTCCCGGACGACCTCGGTCTCCTGCGGCGAGACCCGCTGGATCCCGACCAGGTGGGCCTGGGCCAGCCAGCGCGGCGCGTGCTCGCTGACGAAGGGCAGCACCGTCACCACGGCCTGCCACGGCACGGACGTCACCCGACCGCGCGGGGGGCGGATGCCGCAGTCCCGGAACAGCACCACCGGACTCGAGACGGAGGGCCCTTGCGCGGGCACCCGCCCCACCGGATATACCGTCACGCACTGCTGGCCGCCGCCCGCCGCCTGGGCCAACTGCTGCCAGGCCTGGGGACGACCGGTCTCGACGCCCACGCGCGCACCCGTCGCGGCGGCCCGCAGCGCCAGCACCTGGGCCAGCCACAGACCACCCACGAGCACGACGTCGAAGGCGGTCGGACGGGACAGTCCGAGCACGGCCGGCTGCCCTTCCCCGTCGGCGCCGATCAGCACACCGTCGTCACCGATCGGCATGCTGATCGCCGCGAGCTCGTCGGCGGTGACGACGTGACGGTTCCGGCGCGGTCCGCGCAGCCCGAAACCCGGGCTGAAGATGCGGCGTTGCTGCTGCGGCGTCTCCGGCTGCCGGATGATGGGGATCATGCCGGTGTCGGTGGGCGAGGCCACGTGCGCGGGGGCGCGTCCCGGGGCGGACCGGCCCTGCTGCCCCGGGGGCATGGTCGGAGCGGGGTGGGACATCAGTACGTACCTCCGAGCGGCAGAGTGGCGAGGGCTCCGGGGACCTGCTCCCGGTCCAGACGGACGAGACCGACCTTCGCGGCACTCGCGGCCCGCTCCAACTCACGGCCCACCTGGCCGAGTTCACTGTCGCCACGCGCGGTGACGCGGATGTGCCCGGTGAGGGCGACACCCCGGTTGCCGGCCCTGCTCAAGGTCATGCTGAACGTGGTGGCGAGCACCGGCAACGAGGTGAACCGCGTGACCAGTTCGGGCAGCGCCACACCGCCGTTCCCCAACTGCGGCCAGCGGGAGACCCAGTACGTCGTGTGCCACCGGTCGTCGACCCGCCAGGTCCGCACCGACTCGACCGTACGCCGCTGCGGTGACCGCCCGTCCTGGGAGTGCTGAGCGTTGGCTCGCGGGTTCAGGCAGCTGGACGTCGCGAGCGCCTGCACCAGCTCGTTCTCGTCCAGGATGGTCGCCTTGAAACCGGCCCCGGCCAGCCGGCTCGACAGCTGGTCCGCCACCCGCAGCAGTGCCCGCTGTGCCCCGGGAACGTCGTCTCCGCGAGCCTTGACCGCCTCCGGGCACAGCTCCGGGTCGAGCTTGAGGGCGACCCAGGTGAGCCGGAGCGCGGGAGAACCGGCCTGCGCCTGAAGGGGGCCGTACGACCGCGCGGCGAGCGACTGCGGGGGCAGATGCGGTGCGGGCGCCGGCTGGGTGTGCTGCACGACCTGTGCGGAGGCGAGACGGATCCCGTCGACCTCCAGTGCGTCCTGGATCAGCCGCAGCGGCAGCTGCCGCCCGGCGGACTCCGGACGCAGCGGCTGGTCGGCCGGCTGCACGAAGAGCACGGCGGTCAGGAAGGTTCCGTCGCCGATCATGCCGATCGAGCGGTTGTCACGGGACACGAAGCCGTACGTCCGCAGGGCGGGATCGCACTCCACGGCCGGGGCCAGCATCGGGTCCGTCCCGGGCGGGACGGGCTGCTTGGCCTCGCGCCGACGGCTCCGCAGCGCGCGCGACGTCTCGTACCACTCGGGCAGCGGACGACGGCCCCGGCGCAGGACCGCCAGGAGCAGCAGCAGCGCCGCCACGACGCCGGCCGGGACCAGCAGCCAGGACACGTCCGCGGCCCAGGCGACCAGCATGACCGCCGCAGCGAGTTCCACCAGGATGAGCTGCTGCAGCCGCACCGGGCCCAGACCACCGGGCCGGGGCAGCGTACGCGGCGACGCGACGGGGGCGGCGGGAGCGGCCGGCGAGCGTCTGCCGCTCGGGCCTCCTTGTTGCTGCGGTGCGCGGCGTCCGCGCCGAGTGCTCGTAGCGCTGGTCATCCCCCGGGACATCCCTTTCGCGAAGTAGTGGCCGTTCGACGGGCGGGATCCACTGTCCGAGATCCCGGCGACGGGCCAGGGGCACCGATGGCCCACATCATTCATGCGAGTGGCTCACGGTACCCGCTGCGGAACGCGAGGCGACACAGGGGACACCGAAACCCCAGGTGGCCAGCCTGTCACGGACCGGCCACGCGTGGTGGAGCGCTGTGGTGAAGCTCTGTGAAGATGCGGGGTCGGGCGCACACCTGATGGATCGTCCTCCGGCTGCGCAAGGCATAGTAGGTGCCTGCGCTGCCGAAGCGGCCTTTCGGGCACGACGGAGCCGCGGCCCACCGAGCAGGGTCGGGCCTTTCCGGCGCGGGTGCGGACGGCCAGGTGCGCGATCGAGCAGCACGTGCCCGATCGAGCGGCACGTGCGCGATCGAGCGGCACGTGCGCGATCGAGCGGCACGTGCGCGATCGAGCAGCACGTGTGCGCTGGTGATGCGCCAGCACGATCGCGCAGCACCAGCACGATCGCGCAACACGGACACGATCGAGCAGTACGAAAACGGGAGACACGGGGACCATGGCAATGCAGCGTCGGGACGAGCTCGCCGCCTACACGTTCGCTCGCAAGCGCACCGTCGCGGCGTTCCTGGCGCCGTCGCCGGGCGGCTCCGAGGAAGGCGCGCCGCGTCCGGTCCGCACGGTGATGCCCAGCCTGGCGGTCGGCGTCGTCCTGGTGGTCGGCTTCATCGCCTGGGGTGTCATCAAGCCGGCCGCGCCCAAGGGATGGGACACACCCGGCGCGTACATCATCGTCGACAGCGACTCCACGACCCGCTACGTCGTCCTCAACGACAAGACGTCGAGCGGCAAGAAGACCCCGACCCTGCACCCCGTACTCAACTACGCCTCGGCCAAGCTCCTCCTCGACAAGGGCAAGGGCAGCGTCATCGAGGTCCCGGGCAAGGAGATCGACAAGAGCGGCATCCCGCACGGCGCGACCCTCGGCATCCCGTACGCCCCCGACCGGCTGCCCTCCAAGGCCGACGCGGAGAAGGCGAAGACGTGGGCGGTCTGCGAGCGCCCGGCGCCGGGCTCGGAAGGCGCCATCGACCGTGCCGTCTTCGTCCTCGACGCCGACGACGCCAAGTCGCTCGACAACGCGGGGAAGGTCGGCCCCAGCAAGGCCCTGTACGTCGTCGACACCAAGACCTCGCAGGAGTACCTGGTGGACGGCAAGGGCAACCGCTTCCTGCTGGGCGGCGAGTCGGGCCTCGGCACCACCGCGAGGGCGCAACTGCGCGCAGCCGTCATCGGAAGCACGGCGAAGCCGCAGCCGGTGAGCCAGGAGTGGCTGCGCACCCTCAACGACGGCGGGGCCATCAGCTTCCCGACGATCCCGTCCGCCGGCCGGAAGACCTCCGTCCAGGGGCTCCCCGCCGAGGCGAGCACCGTGGGTCAGGTGCTCCAGGCGGACGACGCGCAGGGCACGCAGCACTACGTCGTCCTCCAGGACGAGGTCGCCCTCGTCTCGCCCTTCGTCGCCGCCCTGATCGAGGCATCGCCCTCCGCCGGCTCGGCGTCCGCCGGCGACGCCGTCAAGGTCCCCACCGGAACCATCATCGAAGCCAACGGCGGCCAGCCGGACAGCTTCTACGCCGACAAGGGCTGGCCCCAGACCGTCCCGCGGCAGGCCAACCCCGCGGCCACGGCGACCGGTGAGTCCCGTACCACCTCGTGCAGCGTCTACGACGGCACCATCGGCGGGGACAGCAAGCCGCGGCTCGCCGCCTGGGCGGGAACGACGTACCCCAAGAAGGTCATCGCCGACTCCCTGAACGCCTACGTCTCGTCCGGCTCGGGGCTCCTCTTCAAGGAGGTCACCGGTGCGGCGGGTGGCGGCGGCGCGACGTACCTGCTGACGGACACGGGCCTGCGGTACTCGCTGCCGTCGAGCAACGACAGCGCGGCGAAGGGAAGCGGCAGCGGCTCGTCCTCGTCCTCGTCGGACGGGGCCGGGGGATCGCAGGGTCCGAGCGAGACGGACAAGGCGCGCACACGGCTGGGTTACGAGGACGTCTCCAACGCCGCGATCGTGCCGCAGTCCTGGGCGACCTTCATCCCGAAGGGGCCCACCCTGGACACCGGCAGCGCGGCACAGCCGCAAAGCCAGTGACCCGTCAACTGGTTGAAAGGCAGCCACACTTGGCGGCAGGCGGGCGGTCTGGATCACATGACGATCGCCCAAGTGTGTGAGCCCTGTAACTGATTGGCCTCGTCTGTGGATGTGTGACGGGCTGACGATAGAGTGTTTGCAGCGCTCAGGCGTGCGAAGCTTCTTCGGGAACCGACGCAAGGTTCCCGGATCAACGACGACATGGGGGAAGGTTCATCATGGCCGGCCAGTTCCGGGTAACAGAGGACGAACTCACCAAGCTTTCCGGTGACATCAACACCGTGAACGGTCAGCTGCAGGGCGAGATCCGCCGCCTCAACGGAGTGATCGAGCAGATCGCCGGCGGCTGGCAGGGCCAGGCGGCCAAGTCCTACCACCAGCTGCAGGAGCGCTGGAACGCGGACGCGAAGAAGATGAGCGACATCCTCAACGACATCAAGGAAGCCGTGGACTCCACGCGGAGCAACTACTCCGCGTCGGAAGAGCAGCAGAACTCCGAGATCAGCAAGATCATGTCCGACTTCGGCTGATCGAGCCACCTCACTTCGCAGTTCTTCCGCTTTACCCGATTTCCACGACTTCCTTCGATTCTTCCTGAAAGGGAACGACGATGTCGATCCTCGTCAATTACGCAACCATCACCAACGCGTCCAGCGACGTGCGCACCACCGCGGGCCGCATCAAGCAGCAGCTCGACGACCTCGAGGCCGCGGTCAAGCGTGTCGCCGCCACCTGGGAAGGCGAGGCGCAGGAGGGTTACCAGCGCAAGCAGCGTGAGTGGGACAAGACCGCTGCCGACCTGCACCAGACCCTGCTGAAGATCTCCACGGCGCTGCAGAGCGCGGCCGACAACTACCAGGCCACTGAGAAGAGCAACGCCCAGACCTGGGGCTGAGCCCGTCGGCGACCCGAGGGACATGAGATGAAGGGAATCGGCCCAGCCGACGCCATGGCGTCCGCTGGGCCGACCTCTGCTCCGGGGTCGTACACGGCTTCCGCTAGACCGCACACAGCAAGACCAGCAAGCCTTCATCCGCTTCGCTGTATCCGCCACACCACCATCACCCGGCTTCGAAGGAAGCAAGGAAGCCCTGGGGGCCTGAACATGGGGGGCCTGAACGTGGAGGGCCAGACAGCCCGTTCGCGTAGCCGCAACAGCGGAACCCGCGCACTGCAGCGGGTCCTCGGCGTGCTTGCGGCAACCGGCATCTGCTTCGCCTCGGCGCCGCCGGCACTCGCCGACCCGGCGGCGGCCACCCGCCCCGCCGACTCCGGCGCCCCTGGCTCGGACAGGCCCGGCGGCCCGGGCAGCTCGAAGTTCGGCCTTTCGGCCAGCACGGAATGCGTCTTCGGCGGCGACGTCATCAAGTCCACGCCGTGGTCCCTCCAGCGGATCCTCCTGGACCAGCTGTGGGAACAGGCGACGGGCAAGAACGTCACGGTCGCGGTGATCGACACGGGCGTCGACGACTCCAACCGCCAACTCCGCGGCGCCATGGCCTCAGGCAGCAAGTCCTACGTCGGCGGCTCCGGCACCGAGGACATAGAGGGCCACGGCACCCGGGTCGCGGGCATCATCGCCGCCCGCCCGCTCAAGGGCACCGGCTTCGTGGGCATCGCACGTGACGCCAAGATCCTCTCCCTCCGCTACTCGGGCGGGGAAGGGGAGAAGCAGGGCGACTCGGGGACGATGTCCCAGGCGATCAGCGCCGCCGTCGCCGCGGGCGCGAAGATCATCAACATCTCCTCGGACACTGCGGACAAGGAAGACGAGCCGGGACTGCGGCGGGCCGTGGCCAACGCGGTGAACGCCGGCGCCCTGATCGTGGCGGCCGCCGGCAACGACGGAGCCGACGGCAAGTCCGCCGAAACCTACCCGGCCGCCTACCCGGGCGTCCTGGCGGTGGCCGCCTCCGACCGCAACGACGAACGGGCCTTCTTCTCACAGGCAGGCGACTTCGTCGACGTCGCGGCCCCCGGCGTCGGCATGGTCTCCACCGTCCCCAAGGGCGGCCAGTGCACCGCCGACGGCACGAGCTTCGCGGCCCCGTACGTCGCCGGCGTCGCGGCCCTCCTGGCGGAGAAGCACCCGACCTGGAAAGCCGCCCAGATCGCCACCCGCATCGAGGAAACCGCCCAACGCCCGGGCCGCGGCCCCAACCGCTTCATCGGCTGGGGCGTCGTCGACCCAGTCGCGGCGCTGTCGGACGACTCGACACCGGGAACTTCCCCGAAGCCGGACCCGCCGACGACAGTGCGGTCCGGCGAGGTCGTACCCATGGCGGTGACGATGGGCGAGAGCGAGGCGGAACGCGAACGCCGCATCGCCGTGTACGTGTTGGGCACGGGGCTGGCCCTGGCGCTTGTGGCTGCGGGGAGCGGGGTGGCTTTGCGGGACTGGCGTAGCCGGCGGGCTCAGGAGTCCGGAAGGGCTTCCCGCTGATGCAGGGCAGAGCGATGACTTGGGCACCGCGAGGTGCTGACGACTTGGACAACAGGGGAGAGGACAACGGGGTATGAGCAACGGGATGCGGGTTGATCTGAGCGCGCTGGATGAGGTCATCCGGAAGCTCTGGACGCTGCTCGATGACATGGACAAGGCCGGCACGACGTCGAAGTACGACACGGAGATCCCGATGGATGCCTTCGGCCAGTCCTGCTGGTTCGTGGAAGCCAGGGACCTGCACGGAGCTCATGGCGATATGAAGGTCAAGATCGAGAACATCATCAAGAAGCTTCATGAGTTGATCGACGACTTCAGCACGAAAACCTCGAAGGTGCGGGACAAGTACAACAACGAGGAGCACGAGATCAAGATGAGCGTGGGGGGCGACTCGGGTGGCTCCACGAAGGACCAGATGGTGTAGGTGGCGGGTTTCGGCAACAGGGCACCGACGAGGGGAGTAGAACATGGCCGGCGCAGCTGAAGAATACAGAGTTGCCAAAGAGCAGGAAGAAAGGCAGGACGCCGAACGAGAGGCGTCACAGAAGAAGGAGCATGACCGCCTCCTTGAGTCCGACAAGGTCGCTCACAACGGAGAGGGCATCGACCGTAAGGGCTTCAAGACGGACTTCATGTCCTACTCGGTCAACGGCCTGCGCGGGATGATCCTGGACTCCAACCCCGGCAAGATCTCGGAGGTTGGAAGTCACTGGAAGAAGGTCCACGAGATTCTGTCCGGTGGCGACGGAGACGGCAAGGCCGGCGGCGTAGATTCACAGGCGGCCAAGGGCAGCATTGCCGGGTTGCTCCAGACGGCCGTCGACAACGTCCTCGAGCACTGGGAAGGCCAAGCCGCCGAAGCTTTCCGGCGGAGGGCAGACGCCATTGGTGTCCAGATTCGCAATGGGGCTGCACACGCCAACTTCACGGCGGAGCAGCTCTTTGCGATCAGCAAGGACCTCGACGCAGCCAAGACCAAGATGGAGGACATCAAGGAACCGTCTGCGGCTGAGCGAGCGAGTGACAGGCTCAACGACGATGGGCGCGACGACGCTCAGATGAAGAACGACCTGGCTTCAGGCGCCAGCGCCGACACCGTCGCTCAGGCGAACGAGAAGAGCTTGTCACTCCAGATGGAGCGGCGGCTTAAAGCCGTGGCGGTGATGGAGGAGCTCGCCACCAACTACAAGGTTTATTCGCAGAACCTTAAGAGTGGTGGGCGGATCAACGACAGAGAGGGCGTCAGCCCTCCGAATAGTGACGTGTCGATGCCCCCTCCGATCTCAGTGCCGAGCGCTGCAGGCGGCGGACCGGGTGCCGGGCGTGCGGCCAACAAGCCGTGGAGCGCAGGACCTACCACCAGCGTCAAACCAGCCCCGGCGGTGCCCCGTGACCCGGGCATTGCAGGAGGAGCACAGCTTCCGACAGCCAGGACGAAGGTTGACAGCATTTCTCCTGGCCTGACAGGGAGCCGCCCCAGTACGGGTGTTGGCGTACCCAGCGGCAGTGGCGGCGGCATCGGAACTGGCGGAACCCAGAGCCCGGGCGTTGTGGCCCCTGGTGGCATGTCTGGACTTGCTGGCGGTGCTGCCGCACGCGGCGGCATTGGAGCTGCGGGCGGTCGCGGTGGTTTGGCTGGCGGCGGTGCAGCAGCAGGCCGCGGTGCTGGAGGCCGAGCTGGCATGGGCGGCGGCATGGGCGGCGCTGGAGCTGGCGCAGCTGGCCGGGGTGGAGCTGGTGCCGGTGGCCGAGGAGCCCTCGCAAAATCCCGTGGCGGCGTGATAGGGGCGGCCAAGGGGGTTGCTGGCAAGGGCGCTGGTGGTGGTGCAGGCCTGCACGGCAGCCGCGGCGGATCTCAGCGCGGTGCCATGGCGGGCGGAGCTGGTGGTATGGGCGGCCGCACCGGCCGACGGTCTTCGGAAGAGAACAACCGGGGTGACCGTCCCGACTATTTGGTCGAGGACGAAGAGACCTGGATCTCGGAAGAGGACCGCAATCGCAACGTACCGCGAACCATCGAGTAAACAATGAAGCGGTCCGGATGCAAAGTCGTCGTCTGCCCACAGACGACGACTTTGCATCCGGCCATAGCTGAGTGAGGAGCAGGGAAGTGATTTTCAAGCGAGTCTGGGCCACGACAAGTGTCGTGGCATTGACAGGAGCTGTGCTCCTCACTTCGGCGCCCAACGCCTCTGCGGACTACATCCGAGACAAGCAATGGGTCATTGATGTGATCAACTTCAAGAAGGTATGGTCAGAGTCGCAGGGCCAAGGCGTCACGGTTGCCGTTGTCGACACAGGGGTGGACGGAAGTCATCCTGACCTGGTCGGACAGGTACTAAAGGGTAAGAACGTCACTGGCAATGGTGAAGAGGCCCAGGACGACACTGACGGTCATGGGACGGGCATGGCTAGCATCATCGCAGGTCAGGGACACGGGGTGAATAACTCTTCGGGTGTCATCGGCCTCGCACCGAGAGCCAAGATTCTCCCGATCAAGGCTGCCAATGTTGATGACTTCAATGACGACCAATGGGCTAACGGAATCCGATATGCGGTTGATCAGGGTGCAGATGTGATCAATCTATCTTTCACGGATTCCCTCGCTTCTCCTGGCTCTGAGGGCGCGAAGGCAATTGAGTACGCGCAGCAACATGATGCCGTTGTTGTGGCGGGTACTGGAAACGATGGCATTGACGAACTGCCTTACCCAGCCAAACTACCAGGGGTGGTGGCGGTAGGTGCGGTTGACGAGTCTTTGGACGTCTGGGATAACTCCAATTACGGTGACGGAGTGACACTGGTTGCTCCTGGCGTCAATATTGTCGAGGCGGATCCTAGCCAGTCCAGTGGCTACTCAAACGGAACGGGTACCTCTGATGCAACCGCCTATGTATCCGCCACCGCAGCGCTCATTCGAGCCAAATACCCAGACCTCACCGCAGGCCAGGTAATTAACCGCCTGATCAAATCGGCCACCTTCCTCGACCGCAAGGTTAAGAGAGTACCTGACGAGGAATACGGCTACGGCTTGATCCGCCCGTACTCCGCATTGACGATGGACATCCCCAAGGGACCCAAGCAGGGCCCCCTAGCACAGTCCTCGCAGTCAAGTTCGGCGAACTCCGGAACGGCCTCCCGCGACGACGACAACACGAACCAGGCCAAGAAGAAGAAGTCTTCCTCCGGAAATATCTTCCTCATCGCTGGCGTCGCAGGCGCCGTAGTCGTCGCAGCTGTCCTCTTCGCGGTAATCCGCAGCCGCCGCAACGGCCGTGGTGGTGGTCCGGGACCTGGCGGCGGAACCTCTCCGCAAGGTACGGGAAACCTGCCCCAGCCTCCGGCGGGCTATCAGCAGTACCCCCACGCAGCAGCCCCCAATCAGGGATACCCCACTCCTCCAGGCCAGTCCCCGCAGCACCCCAATCCCTACGCCCAGCAGCCCCCGCATCAAGGGCAATAGCGGGCGGCGGCGCAGCGCACTCTTCTTTACACTTCGCGCCTGGTGCCAGAACGACAAGCGACGTATTGCTTACTCGATGCTGGCGTAGTTGTGCCAGTAAGCCCGTTGGATTGGATTGGATTGGGCGCCTCCGGCGCCGGCCCCTACCTAGCAACTCCTACTTAAGGGCACCCCAATGCAGCTCCAAAGCAAAGGGTGCCCCATGTCTCCAGGACAGTCCCTGCAGCATCCCAACTCGTATGCCGCAACAGCCTCCGCAGCAGGGAGATTAAGAACAAGAAATCACTTCAAGGTCAGCAAAGGCGCAGCAGGCTCGACGAGGCGACTGTCGTACAGGCGGGTTACGCCTAATGAGGTAGTTCATGAACGGGGAAAAATGACTGACGGCGAGGCATACTACGCGGACGGGGCAGGGAGGGGGCTCGCCAAGAAGTTTGAGCTCCAGGCATATGACCTGCGCGCCTATCTCAAGAAGTTTGAGAACGAGACCGGCGAAGAAGCAATCTCTGACGGCTTCGGGCTCCTCACCGAATCGGACGAGGTCAGGAACGCCTACATCGAGTACTCAACTACCGCAGCTGCTGCGATGAAGGCGCTTCATGAGCATCTGGATGCGATCGCTGACGCCCTGAGGAAGGTCAACAAGAACACCGAAGTGAATGATGAGGAGACTGCTGTTCTCTTCGGTAAGGGGGAGGGGGGCGGCAAGTGAGCGGCAAGGAATCAGGTGCAGAAGAGCTCGTCGAGCTTGGCCTCGAGATCGTCAACCCCGGTGGTCGGCCGGATGAACTGAGGCAGGCCGCCAAGGCCTGGCGGCAGCTCAAGGCCGATGTGGCGGGTCCCGACGGACTGCTCACGGCACTCGACAAGAACGTCGAAGCCACAGTCGGTCACACTTGGCGCGGTGAAGCTGCGGAAGCGTTCAGGGGGCACTGGCGCAAGGTCAAAGCTGCAGTCGAGCAAGGTGTCGAAGAGTACGACGACATCGCCAAGCAGCTCGATGAAGTGGCCGATGAAATCGAGACCGTCAACGAAGAGATTCACGCAATCTACGCCGAAATTGGTGTCTCGATCGGCGTTGGTGTCGCCTTGTCCTTTGTGAGTTTTGGCGTCGCGGGTGGTGCCGCTGCCGCCAATGTCACTCGGCTCGCCGCTCAGGCGATCCGTATTTCAGCCCGTCTCGGTACGCTGCTCCGGCGTATCGCGGCGGCAATCCGCGCCTACCAACAGGCCGGAAGGATGACGAAGCTGACGGCCAGCTTCTTCGTCAACTGGGCGGGCAACACTGGTGGAACGCTGCTCGGTGCCGGCCTCTCCGGTCAGGATGTCGATGGTGCCAAGGTCTGGGAAGCAACCTGGCAGGGAGGGCTCGCTGCAGCCGTCGGCACGCCTGCGGGTGCCGCAGCAGCAGGGAAGGCCGCCAAAATCATGGATGACATGGCCAGTCCGCCGAGCGCTCTTGGTAAGAGCGTCATCGAGAACACCACGGGTGGGGTAGTCGGCAATGTGGTCGGTGGGCTTGCCGTGGACGGCCATACCGCTCTCACGACAGACGAGGACCCTGACTGGGGTAAGAATGCCCTGATCAATGCGGCAGGTGGGGCGGTTGGCGGAGCAACAGTGGGCGGCGCCGGACACTACAGGGATAGCATCCCCGTCGCGGAGGGCTGGGACCCGACCCGATACGGGCAGCGCGGCGACAACCCCGACTTCGCCATCGAGGTGCCCGCTGGTGGTGTCGGTGCCGGACTGGCAGGCGCAGGCGGAGAACTGTCCGGGAGTGACGACCCAGCCGGCAAGGAGAAGGACAAGAGCGCGGACGAGCCGACGACGGCTTTCGGCCGTAAGCAGCGGAGCCTTGAGGAAGATTTCGGATGATGACGAGGTCCAGCACGCTGTCCCGCTGCTTGGCTCTGTTGGGGTTCAGCATTGCTGCTACTGTCGCGGCCGTCCTGATCCAGCCCTCTGGCCGTCCACCCAGATGGGACCTCTTCGCCTGTCTGGCGGCGGCGGCCGTTGCTGTGGTGGGCGCATCCCTCTACCTCCGCCGGCCTTCGTCCAATGCCGTGGAGGCAGGCGGCAAGCACTGGTGGGTGGAACAACGCAACGGCTGGGTCGGATTCGCAGCCTGGTCCTGGGTCGTGCTCGCGTTTCTGGTGGCCTACGCAGCACTGTCTCCAGCGCCTGCAGCGTATGCGATCGTTGACGCCGGTTCCGCGATGCGTACAACCGAGATCGAAAAGGTCTTGTCAACGAAGTACGTGAGAAGTCAGCGAACTGGGCATTACAGTTCCACAGTGCAGGTATCTGTGCCCTTTGACCGAGGACCCAAGATCTCCGATGCGGAGATGACCTCAAGTGACAAGCCGAGGCCAGGAGACGAGGTCTGGGTTCTCTTCGCGCCGTCGTCACCAGACCTGGGCTTCTTCATCGGGGATCGGCAGTCGCTTGAGGAGAAGGTCGGCGGCCGCGCTGACTTGTGGTTTGTCTTCTCGACCCTGGGGTGCCTTGCCTTCTGCTGGCTCATGAATCTGTTCGGCCGGTGGCGCTCCGACCCCGTTGCCGGCCTCCACCGTTCACACCAGCATGGCACACTCCACGCACTGCCCGTCTCCGTCACAGGGGTGGGAGTAGCCCTCGACGAGCGCCCAGCGTCTACATCTGAGACCAAGTATCTGAAGCCTCGTATGCGCATGATGAGCGCGGATTTCGGCGAGTTGCATCTCTACCTGGACGACATCGTCGACCCCGCGCCCTTGGCGCGCTTGATCACGGGCGCTCAAGGCCACGTCTACTGGCGACGACCTACTCGGCAACTCCCGTATGCGAATTCGGTCGGCTATGCAGTGGTGATCCTGGACGGACAGCGTTACGTAGCTGGATGGCTTGAGTCTCCGGACGCTTCAGTCTCCCTGCCAATGAGCGCACTCGTTCCTGCAGACCAGCAACTCCCAGCAGTTGGCGTACACCGAGCTCTTCACCCTGTCTCTCCCGTGGAGGCAAGCGCCAACTTCACCGTCCTGAAGGCGCTGTTGCTCGGCATTGTTGCTCTGTCTGTGATCACCTTCGGCGTCGGTGACCTGGCGACGGTCGTTCTTTCTCTAGCGTCGGTACTGACAGTTCTGGTGGGGCGAAGGCTCGCGGGACGTCAGGTGAAGCGGCATCTTGAAAGTCTTGTGCCGGCGGAGACCTGAGCACTGACACGATCCACGGTGCCTGATGGCTGAGCCAGCGGGACGGGGCGGCACATCGGCGCCCCGTCAGTAAGAAAGTGGAACCAACATCTTCAGCAATGACCAGGAGTACCGCGCGTGAAGACGGAAGCCACCGTCCCCATGGCCAAGCTCGCGTTCGACGACCCAGGCACCCGACGCATGTTCGAAAGAAGTCGCCGAAGGGCCCTCATGAACCTGCTGGTTAGGGCCGGAGGCTGGACAGCCTTGCTAATCGTGGCTCGTACGGTCGAGACGAACGCGCAACTCATCGAGGGGGCTGCTTCATTCCTCCTGATTCCCACTGCCTTCTTGCTGGCCGGGCCGGCCAGGAAGCTGCGCTGGCTACGAGCCATCGAAACTGCGCTGCGGTCGTTCCCTTGGCAGCACTGTGTTGTGGCTCCTGAGCAAGGTTCGCAGGTAGGCGCCGGAACTGCGGTACGTGTGGGGCTTGGTGCAGCGGGCGACGAGCATCAGTCGGCGTCCATGGCTGCCCGGACCTGGCGCCTACGGCGGCCGAGGGCGAAGCAGTTGGAGAACGGGGCCTGGTTTGCGGGAGATCTGGACCGCGGTGGTGTCATTGCCAGGCCCGGCGGCCAGGTCCTGGTGAGTGTCCAGCGCACGTAGGCTAGGCGGACGGACCGGAGAACGGGAGCGCGGTAAACTGAAACTCGACGAGATCAGAGAGACGTTCAAGTCCCTGCAGAGCTGTTACTCGCAGGCGGCGCAGATGGCGTTTCAGTTCGCCGAATTCCTCAAGTCCTTCCTGGTGATTTCACACGTTCGCGTCGGCGCTGGCCGCGATCGGCGTGGTCATGTCCGCGGCCGTCAACGGGTTCTCGTCAGCGGATGGATTCCCCCAAGGTGGGAACCGGTAGTTACGATCACCCCGCGGTGTAGCGGAGAAGGCGGTCAGAATCAGTGGGCTTCTTTGGCGGGGTCGACGACCTGGAGCGCTTCCTCACGCGCGCGTGCTACTTGAGCATCGCGTCCGTCCCGGCCTGCTGGGCCCTCATCGTTTTCCTCATTGCCGATGGCGGGTGGCGCTTCAGCTTTCTGCTTTGTGCCGTGCTCCCATTGATCGCCGCGTACTTGGGGGTCCGGGGTAAACAGGAGATTCGTACGGGGATGGCGGCTACGGCTTTCGGACTGGCCTTCGCCTCACTGCCGTTGACGCTCGCGCTGGGGTACCTCGAGGGTGCGTGAGGCGAACCGTGGTGAACCATTCGGATGGCGCCCGAGTTGCCTTGGCGGGGCTCGGCGACAACTCGGCTCATGGCTGAAGCCTGCCCGTCAGCGCTGAGCGCGGTCCGACGAGGTAGGCAAGGCCCCAGGCTGCGACCGCGGCGAGCACGAGGCCGAGCTTGGAGAACCAGTCGACTGCACCGTTGGCTTCGTCGTTCCACCAGGCCATGGCCGGGAAGAAGGGCTCGGAGGGCGTGGGCCAAGTACAGGGTGGTGGACGCGGCGAACGTCAGGTCCTTGGCCAGGACCACGATGAGACCGCTGAAGAGCAGCGGGACGACGATGGAGACCAAGAATCCGAGGAGGACTGCGCCGACCGGATTGCCGCGCATGTTCGGCTGTTGCCCGTAGAGGGGCGTGGAACGATGGCTTGGCATACATCGGGGGCTGGCCGGGGGGTCGGCGGCGGTCCGAAGGCCGGTTGCTGTTGTGGTGGCGGCGCGGGCTGGTTGTACGGGTTGTAGGTGCCCGGCGGTTGCTGTGGGGACTGCGGCGGTTGTGATGGCGGCGGTGATAGAGGCAGCAAAGCTGTCGACATCAGGAGGGGCGTGTCGGAGGCGGAGCTGGTTACATGAAAGGGTCTGAACTCACTTCGTAGAAAGACGAGCCAGTCGGCGCCGTCCGCCACTGAAGCGTCGACGAGCGCAGTAGCTGTTCGGATATCACGGTCGCAATCGGCGGGGACTGCCTGTCCGGCGTTGGAACGCCGCGGATCGAGCTGGGCGTGGCCGGTGCACCGACTGACCGGACCGTCTCTCGCCCGATCCAGACCTTGGCCGGCTGCGCTGTTTCTTCCGGCTTCGGGTAGGTCCGTTGCTGGGTGCCTCGCTTCTGGCACGGCGTTGCCGGGGAACGTCCCGGCCCCGGCCGGGCCAGGCCCGGTTCGAAGAGGTCGGGGTCGTAGGAGCCTCTGCGCCGTGCTGTGCTGCGGTGCAGTGCGGGGAGGAAACCGGAGTCGTCGAAGAGCGGCTCCCCGTGCACCTTGCTGATGCGCGGGTTCATGGCGGGTTCGTGGAGCTCGACCGCGAAGATGCCGCCGAGTCCCGTCCGTCCGGACCCAGGAGGGCCGGTCAGCTCGGCCACTCGCTCAGTCCCGCTGTCCGACCACTCGAGAAGCTCGGCAAGGGCTTGATCGGGCGATACGGGTGAAAGGGTGGGTGCCTGACGGCTCATGGCTGAGTCTGCTGGCTTTCGGTGTGTTCACACGGGGATGGGTTAAGCGTCGTCGTGCAAATGATCCACGGCCGCTGGTTGACCAGACTGTCCCGCGGTCATCCGGCAGTGAGGGTCGAGGAAGACGCCGAGCACGCCGTGATGCACCCTGTCGCCTTTCAGGCGGCCGTGGCGGAGGACTCGGTTCGCTGCCGTCAAGAGTGCGGAAGCCGAGGCCGGTCAGGGTGGCGAGCGCCTCCGAGGGGTGGGCGGTTGGAAGCGGTACATATACTCGTGGCTCCTCCGCAGGGCTCGAATTCGCATACGTTGCAGGCGTTTCGTAGCGGCCCGGATCCGCCCGGTCACGAGCGGAATGAGTCGCCGAGTAACCGGGCCCGGCCCATCAGACTCGGTCGTCGAAGTTGTAGTCCTCGAAGACCCTTTGCCAGCCCTGAGTTTGGTAGGCCTGAGAATCGATCTGGTCCAGCCAGTGACGTAGATCCGTCTCCGTGTCCTCGATCGACCAGTCGGAGGCGCGCCACCAGTAGTAGAGGCGGACCATGGCGACGAACTGGGCGAGACTGCTTCCCGCCAACTCGTCCTCGATTCCCGACCAGCCATCCTGCAGCACACGCCCGTCGCGGCCGTCGAGGAGGAGTCGCGCACCTTGCCAGATGCCGAGGGCGAAGTACGTGGATCCCGTCTCGTCCGGTTTGCCGAACGGCTCGGCAACCGGGTGCAGGCCGGTGTCCTCAAGGCCGGCGGTGTCGAGTTCGAGGAAGCCGGTGACGCAGGGGAAGCCGACTTCGGAGAGGAAGGCGCGTGCGGCGCTGTCGGTGAGGGTGGCTGGCAGGGTTTCCTGTGGGAACCGTTTGACCGCCGCGGATCCGAAGATGTCCGTGAGCCAGTCGGTCGTGGGAGCCAGAGCCTGGGCGGGCAGGTCGGCCCGAGCAAGCGTCGTGTCGGTGCCCACCAGATGCTTGAGGAGGCCTGGTGCGTCCTCCTGTCCGATGCTCTGGTTGATCTCGATCACGCACGTTCCGTCCATGGAGGCCAGGGCGACGCGATGGCCCGAGCGCACACCTTCACGGATGTACTGGGGCATGCGGGGCAGATCCACCTCCCCGCTAGCGGCTCCGGCAGGGCGCCACCCTCGGGGCCCCTGATCCGCCTGCGTGGTGCCGGGGGTGTCCGCGGCCTCACCGGGATCGGCTCGGGGGGTGCCCGAGACCAGGTCCCAGGTGCCGATGTGATCGCGGCGTGTGCGGGCTGTGACCACATCGCCGGTCGGGGTGCGCGCGATCTGGAGCGTCTGGACGATCGGGCGCCTGACCACTGCGTCCGTGCTGAACGCGCCAGCACCGACGCCTTCCGCCCAGAGTGCCCGCCAGGGCAGGGCCACGGGGCCGGCCGCCGACAGGAGCAGATCGGCGGCTGCTTCCTCCGTCGGCCCGGCCTGCATCAAGGTCAGGTGCAACAGAGCCAACCACTCTCCCTGGGACGACGGCTGAACGCCGCGGCGCGCCATGTAGTGGAGGCGGGCCCCGGCACTCCCCTGGGGGATGGGCAGTCCATGGAACGCGGCCTCGAACGCCTCGAAGAGCGTCTCGTGGCCGACCCGGGCGACTGCCGCGGTGTCTTGGAGAAATGCCTCGAACTGGCCGGCTGCCGCAGCGTGACCGGCCAGGGCGCGCTCGGCGTACCAGCGTGCCGCCTCTGGGGCGCCTGCTTCACAGAGGTCGGTGACTGCTCGTGCGTGCCAGGAAGTGGCCTCCTCGGCTGGCATGTGCGTACGCAGATGCCGGGCCATTGCCTCCTGTTTGAAGGAGATGAGGGGGGTGCCGGTCCCTTCGTCCGTCCGGTGGAGCAAGTCTCCGGCCGCCGGGTCGCTGAGCAGCGACTGAAGCCGGGACTCGGGGACGTCTTGGCCCAGGGCGGAGCAGAGCAGGGACCACACGGGTAGGGGAACGAAACGGTGCTCGGCCAACGCCAGCGCATCAAGGGCGGCCGGCAGGGCCGAATCCGCGTTTGGTTCCGTGAAGGCGGGGATGCTTTCGAAGCCCCCCTGCACGGTCAGATGCCGCCCGCCCAACTCGTCGGCCGTGCCCGGGGCATCGTCGACTTCGACGAGCAGGCGCATCCGCAGTCCGCGCGGATGAAATGTGATCAGCGCCTGTGCCACCCGATCGACCACGCGCTTCGGTTCGCGCGAGGTGCGCAGCCGGCCCGCCCACTGCGTGTTGGTGAGCACGATCACGGGGTTGTCGCCGATCCGGCGCGCCACGGCGGTGATGTCGCCGTTGAAGGTGTCCAGGGCGGCGATGCCCAGGGCAGTCGCCAGCTCACGGGCCACCTCCTCCGCTGACCTGCCGGCGCAGTCGACGTGGGCCGCGCCCGGGTGGCGGGCTACGACCTGGCGCAGCAGCGCCGTTCTGCCACTGCCCGCACGCCCGCCGATCCACAGCCAGGAGCTGGTGTCGCGGGGGTGGGCGATCCACTGCAGCGCACGGTCCAGCGCGAGTTCTGGCGTGGTTTCATCTGGGTTCGGGGTGGTGCTCATGCGTCAGGTCTTTCCTACCGTCGGGGTCTTCTCTATGCAGGGCTGCTTGGTGTTGGCAAGGCATACGCCTTAAGGATATCGGCGACCTTGTTCAAGTGGTCTTGGAAGTCCACTTCCATGGCCTGCGCCGCGTTCGGTCTGCCCTCGCTCGGAACGAATGGTTCAACCTGTTCGCCTTTTCGGTAAGCCGTTGCGTAGGTCGTCCCCATCTCCTCCGGCAGATAGGCGCGGATATAGCCTCCGCAGTCCGCATGCCCCTTCGATTCGGAAGGGTGACCACACGGCTCCCGCTCGGTATACAGGTGCGCGGGGATGAGAGGGCTCTTCCCCTTGACCGCGCGGTCCTCGTTGAGACGCTCGATCCAGCCACCCAAGTGCGGTTCTGAGTGGTCGGGTCGTGGTCCCACGTAGCTAAACGAACTGTCGGCCACGTAGTGGGTCTGTTTGGTGTCCGGGTCGTATACTTCCACGACGGCGAAATTACGCCCAAGGAAATTTGGTTTAATGTTCGCGGTGGCTTCTACGACTTGGGCAGCCACGCTCTTTCCGTAGGTTTCGTCGAGGTAGTGTCGGGTGCGCTGCGCAGGGCTGGCGGACGCAGCGTCGGAGCCGCTCACCTCGGAGAAGGGCTTTCCGTTCGCAGCGGCGACGGCGGCCCGTGAGTCCCGGTATTTCTGGTTGTCGTTCCCCGGGAAGTTCGTCTGCCGCCTTTCGTCGCGCGGCCTGTGCGCCTCTCGTGCCTCCTGGGCCTCTTCCGCCTCCGACCAGTGGTAAGCAGACCGGTTGTCGTCGCGCCGGTACGGACTGGCGCCTACGCCCTGGTGCATGTGGAAATCGTTGCTCAGACGCGCCAGAACGCCGACCGCAGCGGCCTGCTGGCCTCGGCTCAGTTCGTTGAAGCCGGGGATCCGATCCGCGAGTTCGTCGCGGCGCCAGGTCGTACCGTTCTTGCTTCCTTCGAGAAGGTCACGCAACCCGGCATTGTCGTTGTTCGCGAAGTCCCGCAAGGTGTCGTAGACCGGATCAAGGTCGATCTGCCGGATGTCCCGGTGGTCCCGGAAGTCCCTTTGAGCCTGGTCGCCGACGACACCGTAGTGCTGGTGATCCGAGTTCTGCTTTTCCTCGAAAGGAGTGGAGCCCAGCCGCTCGGGTGCCGTCCCCGTGTTGGGTTTGTCACCCTTGCCGTCCGGAAACTCCTTTGTCTCATCGGGATCGGTTCCGGCGGGTTCGTCGGGCGCCCTGCGGTCGGCGCCCGTGGGGGTCTCGGAAGCCTCCCGCTGCGGCTGCGTACCGTCGTCGGCGCGCTGGTCGGGTGTCACCGGCTGCCGGTCGGAGTCCAGCGGAATCGCGAAGACCCCGTTGTCCCCGCTGTGCAGCGGCTTCGAGCTCTGCTGCCCGGTCTGGGCGTCGATGTATGTGATCTTGCCGTTGTGGTTGACGGCGTTCCACGCGTGGGCCCGCCCGTTGGCGTCCTGCGTGATGATCACGGCCTGTGAGCCGTGGCCGCTGTCGCGGAGTGTGTTCTCCAAGCGGTTGAAAGCGTCGCGGCCGTTGCCCAGGTCGCTGAAGCGGGCGCCGAGCGTGTTCTCGATGCGGTCGCGGCCGCCCCTCTCGCCGCGGTCCGAGGGCTTGCCGTCAGCGTCGTGGTCGGGGGTGCGGGCGCCTGCGGCCGTGGGGTTGCCGGCGTAGGTGTCGACCGTGGACAGGGCCGTGTCGACGCAGTTGTTGTTGCGCCCGGGGGCGTCCCTGCCCTCGCCGTTGATGCGCTCGACCCAGCGGCCGTCCGCGGGGTCCGGCGGTCGGGTGGGGTCGCCGTTCTCGTCTCGGGGGACCGAGTTTTCCAAGGCGTCCTGTTCCGCCCTGGTGGGGTCGGTGACGCCGCCCGGCGGATTGGTGTTGCGGGTTTGCGAGGCCGGGGTCGGGGGCTCCTTCGGCTTCGAGGTGTCCGCGGGATTCTGCTGATGGGGGTTGCTCGGGGTGGAGCTCGGAGTGTGGGGGGTGGACTGGTTGGCCTGGTTGTTCGGCGCTGGGGTCACGTGGTGGATGGGGACCGGGGTGACCTGGGGCTGTTGCTGGTGGTTCGGGGGGCTGGTCGGGGGCTGTTGTGCGGTGTGCTGTCCGCCCGGCTGGTTCGGGCTGTTCGGCGTGCTGCCCCCCGGCTGGTGGGGTGGCCGGGCGGGGGTGGAGCCGGCGTTCGGCTGGTTCGGAGTGCCCGGCGTGCCCTGAGCGGTGGGGTTGTGGGTGACGGGACCAGGCTGAGTCGAGGAGTTCGAGGTGCTGTTGCTTGGTGTCGAGGGGTTCGGAATGCCGCTGCTTGGCGTCGACGCGCGGTCGGGTCCACTGCCGGTCGACGTGGAGGGCGACGCCGTGGGAGTGCTGGAGGTCGGCGGTGTCGTCCTGGAGGGAGCCGACTGGGTAGGGCTCTGGTTCGAAGGGGTCGTATTCGGGTTGGCGCTCGGGGTGTGGCTGCGGCTGCCACTGGTGCTGCCGCTGGTCGAGTCCGTGGCGGGGCGGGGTGTGGTGCCGCCACCGGGGGTGGCCGTACCGGGGTTGTTGCGCGGGGTGGTGGCGTCTCCCGGAGGGATGGCCGAGCCAGGATTGTTGCGCGGCGGAATGCGGTCGCCGGGCGTCGTACCTGGCGTGTTCCGCGGTGAGTCGGCGTGGCCCGGGAGCGCACTCCCTGGGCGCTGGGACGGTATTCGGACGTCTGGTGTGCTCGGCGCGCGGCCGTCCCCCGCGCCCGGAGTTCGCCCGTCCGGCGTCGGGGCAGGAGTGCTGCGGGGCGCCGTAGGAGACGTGGGGCTCGGTGTGGAGGCAGGCCCCGTCCCCGTGGCGGAAGGCGTACCGGGGACGGCGGCAGAGGGGTTTCTCGCCGGGGCGGGGGTGGGGCTGGGGCTCGTCGCGGACGAAGCGCTGCCCGAGCTACCCGAGCCGCCCGAGCCGTGGTGCGTGCCCCCCGGGACCGTGCCGCCGCTGGAAGGTGCCGCGGGTGACGTCGGTATGGCTGAGCCGCCGTCCGAGCGGCTGCCGGCGGGCGAGGGCTCGGCCGTTGTGGGGGTCGGTGCCGCGTTGGACTGTGTGGGAGCGCCGGCGGCCAGGCTGTCGATCTGGGTGCCTATCGATCCGCCCCCGGGCGAGGAGGACGTTCCGCCGGACGCCGTGGGCGAGGGAGCGGACTGCGGGGAGGGGGAGGAGAGGCCGGAGACGGAGGTGCCGTTGCCGGTGTGGGAGGGGCCGGAGGCGCTCGGCGTGACGGTCGAGCCGTTCGAGTCCGAGCCGCTGGACGAGGGACCGCCGGGCGAGGGATCGTCGAAGTCCGACAGCGACGGCCCTGAAGTCGGCGTCGGCCTCGAGTACGGCGAGTCCGAGGAGGACGAGTCCCGGCCGGAATCCGGGCCCGGCCCGGAGTCGTAGCCTGGCCCGGAGTCGGGGCCCGCCCCCACCTTCGGTCCGCCGATGTCGTTGCCGCCGGTGTCGGCGGATATACCGCCGCCTATGTTCACGCCCGGGCCGGTCACGGCGTTCGTTCGCGACGACGCCGACGGGTCCGACGCCGAAGAACCGGAGTCGGACGAGGACGACGAGGACGACGAGGAAGTGGAGCTCCCTGAGCCGGAGTCGCCGCTGGTGCCGCTGTTCCCGCTGTTCCCGCTGCTCGTGTCCTCGCCGGAGCCGGCATCGTCACCACTCGGCGAACTCGACATGCCCGAGGGGCCGTTGTAGCCATCGATCCGGCTGTCGACCGCATGGTGGAAGCGGTCGCCCGCCTTTCTGCCCATGCTGTCGCGGACACCCTCCGCCAGGGTCTGCGGGGTCTGGCGGAGCGCGTCCATTCCCGCCGTGCCGCCGGCCTTGAGGGTGGTGCCGACGTCGTAGCCTTCCTGGGCGCCGAAGCCGACGTTCACCGTCTGACGGATGAGGTCGGTGATGATCGCCTCGATCGCCGAGATCGCGGGCTCCTTCATCGCCTCGACGATCGCCTCCATCAGCGCCTTCTTGAGCTCGTCGAGGAGGCGGCGCACGATCAGCCGGGTCACCTGGGTGGCGCCCAGTCCGGCGACTTCGGACAGGCCGAAGGTGAAGGGCGCGGCGGCGTGCGCGGCGACGATCTCGATGGCCAGGGCGATGAGTTGGGCGATGACCGCCCATTTGGCGAACTCGACGAGGTAGGCGCAGGCCTCCATGACGTTCGCGATGATGAAGGCGGCCTCGGCGGCGTTGCGGAGGTAGCCGTCGGAGCCGCCTTGGCCGTCGAACTTCTCGTAGGTCTTGACGAACTTGTCGATCGACTCGCCGGCGTTGTGTGCCGTGACCGTGCGGGCGCTGTTGTTGGCCCTGGTGTGCAGTTCGGTGACGTCCTCGCCGAACTGCCGCCACAGGGCCGCTGAGTCTCTGAGCTTGTCCTCGTCCGCCGTGGGCCATCTGTAGCCCAGCATTTCGAGAACCCATTCGAGTTCGTCCGGCAGCATCATCGACACAGCAGCAAGCACCCCCGTCAGCCAGCACGGCCGTACAACTCCCTCTCCCGCCAGGGGGAATCACACAGGAGTGCAGCCGTCCGCAAGAGTTTACGGACACAGGCAGAGGTAACTTCAGAGGGTTGCTGTCACAAACCCGTTGCAGGTCGCCGCGGTTGCCTGAGATGTGAGGGATCCCGTCCAGTTCCGGTCTCTCAGACCGCTTCTGGACCTGCGGTTGGTGGGGGCATGAAGACGAGCGGCCTGAGCCGTCAGAGGAAGTAGCTGACCAGGTACGACACCCCAGCCCCTACGAGCCCCACCCCGATCACGCCGACCACGACAGCCCGCGTCACGCCCCGCCCCGCCGCCTCCCAGGCCGCGTCGAACGAGAGGCGGCTCCGTCCGAAGGGAGCGAACCCGGTGGCCAGGCAGAAGACGCCGAGCCCGGCGAAGACCCATCCACCGAAGAAGGCGGCGAACCAACGCCAAGCCCGGTCCATGCCGGTCTGGACGTAATCGGCGTTCATCGCGTCATCGGCACTCGGCGACTCGGTCCGCTGCACCGCCAACTCGGCTCCCGTCGCGTACCGTTGCCGGACCCGCACCGTCGCGGTGCCATCCGTACTCCTGCCGTCCTCCGAGACGAAGGTCCCTTCACAGCGGACGGGCCGGCGGTTCTTACGGCTGCTGCGCGAGGCGTTGCTCGGGTAAGTCACATCGCACTGCCGCACCGTCAATGTGCCGTGCGTGCCGGCCCAGCCCGCCGCGTACGCTCCCTCGTACGCGCCGAACCCGCTCAGGACGAGCCCGGCGAGCAGGAAGACGAGACCGCCCGCACGCCCAAGTCGTGCCAAGCCCCAGCCGACCAGGCCGGTGAGAGAACGCGCGTCTCCCGTCCCGTGACTCCGCGCCATGACGATACGGCCCTCCTCATAGGGTGTCTTTCCTGCGTGCCTTCTCCCCGGGCCCTGCTCATCCTCCGCCCGCAGGGGCCAGCATGGCACCCGCATGTGACGGGAGATACTGCGGATGTCGAGAAGCGCGGAGCAACGAGAGGCGACATGACCAGGCGACCCGAGAACTCCCCGGACCCTCAGGGTCCCGACGACCCTTCACAAGAACGCGGCGTACTGGACGAGGCCCTCGAACCGGAGCAGATCCGCTCCCTGAACTCCGCCCTGCGCAAGCTGTCCGAGACCGACAACGTCAGCAAGGACATGCAGGAGGCGGCGAAGAGGCTCCTCTCCGGCCGTCTCGCCCTGCGCAACGCGCTGGACGACCCCACGGTGGCACGCGCCCTGGGTGGGGGCATGGCCTCCCTGCGGGGTAAGTGGGAGTCACTGTCCGAGGAGGAGCGCGAGCAGATCAGGCGCGGGGAGACCCCGCCGAGCGGTGCGCCCTCGTCGGAATCCTCCGAGCAGGGCATGACGGACGGGGAGTCCTCTCAGTCCGGCAAGAAGAACCAGGGCCGGCACAGCGGCGGGTTCTCCCTGTACTGATCACCAGCACGCGGGAGGCGTCATGCCTGACGCGGCTGAAGCTGCTGCCGGTACAGCGCGATCGCCGTCTCGGTCGGGTAGTTGGGGACAGCGATGATCTCGCCGGTCTCCTTGGCGACCACTACCTTGCTGCCGCCGGGCGGAGCCGGCTGCGGCCGCCCGGCGATGTCCGTGACCGGCGGGAACGCCGCGTACACCAGGTACCCGATGTCGAACTCCTCGACGCGCAGCTCCACGGGCGACCCGTCCGGCAGTCTGGGCCGCGCGTAGCGGCTGCGCACGATGGCGAGGGCCTCCTCGGCGCTGGCCGGCGGCACGGTCACGGGATGCGCTCCTCGTCCTCTCGGTTCGTCCTCTCGGTTCGTGCTCTCGCCTTTCTGGACTGGATGCGGGACTGACTGCCGGCAAGGGCCGGTCAGAACAACCCGTGCCACATCTGCTCGACGACGAGGGACCACCAAGTCTCCGCATTCCCCAGCGCGGACGCGTCGATCGCCACCAACTGCTCCTGTAGAGCCGCGACTTCCGCACCGGCCGCGACCGGACTCAGTCCCTGCATCCGTTCCCGTACCGTGGCGATCAGGGCCAGGGAACGGGCGAAGGCGGCGACCGAGCCGTTGATGTAGCGGGCCGCGGCGGTGACCGGGTCGACCGCCCACACCGCGCCGAGGCCGTCCGGCTGCCCGGTGCCCGGCAGACACTGCACCGCGACGACCGCCACTCCGTCGAAACCGATCCGGGCCAGGTGGGCCAGACGGTCGGTCTTCTCCTCACCGGCCGGGCTGCGCCGTTCGCGCAGATTCGTGGCGACGTCGGTGAACAGGCCGCCGGCCGGCGGGGCGTCGGGCCGGTCGGCGGTGAAGAAGAGCGGGAGGTCGGCGGGCAGCCCCGCCCAGGTGAGCGTCGCCCCGGCAGCCTCCGGCATCGGGCTGCCCGCGATGTCGTCGGCATCGTAGCGGCGTACGCCGTCCTGGCCGAAGACTTCGACGAGATGCCGGCCCAGCGCCACGTCACGCATCGGCTCGGCGGGCGGCACCTGGGCGGGAACGGGGAGCCGGTGCGGCCGGGGCGGCGCCTGCTGGCCCGCGATCCGATGCATCGTCTCGACCTGCTCGATCAGCGCCGCGACGCCCTCCGCACGGGCCTCGGGACGGGCGCCGTACGTCTGCGAGCAGGAGAGCTGGGCGTTGCGGAAGGAGTTGAGGAGTTCAGCCGTGTAACCGCCGGGGAGCAGGCTCGGGCGCAGGTCGGTGTGGACGGCCACGACGTTCTCGGCGGGTACGTTCATCCGCCGCAGTTCCATCCATGCCTGGTACTCCGCGGGGGGCAGGCCAGGGGCGGAGGTGCGGAAGAGGGTGGTCTCCTCGCCGTTCGCCGGGTCGACGTACGTGAAGACAGCGGTGTTGCCGGGGCCGGTGACCGGAGGGCCGGAGCCCTCGGCCGGGCCGGTCGCCTGCGCCCCTTCGCCGTGCTTCTGCCGGTACATGTGGACGACCTCCTCAACGGGCACTGACGGCCAGACCGTCAGCTCTCCGCTGCGCCGGTCGACGACCCCGCAGGCGTTGCCGATCTCGGCGGGCGGCCGCCGCTCTCCGGTCTCCGGGTCAAGCTCCGGCTCCGCGGGCGCGGCCCACACGACCCACCCCAGGTCGAACTCCTGCATCCGGACCTCACGGCGCGGCTCCGCGGAGCCTTCCGGGTTGAGCCAACGGTCGGCGATGGCGAGCGCCTGCTCCTGGCTGGTCACGGGCGAGGCTCCTTCGAGGGGTCGGTTCAGGTCGGGCGTTGGAAGGGAGAGGGCGCAGCGGCTCGCGAGGTTGTCGTGGCGCCTACGAGGCTAGCCCGGCGCCCGCCCCGCGAATACGGAGGGCCTTCGCCCCGCGCTCGGTGGCGAGCAGCAGGATGCCGTCGGGCGACAGGTCGGCAGCGGTGAAGGCCGTGTCGGAGATCAGCGCGGCCACCATCTCCTGACTGGCTCGCTCCCAGACCCGCAGGTAGTCGGCGCCGCGGCTCAGGCCCAGTGGGGCCGCGGCCCGCTCGTCCTCGGACGGGAGCAGAATCTGCGCGGGTTCGATGTCGCCCAGGTGACCGGCCTGTACAAGCCCGTGGACGAGTACGGCGGAACCGGACCCTTCGCCGGGCTCACCGACCGGCCGTGCGCCGGGCGTGCCCGCTGGGACGACGAGCACGGCGACCGGTGTGGCCGGGCCGTCGGTGTGCGGCAGGCTGCCGACCGTCACGGCGCTGACGCCGGGGACGGGCAGGCTCCACAGCGTCTGCCAGGGCAGTGGGAGATCGAGCCGCTGGTGGATCGCCTGGGCGTACTCGGGCAGGCCGTCCTCGACGAACGCGGTCTCCAGCAGGGCGGCACGCAGGGTGACGGGCGCCTGGGTGCGGGTCATCAGGGGAGCCGTGCGCAGGTACGTACGGGCCGGTGCGCCCAGTACCTCAGCCGGTACGGCCTCCACGGCGGTGCGCAGCGGCACCGGGTCGGCGTGGACGAACAGGCCTGGATCGGTGAGGAGCTGGGGGAGCAGCCCGGCTTCCAGGGTATGGCCGGCGATGTGATCGCGTACGTAGGGGTCGGCCTTGCTCCAGTCCTGCTCCGGCACGGCTTCCAGCAGGGCCATGGCGATCCGGCTCTGAGCGGCGGCGACACTGGGCAGACCGGCGCGGATCTCGTCACCGAGGGCCGGGTGCAGCAGCCGCAGCAGGGTACGACCGCCGCCCCCTTGTTCGTTCCCCGGGCCCTCCGCGTCCTGTTCACCCTCCGGCGCCCCGGCGTGCAGTTCCTCGGGCTGCACGAAAGGCCCGACGAGGAGCATCCCGTCCACGAACGCCGCGCTCATGTCCTGCCCGGCTACCGCGTTCACCAGTCTCGCCCACAGGTGGACCGGAATGCCGTCGGCCTCGGCGAGGGCGAGCGGGGTCAGGAGCAGCCGCAGCGTCCGCGGGTCGGCGCCGAGCCGCTCGGCGTGCAGGTCGAGGGCCTCGCCGACAGAGGCCGGCAGGTACCTCTCCTCGGCCGGGTCGAAGCCGTCGGGAGCCATCAGCAAGCAGTTGACGGCGAGTTGGACGACCAGGGGACTGGACCCCGCCCGGCGCCCGATCGCCGCCCCGAGGGCGAGGCGGGCGGCGGGGTCCACGGTGAACGGCAGCTCGGGCGCCCCGAACTCCGGGTTCAGCGCCGCGTGGGCATGTCTCACCATGCCCTCCGAGTCCGCCCACTCCGGCTCGTCGAGGTCGATGACCTGGACGGTTCCGGCCGCCAGGATCCCGGCCAGCTCGACGGCCAGCGGGCGCGGCACCTCGGCCAGCAGCCGGACCGTGCCGGTGGCGGCCAGTGGCACGAGCACCTCCCGGGCCAGCCGGGCGGGCTCGCCGGCCGCCCGTACCGGACCCGCCCGGTCGACATCGGGCACGACGACGGTCACCGGCTCGTCGAGGGCGGCCAGTTCGACGTAGACATCCTCGGTGCTGGTGGCGTTCAGGTCGTAGTGGTCGGCGAGCAGCCACAGCACCTGGGCCGCGGTCAGGCCCTCGGGGGCCGGTACCGCCGGAGCGGGCAGTTCCGGTGGCACGGTCGACGGATCCATCGCGTCCAGCGGCAGCCTCTTGCGGTACTCCGGATCGCACAGCATGAGGAACCCGGTGAGCAGGTGTGAACGCCCACTGCCGGAGCTGCCGGTGAGCAGGACCACGCGCGGGGCGCCCGGCGCGCTCCTCCGCCAGGCGGCGAGCGCGCGCAGCGCGGCGGCCCGCCCGCCTATGTGGGGGTGCGGTGCGTAATCCTCGGTCGAGCCGGTCATGGGTCCCCGTCCTCCGCCGCCACGGACGCATTCACGTACGACGCTGATCTTAGGGTTCGGGCCGACGGCCCGGACGAGCGGACCGGACCCGCGGACATCCCGGTACGCGCCTCGGGGAGGGAGGAGGGAGGAGGGAGGAGGGAGAGACATCGGTGCTGTGCGGCCGGTCCGGGGTGGGACCGCCGGGAGGGGCCGGCCTGTCCCGGCCGTCAGGTGTTCTGCGTGAGGTTCTTCCGGTACAGGGCGATGGCCTGCTCGGACGGGTAGTTGGGCACGGTGACGCTTTCGCCGGTCTCCTTCGACACCACGATCTTGGCTCCGCCGGGTGGGGCGGGCCGCGGCCGGCCGGATGCGTCGACGCTGGGCGGGAGGACCGCGTAGACCACGTAGCCGATGTCGAACTCGTCGACGCTGAGTACGAGGGCGTCAATGCTTTCTGGCACGGGGCGCCACCTGGTTCCAGTCCCCCTGGAGCGGTCGGGCATGAGCAGAGACTCTTGCCGGCTCGACCACTTCCTTGACCCTCTGCCACGCAAACAGCCGCCGCCCGCTTCCGGCGAACGGCGGCCACCCCCCCGGCAGACCAGAGGCGGACCTACTCGCCCGCCACACCCCCGCCCTGCGGCGCCGGCTCCAGATCGAACTCCCCGTCCCGCGCCCCCAGCACGAACGCCCGCCACTCCGCCTCCGTGTACCGCAACACGGTGTCGGGATCCAGAGAGGACCGCATGGCCACCGCGCCCTCGGGCAGGTACGCGATCTCGACCCGCTCCTCGTGCTCCTCGGTACCCGGCGCGCAGTGCCACTCGACGCCCGAGATGTCGAGGGCGTAGAGCTCGTCCCGCTCCCGCTCCTTGCGCGCCTTGATGTCCTCGGCCTGAGCCCCGACCTCGTTGTTGCCTGCCTCGGTCATGCTGGTGAGCCCCTCCTGACGTGCTGACGAAGTGGGACTCACACTACTGGCGCGGATGACCGGTCACATGCCGGTTCAGTGGGTCGGCCGGGTGTGCAGCGTCCCGGTCGCGACGCCGGGCGGCACCTTCACCTGGCCGTCGTAGTCGGCCATCGTCTGCCGCCAGACGGCGTCCTGCTCGGCCTCGTTGAGCTCGTGCTTCACACCCATCTTGGTGAACGCGACGCCCATCCCGGCCAAGCGCTCCGCCAGGCTGCCCATCGACTGGTACATGCCGTCGCGCAGGCCCTCGTAGACGACGCCGAACTTCTCGCCGATGTCGTCGTCACCCCACGGCGGGGTGTCGCCCTTTTCCAGGGCGGTCAGTTGGTTCTGGAGGTTCGTCACGGCCTTGGAGAAGTCCAGCCCGACGTTGAACATGTGGAATCCCTCGGTCTTCAGTACCTCGGGATCGCAGTCCATGTAGTCCGACGACACAACTGCCCCCGTAGCTCGCCGTTTCGGTCGCGACTCCACCTTATCGGCGCCACCCGGACGAGACCCAGCCCGCACGGGCATACGAGGACCTGCTCCTCCGGACAACAAGAAGGGGCGGCACCCACACGGGTACCGCCCCTCCGCCCCTCCAAGTCGGCAACCGGCCTCAGAACCGGCTCGGCAGCCATCCCGTCTGGATCAGCTGCCCACCGCGCCGACGCGTGTGGAAGTACCCCCGGCCCGGAGGCAGTTGCGTCGCCGTGATGTTGCCCAGCAGCGCGCCCTCCGAGCGGTCGCCGGAGAGCACGACGCCCTGGGCGCCGAGCTCGCGCATCCGCTGCATGACCGGCTCGTACAGCGACCGGCTCGCACCGCCCGAGGCGCGCGCGATGATGATGCGCAGGCCGATGTCACGGGCGAACGGCAGATACTCCAGGAGCGGGGCCAGCGGGTTCACGCCCGTCGCCACCAGGTCGTAGTCGTCGACGATGACGAACGCGTCCGGGCTGCTGTACCAGCTGCGGTTGCGCAGCTGCTCCGGCGTGACGTCCGGGCCCGGCATACGGCGGCCCATCGAACCGGCCAGGCCCTCCAGGGTCTCCGTCAGGGCGGGTGCCGACGCGCAGTACCGCGACAGGTGCGAGTCGGGCACGCCCTCCAGGTGGGCGCGACGGTAGTCACCCATCACGATCTTCGCCTGGTCCGGCGTGTACCGCTCGGTGATCTGCTTGACGAGCAGCCTGAGCAGCGCGGACTTACCCGACTCGCTCTCACCGAACACGATGAACAGCGGGTCGGTCTCGAAGTCGACGAAGACCGGCGAGAGCGAGGACTCGTCGATGCCGAAGGCGACACCGCGGTCCGGGTGCTCGAAGCCCTTGGGCAGCCGGTCCGCCGACAGCATCGTGGGCAGCAGGCGCACGGCGGGGGCGTGGCTGCCCTGCCAGTTGTCGTTGATGCCGCGGATGAGGATCGAGGTCGCCTCGGACAGGTCGTCCGTCTCCGAGGAGCCGTCGACCCTGGGCAGTGCGGCCATGAAGTGCAGCTTGTCCGGAGTCAGACCGCGGCCCGGCATGGTGGCCGGCACGTTCTGCGCGACCTTCCGGTCGATCTCCGACTCGGTCGGGTCACCGAGCCGCAGCTCGACGCGGTTCTGCAGCATGTCCTTCAGCGCGGGACGCACCTCGGTGTAGCGGCTCGCGGTCAGGATCACGTGCACACCGAAGCCGAGGCCGCGCGTCGCGATCTCGGTGACGGTGGGCTCGAGCATCTCGTAGTCCGTCTTGAAGGTGGCCCAGCCGTCGATGACGAGGAAGACGTCACCCCAGGGCTGGTCGGGCAGATGCCCCGCGGCCCTGCGCTGCCGGTAGGTCTGGATCGAGTCGACGTTGTTGGCGCGGAAGTACTCCTCGCGCGCGTTGAGGATGCCCTCCACCTCGCTGACCGTGCGGCGCACCTTCTCGGCGTCGAGACGGTTGGCGACACCGCCGACGTGTGCGAGGTCCTCCATCGCGATCAGACTGCCGCCGCCGAAGTCCAGGCAGTAGAACTGCACTTCGCTGGGCGTGTGGGTGAGCGCGAACGACGAGATGAGCGAGCGCAGCAGCGTCGACTTGCCGGACTGCGGGCCACCGACGAACAGACCGTGGCCCGCGCCGCCCGAGAAGTCCCGGTACAGCACGTCACGCCGCTGCTCGAACGGCTTGTCCACCAGACCGACCGGCACGTTGAGCCGGCCGAGAGCCGTGTAGTCGGGCGCCGTGAGACCGCGGTCCTGGGTGACGGCGAGCTGCGGGAGCAGCTGCTCCAGCGACGGCGCCTCCTCCAGCGGGGGCAGCCACACCTGGTGGGCGGGCGGGCCCTGGTTGACCATCCGGCCGACCAGGACGTCCAGGACGGTGTCGGCGAGCGCGTCGTCCACCCTGTTGTCGGGCTCCGGCTCCTCGATGACCGGCTGCGGGGGCAGCGCCACCGGCTCCGCCGTGAACAGCGCGGGCCGCAGCTGGGTCGAGCGGTGCACCCGGGAGGGGCCCTCGCCGTGGTACGGCCCCGACACGTACGCCGCCTTGAAGCGGACCATCGTGTCGGTGTCGTACCGCAGATAGCCGGAGCCGGGGATCGACGGCAGGTGGTAGGCGTCCGGGACACCGATCGCCGTACGGGACTCGGCGGCGGAGAAGGTCCGCAGACCGATCCGGTACGACAGATAGGTGTCCAGGCCGCGCAGCTTGCCCTCCTCCAGGCGCTGCGACGCCAGCAGCAGGTGGATGCCCAGCGAACGGCCGATGCGGCCGATCTGGATGAACATGTCGATGAAGTCGGGCTTGGCGGTGAGGAGTTCGGAGAACTCGTCGAGCACGATCACCAGCGAGGCCATCGGCTCCAGCGCGGCGCCCGCCGCCCGGGCCTTCTCGTAGTCGTGCAGGTTGGCGTAGTTGCCGGCCGAGCGCAGCAGCTCCTGGCGGCGCTGCGTCTCACCCATGATGGAGTCGCGCATGCGGTCGACGAGGGTGAGGTCGTCCGCGAGGTTGGTGATGACGGCCGCGGTGTGCGGCATGTCCGCCATGCCGGCGAAGGTCGCACCGCCCTTGAAGTCCGCGAGGATGAAGTTCAGCGTCTCCGAGGAGTGCGTCACCGCGAGACCGAGCACCAGCGTGCGCAGCACCTCGGACTTGCCGGAACCGGTGGCGCCGACGCACAGGCCGTGCGGGCCCATGCCCTCCTGCGAGGCCTCCTTGAGGTCCAGCATGACCGGCTCGCCGTTCTCGCCGACACCGATCGGCACCCGCAGCCGCTCGTGCAGCGTGCGCGGCCGCCAGGTGCGGGAGACGTCGACGGTGCCCGCGTCGCCGATGCCCATGAGGTCGGTGAAGTCCAGGTTGGACAGGAGGGGTTCACCCTCCTCGGCGGAGCCGACCCGGAAGGGGGCGAGCTGCCGCGCCAGAGACTCGGCCTGCGCCGTGTTCAGCACGTCCGGCTTGCCGCTGTACGCGGACTCGTGGCCGACGAACAGCCGCATCCGGTCCTGCTTCACGTAGATCGTCAGACCGGCGCGCAGCTCGTCCTCCAGTTCGCCGGGGGCGATCTCGAGGAAGGTGACGCCCTGGAGCCCCTCGGAACTGGCGAGTTCGGAGTCCGGCGGCACCGTACCGCCGTCGAGCACCACGATCAGGTGCGGCTGGTCGTAGACGGGGTTGGCCTCACGGTTCCAGCGGGGCCGGTCGTCCAGCTGGTCCGCCAGCGCCTCCTCCAGCTCGCCGAGGTCGTCGAACAGGAGGCGGGCCGAGCCCGCTCCGTCCTTGGCCTTCGGGTGCTGGCTGTGCGGCAGCCACTTGATCCAGTCCCACTCCGCGGTCGCCGACGGATGCGCCACCACGGCGATCATCAGGTCCTCGGGCGAGTGCAGCGTCGCCAGCTGGGACAGGGACGCGCGGGCGTTGCCGTAGACGGTGTCGGTGTCTCCGCACACGGTCACGTGGTAAAAGGCGCGCAGCGAGACGGAGACGGGCAGGTCGGGCAGACTGCCGTGCGCGTCGAGGAACGCCTTCATGGCCGCCGCGGTCAGCGGCTCCAGCTCGTCCTTCGGCGCCGTCTCCGGCGCGACGAGCGGAGTGTTCAGCTGCTGGACGCCACGGCCGATGCGCACGGACGCGAAGTCCGCGTCGGCCGGACGGCGTTCCCACAGGCGCTTGCCGTCCGCGGCGACCGCCCACAGCTGCTCCGGGTCCGGATGCTGGAAGAGCTGGCTCTGCCGCTGCAGTTCAGCGGTCTTGTGTACGTCCTTGCGGACCTGCTCGAGATAGCGGAAGTAGTCACGCCGGTCCTGGGCCATCCCGGCCCCGCCGCCCTGCCGGGACTTGGCGAACTGGGCTATGGCCATGGCGAGGGTCGAGGCCAGCATCAGCCCGCCGACCACTCTCATGTAGGAGGGCAGGTTGGGCATGAAGAAGAAGCCCACGGAACCCAGCATGCCCATCATGGGCAGCAGGTTCATCAGCATGCTCTCGTCGCCCTCGCGCGGGATCTCGGGCGGCGTCTCGAGTTTGACCTCGCCGTCCGGGACGACCGGGGGCACTGTCCGCGGTGGCCGTTTGATGATGACGACGCTCACCGATGCACTCATCCTTCGCGATTGATACGTCTTGGCACCGACGCCCCCGTGTACCGCGACGTGTTCCCGTCCGCGTAGGCGTCGTCCGCGTAGGCGTCGATCCTACTGATGCGCCCAGTGCCCAGGAGAGCCAGGAGGATGGAGATGCGGAGGGGGTCCGGGGAGGATTGAGGGAGGCAGCCCCTGCGCCTTGCGGGGCAACGGATAAGGTGGCGCTTCGCGTCGTACGAGCGGCGTGAAGCAGCCTTTCCAGCAGGGGGAAACACCAGGTGAGCACGGGGACTTCGACAGGTTTCTGCCGAATCACCATCGCAGCGCCGGACAGCCGGGTCGATGTGGCGCTGCCGGAGGACCTGCCGATTCAGGACCTCTTTCCTGAGATCGTCAGACTCTCGGGCCTGGTCCAGTCGGATACCAGCCCCGCCGGCTACCACCTCGTGAGCCGTGAGGGCCAAGTGCTCGACGCGAGCCGTTCGTTGCTCGAGCACCGGGTCAGGGACGGCGACGTGCTGCTGCTGCGAACCTTCGCCGACTCCCTGCCGCCGGCCGTTCACGACGACGTGGTGGACGCGATCGCCGCCGCGGTCAAGCAGGACATCCGCAGCTGGAACGACAACCTGATGCGGGTGGCCGGTCTCGTCTCGGGTGCGCTGCTGCTGGTCATGCTCGGCTTCGTCTTCTGGTTCGCGGACCCGGTCCGGCACGACATGCACGGCCTGCAGGGCATCCTCGCCGGAGTGACCGCACTCGCCCTGACGGCACTCGCCGGCGTACGGGCCCGGGTGTACGAGGATCGCGGCTCCGCCGTCGCGCTCGGCGTCTCCGCGCTGCCGCACGCGCTCATCGCCGGCTCGGGCGTCATCCCCCAGGACGCGGGTGAAGGGCCCGGCAAGCTCCAGTTCCTCGTCGGCTGCGTCGCCGTACTGCTGTTCTCCGTCGTCCTGATCATGCTGCTGCCCCAGGGGGACGCCCCGTTCGTGGCCGCGGCGCTGGCCGCCGCGATCGGCACGCTCGCCGTGTTCTGCGGTGTGCTCACCGAGGCCGAGCCGCGGGAGATCGCCGCCGGCACCTCGGTCGTCGCCCTGGCGGTCGTCGGCTTCCTGCCCGGCTGGTCGGCCCGCTTCGCCAAGCTCCCGATCGGCTTCCGCAACCCCGAGGACCTGGCCCGCGCCCGCCGTGAGGGCCGCGAGGGCGACATGGAGGCCGTCGACGTCCAGCGCATCGTCGCCCAGACCAGCCGGGGCCACGAGCTGCTGCTCGGCCTGGTCGGCGGCTGCGCCGTCGTCATCATCGGCGCGGGCGGCGCGGTGCTCGGCTTCAGCGACAACGGCTGGGCCCAGCTGCTGGCCCTGTGCACCGGCCTCGCCGCGATGCTGCGGGCCCGCCTCTTCCGCTACACCGCCCAGGTCACCTGCCTTCTCGTCGCCGGTGTCGTCACCCTGGGCCTGCTGATCCTCGGCCTCGCGATCTCGCCGCCCGCCGACGTCGTGACGGAGCTGCTCCAGGGCAATTCCGGACCGGTCGACGTACGCACCCTGTGGCTCGGCGCCTCGGTCGCGGCCGGCGTGCTGCTGCTGATCGCGATCGCCCTGATCGTGCCGCAGAAGGGGCTCTCCCCGTTCTGGGGCCGCATGCTCGACCTCGCGGACTCCTTGGTGCTGCTGTCGCTGGTGCCGATCTGCCTGGCGGTCCTCGACGTCTACGCGAAGGTCCGCGGCGGCGTCTGACGTCCCGGCCGCCCGGCGCCGGTACCGGGCGGACATCCCACCACGTGCGGGCTGGTACCCTGAGTGACGGCCGTTTGTGTACGCACCCCCGGAGCTCCCCGCTCTGGTGGCAGCGCCCAGCGGATCCCCGCCTTCCGAGTCACGGAAGCTCCCCCGAGAAGCAGACCGGGGGCACTCGGTGGCATCCACAGACCAATGAGGAGTACGCGTGTCGCTCGACGCCGCTACGAAGAAGCAGATCATGTCCGAGTTCGGTACCAAGGAGGGCGACACCGGCTCCCCCGAGGTCCAGGTCGCTCTGCTGTCCCGTCGGATCTCCGACCTGACCGAGCACCTCAAGACCCACAAGCACGACCACCACTCCCGCCGTGGCCTGCTGATCCTGGTGGGTCAGCGTCGCCGCCTTCTCCAGTACCTGGCGAAGAAGGACATCCAGCGCTTCCGTGCGCTGGTCGACCGCCTCGGCATCCGCCGCGGTGCGGCGGGCGCCAAGTAAGACGCCGTGAGGGGAGCGGTTCCCGGAGGATAAGGGGACCGCTCCCTTTGCTGTACGTGCGGAGTGTCACCGCGGCTTTGTACTGTGGTAGCACAACGCAATACGGACGACACAAGCACGACAAGAAGAGGAGAGGCGCACCCAGCCGCCGCCGGTCCTCGGTAGTGGCCCCCGGGGGATGCGAGCCCCGGGTGCTTCGATCGAAGACCGGCCCGCACAGCCCGGAGCGCTTCTCCGCAACCGTCCCCCTGCCACACGGGCAGCGACGGGACGAAGACGAGGAGACATTGCTAGTGGAGAACGAGACCCACTACGCCGAGGCCGTCATCGACAACGGCGCCTTCGGCACCCGCACCATCCGCTTCGAGACCGGCCGCCTGGCCAAGCAGGCCGCCGGTTCCGCCGTGGCGTACCTGGACGACGACACCATGGTGCTGTCGGCCACCACCGCCTCGAAGAACCCCAAGGACCAGCTCGACTTCTTCCCGCTGACGGTGGACGTCGAGGAGCGGATGTACGCCGCCGGCAAGATCCCCGGCAGCTTCTTCCGCCGTGAGGGCCGCCCCTCCGAGGACGCGATCCTCACCTGCCGCCTGATCGACCGCCCGCTGCGCCCGTCCTTCAAGAAGGGCCTGCGCAACGAGATCCAGGTGGTCGCCACGATCATGGCGCTCAACCCCGACCACCTGTACGACGTCGTCGCGATCAACGCGGCCTCCGCGTCCACACAGCTGGCCGGCCTGCCCTTCTCCGGCCCGATCGGCGGCGTCCGCGTCGCGCTGATCAGCGGCCAGTGGGTGGCCTTCCCGACGCACACCGAGCTCGAGGACGCCGCGTTCGACATGGTCGTCGCGGGCCGTGTCCTGGAGGACGGCGACGTCGCGATCATGATGGTCGAGGCCGAGGCCACCGAGAAGACCATCAAGCTGGTCGAGGGCGGCGCCGAGGCGCCGACCGAGGAGGTCGTCGCCGCCGGTCTCGAGGCCGCGAAGCCCTTCATCAAGGTTCTCTGCAAGGCCCAGTCGGACCTCGCCTCCAAGGCCGCCAAGCCGACCGGCGAGTTCCCGATCTTCCTCGACTACCAGGACGACGTCCTGGAGGCGCTCACCGCCGCCGTCAAGCCGGAGCTCGCCCAGGCGCTCACCATCGCCGGCAAGCAGGAGCGCGAGTCCGAGCTGGACCGCGTCAAGCAGCTCGCCGCCGAGAAGCTCCTGCCGGAGTTCGAAGGCCGCGAGAAGGAGATCTCCGCCGCGTACCGCTCGCTGACCAAGACCCTGGTCCGTGAGCGCGTCATCAAGGAGAAGAAGCGCATCGACGGCCGCGGTGTCACCGACATCCGCACCCTGGCCGCCGAGGTCGAGGCCATCCCGCGGGTCCACGGCTCCGCCGTGTTCGAGCGTGGCGAGACCCAGATCCTGGGCGTCACGACGCTGAACATGCTCCGCATGGAGCAGCAGCTCGACACGCTGTCGCCGGTGACGCGCAAGCGCTACATGCACAACTACAACTTCCCGCCGTACTCCACCGGCGAGACCGGCCGCGTCGGTTCCCCGAAGCGCCGCGAGATCGGCCACGGCGCCCTCGCCGAGCGCGCCCTGATCCCGGTCCTGCCGACGCGCGAGGAGTTCCCCTACGCGATCCGCCAGGTGTCCGAGGCGCTCAGCTCCAACGGCTCGACGTCCATGGGCTCGGTCTGCGCCTCCACCATGTCGCTGCTGAACGCCGGTGTGCCGCTGAAGGCCCCGGTCGCCGGTATCGCCATGGGCCTGATCTCCCAGGAGATCGAGGGCGAGACGCACTACGTCACCCTCACCGACATCCTCGGTGCGGAGGACGCCTTCGGCGACATGGACTTCAAGGTCGCCGGCACCAAGGAGTTCGTGACCGCGCTCCAGCTCGACACCAAGCTGGACGGCATCCCGGCCTCCGTCCTGGCCGCCGCCCTGAAGCAGGCCCGTGACGCCCGCCTCCACATCCTCGACGTGATGATGGAAGCGATCGACAAGCCGGACGAGATGTCCCCCAACGCGCCGCGGATCATCACGGTGAAGATCCCGGTCGACAAGATCGGCGAGGTCATCGGCCCCAAGGGCAAGATGATCAACCAGATCCAGGAGGACACCGGCGCCGAGATCACCATCGAGGACGACGGCACGATCTACATCGGCGCCGCCGACGGCCCCTCCGCCGAAGCCGCCCGCACCACGATCAACGGCATCGCCAACCCGACGATGCCCGAGGTCGGCGAGCGTTACCTCGGCACGGTCGTGAAGACGACCACCTTCGGTGCGTTCGTCTCCCTGCTGCCCGGCAAGGACGGTCTGCTGCACATCTCGCAGATCCGCAAGCTGGCCGGCGGCAAGCGCGTGGAGAACGTCGAGGACGTGCTCGGTGTGGGCGCCAAGGTCCAGGTCGAGATCGCCGAGATCGACTCCCGCGGCAAGCTCTCCCTCATCCCGGTGGTCGAGGGCGAGGACGCGGACGAGACGAAGAAGGACGACGCCGACAAGTGACGTCGCGCAACTTCGAGGCGACGGCCCGCACCTCCACGGAGGCGCGGGCCGTCGCCCGTACCCAAACCCTCATCAAGGGCCAGAACGGCATCGGCACGGTCCGCAAGACCACCCTGCCCGGCGGGCTGCGCATCGTCACCGAAACCCTGCCCTCGGTCCGCTCCGCGACCTTCGGCATCTGGGCGCACGTCGGCTCCCGCGACGAGACCCCGGCCCTGAACGGCGCCACGCACTACCTGGAGCACCTGCTCTTCAAGGGCACGACGCGCAGGTCCGCCCTGGACATCTCCGCCGCGATCGACGCGGTCGGCGGCGAGATGAACGCGTTCACGGCGAAGGAGTACACGTGCTACTACGCGCGCGTGCTCGACACCGACCTGCCGCTGGCGATCGACGTCGTCTGCGACATGCTGACCGGCTCCCTCATCCTCGAGGAGGACGTCGACGTCGAGCGCGGCGCCATCCTCGAAGAGATCGCCATGACCGAGGACGACCCGGGCGACTGCGTGCACGACCTGTTCGCGCACACCATGTTCGGCGACAACCCCCTCGGCCGCCCGGTCCTGGGCACCGTCGACACGGTCAACGCACTCACCGCCGACCGCATCCGCCGCTTCTACAAGAAGCACTACGACCCGACCCACCTGGTCGTCGCCTGCGCCGGCAACGTCGACCACGCCAAGGTCGTACGGCAGGTCCGCGCCGCCTTCGAGAAGGCCGGAGCCTTCCGCAACCCCGGTGCCGAGCCCGTCGCCCCGCGCGGTGGCCGGCGCGCCCTGCGCACCGCCGGCCGGGTCGAACTGGTCGGCCGCAAGACCGAGCAGGCGCACGTCGTGCTCGGCATGCCGGGCCTGTCCCGCACGGACGAGCGGCGCTGGGCCCTCGGCGTGCTGAACACCGCCCTCGGCGGCGGCATGTCCTCCCGCCTCTTCCAGGAGATCCGCGAGAAGCGCGGCCTGGCCTACAGCGTGTACTCGTACACCTCGGGCTTCGCCGACTGCGGCCTGTTCGGCGTGTACGCGGGATGCCGCCCGTCCCAGGTGCACGACGTGCTGAAGATCTGCCGCGACGAACTCGACCACGTCGCCGAGCACGGCCTGACCGACGACGAGATAGGGCGTGCCATCGGCCAGCTCCAGGGCTCCACTGTCCTCGGCCTGGAGGACACCGGCGCGCTGATGAACCGTATCGGCAAGAGCGAGCTGTGCTGGGGCGAGCAGATGTCCGTCGACGACATGCTCTCCCGCATAGCGTCGGTCACCCCGGACGATGTCCGCTCGGTCGCCCGCGAGATCCTGGGACGGCGGCCCTCCCTGTCGGTCATCGGCCCGCTGAAGGACAAACAGGCGGCCCGCCTGCACGACGCCGTCGCCTGACAACTCCCCTGGTGAAGGAAGCACAAGAGATGAGCAAGCTGCGCGTGGCGGTCCTCGGCGCCAAGGGCCGGATCGGCTCGGAAGCCGTCCGGGCCGTCGAGGCCGCCGAGGACATGGAACTGGTCGCCGCCCTCGGCAGGGGCGACAAGCTTCAGTCGCTGGCCGAGACCGGCGCCCAGGTCGCGGTGGAACTCACCACGCCCGACTCGGTCATGGCCAACCTCGACTACTGCGTGAGCCACGGCATCCACGCGGTCGTGGGCACCACCGGCTGGACCGACGAGCGTCTCGCGCAGCTGAACGGCTGGCTGGAGAAGTCCCCGGCAACCGGCGTGCTCATCGCGCCGAACTTCTCCATCGGCGCCGTCCTCACCATGAAGTTCGCGCAGATCGCCGCCCCGTACTTCGAGTCCGTGGAGGTCGTCGAGCTGCACCACCCGAACAAGGTGGACGCCCCCTCCGGCACCGCCACGCGTACCGCCCAGCTCATCGCCGAGGCCCGCCGCACCGCCGGCACCGCCCCGGCCCCCGACGCCACGGCCACCGCCCTCGACGGCGCCCGCGGCGCCGACGTCGACGGTGTCCCGGTCCACGCCGTCCGGCTGCGCGGCCTGCTCGCACACCAGGAGGTACTGCTGGGAGCCGAGGGCGAGACCCTGACGGTCCGGCACGACTCGCTCCACCACAGCAGCTTCATGCCGGGCATCCTGCTCGGCGCCCGCCGCGTGGTGAGCACCCCGGGCCTGACCTTCGGCCTGGAACACTTCCTGGACCTGAACTGAGCCTCTGACCGTCATGCGCGCGAAGCTCACCTACGCCCTCACCGCCGCCGTCCTGGTCGTCTACTTCGTCCTGGTCGGCAGCCGCGGCGTGCTGCTCATCGAGACCGGCACACCCCTCACCGTCACCTTCGGCGTCGCGGTGCTGATCCTGCCGGTCATCGGCCTGTGGTTCCTGTGGAAGAACACCCAGTTCGTTCGCAGGGCCAATGCCCTCGCCGCCGAACTCGACGCCGAGGGCGGCCTGCCCGTCGACGAGTTGAAGCGCACCCCCAGCGGGCGCATCGACCGGGACTCGGCCGACGAGGTCTTCGCCCGGCGCAAGGCCGAGACGGAGGCCGCCCCCGACGACTGGCGCACCTGGTTCCGCCTCGCCGTCGCCTACCACGACGCCCGGGACACCCCGCGCGCCCGCAAGGCCATGCAACGAGCGATCGCCCTGCACGACGGCAAGCAGCCCGAAGCCGCCTGAACCCCCCCTCACTCACGCCGGCGGGGCCGGACCGCGCACGGTCCGGCCCCGCCGGCATGAGTGAGGACGTCAGTGCGCCCGGTTCTCCTCGGCCCACGCCTCCACCGAGTCGGCCGCCCGGTCGAAGGCCTCCCCCCGGCCCAGGAAGTCCGCGTTGTGCGTCGTCATCAGCGGCGGCGCACCGTTCGCCGACTGCCCTCGCCGGACCAGCAGCACCGCCTGCCCCTGCACGGTCTGGGGGAGCCCCAGCCAGCGCACCGGCTGCTGCACCGTGCGCACGGAGGACACCTGTTCCCAGGACGCCGTACGCGTCGTCAGGAAGCCCGTGTGCCGCAGGCCGCGCGGGCTGACCCACACGCCCATGCGCAGCAGCCGCAGAGACCCGGCGATGACGAGCAGCGCGAGCGCGAAGACGATCCCGGCCGAGGTCAGTTCGGCCGTCGCCGCGATGATGACCGCCGCGAACAGCACGAACGAGGCCAGCAACAGCGCCAGCGCCGCGGCGGCCACGCGCCACGGCCCGGGCCGGTACGGCCGCCGCCAGCGGTCACGGTCCTCGTACGGCAGCGGAACGTCGTCCGCCGCCTCGAATACGCGGTCGGCCGTCAGGAAGGGCAGGGGCACGGCGGGTCCTCACTCGATCCATGCGTGGGCTGTGCCCGGTGAGGCTACCGATCTGTGTCCCCGGTCACCACTGGCGGGGGCCGGATGGAGTCACCGCCGGCCGGCGGCTCTCAGTGTTTCTGCGACGCCTGGGACTGCTGGGGGTGCGAGTCCTGGCGATCGGTGGACAGCGCGGGCGTCCCGATGACCAGGGACCCCACGAGCCCCGACACGACGGTCAGACCCAGCAGCCAGCGCCCGGCCATCTGGCCGAGGGACAGCCGCTCGCGCGGTGGGGGAGTGACATTGCTGCGGAACCTGTCGGCCTCGGCGACGAAGGCAAACGGTACGGGTTCACGCCGACCGAACATCAGGGGTGCTTCTCCTTCGGAGGTGGAACGGATCACTTTCATCCGTAGAGACGAAAGAACTCCCTCAGAGGTGCCCTGTTTCACCGACTTCATTGCGGCCCGCCACCGATCGCTCGGTTTCGGTCGGGCCGTAGAGTGGCGTCGCCACACGACGAGATGGGAAGGCCCTGCCAACCGTGACCGACACCCCCGCCGACGACCCCAAGCCCAGCTACCGCAGCGACGTCACCGTCGAGCTGGTCAAGCACACCGCGTCCGACGCGGACGTCCTCTTCGCCGCCCGCGTCTCGACCCTCGGCGAGCAGTCCCTGGACGAGCTGAACAAGGACCCCGAGCGCTCCAAGGGCCTGATCAACTACCTGATGCGGGACCGGCACGGCAGCCCCTTCGAGCACAACTCGATGACCTTCCTCATCAGCGCCCCGATCTTCGTCTTCCGCGAGTTCATGCGGCACCGCGTCGGCTGGTCCTACAACGAGGAGAGCGGCCGCTACCGCGAGCTCCAGCCCGTCTTCTACGTCCCCGACGAGTCCCGCAAGCTCGTCCAGGAGGGCCGCCCCGGCAAGTACGTCTTCGTCGAGGGCACCCGGGCCCAGCAGGAACTCGTCGGCCGTGTGATGGAGGACTCCTACCGGCAGGCCTACGAGGCCTACCAGGAGATGCTCGCCGCCGGCGTCGCCCGCGAGGTCGCCCGCGCCGTTCTCCCCGTCGGCCTGTACTCCTCGATGTACGCCACCTGCAACGCCCGCTCGCTGATGCACTTCCTCGGTCTGCGCACCCAGCACGAGCTGGCCAAGGTGCCGTCCTTCCCGCAGCGCGAGATCGAGATGGTCGGCGAGAAGATGGAGGCCGAATGGGCCCGGCTCATGCCGCTCACCTACGCGGCCTTCAACGCCAACGGGCGCGTGGCGCCGTAGCGGCCCGCTCCCCGATCCGGTACAGATGTACGGTTCAGCCGCGCGAAGTGTCCGTATTGCGGCATTTCGAGAAGTTCATCTAGCCTGATCAAACGGGTCCGGCACTGCTTGAACCCCCGAGCAGGCAGTGCCGGGCTCCACCTTTGTCATGACTTGTCGCATCCCCCTAGGGCAGACCCGGTCCTGAGCAACGAGTAGCGTGTAACCCATGGCTCCGACCTCGACTCCGCAGACCCCCTTCGGGCGGGTCCTCACCGCCATGGTCACGCCCTTCAAGGCGGACGGCGCACTCGACCTCGACGGCGCGCAGCGGCTCGCCACCCACCTGGTGGACGCAGGCAACGACGGCCTGATCATCAACGGCACCACGGGCGAGTCGCCGACCACCAGCAACGCGGAGAAAGCGGATCTCGTACGGGCGGTCCTCGAGGCCGTGGGCGACCGCGCCCACGTCGTGGCCGGAGTCGGCACCAACGACACCCACCACAGCATCGAACTCGCCCGCGCCGCGGAGCGCACCGGCGCACACGGCCTGCTGGTCGTCACGCCGTACTACAACAAGCCCCCTCAGGAGGGCCTGTACCGGCACTTCACGGCCATCGCCGATGCCACCGGGCTGCCGGTCATGCTCTACGACATCCCCGGCCGCAGTGGCGTCCCGATCAACACCGAGACGCTCGTCCGCCTCGCCGAGCACCCCCGGATCGTCGCCAACAAGGACGCCAAGGGCGACCTCGGCCGCGCGAGCTGGGCCATCGCCACCTCCGGCCTCGCCTGGTACTCCGGCGACGACATGCTGAACCTGCCCCTGCTCTCCGTGGGCGCCGTCGGCTTCGTCTCGGTCGTCGGCCACGTCGTCACCCCTGAGCTGCGCGCCCTGGTCGAGGCGTACACCTCGGGCGACGTCCAGAAGGCCACCGAGATCCACCAGAAGCTGCTCCCGGTCTACACGGGCATGTTCCGCACCCAGGGCGTGATGACCACCAAGGCGGCGCTCACCCTGCAGGGTCTGCCCGCCGGGCCCCTGCGCGCCCCCATGGTCGAGTGCGCGCCGGACGAGATCGAGCAACTCAAGATCGATCTTGCCGCCGGCGGGGTACAGCTCTGACATCAGACTTCGCGCGGCCCCCGCGCACCTGCTTCACAACTGAATAGGCGGGCCACCGGTCCCGCACCCCACATCGACAACTGCTTCTGCACGAACGTCACGCGCGCCACGTGCCCATCGGTACGTGGCGCGCGTGGTGAGGAGAGTCTTTTGAGTCATCCGCATCCCGAACTCGGCCCGCCCCCTCCGCTCCCCGAGGGAGGCCTGCGAGTCACCCCGCTCGGCGGTCTCGGCGAGATCGGCCGGAACATGACGGTCTTCGAGTACGGCGGCCGCCTGCTGATCGTCGACTGCGGCGTGCTCTTCCCCGAGGAGGAGCAGCCCGGAATCGATCTGATCCTTCCGGACTTCTCGTCCATCAGGGACCGCCTCGACGACATCGAGGGCATCGTCCTCACGCACGGCCACGAGGACCACATCGGCGCCGTCCCGTTCCTCCTGCGCGAGAAGCCGGACATCCCGCTGATCGGCTCCAAGCTGACCCTCGCCCTCATCGAGGCCAAGCTCCAGGAGCACCGCATCCGCCCGTACACCCTCGAGGTGGCGGAGGGGCACCGCGAGCGCATCGGCCCCTTCGACTGCGAGTTCGTCGCGGTCAACCACTCCATCCCGGACGCGCTGGCCGTCGCCATCCGCACCCCCGCGGGCATGGCGGTCCACACCGGCGACTTCAAGATGGACCAGCTCCCGCTGGACAGCCGCCTCACGGACCTGCACGCGTTCGCCCGCCTGAGCGAGGAGGGCATCGACCTCCTCCTCTCGGACTCGACGAACGCCGAGGTCCCGGGGTTCGTTCCGCCCGAGCGGGAGATCTCGGGCGTTCTGCGCCAGGTCTTCGCCGGCGCCCGCAAGCGCATCATCGTCGCGAGCTTCGCCAGCCACATCCACCGCATCCAGCAGATCCTGGACGCGGCGCACGAGTACGGCCGCCGGGTCGCCTTCGTCGGGCGCTCCATGGTGCGCAACATGGGCATCGCACGGGATCTGGGCTACCTGAAGGTTCCCCCGGGCCTCGTCGTGGACGTCAAGACGCTCGACGACCTGCCGGACAGCGAGGTCGTCCTCGTCTGCACGGGCTCCCAGGGCGAACCCATGGCGGCGCTCTCCCGGATGGCCAACAGGGACCACCAGATCCGCATCGTCCAGGGCGACACGGTGATCCTCGCGTCGTCCCTGATCCCCGGCAACGAGAACGCGGTCTACCGCGTGATCAACGGCCTCACCCGCTGGGGGGCCAACGTGGTCCACAAGGGCAACGCCAAGGTCCACGTCTCCGGCCACGCATCCGCGGGCGAGCTGCTGTACTTCTACAACATCTGCCGCCCGAAGAACCTCATGCCGGTGCACGGCGAATGGCGCCACCTGCGCGCCAACGCCGAGCTGGGCGCCCTGACCGGCGTCCCGCACGACCGCATCGTCATCGCCGAGGACGGCGTCGTGGTCGACCTCGTCGAGGGCAAGGCGAAGATCTCCGGCAAGGTCCAGGCGGGCTACGTCTACGTCGACGGGCTCTCCGTCGGCGACGTGGGCGAGCCGGCCCTCAAGGACCGCAAGATCCTCGGCGACGAAGGCATCATCTCGGTCTTCGTCGTCATCGACTCGTCCACCGGGAAGATCACCGGCGGCCCGCACATCCAGGCCCGTGGCTCGGGCATCGAGGACTCCGCCTTCGGAGACGTGGCCCCCAGGATCACGGAGGTCCTCGAGCGCTCCGCCCAGGACGGCGTGGTCGAACCCCACCAGCTGCAGCAGCTCGTCCGCCGCACGCTGGGCAAGTGGGTCTCGGACACGTACCGGCGCCGCCCGATGATCCTGCCTGTCGTGGTGGAGGTCTGACGGTCCGTCGGGCCTCAGCGAGCGGCAACTGAGAGCGGGGCGCCTCGATTTGCATCGGGGCGCCCCGCTCCAGTAGGTTTACAACTCCTTCCGAGGGGGCACCCAGCCGATTCCGGCCCGGGGACCATGCCCGGCCGAGGAGGGGAAATCCGACTCAGAAACTTCTGATAAAGTCGGAAGCGCCGGAAAGGGAAACGCGAGAGCGGGAACCTGGAAAGCACCGAGGAAATCGGATCGAGAAAAGATCTGATAGAGTCGGAAACGCAAGACCGAAGGGAAGCGCC
>NZ_BMWE01000028.1 GCF_014651075.1 Streptomyces djakartensis | reverse complement strand
CCTGCGGCGCCGGAGCAGCGGGCTGCGCGGGGCCCTGGGCCGCCTGGGGCACGGGCTGGGCGTACGGGTTCGGCGCGCCCGCGCCGGAGGTCTCCGGGGCACCCGGAGCCGCCGCGTACGGGCCCGGCGGCGCCTGCTCAGGTGCCCCCTGGGGCGGCGGCGGGGCGTACCAGCCCGGCTGGCCCTGGCCCGGGACCGGCATCGGCGGCTGCGCGCCCGGCGGCAGCGGCTGCTGCAGGCCTTCCTTCTGGTCGATGGTCGAGCGGTAGTCGACCGCGCCCTGCGTCATCCGCATGTACGCCTCCTCCAGGGAGGCCTGGTGCGGCGACAGCTCCCACAGCCGTACGTCGGTGCCGTGCGCGATGTCGCTGATGCGGGGGAGCGGCAGCCCGGTCACGCGCAGCGCCCCGTCCTGCTCGGGCAGGACGTGACCGCCCGCCTCGGTGAGCGCGGCCGACAGCTTCTCGCGCTGCTGCGGCTCGGTGTCGGGCGTCCGGACGCGCGCGAAGTCCGCGGAGTTCGCGGAGATGAAGTCCCGCACGCTCATGTCGGCGAGCAACTGTCCGCGGCCGATGACGATGAGGTGGTCGGCGGTCAGGGCCATCTCGCTCATCAGGTGCGAGGAGACGAAGACGGTGCGGCCCTCCGCCGCCAGCGCCTTCATCAGGTTCCGCACCCAGAGGATGCCCTCGGGGTCCAGCCCGTTGACGGGCTCGTCGAACAGCAGCACCTGCGGGTCGCCCAGCAGCGCCGCGGCGATGCCGAGCCGCTGGCCCATGCCGAGGGAGAAGCCCTTGGACCGCTTCCTGGCCACGTCCTGCAGGCCGACGACCCCGAGCACCTCGTCCACCCGCCTCGCCGGGATGCCCGACAGCTGCGCCAGGCACAGCAGATGGTTGCGGGCGGCCCGGCCACCGTGCACGGCCTTCGCGTCCAGCAGCGCCCCGACCTGGCGGGGGGCGTTGGGCAGCCTGCGGTAGGGATAACCGCCGATCGTCACATGCCCGGACGTCGGGTTGTCCAGACCGAGGATCATCCGCATCGTCGTCGACTTGCCCGAGCCGTTCGGCCCGAGGAAGCCGGTGACGGCTCCGGGCCGCACCTGGAAGGAAAGGTTGTACACAGCGGTCTTGTCGCCGTAGCGCTTCGTCAGGCCGACTGCTTCGATCATGCTCCGCACCCATCGCAAGGTTCAGGACAGCGGGGCACACGCCCCCGTAAGGGTTAGGAGGATATCGACGCGCTGACGGTTCCACCCAAGAGGAGGTAAAAGGTCACGCCCAGCCTGTCCCGCTAGGCATCGCGCTTCTTCAGCAGCACGTACCCGCCGATCAGTGCCGCGAGCACCCACAGCCCCATGATCCCCAGCCCGCCCCACGGCCCGTACGGGGTGTCGTCGCCGATCGGCGTCACCACCTGCATGATCTTGCTGCCGGCCTGGTCGGGAAGGAACCGGCCGACCTTCTTCGTCGCGTCGACGTTGCCGAGGACGTTGGAGATCAGGAAGAAGAACGGCATCAGGATGCCCAGCGACAGCATCGGCGAGCGCAGCATCGCGGCGACGCCCATGGAGAACATCGCGATGAGCGTCATGTAGAGACCGCCGCCGATCACCGCCCGCAGCACTCCCGGGTCGCCGATCTCCGCCCGGTGCTCGCCGAGCATCGCCTGCCCCAGGAAGAAGGCGGCGAAGCTGGTCACGAGACCGACCAGGAGGGCCAGCGCCGTGGCGACCGCGATCTTGCTGAACAGGAAGGCCCCGCGCTGCGGCACCGCGGCCAGCGAGGTGCGGATCATCCCGGTGCTGTACTCGTTCGACACGACCAGCACACCGAACACGATCATCGCGAGCTGACCGAGGCTCATCCCCGCGAAACTGATGAACGTCGGATCGAACTCGGCCCGCTCCCGTCCGCCCATGCTGTCGAACTCGTTCTTCGACAGGGCCGAGATCAGCATGCCGAGGGCGACCGTCACGACCACCACCAGGGAGAGCGTCCACACCGTGGACGCCACTGACCGGATCTTGGTCCACTCCGACCGTACGACCTGTGTCGCCGCCATGCTCAGCCCCTCTTCCAGCCCTCGCCCCACTGCTGCCGCGGTGGCGGCTCGGGGCTCGTCCCGCTGTGTGCGTGGTACTCCACCGATTCCGCGGTCAGCCGCATGAACGCCTCCTCCAGCGACGCCTGCCGCGGACTCAGCTCGTGCAGCGTGATCCGGTGCTGGGCCGCCAGTTCGCCGATGAGCTCGGCCTTGCCACCGTCCACCTCCAGCAGTCCGTCGCCGCTCTCGACGGCCACGATCCCGGCCTGCCGCAGCACGTCGAGGAGCCGCTCCCGCTGCGGGCTGCGGACCCGCACGTACGACCGTGAGTTGCGCTCGATGAAGTCGGCCATGGAGGTGTCCGCGAGGAGCCGCCCCTGCCCGATGACGACGAGGTGCTCCGCGGTCAGGGCCATCTCACTCATCAGGTGGGAGGAGACGAACACGGTCCGGCCCTGCGCCGCCAGGGACTTCATCAGGGTCCGGATCCAGTGGATGCCCTCGGGGTCGAGGCCGTTGACCGGCTCGTCGAACATCAGGATCCGGGGATCGCCGAGCAGCGCGGCGGCGATGCCGAGCCGCTGCCCCATGCCCATCGAGAAGCCCTTGGTCTTCTTCCGCGCGACGGCCGTCAGCCCGACCGTCTCCAGCACCTCCCGAACCCGGCTGCCCGGAATGCCGTTGCTCTGTGCCAGACACAGCAGGTGGTTGTAGGCGGTGCGCCCGCCGTGCCAGGCCTTGGCCTCGAGCAGCGCGCCGATGTACGTCAAGGGGTCCTTGAGCTGGTGGTAGCGCTTGCCGTCGATCCGGACGTCGCCGGCGGTGGGATGGTCGAGCCCCAGGATCATGCGCATGGTCGTGGACTTGCCCGCGCCGTTGGGCCCGAGGAAGCCGGTGACGACGCCCGGTCTGACGGTGAAGGACAGGTTGTTGACCGCCACCTTCTCGCCGTAACGCTTGGTCAGCCCCTCGAGCTCAATCATGCCCGCCACGCTAGAACGCCGCAAAGTCCTCTGCCACCCGAGCGGCAGAGGACTTTGCGGAGATTCAGACTCCGTATCCCCGGGCGTTACCGGGACTGCTGGGCCGGGACCCCGCGGGAGACCGGCTCGTCCTCGGCCGGCGTGCCGGCGGCGGCGACCGCGGCGCCCGTGAGCGTGGCGAGCATCTCGCGGACGTTCGTCAGCTGGGCGTTGATGCTGTCGCGGCGGTTGGTGAGAGCCGCGAGCTCACGCTCGGATTCCGAACGGATGCGGTCGGCCTTGGCGTTGGCGTCGGCCACGATGTCCTCGGCCTGACGCTGGGCCGTCTCCACCGTCTGGCGGGCGCGGCGCTCGGCGTCCGTGCGCAGCTTCTCGGCCTCCAGGCGCAGCTGCTCGGCCCGGTGCTCGATCTCGGCCAGGCGCTTCTCGGCCTTGGCCTGACGGGAGGCCAGGTCACGCTCGGACTGCTCGCGACGCTTGGCGAGGTTCGTCTCGAAGTCGGCGGCGGCCTGGGCGGCCTTGGCGCGGGTCTCCTCGAAGAGGGCGTCCGCCTCCTCACGCTTGGACTGCGCGTCCTTCTGCGCCTCGGAACGCAGCTGGGCGGCGTCACTCTTGGCCTTCTCGACGATCCGCAGGCCCTCGTCCTCGGCCTTCGCCTTGCGATCCGCGGAGTACGCCTCGGCGTCGTTGCGCACCTGCTGGGCGGCCGACTCGGCGAGCTCGCGGTGCTGCTCGGCCGCGCGCCGTGCCTCCTCGCGCAGGTCCTTCGCCTCTTCCTCGGCGAGGCGGAGGATCTTCTCCACGCGCGCGCCGAGACCCGCGTACGACGGCTCGGCGTCGTTGACCTGGGCCTGGGCGTTCTGCGTCTCGAGGTGGAGCTCTTCGATGCGCTTTTCCAGAGCGGTGATGCGGGCGAGAGCGCTGTCACGGTCGGAGACGAGCTTGGAGATACGTTCGTCCACCTGAGCGCGGTCGTACCCACGCCGCACAAGCTCGAAGCCGTAGGGGGAAGTGTCGCTCATGGGGTTCCTGTCGAAAGAGACCGGTGAGGTGATAGAGGGAATCCTAGGGGCCGAAACGGTGTGTCATCGAGCGGATGCGCGTTTGATCTGGAAAATGAGACCCCTTTAGGGTGGCTGACGGCAGGACCGCTTGCCAACCTCGGTCGAAGGCCTCAACAGACACCGCGGTCGCCTCCCTTTCTAGCTTTCCGAGGACTTGCCACCCGAACGGGGTGCGCCGACGGTCGCGCCGGCCTTCACCCCGCCGTCCTTCGCCGGGGACGGGGCCTCGAAGGATTCCAACGCCTCAAGGACGTCCTGGACACGGGAGATCTCGGCGTTGATGTCCTCGCGGCGGCGGACCAGGACCTCCAGCTCACGCTTGCCCTCCTCCACCGTGCGCCTGGCCTCGCGGATCGCCTCGGCCTTGAGCTCCTCGGCCTCCCGGACCAGCGTGGTCTTCTTCTGCTCGGCCTCCTTGAGCAGGCCCTCGGCCTTCTTCACCGCGGCGATACGGACCTTGCCCGCCTCGGAGTTGGCCTCCGAGACGATCTCCTTGGCCTGCGCCTGCGCCTTCGCCAGCTGTTCCTCGGCGGCCTTGACGAGCGCGTCGCAGCGGTCGCCGGCCGACTTCATCGCCTCGGCCGACTCGCGCCGGGCCCGCTCGTGCAGCTCCTCGATCTCCGAGGTGATGCGGTCCCGCAGCTCCTCCGCGCGCTCCCGGATCTGGGTGGCGTCCCGGCGCGCGCCGACCAGCAGCTCGTCCGCGTCCGTACGGGCCTTCTCCACCAGAGAGTTGCCCTCGACCGTCGCCTCGGAGACGAGCCGGTCGGCCTCCTTGCGGGCCGCGCCCACCATCCTGTCGGCCTGCGCCTCGGCCTCCGCCGTGGCCTTCTGCGCCTGCTGCTGCGCCTCGGCAAGCAGCTTGTCGGCCTCGGCCGTGGTCTCCGTGATGAGCTTGTCGACCTGCTCGGCCGCCTCGGAGCGCCGCTTGTTGGCGTCCTTGCGGGCCTCGTCCAGCGTGCGGTCGGCCTCCTCGCGCGCGGACGCCACGAGCCGCTCCGCCTCCGCCTCCGCGTCCGCCTTGACGCGCTCGGCCTCGCCGCGGACCCGCTCGGCGTGCTGCTGCGCCGAGCCGACCGTCTCGGCGGCCTCGGCCCGCAGCCGCTCCGCCTCGTCCGAGGCCTCCCCGACCAGCCGCTCGGCCTTGGCGACCGACTCGCTCCGCATCCGCTCGGCCTCGGCGGCCGCCTCGGAGCGGACCCGCTCGGCCTCCGAGAGGGCTTCGGTACGGACCCGCTCGGCCTCGGTGACCGTCTCCATCCGCAGGCGGTCGGTCTCCTGGACCGTCTCCGTGGTGAGCCGCTCCGCCTCGCTGCGCGCCTCGGTGATGAGGGTGTCCGCCTGCGTCGCCGCGTCCGAACGGATGCGGTTGGCGTCCTCACGGGCGTCCGCCCGGGTACGCGAAGCGCTCTGCTCGGCCTCGGCGATGGCGTCCGACGCCTCCGTACGCACCCGCTGGGCGTGCTCGGCGACCTCGGCACGGATCCGCTCCGCCTCGCTGATCGCCTCTGACATCGTCCGCTCGGCGAGCGTCCTGGCGGCCTCGGTCTCCTCGTGCGCCTCGCGCCGCAGCCGGGCGGCGTCCTCGCTCGCCCGCTCCCGCTCCGCGTAGGCGTCGGAGCGGACCCGGTCCGCCTCCTCCTGCGCCTCCCGCCGCGTACGGTCCGCCGCGTGCTCGGCGGCGCTGCGCAGCCCGGTGATCTCCTCCTGGGCCTGCTCGTGCAGCCCGGCCACGGAGTCCCGGACCTGCTGCGCGTGCTGCTCGGCCGCGGACACCATCTCGGTGGCCCGCCGGTCGGCCTCCTCGACCAGCCGGACCGCCTCGGCCTGCGCCTCCTCCACGCGCTTGCGCGCCGAGGCCAGCAGCTCCTCGCTCTGCTCGCGGGCCCGCTCGCGCTCCTGGTCGGCCTCCTGCCGGGCGCTGCCGAGGAGCTCCTCGGCCTCACGGCGGCGCCGGTTGGCCTCCTCCTGGGCGGCGGCCAGCGTCTCGGACGCCTCGGTGGCCAGCCGCTCGGCGGCGGCCTGCGCCTCGGAGCGCACCCGGTCGGCGCTCTCCTGCGCCTCCGACTTCAGCCGCTCGGCCTCGCTCGCGGCCTCCGACCGCAGCCGCACGGCGACGGCCTCGCCCTCGGCCCGCGCGGCGGACGCGTCGGAAGCGGCCTCGTCACGCAGCCGCTCGGCCTCCGCCTCGGCCTGCTGCTGGAGCGTACGGATCCGCTCGGCGGCCTCGGCGCGCAGCCGGTCGTTCTCCTCCACGGCCTCGCGGCGGATCCGCGCGGCCTCCTCACGGGCCTCCGACAGCGCCTGCTCGGCCGCCGTCAGCCGGTCCTCGGCCTCCCGCTGGAGCCGCGTCAGCTCCTCGGCGGCCTCCGCACGGCGTGCCTCTATGGCCCGCTCGGTCTCCTCGTGCAGCTCCAGCACCGCACGCTCGGCGTCCGCCTTGAGGGACTCGGCCTGCTCGATGACCTCCTCGCGGTGCCGCTCCGCCTCCTGCCGGGTGCGCTGCAGCGTCTCCTCGGCCTGGCGGCGCAGAGTCGTCGCCCGCTCGATGGCCTCGGTGCGGACCTTCTCGCTGTCCGTCTGGGCCGTCGTCCGCAGCTCGTCCGCGTCCGCCTTGGCCTTGGCCAGCAGCTCCTCGGCGGACCGCGCCGCCTCCTCGATCTGCGCCACGGCCTCCTTGCGGGCCTCGGCGCGGATCTTCTCGCCCTCCTCGACGGCGTCCGCCCGCAGCTGCTCGGCCTCGCCGCGCAGCCGGCGGGCCTCCTCCTGGAGCTCGACCGTCTTGGCGCGGTACTCCTTGGTGTCGTCCTTCGCCGCGCCCTTGAGCTCCTCGGCGATGTCGTGCGCCTCGGCACGCAGCCGGTCCGCCTCGGCCTCGGCCTCCCTGCGGATCCGCTCGGCCTCCTCGGCCGCCGCCCTGGTGGTCTTCTTGGCGTCCTCCGACGCCTTGGTGAGGACCTCCTCGGCCGTCCGGGCCGCCTTGGACAGCTGGGTCGCGGTCTCCTCGGCGGTGAGCGTGCGGGCCTTCTCGGCGGCCTCCGCGACGATCTTCTCGGCCTCGGCACGGGCGTCCGCGACGATCTGCTCCGCCTCGGACTTGGTGTTCTCGGCCTCCTTCGTGGCCTCCTCGACCAGCCGCGCGACCTGTTCCTTGGCCGTGCGTGTGCGCGTCTCGTTCGCGGACTCGGCGCTCGCCAGGGCCTTGGCGGCGGCCTCCTTGGCCTCCGTGACCAGCTTGTCCGCCTCGGACTGCGCCTTGCGGAGCGCCTCCTCGGCCTCGGCCATCCGCTGCTCGGCGGCCCTGCTCAGCTCCTGCGCCTCGCGGCGCGCCGACTCCGACTCGGTGGCGGTGGACGTGCGCAGCTGCTCGGCGTGGTCCGTGGCCTCCTGGGCCTGCGTGGAGGCCGCGTTGAGGAGCCGCTCGGCGTCCGTGCGGGCCCGCCGCAGGATCTGCTCCGCCTCGGCCCGGGCCTCCTCGGCCGCGCTGGTCAGCCGCTGCCGGGCCTCGGTGGCCAGCCGCTCGGCCTCCGCGCGTGCGGTGGCCAGGGACTGCTCGGCCTCGGCGCGGGACTCCTCCAGCAGCCGGCGGGCCTGCTGCTCGGTGCGGGCCCGCAGCTGCTCCGCCCACGCCACGTTCTCGTTGACGTGCGACTCGACCGTCTGGCGCCGCTCGGCCAGCTCCTGGTCCAGCTGCTGGCGCCGGGTCACCGCCTCCTGGTGCAGCTCCGCCTGGAGCCGGGCCGCCTGCTCGGCGTGCTCCTGGAGGATCCGCTGGGTCTGGGCCCGGGCCTCGCTCAGCTCCCGGTCGGCGTCCGCGCGGATCTGGTCGGCCTGCATCTGCGCGTTGCGCAGCAACTGCTCGGCCTGCCAGCCGATGTCGCCCCCCTCGAAGGAGGGCCGGGACATGATGGTGCGCCGCGCCTCGTGCAACTTGGCGCGCAGCACCTCGACCTGGTAGCCGAGGTCCTCGGCGTGCTGGATCGCCTTTTCCCGCTCGGTCTTCAGCCGCTTCATCTCGGCTTCGAACCGAGAGAGGTGGTCGACGTCAGCCGCCGGCTCTCGCTCCTGGCTCTCGTAGCCCCGCACTGCGCGGTCCCATCCGTCCCCTGGTCGCAACTCTCTTAAGCGAGCTCCGTCCATCCACCGAACGGGGCCCCCGGGGAATGGTGTCAGATCATCGGCGGAGCAGAGGCTGTTGCCCCGCGCTCGTCCCCCGAAACCCGGACCCCGGAATGCGGTCGCCGCGGATTGGGCGGCGACCGCACCCAACCCTACCGGCCCTTATGTACGAGGGTCAGTGCTCAGGTGACTCAACAGGCGCCGAAGTGACCAGTTCTGTCAGTACGCCATGGCAGTCCTTGGGGTGCAGGAAGGTGATCCGTGACCCCATGGAACCGCGTCGGGGCTCTTCGTACAGGACGCGTACGCCCTTGTCGCGGATGTCCGCGGACTCCGCGTCGACGTCCGCCGTACCGAAAGCGATGTGGTGGACGCCCTCCCCGTTCTTCGCGAGCCACTTGCCCACGGCGGAGTCCTCGCGGGTCGGCTCGAGAAGCTGCAGGTAGGAGGCCCCGCCGTCGGACGTTTCGTTGATCTTGAGCATGGCCTCGCGCACGCCCTGCTCCTCGTTGACCTCGGAGTGGAAGACCTCGAAGCCGTAGGTGGCCCGGTAGAACTCGACGGTCTTGTCGAGGTCGAAACAGGCGATCCCGATGTGGTCGATTCGCGTCAGCATGAATTCAGTGCAGCGCGCCGGAGGTGGTTACGCAACGTGCGAGCGATCACACCGACGGCCAGGTGACGCGGTGGAGTACCGGTCAGTACATTCGAAGTAAACCCTCGTTCACTCCTCGGCTGTGCAGGCCGGTAAGGGGATCGCAGCTCATGACTTCTGGAACTTCCGGAGCGAACAGCTCGGTGATCGTCGCGGGCGCGCGTACGCCCATGGGGCGGTTGCTCGGCTCGCTCAAGTCCTTCTCCGGAGCCGACCTGGGCGGCTTCGCGATCAAGGCCGCCCTCGACCGTGCGGGGATCGGTGGCGACCAGGTGCAGTACGTGATCATGGGGCAGGTGCTGCAGGCCGGGGCCGGGCAGATCCCGGCGCGCCAGGCCGCCGTCAAGGCCGGCATTCCGATGAACGTGCCGGCGCTGACCATCAACAAGGTGTGTCTGTCGGGTCTGGACGCGATCGCGCTGGCCGACCAGTTGATCCGTGCGGGTGAGTTCGACGTGATCGTCGCCGGTGGTCAGGAGTCCATGACCAACGCCCCGCACCTGCTGCCCAAGTCCCGTGAGGGCTTCAAGTACGGCGCGGTCCAGATGCTCGACGCCATGGCGTACGACGGGCTGACCGACTCCTTCGACGGCGTCGCCATGGGCGAGTCCACCGAGAGGCACAACACGCGGCTGGGCATCGCGCGCGCCGAGCAGGACGAGATCGCGGCGCTGTCGCACCAGCGTGCCGCCGCCGCCCAGAAGAACGGGCTCTTCGAGGCCGAGATCACGCCGGTGGAGATCCCGCAGCGCAAGGGCGACCCGGTGCTGTTCAGCAAGGACGAGGGCATCCGTGGCGACACGACGGCCGAGTCGCTCGGGAAGCTGCGGCCGGCGTTCGCCAAGGACGGCACGATCACGGCCGGCTCCTCCTCGCAGATCTCCGACGGTGCCGCCGCCGTCGTGGTGATGAGCAAGGCCAAGGCGCTGGAACTCGGCCTGGAGTGGATCGCCGAGATCGGGGCGCACGGGAACGTGGCCGGGCCGGACAACTCGCTGCAGTCCCAGCCGTCCAACGCGATCCAGCACGCGCTCAAGAAGGAGGGCCTGGGCGTCGAGGATCTCGACCTCATCGAGATCAACGAGGCGTTCGCGGCGGTGGCCGTGCAGTCGATGAAGGACCTCGGAGTGTCCACCGAAAAGGTGAATGTCAATGGCGGTGCCATTGCCCTGGGTCACCCGATCGGGATGTCCGGTGCGCGGCTCGTGCTGCATCTCGCGCTGGAGCTGAAGCGGCGTGGGGGTGGTGTGGGCGCGGCCGCGCTGTGCGGTGGCGGTGGTCAGGGTGACGCGCTGATCGTGCGGGTACCGAAGGCCTGAGCACCGGTTCTCGGACCTTCCTTTCAAGAACGGAGCTGTGATGCAGGACGTCTCCACACTGGTGGCCCAGGCGAGGGAGGGCCGGGCGCGGGCCGTGGCCCGGTTGATCTCCCTGGTGGAGGGGGCGTCCCCGCAGCTCCGGGAGGTCATGGCGGCGCTCGCGCCCCTGGCGGGCGGGGCGTACGTGGTGGGGCTGACCGGGTCGCCGGGAGTCGGCAAGTCCACGTCGACCTCGGCGCTGGTGTCGGCCTACCGCAAGCAGGGCAAGCGGGTCGGCGTCCTGGCCGTCGACCCGTCGTCCCCGTTCTCCGGGGGTGCGCTGCTCGGGGACCGGGTGCGGATGTCGGAGCACGCGTCCGATCCGGGCGTCTACATCCGCTCGATGGCGACGCGGGGGCATCTGGGCGGGCTCGCGTGGGCCGCGCCGCAGGCCATCCGGGTGCTGGACGCGGCGGGCTGCGACGTGATCCTCGTCGAGACGGTGGGTGTCGGGCAGTCCGAGGTGGAGATCGCCTCGCAGGCGGACACGTCCGTGGTGCTGCTCGCGCCGGGGATGGGCGACGGGATCCAGGCGGCCAAGGCCGGGATCCTGGAGATCGGTGACGTGTACGTGGTGAACAAGGCGGACCGGGACGGGGCCGATGCGACGGCTCGCGAGCTGAACCACATGCTGGGGCTGGGGGAGGCGCGGGGGCCGGGTGACTGGCGGCCACCGATCGTGAAGACGGTCGCGGCGCGGGGTGAGGGGGTCGACGAGGTCGTCGAGGCGCTGGAGAAGCACCGGGCCTGGATGGAGGAGCGGGGTGTCCTCGCGGAGCGGCGGATGTCCCGGGCCTCCCGCGAGGTCGAGACGATCGCGGTGACGGCCCTTCGGGAGCGGATCGGCGACCTGCACGGGGACCGGCGCCTCGGGGCGCTCGCCGAGCGGATCGTGGCGGGCGAGTTGGATCCGTACCGTGCGGCTGATGAGCTGGTCGCGGGGTTGACGGAAGGCTGAGCGCATTCCGCTGGGTGGGTGGGTCGGGGACGTGCCGGGGGGTGTCCGTCCTCGGAACGGCGCGATGGAGTCGGATGCCGAGTGACTCCCCGTTGACGCGCCAACCGCTGCGGGCGGACACCCCCCGACACGTCCCCTTCTCGCCATACGCGGCTGCACGCCGTCTTAGCTGCGGGCAGTCGTGCCGCCGCTGCGGGCAGTCGTGGCCGCGCTAGCTGCGGGCAGTCGTGCCGCTGGGGCGGCACGGGTGGGCGCAGCGGCACCCCGCAACGCCGGGCCGCGCAACGCCCCACCCCCCGCACCAACGCCCAGCACCTCGCAACGCCGGGCTCCGCACCCACCCGCCCCCAGCACCCCCGCCGGGTACCTGGAACCGGCCGCCGCCGCTGCGGGCAGTAGTCGTGCCGCTGGGGCGATGAGGTCCACCCTGCTACGCCGGGGCGGTTCGGAACGGGCAGTGTTCGATCAGTCCTGGGCGTCCGAGTCGTCGTCCTGGGCGTCCGAACGGTCCGCCGTGACCTTGCCCGTGTTCAGGGCGATCTTCCAGTCCTGCTCGGCGCCGCCGGGCGCGCGCGTCTCGGCCTCCCAGGACTTGTTCCTGCCGTCCTCGTCGAGGTCGACGGACGTCACCACGCCCTTGCCGGCGGCGGCCTTCGCCGCCTCCTCGGCCGTCACGGACGAGCCCTTCAGCGCGGCCCGCACCTGCGCCGTGTCGTCCTCGTCGTCCGTGTGCGAGCCGAGGACCTTGCCCGTGGACGGGTCGACGCTGACGCTGTGCCAGCCGTTGTCGCCGGAGAGGACGTCGACCTTCCAGATCACCTTGTCGCTGTCGTCCTCGTCGTCCAGCTCGGCGGAGACGACCGTGCCGGGCGTGTGCTTCAGCGCGGAGGCGATGGCCTCGGGTGCCGTGACGTCCGTGGAGGCCGCCCGCGCGGTGTCGTCCCGGTCGTCCCGGCCGCCGTCGTCGTCCGACAGCCGGGTGTTCGCCGCCTGCCGCGCCGAGCCCTCGTCGTCTCCCGTGGTCGCGAGAGCCGTGGCCGTACCGCCCCCGACCAGAGCGGCAGCGGTCACTGCGGCGATCACGATGTTGCGCTTCATGCGGGTTCCTCCCGAGTCGTTTCGTTTTCGACGTGTTCAAAGGTGGCTGACCGAGGCTGAGAGGAACCTGAAAGCCCCTGAAGGGATCTTCAGCTTGCTTTTGCCACTCTTTACGCATGCGCCTGTTGATCGTGGAGGACGAGAAGCGGCTGGCCCTGTCGCTCGCCAGGGGCCTGACGGCCGAGGGGTACGCCGTGGATGTCGTCCACGACGGACGGGAGGGGCTGCACCAGGCCTGCGAGGGGACGTACGACCTGGTCATCCTCGACATCATGCTGCCGGGGCTCAACGGCTACCGGGTCTGCGCCGCCCTGCGCGCCGCCGGGCACGAGGTGCCGATCCTCATGCTGACCGCGAAGGACGGCGAGTACGACGAGGCCGAGGGGCTCGACACGGGGGCCGACGACTATCTGACCAAGCCCTTCTCGTACGTCGTGCTCGTCGCCCGGATCAAGGCGCTGCTGCGGCGGCGCGGGGTGGGTGCGGGGGCCTCGCCGGTGCGTGTGCACGGTGATCTGAAGGTGGACACGGCTGCGCGGCGGGTGTTTCTGGGGGAGGACGAGATCGCCCTCACCGCCAAGGAGTTCTCGGTCCTGGAGCAGCTCGTGCTGCGGGCCGGGGAGGTCGTGTCCAAGTCGGAGATCCTGGAGCACGTGTGGGACTTCGCGTACGAGGGTGATCCGAACATCGTCGAGGTGTACGTCAGCGCCCTGCGGCGCAAGCTGCGGGCGGGGCTGATCCGGACGGTGCGCGGTGCCGGATACCGGCTGGAGACCTCACCGTGAGGCGGCTGTTCGCCTCGGTACGGGCGCGGGCCGCGCTCGGTGCCACGCTCGTGGTGGCGGTCGCCCTCGTCGCCGCCGGGGCCGCCGTGCTGCTGTCCCTGCGGTCCAATCTGATCGGCGAGGCCGGCGCGCAGGCGGAGCAGTCCGCCCGGTCGGTGGCGTCCGAGCTCGCCGCCGGGACGCCGTACGGCGAGCTGTCGGGGCTGGACGGCGACGACGGGCCGGTGCAGATCCTCGACGAGGACAAGCGGCTGGTCGCGGCCAGTGAGAATCTGGAGAAGATCAGCGGTACCGACTCCGACCAGGTGAAGCCGCAAGCGGCCGTCGCGCGTCGCGGCGATGACGATGACGACGACCCCGACGAGCACGACGAGGCCCTCGAGCCCGGGGAGATCGCCGGGAAGAGCGTCTTCAGCAACGGGGCGGCGACGATCGACGGGGAGGCGGAGGACTACCGGTTCGCCGCCGTCGCGGTGGAGACCCAGGACCGGGGACGGCTGAAGGTCTACGCCGGTTCGCCGCTGGCCGCCGAGCACGGGGCCGTGCGGACCGCGCTGTCGGTGATGCTGATCGGGTTCCCGCTGCTGCTGGGCGTCGTCGCGGGAGTGACCTGGCTGGTCACCCGGCGGGCGCTGCGGCCCGTGGAGGGCATCCGGCGGGAGATGGCCGCGATCACTCATTCCGAGGACCTCGCGCGACGTGTCCCGGAGCCGGACACCCACGACGAGATCGCCCGGCTCGCGAGTACCACCAACGAGACGCTCGCGGCCCTGGAGACCTCCGTGGAGCGGCAGCGCCGCTTCGTCGCCGACGCCTCCCACGAGCTGCGCAGCCCGATCGCCTCGTTGCGGACGCAGTTGGAGGTGGCCGCCGCGCATCCCGAGCTGCTGGACCTCGACGGGGCCGTGGAGGACACCGTGCGGCTCCAGCGGCTGGCCGCCGATCTGCTGCTGCTCGCCCGGCTGGACGCGGGGGAGCGGCCGGGCGGCGTGCAGGTGGACCTCGCCGGGCTGGCCCGGGAGGAGGCCGAGGGGCGGACGGGTGTGACCGTGGACGCGGAGCCGGTGGAGGTGGCCGGATCGCGGGGGCAGTTGGGGCGGGTGCTCGCCAATCTGCTCGACAACGCCCAGCGGCACGCCCGGTCGGCCGTCACCGTGACCGTGCGGCGGGAGAACGGCCGGGCCGTGGTCGGGGTGGCCGACGACGGGGACGGGGTGCCCGAGGCCGACCGGGAGCGGATCTTCGAGCGGTTCGTACGGCTGGACGCCGCCCGCAGCCGCGACGACGGCGGGGCCGGTCTGGGGCTCGCCATCGCCCGGGACGTGGCCGTACGGCACGGCGGCACCCTCACGGCCGGCCGGGGGCCCGCAGGCGGAGCCCTCTTCGAGCTCCGCCTGCCCGTCGCCTAGGTGTGCTGTCCCGGGACCGCCCGGTGGCTACGGGCGTCCGCGCTGGTCGCGCAGGTGCTCCGCGATGGGCTTGAGGGCCTTGTCGAGTTCTGCCAGGGCTTCGGGGGACAGCAGGTCGATGAAGTGGCTCCGCACGGACGTCACATGGTGGGGGGCGACCTTCCGCATCGTCGCCATGCCGTGGTCGGTGAGGACCGCGTAGAGCCCGCGTCGGTCGGACTCGCAGTTCTCCCGCCGGACCAGGTCCGCGTTCTCCATGCGCGTGATCTGGTGCGAGAGCCGGCTCTTGGACTGCAGGGTGGCGGCGGCGAGGTCGCTCATCCGCATCCGCTGGTCCTCCGACTCGGAGAGGTTCACCAGGATCTCGTAGTCGTTCATTGTCAGGCCGAACGGCTGCAGGTCCTTTTCGAGCTGGTACGTCAACAGCCTGTTGACCTCCAGGTGGGTGCGCCAGGCGCACTGCTCCGCATCGGTCAGCCAGCGCGTGGCCGTTTCGGTCTCCATGAATGAAGTCTACCTAAAAAGTTGAAAGGCGAACTAATGAGGGTTTTGGTGTGACGCCGCACGCCTGCCGAAGGGCGGTGCGCAGGCGTTCGATGTCACACTCCGCAGACTACCGCTCACAGCCCGAAGCGACGCTGGAGGTCCCCCAGCTGTCCGGGAAGACGCGGTACGCCGGACTGACCGGGCCGGGTCCCCGGCGGTCCGCCGCCGGGCACGCCGGCCTGGTGCGGAACGGCCCCCGTGGCCTGCTCGGCCATCAGGGTCTCGGACGACTGGAGCAGCACCGTGCCGGCGCCGACGAACTCGAACTGGTGCTCCTCGCCGGAGGCGCCGCCCAGGCCCGTCAGCGCACGTAGACCGCCCATTACGCCGGTCATGTACCCGTGATCGTAATGGTGGCAGGGGGAGGGGCAGTCGGCCCATCCGACCAGGGCCTGCGGGTCGACCCGGATCGGGGGTTCCATGAACACCACCGGGCCGTTCGACGCGGCCACGAACTTTCCGGTTCCGATGAGGGTCAGGAAACCCGGCACGATTGATTGCTTCAGCGACAGACTTGGCTGAAAAGCGAGCAGATTGCCGGAGCGAATGGTCAGATTGCCGTCTTCGAGGTCGTACGAGTTCACATCGAAGGCCCGGTCGGCGAGGAGCATCTTGCCCGAGCCCTCCGCGACGACCCAGTCGCTCGCGTGCAGAGGCGAATGGAAGGACGTACGGACAAGTCGGTCGAGCCGGCCGTGTCCCACGCCGTTGAAGTCGATCGAGCCGTAGTAGGCGATCATCTTCCCCTTCTGCAGGAACCACTGGCTCCCCTTCAGCTCCACACAGAAGGTGTAGGGATTGACGTTGTCGTCGCCCGGCAGCGTGGCCGGGTCGAAGACCGCGGGGCCGGCGCCCGGGGTTCCGTAGGTGCTCACAGCTTCTCCTCCGAGGCCTGGACGTACACCGCACCGCTGCCGCTGAGCTCCAGCTGGAACGCCTCGCCCGAGCCGCGGCCCACCATGTCCCGCCAGCCCAGGGCCGTGGACAGCTTGTTGCGGACCTCGCCGTGGTGGGCGACGTAGGCCTGCGGGTCCACGTGCACCGGCCGCTGCGGGGTGATCGGGATCTCGATGACCCCGCCGTGCGCCATGACGGCGACGGCCCCGTGGCCCTTCAGCGTGGTGGTGAACAGACCCTGGCCGCTGACCTGGCCGCGGACCATGCCCATGACGCCGCCCTGGGAGCCCAGGAACATCGTGCCCTGCTGGAGGGTGCCCTCGAAGGCCAGCAGGCGGTCCGCCTCGACGTACAGCGTGTCGCCGGTGAGGCGGATCACCTGGACGTGGTGCCCGCCGTGCCCGAACAGGACCGTGCCGCTGCCCTCCACGGTCATCAGGGGGGTGTCCTCGTCCGCCACCCGGCGGCCGATCATCGACATGATCCCGCCCTGGCCGCCGGCCATGCTGGGCGTGAACGACACCTCGCCCCGGTAGGCGAGCATCGCACCGCGCTGGCTGAACAGCCGCTGACCGGGCGTCACCGTCGCCTCGACCATCTTCGCGTTGATCTCCCGGAAGGCCATGTCAGACATCCCCCGCGATCGTGTTGCGCTCGCTCGGCTGCACGTACACCAGCCCGTCCCCCTCGAACCGCATCTGGAAGGCCTCGCCGCCGCCCTCCCCGAGCAGCGTGCGGAACGTCACACCGGACTGGAAGGACTGACGCAGGCTGCCCTGGTGTGCCACGTACGCCCCCGGGTCCACGGTCAGCGGGTACTGCGGACTGACCCGCAGCACCACCGCCGGGCCGTCCGACATGATCGCCGCCTGGCCGTGGCCCTCGACGGTCGTCGTGAAGAGCCCGTTGCCCTGGGAGGCCCCGCGCAGGCCCGTGAACTCCGTCCCCGTGCGCAGCCCGCCGTCGGTCGCGAGCAGGTTGCTCGACTCCACGTAGAGCTTGTCGCCCTGGACGCTGACCAGGTTTATCTCGGCGGCGCGGTCCGCGAACCAGCAGGTCCCCCGGCCCTTCACCTCCATCAATGTCATCTGTTCACCGGTCAGCCGGCGGGTCACCATGCCCCGCATACCCTCGCCGCCGCCGCTGAGCTTCTTGAAGGCCATCTCGCCGTCGTACGCGACCATCGAGCCGTTCTTCGCCTTCACGGCGTCCCCGGTCATGTCGACGGCCAGCACCTTGCTGCTCTGAAGTCGGAACATCGCCACGACGGTGAAGGTAGCCGCAGGCCGGGTGCCGCGGACAGAGCAGCGGGCGATCCGTCTGCCGGCGGAGCGCCCGCGGACGGACCCCCGGCGGGAGTGCCCGCGGCTGTTTGCCACAATGGGCGGGACGCTTGTGCGTGCGTTCACAAACCGTCAGACCGTACAGACCGTTCGTCCAGACCGCCGCGTCTCTCCCACCGAAGGTGACCCGTGGACCTCAAGACCGCCACCGCCCTCCGCCGCCTCCGCCTGGTCTCGGCCCCCGAGGCGATCTCCTTCCTGCTCCTGCTGGTCTGCTCGGTGCTGAAGCGGACCACGGACTTCAACGCCGTGCCGGTGATGGGCGCGGTGCACGGTGTGCTGTTCATCCTGTACGTGATCTTCTGGGCCGACGCGTGGAACCGGGCGAAGTGGGACCTGAAGACCGCGGCTCTCTACTTCGTGCTGTCCGTCCTGCCCACCGGTGGGTTCTTCGCGGACCGCAGGCTCCGGCGTGAGGCCGAGGACGCGGTCATCGCCTCCCGGGCCCGCAAGGAAGGGGTCGTGAACGCGTGATCGTCGCCTTCTCCGTGACGCCGCTGGGTGTCGGCGAGGACGTGGGGGAGTACGTCGCCGACGCCGTGCGCGTGGTACGCGAGTCGGGGCTGCCGAACCGTACCGACGCGATGTTCACCTCCGTCGAGGGCGAATGGGACGAGGTCATGGACGTCGTCAGGCGCGCCGTCGCCGCGGTCGAGGCGCGCGCGCCGCGCGTCTCCCTGGTGCTCAAGGCCGACATCCGGCCCGCGGTGACCGACGGTCTCACCTCCAAGGTGGAGACCGTGGAACGGCACCTCGCCGAGTAGCAGCAGGCCGCACCGACCACAGCCCCGGCTCATGACGAGCCGGGGCTTTCCTGTTGCCGGCACGGCACCGGCACCGCCACGGCACCCGCACCGGCACGGCACCCGGCGCAAACGCCCCCTGCGCACCGGGCAGTTCCCTCTGATGACCCGCGCGGCTCGCGGACTTGGGCCCACCGGCTAACGATGAGGGCTCAGGGCCGACCGCCATCCGCCTGCCGGATGCGGCGGCCGCAGTCTGCCCCCGCGAAGGAAGGGCCCGCCGGATGAACACTTCGACGATGACATCCCAGTCGGCGTTCGACGGCTCCAGGCTGCGCGTCCTCCTGCTCGTCGATCTGCACGAAGGCGCCCAGCAGCGGTTCCTCGACGCGTACGAGCACATGCGCAGCCGGGTCGCGTCGGTCCCCGGTCACCTCGGCGACCAACTGTGCCAGTCCGTTGAGAACCCGTCCCAGTGGCTCATCACGAGCGAATGGGAGACGGCGCCGCCGTATCTCGCCTGGGTGAACAGTGAGGAGCACCTCGAGACGGTCAAGCCCATGCAGGACTGCGTCCGTGACATACGGTCCATGCGCTACACCGTCCTGCGCGAGACCGGGCGGGCCGTCCCGCTCGGCGACCGGGCCGGCGAGGGGCTTCAGGGAACCGTGCGGGTGGGCGACGGAGTGATCCGCCACGCGCTGACGTTCACGGTCAAGCCCGGCTCGGAGTCGAAGGTCTCGGAGATCCTCGCCGGGTACGCGCCACCCCAGGCACGCGCCGACGACACCACACGACTGCGCCGCACCACGCTGTTCATGCACGGCAACCGCGTCGTACGCACCGTCGAGGTGGAGGGCGACCTGCAGACGGCGCTGCGTCACGTCTCACGGCAGCCCGAGGTGCGGGCCGTCGAGGAGGCCCTCAATCCGCACCTGGAACTGAGCCGGGACCTGACCGACCCCGCGTCCGCACGGGCGTTCTTCATCCGGGCGGCCATGCCAGCCGTGCACCACGTCACGCGTGGCGGAGCGGAGCCGGCCGGACTGCGGCGCCACGCGCTGTACTACCCGGCCCGGGAGGGCTGCGGGATGGTGCTGGCGAGGCTGCTCTCCCAGCAGGACGAGGCCGCCGCGGACGACCCCGCGAGCCCCGTCCACCGCAGCACCGTCTTCCACCGGGACGACCTGGTCGTCCGTCTCATCGACACGCTGGACCCCGAGACCGACCCGGTCAGGGCGCTCGCCATCCACGGCACGCGGAAGGCGGCCGTGCTGGCCCGCCTCCTCGACGGCGCCGCACTCGGCGTGACAGGGCCCCTCTCGGGCGAACGGGACGCCACCCGCCTCCTGGCGCACAGCGAGATGACGCTGATCACCGACCGCACGGCCGACCGGTCCTGACCGGCCGGGACGACACCGCCCGTGCACACCCACCCCACCGACCGATCTGGAGACGGACCATGGACAAGACGCGCCCGCGCATCGTGGACATCAGCGAGACCGAGCCCAACCGCAGGCGCGGCGGCGACCTGCGCACCCTGCTCACCCCCCTCACGGTGGGATCCACGAGCGGGTTCATGGGCATGGCCATCATGCGGCCAGGGGAACGCATCAGCGAGCACTACCACCCGTACTCCGAGGAGTTCGTGTACGTCGTCCAGGGCGAGCTGGAGGTCGACCTGGACGACGAGACGCGCCCGGTCCGCGCCGATCAGGGCCTGATGATCCCCATCGGCATGCGGCACCGCTTCCGCAACGTCGGTGACGTGGAAGCCCGGATGGTCTTCCACCTGTCCCCGCTGGCGCCGGAGCCGCGCCTCGGCCACGTCGACACCGAGACCCTGGAGGGAAGCGACGCCGGAGGGCCGCACCCGGCCGTGCACGCGGAGGGCGCGCAGCCCGAACGACGAGGGGTCCCGTCGTGACCCGGCGGGTGGCGGTCACCGGTATCGGCGTCGTCGCCCCCGGCGGGATCGGCATATCGGCTTTCTGGGACCTGCTCTCCAGCGGCCGGACCGCGACGCGGGGCATCACCCTGTTCGATCCCGAGGGGCTGCGGTCCCGGATCGCGGCCGAATGCGACTTCGATCCGTTCGCGCACGGTCTCGACGCCGCCCAGGCCGAACGCGCGGACCGCTACATCCAGTTCGCCCTGGTCGCCGCCGCGGAGGCGGTGGCCGACTGCGGCATCGACTTCGGCGCGGAGAACCCCTGGCGGGTCGCCGTCTCGCTCGGCAGCGCCGTGGGCGGCACGACCCGCCTGGAGCACGACTACGTCCTGGTCAGCGAACGAGGCCAACGCTGGGACGTCGACCACCGGGCCGCCGAACCGCAGCTGCACCGGGCGTTCTCGCCCAGCACCCTGGCCTCCGACGTCGCCGAGCGTTTCGGCGCCCAGGGGCCCGTGCAGACCGTGTCGACCGGCTGCACCTCCGGGCTCGACGCGGTGGGCTACGGCTTCCACACGATCGAGGAGGGCCACGCCGACATCTGCATCGCCGGAGCCTCGGACTCCCCGATCTCCCCGATCACCATGGCCTGCTTCGACGCCATCAGGGCGACGTCGCCGGACAACGACGACCCCGAGCACGCCTCCCGGCCCTTCGACGCGCACCGCAACGGGTTCGTCATGGGCGAGGGCGCCGCGGTGCTCGTCCTGGAGGAGCTCGAACACGCCCGTGCCCGCGGGGCGCACGTCTACTGCGAGATCGGCGGCTACGCCACGTTCGGCAACGCGTACCACATGACCGGCCTGACCAGCGAGGGACTGGAGATGGCCAAGGCCATCGACACCGCGCTCGGACAGGCCCGGCTGGATCCCACCCGCATCGACTACGTCAACGCACACGGCTCCGGTACCCGCCAGAACGACCGTCACGAGACCGCCGCGGTCAAGCGGTCCCTGGGCGCCCACGCCTACGACACGCCCATGAGTTCGATCAAGTCCATGGTGGGCCACTCGCTCGGCGCGATCGGCGCGATCGAGGTGGTCGCCTGCGTGCTGGCCATGGCCCATCAGGTGGTCCCGCCGACGGCGAACTACGAGACCCCGGACCCCGAGTGCGACCTGGACTACGTGCCGCGCACCGCACGCCCGCGCAAGCTCGACCACGTGCTCTCCGTGGGCAGCGGCTTCGGCGGGTTCCAGTCCGCGGTGCTCCTGACGGGGCGGGGCGGGAGGAAACGATGAGTGCTCGAGCGACCCGGCGCACGGCGATCACCGGCATCGGTGTGGTCGCGCCCAACGGAACCGACACCGAGACCTACTGGAAGTCCGTCAGGGAGGGGCTGTTCGTCCTCGACCGCATCACCCGGGAGGGCTGCGGGCACCTGCCGCTCCGCGTGGCCGGCGAGGTGCGGGGCTTCGACCCCTCGGCACTGATCGAGGAGACCTTCCTCGTCCAGACCGACCGGTTCAGCCACTTCGCGATGGCCGCCGCCGGCGCGGCCCTGAAGGACGCGGGACTGAGCGACGCCGCCGCCGACTCCCCGTACTCGGTGGGCGTGGTCACCGCCGCCGGGTCCGGCGGCGGCGAGTTCGGCCAGCGGGAGCTGCAGCGGCTGTGGGGACAGGGATCCCGTTTCGTCGGCCCCTACCAGTCCATCGCCTGGTTCTACGCGGCCAGCACGGGCCAGATCTCCATCCGCGGCGGTTTCAAGGGCCCCTGTGGCGTGGTCGCGAGCGACGAGGCCGGTGGTCTGGACGCCGTCGCGCACGCCGCCCGGACCGTGGGCCGGGGGACCGATGTGGTCGTGGCGGGGGCGGCCGAGGCGCCGCTCGCCCCGTACTCGATGGTCTGCCAGCTCGGCTACCCCGAACTCAGCACGGCCGAGGACCCCGCGCGGGCCTACCGTCCCTTCACCTCCGCGGCCTGCGGCTTCGTGCCGGCCGAGGGCGGTGCCGTGCTGGTCGTCGAGGACGCCGACCGCGCCCGCGGCCGCGGGGCGGAGGTCCGCGCCGTCGTGGCGGGCCACGCGGCCACCTTCACCGGTGCCTCGCAGTGGGACCGCTCACGCGAGGGACTCGCCCACGCGATCCGTGGCGCCCTCGACGAGGCCGGCTGCGCACCGGAGGAGATCGACGTGGTCTTCGCCGACGCGATGGGCGTGCCGGAGGCGGACCGCGCCGAGGCCCTCGCCCTCGCCGACGCGCTCGGCCCGCACGGCGGCCGGGTGCCCGTCACGGCCCCCAAGACCGGCATCGGCCGCTCCTACTGCGGGGCACCGGTGCTGGACGTCGCGGCGGCGGTGCTGGCCATGGAGCAGGGACAGATCCCGCCCACGCCGAACGTCTTCGACGTCTGCCACGACATCGACCTGGTGACCTCGCAGGCCCGCCCGGCCGAACTCCGCACGGCCCTGGTCCTCAGCCGTGGACTCATGGGCTCCAACGCGGCCCTGGTACTGCGCCGGGGTCATTGAGCCGCACCGCACGACAAGGAGAACGCGCATGAGCAGTGAAGTGACCCTCGAAGAACTGGCCGCACTGATGAAGAAGGCCGCCGGTGTCACCGTCGACCCGTACGACCTCGAGGCCCGCGTGGACACCCCGTTCGCCGAGTTCGGGCTGGACTCGCTCGGCCTCCTCGGCATCGTGGGCGAGCTGGAGAACCGCAACGGCCGGGCGCTCCCCACCGACGCGGAACGGTGCAAGACCCCCCGGGACTTCCTCGACCTCGTCAACAGCACGCTCACGGCAGGAGCCTGACATGGCAGGACACACCGAGAACGAGATCACCATCGCGGCCCCCCTCGACCTCGTCTGGGACATGACCAACGACATCGAGGGATGGCCGCAGTTGTTCAGCGAGTACGCGGACGCCGAGGTGCTGTCCCGCGACGGCGACACCGTGACCTTCCGCCTGACCATGCACCCGGACGAGAACGGCAAGGTGTGGAGCTGGGTGTCGGAACGGACCGCCGACCGCGAGAAGCTCACCGTCCGGGCACGCCGGGTCGAGACCGGGCCCTTTGAATACATGAACATCCTGTGGGAGTACGAGGAGACGCCCGACGGTGTCCGCATGCACTGGACGCAGGACTTCGCCATGAAGCCCGACGCACCGGTCGACGACGCCGGGATGACGGACATCATCAACCGCAACTCGCCCGTCCAGCTGGCCCTCATCCGCGACCGCATCGAGCAGGCCGCGACCACCGCACCGGCCTAGGGGGTGTTTCGAAACTCCCCCCGCAGCACCCGCGGCGCCCGGCACGCACCCTCGCCGCACCGGCCAAGGCCCGAGTAGCTCCGCTACGAGGGCCTTCGCCCGGCACGCCGAGGGCACGCACCGAAGACCTCGGGCACCGCACTGGACTTCCGAAGCACCCCCTAGCGGCACCGGCACCCGAGGAGAACCCATGCACCACGCCCTGATCGTCGCCCGGATGGCCCCGCACTCGGCTCCGGACATCGCCGAGGTCTTCGCGGCCTCCGACCGCGGCGAACTGCCCCGCCTCGTCGGGGTGACCCAGCGCTCCCTGTTCCAGTTCGGCGACGTGTACATGCACTTCATCGAGGCCGAACAGGACCCGGGCCCCGCCATCGCGCGCGTGGCCGGGCACCCCGAGTTCCTCGACATCAGCAAGCGGCTCGCCGCGTACGTCAGCCCGTACGACCCGGAGACCTGGCGGGGTCCGAAGGACGCGATGGCGCAGCGCTTCTACCACTGGGAGAGGGACCCGGCGCCGGCCACCCGATGAGGCGGCCACACGAAGAAGGGCCGCTGCCCGAGACGGGCAGCGGCCCTTCTCCGTTCGTGCGCGCGGCTACGAGCCGGAGCCGCGGTCCAGGGACGGCAGCAGACGCAGGGCGTTGTCCCGGTTGATGCCCCGCAGCAGCTCGGGCGACAGGGCGGGATCGCCGTCCAGAGCGGGGGCCGCGACGTCGGCGATGACCTGTGCGGGTGTGGGCGGCCAGTCCGTGCCGAAGAGGATGCGGCCGGGATCCACCGTGGCCAGCAGGGTGGGCGTGGAGGAGGGGGACATGGGGCCGGCCGTGTCGAAGTAGAACCGGTGCAGGTAGTCACGGACCCTGCCCGGTTCGATCGCGGGCGTGAGGTGCCCGCCGAAGAGTTCGAGCCTGGTGGCCATGTACGGCAGGAAGCCGCCGCCATGAGGCAGGACGAAGCTGAGGTTCGGGTAGCGGTCCAGGGTGCCGTTCCTGATCAGGTTGACGGCCGCACGCGTGGTGTCCATCAGGAAGTCGCACACGAAGGGCGGCATCCCCGGCAGTCCCAGGCCGCCGTCCTTGCCGCCGGCCGGCACCTCCATGGGGTGCGTGCTGATGACGGCGGACCGCTCGTTCAGCTCCCGCAGGAGACTGTCGTGGGAGTCGTCGCCCAGGTAGACGCCGTCCATGCTCGTTCGCGTGCTCACCCCCACCGCGCCGAGCTCGTCGAGTCCGTGGCGCAGGCTCCAGCGGGACAGCTCCAGGTCGTCGAGGAAGACCGGAGTGAAGAAGGCGAAGCGCTCGGGCCGGGCCTCGACGACATCGGCCGCGGCCCGCAGGGCGATCTTCGCGCTCTCCTGGCGTTCCGCGCGCTCACGGAACCGTCCGAGCATCGCGACGGTCATGACGGCCGTGCTGATGCCCGTCTTGTCCATCACCTCCAGGGCGGTGTCCATGTCCCAGCGGGTCCACCAGGGCAGCTTGTCGCGCCTGACGACGCCGCGTTCCTCGGCCCAGTCCAGCCAGGCCGGCGCGGTGAAATGGTGGTGGACGTCGACTCGGCCCGCGACGGGGCCGTCTGCGATGGTCATCGGTGTGTCCTCGAAAGTCGCTCGGTGGGTGGGTGGTGGTGGGTGCTCAGTCGCGGCAGAGCACGGTGCGCAGCACGTCCGTCAGTTCACGGTCGGCGGACGGCGTGTGGGCGTGCGCGCGCCAGGCGACGAAACCGTCCGGGCGCACCAGAACGGCACCGTCCCCGGCCGTGCCGTGCAGCGCCGCCCAGTCGGCGTCCGGCTCGGGCGCCAGGTCGTGATCAGGGCCGTCCCCCACGAGATACGCCTCGACCGGGACCCCCAGCTCTTCGGCGGCCAGCTGCGCCGCGCGGCGCCACCCCCGGCCCCCGGGCCCGGCGAGCAGGACGAAGGAACGCTCGTACAGGTCCAGGGTGGAGATCCTGGCGCCGTCCCTCCTGACCCACATGTGGGGCGCGCGGCTGCCCGGTTCCCCGCCGAGCTCGAAGTCCTCCGGGACGATCGGCTGCTCGGGGGAGCCGCCCACCACGGCGTCCGACGCGTACCGGTAGCAGAGCGCGACCGTCATCAGGTCCGCCGGATCGTCGTTGCGTCCCGACGGCCTGAATCCCGGGTGCTGCTCCTCGACCGCCTGCTGGGAGGCCCGGGTGCTCGTCGCGACGGCGACCGGCCGGCGTTCGCACTCGTATGTGTCGAGCAGCCGCGGGCCGGCCCAGCCGCGGAGCACCGCGGCGAGTTTCCAGGCGAGGTTGTGGGCGTCCTGGATCCCGGTGTTGGAGCCGAACGCCCCGGTGGGCGGCATTTCGTGTGCCGAGTCCCCGGCCAGGAAGACACGACCCTCCCGATAACTGTCAGCGACCAGTTTCGACGCGTGCCACGGGGCCTTTCCGGTGATCTCGACATCGACGTCCGGAACACCGACGGCCGCCCGGATGTGCGTCGCGCAGCGCTCGTTGCTGAAGTCCTCCAGCGACTCGCCCCGGTCCGGGAACCAGGGAATGTGGACGACCCACCGCTCCTCGTTGTCCACGGGCAGCAAGGCGCCTTCACCTTCCGGATCGGTGAAATAGCAGACGATGAAGCGTTTTGATCCGACGTATTCCTTGAGTGCCTTGCTCCGGAACGTGACGCTGATGTTGTGGAAAAGGGCGCCGGGTCCCGACTGGCTGATTCCCAGACGTGTGCGAACGGGGCTTCTCGGGCCGTCCGCGGCCACCAGGAAGCCGGCGTTCACCGTGTACGTCTCGCCGGATTCCCGGCTCATGATGTCGGCCCGGACGCCGCCGGCGTCCTGCGTGAAGGACAGCAGCTCCGTGCCGAAGCGGATGTCCCCGCCCTGCCGGGCGCGTTCGAGCAGGACCGGCTCCAGGTCGTTCTGGCTGCACAGGCACCAGTTCGAGGAGCTGACGGTGGAGACGTCCATGCCCGCGGAGATGTCCTGGATGATCCAGCGGCGCCGGTCACCGGTGAGGGTGTCCACCTGCAGGACCCCGTCGTTCCCGGCGAGCGCGAAGGCCGCCTCCCGGACACGCTGCTCCAGTCCGGCGGTCCGGAAGATCTCCATGGTGCGCACGTTGTTCCCACGGCCGCGTGGGTGCGTCGATGTCGCGGCATGCCGCTCCACCAGCATGTGCTCGATTCCGAGACGTCCCAGGAACACGGACGTGGAAAGACCCACCAGGGATCCCCCCACGACGAGAACTGGTACGGATTCCGCTGCGCGTCCGCTCACTGGCTTCCTCAGCATTCGGCGACTGCCCAGACCGCGGATTGGCGGACTGGTCCGTCCAAAACGTTTACCAAGCGAAGACCGAGGACGCGATCCGAGGCTTCCCGGAATACGCCGGCCGGGTCAACCGCGCTTTTTCGCGCGACATTCACGGGGCTCCACCCCGTATGGCCCAGCAGCGTTTGCCGCGCGACGCCGCACGGGAAACGGTGTGTCCGACCGACGGAACTTCTGCCCCGGGGACCAGCCATGACGCAAGCGTTCGCATCCGAGTCCGAGGAAATGTCGTCCGAAGAGGCCGCCGCCGCGGCCTCGGCCTGCAGCCGGGAGTTCCGCGCGAACCCGCATCCCGTCTACGCCGCGCTCAGGTCGCAGGCACCGGTGTGCCCGCTGTCGCCCCCGCACGGGGTCGACACCTACCTCGTCACCCGGTACGACGACGCCCGCGCCGCCCTGGCCGACCCCCGGCTGAGCAAGGACATGTACGGCGCCATCGACGCCTACCACCGGATCTTCGGCGACTCGTCGATCGCGCTGGACGACAACATGCTGTTCTCGGACCCGCCGAAGCACACCAGGCTCCGCAGGATCGTCGGCTCCACCTTCACCCCCAAGCGGGTGGAGTCGCTGCGCACGCAGGTCCAGAAGATCACGGACGGCCTGCTCGACGCCTGCCCGGCCTCGGAACCGGTGAACCTGCTCCCGGAGTTCTGCTTCCCGCTGCCGCTGCACGTGATCTGTGAGCTCCTGGGCGTCCCGGAGAACGAGCGCAAGCAGGCCCAGGAGTGGTCCGCCACCGTCGCTCAGACGGGCTTCGGCCCGGAGGCGCGCAAGGCGCTCGAAATCGCCGAGGGGAACCTGCGCGACTACCTGGTGGACCTGATCGCGCGCAAGCGGCGGGAGCCGGACGGCGCCCTGCTCAGCGCGCTCGTCACGGCACAGGACCAGGACGGCGCGCTCACCGACGGCGAACTCGTCTCGACCGCGTGGGTGCTGCTGTTCGCGGGGCACAAGTCGACCGCGTACCAGATCGGCAACGCCGTCTACCACCTGCTCTGCCGGCCCGAGCAGAAGCGCCTGGCCACGAGGGGCCCCGAGGCCATGGCCGCGGCCGTCGAGGAGATCTTCCGGTTCGAGACCTCGGTGGAGAACTCGACGTTCCGCTACGCCACGGAAGACATCAAGATGCGCGACACCGTCATCCCCAAGGGCGCGCTGGTGCAGATCTCCCTCACGTCGGCCAACCGGGACCCGGAGATGTTCGCCGACCCGGACGACATGGACGTCGAGCGCCCGAACGTCCAGGCGACCCACCTCGCGTTCGGTCTCGGCCCGCACTACTGCATCGGGGCCCCGCTGGCGCGGCTGGAGATGCAGGTCGCCCTCACCACGCTCTTCCAGCGCCACCCCCGCATGGAACTGGCCGTGGAGCCGGAGGAGGCACGCTGGCTGACCGTGCCGTTCCCCGCCTTCCGCGGGCTGGCCGAGCTGCCCGTCGTCCTCGACCCGTCGTGACGGAGCGGAACGCGGCGCCGGCCCCGGTGCGGGTGGTGCGGCTGCTGCGCGTCCTGGAGGGCAGGGAAGCGGAGTTCGTCGAGTCCTATCAGGACGTGCTCGAACGCGCCGTCCGCTCTCCCGGACATCTGCGCGAACAGCTCTGCCGCTCCCTGGACGACCCCGGCCAGTGGCTGCTCACCAGTGAGTGGGAGAGCTTCGAGGCCATCAAGCGGTGGCGCACCGACCCGGACCACGCCGCGCTGGTCGGGCCGATGAACGCCTGCCTGCACGACGACCGGTGGACCGGGGTCTTCGAGATCGTGCCCGAAGACCCCGGTGCCCGAAAGCCGAGACAGGGCTGACCACCATGTGACCGGCCGGTAAGGTCGGGTTCGTGCCGAAGCCGCTCAGTCTCTCCTTCGATCCGATCGCGCGTGCCGACGAACGCTGGAAGCAGCGCTGGGGAAACGTGCCGTCCATGGCCGCGATCACCTCGATCATGCGTGCCCAGCAGATCCTGCTCGCCGAGGTCGACGCGGTGGTCAAGCCGTACGGGCTGACGTTCGCGCGGTACGAGGCGCTGGTGCTGCTCACCTTCTCGAAGTCCGGCGAGCTGCCGATGTCGAGGATCGGTGAGCGGCTCATGGTGCATCCGACGTCCGTGACGAACACCGTGGACCGGCTGGTGAGGTCGGGGCTCGTCGCCAAGCGGCCCAACCCCAACGACGGGCGCGGCACCCTCGCCAGCATCACCGACAAGGGGCGCGAGGTCGTCGAGGCGGCCACCCGCGACCTGATGGCGATGGACTTCGGGCTCGGGGCGTACGACGCGGAGGAGTGCGCGGAGATCTTCGCCATGCTCCGGCCCCTGCGGATCGCCGCCGGGGACTTCGAGGAGGCCTGACCCGGGGCAAGATCTCCCGGAACGGGTCGTTACGCTCGACGGCATGAAAAAGAGCGTGCTGACCCGCTACCGCGTGATGGCCTACGTCACCGGCGTGCTGCTGGTCCTGCTGGTCCTGGGCATGATCGGCAAGTATGTGCTCGACCTGAACGGCGCGGCCGACTTCACGCGCGTCGTCAGCATCGCGCACGGCTGGCTGTACGTCGTGTACCTCGTCTTCGCCTTCGACCTGGGTTCCAAGGCGAAGTGGCCGGTCGCCAAGCAGCTGTGGGTGCTGCTCGCCGGGACCATCCCGACGGCCGCCTTCTTCGTGGAGCGCAGGATCAGCCACGAGCTCGAGGCCAGGGTCGCGCAGGACTCGCCGGCGCCCGCCAAGGCGTAACCGCGCCGGGCCGAGGCGCGACCGTACCGCCGTACGGAGCAACGTACGGCGGTCTGCCATCGACATTTACTAGGACGTCCTAGTAAATTCGAGAGTATGGACGCTGACGCCATAGAGGAAGGCCGCCGCCGCTGGCAGGCCCGCTACGACACCGCGCGCAAGCGCGACGCCGACTTCACCACGCTCTCCGGGGACCCGGTGGAGCCGGTGTACGGCCCCCGGCCCGGGGACACCTACGAGGGCTTCGAGCGGATCGGCTGGCCGGGGGAGTACCCCTTCACCCGAGGCCTTTACGCGACCGGCTACCGAGGGCGTACGTGGACGATCCGGCAGTTCGCCGGGTTCGGCAACGCGGAGCAGACCAACGAGCGCTACAAGATGATCCTCCGCAACGGCGGAGGCGGGCTCTCGGTCGCCTTCGACATGCCGACGCTCATGGGCCGCGACTCCGACGACCCGCGCTCGCTGGGCGAGGTCGGGCACTGCGGTGTCGCCATCGACTCGGCCGCCGACATGGAGGTCCTGTTCAAGGACATCCCGCTGGGCGACGTCACGACGTCCATGACCATCAGCGGGCCCGCCGTCCCCGTCTTCTGCATGTACCTGGTGGCGGCGGAACGGCAGGGCGTCGACCCGTCCGTCCTGAACGGCACGCTCCAGACGGACATCTTCAAGGAGTACATCGCCCAGAAGGAGTGGCTCTTCCAGCCCGAGCCGCACCTTCGGCTGATCGGCGACCTGATGGAGCACTGCGCGGCCGGCATCCCCGCGTACAAGCCGCTCTCCGTCTCCGGCTACCACATCCGCGAGGCCGGGGCGACGGCCGCGCAGGAGCTGGCCTACACGCTGGCGGACGGCTTCGGGTACGTCGAGCTGGGTCTGTCGCGCGGCCTGGACGTGGACGTGTTCGCCCCCGGCCTGTCCTTCTTCTTCGACGCGCACGTCGACTTCTTCGAGGAGATCGCGAAGTTCCGCGCCGCACGCCGCATCTGGGCCCGCTGGATGCGCGACGTCTACGGGGCGAAGTCCGAGAAGGCGCAGTGGCTGCGCTTCCACACCCAGACGGCCGGCGTCTCCCTCACCGCGCAGCAGCCGTACAACAACGTCGTACGGACGGCCGTCGAGGCGCTGGCCGCCGTGCTCGGCGGGACGAACTCCCTGCACACCAACGCCCTCGACGAGACGCTGGCCCTGCCCAGCGAACAGGCCGCGGAGATCGCGCTGCGCACCCAGCAGGTGCTGATGGAGGAGACCGGGGTCGGCAACGTCGCCGACCCGCTGGGCGGCTCCTGGTACGTGGAGCAGCTGACCGACCGGATCGAGGCGGACGCGGAGAAGATCTTCGAGCAGATCAGGGAGCGGGGGCTGCGGGCGCACCCCGACGGGCGGCACCCGATCGGTCCGATCACCTCCGGGATCCTGCGGGGCATCGAGGACGGCTGGTTCACCGGGGAGATCGCCGAGTCCGCGTTCCGCTACCAGCAGGCACTGGAGAAGGGCGACAAGAAGGTCGTCGGCGTGAACGTCCACACCGGCTCCGTGACCGGGGACCTGGAGATCCTCCGGGTCAGCCACGAGGTGGAGAGGGAACAGGTCCGGGTGCTCGCCGAGCGGAAGGCCGGCCGCGACGACGCACGGGTCCGCACCGCCCTCGACGGCATGCTGGCCGCGGCGCGGTCCGGCGCGAACATGATCGAGCCGATGCTGGACGCCGTGCGGGCGGAGGCGACGCTGGGGGAGATCTGCGGGGTGCTGCGGGACGAGTGGGGGGTGTACACGGAGCCTGCCGGGTTCTGAGGCGCCCGGGCTGGGGTGGGGCAGGGAGGTTTCAGTGCCCCGCCCGGTCTTCACATCCATGGCGCAGGTGCGCGCCAATGTCCTTGCTCGCCACCCACCCTGTGCATATATGGTGATCGCCGCGCTTGACGGAGCCGACCACTTCGTCGTCGCGCGTGACCACAGGCGACCGGGGGGACACCGTCGCCACGGGGGACAGATCGTTGTGCCGTGCAACCGGCCCTCCACGCATGCCCTGCCGTAGTGGTGTCCCCGTTCGCTGCCATGCGATGAAGGGATGCGCTGGTGCGCCCCATACGACAGCTTCTCAGACCCTTACGACGTAGATCTGGACTTCTCACACCCGTCCTGACGTCCACCGTGGCGGTCAGCCTGCTGGGTGGCCTGGCGGTCCAGCCGGGCCTGCTGGGCCGCTATGCGCAGGACGACATGGTCCCGGTTGCCGACAGCTACGACGGTTTCGACGCCGAGGCCGCCGAGCAGCTCCGGGAGGACCAGTGCGTGCTGGCCGGCGTGTTGCGACTCGGCGGGCCGAGCATGTTCGGTGTCGCGCAGGACGGGCTGAATCAGACGCCGGACAAGCTGCACACCGCGGCGAATCGGGAGTACTGGACCGACACCCCGCTCGCCGTGGCGTACAAGAAGGACCGGGACGAGGCGCACGCACTCGGCGACTCGCTCTATGCCCGCTTGGACGTCTGGGAGAAGCCCATCTCCGGACTTCCCTACCCGGGCGGGTTCAAGAACGTCGCCGACTTCGAGTGGCCGCCGGGGACGGCGGGTCGCGGGGATGACTTCTTCGACCAGACCGGGCTCGGCGCCTGGGTCGGCGAGCGCATGTGGGTGGACGAGAGCGGGTTCTACGAGGACCCGACCCCGAAGGCGGACAAGGTCACCGTCAAGGCCGTGAAGGACCTCGGAACCCCGCTGTACGGACGCGATCCGGACCCCACGCTGCCTACACCGCAGTGGCATCAGGCGTACGAGGAGCACCAGGCGTGGGAGCACCTGGTGAACTGGGGCATGGAGCCGACGAGCGCGGACAACGCTCGTCTGTTCCTGGCCTCGGGTGGGTTCCCGCGCACCGCTCCCGAGCCCGGCAGCCTTGAGTTCCGGCTGGCCGTCGAGGGCCTGAAGACCCGGTTCGCCTCCTGCGCCTGGCGCGGGCCCGTCGATCCGAACAAGGTCCTCGGCAAGGAGGTCGCCGCCGCGTCCGCCGAGTGGCAGCAGGAGATCGCCGCCCAGGCCAGACAGCGCAACCAGATTCTGACCGCCAACAAGGGCGCCACCAAGGCCCTCTCCACGGGTGCTCGTGCCATGGGAGAGATGCTCGGTCAGTCCTGGATCGCCGACCACCTCACCCGCTGGCAGGACTGGTGGTCCCCCGGCGGCCCCGGTTGGATCGGCGACAGTCCGTTCGTCGTGCACGCCAACGGGGCCTCCGACAAGTGCCTCGACGTGGCGGGCGGCAAGAAGGACAACGGCACGCCTGTGCAGATCTACACCTGCAACGGCAGCGCGGCCCAGAAGTGGCAGATCAGCGGCGACACCCTGGTCAACTCGAATTCGGGCAAGTGCCTGACCGTGAAGGGCGGCGCGAGCACCAACGGGACAGCCGTGGTGATCATGCCCTGCACCAGTGGCGTCTCCCAGAAGTGGGAGTACGGCACGCACGGCATCACCCGCCTGTACAACCCGGCGACCGATAGCTGCCTCGACCTGGTTGACTACACCAACAGCCGGGACGGCCGGATGTGGGAGTGCACCGGCAAGAAGCAGCAGCAGTTTGACATCGCCCCGTCGGGTCACAACGGCACCGAAGACCTCGACTATCCCACCAAGACCCAGTTCGACAAGGCGAAGAAGGGCATCGCGGACGCCCAGGCCGAGGCCAAGGAGCAGCTCGACCTGATCAAGGCCCAGGCAGCCGCGGCCAAGAAGGCCGCCACAGAAACAGACACCGCCTTGCAGGGCGCCTACGCGATCGCCGACAAGGCGGGCGCGCCACGAGGCCGCGCGTTGTTGGTCGGCCAGCAGAAGGCGCAGGTCACCAAGGCGTCGTCGGCCGCGCTCGAGGCGCTGTCCAAGGCCGGTGACACGGCCTACGCGGCCACCCGCGCCTCCGCCGGTGACAGCGCGACCATCGCCGCCCGTGCCGTGACACAGACCGCCCAGTCGAAGGCGGCGTTCCGTACGGCCGCCGCGAACGAGGCCCGGGCTCAGGCGAAGGCCGCCGCTGACGCCGCCGCCGTACAGGCGCAGAGCGCCAAGGCGGCCCGTGACGTCGCCAAGGCCAAGCTTGCCGAGACCCAGAAGGCGGAGGCCGACGCGAAGGCCGCAGCCGCCGACGCGAAGGCCAAGCGGCTCGCGGCGGAAGCGGAGGAGGTCAGGGCAAAGGCGGAGCGGGATACCGCCGCTGCCAAGCAGGCCGAGGCCGCCCAGCACAAGGAGAACGCCCAGGGCTACGCCGCCAAGGCCAAGGACGCCAAGAACAAGGCCGAGGCCGCCGAGTCGACCGCCCGCGCCAAGCGGCAGGACGCCGAGGCTGCCCGCGACCGGGCGAAGGGCAAGCGGGACAGTGCCTGGGACGCCGCCAACAAGGCGAACGCCGCCCGCGCCAAGGCCAATGCCAAGGACGCCTATGCGGAAGCCCACGAATCGGACTCCGACGCGAAGGAGTCCCGGGCGGCCGCAGACGCGGCGGACAAGCACGCCGACGACGCTGAGGGGGCCGCCGCCTCGGCCCGTTCGGAGGCGAATTTGGCGACTCAGGCGGCGGCCGACGCGGACGCCGCGGCCACCCGCTCGGAGGCAGCCGCCAAGCGAGCCCGCTCGGAGGCCGACGCAGCCCACGCCGCCAAGCTGAGAGCCGACGCGGCGGTGAAGACGGCGACCAGCGCGGCAGCGGACGCCATCAAGGCATCGCAAGACGCCGCGTCGGCCGCCCGCTCGGCGGTCGAGCTGGCCGACGAGGCCGAGAAGCACGCGGCCGACGCCAAGAAGCAGGCAGACGCGTCCAAGGCCGAGGCGGCCAGGGCGGTGGCGGGTGCGGCCGACGCGGCCGGGCACGCCCACACCACCGCACAAGCTGCGGAGGACGCCGGCAACGCGGCACAGCAGGTGGCCGCCCCGGCGAACGACGCCGTCCAGCTCGGCGCGCCGTACGTCACCACCGACTCCGCCGCCGGTCTCGCCGTCCTGGCGGGTCAGTCGTCGAAGACGATCGCCGAGCAGCAGCGGGCTGTGGCCGAGGCACACGCCGCCAACGCCCAGAAGAACGCGGAGCAGGCGCGGAGCCTGGCGAACGCGGCGAAGGGGGACGCGAAGGCCGCGTACACACTGGCCGCGGAGGCCGCCGGGTTCGCGGCGGACGCTCGCAAGTCAGCCAAAGAGGCGCTGGGCTACGCGGCCGAGGCCGCCGAGTACGCGGCGGACGCGCAGGCTTCGCTGGCGCGCACCATCGAGTACAACCGTAAGGCGACCGCTGACGCCGAGGCCGCAGACAAGGCAGCGGGCCGCGCCGAGAATTACGCAACTCAGGCCCGCGCCTCGGCCGACCAGGCGGCCCTGGACGCCGCAGCCGCTCGTACGGCCGCCGCGGAGGCCGAGCAGGCCGCGAAGGACGCCCGCGCTGCGGCCCAACGAGCCGATGCCGAGGCGACCCGGGCAGAAGAGGCGGCGAAGGACGCCCAGAAGTACGCAGAGTCCGCGCAGCAGGCGGCCGACGAGGCCGCGCGCAGGGAGGCCAACCAAGTCGTCCAGGACGGTGCCGGTACCGGCGTCGGTGGTGTCTTCTACATCGTTGACAAGATCACTGAGGCCGGCCCGGCCAAGCCACTCGACAAGTGTGAGTACGTCCCCCAGGGCTGCACCGTCACGTACGAGCTGCACCTCGACATCACAGTCAGCTACTACTTCTGCGCCAACCCTGAAGTGCCTGCCACCGAGACCGGCTGCCCGCAGGCGGACACGGTCTTCCTCAAGACGGAGACGCTCAGGGACCAGAAGCAGAAGTGGACCCACCACTTCAGCTTCGGTGAGATCACCCGAATGGGCTGGCAGAACCTTTTCGGGGACACGGTGGGGGCGGTCCTGTACGAGATCGTGCTGGGTGACGTCGCCCGCTGCTACCACGGCGACAAGTCGAGTTGTGCATGGTTCGCGTCCAACTTCATCCCGGGGAAAGTGTTCACGAAGATTGCCGACGGCATCCGCGCGCTCGACGCCGCGCTGAAGACCGGGGTCGGCGTAGCGGACGCGTTCAAGGCGCTGAAGGCCCTGGATGTGGACCCGGCGACACTGGCCCGACTCGAGGCGGGCGTAAACGCCTACGAGGACGTCATCACGACGTGCAAGGTCAACAGCTTCCCAGGTGACACCCGGGTGCTGATGGCCGACGGAAGCCGCAAGGTGATTCGGGACGTGCGTGAGGGCGACCAGGTCGTGGCTGCCGACCCGGTCACCGGGCGGCTGCGGGCCGCGTCCGTCACCGACACGTTCCGGCACGACACCGAACGACTGGTGACCATCGGTCTGGCCGGCGGCAGCAGTCTGGACACCACCGCTGGACACAAGATCCGCACCGACGAGCGAGGTTGGGTCCTCGCGTCCGAACTGCGTCCGGGGAACCGGTTGATCGGCCCCGATGGGAAACTTCGCGTCGTGACCGACGTACGCGACCGATCTGGTCTTGCCGCGCGCCGGGTGTACGACCTCACGGTCAATGGCCTGCACACGTTCTACGTGCGCACCGAGGGCCCCGAGGCGGCAGACGTACTCGTCCACAACTGCCTGAACCTCGGCGACGAAGACCTCCCACGCATGGTGGAGAAGTACGGGGAAGAGATTCACACGCTGAAGGAACACGTGAGGCCGAACGCGGCCGAGGCGTTCCGGCTCGCCAGGCGGAAGGGCGGGCCCAACAGTGTCTGGACGAGTCAGGAAATTGCCCAGCAAGCCGTCGACCGGGTAGTGGGCGACTTCTTCAGCAAGCGGCTCCCGGGCGGCGAGAAGGTATTCGACGAGAACAAGTGGCAGAAGTTCCGGGATTGGGCGTCGAGGGCCAGAGATGGTGAGCAGTACCAGACGATCACAGGACGGTGGGATGCCTATTCCTCTCTGGGCAAGCGCTACCTGCCGGATGGGAGAACCATTGAGGATGCCGGTAACGAGGTAGTGGTGATCTTGATGAAGGTCAAGGGCCACAATGGGCAGAACCGGTACGGCTTCGTCGTCAAGACCGCTTACCCCAAGTAGCACGCGCCTCGTAGAGGACATGATCCATGCCACAGATGCGTCCAGATTACGTCGAACTGGGTTACTCCAGTGATTTCGGGCTCACCGGCCTGACGGAGCAACTGCGCTCCCCGGGACTCCCCGCCGCGCTCGCGGCCGCGGCCCGGCTGGCGGACGGCTCCGACGGCGATGAAGCCGTGGAACTGGGAGAGGACGCCCGTCGGCTGCTCGACGCACCGTTGTCGGATGAGGTTCTCCGCACAGTGTGGTTGGCCGCGGTCGGCCGGATTTTCGATCCGGCCGACCACGGCATGGACACCCGCACCTGGCTGCGGAAGCTCTCGGATATGGCCACGGACCGTCTGCGCCAGAACAAGCGCTCGTACGTCCCGCCGCCGGTGAAGCCGGTACAGAACGCAGATCTGTGCGGGGAGGTCGTGGCGGAGATCCGCCAGCAGTCCGCGGAACTGACCGCGGCCTGTGAACTGCCGGACCTCGTTCCTGCGCTGGAACAGGTGGTCACCCTGGCCGACGCCGACGTCGGTTTCCGGCTCTACCTCCGGGCCCTCAAGGCGTGTTCTGTGCGCGTGCCGAAGGAGGCGTACGACCGTTTCCTCGGGCTCGGCGAGCGGCTCGGGTATCCGGTCGCGGTGGTCCGTGACGGCCTCGACGTCGACTGGCCGCCCATCGACACGGCACATCGTGAAACGTCGTGGGACTTCGGCCTGTCTCAACTCGCCGGGAATGCACACCAGGACTGGCGTGCCGACACGGCCCGGAGAGCAATCCTTCGAGTGGCCGATGCCGACGAGCCCGGGCAACCCCCGGGCTCGGCGGCGGCCCTGCTTCTGGAGGACGCGCTGCGCCTGTTGCGCTCCCCGCTGTCCGACGCCACGATCACCACGCTGTGGGTCGCAGTCTCGGACGCGGCCCTGCGCATGGGCGGACGCGACTGGTTGCGACTCGTGGCGGACGTGTGTGCGGAGCGGCTGCGGGAGGTCGCTCCCGTGTACACCATCGTGGTGCCGCCCGCACGTACGGATTCGGCTGACGCAGTGCTGAGGGAGCTACGGGAGACGGTGCCCACGGTAGTGGACAAGGCCGTGAGCCCGCACTGGCAGCCGCTCCCAGCCGCACAGGTCATGGCCGCGTTGGAAGAAGTCGTCCGCCGTGTTGATCCGGACCTCGGATTCCGGCTGTTTCTCCGGTTCCTGCGTGTCTTGGCAGTGCCGGTCACTCGGGAGCAGTTCGAGCGGTACGAGGCGATCGCTGAGCGGTTCGCATACGGGAAATATCACGTCGGCGAGATCGAGCAACTCGTTCATTGGGCGACCTGACCTGACCTGCTGTGCGTCGTGGCTGCAGTCATCCCGTCGATCAGGAGCGCTGTGAAACTCCGTGCCCACGTGGTGTCGACAGGCTCGGCGCTCACCAGAGCCCGGTGCACCACCGCGCCCGCGATCACGTCGAAGATCAGATCGACTGTGCGGGCCGGGTGCGACGGGTCCGGCTCCGGCGGCAGCTCGCCACGGGCCTGTGCTCTGGCCCGGCCTTCCACGACCAGGCGCTTCTGACGGTCCACGACCGACTCGCGGATGCGTGCGCGCAGCGCCTCGTCTCGCGTCGACTCCGCCACCACCGCCATCAGCCCGCTCTTCGCCTCCGGGCGGGCCAGGATCGCCGCGAACTGCAGGACCACGCCCTCGATGTCCGCGGCCAGCGAGCCGCTGTCCGGGAGCTCCAGTTCGTCGAAGAGCTCCGCCACCGCGTCGACGACGAGTTCGTTCTTGCCCGCCCAGCGGCGGTAGAGCGTGGTCTTGGCAACCCCGGCGCGGGTGGCGACGTCTCCCAGGGTGAGCTTGGACCAGCCCAGGTCCACCAGTGCCTCACGTGTGGCGGCCAGGATCGCGGCGTCCGCCGCTGCGCTGCGCGGGCGCCCGGTGCGGCTTGCGGGGCTGCGGCTCTGCATGTCCTGACCATAAACCGACGTTTCCCCCGAGGGACCGTGAGGGAGATCACCGGGGGCCGGTGTTCCCGGAGGACGGTGTGGCATTACGCTACGTCTCGTAGCGAAAGCTCGTGAAGGACGTACACGGGCTTCGCCGACCAGGCGTCGGGTGGGGACACGGCGCCGAACAGGGACGACCAGCCCGGCTTTCATGCCGTTTTCACACGCACGCTCAGGACGGGGGAGGATAGACGCATGCAGCCACGGAACATGTCCATGAGCGGAGTCGTCGACCTCGCCGCGGTGAAGGCGGCCCAGGAGGCCAAGGCGAAGGCGGAGCAGGCGCGGGCCCAGGCCGCCAGGGAGGGCGGGACGGGGGCGATCTCCCCGGCCGACCTCGTCATCGACGTCGACGAGGCGGGGTTCGAGCGGGACGTCCTGCAGCGGTCCGCCGAGGTGCCCGTCGTCATCGACTTCTGGGCCGAGTGGTGTCAGCCCTGCAAGCAGCTGAGCCCGGTCCTGGAGCGGCTGGCCGTCGAGTACAACGGCCGCTTCCTGCTCGCCAAGATCGACGTCGACGCCAACCAGATGCTGATGCAGCAGTTCGGCATCCAGGGGATCCCCGCGGTCTTCGCGGTCGTCGCGGGGCAGGCACTGCCGCTCTTCCAGGGGGCCGCGGACGAGACGCAGATCCGGCAGACCCTTGACCAGCTGGTGCAGGTCGCCGAGCAGCGCTTCGGCCTGACCGGTCTCACCGTCGACCCCGACGCCGAGCCGGGCGGCGGCGCCCAGGCGGCTCCCGAGCGGCCGGCCGGGCCGTACGACGCGCTTCTCGAGTCCGCCGTCCAGGCGCTGGACTCGGGCGACCTGGGTGGTGCCATCCAGGCGTACAAGAACGTGCTGAGCGAGGACCCGGGCAACGAGGAGGCCAAGCTGGGCCTCGCCCAGGCCGAGTTGCTCCAGCGGGTGCAGGGCATCGACCCGCAGCAGGTGCGCCGGGACGCGGCCGACAAGCCCGCCGATGTGCAGGCGCAGATCGCGGCCGCCGACCTGGACCTGGTGGGCGGCCACGTGGAGGACGCCTTCGGCCGGCTGATCGAGACCGTGCAGCGCACGGTCGGTGACGACCGGGACACCGTTCGCAAGCGGCTGCTGGAGCTGTTCGAGGTGGTCGGCCCCGAGGATCCGCGGGTGATCGCGGCCCGCAGGGCCCTCGCGCGAGCCCTGTTCTGACCAGTCGTTAAACACGCGGGCATGTGCTGCCCGCGTGAAAAATTGGCCAACAGGCCGTCACCGCGGCCGCGCTTTACCAAATCTTGGTAATCGCGGCCGCTGTTACTGCGAGTAAGGCGCGGGCGTTGATCTGTCGGATTCTGTCCAGTGATCAACAGCTTTGTGACACCGGCGGGTAACACCCTGTGTCGCCGTCCGAGACCAACGGGTCGTTCTTCGGTTATCCGGCCGTTACTAGCCAGTAACGATCCCCCTTGTGCCTGCGGCCAGAATGGACCACGATCGGCCACGCTCGGTCCATTCCCGTACCCCGGCAGCCGGTTGGGTCGCGGGACGTCCTGGGTCCCCACCGAGCAGAGCCGGCGGCAGTGGCGCCGGCTCTTGGACAGGGGGGTCTTCGCCCGTCCGGCGAAGCCTGTCCAGCAGGGTTGTGCGTGATGCGTGTCAGGCGCGACCAGTGGTTGTCGCTCGGGGGTGATCGCCGGTGATTCGGGCGCGAGTTGCGCCGCCGAGTGCGGGCGCTCTCCTTTCCGAGGACGTAGCACTTCTCCCATCCCTGCCCGGCTGAGCCGCGACTCGGGGCCAGTCAGGACAGGCGATGTACGTCCGAGAAGGAGGAAATATGGAGTCCCAGGTGCGTGGCGGGACCAGATGGAAGCGGTTCGCTGTGGTGATGGTGCCCACCGTCGCCGCAACGGCTGCGATAGGTGTGGGGCTGGCGCAGGGTGCCCTCGCGGCGTCGTTCAGTGTGTCAGGGCAGTCGTTCAAGGTCACGGCCGAGGAGCTGCACGGCAAGGGCTTCGCGCAGTACGGGGCGATCGACTCCGGCTACACGATGTCCGGCGAGAAGACGCTTCACCCCGTAGCGGTTTCGTCGTTCAAGAGCGCGACGATCAAGAGCCTGTGCCAGTCGGTCGTCACCCCGAACATCCCGGTCCTCGGGTCAGTCAGCCTGACGCTGAAGGCGGGTAGCAGCGGCGACAAGGACAAGCAGGTCTCCGCCAAGAACCTGTACATCGATGTCGAGAACCTCGACTCGTCGAAGGCCGTGTTCCACGGCATCGACATCGGTGTGGCCGCCGGCGACACGGGTGCCGACAAGGGCGGCAAGGGCCCCGGCATGAAGGAAGGCAAGGGGCAGGCCAACCCCAACGGCTTCGCCCAGCAGGCCACTGCGGCTGACCTGTACGACGTGGAGCAGACGGCGTGGGCGACCACCGCCGGAACCTTCACGCTTCCCGGTCTGTCGATGAAGCTGCAGCAGGGTAAGCACGAGTGCTACTAGCCACTCGGTGACGGGCGGGTGGGAGCCCATGGCGCCTCCCGCCCGTCCGTAACCCACCGGCGTCTTCACGCCCCCCACATCCCCACCGCAGTACCACCCTCACCAGAGCAACGCCGCACCAGGGAGCTGTTTTCCATGAGCGCCGAGACTCCTGCCGCGCCCGGCCAGTTCAGCCGCCGGAGGCTGCAGTTCCGCGCCTGGCGGGGCAACCGCCCGTTCTGGGCCGGCCTGTACGTCATGCTCGGTGGCTTGCCGATCATGTACTTCCCGTACGCACAGTTGCAGATCGGCCACCTGACGCTGGCGATGGCCACCACCGCAGGCGCCGGTTCCCTGATCATCGGTGTGCTGCTCGTCGTCCTGGGCGTGAGCCTCTGGTTCCAGCAGCACATCCGGGTTTTCGCGGGCGTTGCGGCGATTCTGCTGGGTCTGGTGTCCCTCCCTGTGTCCAACTTCGGCGGCTTCGTCGTCGGCTTCCTGCTGGCGGTGACCGGCGGGGCGCTGGCCTGTTCGTGGGCACCAGGCGCCACAGCCGAGCCGCAGCCCGCGAAGGGGGCCGCCACGGGTGAGGGCGGGACCCCCGGGACCACGGACACGGACACCACGATCCTCAGGCCTGTGGACCCGATGGACGACTCGAACGATCTGTCAGGAACGAGCCCGGCCAACGGGGCGAACGGGAGGCACAGTGCCGGCTGACGAGGTGACTCGCGGGGCTGACGCGGAGGCGTCCCGTGTGAGAACCGGGCCGCGCCACGCGGCCCCGAAGAAGCCGCTGTTCACCCGGTTCCAGATGCCGGCCGGCAAGGCGATAGCCATGGCGGCGATGCCCACCGCGGTCCTCATGGGCATGGGCTTCACCCCGACGCTGGCCCTCGCCGACGACCAGCCGTCGACGTCGAACAGCCTCAAGGCCGACGAGTACAAGGACTGCGTCGCGGCGCTGGAGGGCGACAAGGGCAAGGACGACGCTTCTCCGTCGCCCTCGCCGAGCGGCAGTGAGACCGACGGCGAGAAGGACGAGGCGACGGCTGAGCCGACGCCCTCGGCGTCCGCCGGCGGTTCGGACGAGGACAAGGACCCGGCGGGTTCAGGTTCGTCGGATTCAGGTTCCGACGACCAGGACGACAAGACTCAGCCCACACCGGCTCCTTCGGCCTCCTCGGACACCTCGGGCGAGGACGAGGCGGCAACGCCCAGCCCGTCGCCGTCGGAGAGCGGCGGCAACGTTCTCGAGGACATCGGCGACGCGATCGGCGGCATCCTCACGGGCGGCAAGTCCACCGAGAGCCCGAGCCCCACGCCGTCCGCGTCCACGTCGCCGTCCGGCGACACGGGTGAGTCCGAGGCCACCGAGAAGCCCTCGGTGACGGACGACGCCTCCGACACCGTCAAGGAGACCACCGACAAGGTCACCGACACGGCCAGGGACACCGTGAAGGACACGACCGACACGGCGTCGAGGGCGGCGGAGGGCACCACCGGGGCCGCCGAGAAGGCGGTCGAGGAGGCGGCGGACAAGGCCACCGCCTCCCCCAGCCCGTCCGAGAGCCCCTCCGTGGACCCCGAGGACTGCCCGGCCGCCACGGACGCCGAGGGCGGGATCGACAACAAGATCCTCGTGCCCGACGACCCCTGGTACCTGGAGGCCAGCTCGCTGAAGCTGCACGGCGCCGACTACCAGGGCATCGTCGAGGTGAAGACGGCGAGCGGTGCCACCAAGAAGGTCCTGAAGTTCGTCATCTCCGACGGCACCGAGATCGGGGACCTGCACCAGCTCGTCAAGGACAAGCAGTCCGGCAAGACTCACCATGTCCAGGCGGCCAAGGGGTCGACGTCCACGATCACCGACGGCAAGACGGTGATGTACACGGAGAAGATCTCGGGCAACCTGCTCGGGTTGGTCCCGCTCACGTTCGACCCCGAGCACCCGCCGCCTCTGAACCTCGCGGAGATCTACTTCACCAAGGTGAAGGTCACCCAGGCCGGCCAGTTCGGTGGCACGCTGACCGTGCCGGGGCTGCACCAGTACGTCACCGACTGACGCCGCCTCAGGGGCCTCTCCGGGAGCCGCAACACACTGTGCCCCGCCGGGTGTCGACCCGGCGGGGCACAGACGCACGAAAGCGACCGAGGGCGTCCCCCGTCACAGGGAACGCCCTCAGTCGCGTATCAAGACCTCGGCCGGTCAGCCCTTGCCGCCGCCCAGGTGGTGGACGCGGACCATGTTGGTGGTGCCGGGGACGCCGGGGGGCGAGCCGGCGGTGATGACCACGATGTCGCCCGCGTTGAAGCGGTTGAGCTTGACCAGCTCCTGCTCCACCAGGTCGACCATCTCGTCGGTGCTGTTCACGAACGGCACGACGTGCGGCTCCACGCCCCAGCTGAGTGCCATCTGGTTGCGGGTGCCCTCGTCGGTGGTGAAGGCGATGATCGGCTGCTGGGCGCGGTAGCGGGACAGGCGGCGGGCGGTGTCGCCGGACTGGGTGAAGGCGACCAGGCCCCGGCCGCCGAGGAAGTCGGCGATCTCGCAGGCGGCGCGGGCGACCGAACCGCCCTGCGTGCGCGGCTTCTTGCCGGGGACCAGCGGCTGCAGGCCCTTGGAGAGCAGCTCCTGCTCGGCCGCGGTGACGATCTTCGACATCGTCTTGACGGTCTCGATCGGGTAGGCGCCCACGGACGATTCGGCGCTCAGCATGACCGCGTCGGCGCCGTCCAGGATCGCGTTGGCCACGTCGGAGGCCTCGGCGCGGGTCGGACGGGAGTTGGTGATCATGGACTCCATCATCTGGGTCGCCACGATCACCGGCTTGGCGTTGCGGCGGCACAGTTCGATGAGCCGCTTCTGCACCATCGGGACCTTCTCGAGCGGGTACTCGACGGCCAGGTCACCGCGGGCGACCATCACGCCGTCGAACGCCATCACGACGTCCTCCATGTTCTGCACCGCCTGCGGCTTCTCCACCTTGGCGATGACCGGGACGCGGCGGCCCTCCTCGTCCATGACGCGGTGCACGTCGTGGACGTCCTTGGCGTCACGGACGAAGGACAGCGCGACCAGGTCGCAGCCCATGCGGAGGGCGAAGCGGAGGTCCTCGATGTCCTTCTCGGACAGGGCGGGCACGTTGACGGCCGCGCCGGGCAGGTTGATGCCCTTGTGGTCGGAGATGACGCCGCCCTCGATGACGATCGTCTTCACCCGGTGCCCGTGGACCTCGGTGACCTTCAGTTCGACGTTGCCGTCGTTGATGAGGATCTGGTCGCCGTGGGAGACGTCGCCCGGCAGGCCCTTGTAGGTCGTTCCGCAGATCGTCTTGTCGCCCGGGACGTCCTCGGTGGTGATGGTGAACTCGTCACCGCGCACCAGTTCCACGGGGCCCTCGGCGAAGGTCTCCAGACGGATCTTCGGGCCCTGCAGGTCGGCGAGGACACCGATGGCCCGGCCGGTCTCCTTGGCGGCGGCCCGGACCCGGTCGTACCGGCCCTGGTGCTCGGCGTGCGAGCCGTGGCTGAAGTTGAAGCGGGCCACGTTCATGCCGGCTTCGATCAACGCGACAAGCTGATCGTGGGAGTCGACCGCGGGGCCGAGAGTACAGACGATTTTCGAACGGCGCATGGGGCGATCCTATCGGTTTGTTTCGCAACGGAATATTCCGTCTGGCGGAAAATACAAAAGGGCGGGATGCCGCTCAGGTGTGATTCCCTGAATCGTTTACCAGCGCGTAGGTCTGCGTCGCGATCTCCAATTCCTCGTCAGTGGGTACCACCGCCACCGCGACCCGGGCGCCGTCCGGCGAGATCAGCCTCGCCCCGTCGCCGCGCGCCGCGTTCCGCTCACCGTCCACCGCCAGGCCCAGCTCCTCCAGGCCCGCCAGGGCGGCCTCCCGTACGGGCGCCGCGTTCTCGCCGACGCCGGCGGTGAAGGCGACCGCGTCCACCCGCCCGAGAACGGCGTAATAGGCGCCGATGTACTTCTTCAGGCGGTGAATGTAGATGTCGAACGCCAGCTCCGCCTGCTCGTCGCCCTCGTCGACGCGACGGCGGATCTCCCTCATGTCGTTGTCACCGCACAGACCGATCAGACCGCTCTTCTTGTTGAGAAGAGTGTCGATCTCGTCGGCGGACATTCCACCAACACGCATCAAATGGAAGATGACGGCCGGGTCCATGTCTCCGGAGCGCGTACCCATCACGAGCCCCTCCAAAGGCGTCAGCCCCATGGAGGTGTCCACGCAACGGCCGCCCCGCACGGCCGAGGCGGACGCCCCGTTGCCCAGGTGCAGCACGATCACGTTCACCTCGGACGGGTCCTTGCCCAGCAGCTCGGCCGTGGCCCGGGAGACGTAGGCGTGGGAGGTGCCGTGGAAGCCGTAGCGGCGGATGCGGTGCTCGTCGGCCGTCTGGACGTCGATCGCGTAGCGGGCGGCCGATTCCGGCATCGTCGTGTGGAACGCGGTGTCGAAGACGGCGACCTGCGGCAGGTCCGGTCGCAGCGCCCGGGCCGTGCGGATGCCGGTGAGGTTGGCCGGGTTGTGCAGCGGGGCCACGGGGATGAGCCGCTCGATCTCGGCGAGGACCGTGTCGTCGATCACGGTCGGCTCGGTGAAGGACTTGCCGCCGTGCACCACGCGGTGCCCGATCGCGGCCAGTTCGGGCGAGTCCAGGCCGAGGCCGTCGTGGGCGAGCTCCTCGGCGACGGCCTTCAGGGCGGCGTCGTGGTCGGCGATCGCACCGCCGCGCTCCCGGCTCTCGCCGCCGGCCGGGGTGTGCTTGAGGCGGGAGGTCTGCTCGCCGATGCGCTCGACCAGGCCCACCGCCAGCCGGCTGCTGTCACGCATGTCGAGCAGCTGGTACTTCACCGACGACGAGCCGGAGTTCAGGACGAGGACACGGGACGGGCTCACTGGGCGGCTGCCTTCTCGCTCGGGGACGGGGCGGGGGACTGGGCCTGGATGGCCGTGATGGCCACGGTGTTGACGATGTCCTGGACGAGGGCGCCCCGGGACAGGTCGTTGACCGGCTTGCGCAGGCCCTGCAGCACCGGGCCGACGGCGATCGCGCCGGCCGAACGCTGCACGGCCTTGTAGGTGTTGTTGCCGGTGTTCAGGTCGGGGAAGATCAGCACGCTCGCCTGCCCCGCGACCTCGGAGCCGGGCAGCTTGGTCGCCGCGACCGACGGCTCCACGGCGGCGTCGTACTGGATCGGGCCCTCGATCTTCAGGTCGGGGCGGCGGGAGCGGACCAGCTCGGTGGCCTCGCGGACCTTGTCGACGTCGGCGCCGGATCCGGAGGTGCCCGTGGAGTACGACAGCATCGCGATGCGCGGCTCCACGCCGAACTGCTCGGCCGTCGTCGCCGACTGGATGGCGATGTCGGCGAGCTGCTCGGCGTTCGGGTCGGGGTTGACCGCGCAGTCGCCGTAGACCAGGACCTTGTCGGCCAGGCACATGAAGAACACCGACGAGACGATGTCCGCGTCCGGCTTGGTCTTGATGATCTCGAAGGCCGGGCGGATGGTCGCGGCCGTGGAGTGCACGGAACCCGACACCATGCCGTCGGCCAGGCCCTCCTGCACCATCAGCGTGCCGAAGTAGTTCACGTCGGAGACGACGTCGTAGGCCAGCTCCACGGTGACGCCGCGGTGGGCGCGCAGCGTCGCGTACTTCTCGGCGAAGGAGTCGCGCAGGTCGGAGGCGGCCGGGTCGATCAGCTGGGACTCGCCGAGGTCGACACCGAGGTCGGCGGCCTTCTTGCGGATCTGGTCGACCGGGCCGAGCAGGGTCAGCTCACACACGCCGCGGCGCAGCAGCACCTCGGCGGCGTGCAGCACACGCTCCTCGGTGCCCTCGGGCAGGACGACCCGACGCAGATCGGAACGGGCCTGCTCCAGCAGCTTGTGCTCGAACATCATCGGCGTGACGCGGTCGCTGCTCGGCGCGGAGACCCGGCGGGCGAGGTCGGCGGTGTCGGCGTACCGCTCGAACAGGCCGAGGGCGCGCTCCGCCTTGCGCGGGGTGGCCGCGTTCAGCTTGCCCTCCAGCGAGAACAGCTGCTCGGCGGTGGGGAAGCTGGTGCCGGCCACCGACAGCACGGGGGTACCGGGGGCGAGGCGGTCGGCGAGGGTGAGGATGTCGTGGCCGGGCACCTCGTCCAGGGTGAGCAGGACGCCCGCGATCGGCGGGGTGCCGGCGCTGTGCGCGGCGAGCGCGCCGACCACCAGGTCCGCGCGGTCGCCGGGGGTGACGACCAGGCAGCCCGGGGTCAGGGCGTTCAGGAAGTTCGGCAGCATCGCGCCGCCGAAGACGAAACCGAGTACGTCCCGGGCGAGGCCCGAGTCGTCGCCGAGCACCACCTTGCCGCCCAGGGCGTGGCTGATCTGCGAGACGGTGGGGGCGGACAGGGCCGGCTCGTCGGGCAGGACGTAGCAGGGCACGGGGAGCCTGGAGTCCAGCTGGCCGGCGATCTCGTCACGGTCCTCGCGGGCGACCCGGTTGGTGACCATGGCCAGGACGTCGCAGCCGAGGGTGTCGTAGGCGCGGTAGGCGTTGCGGGTCTCGGCGAGCACGGACTCCACGGTCTGCTTGCGGCCGCCGACGACGGGGAGCACGGACGCGCCGAACTCGTTCGCCAGCCGGGCGTTGAGCGACAGCTCGTCCGGGAGCTGGGTGCCGGCGTAGTCGGTTCCGAGGACCAGGACGACGTCGTAGTCGCGGGCGACCAGGTGGAAGCGGTCGACGAGGGTGGACACCAGCTCGTCCGTGCCGGCCTCGGCCTGGAGCGCGGACGCCTCGTGGTAGTCCATGCCGTAGACGGTCGCCGGGTCCTGGGTGAGCCGGTAGCGGGCGCGCAGCAGCTCGAAGAGGCGGTCCGGCCCGTCATGGACCAGGGGACGGAAGACGCCCACCCGGTCGACCTGCCGGGTGAGGAGCTCCATGACCCCCAATTCGACGACCTGGCGGCCGTCGCCGCGGTCGATGCCGGTCACGTACACGCTGCGGGTCACGCGGGCTCTCCGTTTCGTCTCAGTGGTACGTCGAGGTGGTATGCCGAGTTGGTACGTCGAGGATTGCAAAAAATCGCCCATCGAGGTGAGCGGAACGCCTTGACAATACCTCCGCCGATGGATAAGGCGCCCGTCAGAGTGGGTGGCCAACCGGGCCGTGGAGCGTGAAACAATCGGCAGAAGCTCACCGGTGTCCACAGCGAGCAGGAGACACAGCACGATGCGTATCGGAGTTCTCACCGCAGGCGGCGACTGCCCCGGCCTGAACGCCGTAATCCGGTCGGTCGTGCACCGGGCGGTCGACAACTACGGGGACGAGGTCATCGGCTTCGAGGACGGCTACGCGGGCCTGCTGGACGGCCGCTACCGCAGCCTCGACCTGAACGCGGTCAGCGGCATCCTCGCCCGCGGCGGCACCATCCTCGGGTCGTCCCGGCTGGAGCGCGACCGTCTCCGTGAGGCCTGCGCCAACGCCTCCGACATGATCCACGAGTTCGGCATCGACGCGCTGATCCCGATCGGCGGCGAGGGCACGCTGACGGCGGCCCGCATGCTGTCCGACGCGGGCCTGCCGGTCGTGGGCGTCCCGAAGACGATCGACAACGACATCTCGTCCACGGACCGCACCTTCGGTTTCGACACGGCCGTCGGGGTCGCCACCGAGGCGATGGACCGCCTGAAGACCACGGCCGAGTCCCACCAGCGGGTGATGGTGGTCGAGGTCATGGGACGCCACGCCGGGTGGATCGCGCTGGAGTCGGGGATGGCGGCCGGTGCGCACGGCATCTGTCTGCCGGAGCGTCCGTTCGACCCCGCCGATCTCGCGACGATGGTCGAGGAGCGCTTCGCCCGCGGCAAGAAGTTCGCGGTCGTCTGCGTCGCCGAGGGCGCGCACCCCGTCGAAGGCTCCATGGACTACGGCAAGGGCGAGATCGACCAGTTCGGCCACGAGCGCTTCCTCGGTATCGGCACCGCACTCGCCCACGAGCTGGAGCGGCGCCTCGGCAAGGAGGCCAAGCCGGTCATTCTCGGCCACGTCCAGCGCGGTGGTACGCCGACCGCGTACGACAGGGTGCTCGCCACGCGCTTCGGCTGGCACGCGGTGGAAGCCGCGCACCAGGGGCAGTTCGGCAAGATGACCGCGCTGCGCGGAACGGAGATCGTGATGGTGCCGCTCGCGGAGGCGGTCACCGAGCTGAAGACGGTGCCGAAGGACCGGATGGACGAGGCCGAGTCGGTGTTCTAGTGCCCGCCGCGGCACTGGGCCGGGCTCGCCTCATCGATTCCCGGGAGGGGCCGCCTGGACTCTCGTCCAGAAGTGGTCGACGATCCGGTCGAGGAAGTCGCGGGCCAGATCGCCGGCGTCGCTCCTTCCGCCACCCCGGCTCAGGGTGGCGGCCATGTGGCCCTGGTAGTCCTGGTGCAGGGCCCGGAGGGCGCTCTCCAGGAAGTGCCGCTCCAGGGGAACGAGTTTCGACACCTGGCGCACATGGGCCTGCCAGCGGTTCATGACGGCGCTGCGCAGCAGGTCGCCGAGTCTGGCGTCACGGCCCGTGACGGTGACGAGGTCGGGCAGGCGCAGGCCCAGCAGGTGGGCGAGCGCGGCGGACTGGCGGTCGGTGCCGCGCCAGGTGTCGGTCTCCTCCATGTGCAGATAGGCGTGGAGTTCGTGCCCGACGACACGGGCCACGTCCTCGGGGGCCAGGCCGCGGGCGATGCGGTGCTCGCGCAGGGTGCGGGGTCTGCCGATGAGTTCGCCCGGCGAGCACCACAGGACGCCCGCGAGGGCGGTGAGTTCGGGGCCGGACGGGGCCGCGGCACCGCGTTCCCATGCCATGACGTGGTCCGGGGTGATGCGGGGATGGCCGTAGGAGACGCGCATGTCGTGGGCGACGTGTTCGGGGGTCATGCCCAGGGCTGCGCGCAGGCGTCGGGCCGCGGGAGCGTTGAAGGGCGGGGGTGTGGGGGTAGGGGTCGGTTCGCTCGGACGGGGAGAAGGTCGGCGCACGGGCCACAAGCTAGGGGCGTGGGGCTGCGGCGACTACGGTCTGTTCGGCCAGGAACACGGATTGTAGGAAAGTACGGCTACTGGTGGGTTCGGGCGGGGGTGACGAGCGTCTCGCGGGCTGGGGTGGGACGGGGGTGAGGGGGGGGCGGAGCCGCCGGACGGGGGTCCGGAGGGGTGTGGGGAAACGTGAACGGCAAGCTCAACGGGCATATTCGAGAGCGGCTGGCGGCGGTGGGCTTCTGGCATCTCGCGATGCTGGGGGCGGACGGGGCGCCGCGGGTGTCGTCCTTGTGGGCGGACGTCGAAGGGGAGTACGGCGTGGCCGACAGCTCGATCGGGTGGGTGAAGGAGGGGGAGGCGCGGCGCAATCCGTACGTTTGGCTGTCCCGGGGCTGTGCGAGATCGTGGGGGCTTCGCCTGTGCGGGGTGGGTGGGTCGGGGACGTGTCGGGGGGTGTCCGTCCTCGGAACGGCGCGATGGAGTCGGATGACGAGTGTCTGTCCGTTGACGCGCCAACCGCTGCGGGCGGACACCCCCCGACACGTCCCCTTCTCGCCATACGCGGCTGCCGGCCGTCCCAGCTGCGGGCAGCCGCTTCGCCCCCGCTGCGGGCAGTCGTGCCGCTGGGGCGGCACGGGTGGGCGCAGCGGCACCCCGCGACGCCGGGTTGCGCAACGCCCCGCCCCCAGCACCCACGCCGAGTACCTGGAGCGCCGACCGCCACCGCTGCGGGCAGTCGTGCCGCTGGGCGAGGGGGAGGGTGGGCGCAAGGTGGCTGCCTACCCGTCAATGACCTGTGACCCAGCGGTACTGCAACTCCGGCCGTCCCACCGTCCCGTACTGCGGGCGGCGGGCCGCACGGCCGGCGTCGACCAGGTGTTCCAGGTAACGGCGGGCCGTGATGCGCGAGATGCCCACCGTCTCCGCGACACCCGCGGCCGTGAGGCCCTCCGCGCTGTCCCGCAGGGCCACCGTCACCCGCTCGAGCGTCGGCGCGCTCAGGCCTTTGGGGAGGGCGGCCGGGCCGGGTGCGCGCAGGGCCGCGAGGGCCCGGTCGACCTCGTCCTGGCCGCTCGCCTCGCCGACCGCCGCGTGGAACTCGGCATAGCGCACGAGCCGGTCCCGCAGGGTCGCGAAGGTGAACGGTTTCAGGACGTACTGCACGACACCGAGGGAGACTCCTTCGCGGACCACGGTCAGGTCGCGCGCCGAGGTGACCGCTATCACGTCGGCGTGGTGGCCGGCCGCTCTCAGGGAGCGGGCCAGCTGCAGGCCGTGCACATCGGGGAGGTGCAGGTCCAGCAGGAGCAGGTCCACCGGGGTGCGGTCGAGGGTCCGGCGGGCCTCCGCGCCCGTGTGGGCCTTGCCCACGGCGACGAAGCCCGGGACCCGGCCGACGTAGAGGACATGGGCGTCGGCGGCCACCGGGTCGTCCTCCACGACCAGGACGCGGATGGCCTTCTCTCTCGTGGTGTCGCTCGTCATGCTTGGCCTCCAGGGCCCCTGGACATGGAGCCCTCGGAAACCGCGTCCCGGGACGCGGGGGCTGTGGACGATGGGACGGCGGGAGCAGGGGCCAAGCGCTCGGGGGCGGGCCCCCCGGACGGACCGCCCGTCTCGCCCAGCGGCAGCCGTACCTCGAACTCGGCCCCGCCCCCTTCGGCCTCCGTCACCGAGAGCGAGCCTCCGTGTCGCTGCGTCGCCTGACGTACGAGCGCCAGTCCGAGCCCCCGGCCGCCCGGGCCCGCAGGCTTCGTCGAGAAGCCCCTCTGGAAGACCGCCTCGGCGTGCTCCGGGTCGACGCCCGGGCCCGTGTCCGAGACCCGCAGCACCAGTTCCGGTGAGCTCTCCCGGTCCTCGGTGAAGGCGGCCACCGTCACGCGTGCCCGGGCGCTGCCCTGCGCCGCGTCCACGGCGTTGTCGATCAGGTTGCCGAGGATGGTCACCAGGTCCCGCGCCGGCAGGGTCTCAGGCAGCAGTCCGTCGTCCAGGCTGCTGTCCTCGGAGACCATCAGCTCCACGCCCCGCTCGTTCGCCTGGGCCGTCTTGCCCAGCAGCAGCGCCGCCAGCACCGGCTCGCTCACCGCCGCCACGACCTGGTCGGTCAGCGCCTGCGCCAGTTCCAGCTCGGCCGTCGCGAACTCCACCGCCTCCTCCGCCCGGCCCAACTCGATCAGCGAGACGACCGTGTGCAGCCGGTTCGCCGCCTCGTGCGCCTGTGAGCGCAGTGCCTGCGTGAAGCCCCGCTCGGAGTCCAACTCGCCCATCAGGGACTGGAGTTCGGTGACATCGCGCAGGGTGGCGACCGTGCCGCGCCGCTCGCCGCCCGACACCGGCGAGGTGTTGACCACCAGGACCCGCGACGCCGTCAGATGCACCTCGTCCACGCGCGGCTCCGATGCCAGCAGCGCACCCGTCAGCGGAGCCGGGAGCCCCAGTTCCGCCACCGACCTGCCCACCACGTCCCCGGCCACGCCGAGCAACTCCCGACCTCCGTCGTTGATCAACGCCACACGGTACTGCCCGTCCAGCATCAGCAGCCCCTCGCGTACCGCGTGCAGGGCGGCCTGGTGGTAGTCGTGCATCCGGCTGAGCTCGGACGCGTTCATGCCGTGGGTGTGGCGGCGCAGCCGGGCGTTGATGACGTAGGTGCCGACGGCGCCCAGGGCCAGAGCACCGGCCGCCACGCCGACCAGGGCCGTGACCTGGCTCTGCACGCGCTCACTGATCGCCTCGACCCGGATGCCGGCACTGACCAGGCCGACGATCCGGTTGCCGTCCTGGACCGGCGTCACCGCGCGGACCGACGGGCCGAGCGTGCCGGTGTAGGTCTCGGTGAAGGTCTGCCCGTGCAGGGCCTTGTCGGTGTGGCCGCGGAAGGTCTGGCCGATCTGGGCCGGGTCGGGGTGGGTCCAGCGGGTGCCCCGCGGGTTCATGATCGTCACGAAGTCGACGTCGGTGTCCCGCATGACCTGCATCGCGTAGGGCTGGAGCTCGGCCGACGGGTCCGGGGCGCGGATCGCCTCCCGCACGGACGGGGAGTCGGCGACCGACCGGGCCACCGCCCTGGCCTGGCGCGTCGCGGCCTCCTCGGCCTGGCTGCGGTCACTGATGTAGGTGAACAGCGCATATCCGGCCACGACGACCGCTATGAGCACGGCCTGCATGGCGAAGAGCTGGCCCGCCAGACTGCGGGGACCGGGGACGGTGAGGCGCATGTCGTCAGTCTGCCCCTTGGCTGATTGTGAACTAAATGAACGGAAGGGTGACCGCGCTCACAGAGCAGGACATAGTCACGGCATTCCCCATAACGCATCTCCGGGAGTCCCGCTCCCTGTTTCTCGGAGTTTCCCGGAGTTTTCCCGGACGTGAGCCGCACGCCGGTGATGCCGACGACGTCGTCAAGGAGGGCCGCCGTGACCAGCGCAGCCGATACGGCACCTGCCGCACGCAAACCCAAGCGGGACCGCACGCACTACCTCTACATCGCGGTGATCATCGCGGTCGCCGCCGGTATCGCGGTGGGTCTGGCCGCACCGGACTTCGCTGTCGAGCTGAAGCCGATCGGCACCGGGTTCGTGAACCTGATCAAGATGATGATCTCGCCGATCATCTTCTGCACGATCGTGCTGGGCATCGGCTCGGTGCGGAAGGCCGCGAAGGTCGGTGCCGTCGGCGGCATCGCCCTCGGCTACTTCATGGTGATGTCGCTGGTCGCGCTGGGCATCGGCCTGGTCGTCGGCAACATCCTGGAGCCGGGCTCCAGCCTCGCGATGACCGACGCGGTCAAGGAGGCCGGTCACGCACAGATCGACCCCGAGGCCTCCACGAACACCACCGACTTCCTGCTGGGCATCATCCCGACCACAATCGTCTCGGCCTTCACCAACGAGTCGGTCCTGCAGACGCTGCTGATCGCTCTGTTCGCCGGCTTCGCGCTGCAGGGCATGGGCTCGGCCGGCCAGCCGATCCTGCGCGGGATCGAGCACATCCAGCGGCTGGTCTTCCGCATCCTCGCGATGGTGATGTGGGCCGCCCCGATCGGTGCCTTCGGCGCCATCGCCGCCGTCACCGGCTCCGCGGGCCTGGAGGCTCTGAAGAGCCTCGCCGTGCTGATGCTCGGCTTCTACGTGACCTGCTTCCTGTTCGTCTTCGTCGTGCTCGGCATCCTGCTGCGCGTGATCTCCGGCCTGAACATCCTCACGCTGTTCAAGTACCTGGGCCGTGAGTTCCTGCTGATCCTGTCCACCTCGTCCTCCGAGTCCGCGCTGCCGCGGCTCATCGCGAAGATGGAGCACCTGGGCGTCAGCAAGCCGGTGGTCGGCATCACCGTCCCGACCGGCTACTCCTTCAACCTCGACGGCACCATGATCTACATGACCATGGCCTCGCTGTTCATCGCCGACGCCATGGGCACCCCGATGTCCATCGGCGAGCAGATCCCGCTGCTGCTCTTCCTGCTGGTCGCCTCCAAGGGCGCCGCCGGTGTCACCGGTGCGGGCCTCGCGACCCTGGCCGGTGGTCTGCAGTCGCACAAGCCGGCCCTGGTGGACGGCATCGGCCTGGTCGTCGGCATCGACCGCTTCATGAGCGAGGCCCGTGCCCTGACCAACTTCGCCGGCAACGCCGTGGCCACCGTGCTGATCGGCACCTGGACGAAGGAGATCGACAAGGAGCGTGTGGGCGAGGTCCTCGCCGGCCGGCTGCCCTTCGACGAGACGACGCTGCTGGACGACGGCCACGGCGGTGCCCCGGCCGACGACCACGTCGAGGCGCCCGAGCCGGGCGGCGAGAAGGAGCTGGCGAAGGCCTGAGAGCCGCGCCGCCCCCCAGGATCCGGGCGGCTGGGTGTCCCCCCGTCGCTCAGCCGCCCGGTTGTGACTTCCAGAAGTCCAGAAGTCCAGAAGTCCAGAAGTCCAGAAGTTCAGACGTTCAGCTTCGCCACCAGCTCGGTGGCCCTCGAGGCGGGCACGCCCGCCGCGGTCAGTACGGTGACCGCGGCGCAGCGGCCCGCCTCTTGCGCTGTCAGCAGGCCGTCGTTCACCGCCTCCATCACCGCGAACAGCATCTGCTCGTGCACGTACGCGAGGGCCGGCGCCGGCAGCGGTGAGGCGAAGAGGCCCTCGTCCAGGCCGCGCTGCAACAGCCCGATGCTCGCCTCACGGACCGGCGCGAGCCGCTCCCGGATGCCCTGCATGGTCACCGTGCGCTGGGCGAGAGCGACCAGCAGCCGGTAGCGGTCGGCGATCTCCCACACCGCCAGCACCGAGCGCGCCACCGCCTCCGCGGGATCGCCCACACCCTCGCGGCCCGCCGCGTGCGCGGCCGACAGCGCCGCCACCGCCTCGTCGACGAGCGTGCTGATCAGCGCCTCGCGGCTCGGGAAGTGCCCGTAGACGGTCCGGCGTACGACGCCCGCCGCGCGGGCGATCTGGTCCATGGACGCGTCGGGGTCCCGCAGCAGCTCGGTGAGGGCGATGTCGAGGATGCGGCGCCGGTTGGCGTCGGCGCGGCTGGTGCTGCCCGTGGTCATGGACGTCATTCTGTCCTTCCTCCATCGACTTGCACAGTACTGTGCAACGGCGTACATTGCACAGTGTTGTGCAAATGCACACCCCTGTGCAAGTCGATGGAGGAAGGCAGCCCGCCATGGGACTCGTCGTGACCGAACCGGCCGAGAGGATGGAACGCCCCTACGCACGCCGCTGGTGGGCGCTCCTCGTGCTCTGCCTGAGCCTGCTGATCATCGTGATGGCGAACACCGCCCTCACCGTGGCCGCGCCCGACATGACTCAGGACCTCGGCCTGTCCAGCGCGGACCTCCAGTGGGTCATCGACGGCTACACCGTCCCGTACGCCGCGCTGATGCTGCTGCTCGGCGCGATCGGCGACAAGTACAGCCGCCGGGGCGCGCTCGTCCTCGGGCTGGTGGTGTTCGGCGCGGGCGCGGTCCTCGGCTACCTCGCCGACAGCTCCACGGCGGTCATCGCGGCGCGTGCCGTGATGGGAGCGGGCGCCGCGATGATCATGCCCGCCACACTGTCCCTGCTCGCCGCGACGTTCCCGCGTGCCGAACGCGCCAAGGCCATCACCCTGTGGACCGCCACGGCAGGACTCGCCATCGCGGCCGGACCGCTGGTCGCCGGGGCGCTCCTCGAGCACCACGGCTGGTCGTCGACGTTCCTCATCAACGTTCCCGTCGCCGCCCTGGCCGTCGTCGGGGCGTTCGTCCTGGTGCCGCCGTCCCGGGCCGGCCACCGGGAGCGCATCGACTACGTCGGCGGGCTGCTGTCGGTGGTGTGGACCGGTGCGCTCGTCTACATGATTATCGAGGGGCCGCACTTCGGCTGGGGCGTCCGGGCGATCACGGCGGCGGCCGTCGCGGGCGCCGGACTCGTGGCCTTCGTGCTCTGGGAGCTGCGTCACCCGCGTCCCCTCCTCGACGTGCGCCGCTTCACCGACCGCCGCTTCGCGGGTTCCAACCTCGCCGTCGCCCTGTTCTTCCTGGCCGTCTTCGGCGCCTTCTACTACCTGACCCAGCACCTGCAGTTCGTGCTCGGCTACGACGCCCTGGACACCGGCCTGCGCATGCTGCCGCTGGCCGGTGCCGTCTTCGTGGGCTCGGCCCTCACCGGCTACCTCACCCCGCGGGTCGGCATGAAGTGGACCGTCACGGCCGGCATGGTCGGCGGTACGGCGGCGCTGGCGCTGCTCACCCGGGTCGACGCCGGGTCGTCGTACGGCGACTTCGTCGCGCCCCTGGTCGTCCTGGGCCTCGCGATCGGGCTCGCCCTGTCGCCCTGCACGGACGCGATCATGGGGGCCTTCCCGGAGTCCGAGCTGGGCGTCGGCGGCGCCGTGAACGACACCTCGCTGGAGCTGGGCGGCTCGCTCGGCATCGCGGTCCTCGGCTCGTTGCTGGCGACCTCGTACTCCGGTCACCTGTCGGACGCGACGGCCGGCAGCAAGCTTCCCGCCTCCTCTCTGGAGACCGCCCAGGACTCCGTCGGGGCCGGGTACGCGGTGGCGCGGGGCATCGGGGACAAGGCGCGGCAGCTGGCCGAGCAGGCGGCGCACACGAGCGACCCGCAGCAGGCGGAGCGGCTTCGGGCGCAGGCCGAGCAACTCGGCGCCGGAGCACGTCGGATGGCCGACGCGGTGGGTTCCTCGTTCGCCGACGCGGTCGCGCACACCAGTCTGGTCGGGGCGGTGGTCCTGGGCGTCGGGACGCTGCTCGTGGCGCTGCTCCTGCCCGGCAAGGACAGGACCGCGGACGGCGGGCCTGCGGAGGACCGGGAGCGGGAGCTGCAGCCCTCCGCAACCCGCTAGAACCACGCCGCGCGTCCGCCCCGCGGGCGACGGGGCCGCTCTCCCGACGGGCTCCAGAGTGCGTGTCCCCCTCCCTCGCCGCCCGGTGGTCCGTGTGACCGCCGGGCGGTTGTCTTGCCGCCTGGCGCGCGGTGAGTGGGCGCTGGATGCCGGCGGCTGCCCCGGGGGATGGGGTCGCTGGTGCGGGCAGGCTCCAAAGTGCGCGTCTTCCCGCCGTTCGGCACGCGGAGAGTACGCACCCGGCGCCGGGGGGCGCCCTGGGCGACGGGGCCGCTGGTGTGACAGGTCCCGCAGCGTGTTCCCCGCCGCCCGGTGGTCCGTGTGACCGCCGGGCGGTTGTCTTGCTGCCTGGCGCGCGGTGAGTGGGCGCGGGATGCCGGGCGGCCGCCCCCGGGTGACCGGGCCGGTGCCGCGACAGGTGCTACGCGCGGACCGGTGCGGCGGCCTCGTCCAGGCGTGCGCGCTCCTCCGGGGTGAGCGGCAGGTCCGCTGCGGCCGCCGAGTCCCTGATCGTCTCCGGGCGGCTCGCCCCCGGAATGGGGACGACCGTCGGGGACCGCGTCAGCAGCCAGGCCAGGCCGACCCGTTGTGGGCTGACACCGCGTTCCCGGGCCACCGCGTGGAAGGCGGCGAAGCGATCCGCCCCCTCCGTGCGCGACGGCCCGTCCAGGGAGCTGCGGGCCAGTCCGCCCAGCGGGCTCCACGGCAGGAACGCCAGTCCCAGTTCCGCGCACAGCCGCAGTTCCGGCTCGCTGTCCCGGACCGCGGGGGAGTACCGGTTCTGCACCGACACCAGCCGGTCGCCGAGGATCTCGCGCGCCCGGCGTATCTGGTCCGCGTCCGTGTTGGAGACACCGGCCAGCCGGACCGTGCCGGCGTCGAGCAACTCGCGCAGCGCGCCGACCGACTCCTCGAACGGCACCGCGGGGTCCGGCTTGTGCAGCTGGTAGAGGCCGATCGCCTCGACGCCGAGGCGTTTGAGCGAGGCCTCGGCGGCGGCCTTGAGGTGACGGGGGGAGCCGTTCACCGTCCAGGCGCCGCCGGCCGGGCGGCCGCGGCCGCCCTTCGTGGCCACCAGGACGCCGGAGGTGTCACCGCCGTAGGTGGCGAGCGCGCGGGCCACCAGGCGCTCGTTGTGGCCGGGCTCAGCGCCCGGCAGATGGTAGGAGTCGGCCGTGTCCAGCAGGGTCACGCCCGCGTCGAGCGCGGCGTGCACGGTTGCCAGGGCACGCTCCTCGTCCGGTCGGCCCTGGATGGACAGCGGCATGGCGCCGAGTCCGACCGCGCTCACCCGCAGTCCGCCAAGTGTCCTGTACCGCATGTCAGGCGCCCTTCCCGAGGGTCTCCGCGACGGCGCGCGGCAGCCACTGCCGGGCGTCGGGGAAGGTGTACCCGAGCCGGGCGGCGCGGGCGTTGTCCATGCCGTAGGAGCGCCGGAAGGAGAACGGCGAGACCTCACCGACCTCGACGGGCCGGAACACGGCGCGGCCGCCCGGGACGTGCGCGGCCACCGCCTCGCACAGGTCCTCGGTGGTCAGCGGCCCGCCGGAGGCGGCGTTCACAGGCCCCGTGAAGTCCTCGCCCGCCGTCCAGGCCAGGAAGCGGGCGATCTCCTCGACGTGGACGTACGTGGCCGGCTGGTTCCGGGCCGGGACGGCGATCGGCTCGCCGGTGCGTATCCGCTCGGCGTAGTGGGCCAGCCTGCCCGTGAAGTCGTCGTGCCCGCCCAGCACATGGGCCACCCGCACCACCGTGGACGCGAACTCCCCTCCGGCCGCGAGGACCGCCTCGGCCTGCCGCTTGCCCTCCCCGTAGCGGGACTCCAGGAACGCGGGATCGTCCCAGGGCAGGCCCGGGTCGACGGCGACGGTGAACGGGTCGACGGCCTCCTCCCGCACCAGGGCGGGCGAGTCCTCGTACTCGTACACCTCGACCGTCGAGGTCATCACATAGCGCCGGGTGCGTCCGGAGAAGACGCGGCGGGCGATCGCGGCCTGGCGCGGGGTGTAGCAGACCTGGTCGACGACGACGTCGAAGACGCGCGGCCCGAGCGCACCGGTCAGCGACCTTTCGTCGTCCCGGTCGGCGAGCAGCTGCTCCACCCCGGCGGGAGGCGGCAAGGACCCCCGGTTCAGCACGGTCACGCGGTGGCCTTCGCCGAGGAGCCGTGCGATGAGACGCTTTCCGACGTAACGGTTGCCGCCGATGACCAGTACTTCCACGGGTTTTTTCATGGCCATAATTCTCCCGGCGTACATCCACGCTCTGAAGGGGGAACCATGGGAGTTCAGGCCGCCGCACCGAAAGAACCACGGCATCTGCGGGCCGCCGCCGACGAAACATCGGTGGCGTTCGACGCGTTGGACCGGCAGATCCTCGAACTGCTCCAGACCGACGGCCGGATCAAGCTCAGCGAGCTGGGCCGCCGGGTCCGGCTCAGTCCGGCGGCGGTCACCGAGCGGGTGCGGCGACTGGAGGCGGCGGGCGTGATCACCGGCTACGGCGCCCGGGTCGTGCCAGCCCGGCTCGGTTACGGCATCCAGGCGTTCATCCGGGTCAACCCGCACGGCGGGTACAACCTGAAGCACCCCAGGACCCTGGAGCTGATCGAGCGGCCGGAGATCACCGAGGTGCACCACGTGGTCGGGGAGGACTGCTGGATCCTCAAGGTGGCCGTGCGGGACACCGTGCATCTCGAGGAGATCCTGGAGGAGGTGTCCGCGCTGGGACGCACGACGACGTCGATCGTGCTGACCTCCCCGGTGGAGCGGAAGCCGCTGTTGCCCTGACGCGGGCGTCAAGGATTACGTTCGACCGCATGCGAATCGGCGAGCTGGCCGCGCGGGCCGGGACCACGACGCGGACGCTGCGGTACTACGAGTCGCGTGGGCTGCTGCCCGCGCGGCGGACGAGCAATGGGTACCGCAGTTACGACGAGAGCGATCTGCGGCTGCTCCGGCAGATCCGGACACTGCAGGACTTCGGGTTCGGCCTGGAGGAGACGCGGCCCTTCGTGGAATGTCTGCGGGCCGGCCATCCCGAGGGCGACTCCTGCCCGGCGTCGCTCGCGGTCTACCGGCGCAAGCTGGATGAACTGGACAGTCTGATCAGCCAGCTGACGGGTGTGCGGGAGACGGTCGCGCGGCAGCTCGCGCGGGCCGAGCTGGCCGCCGAGGCGGAGGCTCCGGGGGGTCCGGAGCCACGGTGCGAGCTGGGAGGGCGCACATGGTGATCGATGTGACGGACGCGGACTTCGAGGCGGAGGTGATCGGCGCCGGCCTTCCGGTGCTGGTGGAGTTCACCGCCGACTGGTGCCCGCCGTGCCGGCAGATGGGACCGGTGCTCAGCGCGCTGGCCGCGGAGGTGGGGGAGCGTCTGAAGGTGGTGCAGCTCGACGTGGACACCAACCCGCTGACCACGAACGCCTACAAGGTGCTCTCCATGCCGACGTTCATGGTGTTCCGCGGCGGTGAGCCCGTGAAGTCGATGGTGGGAGCGCGGGCCAAGCGGCGGCTGCTGGAGGAGCTCGCCGACGTGCTGTGATGCCGACCTGAAGAGGAGAAATCCCCCGGGCAATTGCGCCCGGGGGATTTCCTTGCGTATATTTGTCCGTTCGTGACTTCAGTTCGAAGAAGTCACAGTGAAGTTCAGTGAGCACAGTATATCCGGGCGGGAGCGGAATTGTCAAACACCGAATTTCCGGACGATGAATTGCGGCAGGAGCAGGAATTCATCGACGGGTTGTACGCACGCGTGGACGCGCTGCGCGGCGACGCCGAGACCTCCGTCACGGACGCGCTCGCGCAGGGCGACACCCCCATGCAGGCAAGACTTGAGCGGGACATCCTCGTGGCGGAGCGATCCGGGCTGCTCGCCGCACTGAACGCGGTGGACGGCTCCCTGTGCTTCGGCCGGATCGACCTCACCTCCGGCACCACCCACCACATCGGCCGCATCGGGCTGCGCACCGACGACGCCGAGCGCACCCCCGTGCTGATCGACTGGCGCGCCGACGTCGCCCGACCCTTCTACCTGGCCACCGGCCACACCCCGATGGGCCTGAGGCGGCGACGGCACATCGCGACGGACGGGCGCCGGGTCACCCATCTGCACGACGAGATCCTCGACCTCGGCGACGAGACCCGCACCGGTCACGAGGACCCCACCGGTGACGCCGTGCTGCTCGCCGCGCTCAACTCCGCCCGCACCGGCCGCATGAGCGACATCGTGCAGACCATCCAGGCCGACCAGGACCGGATCATCCGCGCCCCGCACCGCGGCGTCATGGTGGTGGAGGGCGGACCGGGCACCGGCAAGACGGCCGTCGCCCTGCACCGCGCCGCGTATCTGCTGTACGAGCACCGGGAACTGCTCGCCAAGCGGGCGGTGCTGATCGTCGGGCCCAACCCGGCGTTCCTCGGCTACATCGGCGAGGTGCTGCCCTCCCTGGGTGAGACGGGCGTACTCCTCGCGACCGTGGGCGAGCTGTTCCCCGGGGTGAAGGCGACCGCGGCCGACACCCCCGAGGCCGCCGCCGTCAAGGGCCGCGCCGGCATGGCCGACGTCCTCGCCGAGGTCGTACGCGGCCGGCAGGCACTGCCCGACCCGGTGATCGCCATCGAGCACGAGCGTGAGGTCCTCATGCTCGACGACGGTCTGGTGAAGGTCGCCCGCGAGCGCACCCGGGCCGCGAAGCTGCCCCACAACGCGGCCCGCGAGCACTTCGAGGGCCACATCCTCAACACCCTCACCGAGCTGTACGCCGAGCGCATCGGCACCGACCCCTTCGACGGGTCCAGCCTGCTCGACCCCAGCGACATCACCCAGATCCGCGACGACCTCGCCGAGAACCCCGACGTCTGGTCCGCGATCGACCAGTTGTGGCCGGTGCTCACCCCGCAGCGGCTCGTCGCCGACTTCCTCGCCGCCCCGGAGGAGTTCCTCTCCGCCGAGGACGCCGACGCCGTACGCCGCCCGGTGACCCGGCGCTGGACGGTGGCGGACGTGCCGCTGCTGGACGAGGCCGCCGAGCTCCTCGGCGAGGACGATCGCCTGGCCAGGGAGCGCGCCGCGCGCGAGCGGGAAGAGCAGATCGCCTACGCGCAGGGCGTGCTCGAGGTGTCGTACGCGTCCCGGACCTACGAGTTCGAGGACAAGGAGGAGGACGACCCCGAGAGCTCCGAGGTGCTGTCCGCGCACGACATCATCGACGCCGAGCGGTTCGCCGAGCGGCACGAGGAGGACGACCACCGCAGCGCCGCCGAGCGCGCCGCGGCCGACCGCACCTGGGCGTTCGGCCACATCATCGTCGACGAGGCGCAGGAGCTGTCGCCGATGGCGTGGCGGCTGCTGATGCGGCGCAGCCCGACGCGTTCGATGACCCTGGTCGGCGACCCCGCGCAGACCGCGGAGGCGGCCGGGGTCGGCTCCTGGGCGGGCATCCTCGCCCCGTTCGTGGAGGACCGCTGGGAGCACACCCGGCTGGGCGTCAACTACCGGACCCCGGCCGAGATCATGGGCGTGGCGGCGGCCGTGGTGCGCGCCGAGCAGCCGGATTTCGAGCCGCCGAGCTCGGTCCGCTCCACGGGCGTACGCCCCTGGGCACGGGCCACCGGCGACCTGCCGGGTTCGGTGGCCGAGGCGGTCGGGGAGCTCACCCCCGACGAGGGGCGGCTCGCGGTGATCGCGCCCCGCGACCTCCACCGGAGCATCGCGGCCCGGCTGGACGGGGTCACGGCGGGCGCCGAACCTGACCTCACGCGGACGGTCGTCCTGCTCGACCCGCGGCAGGCCAAGGGCCTGGAGTTCGACTCCGTCCTCGTGGTCGAGCCCGGCCGGTACGGCACCAGTGACCTGTATGTGGCGCTGACCCGGGCCACCCAGCGGCTGGGCGTGCTGCACACCGGGGAGCTGCCGAAGGCCTTGGCCGAGCACCTCGTGCAGGACCGGTAACAGTTCGTGTCGTAGTCACCGCCGGCGCACGGCCGGTGCGGTGGGCGTCGCCCCTGGGCGCCCAGTCCTACGCGACCGCACCGGCCGTCGACAGCTCGGAACACGCCTACCGCCGCAGGGCTTCGGGCTCCCGCAGGGCGTGCCACAGCCCGGCCGCCAGTGGTAGGACCGTCAGGGCGAAGAAGACCCAGAACACGAACACGGCGCCGGGCGCGAGGTCGTAGGTGGTGCCGTCCTCCCATTGGCAGTAGGCCCGGGGCGGAAACGGCGTGGACACCCCCCAGGCCTTCCCGCCCCCGAGGAAGCCCTCCCGCATCGGCTCGCGGGGGCAGGGGGCGGTCTCCGGGAACAGGAAGGGATCGTCCGCCGTCATGATCATGGTCCAGGTCACGGCACAGCAGGGCGCCGCCCAGAACACCGCGGTCCGCAGCCACAGCGGCAGCCGCGGATGTGTCAGAAGGCCGCGCAGCGCGACCTGGACCAGTACGAGTCCGGCGAACACCGGCAGCAGCGTCACGACGCCCCGGCGGCCTTCCGGGCACGCGGCTCGGCCGCGCTGCCCGTGCCGATGGCGAGCAGCGCGGCGGCGAGGGCGAAGACGGCGCAGGCCGACGGGACCCCGAGGTCCGTCAGCACGGCAGTACCTGCGAGGTGAGCGGGACGGCACGCATGCGGCCACCCCACCAGGACCCCGAGGGCACTGCTGTGGCGGAAGCCACTCCTCCCGTCACAGCAGTGTCACAGTGGGCGGTGCGGACAGTGCGGCAGTACGGTCGGCGCTCAACCCTGCCTGTCCATGGGGACGTGCGCCGGCGGCTCGGGCAGGCAGCCGCCTGCCGGGTCGTACTGCGGCGCGCGGAACGCTACGCCGGGCGCAGCCACACCGTCGCCAGCGGGGGCAGGGTCAGGCGAATGCTCGCCGGCCGGCCGTGCCAAGGCTGGGCCTCGGGTTTGACCGCGTCGGGGTTGGTGACATCGCTGCCGCCGTAGCGGGCGGCGTCGGTGTTGACGGCCTCGTGCCAGGCGGGGACGTCCTCGGGCACGCCCAGCCGGTAGTCCTGGCGGACGACCGGCGCGAAGTTCGACACCGCCAGCAGCGGGGTGCCCTCCTCGTCCAGCCGCAGGAACGCCAGGACGTTGTAGTCGGCGGCGTCCCCGACGATCCACTCGAATCCGGCCGGGTCCGTGTCGAGCCGCCACAGGGCCGGTGTGGCGCGGTACACGGTGTTGAGGTCACGGACCAGGTCACGGACGCCCCGGTGGTCGGCCTCGGCCCCGTAGCCCGGGTCCAGCAGCCACCAGTCGGGCCCGTGCGCCTCGGACCACTCGGCGCCCTGCGCGAACTCCTGGCCCATGAAGAGCAGTTGCTTGCCCGGATGGGCCCACATGAAGCCGAGGTAGGACCGCACCCCGGCGCGCTGCTGCCACCAGTCGCCCGGCATCTTCGACACCAGGGAGCGCTTGCCGTGCACGACTTCGTCGTGGGAGATCGGCAGCACGTAGTTCTCGCTGTACGCGTACACCATCGAGAACGTCATCTCGTGGTGGTGGTACTTGCGGTGCACCGGCTCGTGGCTCATGTACTGCAGCGAGTCGTGCATCCACCCCATGTTCCACTTCAGCCCGAACCCGAGCCCGCCGAAGCCGCTCGGCCCCTTGTGGTGGGTGGCCCGGGTGACGCCGTCCCACGCGGTGGACTCCTCGGCGATCGTGACCACACCGGGCACCCTGCGGTACACCGTCGCGTTCATCTCCTGCAGGAACGCCACCGCGTCCAGGTTCTCCCGGCCGCCGTGCTCGTTGGGCGTCCACTGGCCCGGCTCGCGGGAGTAGTCGAGGTAGAGCATGGACGCCACCGCGTCCACGCGCAGCCCGTCGATGTGGAACTCCTCGCACCAGTACACCGCGTTCGCGACGAGGAAGTTGCGCACCTCGTTGCGTCCGAAGTCGAACTCCAGCGTGCCCCAGTCGGGATGCGCGGCCCGCAGCGGGTCCTCGTGCTCGTACAGCGGGCGGCCGTCGAACTCGGCGAGCGCCCAGTCGTCGCGCGGGAAGTGCGCCGGAACCCAGTCCATGAGGACGCCGATGCCGGCCTGGTGCAGCCTGTCGACCAGGTACCGGAAGTCGTCGGGCGTGCCGAGGCGGGCCGTGGGCGCGTAGAAGCCGGTGACCTGGTACCCCCAGGAACCGCCGAACGGGTGCTCGGCGACAGGCATCAGCTCGACGTGCGTGAAACCCAGTTTCTTGACGTACGCGGGGAGCTGGTCCGCGAGTTGACGGTACGTCAGTCCAGGTCGCCAGGACGGCAGGTGGATCTCGTACACCGAGAACGGCGACTCGTGCGCCGGGGCATCGGCGCGCCGGGCCAGCCACTCGGCGTCACCCCACTCGTACCGCGAGGACGTGATGACCGACGAGGTCGCCGGCGGCACCTCCGTGCGGCGGGCCAGCGGGTCGGCGCGCAGCGTCTTCGACCCGTCGGGCCGGGTGATCTCGAACTTGTACAGCTCGCCCTCGCCGATGTCCGGCAGGAACAGCTCCCACACCCCGGACGTCCCCAGCGACCGCATGGCGTGCCCGGTGCCGTCCCAGAAGTTGAAGGTGCCGGCCACGCGCACGCCGCGCGCGTTCGGCGCCCACACCGCGAACCGGGTGCCGGTCACGCCCTGGTGGGTCGTCGGGTGCGCGCCCAGCGCCGTCCACAGCTCCTCGTGCCGGCCCTCGCCGATCAGGTGCAGGTCCAGCTCGCCCAGCGTCGGCAGGAAGCGGTAGGCGTCCTCGGTCTCCTGGACCGTACCCTCGTACGCCACGAGCAGCCGGTACGCCGGGACCTCCGTCAGCGGCAGCAGCCCGGAGAAGAAGCCCTCGCCGTCGTCGTGCAGCTCCGCCCGGAGTTCTCCGGAGAGGACGGTCACGGACCGCGCGTACGGCCGGAACGCCCGGAACGCGACCCCGCCGGGCACGGGGTGGGCGCCGAGCACGGAGTGCGGGTCGTGGTGCGTGCCGTGGAGCAGCCGCTCCCGGTCCGCCGCGTCGACGGCCGGCGAGACGGCGATCTCCATCTCCGGCGGGGCGACCTGGGCGGGGGCGGCCTTCGCGGCGGCGGCCGTGCCGGTGGGAGCCGTCCCGGCGGCGGTGGCCGTGGTGGTGGTTGCCCCGGTGGTGGGCTTCCTGGTGGTGGCCTTCTTGGCAGGCGCCTTCTTCGCGGCGGCCTTCTTCGCCGGGGGGCTCACGGCAGACGTCGTGGCGCCGGTGGCCTTGGCGGCGGCCGCCTTCGTCGTGGTGGCCTTCTCGGCCACCGCCTTCTTGGCCGTCGCCTTCTTGGCGGTTGCCTTCTTGGCGGTCGCCTTCTTGGCGGTCGCCTTCTTCGGCGTGGGCTGTCCGGCGGCAGCCGCCTTCGTCGCCGCCACCTTCTCGGCGGTGGACTTCGCCGCGGTCGCCGTCGCGGAAGCCGTCTTCTTCGTGACGGCCTTCTTCGTGGCGGCCTTCTCGGCGGCCGCCTTCTTCGGGGCCGTCGTCTTCGCCGGAGCCGTCTTCTTCGCCGAGGCAGCCTTCTTCGCGGCGGCCTTCGCCGCGGGCGACTGCGCGGAGGGCGTCTTCTTGGCGGCGGCCTTCTTCGCGGCAGCCGTCCCCTTCTTGGCCGCTGCCTGTTTCGGCACCGCCGTCTTCTTCGCGGCGCTCTTCTGCTGGGCGGCCGTGGGCTGCTCGGGGATCTTCTCCCCGGCCGTCCTCTCGGGACGCGAACCGCTGGACTCAGGGCGGGGGGTCACGGGCGGAGCCTCCAGGGCGAGGGTGGGTCAGGTCAAGTGGCCGGACGAGGCGAGCCGCTCTATGGCGGCCAGGGGCACCGGCAGCCAGTCGGGGCGGTGCCGGGCCTCGTACACCACCTCGTAGATCGCCTTGTCCGTCTCGTAGGCGCGCAACAGCACCGGGTCGGTGCGCGGATCGCGGCCGGAGGCCTCGGCGTATCCGGAGCAGTACGCGGAACGGCAGGTCTCGGCCCAGTCCGGCTGGGGCGGACCGACCGAGCGCGCCGCGTAGTCGAAGGACCGCAGCATCCCGGCGACGTCCCGCACCGCCGGCTGCGGCATGCGCCGCTCGGGCAGCGGCCGGGCCGGCTCACCCTCGAAGTCGATCAGCCACCACTCGCCGGCCGGCGAGCGCAGGCACTGACCGAGGTGAAGGTCGCCGTGCACGCGCTGCGCGGTCCAGGTGCGGCCCTCGGAGGCCAGATCACCCAGCGCCGTGAACGCCGACCTCAGGCCGCCGGCGTAGGGCCTGAGCGCCGGCACCGCCTGAACGGCCGCCTCCAGGCGCTCGATCATGCCGCCGACCATCAGCTCCAGCTGCACATGACCGAGGGTGACGGTCGGCAACGCCCGGGCCAGCGCGGTGTGCACCTCGGCGGTGGCCCGCCCCAGCGCCCGCGCCTCGGCGCCGAAGTCCTCACCCTTGGCGAGCTCCCGCAGCGCCAGCTCCCAGCCGTCCGAGGCGCCCTGCACGAACGGCTGGAGCACCCCCAGCACGTACGGCTGTCCGGCGAGGTCCGCCGACCCCGCCGAGACCACCGGGTCGGCCGTGGGGTCGACGTCCGCGACCATCCAGGCCGTCGGCGCGGGCACCCGGGGGCAGCCCTCGCGGGCCAGCGCCAGCGGCAGCTCGAGGTCGGGGTTGACGCCGGGCACGATCCGGCGCAACAGCTTGAGAATGAACGTATCTCCGTAGACGATCGACGAGTTGGACTGTTCCGCGGTCACCACGCGCGGTACCAGTCCGGACCGGATGTCCTGCCGCTCGTCCCGCTCGAAGCGGAGTACGCCGATCCGGGCCTGGGTGCGCAGGGCCTCCAGCAGCAGCTCGGCCGGCCTGGGGTCGTGCAGGGCGTCGTAGACCGTCCGGCCGGCCAGCGGCCCCGTCGACAGGTGCCCGATCAGCGCGGGCGCGAGCCGGGGCGGCAGCGCCTCGCGCACGCCTATCAGGAGCTGGTAGCAGTCGCCGGGGTGGTCGGGCGCCCCATGGGACGGCACGAGCGGCTGGTGGGTGCGGACCAGCAGGTGGTACAGGCCGAGCTTGCCGGTGCTCGGGAGCAGCTCGGTGGCGGCGACCAGCGTGAACCCGGTGACCGGACGTCCCTTGCCGGCGAACCAGCGCTGACGTGGCAGCCATTCCCGCAGCAGTGGATCCAGGGAGGCAAGAAGGCCGGGCGGGGTGGTGACGGTACGTGTGACGGCTTCCGGCATGGCGTCGCGTCCTTTCACCCATGGTGGGTGCGTCTCCTCCGGGGGGCTTCGGCGGCTCCCGGGGCGCTCCTCCGGCTCACGCGGGTGGGCGGGGTGTTACTGATGCGTGCCCCGGGCGGGGCAGGAGAAACGCCCCGCCGCGGGGGTTTGCGGCCCGCTCCCCGGATCTGGCCTCAACAGGCCCTTCCGGGCCTCACACGGCGTCCCTGCGAAGCCGGAACCAGTAGAAGCCGTGGCCCCCGAGGGTGAGCAGGTAGGGCAGTTCGCCGATGGCGGGGAAGCGGACGCCGCCGAACAGCTCCACCGGGTGCCGTCCCTCGAAGGCGCTCAGGTCCAGCTCCGTGGGCTGCGCGAACCGTGAGAAGTTGTTCACGCAGAGCACCAGGTCGTCCTCGTACTCCCGCAGGAACGCCAGCACCGCCGGGTTCGTCGACGGCAGCTCGGTGTATGAGCCGAGGCCGAAGGCCGGGTTCTGCTTGCGGATCTCGATCATGCGGCGGGTCCAGTGCAGCAGGGACGACGGCGAGGCCATCGACGCCTCGACGTTGGTGACCTGGTAGCCGTAGACCGGGTCCATGATCGTGGGCAGGAACAGCCGCCCCGGATCGGACGAGGAGAAGCCGGCGTTGCGGTCCGGGGTCCACTGCATCGGTGTGCGCACCGCGTCCCGGTCGCCGAGCCAGATGTTGTCGCCCATGCCGATCTCGTCGCCGTAGTACAGGATCGGCGAGCCGGGCAGCGACAGCAGCAGGGCCGTGAACAGCTCGATCTGGTTGCGGTCGTTGTCCAGCAGGGGGGCGAGGCGCCGGCGGATGCCGATGTTGGCGCGCATGCGGGGGTCCTTGGCGTACTCGGCCCACATGTAGTCGCGCTCTTCGTCGGTGACCATCTCGAGCGTGAGCTCGTCGTGGTTGCGCAGGAAGATGCCCCACTGGCAGCCCGAGGGGATGGCCGGGGTCTTGGCCAGGATCTCGGAGACCGGGTAGCGGGACTCGCGCCTCACGGCCATGAAGATGCGGGGCATGACCGGGAAGTGGAAGGCCATGTGGCACTCGTCGCCGCCGCTCGGATAGTCGCCGAAGTAGTCGACGACGTCCTCGGGCCACTGGTTGGCCTCCGCCAGCAGCACCGTGTCCGGGTACTGCGCGTCGATCTCCTTGCGCACCCGCTTCAGGAAGGCGTGGGTGGCCGGCAGGTTCTCGCAGTTGGTGCCCTCCTCCTGGTACAGGTACGGCACCGCGTCCAGCCGGAACCCGTCGATGCCCAGGTCCAGCCAGAACTTCAGCGCGGAGATCATCTCCTCCTGCACGGCCGGGTTCTCGTAGTTCAGGTCCGGCTGGTGGGAGAAGAAGCGATGCCAGTAGTACTGCTTGCGGACCGGGTCGTAGGTCCAGTTGGAGGCCTCGGTGTCGACGAAGATGATGCGCGCGTCCTGGAACTGTTTGTCGTCGTCCGCCCACACGTAGTAGTCGCCGTAGGGGCCGTCGGGGTCCTTCCTGGACTCCTGGAACCACGGGTGCTGGTCGCTGGTGTGGTTCATGACGAAGTCGATGATCACGCGCATGCCGCGCTGGTGGGCGG
>NZ_BMWE01000027.1 GCF_014651075.1 Streptomyces djakartensis | reverse complement strand
CTTCGACGAGGCGTACGTCGGCCCCTTCACCTGGGACCTCAAGCGCTTCGCCGCCTCCATCGCCCTCATCGGGTACGCCAAGGCGCTCAGCGACGAGCAGATCACCGAGCTGGTGCGGATCTACGCACACGCCTACCGCGAGCGGATCCACGCCCTGTCCACCGGCGCCAAGAGCGACGAGGTACCGCCGTTCACGCTGGACACCGCGCAGGGCCCGCTGCTGGACGCGTTGCGCGACGCCCGTTCGCTGACCCGCTTCGGCCTGCTGGAGTCGATGACGGAGATCCGCGACTTCGAGCGCCGGTTCGCGGCGGGCGGCGGCTCGGTGGAACTGGACGCGGCCACGCGCTACAAGGTGCTCGCCGCCTTCGACGGCTATCTGGAGACGCTGCCGGACAGCTCGCTGGCGCGCCCGGACTCCTACCGTGTGAAGGACGTCGTGGGCCGGCGCGGCATCGGCATCGGCTCGGCGGGGCTGCCGTCGTACAACATCCTGCTGGAGGGGCACAGCGACGCCCTGGAGAACGACGTCGTGATCTACATCAAGCAGGCCCAGACCCCGGCGGTCTCCCGGCACATCACCGACCAGGCCATCCGCGGCTACTTCCAGCACGAGGGGCACCGCACGGTCATCTCCCAGCGGGCCCTCCAGGCGCACGCCGACCCGTGGCTCGGCTGGACCGAGCTGGACGGCGCGGGCCAGCTGGTCGCCGAGGTCTCGCCGTACGCGGTGGATCTCGACTGGGGCGACATCGACGACGCGGAGGAGATCGCCCAGGTGGTGGCCGACCTCGGCCGGGCCACGGCCACGATGCACTCGGCGGCGGACGACCAGTCCGGGGAGTCCCTGGTGCCGTTCTCCACGGAGCGGGCCATCGACGCGGCGATCGCGGCCGACGAGGACGGCTTCGCGCCGCTGCTGGTCGACTTCGCGCACAGCTACGGCGCACGCGCGCGTGCTGATCACCAGACCTTCGTGGACCTGTTCCGCAACGGCCGGATCCCGGGCCTCTAGCCGAGGTCTTTGGCCATTCCCTTCCTCACAGGCATCCTTTAGGGGTCCCTTACAGGTCCCCGTGACAGACTCTCCTTTCGCTATGGACATATCCGGAATCCAGCTCAGAGCCGTACGCGCGGCGCTGTTCACGGCCGTGGTCGTGACGCTCAGCACCGCGTCGCACGTGCTGCTGTCCCGGGTTCCGCTGCCGATGGGCACGGTGGCCGCGGTCACCGCCGCCGTGTTCCTGATCGCGTACGCCCTGGCGGGCCGGGAGCGTTCCTTCGCACGGATAGCGGCCCTGCTGATCCCGCTGGAGCTGGCCGCCGACACGGTGTTCACCACCGGCCAGCACGCCTGTTACGGCCGGGCGGGCGGCCCTGTGGCCGGACCGCTGCGGTCGGTCGGTCTGGACGTGCTGTGCGGGGGCGGCGAGGTCGGCACCCCCCTGGCCAGGATGGCCGGGGCCACCGGCACCGACCGGCTCGCCGCCGTGATCGCCCATGCCGACCCGGCCAGCGCCTGGCTGCTGCTCGGCGCGCACGTCGGCGTGGGTGTCGCCGCCGCCGTCTGGCTGCGCCGCGGCGAGCGCGCCCTGGCCCAGCTGCTGCGGGCGGTGGCGGCCACGACGTTCCGGCCGCTGCTGCTGGCGGTCGCCGCGGTGGCGGTGGAGCGGACCCCGGCGGGGCTCAGGCTGCCGTCACGCGCCTCCGGCCGTACGTCCACCGCCCGCGACCTGGTCCTCGCGTACTCCCTGGGACGGCGTGGACCGCCGTGCTCGCCCGCCCTCACCTGAGGCACACACGCCGTCACGCACGGCATTTCCCGAGCACGAGCAGTCCCCCTCACGCATCCGCACACGACGTGTGCGCGTCCCCTACGGAGATCATCACCATGAGCAAGCGGAACAGCCAGTCGGCGAAGACGGCGGCCCGTGAGCGGCTGCGCGCCGAGCGCGAGCGCGAGGCCAAGCGGGCGAAGGCCAAGCGGCAGATCATCGTCGCCTGCTCCATCGTCGGCGTCCTGGCCATAGCCGGCGGCATCGGCTACGCGGTCGTCCAGGCCAACAAGCCGACCCACTGGGAGGCCGCGAAGGACGAGAAGGTCGTCACCCCGGCCAACACCACGGGGACCGACGGCACGACCGTCGTCATCGGCAAGGACTCGGCCAGGAAGACCCTCAAGATCTACGAGGACCCGCGCTGCCCCATCTGCGCGCAGTTCGAGCAGACCGTCGGTCCGACCGTGAAGAAGGACATCGACGACGGCAAGTACAAGATGCAGTTCGTCGGCGCCACGTTCATCGACAACAAGGACAACGGCGAGGGCTCCAAGAACGCCCTGAGCGCCCTGGGTGCCGCGCTGAACGTCAGCGACAAGGCGTTCCTCGACTACAAGGCCGCGCTGTACTCGGCGAAGTACCACCCGGAGGAGACGACCGACAAGTTCAAGGACGACAGCTACCTGATCAAGGTCGCGGACACCGTCCCCGAGCTGAAGGGCAACAAGAAGTTCCAGGACGCCGTCGAGAAGGGCACCTACGACGCCTGGGCGCTGGCCATGTCGAAGACCTTCGACAAGAACAAGGACGGCGTGCAGGGCACCCCGGCATTCGTCATGGACGGCAAGCAGCTGACCGCCGACGGCAAGAGCGCTCCGCTGATGACGGTGCAGGACTTCAACCGGGTCGTGGGCGAGGCCGTCAAGAAGTGACGGCAGGTCAGGGACCGGTCGGCATGTGAAGAGCGGGCGAACTTCCGGAGTTCGCCCGCTCTTGCGCATACCGATCAGTAACCTGATCGTTCGTGACCAGACGACTCAGATCATCAAAGACGTCGGAAGACCTCAACTCCCTTACCCCCCGCCGCCGTACGGTCGTCAAGGCCGCGGCGGCGACTGCTGTCCTGGCCGGGCCGCTGGCGGCGACGCTGCCCGCGCGCGCCGTCGGCCAGGCCCCGGCCTTCCTGCACGGCGTCGCCTCCGGTGACCCGCTGCCGGACGGCGTCCTGCTGTGGACCCGCGTGACCCCCGTCCCGGAGGCCGTACCGGGCTCCGGACTCGGCCCGGACACCGAGGTGAGCTGGGTCGTCGCCAGGGACAAGGCGTTCACGAACATCGTCGCCAAGGGCTCCACCACCGCGACGGCCGCCTCCGACCACACCGTGAAGGCCGACATCCGCGGTCTGGAACCGGCCACCGACTACTGGTTCCGTTTTTCCGCCGACGGGACCGACTCCCCCGCCGCCCGCACCCGTACCGCCCCGGCGGCCGGCGCGGCCGTCCCCAACCTCCGCTTCGGCGTGGTCTCCTGCGCCAACTGGGAGGCCGGCTGGTTCTCCGCGTACCGTCATCTCGCGGCCCGCGGCGACCTGGACGCCTGGCTGCACCTCGGCGACTACATCTACGAGTACGGCACCGGCGAGTACGGCACCCGCGGCAAGGTCGTCCGCCCGCACGCCCCGGCCCACGAGATCGTCACGCTCGCCGACTACCGCGTCCGGCACGCGCGCTACAAGACCGACCCGGACCTCCAGGCGCTGCACGCGGCAGCGCCGGTCGTGGCGATCTGGGACGACCACGAGTTCGCCAACGACACCTGGTCGGGCGGCGCGGAGAACCACACGGAGGGCGCGGAGGGCGCCTGGTCCGCCCGTCAGGCCGCCGCCAGGCAGGCCTACTTCGAGTGGATGCCGGTGCGCCCGGCGATCGCGGGCACCACCTACCGACGGCTGCGCTTCGGCAAGCTGGCCGACCTCTCGCTGCTGGACCTGCGGTCCTTCCGCTCGCAGCAGGTCAAGGTGGGCGACGGCGAGGTCGACGACCCGGACCGCACACTCACCGGCCGCGCCCAGCTCGACTGGCTCAAGTCGGGCCTGAAGGCGTCCGACACGACCTGGCGGCTGGTCGGCAACTCGGTGATGATCTCGCCGTTCGCCATCGGCTCCCTCTCCGCCGACCTGCTGAAGCCGCTGGCCAAGCTGCTGGGCCTGCCGCAGGAGGGCCTCGCCCTCAACACCGACCAGTGGGACGGCTACACCGACGACCGCCGGGAGATCCTGGCGCACCTGCGGACGAACGCCATCCGCAACACCGTCTTCCTCACCGGCGACATCCACATGGCCTGGGCCAACGACGTGCCGGTGGACGCCGGGACGTACCCGCTGTCCCCGTCGGCCGCTACGGAGTTCGTCGTCACCTCGGTCACCTCCGACAACCTCGACGACATCGTGAAGGTCCCGGAGGGCACGGTCTCCGCGGTCGCCTCGCCGGTCATCCGCGCGGCAAACCGCCATGTCCACTGGGTCGACACCGACCGGCACGGCTTCGGCGTCCTGGACATCACGGCCGAGCGCGCGCAGATGGACTACTACGTCGTCTCCGACCGCACGAAGCGCGACGCGAGCGCCAAGTGGGCCCGGTCGTACCGCACACGCAGCGGCACCCAGAAGGTCGAGCGGACCTACGACCCGGTCTGAAGCGTCTCGAGGAAGCCGAGCGCCACCCGCCAGGTGGCCTCGGCGGCCTCCGCGTCGTAGTCCGGCAGGTCGGGGTCGGTGTAGAGGTGACCGGCCCCGGCGTACCGGTACACCTCCACGTCGGCGCCGGTCCGGCCCATCTGGAGGTACCAGGCGCTGAGCCAGTCGTCCGTCTCGAAAGGGTCCGGCTCCGCCACGTGCAGCTGGACCGGCAGCTCGTCCGCCGTGACACCCGGCGCGATGTCCGACGTGCCGTGCAGGAGCAGCAGCCCGCGCGCCTTGTCGTCGCCGAGGGCGAGGGTCTGCGCGATGGAGGCGCCGAGCGAGAACCCGGCGTACACGAGCCCGCGCTCGGAGTAGGGCGCGGCGGCCAGCACGGCCCGCTTCAGCAGCTCCTCCTTGCCGATCTTCTCCTTGTGCTCCATGCCCTCCTCGACCGCGTCGAACGTACGTCCCTCGAAGAGGTCGGGCGTCCACACCTCGTGACCGGCCGAACGCAGCCGGTCAGCGGCCTGGAGCACGGCGGGCCGCAGCCCGAAGGTCGAGTGGAAGAGCATGATGTTCATGAGGCCCATGGTGCCAGCCGGGTGTGACGACCGGGCTTCGCGGCACTACCCACCCAGCGTCGGAAGTCACATGTTCATGCACCCTGGGAGCCGGTTAGGTTCGGGGGCATGGAGAACCTGCTACGACCGCTGATCGTGGTCGGTGGCTCGGTCGTGCTCACGCTGGTGATCGGCTGGGCCACCGACTTCCTGCTGCGCAAGGCCGACGAACGACACCATGAGACACCGCTGTGGGGCCTGCTGCGCCGCGGCCGCATCCCCTATCAGCTCGTGATCTTCGCCGCCCTGCTGAGAGGGTCGTACGACGAGGCGCAGCTGCTGGAGGCCCGTCGCGAGGGCATCGGCCAGGCGCTGACGCTGCTGCTGATCGCGTCGGCCGCCTGGCTGGTGATCCGTATCGCGTCGGCGATCGTCGAGTCGTCCTACAACCGGTACGCCCATTCCCGGGCCCATCGCGACCCGGCCAGGGTCCGCCGGGTGCGCACCCAGGTGACGCTGATCATGCGGGTGGTGTCCGCGATCGTCGGTGTGGTGGCGGCGGCGAGCATGCTGCTGACCTTCCCGGCGTTCCGCGCCGCGGGAGCCTCGTTGCTGGCCTCGGCCGGCATCCTCGGCATCGTCGCCGGTGTGGCCGCCCAGTCCACGCTGAGCAACATGTTCGCCGGGTTCCAGATCGCCTTCGGCGACATGGTGCGCATCGGGGACACCGTCGTCGTGGACGGCGAGTGGGGCACGGTCGAGGAGATCACGCTCACCTTCCTGACCGTGCGCACCTGGGACGAGCGGCGGATCACCATGCCGGTGTCCTACTTCACGTCCAAGCCGTTCGAGAACTGGTCGCGCGGCACGCCGCAGATGACCGGTACCGTCTTCTGGCACGTCGACCACACGGCCCCCGTGGACGGGATGCGCGAGAAGCTCCGCGACATCCTGCGCGACTGCCCGGCCTGGGACGGCCGCGCCTACGACCTGTCCGTGACGGACACCACCCCGAACACCATGCAGGTGCGGGCCCTGGTGACGGCGAAGGACGCGGACGACATATGGACGGTGCGGGTCGCGGTCCGCGAGCAGATGGTCCGGTGGCTGACCGACGAGCACCCGTACGCCCTGCCGCGCGTCAACACGGCGGACGCGATCCTGCCGCCGTCCCGGAACGGCCATGACCAGTCCCCGGACGGCGACTGCCGGTCCCGGGACATGGTCCCGGCCCAGCAGCGCCGCTACCACGGCAACGGCTCCTCCCGCCCGGAGCGCTGACGGACGCAGTGGGAGGGCTGTCCGTGTCGCGGGCGGCCCTCCCACTGCCGTACCCGTCAGTGACCGCGCTCGGCGCCGCCGTTGACCTGGATGATCTGGGAGGTGATGTGCCCGGCGCCCGGGGAGGCGAGCCAGTGCAGGGTCTCGGCCACGTCCCCGGGGGTACCGGCCCGTCCGGTCGAGGTCTCGCCGATGAGCCGCGCCCGCCGCTCCTCGGCCATCGCGTCACCGAAGAACTCGGTGTCCTCGATGTAGCCGGGCGCGACCACGTTCACGGTGATGCCGCGCGGCCCCAGCTGGCGGGCGAGGTCGTGGGCGTAGGGGTGCAGACCGGCCTTGGCCGCCGCGTACGCCCCGCTCCCGGAACCCCGGTAGGCGGCGATGGAGCTGAGGAACAGCACCCGCCCGCCGGGCTCGGCGAGCCTCGGCTTCAGTGCCTCGGTGAGGAGGACGGCGGTCAGGGTGTTGAGCCGGAAGTTCACCGTCCAGGTATGGGCGAGGCCCGCGAGCGGATCAGCGATCCCGGCGTCCGGTTCCAGGAGCCCGCTGCCCCCGGCACTGTGCACGAGCACGTCCACGGCCCCGAACTCCCGCTCCACGAACGAGGCGACACCGCGCACGTCCTCCGTCTCGGCGAGATCGGCCGCGTGGGTGAGCGCCCCGGGCACCCCTGCCTTCTCCAGCACCTCGGCCCGCCGCCCGAGCAGCAGCACCCGGTCCCCGCCCGCGGCGAACACCCGAGCCGCCGCGAGCCCAATTCCCGTACCTCCGCCACTGATTACCACATTCCGTGCCATAGCCACGACCCTAAGCCCCGTCGGCCGCCGACGGCGAACGCGCCCCGCGGGGAGGGCGCGTCACCGCAGACTGCGGACGTCGAGATGCCGCAGCACCCGGTCGACGACTTCCGGATCGGCCCCGGCCTCGCTGCGCGCCGCCAGCACCTCGTGGCGCGCCGCACTCAGCATCTCCTGCTGGATCAGCCGCACCCGCTTCGCCCGGTGCGCCCGCTCCCGGTGCGCCTCCCGCCGCTCGTCCTCGGCCAGTTCGGGGCTGATCCGCACCCCGATGTCGAACGCCCGCCGCAGCATCTGCTCGGACAGCTCCTCCGGCAGGTCCTGGCTCTTCTCGAGCTCCCGCAACCGCCGCTTCGCCGCCTGCGAGGCCCGGATCGCCAGCGTCTTCGCGAACTCCTTCTCGACGTCGGTGTCGGCCTTCACCCCGAGCCGCCGCACCAGCCACGGCAACGTCAGCCCCTGAAGCACCAGCGTGGCCATGATCACCCCGAACGCGATGAAGATGAGCTCGTCCCGGCTGGGAAACGGCGCCCCCGCGTCCGTCTCCAGCGGGATGGCCAGCACCAGCGCCACGGATGCCACCCCGCGCATCCCGGACCACCACATCACCACGGTCTCGCGCCAGCTCACCGGGATGTCCTCGTCGTAGTCCCGCCGCGCGTGCAGCCGCTTGGTCAGCCAGGTCGCCGGCAGCAGCCACAGCAGCCGGACGAGCACGACCACGACCACGACCACCGCCGCCCATCCGAGCAGCTCGCCCCACCGGCCGGACGCGGTGCGAATGGCGTTGTGCAGCTCGAGACCGACCAGCCCGAACGCGACACCGGTGACGAGCGTGTCGACGATGTTCCAGAACGTGTGCCCGGCCAGCCGCGTCATGACGTCGTCGGCGTCGGACCCGTACTCCGCGAGGAACAGCGCCGTGGTGAGCACGGCGAGCACGCCCGACCCGTGCAGTTCCTCGGCCATGACGTACGAGGCGTACGGCACCAGCAGGGTCAGCGAGATCTGGAGGGTGGCGTCCCCGAGCAGATCCATCAGTTTGTTGGCGCCCCAGCCCAGGGCGAGGCCGACGGCCACCGCCACCACCGCCGACAGCACCAGGTCGAGCCCCGCCTCCCAGGGCGAGAACGTCCCGCTGACGGCCGCGGCGATCGCCACGTGGTACAGGACGATGGCCGTCACGTCGTTGAAGAGCCCCTCGCCCTCCAGGATCGACACCAGCCGGCGCGGCAGCCCCAGCTGCCCGGCGACCGCGGTCGCCGCGACGGGGTCGGGCGGCGCGACCAGCGCACCGAGCGCGAACGCGGCGGCCAGCGGCAGCCCCGGCACGATCGCGTCGGCCGCGGCGGCCACACAGGCCATGGTGACGAACACCAGCGCCACGGCCAGCAGGAAGATCGGTCTCTTGTTCGCCGCGAACTGGCGCCACGACGTGCGCCGCACCGCGGCGTACAGCAGGGGCGGCAGCAGCAGCGGCAGAATCAGGTCCGGCGGGACCTCGACGTTCGGGACGAAATCGAGCAGCGCCAGGACTATGCCCAGGAGCGTCATCAGTACCGGCGCGGGCACTCCCAGCCGGTCCCCGACCGGGACGCTCACCACAGCCCCGAGCAGAAGCACGAACAACAGGGCCAACTGATCCACGGTCAGCGCTCCGGGAGGTCAGATATGCACACGATCGCAATCAAACCTGCCACGCTACCCCCGGGACAAACCGTTTCAGCACCCACCCAGGCCAGTACGGCGGTCCTGGAGCGAACGCCGCATCCCCCGGTGCGGAATGCCCGCCTCCAAGTACTCCGGCCCGTACGGCTCGTAGCCGAGCCGCTCGTAGAAGCCCAGCGCGTGCGTCTGGGCGTGCAGGTCCACCGCGACGAGGCCACGCGCGCGCGCCGCCTCCTCGATGGCCCGCACCAGGGCGACGCCGACACCCAGCCCGCGTGCGTGGCCGGCCACGGCCAGCCGGCCGAGGGAGCCCACGGACGGGTCGGCACCGGTCTGTGCGACGGCCGCCTCCCCGTGCAGGAGCCGCCCGGTCCCGAGCGGCACGCCGTCCTCGCGGACCGCCAGCACATGGACCGCCCCGGGGTCGTACGCGTCGTACTCGATCTCCTCCGGCACCCCCTGCTCGCCGACGAAGACCTCCTTTCGGACCGCGAAGCACGCCTCGCGGTCGGCCGGGTCCTCGGCGACCCGCACCACGTACGCCGGCGACGGCGCCCCGCTCATCCGTACGTCTCCTCCCGGACCTGGTCCAGGGCCGTCTGCAGGTCGGCCGGGTAGTCGCTCTCGAACTCCACCCACTGTCCGTCCCCGGGGTGCTCGAAGCCCAGCCGCACGGCGTGCAGCCACTGGCGGGTCAGCCGGAGCCGCTTGGCGAGCGTCGGGTCGGCGCCGTAGGTGAGGTCGCCGACGCAGGGGTGCCGGTGGGCGGCCATGTGGACACGGATCTGGTGGGTGCGGCCGGTCTCCAGCTTCACGTCGAGCAGGGACGCCGCACGGAACGCCTCGATGAGGTCGTAGTGCGTGACGGACGGCTTGCCCTCGGCGGTGACCGCCCACTTGTAGTCGTGGTGCGGGTGCCGCCCGATGGGCGCGTCGATGGTTCCGCTGGTCGGGTCGGGGTGGCCCTGGACGAGCGTGTGGTACCGCTTGTCGACCGTGCGCTCCTTGAACTGGCGCTTGAGCGAGGTGTACGCGTACTCGGACTTGGCGACCACCATCAGCCCGGACGTGCCCACGTCGAGCCGGTGCACGATGCCCTGGCGCTCGGCGGCGCCCGACGTCGAGATGCGGTATCCGGCGGCGGCGAGGCCCCCGATGACGGTCGGCCCGCTCCAGCCGGGCGAGGGGTGAGCGGCCACGCCCACCGGCTTGGCGATCACGACCACGTCATCGTCGTCGTGCACGATCTCCATGCCCTCGACCGGTTCGGCCACGACCTGCACCGGCGCGGGCGCCTGCGGCATCTCGACCTCGAGCCAGGCACCGCCGTGCACCCGCTCCGACTTGCCGACCACCGATCCGTCGACCGTGACCTTCCCGGCGGCGGCGAGTTCGGCCGCCTTGGTCCGCGAGAAGCCGAACATGCGGGAGATGGCGGCGTCGACGCGCTCGCCCTCCAGGCCGTCGGGCACGGGCAGGGTACGGATCTCGGGAATCGTGCTCACCCGTCGAGTATGCCGGACGGGTGAGACAGCCCCGTACGAGAGCCCCGACGGTTCCTCAGTCCTTGTGGACGGTGCCGTCCGGGTCGAGCCCCTTGAACGACAGCAGCACGATCAGGATGCCGCCGCAGACGATCGCCGAGTCGGCCAGGTTGAACACGGCGAAGTGCTTCGGCGCGATGAAGTCGACGACCGCGCCCTCGAAGACCCCCGGCGCCCGGAAGATCCGGTCGGTGAGGTTGCCGAGGGCGCCGCCGAGCAGCAGGCCGAGCGCGATCGCCCAGGGCAGGCTGTAGAGCTTGCGGGCGAGCCGGGCGATCACCACGATCACCGCCGCCGCGATCATGGTGAAGATCACCGTGAAGGCCTCGCCGAAGCCGAAGGCCGCGCCCGCGTTGCGGATCGCCTCGAACTTCAGCCAGTCCCCGATGATCTCGATGGGCGGATGGTGCTCCAGCTTGGCCACCACGAGCAGCTTGCTGCCCAGGTCCAGGGCGTAGGCGAAGAGGGCGACCGCGAAGAGGACCGCGATACGGCGCTTGCCCCGGGGGCGCCCCGGCGTGGCCTCGGGCCGGTCGGTGCCGGAGGCTCCGGCGGCGGCCGCGTCGGTACCGGACCCGCCGGTCCGCTCGCGAGTGCCCCCCGAGTCGGCGCGCTCGCCCGACGCCGCGTTCCCACCGGGCCGCTCCTGCCCGTCGCCGACCGCGTCCGGTGTGTCCGGCGTACCGATGATGCGCTCCGCCTCTGCCACGTGAGTCCTTCAACCTAGGTGCCTGACCAGGGTCAGGGTACGGCACACCCCGCGCCACCCAGGTGCTCCGGAGGTATTCAGCGGCCGGTCAGTACCTGCGCTCCTGCTTCTGCTTGCACTCCACGCACAGGGTGGCCCGCGGGAAGGCCTGCATGCGTGCCTTGCCGATGGGGTTGCCGCAGTTCTCGCACAGTCCGTAGGTGCCGGTTTCGAGTCGCTCCAGGGCGCGCTCGGTCTGGAGGAGCATCTCGCGCGCGTTGGCCGCCAGGGCAAGCTCGTGCTCGCGCGTGATGTTCTTCGTGCCGGTGTCGGCCTGGTCGTCGCCCGCGCCGTCCCCGGAGTCCCGCATCAGACCGGCGAGCGACCGCTCCGACGAGGTGATCTCCTCACGGAGCCGCGTCTCCTCCGACATCAGCTCGGCGCGCGCCTCGTCGACCTCCTCCGCCGTCCAGGGGTCCTCACCAGGACGTACCGCGAGCTCACCGGGCTCCGCCGCGCCCCGCGCCTTCGGAACCGCGGTCTTGGCGGCCGTGGCCGCGCCAGGAGTCTTCTTCGCACCCACCGTCGTCGCTCCCGTCTGCTGCGCGGCCTCGGCCGCACCCGCCTTCTCGGCCGGGCTGCGCCCGGCCTTGTCCTGTGTGACCGCGCCGGTCCGGGCAGTGCCCTTCCCCGTCGCGCCCTTCGTGGTGGTGCTCCTGCCTCCGGCGCGCGCGCCCTCGGCCTTGAGGCCCTTCTCCGCGGCGACGGCCTTGGTGGCCTTCGCCCGCTTGACGGCGGCCTTCTTCTCCGCCGTCTTCTCCGCCTTCTTCCTGGCCGGGGCCTCTTCGGCCGGGGCCTTCGCGACCGCCGCGGTCTTGGCCGCCGTCTTCCTGGCCGGGGCCTTCGTACCCGCCGCGGTCGCGGCCGCCGCCTTCGTGCCTGCCCTCTTCGTGACCCCCGCCCCTTTCGCCGCCGCCCCCTTGGCAGCCGTCCCCTTCCCGGCGGTCGCCTTCCCGGTCGTCGCCTTCCCGGTCGTCGCCTTCCCGGTCGTCGCCTTCCGGGCGGTCGCCTTCCCGGGCGTCGCCTTCCTGGTTGCCGCCTTACCTGCCGCGGCCCTCTTCGCCGGCGTCTTTCCAGCCGCCGTCTCCCCGGCCGGGCCCTTGACGGCGGCCTTCGCGCTCGCCACCTTCTTGGCCACGGCTCTCTCGGCCACGGCGTTCGCGCCCGTCACCTTCTCGACCGCCGCCTTCGTCTTCGTGACAGCCGCCTTCGTCCCCCCGGTCGCCTTCCCGGCCGCACCCTTCACGGCCCGCTCCGCCGAGCCCCGCTGCGTGGTCTTCTTCCCACTCAGGTCCTTGGCCGCACCGCCGGAGGCCTCCACGGACCTGCCGGAGGCCGACTGCTGTACGGCGGTCTTCTTCGCCACCATGGCCGCGGCCCCTTCACATATTGTGATCTTGCTCGCGAAATCGTGCTGGGACGATAAATCGACTTGAGTCCCGCGGCAACGGGGCACACCGCCCGATTCGCCCGCCTCGCGCACGTCACGCGGGGAACCTGCATCCGTTGTGCCCAGCTCCCCGCCCGGTAATCCGCCGGGCGGGACCTCCCAGGATCCGAACACCTATACCTCGCCATTCGGGTCATCAAACCCATAAACACACACAACGCCGCCCCCTCACCACATCCCATCGATCCCTCTGCTCCCAGCAGCCCCGAAAACCGGTCGGCCGCTGTCCGCACGGCGCCGTACACTGGGCGGAGCGAAAAGCGTGGATGGGGACGAGTAGCGGCGTACGCAGCCCAGAGCGACCCGGGGACGGTGGGAGCCCGGGGGCGAGCGCGACGTGAACATCACCCCGGAGCCGCCGGAAGAAAGCCTTGGCCAGTGGGTTCCGCCAACGGGCCGAGAAGGTCAGTAGAACCGGCATCGCGACCCCAATGAGGGGGCTCACCGACGCACACCCCGCGTCGGAGGGCCAAGGAGGGTGGTACCGCGGGAGCGCGCCGAAGTCGGCGCAGGCACAGACACAGCTCTCGTCCCTCCGGACGGAAGGCAGCAAGTCCGCCGGAGGAAGCCCGCTGATGACATCGCCGACGTACCGCCAGGTGCCCGCCCAGGTCGACCTGCCCGCCCTGGAGCACGCCGTGCTCGACTTCTGGCACGAGCAGAAGATCTTCGCAAAGAGCCTGGAACAGTCCGAGGGCCGCCCCGAGTGGGTGTTCTACGAGGGCCCGCCCACCGCCAACGGCATGCCCGGCGCCCACCACATCGAGGCCCGCGTCTTCAAGGACGTCTTCCCGCGCTTCCGCACCATGCGCGGCTACCACGTGGCCCGCAAGGCCGGCTGGGACTGCCACGGCCTCCCGGTGGAACTCGCCGTGGAGAAGGAGCTCGGCTTCTCCGGCAAGAAGGACATCGAGGCCTACGGCATCGCGGAGTTCAACGCGAAGTGCCGCGAGTCGGTGACCCGGCACACGGACGCCTTCGAGGCGCTCACCACCCGCATGGGCTACTGGACCGACCTCACCGACCCCTACCGCACCATGGACCCCGAGTACATCGAGTCCGTGTGGTGGTCGCTCAAGGAGATCTTCGGCAAGGGCCTGCTGGCCCAGGACCACCGCGTCGCCCCCTGGTGCCCCCGCTGCGGCACGGGCCTGTCGGACCACGAGCTGGCGCAGGGCTACGAGACGGTCGTCGACCCGTCGGTCTACGTGCGCTTCCCGCTCACCTCCGGCCCGCTGGCCGGCGAGGCCGCGCTCCTGGTCTGGACGACCACGCCCTGGACCCTCGTCTCCAACACGGCGGTCGCCGCCCACCCCGAGGTCACCTACGTCGTCGCCACCGACGGCGAGGAGAAGGTCGTCGTCGCCGAGCCGCTCGTCGCCAAGGCCCTCGGCGAGGGCTGGGAGCCCACCGGCCGGACCTTCACAGGTGCCGAGATGGAGCGCTGGACCTACCAGCGGCCGTTCGAGCTCGTGGAGTTCCCGAGCGCCGGCGAGGGACCCGACGGGCACAGCTCCGAGACCGCGCACTTCGTCGTCAACGCCGAGTACGTCACGACCGAGGACGGCACGGGTCTGGTCCACCAGTCCCCCGCCTTCGGTGAGGACGACCTCAAGGTCTGCCGCTCCTACGGCCTGCCGGTCGTGAACCCGGTCCGCCCGGACGGCACCTTCGAGGAGGACGTCCCCCTGGTCGGCGGCGTCTTCTTCAAGAAGGCCGACGAGAAGCTCACCGCCGATCTCGACGAGCGCGGCCTGCTCTTCCGGCACATCCCGTACGAGCACAGCTACCCGCACTGCTGGCGCTGCCACACCGCGCTGCTCTACTACGCGCAGCCCTCCTGGTACATCCGCACCACGGCCCTCAAGGACCGTCTCCTGACGGAGAACGAGAACACGAACTGGTTCCCGGACACGGTCAAGCACGGCCGGTACGGCGACTGGCTGAACAACAACATCGACTGGGCGCTGTCCCGCAACCGCTACTGGGGCACCCCGCTGCCGATCTGGCGCTGCGCGGACGACCACCTCACCTGCGTCGGCTCCCTCGCCGAACTCACCGAGCTGACCGGCACCGACCAGTCGGGCCTGGACCCGCACCGCCCGTTCATCGACGAGGTCACCTTCCCCTGCCCGCAGGACGGCTGCGGCGCCACGGCCACGCGCGTGCCCGAGGTCATCGACGCCTGGTACGACTCCGGCTCGATGCCGTTCGCGCAGTGGGGCTACCCGTACAAGAACAAGGAGCTGTTCGAGGCCCGCTACCCGGCGCAGTTCATCTGCGAGGCCATCGACCAGACCCGCGGCTGGTTCTACACGCTGATGGCCGTCGGCACGCTGGTCTTCGACAAGTCGTCGTACGAGAACGTCGTCTGCCTCGGCCACATCCTCGCCGAGGACGGCCGCAAGATGTCCAAGCACCTGGGCAACACCCTGGAGCCGATCCCCCTCATGGACCGGCACGGCGCGGACGCGGTGCGCTGGTTCATGGCGGCCGGCGGTTCCCCGTGGGCGGCCCGCCGCGTCGGCCACGGCACCATCCAGGAGGTCGTCCGCAAGACGCTCCTCACGTACTGGAACACGGTCGCCTTCCAGGCCCTGTACGCCCGTACGTCCGGCTGGGCCCCGTCCGCGGCCGACCCCGCCCCGGCCGACCGCCCGGTCCTGGACCGCTGGCTGCTGTCCGAACTGCACGCGCTCAACGACCAGGTCACCCAGTCCCTGGACGCCTACGACACCCAGCGCGCCGGCAAGCTGCTGTCCGCGTTCGTCGACGACCTGTCGAACTGGTACGTGCGCCGCTCGCGCCGCCGCTTCTGGCAGGGCGACAAGGCGGCCCTGCGCACCCTGCACGAGGTCGTCGAGACGGTCACGCAGCTGATGGCCCCGCTGACTCCGTTCATCACCGAGCGGGTCTGGCAGGACCTGATCGTCCCGGTCACCCCGGGCGCCCCGGAGTCGGTCCACCTGACCTCCTGGCCCGAGGCGGACCTCTCCGCCATCGACCCGGAGCTGTCGAAGCAGATGGTGCTGGTGCGCCGCCTGGTGGAGCTCGGCCGGGCCACGCGCGCGGAGTCGGGCGTCAAGACGCGTCAGCCGCTCTCCCGCGCGCTGATTGCGGCGACGGGCTTCGACGCACTCGACTCCGAACTGCGCGCGCAGATCACGGAGGAGCTGAACGTCGAGTCGCTGGCGACACTGAGCGAGGTCGGCGGCTCCCTGGTCGACACCACCGCGAAGGCCAACTTCCGCGCGCTGGGCAAGCGTTTCGGCAAGCGGGTCCAGGACGTGGCGAAGGCCGTCGCGAACGCGGACGCGGCCGCCCTGTCCCTGGCGCTGCGCGAGGGCACCGCGTCGGTCGAGGTCGACGGCGAGACCATCACGCTGGCTCCCGACGAGGTGATCATCACGGAGACGCCGCGCGAGGGCTGGTCGGTGGCGTCGGACTCCGGCGCGACGGTGGCCCTGGACCTGGAGATCACGGAGGAGCTGCGCCGCGCGGGGCTCGCCCGTGACGCCATCCGCCTGATCCAGGAGGCCCGCAAGAACAGCGGCCTCGACGTGGCCGACCGCATCGCACTGCGCTGGACGGCCACCGACCCGTCCGTCGCCGAGGCCCTGACCGAGCACGCCGGCCTGATCGCCGACGAGGTCCTGGCGACGGACTTCGCCCGGGGCGAGGCGGACGGCGCGTACGGAGCGCCGTTCACCGACGAGGGGCTGTCCCTGACGTTCCGCCTGCGCAAGGCGTAACCCACAGGCCGATCGGCCCCAAGGCCCGGACTCGCCAAAGATCTTGGCGGGTCCGGGCCTTCGGCGTTGCGTACGCACGAACGCGAGTGCGCCGGCACGAACGCCCACGGCAAAGGGCGAGGCCCCGGGTCCTGGACCCGGGGCCTCGCCCTGAACGCTGCCGACCTCTACGCCGTACTACTGGCCATCAGGCCGTCAGTTGTCGTCCTCGTCGATCAGGAAGCCTCGCATGGGCGAGGGCGCCTGACCCATCGGCGAGGGGCCCTGCGGACGCACCGGCGCCATCGGCTGGGTCATCGCCGGCGACATCTGCTGCTGACCGCCGTAGGACGGAGCGGACGGCGAGGGAGCGCCGCCCATCCCCTGGTTGCCACCGCCGTAGGACGGGGCGCTCGCGCCGGCCGGAGCCATGGAAGGCGCCGGGGACGGCGGGAGCGAGGCGGTCGCCGGAGTACGCGGCGGGGCCAGCGAGTCGTCGGCCTGGGTCTCCAGCTGACGCAGCTGCGACTCCAGGTACGACTTCAGGCGCGTGCGGTACTCGCGCTCGAAGCCGCGCAGGTCCTCGACCTTGCGCTCCAGCGTGGCGCGGGCGGACTCCAGGGAGCCCATCGCGACGCGGTGCTTCTCCTGCGCGTCCCGCTCCAGGGCGTCGGCCTTGGCACGGGCGTCACGCTCAAGACCCTCGGCACGCGAACGCGCCTCGCCGACGATCTTGTTGGCTTCGGAACGGGCCTCGGCGATCGCCTGGTCGGCGGTCTGCTGGGCCAGCGAGAGGACACGGGCGGCGCTGTCGCCACCGGGGCCTCCCTGACCGGGGCCGCCCATCGGACCGCCCATGGGGCCGCCCATCGGACCACCCATCTGCTGCTGCATCGGGGGCTGACCCATCGGGCCGGGACCGCCCGGACCCTGGCCCATCGGACCGGGACCCTGCGGACCACCCTGACCGCCGGGACCGGCGGGCAGCTGCGGGGCACCGCTCGGCAGCTGGGGCGGACCACCCATGGGGCCACCCATCTGCTGCTGCGGCGGGCCCGATATGCCGGCGGGGACAGGACCCCCGGGACCGCGCATGCCCTGCTGCTGTGGCTGCTGGTCCTGCTGCTCCGGAGGCTTGCGCATGTTCTGCTGGTTCTGGGCAGCAGCACGCGTCGCCGCGGCCAGTTTGGCGCGCAGGTCCTCGTTCTCGCGAAGCAGCCGGGTCAGTTCGGCTTCGACCTCGTCGAGGAAGGCATCGACCTCGTCCTCGTCATAGCCTTCTCGGAGGCGGACGGTCGTGAACTGCTTGTTCCGCACGTCCTCGGGGGTCAACGGCATCTCTTCACCTCAACGTAGTCGTCGGCATTCGGCAAGACCGTAGTTCACATCGCTCACAGCCGGCTCACGATCGAGATCAGGATGTAGACGATGATCATCAGAACGAAGAAGGACAGGTCGAGCGCCACGCCCCCGAGACGCAGCGGCGGGATGACCCGCCGCAGAAGCTTGAGCGGTGGATCCGTGACAGTGTAGGTGGCCTCCAGAACGACCACCATCGCCTTGCCGGGTTGCCATGAGCGGGCGAACTGGAACACGTAGTCCATGACCAGCCGGAAGATGAGCACGATGAGGAAGCACATCAGCGCGATGTAGACGACATCCAGGACCACGCTCATGACCTCTTGCTTCCCTCTCCCCTGCGCCCTGCTCGGTACTGCTGTTTCCGATGGTGTGTCTCAGCTCTGGTTGAAGAACCCGCCCTCTGCGATGCGGGCCTTGTCCTCCGCCGTGACATCGACGTTAGCAGGCGACAACAGGAACACCTTCTGCGTCACCCTCTCGATACTGCCGTGAAGACCAAACACCAAACCTGCCGCAAAGTCGACAAGTCGCTTCGCATCTGTGTCGTCCATCTCAGTCAGATTCATGATCACCGGGGTGCCTTCACGGAAGTGTTCCCCGATGGTACGGGCCTCGTTGTATGTCCGCGGGTGAAGCGTGGTGATCCGGTAAGGCTCTCGCTCCGACACGACCTTGGGCATGATCACCGGTGCGTTCTTCTCCAGACTTGCGCGTTCTTGTGTGATGGATGCCACGGGCGCGATGCGCGCCGGGCGCCCGGATTCCGCGGGTAGCGAAGCGGAACGGGCGACCGGCTCCCGGGGTACGGACGGTTGTACGACTCGTACCTCTTCGTCCCTTTGGGGCTGATGTGAGATATGTGGCTGATGGGACTGCTCGTGCCTTCGGTGATCCCGCTCGGGTTCCGGGTCGAGTTCGGGTTCGAAGTCGTCGTCGGGGTCGAATCCGCGGCCGTCGTACCCATCGTCCTCCACGAGGCCGAGGTAGACCGCCATCTTGCGCATCGCGCCGGCCATGCTCTGAGTCCTCCGCTCTGTGGTGGATCGGCTGACGACTGCCAAGTGCCCGCGATCCACGTGGTCCTTAAATCCACCTTTCGGCGGCAATGACCATATTTTCTGCTGTGGTCCGACTTCCTGGCGACGTTACCGGAGGCTGGGGCGGACTCCGAGTACCGCGCTGCCGACGCGCACATGTGTCGCTCCGGCCGCCACAGCCTGTTCGAGGTCCGCACTCATCCCTGCCGAGACCATGGTGGCAGCCGGATGACTCCGGCGCAGGTCAGTCGACAAATCCATCAACCGCCCGAACGCCGCCTGTTCGCGTCCCGCATACTCCCCGCTGAGCGGTGCGACGGTCATCAGTCCGTCGAGCCGCAACCCCGGGGCCGCGGCCACCAGACCGGCCAACTCCTCGATTCCGCCGGGCGCCACGCCTCCCCGCTCACCCCGGGCGCTCTCGCCGGCGTCCAGTGCGACCTGGATGAGACACCCGAGTTCACGCCCGGCCCGCACGGCCTCCTTCGACAGAGCTGTGACGAGCTTGGAACGATCGACCGACTGCACGAAGTCCGCGTAACCAGCCACGGATCGCACCTTGTTGGTCTGAAGTTGACCGACGAAATGCCAAGTAAGGGGCAAATCCGCACAGGCCGCGGCCTTGGGGGCCGCGTCCTGGTCGCGGTTCTCGGCGACATGGCGGACGCCGAGTTCCGACAGGATCCGCACATCGCTCGCCGGGTAGGTCTTGGTGACCACGATCAGGGTCACCTCATCGCGCGCCCGCCCCGCGGCAGCGCACGCGTCGGCGATACGCCGCTCCACTTTCGCCAGATTCTTGGCGAGTTCGTCCTTACGGTCCGTCATGTCCCATCAGTCCAGCCAGACATAGCCCGCGAGCCGACCGGTGGTGCGGTCGCGGCGGTACGAGAAGTGATCAGCCGACTCCAGCGTGCACACCGGCGACTGCGCCCGGTCACGCACCCCGAGCCGCTGGAGCTGGGCGTGCACTCCGGCGCTCACGTCGACCGCCGGAGTGCCCCAACCGGTCTCGGCGTACGCCGCCGGCTCGATGGCGGACACCTCGGCGCGCATCGCCTCGGGCACCTCGTAGCACCGGCCACAGACGGCGGGGCCGGTGCGGGCGACGATCCGGGAGGGCTCGGCGCCCAGCTCCGTCATCGCGCGTAGCGCGGCCGGGACGACCCCGGCGATCATGCCGGGCCGGCCCGCGTGGGCCGCGGCCGCGACCCCGGCCACGGGGTCGGCGAGCAGTACCGGCACGCAGTCGGCGGTGAGTACGGCGAGGGCGAGACCCCGCCGGGCGGTGACGACGGCGTCGACCGACGGGATCTCGGAAGATCCCCACGGTCCGTCCACCACCGCCACGTCGGCCCCGTGCACCTGGTTCATCCAGACCACCCGGTCCGGATCGGTGCCCAGCGCCTTGGCCGCCAGTTCGCGGTTGGTGCGTACGGCGTCGGGATCGTCCCCCACCGCTCCGCCGAGGTTGAGCTCCTCATACGGAGCGGCGCTCACCCCGCCCCACCGGTCGGTGAAGCCGAAGTGCGCGCCGCTCACGCTTTCGCGCTGTCCTATCACGTCAGGAGAATCACTTAAGGAAGTCCGGTACGTCCAGTTCCTCGGCCGCGCTGTCCGAGTAGGTCCGCGGCGCCGGCGGCACCGGCGGGGCGACCGGGATGTCGCTGACCGGCTCCGGAGCGGGCTCCGGGTCCTCCTTCGGGGTCACGCTGCCGAGCGATCCGAAGGACGGGCGGCTCTCGGTCTGCCGTGCCGGGGCCGGCTCCTCGCGCTTGGCGGAGGACGAACCGAGGACGTTGTCCCGCTTGGCGGGCGGCTGGCCACCGTCGAAGCCGGCCGCGATCACGGTGACCCTGACCTCGTCGCCGAGGGCGTCGTCGATCACCGCGCCGAAGATGATGTTGGCCTCGGGGTGGGCGGCCTCGCTCACCAGCTGGGCGGCCTCGTTGATCTCGAACAGACCGAGGTCCGAGCCACCGGAGATGGAGAGCAGCACGCCCCGGGCGCCGTCGATGGACGCCTCCAGCAGCGGCGAGGAGATCGCCATCTCGGCCGCGGCCACCGCGCGGTCGTCGCCGCGGGCCGAGCCGATGCCCATGAGGGCCGAGCCGGCCTCGGACATGACCGACTTGACGTCGGCGAAGTCGAGGTTGATGAGACCGGGGGTGGTGATGAGGTCGGTGATGCCCTGGACACCGGAGAGGAGGACCTGGTCGGCCGACTTGAAGGCGTCGAGCACCGAGACCTGGCGGTCCGAGATGGACAGCAGCCGGTCGTTCGGGATGACGATGAGGGTGTCGACCTCGTCGCGGAGTTCGGCGATGCCGTCCTCGGCCTGGTTGGCGCGGCGCCGTCCCTCGAAGGTGAACGGACGCGTGACCACACCGATGGTGAGGGCACCGAGCGAGCGGGCGATGTTGGCCACGACGGGCGCGCCGCCGGTGCCGGTGCCGCCGCCTTCACCGGCTGTCACGAAGACCATGTCGGCCCCCTTGAGGACCTCCTCGATCTCCTCGCGGTGGTCCTCGGCGGCCTTGCGGCCCACGGCCGGGTTGGCTCCGGCGCCGAGTCCGCGGGTGAGTTCACGGCCGACGTCCAGCTTGACGTCGGCGTCGCTCATCAACAGAGCTTGCGCGTCGGTGTTGATGGCGATGAACTCGACGCCCTTGAGACCGACCTCGATCATCCGGTTGATGGCATTGACACCACCGCCGCCGACACCGATGACTTTGATGACTGCGAGGTAGTTCTGCGGTGCTGCCACGTCGAAGGCCTCTCGCCTCGAGTTACGTGTCGCCGGATCACCGTGGCGCGCTGCGCCCCGTGACCCGACGACTGATGCCGAATGGGACGGTCCGTATCGCCGACCCGAACCCTAACCCTGAAGTTTAGGGTTACCAGTGTGTCTGTTCCTTGGAGTCTTCTGAACAGGACACTAAGTCGACAAGTGGCGCGCGTTCAACGAACACGCCGAACCTCCCGTTTTTCTTTTCACCCTATGTGATCAGCCGTAGCACTGCCCAACCAGGGTGCTGGCCTGCGCTGATGTGCGTCAACTCCCCGATGACGCGGGCGCGGTGGGAACACTCACGTCGAAGTGCCGTGCGCCGGGCGTTGCTTTCATCAGGGCGGTGAGCGCACGGCCCTTCGCGGCACCCTTCTCGCTGCTTCCCCAGGTGACCGTACGGCCATCCCTCAACTCCAGCGAGATGCCGTCGTAGGACCGGACCTTGACGGCCCGTGTCCCGCGTGCGACGACGACCGGAACCGCCCGGGCGACGCCCACCGCCTCGCGCACCAGCCGGGACTCGTCGAAGCGGCGCAGGCTGGCGGCGGCAGAGCCGGACCGGGAGAGCGTCAATTCCAGCGCGGGCACGCCTTTCGGCGCCTCAGGAACCGTGGCGAAACGGACACCTTCGTCGTCCACTTCGACGAACTTTCCGCCCTTTTGGACAAAGAGAACCGGAGTCCGCTCGACCACTTTCAGCCCGATTCCATGGGGCCAGGAACGGACCACGTCAACCGAGTCGATTCGGGGCAATTTCCGGCGCAGTCGGGTCTCGATCGCATCCGTGTCGACGGAAATCAGCGGCTCGCCGAGGGGAACGTCGGCGGCCGCCTTGATCTGAGCCGGCGTCAGGACTCGTGCCCCCGACACGGAGACGGTCTCGGCGCGCAGCCACGCGGAGCCGTAGAAGAGCCAGAGCGCCGGGAAGCCGAGGAAGACCAGAACGAGGCCCAGGATGACGATCACACGAAGCCGGGCCCGCCTCGACCGCAGACGGAGCGGCGGGCCGGACGACTGCTGCTTGCGTTCACCGCGCTCGGCGGTGGTCGATCCGGCCACGCTCCCCTGCCTTCCGTCATACAGTCCTAACGATGTGCACGACTGGCGGCGATCGCCTCGTACACCATGCCGACGAGCAGGTCGTCGGCGTCCCGGCGGCCGAACTCGGCGGCGGCGCGGGACATCTGGTACAGCCGGTGCGGGTCGGCGAGCACGGGCAGGACGTTCTGCTGGACCCACTCGGGGGTCAGCTCCGCGTCGTCGACCAGCAGACCGCCACCGGCCTTGACCACCGGCTGGGCGTTGAGCCGCTGTTCGCCGTTGCCGATGGGCAGCGGGACGTAGGCGGCCGGCAGCCCGACGGCGGAGAGCTCGGCTACGGTCATCGCGCCCGCGCGGCAGAGCATCATGTCGGCCGCGGCGTACGCGAGGTCCATCCGGTCCAGGTAACTTACCGGGATGTAAGGGGGCATTCCCGGCATCTGGTGCACCTGCGGCAGTTCGTTCTTCGGACCGACCGCGTGCAGGATCTGGATTCCGGCCTGCTGGAGCCACGGAGCGACCGTCTGCACGACCTCGTTGAGCCGGCGGGCGCCCTGGGAGCCGCCGGAGACGAGCAGCGTGGGCAGGTTCGGGTCGAGCCCGAACGCGGCCCGGGCCTCGGGGCGTACGGCGGCCCGGTCCAGGGTGGCGATGGAGCGGCGCAGCGGGATGCCGATGTAGCGGGCGCCCCGCAGCTTGCTGTCCGGCGTGGAGACGGCGACCTGGCTTGCGTAGCGCGAGCCGATCTTGTTGGCCAGCCCCGGGCGGGCGTTGGCCTCATGGATCACGATCGGCACCCCGAGGCGCTTGGCCGCGAGGTAGCCGGGCAGGGCGACATAGCCGCCGAAGCCGACCACGGCGTCCGCCTTGGTGCGCTCCAGGATCTGCTCCGTCGCCTTGATCGTGCCGCGCAACCGTCCCGGGACGGTGATCAGCTCGGGGGTGGGCTTGCGTGGCAGCGGCACGGCGGGGATCAGCGCGAGTTCGTACCCACGCTCGGGTACGAGACGTGTCTCGAGGCCTCGCTCCGTGCCCAGGGCCGTGATGCCCACGCTCGGATCCTGCCTGCGCAGGGCGTCCGCGAGGGCGAGCGCGGGCTCGATGTGGCCCGCGGTTCCCCCGCCGGCGAGTACGACATGCACCGAAATTCACCGCTCTCCGGACGAGCGCGCCGCCGAGGCACGCCGTCGCATCGTGTTCCATCTCCGGGGACTCCGTTTGGAACCGGTGCCCCCAGCCCCCCGCTTTCTACCAAAGCGAGGTTGCCGCATCGCAAGCGCCGCCCGCGCAGCGGGCTCGTCGCGTGCGAAGGCGATCAGCAGCCCGATGGCGAACATGGTCGGCAGCAGGGCGGAGCCTCCGTAGGAGAACAGCGGGAGGGGGACGCCAGCGATCGGCAGCAGACCGAGCACCGCACCGATGTTGATCACGGCCTGGGCCGTGATCCAGGTGGTCACACCTCCCGCGGCGTACCTGACGAAGGGGTCCTCCGTGCGTCCGGCCACGCGGATACCCGCATAGCCTAGAGCCGCGAAGAGAGCGAGTACCGACAGCGTCCCCGCCAGGCCCAGTTCCTCACCGGTGACGGCGAAGATGAAGTCGGTGTGGGCTTCGGGCAGTTGGCCCCATTTCTCCACACTCGCACCCAGCCCGGAGCCGAAGATTCCGCCGGAGGCGAGCGCGTAGATCCCGTGCACGGCCTGCCAGCAGTCGACGGGCCCGGACTGGGGCTCGGTGGCTCCGAGGCACTGCAGGCGGGCCATCCGGTTGGGGCTGGTCTTGATGAGGATCAGGCCGAGGACGGCCGCGACCGACAGCACTCCGGCGAACAGCCGGGTGGGCGCGCCCGCCAGCCAGAGGAGGCCGAACAGGATGGCCGTGAGGATGATCGCGGTGCCCATGTCGCCGCCGATCATGATCAGGCCGAGCAGCATGAAGGCGGCCGGCACCAGCGGCACGAGCATGTGCTTCCACTGCGTCAGCAGCCTCTTGTCCTGCTTGCGGGCCAGCAGGTCGGCGCCCCACAGGACGAGGGCGAGCTTGCCGAACTCGCTGGGCTGGATCTGGAACGAGCCGCCGACCGCGATCCAGTTCTGGTTGCCGTTGACGGACACTCCTATCCCCGGGATCTGTACGAGGGCCATCAGGAAGACGGCTCCCGCGAGGATCGGATAGGCCAGCGCCCGGTGCAGTTTCACCGGCATCCGTGAGGCCGCGAACAGCAGACCGGCGCCGATGACCGCCGCGAGGAGCTGCTTGCGGAAGAAGTACGAACCCGGCAGCGACATCTGCAGCGCGGTGATCTGTGAGGCCGAGTAGACCATCACCAGGCCCAGCACGGTGATCAGCAGGCTGCCACCGAAGATCAGGTAGTAAGCGGTCAGCGGCCGGTCCCAGCTCCTGCGCGCACGGTCGTAGAAGCCCAGGACCCCGTTCTGGCGCGGGAGCCGGGTCGCGGCGGGACGCCTGGGGGCGCGTGGGGCCGGAGGCCGTCCGGTACGGCTGGCGGGCACTCCGCTCACCCCGCCGGGCTCGGGGCGCAGGCGGGGAACTCAGAACAGGCCCTGACGTCCCCCGGCCGCTCGGGCACCAGCCACATCCGTGTCACGCGTCCCTCCCAGGTACGCCCGGCACCGCCGCCGGGCAAGGCGGACCCGGGTCAGCCCTCGCCGGAGCCGAGCTCACGAACGGCGTCCGCGAAAGCGTCCCCGCGCTTGTTGTAGTTGGCGAACATGTCCATGGAGGCGCAGGCCGGAGCCAGCAGCACCGTGTCACCGGTGCGGGCGAGGCCGCGCGCCTCCTGAACCGCCGCGCGCATCGCCCCAGTGTCGGTCCGGTCGAGGTCGACGACCGGTACTTCCGGGGCGTGTCGCGCCAGGGCTTCACGGATGAGCTCGCGGTCCGCGCCGATCAGCACGGCCCCGCGCAGCCGCTTCGCCGACTTGGCGACCAGCTCGTCGAAGGTCGCGCCCTTCGCCAGCCCGCCCGCGATCCACACGATCGACTCGTACGCCGCCAACGAGGCTTCGGCCGCATGCGTGTTGGTGGCCTTGGAGTCGTCGACGTAGGCGACCCCGTCCACGTCCGCCACGTGCGCGATGCGGTGGGCGTCCGGGGTGAAGGCCCGCAGGCCGTCCCGTACGGCCTTGGCGGGCACACCGTAGGCGCGGGCGAGGGCCGCCGCCGCGAGGGCGTTGGCGATGTTGTGCGGGGCCGGCGGGTTGACGTCGGAGACCTCGGCGAGCTCCTGGGCGTTCTTCTGCCGGTTCTCGACGAAGGCCCGGTCGACCAGGATGCCCTCGACGACGCCGAGTTGGGAGGGCCCGGGCGTGCCCAGGGTGAAGCCGATGGCCCGGCAGCCCTCCTCGACGTCGGCCTCGCGCACCAGGTCCTCGGTGGCCCGGTCGGCGGCGTTGTACACGCAGGCGACGCGATTTCCCTCGTAGACGCGGCCCTTGTCGGCGGCGTAGGCCTCCATGGAGCCGTGCCAGTCGAGGTGGTCGGGGGCGAGGTTGAGCACGGCGGCCGAGTGGGCGCGCAGGGACGGCGCCCAGTGCAGCTGGTAGCTGGACAGCTCCACGGCCAGGACGTCGTAGCGCTCTTCGCCGAGCACCGCGTCCAGCAGGGAGACGCCGATGTTGCCGACGGCGGCCGTGCGCAGGCCCGCCGCCGTCAGGATGGACGCCAGCATCTGGACGGTGGTGGTCTTGCCGTTGGTGCCCGTGACGGCCAGCCAGGGCGCGGCGTCGGGGCCGCGCAGGCGCCAGGCCAGTTCGACGTCGCCCCAGACCTCGACCCCGGCCTTCTCCGCCGCAGCGAACAGCGGCTTGTCCGGCTTCCAGCCGGGCGCAGTCACGATCAGCTCGGTGCCCTCCGGCAGGGTGTCGCCGTCGCCCAGGCGCACGGTGACCCCCAGGGCCTGAAGCTCCGCGGCCTGGGTCCGCGCCCGCTCGTCGTCGCCGTCGTTGACGACGGTGACCCGCGCGCCGAGTCCGCGCAGCACCTTGGCCGCCGGGACGCCGGAGACGCCGAGCCCGGCGACGGTGACGTGCTTGCCCTGCCAGTTGATCACTTGTCCGCTGCCCATCCCGCATAGAAGAGGCCAAGTCCGACAATCACACAGATGCCCTGGATGATCCAGAAGCGGACCACCACAAGGACCTCGGACCAGCCCTTGAGTTCGAAGTGGTGCTGGAGTGGCGCCATCCGGAAGACCCGCTTGCCGGTCAGGCGGAAGGAACCGACCTGGATCACCACGGACATGGTGATCAGGACGAACAGGCCGCCGAGGATGGCGAGCAGCAGCTCGGTGCGGGAGCAGATCGCGAGGCCCGCGAGCACACCGCCGAGCGCCAGCGAACCGGTGTCACCCATGAAGATCTTGGCCGGCGACGTGTTCCACCACAGGAAGCCCAGGCAGGCGCCCATCAGCGCGGACGCGACCACCGCCAGGTCGAGCGGGTCCCGCACCTCAAAACACGCACCCGGGTTGGTCAGCGTCTTCGCGTTGGCGCAGGACTCCTGGAACTGCCAGACGCCGATGAAGGTGTAGGCGCCGAAGACCAGTACCGAGGCGCCGGTGGCGAGACCGTCCAGACCGTCGGTCAGGTTCACGCCGTTCGACATCGCGAGGATCATGAACAGCGCCCAGACCACGAACAGCACGGGCCCGATCGTCCAGCCGAAGTCCGTGATGAACGACAGCTTGGTGGAGGCCGGGGTGTTGCCGCGGTTGTCCGCGAACTGCAGCGAGAGCACCGCGAAGCTGATGCCGACGATCAGCTGGCCGGCCATCTTCGCCTTGGCCCGCAGGCCCAGCGAACGCCGCTTGACGATCTTGATGTAGTCGTCGAGGAAGCCGACCAGGCCCATGCCGACCATCAGGCCGAGCACCAGCAGACCCGAGAAGGTCGGCGCCGCGTCGGCCTCCGGGTCCAGATAGCCGGTGATCACCTTGGCCAGGAAGTACGCGGCGACCGTCGCCAGGATGAACGCGATACCGCCCATGGTCGGCGTACCGCGCTTGCTGGCGTGCTCGCGCGGCCCGTCGTCCCGGATGTACTGGCCGTAGCCCTTGCGCGCCAGCAGTTTGATCAGCAGCGGGGTGCCGACCAGGGTCAGGAAGAGACCAATGACTCCTGCGAACAGGATCTGCTTCATCATCGGGCGGAAACCTCACCCTCGGCACCGGACTCGAGCAGCGCCTGCGCCACGCTCTCGAGGCCGACCGAACGGGACGCCTTCACGAGTACGACGTCTCCCGGGCGCAACTCGCTGCGCAACAGGTCGACCGCCGCCTGTGCGTCGGACACGTGCACCGACTCCTCACCCCACGAACCCTCGTTATATGCGCCCAGTTGCAGCCAGGCGGCTTCCCTGCCACCGACCGCGACGAGCTTGCTGACGTTGAGCCGGACGGCGAGCCGTCCGACCGCGTCGTGCTCGGCGAGAGCCTCGTCCCCGAGCTCGGCCATCTGGCCGAGCACCGCCCACGTCCGCCGCCCCTTGCCGATCGCCACGAGCGCGCGCAGAGCGGCTCGCATGGACTCGGGGTTCGCGTTGTAGGCGTCGTTGACGACCGTCACGCCGTCCGGGCGCTCGGTGACCTCCATCCGCCAGCGGGAGAGGGAGCCCGCCTCGGAGAGCGCGACGGCGATCTCGTCAGCGGACATGCCCAACTCGTGGGCGACGGCGGCCGCGGCGAGCGCGTTCGACACGTGGTGCTCACCGTACAGGCGCATGGTCACATCGCTTGCACCGGAGGGTGTGTGAAGCCTGAACGAGGGCTGTCCGGTGTCCGTGAGTCGCACGTTCTCAGCGCGAACGTCCGCTTCGCCGGACTCTCCGAAAAAGACCACCTTCGCCTTCGTACGGGAGGCCATGGCCCGCACGTAGGGGTCGTCCGCGTTGAGGATCGCGGTGCCGCCGTCGGCCTCGGCGGGGAGGGACTCGACGAGTTCGCCCTTGGCCTGGGCGATCTGCTCGCGGCCGCCGAACTCGCCGATGTGGGCGCTGCCGACGTTCAGGACGAGACCGACCCTGGGGGGCGTCAGGTCGGTGAGGTAGCGGATGTGCCCGATGCCGCGGGCGCCCATCTCCAGGACGAGGAACCTCGTCTCCTCGGTGGCGCTGAGGGCGGTCAGCGGCAGCCCGATCTCGTTGTTGAGGGAGCCGGGCGTGAAGACCGTAGGCGCCTTGCGCTGGAGCACCTGCGCGATGAGGTCCTTGGTGCTGGTCTTGCCCGCCGAGCCGGTGAGGGCGACGAGGGTGGCGCCTAGGCGGCGTACGACGTGCCGGGCGAGGGCGCCGAGGGCGGCCTGGACGTCGTCCACGACGATCGCGGGCACGCCGACGGGGCGGGTGCCGAGTACGGCCACCGCTCCCGCCTCGACGACCGCCGCCGCGAAGTCGTGGCCGTCCACGCGCTCACCGGCGAAGGCCACGAACAGGCTGCCCGGCCCCGCCTCGCGGGAGTCCCGGACGACCGGGCCGGTGACCTGGACGGACGGGTCCGGTATGTCGTGCGTCTGCCCGCCGACGACTTCTGCGATCTCGGCGAGGGAGAGGGCGATCACAAGTTCATCCCCTGGATCATGCGGGATTTCATCCCTGGGTCTTCTGGATGGCTTCGCGAAGCACCTGGCGGTCGTCGAAGGGACGGACCACCCCGGCGATGTCCTGGCCCTGCTCGTGGCCCTTGCCCGCGACCAGGACGGTGTCGCCGGGCTCGGCGCGGGCGACGGCGGCCGCGATCGCGGCGGCCCGGTCCTCGAAGACGGCCACCTCGCCGCGCTCGTAGGCGGGCACCGAGGCCGCGCCCTGGAGCATCGTGGCGAGGATCGCGAGGGGGTCCTCGGAGCGGGGGTTGTCGGAGGTCAGTACGGCCGTGTCGGCGAGCCGGGCGGCGGCGGCGCCCATGGGCTCGCGCTTGGTCCTGTCGCGGTCGCCACCGCATCCGAGGACGATGTGCAGCTTGCCCTCGGTGACCTTGCGCAGGGCCCGCAGCACGGACTCGACGGCGTCGGTCTTGTGGGCGTAGTCGACGACCGCGAGGTACGGCTGTCCGGCGTCGACCCGCTCCAGGCGGCCCGGCACGCCGGGCACGGCGGCGACGCCGTCGGCGGCGGCCTGCGGGTCCAGCCCGGCGACGGCGAGGGCGACGATCGCGGCGAGGGTGTTGGCCACGTTGAAGGGGCCCGGCAGCGGCGACTTGGCGGCGATCCGCTCGCCCTTGGGGCCGATGACGGTGAACGTCGAGTCCAGCCGGCCGACCTGGACGTCCTCGGCGCGCCAGTCCGCGTCGGGGTGGCCCTCGGCGGAGTAGGTGACGACCGGGACGGTGGCCTCCTTGGCCAGCCTGCGCCCGTATTCGTCGTCGACGTTGACCACGCCGAGTTTGCCCCGTTTCGGGGTGAAGAGCTGCGCCTTCGCCTGGAAGTAGTCCTCCATGCCCGAGTGGAACTCCATGTGTTCCGGGCTGAGGTTGGTGAAGACGCCGATGTCGAAGACACAGCCGTCGACCCGGCCGAGGACCAGGGCGTGGCTGGAGACCTCCATCGCGACCGCGTCGACACCGCGTTCGCGCATGACGGCGAACAGGGCCTGCAGGTCGGTGGCTTCGGGGGTGGTGCGCTCGGACTTGATGCGCTCGTCGCCGATGCGCATCTCCACCGTGCCGATGAGGCCGGTGGACCGGACCGTCCTCAGGCCGCCCTCGACCAGGTAGGCGGTGGTGGTCTTGCCGGAGGTGCCGGTGATGCCGATCTGGAGCAGGTCCCGGCCGGGGTGGCCGTAGATCGTGGCGGCCAGCTCGCCCATCCGCCCGCGCGGATCGTCGACGACCAGTACCGGCAGCCCGGACGCGGCGGCGCGCTCGGCGCCGGTCGGGTCGGTGAGCACGGCGGCGGCGCCGAGGCCCGCGGCCTGGTTGACGAAGTCCGCGCCGTGCAGACGGGCGCCCGGGAGGGCGGCGTAGAGGTCGCCGGGACGGACGGCGCGCGAGTCATGGGTGATGCCCGTGACCTCGGCGTCGCTCTCCGGCGCGGTGGCACCCAGCTGACCGGCGAGTTCCGCGAGACGTGTGGCGGAGACGTGCACCGGCCTGGGCGGCCCGGGGTATGTCACGGGTTGGCCCTTCTGGGTGATTTGGGACTGATCAGCGTGTGGCACGGCGGTGAGCGTACCGGGCGTACCCGCCTCCGGGCGAAGTGAGGGGCCGGAGGCGCTCTGGTTCCCGGGGTCGGGGGTGATCGTTGTCACGAGGTGGTTCCTGGCTGGTTCCGTGCTGATCGGGGGGTGTGGCCGATCAGCGACTGAAGGTGACCGGCAGCTTCGCGGGCTTGGCCCCGGTCGGCGGGACCTGGAGGGACTTCAGTGCGAACTCCATGACCTGCTTGTATACGGGGCCGCAGATCTGGCCGCCGAAGTAGCTGCCGCTGGTGGCGTTCTGGATGGCGCAGTAGACGGTGATGCGTGGTTTGTCGGCGGGCGCGAACCCGGCGAACGACGACGTGTAGCCGTGGTACTTGCCGGTGGCCGGATCCACGCGGTTCGCCGTGCCCGTCTTGCCCGCGACGCGGTAGCCGGGGATGCGCGCCTTGGTTCCGGTGCCCTCCTCGTCGTCCACCACGGACTCCAGCATCCGGGCGAGGGTCTTCGCCGTCTTCGCGCTCACGACGCGCTTCGTCCCGGGCCTGGCGGCCGGGGTGAAGCGGCCGTCGGGCCCCCTGGTGCCGCGGACGAGCGTGGGTTCGACGCGGACGCCGCCGTTGGCGATGGTCGAGTACACGGACGCCGCCTGCATGGCGTTGATGGAGACGCCCTGGCCGAAAGGGATCGTGTACTGCTGCGAGGTCGACCACTTGTCGGGCGGGGCGAGGATGCCGTTGGTCTCGCCGGGGAAGCCGAGTCCGGTTTCGCTGCCGAGGCCGAACTCGCGCAGGTAGTGGTAGAGGACCTTGTTGGCCTGGGCCTGGGTCCTGCCCAGCTGGCCGGTGGCGAGGATGGTGCCGATGTTGCTGGACTTGGCGAGGACGCCGTTGAGGGTCAGGTACCAGGTCGGGTGGTCGATGTCGTCCTTGAAGAGCCGGTCGCCGCGGTGCAGCCGATTGGGCACGACGACGTGGGTCATCGGGGTGGCGGCGTTCTCCTCCAGCACGGCGGCCATCGACATGACCTTGGCGGTGGAGCCGGGTTCGAAGGCGTCCTGGACGGCGGCGTTGCCGAGGGCGGCCGGGTCGGCGTCGGACAGGTCGTTGGGGTCAAAACCGGGTGAGTTGGCCATGGCCAGGATCTCGCCGGTGCGGGTGTCCTGGACGATGACGTAGCCGCGGTCGGCCGCGGACTCCGTCACCTGGTCGGAGATGGCCTTCTGGGCGGCCCACTGGATGTCGCGGTCGATGGTGAGCTCGACGTCGCTGCCGGGCACGGCGGGTGTCTCGGTGGAGCCCGCGGTGGGGACGAGGCGGCCGCCCGACTGGGCGTAGCGGATCTTGCCGTCCTTGCCGGCGAGCTGCTTGTCCAGCTGCAGCTCGATGCCGCCACCGGGCTTGCCCTCGCCGTTGACCCAGCCCAGTATTCCGGCGGCGAGGTCGGCGTTGGGATACACGCGCTTGCTGGTGGCGACGGAGAAGACGCCCGAGAGAACATTGGGCGTGGACTTGTCCGTCTCCGCCTTCTTGGCGAGCGCGGACTTCAGGTCCTTGATCTGCTTCCACACCTGCGGGGTCTGGCGGGAGGCGAGTTTGACGTAACGCAGGGCCTCGTTCTTCGGGCGCAGCTTCTTGACCAGCGTCTCCTGGTCCTGGCCGAGGATCGGCGCGAGCAGCGCGGCCGCCTGCTCGGGCCCGTCGCCGATCTTCAGCTGGCCCGGAGCGAACATCGTGGGGTCGGCGGTGATGTCGTAGGCGTCCTCGCTGGTCGCCAGGGCCACACCGGACCGGTCGGTGATCTCGCCCCGGTCCGCGGCGAGCACCTGCCCGACGTAGCGGTTCTGCTCGGCCTTCGCGGCGTACGTGCTCGCGTCGACGGCCTGCACCTGGAAGAGCCGGACGACGAAGGCGATCAGCACCAGCGTCAGGGCGAGCCCGACCAGACGCAGCCGGGGCCGGGGGCTGGCCAGCCGGAGCGGCCGGGGCGCCCTGGGACGTCCCTGCGCCGGGCGCCGCGCGGGCCGGGCACCGGGTCCGGGCCGGCGCCTGGCGTCGGGGCGGACCGGCCTGGCGGGGCCGGGCACCCTGCGGCGTGGTGGTTCCCTGTCGGACACTTCCGTCACCTGCCGGGGGTCGGAGTCGGACCGGTCCGGGGGCCGGCGGACACGGTTTCGGGCGGACGCCGGCAGGGCCGGCACCGGGCCTCGCGGCCGGCGGTGCGGACCGGGGACGGCTCGGCGGGCCTCCCGGCCGCCCGGCCGAGGGTCCGGCCCGCCGCGGCCCCGGGAGCGGACGCCGCACCTGGGCCCGTCACACGGCGGCGCGCTGGGCGCCTGCCGAAGTCGTCATCCACTTCCGTCACCTGCCGGGGATCGGGGCGGGGGCGTCGGTCATGGCCTCGGGGGCCAGGACCAGGGGGATGTGGGCGGCGGTCAGCGGGGCGCCGGGGGCGGGGCTGGGGACGCCCTTGACGGTGCCGTCGGGGGCGAGGAAGGCGGGGTCGCCGCCGGGGACCATGCCGAGTTCGCGGGCGCGCCGCTGGAGGGCCTCCGGGGCGGAGTAGGCGTCGATGTCCCGCTGGAGGGCCTGTTCCTCGTCGGTGAGGCTCTTGGTCTCACGCTGCAGGTCGTCGAGCTCGAACGCGCCTTCGCTGAGGGCCGAGTTCAGCACCAGCAGGCAGATGAGCCCGCCGCCGAGGAGGAGGACCACCAGGAGGACGAAGGGCGTGCGGGCCGCCTGCCCGGGGCCGGTCGGGAAGAGTCGCGCGAGTCGGGCCGCCCGCCCCTTCAGTTCGGGTTTGCTGCTCACTCAGGCTCCCTCGGTCCGGCCTGCACACGCCTCACTCGACGTCCTCCCTGATGCGCTGGGCGCCCCGCAGCCGCGCCGGTGCCGCACGCCGGTTCTCGGCGATCTCGCCCTCGGTGGGGAGTTCGGCACCGCGCGTGAGCAGCTTGAGCCGCGGCTGGTAGCGCTCGGGCACGACGGGCAGCCCGGGTGGCGCCGTGGTGGCGGCCCCCGCCGCGAACACCTGCTTGACCAGCCGGTCCTCCAGCGAGTGGTACGACAGCACCGCGATCCGCCCGCCCACGTCGAGCGCCTTCACGGCGGCCGGGATCGCCCGCTCGAGCACGGCGAGTTCGCCGTTGACCTCGATGCGCAGGGCCTGGAAGGTGCGCTTGGCCGGGTTGCCGCCGGTGCGCTTGGCGGCCTGCGGCAGCGCGTCCCTGATCAGTTCGACCAGCCGCGCGCTGTTGCTGAACGGCTCCTTCTCCCGCTCGCGCACGATCGCGCTCACGATCCGCTTGGCCTGCTTCTCCTCGCCGTACGCGCGCAGGATGCGCACGAGTTCGCCCGGCGGGTAGGTGTTGAGGACCTCGGCGGCGCTGACGCCGGCCGTCTGGTCCATGCGCATGTCGAGCGGGGCGTCCTGGGCGTAGGCGAAGCCGCGGTCGGCCTCGTCGAGCTGCATGGAGGAGACACCGAGGTCGAACAGCACGCCCCGCACGCGCGCGATGCCGAGCTTGTGCAGCACCTCGGGGAGTTCGTCGTACACGGCGTGGACGAGGGTGGCGCGCTCGCCGTAGGGCGCGAGGCGCTCACCGGACAGGCGCAGGGCCTCCTTGTCGCGGTCGAGGGCGACGAGACGGGCCTCGGGGAACCTCTCGAGGAGCGCCTCGCTGTGGCCGCCGAGTCCGAGGGTGCAGTCGACGACCACGGCGTCCGGGCTCTGAAGGGCGGGTGCCAGCAGATCCAGGCACCGCTGGAGCATCACCGGGACGTGTCGACTCTGACTCAAGGGGCCCTCTCAGATCCGACGCGGCCGTACGCACCGCCGGGTCCCCGCCCGCTCGTGAAGGGGAGGCCCGCCGGCGCCGGAAGCGTCAGCCGACCGGGAGCGGGAGGAGGCCGAGCCGTACGTACGCGCCGCGCACGTGGGGAGATCGCCGGGCGTCGCCGGGTCTCCGGGAAAAGCAGTCCAGCGGGGAGAGACTCGCCTCCCGCTTCGCGTCACTTTAGTCCACCCTGTCTCCCGGTCAATCAACCGGCCTGCGCGTCGCGGCCCGTAACACACCACCCTTGTGGGTTACCTCACTACAAGGCCCGATGACGTTCTTTGTCCCCTCTCACAGCAGGCCGAGAACAGTCGTGACCAGTACCGTCATGGGTATGACGACTTCTGCATCGTTTCCCACTGGCCAGGACGCCGCGACCACCGGCGGCACCGTCACCGACCGGCTCGTGGAGGCGAACCAGCGTTACGCGGCAGCCTTCACCGACCCCGGCATGGACGCCCGCCCCGTCCTGCACGTCGCCGTCGTGGCCTGCATGGACGCCCGTCTCGACCTGCACGCCGCGCTGGGCCTGCAGCTCGGTGACTGCCACACCATCCGCAACGCGGGCGGTGTGGTCACCGACGACGTGATCCGTTCGCTGACCATCAGCCAGCGGAAGCTGGGGACGCGCAGCGTCGTGCTCATCCACCACACCGGGTGTGGCCTGGAATCGCTCACCGAGGACTTCCGCAACGAGCTGGAGCTGGAGGTCGGCCAGCGTCCGGCCTGGGCCGTCGAGTCCTTCAGGGACGTCGACCAGGACGTGCGGCAGTCGATGCAGCGGGTTCGGACCTCGCCGTTCCTGGAGCACACGGACGACGTGCGGGGATTTGTCTTCGACGTGAAGACGGGCCTCCTGCGCGAGGTCGACCCCGCCTCCTGACCTGGGCGCTGAGGGCCGCCCACCCCGGAAGACCACCTGCCGTGGCTGCCGAAAGCCTGTCAGTCGCATATTCGAAAAGGATGCAAGGCCGACATATCGCGGCCAGTTGTCCACAGTCGAGTGACACGAATCGGTAACGGCAGCAAGAATGCGGGGGAGTGGCGTCACGCTGAGCATTTCAGGCGTGGGGTCCGTGGTTCGGGGTGGGCCGGCCAGCGTCTTGGCGCGTCGGCCCGGGAAATTGGGGTATCCCGTGCTCCCTGAGAGCGCGGGAAGGGCCGAGGAGGGCCGGGTGACGACCTATGACGATCGAGCGAGCCTCACTGACTTGACCGCCGTGGTGGAGCGCGTGCGGGATTCTGTGGAAGGCGTGATCGAGGGCAAGCCCGAGGTCGTACGGCTCTCGCTGACCGTGCTGCTCGCCGAGGGACATCTGCTGATCGAGGACGTCCCGGGAGTCGGCAAGACGATGCTGGCCAAGGCGCTGGCGCGGTCCATCGACTGCTCGGTGCGGCGCATCCAGTTCACGCCGGACCTGCTGCCGTCGGACATCACCGGTGTGTCCATCTGGGATCAGCAGCGCCGTGACTTCGAGTTCAAGCCGGGCGCGATCTTCGCGCAGGTGGTGATCGGCGACGAGATCAACCGCGCCTCGCCGAAGACGCAGTCCGCGCTCCTGGAGTCGATGGAGGAGCGCCAGGTCACCATCGACGGCACGACCTACGAGCTGCCCAGCCCGTTCATGGTGGTGGCGACGCAGAACCCGGTCGAGATGGAGGGCACCTACCCGCTGCCCGAGGCGCAGCGGGACCGCTTCATGGCCCGGGTCTCGGTCGGCTACCCCAGCGCGGAGGCAGAACTGCAGATGCTGGACGTGCACGGCGGTGTCTCGCCTCTGGAGGACCTCCAGCCGGTCGCCCACGCGGACGAGATCCTCAAGCTGATCGAGGCGGTGCGCGGCGTCCACGTCGCCGAACCGGTCCGGCGCTACGCGGTGGACCTGGTCGCCGCCACGCGCACGCACCCCGACCTGAGACTGGGCGCCTCGCCGCGTGCGACGCTGCACCTGCTGCGCGCGGCGAAGGCGACCGCGGCCCTCAGCGGCCGGGAGTACGCCCTGCCGGACGACGTGCAGGCACTCGCCGTCGCCGTCCTGGCCCACCGGCTGCTGCCCACCGCGCAGGCCCAGCTCAACCGCCGTACCGCCGAGCAGGTCGTCGAGGAGATCCTGCAGCGCACCCCCGTGCCGGCGGCGCCCCATCAGCAGAGCGGCTTCGGCGCCATGGGCCGAGGCGTGCCGGCGTATCCCTCGCAGCCGCCGCGGAGGCTCTGATGACGACCGCGGGGACGGGGCACGCGGAGGCCGACCGGGACGAGAAGGGTGGCATCCGCACCGCCCTGGCCGGTCTGACCACCCGCGGACGCTCCTTCCTGGCGGCCGGCGTCGCGGCCGCCGTCTGCAGTTACGTGCTGGGGCAGAGCGACCTGCTGCGCGTGGGTCTGCTGCTGGCGGTGCTGCCGCTGGTCTGCGCGACGGTGCTGTACCGCACCCGCTACCGGGTCGCGGGCAGCCGGCGCCTCTCCCCCGCGCGTGTGCCGGCCGGCGGCGAGTCCCGGGTCCATCTGCGGATGGACAACGTCTCGCGCCTGCCCACGGGCCTGCTGATGCTCCAGGACCGGGTGCCGTACGTGCTCGGTCCGCGGCCCCGTTTCGTGCTCGACAGGGTGGAGGCGGGCGGCCGGCGCGAGGTGTCCTACCGGGTCCGCTCCGACCTGCGCGGCCGCTACCCGCTGGGCCCGCTCCAGCTGCGTCTGACCGATCCGTTCGGCATGTGCGAGCTGACCCGGTCCTTCTCGACGTACGACACCCTGACGGTGATCCCGCGCGTGGAACCGCTGGCTCCGGTGCGCCTCGGAGGCGAGGCGAAGGGGTACGGGGACGGTCGGCAGCGGTCGCTCGCGCTGGCCGGTGAGGACGATGTGATCCCGCGCGGGTACCGCCACGGCGACGACCTGCGCCGGGTGCACTGGCGTTCCACCGCCCGCTACGGCGAGCTGATGGTGCGGCGCGAGGAGCAGCCGCAGCGTGCCCGGTGCACGGTGCTGCTCGACACCCGCGGCATCGCCTTCCACGGCGCGGGCCCGGACTCGGCCTTCGAGTGGGCCGTGGCGGGCGCCGCGTCCGTGCTGGTGCACATGCTCGAACGGGGCTTGTCGGTCCGGCTGCTGACGGACACCGGCAACGCGGTGCCCGGCGAGGGCGGGGACGGTTTCGCGGGCACGAGCCAGGAGTCGGCCGACGCGGCCGGACTGCTGATGGACACCCTCGCGGTGATCGACCACTCCGAGGGCGCGGGCCTGTCCCGGGCCTATGACGTGCTGCGCGGCGGGAACGAGGGGCTGCTGGTGGCCTTCCTCGGCGACCTGGACGAGGAGCAGGCGGCCGTGGCGGCCCGGATGCGCCACCGCAGCCAGGGCGCGGTCGCCTTCGTGCTGGACAGCGACACCTGGATCCGGGAACCGGGCGACGTGCCCGGCCCGTTGGACGGGAGCGGGGAGCGGCTGCGGTTGCTGCGTGAGGCGGGATGGACGGCCCTGGGCGTGCCGCGCGGCGCCTCGCTGGACGAGCTGTGGCGGCACGCGGACCGGGAGCGCAGGGGCGTGGCCGCGGCGAGCGGCGGGGAGGGACCGTGATGAGCGGGCGGGTACGACTGACGCTGGGGGCGTGGGCGGCCACACTGATGGCCGCGTGCGCCCTGCTGCCCCTCGTCAGACCGGTCACGTGGATCGTGCAGGCCGCCTTCCTGCTGGCCGTGCAGTCCGGCGTGGGCGCCGCGGCCCGCAGGGTGCCGCTGGCCCGTCCGCTGACGGTGGCGGCCCAGGCCGTGGTCACGGTGCTGATGCTGACGTTCGTGTTCGTCCGTGAGCAGGCCCTGGCCGGGCTGGTGCCCGGACCGCAGGCCCTCGACCGCTTCGCGCTCCTGCTCCGCCAGGGCGGGGAGGACATCGCGCGGTACGCGATACCGGCGCCCCTGGAGTCCGACGGCATCCGGCTGATGCTGATCGGTGGTGTCCTGATCATCGGGCTGCTGGTGGACACCCTGGCGGTGACCTTCCGCAGCGCGGCCCCGGCCGGGCTGCCACTGCTCGCGCTGTACTCGGTGGCCGCGGGTCTGTCGGACGGAGGCGCGGACTGGCTGTGGTTCCTGGTGGCGGCGGCCGGCTATCTGATGCTGCTCCTGGCCGAGGGGCGGGACCGGCTCTCCCAGTGGGGCCGGGTCTTCGGCGGTGCCCCGCGCACGGCCGGAGGGGAGCCGAGCGGCGCCGTCGCCCCGGTCCGCGCCGGCCGGCGCATAGGCGCGGTGGCGCTCGGCATCGCCCTGGTGGTGCCGGTCGGCCTGCCCGCGATGAACGGCGGCCTGCTGGACTCGGTGGGCACGGGTGCGGGCGGCGGCGCGGGCGGCGGCGGCACGATCTCCGCCGTGAACCCGCTGGTGTCACTGCGCGACAGTCTGAACGTGGACGAGGACCGGCAGGTCCTCTCCGTGAAGACGAAGATGACCGACGTCTCGGACCTGTACCTGCGGATCGTGTCGCTGGACGACTTCGACGGCACCACCTGGAAGCCGTCCCGCCGGTCCATCACCGCCGTCCCCGGCGGCACGTTCCCGACCCCGGTCGGCCTCGGCCCCGACGTCAAGCGCACCGAGGTCGAGAGCACCATCACGGCGGCCGGCTGGTACGCCCAGGACTGGCTGCCCATGCCGTATCCGCCGAGCGGCGTGGACATCAGGGGCAACTGGCGCTACGAGCCGCTGGGCATGACCCTCGTCGGCGACCACGGGCAGAACACGCGTGGCCTGACGTACCAGGTCAAGAGCCTGGACGTGCAGCCGACGGCTGAGCAGCTGTCGTCGGCGCCGCCACCGCCGGCGGACATCGGGCGTGACTTCACCAGGCTTCCCGACTCGCTGCCGCCGGTGGTGGCCCGCACGGCCCGCCAGGTCACAGCGGGCGCCGCCAGTCCGTACGACAGGGCGGTCGAGCTGCAGGACTGGTTCGCGGTGACCGGCGGCTTCGAGTACGACACCCGGGTGCAGGTCGGCAGCGGCTCGGACGCGATCGCCCGCTTCCTGAGGGACAAGCAGGGCTTCTGCGTGCACTTCTCCTTCGCGATGGCGGCGATGGCCCGCTCCCTGGGCATACCGGCGCGGGTCGCGGTGGGCTTCGCGCCGGGCTCCCCGCAGGCGGACGGTTCGGTGTCGGTGGGGCTGCGCGACGCGCATGCCTGGCCGGAGCTGTACTTCGAGGGTGTGGGCTGGACCCGCTTCGAGCCCACACCGAACCGCGGCTCGATCCCGCCGTACACGCTGCCGGAGGACTCCGGCAGCTCGGTACCGGACGTGGTGCGCCCGACCGAGACGTCGTCCGCGGCGCCTTCGGCGGCGCCCTCGGCGAGTGAGAGCTGCACGCCGGAGCAGAAGAAGCTGGACGGCGGGTGTGCGAGTGACTCCCCGCAGGCGGTGCTGCCCACGGACGACGGCGGCCCGAAGTGGTACGCGATCCTGGGCTGGGTCCTCGCCGGCCTCGCGGTGGCGGCACTGCCGCTGGCACCGATGCTGTGGCGGACGCGGATCCGCGCGGCACGGCTGGGGGCGCATGGCCGCGGCGAGGCGGACACGGTACCGCGCACGCTGGCCGTCTGGCAGGAGCTGACCGACACCGCGTGGGACTTCGGCATTCCGCCCGACGAGTCGCTGACCTCGCGCAAGGCGGCCGCCCGGATCGTGCGGCTGGGCGACCTCGACGCGTCGGCCGCGGCCTCGGTGCACCGGGTGGCGGACGCGGTGGAGCGGGTCCTGTACGCACCGCGTCCCCGGCCGACGGCGGGCCTCACCGAAGACGTCCACCGTGTGACGGCGGGCCTGCGCGCGACGGCCGGCCGCGGGGCCGGGCTCCGCGCGGTTCTCGTGCCGCGCTCCACCGTGCGTGTGGTGTGGGCGGCGTCGGCCTGGTGGTCGGGGCTGGGCAGGCGTGCCGTCGCACTGCGGCCGGTGTGGCGGAAGGCCTCGGGGCAGCAGGGCTGAGGGCGCCGGAGCCCAGGGCCATGCACAGGGCGTGGACATGAGTCAGGGGGTGACCACCGAGTCGGTGGTCACCCCCTGACTCACGTCTACGCGTAGTCCTGGAGAGCCGCGCTGCGGGCTAATGGCCGCCCTGCTCGTCGCGCCGCTTCTGCCAGCGCTGCTCGATGCGGTCCATCATGGAGCGCCGCTGCCGGCTCTGACGGCGGGCCTGGTGCCCTCCGCCCCCCGCCACCTGTTCACCCGGCTTGGGAGCCTTCCGCCAGCCGGTCACGGCGAGCACCGCGCACCCCAGCATGACGAGGAAGCCCACGACGCTGAGCCAGACCTGCTTGGCGACCATACCGGCCATGAGGAGCGCAATACCCACAAGGAAGCCCGCGACCGCCTGGTAGACCCGTCGCCGGGTGTACGTACGCAGCCCGCTTCCCTCGAGCGCCGTCGCGAACTTGGGATCTTCGGCGTACAGCGCTCGCTCCATCTGCTCGAGCATGCGCTGCTCGTGCTCCGAGAGCGGCACGGAGTCCTCCTCATCGTGCAGTCGCCGGGGCGACCCGGGGGTCCCTTCAGGATAGGCAGGGAATCGCCCCCGTGAAACCCGCCCCTCTGCGCCAATTGGCCAACCGGAACCTGCCATCACGTCCCGGCCCGCTGAGGCTTCCATTCCCCGGCGGCCGACCCGTCATGCCGTAACGGTCTCCCTCGATCATACGGCGCCAGGCACCCGTTCGGGGGGCCTGTGGCGTACTCCATGCACAGTCAAGGTGCTGATCAGCGGTGGTCCCTCAGGAAGCGGCTCAGACCTCGCGAGCCCCTTCAGCCTCACTGGCCCCATTGGTCTGGACTGTCTCACCGGTCTCACCGAGCACGTGCAGCTGCGTGGCGACCGAACGGAAGGCGGGAAGCTCGGCCGCGGCCTCCTCCAGCTTCAGCAGCGCTTCCACCGCTCCGGGTTCGGTGTCCACGAGGACGCCGGGCACGAGGTCGGCGAAGACCCGCACGCCGTGCACGGCGCCGACCCGCAGACCCGCGGCCTCGATCAGGCCGGTGAGCTGCTCGGCGGTGAACCGGCGCGGGACGGGGTCACCCGTGCCCCATCGGCCGTTCGGGTCGTCGAGCGCCTGCTTGGCCTCCTTGAAGTGACCGGCGAGGGCACGGGAGAGCACGGCACCGCCGAGACCGGCGGCGAGCAGGCTGAGGACGCCTTCGGGGCGCAGTGCGGCCACCGCGTTGCGGACGCCCTCGGCCGGATCGTCCACGTACTCCAGGACGCCATGGCACAGCACCACGTCGTAGCCGCCGCGCTCGGCCACGTCGAAGAGGCCGTGGGCGTCGCCCTGTACGCCCTTCACCCGGTCGGCGACCTGGGCCTCGGCGGCGCGGCGCTCCAGGGCGAACAGCGCGTTGGGGCTCGGATCGACGACGGTGACCCGGTGTCCGAGGCGGGCGAGGGGCACCGCGAAGTTGCCGCTGCCGCCCCCGGTGTCGAGGACGTCCAGCGACTCCCGACCCGTGGCCTTGACCCGGCGGTCCAGGGCGTCCTGGAGGACCTCCCAGACCACGGCGGTACGGAGTGAGGCGCGGGGGCGCATCGGGTCCGACACGTCAGTTGACTCCTCGGCACGGCACCGCCTCTTGCGCGGCGGAGCGAAGGGGGCGTCTTCCCCGGTCCGGATACGGACGGGAAGACTTCAGGCGTCTCCCACCCTATTGCCTCCGGCGAGGTGGCAGGCATGGCCCGGTCCCCACCGTGCCGTGGCCGCGCTGCCCGTCATGAGCCGCCGCCCTCGCGCGGCCGACCCCGCCGCTCCCCGTCAGCCCGCGTCCGGCATGTCCCCGCCCGCACCCAGGGCCTCCGGCTCGTCCCGGTTCGGTCGCGGCTGCGGGAGGACCGGTTGGAGGACGAGCATGCGCTCGACGAGGCGGAGGAACATCGCCACGTCGCGTATCAGGTCATCGGCGTCCCGGTTGGTGGCCGCGCCCTGGATGCCCGCCTCGGCCCGGGCGCGGCGCCGGGCGCCGGCGGCGAACAGCGCGCTCCACTCGGTCAGTTCGGGCGCGATCTCGGGGAGCACTTCCCACGCGCTCCTGATCTTGGCGCGGGCCCGGGGCGAGGTCTCGGGCCGCCCGCGGGCGGCGAGCACGGCGGCGGCGGTGCGCAGGGCCGCGAGGTGGGCCGTCGCGTACCGCTCGTTCGGTGTTTCCAGGACGGTCGCCTCCTCCAGGCCCGCGCGGGCCTGGGCGAGCAGGTCGAGGGCTGCGGGCGGGGCCGTGGTCCGGCGCAGCACGGGGTGCACGTCGCTCGCCGGGCCGGTCAGTGAGGGGGCAGGGCCGGTGGCGCGGCGCCGGCGGGCGGCTGCTGCGGGGTAGCTGGCCATGACGAACCTCCTGTCGTCTGCGTGACGGCGTCTCCTGCCACGGAGTGCCGTATGTGACCCATCGTGAGGTATGGCACTGACAATCCGTTCTGACCTGCCGTTTTGCCTCGGTCCTGAGTTCGGAGTAGTTTTTGCACTGACCAGTCAGTTCAAAAAGTTCACGATCGAAGGAGACTCGTGGGGGAACGAGTGGGAGGAGTCCGGGTCGCCGCCGAGGGCCTGGGCCTGAAGGGCCCGCGCGGATGGGCGTTCCGAGGGGTGTCCGTGGACGCCGGGCCGGGATCGGTCGTCGCGGTCGAAGGCCCGTCCGGGTCCGGCCGGACGTGCCTGCTGCTGGCGCTGACCGGTCGGATGAAGCTCACGGAAGGCACCGCCACCGTCGGTGAGGCCGCGCTTCCCAAGGAGATGGCGGCGGTGCGCCGCGTCAGCGCCCTGGCCCATGTGCCCGGGGTCACCGACCTCGACCCGGCCCTCACCGTCGGTGAGCACCTGCGGGAACGGGCGCTGCTGCAGCGGCGGTTCGGCGACTCCCTGCGCGGTCTGCTGCGCCCCCGGAGCGAACGGGCCGCCGAGGCCGGGCTGCGCGTCGGCGAGGCACTGGCCGCCGCCGGTCTCGATCTGGAGACGCTGCCCAAGGGCCCCCGCACGGCCGTACGCGATCTGGAGCGCCTGGAGGCGCTGCGGCTGTCGGTCGCTCTCGCCCTGGTCGGCCGGCCTCGGCTGCTCGGGATCGACGACACCGACCTCAAGCTCTCGGACGGCGAGCGCGACGACGTCTGGGGCCTGCTCAGGTCCGTCGCGGACGCCGGGACGACGGTCGTGGCGGTGTGCGCCGAGGCCCCCGAGGACGCGGTCAGAGTGACCACCCAGGAGAGCGGGAGCGACACCCCGGGCCGGGCCACCGACGAGACCGACGCCGATCAGGGAGAGGAGAAGGCCGATGCGCTCACCGAAACTGGCCGCGCTTGAACTCCGCCGCTTCGGCCGGGGGAAGCTGCCGCGCGCCGCACTGGTCGCGCTGCTGGTGCTGCCGCTGCTGTACGGCGCGCTGTACCTGTGGTCGTTCTGGGACCCGTACGGCCGTCTGGACCGCATCCCGGTGGCGCTCGTGAACGACGACAAGGGCGCGAGCGCTGACGGGAAGAGGATCACGGCGGGGGACGACATCACCGAGCGGCTGCGCGACAGCAAGACCTTCGACTGGCACGAGGTGAGCGCCGCCGAGGCCCGCAGGGGCGTCGAGGACGGCACGTACTACCTGTCGCTCACCATGCCCGCCGACTTCAGCGAACGGATCGCCTCCAGTTCCGGGAGCTCCCCCGAGTCCGGCGCCCTCCAGGTGCGCACCAACGACGCGAACAACTACATCGTCGGGCAGATCTCCCGGACCGTGTTCAGCGAGGTGCGGCAGGCGGCGTCCACGAAGACCTCCCGGTCCTTCCTGGACAAGATCTTCGTCTCGTTCTCCGACATCCACGGCAAGACCGTGCGGGCGGCGAAGGGGGCCGACCAGCTCAAGGGCGGCATAGGCAAGGCCGAGAAGGGCTCCAAGGACCTCGCCGACGGCCTGCGGGACGCCAGGAACGGCAGTGGCGAGCTGTCCCGGGCCCTGCGGAAGCTCACCAAGGGCGCGGGCGCCCTGGAGACCGGTTCGCAGGGCGTCGCCGACGGCACGCGCAAGCTCGCCGACTGGGTCAACGGCAAGTCCGCCAAGGTGGGCCCCTTCATCAGGGGAGACGAGAAGAGCATCGGCGACGCGGCTCAGCTCGTCGCCGACTCCTCCGGGGCGATGCGCAGGCACCTGGACACCCTGGCGGACAGGGCCCCGGGCGCCGCCAAGGGCGCCCGCGCGGCGTCCGGCACGCTGAACGACGTCTACGCACGGCGCTGCGACGACCCGGTGCTGCCCGACGCCGCCTGCGCCGACCTGAAGAAGGCCAGGGACGCGGTGGCCGACGTGTCCACCATCGCGGACGACCTCAACACGCTGATCGCGGACCAGAACGGCGACCTGGACCGGCTCGACAAGAACCTCGCCACCCTGCAGAAGCGGTCCCAGGCGCTCGCCGACCGGGCACCGCGACTCTCCGAGGACCTGGACGACGCCGTCGAGAAGATCAACAAGCTGAACGACGGGGCTGCCAAGGTCGCCGCGGGCGCCAAGAAGCTGCACTCGGGGCTCGGCAAGGCCAAGGACGGTTCCGTCGCCCTGGACCAGGGCGTCGGCGAGCTGAAGACGGGCGCGGACGACCTCAACGGCGGCATCTTCAAGCTCGTCGGCGGGTCCGGGAAGCTCGCCGGCGGCCTGCACGACGGGGCGGAGAAGATCCCCGACTACGACAAGCAGGACCGCGACCGGCGCACCGAGGTCATGGCCGACCCCGTGCGGCTCGCCTCCCAGGACCTGCACAAGGCACCCAACTACGGCACCGGTTTCGCCCCGTACTTCATCCCGCTCTCCCTGTGGGTGGGCGCGATGGTCGCCTACATGCTGATCACGCCCATGAACCGGCGTGCGCTGGCCGCGGGTGCCTCGGCGTGGCGGATCGCGCTGGCGGGCTGGCTGCCGGTGGTGGCGATCGGGGTGCTGCAGACGGTGGCCCTGATGTCGGTGCTGCACTGGGCGGTCGGCCTGGAGATGGCCCGGGCGGCCGGAACGGTTAGCTTCCTGTTCCTGGTGACGGCCTGCTTCGCGGCGATCGTGCAGTGGCTGAACGCGCGCTTCGGGGCGGCCGGCCGGATCCTCGTCCTCGCGCTGCTGATGCTCCAGCTGACCTCGGCGGGGGGCACCTATCCCGTGCAGACCAGTCCCGGCTTCTTCAACGCGCTCCACCCCTTCCTGCCGATGAGCTACGTCGTCGAGGCCCTCAGAAGGCTCATCACCGGCGGCGGCATGGAACCCGTGTGGCAGGCGTGCGTGGTGCTGACGGCGTTCACCGCGGGTGCCGTCGCGCTGACCGCCGTGGCGGCCCGTCGCCGCCAGGTGTGGACGCTGGACCGGCTGCACCCGGAGCTGAGTCTGTGAGCCCTTCCGTCGCCTCACCCCGATCTTCCGGAGAGGTTCCTGTGAGAATCAGGGCCATGGAAAGCAGCAGTGCCGCGTCGGGCGGCAGCACGCGCCGCGAGGCCACCCGGCAGAAGCTCTACGAGGCGGCGGTCACACTCATCGCCGAGCAGGGATTCTCCGCCACGACCGTGGACGAGATCGCCGAACGCGCCGGGGTGGCGAAGGGAACGGTCTACTACAACTTCGCGAGCAAGTCCGTCCTCTTCGAGGAACTGCTGCGGCACGGGGTCGGCCTCCTCACCGCCTCACTGCGGGAGGCGGCCGAGCGGACCGAGCGGGAGGGCGGCACGAAGGTCGACGCCCTGGACGCGATGATCCGCGCGGGGCTGGTCTTCATCGATCGCTACCCGGCCTTCACCCAGCTGTACGTGGCCGAGCTGTGGCGTACCAACCGGACCTGGCAGTCCACGCTGATGGTGGTCCGGCAGCAGGCCGTCGCGGTCGTGGAGGGCGTGCTGAGCGAGGGCGTGGCGGGCGGCGAGTTCAGCGACGAGATCGACGTCCCGCTGACGGCGTCCGCGCTGGTCGGCATGGTCCTGGTGGCCGCTCTCGACTGGAAGTCCTTCCAGGCGGAGCGCTCCCTGGACGACGTCCACGCGGCCCTGTCCCGACTGCTCCAGGGACGGGTCAGCGGCTGCCGCTGACCGGACGGCGGCGCGCGCACATGTGAAAGCGCCGGTCCGGTGTGGCCGCGTCCCCCGCGGGCCACCTCGAACCGGCGCCTTCCCTGCTCCCCCGTTCGCCCTGCTCCCCCGTGCGTCCCCCGCAGGACCCGCAGGACCCCCGTTCGGTCGTCCCCCGGTTCTCCCCGTGCCTCGCTCCCGCCGACGCCGCCGGCGGAAGGAGCGGATCGCGGGCCCGGCCCCGTTCCGGCGCCCCGTGTCGCCGGTGCCGGAGCCGTGCCCCTCTCCGTGTCTCCACTCTCTCGTTCCCACGGTTCGTCCCCCATCCGCGCGCGTACTCAACTCCCCGGCTAGGTACGCGTACTCAGGGCTGCGCACCCGACCCCAGAACGCTCCGCCCGCGGGAGCTGTCCGTGCGGGCCGATAAAGTCCCTGGCATGGCACGGATTGCGGTGATCGGCGCCGGGATGGGCGCGCTGGCGGCCGCCGCCCGGCTGGCCGTCGCGGGCCACCGGGTGGTGGTGTACGAGCGGACGGACACGTACGGCGGAGCGCTGCGCCGCTTGGAGCGCGACGGGTTCTGCTTCGACACGGGCCCCGGCCTGCTCCCGCTGCCCGCCGTCTACCGCGACCTGTTCGTCAAGACCGGCAAGGAGCCGCTGGAGCGTTGCGTCGAGCTGGTCCAGGTCGACCCGTCGTCCCGGCACGTGTTCGCCGACGGCACGGAGGTGTCACTGCCGAACGCCTCACGCGCGGGCGTCGTGGCGGCGCTGGACGAGGCGCTCGGCTCCGGGACCGGCGAGCGGTGGGGCGACTTCCTGGTGCGGGCCCGCGAGGCCTGGGACCGGACCCGCCGGCCGCTGCTGGAGGAGCCGCTGTGGCCGAACTGGCAGGTGCTGGCCGGGCGCGAGCCGTACCCGGCGGCGCCCCGCAAGCGGCTGCTGCGCACCCGCCGGGCCGGCACGCTCGCCGAGGTCGCGGCCTGGGAACTGCGGGACGCCCGGCTCGCCGCCCTCCTGGAGAGCCACGCCGTCCGGTACGGCCTCGACCCGCGGAGCACCCCGGCGAGCGCGGCCGTACTGCCGTACCTGGAGCACGCCTTCGGCACCTGGTACGTGCGCGGCGGACTGCGCGAGCTGGCCCGGGCGGTCTACGAGCGGTGCGTGGCCCGCAGGGTCGAGTTCCGGTTCGGGGCCGAGGTGGCCGGGGTGCGGGAGAAGGACGGCCGGGTGTCGGGGGTGGAACTCGCCGACGGGACTCTCGCGGAGGCGGACTTCGTGGTCGCCGGTGTCGCGCCCGGCACGCTGGACCGGCTGACGGCGGGGACCGGGGTGCGGGGCGACGGCGAGGTGCCGCCGCAGCCCCCGGCGGCCAGCCGGCTCACGGTGCTGCTGGCCCTGCGCGGCGGCCGCCCCGCGGGCACGGCACACCGCACGGTGGTGCACACGGCGGACCGGGAGGCCGAGTTGGAGGCCTTGTCCGGCACGGCGGCGCGGGACCTACGCCCCACGGTCACGATCATGCGGCCCGACGACCCGGCCCTGGTCCCGGGCCCGGACCACGAGGCGGTCGCCCTGAGCGCGGTGGTGCCCGCGCTCCCCGGCCGGCCCTTCGAGCAGCATGCCGAGCACATGATCGACGTCGCCGAGCGCGCCGTACCCGGCCTGCGCGACCGCATCCTCTGGCACGAGGTGCGCACTCCTGCTCACATCGCGGACGCGACGGGCGCGGAGGGTGGAGCGGTGCCGGTCCCGGCACTGGCCGCGGCCGGCGGGCGGCTGCTGCACCCGTCCAACAGCACGCGCGTGCCCGGACTGTTCGCCGTCGGCGGCTGGGCGCATCCTGGTGGCGGACTGCCGCACGCCGGCATGTCGGGCGCGCTGGTCGCGGGACTGATCGTGGAGGGGCCGGACTTCCGGGGCTCGCAGTGAGCACTCCGGCCCCGGACGGAGCCGGGCTTCAGAAGCGGTACTGCTCGTCGAAGCCGTTGCCGTGCGCCTGCTGCCCCTGGCTCTGGTACGGATACGTCTGCTCCTGCGGCAGTTCGTGACCGTACTCGTCGGTGTCGCGCTGCTGCGGCACCCACACACCGCCGGGCGGGGACTCACCGCCGTAGGTGCCGGCGTACTGGTCCTGGCCGTAGCTCTGCTGGCCGTAGTACTGCTGGTCGCCGTAGCCGGTGTCGTACGAATTCGAGCCGTAGGTCCCGGTGCCGATGTACGGGTCGGAGTAGGCGGCGTACTGCTGCTGGCCGGAGGCGTCGTAGCCCTCCTGCTGCCCGTAGCCCGAGTAGTCGTAGGCGTAGGACTGGTCGGCGCCCTGGGCCGTGGCGGCGTACTGGTCGTGGGACGAGCCCGAGTGGTACCCGGTGTCGCCGTAGACGCCGTAGGAACCGGAGTCCTCGGGCATCGGCTGCGGCTCGTAGACGGCCGTGGTCCCGGCGTCCGTCGCGCGGCTGGAGCGGGCCGGGCTGAAGACGTCGTCGTGGTCGTAGTCGTCGTCCTGGCCGTGGGCGGCGGTGTCGCGGTGGTAGTCGGCGCCCTCGTCGCCGTAACCGCCGTCGGCCGCTTCCAGGCCCGAGACCTCGAGGACCGGCTCCTGGCGGCCGCGCTCACCCCGCCGGCGCTTGCTGCCGCCCAGCGCCGGCGCGTTCATCGCCCAGCCGGCGGAGAAGCCGCTGCGGAACGACAGGGTGACGTAGGTCTGCCCGACGGCGAAGGCGGCCGCGCCCAGGCCGATCACGACGACCGACGGGATGAGCACACCGACCACGACGCCCAGGAAACCGGCGAAGGCGAGCAGCCGCCAGCGCAGCCGCGCCTTGTACTGCAGCAGCACCTCGCCCAGCAGCCACAGCGCGACGACGCCGAACGCGATGTAGAGGACCGTCCAGCCCATGTACGCCCCTCTCCCAGTGGCCGCTACGCAGTGTGTCGTATACCGGTGCGAACGGTCTAGGCCTGCGGTGAGCCGTGCAGGCCCAGGTTCTCGTAGATTTCCAGTGTCGCGGTGGAGTTGTTGAGCGTGATGAAGTGCAAGCCGGGCACGCCCTCGGCGAGCAGCCGCGCACAGAACTCCGTGGCGAATTCGATACCAATGGAGCGTACAGCGGCGGGATCGTCTTTTGCTGTGAGGATCCGCTCTTTCAGGGCGGCCGGGAACGCCGCGTTGGTGAGGGACCCGATCCGCTCCAGCGTCCGCACACTGGCGATCGGCATGACCTCGGGGATGATCGGGGTCTGGCACCCGGCGGCCGAGACGCGGTCGCGGAGGCGGAGGTAGTCCTCCGGCTGGAAGAACATCTGGGTGATGGCGTAGTCGGCGCCCGCACGGCACTTGTCGACGAAGTGGCGGACGTCGGTGTCCCAGTCGGTGGAGCGGGGGTGCATCGCCGGGAAGGCGGCGACGCCCACACAGAAGTCGCCGGACGCCTTGATCAGCTCGACGAGTTCGGCCGCGTAGGCGAGGCCCCGGGGGTGCGGCACCCACTCGCCCATCGGGTCGCCCGGCGGGTCGCCGCGCAGCGCGAGCATGTTGCGGATCCCGGCGTCGGCGTACTGGCCGATGATGTTGCGCAGGTCGGCCACCGAGTGGTCGACGGCCGTGAGGTGCGCGATCGGCGTGAGGGTGGTGTCCGAGGCGATCGCCTCGGTCGCCTTGACGGTGCCCGCGCGGGTGGAGCCGCCGGCTCCGTAGGTCACGGAGACGAAGTCGGGCGCCACCGCCTCGACCCGGCGCAGCGCGTTCCACAGGTTCCGCTCGCCCTTCGGGGTCTTCGGGGCGTAGAACTCGAACGAGTACGTCGTTTTGCCGGTCGCGAGCATGTCACGAACCGTGCGCGCGTGGTCCGACCTGATGGATGCGGTGCCGAGGGCCATACCGGCAGATTAGCCAGGGGTGGTCGGCCCCCCAACCGGACGCTGGACATTTGCCCGAATTGTCGCCCTGTTCGTCCACCCCTTGGGACACATTGGCGTGTTACTGCTCCCGCAGGCGCTTCGCGAGCTCGGCCGAAGCCGCGCCCGGGTCATCGGCCTCGGTGATCGCCCGCACGACGACGACGCGCCGGGCTCCGGCTTCCAGGACCTGGTCCAGGTTGGCGAGGTCGATACCGCCGATGGCGAACCAGGGGCGGTCGGTGCCCAGGGCGGCGGTGTACCGGACGAGGTCCAGGCCGGGGGCGTGACGGCCGGGCTTGGTCGGGGTGGGCCAGCACGGGCCCGTGCAGAAGTAGTCCACGCCGTCCTGCACGGCCGCCGCCGCGGCTTCGGACCCGGCGTGGGTGGAACGGCCGATCAGGACGTCCTCGCCGAGTATCGCGCGGGCGGCCGGGACCGGGAGATCGCCCTGGCCGAGATGCAGGACGTCGGAGCCGGCGGCGTGGGCGACGTCCGCGCGGTCGTTGACCGCGAGCAGCTTGCCGTGCCGGGCGCAGGCGTCGGCGAAGACGGCCAGGTGCTCCAGCTCCTCGGCCGCCTCCATGCCCTTGTCGCGCAGCTGCACGATGTCCACACCGCCCGCCAGCACGGCGTCCAGGAACTCCACGAGGTCGCCCTGCCGCTTGCGGGCGTCGGTGCACAGGTAGACCCGGGCGTCGGCGAGCCGGTCGCGGGCGGTGGTGGCGGTGCCGGGCATGTGTGTCCCCCTGGTTCGTCGGTCTGGTTCGTCGGTGTCGGGTCGGGGCGCGGGAGCGCTGCCGGTGCCGGGCAGGGGCGCGCGGGAGCGCCTGCGCCGGTGGCGGCCGAGGCGTGGAACGCCCCTGCCAATGCCGGGCTGAGGCGTGGGAACGCCTCGACCGGTGGCTTGCCCGGCGTCAAGGAGCCGCCACGGCCTGGACGCACCGCTGCCGGTCGGGGTGTGCCGCGGGAGCGGCGCCACCTGCCCCAGAGCGCCAAGCGCCGAGCGCGCCGTGGGCACATTACGCGCCCGGCCCGGGTTCACTCAGGCCCGGACCACTGAGCGGGGCGAACCGGCACGCACCGGCCCCGGCCGTGACCCCAGGGGCCCCGGCCCGCTCACCGGGCGGTTGTGCGGGCCCGGCCCCGCTCACACGGCAGGGCCGGACCGTTGTTCCGGTCGGGTCCGTCAGACCGCGAGCGCCTGGGCGCGGCGCTTCACCTCCGTGCCGCGATTCTCACTCAGCGCCTGCGCCGGCGTGCCGGGCAGGCTGGGGTCGGGGGTGAAGAGCCACTCGAGCATCTCTTCGACCGTGAAGCCGTCGTCCCGCAGCAGCGTCAGGGTCCCGGACAGGCCCTTGACGACCTTGTCCCCGTCGATGAAGGCCGCGGGGACGTGCAGCGCGCGGTTCTCACCACGGCGTACGGCGATGAGCTGGCCCTCCTTGACCAGCTGCCGCACCCGTGTCACCTCGACGCCGAGCTGTTCGGCGATGTCGGGGAGGGTGAGCCAGGCAGGGACGAGAGCATCGATCTTTGCGTCAATCTCGGTCACGGAAACCAGCCTGCCATCCCCCGCTGACAGTCGGAAGCCGGGCCGGTCCACCTGGGCGGATCCACCGCACCCGACGCGCCGCCCGACCGCTACGACGTGGCCGCCTTCAGCGGCCTCGCCGGGTCCGCCAGCAGCGCCGGGTTCATCGCCGCGCCCGCCTCGATCAGGCGGCGTCCCTGCGCCAGGTCCCGGGGACGGCCCACCGCCAGCAGCGCGACCAGCCGCTCGCCACGCAGCCAGCACACCGTCCAGGCCGGTCCGGCCGGGTCGCCGCGCCACAGGGTCGTGTCGGCGGCCGCATGGTGTCCGGCGTACTGCACGAAGCGCCCGAACTGCTCGGACCAGAAGTACGGCACCGGGTCGTACACCGCCGGGGGCTCCCCGGAGGCCCGTCCGACGATGTTCACGGCGACCGTGCGCGGGCCCTGAAGGGCGTTGTCCCAGTGGTGGACCAGGAGACGCTCGCCGTACCGCCCGGAGGGGAAGGAGGAGCAGTCGCCGACCGCGTACACGTCCGGCACCGACGCACGCAGGTGCTCGTCGGCCACGATCTCGCCGTGGGCGCCCAGCTCGATCCCGGATCCGGACAGCCAGTCCGTGGCGGGACGGGCCCCGATGCCGACGACGACCGCGCCCGCGGGCAGCCGCGTGCCGTCGTCGAGGAGCACCGCGCCGGGCTCGACGCGCTCCACACGCGTGCGCGTGCGCAGCACGGCTCCCGCGTCCGCGTACCAGCCGGCCATCGGCGCGGCGACCTCGGCGGGCAGCGCCCCGGCGAGCGGCCGCTCGGCGGCCTCCACCACGGTCACCGCGCAGCCCGCCTCGCGCGCGGCGGTGGCGAACTCGGCGCCGATCCAGCCGGCACCGACGACCACCACGTCGTGCTGGCGCGCCAGCACCGGCCGCAGCCGCTCGGCGTCGTCCAGGGTGCGCAGCAGGTGCACGCCGGGCATGCCCTCGGACCCGGGCAGCCGGATCGGCTCGGCACCCGTCGCGACGACCAGGACGTCGTAGGGCACGGGCCCGTCCGCGGTGTCCAGCTCCTTCTCGCCCGGGCGCAGGCCGGTCACCTCGCAGCCGAGCCGCAGCTCGATGCCGAGGGCCTCGAAGTCGACGTCGAAGGCGGAGTGCTCGGACTTGCCGAGCAGCACGGCCTTGGACAACGGGGGCCGGTCGTACGGCTGGTGGGGCTCGGCGCCGATCAGGACCACGTCGCCGGTGAAGCCCCGCTCCCGCAGGGCGACAGCGGTCTGCACACCGGCCATGCCCGCGCCCGCCACGACCACCCGCCGCGGCGCGGACGACCCTGCTTCCTGCCTCTGCTCGCTCACCTGATCACCATAGACAACTGACAGTCTGTCAGTCAGTGCTCATGCGGAGTGACCTGCTCCACAACACTCGTCCCGTTGCCCGGCTGGGACTCCCACTCCCAGGTCTCCTCCAGCCGCACCCGCCCGTCGGGCAGGTCCACGACCGTCGAGACACAGTGCCCCGAGGACGTGGTCCCGTCCCCCTTGAGCTGTACGTACCGGAAGTCCAGCGTGTCGCCCTCGCGGGTACCCACGAGATGTCCGCGTACGACGTCGCCGCCCGCGTACTCCGCCCAGATCTCACCGTCCCGCTCGTGGTACGTGAACCGGGTGCGGGTCCCCACCTGGCCCGGTGCCTGGTCGGCCACCGGGACGAGGACGAGACCGTCGAGGGATCGGGCCATGGGCGGAGGCTCCCTTACTGCGGCATGGGCCATCGGGCTAGGGTTGTGGCCAACGTAAGGCACTCGCGGGAGCCCGGACGCACCGGGCTGAGAGGGAGGCTGGCGGCCTCCGACCGTACGAACCTGATCCGGGTCATGCCGGCGAAGGGAGGGGCTGGACGCCCATGTCGCGTACACGAACGTCAGACGTCCTCGTCATCGGGGGCGGGATCATCGGCCTGGTCACGGCCTGGCGGGCCGCGGGGCGCGGGCTCGCCACGGCCGTGGTGGATCCCGAGCCGGGCGGCGGGGCCGCACAGGTCGCGGCCGGCATGCTGGCGGCCGTCACCGAACTGCACCACGGCGAGCAGACCCTGCTCGGCCTGAACCTCGCCTCCGCCAGGCGCTATCCGGACTTCGCGGCCGAGCTCACCGAGCTGACCGGTCAGGACCTCGGCTACCGCCGGTGCGGCACCCTCGCCGTCGCCCTGGACGCCGACGACCGGGCCCACCTGCGCGAACTGCACATCCTGCAACAGCAGTCGGGCCTGGAGTCGCAATGGCTGTCGGGGCGGGAGTGCCGGCGCCTGGAGCCGATGCTCGCGCCGGGCGTGCGTGGTGGGCTGCGGGTCGACGGCGACCACCAGATCGACCCGAGGCGGCTGGCCGGTGCTCTGGTGTCCGCGTGCGAACGGGCCGGTGTGGTCTTCCACCGGGTCTGGGCGCAGCGGCTCACCGTCACGCGCGACCGCGCCGCGGGTGTGGTCACGGCCGACGGCACCGTGCTGGGCGCCGGGCAGGTCGTGCTGGCCGGGGGCAGTCTCAGCGGGCGGTTCGCGGGCGTACCGCAGGACGTGCTGCCGCCGGTGCGGCCGGTGAAGGGGCAGGTCGTACGGCTGACCATGCCACGGCGGCACGGGCCGTTCCTGAGCCGGACCGTGCGCGCGGTGGTCCGCGGCAGCCACGTCTACCTGGTGCCGCGCGAGAGCGGCGAGCTGGTCATCGGGGCGACCAGTGAGGAGATGGGCTGGGACACCACCGTCACCGCGGGCGGTGTGTACGAGCTGCTGCGCGACGCGCACGAGCTGGTCCCGGGCATCACCGAGCTGCCGCTCACCGAGACCCGGGCCGGGCTGCGGCCCGGCTCCCCCGACAACGCGCCGCTGATCGGCCCGACCGGTCTGGAGGGGCTGCTGCTGGCCACCGGGCACTACCGCAACGGCGTGCTGCTCACACCGGTCACCGGCGACGCCCTGGCGCACGCCCTGACCACGGGCGAACTGCCCGAGGAGGCACGCCCCTTCACCCCGAGACGCTTCACCACGGCACTCACGGAGCAGCCCGCATGAACATCTCCGTCAACGGAGAGCCCAGGGACGTCCGGCCCGGCACGGCTCTCGACGCCGTCGTGACCTCGCTCACCTCCTCGACCTCCGGGGTGGCCGCCGCCCTCAACGAAACCGTGGTCCCGCGCGCGCAGTGGCCGTCCACTCCCCTGGCCGAGGGAGACCGCGTGGAAGTCCTCACCGCCGTCCAAGGAGGCTGACCATGGCCGACGATCCGTTTGTCCTCGGTGACACGTCCTTCACGTCCCGCCTGATCATGGGTACGGGCGGCGCGCCCAGCCTCGACGTGCTGGAGCGGTCGCTGGTCGCGTCCGGCACGGAGCTGACGACGGTCGCGATGCGGCGGGTGAACGCCTCGGTGCACGGGTCCGTGCTGTCGGTGCTGGACAAGCTCGGCATCCGGGTGCTGCCGAACACGGCGGGCTGCTTCACCGCCGGCGAGGCCGTCCTCACGGCCCGTCTGGCGCGTGAGGCCCTCGGCACGGATCTGATCAAGCTGGAGGTCATCGCCGACGAGCGCACTCTGCTGCCGGACCCGATCGAGTTGCTGGACGCGGCGGAGACGCTGGTCGACGACGGGTTCACCGTGCTGCCGTACACGAACGACGATCCTGTGCTGGCGCGGAAGCTGGAGGACGCGGGCTGTGCGGCGATCATGCCGCTCGGGTCGCCGATCGGGTCCGGGCTGGGGATCCGCAATCCCCACAACTTCGAGCTGATCGTGGAACGTGCGGGGGTGCCGGTGATTCTGGACGCGGGGGCCGGTACGGCGTCGGACGCGGCGCTGGCGATGGAACTGGGGTGTGCGGGCGTGATGCTCGCCTCGGCGGTGACGCGGGCGCGGGAGCCGGTGTTGATGGCTGACGCGATGCGGCACGCGGTGGAGGCGGGGCGGTTGGCGTACCGTGCGGGGCGGATTCCGCGGCGGCACTTCGCGGAGGCGTCTTCTCCTGCCGAGGGCATGGCTGAGCTGGATCCGGAGCGGCCTGCTTTTCAGTAGCTGTGCGGTGGCGCTGAGGTGGGGGGGCGTTTGCAGCCCGGCGTTGCGGGGTGCCGCCTGCGCCCACCCGTGCCGCCCCAAGCGGCACGACTGCCCGCAGACTGGGTAACCCTCGTCACAGGTCCGCTGCAGTCGCGGACGTGGCGAGTGGGTGTCGGTGGTGGCTCGTAGACTCGCGTGCGTGGACACGACCCTTCAGGACCCCTTGGTCGGGCAGGTGCTCGACGGCCGGTATCGCATCGACGCGCGGATCGCGGTCGGCGGGATGGCCACGGTCTACCGGGCCGTGGACACCCGGCTCGACCGGGTCCTCGCGCTCAAGGTGATGCACCCCTCGCTCGCGGTCGACGGCTCCTTCGTCGAGCGGTTCATCCGCGAGGCGAAGTCGGTGGCCCGGCTGGCGCACCCGAACGTGGTGCAGGTCTTCGACCAGGGCACCGACGGCTCGTACGTCTACCTCGCCATGGAGTACGTCGCGGGCTGCACCCTGCGGGACGTGCTGCGTGAGCGCGGTGCCCTGCAGCCGCATGCCGCCCTGGACATCCTGGAGCCGGTGCTGGCCGCCCTCGGCGCCGCGCACCGCGCCGGGTTCGTGCACCGCGACATGAAGCCCGAGAACGTGCTCATAGGGGACGACGGCCGGGTCAAGGTCGCCGACTTCGGACTCGTCCGGGCCGTGGACACCGTGACGAACACCACCGGCACCGTCCTCGGCACGGTCTCCTACCTCGCGCCCGAGCAGATAGAGAACGGCGCCGTGGACCCCCGGGTCGACGTGTACGCGTGCGGCGTGATGCTGTACGAGATGCTGACCGGCGACAAGCCGCACGACGGGGACGCCCCCGCGGTGATCCTCTACAAGCACCTGCACGACGACGTCCCGCCGCCTTCGGCCGCCGTGCCCGGTCTGGCGTACGAGCTGGACGAGATGGTGGCCTCCGCGACCGCCCGCACCCCCGACGTCCGCCCGCACGACGCGGTGGCACTGCTCGCGCGGGTCCGTGACGGGCGCGCCCGGCTGACCGCCGAGCAGCTGGACGTCATGCCGCCGCAGGCGCTCACGGCGGACCACGACAACGCCGACGACCGGACGAGCGTCATCCCGCGTGCTCTGGGCACGCGCCCGCTGCCCGTCAACGAGGACGAGGAGGCTTCCGGGGCCTCCATCGACCGCACCAGCCGGTTCCGGTCCCCGCCGCCCCCGCCCTCCCGGCGCCGCCCGGGACCCCGGCGCGGCCCGCTGGCGATGGTCGCCGCCGTCCTGCTCGTGCTGGGCCTCGGTGCCGGTGTCTGGTACATCAACTCGGGTCAGTTCACCGAGGTGCCCCCGCTGCTGGCGAAGACCCAGGACCAGGCCGAGGAGCGGCTGGCGCAGGCGGGTCTCGATCTCGGCAAGGTCGAGCACGCCTACAGCGACACCGTGGAGCGCGGCCAGGTCATCAGCAGCGACCCGAAGGCCGGGGCACGCGTCCGCGGCGACGACTCGGTGAGCATCACCGTCTCCGACGGCCCCCGCAATGTGCGCGTACCCGCCCTCGCGGGCCGGCCGCTGGACAAGGCGCGGTCCCTGCTGAAGGAGGACGGCCTGGAACCGGGCATGGTCACCCGGGAGTTCAGCGAGGACGTGCCGAAGGGCTCGGTCGTCTCCGCCCGCCCGGCCGACGGCACGAAGGTCCGGGCGGGCACGGCCGTCGCGCTCGTCGTCAGCAAGGGCAGCCCGATCGACATCCCCGACGTCACCGGCTCGGACGAGGCCGACGCCCGGTCCGAGTTGCTGGACGCCGGACTCGAGGTGAAGATCGCCACCGTGCGGGTCAACTCCTCCGAGTTCGACAAGGGGCAGGTCGTCGAGCAGAGCCCGAACCCCGGCGGCCGGGCGGCCGAGGGCGACACGGTCACGCTGACGCTGTCCAAGGGCCCCGAGATGATCGAGGTCCCGGACGTGGTCGGTGACAGCGTCGACGACGCGCGGCGGGCCCTGGAGGGCGCCGGGTTCCAGGTCGACGAGGACCGCGGCCTGCTCGGGCTGTTCGGTGACGAGGTCAAGGGCCAGTCCGTGGAGGGCGGCGAGAGCGCGCCCAAGGGCTCGACCATCACCATCAAGATCAGGTGACGGGCGCGGGCGGAGGCCCGTGGACGGGGCGGAGCCGGACGCATGACACCCTGAACGGGTGAACAACCAGCTGTCCGGCCCCTCCCGCAACCCCGTGGGCGGCCACGTCCCCGTGGCCGGTGGCCTCCACACCGTCGGCCTGTCGTACGCCCGCGAGCTGCGGGCGGAGACCGTCCAGGTCTTCGTCGCCAACCCGCGCGGCTGGGCCACCCCGGCCGGGAACCCCAGGCAGGACGAGGCGTTCCGTGCGGCGTGCGCGGCCGAGTCGCTCCCGGCGTACGTGCACGCCCCCTACCTGATCAACTTCGGTTCGCACACCGAGGCGACCGTGGAGCGGTCGGTGGAATCGCTCCGGCACTCGCTGCGGCGGGGGCGGGAGATCGGGGCGCTGGGCGTGGTCGTGCACACCGGCAGCGCGACCGGCGGCCGGGAGCGGTCGGTGGCGCTGAAGCAGGTGCGCGAGCACCTGCTGCCGCTGCTGGACGAGCTGACCCATGACGACGACCCGTATCTGCTGCTGGAGTCGACCGCCGGCCAGGGCGCCTCCCTGTGCTCGCGCACGTGGGACTTCGGCCCGTACTTCGAGGCCCTGGACGCCCACCCGATGCTGGGCGTGTGCCTGGACACCTGCCACGTCTTCGCCGCCGGGCACGACCTGACCGGCCCGAACGGTATGCACCGGACGCTGGACCTGCTGGTGGACACCGTCGGCGAGGGCCGGCTGAAGCTGATCCACGCGAACGACTCCAAGGACGTGGTCGGCGCCCACAAGGACCGGCACGAGAACATCGGGGCGGGCCACATCGGCGAGGACCCGTTCCGGGCGCTGATGACGCACCCCGCCACCGAGGGCGTGCCCCTGGTCATCGAGACGCCGGGCGGCAAGGAGGGGCACGCGGCGGACGTGGAACGCCTGAAGAAGCTGCGCGACGGCTGACGCGACGGCCGGCGCCCCACCGGAGCCGGTGACCGCCGCGCCCCCGCCTTTGCGGGTGCGGCGCTCAGACGCCGGGGCCGTCCCCGGGCTTCTCCTGGTACGAGTAGCGCTGCTCCTGCCACGGGTCGCCGATGTTGTGGTAGCCGCGCTCCTCCCAGAAGCCGCGCCGGTCGGCGGTCATGTACTCCACGCCGCGCACCCACTTGGGGCCTTTCCAGGCGTACAGGTGGGGCACGATCAGGCGCAGCGGGAAGCCGTGCTCGGCGGTGAGCAGTTCGCCGTCCTTGTGGGTGGCGAACAGGACCTGCTCGGAGGCGAAGTCGGACAGCCGGAGGTTGGAGCTGAATCCGTACTCGGCCCACACCATCACATGGGTGACGTCGTCCGCGGGCGGAGCGAGGTCGAGGATCGTGCGGGCCGGGATGCCGCCCCATTCGACGCCCAGCATGCTGAACTTCGTGACGCAGTGCAGATCGGCCACGACGGTGGTGTACGGCAGGGCCGTGAACTCCTCATGGGTCCAGCAGTGCTTGCCGCCGCCGGAGGTGGCCCCGAAGACCCGGAACTCCCAGCGCTCGGGCCGGAACTTGGGGACGGGCCCGTAGTGCGTGACCGGCCAGCCGCGCTGCAGACGCTGTCCCGGCGGCAGCCCGGGCTGCGTCGCTCCAGCTGAATCGCGCCCTTCTCCCGATTCGCTTCCCACCGGCTGACCCATGACTCCATCCTGACAGACCCCGGGAGGTGCCCCGGACAGGGCCCGGCTCAAATCGGGGCAACCAGAACTAAGCATGCACTTACTTACTAAGTGAAGACTTACTGGACGATCTTCGTCCCCGATGGAATCATGCGGCGCAATCCGCCAGTTCCCCCGCGTGGAAGGAGCCTCTGCGATGCAGGGCGACCCCGAGGTCCTCGAATTCCTGAACGAGCAGCTGACCGGCGAGCTCACCGCGATCAACCAGTACTGGCTGCACTACCGCATCCAGGACAACAAGGGCTGGACGAAACTCGCCAAGTACACGCGTGAAGAGTCCATGGACGAGATGAAGCATGCGGACAGGCTCACCGAGCGCATCCTCATGCTGGACGGCCTGCCCAACTACCAGCGGCTCTTCCACGTACGGGTCGGCCAGACCGTCACCGAGATGTTCCAGGCGGACCGGCAGATCGAGGTCGAGGCGATCGACCGTCTCAAGCGCGGGATCGAGGTGATGCGCACCAAGGGCGACATCACGTCCGCCAACATCTTCGAGGAGATCCTCGCCGACGAGGAGCACCACATCGACTACCTGGACACGCAGCTGGAACTCATCGACAAGCTCGGTGAGGCGCTGTACCTCGCACAGCAGATCGAGCAGCCGAGCTAGGGGTGCCCCCGCGAGGCACTGCCGTCAGGCGGCGTCCTCGAGGTTCGTGAGTACCGGCTCGCCCTGGTCGGCCAGCTCGCGGCGCGGGCACGCGCCCCTGCCGAGGATCGCCTGGATACGGCGCACGCACGACCCGCAGTCCGTCCCCGCCTTGCAGGCGGAGGCTATCTGGCGTGGGGTGCAGGCGCCGCTGTCCGCGTGCTGCCTGACCTGCTGCTCGGTGATCCCGAAGCAACTGCAGATGTACACGCGGTCCACCTCCCGACGGGTTCGTTCTCTGGCGCCGTCCCCGTTGATCGGTGAGGCTAACCTAACCTTACCCGCCGGGCCGGAGGGGGAAAAGCCGGAAGGGGCGCGGATCGTGTGATCCGCGCCCCAGTCGGTGCCCGGTGACAGGCGGACCCGTTACTGGTCCCGGTACATCTCGGCCACGAGGAACGCCAGGTCCAGCGACTGGCTGCGGTTGAGCCGCGGGTCGCAGGCCGTCTCGTAGCGCTGGTGCAGATCGTCGACGAAGATCTCGTCGCCGCCGCCCACGCACTCGGTGACGTCGTCGCCGGTCAGCTCCACGTGGATGCCGCCCGGGTGCGTGCCCAGCGCCTTGTGGACCTCGAAGAAGCCCTTGACCTCGTCGAGCACGTCGTCGAAGCGGCGGGTCTTGTGCCCGGAGGCCGCCTCGAAGGTGTTGCCGTGCATCGGGTCCGTCACCCAGGCCACCGTCGCACCGGAGGCGGTGACCTTCTCGACCAGCTCGGGGAGCTTGTCGCGGACCTTGTCGGCACCCATGCGGACGATGAAGGTCAGCCGGCCCGGCTCCCGCTCCGGGTCGAGGCGCTCGATGTACTGCAGCGCGTCCTCGGCGGTGGTCGTCGGACCCAGCTTGATGCCGATGGGGTTGCGGATCTTCGAGGCGAACTCGATGTGCGCGTGGTCCAGCTGCCGGGTGCGCTCGCCGATCCACACCATGTGGCCGGAGACGTCGTACAGCTGCCCGGTGCGCGAGTCGACCCGGGTCAGGGCGGACTCGTAGTCCAGCAGCAGCGCCTCGTGCGAGGCGTAGAACTCGACCGTCTTGAACTCCTCCGGGTCGGCCCCGCAGGCGTGCATGAAGTTCAGCGCGTTGTCGATCTCGCGCGCCAGCTGCTCGTAGCGCTGCCCCGACGGGGACGACTTCACGAAGTCCTGGTTCCAGGCGTGCACCTGGCGCAGGTCGGCGTAGCCGCCGGTGGTGAACGCGCGCACCAGGTTCAGCGTGGAGGCGGACGCGTGGTACATCCGCTTCAGGCGCTCGGGGTCCGGGACGCGGGCCTCTTCGGTGAAGTCGAAGCCGTTGACGGAGTCGCCCCGGTACGTCGGCAGCGTCACGCCGTCGCGGGTCTCGGTCGGCTTGGAGCGCGGCTTGGAGTACTGGCCGGCGATGCGGCCGACCTTCACGACCGGCACGGAGGCGGCGTACGTCAGCACGGCGCCCATCTGGAGCAGGGTCTTGAGCTTGTTGCGGATGTGGTCGGCGGACACGGCGTCGAACGCCTCGGCGCAGTCGCCGCCCTGGAGGAGGAACGCCTCTCCCCTGGCGACGGCCGCCATCCGGGCGCGCAGCTGGTCGCACTCGCCCGCGAAGACGAGCGGCGGATACGACTCGAGGTCCGCAACGACTGCGCGCAGAGCCTCAAGGTCGGGGTACTCGGGCTGCTGCGCCGCGGGCAGGTCTCGCCAGGTGTTGCCAGCACTCGCGCTGGTCTTAGCGTTCACGGTCACGAGTTCAACCCTACGGGGTCATGTCGGGCGTCCAGGCCCGTGCCCAGCAATTGAGACACCGGGTACGCTCCGCGGACATGGGATAAGGTGCGTCGCATGTTCGCGCACTCGATCCAGAACTGGTGGTGGACCGCTCACCCGGCGGCCCGCTGACTGCGCGTACACAACTTCGCGAAGGCCGCCCGAGGGGCGGCCTTCGGTGTTTCCCGGGATCCGTTCCTCTCCCACCGACAAGGAGCACGGATCCATGGACCTCCTCGGCTTGCTGGACGATCCCCGCCCGTTCGCCCTGCTGCGCCGCCGCACCCCGGGCCACGACCACGGGACGGTCGAGGTGCTGCTCGGCCCGGTCGTCACCCGCGACCGTCTCGCCGACCTTCCCGACGAGGGCCTCGCGCTCGTCCCCTTCCGGCAGATCCGCGAGCGCGGCTTCGACGTCCGCGACGACGGCACCCCGCTGACGGTGCTGGTGCCCGAGGAGTCGTACGAGGTCCCGCTCGCCGACGCCCTGGAGCGGCTCCCGGCGCACGACGTGCGCGTCGAGGGAGGCGGCTTCGACGTCACCGACGAGGAGTACGCGCGGATCGTCGGCCGGGTGCTGGAGGAGGAGATCGGCCGGGGCGAGGGCGCGAACTTCGTGATCCGGCGGACGTACGAGGGTCACATCCCGGGGTTCTCCCGCGCGGACGCCCTCGCGCTGTTCCGGCGGCTGCTGGAGGGCGAGCGGGGAGCGTACTGGACGTTCGTGGTGCACACCGGGGCGCGGACCTTGGTCGGGGCGAGCCCCGAGGTGCACGTACGGATGTCCGGCGGGACCGTCGTCATGAACCCGATCAGCGGGACGTACCGGTATCCCAGCGAGGGACCGACCCCGGAGCATCTGCTCGGCTTCCTCGCCGACGGCAAGGAGACCGAGGAGCTGTCGATGGTCGTCGACGAGGAGCTCAAGATGATGTGCACGGTCGGTGACATGGGCGGAGTCGTCGTCGGGCCCCGGCTGAAGGAGATGGCGCACCTCGCGCACACCGAGTACGAACTGCGCGGGAAATCCTCGCTGGACGTGCGGGAGGTCCTGAGGGAGACCATGTTCGCGGCCACCGTCACCGGCTCGCCCGTGCAGAACGCCTGCCGGGTGATCGAACGGCACGAGGCCGGTGGGCGGGGGTACTACGCCGGTGCCCTGGCGCTGCTAGGCCGGGATTCCGGCGGGACGCAGACGCTCGACTCGCCCATCCTCATCCGCACCGCCGACATCTCCGCCGACGGGCACCTGCGCGTTCCGGTCGGCGCCACGCTCGTGCGCGGCTCGGACCCGGCGAGCGAGGTCGCGGAGACCCATGCGAAGGCTGCGGGCGTGCTGACGGCCCTGGGCGTTCGGCCGGGAAGGCCGCGAGAGGAGTCCGCGCGGCCGCGGCTGGCCGACGACCCCCGGGTGCGGGCCGCGCTCGACGGGCGCCGGGCCTCGCTCGCTCCCTTCTGGCTGCGTATGCAGGAGCCGCCGCAGAGGCTGAACGGACACGCGCTGATCGTCGACGGGGAGGACACCTTCACGGCGATGCTGGCGCACCTGCTGCGGTCGAGCGGCCTGGACGTGTCCGTCCGGCGGTACGACGAGGACGGGCTGCGGGAGGCGGTGCTCGGGCACGAGGGGCCGGTCGTGCTGGGCCCGGGGCCCGGTGATCCCTCCGACCTCACCGACCCCAAGATGCGGTTCCTGCGGGACCTCACCGCCGAGATCATCAGCCGCCATCCGCACGGCGTGCTCGGCGTCTGCCTCGGGCACGAGCTGATCGCGGCCGAGCTGGGGCTGGAGATCGTCCGGAAGGAAGTGCCGTACCAGGGGGCGCAGACGGAGATCGAGCTGTTCGGGCGGCGGGAGACCGTCGGTTTCTACAACAGCTTCGTGGCGCGCTGCGACGACGGAGCGCACCAGGAGCTGGCCGCGCACGGCGTGCGGGTGAGCCGCTCCGCCAACGGTGAGGTGCATGCCCTGCGCGGGCCCGGGTTGGCGGGCGTCCAGTTCCATCCCGAGTCGGTCCTGACCCTGAACGGGGTGACGATCGTGCGGGAGCTGGTGGAGCGGCTCCGGGCCACGAGCAGGCCCTCGGTGTAGCGGGCGGGGCCCTGGTCCCTCACTCGTCGTCGAGGCCGCGCTCTATCGCGTACCTCACGAGCTCCACGCGGTTGTGCAACTGGAGCTTGCCGAGGGTGTTCTGGACGTGGTTCTGCACCGTGCGGTGGGAGATGACCAGGCGTTCGGCGATCTGCTTGTAGCTGAGGCCCTTGGCGACCAGGCGCAGCACCTCCGTCTCGCGGTCGGTGAGCCGTGGCGCCTTCGGTTCCCCGGTGTCGGGGGCGGGGGCGGGTTCGGAGGCCAGGCGGCGGTATTCACCGAGGACCAGGCCGGCGAGGCCCGGGGTGAAGACCGGGTCCCCGACGGCCGTGCGGCGCACGGCGTCCTGGAGTTCCTCGGTGGAGGCCGACTTCAGCAGGTAGCCGGTCGCGCCGGACTTCACGGCCTCCAGGACGTCGGCGTGCTCACCGCTCGCGGACAGCACGAGGACGCGCAGCGCGGGGTCGGCGGCGACGACCTCCTTGCAGACCTGGACGCCGGGCTTGGCGGGCAGGTTCAGGTCGAGCACGAGGACGTCGGGCGCGGCGGCCTTGGCCCGGCGCACCGCCTGGTCGCCGTCGCCCGCCGTGGCGACCACGTCGAAGCCGGACTCGGCCAGGTCGCGGGCGACGGCGTCGCGCCACATGGGGTGGTCGTCGACCACCATGACCCTGATCGGGTCCTTTACCGGGCCCCGCCCGTCCTGCGTGGTCCGCGTCATCGCCGCTCCGCCTTCCCCCGTGCCTCTGTCCTGTCCTTGGGTACCTTCAACTCGACCTCCGTGCCCTGCCCCGGCACCGAGATCAGCTCCGCGCTGCCGCCGAGGTCGCGCAGCCGGCCGCGGATCGACAGGGCGACACCGAGCCGCCCCTCGCCCTCCGCCTGGGCGAGCCGCCCCTCCGGGATGCCGGGCCCGTCGTCCCGTACGGTGACGATCACCTCGTCCGGCTCGTCCTCGACCAGGATCCACGCCCGGGCCTGTTCCCCTGCGTGTCTGCGGACGTTGTCCAGGGCGGCGCCGACGGCCGCGGTCACTTCCCGGGCGGCGACCGGTGCCAGGGGCACGGGCGCGCCGGGCTCGGCGAGGCTGACCCTGGCCCCGGCGTACGGCGCGAGCAGGGCGCGCAGGTCGACGGGGCCGCTATCCTCCGGTTCCTCGTCGACGGCCCGTACGACCGCGCCCTCGGCGGCGTCCTCCGAGACCCGGGAGACCGGCACCAGCCCGCCGGAGACCAGGGTGCGCAGCGCGACCTCCTGCTCACCGGCCATCCGGCCCAGTTCGGCCGCCTCCCCGCCGATCACCGCCCCGCGCCGCTGCACCATCGCCAGTACCTGGAGCACGCTGTCGTGGATGTCCCGGGCCAGGCGCTCCCGCTCCCTCGTGGCGGCCTCGATCTCCAGGGCGCGGGCGAGGGTGCGCTCGGAGGCGCGGGCGACCTCGACGACGTAGCCGATGGCGATGGAGGCGATGCAGACCAGGATGACGTTGTGGACCGTGTCGCGGGCCGGGGAGCCGCGTTCCACCAGGTTGGCGGCGGCCACCAGGGTGGAGGCGAGGGCCGCCCAGCGCCAGCCGCCCTTGAGGGCGAAGGCCAGAACGGAACCGGCGGTCCAGATCGACGGCAGGGTCGGGCCGCCCGCCTGGACCCGCTCGTGCGCGTCGGCGACGGGCGTGAGCAGGATGCCGGTGACGGCGATGGTGAGGTCGGCGGCGAGGAACCGCTTCGTGCAGCGGGCGGCGTTCGCGACCCGGGGCAGGGTGGCCAGGGTCCACACGCCCAGCACGGTGTAGTAGGCGACGGCGATCCAGGGGCGGGGGAACTCGCCGTAGGCGGTGGCGAACAGGCCGACCGCGTACAGCATCGTCAGCACCCGGTAACCGGTCAGCGCACGCCACAGCGGCTGCTCGACCGACATTCTCATGACGCGCTCGCGCTTGGCCATGTCCCCCACCCCCCGGCCGACGCCCCGGCTAAGGCTCGGTCCGCCGCTGCCTGGTCCGCTCGTCCTTCTCGGCTTGTTCCTTCTCGGCTTGTTCCTTCTCCGCCCGCGCGAGCGCGGCCTTGGCCGCCTTCCCGGCCTCCTTCTCCGCCTTCGCCGCCTCCGCGAGCTGCCGCTTCATGGCTGTCGCGTACATGTCGACGTACTCCTGGCCGGAGAGCTTCATGATCTCGTACATGACCTCGTCGGTCACCGCGCGCAGCACGAAGCGGTCGTGCTCCATGCCCTGGTAGCGGCTGAAGTCCAGGGGCTTGCCGATGCGGATGCCGGGCCGCATCAGCTTCGGCACGACCTTGCCGGGCGGCTGGATCTTCTCCGTGTCGATCATCGCGACCGGGATGACGGGCGCCCCGGTCGCGAGCGCCACGCGGGCGAGGCCGCCCGGCTTTCCGCGGTAGAGCCGCCCGTCGGGCGAGCGCGTCCCCTCCGGGTAGATGCCGAACAGCTCCCCGCGTTCCAGCACCTCGATGCCGCTCTTGATGGCCGCCTCACCGGCGCCCCGGGCACCGGAGCGGTCCACGGGCAGCTGGCCGACACCCTTGAAGAAGGCGGCCGTCAGCCGGCCCTTCACCCCGGGCGTGGTGAAGTACTCGGCCTTCGCGATGAAGGTGACCTTGCGGTCCAGGACGGCGGGCAGGAAGAACGAGTCCGAGAAGGACAGGTGATTGCTCGCCAGGATCGCGGGACCCTCGGCGGGAACGTTCTCCAGGCCTTCCACCCAGGGCCTGAAGGCGACCTTCAGCGGTCCCCCAACAGCGACCTTCATCGCGCCGTACAACAACCGAGTGCCTCCTGTATGTGTCGATCAGACCATAACCCGGACCGCCGTCAAAGGCGCCGTCGGCCCTGGTCGGTGTCAGTGCGGTCGCGTACGGTGAAGGTCCCGCGAACGACGTGCGACCTCTTCCATGACGTTCCGTGACAATCCGTGATCGTGTTCGTCCCTTCTCATGACCAGGAGGCCGAAGGTGCCGGTCCTTGCCGGAGCCGAGCCGTTTCACCACGAGGGCGGGGAGGTGGCCGTCCTCCTCTGCCACGGCTTCACCGGTTCACCGCAGTCGCTGCGCCCCTGGGCGGAGCATCTCGCCGCACAAGGCCTGACCGTCTCCCTGCCATTGCTGCCCGGCCACGGCACGCGCTGGGAGGACCTGCGCATCACCGGCTGGCAGGACTGGTACGCGGAGGTGGACCGCGAACTGCGCCTGCTGTGCGAGCGCCGCGAGAAGGTCTTCGTGGCCGGTCTGTCGATGGGCGGCGCCCTGGCCCTGCGGCTCGCCGCGAAGCACGGGGACGCCGTCAGCGGGGTGGTCGTCGTCAATCCGGCGAACAAGGTGCACGGTCTCGCCGCGCACGCCCTGCCCGTGATCCGCCACATCGTCCCCGCGACGAAGGGCATCGCCAGCGACATCGCCAAGCCGGACAGCAAGGAGCTCGGCTACGACCGGGTGCCGCTGCACGCCGCGCACTCCCTGCGGCAGTTCTTCCGGGTCGTCGACGGCGAGCTGCCGCAGGTCACCCAGCCGGTGCTGCTGCTGCACAGCCCGCAGGACCACGTGGTGCCGCCCGCCGACTCGGCCCGGATCCTCAGCCGCATCTCGTCGACGGACGTCCGGGAGATCCTGCTGGAACAGAGCTACCACGTCGCCACGTTGGACCATGACGCGGACCGGATCTTCGAGGAGAGCACCTCGTTCATCGGCCGGCTCGCGTCCGGCCTCGGCAAGGAGCCCGGTCTCGGCAAGGAAGGGACGGCCGCAGGTGGCTGAGCACGACTCCGACCGCGAGGGCCGCGAGCCGGACGAGAAGGGCGTCCCGTTCGACGAGGAGGCCGCCTGGGCGGCGATCGTCGCCGGGTACGGCGAGGAGCCGCCGGACCCGCCGGGGACCAAGCCGTTCAAGTCCGTCGAGGACCTGGCGCTGCTGGAGTCCGAGACCAACGACGCCGGGGTGGACACGGCCGGGGCGGCCGGGGAGGCCGCCAAGCCGGAGGAGTCCGAAGGGCCTGGGGACAAGCCCGCCAAGCCGCTGGGCGGTTCCGTCTCCTTCGCGCCGGGCGTCGGCCCGCGTGACTACTCCGTGTCCGAGCCCGCCGAGGACGACTCCGACGAGGGCGACGAGGGGCACTTCGTGCCGCCGGAGCCGCCCCCGCTGCCCACCGCCGACGTCACCGCGAAGTTCGCCTGGCTCGGGGTCCTCGGCGGGCCGGTACTGCTGCTGCTCGCCGTGCTGCTCGGCTGGGAGATGACGTGGTGGCTGGCGACACTGGGGATCGGCGGGTTCCTCGGTGGCTTCGCGACGCTGGTGACGCGGATGCGGACGGATGACGAGAACGACGACGACCCGGGGCGGGGCGCGGTCGTCTAGGCCTGTCGCCCTGGCTGGGCGGGAACCCTGAGGGCGGCCAGGACCGGGAGGTGGTCGGTGGCCGCCCTGAGGTCTGCCTCGGTCACCCCGGGGTGCCCGACCGGCACGCCGCAGCCCAGCACCTCGATGCCCCGGGTCGCGAAGATCGCGTCGATGCGCTGGTAGGGGTCGGCGGGGGTCCAGGTGTGCTCGCCGCCCCAGGGCGCGGCGGCCCGGCAGTCGGTCAGAGCGCCGGCCAGCCGGCTGAAGGTGGGGCCGTCGGGGCGTTCGTTCAGGTCTCCGCCGGCGATCGCGTGCTCCACGCCCAGGCCGGCGAGCCGGTCCAGGAGCATGCCGCCCTGCTCGTAGCGCTCGTCCTTCTGGAGCGAGAGGTGACAGCTCAGAACGCCGAGACGGGTGCCGGCGAAACGGACGACCGCGGTGGCGAAGCCACGTCGGTGCAGGCCGGGGGTGGGGGGCAGGAGAATGTCCTCGGTCCGTTCCACACCCGCCCGGAGCGAACTGAGGATCGCCGGCCCCGTGGTGGTGGCGCCGCCGGTGACGATCACCAGGTCGGCCGCGCGGGCCAGGCGGGCGAGTTTCTTGCGCCAGCGGAAGAAGCGGGGGGCTTCCTGGACGAGGACCAGGTCGGGTGCGCAGGCCTTGATGACGCGGGCCAGGGCGTCGGTGTCGTCGCGCATCGAGCGGATGTTGTAGCTGAGGACGCGGAGAGTGGCTGAACCATCGGCGTTCGTGCCGGAGTTGGGAAGCGGCTCCATGGCCGTCAATGTACGCCTGAGAACTCGGGGCGCGGGGAAGGTGCGCGAGTGCCGGTGGTACGTGGCTGATCGCGCAGTTCCCCGCGCCCCCAGAAACCCAAAAGGGCGGCGTTTACATGATCGGGTCGGGTTCGCGGGCCAGGTCGGCCGCGCCCACGAGGCCTGCCTTGTTGCCCAGTTCCGCGGCGCGGACCTCCGCCACCGGGCGCCAGTTGCCGCCCACCAGCCAGCGCTTGTAGGACTTGCGGATCGGGCCCAGGACCAGCTCACCCTCGTCGGAGAGACCACCGCCCACGATGAAGGCGGAGGGGTCGAAGAGGGAGGCGAGGTCGGCGAGGCCCGCGCCGACCCAGCGGGCCAGTTCCCGGTAGGAGTCGACGGCCACGCGATCGCCCTGGCGGGCGGCCATGGAGATGTGCTTGCCCTCGATGCCCTCGGGCGTGCCGTCGCCGAGGCCGAGGAGGATCTCGGCGTTCTCGGGGGTGGCGTTGGCGCGCTGCTTGGCGTACCGGACGAGGGCACGGCCGGAGGCGTACTGCTCCCAGCAGCCCTGCGAGCCGCAGCCGCACAGCAGGCCGTCCGGCACCATGCGGATGTGGCCGAACTCGGCGGCCACGCCGAAGTGCCCGCGGCGCAGCTTGTTGCCGATGATGATGCCGCCGCCGAGGCCGGTGCCGAGCGTGATGCAGATGACGTTGCGGTGGCCCTTGCCGGCGCCGAACTTGTACTCGCCCCACGCCGCGGCGTTCGCGTCGTTCTCCACGACGACCGGGAGGCCCACCCGGGCCTCGACCTTCTCCTTGAGCGGCTCGTTGCGCCAGTGGATGTTCGGCGCGAAGTAGACCTCGGAGCGCTGCCGGTTCACGTAGCCGGCGGCGCCGATGCCCACGCCGACGATGTCGTGACCGACACGCGCGCCGTCCACCGCCGAGGCGATGGCGTCCACGATGCCCTCGGGCGTGCCCGGGGTCGGCACCTTGTGCGTCGAGAGGATGCTGCCTTCCTCATCGACCACGCCGGCCGCGATCTTCGTGCCGCCGATGTCGACGCCGATGGTGAGTCCCATGAATCCCTCAGTTTCGGTCGAGCCCCGCTGCGCCAACGGTACCCGAGGCACCGCCCTCGGGGTTCGGCTCGTCCGACCGGTGGGCACGCCCGGCGGGCTCGGCCGGTGACGGGACCGGGGCCCGGCCCGAGGGTCAGTCCAGGTCGATGCGTTCGCCGGGGCCGTCGTCGTCGCCCGGGCCACGGCGCTCGTCCTGGTCGCGCGGGTCGTCCTGGTCGTGGCGGCCGGTCCAGCGGCGCTCCTGGGCCTGGACCGCGGAGCGGTAGGCGGCGAGCAGTTCGTTCCCGGCGGCGGCCAGGTGCTCGAAGACGTCCGGGTTGCGTTCGATGACCGGTTCCACGGCGTCCTTGGCCTGCTGGACGACCTGCCGTACGGCCTGCTGGGCGGCGGGGCCCGCGACCGCGCCGAACAGCGGGGACTGGATCCCGGACAGCTTGTCCGCGACGGCGTCGACGAGCTTTTTCAGTTCCTCGGCCGCGGAGCCCTGGGGCGCGCCGTACTGCGCACGACGGCGGGCCCTCTCCGCGTCGAGGTCCTCGGCGCACGCGGTCGCCCAGGCGTCGGCGTCGGTCGCCCGCACCTCGTCCGCGGCCTCTTCACGGGCGGCGTGGGACGGGGGGAGCTCTTCGCTCATGACGGACTCCTGACTACGGTTCGTCCCTACGACGTTACCCGAACGGGCGTACTCAGCGTGACTGCGGCCACAGCTTCGGGTCGGGGGCGAAGCGGATGCTCAGTTCGCCGTCGCGCAGGGCGGCCCCGGCGACGGTGCAGCGGCGCAGCGCGGACGGCAGCGGGACGACGCGGCGGAACCGTCCCGCGGTGACCACGAGTTCGCCGCCGCGCCGGACCAGGTCCAGTTCGTCGCGTATGGCGCCGGGAAGCGGGATGTGCCAGACGAGCACGCCGTCCTCGCCGATCCGGTCGGTCACGGGCCACTCGAGCGGGGCGACGGGGATGTCCCGGTCGGCGCCGGGCACGTCCAGGGCGGTGAGGTCGTCGGCGCCGCGCGGGTCGCGGCCGAGGTGGGCGACGGGACGGACGTCGTACTTCTCGCGCCACTCCTCCAGTGTCTTGCGCTGCTGGGCGACGGGGCCGGCCAGCCAGGTGTCCGGGGACGCCTCGGGCAGGACGCGGTTGGCGACGACGAGGTCGGTGCGCAGGCCGCGCAGGGCCAGGCCGAGACCGGCGGCGCGAAGGGCGTCGGACCCGGCCGGGCCGGGCTCGGCGACCAGGCGTACGACGGTGTCGCGGTCGGCGACGACCGCCTCGACGGCGGCCAGCTCCAGGTCCCAGCGGGCGGCCGTCTCGTACAGCCACTCGGCGGGCAGGGGGACGCCGGCGAGCCGGCCCAGGACGGGGCGCAGCGCGCGGGCGGCCTGGCGTTCGGGCGGGAGGAGACGGCGCAGGTAGCGGCGGAGTTCCTCGGGCAGGGCGAGGAGGGCGAGGGCCTGCGGGAGGGGCGGCAGGTCGACGACGAGGAGGTCGTACGACTCCGACAGCGCGGCGGCGCGCAGGGCGCGCAGCAGGGCGAGTTCGTCCGCGCCGGGAAGGGGGTTGAGTTCCTCCGGGTCCAGGCGGGAGGCGCCGAGGAGGTCCAGCGCGGTGGAGGCGCGGTCCTGGAGGGCGGTGAGGTCCTCGCGGAAGTCCTGGGCGGGGTCGGGGCGCCAGGCGGCGAGGCGGGGGGCGGCTTCCACCGGGGCCGGGCCGGTCCGCACGCCCAGGGCGGCACCGAGGGTGTCCGTGCGGTCGGTGGTCAGGACGAGGGTGTTCGTGCCCTCCGCCGCCGCGGTCAGGGCGGTCGCGGCCGCGAGGGTGGTACGGCCGCTGCCGCCGGGGCCGGTGATCAGGATGGTGCGCATGGGTCTGAACGCTACCGGCGTTGACCAGATGCCTGGTGATGCCGCTGGGCGGGGCCGTCGCTCAACCCGGCGATGCGGGGCCTCCCCCAATCTCTCGGCTCCGCTCGACCAGGGGCCCCCATCGCCCCAGCGCCACGACTGCCCACAGCTCAACCCACCCAGGGGCGCGGGGAACCGCGCGACCAGCCACGACACAGCCGCACCCGGCGAAGCACAGGCACCCCGCAGACGCGGCCCACCCGCCACAGCACAGGCACACCCGCGCAGCTCAGCCCACCCAGGGGCGCGGGGAACCGCGCGACCAGCCACGACACAGCCGCACCCGGCAAAGCACAGGCACCCCGCAGACGCGGCCCACCCGCCACAGCACAGGCACACCCGCCGGCGCGGCCCCTACTTGCCCGACTCCACCCGCTTCTTCAGACCCGCCAGCGCCCGGTCGATGATGACCTTCTCCGCCTTGCGCTTGATCATGCCCAGCATGGGGATCTTGACGTCGACCGTCAGCGCGTACGTGACCTCCGTGCCACCCGCCCCCGCCGGCTTGAGGATGTACGAGCCGTCCAGGGAACGGAGCATCTGGGACTTCACCAGCGTCCAGGACACCTCGTTCTCGCCGGTCCAGGTGTACCCGAGCACCTGGTCGTCCTTGATCGCACCGGCGTCCATGACGAGGCGGACCTGCTCGGCGCGGCCCTGCTCGTCGGTCTTGAGGACCTCCGCCTCCTTCACCTCGCCGGTCCAGTCCGGGTAGCGGGCGAAGTCGGCGATGACCGCCATGACGTCGGCCGGGGCCGCCTCGATGGTGATGCTCGAGCTGGTGTGTTCCGCCATCGCCGTGGCTCCTCCAGATACGGGCCGCTATGAGGTCGTCGTGCGCACGTGTGTGCAGCGTGAAGGCTACCGCGCACGGGACCCGCCGATCTCACCCGACCTGGGGCGTCCTCACCATTCCAGCGCCCACGGAGTCCCGGTCCCCGCGAAGTGCCCCACGTTCACGCACTCGGTGGCCCCGATCCGCATCCGCCGCACCAGCGGCTGGTGGACATGCCCGAAGAGGGAGTAGCGGGGCCGGGTGCGGCGGATGGCGTCCAGCAGGGCCCGGCTGCCGCGCTCGAAGCGGCGGGCGACGGTGTCGTAGATCAGTTCCGGGACCTCGGGCGGGATGTGCGTGCACAGCACGTCGACCTCGCCCAGGGCCTCGATCTTCGCCGCGTACTCCTCGTCGCTGATCTCGTACGGCGTCCGCATCGGCGTGCGCAGGCCACCGCCCACGAAGCCGAAGACCCGGCCGCCTATCTCGACGCGTTCACCGTCGAGGACGGTGGTGCCGGGGCCGGCGTATTCCTGCCACAGGGGCGGCATGTCGACGTTGCCGTAGGTGGCGTACGTCGGAGTGGGGAACGCGGCGAACAGCTCCGTGTACTGCTTGCGCACCGCCTTCTCGATCACCGAGGCCCGGTCCTCGCCGATGCCGGCCCACAGCTGCCGCCCGAACTCCCGGGCCTCCTCGAAGCGGCGGGCGGTGCGCAGCGCGACGATGCGGTCGGCGTTCTCGACGCCGAACAGGTCGGGGAAGATGCCGCGCGAGTGGTCGGCGTAGTCGAGGAAGAGGACGAGGTCGCCCAGGCAGATCAGCGCGTCGGCGCCCTCGCCGGCCCTGGCCAGGTCCCGGGCGTTGCCGTGCACGTCGCTGACCACGTGTACGCGCGTCCTGCGGTTTCCGGCTGGTGTGGGTGCCATGACGATCAAGCGTAGGCCGAGCGCGGCCCTTGTGAACAGGGGCGGAGCTACCTGCGGTTACTGGCCAGTCAGTTAGCGCGTGGACTACTGTGCGCAATGGAATACCCAACTGTGTGACGCAGCGAACATCTCGACGGGCCCCCTGTCGTGGAAGCCATACCGGCGGGTAACGTCCGGGCAGTCCAGTCGTGCTCTGGATTTCAACATGTGAATGACCGAGCACCTGCCCGAGCCTTGGACCGCACCGTCGCAGCACACACCGTCGTGGCGCCGGCGCCCTATGAGGAGCAGCAGTCTTGCGCGAGTTCAGCCTTCCGGCTTTGTACGAGGTCCCCGCGGACGGGAATCTGACCGACATCGTCCGCAGAAACGCCGCGCAGCACCCGGACGTCGCCGTCATCGCCCGCAAGGTCGGTGGCAACTGGCAGGACGTCACGGCCACCACCTTCCTCGCCGAGGTGCACGCGGCCGCGAAGGGGCTGATCGCCGCCGGGATCCAGCCGGGCGACCGGGTGGGCCTGATGTCCCGCACCCGCTACGAGTGGACGCTGCTGGACTTCGCGATCTGGAGCGCGGGCGCCGTGACCGTCCCGGTGTACGAGACCAGTTCGCCGGAGCAGGTGCAGTGGATCCTCGGTGACTCGGGCGCGACCGCGTGCATCGTGGAGTCGCAGGCGCACACCGCCGGCGTCGAGTCGGTCCGCGACCGTCTTCCCGCGCTCAAGCACGTGTGGCAGATCGACGGCGGCGGCCTCGACGAGCTGGGCCGGCTCGGCCAGGACGTCACCGACGAGACGGTCGAGGAGCGCAGCTCGATCGCCAAGGCCGACGACCCGGCCACCATCGTCTACACCTCGGGCACGACCGGCCGCCCCAAGGGCTGTGTGCTCACCCACCGCAGCTTCTTCGCCGAGTGCGGCAACATCGTGGAACGGCTGCGTCCGCTGTTCCGCACGGGCGAGTGCTCGGTGCTCCTCTTCCTGCCGCTGGCGCACGTCTTCGGGCGGCTGGTGCAGATCGCGCCGATGATGGCGCCGATCAAGCTCGGCTGCGTCCCGGACATCAAGAACCTCACCGACGAGCTGGCCGCGTTCCGCCCCACTCTGATCCTGGGCGTGCCGCGCGTCTTCGAGAAGGTCTACAACTCGGCGCGGGCCAAGGCGCAGGCCGACGGCAAAGGCAAGATCTTCGACAAGGCCGCCGACACCGCGATCGCCTACAGCAAGGCGCTGGACACCCCCTCAGGCCCGTCCTTCGGCCTGAAGATCAAGCACAAGGCGTTCGACAAGCTCGTCTACAGCAAGCTCCGCGCGGTCCTCGGCGGCCGGGGCGAGTACGCCATCTCCGGCGGCGCGCCGCTGGGTGAGCGCCTCGGCCACTTCTTCCGCGGCATCGGCTTCACGGTCCTGGAGGGCTACGGCCTGACCGAGTCCTGCGCCGCCACCGCGTTCAACCCCTGGGACCGGCAGAAGATCGGCACGGTCGGCCAGCCGCTGCCCGGCTCGGTGGTCCGGATCGCCGACGACGGCGAGGTGCTGCTGCACGGCGACCACCTGTTCAAGGAGTACTGGAACAACCCCGGCGCGACCGCGGAGGCGCTGGCCGACGGCTGGTTCCACACCGGCGACATCGGCACCCTCGACGAGGACGGCTACCTGCGGATCACCGGCCGCAAGAAGGAGATCATCGTCACCGCGGGCGGCAAGAACGTCGCCCCCGCCGTGATCGAGGACCGCATCCGGGCGCACGCCCTGGTCGCGGAGTGCATGGTGGTGGGCGACGGGCGGCCGTTCGTGGGCGCGCTGGTCACCATCGACGAGGAGTTCCTGAGCCGCTGGTGCGCGGACCACGGCAAGCCGGCGGGTTCCACGGCCGCGTCGCTGTGCGAGGACCCGGACCTGCTGGCCGCGGTCCAGTCCGCGATCGACGACGGCAACGCCGCCGTGTCGAAGGCCGAGTCGGTGCGCAAGTTCCGCATCCTGTCCTCCCAGTTCACGGAGGACTCCGGCCACCTGACCCCGTCACTGAAGCTGAAGCGCAACGTGGTGGCGAAGGACTACGCGCACGAGATCGAGGCGATCTACGCGAAGTGACCGGGTGCCGTCCTCGCGCCGTGATCGGAGCGAGGACGGTGTCCGGATCGGCCGCCGCAGGGCGCCCGCGCCTATGGCCTCATGCCTTGCTCTTCAGCCAGGCGACGATGCGGTCGTACACGCCCGGCTCGCTCAGCAGGGATCCACCGTGCGCCGACCCGGCGACGACCTGCGTCTGGATCCGGCCGCTGGGTACTCCCTTGGCCTCGGCCGTGGCCTCCAGGTCCTTGGAGTGGACGGGCGGCACGAAGTCGTCCTCGGAGTGGACCAGGTACATCGGGGCGTCGGCCGGGTCGACCCAGTTCTTGGAGACCATGCTGCGCCACGTGTCCCAGCAGGAGGGGTGGAGCGTGGTCGAGGTGTCATCGGAGTCGGGGTAGCAGCGGGCGAGGATGGCCGAGTTGTCGCGGAGTTTGCGCTTCTTGGCGTCGGTGGCGGTGTTGCCGTCGTTCCACGCCCGGTAGGGCGAGGCGACGGGAGAGAGGGCGACCACGCCCTTGAGCCGCAGGGCGCCCGCGCCGTGCGTCGCCGCATCGGTGGCGAGCTGGCCGCCGGCCGAGGAACCCAGGAGCAGCACACGGTCGGGGTCGACGTCGAAGTCGGCGGCGTGGGAACGGATCCAGGCGACGGCGTCGGCGACGTCGTCGCGCTGGGCCGGCCACCCGGCCTCGAAGTTGAGCCGGTACCTGATGGCGAACACCTGGAAGCCCTCGGCCGCGAAGCGCTCCGCCGAGGAGGACCAGTCGGTCTGGTGGTACCAGTAGCCGCCGTGGATCAGAACCAACGCGGGCTTCGGCCCGGAGCTGCTCGCGTTCCAGTGGGCGTCGAGGCTCTGACGGGGGTGGGTGCCGTACTTATGGGTGGCCTTCGTGGCGCCGGCCTGCACTTCCTGTGTCGTGCGGGCGCCCTGGGCGGCCGGAGCCGTCGAAGCGGTGGTGGAGAGGGCGGCGGCGCCGGCCACGGTGAGGGCGGCGAGCGCGGGCAGCAGTAAGCGGCGCATGGGTGTGTGCTTTCCGACGAAGAAGAGAGAAGAAGAGGGGTGAACGGCCGGTCCGGCGACGGCTGGGAGCTGCCGCGGGACCGGCCGTGGTGCGGCCGGGACCTCGGCGCGTCAGCGGATCACGGAGCCGAACGTCTCACCGGCCGCGGGCAGGCCGCCGGTGCCCGGCTGGAACGTCGTGACCGGCTGGGTGCCGCCGCTGAGGACGTTGCCCCACGGCACGGCGTGCGCGGAGCCGTACGAGACGGGCCCGTTGGGCAGACCGAGGTAGAGCTCGGAACCGGTGGCGTGGAGCGCGGTGCCCACCTTCTGCCCGTTGCCGAGGGCACCGGGGATGCCGAACTTGCCCGGGTAGACCGTGTTGATGAAGGCGCCGTTGGTCAGGCTGAAGGTGTAGACCGTGCCGCCGTCGGTGGCGCCGGTGCTGTCCTCGCCGGGTACGCCCACCGCGAGCAGGGTGTTCTGCGCGGTGCTGACCGCACCCGGGGCGGTACTCACGGCCGACAGGGTCTGGGCGAAGTTGTCATTGGCCTCGGTGGCGCCCGGGACACCGGAGACCCCCTGATAGAGGCCGGAGATCTGGGTGAACCCGGAGGCCGTGAGACGGAAGGTGTCGACGCGGCCCGCGTTGGCGGCCTGGGAGCCGTCCTCGCCGGGCGAGCCGACGGCCAGAATCGACTCGGTGCCGTTCGCCGAGGCGCCTGAGCGGTACTGCACCAGCGCCAGCGAGGCGCCGAACCGATCGTCGGCTTCCGCGCTCCCCTGGACGGTGTCGAGGTCCTGGTCGAGACCGGTCACACCGGTCGGCAGCTTGTCGGCGTTGAGGGTGTGGCTGAACAGGGAGACACCCCCGGCGGCGGCCAGCGTGCCGATGGCCTCACCCGGGGCGCCCACGGCGAGGTGCTGCGGAGAACCGGCGATGGCGGAACCGAACTTGTCCCCTGCCTCCATCGCACCCGCCACACCCGACTTGTCCTGGTGGATCAGGACGTTGGTGGTGCCAGTGCCGCTTACGTAGACAACTCCGCCCGCGTCGGTGAGACCCCTGGCGGCGTCCTCGCCGGGGGCGCCGACGGCCAGGTAAGGGTCACCCGAGAGCGTGGTGCCGGCGGCGAGGGCGGCGCCGAACTGGTCGCCGGCCTCGGACGCCATCGCGGCGAGGGCACCACTGCCGGAGCCCTGCTCCAGGGTGACGGCCGCCTTGCCGGAGGTCAGCCCCGCCGGGGCGCCGTGGAGGATGTTGACCATGCCGGCGTCGGCGGCCGATCCCAGGTCCTCGGACGGCGTGCCGACGACCAGGTCGGTGCAGCCGTCGAGGTTGTGGTCGTACGTGGCGAGCGAGGAGCCGAACCGGTCCTTCGCCTCCGAGCCGCCCGGCACCGCCTCGAGGTCCTGGGTGATCTCGGCGGTGCCCTTGCCACCGCCGTACACGACCCGGACCAGCCCCGCGCCCGCGTCGTCGCCGACGGCGGCGTCGGGGTCGGCGATGGCGGTGTCGCGGACGCCGTCGCAGTTGAAGTCGGTGATGCGGGCCGCGGCCGTCCTGGTCTGCACCCAGGCGGCCAAGTCGTCGACCCGGGCGGCGATGCCACCAGTGCGGGTCTCGGTGGTGGTGATACCGAAGCAACCACCCTGATAGGAACGGCTGGTGAGGGCGACCAGCTGGTGCGTGCCGCCCGTCGCCCGGACCAAGGGACCGCCGGTGTCACCCATGCAGGCGGACACGCCGTCCTTGCCTGTGACCGTGGCCGTGGTGGCGGTGGCGGCGTTCACCGAGAACGTACCGGTGTGCAGGTTCAGGGGCGCCCACTCGGTCTTGCTGCGGCCGTACCCGGCGAGCTTCAGGTCCTCGCCCGCAGAGGGCGCCGTAGTGGCAAGGGCGATCGGAGCGGCACCGGTGACCGGGCGGTCCAGTCGGGCCAGCACCACATCCCGGTCGGTGCGGGGAACCAGCTCGACGACCGTGCGGACTGCACCGGTGGAGCTGGTGAGATCGGAGCGGCCGATGGTGGCGGTGGTCTTCCGCTGCGGCTTGCCGGCCGGCACCGCGAGGCCAGCTGCGGGGTTGTCGACGAAGCAGCTGGCCGCCGTCAGCAGCCACTCGGCGCCGACCAGGGCTCCGGAGCAACCGCGGTGATGGTCACCCACGATGACCTGTGCCGCGTAGGCGTACGTGGTCTCGGAGGCGGGGATCGGGGGCCCGGTCACGGCGGCGGCCGGGACGGCGGTCCACATCAGCAGCGAAGCTCCCAGTGCGGCCACGCGCACGGGTCTGGAGTGGTGTATCACGTGGTTCCTTGATGAGGGATCGGCAGGGTCGGTCGGCTGAGCGCTACTTGGACGTCCTGATCTCCACGAGCACGTGCCGGCGGCCCTGCTCGTCATTGCCCTCGCCGACCGGGGTCCAGGTGTTCTTCTCGATGTCGAACGACTTCTTCTCGGTCCCGACGGTCATGTCGACCTCGGTCGTGTAGTCGTTGCCCCTGATCGCGTAGACGGCGGGAATCTCCATGGTCAGCCAGCCGGAGGTGCCCACGACCTCGAAGCAGATCCTGGCCTTCTCGCGTGCCGTCACCTCCAGCAGGCCGGGACCGCTCGCGCAGTCGGCGAGCGTGATGTGGCCGTCGCCGCGCTTGAGGACGATGCCCTGCTCCTGGAGGATCTTGTCGGCCTGAGGGTGGTTGAAGTCCTCCACGGCGTAGCCGGGGGCTTCGTCGACCACCGGGGCGACCGCCCCGGACCTGGTGTCCTGCCCGGCGGGTGCCCCGCCCGCCACCGCGCACCACGCCACCGTGCCTGCGGCCACCGCCACGAGTGCAGTGCCGATGTGTCTCTTACGGTGCGATCCCGCCGATATCACAACATGCTTCTTCATCGATATTCGCTCACTCACGTGCTCAGTTTTCCTCCGGTATCACTGCCACGCCGTGCTCCTGGAACGCGGACATCACGGCGTCGGTGAACTCGTCCCCCAAGGCATGCCGCGAAGAGGCGAAATCGCGCCACACCAGTCGAAATGGGGGAGCGTGTTCCCTCTGCGCGGTCTGCAGGCAGTCGATCAGTCCACCGTGGCTCGATCCGAAATATCCGCCGACCCCATTGACTGCTTCTCCCAGTGCGCAGAAGAAGGCGTCCCTGGTAATGATTTGAGCGCCCTCCAGGAACACTGTCTCCCGGGTGTCGTAGCGAGTTGCCCGTTTGCCCGAGGCGAACCAGGCGGTCTGCACGACGTGCAGCCAACTCCCGTACCATTCGGGTGGCTGTCGGGCCCAATCGCCACGCTCGACGCCCACCGCCCACTTCTTCCAGATTTCCCCGGCCTTCGGGTACTCGCACGTATACCCGAAGAAACCTACGTCCGGGTGCTCATCGTCACTCACGATCGGCGCTTCGCTGAAAGCAGCCACAACCCTCCCGAGGTAGTACGCCCCGAGCGGCTTCCCGTGTCGATCGACGACCTGGAGTTCCGTTCCCTCGGTCTTCCTCCGGGTAATCTCCATTCGGTGGACTCTGACGAAGGTGAATCTCTGCGCTGTCTCCAGGTCCTGATCCACGAAGAAGTCTCGAATGCCCTCCGCCGTCAGCAGGACATTCCCGGACTCCTGGTCAACCAGTCGGTAAGAAATCATGCCACCCATTTTCTAACGTTTCTTCTTCCAGCCCCAGTCAGGGAAATGCGGGGCAGTGAAGCGCTGAATCTTCCGATAATGGGTCGACGTCCACCCGATGATCTCAATCCCGTTCTTCTTCAAGACCAGAATTCTTTCATTCTCTTTTCCACCCGGCACCCGGTACTCGAGGGCACCCTTCCATTTCGGATGCTCGATTCCCTTGTAGACGTCGTGCGACACGAGCCTGCCCTGCTTGTACAAGTCGTAGGCCGAAGCGATGTTGTTGCTCATCCCGTCGGGCAACGCGTCCGACAGGCGCCCGTTGGGGCACCGGTCGTTGTGCACCAGGACGGGGGTGGAGCCGGCCACCACGTAGTACGTGGGGATGTCCGCGATGGTCAGGTTGTGGACGCGCTGGTCCTTCACCGCCCAGGATTTCACCGAGGTGACCGGCACCCGCACACCCGCCGGCGTCCTCAGCGCCGTGCCGGTGTCGAGCTGCGCCGCCTCACGCCAGGCGCCGGTGGCACCTTCCGTCCAGAGACGGTGCTTGTCCGTGGCGGTCACCGTCGCCGACGGTCCGGGGCCGTGCGCCGGTACGGTGACCTGCACGAGCTTCTTCTCGCCCCGGCTGGTGATGGTCGCCTCGACCGGCTCGACCCGTGTACGGCCCGAGTCGGGGTCGGTGGCCAGCACCCTGTCACCGACGCGGACGTCCTCGATCGCCTTGGTCCGGCCGTCGCCCAGCAGCACCCGGGTGCCCGGGACGAAGCTGCTCTTCTGGCACGGCAGCTTCTTGAGCACCTTGAGCTTGAGTGCGCTCAAGGCGAGGTCGTCCAGACACTTGGCCGACTTGGTGGTGAGGCACTTCTCGATCTCCTCAGCCCCCACGAACCAGGCGATCAGGCGGTCCAGATACGTGCTGGTGATGCAGCCCATGCCCCCGCCGCCGCCGAGGCCGCAGACCAGGAGGGTCTCACCCGGCTTCAGGTCACCCTCCGACATGAGACTGTGCCGGACGCTCACCAGCCGCTTTTCCAGAGTCCTGCGGAGCTCGTCGTCGGACAGGGGCTTGCTGGCCTCCTGGGCCTCCTGCTTGATCTGGGCCTTCATTTCCGCCACGAGTTTGTCGGCGGCGGTCTTCATGGCCTCCGTCCGGGCCTTTGCGGCCGCAGCGGCGTCCTTGCCCGCGGCCTCCTCGGCGAGGCCCGCCTCGTAGGAGGCGAGCCCGGCCTGATAGGCGTAGTCCCCGGCGACGGCGGCGGAGTGCTGGGCGCGTTCCGCCGAACGAGCCGCCGACCTGGCGTCCTGCCGGGCGGCTGCCGCGGCGTTCCTGGCCGTCCTTGCGGATTCGGCGGCCTGGTCGGCGGACTTCTGGGCCTGGTCGGCGGACTTGTCGGCCTCCTTGGCGTAGGTGTCCGCCTGTGCGGCGGACTTCTTGGCCTTGTCGGCCCACTCGACGGCCTTGGCGGCGTCCTTGCGGGCTTGAGCAGCCACCTTCTGGGCTTCGGCGGCGTCCTTGTGGGCGAGGTGCGCCGACTTGTAGGCGGCCTTCAGCAGGACGCTGACCTCGGCCATATGGGCGGCGGCGTTGGCGTCGCGCTGCCGCGCCTTGTGCACCCCGACGTCCAAGAAGCTGCGCAGCCCGGACGGCGGTCCCGACAGTGCCGCCTGTGCCGAAGCCTGGACCTCGGGGCCGCCGGCGGCGAGGGCCTTGGTGACCGCCACGCGGTCGTCGTCCTCACGGGCCTGGTGCTGCCCGGTCTCCAGGAAGCGCGCCACGTCCGCCGCGGTACCGTCCAGCGCCTTGCTCGCGGCGGCCTTGACACCGGGGCCGCCCTGGGCGGCGATCTTGGCGACGGCGACCCGGTCGTCGTCCTCCTTGCCCGGATAGGCGCGGGTGCGCAGGAACTCCCTCACCCGGTCGATCGGTTGGCCGAGCGCGTCCAGGGCGGCCTGCTGCTGGGCCGGGACCGTGGTGGTCGCGGCGATGTGCGCCACGCTGGCGCGGTCGTCCTGTTCCAGGGCGACGGTCAGCCTGGCGCGGACGAACTCGGCGACGTCCTCGTCGGTGCCCGACAGGGCGGTCTCGGCGGCGTCCCGTACCCAGTTTCCGCCGCTGCTCAGCAGGTTGACCGCGGCCTTTCGCCCCTTGGCGGCCGTGACCGCCGGGTCCGAGGCCGCCGCGGCCTCGGTGATCAGCTTCTGAGTGTCGGCGCTGAGCTGCTGGCGCTGTCCGATCTCGTACGCGGCGGCGGACTTCTGGGCCTCGTGGGCCCGTCGGGCCTCTTCGGCGGCCAGGACCTCCTCGTCCTGCTGCTGGGCCAGTCGCTCGGCATCGGCCTTGCGGGCCAGCTCCACCACGGCCGAAGCCTGCTCGGCAGCCTTCAGCGCGTTGTCGGCGGCCCCGGTGGCCGCGTTCGCGGCAGCGGTGGACTCCTTGGCCGCGTCCACTGCCTCGCTCGCTTTGTCGGCGGCCAGGTTGGCCGCCGTCGCCGCGGCCGTCGCGTGCGCGGCGGCGTCATTGGCCGCGTCCCGCGACTGCCGGGCGGCCTTGGCGGCCTGACTGGCGTTGGCCTGGGCGGCGTTGGCGGCTCGGGTGGCCTGGTCGGCGAGCCGCTTGGCCCGGGCCGCCGCGGCGGCTGCCTCGTTGCTCTTGTCCCCCGCCTCACCGGCCCAGTGACCGGCGTCGGCGGCGGCAGCGGCGGCGGCCGCGGCGTTCACGCCGGCGCTGGCCGCGGCCGAGGCCGCCTTCGCGGCGTTGTCGGCGGCGATGCCGGCCTGGTCGGCCGCGTCGGCCGCCTTCCGTGCCCCCGAGGCGGCGGCGTTGGCCTTGTCCGCGGCCTTCCGCGCCTCGTGGGCCCGGGCGGCGTCAGCCGCCGTCGCGGCGGCCGCGGACCTGGCCGCA
>NZ_BMWE01000026.1 GCF_014651075.1 Streptomyces djakartensis | reverse complement strand
CCGCGTAGGCGATGGTGCCGTCGGGGCGGTGGTGGAACCACTCGGGGTGCTTGTGCACCCAGGGGTGGTCGGGGGAGCACTGCAGGGCGAAGTCGAGCGCGATCTCCAGGCCGTGGCCGCGGGCCTGCTCGACGAACCAGGTGAAGTCCTGAAGGGTGCCCAGGGCGGGGTGGACGGCGTCGTGGCCGCCCTCGGGCGAGCCGATGGCCCAGGGCACCCCGACGTCGTCGGGGCCCGGGGAGAGGGTGTTGTTCTTGCCCTTGCGGAAGGTCGCGCCGATGGGGTGGATGGGGGGCAGGTAGACCACGTCGAAGCCCATCGCCGCGATCGCCGGCAGGCGGCGCGCGGCGGTGCGGAACGTGCCGTGCGGCTGCTCGGCCGTGCCCTCGGAGCGGGGGAAGAACTCGTACCAGGAGCCGTACAGGGCCCGCTCCCGCTCCACCAGCAGCGGCAGCGGTTCACTGCTGGTGACCAGATCCCGCAGCGGATGCCGCGCCAGCACCTCGTCGACCTCCGGCGTCAACGCCGCCGCCAGCCGCGACGCCGCCGGGCGGTTCTCGTCCCGCAGGGCCTCCACGGCGGCCAGCACCACGTCCCGCCGGCCCCCCTCGGGCACACCGGCGGCCGCCCGCTCGTACAGGCGCGCGCCCTCCTCCAGGACGAGGTCGGTGTCCAGGCCCGCCGGGATCTTGATCTCGGCGTGGTGGCGCCAGGTGGCCACCGGATCGCCCCACCCCTCCACGGTGAACGTCCACAGGCCGGGTTCGCCGGCGGTCACCTCGGCGCCCCACCGGTCCGTCCCCGGGGCCAGCTCCCGCATCGGCGTCCACGGCCCGGGGCGCCCGGCGGGGTCTCTCAGGACGACGTTGGCGGCGACCGCGTCGTGGCCCTCCCGGAACACGGTCGCCGAGATCTCGAAGGTCTCGCCGGTCACGGCCTTGGCCGGCCGGCGGCCGTGCTGGACGACCGGGCGGACGTCGAGGACGGGTATGCGCCCGACGGCTGTCCCGTCGCCCGCGGGGGGTGGCTGCGAGCCCGGTGGACCGGCGTCGCCGGGGCGCACGGGGCGGGCTTCACCACCGGGCGCGCGCGCTCCGCTGCGGCGGGCCGGGGATGGTGAGGAATGGTGCTTGGCGGGCATGACCGCTCCTGTCCGCGTCAACGTGGGTGGGCGGATGTCTGTGGGGAGGTGGGTCCTGCGTGGTGCTCCTGAGAGGGGTACCCGGAGGAGCCTTCCCACCCTATTCGGGTGGGCAACCCGGCACTTTGTTAACTACTCACGCGTATGTCGACACATAAGACCGGCCTCGTCCGCGAGGGACGAGGCCGGCCCCGTGGCATGGACGCTCCTCCGCCTACCCCCGCGGCACCCGCAGTAACTTGTCCGGTGAACCGGTGCCCCGGCCCGACACCTTCCCCGTCGCCGCTTCCGCGACCAGGGCCCTCCTGACCTGGGCGGGAGTCGCCTTCGGATGATCGGCCAGGTAGAGCGCGGCCGCGCCCGCGGCGTGCGGGGAGGCCATCGAGGTGCCCGAGAAGGTGTCCCGTGCGGTGTCGCTCGCGGCGGACGCCGAGGTGATTCCGACGCCCGGGGCGAACAGATCGAGGGCCGGACCGTGGTTGGAGAAGGCCGGTTTCGTATCCCTGCGGTCGGTCGCGCCGACCGTGATCGCCTCCTTGACGCCGCCGGGGGAGTACAGGCCGGCCGGCCTGCCGTCGTTGCCCGCGGCGACCGTGTAGGTGACTCCGGAGGCGATGGAGGCGCGGACGGCGGCGTCCAGCCGGTCGTTGCGCGGGCCGCCCAGGCTGAGGTTGGCGACCGCGGGCTTCCTCGCGTGCCGGGTCACCCAGTCGATCCCGGCGATCACCCGGGCCGTGGTGCCCCCGCCCCTGGCGTCGAGGACGCGCACGGAGACGATCCGGGCCTTCTTGGCGACGCCGTGGGCCGTGCCGGCGATCGTGCCGGCGACGTGGGTGCCGTGGCCGCCCGCATCCGAGGCGGTCCCGTCGCTCCCCACGAAGTCCCAGCCGTGGCCGGCCCGGCCGCCGAACTCCCGGTGGGTGGTCCGGACGCCGGTGTCGATCACGTACACCGTCACACCGGCGCCCGCCGACCGGGGCGAGGTGTAGCCGCGATCCAGCGGCAGGGCGGACTGGTCGACGCGGTCCAGGCCCCAGGACGGGGGGTTGCGCTGGGTGCGCTCCGGGCGCACGCCGGTGTCGCGCCGGGTGCGCTCCAGGCGCACGCGGGTGTCCTGGACGACCGAGGCGACCCGCGGGTCGGCGGCCAGCCGCACCGCCTGTCTCTCGTCGGCCCGGACCGCGTAACCGTTCAGGACCGTGCCGTAGGTGTGGCTGATCCGCACCCCGTACCGCTCGGCCAGGTGCTTCCCGGCCGCGGACGGTGCCCGGGTGCCCTCCTTCAGCGTCACCAGGTAACTTCCGTGCACGGAGCCGGGTCCTCCGGCGCCGGGTATCCGCCCCTCCGGTACGGCGTGCGCGGGCAGGGTGATGGCCGAAAACGCGGCGGCGCAGATCGCCGCCGCCAGGCCCCCCGTCCAGCGCAGACGCCGCTCGCGCGTCCGTGCCATGGTCCGAGTTCCCCTCCTCGACTCGGCGTACGGCCACCGTGCGCTCGCCGCGTGGGGCCCGCGCGGGCCGGTACGCCACTGCGCAGCCTCTCGTGGCGTGCGCGGCACCACAAGGACGCCTGTGGGGGCGGAATCGGCCATATCCGGGAACAGGGCGGTTCCGGCCGATCGGGGGCGCGGGGGCGGAGCCTCAGCGGCGGCGGCACCGACGCCGGTACTGTCGTAGGAGACGTCGATGAAGCCCTGTGTCACAGCCCTGCGTCAACCAGCGAACGCGCCGAGGTGGAACCCGTGAAGGCGATCCGTCGATTCACCGTCCGACCCGTGCTCCCCGACCCGCTCCGGCAGCTCAGCGATCTGGCCCGCAATCTGCGCTGGTCCTGGCATGCGGAGACCCGGGACCTGTTCCAGTCCGTCGACCCCGAGCGGTGGGCCGCCTCGGGCGGCGACCCGGTCCGGCTGCTGGGGGGCGTGCCGCCGGCGCGGCTCGCGGAACTGGCCGGAGACCGTCGCTTCCTGCGCCGCCTCGCCGCGGTGGCGGGTGATCTGAACGACTACATGACCGGCGACCGCTGGTACCAGTCCCAGCCCGACGAACTGCCCGCCGCCATCGCCTACTTCTCACCCGAGTTCGGTATCACGGCCGCCCTGCCGCAGTACTCCGGCGGCCTCGGCATCCTGGCCGGAGACCACCTGAAGGCCGCCAGCGACCTCGGCGTCCCGCTGATCGGCGTCGGCCTGCTCTACCGGCACGGCTACTTCCGCCAGACGCTCTCCCGGGACGGCTGGCAGCAGGAGCACTACCCCGTCCTCGACCCCAACGAGCTGCCCCTGGTCCTCCTCGAGGAGCCCGACGGCACCCCCGCCCAGGTCGCCCTCGCCCTGCCGGGCGGCAAGCAGCTGCGCGCCCGGATCTGGCAGGCGCAGGTCGGCCGGGTCCCGCTGCTGCTGCTGGACTCGGACGTCGAGGAGAACGACCTCGGCGAGCGCGGCGTGACCGACCGGCTCTACGGCGGCGGCAGCGAGCACCGGCTGCTCCAGGAGATGCTGCTCGGCATAGGAGGGGTCCGGGCGGTGCGCACCTACTGCCGGCTGACCGGGCACCCCGGGCCGGAGGTGTTCCACACCAACGAGGGACACGCCGGGTTCCTCGGCCTGGAGCGGATCGCCGAGCTGTGCGCCGACGGCCTGGACTTCGACTCGGCGCTGGAGGCGGTCCGGGCCGGGACCGTCTTCACCACCCACACCCCCGTCCCGGCCGGTATCGACCGCTTCGACCGCGAGCTGGTCGCCCGCCACTTCGGCCCTGACGCGGAGCTGCCCCGCATCGACGTCGGACGCGTCCTCCGGCTCGGCATGGAGACCTACCCCGGCGGGGAGCCCAACCTGTTCAACATGGCCGTGATGGGCCTGCGCCTCGCCCAGCGCGCCAACGGCGTGTCCCTGCTGCACGGCAACGTCAGCCGCGAGATGTTCTCCGGGCTGTGGCCCGGCTTCGACGCCGACGAGGTGCCGATCACCTCCGTGACGAACGGGGTGCACGCGCCCACCTGGGTCGCCCCGGAGGTGTTCCGGCTCGGTGCCCGGCAGATCGGCGTCCAGCGCGCCGAGGACGCGCTGACCGTCGGCGGCTCCGACCGCTGGGACGCGGTGGCCGACATCCCCGACCAGGAGATCTGGGACCTGCGGCGGGGCCTGCGCGAGCAGCTCGTGACGGAGGTGCGGGAGCGGCTGCGGGCCTCCTGGCGGCAGCGCGGGGCGGCGACGGCCGAGCTGGGCTGGATCGACGGCGTGCTGGATCCGGACGTCCTCACCATCGGCTTCGCCCGGCGCGTCCCGTCGTACAAGCGCCTGACGCTGATGCTGCGCGACCGCGACCGGCTGATGGATCTGCTGCTGCACCCCGAGCGGCCGGTCCAGATCGTCGTGGCGGGCAAGGCGCACCCGGCCGACGACGGCGGGAAGCGGCTCGTGCAGGAGCTGGTGCGGTTCACGGACGACCCTCGGGTGCGGCACCGGATCGTGTTCCTGCCCGACTACGGCATGGCGATGGCGCAGAAGCTGTACCCGGGCTGCGACATCTGGCTGAACAATCCGCTCCGGCCGCTGGAGGCCTGCGGCACGTCCGGGATGAAGGCCGCGCTCAACGGTTGTCTCAATCTGTCCGTTCTCGACGGGTGGTGGGACGAATGGTTCCAGCCCGACTTCGGGTGGGCGATCCCGACGGCCGACGGGGTCGGGACCGACCCGGACCACCGCGACGACATAGAGGCCGCGGCGTTGTACGACCTGCTGGAACAGCGGGTGACGCCCCGCTTCTACGAGCGCGGCCGCAGCGGACTGCCCGACCGCTGGATCGAGATGGTCCGCCGGACGCTGAGCCTGCTCGGCCCGAAGGTGCTGGCCGGGCGGATGGTCCGCGAGTACGTGGAGCGGCTCTACACGCCGGCCGCGCTCGCCCACCGGTCCATGGATCCGGACGCGGCGCGCGATCTCGCGGAGTGGAAGGAGCGGGTGCGGGCGGCGTGGCCGGGGGTCACGGTCGACCATGTGGAGACGTCGGCATCACAGGCGCTGGCGGAGCTGGGGACGACGCTGGGGCTTCGGGTGCGGGTCGGTCTCGGTGATCTCGGGCCGGACGACGTCGATGTGCAGGTGGTGTCCGGGCGGGTGGACGAGGAGGACCGGATCGGTGACGCGACGGTTGTTCCTCTGAAGCCGGTGGGGTCCCCCGCGGGGGACGGGCGGTGGGTTTATGAAGGGCCCTTGTCCCTGGATCGCACCGGGCCCTTCGGGTACACGGTGCGGATCCTGCCGGCCCACCGGCTGTTGGCGTCCAGTGCGGAGCTGGGCTTGATGGCCGGGCCTTCTGAGGAACTGGTGGAGGCTGCGGGGTTGTTGATGCGGTGATATCGCCGTCTGCGGGCGCGTGGGGGCTTGGTCGCGCAGTTCCCCGCGCCCCTCAGGGAGCTGCGCTGCCCGGCGTTGCCAGGTTCCGCAGGACGGTGCCGCACCGTCGCGCATAGGCATGCTGGATTCCCCGGGTCGCCGGGCCTCCGGCCCTCGCGTACCACTTGGCGGCCCGGCTGAAGGCGTTCACCGTCAGCCATACGGTGCCGTCGCCCGTGCGGTCGACGACGAAGGACTCCTCGCCGCACTCGGGGTGGCCGGGCAGCGTTCCGTAGGCCCAGCCGGCGCGGCGGGGTTCCTCGATCGTCCAGATCACCCGGCAGGGGGCCTTGATCATGCCGGCCAGGGTGACGGTGACGTCGACGCCGGGGGCGGCCCGGTCCGCGCTCGCGTCGACGCCGACGCCCACCGCCCGGTGCATCTCCCAGGTGAGGACCGCTTCCGAGGCCCGGCGGAAGAGCTCCTCGCCCTCGCCGAGGCGGGTGCGTACGTTCATGGGGCGGAAGCCGGGAGGGCAGAACCCCTCGTCGCGGGTGGCGCCGACATCGGCGTAGGTGAAGTCCTCGGAAGACATGGTCCCCAAGAGTAGGGCGTTACCCGGAGCGACGGCCGCTCCGGGTACCGCCCGTCGATCCTGCTCGGTCAGCCGACGTTGACGGCCGACCAGGCGGCCGCGACCGCCTTGTACTCGGTGCTGTTCGCGCCGTACAGGGCCGAGGCCGCGTTCAGGGTCGCCGTGCGGGCCTGCGCGTACCTGGTCGTCGACGTCATGTACGTCGTCAGCGCCTTGTACCAGATCTGCAGCGCCTTGGTGCGGCCGATGCCGGTGACCGTGGAGCCGTTGGACGTGGGCGAGTTGTAGGTCACGCCGTTGATGGTCTTCGAGCCGCTGCCCTCGGACAGCAGGTAGAAGAAGTGGTTGGCGGGACCGGAGGAGTAGTGGACGTCCACGCTGCCGAGGCTGGAGGACCAGGCGTCCTTGGACGAGCCGTCCTTGCTGGGCTTGTCCATGTAGCGCAGCGGGGAGCCGTCGCCGTTGATGTCGATCTCCTCGCCGATGAGGTAGTCACCGACGTCCGAGGAGTTGCCCGCGAAGAACTCCGCGCCCGCGCCGAAGATGTCGGAGGTGGCCTCGTTCAGACCGCCGGACTCGCCGCTGTAGTTCAGGCCCGCGGTGGCCGACGTCAGGCCGTGGCTCATCTCGTGGGCGGCCACGTCCAGGGAGGTCAGCGGGTGGGTGTTGCCCGAGCCGTCGCCGTAGGTCATGCAGAAGCAGCTGTCGGACCAGAAGGCGTTGACGTAGCTGTTGCCGTAGTGGACGCGGGAGTAGGCGGCCTTGCCGTCGTTGCGGATGCCGTTGCGGTCGAAGGTGCTCTTGTAGAAGTCCCAGGTGATCTGGGCGCCGTAGTGGGCGTCGGCGGCCGCGGTCTCGGCGTTGGACGGGTTGCCGGTGCCCCAGACGTCGTCGGAGCCGGAGAAGAGGGTGCCGGTGCCGGACGTGCCGCGATTGAGGTTGTACGTCTTGTGGCCGCCGCGGGTGCCGTCGGTGAGGTTGTACGACGTGCCCGACTTGGTGGTGCTGAGGCTGACCGTTCCGCTGTACGTCGTGTTGCCGGTGCCGGTTTCGATGCCCTGGTACTCGTAGAGCTTCTTGCCGGTCGCGGCATCGGTGACGACGTGCAGCTCGTTCGGCGTGCCGTCCTCCTGGAGACCGCCGACCACCGTCTCGTAGGCGAGGGTGGGCTTGCCGCCGGCCGCCCAGATCACCTTGCGGGGCGAGGAGTCCGCATCGGTCTTCTTCGAGCCGGCCGCCTTCGCGAGGGCCACGGCCTGCTTCTCCGCCTTGGCGGCGGTGACCGCCGGCTTGAGCGAGGCGACCTTCAGAGCGGCCTTCGTCGCTCTGGTGACGCCCTTGGTCTCACCGGACTTCGACTCGTGCACGACGAGGTCGCCGCCGAGGACCGGCAGGCCCGCGTAGGTGCGCTCGTAGCGGGTGTGGACGGAGCCGTCGGCGTCCTTCACGACGTCCTTGACGACCAGCTTCTCCTGGGCGCCGAGGCCTATCTCGTCGGCGGTCCCGGCGGCGTCCGCCTGCTGCTCCTTGATGAGGGCGGTGCGGGCGGGGGCGGAGAGCAGGACGGGCGCGGCGGCGAGGGCCGGCTTGCCGGTGGCGGAGTCGGCGGCGGCGCTGCTGCCGGAGGTCAGACCGGTGGTGAGCAGGGCACCGGCCGCGACGGCGGTGGCGATGGCCAGCGTGGTGCGGTTGTGACGCGCGTAGCGAGGGGAGGTCACACGAGCTCCTAGATGTGGGGGAACTGCTGGGGTGGGGGTGGTGCTGTGCGGCGGGTGGGGGAAGAGTGGCACCTCGGACGCGTACATGTCAGGAGAGGGAGTGATGTTGGCCGGAAATCGACGGCGAGGACGCGCGGTGCGCGACGCATGGGACGGGCGCCGCCCCGGGGGAGTCGAACCCGCCGGGACGGCGCCCTGACTCGGGAGCCGCGAACCAGTGACCCACGGCCTACGGGAAGGTCAGCTTCCAGCTGTTGATGTAGCCGGTGTCGATGGCCGCGTTGTCCTGGACCCGCAGCTGCCAGACGCCGTTGGCGGCCTCGGAGGACGCGTTCACCGTGTAGGTGGTGTCGATGTTGTCCGCGCTGCCGCCGGTGCCGTAGCCCTTGAGCGTGTACGCGGTGCCGCCGGGGGCGACCAGCTCCACCTTCAGGTCGCCGATGTAGGTGTGGACGATGTCCACGGCCACCTGGAGGTTGGCCGGTGCGTTGCCCGTCCGGCCGGAGACGGTGATCGACGAGGTGACCGCCGCACCCCGGTCCGGGATCGCCACGTCGGCGGTGTTCTCGAAGGACGTGCCGCCCCCGCCGCCACCGCCGGAGCGGGCTCCGACGTTCACGCCCGCCCACGCGTCCTGGACCGCCTTGTACTCGGCGCTGTCCGTGCCGTAGAGCTCACCCGTCGCCGCGAGGGTGCCGGTGCGGGCCCCCGCGTAGTTGGTCGTCGAGGTGAACTTCGTGGTCAGTGCGCGGAACCAGATCTTCTCGGCCTTGTCCCGGCCGATGCCGGTGACCGGAAGGCCGTCGGAGGTGGCCGAGTTGTAGGTGACACCGTTGATGGTCTTGGTGCCGCTTCCCTCGCTCAGCAGGTAGAAGAAGTGGTTCGCCGGACCGGACGAGTAGTGGACGTCGATCGAGCCGATGCCCGAGTACCAGCTGTCCTTGGACGAGCCGTCCTTGCTGGGCTTGTCCATGTAGCGCAGCGGCGTGCCGTCGCCGTTGATGTCGATCTCCTCGCCGATGAGGTAGTCACCGACGTCGGAGGAGTTGTTCGCGTAGAACTCGACCGTGGAGCCGAAGATGTCGGAGGTGGCCTCGTTCAGGCCGCCGGACTCCCCGCTGTAGTTGAGGCCCGCGGTGTTGGAGGTGAGCCCGTGGGTCATCTCGTGGGCGGCCACGTCGATCGACGTCAGCGGGTTCGCGTTGCGGGAGCCGTCGCCGTAGGTCATGCAGAAGCAGCTGTCCGACCAGAACGCGTTGACGTAGTTGTTGCCGTAGTGGACCCGGGAGTACGCGCCCACGCCGTCCCCGCGGATACCGGTGCGGCCGTGCACGTTCTTGTAGTAGTCCCAGGTGAGCGCGGCACCGTAGTGCGCGTCGGCGCCCGCGGACTCCAGGTCGGACGGGCTGCCGTTGCCCCAGACGTCGTCGGAGCCGGAGAAGAGCGTGCCGGTGCCGGAGGTGCCGCGGCCCAGGTTGTACGTCTTGTGGTTGCCGCGGGCGCCGTCGGTGAGGTTGTACGCCGACCCGGACTGCGTGGTGGTCAGGTCGACCGTGCCGGAGTACACCGTGTTGCCGGTGCCGGTCTCGACCGCCTCCCACTCGTACAGCTTCTCGCCGGTGGTGGCGTCGGTGACGACGTGCAGTTCCTGCGGGGTGCCGTCGTGCTGGAAGCCGCCGACGACCGTCTCGTACGCCACGGCCGGCTTGCCGTTCGCCGCCCAGATCACCTTGCGGGGCTCACGGTTGATGCCGGGGCTCTTGGCCTCGTCGGCCTTGCCCGCGGACAGGGCCTGCTGCCGGGCCTTCGCGGCGGGCACCGCGGCCTTCGTGGTGGCCGGCTGGATCGCGGCGCGGGTGGCCTTCACGACCGACGCCGTGGCGTCCGCCTTCGTGCGCTCGACGACCAGGTCGCCGCCGAGCACCGGCAGACCGTCGTAGGTGCGCTCGTAGCGGGTGTGCACCGTGCCGTCGCGGTCCTTGAGGACGTCGCGGACGACCAGCTTCTCCTTGGCGCCGAGGCCCAGTTCATGGGCGGCCCGCGCCTTCCCGGCGTCGGCTTCCCGGATCAGGGCGGCCCGCTGGGCGGGGGTGAGCTTGACCGACTGCGCGCCGGGATTCGCCCGGCTCGCGGCCGACGGTGCCTTCTCCGGGGCCGCGGTCGCGGTGCCGCTCTGCACGGCCGCGGCGATCAGCGCGGCGACGCCGGCGAGGGCTACGGCCGCGGCGCGGCGGGGGGTGTGGGGAGTGCGTCTGTGGGAGGTGCCTCTTCGCGAGGAACTGCTTGTCAACACTGGCTCCTTCTGCGGGACCGGGGGTCGCCCGGCCTGGGGAGGTGGAGGTGTTGCCGTGGGGTTGCCGTGGAGCAGTCGTGGGAAGCGTGGCAGGGGAGCGCGCTTACTGTCAGGAGCGCGTCAAAACTATGGCCGGAAAACAGTCCGTTGACCGGAAGTTCATGTTCGTTATGTGGACACTTTTCCGGCGCCGGGCAGGTCACCGTGCCACGAGTGCCACAGCGCCGCGTACGCCCCGCCTGCCGCCACCAGCTCGTCGTGCGTGCCGAGTTCGGTGAGCAGCCCGTCCTCCATCACGGCCACCCGGTCGGCGTCGTGCGCGGTGTGCAGCCGGTGTGCCACGGCGATGACGGTACGCCCCTCGAGGACGGCGGCCAGGGCGCGCTCGGTGTGGCGGGCGGTCGTCGGGTCGAGCAGAGCGGTCGCCTCGTCGAGGATCAGGGTGTGCGGATCCGCCAGCACCACACGGGCCAGGGCGAGTTGCTGGGCCTGCGAGCCGTCGGTACGGTGACCGCCCTGTCCCAGCGGAGTGTTCAGGCCCTCGGGCAGCTCCCGCACCCAGGCGTCGGCGCCGACCGCGGCCAGCGCCCTCCACACGTCCTCGTCCGTGGCGGCCGGTTCGGCGATGCGCAGATTGTCGCGGACCGTGCCCAGAAACACGTGGTGCTCCTGGGTGACCAGGACGACCTGACGCCGCAGCCGCTCCGGCCCGAGCTCCACGACGGGCACACCACCGACCGTCACCGAGCCGGCGGTCGGCGCGTCGATGCCCGCCATCAGCCGGCTCAGCGTGGACTTGCCGGCGCCGGACGGCCCCACCACCGCCAGCCGTTCCCCGGGCGTCACCGTCAGGTCGACGCCGCGCAGTACCTCGGCGCCGCCGTCGTAGGAGTAGCGCACGCCGGTGACGTCGACGCGGTCGCCGTCCGGGTCGGGGCCGTCGGCCTCCCCGGCCGCCCGCGGGGCCTGGGCCAGCCCCTCCACCCGGGCGAACGAGGCGGCGCCGGCCTGCAGTTGCTCGATCCGGACCAGGACCTCGTCCAGCGGCGCGCTCAGCTGCGTCAGATACAGGGCCGCCGCCACCACCGCTCCGAGGCTCATCGAGCCGGACGAGTGCAGGGCGCCGCCGATCACCAGCACTCCGGCCACCGGGAGGACGTACGACGTCTCCATGACCGGAAAGAACACCGAGCGCAGGAAGAGCGTGTGGAAACGGGTCCGGCGGGAGGTCTCCAGGGCGTCCCGGCTCGCGGCCGTCCGCTGCGCCTGCAGCCCGAACGCCTCCACCGTGCGCGCCCCGGCCGCCGTCGAGGCCACGATCTCAGCCACGTCCGACGTGGCGGCCCCCTCGGCGAGATACCCGTCCCGGGCCCGGCGCAGGTACCAGCGCAACGCGATCCAGATGGGAGTCAGTGCCAGCAGCGCGAGGGCGCCGAGCAGCGGGTTCACCAGGAACACCGCGACGACCAGGAACACCGCCTGAACCAGGTTGACCAGCAGGATCGGACCCGCGTCCCGCAGCGTGTTGCCGACGGTCGTCACGTCCGCCGTTCCGCGTGCCGTCAGGTCACCGGTGCCGGCCCGCTCCACCACCGAAGCGGGCAGCGTCAGCGCCCGGTCCACGAACCGTTCCCGCACCCGGGCCAGGGTCCGCTCCCCGAAGCGGTGCCCCACGTAGCGGGCCCAGCGTGCCAGCAGCACCTGCGCCAGCGCGCACAGCAGCAGGAGCAGTGCCAGCCGGTCCACGGCGGCCACCCCCTGCCCGGCCCGCACGTCGTCGATCATCCGGCCCAGCAGCCACGGGCCGGCCAGTCCGGCCACTGCCGCCAGCGCGTTCAGACCCAGGACGACACCGAAGGAACGGACATCGGCCCGGACGAGCCCGAGCAGGGCGCGCCGCACGTCGGCCCGTTCGGCGACCGGCAGGTGTCCGTGGCTCATCGCGCAACCTCTTCCGTGTCCCGCGCCACGAGCGCCCGGTAGGCGGGGACGGTGTCGAGCAGTTCATGGTGGGTGCCGGAGGCCTCGACCTTGCCGTCCCTGAGGTAGTGGACGGTGTCCGTGCGGTCCAGGACGAGCGGGGAGGTGGCGGCCACGACGGTGGTGCGGCCTTCCCGGGCCGCCCTCAGACGGGCGGCGACCTTGGCTTCCGTGTGAGCGTCCAGGGCCGACGTGGGTTCCACGGCGAGGAGGATCTCGGGGTCGGCCAGGAGGGCTCTGGCCAGGCGGACGCGCTGGCGCTGGCCGCCGGAGAGATTGCGGGCCTGGGCGTCCATGGGAGTGTCCAGGCCTTGGGGTAGGGCCTGGACGATGTCTTCTGCCGCGGCAGTGTGGAGCGCGGTTCGGATTGCCGGTTGTTCGCCGTGGGCGGGTGCGGGCCGTTCGTGGCTTGTCGCGCCCCGCGGCTGAGCCGCACATCGACGTGTTCCCGCGCCCCCAAAGGGCCTGATCATGCCATGCAGAGTGTCCGCGAACAGGTCGGCCTCGTGGTCGGCCAGCAGGATGCGCTCCCGGATCTGCGGGAGGGCGATGTCCTCCAGCCGTACCCCGCCCCAGGTCGCGTCCGAGGGGGCGTAGCGGGCGAGGCGGTCCAGGATCGTCGTCGCATCCGCAGGGTGTTCCGCCACCAAGGCGGTGAGACGGCCCGGGAGGATGCGTACGCCCGACTCGGGGTCGTACAGCACCGACGGTTCCGCGGGGGCGTCCCGTGTCCCCGTGTCGGGCATCGGCTCCAGGCGCAGGAACCGTACGACGCGCCGTGCGGACACCAGGCCGCGGCTGATCTGGTAGCCGCACTCCACCAGGAAGGCCACCGGCCACACCAGCACCGCGACATAGCCGTAGACGGACACCAACTGGCCCACGGTGATGTCGCCGTGCGCGGCGAGGCGGGCCGCCAGCCAGGTCACCACCGCGAGGAACAGGGTCGGCAGCCCGATCCCCAGCGCCTGCACCCAGCTGGTCACCGCCCCCACCCGGTACCCCTGCTCACGCAGCCGCCGCGAGTCCTCCCGGAAGGCGTCCGCCACCAGCTGCTTGCCGCCCAGGCCGGCGAGGACCCGCAGTCCCCCCGCGAGGTCGCCGATCCGCGCGGTGAGCACGCCCTGCCGCTCGCGGTACTCGGCCTCCGACCCCTGCAACCGCCCGAGCAGTGGCCCGACCAGCAGGGCGAGAGCCGGCAGGCCGAGCAGGACGACCACGGCCACGAGCCCCGACACCGACACCAGCAGCACGGCGATGACCAGATAACCGAGAACCGCTCCGACGCCGGGTCCGACGACCGTCAGCGACTGGCTGACCGTCTGCACGTCGCCCACACCGATCGTGACGACCTCACCGGCGCCCGTCTGCCGCCGCAGGGAGGCACCCAGCCGCACCGCGTGGCCGACGACAACCTTCACCGTGCGGAAGTTGGCGTCCATGCGGACACGGGTCATCGTGCGGTGCCGCATGATGCTCAGCCACGCGTTGAACGCCCCCACCGCGAACAGCGCCCCGCTCCAGGCGGTAAGGGCGCCCATGTCACCGGGTTCGAGACCGTCGTCGATCGCCCGGGACATCAGATACGGGGTCGCCGCCAGCAGCACCATCCAGACGCTGCCGAACATCGCCCCGGCGGCGCACCGCCCGGGCTGTCTGGCGACCAGCCACCACAGGTACCGGGCACCACCACGCCGGTCGGGAGTGCCCGGGTCCTCGTACGCGTCGATCATCCACCGGCCCTTCGCCGCCGCCCTACGCCAGACTGTCCCGCCAGGCCCGGTGCAGATCCGCGAACCTGCCCGTGCCCGCGACGAGTTCGGCCGGCTCGCCGTCCTCCACGATCTTCCCCTGTTCCATCACCAGAACACGGTCCGCGATCTCGACCGTCGACAGCCGGTGCGCGATGACCACCGCCGTACGGCCCTTCAGCACCGTCGCCATCGCCCGCTGCACCGCCCGCTCGCCCGGGATGTCCAGCGAGCTGGTCGCCTCGTCGAGGATCAGCACCGCCGGGTCGGCCAGCAACGCCCGCGCGAACGCCACCAGCTGGCGCTGGCCGGCCGAGATGCGGCCGCCCCGCTTGCGTACGTCGGTGTCGTAGCCGTCGGGCAGGGCGCTGATGAAGTCGTGCGCGCCGATCTCCTTCGCCGCCCGCTCGATCTCCTCGCGGCCGGCGTCCGGGCGTCCGACAGCGATGTTCTCGGCGACCGTGCCCGAGAAGAGGAACGCCTCCTGCGTCACCATGACCACTGCGCGCCGCAGTTCGGGCACGGCGAGGTCGCGCAGGTCGACGCCGTCCAGCAGCACCCGGCCGTCGGAAGGGTCGTAGAAGCGGGCCAGGAGCTTCGCCAGCGTCGACTTGCCGGCGCCCGTGGAGCCGACGACCGCGACCGTCTGACCGGCGGGGATCGTCAGGTCGAAGCGGGGCAGCACCTCGCCGCCGGTGCGGTAGCCGAAGCGGACGCCGTCGAAGACGACCTCGCGGCCCGGGTGCTCGCCCGCCGGCGGCAGCTGCCGCGGGGCCGACGGCTCGGGCACGGACGGGGTCTGGGCGAGCAGTCCGGCGATCTTCTCCAGCGAGGCCGCCGCCGACTGGTACGAGTTGAGGAACATCCCGAGCCGGTCGATCGGGTCGTACAGCCGCCGCAGGTACAGCACCGCCGCCGCCAGCACACCGAGGGCCAGCGTGCCGTCCGCGACCCGGTAGGCGCCCCACAGCACGATCGCCGCGACGGCCGTGTTGGCGACCAGCCGCGAGCCGGTCACGTACCGGGCCATCTCCAGCAGCGCGTCGCCGTTGGTCCGCTCGTGCCGCTGGTTGAGCACGGCGAAGTCCGCGTCGTTGACGGCCTCGCGGCGGAAGGCGCGCACCGGCCGGATGCCGTTCATGGTCTCGACGAACTTGACGATGACGGCGGCGATCGCGGTGGACCGCGCCCGGTACACCCGTCCCGCACGCCGCTGGTACAGCCGGACCAGCGCGTAGAGCGGAACGAACGACGCCAGCGCCACGCCGCCCAGGCCCAGGTCCAGCCAGAGCAGCATCGCCGAGATGTAGACGAAGGACAGGATCACCGTCACGAGCTCCTGAAGGCCCTCGTCCAGCAGTTCCCGCAGTGACTCCACGTCCGTCGTGGAGCGGGAGATGAGCCGGCCCGAGGTGTAGCGCTCGTGGAAGTCGACGCTCAGCGCCTGGGCGTGGCGGAAGATCCGGCCGCGCAGGTCCAGCAGCACGTCCTGGCTCACCCGGGCCGCCGCCGCGACGAACGCGAACTGCAGGCCCCCGGCGGCCAGCGCGCAGGCGAGGTAGCCGGCGGCCACCACGACCAGCGGCCCGTGGTCCCCGGCCCGGAACGCCGGTACGGCACGGTCGATCGCGTACGCCACGAGCAGCGGTCCGGCCTGCACGACCGCCTGCTGGAGCAGCAGCAGGAGCGTCGTGACCGAGACGCGGGCCCTCAGGGGCGCGAGCAGGGAACGCAGCAGGGCGGCCGTGGCGCCCGGGGGAGTGGGCAGGACGTCCCGGTCGAAGGGGTCGCCGTCGGTGGGCCGGTCCTCGGGTTCCTGGTCGGCCGGAGCGGTGGTGGCCGCCGTCATCGTGCGCCCTCCTCTTTCCCTGACCGGTCCGCGGACATCAGGTGCGCGTACTCGGCGCTGGTTCGCAGCAGTTCGTGATGGGTGCCGACCGCGGCGATCCGGCCGCCGGACAGCAGGGCGACCCGGTCGGCCAGCAGCACGGTGGACGGGCGGTGCGCCACGATGAGGGCGGTGGTGTCCGCGAGGACGTGCCGCAGGGCGGCCTCCACGGCGGCCTCCGTGCGCACGTCCAGGGCCGACAGGGGGTCGTCCAGGACGAGGAACTCCGGCTGCCCGACGACGGCCCTGGCGAGCGCGAGGCGCTGCCGCTGCCCGCCGGAGAGGCTGAGGCCCTGCTCCCCGACCTGGGTGTCCGTCCCCTGCGGCAGCGCGTACACGAAGCCGGCCTGGGCGACGGACAGGGCGCGCTCCAGGTCGGCCGGGCCGGCGGTGTCCTGGGCTCCCATGAGAACGTTGTCGCCGACCGGGGCCGAGAAGAGGGTGGGTTCCTCGAAGGCGACGGCGACCTTGGCACGCAGGTCCTGTGCGGACAGGGCGGTGATGTCGACGCCGTCGAGGGTGATACGGCCCGAGGTCAGCTCGTACAGGCGGGGGATGAGCGCGGTGAGTGTGGTCTTGCCGCTGCCGGTGGCGCCGACCAGGGCCATGGATTCGCCGGGTCGGATGTGGAGATCGACCCCGTCGAGGACCGGCGGGGAGCCGGGCGGGGCGTCGGGGTAGCGGAACCGGACGTCGTCGAAGCGGAGGCCTCTCTCGCCCGGCTCCGTGGCGACGATGCTCCGCGCCGCGGTCCGTGCCCACCCGTTCCGCCCCGCGGAACGGCTGCCCTCAGCGGCAGCGGCCGCTCCCGCCTCCTCGACGTCCTCGTCCATCACCTCGAAATACCGCTCGGTCGCCGTCGCCGCCTCCTGGCTCATCGCCAGCAGGAACCCGATCGACTCCACCGGCCACCGCAACGCCAGCGCCGTCGACAGGAACGCCACCAGCGTGCCCGCCGACAGGCCTCCGTCGGCCACCTGGACGACCCCGACGACCAGCGCCGCCCCGATGGCGACCTCCGGCAGCGTCACGATGACGCCCCAGATCGTCGCCAGCAGCCGCGCCTTGCGCAACTCCGTGCCGCGCAGGGTCCCCGACAGGTCACTGAACGCCCGCGCCTGGTTGCGGTGGCGGCCGAAGCCCTTGATGACGCGGATGCCGAGCACGCTCTCCTCGACGACCGTGGTGAGGTCGCCGACCTGGTCCTGCGCGAGCCGTGCCACCTCGGCGTACCGCTTCTCGAAGATCACACAGGTCACCATGACGGGCACGGCCGGGCCGAGGATGACCAGCCCCAGGGTCCAGTCCTGGAGCAGCATGATGACCACGCCGACGACGATCGTCACCCCGTTGACCAGGAGGAACGTCAGCGGGAAGGCGAGGAACATGCGCAGCAGCATCAGGTCGGTGGTGCCCCGGGACAGCAACTGCCCGGACGCCCACCGGTCGTGGAAGGCGACCGGCAGCCGCTGCAGACGCCGGTACAACGCCGCCCGCATCGACGCCTCGACGTGGGACAGGGGCCGCGCCACCAGCCACCGCCGGAGCCCGAACAGCAGGGCCTCCGCGAAGCCGAGCAACAGCAGATACAGCGCCCCGAGCCCCACCCCGGCCGGATCACGGTCCGCGACCGGACCGTCCACCAGCCACTTCAGGACGAGCGGGATCACCAGACCCACGCAGGAGGCGAGTATCGCCACGAACGCGGCGGTGAACAGCCGCGCCCGTACGGGTCGCACGTACGGCCACAGGCGCAGCAGCGTACGCACGGAGGAGCGGTTCTGGGCGGGTGCGGGTGTGGTGGCCATCAGGAGCGAGCCTACGGACCGTCACTGACACTGCCCACCGAGTTTCTGCCGGTCGTGGGTCGGCCGTTGGTCCTACGACCTGCGTGTGGGCAGGCGCCTCGGGCAGCCGGCGCGCTGCCTCAGCCCGCCACCCGCAGCAACAGCACCGCCCGCTCCGGCACCGTGATCTCCGTCCCCGCCAGGTGCACCACGCCCGGCGCCTCTCCCTGCTCCTCCAGGCTCGTGTCCACGACGACCTCGTACCGCTCCGCCCAGGGCGGCCCCGGCAGCACGAAGCTCACCGGCCCCTCGCCCGCGTGCAGGACGGTCAGGAAGCTGTCGTCGAGGATCTGGTCCCCGCGCTCGTCCCGGCCCGGGATGTCCCGGCCGGACAGATACATGCCGAGCGTGGCGGCGGGCGCGTACCAGTCCCGCTCCGTCATCTCGGTGCCCTTGGTGGTGAACCAGGCCAGGTCGCGCAGTCCGTCCGCGGTCTGCGCCCGGCCGGAGAAGAACGCCCGGCGGCGCAGCACCGGGTGCCGGTGGCGCAGCCCGATCAGCCGGGAGGTCAGCTCGAACAGGGCCTTCCAGCCCGGATCCTCCAGCAGCCCCCAGTCCACCCAGCTGATCTCGTTGTCCTGGCAGTAGGCGTTGTTGTTGCCGCGCTGGGTGCGGCCGAGTTCGTCACCCGCGACCAGCATGGGCACGCCCGTCGACAGCAGCAGGGTGGTGAGCAGGTTCCTCAGCTGCCGCCTCCGGAGCGCCCGGACGCCCTCGTCCTCCGTCTCGCCCTCGGCGCCGCAGTTCCACGACCGGTTGTCGTCCGTGCCGTCCCGGTTGCCCTCGCCGTTCGCCTCGTTGTGCTTGCGCTCGTAACTCACCAGGTCGCGCAGGGTGAAACCGTCGTGCGCGGTGACGAAGTTGACGGACGCGTAGGGCCTGCGCCCGCCCCAGGCGTACAGGTCGCTGGAGCCCGACAGGCGGTAGCCCATCTCCCGTACGTCCGGCAGCGCGTGCCGCCAGAAGTCCCGCACGGCGTCCCGGTACCGGTCGTTCCACTCCGTCCACAGCGGCGGGAACGCCCCCACCTGGTACCCGCCCGAGCCGACGTCCCACGGCTCGGCGATCAGCTTCACCCGCCGCAGCACCGGGTCCTGGGCGATGACGGCCAGGAACGGGGAGAGCATGTCCACGTCGTGCATGGAGCGGGCCAGCGCCGCCGCCAGGTCGAAGCGGAAGCCGTCCACGCCCATCTCCGTGACCCAGTAGCGCAGTGAGTCGGTGATGAGCCGCAGGACGTGCGGCTGGACCACGTGCAGGGTGTTGCCGCAGCCGGTGTAGTCGGCGTAGCGGCGGGCGTCGTCCTGCAGGCGGTAGTAGCCGCGGTTGTCGATGCCCTTCAGGGAGAGCATGGGGCCGAGTTCGCCCGCCTCGGCGGTGTGGTTGTAGACCACGTCGAGGATGACCTCGATCCCGGCCGCGTGCAGGGCGCGCACCATGCGCTTGAACTCGCCGACCTGCTGCCCCCGCGTCCCGGAGGCCGCGTAGGCCGCGTGCGGGGCGAAGTAGCCGACGGAGTTGTAGCCCCAGTGGTTCCGCAGGCCCCTGCGCAGCAGGTGGTCCTCGTGCGCGAACTGGTGCACCGGCAGCAGCTCCACCGCCGTCACGCCCAGCTTCACCAGGTGCTCGATCGCGGCCGGGTGGGCGAGGCCGGCATAGGTGCCGCGCAGCTCCCCCGGGATGCCCGGGTGCCGCTGGGTGAAGCCCTTGACGTGCAGCTCGTAGATCACCGAGTCGGCCCACGGCGTCTTCGGGCGGCGGTCGTCCGCCCAGTCGTCGTCATCGTGGACGACGACGCCCTTGGGGACGTACGGCGCCGAGTCCCGCTCGTCGCGCACGGTGTCGGCGACGTGCTGCTGCGGCCAGTCGCGGACGTGCCCGTACACCTCCGCCGGCAGCGAGAAGTCCCCGTCCACCGCACGCGCGTACGGATCGAGGAGCAGCTTCGCCGGGTTCCAGCGGGCACCGGTCCAGGGGTCCCAGCGGCCGTGCACCCGGTAGCCGTACCGCTGCCCGGGCAGCACGCCCGGGACGAAGCCGTGCCAGATCCCGTGGGTCAGCTCGGCGAGCCGGACCCGCGACTCCTTGCCCGCCTCGTCAAAGAGGCACAGTTCGACCCCCTCGGCCCCGCCCGCCCACAGTGCGAAGTTGGTCCCCGCCACCCCGTCCCGGCCGACCCGGAACCGGGCACCCAGGGGTGTCGGCGCGCCCGGCCGGGCGGTCACCGTGGGCGGCTGCGCGGCCCGCCGTACACCGTTCGCGGCGGCCTGGCGCCCGTTCCCGGTGGTCCGATGACCGGCCACCGTCTCCTGCTCGGCTGCGCTGGACACCTCTCAGCCTCCCGCGGCTCGTGGGACGACGGGGGACAGAGGGGCGCGGCCCCGTGCTGCGTCCCGGTCGCGGCTCCCCTGCGCGTCGTCCTCCCCACTGTTCTGCCCAGAGCATGGGTCGCACTCACGTTTCCATCGGGGCGGGCATGGTCGTTTCCCGGGGACGCGGCCGGTCGTTGGGCACCTCGTGAGGCACGTACAAGGGCGCGCGCGGCGCGCGAGGGCCGCGCTGGCCGCCGTAGTGACATGGGCAGGGCTCCTGACCGGGGCAACGGGCTGTACCTCGGACGACGCGGGCGGGATCGCCGGTGCGTTCGGCGCGCCCCCGGCGCCCGAGGACGTCATCCGGATCTCCCCCGACGACGGCAGCAGGGGAGTGCGCCCCGGCCGGGAGCTGCGGGTGCGCGTGCCCGACGGCCGCCTGGAGTCGGTGAAGGTCGTCAGGTCGCAGGACGCGCAGGAGACCCCGGTGCCCGGGCGCCTCTCCGCCGACGGGCTGACCTGGGAACCCGAGGAGAAGCGGCTGGCGCTCGCCGCCAAGTACACGGTCGACGCGGTGGCCGTGGACGGCGAGGGCCGCCGCTCGGCCCGGCACACCACCTTCACGACGTACGTCCCCGAGGAACGCTTCATCGGCTACGTCTCCCCGGAGAACCGTGCCACGGTCGGCACCGGCATGATCGTCTCGCTGGAGTTCAACCGGGAGATCACCCGCCGCGCCGCCGTGGAACGCGCCGTGCGGGTCACCGCCCGGCCCGCCGTCGAGATCCGCCCGCACTGGTTCGGCCGGACCCGCCTCGACTTCCGCCCCGAGCACTACTGGAAGCCCGGCACCCGGGTGACCGTCACCCTGCGTCTGCGGGACGTCGAGGGCGCGAGCGGGGTCTACGGACTCCAGCACAAGTCGCTGTCCTTCACCGTCGGCCGCAGCCAGGTCTCCGTGGTCGACGCGGCCCGGCACACCATGGAGGTGCGGCGCGACGGTGAGGCGCTCGCCACCGTCCCGGTCACGGCCGGTGCCCCCAAGACCACCACGTACAACGGCAAGATGGTGGTGACCGAGATGCTCGAGGTCACCCGGATGAACGGTGCCACGGTCGGCTTCAAGAAGCGCGACGGCAAGAGCGAGTACGACATCCCGGACGTCCCGCACGCCATGCGCCTGACCGACTCCGGCACCTTCCTGCACGGCAACTACTGGGCACACCACACCGTCTTCGGACGCACCAACGTCAGCCACGGCTGCATCGGACTGCGCGATGTGAAGGGGGGCGGCCCGGCCACCCCGGCCGGCTGGTTCTTCGACCGCAGCCTTGTCGGGGACGTCGTGGAGGTCATCAACAGCGAAGACAAGACGGTCGCCCCCGACAACGGCCTGGGGGGCTGGAACATGGGCTGGGAGGCATGGAAGGCGGGCAGCTCGGTGAAGTAACCCGACAGGGGGGGCGGGGTGCTCCGGCTTTCCGCTGAGGTTGGGACTGAACAGTGACAATCACGGGCCGTCGGGGCCCGGCACCCTCTGGTTACTATTCGCCGGTGCGCGGGGGACGCGCAGGGGAGCGGGCCTGACCAGGCCCCGGGAGGGGAGAACAACTTGAACGGGCGACCGATATCGGGGGCGTCGGTTGGTGGCGGGAAAGGACTGCTCGCGCTGATGAGCGGCGCGCTGCTGCTCGCCGTCACGGCGTGCGGCGGCGGGGGGACCGGTTCCGGCGGAGGTGACGGCAAGGGCGGGGACTCGGGCGCCGCGCGGAGCAAGCAGTCCGAGGCGGTCGTCAGCATCAGCCCCGAGGACGGCGCCAAGTCCGTCGACACCAGCGGCGCTCTGAAGGTCACCGCGGCCAAGGGCAGGCTGACGGAGGTCGTGGTCAAGGACGCCAAGGGCCGGAAGCTGGACGGGAAGATATCCGGGGACGGCGCCGGCTGGACGCCGTCCACCCACCTGGCCGCCGCCACCAAGTACACCGTCCACGCGGTCGCCGAGGACTCCGAGGGCCGCACGGCCGCGGAGGACGCAGGCTTCACGACCCTGACGCCGGACGACACCTTCGTCGGCAGCTTCACCCCCGAGGACGGCTCCAAGGTCGGGGTGGGCATGCCGTTCTCCATCCGCTTCACCCGGGGCATCACCAACCCAAAGGACGTCGAGAAGGCCATCCGCATCCGAACGGAGCCGGCCGTCGACGTCGAGGGACACTGGTTCGGCAACGACCGTCTCGACTTCCGCCCCGAGAAGTACTGGAAGCCCGGCACGAAGGTGACCGTCGACCTCAACCTCGACGGTGTCGAAGGACGCCCCGGCGTCTACGGCGAGCAGACCAAGACCATCGACTTCACCATCGGCCGCGACCAGGTCTCCGTCGTCGACGCCAAGAAGCTCACCATGAAGGTGATGCGCGACGGCAAGGTGATCAAGACCGTCCCGGTCACCACCGGCAAGCCCGGCATGGAGACCTGGAACGGCCAGATGGTCATCAGCGAGATGCTCACCGTGACCCGGATGAACGGGGCGACGGTCGGCTACGGCGGCGAGTACGACATCAAGGACGTCCCGCACGCCCTGCGCCTCACCAACTCCGGCACCTTCCTGCACGGCAACTACTGGGCGGGCGGCGCCTTCGGCAACTACAACGCCAGCCACGGCTGCATCGGCCTGCGCGACGTACGCGGCGGCTGGGACAAGAAGGTGCCCGCCGCGTGGTTCTTCAACCACTCGATGATCGGCGACGTGGTGGTCGTCAAGAACTCCGAGGACAGGACCGTCGACCCGGACAACGGGCTCAACGGATGGAACATGTCGTGGGAGAAGTGGAAGAAATGACGCTGAGCTGAGGATGAGGCCCCGGTGTGGCGGACCACACCGGGGCCTCGCCCGTCAGCCCCCGTGCTGTTCGCCTGGGGGGCAACCGCCAGACCCCCGGCCGGATGTGACCCACTGCACCGGTCCGACAGCCGTTAGCCCCCGTTAACCTGCTCCCTATGACCGTCACTCTCGAAGTCGCTGAAGGCGTCGGAACGCTCCGCCTGGACCGCCCGCCCATGAACGCGCTGGACATCGCCACGCAGGACCGGCTGAAGGAACTCGCCGAGGAGGCCGCGGGGCGCGACGACGTGCGGGCCGTGGTGGTCTACGGCGGCGAGAAGGTGTTCGCGGCCGGCGCGGACATCAAGGAGATGCAGGCGATGGACCACACCGCGATGGTCCTGCGCGCCCGCGCCCTGCAGGACTCGTTCACGGCGGTGGCCCGGATCCCCAAGCCGGTCGTCGCCGCCGTCACGGGCTACGCGCTCGGCGGCGGCTGCGAACTCGCGCTGTGCGCCGACTACCGGATCGCCGGTGAGAACGCCAGGCTCGGCCAGCCGGAGATCCTGCTCGGCCTGATTCCCGGCGCGGGCGGCACCCAGCGCCTGGCCCGGCTGGTCGGCCCCTCCAAGGCCAAGGACCTGATCTTCACCGGCCGGATGGTGAAGGCTGACGAGGCCAGGGAGATCGGCCTGGTCGACCGGGTCGTCCCCGCCGAGGAGGTGTACACGCAGGCGCACGCCTGGGCCGCGAAGCTGGCGCAGGGCCCGGCGCTCGCGCTGCGCGCCGCGAAGGATTCGATCGACGCGGGTCTGGAGACCGACCTCGACACGGGCCTGACGATCGAACGCAACTGGTTCGCGGGCCTGTTCGCCACCGAGGACCGCGAGCGGGGAATGCGCAGCTTCGTGGAGGAGGGACCGGGCAAGGCGAAATTCCTCTGAACGCTCCCTCGGGGAACCGCGATTGACGCGGCGTCTGATCCGGTCCCCGTCCCCCGTTGGGGCGGTTTATGGCAGCCTTAAGGCAGCCTTAAGCGTGCCGGACGGAGCCATTTCGCCGGATTCCGTGACACGGGCCGTCGCCGCAGGTCAGACAGGACGCGGAGGGTGCCGGACTGTCGCTGGCATATGCCGGCGGATCGCCGGGCGGCGGTCCGTTCCGGGTGGCACATTCCCCGGGAACGCCTCCCGAGGCTGTTCCGGGCGGCCATGATGGGGGGCATGGCGGGGCTGGAGGGTATGGAACAGCCGCGGGGACACGCACATGCGGCCGCGGAGCGCTGGTCACCGACCGTCGAGGACGAACGCGCGCTGAAGGCCCTGGAGTTGTACGGCAACCCCACGGAGGCAGAGGTCCCGCTGCCGTCCCGCCCCGAGTCCGCGGCCACCGCCAGACGGCTGACCCAGGTCGTGGTACTGCGCCAGTGGGGGCTCAACCCCAAGACCACGGAGGAGGCGGTGTTACTCGTCTCCGAGCTGGTCGGCAACGCCGTACGCCACACCGGTGCCCGGGTCTTCGGCCTGCGCCTGCGCCGGCGTCGCGGCTGGATCCGCGTCGAGGTCCGTGACCCCTCACGGGGGCTGCCGTGTCTGATGCCGGTCCAGGAGATGGACATCAGCGGACGGGGCCTGTTCCTCGTCGACAAGCTGGCCGACCGCTGGGGCGTCGATCTGCTGCCCAGGGGGAAGACCACGTGGTTCGAGATGCGGGTCCCCGACCGCTGACGCCTGCCCCCGGTGGTCGGCGCTCGACCGGGAGGCACGGTCCGCGGCGGGCCACTCGGCCACCGGCCGGGTGAATCGCCGGTTTCCCGGTAAGGCGCGCCTTAAATGGTGGAATGCACAGCCACCTTGTCAAGAGCGCCCTTGTCGTGGGCGCCGCCCTCGCCGTACTCGCCGCCTGTGGCACCGAGGGCGGGGACCGGACCTCCGAGGCACGCGGCACCGAGGCCGCCGTGCCCGCGCCCGAGAAGAAGCGTGTCGACGGGCTGCCGGGCATGCCGCCCGTCCTCGACCCCGAGGACGTGTACGCGGCCGATCGTCCGAACAAGCTGTCGCCCGTGGTCAAGGACTTCCCCTCGCGGGTGTACGTGCCCAACACCGAGTCCGACACCGTCTCGGTCATCGACCCGAAGACGTACGAGATCATCGAGACGATCCCCGTGGGCCGGCAGCCCCAGCACGTCGTGCCGTCCTGGGACCTGAAGACGCTGTGGGTCAACAACAACCGCGGCCACACCCTCACCCCGATCGACCCGAGGACCGGCAAGGCGGGCAAGGACGTCGAGGTCCACGACCCGTACAACCTCTACTTCACGCCCAACGGCAGGTACGCCGTCGTCATGGCCTCCCTCGACCGCGAACTGGTCTTCCGCGACCCGCACACCATGGAGGTCAGGAAGACCGTCCCGGTCTCCTGCTACGGCGTCAACCACGCCGACTTCTCCCTCGACGGCCGCTACTTCATCGTCTCCTGCGAGTTCAGCGGCGAACTGCTCAAGGTCGACACCGAGAAGATGGAGGTCGTCGGGCAGCAGCGGCTGCCGTTCGACGGTGCCATGCCGCAGGACGTGAAGATCTCGCCCGACGGCAGGAAGTTCTACATCGCCGACATGATGGCCCACGGCATGTGGGTCCTGGACGGCGACAGGTTCACCGAGCCCACCCTGATGCCCACCGGCAAGGGCTGCCACGGCCTGTACGTCAGCCGGGACTCCCGCGAGATGTACGTGTCCAACCGCGGCGAGGGCACCGTCTCCGTCTTCGACTTCACCCGGGGGAAGCTGACCGGGAAGTGGCGGCTGCCCGACGGCGGCAGCCCCGACATGGGCGGCGTCTCCGCCGACGGCAAGGTGCTGTGGCTGTCCGGCCGCTACGACGCCGAGGTGTACGCCATCGACACCCGCACCGGAAGGCAGCTCGCCCGCGTCCCCGTCGGCAGCGGACCGCACGGCCTCGCGGTCTACCCGCAGCCCGGCCGCTACTCGCTGGGTCACACGGGCATCTTCCGGTGACGGTGTCGCCGCCGGGGTGGTGCCGGAGCCGGCGCGTACCGGGAGGAGTTCACCCGGGTGGCCGCCGCGCTTGAGGCACGCGCGGGCAGCTAATCTGACCTGCGTCAGCACGACGCGTCAGCACGGCGCAGAACACGAGAGTAGGGGCGGATCGGTGGCGGACATCGAGGAAGCACGCAAGCAGTTCGAGCGGATCGATACGGACGGTGACGGCTACATCACCGCTGCCGAGTTCAAGACCGCCCTGGCACAGTCGGGTGACTGGAACGTCACCGAGTCGGTCGCCGAGGTCGTCATCAAGACCCGCGACCTCGACGGCGACAAGCAGCTGAGCTTCGACGAGTTCTGGGCCTACCTGAACAAGTGACGCGGGCTGCACCCGGTGCGGGGTCCGGTCCGTCCTCGGACGGGCCGGACCCGACGCAGGCCCCTGTTCACGGGCTTGGCCGCACGTTCCGCTGATGCCAGGCGGGTGCCTCGGCGACCAGGTGTGCCGTCCGGACGGCCCCCGACAGGCTGAAGGGCAGGAACACGCTGTCCAGGGCCCACACCTCAGCACTCGATGATGTTCACCGCCAGCCCGCCCCGGGCCGTCTCCTTGTACTTGACCGACATGTCCGCGCCGGTGTCCTTCATCGTCTTGATGACCTTGTCCAGGGACACCTTGTGGGAGCCGTCGCCGCGCATCGCCATGCGCGCGGCCGTGACGGCCTTCACCGCTGCCATGCCGTTGCGCTCGATGCACGGGATCTGGACCAGGCCGCCGACCGGGTCGCAGGTCAGGCCGAGGTTGTGTTCCATGCCGATCTCCGCGGCGTTCTCGACCTGTTCGGGTGAGCCGCCGAGGACCTCGGCCAGCGCGCCCGCCGCCATCGAGCAGGCGGAGCCGACCTCGCCCTGGCAGCCGACCTCGGCGCCGGAGATGGAGGCGTTCTCCTTGAACAGCATGCCGATCGCGCCCGCGGCGAGCAGGAAGCGGACCACGCCCTCCTCGTCGGCGCCGGGCACGAAGTTCATGTAGTAGTGCAGGACCGCCGGGATGATGCCGGCCGCGCCGTTCGTCGGAGCGGTGACGACCCGGCCGCCGGCCGCGTTCTCCTCGTTCACCGCCATCGCGTACAGAGTGATCCACTCCATGGCCAGGGCCTGCGGGTCGCCCTCGGAGCGCAGCTTGCGCGCGGTGTTCGCGGCCCGGCGGCGCACCTTCAGACCGCCCGGCAGGATGCCCTCCCGGGACATGCCGCGCGCCACGCACGCCTCCATCACGCGCCAGATCTCCAGCAGGCCCTCGCGGATCTCCTCCTCGGTCCGCCAGGCCCGCTCGTTCTCCAGCATCAGCGCGGAGATGGACAGACCGGTCTCCTCGGTCAGGCGCAGCAGCTCGTCGCCCGTGCGGAAGGGGTACTTCAGCACGGTGTCGTCGAGCTTGATGCGGTCCGCGCCGACCGCGTCCTCGTCGACGACGAAGCCGCCGCCGACCGAGTAGTACGTCTTCGTCAGCAGTTCCGCGCCCGAGGCGTCGTAGGCCCACAGGGTCATGCCGTTCGCGTGGTACGGCAGGGCCTTGCGGCGGTGCAGGACCATGTCGTCGTCGAACGAGAACGCGATCTCGTGCTCGCCCAGCAGCCGCAGGCGGCCGTCGGCCTTGATCGCCTCCACCCGCTCGTCGGCGCTCTCCACGTCCACCGTGCGCGGCGAGTCGCCCTCCAGGCCGAGCAGCACCGCCTTGGGGGTGCCGTGGCCGTGCCCCGTGGCGCCGAGCGAGCCGTACAGCTCGGCGCGCACCGAGGCGACCGACTCCAGCAGCTCCTCGTTGCGCAGCCGCCGGACGAACAACCCGGCCGCCCGCATGGGGCCGACCGTGTGGGAGCTGGACGGGCCGATGCCGATCGAGAACAGGTCGAAGACCGAGATGGCCACGGGGAACTCCTGACTACGGGGTGGTGCGAGGGGGCAGGGCGTCCCGCCCACGCGGGGCGGGACGCCCCTGAAAGGGCGTTTCTTCGTTACTTGTTCAGGCCCGGGTACAGCGGGTGCCTGTCGGCCAGGGCCTTCACCCGGGCCTTCAGTGCCTGCACGTCGTACGACGGCTTCAGCGCCTCGGCGATGACGTCCGCGACCTCCGCGAAGTCCTCGGCCCCGAAGCCGCGGGTGGCCAGGGCCGGCGTGCCGATCCGCAGACCGGACGTCACCATCGGCGGACGCGGGTCGTTCGGGACGGCGTTGCGGTTGACCGTGATGCCCACCTCGTGGAGGCGGTCCTCGGCCTGCTGGCCGTCCAGCTCCGAGTGGCGCAGGTCGACCAGGACCAGGTGCACGTCCGTGCCGCCGGACAGGACGTCCACGCCCACGGCCCGGACGTCGTCCTTCACCAGACGCTCGGCCAGGATGCGGGCACCGTCCAGCGTACGGCGCTGGCGCTCCTTGAAGTCCTCCGAGGCGGCGACCTTGAAGGCGACCGCCTTGGCGGCGATCACGTGCTCCAGCGGACCACCCTGCTGACCGGGGAAGACAGCGGAGTTGATCTTCTTGGCCAGTTCGGCCGTGGAGAGGATCACACCGCCGCGCGGGCCGCCCAGTGTCTTGTGGGTCGTGGTGGTGACCACGTGCGCGTGCGGCACCGGGTTGGGGTGCAGCCCCGCCGCCACCAGACCGGCGAAGTGGGCCATGTCCACCATCAGGTACGCGCCGACCTCGTCCGCGATCCGGCGGAACGCGGCGAAGTCCAGCTGCCGCGGGTACGCCGACCAGCCCGCCACGATCAGCTTCGGCTTGGACTCCTTGGCGAGCCGCTCCACCTCGGCCATGTCGACCCGGCCGTCGTCGCCCACGTGGTAGGCGACGACGTCGTAGAGCCTGCCCGAGAAGTTGATCTTCATGCCGTGGGTCAGGTGCCCGCCGTGCGCGAGGTTCAGACCCATGATGGTGTCGCCCGGCTTGAGCAGCGCGAACATCGCGGCGGCGTTGGCCTGGGCGCCCGAGTGCGGCTGCACGTTGGCGTGCTCGGCGCCGAACAGCTCCTTGACGCGGTCGATCGCGATCTGCTCGACCACGTCGACGTGCTCGCAGCCGCCGTAGTAGCGGCGGCCCGGGTAGCCCTCGGCGTACTTGTTGGTCAGGACCGAGCCCTGCGCCTCCATGACCGCGACCGGGGCGAAGTTCTCCGAGGCGATCATCTCGAGCGTGGACTGCTGACGGTGCAGCTCGGCGTCGACCGCGGCGGCCACGGCCGGGTCGAGCTCGTGCAGGGGTGTGTGCAGGACGGACATGCGGCTACGCCTCCTCAGCCGGCGGAGAACGCGGTGTACTCGTCGGCGGAGAGCAGGTCGCCCGGCTCGTCCGTGACCCGCACCTTGAACAGCCAGCCGCCCTCGAAGGGGGCCGAGTTCACCAGCGACGGGTCGTTCACGACGTCCTCGTTCACCTCGGTGACCTCACCGGAGACGGGGGAGTAGAGGTCGGACACCGACTTGGTCGACTCCAGCTCGCCGCAGGTCTCGCCCGCGGACACCGAGTCGCCGACCTCGGGGAGCTGGACGAAGACCACGTCGCCGAGCGCGTTGGCCGCGTGCTCCGTGATGCCGACCGTCGACACGCCGTCCTCGGCGGCCGACAGCCACTCGTGCTCCTTGCTGTAGCGCAGCTGCTGGGGGTTGCTCATGGCCTGAATTCTCCTGTACGCGCGGGAGTGCTGATGAAGGGACCGCTGCTGAGCGGGATGAAGGTGGCGGGGCCGCCGCGGCGGCCCGTGGCCAGTGTCTACTTCTGACGCTTGTAGAAGGGCAGCGCCACGACCTCGTACGGCTCGTGACTGCCCCGGATGTCCACGCCCACACCGGGTGTGCCGGGCGCGGCGTGCGCGGCGTCGACGTAGGCCATCGCGACCGGCTTGCCGAGCGTGGGGGAGGGGGCGCCGGAGGTGACCTCGCCGATCACCCGGCCGCCGGCGACGACCGCGTATCCGGCGCGCGGGACCCTGCGGCCCTCGGCGACCAGGCCGACCAGGACCCGGGGCGGGTTCTGCTCCGCGCGGGCTGCGGCCTCCCGCAGGGCCTCGCGCCCCACGAAGTCGCCCTCCTTCTCGAACTTCACCACCCGGCCGAGCCCGGCGTCGAACGGCGTGAGGGAAGTGCTCAGCTCGTGCCCGTACAGCGGCATGCCCGCCTCCAGGCGCAGCGTGTCGCGGCAGGACAGCCCGCAGGGCACCAGCCCGGCGCCCTCGCCCGCCTTGGTCAGGGCCTGCCACAGCTCGACCGCGTGCTCCGGCTTCACGAACAGTTCGAAGCCGTCCTCGCCGGTGTAACCGGTCCGGGCGATCAGGGCCGGGACACCCGCGACCGTGCCGGGCAGACCGGCGTAGTACTTCAGGCCGTCGAGGTCGGCGTCGGTGAGGGACTTCAGGATCCCCGGGGACTCAGGGCCCTGTACGGCGATCAGCGCGTAGGCGTCCCGGTCGTCGCGCACCTCGGCCTCGAAACCGGCGGAACGTTCCACCAGTGCGTCCAGGACCACTTGGGCGTTGGAGGCGTTGGCGACCACCATGTACTCGGTCTCGGCCAGCCGGTAGACGATCAGGTCGTCCAGGATGCCGCCGTCGGCCCGGCAGATCATGGTGTAGCGGGCGCGGCCCGGCTTCACGCCGCCGATGTTGCCGACCAGCGCGAAGTCGAGCAGGGCGGCGGCCTGCGGGCCCGTGACGGTGATCTCGCCCATGTGGGACAGGTCGAAGAGCCCGGCCTTCGTGCGCACGGCGTTGTGCTCGTCGCGCTCGGAGCCGTAGCGCAGGGGCATGTCCCAGCCGGCGAAGTCGGTCATCGTCGCGCCGAGCGAACGATGCAGGGCATCGAGCGCGGTGTGACGGAGTTCTCCTGTACTGCTCACGGTCGGTCGTCTCCCAGGGCAATGGCGGGCGAGGGCGGTCCTCCCCATCTGTCATCGGAACCTGAGAGGTTCGCCATGACCCCACGGGCCCTGGCTTGCACCTTGGGTGGAGCCGCCGTGGCCGGCGACCCGCTTTTCAGATGTGCCTCGCCCGCGCGGTAACGGGGCCTGAGAGATTCAAGGGAGGGACTTGCTCCTTCGGCGCCCCAGCGTCAGCGGTGCTGGGAACTCTCCCGCGCGGATTCAAACGGCCGGTATGCAGTTGGCGCGCACATCATTGCACGCATCCTCGCGGGGCGGCAGGGGGATCACCCTGTAGCAGGCCTGTTGCAGGAAGAGGACTAAAACCAGAGACATCCGGCATTACCTTCTCTTTACACTCGGCGGGGATGGGACTCCGTACCTGGCCCCAGGGGAGGACGATCACGGTGAACAGGACCACGGCCTACGCCACGACCACGGGCGTCGCGCTGCCCGAGCAACCGGCCACCGCGGCCCGGGCGGTCTGCGGCCCGGTGCCGGTGCCGGTCGTCCGCGATCTGCGCGACCGGGCCGGCCGATCCCCGCACGCGCTGCTGTTCGGCCCCCGCGACCTGGTCGTGGTCACGGGCCTCCCGGGCAGTGGCAAGTCCACGCTGATGCGGCGCACCGTGCCGGGCCGGCGCATCGACTCCCAGGACACCCGCGACCGCTGGGAGGACCGCGTGCCGGGCTTCCTGCCGTACGCGGTGTACCGCCCGCTCGTCCGCCTCGCCCACTACGCCGGGCTGCGCCGCGCCCTGCGCACCGGCGAGGGCGTCGTGGTGCACGACTGCGGCACCCAGGCCTGGGTCCGCCGCTGGCTGGCCCGGGAGGCCCGCCGCCGGGGCGCCGCCCTGCACCTGCTGCTGCTCGACGTCACGGCCGAGGAGGCCCTGGCCGGCCAGCGCGACCGCGGTCGCGGCGTCTCGCGCTACGCGTTCCTGCGCCACCGCGCGGCGACCACCCGCCTGCTGCGCTCGGTGGAGCACGGCGAACTGCCCGCCGGCTGCGGCTCGGCCGTCCTCGCCGACCGGGACGCGGCGAACACCCTGCGCCGGATCGCCTTCACGGGCTGACCGCCGGGTGCCGTCGCCCGCGTGAACGCGCGGGACGCCGACCGGCCGGGGCATGACCGGCCGCGTGCCGGGCCCCCTGTTCCGGCAGTCCCGCCGGGTATGGGGCGTCGTGGTTCACGGGCGGTCGGCCGCGTGCCGGGCGTGGTGTTCCGGGGAACACGGGCAGGCTGCCGGGCGTCCGGGACATGGGCGACTGCGGGGCCCGTTCTGCCCGGGGGCGGGGCGCTGGGTGAAGAGTGCCGGGTTCACCCGCCACGCGGCCGACCGCCCGTGAGCCGCGCCCCTGCACCCAGCGCCCCGCTTCAGCCCGCGAAGGCGGCAGCCCGCTCGCCGGGTTGCGCCCCCCGGCGCCAGCACCAACGCCGGTACGCAAGGGCAATCGCCCCACACGCCGGACGGCCGGCACTCAGCCGTCACCCCTGAGCCTCGACCGCACGGTCGTCCCGGCCCTGGCTCGGCGGCGACACTGGGCGCTGACGTTCAGGGACGGGCGCCGGTCGGCCGAGCGCCGGGGGACGTGGTCCAAGGGAGGACCGGCGGGTATGCGGGACGTGCCGTCACCGCGCTCGCGCACGCGTGGACCGATCGGCGCCTGTGAGCCGTTAGCCTCTTAGCCACAGCAGTGGTTCCAGGCAGGCGGTAGGCAGATGGACTTCCCGGCGGACTTCTCCGCGGACTTCCCGGCGCAGACGCAGACCCACCCGCACGGCGGTTGGCCCGGCAACGAGCTGGAGGAGGTGCTCTCGGCATCCCTCGGCGCCGGGCCGTCGGCCGGCGGGCGGATCGTCGAGGTGCTCGGCCGGAGCTTCGTGTGGATCCCGCTCCCCAACGGCGGCGGCCCGCAGAGCGGCCCCCTCGACCTGCCCGCCATCGAGATCGACGGCCAGGCGTTCGTGCCGGTGTTCAGCTCCGAGGAGCAGTTCCGCCAGGTCGTCGGCTCCCACATGTCGTACACCATCGCCCCGGCCGTGGAGTTCGCCCGCGGCCTGCCCCCGCACGCGGGGATGGCCGTCAACCCGGGCGGTGTGGTCGGCATCCCGCTCCCGCCCCCCGCCGTGGCCGAGCTCTGCCGGGCCGGCCGCACCCCGCTGGACGGCCCCGCGAGCGGCGGCCGGGTCCGCCTCTTCGAGCCCGACTGGCAGGACGACCCGGTGGACTTCCTCAGCACCGCCTCCGCCGAGTTCGAGGCGACCGGCGTCGTCCTCACCGCCCGCCGCTGCCTCGCCGCCATCGAGACCGCCGACCCGGTGATGTTCGTGGGCGTCGAACTCTCCCAGTGGGAAGGCGACCTGCGCGCACTTCCCCTGGAGGCCCTCTCCCGGGCCGTGACCAAGTCCCCGGCCCCCTGGCCCGTGAACCTGGTGCTGCTGGACGTGACGGAGGACCCGGTGGGCGCCTGGATGCGGGAGCGGGTCCGGCCCTTTTTCCAGCGGTAGGCCGGTACCCCAGGAGCGCGGGGCGGTGGCATCGTGCGGCTCCGCCGCGGGGCGCGAGAACCACCCACGACCCGCGGCCGCGATACGACACCGGCTCCGACCTCTCGCGCGGGCTTAAGCTAGTGCCGCGGCAGGCAACGTTCGCCCCGTCGCGACGCCCGGCACGCACTCTCGCCGCACCGGCCGAAAGCCCAGGTACATCCAGTACGAGGACTTCCGGCCGGCGCGCCGAGAGCACGCGCCGGACGCCGCTCCTTGACGGGCGAAGGTTGCCTGCCCCGGCACTAGGTCACCGTCGAGGTGTTGTACGAAGGGGCGGTAAGGGTGAGCGCGAGCGGCACGGCCGCGGCCGGACAGGTCGAGCACATGCTGCGCCAGGTCACGCCCGGGCGCTACGACGCCTACGAGGCACTCCTGCGCGCACTCGCGACCCCGCACACCGGCCAGATCTGGATGCTCCTCTGGCACGGCCAGGCCGGCTCCCCCGACGCCCAGTACGGGAACATGGAGGTCGACGGGCACGGCTACGCGCCCTGTGTGACCTCCGCCCAGGAGCTCTCCGCCAGCGGCTGGAACCGCTCGTACGAGGTGGTCGACGGAGTCGACGTGGCCCGCGCCCTCTACCCCGACCACTACGGCCTCTGGCTCAACCCGCACGCCCCCGGCGGCGGCGTCGGCATCCCCTGGCTCGACCTGCGACGGATCGCCACCGGCCTGGACCGCCAGCCGGCCGGCCCCCTGCGGCTGTCCGAACCGGCCATCGAGGCCCCGCAGTTCTACGCCCTGCTCACACAGAACGCCCACCGCACCGCGGCCGTCCGCTCGCTGCGCCGCGCCTGGGTGCAGCCCGCGCTCGGGGCGCCGTACCTCGCCATCGGACTGGATGTGTACGACACCTCGCCGTCGGCCGTGGATTCCGTGCGCGCGATGATGCAGCAGTCCCTCGGCGCCGTACCGGACGGACTGCCCGTCTCGACCGTCGTGATGTCCGACGAGCACGACCCGGTCGCCATGTGGCTGCGCGCCGGCGCCCGTCCCTTCTACGACCGCGAGGCCCATGCCACCGCCCCGGTCCAGGCCCCGGCGTCGGGCTATGGCTACCCGCCGGTGCAAGGCCGGTACTGACCCTCCCCGAAACCCCCTTCGGTCCTCCTCGAACATGACGGCCGGCCAGCTCTCCGCGCGTAGATGAGGGAGAAAGTCGCCGGTATGTCCTAATATCCACCTGACTCGGCGTGTCCGACCCCCGCTACCCACTGTCCGGATAACGGAACTCCCCAGACAGCATCACGTTTACGCATCCTTTCACCGCCAACTCTGGCAACTGATCGCCAAAGCGTTGAAGACTCCCCGCAAGACACGGGCCGAATCGGTCTCGTGTACGAGACGACAACACCGCCACAGCGGCAGCCAGGGGCTCGGCGATCGCCGGCCCGAGAGGGGTCAATCGCACCGTGACCGCACCGATCGAGACCACGGGGGCGGAAGCCGGGGCACAGCCCGAGGCCGTGCTCTCCGGGGTCAAGAAGAGCCAGATCGAAGGGCGCTCGCTCACCCAGATCGCCTGGATGCGCTTCAAGCGGGACAAGGTGGCGATGGCGGGTGGCGTCGTCGTCGTCCTGCTCGTACTGATGGCGGTGTTCTCCAAGCCGATCCAGTGGATCTTCGGCCTCGATCCCAACAAGTTCAACCAGGACCTCATCGACCCCGCGCTGCTCGCCCCCAAGGGCGGCTGGGGCGGCATGAGCTGGGACCACCCGCTCGGTGTCGACCCGCAGTACGGCCGGGACATGCTCGCCCGCATCATCGACGGCTCCTGGGTCTCCCTGCTGGTGGCGGGCGGCGCCACGCTGCTGTCCGTGTGCATCGGCACCGTGCTCGGCGTCGTCGCCGGCTACTACGGCGGCTGGATCGACAGTGTCATCAGCAGGCTGATGGACACCTTCCTCGCCTTCCCCCTGCTGCTGTTCGCCATCTCCATCTCGGCCTCGGTGCAGGACGGGTTCTTCGGACTCGACGGCCTGCCCCTGCGCATCTGCGTGCTGATCTTCGTGATCGGCTTCTTCAGCTGGCCGTACATCGGCCGCATCGTGCGCGCCCAGACGATGACCCTGCGCAAGCGGGAGTTCATCGAGGCCGCCACGAGCCTCGGGGCACGTGGCCCGTACGTCCTGTTCCGGGAACTGCTCCCGAACCTCGTCGCGCCGATCCTCGTCTACTCGACGCTGATCATCCCGACGAACATCCTTTTCGAGGCCGCGCTGAGCTTCCTCGGTGTCGGTATCGCTCCGCCGCAGGCCTCCTGGGGCGGCATGCTCAGCAACGCTGTGGATCTCTACACGGCTGATCCGCAGTACATGTTCGTGCCCGGACTGGCGATCTTCATCACCGTCCTGGCCTTCAACCTGCTGGGTGACGGGCTGCGTGACGCCCTCGACCCTCGCAGCAAGTGATCCATCGAATGAGGGGGCTACCTCAGGTGAAGACGAGAAGGGTGACCGCCGGCGTTGCGTCGGTCCTGGCACTGTCGCTGGGAGCTGCCGCGTGCGGCGGCGGTGGTGACGACAACGACGGGGGAGGCAACGGCAAGAAGGACGCCGCGCTGAACTCGATCGTCAACGCGTCCAGCAAGAAGGGCGGGACGGTCTCGTACGAGCACTCGGACGTGCCGGACTCCCTCGACCCGGGCAACACGTACTACGGCTGGGTGCAGAACTTCTCCCGCCTCTACGGCCGGACGCTCACCTCGTTCAAGCCGGCGGCGGGCAAGGAAGGCCTGGAGGTCGTGCCGGACCTCGCCGAGGGGCTCGGCAAGTCCAGCCCGGACGCCAAGACCTGGACGTACAAGCTGCGCGCCGGTGTGAAGTTCCAGGACGGCACCCCGGTGACGTCCAAGGACGTGAAGTACGCCATCGAGCGCTCCAACTTCGCGCCCGAGGCCCTGTCCAACGGCCCGACGTACTTCAAGTCGTACCTGGAAGGCGGCGACAAGTACAAGGGTCCCTACAAGGACAAGTCCGCCGAGGGCCTGAAGTCCATCGAGACGCCGGACGACCGGACCATCGTCTTCAAGCTGAAGCAGCCGTTCGCCGACTTCGACTACCTGGCGACGTTCTCGCAGACGGCCCCCGTGCCGCAGGCGAAGGACACCGGCGCGAAGTACGTGCAGGCCATCCAGTCCACCGGCCCGTACCAGTTCCAGTCCTACGAGGAGGGCCGCGGCGCCACCCTCGTGCGCAACAAGCAGTGGGACCCGAAGACGGACCCGATCCGCAAGGCCCTGCCGGACAAGGTCACGATCAAGTTCAAGGTCAACCCGGTCACGGTCGACAACAACCTGCTCTCCGACAAGACCACGGCTGACGCGGGCGGCACCGGTGTGCAGCCGCAGACCCAGCCGAAGGTGCTGCGCGGCAAGTACGCCAACCAGACGGACAGCTCGTACGCGGGTGCGACGCAGTACATCGCGCTGAACCTGAAGGTGGCACCGTTCGACAACATCCACTGCCGCAAGGCCGTGCAGTGGGGCCTCGACAAGCAGTCGGTGCTCGACGCCATGGGCGGCTCCCCGAAGGGTGACGTGGCGACCACGCTGCTGCCGCCGTCGGTCAACGGCTACACCAAGTTCGACACCTACGCGACCGAGGGTCACAAGGGTGACGTGGCCAAGGCCAAGGCGGAGCTGAAGGAGTGCGGCAAGCCGAACGGCTTCAGCACGATAATGACCGCCCGCTCCGACCGCCCCGCCGAGGTGGCGCAGGCGACGGCCGTCCAGGCGTCGCTGAAGAAGATCGGCATCAACATCGAGATCAAGCAGTTCCCGGCGGGCAAGTACTTCTCCAACTTCGCCGGTGTCCCGAGCTACGTGCACAAGAACAAGCTCGGCATGCTCTCGATGGCGTGGGGCGCCGACTGGCCGACCGGCTACGGCTTCCTCGACCAGATCGTCAACGGCGCGGCCATCAAGCCCTCGGGCGGCAACAACCTGATGGAGCTGGACGACCCGAAGATCAACAAGGCCCTGACGGACGCGATCGGCAACACCGACGCCGCCGCCCGTACCAAGGCCTGGGGCGAGATCGACAAGATGGTCCTCGACAACGCCTCGGTCGTCCCGGTCATCTACCGCAAGAACCTGCTGCTCCGGCCCACGTCCGCGACGAACGTCACGGTCACGCAGGCCTACCTCGGTATGTACGACTACCTGCTGATGGGCTCTTCGAAGTAACCAGCAGGCCGGAACCTCTGAAAGGCAGGTGAAGGCACCGGGTGGCCGCGGCGGACGATCCCGCCGCGGCCACCCGGGGCCGGACAGCTGTGGCTGCGTACATCCTCCGACGCGTCATGGGCGCGGTGCTGTTGCTGCTGGTGGTCAGCGCAGTCACTTTCGCCATCTTCTTCCTGGTGCCCCGGCTCGGGGGCCAGACGGCCGACCAGTTGGCCACCCAGTACGTCGGCAAGGACGCGAACCCCGAGTCCGTCGCCGCGATCAAGAAGAACCTGGGACTGGATCAGCCCGTCTACGAGCAGTACTGGAACTTCTTGAAGGGCCTCGTGGTGGGCGCCGACTACACGTTCGGTCCCGACGCGACGCACTGCGGCGCACCCTGCTTCGGGTACTCCTTCAAGAGCCACATCGAGGTGTGGCCGCAGCTGGAGCAGCGGATCCCGGTCTCCTTCTCCCTGGCTGTGGGTGCGGCGGTGATCTGGCTGGTCACCGGAGTGACGACCGGTGTGATCTCGGCTCTGCGCAAGGGCAGGCCGATCGACCGCGTCTCCATGTTCATCGCGCTCGCCGGCGTGTCGCTCCCGATCTTCTTCACCGGCCAGATCCTCCTCGCGCTCTTCGTCTACGAGATCCCGGTCTGGGACAGCATCGACTACGTCCCGTTCACCGAGAACCCCGCCGAATGGGCCTGGCATCTGATGCTGCCCTGGGTCAGCCTCGCCTTCCTCTTCTCCGCTCTCTACGCCCGGCTCACCCGCGCGGGCATGCTGGAGACGATGAGCGAGGACTACATCAGAACGGCCAGGGCCAAGGGCCTGACGGAGACCACGGTCGTCGCCAAGCACGGCCTGCGCTCCGCGCTCACCCCGATCGTCACCATCTTCGGCATGGACTTCGGCACCCTGGTCGGCACCGCGGTGCTCACCGAGACCGTGTTCTCCCTCCAGGGCATCGGCGCATACTCGGTCCAGGCCATCAAGGACAACGACCTCCCCATCGTGATGGGCGTGACCCTGGTAGCCGCGTTCTTCATCGTCTTGTGCAATCTGATCGTCGACCTGGTGTACGCCGCCATCGACCCCCGGGTGAGGTACTCGTGAGCAAGCTCGACAAAGCCGCGCTCGGCGAACCGGACACCACCGCCCCGTCCGCCCCGGACGACGCGTTCCTGTCCGTCCGCGACCTGCGCATCCACTTCGACACCGACGACGGCCTGGTCAAGTCGGTGGACGGGGTCAGCTTCGACGTGCGCAAGGGCAAGACCCTGGGCATCGTGGGCGAGTCGGGCTCCGGAAAGTCCGTCACCTCGCTCGGCGTGATGGGACTGCACCGCTCGGCCCGGGCCAAGGTCACCGGCGAGGTCTGGCTCGACGGCCAGGAGCTGATCGCGGCCGACCCCGACGAGGTACGGCGGCTGCGTGGCCGGAAGATGGCCATGATCTTCCAGGACCCGCTGTCGGCCATGCACCCCTACTACACGGTCGGGCAGCAGATCGTGGAGGCGTACCGCGTCCACCACGACGTCAGCAAGAAGGCCGCCCGGCAGCGGGCGGTCGAGATGCTGGACCGGGTCGGCATCCCCGAGCCGGCCAAGCGCGTGGACGGCTACCCGCACGAGTTCTCCGGCGGTATGCGCCAGCGCGCCATGATCGCCATGGCGCTGGTCAACAACCCCGAGCTGCTCATCGCGGACGAGCCGACCACCGCCCTGGACGTCACCGTCCAGGCGCAGATCCTCGACCTGATCCGGGACCTGCAGAAGGAGTTCGGCTCCGCCGTCATCATGATCACCCACGACCTGGGTGTGGTCGCCGAGATGGCCGACGACCTGCTGGTCATGTACGGCGGCCGGTGCGTCGAGCGCGGCCCCGCCGAGGACGTGTTCTCCGAGCCCCGGCACCCCTACACCTGGGGACTGCTCGGTTCGATGCCGCGGCTGGACCGCGAGGAGACCGACCGGCTCATCCCGATCAAGGGCGCGCCGCCCTCCCTCATCAACCTCCCGTCCGGCTGCGCCTTCAACCCGCGCTGCCCGTACGCGGACATCCCGAAGGACAACGTCACCCGCACGGTCCGCCCCGAGCTGACCGAGGTCGGCGGCTCGCACTGGGCCGCCTGCCACATGACGCAGGAGCAGCGGGAGCGTATCTGGACCGAAGAGATTGCGCCGAAGCTGTGAGCGACGACAAGACGGTGAGCGAACCGGACACGAGTGGGAGCACTCTCACCAAGGACACCACCGCCGACGGCGACGTCCTGCTGAAGGTGACCGGCCTGCAGAAGCACTTCCCGATCCGCAAGGGCCTGCTCCAGCGGCAGACCGGCGCGGTGCGTGCCGTCGACGGCATCGACTTCGAGGTCCGCAAGGGCGAGACGCTCGGCGTGGTCGGCGAGTCGGGCTGCGGCAAGTCCACCATGGGCCGGCTGATCACCCGGCTGCTCGAACCGACCGGCGGCACGGTCGAGTTCGAGGGCAAGGACATCACGCACCTCGGCACGAGCGACCTGCGCCCGATGCGCCGCGACGTGCAGATGATCTTCCAGGACCCGTACTCCTCGCTGAACCCCAGGCACACGATCGGCACCATCGTGAGCGCCCCCTTCCGGCTCCAGGGCGTTCAGCCCGAGGGCGGGGTGAAGAAGGAGGTGCAGCGGCTGCTGTCGGTGGTCGGCCTCAACCCCGAGCACTACAACCGCTATCCGCACGAGTTCTCCGGCGGCCAGCGCCAGCGCATCGGCATCGCCCGCGCGCTCGCGCTCAACCCCAAGCTGGTCGTGGCGGACGAGCCGGTCTCCGCGCTGGACGTGTCGATCCAGGCCCAGGTGGTGAACCTGCTGGACGACCTCCAGGACGAGCTGGGCCTCACGTACGTGATCATCGCGCACGACCTGTCGGTCGTCCGGCACGTCTCGGACCGGATCGCGGTGATGTACCTCGGCAAGATCGTCGAGCTGGCCGATCGCGACAAGCTGTACAAGTCGCCGATGCACCCGTATTCCAAGGCCCTGCTGTCGGCCGTGCCGATACCGGACCCGAAGCGCCGGGGCGTCAAGAGCGAGCGCATCCTGCTCAAGGGCGACGTGCCCTCGCCGATCGCCCCGCCGAGCGGCTGCCGCTTCCACACCCGGTGCTGGAAGGCGACGGAGATCTGCAAGACGACCGAGCCGCCGCTGGTGGAACTGCGGGCCGGGCAGCGCGTCGCCTGCCACCACCCGGAGAACTTCGAGGACCAGCAGCCGCAGGACACCACGTTGCTGTCCTCGGCCAAGGAGGTCGCCGCGGACAACGGCGCCGCCGCCCCCGTGGAGAAGTGACCCTTCCCGAGCCCCCGCCCTCGCACATCAGGGCGGGGGCTCACCCGTGGGGGAAGATGTCCGGGTGCTCCAGCAACTCTTCAGTCCGTCCGTCCAGCACACGCTCGACCTGATCGGCATCTTCGTCTTCGCGATCTCCGGCGCCCTGCTGGCCGTGCGCAAGAACTTCGACGTGTTCGGCATGGCCGTGCTCGCCGAGGTCACGGCCCTGGGCGGGGGACTCTTCCGGGACCTGGTCATCGGGGCCGTACCGCCCGCCGCCTTCACGGACCTGGGCTACTTCCTCACTCCGCTGCTCGCCACGCTCCTCGTCTTCTTCCTGCACCCGCAGGTGGAACGCATCCAGGTCGCCGTCAACGTCTTCGACGCGGCCGGCCTCGGCCTGTTCTGCGTCGCGGGCACGATCAAGGCGTACGAGTACGGGCTCGGCCTGACCGCTTCGGCCGGCCTGGGGCTGACCACCGCCGTGGGCGGCGGCGTGCTGCGGGACGTCCTCGCCAACGAGGTTCCCTCGCTGCTGCGCTGGGACCGTGACCTGTACGCGGTCCCGGCGATCATCGGCTCCGCCATGGTCGCCCTGTGCATCCGCTACGACGCCCTGAACCCGTTCACCAGTGCCCTCGCGGTGATCACCGGCTTCGTGCTGCGCCTGCTGGCGATGCGCTACCACTGGCGGGCTCCGCGGGCGTGGCACCGGCGGTCCATGGTGAGCGAGGAGGAGCAGCCCTCGCTGCCCTGACGAGGAAAGCTACCGCTTAGTAATTAGTTCTTGTACTGTTCGGCCCATGTCAGAAGCAGCCACCGCCCCGGCCGTCCGGGCCACGATCGGCGACAGTGAGTTCGACCGCGACACCGCGGTCACCCGCCGCTCGCACGGCGTCTACGACATCGATCTCTCCGCGGGCTGGACGATCTTCAACGCCGTCAACGGCGGCTACCTGCTGGCCGTCCTGGGCCGCGCCCTGGCGGACGCCCTGCCGCATACCGACCCCTTCACGATCTCGGCGCACTACCTCACCGCGTCCCGGCCCGGCCCGGCCGTCGTCCGCACGGACGTCGTCCGCACCGGCCGGACCCTGTCGACCGGCCAGGCCTCCCTCTTCCAGTACGACGACGAGGGCCGCGAGGTCGAACGCATCCGAGTCCTCGCCTCCTACGGCGACCTGGACTCCCTGCCCGACGACGTCCGTACGACGGCCGAGCCGCCCGCCATCCCCCCGATGGAGCACTGCTTCGGCCCCGAGGACGGGCCCGCCCCCGTTCCCGGAAGCTCGGCCATCACCGACCGCCTGATGCTCAAGCTCGACCCGTCGACGCTGGGCTGGGCCCTCGGGCAGCCGTCCGGCAAGGGCGAGATGCGGGCCTGGTTCGGCCTCGCGGACGGCCGCGACCACGACCCGCTCTCCCTGCTGCTGGCCGTGGACGCCCTGCCGCCCACCGCGTTCGAACTCGGGCTGAAGGGCTGGGTGCCCACCGTCGAGCTCACCGTGCATGTGCGCTGCCGGCCGGCGCCGGGCCCGCTGCGTGTGTCGATCACCACCCGCAACCTCGCCGGCGGCTTCCTCGAGGAGGACGCCGAGGTCTGGGACAGCGCCGGCCGGCTGGTGGCCCAGTCCCGGCAGCTGGCGCGGGCCCGGCTCGGCTGAGCCCTGCCCGGCCGCTCGCGATGCCGGGGGCGGTGTGCTCGTCGAAACGGGCGCGCCGCCCCAGGCGATTTGCGGGGGCCGGTCAGTCCAGCCAGTGGTGGCGGCCCAGCCCGATCAGCCGCATCTGACGGGTCGCCACCCGCGCGACCTGCCGGGTCCGCTCCTCGCGCTCCTCCTCCGGCCCCTCCAGCGCCTCCAGGAAGAGCGACGCGGTGATCAGCATCTGGTCCACGTAGAGGTGCGCCAGCATCAGCAGGTCGTCCTCGGACCAGCCCTCCGACACCGGGTCCTCGGCCAGTTCCTCCTTGACCTCCTGGGCGAACCGGGCCAGCTGGCCGCGAATCGCCTCCCGTACCGGCTGAACTCCGCCATGTCGTTCACGGGCGATGAACCGGACATGGGCGGGGTACCCGTCGACGTGACGGGCGATCAGTTCGATGGTGCGCGTGATGCGTTCCTCGTGGTCACCCGTCGTGGACACCGTCGTCCGGATCATCGGGTGCAGGCTGCCCAGCGCCTCCTCGACCAGTGCCACGCCCAGATCCGCCGTGGAGCGGAAGTGGCGGTAGAAGGCGGTCGGGGCGACACCGACGGCGCGGGTGACCTCGCGCAGCCCGAGGCTGCTCAGGCTCTGCTCCTCCAGCAGCCCCAGGGCCGCGTCCAGGAGTGCCTGCCGGGTCTTCTGTTTCTGGGCCTGCCGGATGCCGAGGGTGTGACTCATACCATGCAGTTAACAACTGTTCTCTGGAATTGGAAAGTCATGGGAGGCGCTAGACTGGGAAGTCAGTGAACAAGTGTAACCACAACCGTTCACCGAATCCCTGGGGGTAGTTCACCATGCTGTTCATCGTCGCCGCGCTCCTCCTGCTGGGCGTGCTCCTGGGCACCGTCGCCCACGCGCCGCTCACCTTCTCCGTCGCCGCCGGTGCCGTCATCGCCGCCTGGCTCGGCATCTTCGCGCTCCGCGAGCGCCACAGCCGCCGACGCCACCCGCAGGCCCACTGACCACCGCACCGCCGACCCGACACCGGGAGCAGATCACCATGCAGCTCACCGCACCGGCCACGCGCCGTACCGGCATCCGTGACACCGACGGCATGGCCGTCGCGTCCTTCGTCCTGGGCCTGCTCGGCCTGCTCGTCCTCAACATCTTCCTCGGCCCGCTCGCCATCGTGCTGGCGAGCGTCGCCCTGTGGCGCGGCACCAAGCGCCGCGGCCGCGCCTACCTGGGTCTCGGCCTGGGCGTCGCCGACCTGGTGGTCCTGGTGGCCTTCATGCAGGCGGACAGCACGGTCTCCTGGAGCTTCTGAGCCGTCGTCGGACGACCGCCCGCCGACGAGCCGCGGCCGGCCCGTGGGCGACGGGTCACAGCCGCCCCGGCAAGCGGTTCACCTCCGTTCGGAATCGGCCGACCTGGACCTGAGGCCGCTCGCGAGGGGGCCGTAGAATCGGGCTCACCATGGCTTACCTCGACCACGCCGCGACCACCCCGATGCTCCCGGAGGCGGCAGAGGCGCTCACCGCCCACCTGGGTGCCACCGGCAACGCCTCCTCCCTCCACGCATCCGGCCGGCAGGCCCGCCGTACCGTCGAGGAGGCCCGCGAGACCCTCGCCGAAGCCCTCGGCGCACGCCCCAGCGAGGTCGTCTTCACCTCGGGCGGCACGGAGGCCGACAACCTCGCCGTCAAGGGCCTCTACTGGTCACGCCGCAGCGCCGACCCGGCCCGCGTCCGCGTCCTCGCCAGCCCCGTCGAGCACCACGCGGTCCTCGACGCCGTGCACTGGCTCGGCGAACACGAGGGCGCCAACGTCGAGTACCTGCCGGTCGACACCCACGGCCGCGTCCACCCCGAGACCCTGCGCGAGGCGATCGCCCGCAACCCCGGCGACGTGGCGTTCGCCACCGTCATGTGGGCCAACAACGAGATCGGGACGATCCTTCCGGTCCGTGAACTCGCCGACGTCGCAGCCGAATTCGGGGTCCCCCTGCACTCGGACGCCGTCCAGGCCTTCGGTCAGATCCCCGTGGACTTCGCCGCCTCCGGCCTCGCCGCGATGACGGTGACCGGCCACAAGATCGGCGGGCCGTACGGCATCGGCGCCCTGGTCCTCGGCCGTGAACACACCCCCGTGCCCGTCCTGCACGGCGGCGGTCAGGAGCGGCACGTGCGCTCCGGCACCCTCGACGTGCCCGCCATCGCCTCCTTCGCGGTCGCCGGGCGGCTGGCGGCCAGGCAGCGCGAGTGGTTCGCCCGCGAGATCGGCGCCCTGCGCGACGCGCTCGTCACCGCGGTCCGTACGGCCGTGCCGGACGCGATCCTCGGCGGCGACCCGTCGCCGGAGGGCCGCCTCCCCGCCAACGCGCACTTCACCTTCCCCGGCTGCGAGGGCGACTCCCTGCTGCTCCTGCTCGACGCCCAGGGCATCGAGTGCTCCACCGGCTCCGCCTGCACCGCCGGGGTCGCCCAGCCCAGCCATGTCCTCCTCGCCACCGGCACCGACCCGGACCTGGCCCGGGGCACCCTGCGCTTCTCCCTCGGCCACACCTCCACCGAGGCCGACGTCGAGGCCCTGGCGAAGGCCATCGGCCCGGCGGTGGAACGGGCCAGGGCGGCGGGGCTGACGTAACACGGCCCGGCCGGCCCGCCGACCCGATCAGGCCGGGACCGTACGCGCCTGACGCACCAGCCGCAGGTACCTGTCCCAGTCCCAGTGCGGCCCCGGGTCGGTGTGGTCCGTGCCCGGGACCTCCACGTGGCCGATGATGTGCTCGCGGTCGACGGGGATGCCGTACCGCGCGCAGATCAGGGCCGTGAGACGGGCGGAGGCCTCGTACATCTCGTCCGTGAGGTCCTGCGGGCGGTCCACGAAGCCCTCGTGCTCGATGCCGACACTGCGCTCGTTGTAGTCGCGGTTGCCCGCGTGGTACGCCACGTCCAGCTCGCGGATCATCTGCGCGACGTGCCCGTCCTGGCGGACGATGTAGTGCGCGGCCGCCTTGTGCCCCGGGTCCTGGAAGGCCTTCACCGCGCTGTCGAAGCTTCCCTGGGTGACATGGACGATCACCATGTCTATGCCGTAGTCGTCGGGCCGGTCCGCACGGCGCCAGTTCGCGTCCGACGCCGCCACCCAGCGCGCGCCCGCGTAGTCGACCTCGCCTTCCTTGCGCGGCTTCTCCACGCCGGGAACCCGCCACCACAGGCGCGCGAGCTCGTCCCGGGCCAGCACGGCCGTGCCCGCCGCTGCCGCCGCCCCGCCGATCAGCAACGCGCGTCGCCCGACCTTCCGGTCGCCGTCCCTCGGAGCCTTCCGCTGTCCCATGTGATCGTCAACGGATACCCGCGGGCCCCGGTTCCCGCGCCCCGTACCCTGGAGGGGCTATGACTGACACTCCGCAGCGCTCCCGCCCCCTCCGCGTCCTGGCCGCCATGTCCGGCGGAGTCGACTCCGCCGTCGCCGCCGCCCGCGCGGCCGAGGCGGGCCACGACGTGACCGGCGTCCACCTCGCGCTCTCCGCCAACCCCCAGTCCTTCCGCACGGGCGCCCGGGGCTGCTGCACCATCGAGGACTCGCGCGACGCCCGCCGCGCCGCCGACGTCATCGGCATCCCCTTCTACGTGTGGGACCTCGCCGACCGCTTCCGCGAGGACGTCGTCGAGGACTTCGTCGCCGAGTACGAGGCCGGGCGCACGCCCAACCCCTGCCTGCGCTGCAACGAGAAGATCAAGTTCGCCGCGCTGCTGGACAAGGCCCTCGCGTTGGGCTTCGACGCGGTCTGCACGGGCCACTACGCGAAGGTGATCGTGCGCGAGGACGGCACACGCGAGCTGCACCGCGCCTCGGACATGGCCAAGGACCAGTCGTACGTCCTCGGCGTGCTCGACGAGAAGCAGCTGGCGCACGCGCTCTTCCCGCTCGGCGACACGGTCACCACCAAGGACGAGATCCGGGCGGAGGCCGAGCGCCGGGGACTGGCGGTCGCCAGGAAGCCCGACTCGCACGACATCTGCTTCATCGCCGACGGCGACACCCAGGGCTTCCTGGCGGACCGGCTCGGCAAGGCGGAGGGCGACATCGTCGACGAGTCGGGAGCGAAGCTCGGCACGCACGAGGGCGCCTACGGCTTCACCATCGGCCAGCGCAAGGGCCTGCGCATCGGCACCCCGGCCCCCGACGGCAAGCCGCGCTACGTGCTCGACATCTCGCCGGTGGACAACACGGTGACCGTCGGCCCGGCCTCCGCCCTGGACGTCGGAGCCCTCACCGCGATCAAGCCCCGCTGGTGCGGCGCCGCCCCCACGGGCCCCGGCACCTACACCGCCCAGCTGCGCGCCCACGGCGGCGAGACCGAGGTCACCGCCGAACTCGTCGACGGCTCCCTGGAGGTCACCTTCACCGAGCCGGTCCGCGGCGTCGCCCCCGGCCAGGCCATCGTGCTGTACGACGGCACGCGGGTGGTGGGGTCGGCGACGATCGCGTCGACCAAGCGGGCCGTGGCAGGCGTGGCCTGACGCCCAGGGACACAGGGGCTGTCGTCGCGCGGAGCGTGCCAGACCTTGCCGGAGGCTGTGCTGCGCTCCGACGGGTCCAGCGGCTTCCCGTGTGAGGCTGGGCGTCGAGGTGGACGCGGCCCGGTGGCAGGCCGAGGCGGATCGGGGCTGACCGGTGGGCGTGTTTGCCCACGGGCACGGGGTTGAACTCGCGTGGAGCATGCCAGGCCCCGCCGGAGGCTGTGAGGCGCTCCGACGGGGGCCTGGCGCCTTCCCGCGTGAGGTGGACGCGGTCCGGTGGCAGGCCGAGGCGGACCGGGCCCGACCGGTGGGCGTGTTTGCCCACGGGCGCGGGGGTTGAACTCGCGTGGAGCATGCCAGGCCTTGCGGGGCTGTGCTGCGCTCCGACGGGTCCGGGGGCTTCTCGTGTGAGGCTGGGCGTCGAGGTGGACGCGGTCCGGTGGCAGGCCGAGGCGGATCGGGCCCGACCGGCGGACGCGCTCGCCCAGGCGATCCAGGGCTGTCGTCTCGCGGAGCCTGCACAAGATCACAGGGGGACGCGAGACGCTCCGACCGGTCCGGGCCGTCCCGCGCGAGGCGCACGAAGCCCACCCCGGGCCGCGGCGCCTGACCTCCGGCCCTCCCGGGGGGACCCAAGCACGCGTGGACCCTGGGCCCGGCGCCCGCCTCACGCCCCTCTCAGCCCCGGCTGAAGAACTCCGTCAGCACCGGTGCCAGCACGTTCGGCTCCACCATGTGCGTCTGCCCCTGGAGCGTGCGGTACGTGCCCTCGGGGACCGAGTCGGCGATCGCCCGGGCCGCCTCCCGGAGCCAGGACGGGCTGGCGTCGCCCGCGACCGCCAGGACGGGGACGCCGACCGAGGCGAGCCGGGCGCGGGGCACGCGGCCGTCGCCCATCACCGCGTCGTCGTAGGCGAGGCTCGGGGCCATCGCCTCCATGCTGGCCCACATCGGAGACTGGCGCGCCCCCTTGATGACGTCCTCGGCCAGGCCGGTCAGCCGCAGGAACAGCTCGACCGCGTCCCCGCGCCGCCCCTCGGCGAGGGCCTCCGTCAGACGCCCGGTGTACTCCGCGCGCTCCGCCGCTCCCTCCTCTGACATGGCGAACGGCGTCTCGTACACCGCGACGCGCCGCACCGGCAGACCGCTCGCCGCCGCCTCCAGGGCCAGCGCCCCGCCCGACGAGATGCCGTACAGGCACGCGTCGCCGCCCACCGCCTCGATCACCGCGGCCAGGTCCTCGACCTCGCGTTCCACGGCGTAGGGCGCCGTGTCCCCGCTGGCGCCGCGGCCCCGGCGGTCGTAGACGACGGCCTGGAAACGCTCCGACAGGGACACGGCCAGCGGCGCCAGGGTGCCGCCCGTCGACATCGCGCCGCTCACCAGGACGACCGCGGGGCCCCGGCCGGTGCTCTCGTAGGCGATACGGGTGCCGTCGCGTGAAAGGATCTTCTTGTCCATGTCAGAGCAGACTGCCGCACGGCGCGGTGTTCATCGGTGAGGCGGGCCGCGCGTCAGCCGATCACATCATTTGCACCTGGTAGAAGCACAGGTGGTCCTTGATCTCCGCGACGTCCGGTTTCGGGTCCGGATACGCCCAGACGAGGTCCGCCGCGTCCGGCAGCGACCAGTAGGACGCGGTGCCCTTGAACGGGCAGTACGTGCGTGTGCCCGAGGGCGTCAGCAGGTCGAGGCGTACGTCCTCGGGAGGGATGTAGTACCGCTCGGGGCAGCCCGTCTCACGCAGGACCAGCGGCCGGTCGCTCTCCGCCAGGACCTGCCCGCCGTGCACCACGCGCACGCGCCGGCCGCTCCGCTCGATGGTGATGCGATGCCCGTTCGTCACGATCGCCCTCCTTGGGTCGCCGACTCCCCCGATACAGCGCAGGCTGAAGCGGAGTTCTTCCCTCGCCGCTGGAGGCCCTCATGCGAGCCACGGAACCGGCAAGGAACCGCAGCACCCTGGCCCACCAGGTCCGGTACGCGCTGCGCCACCCGGAGCGCATACCCGCGCACGCCCGGCGCGCGGCGCGGGACGCCTGGCTGCGGCTGCGGTACCGGGACCACATCGCGTACTACCGCGCGGTGATGGCCTCCGACGCGGCGCGCAGCACGGAGGCGGCGGTGGGACACAACCCGTCGCGCGAGGCGTGGGCGCGGATCGGGCGCATGCAGTTCGACTACCTGGTGCGGCACGGTCTCCAGCCGCACCACCGCATGCTGGAGATCGGCTGCGGCAACCTGCGCGCCGGACGGCTGTTCATCGACTACCTCGACACCGGCCACTACTACGGAATCGACATCTCGCCGCACATCCTGCTCGCCGCCCAGGACACCCTCGCCGCCGGGAGACTGCAGCCCAAGCTGCCGTACCTGGTGCTCGCCGACGACCTCACCTTCGCCTTCCTGCCCGACGCGCACTTCGACGTCGTGCACGCGCACAGCGTCTTCTCCCACTCCCCGCCGCACGTCATCGAGGAGTGCTTCGCCCACGTCGGCAGGATCCTCGCGCCCGGCGGGTTCTTCGACTTCACCTTCGACCGCACCGAGGGCGCGGAGCACCAGGTGCTGCGCGAGGACTTCTACTACCGCACGGAGACGCTGACCGCACTCGCGGCCCGGCACGGCCTGGACGCACGGTTCATGGACGACTGGGAACGGCTCCCGCACGGGCAGTCCAAGATGCGCGTGACGGTGGCCGCCGACCGGGCCCGTACGGTGGGGCCATGAACATCTGTGTCTTCCTCTCCGCCGCCGACCTCGACGAGCGCTACACCCGTCCCGCGCGGGAGTTCGCCACGCTGCTGGGCAAGGGCGGCCACACGCTGGTGTGGGGCGGCTCGGACGTCGGCCTGATGAAGGTCGTCGCCGACGGGGTGCAGGAGGCGGGCGGCCGGCTCGCCGGCGTCTCCGTGCAGTTCCTCTCGGCGAAGGCCCGCCCGGGCGTCGACGAGATGGTCGTCGCGAAGGACCTGGCCGAGCGCAAGAGGCTCCTCCTGGAGAAGGCCGACGCCGTGGTGATCATGGTGGGCGGCACCGGCACGCGACGAGGCGACCGAGATCCTGGAGCTGAAGAAGCACGGTCACACGGACAAGCCGGTGGTGCTGCTCAACACCGCCGGGTTCTACGACGGCCTGAAGGAGCAGTTCCGCCGCATGGAGGACGAGGGGTTCCTGCCCCGCCCGCTCACCGACCTGGTGTTCTTCGCCGAGGAACCGGTGGGGGCGCTGGCTTACCTGGAGGAGAGCCGGGGCATCGAGTAACCCGGCTCTGATGCGAGCATGGCGGGCATGGCTACTCATGTGATCACCGGGGCCGGCTCCGGCATCGGCGCGGCCGTGGCCCGCCGTCTGCACGCGCGCGGGGACGACCTCGTGCTGCACGCGCGCGACGCGGGCCGCGCGAAGGAGCTGGCGGCCGCGTTCCCCGGGGCGAAGACGCTGGTCGGCGACCTGGCGGACCCCGACAAGCTCTCCTGGGCGTTCTCCCACCAGTCGCTGCCCGACCGCGTGGACTCGCTGCTGCACATCGCCGGGGTCGTCGACCTCGGCCCGGTCGGCGACCTCACCCCGAAGGCCTGGCGCCACCAGCTCAACGTCAACCTCGTCGCCCCCGCCGAGCTGACCCGCCACTTCCTGCCCCAGCTGCGCGCCGCCCGGGGCCATGTGCTCTTCGTCAACTCAGGCGCCGGCCTGAGCGCTCACGCCGGCTGGTCGGCGTACGCCGCCTCCAAGCACGGCCTGAAGGCCCTGGCCGACTCCCTGCGCCACGAGGAGCACGCGGGCGGTGTCCGGGTCACCTCGGTCTACCCCGGCCGCACGGCGAGCCCCATGCAGGTCAAGGTCCACCAGCAGGAGGGCAAGGAGTACGACGCCTCGAAGTGGATCGACCCGGAGTCCGTGGCCACGACGATCCTGATGGCCCTGGACCTGCCGAGGGACGCGGAGGTCAACGACCTGACGGTGCGACCGGGGAACTGACCTCGGCGCAGCCGCTGCGTAGGCTTCTCCGGGTGAGCGAAAACAGCCAGTTCAGGTTCGGCGCCGCCACCGGTGTGGGGTCCATGCCGGGCGGCGACGCCCGAGAAGCCGCCAAGACCGTCACCGGGACCTTCGAGGACTTCCCCTTCCTGCCCGAACTGCCCGCCCGGGGCCCCGGCGCGGACATGATCGGGCGGACCGCCGGCCTGCTCGTCGAGCTGTACGCGCGGGTGGAGCCCAGCGGCTGGCGGCTCGGCGACCGGCCGGGGCGGGACACCAGACGGGCCCGTTCCTGGCTCGGTGAGGACCTCGACGCGCTGGAGGAGTTCACGCAGGAGTACCAGGGGCCGCTGAAGGTGCAGGCGGTCGGGCCGTGGACGCTGGCCGCCGGCCTGGAGCTGAGGAACGGCGAGGCGGCCCTCTCCGACGCCGGCGCCTGCCGGGACCTGGCCGCCTCCCTCGCCGAAGGGCTGCGTCTGCATCTCGCCGAAGTGCGGCGGCGCGTCCCCGGCGCACAGCTCGTCCTCCAGCTCGACGAGCCGTCCCTCACCTCCGTCCTGCGCGGCCAGGTGAAGACCGCCAGCGGCTACCGCACCCACCGGGCCGTCGACCGGCAGATCGCCGAGGCCACGCTCCGCGACGTCGTCGCCGTGCACGGGGACGGCCCGGTCGTCGTCCACTCCTGCGCGCCGGACGTCCCCTTCGCCCTGCTGCGGCGGGCGGGGGCGGCGGCCGTCTCCTTCGACTTCTCGCTGCTCACCGAGCGTGACGACGAGGTGATCGGTGAGGCGGTGGAGGGCGGTACCCGGCTCTTCGCCGGTGTTGTCCCGGGCACGGAGGGCCCATTGTCAGACCCTGCCGGTAGCGTCATGGGTGTCAGGACGCTGTGGCGCAGGCTGGGGCTGTCACCGGGGCTTCTCGCGGAGGCGGTCACACTCACCCCGGCGTGCGGACTCGCGGGGGCCTCCCCGGGGTACGCGCGCACGGCGCTCGCCCACTGTGTCCGGGCGGCGAGATCTCTCGCGGACAACCCAGAGTAACGGGAGGACGACACGGTGGCCGGCGACAAGCAAGCGGAGACGACGACGGTGCCCGCCGAGGCACGGGAGAAGCACGCGCGCCTCGCGGAGCAGATCGAGGAACACCGCTTCCGTTACTACGTGAAGGACGCTCCCGTCGTCAGCGACGCGGAGTTCGACCAGCTGCTGCGTTCCCTGGAGGCGCTGGAGGAGGAGCACCCGGAGCTGCGCACCCCGGACTCGCCGACCCAGAAGGTCTCCGGGTCCTACGAGACGGAGTTCACGGCGGTCGAGCACCGCCAGCGCATGCTCTCCCTCGACAACACGTTCAACGACGAGGAGATGGCCGCCTGGACGGAGCGCATCGCCAGGGAACTGGGCGAGCAGGAGTACCACTTCCTGTGCGAGCTGAAGGTCGACGGCCTCGCCGTGAACCTCACCTACGAGCACGGCCGCCTCACCCGCGCCGCGACCCGGGGCGACGGCCGCACCGGCGAGGACATCACGCCGAACGTCCGCACGATCGCCGAGATCCCGGAGCGCCTGAAGGGCGACCGCGTCCCGGACCTGGTGGAGATCCGCGGCGAGGTCTACTTCCCGATGGAGAAGTTCCAGGAGCTCAACGCCCGGCTCGTCGAGGCCGGTGACAAGCCGTTCGCCAACCCGCGCAACGCGGCGGCCGGGTCACTGCGCCAGAAGGACCCGCGCGTCACCGCCACCCGCCCCCTGCACATGGTGGTGCACGGCATCGGCGCCCTGGAGGGCTACACCGGCCTGACCCGCCTCTCCCAGGCGTACGACCTGCTGAAGACCTGGGGCCTGCCCACCTCCCGGCACAACAGGGTGGTCGACGGCCTCGATGGCGTGCGGGAGTTCATCGCCCACTACGGCGAGAACCGCCACTCCGTGGAGCACGAGATCGACGGCGTGGTCGTCAAGCTCGACGAGATCCCGCTCCAGGGCCGCCTCGGTTCCACCTCGCGCGCCCCACGCTGGGCGATCGCGTACAAGTACGCGCCCGAGGAGGTCAACACCAAGCTCGTCAACATCCGCGTGGGCGTGGGCCGCACGGGCCGGGTCACGCCGTACGCCCAGGTCGAGCCGGTCACGGTCGCCGGCTCCGAGGTGGAGTTCGCCACCCTGCACAACCAGGACGTGGTCAAGGCCAAGGGCGTCCTCATCGGCGACACGGTGGTGCTGCGCAAGGCCGGTGACGTCATCCCGGAGATCCTCGGGCCCGTCGCCGACCTGCGCGACGGCAGCGAGCGCGAGTTCGTGATGCCGGCCGAATGCCCCGAGTGCGGCACCCCGCTCAGGCCGATGAAGGAGGGCGACGTCGACCTGCGCTGCCCCAACGCCCGCAGCTGCCCCGCCCAGTTGCGCGAGCGCCTGTTCTACCTCGCGGGCCGCAAGGCGCTGGACATCGAGCACTTCGGCTACGTCGCCGCCGCCGCACTCACGGCGCCGCTGGAGCCCGAGAACCCGCCGCTGGTGGACGAGGGGGACCTGTTCGACCTCACCATCGAGCAGTTGCTGCCCATCAAGGCGTACGTCCTCGACCCGGACAGCGGCCTGCCCAAGCGCGACCCCAAGACCGGCGAGGAGAAGGTCGCCACCATCTTCGCGAACCAGCAGGGCGAGCCCCGCAAGAACGCGCTTGCCATGCTGGAGAACATCGCGGCGGCCAAGCAGCGCCCGCTCGCCCGGATCATCACCAGCCTGTCGATCCGTCACGTCGGGCCGGTCGCGGCCGAAGCCCTGGCCCGCGAATTCCGCTCGATCGAGCGCATCGACCAGGCCACGGAGGAGGAACTGGCGGTCACCGAGGGCGTCGGCCCGACCATCGCCGCCTCCCTCAAGCAGTGGTTCGCCGAGGACTGGCACCGCGAAATCATCCGAAAGTGGAAGGCCGCGGGCGTCCGCATGGAGGAGGAGAGCACCGGCGAGGACGAAGGGCCGCGCCCGCTCGAAGGCCTCACCGTGGTCGTCACCGGCACCCTCGAACAGTTCACGCGGGACGGCGCCAAGGAGGCGCTGCAGAGCCGCGGAGCGAAGGTGACCGGCTCTGTTTCGAAGAAGACGTCGTTCGTCGTTGTGGGTGACAGTCCCGGATCGAAATACGACAAGGCGATGCAGCTGAAAGTGCCCGTCCTGAACGAGGACGGTTTCCGGGTCCTGCTGGAGCAGGGACCGGACGCGGCGGCCGAACTCGCCCTTTCGGCCGAGGAGTAGCGGTTGAAGGCCACCCGTTCGGCGCATACCAGATGCATACGGGTGGCCGGGGCGCATTCGGGCAACCGTCAGCGACCGCTGCCCGTGGAAGCCTTCAGCGGCCTAGTGTTGAGATGTGCGCCTGCCGTGCCCAGCTGCGATCGGGGCATCTTCGTGCTCGCGCGCGGCACGGGGAAGGGTTTTCCAACGCGGGCCGTTGAGGGGTTGTCGGGCACCGGGCCGCGTGGCGTGGGCACCGCCGGCTGTGAGAGGGACGGGAATGGAACCGACCGAGAGCGCCGTGCCGGGCTCACGGCTGCGCCTGCGCCGAATGGCGGTCGCATGGCGGGCAGTCCGTGGGACCGGGCGGCCGGCGGGGCGTCCGGGCATGGGGGAGCGCGCCGCCGGACAGTACACCGCGGACGGGCGCGTCACCGGGGGGCGTGCCGCCGCGGACGGCCGCGGTGCCCCCCAGCCGGTCACCGACCCCGCCCCCGGACTGACGGGCACGGGGCAGGAGGCCGGCACCGAACGTCGCCTGCCCTGGCCCGCGCTGCCCGCCGCGGTCGTCGCGGCGGCCGGGTTCCTGCTGGGCGCCGGCTTCTACCGCGCCTTCACCGGCGGCCACGCGCTCTTCCCGGCCGGACGGGCCGGCTGGGCGCTGGCCGTGCTGACCGGCATCATCGTCGGCCATCTCGTCATGCTCGGCCGTTCCCGCTGGTGGGGCGGCACCGGCTCGGGCGCCGCCCTCACCCTCGCGGTGCTGCTGCTGTACGGCTGGGTACCGGCCGGCATGGTCAGCCTCACGGTCGTCGTGCTGGTCGGCGTGGCCCGCCGCAACCGCTGGCGCCAGGGCGTCCTGCACGGCGCGGTCGACCTCCTCGGGATCGGCGCCGGCGCATCGGTGCTCGGCGCCTTCGGATCCGTACCGTCCGTCGAGTCCCCGGCCGACCCCGCCGGCTGGACGCTCTACACGGCCCCTCAGGTGGCCCTGGTCGCCGCCGCCTACCTCGCCGTCTCCCGCGTCCTGCTCTGGTACCTGCACGCCCCGCGCCCCGGCCTGCCCACCGTCGCCCGCACCGCCCTGGTCCGGCAGGGCCTGGTGGCGGTGGCGCTGCTGGGCATCGCGCCGCTGGTGTGCGTGGTGGCCGTGGCCAAGCCGGTCCTGCTGCCGCTGTTCTCCATCCCGCTCATCGCCCTGGACTCCACGCTCTGGATCGCCCGGGCCCGCGCCGAGGAACAACTGCGCGACCCGCTGACCGGGCTGCCCAACCGTCAGTGGCTGCTGGAGCGCATCTGGACCGCGCTGGACGACGCCGAACGCATCGACGCCCGGGCCGCCCTGATGCTGATCGACCTCGACCGTTTCCGCTCGGTCAACGACACCCTCGGTCATCTGGCCGGTGACCGGCTGCTGTTGCAGATCGCCGACCGGCTGCGCGTGGCGCTGCCGCGCGGGGCGGAGGCGGCCCGGCTCGGCGGGGACGAGTTCGCGGTCTTACTGCCCGTCGCCGACTCCACGACCTCCGCGACCCGGGTCGCCCGCAACCTCGTCTCGGCGCTCAGCTCCCCGCTCGACCTCGACGGCCTCACTCTCGTCCTGGAGGCCAGCGCCGGGGTCGCCGTCTTCCCCGACCACGCCCTGGACGCCGAGGGGCTGCTGCGGCGGGCGGACGTGGCGATGTACCAGGCGAAGCGGGACCGTACGGGTGTCGAGGTCTACGAGTCCAAGCGCGACTCCAACACCCCGGACCGGCTCGGCCTGCTGGGCGACCTGCGCCGGGCGCTGGACGCCCACGAGGTCGAGCTGCACTACCAGCCGAAGGTCCGCTTCGACGGACAGGTCGCGGGCCTGGAGGCCCTGGTCCGCTGGGTCCACCCCGAGCGGGGCAAGGTGCCGCCGGACGAGTTCATAGCGATCGCCGAGTCCTCCGGGCTGATGCCCCATCTCACCGAGTACGTCCTGGAGACCGCGCTCGCCCAGGTCGCGCGCTGGCGGTCCGAGGGACTGTTCGTCCCGGTCGCGGTCAACGTCTCCCCGCGCGACGTCCACACCCCCGGCTTCGCGGGCTCGGTCGCCGCCCGGCTGGCCCGGCACGGCGTGCCCGCGGGAGCGCTCCAACTCGAGATCACGGAGCACGTCCTCCTGGAGGACCCGCAGCGTGCCGCCGACACCCTCAACGCGCTGACCGGGCACGGCGTCAAGATGTCGCTGGACGACTTCGGCACCGGCTACTCCTCGCTCGTGCACCTGCGCCGGCTCCCGGTCAGCGAGCTGAAGATCGACCGCTCGTTCGTCGCCCGGCTCGCGGTCGACACCGAGGACGCCGAGATCGTGCGCTGCACGGTCGACCTCGCGCACTCCCTCGGCCTGCTCGTCGTTGCCGAGGGCGTCGAGGACGACGAGACCTGGGAACGCCTGCGCGACCTCGGCTGCGACGCCGTCCAGGGCTGGCTGGTCGCCGCCGCGATGCCTCCCGACGAGACCACGGCCTGGCTCCGCGCCCGGGGATCCCGCGGCTGGCAGCGCCCCCGGGCGGCCCTCCCGGCGGCGACGGCGGACGACTCGGGCCGGATCGGCTAGAGCCGGCGGCACCAGGGTCCGGCAAACCGTTTCACGGGCACGGCCTCCCGACCCATAGGATTGGGCCAAACCACATTCACTCACCCCCAGAGGATCGCTGCATGCCTGGCATCACGCGCGAGGAGGTCGCCCACCTCGCCCGGCTGGCGCGTCTGGAGCTGAAGCCCGAAGAGCTCGAGCACTTCGCGGGACAGCTGGACGACATCATCGGCGCGGTCGCCCGCGTCAGCGAGGTCGCCGACCAAGACGTACCGCCGACCTCGCACCCGCTCCCGCTGACGAACGTCATGCGCCCGGACGAGGTCCGTCCCTCGCTCACCCCCGAGCAGGCGCTCTCCGGCGCCCCGGCCCAGGAGCAGCAGCGTTTCAAGGTGCCGCAGATCCTGGGGGAGGACTAAGACCGTGACGGACATCATCAAGCTGACGGCGGCCGAGACCGCCGCGAAGATCGCTTCCGGCGAGCTGACGGCCGTCGAGGTCACCGAGGCCCACCTCGCCCGCATCGAGGCCGTCGACGAGAAGGTGCACGCCTTCCTGCACGTCGACCGCGAGGGCGCCCTCGCCCAGGCCCGTGCCGTCGACGAGAAGCGCGCCAAGGGGGAGAAGCTCGGCCCGCTGGCCGGTGTGCCCCTCGCGCTGAAGGACATCTTCACCACCGAGGGCGTCCCGACCACGGTCGGTTCGAAGATCCTCGAGGGCTGGATCCCGCCGTACGACGCGACCGTCACCCAGCGCCTCAAGGCCGCCGACGTCGTGATCCTCGGCAAGACCAACATGGACGAGTTCGCCATGGGCTCCTCCACCGAGAACAGCGCCTACGGCCCGACCGGCAACCCCTGGGACCTGACGAAGATCCCCGGCGGCTCCGGTGGCGGTTCCTCCGCCGCGCTCGCCTCCTTCCAGGCCCCGCTCGCCATCGGCACCGACACCGGCGGCTCCATCCGCCAGCCTGCCGCCGTCACCGGCACGGTCGGTGTGAAGCCGACGTACGGCGCGGTCTCCCGCTACGGCATGGTGGCGTTCTCCTCCTCCCTCGACCAGGGCGGCCCCTGCGCCCGCACGGTCCTGGACGCGGCCCTGCTGCACGAGGTGATCGCCGGGCACGACCCGATGGACTCCACCTCCATCGACGAGCCCGTCCCGGCGGTCGTCGAGGCAGCCCTGGGCGGCAGCGTCGAGGGCATGCGCGTCGGCGTCGTCAGGCAGTTCCGCGGCGAGGGCTACCAGGCCGGCGTCATCCAGCGGTTCGACGAGTCCGTCGAGCTGCTCAAGGAACTGGGCGCCGAGATCGTCGAGCTGGACTGCCCGTCCTTCGACCTGGCGCTGTCGGCGTACTACCTGATCGCGCCCTCCGAGTGCTCCTCCAACCTCGCCCGCTTCGACGGCCTGCGCTACGGCCTGCGGACCGGCGACGACGGCAGCCACTCGGCGGAGGAGGTCACCTCCCTCACCCGCGAGGCCGGCTTCGGCCCCGAGGTCAAGCGCCGCATCATGCTCGGCACGTACGCGCTGAGCTCCGGCTACTACGACGCCTACTACGGCAGCGCCCAGAAGGTCCGCACGCTCATCAAGCAGGACTTCGACAGGGCGTTCGAGCAGGTCGACGTGATCGTCTCCCCGACGACCCCGACCACCGCCTTCGCGATCGGCGAGCGCGCCGACGACCCGATGGCGATGTACCTCGCCGACCTGTGCACCATCCCGACCAACCTGGCGGGCAACGCGGCAATGTCGCTGCCGTGCGGCCTCGCCCCGGAGGACAACCTCCCGGTCGGCCTGCAGATCATCGCCCCCGTCATGAAGGACGACCGCCTCTACAAGGTGGGTGCCGCCGTCGAGGCCGCCTTCGTGGAAAAGTGGGGCCACCCGCTGATCGAGGAGGCTCCGTCGCTGTGAGCGCACTGTCCAAGGCCAAGGGCTTCAAGAAGTCCAAGTCCGGCCTGTACGTGTCGATGGCCACGTCGGCGTTCGGCGCCGTCGGTGTCTACAAGCAGATCAAGAAGGCCCGCGGAGACAACGACACGCTGCGGCTGATCGACGCCGTCGTGACCGGCGCGGCCGTCGTCACCAACCTGGCCATTCTCTACCGCGAGCTGAAGCGGCTGGGCGACGACGACGTCCTGCTGGGCTGAGAGGGAAGTTTCACCGTGACCACCACGACCGACCTGGTGTCGTACGAGGACGCACTCGCCTCGTACGACCCCGTCATGGGCCTCGAGGTCCATGTCGAACTCGGCACCAAGACCAAGATGTTCTGCGGCTGCTCGACCGCCCTCGGCCAGGACGCCAACACGCAGACCTGCCCGGTCTGCCTCGGCCTGCCCGGCGCGCTGCCGGTCGTCAACGCGACCGGTGTCGAGTCCGCCATCAAGATCGGCCTCGCGCTGAACTGCGAGATCGCCGAGTGGTGCCGCTTCGCCCGGAAGAACTACTTCTATCCGGACATGCCGAAGAACTTCCAGACCTCCCAGTACGACGAGCCGATCGCCTTCAACGGCTACCTCGACGTGCAGCTGGAGGACGGCGAGACCTTCCGCGTGGAGATCGAGCGCGCCCACATGGAGGAGGACACCGGCAAGTCGACGCATGTCGGTGGCGCCACCGGCCGTATCCACGGCGCGTCCCACTCCCTGCTGGACTACAACCGCGCCGGCATCCCGCTCATCGAGATCGTCACCAAGCCGATCGAGGGCGCGGGCGAGCGTGCCCCCGAGGTCGCGCGGGCCTACGTCCGTGAGCTGCGCGAGGTCATCCGGGCGCTCGGCGTCTCCGAGGCCCGGATGGAGATGGGCCAGATGCGCTGCGACGTGAACCTGTCGCTGCGCCCGCACGGCACCGAGAAGTTCGGCACCCGCTCGGAGACGAAGAACGTCAACTCGCTGCGCTCCGTCGAGCGCGCCGCCCGCTTCGAGATCCAGCGGCACGCCGCGGTGCTGTCGTCCGGCGGCACGATCGTGCAGGAGACCCGGCACTTCCACGAGGACACGGGGTCGACGACCTCGGGCCGCGTGAAGGAGGAGGCCGAGGACTACCGGTACTTCCCGGAGCCCGACCTGGTGCCGGTCGCCCCGTCCCGCGAGTGGGTCGAGGAGATCCGGGCCTCCCTGCCCGAGCTGCCGCTGGTCCGCCGCAACCGGCTCCGCGAGGAGTGGGGCGTCTCGGCCACCGACATGCAGGCGATCCTCAACGCCGGCGCGCTGGAGCCGATCGTCGCCACCATCGAGGCGGGGGCCGACGCTGCCTCCGCCCGCAAGTGGTGGATGGGCGAGCTGGCCCGCAGCGCCAACGAGTCGGGCAAGGCGCTCGACGAGCTGGCGATCACCCCGGCGCAGGTGGCCCGGGTCACCGAACTGGTGGCGAAGGGCGATCTCAACGACAAGCTGGCCCGTCAGGTCATCGAGGGCGTCCTCGCGGGCGAGGGCACCCCGGACGAGGTCGTCGACAAGCGCGGTCTGAAGGTCGTCTCCGACGAGGGCGCGCTGACGGCGGCCGTCGACGAGGCGATCGCCGGCAACCCGGGCGTCGCGGACAAGATCCGCGGCGGCAAGGTGGCGGCGGCCGGTGCTCTGGTCGGCGCGGTCATGAAGGCGACCAGGGGTCAGGCCGACGCGGCACGCGTCAAGGAGCTGATCCTGGAGAAGCTGGGCGTCAGCGAGGGCTGACCTCCCGTGGACCCGACAAGGGGGGCGCACCGACCCGGTGCGCCCCCCTCGTCGTTCACTCAGGGGCGACGCCCCACGACCCGGACGAAGCCCAGCGTGCGGCCCTGGTCCAGGCGCAGCATCTCGGCGCTCCGGCCGGCCATCCGGATGTGGAACTCGTCCGTGTGCTCCTCGGCCACGACCTCGCTCCACCGCAGCCAGTCCCGCCAGCCGTCGTCGAGCCAGTCGGCGGTCTCGACCTCCACGGACCCGCTGCGGGTCCAGTGGCGCCGCCACCAGGCGGCCGTGTGGAAGCACCAGAAAGCGGGCTCCCAGTACGGCCGCAGGTGCTCCGGCGGCTCGACGCCGTCGATCTCCTCGCGCAGCGCGGGTACCACGACACCGATCCGCCCGCCCGGCTTCAGCAGCCGCGTCAGCTCGGGCAGGTACAGGTCGTCGGTGCCGAAGTACTGGTAGGCGTCGATGGAGACGATCGCGTCGAAGCTGCCCTCGCCGAACGGCAGGTCGTGCGCCTCGGCGAACACCGGCAGCACCCGGTCGGCGACGCCCGCCGCGGCGATGCGCGGGGCGTTCTCGTCAGGCTTGATCCACAGGTCGGCGGCGGTGACCCGGACGTCGTACTCCCTGGCGAGGAAGATCGACGTCATGGCGCGTCCGCAGCCCAGGTCGAGCACCCGCGAGCCGGGGCTCAGGGTGTCGAGTCCCAGGGCCGGGGCCAGCCACTCCAGCAGCCACAGCGCGTGCGGACCCATCTGGTTCTCGATGCTCCAGCGGGCGTCGTAGCGGTTGCTGCGCGGGTAGCCGGGGTGGCTCACACGATCAGTGAGGGGGTCGTTCGAGGTCCGGGAAGTCATGTCCGGCATCGGTGAACGGGCTCCTTGAGTCCTTGAGGAAGAAGGGGGATGCGTCGGAGCTCGGTCGGACCGTCAAACAACGCACCTGCTTCGGCCGGGCGGCGAGATGCCGCGGGCATTCCTCGGACCAGCGGACGCTAACAGTGGCCCGCGCCACCCCGCACCCGGTTTTCCTTCACGGCGCGCTACCGTCTCGGCCATGAGTGGACGCGCTGATTCCGACACCGGCCCGGAGATACCGGAGACAAACGCCGAGGTCCGGGAGACAGACGCCGACGTCGTGGAGACGGACGCCGAGTTCCATGAGACAGAGGGCGACATCGTGGAGACAGACGCCGACGTCGTGGAGACGGACGCCGACGTCGTGGAGACGGACGCCGACGTCGTGGAGACAGACGCCGACGTCGTGGAGACGGACGCCGACGAGACGGAAGAGGACGCGCGACGAGCCCGCTGGACGGCTGCCGGGACCGGCGTCCTTCTCACCCTCGCGGGACTGGCCGCGGCGCTGATCCGCGCCGCCCGCTCCGCGACCGCGCTCGTTCCGGCCGCATACGCCGGCGGGGCCGCCGTCTGCGCCCTCGCGGCCGTACTGGGCTCCCGGGGCCGCACCCGCAGGGCACTGTGGCTGCTGATCGCGGGGGTGATGGTGATGGCGCTGGGGGACCAGTTCGACTGACCGCGACCCGATGTGCACAAGCCCACGAACACTGTGAATAAGGCCACGAAACCGACAAACGATCTCGTTCGGCTGCAAGAGTGATGCGGCATTGCTCATGCGAACCCTGGAGCACGTTTCGTGGCAGCCCTCGCACGCTGGTGTGTCCAACGCCGTACGGTCACCGTTCTGCTGTGGCTCCTCGCCTTCGCAGGGGTCGCCGCGGGCGCCGCCGCCGCGGGCTCCGCGTACTCGAACGACTACCAGGTCCCCGGCACCGAGTCGGGCCGCGCCACCCAGCTGCTGCACGAGGGCTTCCCGCGGCTCGGCGGCGACAGCGACACCGTCGTCTGGCACACCACGTCCGGCAGCGTGCGCGCCGCCGACGTCGAGCAGACCATGACCCGCGCCCTGGACCGCGTCGGGAAACTGCCCGGCGTGGCCTCCGTGACCAGCCCCTACGACGGCCCGGGCACCGGCCGGATCAGCGAGGACGGCCGGACGGCGTACGCCACCGTCACCTTCGACGACCAGGCCCAGGACGTCAGCGCGTCCGAGGCCCGGGCCGTCGTCGACGCCGCGAAGAGCGCCGAGACCGACGGCCTGCGGGTGGAGCTGGGCGGCAGTGCCGTCGAGCTCACCCAGAGCTCCGGCGGGCACACCGCCGAGATCGTCGGCGTGCTGGTCGCCGCCGTCGTGCTGTTCCTCGCCTTCGGCTCGCTCGCCGCCTCGCTGCTGCCCATCGCCACCGCCCTGGTCGGCGTCGGCACCGCCTACGCCGGGATCGTGCTGCTCGGGCACGCCATGACCGTCGCCGACTTCGCCCCCATGCTCGGCATGCTGATCGGGCTCGGCGTCGGCATCGACTACGCCCTGTTCATCGTGACCAGACACCGGCGCGGCCTGAAACGCGGGCAGTCCGTCGCCGAGGCCGCCACCAACGCCGTCGCGACCACGGGACGGGCGGTCGTCTTCGCGGGCGCCACCGTTTGCATAGCCCTGCTGGGCATGCTGATCCTCCGGCTGAGCTTCCTCAACGGCGTCGCCATAGCGGCCGGCCTCACCGTGATCCTCACCGTCGCGGCCTCCGTGACCCTGCTGCCCGCCCTGCTGTCCCTCATCGGGATGCGCGCTCTCAGCCGCCGTGAGCGCCGCCGCCTGGCGGAACACGGGCCCGAGCCGGAACTGCCCACCGGCTTCGCCGCCCGCTGGTCGGCGTTCGTGGAACGGCACCCCAAGGTGCTCGGTGCCGTGGCCCTGGCCGTCATGGCCGTCCTCGCGCTGCCCACGCTCTCCTTGCACCTGGGCACCTCCGACCAGGGCAACGACCCCCGGACGTCCACCACCCGCCAGGCCTACGACCTCCTCGCCGACGGCTTCGGCCCCGGCGTGAACGGCCCGCTCACCCTCGTCACCAAGGTCGGCGGAGCCGAGGACAGGCTCGCCCTGGACAACCTCGACGGCACGCTCCGCACCACCGACGGCGTCGCCTCGGTGACCCCGGTGACATTCGACTCCGGCGGGGACACCGCCTACCTCACCGTGGTACCGGAGTCCTCCCCGCAGTCGAAGCAGACCAGCGACCTCGTCGACCGGCTGCGCGACGAGGTGCTGCCGCGCGCCGAGTCGGGCACCTCGCTCGACGTGCAGGTCGGCGGTATGACGGCCGGCTACGACGACTTCGCCGACGTCATCGTCTCCAAGCTGCCCGTCTTCGTCGGAGTCGTCATCGGCCTGGGCTGTCTGCTGCTCCTGCTCGCCTTCCGGTCGATCGGCATCCCGCTGAAGGCCGCCGCGATGAACGTCGCCGCCGTCGCATCCGCCTTCGGGGTGGTGGTCGCGATGTTCCAGTGGGGCTGGGGCAGCGAACTGCTCGGCCTCGGCAGCGCGGGGCCCATCGAGCCCTTCCTGCCCGTGATCATGGTGTCGGTGCTCTTCGGCCTCTCCATGGACTACCAGGTCTTCCTGGTCAGCCGGATGTACGAGGAGTGGCTGGAGACCGGCGACAACCGGCGTGCCGTCCGGGTCGGCCTGGCGGAGACCAGCCGGGTGATCAACTCGGCGGCGGTCATCATGATCTCCGTCTTCCTGGCCTTCGTCCTCAGCGGCGACCGGGTGATCGCCATGTTCGGCATCGCGCTGGCGTCCGCCGTCGCCCTGGACGCCTTCGTGCTCCGCACGCTCCTCGTGCCCGCCCTGATGCACCTGCTCGGCGGCGCCAACTGGTGGCTGCCCCGATGGCTGGACCGGCGCATGCCGCGGATCAGCATCGAACCGCCCGAGTGCCGTGCCGCCCATGAGAGGCTGGCCGCCGCGACGGACGCCGAGGTGGCGGACGTCCTGGCGCAGGAGGAGCGGCAGCGGGATGTACGCGATATCCCTGGGTGACGACGCCGAACTGAGGCCCCTCGAACCCTGGCACGCCGAGGAGTTCCTGGCGCACCTGGAGCGGGGCCGGGAGTTCATCGGGCAGTACGTCCCCTTCGGGACGACCGAGACGGATCTGACCTCGGCGCGTGCCAAGCTCCAGCTGTACGCCGACATGCGCGCCGCCGACACGGGGTCCCTGCACGGCCTGTGGCTGGACGGGAGGCTCGTGGGCGGTGTGCTGTTCCTGAACTTCGACGCGGCGAACGGCACCTGCGAGGCCGGCTGCTGGCTGGAGCCCGCGGGTACGGGCCGGGGCCTCGTCACGCGCGCGATGCGGGTGCTGATCGACTGGGCCGTCGAGCGGCGCGGCATCCACCGCGTCGAGTGGGTCGCCGCCGCGGGAAACCAGCCGAGCCTGAACGTGGCACGGCGACTCGGAATGACCCGCGACGGTGTGCGGCGCGAGGCGCACCACTACCGTGGCGTACGGCACGATCTCGAAGTCTGGTCGGTGCTGGCGCCCGAGTGGCGTGAGGCACGTGCGCGTGCCGCTCACGACGATCATTAAGAGACTTCTCAGACAGCGACCCTACGGTGCGAGACATGGCAACGAACGCAGTGGACGAGACCGAGGCCACCGAGGCCACGACCGACGAGAAGGCGGTGGACACCACCAAGTCCGACGCGGCGACCGACACGGAGGTCCGGGCCGAGGCCGAGATCGCCGACACCGTTCAGGAGAGTCCCTCCGGTGTCGGCCAGGGCGCCGCCGCCGTGGTCTCCGCCGCGCTGGGCGTCGTCTCGCTCACCGGCAGCTGGGTCGGCACCGTGGCCGCCGCCCGCCAGAACCTGGTCGGTCAGCTTCAGACCGCCCAGGGCGCGAGCGTGGCCAAGCAGATCCAGGCGGTCTACGGCGACGCCTGGCAGACCACCGCGCTCTGGGGCGGCCTGTTCGCGGTGATCGCGCTGGTGGTCGGTGTCGGGACGCTCGCGCGGCCCGCGTTCGGCACGCCAGGCAGGATTCAGCCTCCCTGGGTCAAGTCGGTCGCCTGGGCGGGCGTCGCCCTCGGGGTGATCGGCCTGTTCCTGGCCGTCCTCAAGTACACCGGCATCCTGCTCGGACTGCCGTCGGCGAGCTGAGTCACCGCGGTTCCACAGGGGTCTCAGGCCTCCGTAAGCACCTTACGGAGGCCTGAGACCCCTCACGCGTGTCTAAGGCCCCACCGGCCCCCCCGAAGATGCGGAACTCTCCCGATGCGGCCTCCCCGCCTGGGAGACGAAGGTGGAGGCGTCGCGGAGGAACCCCTCCCCGACCGGTCTCTTCCCGAGGACACGCCATGTACGAGTACGAGATGCAGCAGATGCGCACCGCCGACCTCATGCGCCGCGCCGACCACGAGCGCCGGGTCCGCGAGGCCGCCCGGGCCCGCCGCGCGGCCGAAGGCTCCGCCGAGCACGAGAGCCATGGCCGCCGCTTCCGCCGGCACCTCTTCGACAGGGCCGCGTGAACACCGCAACGGGACCGGCCGACGCCGAGACCGTCCCTGGGGCATCGGGCGCGGACACCGTGGCCGCCCCGGTGGGGGTGGTTGGGGGCGCTGGGGTCGTCCCGGCGGGGGCGGTCGGCGGTGCCGTGCCCGTGCCTGGGGAGACGGCTGCCCGTGCCGGGGCCGTTCCGGGTGAGACCGGTGCGGGTGCTGTGGTCGTCCCGGCCGGGACCGTCGCGGGTGTCGTCGCCGCCCCCGGAGCCGCCCGTCCGGCCGGCCGTGGGAAAAGCGGTGCCGTGCCGCCGGGCCCGCGTGCGATGCTCGGGGCCGTGGAGACCAGGTCCGTAAGCCCCGTGTTCATCGGCCGGGCCGCCGAGTTGGGCACGCTGGACGAGGTGCTCGCCGGCGCCGCCGCCGGCGATCCCCAGGCGCTGCTCATCGGCGGCGAGGCCGGAGTCGGCAAGACCCGCCTCCTCGAGGAGTTCGCCGGTGCCGCCCGCCGGCGGGGCGCGGTCGTCGCGCTCGGCGGCTGTGTCGAGATCGGCGCCGACGGACTGCCGTTCGCGCCGTTCTCCACCGCGCTGCGCGCTCTGCGCCGCGAACTGCCGGAGCAGCTCGCCGCCGCGGCGGCCGGGCAGGAGGAGGAACTGGCCCGCCTGCTCCCCGAGATCGGCACGGCGGCCGCACGCGAGGCGGGCCGGCACGACGAGGACGGCACGGCCCGCCTGTTCGAGCTCACCGTCCGCCTGCTGGAGCGCGTCGCCGCCGAGCACACCGTCGTGTTCGCCCTGGAGGACCTGCACTGGGCCGACGCCTCCACCCGGCACCTGCTCGCCTACCTCTTCCGCACCCTGCGCACGGGCCGCCTCGTCGTCCTCGCCACCTACCGCTCCGACGACATCCACCGCCGCCACCCGCTGAGACCCCTGCTCGCCGAGCTCGACCGGCTCCGCAGCGTCCGCCGCCTCGAACTCGCCCGCTTCACCCGCGACGAGGTGTGCCTCCAGATCGCCGGCATCCTCGCCCGGGAACCCGACCCGGACCAGGTCGACGCCATCTTCGAACGTTCCGACGGCAACGCCTTCTTCGTCGAGGAACTCGCCGTCGCCGCCCACCAGGGCTGCCGCACCGGCCTGACCGACTCCCTGCGCGATCTGCTGCTGGTCCGCGTGGAAGGGCTCCCGGAGTCCGCCCAGCAGGTCGCCCGGATCGTCGCCGAGGGCGGCTCCACCGTCGAGTACCGGCTGCTGGCCGCCGTCGCCCGGCTCACCGAGGACGACCTCATCGAGGCGCTGCGGGCCGCCGTGAACGCCGGCATCCTCACGCCCGCGCCCGGCGGCGACGGCTACCGCTTCCGCCACTCCCTGGTCCGCGAGGCCGTCAGCGACGACCTGCTCCCCGGCGAACGCTCCCGCCTCAACCGCCGCTACGCCGAAGCCCTTCAGAGCGACCCGGCCCTCGTCCCCGCCGACCAGCGCGCCACCCGCCTGGCCAGCTACTGGTACCACGCCCACGACCCGGCCAAGGCCCTGCCCGCCGTCCTCGACGCCTCCGCCGAGGCGCGCCGCCGGCACGCCTACGCCGAGCAACTGCGGCTGCTGGAACGGGCGATGGAACTGTGGGACAACGCCCCTGACGCCGTGCGCGACATCCTGCGCCCCGTCGACTACGCCGAGGCCTACCCGCCCTGCGGCTGCGACCCGGCCACCACCGCGCTGAGGTACCTCGACCTGCTGGCCGAGGCGACCGTCGCGGGACGGCTCTGCGGAGAGCGCGAACGCGCCCTGAAGATCGCCAAACGCGCGCTGCGCCTGCTGGACGAGGAGGACGACCCCCAGCGCGCCGCCTGGTTCTGGGTCGAGCGCTCCCGGCTGGTACAGAGCCTCGCCCGCGGCGACGGCTGGAAGGAGATCGCCACCGCGCAGGGCCTGGTGCGCGGCCTGCCGCCGTCCGAGGTGCACGCCGAGGTGCTCGCCACCGCCGCCCACTGGTCGTATCTGCACGAACCCGGCCCCGAGGCACTGACCGCCGCCGAGCGGGCCGTCGAGTACGCGCGCATGGTCGGCGCCGACGACATCGAGTCCAACGCCCGGCTCACACTCGGCGGACTCATGGTCGACGCCGGACAGGTCGAGGCGGGTCTGACCCACATGTACGAGGTCAGGGACGAGGTGGTGGCGCGCGGTCTCGCCACGGTCGTGGGCCGCAGCCATGTGAACCTGCCCTCCGTGCTCGAAGGTGTCGGCCGCTCCGAGGAATCCGTCGGCATCCTCCAGGAGGGCCTGCGGCTCACGGGGAGGATGGGGCTGCGGGTGGCCGAGGCCTGGATCTGGAGCAACCTCGCCGAATCGCTCATCTCCCTAGGCCGCTGGGACGAGGCCGCCGAGGCGGCGGTCAGCGCCCAGCGGCGCGGGCAGACGGCGGCGCCGTCCGGGTCGGGAGCCAACAGCCTGGCGTTCCTCGCGCTCGCCCGGGGCGAGGTGCCCGAGGCGGGGCGGCATCTCGCCGGGGGCCGCGCCTCCTACGGCCCCCACGACCCCATGCCGCAGCACGACCTCCCGATCGCCTGCCTCACCCTCAGGATCGCCGTCGCGGAGGGCCGCCTCCACGACGCCCGCGCCGAACTGGCCCGCACCCTGGAGTCCGGCTTCCCGCCCGGCACCCAGCGCTACGCCTGGCCGCTGCTGCTCGAAGCGGCCGCGGCCGAGGCCGACGCCCGGACGCTGCCCACCGCGCAGGAGGGCCGCGAGGAGGTGCTGGCCGGCATCCTCGGGGCCGCCAAGCAGCTCATCGCCAACGCCCCCGTCTGGCTCGCCCACGAGCGGTGGGTGCGCGCGGAACTCCACCGCGCGGAAGGCCGCAGCACCCCGGACGCCTGGTCGGAGGTGGTCAGTGCCTTCGAACCACTGGGGCGGCCCTACGACCTCGCCCGCGTCCGGTACCGGCTGGCGGAGTCCCTGCTGACGGAGAGCGGCGGGGACGACGAGCGCGACCGCGCCACCGAACTGCTCCGCCTCGCCCGCGCCGTCGCCCGCCACCTCGGCGCCCGGCCGCTCGCCGACGCCGCGGAAGCCCTCGCCCAGCGCGCCCGCCTCCCGCTCACGCCCGCCCTCCGGCCGGCCCCCGCGGACCCCGCCGCGGCACTCGGCCTCACCAGCCGCGAACGGGACGTGCTGCGCCTGGTCGCCGACGGCCGCACCAATCGCCGGATAGCCGAGGAACTGTTCATCTCACCGAAGACCGCGAGCGTCCACGTCTCCAACATCCTGGCCAAGCTGGGTGTCTCCGGGCGGGGCGAGGCCGCGGCGGTGGCACACCGCCTGGGCATGTTCCCGGCCGAATCGCTCCTGCCCGGTTCGCCGGGCTGAGGTTTACGCTGTAAGGGACTTCGGGGGTTGTCACGGTTCAGGGAGGATCCGTGTTCAACGTTTTCGAGGAACTGTTCTCGCCCGGCCGCAAACACACCCGCGACGAGCGCGCCCGCCTGGAGCTGACCAAGGAGGACGTCGGGGACAGCGATCCCTGGCGCGGTCCGATAGACCTGGCGTCCGGGAAGGTCGTGGTCCGCCCGTCGAAGCAGCCCGGCCCCTCACCCTCCGGGGAGTGACCGGGGCCCGGCCCCCCAGCGCCTGCCCGGCACCGGCTAGCTCACCCGCACCTCGAGGATCCTGTCGTCCCCGTCCTTCGGATTGCCCCGGCCGTCCGTGTTGCTGGTCACCAGCCACAACCGGTCGCCGCCCGCCCGGACCACCGTGCGCAGCCGGCCGTAGTCGCCCTCCAGGAAGGCCTGCGGTCGGGCCGATGCCTCGGTGCCGTTGAGCGGGATGCGCCAGAGCCGCTTGCCGCGCAGGCCCGCCATCCAGACCGACCCCTCGGCGAAGGCGATGCCGCTGGGGGAGGCCTCGGCCGTACTCCACTGCTCGACCGGGTTGCGGAACTGCCTGTCGCCGGACCTGCCCTCGGCCTCGGGCCAGCCGTAGTTGCCGCCCGGCTCGATCGCGTTGAGCTCGTCCCAGGTGTCCTGGCCGAACTCCGAGGCGAACAGCCGCCGCTCGGTGTCCCACGCCAGGCCCTGCACATTGCGGTGGCCGTACGAGTACACCGGTGAGTCCGGGAACGGGTTGCCCGGTGCGGGTTCGCCCTCCGGCGTGAGCCGCAGGATCTTGCCGCCCACGGAGTCCCGGTCCTGGGACAGGCCCGTGTCACCGCTCTCGCCCGTGCCGACGTACAGCATCTTGTCCGGGCCGAACGCGATCCGGCCGCCGTTGTGGATGAAGCCCTTGGGGATGCCCCGGTAGACCGTGTCGGGCGCGGCCAGCTGCTCGCCGGCGGGCTTGTTCGCGTCGTAGATCATGCGGACGACGCGGTTGTCGGAGACCGAGGTGAAGTACGCGTAGACCATGTGGTCCGAGGCGAAGTCCGGGGACAGGGCGATCCCGAGCAGGCCCCCCTCGCCCGCGGCCGATACGCCCGGCACCTCGCCCAGCTCGGTCTTCCTGCCGGTCTTCTCGTCGACCCGGACGATGGTCCCCTCGTCCCGGGAGGAGACGAGAAGGCCGCCGCCCGGCAGCGGGGCGAGGCCCCAGGGCGAGTTGAGGCCCTCCGCGACGGTGCGCACCACCTTCACCGAGCCCTTCGCGGGAGGTGTCTCTCCGGCGGCGTGCCCCGCCGGTGCGGAGGACTGCGGTGACGTACGGCCGGGGGAGGAGGCTCCCTCGTCGGGGCCGGACGACGCTCCGTCGCCGGAGGAGCAGCCGGCCGTCAGCAGGAGAGCGGCGGCCAGCACGGCCGGCACGGCTCGACGATGCACGATCCTGGTCCCTTCGAGCGGCGGCGGGTTCTCCCTGTCATACACCTCCCGCGGCCGCCGAGTTCCCGATCAGTGAACCCCGAAGCAGGAGCGCGGCATCGTGAGGGGGTTTGCCCCCGAAGGTCCCCCACCGGCCGCTCGGCCGCCGGCTTGTGCCGGGGCAGGCAACGTTTGCCCGTCATGGAGCGGCGTCCGGTGCGCGGCGAGTGCGGGTACCGCCCTGCTCGAGCGGAGCCGAGAGATCGAGGGAGCGTGCCGGGCGTCGCGACGGGGCGAACGTTGCCTGCCGCGGCGCCAGCGATCAGTCCCACGATCCCTGGGCCGGCGGCAGGCCCGCCACCTCTCTGAGATCCTCGGCCGTCAGGCGCAGGCGCGTCGCGGCCGCGTTCTCCGTGACCCAGCGTTCCTGCTTCGCGCCCGGGACCGGGACCACGTGGGGGCCCTGGGCGAGGACCCAGGCGAGGGCGACCTGGGCGGGCGTGACGTGGTCACCGTGGCGGCGGGCAACGCGCCGCAGGCCCGCGACGATCGGCTGGTTGGCGGCCATCATCTCGGCCGTGAAGCGGGGGTGCCTGGCCCGCAGGTCGTCCGCCTCGAAGCCCGCACCGGGCCGCAGTCTGCCGGTCAGGAAGCCGTTGCCGAGCGGCATCGCGGCGAGGAAGCCGACGCCCCGCGTCGCGCACCACGGCAGCAACGTCTCCAGCGCCTGCGGTGACCACACCGACAGCTCCGCCTGCACGGCGCTCACCGGGAACACCTGCTGCACGCGCTCCAGCTGCCGGATCGTCGCGTCGTGCGGCCGGCTCCCGGAGCGGCGGCCGGCCGGCGCGCCCACCGCGCACAGGCCCAACGCCCTTACCTTCCCGGCCCGGACGAGCTCCGCCATCGCGCCCCAGGTCTCCTCGACCGGGACTTCCGGGTCGGCGCGGTGCAGCTGGTAGAGATCTATGACGTCCGTCTGGAGGCGGCGCAGCGAGGCGTCGCAGGCCCTTTTGACGTACCCGGGGCGGCCGTTGGCGACGATGTGCTGGTCGCCGACGAGCAGACCGGCCTTCGTCGAGACGAACGCGTCGGACCGCCGCTCCTTCAACGCCCGCCCCACCAGCAGCTCGTTGGTGAACGGGCCGTACATGTCGGCCGTGTCCAGCAGGGAGCACCCCAGATCCAGCGCCCGGTGCACCGCCCTGAGTGACTCGTCACCACGCCGCCGCGACGCGCTGTACGCCCAGCTCATCGGCATGCACCCGAGTCCGACGGCCCCCACCGCGAGCGCCGCCGCGCCGATCGTCCTGCGCTCCACCTGGTCGTGACCCTCCCTGTTCCGGCCACCCCAACCTAACCTCTGCCGCCGCGGCCTCCTGACATAGCCTCCAGAGCATGACTGCTGACGTGTGGCTGCCCATCCCGCCGGACGAGATCGAGGGACTCCCCGAGGGCCCCGCCTACCGCTTCTGGAACGGCGAGGACGAGTTCCCCGCGGACCCGGCCGACTGCGCCTTCTACGTCGTCCCCTACATGAAGCCCAGTCCGCTCTGCGTACGCCCCCTGCCGCGGATGAGCAACGTGGAGGTCGTGCAGACCCTCACCGCCGGCATCGACCACGTGCAGCCGGGGCTGGAGCACCTGCGCCCGGGGGTGCGGCTGTGCAACGCGCGCGGGGTGCACGAGGCCAGCACCGCGGAGCTCACCCTCACGCTGATCCTGGCCTCGCTGCGCGGCGTCCCCGACTTCGTCCGGGCGCAGGGCCGGGGCGAGTGGCTCGCCGGGTTCCGGCCCGCGCTCGCCGACAAGAACGTCCTCATCGTCGGGTACGGATCGATCGGCGCCGCCATCGAGGACCGGCTCATTCCGTTCGAGGTGGCGCGGGTGGCGCGCGTCGCGCGCTCTGAGCGCACCACGGCGCGCGGGCCGGTGCACCCGCTCACCGAACTCCCCGCGCTGCTCCCGGAGGCGGACGTCGTCATCCTGTCGACCCCGCTCACCGAGACCACCCGCGGCCTGGCCGGAGCCGACTTCCTGTCCCGGATGAAGGACGGCGCGCTCCTGGTCAACATCGCCCGCGGCTCCGTCGTGGACACCAAGGCCCTGCTCGGCGAGCTGGAGAGCGGCCGCATCACCGCCGCCCTCGATGTCACCGACCCCGAGCCCCTGCCGCGCGAGCACCCCCTGTGGCGTGCGCCGGGGGTACTCATCACCCCGCACGTCGGCGGACCCAGCTCAGCGTTCCTGCCGCGCGCCAGGCGGCTCCTGGTGGACCAGTTGAAGCGTTATGTGAACCGGGAGCCGCTCCGCAACGTGATCCTCACGACGGGTGCATCAACCGGCTGATCCGAACTTGGGTACCGTCCGCAATCCTCCGGGCGCGCTGGGTACTCATATATCCGCTGGTCGTCACGCAGAGTAGAGAACCTATGTCCCTGAGTGACGAGACTGGTGTATCGTCCGACAGGGGCAGCGCCGCGGACATCCGGCGCCGGGGACGGACACTTCGGACTGTGAGGGGGGCGACAGGCGATGCACGGCCTTTGGACGAGCGATCCGACGGGGCGGGGCTGCCGGCGGCGACCCGGGCGGACGGCCGCGCGCGGACGCGGTCACCACGCCGATCACGGCGGCCACCACACCCACCACGGCGACCATCACACCGGCGAGAGCCACCGGGCACCGCGGGACCCGGGAGCGGCGCGGAGCGGGAGCGCCCGGTGAGCGCGCCCCCGGCCTCCACCCCCACGCTCGACGGGGCGCTGCGGGCCCAGCCCGCGTCACCGGGAGCGCCGCTGTCCCGCACGGCGGCCGCCGGGCGCGGGTCCGGCCCCGCCCTCCAACTCGTGCTCGCCCTGGTCTGCGCGGGATACGCCCTCGGATCCGCGTTCGGCTGGGGTTCGTACCGACTGGCCCTGATCATGGGCGACTTCGGGCTGAGCGCCGCGGCGGCGGCCGCCACCGTGTCGTGTTTCCTGTGCGCCCGCAGCCGCCGCACCCGCTTTCGATCCGCCTGGCTGCTGTTCGGCCTCTCCTCGGCGATGGCCTCCCTGGGCAACCTGGTCTGGGGGTGGTACGAGGTGGTCCTGGGAGTGCCCGTGCCCAGCCCCAGCTACGCCGACCTGTTCTTCCTGTGCTTCGCGCCGCCCGCGATCGTCGGGCTGCTCGTGCTCGCCAAGCGGCCCGTGACCAAGGCCGGCTGGGTCTGCCTCGGGCTGGACGCCTGGCTGATCGGCGGCTCGCTGCTCACCCTGGCGTGGAGCCTCGCCCTCGCCCAGGCCGCGAAGTCGGAAGGCCCCGGCGTGGCGCACATCGCGCTGTCCCTGGCCTATCCGCTGCTCGACATCGCGCTGGTCAGCATGGTGCTCGCGCTGCACTTCAGGCGGTCGGCGGTGAACCGCTCGGCGGTCAACACCGCGATCGGCGCGCTCGCGCTCACCGTGATGTGCGACGCCCTGTTCACCTCACCGCTGATGCACTACGACTACCGCTCGGGCCAGCTGCTCGACGCGGGCTGGTTCGCCGGCTCGCTGCTCCTGGCGTACGCCCCCTGGGCCGCGCCCCGCACGCCGGAGAGCGACCGGCACGGACCGGACCGGCCGGGCACGGCGGGACGGAACCGCGTGGTGCAGGAGCGCGTGCCCGGACCGCGCAGCGGCCCGCACCAGCACCCGCCCCTGCCGGGAAGCGAGCACCTCCGTTACCCCCCGTCCCGGCCCATCGCCGGCTCCCTCGCCGCTCTCACGCCGTACCTCGCGGCCGCCGTGTGCACCCTGGGCATCCTCTACAACGTCCTCAACGGCCGCAGCGTCGACCGCGTGGTCCTGCTGACCGGCGGCACGGTCGTGCTCGCGCTCGTCGTGCGCCAGGGCATCATGCTGCTCGACAACATCACCCTCACCCAGGAACTGGCGCAGAAGGAGAACCACTTCCGCTCCCTGGTGCAGGGTTCCAGCGACGTCATCATGATCGCCGCCCCCAGCGGCGTCCTGCGCTATGTCTCCCCGGCCGCCGCCGGTGTCTACGGGCGCCCGGCCGAGGAACTGGTGGGTACGGAACTGGCCAACCTCATCCACCCGGAGGACCTCGGCTGCGTCGTGCACGAGGTGCGGCGGTTCCTCGCCGCCGACCCGGCAGAGGAACCCACCACACGTATCGAGTGCCGTTTCCGGTCCGGCGGTGGGGGCACCTCCCGCTCGGGCGAGGCGGAGAGCGGGGAAGGCTGGCTGAACGTCGAGTCGACCGTCAACCGCCACCACGGCGGCCTCATCTTCAACAGCAGGGACGTGACCGAAAGGGTGCGGCTGCAGGCCCAGTTGCAGCACAACGCCGAGCACGACCCGCTCACCGACCTGCCCAACCGCGCCCTGTTCACCAAGCGCGTCCAGCACGCCCTCTCGGGCCGCCGCGCCTCCGACCGGGGCGTGGCCCTGCGGAACACGGCCGTGCTCTTCATCGACCTCGACGGCTTCAAGGCCGTCAACGACACGATCGGGCACCAGGCCGGGGACGAACTGCTCGTGCAGGCCGCCCGCAGACTCCACGAGTCGGTCCGGCAGGGCGACACCGCCTCCCGGCTGGGCGGCGACGAGTTCGCTGCCCTGATCGTCGGGGACAACACCCGTGACCGGGAGGCCCGCCAGCGGCACATCCTGGAGCTCGCCGAACGCCTCAGGGCGACGCTGTCCCAGCCCTACCTCATCGACGGCAACGATGTCCGGGTCAACGCCTCCATCGGCGTGGCCTTCGCGGAGCGGGGCCTCGGCGCGGGCGAGCTGCTGCGCAACGCCGACCTCGCCATGTACCGGGCCAAGGCCGGCGGCAAGGGCCGCGTCGAGCTGTACAAGCCCCAGATGCAGCAGGACGTCGTACGCAAGGCCGAGCTGGCCACGCGCCTGCGGGCCGCGCTGCACGACGGCGAGTTCGCGCTGCTGCACCAGCCGGTGGTCCGCCTGGAGGACGGCCGGATCACCTCGGTGTCCGCACAGGCGCGCTGGCGCTCCTCCCAGGGGGTGCTCTTCACCCCCGCGGAGTTCCTGCGTGTGGCGGAGGACAGCGACAAGACCGCCGAGCTGAACCGCTGGATGATCGAGGAGGCCGTCGGACAGGCCGCCGAGCGGCACGCCAGAGGGCTGTCCGTGCCGGTCGTCGTCCGGATGAGCGCCCGCCGGCTGGTGGACCGGTCGATGCCGTTCGGCACCATCGAAGCGCTGCTCACGCGACACGGGCTGCCGTCCGGGTCGCTGATCATCGAGCTGTCCGACGCCGACCCGAGGGTCTCGCTGGACGAGCTGGAGCGGCGTCTCGGTGCCCTGCGGCGGGTCGGGGTCCGGATCGCACTCGACGGCTTCGGCGGTGGCTACGGGGCGATCACGGCGCTCAGGCGGCTTCCCGTCGACGTCCTGAAGCTGGACCGGGGCCTGGTCGAGGGAGTGGTCGAGTCCGCGCGCCTGTACAAGATCACCAGCGGGCTGCTGCGGATCGCGAACGACCTCGGGCTGAAGTCCGTGGCCGACGGGGTGGACCTGCCCGAGCAGCTCGTCACCCTGCGCGAGATGGGCTGCACCCACGGGCAGGGCATGGCGTTCTCCGGGCCGCTGGACGAGTACCGGCTGCGCCGGGCGCTCACCTCCGGCCACTATCCGGTGCCGGACGGACCGGCCGAGCCGGCGTTCGCGGGTGGCGTCCCGCGGGTGTACAGCTCGGGCGTGGCCGCCGTCATCGGAGGCGGAAGGGTTATTCGCTCACATGCTGAGACTCCCGTCCCACCCACTTGACAGTGAGTGTGCGTCGGCGAGAGGGTCTGTGCCATGCGCACCCGAATTCTCGTACTTGGAAAGCGCGTCGGCTGACGCTGAGCCTCGACCGCTCAGCGATCCCACCCGGCGCGCTCCCCTCGCTTGCCTTATGGCACGAGGGGTTTTTTGTTGCACAGGCGCCCTTCGTGCGACAACCGAATACCGCACAAACCTCGCATAAACCCTCAGCATCTGAGAAGAGAATGCCGATGACCGAGCAGGCCACCGGGGCCCACCACCCGCAGCCCCGGCCCCGATCCGGAGGACACTCCGCCCCCGAGCAGGTGACGGGCGCGCAGTCCCTCATCCGCTCTCTCGAGGAGGTCGGCGCCGACACGGTATTCGGCATTCCCGGCGGTGCGATCCTCCCGGCCTACGACCCGCTGATGGACTCCACCAGGGTGCGCCACGTCCTGGTCCGCCACGAGCAGGGCGCCGGTCACGCCGCCACCGGCTACGCGCAGGCCACCGGCAAGGTCGGCGTCTGCATGGCGACCTCCGGTCCCGGCGCCACCAACCTGGTCACCCCGATCGCCGACGCGCACATGGACTCCGTGCCACTGGTCGCGATCACCGGCCAGGTGGCGTCCAAGGCGATCGGCACGGACGCCTTCCAGGAGGCGGACATCGTCGGCATCACCATGCCGATCACCAAGCACAACTTCCTCGTCACCAAGGCCGAGGACATCCCGCGGATCATCGCCCAGGCGTTCCACATCGCCTCCACCGGCCGTCCCGGCCCGGTCCTGGTCGACATCGCCAAGGACGCCCTCCAGGCGAAGACCACCTTCTCCTGGCCGCCCGCCATGGACCTGCCCGGCTACCGCCCGGTGACGAAGCCGCACGCCAAGCAGATCCGCGAGGCCGCCAAGCTGATCACCCAGGCCCGGCGCCCCGTGCTCTACGTCGGCGGCGGTGTGCTCAAGGCCCGGGCCACCGCCGAGCTGAAGGTCCTCGCCGAGCTCACCGGCGCGCCCGTGACCACCACCCTGATGGCGCTCGGCGCGTTCCCCGACAACCACCCGCAGCACCTGGGCATGCCCGGCATGCACGGCTCGGTGGCCGCCGTCACCGCCCTGCAGAAGGCCGACCTGATCGTCGCCCTCGGCGCCCGCTTCGACGACCGCGTCACCGGCAAGCTGGACAGCTTCGCCCCCCTGGCCAAGATCGTCCACGCGGACATCGACCCGGCCGAGATCGGCAAGAACCGCGCCGCCGACGTGCCGATCGTCGGCGACGCCCGCGAGGTCATCGCCGACCTGATCCAGGCCGTGCAGAAAGAACACGGCGAGGGCCACCAGGGCGACTACGGCATGTGGTGGAACGACCTGAACCGCTGGCGCGAGACCTACCCGCTCGGCTACGACCAGCCGCACGACGGCTCGCTCTCCCCGCAGCAGGTCATCGAGCGCATCGGGCGGCTCGCCCCCGAGGGCACGATCTTCGCGGCGGGCGTCGGCCAGCACCAGATGTGGGCCGCCCACTTCATCGAGTACGACAAGCCGGGCACCTGGCTGAACTCCGGCGGCGCCGGAACCATGGGCTACGCCGTCCCGGCGGCCATGGGCGCCAAGGCCGGAGCGCCCGAGCGGGCCGTCTGGGCCATCGACGGCGACGGCTGCTTCCAGATGACCAACCAGGAGCTCACCACCTGCGCCCTGAACAACATCCCGATCAAGGTCGCCGTCATCAACAACGGCGCCCTCGGGATGGTCCGCCAGTGGCAGACCCTCTTCTACAACCAGCGGTACTCCAACACCGTCCTGCACTCCGGCCCGGACGACGTCAACCCTCAGGCCCGCGGCACCCGGGTCCCCGACTTCGTGAAGCTGTCGGAGGCCATGGGCTGCTACGCCATCCGCTGCGAGTCCCCGGACGACCTCGACAAGGTCATCGAAGAGGCGAACTCCATCAACGACCGCCCCGTCGTCGTCGACTTCATCGTCCACGAGGACGCGATGGTCTGGCCGATGGTCGCCGCCGGCACCTCCAACGACGAGATCATGGCCGCCCGGGACGTCCGCCCCGACTTCGGCGACAACGAAGACGACTGAGAGCCATCCAGGACTTTCAAGCAGAGGAAGCAGATCATGTCCAAGCACACGCTCTCCGTCCTGGTGGAGAACACCCCCGGCATCCTCGCCCGGATCGCCGCCCTGTTCTCCCGCCGCGGCTTCAACATCGACTCGCTCGCGGTCGGCGTCACCGAGCACCCCGACATCTCCCGCATCACCATCGTCGTGGGCGTGGAGGACCTGCCGCTGGAGCAGGTCACCAAGCAGCTCAACAAGCTCGTCAACGTCCTGAAGATCGTCGAGCTGGAGCCGTCGCAGGCGGTGCAGCGCGAACTCGTCCTGGTGAAGGTGCGCGCCGACAACGAGACGCGTTCCCAGATCGTCGAGATCGTCCAGCTGTTCCGCGCCAAGACCGTCGACGTCTCCCCGGAGGCCGTCACCATCGAGGCCACCGGATCCGGCGAGAAGCTCTCCGCGATGCTCAAGATGCTGGAGCCGTTCGGCATCAAGGAGCTCGTCCAGTCCGGCACGATCGCGATCGGCCGCGGTGCCCGTTCCATCACGGACCGGTCGCTGCGCGCCCTCGACCGATCGGCGTAAGACGGAAAACGGGCGGTCGGCGCGCCGTCGGCCGCCCGTATTCCGAGACCCTCAGACTTCCCTTCCGCCCTCCGTCATACGGTGGGACGCAACACCTGCACTCCCGAGGAGAGAACCCAAAGTGGCCGAGCTGTTCTACGACGCCGACGCCGACCTGTCCATCATCCAGGGCCGCAAGGTCGCGGTCATCGGGTACGGCAGCCAGGGCCACGCCCACGCGCTGTCGCTCCGTGACTCGGGTGTCGACGTCCGCGTCGGTCTGCACGAGGGCTCCAAGTCCAAGGCCAAGGCCGAGGAGCAGGGCCTGCGCGTGGTGAGCCCGTCGGAGGCCGCCACCGAGGCCGACGTCATCATGATCCTCGTCCCGGACCCGATCCAGGCCCAGGTCTACGAGGAGCACATCGCCCCGAACCTGAGCGACGGCGACGCGCTGTTCTTCGGCCACGGCCTGAACATCCGCTACGGCTTCATCAAGCCCCCGGCCGGCGTGGACGTCTGCATGGTCGCCCCGAAGGGCCCGGGCCACCTGGTCCGCCGCCAGTACGAGGAGGGCCGCGGCGTTCCCTGCATCGCCGCCGTCGAGCAGGACGCCTCCGGAGACGCCTTCGCGCTGGCCCTGTCGTACGCCAAGGGCATCGGCGGCACCCGTGCCGGTGTCATCAAGACGACCTTCACCGAGGAGACCGAGACCGACCTGTTCGGTGAGCAGGCCGTCCTCTGCGGTGGTACGGCCGCGCTGGTCAAGGCCGGTTTCGAGACGCTGACCGAGGCCGGCTACCAGCCGGAGATCGCGTACTTCGAGTGCCTGCACGAGCTGAAGCTGATCGTGGACCTCATGTACGAGGGCGGCCTGGAGAAGATGCGCTGGTCGATCTCCGAGACCGCCGAGTGGGGCGACTACGTCACCGGCCCGCGCATCATCACGGACGCCACCAAGGCCGAGATGAAGAAGGTCCTCGCCGAGATCCAGGACGGCTCCTTCGCCCGTAACTGGATGGACGAGTACCACGGCGGTCTGAAGAAGTACAACGAGTACAAGAAGCAGGACTCCGAGCACCTGCTGGAGACCACCGGCAAGGAGCTGCGCAAGCTCATGAGCTGGGTGAACGAGGAGGCGTAAGCCTCAGGGCCGAGGGGCCGGGGCCGACCGCCCCGGCCCCTTGAGGGGTCCTTTCACCATGAGCGGACCCCTCAGGCCGACCCGGGGTAACGTCGGTGGTGCGGCGTTGTCCATTCCGTCCGGCCACGGACGGGTGATCCTTCCGCAGCGGCACAGAACGACGCCCCCGGCGCCACTAGACTGCTGCACTACATACGCGTCAGGCCCACAGCGTCGTGCGTCTTCCACGCGGCTAGCCCCCCTCCACCGCCTGCGGCCGTCGGGACGGCCGTCCGCAGCAATGGACTTGTGAGGACTCACGTGAGCTCGAAACCCGTCGTACTCATCGCTGAAGAGCTGTCGCCCGCCACCGTCGACGCGCTTGGCCCGGACTTCGAGATCCGCCAGTGCAACGGCGCGGACCGGGCCGAGCTGCTCCCGGCCATCGCCGACGTGGACGCGATCCTGATCCGCTCGGCCACCAAGGTCGACGCCGAGGCGATCGCCGCCGCGAGCAAGCTCAAGGTCGTCGCACGAGCCGGCGTCGGCCTGGACAACGTGGACGTCTCCGCCGCCACCAAGGCCGGCGTGATGGTCGTCAACGCCCCCACCTCGAACATCGTGACCGCCGCCGAGCTCGCCTGCGGTCTCCTCGTCGCCACCGCCCGCCACATCCCGCAGGCCAACGCCGCGCTGAAGAACGGCGAGTGGAAGCGCAGCAAGTACACGGGTGTCGAGCTCGCCGAGAAGACCCTCGGTGTCGTCGGCCTCGGCCGCATCGGCGCGCTCGTGGCCCAGCGCATGTCCGCCTTCGGCATGAAGGTCGTCGCCTACGACCCCTACATCCAGCCCGCGCGGGCCGCGCAGATGGGTGTCAAGGTGCTGTCGCTGGACGAGCTGCTCGAAGTCTCCGACTTCATCACCGTCCACCTCCCCAAGACCCCGGAGACCCTCGGCCTGATCGGCGACGAGGCGCTGCGCAAGGTCAAGCCGAGCGTGCGCATCGTGAACGCCGCGCGCGGCGGGATCGTCGACGAGGAGGCGCTGTACTCCGCCCTCAAGGAGGGCCGGGTCGCCGGCGCCGGTCTCGACGTCTACGCGAAGGAGCCCTGCACGGACTCCCCGCTCTTCGAGTTCGACCAGGTCGTGTGCACCCCGCACCTCGGTGCCTCCACCGACGAGGCGCAGGAGAAGGCCGGCATCGCGGTCGCCCGCTCGGTGCGCCTCGCCCTCGCCGGTGAGCTGGTGCCGGACGCGGTGAACGTGCAGGGCGGGGTCATCGCCGAGGACGTCAAGCCGGGCCTGCCGCTCGCCGAGCGCCTCGGCCGGATCTTCACGGCGCTCGCCGGCGAGGTCGCGGTCCGCCTCGACGTCGAGGTGTACGGCGAGATCACCCAGCACGATGTGAAGGTGCTGGAGCTGTCGGCCCTCAAGGGTGTCTTCGAGGACGTCGTCGACGAGACGGTCTCCTACGTCAACGCGCCGCTGTTCGCGCAGGAGCGCGGTGTCGAGGTCCGGCTGACCACCAGCTCCGAGGCGACCGAGCACCGCAACGTCGTCACGGTGCGCGGCACCCTCGCCGACGGCGAGGAGGTGTCGGTCTCCGGCACGCTGGCCGGCCCGAAGCACCTCCAGAAGATCGTCGCCGTCGGCGACTACGACGTCGACCTCGCGCTCGCCGACCACATGGTGGTCCTGAAGTACGAGGACCGGCCGGGTGTCGTCGGCACCGTGGGCCGCATCCTGGGCGAGGCGGGCATCAACATCGCCGGCATGCAGGTGTCGCGGGCCGTGGCCGGTGGCGAGGCGCTGGCCGTGCTGACCGTCGACGACACGGTGACCTCCGGTGTGCTGGCCGAGGTGGCGGCGGAGATCGGCGCGACGTCGGCCCGTTCGGTGAACCTGGCCTGAGGCCCCGCCTGGGGGCCGCGCCCCCAGACCCCCGTTCGCCCTGAACGGGCTCGTCCTCAAGCGCCGGACGGACTGAGTTGATCAGCCCGTCCGGCGTTTTCCGGTACCTGGACCCGCCGCAGAGTCACCATCGCCGCTGCCGCCGCCACGGTCAGCAGCACCGCGCCCGTGACCGCCGCCGCGTGCATGCCGCTGGTGAAGGCCTCGCGTGCCGCCGTCGCCAGGGCGTCTCCCGCGCGCTCCGGCAGCCGGTCGGCGACGGCCAGGGCGCCGCCCAGGGTCTCGCGGGCCGGTGCGGGCGAGGCCGGGATCTCGTGGCGGTAGACGGCCGTACCGATGGAGCCGAGAAACGCCATGCTCAGCGCGCCGCCGAACTCGGTGCCGGTCTCCAGCAGTGACGACGCCGCGCCCGCCTTCTCCACCGGGGCGGCGCTCAGGGCCAGATCGGCCACCAGGGACATGACGGCGACGATGCCGCAGGCCAGCACGGCGCACGCGGCCAGCAGCAGCCAGAGGGAGTCCGTGCCGGCCAGTGCCAGCATCACGTAGCCGCACGCGCTGACCGCGAAGCCCGCGCCGACCACGTACGCGCGAGGAACACCGCGCCGCACGAGCTGTGCGCTCACAGGCGCCGCGAGTCCGATGGGCACCGACGGCAGCAGGCTCCACAGCGCCGCTTCGAGCGGACCCTTGTCCAGGACCGACTGGATGTACTGGGTCGTGAAGTAGGCCGAGCCCATCATGCCGAAGGCGGCGACGAGGTTGAGGACGACGGCCGGGGTGAAACCGCGGCACCGGAACAGCTCCGGCGAGATCAGCGGGGAGACCGTGGTGCGCTGGCGGTGGGCGAACAGCGCGGCGAACAGCAGCCCGAGCGTCACCGACATCACGTAGCGCACGTTCCAGCCCTGTGACGCCAGCTCCTTCAGGCCGTAGATCACGGGGAGCACCGCCGCCATCGAGACAGGGACGCTCAGCCAGTCGAAGCGGCCCGGGCGCGGGTTCCGCGACTCGGGGAGCAGGAACGGGCCCAGAACCAGGAGCAGCAGCATCGCGGGCAGGTTGACCAGGAAGACCGAGCCCCACCAGAAGTGCTCGACGAGGACGCCGCTCATCACCGAGCCGAGCGCGATGCCCGCCGTCATCACGCCCGACCACACACCGATCGCCTTGGTGCGCTGCCCGGGGTCGGTGAACATCGTGCGGACCAGCGCCATCGTCGACGGCATCAGCGTCGCGCCGCCGATGCCGAGGACGGCGCGGGCGGCGATCAGGGTCCCGGCGCTGCCGGCGTAGGCCGCGACCAGGGACGCCGTACCGAAGGCGGCGGCACCGGCCAGCAGGAGCCTGCGGCGGCCGATGCGGTCGCCCAGGGAGCCCATCGTCATCAGCAGGCCCGCCAGGACGAAGCCGTAGATGTCGAAGATCCACAGCTGTTGTGCGGCGTTCGGCTCGAGATCGGCACTGATGGCGGGGATCGCGAAGTAGAGGACGGACACGTCCATCGAGACCAGTAACAGCGGCAGCATCAGCACGCCGAGAGCCGTCCATTCACGGCGCCCGGCGAGGGCGGGAGGGTGCGGTTCAGTCGTCATGGGCAGGACTGTACGAGCGTCTTAAACGCTTGTCTAGTACGGTTGTTTAAGACGCCTGTCTGAATGCTGCGGTAAGGTGGCGGGCCATGGGACACCGCGAGGATCTGCTTGAAGGCGCCAAGCGCTGCCTGCTGGCGAAGGGGTTCGTGCGCACGACCGCGCGCGACATCGTCAAGGAGTCGGGGACCAACCTGGCGTCGATCGGCTACCACTACGGCTCGAAGGACGCGCTGCTCGCGGAGGCGTACCTGGCGCTGGTCGGTGAGCTCTCCGACGCCTTCGAGGGGGAAGGGCCCGGGGGGAGCGCGGCTGAGCCCGGCTCGCTGGAGCGGTTCCAGGAGGTGTGGTCCAACATCATCGGGACCATGCGGGAGCCCGGCTCGATGTGGCGCCTGAGTGTGGAGATCGTGGCCATGGGTGACCAGCTGCCCGTGGTGCGCGACCATCTGGCGCAGCAGCAGCGGGATGCCGAGCGTGCCCTGGTCGCGCTCTTCATGGGCGTCCGTGAAGAGGACATCCCGGACGAGACCCTGGACACGCTCGGCAGGTTCTACACGACCCTGATGACGGGCCTCATCACGCAGTGGAACTTCGACCCGGAGCGCGCGCCCGACGCCGACGCGCTCACCGAGGGGCTGCGTCAGGTGATCGAGGCCGCTACCCGGAAGTGACGCGCCCGTCGCGCATCTCGATCACCCGGTCCGCGAAGTGCCGTACCACCGTCCGGTCGTGGCAGATGAACAGGTAGCCGAGGCCCAGGTCGTCCTGGAGGTCGGCGAGGAGGTTCAGCACGCCCGCCCGCACCGACGGGTCGAGTGACGACACCGGCTCGTCCAGGACCAGCAGGCGTGGGCCGGCGGCCAGGGCGCGGGCGATGCCGGCGCGCTGGCACTGGCCGCCGGACAGCTCGTGCGGGAGGCGGTCGCCGTACGCCGGGTCGAGGCCGACCCGGTCGAGGAGTCCGCAGACCCGGGCCGGTCCGTCGGCGGGGTGCCAGCGGCCCTGGACCTTCAGCGGTTCGGCGACGGCGTCGCGGATGCGGTGGCGGGGGCTCAGCGAGCCGTACGGGTCCTGGAAGACGGGCTGCATGCGAGGGCGGAGCGGACGCAGCTCGCGTTCGGTGAGGGACGTCAGCTCCCGTCCCTCGAAGTGGACTTCACCGGCGGACGGGCGGCGCAGCTGGAGGACCGCCAGCGCCGTGGAGGACTTGCCGCAGCCGGACGGGCCGTTCAGGGCGAGGGTCTCGCCCGCGGCCAGGGAGAAGGAGACGCCGTCCACGGCGGTGGCCGGGCCGTAGCGGACGACCAGGTCGCGGACGTCGAGCAGGGCATCACTCATGCGGGCTGGGGCTCCTGGAGGAACAGGTCGTGCGCCGGGTGGGGGAGTTCCTCCCAGCGGTGGCAGGCGACCAGACGCCCGGCCGCCTCCCGGGGTTCCGGCTCCGCCGTGTGGCAGGGGCCGGCCGCCAGTGGGCAGCGCGGCGCGAACGCGCACCCCGGTGCCGGGGTGCCCGGGGCGGGCGGCGCGCCGGGCAGGGCGGGGAGCCGGCGGCCCGGGGCGGCGTTCCGCGGGAGGGACGCCAGCAGGCCCGCCGTGTAGGGGGCACGGGGACGGGCCAGCACCTGGTCGGCGGGGCCGAGTTCGGTGAGCCGGCCCGCGTACATGACCAGGACCCGGTCCGCGTGCCCGCCCACGGCGTCCATGTCGTGCGTGACCAGGACCAGCGCGGCGCCGACCGCCTCCCGCTGCTCGGCGAGCAGCTCCAGCACCTGGTCGCGGTGCTCCTCGTCGAGGGCGGTGGTGGGCTCGTCGGCGACCACGATGCCCGGTTCGTTGACGGTGGCCATGGCGATCACCGCGCGCTGCCGCATCCCGCCGGAGTACTCGTGCGGATACGCCCGTGCCCGGCGTGCCGCGTCCGGGATGCCGACGCGGTCCAGGGCCGCGACCGCCCGGGCCTTGGCCTCCTTGCGGGAGACCCGGGCCACCGACCGTACGGCGGCGGCGAGTTGGTCGCCCACCCGGTGCACGGGGGACAGCGCCGACAGGGCGTCCTGCGGGACGAGGGAGATACGGTGGCCGCGGTGGGCCGAGAGGTCCGGGCTGATCGTCCCGCTCGTGGCCGCGCCGCGCGGCAGCATCCCGAGGAGCGCCCGGGCCATGAGGGACTTGCCCGCACCCGACTCACCGACGACCGCCAGCACCTCACGCGGGCGGATGTCGAAGGACAGGCCGCGCACGGCCTCGATCCCGTCGAAGGCGATCCGCAGCTCGCGCACCGACAGCAGTGCCTCAGGCTCCAACGGGGGTCTCCTTCCTGGCCGGAGCCGAGGTGGCTCGCCGTACTCTCCGGCCCTGTGTGAGGGCCGCACCCGACACCGCGAGCCCGGCCAGCAGGGCCAGCGCCACCGCCGGGGCGAGGGCCGCCCACGGGGCGCGTTCCACGTAGGCCCGGGACTCCTCCAGCAGCAGGCCCCACTCGGGGGCGGGCGGCTGGGCGCCCAGTCCCAGGAAGCCGAGGGAGGCCAGGGCCAGGGCGATGCCCGGCAGGCGCAGCAGGGCGTGGCGGGCGACCGGGGCGGCCACGGACGGCAGGACATGCCGGGTGAGGATCCACCACGGGCTCGCCCCGATGGCCCGCTGGGCCGTCAGGAAGGCCGACGCCCGCACCTCCTGCACCAGCGCCGCCGCGTGCGCGGACAGGGCGGGCCAGGAGATCAGTGCCACCGCGAGGGCCGCCCCGCCGGTGCCGGGTCCCGTGGCCGCCGCGACCAGGATGCCGACGATCACCGGGGGCAGGGCGTTGGCGATGTCCGCCGCGCCCGCCCCGATCCCGGGCAGGAAGCCGAGTACCAGCGCGATCAGCAGGCTCAGCAGGCAGATGCCCGCCGCCGTGCCGACCGTCGCCGCGGCGCCGTGCCCCAGCCGGGCGAGCACGTCACGGCCCAGACCGTCGGTGCCGAGCGGGTGCGCCCAGGAGGGCGCGGCGAGCCGGACGGTGGTGTCCACGGTGTACGGGTCGCGCAGCAGGCCCCAGCCGATGGCGAGCAGCAGGACGGCGGCCAGTGTCACCGGCACCGCCGGGTGCGCGCGGACCGGGCGGGCCGCGGGCAGCGTCAGCCCGGCGTCCCGCAGGGCGGGCCCGAGCAGCCGGTGCCGTACGCCCGCCGCCAGCGCGCCCGCGACCAGGCCGAGCAGCAGCAGTGCGAGGACCGAGCCCTGCAGCAGCGGCAGATCCTGCGACCGGGCCGCGCCGAGGGCGGTACGGCCGATGCCGGGCACCGCGAACACCGTCTCCACGGCCACCGCCCCGCCGGTCAGACCGACGGCGACCATCCCGAACTGTGGGACCAGCGGCGGCAGGACGCGCCGCAGCGCCGCCCCCGCGATCCGGGCCCGGCTCACCCCGGCGCCCCGCCACAGCTCCACCCAGCGCTCCTCGAGCACGGCGGGCAGCGCGTCCGCGACCAGCCGCCCGAGCAGCCCGCCCGCCGGGACGCCGAGCGCCAGCGCGGGCAGCACCAGGTACTCGGCGCTCTCCCAGCCCGACGTCGGCAGCCACCCCAGCCACACCCCGAACACCAGCAGGACGACGATGGCCAGCAGGAATTCGGGTACGGCGGCCGGCATGGCGGCGAACGCCCCGGCCGAGCCGCGCCCGCGCACCAGCACCGGCGCCACCAGCGCGGCGGCCAGCAGCACCGCCACGCCGAGGGCCGCGCCCATCAGCGCCAGTGACACCTGGAGCCCGGCGAGCACCGACGGCAGGACGTCATGGCCCGACACCCACGAGGTGCCGAAGTCGCCGCGCAGCAGGTGCCCGGACCATCGCCCCAGCAGGGAGAGCGGACCGGCGTCGAGACCGAGGTCCGCGCGGATCGCGGCGAGGGCCTCCTCGGTCGCCTCCTGCTCGGCCGACCGGGCCCGCAGCACGGTGAGCGCCGGGTCGCGGTGGGAGAGCCAGGGCAGGAGCCCGACGACGCCCAGGACGGCGAGGAGGCCGACGCAGCGGGTCAGCCCGGCCGCGTTCTTCACCGGGGACTTCACTTGACGTAGGTCTCCGCCGTGACGAGTTCCCGCTCGCGCGGGTCGTGCGCGGCGTTCACCACTGCGGCGGCGTCGCCCTGGATCACGCGCTCGTGGAGCATGGGGATCGCCGCGTCCCGGGCGAGGACGGCTGCCTCGGCCTCGACGACCGCCTTGCGGCGGGCGTCGCCGACCGGGGTGTCGGCGGCCTTCCTCAGCGCCTCGTCGACCCGCGGGTCCGACAGGCGCGCCAGGTTGAAGGTGCCGTCGGAGGCGAAGTCGCTGTAGAGGTACGCGGCCGGGTCGCCGGAGTCGAGGACGGTGGCGCGGGAGAGGATGAACGCGTCGAAGCGGCCCGCGAGGGCGTCGGACTCGATGTTCGCGTACTCGCGCACGTCCAGCTTCACCCTGAACCCGGCCTTCTTCAGGTGCTGTTGCAGCGCGGCGGCGACCTCGGGCATCTCGGGGCGGTCGGTGTACGTGCCGATGGTGACCGTCCTGCCCGCCGGATCACCGGCCTTGGCGCGCTCGACGGGTGTGCGCAGGCCGGCGGCCCAGGGGAGGGCGGGCCCGAGCAGACCGTGGGCGACGTCGGCGCGGCCCTCGTAGACGCCCTTCACGATCGACCCGGCGTCGATGGCCTCGCGGGCGGCGGCGCGCAGCGCGGGGTCCCGGAAGGTGCCCTTCTCCGTGTTGAGGTACAGGGTGTTGGTGCGCGGCATGGGGACCTCGGTGATGAGGTCCTGGTCGAGGACGGCGGCCTGTGAGACGGGGATCGCCTCGACGATGTCGGCCTCGCCGCTGCGGAGCGCCGCCGCGCGGGCGGTGCCGTCGGGCACGTACTTCACGTCGATGCCGGGGGCTTTGGCCTGCTTGCCCCAGTAGCCGTCGTAGCGGTCGAGGGCGGCGGAGGAGGTGCCGTTGACCCGGGTCAGCTCGAACGGGCCGGTGCCCGCGCCGACGGGGTTCACCGTCTTCCCCCGGTATGCCCTGGCCGCCAGGACGGACAGCTGCGGGGAGCTGAGGCGCTGCGGCACCAGGGGGTCCTCGGTGCCGGTGGTGACGGCGACCCGGTCTCCGTCGGCCTTCGCGGTGAGATCCACGCCGTCGAGGATGCGGGGCTTGGGGGAGGCGGTGGCCGCCCTGGTGAGGGAGTTGACGACGGCTGCGGCGGTGAGCTTCGTGCCGTCGTGGAAGGTGACGCCCTCGCGGAGGGTGAACGTCCAGGTCTTCCCGGACCGTGTCCACCCGGTGGCCAGGGCGGGGCGCGCGTCGCCTTCCGCGTCCAGGCTGACCAGGGTCTCGGCGGTGGACCAGCGGGACAGCTTGAACGCGTCGTCGGAGAGCGGGGAGAGGCCGGAGCGGGGTGGCAGGAGCATGGCGACGCGGATGCGTCTCCCCTCGGATCCGGAGGCGTCCGAGGCCGGTTCCGTACCGGTGAAGCAGCCCGTGAGCAGCACGGAGGCGGTGGTGAGGGCGGTGGCGGGAAGCAGGCGGCGAGCGGGCAGGCGCACGGGACCCTCCGGGTAAAGGGGTGGTCAAACCGGGGACGCGCCGACCGTAGCATTGATAATCGTTTTCAACAATTGCCGTTCGGATCACATGGGGAGCCGGTCACCAGGGGACCGGGCAGTCCCTCAGAGCCGGTGTGCCTTCAGGGCCATGTGCAGCAGCAGACGGTCCTCGCCGTCGTCCAGGTCGAGGCCGGTGAGCTTCTCGATCCGGGACAGGCGGTAGTAGAGGGTCTGGCGGTGGATGCCCAGTTCGGCGGCGGCGCGGGCGGCCTGGCCGGCGCAGTCGAGGTACACCTCGGCGGTACGGGCGAGCTCCTGCCGGCCGGGGGTGACGAGGGCGTCCACGACGGGGTCCCGGGCCACGTCCGGCGGCAGCGCGGTCAGCAGCCGGAACGGGCCGATCGACGACCACCGCGCGACCGGGCCCAGCCGCGTCTCGGCCAGCGCCGCCCGCGTCGCCGCAGCCGCCTCCCACCAGGCCGTACCCAGCTCGGCAAGGCCGGAGCGGGGGGTGGCGACACCGGCGGCGGGCCCGCGGGAGCCGCCGTACGGGGCGGCCCCACGCAGTCGGGCGGCCGTGCCGACCGGATTGCGGGGGGCCGGATCGCCGGTCGCGCCGGACGTGTCGGTGGGGGTTCGGCGTGGGCCGCCGGGGGCGCCGCCGCGGTG
>NZ_BMWE01000025.1 GCF_014651075.1 Streptomyces djakartensis | reverse complement strand
CCCCGCGGCCGAGAAGCCGGCCGCCGCGCCGGCTCCCGCCAAGGCTCCGGCTCAGCCGAAGCCCGCCGCGCAGGCCCCGGCCAAGGCGCCCGCTCCGGCGAAGGCCGCTCCGGCCGCCAAGCCGGCCGACGCCAAGCCGGCCGCCGCCGCGAAGAAGGCCGAGCCCGCCGCCGAGGCCCCCTCCGGCCCCGAGCAGGTCGTGCTGCGCGGCCCCGCCGCCGCCGTCGCGAAGAACATGGACGCCTCGCTGGAGCTGCCCACGGCCACGTCCGTGCGCGCGGTCCCGGTGAAGCTGCTGTTCGACAACCGCATCGTCATCAACAACCACCTCAAGCGGGCGCGCGGCGGGAAGATCTCCTTCACGCACCTCATCGGCTACGCCATGGTCCAGGCGATCAAGGCCATGCCGGCGATGAACTACTCGTTCGCGAAGGTGGACGGCAAGCCGACCCTGGTCAAGCCGGAGCACGTCAACCTCGGTCTCGCCATCGACCTGGTCAAGCCGAACGGCGACCGCCAGCTGGTCGTCGCGGCGATCAAGAAGGCCGAGACGCTGAACTTCTTCGAGTTCTGGCAGGCCTACGAGGACATCGTCCGCCGCGCCCGCGACGGCAAGCTGACGATGGACGACTTCTCCGGCGTCACGGTCTCCCTGACCAACCCGGGCGGCCTCGGCACCGTGCACTCCGTGCCCCGCCTGATGCCCGGCCAGTCCGTGATCATGGGCGTCGGCTCCATGGACTACCCGGCGGAGTTCCAGGGCACCTCCCAGGACACCCTGAACAAGCTCGGCGTCTCCAAGGTCATGACGCTCACGTCGACCTACGACCACCGGGTGATCCAGGGCGCCGCCTCCGGCGAGTTCCTGCGCCAGGTCGCGAACCTCCTGCTCGGCGAGAACAACTTCTACGACGAGATCTTCGAGGCGCTGCGCATCCCCTACGAGCCGGTCCGCTGGCTCAAGGACATCGACGCCAGCCACGACGACGACGTCACGAAGGCCGCCCGCGTCTTCGAGCTGATCCACTCCTACCGGGTCCGCGGCCACGTCATGGCCGACACCGACCCGCTGGAGTACCAGCAGCGCAAGCACCCCGACCTGGACATCACCGAGCACGGGCTCACCCTGTGGGACCTGGAGCGCGAGTTCGCCGTCGGCGGCTTCGCCGGCAAGTCGATGATGAAGCTGCGCGACATCCTGGGCGTCCTGCGCGACTCGTACTGCCGCACCACCGGCATCGAGTTCATGCACATCCAGGACCCCAAGCAGCGCAAGTGGATCCAGGACCGCGTCGAGCGCCCGCACTCCAAGCCGGAGCGCGAGGAGCAGCTGCGCATCCTGCGCCGGCTGAACGCGGCCGAGGCCTTCGAGACGTTCCTGCAGACCAAGTACGTCGGCCAGAAGCGCTTCTCCCTGGAGGGCGGCGAGTCCGTCATCCCGCTGCTGGACGCGGTGCTGGACTCGGCCGCCGAGTCCCGCCTGGACGAGGTCGTCATCGGCATGGCCCACCGCGGCCGCCTGAACGTCCTCGCCAACATCGTCGGCAAGTCGTACGCGCAGATCTTCCGCGAGTTCGAGGGCAACCTCGACCCGAAGTCGATGCACGGCTCCGGTGACGTGAAGTACCACCTGGGCGCCGAGGGCACCTTCACGGGCCTGGACGGCGAGCAGATCAAGGTCTCCCTGGTCGCGAACCCCTCGCACCTCGAAGCCGTCGACCCGGTCCTGGAGGGCGTCTCCCGCGCCAAGCAGGACATCATCGGCAAGGGCGGCACGGACTTCACGGTCCTGCCGGTGGCGATCCACGGGGACGCGGCCTTCGCGGGCCAGGGCGTGGTGGCCGAGACCCTGAACATGTCGCAGCTGCGCGGTTACCGCACCGGCGGCACGGTCCACATCGTCATCAACAACCAGGTCGGCTTCACCGCGGCCCCCGAGTCCTCGCGCTCCTCCATGTACGCGACGGACGTGGCCCGCATGATCGAGGCCCCGATCTTCCATGTGAACGGCGACGACCCCGAGGCCGTCGTCCGCGTGGCGCGGCTCGCCTTCGAGTTCCGCCAGGCGTTCAACAAGGACGTGGTGATCGACCTCATCTGCTACCGCCGCCGCGGTCACAACGAGTCGGACAACCCGGCCTTCACCCAGCCCCTGATGTACGACCTGATCGACAAGAAGCGCTCGGTGCGCAAGCTGTACACCGAGTCCCTCATCGGTCGCGGCGACATCACCCTGGAAGAGGCCGAGCAGGCGCTGCAGGACTACCAGGGCCAGCTGGAGAAGGTCTTCACGGAGGTCCGCGAGGCCACCTCCCAGCCGGCCACGGTCGAGCCGTCGGACCCGCAGGCGGAGTTCCCGGTCGCCGTGAACACCGCGGTGACCACGGAGGTCGTCAAGCGGATCGCCGAGTCCCAGGTCAACATCCCCGACCACATCACCGTCCACCCGCGTCTGCTGCCGCAGCTGCAGCGCCGGGCGGCGATGGTCGAGGACGGCACCATCGACTGGGGCATGGGCGAGACCCTCGCGATCGGCTCCCTCCTGCTGGAGGGCGTCCCGGTCCGTCTGGCCGGCCAGGACTCGCAGCGCGGCACGTTCGGCCAGCGTCACGCGGTCATCATCGACCGCAGCACGGGCGACGAGTACACGCCGCTGCAGTACCTCTCCGAGGACCAGGCGCGGCTCAACGTCTACAACTCCCTCCTCTCCGAGTACGCGGCGATGGGCTTCGAGTACGGCTACTCGCTCGCCCGTCCCGAGGCGCTCGTGATGTGGGAGGCGCAGTTCGGCGACTTCGTCAACGGCGCGCAGACGGTCGTGGACGAGTTCATCTCGTCGGCCGAGCAGAAGTGGGCCCAGACCTCCGGCGTCGTCCTGCTGCTGCCGCACGGCTACGAGGGCCAGGGCCCGGACCACTCCTCGGCCCGCCCGGAGCGCTTCCTGCAGATGTGCGCCCAGAACAACATGACGGTCGCCATGCCGACGTCGCCGTCGAACTACTTCCACCTCCTGCGGTGGCAGGTGCACAACCCGCACCACAAGCCGCTGGTGGTCTTCACGCCCAAGTCGATGCTGCGTCTGAAGGCGGCGGCGGCGAAGGCGGAGGAGTTCACGACCGGGCAGTTCCAGCCGGTCATCGGCGACGCGTCGGTCGACCCGGCCGCGGTCAAGAAGGTCGTCTTCTGCGCGGGCAAGGTCTACTACGACCTCGAGGCCGAGCGTCAGAAGCGCGGCGTGACGGACACGGCGATCATCCGCATCGAGCGCCTGTACCCGCTGCCGGGTGCCGAGCTCCAGGCGGAGATCAAGAAGTACCCGAACGCCGAGAAGTACCTGTGGGCCCAGGAGGAGCCGGCGAACCAGGGTGCCTGGCCGTTCATCGCGCTCAACCTGATCGACCACCTGGACCTGGCGGTCGGCGCGGACGTCCCGCACGGCGAGCGCCTGCGCCGCATCTCGCGTCCGCACTCCTCGTCCCCGGCGGTGGGTTCCGCGAAGCGGCACCAGGCCGAGCAGGAGCAGCTGGTGCGTGAGGTGTTCGAGGCGTAGCCCTCGCATCCCGTCGCACGTCACCGGGCCGCATCCCCACCAGGGGGTGCGGCCCGGCCGCATATCCTTGAGCCATGTACTTCACGGACCGTGGCATCGAGGAACTGGAGAAGCGGCGCGGCGAGGAGGAGGTCACCTTCGAGTGGCTCGCCGAGCAGCTGCGCACGTTCGTCGATCTCAACCCCGACTTCGAGGTGCCGGTGGAGCGCCTGGCCACGTGGCTGGCGCGGCTGGACGACGAGGACGACGAGTAGGAACCCGACCCGGGTCGCCGCGTTCGCGGCTTGGCGGACGGCGACCCGGGTGCCGCGCCGCCGTGCGCGGGTCCCCGTGTCACACGAGTCAAGAACCGCTGTCCCAGACACCCACCCGAGGGCGATTTATCCGCATTTGAGGGCATCCGATCTCACCGTCTCCGGAACGGACACCTTGACTTCCCCCCACCACGATATATCGTGAATCGAAGAAGACGCGATATGGCGCGTCGATCCGGGGAGGCAGTATGTCCGAGTGGTCCGTCACGGAGCCGACGAAACTCACCTTCGACGAGCCGGTGAGCGATCTCCGCGTCCGCCTCGTCAACGGAGGGGTGAACGTGGTGGGCACGGACGAGGGTCCCGCCCACCTGGAAGTCTCCGAGATCGAGGGGCCGCCCCTGGTGGTGACCCGGCAGGGCGGCACGCTGACGGTGACGTACGAGGACCTGCCCTGGGAGGGCTTCCTCAAGTGGCTGGAAGGCAAGGGCCGACGCCGCAGCGCGGTGGTCTCCCTGGCCGTCCCGGCCGGCACGCGGGTCGAGGTCGGAGTGGTCGGCGCGGCAGCCGTGCTCTCCGGCATAGAGGGCCCCTCAGCGGTGAAGGGGGTAACCGGCGACACGACGCTCGTGGGACTCTCCGGACCGGTTCGCGCCGACACCGTCTCCGGGAGCGTCGAGGCCCAGGACGTGACCGGCGACCTGCGCTTCAACTCGGTCTCCGGTGACCTCACGGTGGTCGAGGGCTCCGGCTCCTCCGTGCGGGCCGAGTCGATCAGCGGCTCCATGATCGTGGACCTGGCCCCGGAGGGCCCCACGGACGTGCGGCTCACCAGCGTCTCGGGCGAGATCGCCATCCGGCTGCCGTACCCGGCGGACGCGGAGGTCGAGGCCAACACGGCGAGCGGCGCCATCTCCAACACCTTCGACGATCTACGCGTGCACGGCCGGTGGGGCGCCCACAAGATCACCGGCCGCCTCGGCGCGGGCACCGGCACACTGCGGGCCACCACCGTCTCCGGCTCGATCGCCCTGCTGCACCGCCCCACCGGGGACGACGAACCGCGGAAGGACCACGCACCGGCCGCCCCGAAGGACGACCCGCAGACCGGCTCGGGAGACAATTCCGTCTCCGGCCGGGACCCCGACCACACCGGTTCCCCGGCCGACGGCACGACCGACAAGAAGGTGCTCTGACATGCCTCCCGTCTTCGCCCATGGCCGCCTCCGCCTCTACCTGCTCAAGCTGCTGGACGAGGCCCCCCGCCACGGTTACGAGGTGATCCGCCTCCTCGAGGAGCGCTTCCAGGGGCTGTACGCACCGTCGGCGGGCACGGTCTACCCGCGCCTGGCCAAGCTGGAGGCCGAGGGCCTGGTCACCCACACGACCGAAGGCGGCCGCAAGGTCTACTCGATCACCGACGCCGGCCGTGCCGAACTGGCCGCACGCAGCGGCGAGCTGGCCGAACTGGAGCTGGAGATCCGCGATTCGGTCGCGGAACTGGCGGCGGAGATCCGCGCCGACGTCCGCGGGGCCGCGGGCGACCTGCGCCGCGAGATGCGCGCGGCCGCCACCGAGGCCCGCCGGGACACCGCCAACGGGTCACGTGGCGCCAAGGACACGCCCTTCGGGGATTCCGCGAACTTCGGCGACAAGGAGGCCTGGCGCATCGCGAAGGAGGAGATGCGGCGCGCCCGGCAGGAGTGGAAGGAGCAGGCCAGGCGCGCCAAGGACGAGAGCCGCCGCGCCCGCGAGGACGCGCAGCGCGCCCGCCACCAGGCGAAGGAGGCCCAGGAGCAGGTGCAGCGCATCGCCCGCCGCGTCCAGGAGCAGGTCCAGGACCACTTCACACGCGGTGACTGGCCGACGGGACTGCGCGAAGGCCTGAGCGAACTGGCGAAGGAGGTGGGTGAGTTCGGAAAGAACTACGGCAAGGACTTCAGTTTCGACTGGGCCGGCAGGCCGTCCTCCAAGCCCCGCTCAGAACCTCTGGCCGAGGACTTCCCGGCCACCTACGAACCGGCCTGGGCCCACGAGGAGGCCACGGAGTCCACCGGCGACCCGGCCCGCGACCTGGACCGCCTGCTCGACCGCTTCCGGGACGACATCCGCGACACGGCCCGCGACCACGGCGTCACGGCCGACCAGCTGCGCGACGCCCGCCGCCACCTGTCGACGGCGGCGGCCCGGATAGGAGCTCTGCTGCGCACCCCGGGGAAGTGACGGCCCGGGGTACCACCCGTCACCCGGCCTTGGCCTCGCCGCCCCCGTACAGCACCCGCACCAGGGACCCGTACGTGGCCCCATGGCAGGCGAGGACCTCGGCCGGCACACCGGGGCGCGCGGCCAGGGCCAGCAGGATGTGCTCATCACCGATGTGCCGGTCCCGCTGAGCGAGAGCGACCCGCAGGGAACGCTCCAGCACGTCCTTGGCGCCGCGCCCGAAGGACGGCCGCCCCGACCGCCACCCCTTGTCGTGCCGGTCGCCCGCCATGGCCCCCACCCCGTGCACTTCCTCCACCCGGGCGACGACCTCCGCCACATCGATCCCGAGCCCGGCGAGCGCGTCCGTGTCGGCCTGCGACAGCCCGGCACGCCGCCGCGCCTCCCGCAGCGCGTGCCGCACGGACTCCCGCCGCCCACCCACCCCGAGAGCGCTGAGCGCGAACGACCCACGACCGCCCTCCCGATCGAGCAGGGCAAGCAGCAGATGCTCCGGCTCCACACACCGCCCGCGCCCACTCCCCTCCACATACTCGAAGGCGCCCTTCACCACATCCCGGGCGTCCTTCGTGAACCGCTCGAACATCAACGCCTCCCGTACTTCTTGTGCACGGCCTGCCTGCTCACACCGAGTTCGGTGGCGATCTCCTGCCACGACCAGCCCTGGTTGCGCGCGTTGCGCACCTGCACGGTCTCCAGCTGCTCCAGCAGCCTGCGCAGCGCGGCGACGGCCCGCAGGCCGACCCGTGGATCACGGTCGCCGGCGCGCTCGGCCAGATCGGTTGCTTCGGTCATGCCGTCAACCTACGTTGACATACCCTCCTCGTCAACCCTCGTTGACAAACGGAACGGCCGGCCCGAACCCGGACCGGCCGCCGAACAGCAAACGCAGACACACTAGGAATTGACGAGCACGACCTTCCCGAACTGCTCACCCGACGCCAGCCGCTCGAAGCCCTCACGTGCGCGGTCCATCGGCAGCACCTCGTCGATGACCGGCCGCACACCGGTGGCGGCACAGAACGAGAGCAGGTCCTCCAGCTCGTCCTTGGTGCCCATCGTGGAACCGACGACCTTGAGCTCGAGGAAGAAGATCCGGGTCAGTTCGGCGTGCGAGGGCCGGTCCCCGCTGGTGGCACCGGAAATCACCAGCGTGCCGCCGGGCTTCAGCGACTTCACCGAATGCGACCAGGTGGCGGCCCCGACGGTTTCGATCACCGCGTCGACCCGCTGCGGCAACCGCGCCCCGGATTCCAGCGCCTCGACGGCCCCCAGCTCCACGGCCCGCTTCCGCTTGGCCTCGTCCCGGCTGGTGGCGAAGACCCGCAGCCCGGCCGCCTTGCCCAGCACGATGGCGGCCGTGGCGACACCACCGCCGGCGCCCTGCACCAGCACGGAGTCACCCGGCCGGACACCCGCGTTGGTGAACAGCATCCGGTACGCCGTCAGCCACGCGGTGGGCAGGCAGGCGGCCTCCTCGAAGGACAGTTCCCTCGGCTTGGGCAGGATGTTCCACGTCGGTACGGCGACCTGCTCCGCGAAGGTGCCCTGATACCGCTCGGTGAGGATGGAACGGGGCTCCTTGGGGCCCACCCCGTGCCCGCTCTGTCCGATCACGGAGTGCAGGACGACCTCGTTGCCGTCCTCGTCGACGCCGGCGGCGTCACAGCCGAGGATCATCGGCAGCTTGTCCTCCGCGAGGCCTACGCCGCGCAGGGACCAGAGGTCGTGGTGGTTGAGGGAGGCGGCCTTGACCGTGACGGCGCTCCAGCCGGGGCGGGCCTCGGGAGCCGGGCGCTCTCCCAACTCGAGGCCGGTCAGCGGCTGGTCGCGGTCGATTCGGGCGGCGTAGACAGCGAACATGACCTTGACGATAGGTTCCGAGCCGGGCCGGTGGAACAACCGGCCGGTGTGAGACACACCCTCTTGTCAGGCGCTCGGCGTGGGTGCTGGGGGCGGGGCGTTGCGCAGCCCGGCGTTACGGGGTGCCGCTGCGCCCACCCGTGCCGCCCAAGCGGCACGACTGCCCGCAGCTAGGGCGGCCACGACGCACCCGCAGCCGCGTACGCACGGAAGGGGACGTGTCGGGGGGTGTCCGCCCGCAGCGGTTGGCGCGTCAACGAACAGTCACTCTTCATCCGACTCCATCGCGCCGTTCCGAGGACGGACACCCCCCGACACGGCCCCGACCCCCCACCCAGCGGCACGCGCAACGTGCAACGCGCAACACGCAACACGCAACGCAAAGAAATGGCCCCGCCTCCAGGGCAGGGCCACCTCCACACACACCTACGGCATCAGCGCCGAGCCACACCCTCGGCCCGAGCCGCCGCCGCCACAGCCGCCGTCACCGCCGGCGCGACCCGCTCGTCGAACGGCGACGGGATGACGTAGTCGGCCGCGAGGTCGTCCCCGACGACAGACGCCAGCGCCTCCGCGGCGGCCAGCTTCATCCCCTCCGTGATCCGCGACGCCCGCACCTGCAGCGCCCCCGCGAAGATCCCCGGAAACGCCAGCACATTGTTGATCTGGTTCGGGAAGTCCGACCGCCCGGTGGCGACGACGGCCGCGTACTTGTGCGCGACCTCGGGGTGCACCTCAGGATTGGGGTTCGCCATGGCGAAGACGAACGCCCCCTTGGCCATGGACGCGACCGCGTCCTCCGGCACCGTCCCGCCGGACACCCCGATGAACACATCGGCCCCGGCCAGCGCCGCCTCCAGGGACCCGGTGATCCCCGCCTTGTTCGTGAACCCGGCCAGCTCCCGCTTCACCGGCGTGAGGTCGTCCCGGCCCGCCGACACAACACCCTTGCGGTCGGCCACCGCGACATCCCCGATCCCGGCCTCGACCAGCATCTTCGCGATCGCGACCCCGGCCGCTCCGGCGCCGGAGATGACGGCCCGCAGCTCCCCCAGCGCCCGCCCGCTCAGCCGCGCGGCGTTCCGCAGGGCGGCCAGCGTCACGATCGCCGTGCCGTGCTGGTCGTCGTGGAAGACCGGGATGTCCAGCCGCTCCTGCAGCTTCCGCTCGATCTCGAAGCACCGCGGCGCCGAGATGTCCTCCAGGTTGACCCCACCGAACGAGGGCGCCAGCCGCACCACCGTCTCGATGATCTCGTCGACGTCCGTGCAGTTCAGCGCGATCGGAACCGCGTCCACACCACCGAACTGCTTGAACAGGATCGCCTTGCCCTCCATCACCGGGAGGGAGGCCTCGGGCCCGATGTCACCGAGCCCCAGCACGGCCGTGCCGTCCGTCACGACGGCCACGACCGATGACTTCCACGTGTAGTCGTGCACGAGCTCCGGCTGCTCCGCGATCGCGCTGCACACCTTCGCGACGCCGGGCGTGTACGCCAGGGACAGGTCGTCCTTGTCACGGACCGGCACCGTGGCCTGCACAGCCATCTTGCCGCCGCGGTGCAGCGCGAAGGCCGGGTCGAAGGAGTCGAGGGGCTCCGCACCGCCCTCGCCGCCCGTATCGCCGGTCTTGCTCTCGCTGCGAGGATTGACGATCTCCGCTGCCACTTCGTTTTACCCCTTAAATCTTCATTGGTTCGAGGGTTGCCACTCCTGGTGAGGGGTGGGCGGGACCGCGTATGGCCCTGATGGTGCTGTGTACGGGATACGTACGGGCACATACGCGACGGGCGCGCCGCACACGCGCCCTGAGCCCCGGATGAGGGGTGTAAAGACCCTTCTTACCGGACGGACCAGGCCGACGACGAGTCCATAACGCGAAGGTCACATGGCAGCGCCCGGACTCTTCATCCAATATCAGGACAAGGCCTGGACAAACCCTCGGCAACCGCTCAAGCGTCCGCGAAGCTCTCGGCCCCCGTATCGAAATCCCGGGTTTCACCGAAGATCTTTCGGCCGGAGGGAATCATTCCCTTAGAAGGTCCGGCCGTGATGTACCGGAGTGATGCGGTTCGGGGATCGCCCGTTATCCGATTTTGACATGGCTGGCCCCCAGAATGGCGCAGTCCGAATGGCAAGATGCCGTAATCACACAAGGTCGCGACACTCGAAGACGTGTGGTCCCGTCGACCTACGGCACTGCCGACCCTCGGCAGCGCACCGCCCCATCGGCAACTCCACCCATCCGCCGGAGGAACCCACCATGACCGCAAGCTCCACCCGTCGTACCACCGCCGCGCACTCCCGGCTAGCAGCGCTCGGTGCGATCGCGGTCGCAGGCACGCTGATGCTCACCGGATGCGGTGACCAGACCAAGGACAACGGCTCGGACAGCGGCACCACGACCACGGCGCCGCTCGCCGACAAGCTGCCCAAGTCGATCCGCGACAAGGGCGTCATCAAGGTCGGTTCCGACATCGCGTACGCCCCTGTCGAGTTCAAGGACAACGCGGGCAAGACGGTCGGTATCGACCCTGACCTCGCCGCCGCCATGGGCAAGCAGCTCGGGGTCGACTTCCAGTTCGAGAACGGCACCTTCGACACGCTGATCACCGGTCTGCGCTCCAAGCGGTACGACATCGCCATGTCCGCGATGACCGACACCAAGGACCGCCAGGAGGGCATCGACTCCGACACCGGCAAGAAGGTCGGTGAGGGCGTCGACTTCGTGGACTACTTCACCGCCGGCGTGTCGATCTACACCAAGAAGGGCGACGACCAGGGCATCAAGACCTGGTCCGACCTGTGCGGCAAGAAGATCGTGCTGCAGCGCGGCACCGTCTCCGAGGACCTCGCCAAGGCCGAGTCGAAGAAGTGCCCGAAGGGCAAGAAGATCGCCATCGAGCCCTTCGACAACGACCAGCAGGCCCAGACCCGCCTGCGGGCGGGCGGCGCCGACGCCGGCTCGTCCGACTTCCCGGTCGCCGCGTACGCCGTGAAGACGTCCGGCGGCGGCAAGGACTTCGAGCTGGTCGGCGAGCAGGTCGAGGCCGCTCCGTACGGCATCGCGGTCGCCAAGAACCAGACCCAGCTGCGGGACGCCCTCAAGGCCGCGCTGGACGCCATCATCGACAACGGCGAGTACGAGAAGATCATGAAGAAGTGGGGCGTCACCGACGGCGCCATCGACGAAGCCACGATCAACGGCGGCAAGTGACCGCGACGCAGCGGCACTGAAAGGCAACACCCGTGACTGTTGACATCGACAAGACGACGGGCGACACGCCCCCGGCCGGGCCGGAGGCCATCAAGGCCATTCCGGTCCGGCACTACGGACGGTACGTCTCCGCCGTCGTCGCCCTCGCACTGCTGGGCGGCGTCGTCTACGCGTTCTCCCAGGGCAAGATCAACTGGGATGCGATCCCGGACTACTTCTTCGACGACCGCATCCTGGACGGCGTCGGCAAGACCCTCCTGCTGACGGTCCTGTCCATGGCGATCGGCGTCATCGGCGGCGTCCTGCTCGCCGTGATGCGCCTGTCGAAGAACCCGGTGACCTCGTCGATCGCGTGGTTCTACATCTGGTTCTTCCGTGGCACCCCGGTCCTGGTCCAGCTGATCGTCTGGTTCAACCTGGGCCTGGTCTTCGAGTACATCAACCTCGGGCCGTTCTACAAGGACGAGTGGTCGGACTTCATGACCCCGTTCCTGACGGCGCTGCTGGGCCTCGGCCTCAACGAGGCCGCGTACATGGCGGAGATCTGCCGCGCCGGTCTGCTCTCGGTCGACGAGGGCCAGACGGAGGCGTCGCACGCGCTCGGCATGAGCCACGCCCGGACGCTGCGCCGGATCGTCATCCCGCAGGCGATGCGCGTGATCGTGCCGCCGACGGGCAACGAGGTCATCAACATGCTGAAGACGACCTCGCTGGTCTCGGTCGTCCAGTATCCCGAGCTGCTCCGCGCCGCCCAGGACATCGGCCAGACCTCCGGCGCCCCCGCCGAGATGCTGTTCCTGGCGGCGGCCTGGTACCTGCTGCTGACCTCGGTCTTCAGCGTCGGCCAGTACTACCTGGAGCGGTACTACGCGCGTGGCTCGAGCCGGTCGCTCCCGCCCACGCCGTTGCAGAAGATCAAGGCGAACGTGCTGTCCCTGTCCAGCCGCTCGAAGCCGACGGGAGGCACCGCATGACCGCCATGGTGAAGGCCGAGGGTGTCCACAAGTCCTTCGGCCCCGTACAGGTCCTCCAGGGCATCGACCTGGAGGTGAAGTCCGGCGAGGTGTTCTGCCTCATCGGCCCCTCCGGCTCCGGCAAGTCGACCTTCCTCAGGTGCATCAACCACCTGGAGAAGATCAACGCCGGCCGTCTGTACGTCGACGGAGAGCTGGTGGGTTACCGCCAGAAGGGCGACAAGCTCTACGAGCTGAAGGACAGCGAGGTCGCGCGGAAGCGCCGGGACATCGGCATGGTCTTCCAGCGCTTCAACCTGTTCCCGCACATGACGGCCGTCGAGAACGTCATGGAGGCGCCGGTCCAGGTCAAGGGCGCGAACAAGGGCCAGGCCCGGCTGCGCGCCATGGAACTGCTGGACCGGGTGGGGCTGGCCGACAAGGCGGGCAACTATCCGTCCCAGCTCTCCGGCGGCCAGCAGCAGCGCGTGGCCATCGCCCGGGCGCTCGCCATGGATCCCAAGCTGATGCTGTTCGACGAGCCGACCTCGGCACTGGACCCGGAGCTCGTCGGTGACGTCCTGGACGTCATGCGCGACCTCGCCGAGTCCGGCATGACGATGATCGTCGTCACCCACGAGATGGGCTTCGCCCGCGAGGTGGGCGACAGCCTGGTCTTCATGGACGGCGGTGTGGTGGTCGAGTCCGGTCACCCGCGCGAGGTGCTGACGAACCCCCAGCACGAGCGGACGAAGTCCTTCCTGTCCAAGGTGCTCTGACGGCGCACACGGCGAAGGGGCGGTACGGGTACTCCGTACCGCCCCTTTTCGCTGCCCTGCATCGGCGCCGGCGGCAAGGCACCCCCGGGGGGCAGGGCGCGCCCGGCGTGCGGTGTGTGTCCGCGTCCGTCGTCGACCCCCTCCCTCGTAATAGCCTGGATACATCATCAGCTGTTACAGCTGCGCGCACACGACCATAAAGCCGTCTGTAAGGATTACAAGTGGAACTTGCCTATTACTCGGACTACGCCGTGCGTCTCGTGAACACCGAGGAACCGGCCCGGGGCAAGGACACCCTGACGTCGGTCGAGGCCGTTCGCGCGCTGTTCGGCGGCAACCAGTCGGCGGCCCGCCGCGCCACCGACGCGGACGTCACCCGCTTCCGCGCGGTCCGGACCCGGCTGCGCGCCGTGTTCGAGGCGGCCGACTCGGGCGACGAGACACTCGCCGTCGACCTGCTGAACTCGCTGCTGCTGGAGTTCCCGGTGAGCCCGCAAGTGTCCGGGCACGACGTCCGCGACGACGACGGCCGCCCCCTGTGGCACATGCACCTGGCGGACCACCCGTCCAACGCGACGGCGGGCTACGCGGCGATCGCGGCGATGGGCCTGGCGTTCCACCTGACCGAGTACGGCGTGGACCGCCTCGGCCTGTGCGAGGCCGCGCCCTGCCGCAACGCCTACCTGGACACCTCCACCAACCGCTCCCGGCGCTACTGCTCCGACCGCTGCGCGACCCGGGCCAACGTGGCCGCCTACCGGGCCCGCAAGCGCCTGGAGACGACCCGGCCGGGCCTGCCGGAGAAAACTGGCCTGGCGGCCGAGAAGGCCCAGCGGAGCAGCCTCCAGGTCGAGCGCCGGCCGGGCCTGAGCGGCCGGTAGCGGAACCGGACCCGCCCCAGCACCAGGTCGTCCGGCACGACGCCGTAGTCGGTGCTGTCGCCACCGGCGTACGCGTTGTCCCCGAGCACCCACCAGCCGCCCCCGCGGCGCTCGGCGATCCGCTTGACGACCAGGAGGTCCTGCTGGAAGGGATGCCGCAGCACGACGACGTCGCCGGGCCCGACCCGGGCTCCGTAGCGCACCAGGAGCAGGTCCCCGTGGTACAGCGTGGGCACCATGGACGGCCCGGTGACCTCGGCCACCCCGAAGGGGGCCGGCCTCCCCCGCTGGGACTCCTGCGACAGCTCCGGCATCAACCGGCACCTCCCCGTTTTCCTGCTCCACCAGTCTCAGTCTCGCCCCGGACTTTTGTCCTAAGCCCAAGGGGGCACTCGCGAAAACCCCTCCCCCACGGAGTAATGTCCCCTGTGAGAAGACGATCACGAGGAAGGAATGCTCCATGCTTTCCCGCCTGTTTGCCCCCAAGGTCAAGGTCAGCGCCCACTGTGACCTTCCCTGCGGTGTGTACGACCCTGCCCAGGCCCGCATCGAGGCGGAGTCGGTCAAGGCCATCCAGGACAAGATGGCCGGCAACGACGACCCGCACTTCCAGGCGCGTGCCACCGTCATCAAGGAGCAGCGCGCCGAGCTCGCCAAGCACCACGTCTCGGTGCTCTGGAGCGACTACTTCAAGCCCCCGCACTTCGAGAAGTACCCGGAGCTGCACCAGCTCGTCAACGACACCCTCAAGGCCCTCTCGGCCGCCAAGGGTTCGACCGACCCGGCGACGGGCCAGAAGGCTCTGGACTACATCGCCCAGATCGACAAGATCTTCTGGGAGACGAAGAAGGCCTGAAGTCCATTTGCACGCGAAGGGGCCCGGCCGGGGACGACCCGGCCGGGCCCCTTCGTCGTGGGTGGGCCGAGGACGCCGGGGAGCCCGTTCGTCACGCTGCTCCTGCATAGACGACGTGGCGGAGCCGGGTGGGGGGTCGGGGACGTGCCGGGGGGTGTCCGTCCTCGGAACGGCGCGACGGAGTCGGATGACGAGTGACTGTCCGTTGACGCGCCAACCGCTGCGGGCGGACACCCCCCGACACGTCCCCTTCCGTACGTACCCGGCTGCCGGCCGTCCCAGCTGCGGGCAGTCGTGGCCGCCCTAGCTGCGGGCAGTCGTGCCGCTTGGGCGGCACGGGTGGGCGCAGCGGCACCTCGTCGCGCCGAGTTGCGCAACGCCCCGGCCCCAGCACCCACGCCGAGCACCCCGCAACGCCGGGCTGCGCAACCCCCGGCTGCCGGACGGTGATGCGGGACAGCACACCTAGTCCGCCTCGCTGTACGCGCAGGCGGCCAGGCCCTCCTCAGGCGTCGGACAGGGCGGCAGGTCAGGTGTCTCGTCGGGGTTCGCCTGCTCCCACCGGTACGGTCCCCCGGGCTCCGTCGAGTCCTGCATCCACAGCGTCAGCCCGCCCGCGACGGCCACGGCGGCCGCCCAGACGATCACTGCCCAGCGCCAGACCCTGCGACGCCGCTCCCCCGTCATGCCCATGCCTCACACGTTAGTCCCTCAACCGCGCCGCCCGCGCCCGGAGATAGCGCTGCTCGGGCAGGCTGAGGGTCTGCGCGGCCGCCGACTCATAGGCGGTGCGGGCGGCTTGGGGTTCGCCCGCGCGTTCCAGGAGATGACCTCGCACGGCGTCCAGCCGGTGACTTTTCAACTCCCCTGCAAGGGCGTCCAGTTCTTTCAGCCCTGTGCGCGGGCCGTGGACCATGGCGACGGCGACCGCGCGGTTGAGGCGTTCGACCGGACCGGGGACCAGGCCGACGAGGACGTCGTACAGGCCCAGGATCTCCGCCCAGTCCGTCGCCTCGGGTGAGGGTGCCTCGTCGTGTACGGCGGCGATCGCGGCCCGCAGTTGGTACGGCCCGGGCCGGCCCCGGGACAGGGCCTGGGTGACCATCGCGACCCCCTCGTCGATCGCGGCCCTGTCCCAGCGGTCGCGGTCCTGCTCGTCGAGGGGGATCAACTCGCCGCTCGGTCCGGTGCGCGCGTCGCGGCGGGCGTCGGTGAGCAGCATCAGGGCGAGCAGGCCGGCCACTTCGCCGTCGTCGGGGAGCAGCGCGTGGACGGCGCGGGTCAGGCGGACGGCCTCGCCCGCCAGGTCGCGGCGCTGGAGCGCGGCGCCGGAGGTGGCCGTGTACCCCTCGTTGAAGATCAGGTAGAGGGTTTGCAGAACGGACGGCAGCCGCTGTTCCCAGCGCTCCGGCCGGCCGAAGCGCACGCCTCGCACCTTCTGCTTGGCCCGGCTCACCCGCTGTGCCATCGTCGCCTCCGGCACCAGATACGCGCGGGCGATCTCCGCTGTGGTCAGACCGCCGACGGCACGCAGGGTGAGCGCGATCTGCGCGGGCGGCGCCAGGTCGGGATGGCAGCACAGGAAGAGCAGCGAGAGGGTGTCGTCCGCGCGGGGGGCCCGCTCCGCGGGTGGTGATGCGGTGAAGGCGTCCCGGGGCGTGAGTGCCGCCGCCCGCTCCTCGCGCCGCCGCCGGGCCTCCTCGCTGCGCAGGGCGTCGGTCAGCCGCCGTGAGGCGACCTTGATCAGCCAGCCACGCGGATTGTCCGGCACACCCGTCCCGGGCCACTGGCCGGCCGCCGCGAGGAGCGCCTCCTGCACGGCGTCCTCGGCGGCGTCGAAGTGGCCGTACCGTCTGACCAGCGCGCCGAGGACCTGCGGCGCGTTCCGGCGCAGCAGGTCCTCGACCTCGGGTGTGTTTCTCACCGGCGCGTCCGTCGGTGTCGGCCGGTGCTCAGATGTCCCCGGAGCCGTCCATGATCGGACGGATCACGACCGGGTGGTCGGGGGCGCCTGCCGGCTGGGGGCAGCGGGCGACGCGGTCGGCGATCTCCGTGACTCGTTCCAGGTTCTCGCATTCCAGGACCCAGTAGCCGGCCAGCAGTTCCTTGGTCTCGCCGTACGGTCCGTCGGTGATCAAGGCCTTGCCGTCGCCCCCCACGGTGACGTGCCGGGTCTGCGCCGGCTCGGCGAGGCCCTGCGCGTCGACGAGCTCGCCGGTCTCGGAGAGGTCGTCGTTGATGGCGCCCATGTAGGCGAACATGGCCTGCACTTCCTCCTCGCTCCAGGCGGGGGAGGTCGCCGACGCCTTGCCGCGCATCGCTTCGTAGTCCGCCTGCGTGCCCTGCACCATGACCAGGTACTTCATCGGTCCGCTCCTTCGGCTCGCGCCACCCGGGTGGGCGGCTCTTCACAGGGGACGTCGGAGCCGGGCCGGGATTCTCGACACGGGCTCAGGGATTTTTCGCGACGGATTCTCCGGGAGCCGTCCCGGGTCGGCCGGTCGCGGGTGGGGCGGTGTCCTCTGGCGGCCGGGTGTGCTCCAGGGGTCCGGTCTCCTCGTTCCCGGCTCCTGTGGCGTCGTAGGCCGCGCACTCGGGGTTGCGGCAGGGGCCCGGCACCCACAGCGGGACCCACGTGCCCAGCGTCTTGTGGCGCCGGACGACTGTTTCCACTGGCTGTCCGCAGGACGGACAGACGTGTTCTTCGCTGCCCATGTCCTCAGAGTAGGACGGCCGGGGGCTCAGCGCTTCCTGCTGTACGTGCGCACCGGCACCCCGTTGCCGAACGTCCGCACCGACTCCACGGTGAACTGCGAGATCGCGAATCGGGCGCCGAACATCGGCATGCCCGAGCCGTACATCAGGGGTTCTTGCGGGCGCGGGGCTCGCGCCACATCGGCCACATGGCCGGGCCGCCCTCCGGGAGGGTGAGGACCGGGCCGCTCTGCTCGAAGCCGAGGCGCTCGTACAGCCTGCGACTGCGGGCGCTGCTCGCCTCCAGGTAGGCGGGCGTCCCCTCGCGGTCGCACCGGTCGAGGACCGACTCGATGAGCGCGGTGCCCAGGCCTTCGCCCTGGCGCCCGGGGGCCACGCCGATCATCCACAGGTACTCGTGGGCCCGCCCGGAGGGGTGGATGGCCGCTGTCAGCCGGCCGATCTGCTCGATGCGCTCGTTGTCCGGGTCGACGGCCTCCCGCACCTGTGACGGACCTTCGTCCTGGGCGTCGCCGCCGTGATCGTCGGCCGGTATGGACATCCACAGCGCACACGCCGAGGCGTCCTCGGTGACGTCTATGCGCCCGGCGGCGAGCACGATGTCGGTGAAGGCGGCCATGAGCCCGGGGTGGTGAGCCCGGCGGTCCTTCGCACCGGGGAACACCCAGGCGCTGACGGGGTCGTCCCGGAACGCCTCGTCGAGCAGCCGGACGACCAGGTCCCGGTCTTCCTCACCCGCCGTCCGGATCGCCACGCCCATGTCCCGCCCCTTCAGTCGTCCCGACGGGCGTTGATCGTAGGGCGACCGAGGGGCCGTACCGGAGAGCAGGGCGCAAGCTTGGCGCGATTTGGCCGGGCATCTGCCCGAAGTGCCGGTCGCCGGCCAGCCGGTGCCCACGGACTCGCACGGCCGGGTACGGCCGTGGGGCGGGCCCCGCACACCGTGGGGAAGTGCGGGGCCCGCCCGGCCGGAGGCCCGGGCCATGCGGGGTCAGGAACCGCACGACCCGGGCGCTCCGGGGTTCTGCCCTTCGGCCGCCCGAAGGGTGCCCGTCGTCAGCTGCTGCGCCGTGTCACGAACTCGGCGAGGGCGAGCAGACCGCCCGCCGCCTCCGGATCCGGTACGGCGCGCGCCAGTTGCTCCATCGCCAGGGCCATCCGGTCGGCCGCCTGACTCTGGGCCCAGTCACGGCCGCCCGCGCGCTCCACGGTCAGGGCGATGTGGTCCAGGTCCTCCTTCTCGCTGGGCCGGGCGTACAGTTCGGCCAGTTCGGCCGCCGCCGGCGTGCCGGATGCGAAGGCCGCCACGACCGGCAGGGACTTCTTTCGGGCGGCCAGGTCCGCTCCGACCGGCTTGCCGGTGCGGCGCGGGTCGCCCCATATGCCGATGACGTCGTCGATGAGCTGGAAGGCCAGCCCTGCCTCCCGGCCGAACGCGTCGAGCGCCGCCACGTCCGCGTCCCCGGCGCCCGCGTAGAGACCGCCGATCGCGCAGGCGCAGCCCAGCAGCGCGCCCGTCTTGGCCTCCGCCATGGCGAGCACCTCATCGAGCGTGACCTCACCGGGGCCGCGCCGCTCGAGGGCCGTGTCCGCGTGCTGTCCCGCGCACAGCTCGACCACGCAGTCCGCGAGCAGAGCGGCGGCTCGGGACGCCGCCGGATGCGGGTCCTGAGCGAGCAGTCGCAGGGCCAGCGCCTGGAGGGCGTCCCCGGCGAGGATCGCGTCGGCGTCCCCGAACACCGTCCACGCGGTGGGCCGGTGCCGGCGGGTGGCGTCCCGGTCCATCACGTCGTCGTGCAGCAGCGTGAAGTTGTGGATCAGCTCCACCGCGGCGGCAGCCCGGACGGCCCCCGTCCGTGCCCTGGGTCCGCCGAGAGCGGCCGCCGCGGCGAGGACGAGCGCGGGCCGGATCGCCTTGCCCGAGCCGCCCTCGGCGCGGGTGCCGTCCGCCTGCTCCCAGCCGAAGTGGTAGAGCCCGATCCGGCGCATCGGCCCGGGCAGCGAGTCGAGCGCGGCCCGCAGCACCGGGTCGACCTCCGCCCGGGCCCGGTCCAGGAGCATGACCGCCTCGTGTCCCTCGGCCGGTCCCGGCAGGCCTTCCCTCTCGCCCCCGGCGGGTTTCCGCCTCTCCGGCGCCCCGGCCGCACGCCGGGGCTCGGTGTCGCGCCGCCCGCCGGGCGCGGGCAGCGTCGGATCCGTCCTGAACTCCGCGAGGGACTCACCCATGGGACCGCCTCGGAGAAGGAGCGGACGATGGCGCTTCCGCTGCCGCTGGGCGCGTACCCCGAGGGTCTACCCGCCCGGGCGGGCTGGGACACGGCGGACGTACCGGAAGGGTCACCGCCAGCGGCCGATCTCGACGTTCTCCAGGATGCCGAGCGCGTCCGGTACCAGGACCGCGGCCGAGTAGTAGGCCGTGACCAGGTACTTGATGATGGCCTGTTCGTTGATGCCCATGAAGCGCACCGAGAGGCTCGGCTCGATCTCGTCCGGGATTCCGGAAGCCCGCAGACCGATGACGCCCTGGTCGCTCTCGCCCGTACGCATCGCGATGATCGACGTGGTGCGCGCTTCCGTCACCGGGATCTTGTTGCACGGGAAGATCGGCACACCGCGCCAGGTCGGGATGCGGTTGCCGGCCATGTCGATGGTCTCGGGGACGAGGCCGCGCTTGTTGAGTTCGCGGCCGAACGCGGAGATGGCGCGCGGATGGGCGAGCAGCAGCTTGGTACCGCGGCGCCTGCTGAGCAGCTCGTCCATGTCGTCCGGGCCGGGCACGCCGTCGTGGGGCTGGATCCGCTGGTCGTACTCGCAGTTGTGCAGGAGGCCGAAGTCGCGGTTGTTGATGAGCTCGTGCTCCTGGCGCTCCTTCAGCGCCTCGACCGTCAGCCGGATCTGCTGCTCGGTCTGGTTCATGGGCTGGTTGTAGAGGTCGGCCACGCGGGTGTGGATGCGCAGCACGGTCTGGGCCACGCTCAGTTCGTACTCACGGGGCCTGGCCTCGTAGTCGACGAAGGTGTGCGGGATGTCCGGCTCACCGGAGTGGCCGGCGGAGAGGTCGATCTCCTTCTCGCCGTACTTGTTGGAGCGCTGCGAGGGGATCGAGCGGTGCTGCTGGAGGTGCTCGCGCAGGGTGTCCGAGCGCTCGGCGATCTGTGCGAACTCCTGGCGGGGCAGCACCAGCACGGTGCACGCGGTGAGCGCGCGGGCCGTGTACTCCCAGATCGCGTCCTCGTTGAGCAGCGCGTCGTCGCCGAAGTAGGAGCCGTCGGCGAGGACTCCTAGGGACTCGTCGTCCCCGTACGGGCCCGTGCCGACTTTCTCCACCCTGCCGTGCGCCAGCAGGTACACCTCGTCGGACGGGCTGCCGAACGAGGTGATCACCTCGCCGGCCGGGATCTCCCGCTGCTCGCAGCGGCGGGCGATCTCGAAGAGGACCTCCTCGTCGTCGTACGACCGCAGCGCGGGCAGCTCGCCCAGCTCGGCGGGGATGATCTCGACGCGGTCGCCGGTCTTCACGAATGTCAGCCGGCCGTCGCCCACGGCGAACGTCAACCGCCGGTTCACCCGGTACGTACCACCCTGGATGTCGACCCAGGGCAGCATCCGCAGCAGCCAGCGGGAGCTGATCTCCTGCATCTGCGGCACGGACTTGGTCGTGGTGGCCAGGTTCCGCGCGGCCGCCGTGCCGAGACTCTGCTGCGGCTTGGTCTGCTCCGTGCGGACCTCTTCGCCTACCGACATGAGAACTGCCCTCCCGGTTGTGACCGACGCCCATACGCCTCGGGCATCGATGTGCACGCCCAAGCCTTCCTCACGGAGCGTGTCGGTGCTATTACACGAAAGAGCGGGAATGGATCTTCGTACTACTGGGCAGCGGCGGGAGATTCCGGCGGCCGCGGGAGGGAAGGGCCGAATGCCGGGCCGCTCCCGGCCCGGGTGACAATGACGAGGTGACCGGCCCCGACACCCCCGACTGGCCCCGGCTCGCGGCTCTGGACCCCCGGTTGCCCTCGCCCGTGCAGGAGGTCGTGGACGCACGGCTGGAGCGCCGCGGCGTCCGGCTCGTGCTGAAGCGGGACGACCTGATCCACCCGGAGCTGATCGGGAACAAGTGGCGCAAGCTGGCGCCGAATCTCGCGGCGGCGGACGGCCGCGCCGTCGTCACCTTCGGCGGGGCCTACTCCAACCACCTGCGAGCCACGGCGGCGGCCGGCCGGCTGCTCGGCATCCCCACGGTGGGAGTCGTACGCGGTGAGGAGCTGGCCGGCCGGCCCCTCAATCCCTCGCTGGCCCGCTGCGTGGCCGACGGGATGCGGCTGCACTTCACGGACAGGGCGGCCTACCGCCGCAAGAGCGAGCCGCGCGCCCTGGCCGCACTGCTGCGCGCCGCGGACGCCGAGGACGCGTACGTCGTCCCCGAGGGCGGCAGCAACGCCGAGGCGGTCCGGGGCTGCCTGGCGCTCGGCGCCGAGCTGCGCGGCCAGGCCGACGTCGTCGCCGTGGCCTGCGGCACCGGCGGCACCCTGGCGGGGCTGGCCGCCGGTCTCGCTCCGGGGCAGCGCGCCCTGGGCGTACCGGTCCTCAAGGGCGGCTTCCTGACCGCCGAGGTCGGGGCCCTGCAGCACCAGGCGTTCGGTGGCCCCCGCGGCACCTGGCACCTCGACGACCGCTTCCACTTCGGCGGCTACGCGCGCGTGCCCGCCGAGCTGGACGCCTTCGCGGCGGACTTCGAACGACGGCATGATCTGCCCGTCGAACGCCTGTATGTGGCGAAGCTGCTGTACGCGCTGGTGGCCCTGGCCGGCGAAGGTGCCTTCCCGCGCGGGACGGCCGTGGCGGCGGTGATCACCGGTCGTCCCTTCCCGTGACGTCCGGCAGCCCCTGAGTGCCGGTTCAGCGCTACGCCGCCTCCCGGAACGCCGCCGCCTCCTCCAGGTCCAGCCTGCGCAGCAGCGTCCGCAGCATCTCGTCGTCGATGTGGCGGGCGTCCCGGAGCTTGACGAACACCTCGCGCTCGGCACTGATCATCTCTCGGGACAGCCGCCGGTAGGTGTCGTCGACGGACTCCCCGGTGACCGGGTTGGCCTGTCCGAGCCGTTCCCAGACCGCGTTGCGGCGGCGCTCCAGGACGGTGCGCAGCCGGTCGGCGAGCGGAGCGGGCAGGGTGTTGCGCTCGTCGGCGAGGAGTTCGTCCAGGCGCCGCTCGGCGGCCCGGGAGGCCTGCGCCTGCGCGTTGGCCTCGGCGAGCGTCTCGGCCTGCGCGTCCCGCCCGGGGAACTTCAGCAGCCGGATCAGCGGTGGCAGCGTCAGGCCCTGGACGACCAGCGTCCCGATGACCGTGGTGAAGGTCAGGAAGAGGATGAGGTTGCGGTGCGGGAAGGGCTCCGCGCCGTCGTGCAGGGTGAGCGGGATCGAGAAGGCGATCGCGAGGGAGACCACACCCCGCATGCCGGCCCACGCGATGACGAACGGCCCCCTCCAGGTCGGGCTCTGCTCCCGCTCCCGGATCCGCGCGGACAGCAGCCGCGGCAGAAAGGTCGCCGGATACACCCACACGAAGCGGGCGGCGACGACCACCAGGAAGACGGCGAACGCGTACCAGGCGGCCACGGCACCCTCGTACTGCCCGAGGCCCCTCAGCACCACCGGCAGTTGCAGCCCGATCAGCGCGAACACCGCCGACTCCAGGACGAAGGCGACCATTTTCCACACCGCCTCCTCCTGCAGACGCGTGGCGAAGTCGACCTCCCAGGCGCGGTGCCCGAGGTAGAGCGCCACGACCACGACCGCGAGGACTCCGGAGGCGTGCACCTGTTCGGCGACGGCGTACGCGACGAACGGAATGAGCAGGGAGAGGGTGTTCTGGAGCAGCGCCTCCTTCACGTGTGTGCGCAGCCAGTGGATCGGCGCCATCAGCAGCAGCCCCACCACGACTCCGCCGACCGCCGCCAGCACGAACTCACCGATGCCCTCGGCCCAGGTCGCGCCCTCGCCGACGGCGGCCGCGAGGGCGACCCGGTAGGCGGTGATCGCGGTGGCGTCGTTCAGCAACGACTCGCCCTGGAGGATCGTGGTGATCCGCGAGGGCAGCCCGACCCGCCGCGCCACCGCCGTCGCCGCGACCGCGTCCGGCGGGGCCACCACGGCGCCGAAGACCAGGGCCGCGGTCAGCGGCAGGTCCGGCACGATCAGGTAGAGGGCCCAGCCGACGACGAAGGTCGCGAAGAGCACGTATCCGACGGACAGCAGCGCGACCGGCCGTACCTGCGCCCGCAGGTCGAGGTAGGAGCTGTCGGTCGCGGCCGTGTACAGCAGCGGGGGCAGGAGGAGAGGAAGGACGATGTGCGGGTCGAGGGTGTAGTCCGGCACGCCGGGGACATAACTGATCGCCAGTCCGACCGCCACCAGCAGCAGCGGTGCCGGCACCGGGGTGCGCCGCGCGGCCGCGGCGATCGCCGCGCTGCCCGCCACGAGCAGCAGCAGTGGCATCACGTCCATGGTTCTCGCCCGCCCTCTTTTTCCCCGCGGTCTTCCGCGCGACCGTCGTAACCTGGCAATCATGAAACAGTGCACGCACGCCGACGCGCTGCCGGACCCCGATCCCGTCCCGCTCAGCGAGACGTGTCCGGAGTGCCTGGCGGAGGGCATGGATCCGGTGCAACTACGGCTGTGCCTCAGCTGCGGTCACGTCGGCTGCTGTGACTCCTCGCCGGGGCGGCACGCGGCGGAACACCACAGGAAGTCCGGTCATCCCGTGATGCGGACGCACGAGCCCGGGGAGACCTGGCGATGGTGCTTCGTCGATCATGTCCTGGTGTGACTCGGCACGCCCCGGACAGGACCCGGGCGAAGGACGGTTCGACCAGGACGGTTCGACCGTCTGACGTCTGGGTACGTCAACCCGGCGCGCGCTCTTCCCATTTGGGCCCGCCCAACCCCTAGACACGGAGCGTATCCACGGGTTTACTGTGAGTGACGGCACAGGGTTGGGGTCCCGGGGACAGGATCGTCAAGAGCGCGATAGCGTCACCGCTGAACCACGTATCGCGTTTACCCCCGAGGGGCGACCCTCGGCCCTAGAACGCTTGTACCACCATGGAGGTGAGGGTGTCCCAGATCGCAGGCGAGCCCGCGACCCAGGACTTCGTGGAAGTCCGGCTGCCGGCTGCGGGTGCCTACCTGTCGGTGCTGCGTACGGCCACGGCCGGTCTCGCGGCCCGTTTGGACTTCACCCTCGACGAGATCGAGGACCTGCGCATCGCGGTGGACGAGGCCTGCGCGATCCTGCTTCAGCAGGCCGTGTCCGGCTCGGTGCTCAGCTGTGTCTTCCGCCTCGTCGACGACTCACTCGAGGTCACCGTCTCGGCACCGACCACGGATGGTCATGCCCCCTCGCGGGACACCTTCGCCTGGACCGTCCTGTCCGCTCTCGCGGGCAAGGTCTCCTCTGCCGTGGACAAGGACAAAACCGTTTCGATCAGCCTCTACAAACAGCGCGGCGCGGGACCCGGGCCGGCGTGAGGGACGAGGACGGGCCGGTGCGGGACGAAGAGCGCAGCACACGAGAGCTGCCGGCCGAGGGCACAGGCAAGGGCGCGAGCCCCAGCGGGGCCCCGCGCATGGCGGCCGGCATCGACGGCATCCCCGAGCAGGCCCGCCCGCACCCGGAGGACGACTCCTCGGGGATCGTCCTCCCGGGCGACGGGCGGCCGGACCGGGAAGGTGCCGTGCGGAGCGCGCCTCCGCGCGGGGGGATCACCGCATCCCCTGCCCAGGGGGGTCCACCCACTCGCGCGAAGTCGAGTGCGGCGGAGGAGGCGAGGGCTCGGGGAAGGGCGACGGGCGGGACGATGAGCGAGCACGAGCGACACTCCGAGGACGAAACGCCGAGCGCACACCGCACGCGGGGCGCACAGCACGGCTCCCCGGACCGCAGCGGGGCGCGGGAGATGTTCCTCAAACTGCGCACCCTGAGCAGCGGCAGTCCCGAGTACGCGGACCTGCGCAACCAGCTGGTCCGCATGCACCTGCCGCTCGTCGAGCATCTCGCGCGCCGCTTCCGCAACCGCGGCGAACCGCTGGACGACCTGACCCAGGTCGCCACGATCGGGCTGATCAAGTCGGTCGACCGCTTCGACCCGGACCGCGGCGTGGAGTTCTCGACCTACGCGACCCCGACGGTCGTCGGCGAGATCAAGCGGCACTTCCGCGACAAGGGCTGGGCGGTGCGCGTGCCGCGCCGGCTGCAGGAACTGCGCCTGGCGCTGACCACGGCCACGGCCGAGCTGTCCCAGCTGCACGGCCGCTCCCCCACGGTCCACGAGCTCGCCGAGAAGCTGTCGATCTCGGAGGAGGAGGTCCTGGAAGGCCTGGAGTCCGCCAACGCGTACTCCACGCTGTCCCTGGACGTCCCCGACACGGACGACGAGTCCCCGGCGGTCGCGGACACCCTCGGCGCGGAGGACGAGGCGCTGGAGGGCGTGGAGTACCGGGAGTCCCTCAAGCCGCTGCTCGAGGACCTTCCGCCGCGCGAGAAGCGGATCCTGCTGCTGCGCTTCTTCGGCAACATGACCCAGTCGCAGATCGCGCAGGAGGTCGGCATCTCGCAGATGCACGTCTCCCGGCTGCTGGCACGCACGCTGGCGCAGCTCCGGGAGAGGCTCCTCGTCGAGGAGTGACGGCTACTTCTCCGTGTTGTCGGCGTTGCCGGGCCCGCGGATTCCGAGGGCCCGGGTCGTCTCGGGGTTCACCAGCAGCACGAGCGAGGCGACGGCGACCACCGCCAGCGCGATCCCGCCGGGAATGGCCATGCTGTCGGCCTGGAGCAGGTTGTAGGCCACCGGAAGCGCCATGAGCTGGGTGATGACGGCCGGGCCGCGGCTCCAGCTGCGGAGGGCGAGCAGCCCGCGGGCCGCGAGCAGCGGCAGCAGCGCGAGCACGACCAGCGTGATGCCCCCGGTGACGGCCTGCTGCCGGTCGTCCGGATGCCCCGTGAAACCGAGGACGAGGATCCAGACCCCGCCGACGACCAGCGCGAGCCCTTCCAGTGCGGCCAGCATCGCGGCGTACGTCAGACGCCGGGGGCGAGGGCCGGCGGCTTCCGGGCTGGTGGAGGTCTGCTCACTGCTCACACCTGAAGAGTAGCCCTCGTCGCAGGCACCCCCGTGGCGAGGTTCGGCCCCGCTCTCTTGCCTGATCCCGACCTCGGTCTGTGCCGGGTACCACCCAGTAGGTACGCTGCCAGTCATGCGTGCACTCCTCGTGGTCAATCCGGCGGCAACCACCACAAGTGCGCGCACACGCGACGTACTGATCCACGCGCTCGCCAGCGAGATGAAGCTGGAGGCGGTCACCACCGAGTACCGCGGGCACGCCCGCGACCTGGGCCGGCACGCGGCGGAGAGCGACGACATAGACCTGGTGGTCGCCCTCGGCGGTGACGGCACGGTCAACGAGGTGGTCAACGGCCTCCTGTACGCCGGCCCGGCCCCGGGCCACCTCCCGGGACTCGCCGTGGTGCCGGGCGGCTCCACCAACGTCTTCGCCCGGGCCCTGGGCCTGCCGAACGACGCGGTCGAGGCGACCGGCGCCCTGCTGGACGCCCTGCGCGACGGCAGCGAACGGACCGTCGGCCTGGGTCTGACCACGGGTACGCCGGGCACGGAGGACGAAGGAGTGCCGGGCCGCTGGTTCACCTTCAACGCCGGGCTCGGCTTCGACGCCGGTGTGGTCGGCAGGGTGGAACAGCACCGTGAGCGCGGCCGGAAATCCACACACGCTCTTTACGTGCGCCAGGTCGTGCGCCAGCTCCTGGGTGAGCCGGACCGCCGGCACGGGAGCATCACGCTGGAGCGGGCCGGCGAGGAACCGGTCACCGATCTGGTGCTGTCCATAGTCTCGAACACTTCCCCATGGACGTTTCTGGGGAATCGCCCCATCTACGCGGCGCCTAAAGCCTCGTTCGATACCGGTCTCGATCTCTTCGGTCTCAGCAGTCTGTCCGCCGTGGCGGTTGCCCGGTATGGCACCCAGTTGCTCACTTCGTCCCCCGAGCGGGGACCCCACGGCAAGCACGCCACCTCTCTGCATGACTTGACCGAGTTCACCTTGCATTCGAAGGTGCCACTCCCCCTCCAGATGGACGGTGACCACCTGGGGCTGCGAACCAGCGTGACGTTCACAGGCGTACGTCGAGCACTGCGTGTGATTGTGTGAGCAGAAGGGGCTAAAGTCCTTTCACTCGAACGTTTAGGCCAGGATCCACCCCATGGAAGTACGGCTGTGACCTAGTCGACACCGAAGAATCAAAAAAAACTTTCCAGAAGGGGTTGTATCCCCGGCTGAGGTTTGCGAGTCTCTACGTGGCGATCGGGACGGCCCGCAACACCGGCCTCCACTGGTCACCAGAACCCCTCTTCAACTCACAGGAGCTCGCCAGGGAACTGGCGGGCGGCCCTTCACTTGTTGAGGGATTCGTGAAAGCGTTCACATTCACAAGCACCTGCATGTAATACCAAGGAGAGGTAGCAGCCATGGACTGGCGTCACAACGCCGTTTGCCGCGAGGAAGACCCCGAGCTCTTCTTCCCCATCGGCAACACCGGTCCTGCGCTGCTGCAGATCGAGGAAGCCAAGGCCGTCTGCCGTCGCTGCCCGGTTATCGAGCAGTGTCTGCAGTGGGCGCTCGAGTCCGGCCAGGACTCCGGCGTCTGGGGTGGTCTCAGCGAGGACGAGCGCCGCGCCATGAAGCGCCGCGCCGCTCGCAACCGGGCTCGTCAGGCCTCCGCCTGACAACCCACCCCTACTGACAGCCTGAGCTTGGCGGCGCGCACAGCGAGTGCGCATCTCCCGCCCCCGAGCCGCAGCGCGCAGTTCCCCCGATGCGCTTAGTCAAGCAGCAACGAGCTTTAGCCCCGGGCCGATTGATGGCCCGGGGCTCAATGCTTTTCACGGCCCGTTCCCGAAGGGGCGGGGCTCGCACGCAAGGGCACGGCTCACTTCTGAGCCCGCACCGGGATGTCAAGGATCACCCTGGTGCCTCGCTCAGGCGCCGGGACCATGTCGAAGGTGCCGCCCAACTCGCCTTCCACCAGGGTCCGGACGATCTGCAGGCCGAGGTTGCCCGCGGTGTGCGGGTCGAAACCCTCCGGCAGGCCGACTCCGTCGTCCTGGACGGTGACCAGCAGGCGGGCCTCCTTCGTGGTGCCGCCACGGACCGCCGACACTTCGACCGTGCCGGTGTCGCCCTCGGCGAAGCCGTGTTCCAGCGCGTTCTGCAGAACCTCGGTCAGCACCATCGACAGCGGGGTGGCGACCTCGGCGTCGAGAATGCCGAAGCGGCCGGTGCGCCGGCCCGTGACCTTGCCCGGGGAGATCTCCGCGACCATCGCCAGCACGCGGTCGGCGATGTCGTCGAACTCCACGCGCTCGTCCAGGTTCTGGGAGAGCGTCTCATGCACGATCGCAATGGATCCCACGCGCCGCACCGCCTCTTCGAGAGCCTCCCTGCCGCGATCCGACTCGATGCGCCGGGCCTGGAGACGGAGCAGCGCCGCCACCGTCTGGAGGTTGTTCTTGACGCGGTGATGGATCTCGCGGATCGTTGCGTCCTTGGTGATCAACTCGCGTTCGCGGCGACGGAGTTCCGTGACGTCCCGCAGCAGGACCAGCGAGCCGATGCGGGTGCCCTTGGGCTTGAGGGGGATCGCTCGGAACTGGATGACCCCGTCGTTGGCCTCGATCTCGGTCTCGCGCGGCGCCCAGCCGCTGGCGACCTTGGCGAGCGCCTCGTCCACCGGCCCCCGGGTCGGGGCGAGTTCGGCCGTGGTCCTGCCCAGGTGCTGGCCGACGAGATCGGAGGCGAGGCCGAGCCGGTGGTAGGCGGACAGGGCGTTCGGGGAGGCGTACTGGACGATGCCGTCGCCGTCGACCCGGATCAGGCCGTCGCCCACGCGGGGCGAGGCGTCCATGTCGAGCTGCTGGTTCGCGAACGGGAAAGCACCGGCCGCGATCATCTGGGCGAGGTCGGAGGCGCTTTGCAGATAGGTGAGCTCCAGGCGGCTCGGGGTGCGCACGGTGAGGAGGTTGGTGTTGCGCGCGATGACGCCGAGGACGCGGCCCTCGCGCCGCACCGGGATCGACTCGACCCGGACCGGCACTTCCTCGCGCCACTCCGGGTCGCCCTCGCGCACGATGCGGCCCTCGTCGAGGGCTGCGTCCAGCATCGGGCGGCGGCCACGCGGGACGAGGTGGCCCACCATGTCGTCCTGGTACGACGTCGGGCCGGTGTTGGGGCGCATCTGGGCGACCGAGACGTACCGGGTGCCGTCGCTGGTGGGGACCCACAGGACCAGGTCGGCGAAGGAGAGGTCGGAGAGCAGCTGCCACTCCGAGACCAGCAGGTGCAGCCACTCGAGATCGGTGTCGTCGAGCGCGGTGTGCTGGCGTACGAGTTCGTTCATGGAGGGCACGAGTGCGAGCGTACCCGGGGGTTTGTACGGCTCTGAAATGTACGGGCCCGGACCGATGGGGGCCGCGGAACACCCGCGGGCCGCGGCGCCTGAGAGGGACCCTCAACCCTCCCGGCACCGCAGCCCGGAGCAGCAACGGCCGTGGGGTGTGCGGTCCCGGTCGGCCGAAGGACGAGGATCCGGGGCAGTCAGGGCAGAGAGCCTCGGTTCCTCTGTCCGCCTTCCTGTGCGGGGAAGGCGGAGGCTGGTGCGCGCTTCACGCGCGCTCTCGTCACGCATTGTGGACTAGACCACTCGGGGGTGTCCATGCGTGGGAGGCTGTTCGTTGTTGTTATTTTCGCGGCTCGTCGGACGCATCGACGTCCACCAGGCAGACTAACCCGTGTGGGTTCCTGTGCGGGGCCAGATGGACATGGCAATTTCCGCGACCGCCTCCAGTTCCTCCCGGCTCGCCCCGTCACGTGCCTGTTGTGACATGCCCTGGATCATCGCTCCGGTGTGGCGGGCCAAGGCCGCGGCGTCGATCCCCGGAGGCAGCACGCCGGCGGCGACATCGGCTCTGATACGGCTCTCGAACGCGGCGATGTCGGCGTTGCGGCGGTCCCGCAGCGACTGTTCGACCTCGGGCGTCGAGCAGTTCGCGGCGGCGTGGACGACCAGGCAGCCGCGCGGGTGCCCGGGTTCCGTGTACGCGGTGGCCGCCTCGCGCAGGGTGCGCTCGACGGCGCCGCGTGCGGTGGGCTCCTCGGCGAGGGCCCGGTCGGCGAAGGAGCCGTATCGCGCGCCGTAGACGCTCACGACCTCCTCGAAGAGGGAGCGCTTGTCACCGAAGGCCGCGTAGAGGCTGGGGGCACCGATGTCCATGGCACGGGTGAGGTCCGAGACGGAGGTGGCCTCGTAGCCGTGCTCCCAGAAGGCCAGGAGCGCCTTCTCCAGGGCGGTTTCGCGATCGAAGGAGCGGGGGCGGCCGCGGGGCCTGCCCCTGCCGCCGACCGTGCCGCCGCCTTCGTTCCCCGCCGCGCGGGGGCCTGCGGCCCCGGCCCCCTGCCCCTCGGCGGCTCCGTCGTTCACCATGGGGTGCATTTTATAGCGAGCACTAGAGAAATATCCGCGGGCTGCGGTACGGTCATTTCTGTAGCGACCGCTAGAAAAATAAGAAGGGGGCGCCGCCGTGGGCGTACGTGCGAGCAGGACGACACCCGTCGCGGGGACGGCATCCGTCCGGGATATGAGCCGTTCACCCGCTGGATACCCGGTGGGCGCGGCGCGGCCGCCTGCCCGGGAGCGCCGGTTCCCACCCTGGGAATGGCGGTCCCGCTCTGTTAGATTGGTCTAAACCATACGACCCTACCTGTTCCGTCCAAGGTGAGCATTCTCAGATCGGCAGGCCAGCGTGGAAGTTGTCATCGTCCCGGACGCCAAGGCGGGCGGCGAGCTCATCGCCGAGGCCATGGCTCAGCTGATCCGGCGCAAGCCCGACGCTCTGCTCGGCGTGGCCACCGGCTCGACGCCGCTGCCCGTGTACGAGGCGCTGGCGGCCAGGGTGCGCTCAGGCGCCGTGGACATGACGCGGGCGCGGGTCGCCCAGCTCGACGAGTACGTGGGGTTGCCCGCCGACCATCCGGAGTCCTACCGCTCCGTGCTGCGGCGCGAGGTACTTGAGCCGCTCGGGATCGGGATGGCCCGGTTCACGGGACCGGACGGCACGGCCGAGGACGTGCAGGGAGCGTGCGCGGCCTACGACAAGGCTCTCGCGGACGCCGGAGGTGTGGACCTTCAGCTGCTCGGGATCGGGACCGACGGGCACATAGGGTTCAACGAGCCGTGCTCGTCGCTGGCGTCGCGGACCCGGATCAAGACGCTGACCCAGCAGACCCGGATCGACAACGCGCGTTTCTTCGGCGGCGACATCGACCAGGTGCCTCACCACGTGATCACGCAGGGTATAGGCACCATTCTGGAGGCCCGGCATCTGGTGCTGATGGCCACCGGCGAGGGCAAGGCGGATGCGGTCGCGGCGACGGTGGAAGGACCGATCGCGGCGGTCTGCCCGGCGTCCGCGCTCCAGCTTCACCCGCACGCGACCATCGTCGTCGACGAGGCCGCCGCGTCGAAGCTGAAGCTGGCGGACTACTTCCGCCACACCTACGCGAGCAAGCCGGAGTGGCAGGGGATCTAGCGCCCGCCCCCCGGGGTCTGTGTCCCCCTTACCTGTTCGCGCGGTTCCAGCAGGCCCGGCCGGCGCCGTTGGCCGGGCTGCTCCGCGAACGTCGAGTCCTCAGCGCGAGTCCGGGGCCCGGCGCGCCGGGGCGCTGCCTTACGCCCCGGCCGGCCCGGTGACTCCGGCGATCACCTCGGCCGCCGCCCGGCCGCAGACGCGGGCCGCGCCGTGGGTGGCGATGTGAAGGGCGCCGCGCGGGGCGGCCTGGGGGACGCCCATCTCGACGACGATCGTGTCGGGGCGGGTGGCCAGCAGGACGTCGAGGGCGGAGGCCATCCAGGGGTGGCGGTGTTCGTCGCGGACGACGGCGACGATGCGGCGGGGGCCGGCCGCCTCGAGGGCAGCTCGTCCGGCGCTCTCCCCCTGCGTGCCGTCCTCGGTGAAGCTGCCCGTCACCGTGCCGGGCAGGAGGTGCACGAGTTCCGCTGCGACGCCCCAGGGGGTCTCGTCACCGACCGCGATGTTGGCGACGGGGGTGAGGGCGGCGACGTAGGGCGGTTCGGTGAGGGGTGTGAAACTCTCCGGGCCTCCCATGCCCGGTGCGACGGTCACCGTGAGGGCGCGGCGAGCGGCGTGCATGCCGATCTCACTGTCCCGGGCGTCCTCGGGCACGCGGGCCGCCGTGCTCGCCCAGCGGGCCAGTGCGCGGACCCGCTCCGCGGCGTCGGCCAGGCGTTCCTCCGGCAGGTCACCCGCGCGCACCGCCGCGACCAAGGCGTCCCGCAGCCGGAGGACGGTCGCGTCGTCGGCCAGGCCACCGCCCACGCAGATCGCGTCGGCGCCGGCGGCGATGGCGAGGACGCTGCCGCGTTCGATGCCGTACGTCCCGGCGACGGCCCGCATCTCCATGCCGTCGGTGACCACGAGACCCTCGTAGCCGAGTTCTCCGCGCAGCAGGCCGGTCAGGACGCGGCGGGAGAGCGTGGCGGGTCGGTCGGGGTCCAGGGCCGGGACCAGGATGTGGGCGCTCATCACGGCCCGGGTGCCGGCGGCGATGGCCGCGCGGAACGGGGCCAGTTCGCGCTCGGTCAGCCCGGCGGCGGAGACGTCGATACGCGGCAGGTCATGGTGGGAGTCGACGGCCGTGTCGCCGTGGCCCGGGAAGTGCTTGGTGCAGGCGGCGACCCCGGCGGACTGCAGGCCCGTCACATAGGCCGCGGTGTGACGGGCGGCCAGTTCGGTGTCGGCGCCGAAGGAGCGAACACCGATCACCGGGTTGCGCGGGTCGGAGTTCACGTCGGCGGAGGGGGCCCAGTTGAGGTTCACGCCGCAGTCCGCCAGCCGGCGGCCCAGTTCGCGGGCGACCTGGTGGGTCAGCTCCACGTCGTCGACCGCGCCGAGCGCGTGGTTGCCCGGGAAGGAGGAGCCGGTCCGCACCTCCAGGCGGGTCACGTCGCCGCCCTCCTCGTCGATCGCGACCAGGACGTCGTCGCGCTCCGCCCGCAACTGGGAGGTCAGCGCGGTCAGCTGGCCGGGCGAGGCGATGTTGCGGCCGAACAGGCCGACGGAGGCGAGGCCCTCGCCCAGCCGGCGCAGCAGCCAGTCGGGGGCGGTGGTGCCGGTGAAGCCGGGCTGGAGGACCGTCAGGGCGTCACGCGTGAGCGTGTCGGCAGCGCTGGCGAGTGTCGACATGGGGCGGGGTCATCCCTTCACGGCGCCCGCGGTCAGACCCGCGGCCATCTTGCGCTGGACGAGGAGGAACAGGGCGACGATCGGCACGGCCATCATCGTGGCCCCGGCCATCATCGGGGCGTATTCGGTGCCGTGCTTGGTGGTGAAGTTGCCGAGCCAGACGGTCGCGGTCTGGTTCCTCTGGCTGAGCAGCATCAGGGCGTACAGGTACTCGTTCCAGGCCTGGATGAAGCCGTAGACCGAGGTGGCGACCATGCCGGGCGCCAGGAGCGGGAAGACGACCCGGAGGAAGGCGCCCGTGCGGGAACAGCCGTCGACCATGGCGGCCTCCTCCAGTTCCTTCGGGATGTTGACGATGAAGCCGCGCAGCGTCCACACCGTGAACGGGAGGACGAAGGTCAGGTACGTGATGATGAGGCCGGTCAGCCGGTCGTACTGGCCCAGGTCGTTGAGCAGCAGGAACACCGGAATGATCATCGCGACCAAGGGGACCATCTGAACCGCCAGGATCCCGACGATCACGATCTTGCGGCCGCGGAAGGCGTACCGGGAGATGGCGAGCGCGGCCAGCAGCCCGACGGCCATGCCGATGACGACCACCGCCAGCGACACCACCAGGCTGCGGCCCACCGGGCCCCAGAAGTCGGCGATGTCGAGCGCCCGGCCGAAGTTGGCGAAGGTGATGCCGGTCGGCAGCAGGCTCGGGTCGGGGTCGATGGCGTCCTCGGCGGGCTTGAACGCCGTGTCGAGCATCCAGTAGAGCGGGAAGCCGGCGGTGGCGAAGACCAGGAGGCCGAGGAGGTTCCACCAGAGCTTCGGGGCCCGGCGGCCCGTCAGGGTGCTGCTCATTCGACCTCTCCGATCTTCAGCATCTGCCGCATGTAGACGGCGACCACGCCGAGCAGCAGCAAGACGGTGATCAGCGCGATGGCCGAGCCCTGGGCGTAGTCGTTGACCACGAAGGCCCGGTCGTAGGAGTAGGTGTTGAGGACCTGGAACTCGGGCTCGGGGTGGCCGCCCCGCATGACGAACACCTGGGGGAAGACGCCCATGTCCCAGATGACCGACAGGGTCGTGAGCATCACGATGACCGGTTTGAGGACGGGCAGGGTGACGTAGCGGAAGACGCCCCAGGAACCGGCACCGTCCAGGCGGGCCGCCTCCTCCAGTTCCCTCGGGACCTGGGTGAGGCCCGCGCTGAGGGTGATGACCACGAAGGGCACGGCGCCCCACACCACCAGCAGCATGATCACAGCAAGCCCCTCGGGCCCGCTCGCGAACCAGTTGTGGCCGGTCATCTCGACGCCGGGCAGCTTGCTGAGCAGGGCGTTGAAGACGCCGTAGTCCGAGTCGAAGAGCCACTTGAAGACCGTGGTCGCCACGATCACGGGCATGCCCCAGCTCGCCACCAGCACGATGTTGATGAGCACCTTCAGCCAGCCGGAGACCCGCTGGAGCAGCAGGGCGAGCGCCATGCCGATGACCATGGTGAGGACGACGGCTCCGGCCGCGAAGACGAGGGTGCGCAGGACGACGGCCCAGAACACGCCGTCGCCCAGCACCTTGGCGAAGTTGTCGAATCCGACGGTCTCGGCGGGCTGGAAGCCCCAGAGCTGGGACTGCCCGAACCTCTGGAAGGACAGGGTGACCAGGCGGGCCAGCGGATAGCCCATGACCGCCGCGAGGACCAGCAGGCAGGGCGCCAGCAGCAGCCAGGGGACCGCGGCCCCGCCCGGCGTGCGCCGCTCGCGTGGCCGCCGGTCCGCGGGAGGTGGCGGCGGTGCCTGCCGCGGTGGCGGCACCTTGGCGGGGGTGGTGGTGTCTGCGGCACTCATCGCGTGCTCCTTGGCGGTCCCTCAGGTCTGAAAGGCGGCGGGGCCCCACCGATGAGGAGCCCCGCCGGAGGTCACTTGGTGTTGATGACCTTGTCGATCGCGGTGTCCGCCTCCTTGGCGGCGGCCTCGACCGACTTCTTGCCGGTGCCGATGCTCTGCAGCATGGTCTGCAGGATCTGCGCCTTCTCGACCTGGCCCCAGCCCGGCGCCATCGGGACGAACCAGTTGGACTCGGCCGCGATGGCCGGGACCGCCGTCTTGGGGTCGTTCTTGAGGGTCGCGAGGTCGGTCTTGTTGTTGGGCAGGTTGCCCTTGGCCATCAGACCCTTCTGGCCGGAGGATCCGGTGAACGCGTCGATCCACTCGGCGGCCAGCGCCCGCGCGTCCGACTTCACCGGCACGGCGAGGTCGGAACCGCCCAGGAAGACGGGCATGTTCCTGCCGGAGGGGCCGGGCATCACGAAGTTCTCGAGGTTGCCCTTGAGCTTGCCGGTCTTGTCGTTCTTCGGGTCCTCGGCGGTCGCGCCCTCCCACGCCGCCGCGAAGATCATGGCGGACTTGCCCTGGCCGTAGACGATGTAGCGGTCGGACTCGTCCTTGGTCTTGTCGCCGTGCATGTACCTGTCGACGACGTTCTTGAACTCCTTCAGGCCCTTGAGGGACTCGGGCGAGGAGAGCGACGCCTTCCACTGGCCGCCGGACTCGGTGGCGATGGCGCCGCCGGCGTCGTAGACGAAGGACATCGCCGCGTACCAGTCGCGGGTCGGCTGGTACCAGGCGCTGAACTTGCCGCCCCGCTTCTTCTGGATCTTGTCCAGCGCGGCCGTCAGTTCCCGGTACGTCTTCGGGGGCGTCTTCACCCCGACCGAGGCCGCCACGTCCCCCCGCCAGTTGGCGACCCGGCCTCCCGCGTAGTACGGGACGCCGTAGGTCTTGTCCTCGTAGGTCACCGAGGCCTTGAGCCCGTCCAGCCAGGCGTCCGAGTTGTCGAACTCCGACGCGTCGAGGGGGGCGAAGGCGCCCTTGACCATGTAGCCGAGCATCTCGGTGTTGCCCATCTCGACCACGTCGGGGGCCTTGTCGGTGGCGAGGACGGCGTCGAGCTTGGCGTTCTTGTCGGGCCAGCCGTAGTACTCGTGGTTGATCCTGACGCCGGGGTGCTTCTTCCGCAGCGCGGCGTCGGCGGCCTTCACCAGCTCGGGCCAGTTGTTCTGGGCGTCGACGGTGAGCCAGACGGTCAGCTCCTTGGCGTCCGCGCCCTTGTCCGAGCCCCCGCCGCCGCCTTCGCCCCCACACGCCGCGATGGAGACCACCATGCCCGCGATACCGATCGCGGATATCAGCTTGCGCTTCACGCCACCCTCCTCAGGGATGCCGGACCCCCCTGCTCCCCGCGGTGAACGTGGGGCCAGGACCTGGACCAATGGTTTAGACCAGTACCGGGAGCTTGGACCAGACCAGCAGGCCTGTCAAGGGTCGTGATACGGCGCTGACCAGCCGTTATGCGACCTACATATGCAGGGATCTTTAAGTAAGAAGCCAGCGAAATCCCGGGTCGGCACGGCATACTGCGGGTAGACCACAGAGATCGCTGGACTAGACCAAACAAGACGCCGACGGTATACAAGTGGGATCGTGTCGGCAGAGCAGCCGGGAAGGCGGAGCATGAGCACCGACGTCAGCAGTGCGGGGAACGAGAACGGCACGCCCGTCCGTACCGCACGCGTGCCCAAGTACTACCGCCTGAAGAAGCACCTGCTCGACATGACCGAGACCCAGGCACCCGGCACGCCGGTCCCGCCCGAGCGCACGCTGGCGACGGAGTTCGACACCTCGCGCACCACCGTGCGCCAGGCGCTCCAGGAACTCGTCGTCGAAGGCCGGCTGGAACGCATCCAGGGCAAGGGCACGTTCGTCGCCAAGCCGAAGGTCTCGCAGGCGCTGCAACTGACCTCCTACACCGAGGACATGCGCGCCCAGGGACTCGAACCCACCTCGCAGCTGCTGGACATCGGCTACATCACCGCCGACGACCGTCTGGCCGGGCTGCTCGACATCACACCCGGCGGGCGCGTGCTGCGCATCGAGCGGCTGCGCATGGCCAACGGCGAACCGATGGCCATCGAGACCACCCACCTGAGCGCGAAGCGCTTCCCGGCCCTGCGCCGGTCCCTGGCGAAGTACACGTCCCTCTACACCGCGCTCGCCGAGGTCTACGACATCCATCTCGCGGAGGCGGAGGAGACCATCGAGACCTCGCTGGCCACCCCGCGCGAGGCCGGGCTGCTCGGCACGGACGTCGGCCTGCCCATGCTGATGCTCTCCCGGCACTCGCTGGACCGCGAGGGCAGGCCTGTGGAGTGGGTGCGTTCGGTGTACCGCGGGGACCGCTACAAGTTCGTGGCACGGCTGAAGCGCCCCCAGGAGTAGCACGCGGTCCGGGCACCGCATTGCGGACGAGGGGTTCCGTAGGCGGCTCTCCCTGACCTAGATTGCCTGCGCATTGCAAAGGTGATCACCGAGGGGACGGAACCGCCTGATGTCGCACACCCCGGAAGTCGGCAGAGCGGTGGTGACGCCGATGCGCGTCGTCATCGCACTGTGTCTCGTAGCGCCCTTCGTGGCCATGCTGTGGGTCGGCTCGTACGCCAGGACCGGCCCGGCCTTCATCGGGATCCCGTTCTTCTACTGGTACCAGATGGCCTGGGTGCTGATCTCCACCGCCCTGACGATGGTCGCCTACAAGCTGTGGCAGCGTGACCAGCGCGCCCGCTCGGCCGCGAAGGGCGGTGCGTCGCAGTGAAGGACGGCGTGAACGGCGTCGCGCTCGCCGTCTTCATCCTCTTCTTCCTGGCCGTGACGGTCATGGGCTTTCTGGCCGCCCGCTGGCGCAAGGCCGAGAACGAGCACAGTCTGGACGAATGGGGCCTGGGCGGCCGCTCGTTCGGCACCTGGATCACCTGGTTCCTGCTCGGCGGCGACCTGTACACGGCGTACACCTTCGTCGCCGTGCCGGCGGCGATCTACGCGGCGGGCGCGGCCGGATTCTTCGCCGTGCCGTACACGATCCTGGTGTACCCGCTGATCTTCACCTTCCTCCCCCGCCTGTGGTCGGTGTCCCACAGGCACGGGTACGTCACGACCTCCGACTTCGTACGCGGCCGCTTCGGCTCCAAGGGACTGTCGCTGGCCGTGGCCCTCACCGGCATCCTCGCGACGATGCCGTACATCGCGCTCCAGCTGGTCGGCATCCAGGCCGTGCTGGACGTGATGGGCGTGGGCGGCGGCGAGAACACCAACTGGTTCATCAAGGACCTGCCGCTGCTGATCGCGTTCGGCGTGCTGGCCGCGTACACCTACTCCTCGGGGCTTCGCGCTCCCGCGCTGATCGCGTTCGTGAAGGACACCCTGATCTACATCGTCATCGCGGTGGCGATCATCTACATCCCGATCAAGCTGGGCGGCTTCGACGACATCTTCGCCAAGGCGGGCGACGCCTTCAGCCAGACCAACCCGGCCACGGGCGCGCCGCGCGGTGCGCTGACGCCGCCGGAGGCGGGCCAGTGGACGTACGCCACGCTGGCGTTGGGCTCCGCCCTGGCCCTGTTCATGTATCCGCACTCCATCACGGCGACGCTGTCCTCGAAGAGCCGTGAGGTGATCCGGCGCAACACCACGATCCTGCCGCTGTACTCGCTGATGCTGGGCCTGCTGGCACTGCTCGGCTTCATGGCGATCGCGGCCGGCATCAAGGTGCAGAACGGGCAGCTGGCGATCCCCCAGCTGTTCGAGACCATGTTCCCGGACTGGTTCGCGGGCGTGGCCTTCGCGGCGATCGGCATCGGCGCGCTGGTACCGGCGGCCATCATGTCCATCGCGGCCGCGAACCTCTTCACGCGCAACATCTACAAGGACTTCATCAGGCCCGACGCCACACCGGCGCAGGAGACCAAGGTCTCCAAGCTGGTGTCGCTGCTGGTGAAGGTGGGCGCGCTGGCCTTCGTCCTCACCATGGACAAGACGGTCGCCATCAACTTCCAGCTGCTCGGCGGCATCTGGATCCTGCAGACCTTCCCGGCCCTGGTCGGCGGCCTGTTCACCCGCTGGTTCCACCGCTGGGCGCTGCTCGCCGGCTGGGCGGTCGGCATGGTCTACGGCACGGTCGCCGCGTACGGCGTCGCCTCCCCGACACAGAAGCACTTCGGCGGCTCGGCGAAGGAGATCCCGGGCATCGGCGAGATCGGCTACATCGGCCTCACGGCGTTCGTCCTGAACGTGGTGGTGACGGTGGTGCTCACCTTCGTCCTGAAGGCCGTCAAGGCCCCGGACGGCGTCGACGAGACCAAGCCGGAGGACTACACGGCGGACGCGGGCGACCCCGGGGTCCAGGTGGAACTGCCGCCGGCGACGGCGGGCACCTCGCACTGAGCCCGGCGCAGGACGGGCCGTCGGGAGAGCACCCGGCGGCCCGTCGGCGTATCCGTCCGCCGCTCTAATCGCGGGTACGTGCCGCCATCGCATGCCAGAAGCGGTCCAGCTCACGGACGCGCATGCTCACCCAGGGCGGCGTCTTACGGCGCAACAGCCTGGGAAACCAGCGGCGCAGGCGTCCTGGCAGGAGGGCCTGTTGCTGGCGGCAGAAGGGCTCTCGGATCTCTCCCCGGGGCACACCTCGCGGCGGGTACGGGCAGAGCTGGAACTTGCAGTCGGGCAGGCATGCCGTGCCGGGTTCGGGTGCGGCCCCGGTACCGACGCGCGCGCCGGGCCGCAGCGGCTCGCGGTTCGTACGGACGCACGGTGGGAGCGGCATGCCGGACTGTTCCGCGCGAGCCATGCGCTCCTCGACCTCGTCGGGGCGTCCGTCCCGTTCGATGAGGTTCAGCATCACCAGCACATCGGCGACGAGACGCTGGGCGCGCCCGTCGAGGGTGCTCCAGCCGACCGAGGGCGGGATCCACAGGTTGTGCTTGCGGTATCCGCCGGAGCTGCCCGCGCGGGATCCGATGTTGTCGGCGACGCCCTTCTCGTCGATCCAGAGGAAGCGCTCGGGCTGCCCGGTCTCCAGGGCGAGGGCCACCAGATCGCCCGCCTCGGCGACGAACGGGTGCAGGAGCCGCCGCGGCGAGTCGCCGTTCGCACCGGGCGGGCCGGGTGGTGGGTTCACCGTGCCGGCCATTGCCAGCCACCGCCGTACGGTCTGCACGGCGGTGGAACCGCCGATCGTCGGGAGCGGCTCGCGAGGCCCGTGGTGATCGTCGAACTGCCCTGCCGTGGTGCCGCCGTTGCGGTCATGGTGGCCGACCCGGTCCGGAAGCTTCCACAGGCACAGCGCCTGAAGCAGGCTGAGCTGCGAGTACCAGCACCGGGACTGCTGCAGCACAGTCTCCGCCTGCCGGATCAGGTCGACGCTTCTGCCGGAATCCGTGTTCGGATGGCGCCGGCGCCGGTTGGCCGCGTACTTGAAGCCCTGGGCCAGTGCCGCCTCCAAGGCGAGCGGCAGGTCGGGGGCGCCGTCTGTGTGGGCCGGGTCGAGGTGGAGCAGCCATTTGGTGAGGCGTTCCCGGGCCTCGCCGCGGTGGGAGTCGTCGACCGACCCCAGCAGCATGGGAAGCATCCAGGCCCGCATCACGAACTCCCGGAGCAATTCGACCCGTTGCTTCTCGTACCGCTGGTTGAGTTCCTCCCGCTCGGCTTGCAGTCGGTCAATGGCCTCGGAGGATTCGGCCGGCGAGGAGGCTCGGGCGGCTCTGGCTTGCCCCATTTTCACGGTCCACGCTTCGAACTCCCTCGTGTTCTCGGCCTTCATGTCCTGGATCTTGGCGTTGTACTCCCCTATGGGGTCACGGTTGAGACCGACCCGCTCACGGATCACGGCGAACGCCTCGTTGCCGCCACTGCCGAACTCCTGGGCGATGGCCAGGCGGATGGAGTACGAGGGCTCAGCGATGCCTATCCGGAAGAGCCGCTCGTACATCGCCGTGGTGTCGATCTTCTTGGAAGCCTGCCGCGACGACGCGCCCAGCTGCTTGAGCAGCCTCAGTTTGGCGTCTTCGAGAGTGCGCTGATCGCCCTGGATGTCCGACCAGGCGTCCGACGCCTTCTCGACGATGCCGTTCAGCCGTCCGGGGTCGGCTTCCACACTCTCGACTTCGAGGGCGGCCGCGTAGAGGTCGAGGGTCTTCGGATCGTCCGGTCGGTGCCGCGCGGCCGCACAGAGCCGCTCGGACAGGGCGCGCCCCCGCGCGGGCACCCTCCGCAACAGCTCCCCCTTCCCCTCCGGGAACCCGGCCCCGGCACCGCCGCCTCGGGGAGGACGTCCCCTCAACCTCCCGCGGGACATGAACACGACCGCGACCAGCAGCTCACGGCCGGGGCCGGGCGGCTGCAGCGCCTGCTCGATCAGCTCGCCCGCGTCGGCCTCCTCCAAGTGGCTCAGGAGACGGAAGCCGAAGTAGGCCTGCAGGATGCTGTGCGGGAAGCGCGCCTTCGTCTCGGAACTCTCCAACAGCCCCAGCTTGTCCGCGCTACCGACCAGACGGGCGAGCACGGCGTGACGCTGCGCCATGTTCCCCTTGCGCAGCCGGCTCCCCTCCTCGTCTCCGAGCCCGGCGCAGAGCGCGGCCCAGATCTGTTGGCGGTGCCACTCGGAGAAGGCGTTCCCGCTGTTGCCGTACCAGCCGGAGCCGCGCACCCTGGTCCGCAGGCGGCGTGCCCCAGCCCTCGCGTATCGCGTTCTGCCGGGGTGGACGTCCGGGCCGAGCAACTCGGCGAAGTCCACCTCCAGCTTGTCCTGGAGCAGTCCCACACAGGCCAGGGCGGAGACCACCTCAAGGGTGTCGCGACGCTCGTGCGGGGCGAGCGCGACGTCCTCGCGCAGCCGGCCCTCGAGCAGGGCACGGCTCCAGGTGTCCAACAGCCACAACCGGAGCGTGCTCCGGTCCCGGCTGCGGGTGTTCAGACGCTTCGGGTCATCGGTCGGACGGTCACGTTCCAGGGCGCCGTGCCGGTGCAGTTCACGGGCGATCTGCAGGTAGACCGGCGATTCGGTCACCTCTGCCGTCTCCACGATCCAGTCCACGCGGCGCTCGTCCGTCTCGGGTACGGAGGCTTTGACGAAGTCCAGCGCCTCCTCCTCGCTCAGCGGTTCCAGCTCCACGATCGCGGCGGGCGTGGTGTCCAGCGGACTGTGCGGCCGGGAGGCGATGACCACCGGTAGCCGTTTCTCATAGGCGCGTTCGATGGCACAGCGGATGATGTTGTCCCGGTTCTGCTGAAGACCGCCGTCGAGAAGGGCTTCTTCGAGGCCGTCGGCGATGACCACCAGCTTGTCGTCGGCGAGCAGTTGCTGCCAGACCCGTTCAGCTTTGGTGCGGGCCATGATGCCTTGGGGTGCCTCCTCGGCGAAACGCTGCTTGGCCATGCGTTCGAAGTTCAGATCGCTGCCGTCGGCGTCCCGCAACCGGATCGGCACGGGCACGGCGTGTTCCCGGGCCAGCAGTTCGGTGAGCCGCACAAGGACGGCGGTCTTCCCCGTGCCGACACCGCCTACGAGCAGATAGGGCCGACGGGTGTTGCGCTCCCTCAGCCGTTGGGCGATGACCTGGGCGAGCTCATCGCGGCCCACGATCTCGTCGGTGTCCTGCCCGGCGGTGAGTACGAGCTTGTGAGGGTCCTTGCGTGCCTTCGCGAGGTACCGCCGCTTGTTCCAGCTGTACCACCAGAACAGAAAGAGCGCGGCGGCGACCGAAGCGGTGAGGGCCGGGCCGACGAAGCGGACCAGGGCTTCGACCCCTGGGTCCTTCTGCCATCGCTCGACCGTGGTCTCATCATCAGTGACCAGCATGTGTACGCCGGCCCCGATCCAGCCGAAGACCACGAGGGCGCCGACCGCCCAGGCCATCCGGAGCACGTTGGTGTAGGAGAACCACCTGCGCCATTTCCTGGGGCGGGTGGTGCCGCGGCGGGCCTCAAGCTTGATTGTCAGACTGTGCCAGTAGCCGACGACAACGCGGCTGGTCCACCTCGCCGCCCGTCGCAGATCCAGTGTGGCCATCGGTGCGTTGTGCGGCCGCTCCTTGCCTGGCGTGCGACGGACGACCCTCGTCATGGTGAGTACTCCCTCCGAGAGCGATGTGAATTCCCGGTACGGAGGACCCGCGGACGCCGGCACCTATTTCCATGGAAGCACTCCGGATGCGCCCCGCAACCGGTGGCGGAATCCGGACGGAGGGGGCCCGCGTCCACCTGGCCCTCGAAGGCACAAGGGGCTCGGCGATTCCGCACCTCGTGGACATCACTGACATCACTCTCCTCACCCACCAGTTGACGCTGTGAAACCACCGCGCCACAACATCTGGGGGTGCCACCGCGACCGAACACAAGATGTATGCTCATGCTCGCTGTCGCCGCAGGGGAATCCGGTGCGAATCCGGAACTGTCCCGCAACGGTGTACCCATGCGTGTTCATGCCTGTATGGGAATCAGTCCGAGGACCTGCCGACAGCGCACCCGGCCGACCCGGCCGGTGTGCCTGACGTCCGGGCCTCGTGGAGTGGGCCGGTGGACGCGACGCCGCGTGCGCTCGTGTGCCGCCCCCTGCCCTGCGCGAGGCCCCTGTGCCGAGCGAGGGAGAGCCCCCACGTGACCATCGCGCCAGCCGATCCGGTCTCAGCCGCCGAAACAGAGCACGACGGTCCCGGTGCCGCGCTGCTGCGGACCCTGGCCGAGCTGACCGCCGACCTCCCCGACGCCGATCCCGGCCGGGTCGCCGCCGCCGCGCTGCGCGGCCGGTCCTCGCGTGAGGCGTCCGCCGAGATGATCGCGGAGTTGCGCGAGCTGGCGACGGACGCGGCCGCCGGTCTCATCTCCGAGGACCCCGCCTACTCCCGGCTGGCCGCCCGGCTGCTGACCATCGGCATCCGCGAAGAGGCCGCCTCCCAGGGGGTCACGTCCTTCCCGGAGTCGGTCGCGGTCGGGCACCGGGAGGGCCTCATCGCCGACCGGACCGCCGAGTTCGTGCGGATCCACGCCGCCCGGCTCGACGCCCTGATCGACACGGCCGGCGACGACCGCTTCGGCTACTTCGGACTGCGCACGCTGTACAGCCGCTACCTGCTCAGGCACCCCGTCACCCGCAAGGTGCTCGAAACGCCCCAGCACTTCATGCTGCGTGTCGCCGCCGGTCTCGCCGAGGACGACACGGCCAGGTCGGTCGACGAAGTCGCCGCGCTCTACGGGCTCATGAGCCGCCTCGACTACCTGCCCTCCTCCCCCACCCTCTTCAACTCCGGCACGCGGCACCCCCAGATGTCGTCCTGCTACCTCCTCGACTCCCCCAAGGACGAGCTGGACTCCATCTACGACCGGTACCACCAGGTGGCCCGGCTCTCGAAGCACGCCGGCGGCATCGGCCTCGCCTACTCCCGGATCCGCGCCCGGGGTTCGCTGATCCGCGGCACGAACGGCCACTCCAACGGCATCGTCCCGTTCCTGAAGACGCTCGACGCATCGGTCGCCGCCGTGAACCAGGGCGGCCGCCGCAAGGGCGCGGCCGCGGTCTACCTGGAGACCTGGCACGCCGACGTCGAGGAGTTCCTGGAGCTGCGCGACAACACCGGTGAGGACGCGCGCCGTACGCACAACCTGAACCTCGCGCACTGGGTGCCGGACGAGTTCATGCGGCGGGTGAACGCCGACGCGCAGTGGTCGCTGTTCTCCCCCTCGGACGTGCCCGAGCTGGTCGACCTGTGGGGCGAGGAGTTCGACTCCGCGTACCGGGCGGCCGAGGCGCGGGGTCTGGCGAAGAAGACCCTGCCGGCCCGCGAGCTGTACGGCCGCATGATGCGCACCCTCGCCCAGACCGGCAACGGCTGGATGACCTTCAAGGACGCCGCCAACCGCACCGCCAACCAGACGGCCGAGCCGGGCCACGTCGTCCACTCCTCCAACCTCTGCACGGAGATCCTGGAGGTCACCAGCGACGGGGAGACGGCGGTCTGCAACCTGGGGTCGGTCAACCTCGGGGCCTTCGTGACCGAGGGCGGCATCGACTGGGAACGGCTGGACGAGACGGTGCGTACGGCCGTCACGTTCCTCGACCGCGTCGTCGACATCAACTTCTACCCGACGGAGCAGGCCGGCCGCTCCAACGCCCGGTGGCGTCCCGTCGGGCTCGGGGCCATGGGCCTGCAGGACGTCTTCTTCAAGCTGCGGCTGCCCTTCGACTCGCCGGAGGCCAGGGCGCTGTCCACGCGTATCGCCGAGCGGATCATGCTGGCGGCGTACGAGGCGTCCGCCGGCCTCGCCGAGCGCAACGGTCCGCTGCCCGCCTGGGAGAAGACCCGTACGGCCAAGGGCGTGCTCCACCCCGACCACTACGACGTCGAGCTGACCTGGCCGGAGCGCTGGGCGGCCCTGCGGGAGCGCGTCGCCGCGACGGGTATGCGCAACTCACTGCTCCTCGCCATCGCGCCCACGGCCACCATCGCCTCCATCGCGGGGGTGTACGAGTGCATCGAGCCGCAGGTGTCCAACCTGTTCAAGCGCGAGACGCTGTCGGGTGAGTTCCTCCAGGTCAACTCCTACCTGGTGGACGAGCTGAAGCGGCTCGGCGTGTGGGACGCCCGTACCCGGGAGGCCCTGCGCGAGGCGAACGGCTCGGTGCAGGACTTCGCCTGGATCCCCGAGGACGTCCGCGCCCTCTACCGCACGGCGTGGGAGATCCCGCAGCGCGGCCTGATCGACATGGCGGCGGCCAGGACCCCGTTCCTGGACCAGTCCCAGTCCCTGAACCTGTTCCTGGAGACGCCGACCATCGGCAAGCTCTCCTCGATGTACGCCTACGCCTGGAAGTCCGGGCTGAAGACCACGTACTACCTGCGCTCGCGCCCGGCGACCCGCATCGCCCGGGCCGCCCGCGCCGCCGTCCCCGTGCAGGCCACCCCGGACCCCGAAGCGGTCGCCTGCTCCCTGGAAAACCCCGAGTCCTGCGAGGCCTGCCAGTGACGACCACCCAGAACCTGCTCGACCCCGGCTTCGAGCTGACGCTGCGCCCCATGCGCTACCCGGACTTCTACGAGCGCTACCGGGACGCCATCAAGAACACCTGGACCGTGGAGGAGGTCGACCTCCACTCCGACGTCGCCGACCTCGCCAAGCTCTCCCCCGCCGAGCAGCACCTCATCGGCCGGCTGGTGGCCTTCTTCGCGACAGGCGACTCGATCGTCGCGAACAACCTGGTGCTGACGCTGTACAAGCACATCAACTCCCCCGAGGCGCGGCTCTACCTGAGCCGTCAGCTGTTCGAGGAGGCGGTGCACGTCCAGTTCTATCTGACGCTGCTCGACACCTACCTGCCCGACCCGGAGGACCGCGCGGCGGCCTTCGCGGCCGTGGAGAACATCCCGTCCATCCGCGAGAAGGCCGGGTTCTGCTTCAAGTGGATCAACGAGGTCGAGAAGCTGGAGCGCCTGGAGTCACAGGCGGACCGCCGCCGTTTCCTGCTCAACCTGATCTGCTTCGCCGCATGCATCGAGGGCCTGTTCTTCTACGGCGCCTTCGCGTACGTCTACTGGTTCCGCAGCCGGGGCCTGCTGCACGGCCTGGCCACCGGCACCAACTGGGTGTTCCGCGACGAGACGATGCACATGTCCTTCGCCTTCGACGTGGTCGACACCGTCCGCAAGGAGGAGCCGGAGCTGTTCGACGACCGGCTCCAGCAGGAGGTGACGGACATGCTCCGGGAGGCCGTCGAGGCCGAGCTGCAGTTCGCGCGCGACCTGTGCGGTGACGGTCTCCCGGGCATGAACACCGAGTCGATGCGGCAGTACCTGGAGTGCGTGGCGGACCAGCGGCTGACCCGCCTCGGCTTCGCTCCGGTGTACGGCTCCGAGAACCCCTTCTCCTTCATGGAGCTCCAGGGGGTTCAGGAGCTGACCAACTTCTTCGAGCGGCGGCCCTCGGCGTACCAGGTGGCGGTGGAGGGCACCGTCGACCTGGACGAGGACTTCTGAGCCGGCACCTCTTCGCGGGCCTCCTGAGCCTCCCGGATCTGACGGTCGATGCGCCTCTCGCGCACCAGGCCGAACACGGACGGGAGGATCAGGAGGACCAGGATCCCGAAGGTGGCGGTCAGTCCGATCAGTGCTTCTACCTGGTTGCTGTTCATGGACACCACTGTCGCGCGGATTGCTCCTTACCGTCAGTGGCAGTACTGCCGTAGACCCTCGAATTACTGCCATCGGTGAGGCACACTGGACGCATGCTGCAGAACGTGGCCGTCGTCCTCCTCGACGGCGTGAACCCCTTCGAACTCGGTGTGGTGTGCGAGGTCTTCGGCACCGACCGGAGCGACGAGGGCCTGCCGGTGTACGACTTCGCCGTCGCCTCGGCCGAGGGCCCGGTGCTGCGGATGAACTCCGGCTTCTCGCTCCACGCCGAGCACGGCCTGGAGCGGCTGGAGGCGGCCGACCTGATCGCCGTGCCGGCCGGGCAGAGCTACGCGCACCGGGACTTCCCGCCGGAGCTGCTGGGCGCCCTGCGCCGCGCGGTCGACCGCGGTGCCCGGGTGCTGAGTGTCTGCTCCGGCGTCTTCGTGCTGGCCGCGGCGGGGCTGCTGGACGGCCGCCGCTGCGCCGCCCACTGGAAGCACGCGAAGGACCTCGCGCGGCAGTACCCGGGCGTGGTCGTCGAGCCGGACGTGCTCTACGTCGACGAGGACCCGGTGATCACCTCCGCCGGTACGGCCGCCGGTATCGACGCCTGCCTGCACCTGGTGCGCAAGGAGCAGGGCAGTGAGGTCGCCAACAAGATCGCCCGGCGGATGGTGGTGCCGCCGCACCGCGACGGCGGCCAGGCCCAGTACATCGAGCGTCCGCTCCCCGAGCCCGAGGGTGACACGATCGGCGAGGTGCTGGCGTGGATGGAGCGCCATCTCGACGAGGAGGTCACCGTCGACCAGCTCGCCGCCCACGCGCACATGTCGCCGCGCACCTTCGCCCGCCGCTTCCAGCAGGAGACGGGGACGACTCCCTACCGGTGGATCCTGCGCCAGCGCGTACTGCTGGCCCAGCGGTTGCTGGAGGCGACGGACGAGACGATGGACGCGATCGCCGGACGGACCGGGTTCGGCAACGCGGCCACGCTGCGTCACCACTTCGTCCGGACGGTGGGGACGACGCCGAACGCCTACCGGCGGACGTTCAAGGGTCCCGAAGCGGCCTGAATCACCGGGCCGTCACCTCGGCACCGGCCGCAGCAGCAGGTCGTACGGCCGGAGCGTGATGCCGACACGGGTACGCGCGTTCGAACCGGCGACCTGCTCGAATCGGAACTTCCTGGCCAGCGCCGCCGTGATCAGGGTCAGCTGCGCCATCGAGAAGTGGTCGCTCGGGCACTTGCGGTTGCCCGTACTGAACGGGCTCATGGCGTGCTTCGGGATGTCCTTGACCCGGTCCGGGAGCCAGCGGTCCGGGTCGAACTCCAGGTTCCGCTCGTAGGACCTCGCATCGCGCTGGATCGCGTACGGGCTGTAGACGAGGTCGGCACCGGCCGGAATCCGGAAACCGCCGAGTTCCGTCTCCCGGACCGCCCGCCGGGTCAGAATCCAGACGGCCGGATGCAGACGCATGGCCTCGACGACGACATTGTTGGTGTGCCTGAGGCTGCGGACGTCCTGGAATGCCACCGGCCTCCCACCGGTGACGGCTTCGACTTCGTCGCGCACCTTGTCCGCGTGTTCCGGATGTTCCGCGAGCATGTGCAGGAGCCACATGATCGTGGAGGCGACCGTTTCGCTGCCGGGGGTGAGGATCGCGACGACCTGATCGTGGATCTCCTGTTCCCCGATGGGCTTGCCATTGTCGTCCTTCGCCTCCAGCAATGCCGTCAGCAAATCGTCCGGCCTTTGACCGGATGCGCGGCGCTCGGCGATGATCTCGTCGACCAGGAGATGCAAATCGGCCAATGCCCGGTTGAATTCGCGGTTGGCGGGCAGCGGCAGCCTGTAGAGCGGTCCGAGCGGCACCACCATCCGCCGGTACATCCCGCGGAAGACGGTGGCGAGCGCGACGCACAGCCGCTCCGCCCGCTCGTCCATGTAGTCCCCGCGCAGCAGGCAGCGGGCCGCGATGCGCACGGCCACCCGGAAGGACTCGGAGGTGCAGTCGATGGTCTCCCCAGCCTTCCAGCGCTCGGTCAGCGCATGCGCCTCCTCCTCCATGACCGGCCCGTAGGCGGGGATGGCGTCGAGCCGGAAGGCGGGCTGGATGGTGCGCCGCTGGCGCCGGTGGAGCGGGCCGTTCGCGGTGGCCACGCCCTCCTTGCCGAGCAGGCCCTCCAGGGACTCCCACAGCGGCCCGGCGATGATGAAGTCGTTGCTCAGCGCGAGCACGCCGGTGAGCGCCGGGGTGGTGACCGCGTACAACGTCTTCGGCCCGAGCTTCAGGCGGACGACGTCGCCGTGGTCGCGCAGCCGGGACATGAACGCCAGCGGGTCGCGCACCAGCTGCCAGCCGTGCCCGAGCAAGGGGAGCGCGCCGCCCGCCCGGTTCGGTACACGCGGGCCCGCGGCCGGGGTTTCGGATCGCACGGACTCGACTGTCATCGCTCACCTGCCGCTTCGTTGTCGACGTACGGAGGAGTGGAGCGGTCGTCCCAGCTGTCGACCCGGTAACGGCCGGACTCGTGGTGGAACCAGTAGACGGAACTGAACCAGTTCCGCATATTGCCCAGGCAGACCCGTACGGCGGCGCTCAGTTCCTTTCCCCGTACGGTGCCATCGGCGAGTTCGTCGGCGAACCGTAACGCCTCCTGTTCCGCGTCGAGGAAATCCGATATGCATTTCTCGACGCGGCGCCTGACTTCCGCTACCGCCTGTTCCAGAGTCAGGCCCTCATGCGCGATGAGGCTGATTCCGAGATTGTGCACCTCGTCGCCCGCTATTTCCTTCGGCAGCGAGCAGAGGTCGTTGTACCAGGCGGCGAACTCCTGGCTCAGCAACGCCGCCCGCCGGTATGCCGGGTGTTTCCGAACAGCGTCCGGGAGTTCGCAGCCCGCGGCCGGCTCCAGCAGGTCCGTCCAGACCCAGTGGGCGAAGGTGAGCCGGCGCAACCGGAGATATTCCTCGACCGTGGGCACGACGCCACGGGTGCGGTTGTGGAACTCCCGGTCGTACGCGTCGATCACCGCGTGGAAGTGCCGGGCGAACCGGAGGTTCCACGTCTGGGGCAGGAACCCGTACAGTCGCAGCACGCCGTCCGCGCATCCGGCGACCAGTGGGTCCTCGTGGTGCAGGTGCGCCCCCGGAGAGTCGAGCGCCGAGTGCAGCCGGCCCCGGAGCAGCCGCCAGGCGGCCGGACGCCTGTGCACGATGTCGCGGTCGTGCCGGTCGTCCCAGACGAAGAACCAGGCGCTGTAGTCCGCGATCGCCTGGAGGACCTCGTCGGAGGCACCCGTGTAGTACCCGGCCATGAGGTCGGTGTAGCAAAGACCATCGGCATATTCCTCCACCTTGTCCGCGGGCATGAGCCGCTTTTCGAGCAGCCAGGCCCGGGTCTTCTCCTGGCACTTCGGCCAATACGCGTGGAGTTGCCGTGGAAACCCGGTCTCGATCACCGGTAGGGAGAGCGACGGTGGCACTGCGGTCGTGGTCGGTGTGGATGTGGTGCCGTGTGACAAAGCATGCACGAACTAACCCCTCTCAGCCGCCAGTTGGCGCGAGCGCCCTCCCTTCGTGCCGGGCGTGCGCCGTTGCATACCCCGCTCATCCCATTCAGCACCACAACTGACCGCTCTGGGAACGTATTTGCTTCATTCACTACCCCACAACACCGGATCGTCCCCGTGTGTGGCGAGCACCGGATCACCAGGAGAGCGGAAGCGATCGAACGTGCGACGGACAAGCGAACGGAACAGACGAACGGCGTCTGTCCGGGCTGGGAAACCCGGGCAGACGCCGTACGCCTGGTGAGACTGAGGTCTCAGTCGTTGGCCACCACGGGGTAGCGGGGCTCGTTCTCCGCCATCTGCCGCAGCGCGTCCTTGCGCTCCCGCTTGGACAGCCGGTCGATGTACAGGTAGCCGTACAGGTGGTCGGTCTCGTGCTGCAAACACCGTGCGAAGTATCCGGTGCCGCGCACCTTGATCGGGTTGCCCTTCTCGTCCTGCCCGGTCACCTCGGCGTAGTCGGGCCGGGCGAGCGGCGCGTACGCGGTGGGCACCGACAGGCAGCCCTCGTTGCTGTCGTCCAGGCGGCGCTTCTCGGCGGGCAGTTCGACGAGCTTGGGATTGCAGACCACGCCGGTGTGCCGGACCCCCTCGTCGTCCGGGCAGTCGTAGACGAAGACCTTCGCGTCGACACCGATTTGGTTGGCGGCGAGTCCCACGCCCTCGGCGGTGCGCTGGCTGGCGAACATGTCCGCGACGAGCTGCTGGAAGTCGTCGCCGAAGTCGGTGACGTCCTGGCACTCCTTGTGCAGCACCGGGTTCCCGACCACCGTGATCGGCCGCGAGGTCCCCTTCTCCCGCCAGGCCGCCTCGCGCTCCTCGCAGTCCTCCGTGTCGATCACGTACCCCTCGTCATCGACGGGGAGCACGCCCGCGCGCTGCTGATCGGTGTCCTGCTGAGCCATGACGTTACGCACGCCTTCCTGAAACAAACCGGGCTGAGATGCTGATACAGATTACGCCGGTGCCGGACGCCCCTCTTGGGGGCGCGGGGGAACTGCGCGAACAACCACGACGGCGCGGCACCCGGCAACGGCGCTAACAGACCTCTTCCAGATCCCGCCAATCCCGAGAATCCGGACTGTCGGCGACCCACCCGTCCAACAGCCCCCGGACCAGCGAAGCCGGCGCAGCCAACCCGCACTCCCGCTCGGGAACCCACAGCTGCCCGTCCGTCCGATGCCCCAGCGGACCGGGGTGCCCCGGCTCGCTGTGATCATGCGGGTCGAGGTGCTCTCCGTCACCCTCGTCCGACGGCATCCGGGACTCGGAGCACATCCGGCACAGCAAGCGCACGGAGGAGGACCAGTCCTCCGCGGCGAAGCCGGCGTCGGCCGCGAGCTGCTCCAGCGCGTCCCGGTCCGACTCGGTCGCCGCCTCCAGCAGGACGACCCAGGTCGGCACCGGCGAGGGCGCCCACAGCTCGATCTCGTCGAACACCGGGTACGTGTGGCCGGCGGCCGTGGTCCGCTCCCCGTGCGGCACGCCGTCGTGCAGGACGACCTCGCCCCAGCGCCGCCCCGACGACGGCAGCGGGATGGACAGCACCTCGATCCGCGCGGGATCGAGCCGTCGTCCCCACACGACTTCCGCCTCCCCCTCCGGGGAGAGCCGTACCGCCGCACTGCCGAGGTCCATGCCGACCGGCTCGCCCGAGCCGTTCGCCGCCCCCGGCACCCGCAGCCCGTAGGCCTGCCAGGCGCGCCGGGCCAGCGGCCAGTCCTGCAGCGCGGTCGCGGCGATGCCGACGTTCCACCAGTCGGGCGCGCCGGTGTCCCGGTCGAGCAGGGCGACGGCCCTGAGACCCGCCGCCCGCGCCTGCTCCCAGTCGTGCCGGAACTTGTGCAGCAGCGCCAGGTTGAACCAGGACTCGGAGAGCCAGGGCTCCAGATCGGCGGCACGTGTCAACAGCGCGCCGGCGTCCTCGTACCGGCCATCGCCGATGAGGGTGAACGCCCGGTCCGTGGCCTGCCGCCAGGAGGCGGAGGGCCGGTTCCGTCCCTTGCCGAAGATCCTCACGATTCCCGCCTGCCAGTTCCGTGCGGTGGGCTGGCCGTAGCTGTGTTTCGAGCCCCCGGACACCTTCTCCTTCGCATCCAACCACGTACGGCCTCGAGGGCGCTCATTACCCATGGGTTACCCCGTCATGGGCAGGGTCAGACTGCTCCTTGCCAGTACCCGGGCCAGTGATTCCACCACCTCCGGGGCGTACTCCCCGGCGGTGGCGAGCCGGAGATCCTCCAGCGCCGTCAGCGGCCCGCCGGGACCTCCTTCCCGGGACTTCTCCTCGTACGCGTTCACGGCCCGGACGATACGGGCGGCGAGTGGCTGCTCCGCGCAGGGGTCGGCCTGCCGCTCCACGACCACCGCGACCGCCTCGTCGACGCCCGTGCGCCGTACGACGGCCCCGCCCAGCAGCGCGATCCGCCGCTGCTCCGCGTCGGGCAGGCCGGCGGTGGCGCCCGCCGGGACCGGGTCCACGAGGCTCAGCTGGCCGATGTCGTGCATGAGCGCGGCGTGCTCCAGCACGGTCAGCTCGGGCTCGGTGAGGCCCATGTCACGCCCCACGGCCCGGCTCAGCGCGGCGACGCGGCGGGCGTGCCCGGCGGGGGTGTACCCGGCGACCTCGGTGGCCCGGGCGAGGGAGGCGATGGTCTGCCGGTAGGTCGCCCGGACGGCGGCGTACCGGCGGAACGACATCTGGGCGAGCAGCAGGGGGACGGAGAAGACGGGCAGCGCCCACAGGCCCACGACGGCGACCGCCAGGGCCATCACCGCGCCCGTCGCGATGACGGCGGACCCGATGCCGAACACGGCACGCAACTCGTCCCGCAGCGCCGGCCCGAAGGGCCGGCCGGTGCGGGAACGGGCCGGCACGGCGGCGAGCACCGCGTCGCACAGCGCGGTCAGGGACAGCAGCGCGAGCAGCAGCAGCGCGTAGGCGGGGCCGCCCCAGTCGTCGAACATGCCCCGGCTGTACGGGGGCTGGAAGCACGCGGCGACGAATCCGACGGTGAGCACCCGTCGCGCCAGGTGGTCGAGCGTGGGCCCGTGTCCGCGCGCGACGTGCGGCACGCTGCCGAGCAGCGAGGCGGCCAGGACGACGGCGACGGCCTGGGCGAGGCCGTGGTGCGTGGGCCGCCCGCCCGCCTCCCCGAGCAGCGCGTACGACAGGGCCGCGGCGGCCCCGAGCGGTGCCGGTTCCCTCATCTGCGCCCCGTTGCGCCGGGTGAGTTCCCCGACGGCGATCAGCAGGCCGAAGGCGAGGGCGACGCGGCGTTCCTCGAGCCCGTCGTGGAGAGTGACGGCGAGGGAGCCGGCGGCGAGCAGGGCGGCGCAGGCGTGGACGACGGGGAACTGCCGGGGCGGCCGGTACGCGGTCACCGGCGTGCTCCCGGCCGGCTGGAAGCGGGCGCGCCGGGCGGGGGGACACGGGACGTGTGAGCATCGTCGGCGGTGACGGCGGGGCACCACCCGGCCCGGCCCACGGCGTCCACGAGGGCCGCGACCATCACGGGGTCGAACTGGCTGCCGGCGCACCGCTCCAGCTCCGCCAGGGCCACCGCGACGGGCCGGGCCCTGCTGTAGCTCCGCGTGGAGGTCATCGCGTCGAAGGCGTCCGCGACCGCCACCACCCTGGCCGACTCCGGAATCTGACGACCCATCAGTCCATACGGGTATCCGCTGCCGTCCAGCCGCTCGTGGTGGTGCAGCACGGCGGCGCGGGCCTCGCCGAGGAAGCCGATGCCGCGCACCATCTCGTGCCCGTACTCGGGGTGCAGCTCGATCACCCGCCGCTCCTCGGGCGTCAGCGGCCCGTCCTTCCGGAGCAGCCGGGTGGGCACACCCAGCTTGCCCACGTCGTGCAGGATCCCGGCGAAGCGGAGCACCTCGACGCGCTCGTCGTCCATGCCCAGCTCGCGCGCGATCATCATGGACGCCTGTCCGACGCGCTCGCTGTGGCCGCGGGTGTAGCCGTCCTTGATGTCGACGGCCTGGACCAGCGCCCGGATGGTCGCCTGGTGCGCGGCCCGTTCCCGGTGGTACTGGGCGAAGGCCCACCACGAGACGCACATCGGCAGCAGCACGAGCAGCGCGGCCACGGGCCCGTACGGGCTGCGCCACAGCACGGCCATCATCAGTCCGGCGAGCCCGTGCACGGCGATCGGCGCGAGCGAGCGCGCCACCAGCCCCCGCCAGGCCCGCCGCACCGGCACGCTCCCCCACTGCCTCAGGGGCGTGGGCGGTGCTCCCGCGCCGACGGCCAGTCTCCCGCCGTCGAGCAGCGCGAGCACCAGGCAGAACGCCAGCACGGCCGCCCCGGCGGGTCCGAGAAGGTGAGGGCAGTCGCCCGTGACGACCGCGTCCCGTCCGCCGAGCACCTGGTGCACGCGGGCCGCCGTCCACACACCGAGGACGAGCTGGGCGGCCCGCCAGATCCGCCGCAGGGCCACGGGCCGCCGCTCCACGTGCGAGAGGAGCGCGCCGGGCACCGCCACCAGGGCGGCGGCCGGCGCGGGCAGCAGGAAGGCGGCGGCCAGCAGCACGGGGTAGAAGGTCCCGGCCGGATGGGAGGACATGCCGACGAACCGGGAGCGGGCGACGCGCTCACAGCCGGCGTACAGCGCGGCGAGCAGCGTGAGCGCCGGCCAGTCCGTGCCGGCGTCCGGCGGCGGCAGCAGGCAGATGAGGGCGGCTGCGGTGGCACAGGCGATGTACACACGTGCCCGCGCCGGTACCGCTTCCATGAGCCCCTCCCCCGGCCATGTCCGTCAGGCCCGGAGCCTAGGACGGCGGTTGGGGGCTCCGCGGGTCGATGACCCGCGGATTAGCACGTACGAGTGACGCGTTCGAGGATGACTACCCGCGCGCGAGTGGGGTAGTTGAAAGACGCAGGAGTGTCAGGAGTCCTGCGGCGCGGCGGGCGAGGCCGTGACGTCCTTGTCGGGGACGGTCTGGCCGGAGCGGATCAGCTCGATCCGCCCCATGACCTTGGCCCGCAGGTCGCCGGGCACGTCGTCATGCCCGCAGCAGCGCTTGACCAGCTTCTTCACGGCCTGCTCGAGCCCGTACTTCTCGAGGCAGGGCGAGCATTCCTCGAAGTGGTGTTCGAACTTCACGCAGTCCGAGTCCGGCATCTCACGGTCGAGGAACTCGTAGAGATGATCGAGGATTTCGCTGCAATCCGTCTCGTGCGGCTCTCCGCAGCTCATGACCCCGAGCCTTTCGCTTCGTTCGACTCTCCGGCGCCGGCCGGAACCATCCCGCGGTCACGGGCGTAGTCCTCCAGCATGCCGCGCAGCTGACGGCGGCCCCGGTGCAGCCGGGACATCACCGTACCGATGGGTGTCCCCATGATGTCGGCGATCTCCTTGTAGGCAAAGCCCTCGACGTCCGCCAGATAGACGGCGATGCGGAACTCCTCGGGGATCGCCTGGAGTGCTTGCTTCACGTCCGAGTCGGGCAGGTGGTCGAGCGCCTGCGACTCGGCGGAGCGCAGCCCCGTCGACATGTGCGACTCGGCGCGGGCGAGCTGCCAGTCCTCGATCTCCTCGGCCGCGCTGCGCTGAGGTTCGCGCTGCTTCTTGCGGTACGAGTTGATGAAGGTGTTGGTGAGGATCCGGTACAGCCACGCCTTGAGGTTGGTGCCCTCGCGGAACTGGTGGAAGGACGCGTACGCCTTGGCGTACGTCTCCTGCACCAGATCCTCGGCGTCGGCCGGGTTGCGGGTCATGCGCAGCGCGGCCGAGTACATCTGGTCGAGGAACTCGAGCGCGTCCCGCTCGAAGCGCGCACTGCGCTCCGCGGCCGTCTCCGCGCCCGTGCCGCCCTGGCCCTCGGGCTTCTCCGCCTGGCCGTTTTCGGTCCCTGCGTCGGTCCCAGTGACCGGACCCACCTCCTCGAGTGTTCTCGTGAGACCGAGGCCGGTCTCACCCGAATCGGAGGATAGACGACGATCCGGTCCGCCCGCCGCCCGAATAGGGGCGGTCTTGGCCGCGTGCAGCACCGTCCAGTCCAGGTCGGCACGGCTGCTGCGGCTCGGGCAGTAGATCGAACCCATGCGGCGGACTTCCTCTCCTACGACGTCGGTGCTGGTCTCCAGCACGTACGTCCCGCACAACAGCGACCGCCGCCCCGGCATTCCCGGAGCTTTACCCGAGTGACCCGGCCCACTCGACGACCGCGTCCGTGATGACCGCCACGGCCTCCTCCTGCGAGATCTCCGCGCGTTTGGGCACGGCGAACCCGTGATCCCCGTACGGAACCTCCACCAGCTCGTACGGCCCCCCGGGAAACTCCTCCGGCTTCCCGAACGGGTCGTTGGCGCCCTGCACGACCAGGGTGGGCACGCCGGACCCCAGCAGTTCGGCGGCGCGGGACTTCTCGGGCCTGCCGGGCGGGTGAAGCGGGAAGCTCAGGGCGAGGACGGCGTGGGCGCCGAGCTCGCCTGCGGTACGGCAGGCGACCCGGGCCCCGGCACTGCGCCCTCCGGAGATCACCGGCAGTCCCGGCCCGGTCAGCGCGGGCCAGACGCCCCTCCAGCCGGTGTCCAGCGTCTTCGGAGCAGGGGCGAGCTTCTTCCCGGCCACCCGCCAGGGCTGCTCGACGCGGGCCACGGTGACGCCGTGGGCGGGCAGGGCGGCGGCGAGGGCGGTCAGGTCGCGGGCCTCGATGCCGCCTCCTGCCCCGTGGCTGACGGCGAGCACCAGCCGGGCCCTTTTCGCCTTGTGCCAGGTGATGCGGGCCGGGCCGGCGTCCGTCTCGACCGTCTCCGTGGTCACCTCGGTCACGTCTGTCACAGCGGTCCCATCGGTCTCATGGGTCTCATCGGTCTCGTCGGTCTTGTTCGCCGCTTCGTAGCGTTCGTAGCGTCGCCACGTCAGAAGAGTGTGCCCTCCTCCGGTCCTTCCAGCTCCTTGAGCAGCTCCGGGCCGTTGTTGCGGACGTTGCTGACGGCCGTGGTGACGGGGTAGGCGCGCATGAGCCCGGCGGGCGGCGGGGCGAGCAGGTCGCGAAGGCCGTCGGCGTCCGTGCGGGAGGGGTCCAGCCAGGCGTCCCAGCGGTCGGGCGTCAGCATCAGCGGCATCCGGGGATGAATGTCGGCCAGCGCCCTGGGCCCGTCGGCGGGGGCGACCGCGAGCGGGCTCCGCTCCGCCTCCGTCGTGATGACCGAGCAGGTCACCCACCAGGCCCGCGGGTGGTCGTCCGGCAGCGTCCGGTCGCGCCAGAACTCGTACAGACCGGCCATGGCGAAGACCGACCCGTCCGCCGGCGTCACGAAGTAGGGCTGCTTGCGGGGCCGCTTCTTCTTGCCTTCGACCTCCAGCTCCCGCTCCTGCGTGCCGGTGACCCACTCGTAGTAGCCGTCGGCGGGCAGGATGCAGCGCCGGGAGGTGAAGGCGCGGCGGTAGGAGGGCTTCTCATGGACGGTCTCCGCGCGGGCGTTGATCATCCGGGCGCCGCCCTCGGGGGTCTTGGACCAGGACGGGACGAGCCCCCACTTGAGCTTGCGCAGCTGCCGGACCGGGCGCGGGTCGTCCACGTCCTTCAGAGGACGGTCGAGGACGGCGTAGACCTCTTTGGTGGGCGCCACGTTGTAGTCGGGTTCGAGGGTCTCCTCGGGCTCCCACTTCTCGACCTCGAAGATCCCTGCGAGATCCTCCGGCCGACGACTCGCCGCGTACCGTCCACACACCTCGAACCACTCCTACGACCCGCGAAAACGTGGCGTCCCGACCGTCCGGGCACTGGCATCCGGTGTCCCGGTCACCGGGACACGTCCAAGAGTGACAGACCATCGCCGGGCACGGCCGTCGATGACGTCCCCGGTCGGCAGGCCGGAAGCCGGTCGGTCTTGGCCGGCGAGCCGCACGCCGAGCGAGGGCGTCGCCGCCACGTGCCCGAAGCCAGGCGCCACCAGAGACTCGGGCCGACCCGGTCAGGCGCAGGATGAGCCCCCGGCAAGCGCCGGCGCACGCCCTCCCGATTAAGGCGGGAACGGCGCGGATGGCACCGGGCGTGTAATTCACGAGCATGTTTCACCAAAACGGACATAGGGGTGCCAGCCACCGCAGATGAATTCGGGTCAAGAAATGGTTGACCTCAGGCCACGCCACCGCCTAGGATCTTGATCATAAGCGGGGAATTTTTCGACTGGCAGCGACGCGGGGGGCGACTGCTTTGTTCTTCTTTCTACCTTGGGATTTGCTGCGCCTGGCGAGCCCTGCCCGAGGTGAGAGTCCACGGCTGACCGACCCACGGATCCCGTGCGGAAGTCCATCCGCCGATTTCTACTGACCGCTTCTGCGTCCACGACGTTCAGCGGCTCCTGGCATCACTCATGCCCCGGCCCGATGGGCTGACCTCGCCATGCCGTGATGCAGCCCGAGTGTCTCCCGAATGAACCATCGCCGACCTCAGAGCGAATTTCGAGGAACTTCTGTGTCTTATCGTGTCTTAGTGGTGCAGCCGGCGTTCTCGGCGAACGCGTATATCGCGCACGCTCGGTCCATCGGCTGGGATGTCGTCGTGGCCTCCTATGAGAACGCGGGCCGCGTAATCGCCGACGCGGTACGCTCGCTTACCACCGAGTTAATCACGGTGGACACCAATGACAACGCCGCCCTCGAGGCCGCTGTCGTGGAATCCCATGAGCGAAACCCGATTCACGCCGTGGTGGCCGGAGGCGAATATTACGTACCCGGTGCCGCACAATTGTCGGCGCGCCTCGGACTGCCCGCCCTGACCCCCACCGCCGTCGACCAGGTCCGGCACAAGGGCAAAATGCGCCAAGCAGTGGCCGACGCCGGCCTGGAAGTGCCGAAGTTCGTGGTCGTGAGCGCTCCGGCCGACCTCGAAGAGGCCTGTACGTACGTCGGATTCCCCGCGGTCATCAAGCCGGTCGATTCCGGCGGAAGCGTGCACGTCTCGCGCGTCGACAGCATCGAGGAGGCGCGGGCGGCACTGGCCGCGATGCACGCCGAGGAAGGGCTCGAGTTCGACCGCGCCCTCACCCGCGACGCGATCCTCGAACAATACGTGCCCGGTACGGAGTACAGCGCCGACGGCTATGTGCGCGACGGAGAGGTAGTCGTCGTCGCGGTGACCCGGAAGCTGCTCGGCCCCGAGCCCCGGTTCCTGGAACTCGGACACCTCACACCCGCACCGCTGGACGAGGCCACGCGCCACGAACTGACGTCGTACGCCACGCGTGTCGTCGAGGCCGTGGGCATCACGACCGGCCCGTTCCACTGCGAACTGCGCCTCAGCGAGGGCCGCCCGGTCCTCATGGAGGTGGCCGCGCGGCTGCCCGGCGACAAGATCACCGAGCTGATGGAGATGGCCACCGGTCTCATGCTGCCGGGCAAGGTCCTCGCGGACATCACCGGCGCCGACCCGGAGCGCTCGGGTGCGTACCGCGAGCCCGTCGCCAAGGCGGCCGGCATCCGCTTCCTGACGGCCGGCGGCGCGGGTTCCTACGCGCGGCTCGAAGGCTGGGACGAACTCGCCGCCGAGCCCTGGGTGGTGGCGAGCCACGTCCTCGTCGAGCCCGGCACCGGGATCACGACGGACGAGGCCGACTACCACTGCCGGATCGCCGCCGTCGTCTTCACCGCCGACTCCCCCGAAGAGGCTCACGAGCGCTGGTCCGAGATCGGCGACCGCGTCCGCGTGCTCGGCGCCTGAGGCATCGACGTGCGCCCGGTGCCCGCAACGGAAGGAAGAAACACGATGGAACCCCTCCGTCTCCACTGGTGCTCGCCGCCCGACACCGGACAGGCGACGCCCACGGACACATACAAGATCGGCAAGCTGGACATGGGCGAGGTCAAGGACTTCGTCCAGGAAGCCGAGGAACTCGGCGTCGACAGCCTGCTGTTCGGTATCTCCAACTACCTGCCCGACCCGCTGCCGGTGCTCGGCGCCCTCTCGCAGGTGACGGACCGCGTCAAGTTCATGCTGGCCTACCGGCCCGGCCTGATGTCGCCGACCCTGTTCGCGCAGGTCGTCAACACGCTGTCCTGGATGACCGACGGGCGCATGTCCCTCAACATCGTCTCCGGCATCTCCCCCGCGGAGCAGGCCGGTTATGGCGACTTCCTCAGCCACGACGAGCGCTACGCCCGGTGCAACGAGTTCCTCGAGGTCATCCGCGGCCTCTGGGAGGGCGAGTCGCCCATGAGCTACGACGGGCAGCACTACACCCTCAAGGACGCCTCGCTCGGCCTCGGCCACAAGGACGGCGGCCGCCCGGAGATCTACATCAGCGGCGCCTCCGCCGTCGCCCAGCAGACGGCGATCGCCTCCGGCGACTGCTGGCTGCGCTACGGCGACACCCCCGAGGGCATGGCCAAGGCGAGCAAACCGCTCCTCGACGCCGGCCGCCGCGTGGGCACCCGTATGCACGTGCTGTCCCGCGACACGCGCGAGGAGGCGGTGGCGGAGCTCGCCAACCTCATGCGCAACCCGGACGAGGACCACACGGCGTGGATCCGCCAGTGGGTGAACACCACCGACTCCGAGGCGGTCAAGTCCTCGTACCAGCTGGCGGAGAGCGCCGAGGGCGAGTGGCTCTCGCCCTACATCTGGACCGGCGCCGTGGCCTACCGCGGCGGTCCGGCGCTGTGCATCGTCGGCAGCCACGAGGAAGTCGCCCGCTACATCCACAGCTACAAGGCCGCGGGCATCAGCGAGTTCATCTTCTCCGGCTGGCCGACGCGTGACGAGATGCGGAACTTCTTCACCCGCGTCGCCCCCCTGATCCGTCGCCTCGAGGAGCAGGAGGCATGAGCGGGCCGGACGAACGCGAACTGCTGCTCGTCGGCGTCGGGATCATGGGCCGCCCGTACGTGGCCGCCGCCCGCCGGCTCGGCCTGCGGGTCCGCGGTGTCGAGTCGCAGGACTGGGCCGCCGGCATCGAGGGCCTGGTCGACGCCGTCGAGCCGAGCCAGGGCCAGTACGGCTCGCTGGACGAGCTGTGGGCGCAGACCGCCCACGACGCCGCCCTGCGCAGCCGCCCGGCGGGGATCTTCGGGTTCACCGAGTGCCACGTCCTGGGCGCCGCCCTGGCCCAGGAAACCCACGGGCTGCCGGGACCGTCCCTGGGGGCGGCCGTGATCTCGCGGAACAAGGCACTGCAGCGCGGGCGCTTCCGCGCCCATGGGATCGGCCAGCCCGACCACCTCCTCACCAACGACTTATCCGAGGCGGCCGAGTGGGCCAAGGCCCGCCTCCCCGTGGTGATCAAGCCGCTGTCGTCGGCCGGCAGCGACGGCGTCGAACTCGTCACCGACGCCGCGGCCTTCGACGCCGCGGCGGTACGACGCGCCTCGGAGCGGCCGCTGCTGGTGGAGACCGCGGTCGAGGGCCCCGAGTACAGCTGGGAGGCCCTGGTCCGCGACGGCGAGGTCTGGTTCGCGAACCTGACCGCCAAGACCACCACGGGCGCGCCCCACTTCGTCGAACTGGAGCACCGGGCCGCGGTGTCCCTGCCGCCGGCCGAGGCCGCGCAGGTCGCCGAACTGGGCCGGTCCGTCATCGCCGCCATCGGGATGCGCACCGGCATCGTGCACCTGGAGTTCCGGATGACGAGCTCCGGCCCCTCGGTGATGGAGGTCGCCGTCCGCACGCCCGGCGACTACATCATGGAGCTGTGCTCCCTGGCATACGGGATGGACTGGTTCGAGCTGGTGCTGCGGCTCGTCGTCGGTGACGAGCTGCCGCCCCCGCCCGAGGGGCCGGTGAAGTTCTCGGCCAGTCTGTTCGTTGTCTCCGACCCCGGCGAGGTGATCGCCGTCGACGGTCTCGACGAGGTCCGCGCGCACCCCGCCGTCGTCGACGCGGCCGCCAAGGTGCGGGTCGGCGACACCGTCCAGCGGGCCTACTCCTCCCTGCAGCGCACCGGGTACGCGGTGCTCGCCGCGGACTCCCGCGAGGAGCTGGAAGAAGCCATCGGGTTCGTCCGGCGAACCCTGTCGATCAAGACCGTTCCCGTGGCGACGGAGGAGTGAGCCATGCACATTGTCGTCGTCAACCGCTGGCCGCGGTTCACGGAAGGGCCGCGCTGGGACTTCTCGATGGGCCGCTTCGAGGAGCTCATCGACCATGAGCGGCACCGCGTCAGCTACGTGGTCGACGCGGTCGGCGCCACCGGGATCCTTGCCGATCCGAAGCGGATCGCCAGCACCGTCCAGATCGAGGACGTCAACGACTTCGAGGCGCTGCGCGACGCGGTCCGCCGGGTCGCGGCCGAGGTCGGCCCGGTCGACCGGCTGATCGCCGTCTCCGAGTTCACCCTCGGCATCGCCGCCGAGGTCCGCGCGGCGCTCGGCATCCCGGGGCCCCGCCCGGAGGATGTCGCGGTCTACCGCAACAAGCTGCGGATGAAGGAACTCGTCGCCGAGGCGGGCATCCGCGTGCCCCGCTTCGACGCCTGCGAAAGCGCCGGGTCCGCGCTGGAGTTCGCCCGGGCCGCCGGGTTCCCGCTGATCCTCAAGCCGGTGTCCGGGGCCGCGAGCATGGGCGTGCACCGGGTCGATGACGAGGCCGCGCTCACCGCGCTGCTGTCGGAGGTCGACCTCGGCGACTACGAGCTCGAGGAGTTCGTCGAAGGCGCGATCTACCACGTCGACGGGTTCGCGGACGAGGACGCCGGCATCCCGTTCATGGCGGTGTCCCGTTACATCAACGACTGCCTGGCCTTCGAGGCCGGCGGGCAGCCCCTCGGCTCGGTCGTCGTCCAGGACTGCCCGCTGCGGACCCGTGTGCACGAGTTCGCCCGGCGCTGCGTGTCGGGTCTGGGCATGACCTCCATGCCGTTCCACCTGGAACTCTTCGTCACGCCCGACGGGGACCTGGTGTTCCTGGAGATCGCGGGCCGCATCGGCGGGGCCGAGGTGCCGTACCTCACGGACAAGCTCTTCGGGGTCAACCTCTTCGAGCTCTGGCTGGACGCCCTGTGCGAGGGCCGGGCGACGGTCCCGCCGCAGACGGGCGACCCGTCCGGCGGCTGGCTGATCATCCCCAAGCCCGCCGGGCTGCCTGCCGAGGTCGTCTCGGTGACCTCCATGCGGGACCGCTTCGCCACGATCTGGCGGGAGTTGGTGCCGGCCCCGGGCGAGGTGATGGAGCCCGGCGGCAGTTATGACGCGGTGCACAGCGGACGGTTCATCTTCATCGGCGACGAAGCGGCCGTCGAGGAGGACATCCGGAAGATCATCGCCGGTTTCCACATCGAAACCGTTCCGGTGTCGCGGTGAGGAGTCTCGGGCCGGGCGGCTCCCGGCCGAGCACAAGGGAGCGATCGATCTCATGACCACGCGATCCGTGCTGCACCGACGGCTCTTCGCCTGCGGTGTCCTTCTCGGGGTCGTTGCCGAGCAGATGGTGATGTTCGCCGTCCCGCTGCTCATCTTCCAGGACACCAAGGAGGTGTCGGCCCTCGGCCTCGCCTACGCGATCGAGTGGCTGCCGGCCCTGCTCGCGTATCCCTTCGCCGGTCTCCTCGCCGACCGTGACGGCGGGGCGCGGCTGTTCTCCGTCGTCACGGCCGGCCGGGCCGTGGTCCTCGGCGGCGCCCTCGTCGGCTGCCTGGCCGCGCCCTCACTGCTGACGCCCATCCTGATGACGGCCGCGCCACTGCTCTCGCTGCTGATGGCGCCGGTGCGCATGTCCGTGGAGAAGGTCGTGCCCCAGTTGGCCAAGGGCACCGAACTGGCCAAGATCCAGGGACTGGTGCAGAGCATGGAGGTCTCGGCGATGGCCGTCGGCCCCGCTCTGGCGATGCTGGGGGTGGCCTTCATCGACAAGGTCTGGCTGCTCGGTGCCGCCGGGGCGGTCTTCGCCGCGGCCGCCGCCTGCTGGCTGCCGCTGCCGCGCGGGCTGCGCACCCCCAGCACCGGCGGAGCCGCGGAGATCGTGGCCGAACTCCGGCTGGGCTGGTCCCTGCTGGTCCGCAGCAGGCCGCTGGTCCTCCTGGCCTCGCTCAACTTCTCCATCAACCTGGTCTTCGCCGTGGTGCTCGCCGCCAACGCCGCACTCGTCACGGGCGTGTTCCACGCCCCGGAGTCGGCGTTCGCCCTGCTGAACATCTGCATCGGCGTGCTGGGGATCGTCAACCTCCTGGTCATCCCGTTCGTGCTCCGGTACGTCAACGTGCGGATGCTCGGGGTCTTCGGCCTCGCCCTGCTCTGCGCGTGTCTGCTGCTCATCGGGTTCGCCTCCTCCATGCTGCTGTACGCCCCGGCGTTCGTGACGGCCATGGTCGGAGTGACGTACTTCAACGTCTTCAACCGGACGCAGCGCATCAAGGTCCTTCCCGAGGAACACCTCGGAAAGGTGATGGGCCCGTTCTATCTGCTCAATATGCTGGCCATGCCCATCGCGGGACTTCTGGTGGCCGGCGCCGGATCCAATGTGGGACCGCAACAACTCGTCCTGATGCTGGCCGTGGCGCTGACCGCCTTCGGTGCGTTCATGCTGCCGCTGACGATCCGGGCTTTCGGCCGCGCGATCGCCGCACGTGAGGCGAATCTCGCGAGCGCGACCGCGACCGCCACCGCGGAATAACCGCCGCCGCAAAGGAGCGGCGGCGGTCATAGAACACCATTACGGGCCGTTGGTTGCTTCGGCCTGCCCGAAAATACTCATGAGCTGTTCCGCGGAGGAACTTGATGGACGTCGGTTCTGTGCGCTTCAGCGAACTCTTCGGCTCGTTTCCGACCCCGATCGCCGTCGTGACGGCAACGGACGGAAAGGGTGAGCCGTACGGTTTCACCAGCAACGCCGTCTGTGCGGTGTCGGCGGCCACGTCGACGCTGCTGGTCTCCGTCGGAAAGGAGTCCCGCACACTGCCGGCGATCATTTCGTCGCAGGCGTTCGCGGTGAACTTCCTCTCCTCGTCCGGGCGCGACGCCTCCCAGGTGTTCGCGAGCAAGGCCACGGACAAGTTCGCGCATGTCGAATGGCGCCCCTCGGTTATTGCCGAAGGCGCGCCACTGCTTACCGAAATTTCGCTCGGCTTTGCTGAATGCAGGGTTGAAAATGCGATCGAGGTGAGCGATCATTGGCTTGTCATAGGCCGGGTGGAAGGCGCCACAGTCTTCCCCCGTGAGCCACTTCTCTACCGTCGGGGCGACTACGGTGTCTGGTCGCCGCTGAACGAGTTCTCCACTCTCTAGAGCGACGCCCGGGGCCGGATCTCTCGGTTCCCCGCCGGCACTCCATGAAAGCATCTCGGCTTTTTCCTGTCCGAACATGAAAACAGAAGGGTTTTGCATGGATATCGGGGCCGTAGACCACGTCGAGTTCTACGTCGGAGATGCCCAGCAGTCCGCGTTCTACCTCTGCACCGCTTTCGGCTTCCGTATTTGCGGCCAGGCCGGTCCCGAGACCGGGCAGGCCGACTACCGCTCGCTGCTGCTGCGCCAGGGCGGCATCGAGGTCGTCCTCACCTCCGCCCTCAACCCCTCCCACCCGGCCGCCTCCTACGTGATGCAGCACGGTGACGGTGTCGCCAACATCGCCTTCGAGGTCGGCGACGCCGCCAAGGCCTTCGAGTTGGCCGTCGAGCGGGGCGCCACCGCCGTCGAGCAGCCCACCGTCCACAGCAAGGACGGCACCGAGGTGGTCACCGCCACGGTCCTGGGCTTCGGCGACGTCGCCCACCGGTTCGTCCAGCGCACCGGCGACCGCGAGCAGTTCCTGCCCGGCGTGATGGACATCATCGCCACCGACCCCGAGGCGGGCGAGGAGCTGCTGAGCACCGTGGACCACGCGGCGATCTGCCTGCCCGCCGGCCGGCTGCGCCCCACGGTCGAGTTCTACGAGAAGGTCTTCGGCTTCTCGCAGATCTTCGAGGAGTTCATCGAGGTCGGCAGCCAGGCCATGGACTCGAAGGTCGTCCAGAGCCCGTCCGGCAAGGTGACCTTCACCCTGATCGAGCCGGTCACCGACCGTCAGCCCGGCCAGATCGACACCTTCCTGGCCCGGCACGGCGGCGCCGGCGTGCAGCACCTGGCGCTGCTGTGCGACGACATCGTGGGCACCGTGCAGACCCTGGAGAAGCGGGGCGTCAGCTTCCTTCAGACACCGGACTCGTACTACGAACAGCTCCAGGAGCGCTTCGAGCGCCCGAACCTCCAGGTCGAGGACCTGCGCCGGACCAACGTCCTGATCGACGAGGACCACTGGGGCCAGGTGTTCCAGATCTTCACCCAGTCCCAGCACGTACGGAAGACGTACTTCTGGGAGGTCATCGACCGGCACGGCGCCCGCACCTTCGGCAGCGGCAACATCAAGGCGCTCTACGAGGCGGTCGCCCGCGAGAAGGCCGTCTCCTGACCCTGCTCCACGCGCCGTCCCCGCACCGAACCACGTACCTGTAAGGAAGATCATGGCCATCCAGGACGCCCAGAGCTTCACCCTCACCGACGAGGAGCGCGCGCTCCTCCCGACCGACGAGGACGTCGTCTTCTACGCCGAGCACGGCTGGTACCTGTCGAAGAAGCTGTTCACCGACGAGGAGATCGACCAGCTGGAAGCCGCCAGTGAGCGCTTCTACGCCGGCCACCGCGACCGCACCCTGCCGGTACGCCCGCCGAAGCTGGCCTACTGGGAGCCGGAGAAGGGCGACGTCCAGCGGCACAACGACTACATCCACTACGAGGACGACACCATAGGCCGCATCCTGCGCAAGCCGCTGCTGGGCGCCGTGGCCGCGCGTCTGGCCGAGGCCGAGCAGATCCGCGTGTTCCAGTCGACGCTGATCTACAAGCCCCCGGTGGCGCATGAGCAGTCGAACATCGTGCCCTGGCACTTCGACCGCCACTACTGGGCCACCTCCACCTCCGAGCGGATGCTGACCGCGTTCATCCCCTTCCACGACTGCGGTGAGGAGATGGGCACCATCACGATGGTCGACGGCAGCCACCTGTGGAAGGAGACGTCGGACAACGACGCCACCTCCCTGCACTTCGCCGAGCGCGACCGCTCCGAACTGGAGCAGATGCTGGAGGACAACGCGGCCTTCAACGGGGTCGAGGTCAACAAGATCCCGGTCTTCATCCCCAAGGGTCACGTCAACTTCCACCACTGCCGCACCTACCACGGCAGCGGTGCCAACGTCAGCGACCGCCCGCGCCGCGCCATCTCCTTCCACCTGCAGGACGGCGAGAACCGCTACCGCGACTTCTTCCGTTCCGACGGCACCCAGGTCCACTACAACCACGACGTGCTGGTGCGGCGCACCGCGGAGGGCACCCCCGACTACAGCGACCCCGAGTATCTCCCGCTTCTGTGGAGCCACCACTGATGCGCAGTGCCGCAGTGGTGGGAACCGGCCTGATCGGTACCTCGATCGCCCTGGCCCTTCGGGGCCGGGGCGTGACCACCTACCTGATCGACGCGAACCCGGAAGCGGCGCGCACCGCCGCGGAACTCGGGGCCGGAATCGCGGGAACGCCTCGTGGCCCGGTCGACCTGGCCGTCATCGCGGTACCGCCGAGGCACGTCGCGGCGGCGCTGAAGGAGCACCAACTGCAGGGGCTCGCCGAGGACTTCACGGACGCCGCGAGCATCAAGGAACTGCCCCAGCGGGAGGCGGACCAGGCCGGCTGCGACCTGACCCGCTTCGTCGGCGGGCACCCCATGGGCGGCCGGGAGCAGTCCGGCCCGCTCGCCGCCCGGGACAACCTGTTCCACGGGCGGCCCTGGGTGCTCACTCCGTCCGCGCACACCCGGGCGCAGACCGTCGAACGCGCCCGGCACCTGGCCGAGTTGTGCGGTGCCCGGCCGGTCGTGATGGCCCACGCCGAGCACGACCGGGCGGTGGCGCTCACCTCGCACGCCCCGCACCTGGTGTCGAGCCTGCTCGCGGCGCGGTTACTGCACGGCGACCCCTCCCAGCTGGGGCTCGCCGGACAGGGACTGCAGGACATCACCCGCCTCGCCGCGGGCAGCGCCGACCTGTGGACCGACATCCTCGGCTCCAACGCCGTGGCCGTCGCCGACGTCCTCGCCGGTTTCGCCGAGGACCTGCACCAGGTGCTCGACGCCCTGCAGGGCCTGGGCACCGCCCAGGAGCCGGAGCAGCAGCGCGTCCACACGGACCGGCTCACCACGGCCCTGGTCCGCGGTGTCCAGGGCCGGGCCCGGATCCCCTCGCGCACCACGGCCCCCACCCCGATCACGGCCTACGCGGCCGCGCCGAGAGGAGTCTGAGCGGTGACACCGCAGACCCTGCCGTCCTCGCGGGCCCTGGCGCTCGACGAGCTGCACGGGTCGCTCAGCGACCCGGTCCTCGACGCCATGAACTTCCTCAACGAGGTGGTCGGCCGGTTCCCGCAGGCCATCTCCTTCGCGCCCGGCCGGCCCACCGAGGGCGACTTCGAGCCCGAGGACCTCGCGCGCCACCTGCACACGTACACCAGTCACCTGGAGGAGACGCTGGGCTGGTCGCGCGACCGGGTGCGCACCCAGCTGTTCCAGTACGGCCGCACAGGCGGGATCATCCACGAGCTGATCGCCCGGACGGTCGCCAACGACGAGGGGATCGAGGTGCCCCCGGAAGCCGTCGTGGTGACGACCGGCTGCCAGGAGGCGATGCTCCTCATCCTGCGGGCGCTCTTCGCCGCTCCCGAGGACACGCTGCTGGTCAGCTCGCCGTGCTACGTGGGCATCACCGGTGTGGCCCGGCTCCTGGGCATCCGGGTGCGGGCCGTGCCCGAGGGCCCCGCCGGTCCGGACCCCGAGGCCGTGTCGGCGGCCGTGCGCGCCGCCAGGGAGGCCGGCGAACGCCCCAGGGCCTTCTACGTCGTCCCGGACTTCGCCAACCCCTCCGGCACCAGCATGAGTCTCCCGGACCGCGAACGCCTGCTGCGGGTGGCCCAGGAGGAGGATCTGCTCGTCCTGGAGGACGACCCCTACGGTTTCTTCGTGCGCACCGGCTCGGCCCGCCCCACGCTCAAGGCCCTCGACGCGGGCCGCCGCGTGGTCCACCTGGGCTCCTTCGCCAAGACGGCGCTGCCCGGGGCCCGGGTGGGTTACGTCATCGCCGACCAGGAGGTCATCGGCCCGGGCGGCCGGCGTTCGCTGCTCGCCGACGAGCTGTCGAAGATCAAGAGCATGACGACCGTCAACACGTCGGCCGTCAGCCAGGCCGTCATCGGCGGACTGCTCATCGAGAGCGGCTGCCGGTTGCGGGAGGCGAACGCCGGGGCCATCGCGTACTACCGCACGAACATGGACACGCTCCTCGGCGAGCTGGAGCGGCACTTCCCCGCGGAGCGCCGGGCCGAGCTCGGCATCTCCTGGAACCGTCCGGACGGCGGCTTCTTCACCGTCGTCACCGTGCCCTTCGCCGCCGACCACAAGGCCCTGGAGCTGTCCGCGCGCACCTACGGCGTGCTGTGGACGCCGATGAGCGACTTCCACCTGGACGGCGGTGGCACCCACCAGCTGCGCCTGTCGTGCAGCGCGCAGAGCCCGGAGGCCATCATCGAGGGCATGGCCAGGCTGGCCGCCTTCATCACCGCGCAGAGCCCCGGCACCGCCGCCTGACGGCCGGTGTCCCGAACCCCTTGACCAGTACGGCGAACGGAGGAGATGTGGTGCTGGCGCTGCGCGCGTACGAGGCGGCGGCCAAGGAGCGGCTACCGCGACCGGTGTGGGACTTCTTCGCGGGCGGCAGCGGCACCGAGTCGATGCTGACGGCGGGGCGGGAGGCCCTGGACCGGATCCGGCTGCGGCCGCGCTGTCTCGTCGACGTCTCCCACTGCGACCCCCGCACCGAACTGCTCGGAGCGGACCTCGCCGCCCCCCTGGGCATCGCTCCCATGGCGTACCACCAACTGGCCCACCCGGAGGGCGAGGTGGCGACGGCGCGGGCCGCGGGTGAGGCCGGTGCCCTGTTCACGGTCAGCATGTTCGCGAGCCGGACACTGGAGGACATCGCCGCCGCGGCCACCGGCCCGCTGTGGCTGCAGCTGTACTGGCTCAAGCGCCGCGACCTCCTGGTGGACCTGATCCACCGGGCCGATGCCGCCGGTTTCCGCGCGCTGGTCCTCACCGTCGACGCGCCCAGGGTGGCGTTCCGTCCCCGGGATGCCGCCAACGGGTTCGCGGTGCCCCCGGGCATCCGGGCGGTCAATGTGGCGCACGACGTGATGGCCGCCTCGCACAGCGGCCGGGACGGGGAGTCGGCCATCGCACGGCACTCCAAGGAGCAGTTCGACGCCTCGATCACCTGGGAGGACCTCGCCTGGTTGCGGGAAGTGACCTCCCTGCCCGTGGTGCTGAAGGGCGTGCTCACCGGTGAGGACGCCGAACTGGCCGTCAAGCACGGCGTCTCGGGGCTGGTCGTCTCCAACCACGGCGGCCGCCAGCTGGACTTCTGCCGCAGCGCCCCCGACGCCCTCGCCGAGATCGTGGACGCCGTCGCCGGGCGGTGCGCGGTCGTCCTCGACGGCGGCATCCGGCACGGCGCCGACATCGCCAAGGCCCTGTGTCTGGGCGCGGACGCGGTGATGGTCGGACGCCCGGCCCTGTGGGGGCTCGCCCACTCCGGCGCGGAGGGCGTCGCGGACGTCCTGCGGTTGCTCACGGGCGAGTTCGAGGAGGTCATGGCCCTGATGGGGGCGCCCACCGTGGCCGGCTTCGAGCGGTCCGGGGTGGTCCTGCCCGGGTGTGCCCACGCCTGAGTCCGACGCCGCGCGTCCGCCCGGATGCCCGGATGCCCGGAGGCCCGGAGGCGCCCTCGGCCCCGTGCCGCGGAATACGCGGCGGGGCCGAGGGCGCCTTCTCGTACGGTCGAACGGGGCGCGGTGTCAGCCGAGCTGTCCGGCCGGCCGCATGGTGATGTGGTTGATGTCCACGCCCGCGGGCTGGTTGACGGCGAAGACGATCGTGTCCGCGATCTGCTCGGCGGTCATCGGCGGCGTCGCCTCGGGGGTCCCGCCGCGCTTGTCCCAGAACGGAGTGTCCACCACCCCGGGGGCGATGACGGTCACGCCGATCCCGTCCTTGCCGACCAGCAGCCGGGTGTTCTCGGCCAGCGCGTGCGCGGCCCACTTGGTGACCGAGTACAGGTTGCCGGGCGTGTTGCGCACCCCGGCGACCGAACCGATGACCACGATGCGGCCCTTGGACTCCCTGAGGTGCGGCAGGGTCTCCCGCACGAGCAGGGCAGGGCCCAGGACATTGGTGAGGACCATGGCGCGCATGTCCTCGGGGGCGTGGCTCTCCAGGTTGCCGGGCAGCGAGAAACCGGCGTTGGCGATGACGTTGTCCAGTCGGCCCCACGTGTCCAGCACCTGGCGCACGGTGGAGGCGACGTCGTGCTCGTCGGCGGCGTCGCCGGTTATCGTCAGCAGTCGCCCGCCCGCTCCGGCCGAAGCGGCGAAGGCGGCCAGCTTGTCCGCGTCACGTCCGGTGACGGCCACGCGGTGACCCTGCCCGAGCAGGGCGCGGGCGGTGGCGGCGCCGATTCCGGTCGAGCCACCGGTGATCAGCGTGACGGGTTCCATGCCGGCCTCCTCAGTGATGTGGTCACCGGCGTCCGCCGGAATCGCGGACGTCGATGGGCGCTGGGTTGCGCGTGAGGTCGACCGGCCCCGGGCCGCCGCCGGTTCTCCGAAACGCCTGCACTATACCCAGAGATCTTCCCGCCGAGCCGGTGAACCATCGCTGACCGGTCACGATGCCGACGAAGTGGCCGAACAGGCGCTGCCGGCCGCCGTGTTGGGCCGAGTGCGGCGCGAGGTCCCGGGCGCACTCGCGCTCTCCCGGCACAGCGGACCGGGTTTCTCGCCGCCGTGGCCCACGCCGCAGTCTTCGGATCCTCATCTCGGATACGGTCCGCACATACGTGCCACACCGCCCGGATTCCACCCGCCCTCAGGGAGTCACCGCCGCACATGGACAGCACCGCAACCGCCTCCCTCGCCTCCCTCTGGGACGAGGTCTCCGGCACCCAGCCCGACCCCGACCTCTGGGTGGTTCTCGCGACCCTGGTGGCCGCGCTCGCCGTGGTGATCCCGCACGGCCCTTGGCGCATCTCCCGCAACGCCATCACCATCGCCCACGAAGGCGGGCATGGGCTCGTGGCCCTGCTCACCGGCCGCACGCTCACCGGCATACGGCTGCACTCCGACACCAGCGGCCTGACCGTCAGCCGCGGCAAGCCGCACGGCATCGGCATGATCCTGACGGCCGCCGCGGGGTACACCGCCCCTCCCCTGCTGGGCCTGGGCGGCGCGGCCCTGCTGGCCGCCGGCCGCATCACGCTCCTGCTGTGGCTGGCCACCGCCCTGCTGCTGGCCATGCTCGTGATGATCCGCAACGCCTACGGCGCCCTCACCATGATCATTACCGGGGGTCTGTTCGTCCTGGTCTCCTGGCTGGCCGGTCCGCAGGTGCAGGCGGCGTTCGCCTACGTGGTGGTGTGGTTCCTGCTGCTGGGCGGAGTGCGCCCGGCGTTCGAACTCCAGGCGAAGCGGGCGCGGGGCGGGGCGGGCGACTCGGACGCGGACCAGCTGTCGCGCCTGACGCACGTACCGGCGGGGCTGTGGTTCTTCCTCTTCCACGCGGTGTCGCTGTGCTCGCTGATCGGCGGAGGACGCTGGCTGCTGGGCCTGTGACGTACCCGAAGGGTGTCCGGGCTGTGCCGGTGTGCGGCTCCGCCGCGTGGGCACGGCCGGCTCCGACGGCGCCGCACTCGGACAGCGGCCTGCTTATACAGTAAAGGCATGGCCCCGAACACCGCAGAAGCCGCCCTCTGGCCCGCCCCGCACGCGAGCGGAGCCGTCAACGCGACGGTCCACGTGCCCGGGTCCAAGTCGGTCACCAACCGCGCCCTGGTCCTCGCCTCCCTCGCCTCGGAGCCCGGCTGGCTGCGCCGCCCCCTGCGCTCCCGCGACACCCTGCTGATGGCCGGCGCGCTGCGCGCCATGGGAGTCGAGATCGAGGAGGGCGTGGGCCCCGACGGCACCGGCGAGGCCTGGCGCGTGCTGCCCACGGGCCTGCGCGGCCCGGCCACGGTGGACGTCGGCAACGCCGGAACGGTGATGCGGTTCCTGCCGCCGGTCGCCGCGCTCGCCGACGGTCCCGTCCGGTTCGACGGCGACCCCCGCTCCTACGAGCGTCCCCTGACCGGGGTCATCGACGCGCTGCGTCAGCTCGGCGCCCGGATCGACGACGACGGCCGTGGTGCGCTGCCGCTGACCGTGCAGGGCGGCGGTGCCCTGGACGGCGGCCCGGTCGCGATCGACGCGTCCTCCTCGTCGCAGTTCGTGAGCGCCCTGCTGCTGTCCGGGCCACGCTTCAACCAGGGCGTCGAGGTCCGCCACACCGGCGCCACCCTGCCCTCCATGCCGCACATCCGCATGACCGTCGACATGCTGCGCGCGGTCGGCGCCCAGGTGGACACCCCCGAGTCGGGCGGTGAGCCGAACGTCTGGCGGGTCACGCCGGGCGCCCTGCTCGGCCGGGACCTGGTCATCGAGCCGGACCTGTCCAACGCCCAGCCGTTCCTGGCGGCGGCTCTGGTGACCGGCGGCAAGGTCGTCATCCCGGACTGGCCGGCCCGCACCACCCAGCCCGGTGACCGGCTGCGCGAGATCTTCACGGAGATGGGCGGCTCCTGCGAACTGACCGAGTACGGGCTGGTCTTCACCGGCTCCGGCTCGGTCCACGGCATCGACGTCGACCTGAGCGAGGTCGGCGAGCTGACGCCGGGCATCGCGGCGGTCGCGGCCCTCGCGGACTCCCCGTCGACCCTGCGCGGCGTGGCCCATCTGCGGCTGCACGAGACGGACCGGCTGGCCGCGCTGACGAAGGAGATCAACGAGCTCGGCGGCGACGTCACCGAGACCGCCGACGGTCTGCACATCCGCCCGCGCCGCCTGCACGGTGGGGTCTTCCACACCTACGACGACCACCGCATGGCCACGGCCGGCGCGATCATCGGCCTGGCGGTGGAGGGGGTGCGGATCGAGAACGTGGCGACGACGGCGAAGACCCTGCCCGACTTCCCCGACCTGTGGACCGGGATGCTCGGGGCGTAGGACGCGGGGATCACGTCATGCGCCGCTACGGCAAGCACACCGACGAGGACGACATCCGCACCCGTCCTGGCCGCCGGAACACCCGGCCGCGGACCAACATCCGGCCCAAGCACGAGGACGCCGCCGAGGGCCTCGTCCTCACCGTCGACCGGGGCCGCCTGACCTGCCTCGTCGAGGACCGTGTGGTCATGGCGATGAAGGCCCGCGAGCTGGGCCGCAAGGCGGCGGTCGTCGGCGACCGGGTGGCACTCGTCGGCGACCTGTCGGGCAGGAAGGACACGCTCGCCAGGATCGTGCGCATCGAGGAGCGGACGTCCGTGCTGCGTCGCACGGCGGACGACGACGACCCGTACGAGCGCGTGGTCGTCGCCAACGCCGACCAGCTCGCCGTCGTGACCGCCCTGGCCGATCCGGAGCCCCGGCCCCGGCTCATCGACCGCTGCCTCGTCGCCGCCTACGACGGTGGTCTCGATCCGCTGCTGGTCCTGACCAAGTCGGACCTCGCGCCACCGGACAAGCTGCTGGAGCTGTACGGGGACCTCGACATCCCCTACGTCGTCACCAGTCGCGAGGAACTGGAGAGCGGCGTGGCCGTCGAGCGGGTGCGGGAGGAGCTCGACGGAAAGATCACCGCGTTCGTCGGCCACTCCGGTGTCGGCAAGACGACCCTGGTCAACGCGCTGGTGCCAAAGGAGCGGCGGCGCAGCACGGGGCATGTGAACGCGGTGACGGGCCGAGGCCGGCACACCACCACCTCGGCGCTGGCGCTGCCCCTGGCGGGCGGCGACGGCTGGGTGATCGACACACCTGGCGTGCGGTCCTTCGGGCTGAACCACGTGGACCCGTCCCGGGTCATCCACGCCTTCCCGGACCTGGAGCAGGGCACCGAGGGCTGTCCGCGCGCGTGCAGCCACGACGAGCCCGACTGCGCGCTGGACGCGTGGGTGGCCGAGGGGCATGCGGACCAGGCGCGGCTGTTCTCGCTGCGGCGGCTGCTGGCCACGCGGGACCGCAAGGAAGGCGACTGACCTCCGCGTTGTTTGTCATCGCCTGCGGACGGTAAGTGCATAATCGCACCAAGCCATATGCAAGACCGGCCAGAAGGCGAGAAGTCCGGCGAACCAGGTCGAACCAACTGAGCGGTCACTGAACGTGGGACACGGGAGGAACGACTCATGGCGTGGCTGCTGGTCATCGTGGCCGGGTTGCTGGAGACCGGCTTCGCCGTGTGTCTGAAGCTGTCGCACGGCTTCACACGGCTCTGGCCGACGGTCGCGTTCTGCGTCTTCGCCCTCGGCAGTTTCGGACTGCTGACCCTGTCGCTGAAGAAGCTCGACGTGGGGCCCGCCTACGCCGTGTGGACGGGCATCGGCGCGGCGGGCACGGCGATCTACGGCATGGTGTTCCTGGGCGACTTGGTGTCGACGCTGAAGATCGTGTCCATCAGCCTCGTCATCATCGGCGTGATCGGGTTGCAGCTGTCGGGGTCGGCGCACTGACGCCCCGTCAGCCCGCCTGCCGCTGGAGGGCGCCGCGGACCAGGTCGGCGACGCCGCCCTCGCCCGGGGGCGCGGCCACACAGGACAGGGCGAGCCGGACGGCGAGTTCGCAGGAGCGGGCCAGGTCGGCGGTGTCGGACCGGGGAGTGCCCGGCCCGGCCAGGACACTGACGGCGCGGTCGCGGACCAGGCTGACGAAGTCGCCGGGTGAGGGCAGTGGGCCGTCGGCGCGGCGCTGGGCCGGCACGGTGGAGGCGGAGGGGACGGCCGACAGGGCCGGGGAGGGCAGCCGTTCGTTCCAGCAGCCCGTGAGCATGGCGCGGACGAGGGAGTTCTCGCGGGCCACGGACGTGGTCCACTCGGCGGCGGCGGTGAGCCGGTCGCGGGGGTCGCTGTGGTTGGCGAGCGCGCGGTCGACCCCGGCGAGATACCCGTCGGCCTCCCTCCTCACGAGCGCCCGGGCGAGCCCGTCCTTGCTGCCGAACTCGTTGTACAGCGTCTGCCGGGACACTCCCGCCGCCGCGGCCACGTCCACCATGCGCACGGCGGACCAGGGCCGGCGCGCCAGCGCCGCGTAAGCGGCGTCCAGTAGCGATTCCCGCGCTGCAGGCATCATCGCCTCCCCTTGGGGCGAGCGGCTGTGCGCCCAGGTTTGACGCGCCCGGATCGACTGTCAAGGGTTCGCGGGCACGTGCGGGGGGCGCCTTTGAGCCGATCTGCGCGGCGCGTTCGCCTTTCACCAGTGGTGGAGCCGGATCCCGCCCGGCCGTCGTCCCCGTACCGGCGCCGAGCCCCCACAACGCCCCCACACCTACCCGCAAACCCCCGGTAGCCCCACCCCCACCTCGGCAGATACCGTTCGTCACATGCCCGACTACCTCGACGACCTGCGTCTCGCCCACGTCCTCGCCGACGCCGCCGACGCCGCGACGACGGACCGGTTCAAGGCCCTCGACCTCAAGGTCGAGACGAAACCGGACATGACCCCGGTGAGCGAAGCGGACAAGGCCGCCGAAGAACTCATCCGCGGCCAGCTCCAGCGCGCCCGCCCCCGGGACGCGATCCTCGGCGAGGAGTACGGCGTCGAGGGCACCGGCCCCCGCCGCTGGGTGATCGATCCCATCGACGGCACGAAGAACTACGTACGCGGCGTCCCGGTGTGGGCCACCCTCATCGCCCTCATGGAAGCCGGCGAGGGCGGCTTCCAGCCTGTCGTCGGCGTGGTGTCCGCCCCAGCGCTCGGCCGCCGCTGGTGGGCCGCCAAGGGCTACGGCGCCTTCACCGGCCGCAGCCTCACGAAGGCGACCCGCCTCCAGGTCTCCCGTGTCTCCAAGCTCTCCGACGCCTCCTTCGCGTACTCGTCCCTCAGCGGCTGGGAGGAGCAGGGCCGCCTGGACGGTTTCCTGGACCTCACCCGCGAGGTCTGGCGCACGCGCGCGTACGGCGATTTCTGGCCGTACATGATGGTCGCGGAAGGCTCCGTCGACATGTGTGCCGAGCCGGAGCTGTCGCTGTGGGACATGGCTGCGACCGCGATCATCGTCACGGAGGCCGGCGGCAGCTTCACCGGACTCGACGCACGCCCCGGCCCGCACAGCGGCAACGCGGCCGCGTCCAACGGGCTGCTGCACGACGAGTTGCTCGGGTTCCTCAACCAGCGCTACTGAGCCCCCGCGCATACCGAGCGCCCCCTTGTTGACCCTCCCTTTACCTGCCACTCTGAGAGCCCGCCCCCTTGTGAAATTGTGAAGAAATGAACAAACGGCGGGGACACTCCCAGGAGGTGGCTCCCTTCATGCTCGTCCGTGACGCCATGAGCACCGTCGTCCTCACGATCGGCCCGAACCACACCCTTCGCCAGGCCGCCGCACTGATGTCCGCCCGCAAGGTCGGCGCGGCCATCGTCCACGACCCCGACGCCGGCGGCATCGGCATCCTCACCGAACGCGACATCCTGAACTCCGTGGGCCTGGGGCAGGACCCGGACGCGGAGCGCGCCCACGCCCACACCACGACCGACGTCGTGTTCGCGGCCCCGGTCTGGACCCTCGAGGAGGCGGCCCGCGCCATGGCGCACGGCGGCTTCCGGCACCTCATCGTGCTGGACCACGACGAGCCCGCCGGCATCGTCTCGGTCCGCGACATCATCCGATGCTGGGCACCGGCACGCCAGCAGGTGCCCGCCTGACAGTGCGGACGGGCCGGGCCCCGGAAGAGGCCCGGCCCACCGCTGGACATCATCTAAAGCTGGAGAAAATCCAACTTCACACCTGTTCGGGACCTGGTCCCTTTTGCTGTTAGTCTGGTGGGCATGAGTGACCTTCTGGAACGCCTGCGCGGACGCGGTTGGCGGATGACCGCGCAGCGACGCGTCGTGGCCGAGGTCCTCGACGGCGAACACGTCCATCTGACGGCCGACGAGGTCCACTCCCGGGCCGTCGCCAAGCTGCCCGAGATCTCCCGGGCGACCGTCTACAACACACTGGGCGAGCTCGTGACCCTCGGCGAGGTGCTCGAGGTCTCGACCGACCAGCGCGCCAAGCGGTACGACCCGAACGCCCACCGGCCGCACCACCACCTGGTCTGCGCCCGGTGCGGCGCGATCCGGGACGTCCACCCGATCGGCAACCCGCTGGCGGACCTCCCCGACTCGGAGCGCTTCGGCTTCACGGTCTCGGAGGTCGAGGTGACGTACCGCGGTCTCTGCCCGAACTGCGCGGCCGCCTAGCCTCCCCCACACGCGGCAAGCCCCGGTACCGACAGGTACCGGGGCTTCGCGCGTCTCTGGATACACCTGGGGCCGGAACCCTTCCGGATTCCGGCCCCAGGCCTTCAGTAGCGGGGACAGGATTTGAACCTGCGACCTCTGGGTTATGAGCCCAGCGAGCTACCGAGCTGCTCCACCCCGCGTCGGTGAATGCAACGTTACGTGAGCGCAGAGGGCAGATGCAAATCGATGGTGAGTCAGCCTCAAGCCGACAGCTCCTGCCGCAGCGCGTCCCGCAGCCGCTCCGCCCGCTCCGCCACGGATTCCGGCCCGAGCGACACCGCACGCTCGGCCCACCGCTGCCCCTCCGCGAGCTCACCCCGACGCGCGTAGACCAGGGCCAGCCGCAACGCCGCCCGCCCGTGCCCCGCATCGGCCGCCCGTGTCCACCACAGCGCCGCTTCGGGCTCACTGCCTTCGCGAGCCAACAGCAGCCCCAAGTTGAACGCGCCGTTGCGCGACCCGGCCTCGGCGGCCTCGCGATACCACCGAGCCGCCTCGACGACATCCCCCCGGGCCGCCGCCAGCATGCCGACCCGCACCTGCGCCCGCCGATGCCCCTGCGTGGCAGCCCGCTCGTACCACTCCTCGCACTCGCTCCGCCGGTGCACCGGCTCGCCCAGCTCATGGGCCGGCTCCGGCGGCCGCCGCGCGTCGAGCACCGTGGCCAGCCGGTACGCGGCCTCGGCGCTCCCGCCCCCGGCCGCACACCGCAGGTGCCGCTCCGCCTCCTGCTCGTCGCCCTCCCGCAGCCGCGCCATGCCGACCTGGAGCGCCGCCTCGGTGTGCCCGGCGGCGGCGGCCCGCTCGTACCAGCCGAGTGCGGCCCTCTCCTCGCCGCGCCCGGCGTGCAGGATGCCCAGGTTGAACGCGGCGTCCACGCTCCCGGCCTCCGCGGCCTTGGAGAACCACGGCTCCGCGCCCGTCTCGTCCCCGCCCCGGAGCAGCAGGATCGCCAGCGCGTTGGCGGCCTCACGATGCCCGGCGTAGGCCGCCTGCCGGTACCATTGCTCGGCCTGCTGCGTACGTCCCTGCTCGGCGCAGAGCAGCCCCAGGTTGTACGCGCCGTTCACGTCGCCCGCGTCCATCGCGGCCCGGTACCACCGCTCGGCGGTCTGGGTCTCGCCTCGTTCGGCGTGCAGCGCGCCCAGCGCGTTCGCCGCGTTTCCGTCGCCGTCCTGAGCGGCCCGCAGCCACCACACGGCGGCGTTCTCGGTGTCGCCCGCGTCGCGCAGCAGGAACCCGAGGGCACAGGCGGCCCGGGCCTCGCCGTCCTTGGCGGACGTCAGGTACCAGCGCCCGGCCTCCTTGAGCTCGCCGCGCCTCTCCAGGATCGTCCCGAGGTGCAGCGCGGCTCTGCGGTGCCCGCGTGCGGCGGCCTGCCGGTACCACTGCTCGGCCTCCTGCGGAGCCCGGACACCGGTGTCCCCACCGGTCTCCGGCGCCGCCCTGTGATCCAGCGCCCGCGCCAGCCGGTACGCCGCCTCCCGGTGCCCGCGCTCGGCCGCCACCCGCATCCACCGCTCGGCCGCGGCGTCACCGCGGTGCTCCAGCAGATCGGCGAGGGCGTACGCGCCCAGGGTGTGGCCCTGTTCGGCGGACTGCCTCAGCCAGTACTCGGCGGCCGGTTCGTCACCGCGCTCACGGTGGTGCCGGCCGAGGGCGTGCGCGGCCGCGGCGGATCCGGCGACGGCGGCGATCCGCCACCATCCGGCGGCCTCGTCGGCGTAACCGCGCTGATGGAGAAGGACTCCCAGGTTGTTGGCGGCGGCCCGGTCGCCCGCGGCGGTGGCGGCACGCAGATGGGGTTCGGCACCGTCGAGATCACCACGGCGCAACAACATGGCCCCGAGGACACTCATCGCCTCGACGTCGCCGGCCTCCGCGGCGAGCCGCTGACGCAGCTCTTCGGCCGCCTCGTCGGCGATCTCCCCGGTCTCGTCCGCGGTCTCGGTGTCCTCCCGGCCGGAAGGCTGCACAAAACGCCCTGTCTCGAACAGAGTTCCCTTGTCCCCCATAACGTCCATCGTCGCACCACCTGCAACCTGGGTACACCTCGTATACCGCAGCCATTGAGGTCACTACAGCGTTTTGTCGACATGCCCACAGAGAGACAAGTCAAACACAGATTGCACAACTCCCCCCGCCGGCACGGCCACAGCAGGCGTCAGCACATGCGTTCACACATCACGAAGGCCCGGATTCCGCTGTGGAATCCGGGCCTTCGGTGTCGCTCCGTCGCTCGAACATCGCGACTTCAGTAGCGGGGACAGGATTTGAACCTGCGACCTCTGGGTTATGAGCCCAGCGAGCTACCGAGCTGCTCCACCCCGCGCCGTTGTGTTCACAACCGTACCACGGCGCGGGATGGGCATTTGACCAGGCCAGGAGCTAACTGCTCGGCTTGGGGCTCGGGCTGCCGCTCGGGGCGGTGCCGGGCTTGCTCGCCCCGCCCCCGCCGCCGGTCCGGCTCGCCTGTGCGTCCTCGGCTCGCTGCAGGGCTTCCTCAAGGTCCTTCTGCGCCCGGCCGTACGCCTCCCAGTCGTTGTTCTTCAGGGCCTCCTGACCCGCGTCGAACGCCTTCTGCGCGTCCTCCAGGGCCTGTTGGACCGTCGGATTGTCGGAGGTCGGCGGCGGAGTCGTATCGCCGCTGTCCGGGGGCTCAGGAGTCGCCCCGTCGGCTCCGAAGATCTTGTTGAGGGCCTCGTCGAGCGTGTTCTCGAAGGCGGTCTGGCCTCCGTAGGTCACCAGGACCTTGCGCAGCAGCGGGTACTTCAGTCCACCACCGCGTACGTAGACCGGCTCCACGTAGAGCAGTCCTCCGTCGAGCGGCACCGTCAGCAGGTTGCCGTACTCCACTTCGGAGTCGCCGCCCCTCAGGAGCCTGATGGACTCGGCGATGTCCTCCTGGGAGTTGAACTGGCTCTGGACCTGCTTCGGTCCGTTCACCGTGGTGTTGGTCGGCAGTTTGAGGATTCTGATCTTGCCGTAGTCACTCGTGCCGGCCTCGGCGTCGACCGCCATGAACGCGCTGAGGTTGTCCCGGCCGGTGGGGGTGAAGGTCGTCGTGAGCGAGAACGACTGCGCCTGCTGGTCGGGCATCTTCATGCTCAGGTAGTACGGCGGCACCGCGCTGCCCGAGCGGTTCGTCGGGTCGTCCGGCACCTGCCACACCTCGCTGCCGCTGAGGAACGTCGTCGCGTCCTTCACGTGGTAGCGCGTGAGCAGCTCACGCTGGACCTTGAACAGGTCCTGCGGATAGCGCAGATGGTCCATCAGGTCCTTGGAGATGTCGCTCTTGGGCTCGACCGTGTCCGGGAAGGCCTTCATCCAGGTCTTCAGGACCGGGTCCTTGGTGTCCCACTGGTAGAGCTTGACCTCACCGGTATAGGCGTCGACGGTCGCCTTCACCGAGTTGCGGATGTAGTTGACCTGGTTCTGCTGGGCCACCACGGCGCGGTTGTCGTTGGTGGCGGTGAGCGAGTCGGCGGTGGTGTCGCCGAGCGTCGTACGCGAGGAGTACGGGTAGCCGTTCGTCGTCGTGTAGGCGTCGACGATCCACTGGATCTTGCCGTTCACGACCGCCGGGTAGGCGTCGCCGTCGATGGTCAGCCACGGGGCGACCGCCTCGACGCGCTCCTTGGGCGTGCGGTTGTACAGGATCCGCGAACCGTCGCCGATGGCACCGGAGTACAGGATCTGCGGCTCGCCGAACGCCAACGCGTAGGCGGCCCGGTTGACCGGGTTGGAGAGGTCGACCCCGCTGTCGCCCTTGTAGCTGGTGGTCTTCTCGCCGTTGTCGTCGGAGTAGTCGATCTCCTTCTGGGGACCGCCCACGATCGAGTACGTGGTGGTCTTCTCGCCGTAGTAGACGCGCTGCTGGTACGTGCCGAGGTCGCCTTTGGAGGGCAGGTCGGACTCCGTGAAGTTCGGACGGCCCTGGGCGTCGGCACTGGTGCCCTCGGCGGCCACCACTCCGTACCCGTGGGTGTAACGGAAGTGGTTGTTGATCCAGTTCTTCTTCGGGATGCCCGCGAGGTTCAGCTCACGCAGGCCGATGACCGTGTCCTGTTCCTTGCCGTCCTTGGCGTACCGGTCGACGTCCAGGTTGTTCGGGAACGCGTAGTAGTTCCTGATCTGCTGGAGCTGCTGGAACGTCGGCGAGACGATGTTCGGGTCCATGATCCGGATGCTCGCCGTGGAGTCGACGTCGTCGCGCAGCCTGGTCTTGTCCTCGGCGTTGCCGGTGCCCGAGTAGTCGGTGACCTTGGTGCCGTCGATGCCGTAGGCCTTGCGCGTCGCCTCGAGGTTCTTCTCGACGTACGGCGCTTCCTTGGCCTGCTCGTTCGGCTGGACCTGGAACTTCTGCACGATCGCCGGGTACAGGCCGCCGATGAGGATCGCGGAGAGCACCATCAATCCGAAGCCGATCACGGGCAGCTGCCAGGTGCGCCGCCAGATGGTGGCGAAGAACAGCAGCGCGCAGATGACGGCGATGCAGAACAGGATCGTCTTGGCCGGCAGGTAGGCGTTGGCGTCGACGTACCGCAGGCCCGTCCAGTTGTCGGTCGCCCTGAAGTCACTGGACTTGACCGCGAGTCCGTACCGGTCGAGCCAGTACGCGACCGCCTTCAGAGCCACGAAGACACCGATGAGCACGGACAGGTGCCCGGTGGCCGCCGCCGTGGCGCGGGCCCCCGGGCTGGTGACGCGCAGCCCGCCGTACAGGTAGTGCGTGAGCGCGGCGGCGATCACGGACAGGATCGCGGCGGCGAAGCCGAAGCCGAGCAGGAACCGGTACCAGGGCAGGTCGAAGGCGTAGAAGGAGACGTCCAGCTTGAACTGGGGGTCCTTCTGGCCGAAGGGCACGCCGTTGATCCACATCAGCCAGGTACGCCACTGGCTGGACGCCGAGGCACCGGCGATCAGGCCCACCAGGGCGGTGATCCCGAGCAGCAGCCACGTCTTGTAGGGCGCGATGCCCATCCGGTAGCGGTCGAGGTTCTGCTGCTCCATCGACATGGCGCTCAGCGGCGGCCGCAGCCGGTGCGCCAGCCAGATGTTGAAGCCGACCGCGAGGGCCATGAGCAGACCGAAGACGAAGAAGAGCCCGATCTTGGTCCACAGGGTGGTGGTGAAGACCGACGAGTAGTTCACCGACCGGTACCAGAGCCAGTCCGTCCAAAAACCCGCGAACATGGTGAACGCCATGCCGAGGACGGCCAGGACGCCCAGCGTCATGAGCAGGGTCCGGACACGCCGGGACGGGCGGCCCACTCTGATCCGCGGCCCTGTCGGGCCTCCGCCGCGGTCCGGCATCTGGAAAGCCAAGGTGCGCACCTCGAATGTCGCTGTTGATTCGTAAGCCCGCGTCTTCACGGACCGATTGCGGCCCCCGTGATCGTGGGCCCCCACCTATGCAACTTACTCACCGTTTACTCGGTTCCCGATTCCGGCCGGGAACGAGGCAGGATTGTGACCATGTCCAACACTCCCATGGCTGCGAACCCGCTCACCCGGGCCGTCCTCGAGATCGACGAGTACGTCTCCGGCCTCGGCTGGGACCAGCCCGCCCGCCTTTTCGCCCTCGTCGACACCGCGCGGCTGCGCGCCGAACAGCCCTCGCTCGCCGACCGGCTCGGTCTGGACGACGCTTCGGAGCACTCCGGTCTGACCCCGATCGAGCAGGAGGAGATTCCGACGGGCAAGCCGCTCGACGAGTTCCTGGCCACCATCGCCTGGCCCGACGCGGTGGCCGGCTGCGCCCTCACCGTGGAGCGACTGATGCTGCCGCCGTCCGCGGAGGCTCAGGTTCCGCAGAATCTGGACGAGGCCGCGCTGACGAAGTGGGTGGCGGAGCACGCCGAGCGCCAGGAGGTCCGGATGACGGTCGCGGTCCTGCGCGACGGCACCCGCGACTCGGCCCTGCGCCTGCGTGAGAAGGACTCCCCCACGGAGGTCCTCACCGGTTCCGGCCTGGTGCCGGGCCTGGCGGAGGCATTGTCGGCGACGTTCGAGGAGTAGCCGGACGGCCGTGCGGCCCGGACCGGTACCGGGTTCGCCGGCCTACCTGCGGCACTTCGGGAGATCGGCCGTGTCACCGCTGCGGAGGTCCTCGAGGGCGCCCAGGGCGTCCTCGATGGTGTCCACCTTGATCAGGGTGAGGCCCTCGGGGGTGTCCTTGGCGGCGGCCGCGCAGTTGTCGGCGGGCGTCAGGAAGTACCGTGCGCCCTTCGCCCGTGCACCCACGGTCTTCATCTCGATGCCGCCGATCGGTCCGACCTTGCCCTGGTCGTCGATCGTCCCCGTGCCGGCCACGAACCTGCCCCCGGTCAGACTGCCCGGCGTGAGCTTGTCGTAGATGCCCAGCGCGAACATCAGACCGGCGCTGGGGCCGCCGACGTCGGCCAGCTTGATGTCGATGGTGAACGGGAACGTGTGGTCGGTCCCCGCGGAGATCCCCACTATGGCGCGCTTCTCGCCGGTGTCGTCGGAGGTCGTCGTGGTGATGGTTACGTCCTGCGTCTTCGTCGGGGTCCGCTTCTCCTTCTCCGCGGCGGCCTGCTCCTTGGCGGGGACGATCGTGAAGCGGACGTCCTGGCCCGCCTTGTGCTTGGTGACGAGCTTCGCGACGTCGGCCGGCTCCTTCACCGCCGTGCCGTCGACGGCCTTGATCACATCCCCGGCGTGCAGTTTGCCCTCGGCCGGAGAGCTTTTGACGACCGTCGAGACGATCACCCAGGACTTCACCGGAACGTCGAGTTCCTTGAGTGCCGCGACCTTGGCGCTCTCCTGGGACTGACTGAACTCCTCGGCGTTCTCCTGGGTGGACTGCTCCTCGGTCTTGCCGTCCGGGTAGAGCGTGTCGTGCGGCACGACCTTGTTGTCATGGGCGAGCCAGCCGTAGACGGCCTCGACCAGGTTCATCCGGTAGTCGGCACTGGTCACCCGGACCGTCGTCATGTTCAGGTGGCCACTGGTCGCATACGTCTTGCGCCCCGCGATCTGCAGCACCGGCTCACCGTCGTGGTCGCCGAGCGTGTTCACCGTCGGCCCCGGGGACATCTCCGAATACGGCACGGGGATGAACACTCCCGCGCACAGAAGCGCGATCAGCATCAGGGTGGAGGCGAGCATCGTCGCGGTGCGGCGTGGCATGACTCGACAGTACGGGACGGGCCTGTCAGCGCACCGTCAGGGCCGCCCGTCCGGGGCGGCCCTGTGCTCTCAAACGCGTGTGACCTGCTGTTTCCCTGGCCTTCAGCTGCCCTGTCGGGGCTTTTCCATGGCCTCGCGGAAACGGGCGTAGCCGATGAGTTCCGGGCCGTCGCCCCGAGCCTTGCGGGTCCGGTTGGCCCAACTGCCCCAGAGGCCCGCGCCGATGGCAGCCACAAGCGGAATCAGCAACCAGGCGAGCGCCGCCATGCCGACCTCCCTACCCCATTGAGCGTCCGCAACTGACTGATCAGCAGATTAACCATCCGCAGTGACAACGCTCACGCCAGGGGTGCGGTTACGCAACTGGAGCCGGACCTCCCGCTCTAGCAGGCCCCGACCCACTCCTCGGTGCCGTCGGAGAATTTCTGGTGCTTCCAGATCGGCACTTCGTGCTTGAGGTCGTCGATCAGCTTCCGGCAGGCTTCGAAGGCCTCTCCCCGATGCGGACACGAGACGGCGACGACCACGGCGAGGTCACCGACCCGGAGGTCCCCCACCCTGTGCACGGCCGCCAGCGCCCGCACCGGGAACTCGGCGACGACCTTCTCGGCGATCCGCCTCATCTCGGCCTCGGCACTGGGGTGGCAGGAGTACCCCAGCTCCGCCACGTCCGCGCCGCCGTCGTGGTTCCGCACGGTCCCCACGAAGAGCGCGGTGCCACCGGCCGCGTCGTCCCCGACGGCCCGGAACACCTCGTCCACGGAAAGGGCCGTGTCCCGAATCCCGATCAGCTTGATCGGGTCCTGCGCGGCCTGCTCACCGGGGTGATCGTTCGTGGATGCCATGCCTCCATCGTGCCGCACGGGGCCGGCGGCACGGAACAGAGCTGCCGGCCGGCCGGGCTCCTAGATCCGCCGCCGGGCCTTCCGTGCCCGCCGCACCACCGCCGCAGCGCCCAGCAGCGCCACCGTCGCACCCGCGGCACCCGCGGCCGTCGCGTCCTTGCGGCCCAGTCGCCGTCCGGCCACCGTGTGCCGGCCGGAGACCTCCTCCAGGAGCTCCGCCAGCACCTCCTCGTTGGTGTACCGAGGGCGCCACCCGGCGTCGTGCAGCCGGCTGCCGCTCACCACCCAGGGATACATGGTGTAGGCCAGGTCGCCCGCGGGAGAGGGCGTGAGCCCGATGCGGTGCAGGCGCGCCGCCGCGCCCAGCGCGACCGCCGACGGCAGCTCCATCCGGCGGATTCCGCTGAGCTCCTCGACCTCCTCCTGCTCCAGCCACCCCTCGCAGCCCACGGCGAGTTCCCCGTCGGCCTTCTCCAGGACGGCGTACTCCAGCGCGCTGCACAGATCCTCGACATGACAGAACTGCCACGCCGGCCGCGAACCGGCGACGACCAGCAGCCGCGGGGACTCGAAATACCTGGTCAGCGCGGTGTCGGTACCTCCGACCAGGACGGCCGGCCGCAGCACGGTGACGTTGAGCCCCGGGTGCGCCCGTGGCGCCCGCCGGGCCAGCCGCTCGATCTCCAGCAGGTCGCCGACGCCCGTCGCCTCCGCCGTGGCCCGCAGCTCCGCGTCCTCGGACAGCGGCAGCTCGTTGTCCGGCAGGGCCCCGTAGACCATCGTCGAGGTGCACAGCACGACCCGGTGCACTCCGGCCGCCGCGGCCGCCGTCAAAACGGTCTGCGTCCCCCGCACGTTGTAGGCCGTTCGGGCGGCCGCGTCGGTCTCCAGGTCGAGATCCAGCGCCAGGTGCACCACCACGTCGGCGCCGCGCAGCTTGTCCGCGATGGCCGGATCCCGTACGTCGAGGATGTGCCACTGCGCCGCCGCACAGTCGCCGCGTCGTTCGTCGATGGCCAGCACCTGTTTGACCTCGGCGGACGCGGCGAGCCGCTCGGTGAGCAGCGCTCCGACGCCGTACGCGGCGCCGGTGACCGCGACGACGGGTCCACGCGCCGCGGCACCCGCGGCACTGTTTGACTGGTTTCGCGCTGCGCGAACCTGCGGATCTGGGGAACTCACCGGGCGTCTCCAGCGGTTGTCTTCAGTACGAGCGCGAGTGATGCGTGCGTACCAGGTGGCATCCATCCTGCCGCAGGCGGTCAGTCGGCGAAGCACTGAGGCCCGATCCGTCCCAGGTGTCTACGCTGGGTGGTGTTGTCGGGCAGCCGCGCCGCCGGAAAGAACCGGCGGCCCTACCAGCCGAGGAATCCCGTGAGTGACACCCCATTCGGATTCGGCCTTCCGCCGGAGGAGCCGGACGACGGCGACGAGGGCAAGAAGAAGGACCAGCAGAGCGGTGGTGGTCAGGGACCGTCCAACCCGTTCGGTTTCGGCGGCCTGCCCGGAGCCGGAGGCTTCGGCGGCGGCCCCGGCGGCCCCGGTGCGGACAATCCGTTCGCAGCCATGTTCGGCTCTCTGAACCCCAACGACCTGGGCGCCGCTTTCCAGCAGCTGGGCCAGATGCTCTCCTACGAGGGCGGCCCGGTGAACTGGGACATGGCCAAGCAGATCGCCCGCCAGACCGTCTCCCAGGGCAGCCCTGACGGCACCAAGGACGCGAGCGTCGGCCCCGCCGAGCGCAAGGCCGTCGAGGAGGCCGTCCGCCTGGCGGATCTCTGGCTCGACGACGCCACGTCGCTGCCGTCCGGCTCCGCCTCCGCGGTGGCCTGGAGCCGCGCGGAGTGGGTCGAGGCGACCCTGCCCGCCTGGAAGGAGCTCGTCGACCCGGTCGCCGAGCGCGTCGGCACGGCCATGGGTGACGTCCTGCCGGAGGAGATGCAGGCCATGGCCGGCCCGCTGATCGGCATGATGCGCTCGATGGGCGGCGCCATGTTCGGCACGCAGATCGGGCAGGCCGTCGGCGTGCTGGCCGGTGAGGTCGTCGGCTCGTCCGACATCGGCCTGCCGCTCGGCCCGGCCGGCAAGGCCGCGCTGCTGCCGGTCAACATCGAGGCGTTCGGCAAGGACCTGAGCGTCTCCCAGGAGGAGGTGCGGCTGTACCTCGCCCTGCGCGAAGCCGCCCACCAGCGCCTCTTCGCGCACGTGCCGTGGCTGCGCTCGCACCTGTTCGGCGCGGTCGACGGCTACGCCCGCGGCATCAAGGTCGACACCGCCAAGCTGGAGGACGTGGTCGGCCAGTTCGACCCGCAGAATCCGGAGCAGCTGCAGGAAGCGCTTCAGCAGGGCATGTTCCAGCCGGAGGACACGCCTGAGCAGAAGGCCGCCCTGGCCCGTCTGGAGACGGCTCTGGCGCTCGTCGAGGGCTGGGTGGACGCGGTGGTCCACGCCGCCGCGAAACCCCGTCTGTCGTCCGCCGACGCCCTTCGCGAGACGCTGCGCCGCCGCCGCGCCTCGGGCGGCCCGGCCGAGCAGACGTTCGCCACGCTGATCGGTCTGGAGCTGCGCCCCCGGCGTCTGCGCGACGCCTCCCGTCTGTGGGCCTCGCTCACCGACGCGCGCGGCGTCGACGGCCGGGACGCCCTGTGGCACCACCCGGACATGCTGCCCACGGCCACCGACCTGGACGACCCGGACGGCTTCGTGCACCGCGAGCAGATCGACTTCTCCGAGCTCGACAAGATGCTCGGCGAGGCGGCGGACAAGCCCGACCTGAAGAAGAAGGACGAGGGCGACGACAAGAGCAAGGGCGACGACGCCGAGTGAGCCTGTACGACGACGCGGTCCTCGTGCTCAAGGGCTACGAGGACCAGGCGGACCTGCGGCAGGACTACCTGGACCACCTGGCAGCGCATCCGGACGGCCTGTGGAAGGCCTGCCGGGCGGGTCACATCACGGCGAGCGCCCTGATCATCGACCCGGAGGGCGGCCGGGTGCTGCTGACCCTGCACAGGAAGCTGCAGATGTGGTTGCAGATGGGCGGCCACTGCGAGCCGGACGACAGCTCGCTCGCGGCCGCGGCCCTGCGTGAGGCGACGGAGGAGTCCGGCGTCTCGGGGCTCTCCCTGCTGCCGGGCGGCCCGGTGCGCCTGGACCGCCACCCGATCCCGGCTCCGTGTCACTGGCACTTCGACGTCCAGTACGCGGCCCTGGCGTCCCCGGACGCCGCGCACACGATCAGCGAGGAGTCCCTCGACGTGCGCTGGTTCGGGTACGACGAGGTTCCGCAGGTGGCGGACGAGTCGGTCGTACGACTGCTGCAGGCGACGCGGGCGAGGCTCGCGGTCTGAGCATGAGAAGGGGCGACCGTTATGACGATCGCCCCTCACGTGTCTGTCCTGACCGTGGATCGCGCCCCTTTTTCTTGGGGGCGCGGGGAACTGCGCGACCAGCCACAACCGGCCCGCAGGCCAGGGCGAGCCCCCCCCCCCCCCCCCCCCCCCCCCCCCCCCCCCCCCC
>NZ_BMWE01000024.1 GCF_014651075.1 Streptomyces djakartensis | reverse complement strand
CCTGCAGGGGCCCGCGCTCACCATCGACACCGCGTGCTCCTCCTCACTGGTGGCCCTCCACCTGGCCGTGCAGTCGCTGCGGCGCGGGGAATGCGACCTCGCCCTCGCCGGCGGAACCACCGTCATGGCCACCCCCACCGTCTTCGTCGAGTTCTCCCGCCAGCGCGGACTGGCACCCGACGGACGCTGCAAACCCTTCGCCGACACCGCCGACGGCACCGCGTGGGCCGAAGGCGTCGGCATGCTCCTGGTGGAGCGACTCTCCGACGCCGAACGGCTCGGCCACCGCGTCCTGGCCGTCGTACGGGGCACCGCCGTCAACCAGGACGGCGCCAGCAACGGCCTCACCGCCCCCAGCGGACCCGCCCAACAGAACGTCATCCGTGAGGCCCTCACCGACGCCCGCCTCACCCCCGACGACATCGACGCCGTAGAGGCCCACGGCACCGGCACCCCCCTCGGCGACCCCATCGAAGCCGGCGCCCTGCTCGCCACCTACGGACACCCCAAACGCCAAACCCCCGTCTGGCTCGGGTCGTTGAAGTCCAACATCGGCCACACCCAGGCCGCCGCCGGCATCGCCGGAATCATCAAAATGATCCAGGCACTACGGCACAACACCCTGCCCCGCACCCTCCACGCCGACCACCCCAGCACCAAGATCGACTGGGAGACCGGTTCCCTGCGACTCCTCGCAGACGCCCGGCCCTGGCCCGCCGATCCCGACCGGCCCCGCCGCGCCGCCGTCTCCGCCTTCGGCGTCAGCGGCACCAACGCCCACGCCGTCATCGAAGAACCACCCACGCCTGCCGAAGCACCGGAACACACCCACACCCCACCCGTCATCGCCTGGCCGCTCTCCGCCCACACCCCCACCGCCCTGCGCGCCCAGGCCGCCCGCCTGCGCGCCCGGCTCCACCGCACCGACGACGCCCTCTCCCTCGCCGACTCCGCCGGCATCGGTCACGGTCTGGCCGTCGGGCGGGCCGCGCTTCCGCATCGGGCGGTGCTGCTCGGTGACGGCGCCGCCCCGCTGGACGCCCTTGCCGCGCTGGCCTCGGGCGAGGTCTCGCCGGACGTCGTCACGGGCAGCGCGGCCGAAGTCCGCCGGGTCGCCTTCGTCTTTCCCGGCCAGGGCGCGCAGTGGGCCGGCATGGGCGCCGAACTCCTCGATTCGTCACCGGTGTTCGCGGCGGAGCTGGCGCGGTGCGAGGCCGCGCTCGAGCCGTTCGTGGACTGGTCGCTCACCGATGTGCTCCGCGGGACGCCGGGGGCGCCGGGCCTCGACCGGGTGGACGTCGTACAGCCGGTGACCTTCGCCGTCGTGGTCGGTCTCGCGGCGATGTGGCGGTGGCTCGGTGTCGAGCCGGCTGCCGTGGTCGGTCACTCCCAGGGCGAGATCGCCGCCGCGCACGTCGCAGGGGTGCTCTCCCTGGAGGACGCCGCCAAGGTGGTGGCGCTGCGCTCTCAGCTCATCGCCCGTGAACTCGCGGGGCGGGGCAGTATGGCATCGGTTGCCCTGGCCGCGGTCGATGTCGAGTCGCGGCTGGCCGGCGCGGAGGCCGGCGGGGGTGGTGTCCGGGACGTCGAGATCGCGGCCGTCAACGGACCGGGGACGACCGTCGTCTGCGGCGCGCCCGGCGCGGTGGACTCGCTGCTGGGCGTGCTGGAGGGCGAGGGCGTCCGGGTCCGTCGCATCGACGTGGACTACGCGTCGCACTCCCGCCATGTCGAGGGGATCCGGGAGGACTTGGCGGCCGTACTCGCGGGAATCCGGCCGCGCGCGGGCCGCGTGCCCTTCTACTCGACCGTCGAGGCGGAGCCGCTGGACGGGACCGCGCTCGACGCCGGGTACTGGTACCGCAACCTGCGCCACCGGGTGCGGTTCGAGGCCGCGCTGCGGGCGATGCTGGCCGACGGGGTGGACGCCTTCGTGGAGTGCTCCCCGCACCCGGTTCTCACCGTCCCCGTACGGCAGACACTGGAGGACGCGGGGGCGGGCGCGGTGGCCGTCGGCTCGCTGCGGCGCGACGACGGCGGCCTGCGGCGGTTCCTCACATCCGCCGCGCAGGCCCAGGTCGCAGGGGTTCCGGTGGACTGGGCCGCGCTCTGTCCGCGTGCGGGGTGGGTGGACCTGCCCACCTACGCCTTCCAGCGCGAGCGGTACTGGGTGGCCCCGGCGGAACCGGGACCGGCGGCCGGGGCGGGTTCCGCGGCTGCGACCGGTCCGGCGGCGGGCGCCAGGAGCGGCTCCGGGCAGGAGGATGCCGCGTCGGCGTACGGTGACCGGCTCGCGTACCACGTCGCCTGGCAGGGGCTGCTGCCGGGTGCCGACGCCTGGCGGCCGGGGACACGGCTGCTGATCGTGCCGGCCGGGAAGCTGGAGGCCGGGGTCGCCGATTCCGTGGAGCAGGCGATCGCCTCCTTCGGAGGGACGGTCCGCCGGGTCACGGCCGACCCGCTGTCGACCGGCCGCGACGGGCTCCGCGCGCTGCTCGCGCCCGTGGTCGCCGGGGAGGAGCCGCTGACCGGTGCCGTGTCGCTGCTGGGCCTGTGCACGGACGGCCACCCGGAGCATCCCGGTGTGCCGGCGGGGGTCACCGGGACCCTCGCCCTCGTCCAGGCGCTGGCCGATCTCGGCATCGCCGTTCCGCTGTGGACGCTCACCCGGGGTGCCGTCGCCGCCGGGCCGGACGAGGTGCCGTCCGCCGAGGGGGCCCAGTTGTGGGGCCTGGGGCGGGCCGCGGCGCTGGAGCTGCCCGAACTGTGGGGCGGTCTGGTCGATCTGCCCGAGCGGCCCGACGCGCGGACCTTCGACCGGCTCGCCGCGGTGCTCGCCGGGACCGTGGCCGAGGACCAGGTCGCCATCAGGGCGTCGGGGGTCTTCGGCCGCCGTGTCGTGCGGACCCCGGCGGAAGCGACGCCGCCCGCGTGGCGGACCCGGGGCACGGTCCTCGTCGTCGGGGACAGCACGACGGTGCCCGCCCCGCTGCTGCGGTCCCTGCTGGCCGACGGAGCGGAACGCGTGGTGCTCGCCGGGACGGCGACCGACGCCGGGGCAGACGAGCCGGCCCCCGACTCGGCTGTGGTCCGGATCCCATGTGATGTCACCGACCGGTCCGTTCTGGCCGGTCTGCTCGCGGAGTACCGTCCCGCCATCGTCGTCCACGCGCCGCCGCTGGTGCCGTTGGCGCCGCTCGTCGAGACGTCGCCCGGTGACATCGCCGAGGCGGTGGTCGCGAAGACGTCCGTCGCCGGTCATCTGGTCGGTCTGGCGGCCGAGGCCGACCTGCAGGCGCTGGTGCTGTTCTCCTCCGTCTCGGGTGTGTGGGGCGGCGCGTCCCAGGGCGGTTACGCGGCGGCCACCGCGCACCTGGACGCCCTGGCCGAACGTGCGCGGGCCGCCGGTCTGCCCGCGGTGTCGGTCGCGTGGAGCCCCTGGGCGGGCGGCGCCCATGCGGAAGGCGCCGACGAGGAGTTCCTGAGCCGGCGCGGGCTGGTCCCGCTCGATCCCGATGCGGCGGTGCGCTCGCTGCGGCGGCTGCTGGCGGGAGGCAGCGCGTGCGGCGTCGTCGCCGACGTCGTGTGGGACCGCTTCGTCGCCTCGTACACGTCCGTACGGCCGGCAGCCCTGTTCGACGACGTGCCCGAGGTGCGGGAGCTGCACGCCGCACGGCGCGCGGCGGACGCCGAGGACCCGGCCACCGCCGAGCTGGTGCGGGAGCTGTCCGCCCGGACCGGCGACCAGCGGCGAGCCGCGCTGCTGCGACTGGTCCGCACCCATGCCGCCGCCGTGCTGGGGAAGGCGTCCGGCGACGCGGTGGACAGCAAGCGGGCGTTCCGTGAGCTGGGCTTCGAGTCGCTGACGGCGGTCGAGCTGCGCGGCCGGCTCGCGGAGGCGACCGGGCTGACGCTGCCCGCCTCCCTGGTCTTCGACCATCCCACCCCCGCCGCACTCGCCCGCCACCTCGAAGAGCGGCTCTTCGGCGACGAGGCCGGCACGGCCGCCGCCGCGAAGGCCCCGGTGGTGCGGAAGGCGGACCCGGGCGAGCCGATCGCGATCATCGGCATGGCGTGCCGGCTACCGGGCGGGGTGGTGTCCCCGGAGGACCTGTGGGACCTGCTCTCCGACGGAGCCGACGCCATCACCGCCTTCCCCACCGACCGGGGCTGGGACAACGACGCTCTCTACGACCCCGACCCCGCCGCGTCGCGCCGCACCTACGCCCGCGCGGGCGGGTTCCTGCACGACGCGGCCGAGTTCGACCCCGGCTTCTTCGGGATCAGTCCGCGCGAGGCGCTGGCGATGGACCCGCAGCAGCGGCTGAGCCTGGAGACAGCCTGGGAGTCCTTCGAACGGGCCGGGCTCGACCCCACGCGACTGCGCGGCAGCCGCACGGGGGTCTTCGTGGGCACGAACGGCCAGCACTATGTGCCGTTGCTGCAGAACGGCGGCGCGGACGGCGAGAGTTTCGACGGCTACATCTCCACGGGCAACTCCGCCAGCGTGATGTCCGGCCGGCTGTCGTACGTCTTCGGGCTGGAGGGGCCCGCGGTCACCGTCGACACGGCCTGCTCCGCATCCCTCACCGCGCTGCACCTGTCGGTGCAGTCGCTGCGCCGGGGGGAGTGCGATCTGGCGCTGGTCAGCGGCGCCACGGTGATGTCCACTCCGGAGATGCTGGTGGACTTCGCGCGGCAGCGTGCGATCTCGCCGGACGGCCGCTGCAAGGCGTTCGCCGAGGCCGCCGACGGCGTCGGTCTGGCCGAGGGTGCCGTGGCGCTGCTGGTGGAGCGGTTGTCGGACGCCCAGCGGCTCGGCCACCGCGTTCTGGCCGTCGTACGCGGCACCGCCGTCAACCAGGACGGCGCCAGCAACGGCCTCACCGCCCCCAGCGGACCCGCCCAGCAGAACGTCATCCGCGACGCCCTCGCCGACGCCGGCCTCACCGCGGCCGACATCGACGCCGTCGAAGCCCACGGCACCGGCACCCACCTCGGCGACCCCATAGAAGCCGGCGCCCTGCTGGCCACCTACGGACAGGCCGAGGACCGCGGTCCGCTGTGGCTCGGGTCGCTGAAGTCCAACATCGGCCACACCCAGGCCGCCGCCGGTGTCGCCGGAGTCATCAAGATGGTGCAGGCGCTGCGGCACGGCACCCTGCCGCGCACGCTCCACGTCGACCGCCCCACCAGCAAGGTCGACTGGGAGACCGGCCGGGTGCGGCTCCTGACCGACGCCCGGCCCTGGCCCGCCGGCCCCGACCGGACCCGCCGCGCCGGCGTCTCCGCCTTCGGCATCAGCGGCACCAACGCCCACGTCGTCATCGAGGAACCGCCCCGGACGGCCGTACCCGAGTCGCCCGAGCCGCCCCCGGCGGACGCGCCGCTGTCGCGGGACCAGGACCGGGACCGGTGGGAGGGGGTGACCGTGCCGCTGATGCTGTCCGCGCACAGCGAGGCCGCACTGCGCGAGCAGGCGCGACGGCTGTGCGCTCAGCTCCTCGCGCGTCCCGACGGGCGTCCCGCCGATGTCGGGCACGCCCTGCTCAGCACCCGCGCCCGCTTCCCACGGCGGGCGGCGGTGGTCGGCGAGAGCATGACGGAGCTGGCCGAGGCCCTGGACGCCGTCGCCGAAGGCGGCCCGCATCCGCTGGCGGCGACCGGCACCGCGGGAACGGCCGAGCGTGTCGTGTTCGTGTTCCCCGGTCAGGGGTCGCAGTGGGCCGGGATGGCCGAGGGGCTGCTGGAGCGTTCCGGCGCGTTCCGGAGTGCGGCCGGCTCCTGCGACGCCGCGCTGCGGCCGTACCTCGGCTGGTCGGTGCTGAGCGTGCTGCGCGGGGAACCGGACGCGCCCTCGCTCGACCGGGTCGACGTCGTGCAGCCGGTGCTGTTCACGATGATGGTCTCGCTCGCGGCGGTCTGGCGTGCGCTGGGGGTGGAACCGGCGGCGGTCGTCGGGCACTCGCAGGGTGAGATCGCCGCCGCCCATGTCGCCGGGGCGCTGTCGCTGGACGACTCGGCCCGGATCGTCGCCCTGCGCAGCCGGGCGTGGCTCGGACTGGCGGGCAAGGGCGGCATGGTGGCGGTGCCGATGCCGGCGGAGGAGCTGCGGCCACGGCTGGTGACGTGGGGGGACCGTCTCGCCGTCGCCGCCGTCAACAGCCCCGGTTCCTGTGCCGTCGCCGGCGACCCGGAGGCGCTGGCCGAGCTGGTCGCGCGGCTGACCGGTGAGGGCGTGCACGCCCGGCCGATCCCCGGCGTCGACACGGCGGGTCACTCGCCGCAGGTGGACGCGTTACGGTCTCACCTTCTGGAGGTGCTGGCCCCGGTCGCCCCCCGGCCGGCCGGCATCCCGTTCTACTCGACGGTGACCGGCGGGCTGCTGGACGGCACTGAGCTGGACGCCACGTACTGGTACCGCAACATGCGTGAGCCCGTCGAGTTCGAGCGGGCCACCCGGGCGCTGATCGCCGACGGGCACGACGTCTTCCTGGAGACGAGCCCGCATCCCATGCTGGCCGTGGCGCTGGAGCAGACGGTCACCGACGCCGGCACCGAGGCGGCGGTGCTCGGGACCCTGCGCCGCCGCCAGGGCGGTCCTCGCGCGCTGGCCCTGGCCGTCTGCCGCGCCTTCGCGCACGGCGTGGAGGTCGACCCGGACGCGGTCTTCGGTCCGGGCGCACGGCCCGTGGAGCTGCCCACCTATCCGTTCCAGCGGGAGCGCTACTGGTATCACCCCGGTGTCCGGGGCGGCGACCCGGCCTCCCTGGGCCTGGACGGTGCCGATCATCCGCTGCTCGGCGGCGGCGTGGATCTGCCCGACTCCGGCGGCCATGTGTACACCGCGCGGATCGGCGTCGCCGGGTTCCCCTGGATGGCCGACCACACCCTGCTGGGAGCGGTGCTGTTGCCGGGTGCGGCCTTCGCCGACCTCGCGCTGTGGGCGGGGCGCCGGAGCGGCGCCGGGCGGATCGAGGAGCTCACGCTGTCGTCGCCGCTGACGGTGCCCGCCGACGGCGGGGTCCGGCTGCGGCTGAGCGTGGCGGGCCGGGGGCCGGGCGGGGACCGCCGCTTCACCGTCCACGCCCGCCCGGAGGACGCCGCCGACTGGAGCCTGCACGCCGAGGGCCTCCTCTCACCGGACGAGGGCGCGGGTGAGGACGCGGGTGCCGGCGCTGCTGGTGTTCCGCCGGGTGCCGAGCCGCTGGACGTCAGCGACTTCTACGACCGGTTCGCCGAGCGCGGCTACGGGTACGGGCCCGTGTTCCGCGGGCTGGTGGCGGCGTACCGGCACGGTGCCGACATCCACGCGGAGGTGGCGCTGCCCAGGTCGGCCCAGGGTGACGCGACGCGGTTCGGACTGCATCCCGCGCTGCTGGACGCGGCCCTGCAGACGATGAGTCTCGGGACGTTCTTCCCCGAGGACGGGCGGGTGCGGATGCCGTTCGCGCTGCGTGGCATACGGCTGCACCGCCTGGGTGCCGACCGGCTGTGGGTCCGCATCTCGCCGGTGGCCGAGGACGCGGTCCGGGTCCAGTGCGCCGACGCCGAGGGTCGACCGGTCGCCGAGATCGACTCGATCGTCATGCGCCCGGTCGACCCGGGTCACCTGGCGCACGCCGGCCTCAGCCAGGTTCCCGACTCCCTGTTCGCACTCACCTGGGACGCCGTTCCCACGCCCGGCGCCGCGGCGACCGGCGCCGCCGCGCCGCCGCGCTGGGTGGTCGCGGGGCCCGACGCCCTGTCGCTGGCGGAGGCAGCCGACGCCCACCTGCCCGACCTGGACCTGCCCCTCCCGGGTGCCGAGGGCGCACCGCGACCGTGGGGCGGGCAGGTGGCACCGGACGCGGTCGTGTTCGGTGTGGCGGGCGGGGACGGGGGCCTCGACCTGGAGGCCCGGGGCGTCGTCCGCCGGGTGCTCGAGCTGGTGCAGCGGTGGCTCGCGGCGACGGCCGGAGCCGAGGGGCCGCGGCTCGTCGTGGCGACCCGGGGCGCGGTCGCGGTGCGGGACGACGGCGAGGTGACCGACCCGGCGGCGGCCGCCGCGTGGGGCCTGCTGCGTTCCGCGCAGGCCGAGGAACCGGGCCGGTTCCTGCTCGTCGACGTGGACGACGACCCGGTGTCGGTACGAGCCCTGCCCGCCGTCCTCGCCTCGGCCCTCGCCTCGGGCGAACCGCAGACGGCGGTGCGGGCCGGCACGGCGTACCTGCCCAGGCTGGACCGCGCCGGCGGCACGTCCGTCGGCGGCACGCCCACCCGCCCGAACGGTCACACACCGTCCCCCGCCGGCAGCGCGCTCATCCCGCCTGCCGGGGGCGGTGCGTGGCGGCTCAGCCGGAGTGCGGACGGCACCCTGGACGGGCTGGCCCTGCTGCCCGCTCCCGATGCGGACGCCCCGCTGGAGCCGGGGCAGGTGCGGGTCGCCGTGCGTGCCGCCGGTGTCAACTTCAGGGACGCCCTCCTCGCCCTGGGCATGTATCCGGGCGAGGCGGAGCTGGGCACCGAGGGAGCGGGCGTCGTCACCGAGGCCGGTCCCGGTGTCACCCGGTTCCGCCCCGGCGACCGGGTGCTGGGCCTGTGGAACGGCGGCTTCGGTCCCGTGTGCATCGCCGACGAGCGGCTGCTCGCGCCGGTCCCGGACGGCTGGTCCTTCGTCCGCGCCGCGTCGGTCCCGGCGGTGTTCCTGAGCGCCTACTACGGACTGGTCGCCCTGGCCGGCCTGCGGCGCGGGGAGACGGTGCTGGTGCACGCCGCCGCCGGAGGCGTCGGTATGGCCGCCGTGCAGATCGCCCGCCACCTGGGCGCGGAGGTGCTGGCGACCGCGAGCCCCGCCAAGTGGGACGCATTGCGCGGCCTGGGCGTCGCGGACGAGCACATGGCCTCCTCCCGCACCCTCGACTTCGCGACGGCGTTCTCCCGCGAGAGCCGGCCGGTCGGCGTCGACGTCGTCCTCAACTCACTGGCGTACGAGTACACCGACGCGTCCCTGACCCTGCTCGGCCCCGGCGGACGGTTCCTGGACCTGGGCCGGACCGACGTACGCGATCCGCTCCGGGTCGCCGCGGACCATCCCGGCGTCGAGTACCGGGCGTTCGGCCTGGACGAGGTGGACCCCGGCGAACTCGGCCGGATGCTCAACGAGTTGATGGAGCTGTTCGAGCGGGGCGCACTGCGGCCGCTGCCGGTCGCCACGTACGACGTGCGCCGCGCGGCCGACGCCCTGCGCACGATCAGCCAGGCCCGGCACGTCGGCAAGCTGGTGCTGACGACGCCGCCCGCGTTCGGCCCGTTCGGCACGGTGCTCATCACGGGCGGCACGGGGACGATCGGCAGCCGGATCGCCCGGCATCTGGTCACCCGGCACGGCGTGCGCCACCTGCTGCTGGCCTCGCGCGGCGGCCCGGACGGCGACGGCGCCGCCGGACTCGTCGCGGAACTGGCCGAAGCGGGCGCGTCGGCCACGGTCGTCGCCTGCGACGTCGCCGACCCCGACGCGGTGCGGCGGCTGCTCGCCGAGGTGCCCGAGCAGCAGCCCCTGACAGCGGTGGTGCACAGCGCGGGCGTCCTCGACGACGGCATGCTGCCCTCCCTCACCCCCGAACGGCTGGAACGGGTGCTGCGGCCCAAGGTGGACGCCGCCGTGCACCTGGACCGGCTCACCCGGGACCTGGACCTGTCGGCGTTCGTCCTGTTCTCGTCCAGCGCCGCGCTGCTGGGCAGTCCCGCCCAGGGCAACTACGCGGCGGCCAACGCCGTGCTCGACGCCCTCGCGGCCCGGCGGCGCTCACTCGGTCTGCCGGCGGTCTCGGTGGCCTGGGGGCTGTGGAGCGACAGCAGCCGGATGCACACGCTGGACCAGGAGAGCCTGGGCCGGCGGTTCGCGCGGAGCGGCTTCCCGCCCATGCCGGCGTCCCTGGCCACCGCGTTGTTCGACGCGATGCTCGGGGTGGACGAGGCGGTCCAGTACCCCATGCGGCTGGATCTGGCCGCGCTGCGTGCCACCGGAACGGTCCCGCCCCTGCTGTCACGGCTCGTCACACGTGCTTCGGACGGCACGGCGGCCGGGCAGGGCCGGACGGACGCCGCCGGCGGCGACGGTGAAATGAGCGGTGAAGGCTTCGCGGAGCGTCTGTCCGCCCTGTCGGACGAGGAACGCCTCGACACACTGCTGGAGCTGGTGCGTGAGCTCGTCGCCGCGGTGCTGGGCCACGGTTCCGCCGCCTCGGTCGCCTCGGACCGGGCCTTCCGCGAGGCGGGCTTCGACTCCCTGACCGCGGTGGAACTGCGCAACCGGCTGGCCGCGGCGACGGGGCTGCGGCTGCCCGCGACCCTGGTCTTCGACCATCCGACGCCGACCGCGCTGGCCGGCCGTCTGGACGAGCTGCTCACGCCGCGGCGGCCCGCCGGTACCGGCCCCGTCCTGGCCGGACTCGACCGGATCGAGGAGGCGCTGGCCGCCCTCGCCCCCGACGGCACGGCCGCCGCGGTTCCCGCTCCCCGGACGCCGGGCGAGATCGCCTCGCACCTGGACGCCCTGGCCGGCCGCTGGCGCGCTCTCCACAGCACCACCCTGAACACCGGCGACACCGCCCAAGGCACCGGCGACCGCATCGACGACGTCCTGGACGCCGCGGCCGACGACGAGATCTTCGCGTACATCGACGAACGGTTCGGCACGTCCTGACCCCACCCGGCCGGCAGCCCGGCCGGACCTGGACCGCACAGCCCCGAAGGGAAGACCGCTGTGGAGAACGAAGCTTCGAAGGAGCCGAACGAGCCGGACGCGGCGAAGCTGCGCTCCTACCTCAGGCGCGTGACGGCCGAGCTGCACCGGGCCACCGAGCAACTGCGGGCCGTCGACGAGCGGGCGAGGGAACCGATCGCGATCGTCGGCATGGCGTGCCGGCTGCCCGGCGGGGTGCGCGGGCCCGAGGACCTGTGGGAGCTGCTGCGCTCGGAGACCGACGCCGTCTCCCCGGCACCGTCCGACCGCGGTTGGGACGTGACGGCGATGTACTCGCCCGACCCGGACCGGCCGGGGACGACGTACTGCCGCGAGGGGGGATTCGTCCGGGGAGTCGACCGGTTCGACCCCGGCCTGTTCGGGATCTCCCCGAACGAGGCACTGGCCATGGACCCCCAGCAGCGGCTCCTGCTGGAGACGGTGTGGGAATCGCTGGAACGGGCCGGCATCGACCCGAAGTCGCTACGGGGCAGCCGCACCGGGGTGTTCGCCGGTGCCTGGGAGAGCGGCTACCAGAAGGGGCTGGACGCGGCCGACGCCGGGCTGGAGGCCCAGCTCCTGGCCGGGATCGTCAGTTTCACGGCGGGCCGGGTCTCGTACACCCTGGGTCTCGAGGGTCCCGCCCTGACGGTGGACACGGCGTGTTCGTCGTCGCTGGTGGCGCTGCATCTGGCGGTGCAGTCGCTGCGCCGCCGCGAGTGCGACCTCGCCCTCGCCGGCGGTGCGACGGTCATCGCCGACCCCGCCCTCCTCGTGCAGTTCTCGCGGCAGCGGGCGCTGGCGCCGGACGGCCGCTGCAAGGCCTTCGCCGAGGCCGCCGACGGTTTCGGGCCCGCCGAGGGTGCCGGGATGCTGCTGGTGGAGCGGTTGTCGGACGCCGAGCGGCTCGGCCACCCCGTTCTGGCCGTCGTGCGGGGCACCGCCGTCAACCAGGACGGCGCCAGCAACGGCCTGACCGCCCCGAGCGGTCCCGCCCAGCAGAAGGTCATCCGTGAGGCCCTGGCCGACGCCGGCCTCACCGCCGACGACATCGACGCCGTAGAGGCCCACGGCACCGGCACGCCCCTCGGCGACCCCATCGAAGCCGGCGCCCTGCTCGCCACGTACGGACACCCCGAACGCCGGACACCGCTCTGGCTCGGGTCGTTGAAGTCCAACATCGGCCACACCCAGGCCGCCGCCGGTGTCGCCGGAATCATCAAGATGGTGCAGGCACTTCGGCACGGCACCCTGCCGCGCACCCTCCACGTCGACCATCCCAGCACCAAGATCGACTGGGCGGCCGGCCCGCTTCAGCTCCTGACCGGCGCCCGGCCCTGGCCCGCCGACCCCGACCGGCCGCGCCGCGCCGGCGTCTCCTCGTTCGGCGTCAGCGGTACCAACGCCCACGTCGTGCTCGAAGAACCGCCCGCCCCCGCCGAAGCGCCCCCGCCGCCCCCGGCCGCTTCCCCGGCGACCGTCCTGCCCTTGTCGGCCGCCGGGGCGGCACCCCTGCGCGAGCAGGCCCGGCGGCTCGCCGGTCATCTCGCCGCCCATCCGGAGATCACAGCGGCCGACGCCGCGTACTCCGCCGCCACCACCCGCGCGGCGCTCTCCCACCGGGCCTCGGTCCCGGCCGGCGACCGTGAGTCGCTGATCTCGCGGCTGCGCTCGGTGGCGGAGGAGCGGCCGGAGCCGGACGTCGTGCTCGGCGAGGCCGGCAGCGACCGCGCGCCTGCCTTCGTCTTTCCCGGACAGGGCGCCCAGTGGGCCGGACTGGGAGCGCGGCTCCTCGCGGACTCCCCCGTCTTCCGCGCCAGGGCCGAGGCATGCGCGCGGGCGCTGGCGCCCCACCTCGACTGGTCGGTCCTCGACGTGCTGGCGGGCGCCCCGGGCACCCCTCCCATCGACCGGGCCGACGTGGTGCAACCGGTGCTGTTCACCACGATGGTCTCGCTGGCCGCCCTCTGGGAGGCCCACGGGGTGCGGCCGGCCGCGGTCGTGGGCCACTCCCAGGGCGAGGTGGCCGCGGCCTGCGTGGCCGGTGCCCTGTCGCTGGACGACGCCGCCCTGGTGATCGCCGGACGCAGCAGGCTGTGGGGGCGGCTGGCCGGGAACGGCGGGATGCTCGCGGTGATGGCTCCGGCCCAGCGGATCCGTGAGCTGCTCGAACCATGGCGGCAGCGGATCTCCGTGGCGGCGGTCAATGGCCCCGCCTCGGTCACCGTCTCCGGTGACGCGCTCGCGCTGGAGGAGTTCGGCGCGCGGCTCTCCGCCGAGGGGGTGCTGCGCTGGCCGCTGCCGGGCGTCGACTTCGCCGGCCACTCGCCGCAGGTGGAGGAGTTCCGCGCTGAGCTCCTGGACCTGCTCTCCGGCGTACGGCCGGCTCCCGCGCGGATACCGTTCTTCTCCACCGTGACCGCCGGCCCTCGCAGCGGCGACCAGCTGGACGGGGCGTACTGGTACCGCAACACGCGCGAACCCGTGGAGTTCGACGCCACGGTCCGGGCCCTGCTGCGCGCGGGCCATCACACGTTCATCGAGGTCGGTCCGCATCCGCTGCTCAACGCCGCGATCGACGAGATCGCAGCGGACGAGGGGGTACCGGCCACCGCCCTGCACACGCTCCAGCGGGGCGCGGGCGGCCTCGACCGCATGCGCAACGCGGTGGGTGCCGCTTTCGCGCACGGAGTCCGGGTCGACTGGAATGCCCTGTACGAGGGCACCGGTGCGCGCAGGGTGCCGCTTCCGTCGTACGCCTTCCATCGTGACCGGTTCTGGCTGCCCACCGCTGTCGCCCGGCGGACCGCGGCGTCGTCGTCCCGGCCCACGGACGCCTGGCGTTACCGGGTGACCTGGACGGCCCTGGAAACTCCCGCGGGCGACGGGAGGCTGACGGGTCGTTGGCTGGTGATCGGTCAGGACGGCGACTCGCTGATCCCCGACATCACCGCCGCCCTGCGCACCGCAGGCGCCGACACCCACACCCTCACCCTCGACCCCGCCACCACCGACAAACACACCCTCGCCACCCACCTCACCCACATCGCCAACGCCCACCCCGACGGCCTCACCGGCATCCTCCTCACCCCCACCCCCGTCACACCCGACCCCCACCAACCCCCACTCGACCCCGCCACCACCCTCACCCTCACCACCATCCAAGCCCTCACCACCACCCCCCTCACCACCCGCCTGTGGATCACCACCCGCCAAGCCACCACCATCCACCCCACCGACACCCCCAACCCCTACACCGCACGCCTATGGGGACTCGGCCAAACCGCCGCCCTCGAACACCCCCAACACTGGGGCGGCCTCATCGACCTCCCCCAACACCCCACACCCCACCACCTCCACCACCTCACCACCCACCTCGCAACCCACCACACCACCACCCCCCAACAACCGGGCGAAGACCAAATCGCCATCCGCACCCACACCACCTACGCCCGCCGACTCACCCCCACCACCCCCACCACCACACCCACCCCCTGGACCCCACCCCCCGGCACCATCCTCATCACCGGCGGCACCGGCGCCCTCGGCACCCACCTCGCCACCTGGCTCGCCCACAAAGGCGCCAAACACCTCATCCTCACCAGCCGCCAAGGACCCAACGCCCCCGGCGCCACCCAACTCCAACACCACCTCACCCAACTCGGCACCCACACCACCATCACCCCCTGCGACCTCACCGACCCCCACCAAATCGAAAACCTCATCAACCACATCAACACCCACCACCCACCCCTCCAAGCCATCTTCCACACCGCCGGAACCCCCCAGACCACCCCACTCACCGACCTCACCCCCACCCAAGCCACCCACATCCTCAACGCCAAAACCACCGGCGCCCAACTCCTCCACCACCACACCACCCACACCCCCCTCCACACCGTCGTCCACTTCTCCTCCGCCGCCGCCACCTGGGGCAGCAGCGGACAATCCCTCTACGCCGCCGCCAACGCCCACCTCGACGCCCTCGCCCAACACACCCACACCCAAGGCCAACCCACCACCTCCATCGCCTGGGGACTGTGGGGAGGCGGCGGGATGGGCGAGTCCCCCGAGGTCGTGGACTACTACGCCAAGCGCGGACTGTCGCCGATGCGGCCCGAGTCGGCCATCGAGGCCCTGGAACGCGCACTGTCGCTGGGGGACACCTGTGTCACGGTGGCCGACGTCGACTGGAAGCGCTTCGCCGCGGGATACACCGCCTACCGGGCCAGCCGGCTGATCTCCGACATCCCCGAGATCCGCGAGCTGCAGGCGTCCGCCCCGGTCGCCGACAAGTCCGGCGAATTGACCGAGCGGCTGAACGCCGCCCTGACTCCGCGTGAGCGGAACAAGATCCTTGTGGAACTGGTCCGTTCCGTCGCCGCCGAGGTCCTGGGACATGACGGCACCGACCGCATCGGCCACGACGTGGCCTTCAAGGACCTCGGCTTCGACTCGCTGGCCGCGGTCAAGATGCGTACGAGGCTGCGCGAGACGACCGGGCTCGACCTGCCCGCGACCGTCATCTTCGACCACCCCACCGTGGACCGTCTCGCCGCGATGCTGCTCGCCGAGCGGACGGACCCGTCCGGGCCGACGGGACCGGCCGGCCCCTCTGGCGCCGCGGCACCCGTCCCAGAGCCTCGCCCCACCGCCGGCGCCGATGAGATCGACGCGCTCAGCCCCTCGGAACTCATCCGGCTCGCGAAGACCGGAGCCGGACAATGACAAGGAACCCGGAGATGTCACCGTCCATCGACGAGGTGCTCGACGCGCTGCGTACCTCGGTCAAGGAGACCGAGCGGCTACGACGGCGCAACCAGGAGCTCGTCACCGCCGCCCGTGAGCCGATCGCGATCGTGGGGATGGCGTGCCGCTATCCGGGCGGGGTGAGCGACCCGGAGGGGCTGTGGCGGCTGGCCGCCGAGGGCGTCGACGCGATCACTCGCTTCCCCACCGACCGAGGCTGGGACGAGGCCGCCGTGTACTCGCCCGAGCACCGCCCCGGCACCACCTACTGCCGCGAGGGCGGCTTCCTCGCCGGCGCGGGTGACTTCGACGCGGCGTTCTTCGGGATCTCGCCGAACGAGGCTCTGGTGATGGATCCCCAGCAGCGGCTGCTCCTCGAAACCTCGTGGGAGGCCCTGGAGCGCGCCGGGGTCGTGCCGGAGTCGCTGCGTGGCGGGCGGACCGGCGTGTTCGTCGGCGCGGCGCACACGGGTTACGCCTCCGACCCGGCGCGAGCGCCCGAGGGGACGGAGGGCTACCTGCTGACCGGCGACGCCGACGCGGTGCTGTCCGGCAGGATCGCCTACGTCCTCGGGTTGGAGGGTCCGGCCATCACCGTGGAGACGGCGTGCTCGTCGTCCCTCGTGGCCCTCCACCTGGCGGTGCAGTCGCTGCGGCGCGGGGAGTGCGACCTGGCTCTGGCCGGGGGTGTCGCGGTCATGCCCGACCCCACGGTGTTCGTGGAGTTCTCCCGCCAGCGCGGCCTGGCGCCGGACGGGCGCTGCAAGGCCTTCGCCGACACCGCCGACGGCACGGCGTGGGCCGAGGGCGTCGGGATGCTCCTGGTGGAGCGGCTCTCCGACGCCGAGCGGCTCGGCCACCGCGTCCTGGCCGTCGTACGCGGCACCGCCGTCAACCAGGACGGCGCCAGCAACGGCCTCACCGCCCCCAGCGGACCCGCCCAGCAGAAGGTCATCCGCGAGGCCCTGGCCGACGCCCGCCTCACCCCCGACGACATCGACGCCGTAGAGGCCCACGGCACCGGCACCCCCCTCGGCGACCCCATCGAAGCCGGCGCCCTGCTCGCCACCTACGGACACCCCGAACGCCGGACACCGCTCTGGCTCGGGTCGTTGAAGTCCAACATCGGCCACACCCAGGCCGCCGCCGGCATCGCCGGAATCATCAAGATGGTGCAGGCCATGCACCACGGCACCCTGCCTCGCACCCTGCACGCCGACCGTCCCACCACCAAGGTCGACTGGGCGGCCGGTTCCCTCCAACTCCTCGCGGACGCCCGGCCCTGGCCGGCCGATCCCGACCGGCCGCGCCGCGCGGGCGTCTCCGCCTTCGGCGTCAGCGGTACCAACGCCCACACCATCATCGAGGAACCACCCACCCCCGCCGAAGCACCCGAACGCACCCGCGCCCTGCCCGTCCTCCCCTGGGTACTGTCGGCCCGTTCCGAGGACGCGTTGCGTGACCAGGCGCGACTGCTGGCCGACCGGAGCGGGGACGTCCTCGACACCGGTTACTCCCTCGCCACGACCAGGGCGGTCCTGGAGCACCGGGCGGTCGCTCTGGTGGATGACCCGGCAGCCGCGCACGACACGCTCCTCGCCCTGGCGGGCGGGCGGCCGTCGGACGCCGTCGTGACCGGCATCGCGCGCCGGGGACGTGACGTGGCGTTCCTCTTCTCCGGCCAGGGCTCGCAACGAGCCGGTGCCGGACGGGAGTTGTATGCGTCGTTCCCCGTCTTCGCCCAAGCCCTCGACGAAGTGGCGGGCGGTTTTGACGCCTATCTCGAACACCCGCTGCCGCGGGTGATGTTCGCGGAGCCCGGCACGGCGGACGCCGCCCTGCTGGACCGGACCGCTTACGCGCAGCCCGCGCTGTTCGCCGTGGAGACCGCCCTGTTCCGGCTCTTCGAGAGCTGGGGGCTGATGCCGGACGTCCTGCTGGGCCATTCGATCGGCGGGCTGGCCGCGGCGTACGCCGCCGGGGTGTTCTCGACGGCGGACGCCGTCCGGCTGGTCGCGGCGCGGGGGCGGCTGATGCAGCGGCTGCCCGAGGGCGGTGCGATGGTCGCGGTGCGCGCCACCGAGCAGGAGGTGGCCGAGCTGGAGTGGATCGCGGACGGAAAGGCGGTCGTCGCCGCGTTCAACGGGCCCGAATCACTCGTGATCTCGGGGGACGAACAGGCCGTCCTTTCGGCGGCCGGGGAACTGGCCGCCCGGGGGCGTCGTACGAAGCGGCTCTCGGTGAGCCACGCCTTCCACTCGCCGCACATGGACGCGATGCTCGCCGACTTCCGCGCCGTCGCCGAAAGCGTCACCTACCGCACCCCGAGGCTTCCGATCGTCTCCGAGGTGACGGGCCGGCCCGCCGCCCCGTCCGAGCTCATGGACCCCGGGTACTGGACCCGCCAGGTACGCGAACCGGTCCGGTTCGCCGCCGCCGTGCGCGCCGCGCGGGAGGCCGGGGCGGCGACCTTCGTCGAACTCGGTCCCGACGCCGTGCTGTCCGGCATGGCACGGGAGTGCGCGGCGGGCGACACCGGCACGGCGTTCGCCGCCGCGCTGCGCCGCGGCCGCCCGGAGTGCGCGACCGTGCTGCGTGCCGCGGCCACTGCCTTCGTCCAGGGGGCCCACGTCGACTGGGCCGCGCCGTACGAGGGGGCCGGGGCGCGGCGGGTGGACATGCCGACGTACCCGTTCCAGCACACCCGCTACTGGCTTCGCCCGGCCCCGGCGGCGGCACGGACCACGGACCGTACCGAGGCCGAGGAGCCGGTCCAGTCCCAGGCCCTGTGGGCAGCGGTCCACGACGGCGACGTCAAGGCCGCCTCCGTGCAGTTGGGCGCCGAGGAGGCCGGCATCGAGGAGCCGCTCGGCGCGGTCCTTCCGCACCTGGCGGCCTGGCACGACCGGTGCCGCACCGCCGCCGAGACGAACGCGCTGCGCTACCGGGTCGTCTGGCAGCCGCTGCCGGCGAGGGCGGCCCGGCGTCGTCTCGGTGGCCGTTGGCTGGTGATCGGTCAGGACGGCGACTCGCTGATCCCCGATATCACCGCCGCCCTGCGCACCGCAGGCGCCGACACCCACACCCTCACCCTCGACCCCGCCACCACCGACAAACACACCCTCGCCACCCACCTCACCCACATCGCCAACGCCCACCCCGACGGCCTCACCGGCATCCTTCTCACCCCCACCCCCGTCACACCCGACCCCCACCAACCCCCACTCGACCCCGCCACCACCCTCACCCTCACCACCATCCAAGCCCTCACCACCACCCCCCTCACCACCCGCCTGTGGATCACCACCCGCCAAGCCACCACCATCCACCCCACCGACACCCCCAACCCCTACACCGCACGCCTATGGGGACTCGGCCAAACCGCCGCCCTCGAACACCCCCAACACTGGGGCGGCCTCATCGACCTCCCCCAACACCCCACACCCCACCACCTCCACCACCTCACCACCCACCTCGCAACCCACCACACCACCACCCCCCAACAACCGGGCGAAGACCAAATCGCCATCCGCACCCACACCACCTACGCCCGCCGACTCACCCCCACCACCCCCACCACCACACCCACCCCCTGGACCCCACCCCCCGGCACCATCCTCATCACCGGCGGCACCGGCGCCCTCGGCACCCACCTCGCCACCTGGCTCGCCCACAAAGGCGCCAAACACCTCATCCTCACCAGCCGCCAAGGACCCAACGCCCCCGGCGCCACCCAACTCCAACACCACCTCACCCAACTCGGCACCCACACCACCATCACCCCCTGCGACCTCACCGACCCCCACCAAATCGAAAACCTCATCAACCACATCAACACCCACCACCCACCCCTCCAAGCCATCTTCCACACCGCCGGAACCCCCCAGACCACCCCACTCACCGACCTCACCCCCACCCAAGCCACCCACATCCTCAACGCCAAAACCACCGGCGCCCAACTCCTCCACCACCACACCACCCACACCCCCCTCCACACCGTCGTCCACTTCTCCTCCGCCGCCGCCACCTGGGGCAGCAGCGGACAATCCCTCTACGCCGCCGCCAACGCCCACCTCGACGCCCTCGCCCAACACACCCACACCCAAGGCCAACCCACCACCTCCATCGCCTGGGGGGTCTGGGGCGGGAAGGGCATGGTCGAACTCGCCCCGGAGGGCTATCTGGAGCGCCAGGGGGTGCGGCCGCTGCGGCCGGAGACGGCACTGGCCGCGCTGCAGCAGGCCCTCGACCACCGCGACGTCAACGTGACCATCGCCGACCTCGACTGGGACCGGTTCGCGCCCACCCTGACGGCGAGGCGTCCCAGCCCGCTGATCAGCGACATCCCGCAGGTCCGCACGGCCCGCCCGGCCACCCGGCGTGGCTCCGCGAAGTCCGGTCCGGCGGACGGCGACCGGGCCGTGCCGCGCCTCGGCCGGGCGCGGCCCGAGGAGCGGCGTGGGCTCGCGCTTCACCTGGTGCGGGCACTGGCCGCCGGTGTGCTCGGGCACTCCGACGCCGAGCAGGTGGACGCGCGGGCCTCCTTCCGCGATCTCGGCTTCGACTCACTGGCCGCGGTCAGTCTGCGGGACGGGCTGGCCGAGGCGACCGGCCTGGAGCTGCCCGCCGGTCTCGTGTTCGACCACGAGGACCCGACCGCGCTGGCGGACCATCTGGCCGAGCTGGCCGGGCGCGCGGCGGACGGCGCGTCCGGGTCGCCCGCGCAACCGGAGGGCACGCTGCTCGCCGCCCTGCGTACGGCCGTCGCCCGGGGCCGGACCGACGAGGCGGTGTCCCTGATGGCCGGGCTGGCCCGGTTCCGGCCCGCCTTCACCGGCGACGGACGCCCGAGCGGGCTTCCGGCGCCGGTGGGTCTCGCGACCGGGGCCACGCGGCCGCGGCTGTACTGCTGTGCCGGCACGGCCGCCACGTCGCACCCCCGGGAGTACGCGCGTTTCGCGGACGCCCTGCGCGGCCGCCGGGACGTGACCGTCCTGCCGCTGCCCGGCTTCGGCGACCCGGCCGAGCCGCTGCCGGCGTCGCTGGACGCGCTGCTCGCCGACCGGGCCGAGGCGCTGCTGGAGCACTGCGGGGGCGAGCCGTTCGCCCTCGTGGGCCACTCCGCCGGCGCGAACGTCGCGCACGCCCTCGCCGCGTATCTGGAGTCGCGCGGCAGCGGTCCGGCGGCGGTCGTCCTGATGGACATGTACTTCCCGGACGACCCCGGGGCGATGGGCGTATGGCGGGACGACCTGCTGCGCTGGTCGCTGGAGCGCAGCCCGGTGCCGCTCGCGGAGCACCGGCTGACGGCCATGGCCGGGTACCACCGGCTGCTGCTCGGCAGCCAGATCACCGCGCTGCGCGCGCCCGTGCTGCTGGCGCGGGCCTCGGAGCCGCTGCGCGAGTGGACCGGCGACGGCGGCCCGGACGGCTGGCGGTCCCGGGTGCCGGGGGTCACGAGCGTCACCGACGTGCCCGGCAACCACTTCACCATGCTCACCGAGCACGCGGCGGACACGGCCTCGGCGGTCCACGACTGGCTGGTGTCCATCGCCGGTGACATTCACGACAAACCCATCGAGCGCGCCCCGGAGGACGCTGATGTACACCGATGAGATCGCGGCCGTCTACGACCTGGTGCACGAGGGGAAGGGCAAGGACTACCGGCGTGAGGCGGAGGAGATCGCCGACCTGGTGCGGGCCGAGCGCGCGGACGCCGGGTCGCTGCTCGACGTGGCCTGCGGGACCGGTCAGCATCTGCGTCACCTCGCCGGTCTCTTCGACCACGTGGAGGGCGTCGAGCTCTCCCCCGACATGCTCGCCCTGGCGGCGCGCCGCAACCCCGGCGTGCCGCTGCACCAGGGCGACATGCGCACGTTCGGCCTCGGCCGGCGGTTCGACGCCGTGGTCTGCATGTTCAGTTCCATCGGTCACCTCCGTGACACCGGCGAACTCGACGCCACGCTGGAGCGTTTCGCTCAGCACCTCGCCCCGGGCGGCGTGATCCTCGTCGAACCCTGGTGGTTCCCCGAGTCGTTCACGCCCGGTCACGTCGGGGCGAGTCTCACCGAGGCCGGTGACCGCACGATATGCCGGATGTCGCACTCCGTGCGGGAGGGCGACGCCACCCGGATCGAGGTGCGCTACCTGGTCGCGCACCCGGTGGACGGCGTCCGCGTCCTGTCCGAGAGTCACCGGATCACCCTGTTCCAGCAGTCCGCGTACGAGCGTGCCTTCAAGAACGCCGGTTGCGAGGTGCGGTACCTGGACCGCAGCGACATCGGCCGACCCGGCCTGTTCATCGGAACGTGCCGCTGAACGGCGTCCGGCACCGAACCAGAGAGGGAGGAGCCATGTCCGCCACCACCGCCGAGGCCTCGGCCGCCCGGCCGGACGACGAGATCCGCGAAGTCGGCCGCCGACTGCAACTGACCCGCGCGGGAATCTGGTTCGCGGGCAACCAGGGCGACCCGTACGCGATGATCCTGCGCGCCACCGACGACGACAGCACCCCCTGGGAGGAGCGGATCCGCGCGCACGGCACGTGGTTCCGCAGCGACCTGCTCGGCGCCTGGGTCACGGCGGACCCCGCCGTGACGGACCGGGTACTGGGCGATCCCCGCTTCGGCACACTCGACCGCGCGGGACACCGCCCGGACGCCGACCTGCTGCCGATCGCCGCCGAGTTCCCCGAGTACGAACGCCCCGAACTCGCCCGCCTGCACGCCCTGGCCGCTCCGGCACTGAGCGGCACCGCCCTGTTCGGCGCCGAGCGGGCCGAGGCGGAGGCGCCGGTCCGTGCCCTCCTGCCCGTCGACGGCGCCGTATTCGATCTCGTCGGCGATGTCGTCCGGCCGTACGTCGGGGCGCTGGTGCTCCGGCTCCTGGGCGTCGCGGAGGGCGAGCGGGCAGAGGCGGTCCGTCCGCTCACCCGGTGCGGGCCCCAACTGGACGCCCGGTTCACACCGCAGACGCTGGCCGTGGCACGGGACTCCGCCGCGGCGGTCCGGGAGGTGGCCGCGCTGGTGCGCGAACTGGTCGCCCGCGAGGCCGCCACGGGCGCGGGCGGGACGGCCGGTCTGGTCGGGGCGCTGCTGGGCCGGGGCGTCGCGCCCCGGGACGTCGAACGCATCGGCCTGATCCTCGCGGTCGGCGCGCCGGAACCCGCCGCGACGGTCGTCGCGAACACCGTGCGGGCGCTGCTGAGCGGCTCCGGGGAGTGGGCGGACGCCCGCCGCACCGCAGCGGCGTCGGCCGCTGTCGACCGCACGCTCCTCGTGCGGCCGCCCACCCGCCTGGAGCGCCGGGTCGCCCACGAGGACGTCCGCCTGGGGGGCCGTCGCATCCGCGCCGACGACCAGGTGGTGGTGGTGGTGACCCCGGGCGCGCCGGACGCTCCTCGAGACGTGTCCCGCACCGGGCCGCACCTCGGCCTCGCGCTGCCCGTCGTACGGCTGGCCGCGACGACCGCCGTGTCGGCCCTGGCACGCGCGCTGCCCGGTCTGAAGGCCGCGGGCCCGGCCCTGACGCGCCCCCGCTCACCGGTCGTACGCGCCTACGCCCGCTTCCCCGTCTGCGCGCACTGAGCCCCACGCCACCGTCCGCCCTCGCACGAACCGGAGCCCCGATGCGAGTCCTGCTGACCTCGCTCGCGCACAACACACACTTCTACAGTCTCGTGCCGCTGGCCTGGGCGTTGCGTGCGGCCGGGCACGAGGTGCGGGTGGCCAGCCCGCCCTCGCTCACCGATGTCATCACCTCCGCCGGTCTGGCCGCCGTCCCCGTCGGCGACGACCGGCCGGCCGTCGAGCTGCTGGCCGAGATGGGCAGCGATCTGGTGCCCTACAACAAGGGCCTGGAGTTCACCGAGGACGGCCCGGCCCAGGAGGCCGGCTGGGAGTATCTGCTGGGCCAGCAGACGCTGATGTCGGCCTTCTGCTTCGCTCCGTTCAACGGTGCGGCGACCATGGACGAAGTCGTCGACTTCGCCCGCGGCTGGCGCCCCGACCTGGTCGTGTGGGAGCCCTGGACGTACGCAGGCCCGGTCGCCGCCCGTGCCTGCGGCGCCGCACACGCCCGCATCCTGTGGGGCCCCGACGCGATCGGGCGTTCCCGCAGACGCTTCCTCGAGGCGCTCCGCGAGGTCCCGGCTGAGCTGCGCGAGGACCCCATCGCGGAGTGGCTCGGCTGGACCCTGGAGCGGTACGGGTGCGCGTACGACGAACGGGACATGCTCGGCCACTGGGTGATCGACCCGGGCCCGCGGAGCACCCGGCTGGACGTGGGGCAGACCACCGTGCCCATGCGTTACGTCCCCTACAACGGGCGCTCGGTGGTCGAACCCTGGCTCCTGCGCACGCCCGACCGTCCCCGGATCTGCCTCACCCTCGGCACCTCGGCCCGCGAGACCTACGGCCGTGACGCGGTCTCCTTCCCGACGCTGCTGGAGTCGCTGGCCCGGCTCGACATGGAGGTGGTGGCCACCCTCGACCACTCCCAGCGCGAGCGGCTGGGCCGTCTCCCCGACAACATCGTGCCGGTGGACTTCGTCCCGCTGGACGCGCTGCTGCCCAGCTGTGCCGCGATCATCCACCATGGCGGGGCGGGCACCTGGTCCACTGCCCTGCTGCACGGTGTGCCGCAGTTGCTGGTGCCGTCCCTGTGGGACGCGCCGCTCAAGGCGCAGCAGTTGCAGCGTCTGTCGGCCGGTTTCCACCTGCCCCCGGCGGACCTCACCGCGGACGCGCTGACCGAGGCGGTGCGTGCGGCGGTGGAGGACCCCTCGATCCGGGCGGGCGCTCGCCGGCTGCGCGCGGAGATGCTCGCCGACCCCACACCCGCCGGAATCGTCCCGATCCTGGAACGCCTCACCGCCGAACACGCCGGACCCGCCGGACAGCAGGAGCACCCGGCGGCGGTGGTCTGACCTCTGACCACGGACCCGGCCGCCTTCTTCGCACACCGACCGATCGGAGCGCACCCGTGAAGCCCGTGAACCCCGCCATGACCGAGCTGCTCGCCACGATCACCGCGCCCGGCCGCACCGCCGCCGACATCGCCGCGCTGCGGCTGCCCGAGTCCTACCGGGCCGTGACCGTGCGCAAGGAGGACGTCGGCATGTTCGACGGCATGAGCAGCTCGGCCAAGGATCCGCGCAAGTCCCTGCACGTGGACGAGGTGCCGCTGCCCCGGCTGGGGCCGGGTGAGGCACTGGTCGCGGTGATGGCCAGTTCGGTCAACTACAACACCGTCTGGTCGTCGATCTTCGAGCCGCTGCCCACCTTCGGTTTCCTCGAACGGTACGGCCGTACCTCACCTCTGGCCGCGCGCCACGACCTGCCCTACCACGTGCTCGGCTCGGACCTGGCCGGCGTGGTGCTGCGCACCGGGCCGGGGGTGCACGCCTGGCGGCCCGGTGACGAGGTCGTCGCGCACTGCCTGTCCGTCGAGCTGGAGAGCCCCGACGGCCATGGCGACACCATGCTCGACCCGGAGCAGCGGATCTGGGGGTTCGAGACGAACTTCGGCGGGCTGGCGGAGATCGCGCTGGTGAAGTCCAACCAGCTGATGCCCAAGCCCGGCCATCTGTCCTGGGAGGAGGCCGCGGCTCCCGGTCTCGTGAACTCCACCGCCTACCGGCAGCTGGTCTCCCGCAACGGCGCCGCCATGAAACAGGGCGACAACGTGCTGATCTGGGGCGCGAGCGGCGGACTGGGCAGTTACGCCACCCAGTTGGCGCTCGCCGGCGGGGCGACGCCCGTCTGCGTCGTCTCCTCCCCCCTGAAGGCCGAGATCTGCCGGCGGATGGGCGCCGAGCTGATCATCGACCGCAGCGCCGAGGACTACCGCTTCTGGAAGGACGAACACACGCAGGACCCCAGGGAGTGGAAGCGGTTCGGCAAGCGCATCCGTGAGCTGACCGGGGGCGAGGACGTCGACATCGTCTTCGAGCACCCGGGCCGCGAGACCTTCGGCGCCTCCGTGTACGTCACGCGCAAGGGCGGCACCGTCGTGACCTGCGCGTCCACCTCGGGCTTCGAGCACCAGTACGACAACCGCTATCTGTGGATGTCGCTGAAGCGGATCGTCGGCACCCACTTCGCCAACTACCGCGAGGCGTGGGAGGCCAACCGGCTCATCGCCAAGGGCCTCATCCATCCGACGCTGTCGCGCGTCCATCCCCTCGAGGACACCGCGCTCGCGGTCTGCGAGGTGCACCGCAACGTCCACCAGGGCAAGGTCGGCATCCTGTGCCTGGCCCCCGGGGAAGGGCTCGGCGTGCGCGACCACGAGCTGCGCGAGCGCCATCTCACGGCCATCAACCGATTCCGCTGAGGGAACGGCCCGACGGAAAGAGTGGTGCCCACCGCCCTGCGGCGGTGGGCACCACTCGTGTCACGGCTCCGCGTTCCCGCGGCGCGTCGGTCACTCCCGGCGGCGCGCCAGGGTGATGCCGTCGGCCATGGTCAGCAGGGCGAGGTCCACCCGCTCGTCGTGGAGCAGCCGCTCGTTGAGCTCGCGCACGGCGAGGGTGTCGGGATCGTCTGCCCGCGGGTCCGCCACCCGGCCGAGGAAGAGGGTGTTGTCGACGGCCAGCAGCCCGCCGGTGCGGACCAGTGCGAGCGCCTCTTCGCAGTAGTGCGGGTAGCCGGCCTTGTCCGCGTCGACGAACACCAGGTCGAAGATGCCGTCGCCTTCGTGCGCACGCAGCTCGGACAGGGTCCGGGCGGCGTCGCCGATGCGAAGGTCGATGCGGTCGGCGACGCCCGCCTGCCGCCAGAACGGGGCGCCGACGCCGGGCCACCGCTCGGTGATGTCGCAGGTGACGATCCGGCCGCCGGGCGGCAGTGCCCGGGCCATGCACAGCGTGCTGTACCCGGTGAACGTGCCGATCTCCAGGACCTGGGTGGCGCCCGTGAGCCGGATCAGCAGGGCGAGGAGCTGGGCCTCCTCCGGCATGATCTGCATGGCGCGTCCGCCGGGCAGGGCCGCCGTCAACTCCCGCAGCTCGCGCAGCACGGCGTCGTCGCGCAGCGAGACGCTCCTGGCGTATTCCAGCAGCGCCGGACTGAGAGCGGTCTGGTCGGCCATGCGTCATACCCTTTCCAGCGGAGCCCGGTGCGGGCGGCTTTCAAAGTCGGGAGCCGGCCCCTGGGGAGGGCGGCGGCCGCGCGACAGGGTCATGCAGGGCCGCTCGGCGAAGATGTGCGGGACCGCGCTCGCGGCGATCGTGACCCCCAGTGCCGCCGCGGTGATGCCGAGCGCCGCGAGGGTGTCCCACTGACGCGCGTATCCCTGGTCGCCGCCCAGCAGCCGGTGCCCGTAGCGGATGATCAGGAAGTGGATCAGGTAGAAGGCGTACGACCACGCGCCCAGCCTGACCAGCACGGCCACGCGCAGTCCCGTACGGCGCCCGCGCAGATCGCCGTCCGCGACGGCGGCGATCAGCAGGGCGATGGGGACGACGGTGGTGGCGGTGAGGGTGAACATCGGCGGCACCACCTGGTTGAGCGCGAACGCGCCGCCGAGCAGCAGCGCGGCCGTGCCCGTTCCGGGCCCCCGCCATGCCCCCTGGCGCCGGATCAGCGCCAGCACGATGCCGAGGAGGAACTCCAGCATCCGCACGGGCGGGTACCAGTACGTGAACCACATGTCCCGCAGCGGCATCCCGGGAACGACCTCTGCGCTGTCCGGCAGCAGCCGGGCCACGAACGGCATGCACGCCACGGCAAGCGCCAGCCCGGCCGCGTACCACCACAACTGGCTCGCCCGTGTCCCACGCAGCAGCCGGTACCACAACGGAAACGTGAGATAGAAGGCCATTTCGCAGGAAAGCGACCAGCTCGGGGTGCTGAATCCCGACACGATGTACGCGTCCGGCAGCCATGAATGCAGCAGCAGGTTGGGCACCATGCCGTCCCACGCCGAACCGCCCGGCAGGACCGGCTCAGAGAGACCGAAGATGATGACGGCCGCAATGCAGAAGGTGACGAAATGCAGCGGGTAGATCTTGGCGAACCTACGCCGCCAGAAGCTTTTGACGGAGTCGCCGTCCCGGGCCGACCACGTCAGCACATAGCCGCTCAGCACGAAGAAGAGGGAGACCGCGAGCGAGCCGAGCGAAGTGAGGTGCCCCAGGCCAAAGGCCACGTCCGGACCGGCGGAAATGCCCTGCTGGGCGATATGGCAGACGAATACGGAAAGCGCCGCGAACCAGCGCAGCCCGGTCAGTGAGGGTAGGCGCTCGACGCGCGACTCCATCGATCGTTGTCCCTTTCGCCAAAAATGGGGCCGAATCGCCGGCCGATATCGGGCGCGCCCATCTTGGTTTCCGGGTATTTCTCCGGCAACCCGGAGGTGACACAGTCAGGCCCGCTTTCCTTTCCCGGCACCGGCGTCCCGGCCGAAACTGTGGTGACGGCAGTTCAGAGAAGGGCAGTGACGATGACAGCTCTGAACCTGATGGGATCCCGAGGTGCTGCGCGATCCGTTCGGCGCCTATGCCGAAATCAGGGCCCAGGCGCCGCTGGTACGGGCCGCGTACCCGTGGGGCGCCGTCCAGTGGCTCGCGACCCGGTACTCCGACGTCAAGGCGGTGCTGACCGACCCGCGGCTGGTGAACGACCCGGCGAACGTCCCGGGGATGAACCTGCCCCATCCTGGCCTCGCTCCCCGACCGGGCGCAGGACGGCGTGATCGACCTCCTCGAGGACTTCTCCTATCCGCTGTCCATCGACGTCAATCTGACCGTCCGGAGGGACGGGCCCCCTGGCACCCGTCCCTCCCGCGCACCGCTTCGGCGATCAGGCGGCGGTGAACTCGGCGACGCGCCCGTCCCGCAGCGTCAGATGGGCGCCGTTGAAGCGGGACCGCATGCGCCGGTCGTGGGTGACGACGACGACCGTGCCCTGATAACCGGTCAGCGCCTCCTCCAGTTCCTCGACGAGGGCGGGCGAGAGGTGGTTGGTGGGTTCGTCCAGCAGCAGCAGGTCGACCGGCTCGGTCACCAGCCGGGCGAGTTCGATGCGGCGCCGCTGCCCGTACGACAGGTCCTGCACACGCTGCCGGAGGTCTTCCGGGCTGAACAACCCGAGGGAGAGCAGCGCCTCGGTGTGCTCGTCGATGTCACCGGCCCGTCCGCTGCTGAACGCCTGAAGCACCGTCATACCCGCCCGCCACGGTGTCTGTTCCTGCCTCAGGTGTCCCACCCGGCCCGACACCAGCACCGACCCGCTGTCGGGTTCCAGCTCCCCGGAGAGCACCCGCAGCAGCGTCGTCTTGCCCGCCCCGTTGGGGCCGGTGACCAGCAGCCGTTCGCCGGGCCCGAGGCGCAGGGAGTCGACGCTGAGCCGGTCGCCGACCCGGACGCCGGTGAGTTCGGCCACCGTCTCCTGAGGCTGTGCGGCCTCGGTGGTGATCTCCGCGGTGAAGGTGAGCGGCTCGGGCGGCGGCGCTACCGGGTTCTCGGTCAGCCGCGCGACCCGTTCCTTGGCGTTGCGGATCCGCACCATCGCACCGTGGCCCCGCCCGCGCATCCGGAACTGGCCGGCGCCGAAGACGGCGAAGGGCAGCTTGCGCGGGATGGCGTCCAGACGCGCCACGTTGGACGCGATCAGGTCGCGGCTGCGGTCCAGTTCGGCGCGCCACTGCTCGTACTCCAGCAGCCTGCGCTGCCGTTCCGCCGCCTTGGCGGCCAGGTAACCCTCGTAGCCGTTGCCGTACCGCATCACCTTGCCGGAGTCGATCTCCAGGATCGTGGTGGTGAGCCGGTCGAGGAAGAGCCGGTCGTGGGTGACCGCCACAACCGTGCCGCGGTGCTTGCGCAGATGTTCCTCCAGCCAGCCCACGGCCCGGTCGTCCAGGTCGTTGGTCGGCTCGTCCAGCAGCAGCAGTTCGGGTTCCGAGGCCAGCGTCGCCGCCAGGGCGAGGCGCGAGCGCTCGCCGCCGGACAGGGTGCCCAGCCGCCGGCCGCGTTCCAGCCCGGGCAGCCCGAGCCCGTGCAGCGCGATCTCCACCCGGGAGTCGGCCTCGTAGCCGCCGCGGGCCTGGTACCGGTCCACCAGCGCGGCGTAACTCTCCAGGAGGCCGGCGAGTTCGGGGTCCTGGCCCGTCTGGTAGGGCCGTTCGGCCAGCTCGGCCTCGGTCCGGCGCATGCCCTCCTCCAGCTCCCGCAGGTCGGCCAGGGCCAGGTCGACGGCGTCCTGGACCGTGGCGTCCAGCGGCAGCTCCAGTGTCTGGGCCAGATAGCCGACGCCGCCGGGCGCGACCACCGTCAGCGCGCCGTTGTCCGGCTGCTCCCGCCCGGCGATGAGCTTGATCAGCGTGGACTTGCCGGATCCGTTGTCCCCGATGACACCGACCTTCTCGCCCGGTTTGATGGTGAAGCCGATCCGGTCGAGTACGACGTGGTCCTGGTAACGCTTGGTGATGTCATGCAGAGCGAGTTGCGCTGTCGACACGCAGGAGTCCTCCTGATCTGGGTTGAGTGATGTCGCCGCGCACACGGCAGACCGTCGAAAGAAGGCGGTCGGCCCGGAACCCGCTGCGCGTCCGTCTCCTCAGGTGTGCGCGGCCGGGCGCGGTGACGGAGCCTGGCTCGGCGTCCCGCACCCCCGGCGGCCGGTCCGGCCGGACCCGGGCGGGAGGGCCGCTCCGCCCTGCGGCCCTCCCGCCCGGGTCACGGCTGGGGGCAGGCCCGCAGAGCGGCCGCCAGCTCCGGCCCCACCCGCGCCTTCAGCAGGGTGCCCTGCTCGGTGTGCTCGGCGGACAGCACCTCGCCCTCCGTGTGGGCGCGGGAGACCAGGCCGCCCTGGCTGTAGGGCACCATGGCCTCGATCTCCACCTCGGGACGCGGCAGCAGGACGTCGATGAAGTCCCGCAGTGCCTCGATCCCTTCTCCGGTGCGCGCGGAGACCGCGATCGAGCCCTGTTCGGCGGCCAGCAGCCGGGACAGCACGTCCGGGTCGGCGACATCCGCCTTGTTGACGACCACGACCTCCCTGATCTCGCCGGCGCCGACCTCCGCCAGGACCTCCCGGACGGAGGCCAGTTGCGCTTCCGGTTCCGGGTGCGAGCCGTCCACCACGTGCAGCACCAGGTGCGCGTCCGCCACCTCGTCGATGGTCGAGCGGAACGCCTCGACGAGGTGGTGCGGAAGGTGCCGTACGAAGCCGACGGTGTCGGCGATGGTGTAGGGACGGCCGCTCGGGGTCTCCGCGCGGCGCACGGTCGTGTCCAGGGTGGCGAACAGCGCGTTCTCCACCAGTACTCCGGCGCCGGTGAGCCGGTTGAGCAGGGAGGACTTGCCGGCGTTGGTGTACCCCGCGAGCGCGACGGACAGCACCCTGTTGCGTCGGCGCTCCTCGCGCTTGATGTCCCGTCCGGTCTTCAACTGGGCGATCTCACGGCGGAGTTTGGCCATCCGCTCGTGGATCTGCCGCCGGTCGGTCTCGATCTTCGTCTCGCCGGGTCCGCGGGTCGCCATGCCGCCCCCGCCACCGCCGCCCATCTGCCGGGACATCGACTGGCCCCAGCCGCGCAGCCTGGGCAGCATGTACTGCATCTGGGCCAGCGCCACCTGGGCCTTGCCCTCGCGGGACTTCGCGTGCTGCGCGAAGATGTCCAGGATCAGCGCCGTGCGGTCCACGACCTTGACGCGTACGACCTCCTCCAGGTGGACCAGCTGACTCGGGCTGAGTTCGCCGTCGCAGACCACCGTGTCGGCGCCGGCCTCCTCGACGATCTCCCGCAGCTCCGCGGCCTTGCCCGATCCGATGTAGGTCGCCGGGTCGGGCTTCTGCCGCCTCTGGATGACCCCGTCGCACACCAGAGCGCCCGCCGTCTCCGCCAGCGCGGCCAGTTCGGCGAGTGAGGCCTCGGCGTCGTCGGCGCTGCCGGACGTCCAGACTCCGACGAGTACGACACGCTCCAGGCGGAGTTTGCGGTACTCGACCTCGGTGACGTCGGCGAGTTCGGTGGACAGTCCGGTGACCCGGCGCAGCGCGGCCCGCTCCTCGCGGTCGTACTGCTCACCGTCAAAGCTGTCGGGGCCGGGCACGAGGTGTTCGTCCATCAGGGCGTCCGCCCGCTGCTGACGTGCTGCGGGGCCTTCGGGATGCGTCATGTGAGTCCTTTCTCGGGCGGAAACCGCCGGCGGAGCCCGGCGCGGATGCGCTGCGGGCTTTCCTGGCAGTGGCGGTTCCCACCGGTCGCGTGAATCGTGCGCCCGGCCTTCACGCGGGACCCGTCGGAGACGTGGGGGGTGCGCGTGGAGCCCGTCCGATCCGCCGAAGGGACGGACAGAGCAGGACGGGACAGAGCCAGGCCGGAGCCGGAAGGGGGGAGAGGTGAACACCGTCGGCAACAACGGACGGGCATACGAGCAGCACAACCCGGAAGCCGTCCCCGGAGATATGTCTCGCCGGAAGGCTCAGCCAAGGGCCGCTTGGGGCTTCGCGCCCAGCGCCGCGTCACAGAGGGTCAATGCCGAATCTCACACGCCTCCCACCGTAGTCGATTCTCCAGCCGACCGCATCCACCTTTCCCGGACGGCGAAAACCGGTCACGACGACTCGTCCGGGGGCGGGTTGGTTCGCTCCGGCACGGTGTCACCGCTACCGGCCTTCCTTGAGCGGTGTCCACCAGGAGCGGTTGTCCCGGTACCAGGCGACCGTGTTCGCGAGCCCCTCGGCGAACTCCACGCGCGGTGTGTAGCCGAGTTCCGCGACGGCCTTGCCGAAGTCCAGGGAGTACCTCGCGTCGTGCCCCTTGCGGTCCGTCACCCGCTCGACCATGTCCCAGCCTTGGCCTGTCGCCTCGAGCAGGAGGCCGGTGAGTTCCTTGTTCGCCAGCTCGGTACCGCCGCCGAAATGGTAGACCTCACCGGCCCGGCCGTGCCGGAGTGCGAGCCGAATTCCCCGGCAGTGGTCTGACACGTGCACCCATTCGCGCACGTTGTGCCCGTCTCCGTACAGCGGCACTTTCTCGCCGTCCAGCAACCGGGTGACGAAGAGCGGTATCACTTTTTCGGGAAACTGGTATGGACCGTAATTGTTGGAACAGCGTGTCACCACGACGTCCAGCCCGTGCGTACGATGAAAAGCGAGGGCCAGCAGATCGGAGCCGGCCTTGGACGCCGCGTACGGCGAGTTCGGCGCCAATGGGCTCTCCTCCGACCATGATCCGGCCGCAATCGATCCGTACACCTCGTCGGTGGAGACGTGGACGAAGCGCCGCACCCCCTGCCGCAGGGCCGCGTCCAGCAGAACCTGCGTCCCCAGGACGTTCGTGGTCACGAAGGGACCGGAACTCTCGATGGACCGGTCGACATGCGACTCCGCGGCGAAGTGCACCACCGCGTCGTGCCCCGCCATCACCTTTTCGACCAGGTCGGCATCACAAATGTCGCCGCAGACGAAGGAATAACCGGGATGGCCGGACACCGGGTCCAGTCCGGCGATCGTGCCCGCGTAAGTGAGTTTGTCCAGAACGGTTATTCCGAGGCCCTGATGGGCACTGTCCGCATCGGAAGCCAGAAGTAAACTCCGGACGAACTCCGACCCGATGAAACCGGCCCCGCCGGTCACAAGAATCCGCATGCGCCGAGAATATCCAGTTCACGGAGACCCGGGACAGTGCGACTTGGCGAAGTATTCCGGCTCGACACGCCGGGCCGTGCACATGGGAAGCCTCTGGTGGAGACGGTCCTCTCGGCCGAGGACCCGGCTCGGGACGGAGAGCGGCAGACGAGTCGGGCTGTACGCCGGGTTCTGTTCCGAGGGGTCCTCGCGGTCCCCTCGGCGACGGCCATCCATCTAGGGCCGGCGTTGCCGTCGGCCTCGTGCGGTCTACCCGCGGACTCGGGCGGGCAGCCCTCGATCGTCCGCGCAGAGACGCCCTTCTCTCGAAGAGGGTCTCCTCTTGACCTTGCTCCGGGTGGGGTTTACCTAGCTGCCCAGGTCACCCTGGGCACTGGTGGTCTCTTACACCACCGTTTCACCCTTACCCAGCACCGAGGTGCTGGGCGGTTTGCTTTCTGTGGCACTGTCCCGCGGGTCACCCCGGGTGGCCGTTAGCCACCACCCTGCCCTGTGGAGCCCGGACGTTCCTCGGGGAGCTCCCCGTCAGGGGCACTCCACGCGGCCGTCCGCCCGGCTCGTCTGCCGTGCCGACCATGGTACCCGGCGTGGCGTGGGCTTCGGCGTCGCCGCCGTGGGCAGGACGGAGCCCGCCAGGAAGACCACGAAGGCGATGGCCGACGGTAGGCGGCGGGAGTCACGCCGAGGCCGCCCGGGTCCTTGCCGGCTGCGTTCCCCCGGGGCTGTTCCCGGGCGCCGGGGAGCTCGACCCGGGCCACAGCGTCCTGCGGGCGTTCTACGACGATCTCGCTCCGGCGCAGGCGGAGGCCCTCCGCCGTGCGCTGCGGATCCTCGCCGGGGAGCGGCGATGAGGGTCGCGCGGCGGCTGGTCGCGCACGAGGTGCGGCTGCTCGTGAGTCTCGCGCTGTGGATGGTGCGGCGTACGCAGGGGGTGGACGGCGGGCGGGCCTTCGGGTACGCGCGGGGGCAGGGCGCCATGATGGCCGGGGTCGGGTTCGTGTGCGCCGTGGAGACGGTGGCCATGTCGGTGCTGCTGCGGGAGTGGCCCGCGGCGCACGCGGTCTTCCTTGTCCTGGACGCGTACGGCGTGGTCGTGGTCATGGCGCGGCACGCCTCGTCCGTGGTGCGTCCGCATCTGCTGGATGCGCAGGGCGGATCGTTGCGGATCCGGCGCTACGCGCATGTCGATCTGCGGGTGCCGCTGGAGCGGATCGCGTCGGCGCGGCGAGAGCTGCGGATGACGCGTGAGCGTGCCGACGGTGAGCTGGACGTCGAGGTGGGGTCGCAGACGACCGTCACGCTCGAGCTGACGGAGCCGGTCACGCACGTCACCCTCCTCGGGCGTCGCCGTGATGTGCGGGTCGTCCGATTCCACGCCGATGACGCCGACGGGCTCGTGCGCGCCCTCGGGCAGGCGCGTGTCTGAGCTCCCCGTACGCTGTCGGCTGCGGTTCGATCGAAGGAGTACGCGTGCTTGTCCTGCTGCCGCCGTCCGAAGGCAAGGCGTCGTCCGGCCGTGGTGCGCCGTTGAAGCCGGAGTCGCTGTCCCTGCCGGGGCTCGCCGGGGCCCGGGAGGCGGTCCTCGCCGAGCTGGTCGAGTTGTGCGCGGGCGACGAGGACAAGGCGCGTGAGGTGCTCGGGCTGAGCGAGGGGCTGCGGGGGGAGGTCGCGAAGAACGCGGAGCTGCGGACTGCGGGCGCGCGGCCGGCCGGGGAGATCTACACGGGGGTGCTGTACGACGCCCTGGGGCTGGCGTCCCTCGACGCGGCGGCCAAGAGGCGGGCCGCGCGGTCGCTGCTGGTGTTCTCCGGGTTGTGGGGTGCCGTGCGGGTGACGGACCGGATTCCGTCCTACCGGTGTTCGATGGGCGTGAAGCTGCCGGGTCTGGGGGCGCTGGGAGCGCACTGGCGTACGCCGATGGCGTCGGTACTGCCGGAGGCCGCCGGGGACGGCCTGGTACTGGATCTGCGGTCCGCCGCGTATGCCGCCGCGTGGAAGCCGAAGGGTGAGGTGGCCGGGCGGACGGCGTCGGTGCGGGTGCTGTACGCGCCGACCCGGAAGGTCGTCAGTCACTTCAACAAGGCGACGAAGGGGCGGATCGTGCGGAGTCTGCTGACCGCCGGAGCCGACCCGAAGGGCCCGGCCGAACTGGTCGAGGTACTGCGGGAGCTCGGGCACGAGGTGGAGGCGGAGGCGCCCGCCAAGGCGGGGCAGGCGTGGTCGCTGGATGTGCTGGTGGCCGAGGTTCACTAGCGATCGAGCTGCACGACCCGACCCGCGTTGCAACATGCGCAATGGGCTTTGCGCATGTTGAGGAGACGGCGGCAGGATACGCCCATGCCCTCTGCCCTGCCCGCGTCCCTGCTGGACCTCGCGCCCGTCGTCCCCGTCGTCGTCATCGAGGACGCGGAGCGCGCCGTAGCGCTGGCGCGGGCGCTGGTCGCCGGGGGGCTGCCCGCGATCGAGGTGACGTTGCGGACGCCCGCCGCACTGGACGCGATCCGGGAGATCGCCCGGGAGGTGCCGGACGCGGTGGTCGGCGCCGGGACGGTGATCAGCCCGGCGCAGGTCGGGGACGCCGTGGCCGCGGGGGCCCGATTCCTGGTCAGCCCGGGCTGGACCGACGTACTGCTGGGGGAGATGCGGGGCTCCGGGGTGCCGTTCCTGCCGGGGGTGTCGACCACCTCCGAGGTGGTGGCGCTGCTGGAGCGCGGGGTGCGGGAGATGAAGTTCTTCCCGGCTGAGGCCGCGGGCGGTACGGCGTATCTGAAGTCGCTGTCCGGGCCGCTCCCGCAGGCCCGGTTCTGCCCCACGGGCGGGATCGGTCCGGCCGCCGCGCCGGACTATCTGGCCCTGCCCAACGTCGCCTGTGTGGGCGGGAGCTGGATGCTGCCGCCCGACGCGGTCGCGCAGCACGACTGGGGCCGTGTCGAGGCGCTGGCGCGCGCTGCGGCGGGGCTCAGCGCAGGTGGGACGTGTCGTTGAGGAGCCGGACGCTGGCGTTGCCGTCCGCGTAGTACGCGACGACCGACAGGGACGCGGCCGACAGTTCCATGCGGAACAGGGATTCCGGCGGGGCGCCGAGGGCGAGACGTACGAACGTCTTGATCGGGGTCACGTGCGTGACGAGCAGGACGGTGCGGCCCGCGTACGCCGCGGTCAGCTTGTCGCGGGTGGCGGCGATCCGGGTGGCGGTCGCCGCGAAGCTCTCGCCGCCTCCGGTGGGTTCGGCGTCCGGGGAGGCCAGCCAGGCGTTCAGGTCGTCCGGGTACCGTTCGCGGACCTCGGCGAAGGTGAGTCCCTCCCAGGCGCCGAAGTCCGTCTCGCGCAGTCCGTCGTCGATGCCCACATCGAGGCCGAGCCGTGCCGCGACGATGCCGGCGGTCTCCCGGGTGCGGGCGAGGGGTGACGACACGATCGCCTGGATCGTGCCGCGCCGGGCCAGCAGAGCCGCTGCCCGTTCGGCCTGCTCCCGGCCGGCGTCGGAGAGGGAGGGGTCGGTGCCGCCGCTGCCGGAGAAGCGCTTCTGCGGGGTCAGCGGGGTCTCGCCGTGGCGCAGCAGGACGAAGGTGGCGGGGGTGCCCATGTCGGCGGGAGCCCAGCCGGGAGCGGCCACGCCGCGAGCGGCCGAGCCAGGAGCCGCCGAACCGGAAGCCGCCGAACCAGGAGCAGCCGAACCAGCAGCCGCCGAACCACGGGCGGCCGAACCGGGAGCCACCGAATCGGGAGCAGCCGAGCCGGGAGCGACCGAGCCAGGAGCGACCGAGCCAGGAGCAGCCGAACCAGCAGCCGCCGAACCACGGGCGGCCGAACCGGGAGCCACCGAATCGGGAGCAACCGAATCGGGAGCAGCCGAACCAGGCGCGACCGAGCCGGGAGCAGCCGAACCGGGAGCCGCCGCGGACCTGGCGGCCCGGGTGTCGGCGTCGGCCTTCGCGGCTTCGGCGAGGGCGTCGGCCTTCGCGGCTCCGGTCCGGGCGTCGGCGTCCGTCGCCGGCGCGGTGGCCGCCGTCGGGGCCGACGCGGAGGCCGTCGGCACACCGGCCGCCGCGTCCAGCTCAGCCGTCGAATCCGCCTCCGACCACTGCTCGCCCCTGGCCCCCGCGTCCATCGCCTCGTTGGCCAGCCGGTCGGCGTGCTTGTTCTGTTCGCGGGGGATCCACTCGTACGTCACCCGCCCGGGCGGGAAGACCCGGGCCGCCTCCGCCGCCAGCGGCTTCATGTCGGGGTGCTTGATCTTCCAGCGGCCCGACATCTGCTCGATGACGAGCTTGGAGTCCATCCGGACGTGGACGGCCGCGGCCGGATCCAGGGCGTGGGCGGCGCGCAGTCCGGCGAGGAGACCCCGGTACTCGGCGACGTTGTTGGTGGCGACGCCGATGTACTCGGCGGTCTCCCGCAGCGTCTCGCCCGTCGCCGCGTCACTGACCACGGCCCCGTAGCCCGCGGGCCCCGGGTTGCCCCGCGACCCGCCGTCGGCCTCGACGATGAACTCCCGCACCGGACAGGCTCCCCGGGACTAGAGACCGGACTCGGACGTGCGCACCAGGATGCGGCGGCAGTTCTCGCAGCGCACGACCGTGTCGGGTGCCGCGTTGCGGATCTCGTTCAGCTCGGTGATGGCGAGCTCCTGGCGGCAGCCCTGGCAGCTGCGCGCGTACAGCTTGGCCGCGCCGATGCCGCCCTGCTGCTCGCGCAGCTTGTCGTAGAGCTTGAGCAGGTCGGCGGGCACCGACCCGGCGATGACCTCGCGTTCCTTGGAGACGGTGGCGATCTCGCCGTCGATCTCCTCGAGGGCGGCGGCGCGGCGGGCGGTCGCGTCGTCGATCTTCGCCTGGACGGAGGCCACCCGGTCGGTCAGCTCGGCCACCCGCTCCTGCGCGGACTCCCGGCGCTCCATGACCTCGAGCACCACGTCCTCCAGGTCGCCCTGCCGCTTGGCGAGCGAGGCGATCTCGCGCTGGAGGTTCTCCAGGTCCTTGGGGGAGGTGACGGCGCCGGAGTCGAGGCGCTGCTGGTCGCGGGCGGCGCGCTGGCGCACCTGGTCCACGTCCTGCTCGGCCTTGGTCTGCTCGCGGGCGGTGTCGCTCTCCTCGGTCTGCGCGGCCACGAGCAGGTCGCGCAGCTGGGTGTGGTCCTTGGTCAGCGACTCGATCTCGGCGTGCTCGGGCAGCGACTTCCGCTTGTGCGCGAGCTGCTGCAGGCGGACGTCGAGGTCCTGGACGTCGAGGAGTCGGATCTGGTCGGCGGGCGCGGCGTTCAGTTCGGGGCTCCCAGGGGTTCAGAAGTGGTTGAGGCCGCGTGCGCGGTCCAGGGGTCGGTGACCGTCTTCGAGACGTGCACGCGCAGGTCCCATCCGTGCCGGTCGGAGATCTCGTCGAGCTGGCTCGCGGCCAGCTCGCACCAGGGCCACTCGGTGGCCCAGTGCGCCGCGTCGAGCAGCGCGAGGGGGCGGGGGGCGACAGCCGCCGTGAACTCCGCTGCCGGGTGGTGGCGCAGGTCGGCCGTGAGGAAGGCGTCGACGCCGGCCGCGCGTACGTGGTCGAAGAGGCTGTCGCCGGAGCCGCCGCTGACGGCGACCGTGCGCACCGGCGCCTCGGGGTCGCCGGCGACCCTGATGCCCTGCGCGGTGGCGGGCAGTCGCTCGGCCGCGCGGGCGGCGAACTCGCGGACGGTAAGCGGGGGATCCAGCGCGCAGACGCGGCCCAGACCCCGGCGGCCCTCGGGGTCGGTGGGGTCCGGGACGAGCGGCCCGGTGATCCTGAGGTCCAGGGCGCCCGCGAGGGCATCGGAAACGCCCGGGTCGGCGGTGTCGGCGTTGGTGTGGGCGACGTGCAGCGCGATGTCGTTCTTGATGAGGGTGTGGACGACACGGCCCTTGAAGTGCGTCGCCGCGACCGTGGTCGTACCGCGCAGGTAGAGAGGGTGGTGGGTGACGAGCAGGTCGGCGCCCAGCCTCACCGCCTCGTCGACGATCTCCTGGACCGGGTCGACGGCGAACACGACCCGCGTGACCTCCTGGTCCGGGTCGCCCACGACCGTGCCGACCGCGTCCCAGGACTCGGCCCGCTCGGCGGGCCACAGGGTCTCCAGCGCGGCGATGACTTCAGACAGACGGGGCACGAGTGCAAGGCTACCCGTCTGATCTGTGGCGTTGAACCGCCACCGCCCCCGTCGGCCGGCTCTCGCCCCGCGCAGCACAGAAGCCCCCTTCCCCTCAGAGGAATCGTTCCTGGAACACCCTTATGTGTGAAGCCGGGAGGCGTCGCATTCGCCGGCCGCGCACGAAAACTACGTTCGTCACCGGAGGTGACCGAACGATGACAGCGTGTGCGATCGAGCCTTCGGCGGGTCACGAGGAAAGAACCGTGCCGGATCGAGCCGCGCCGGCGGGATGCACGCTCAGCGCGGACGGCGCCTACGCCGCGCGCCTCGCGTCGGCCGGCGAGTCCTGGTTCCCGGAGCGCTGGACCCTGGACGGCCCGGAGCCGTACGCGGTGCCACTGCCCCGCAACCAGCCGGAGGAGCCGGGCACCGAGGTGCAGCCGATGGGTGACGGGCGGGTGCTCATCCACCGTCTGGTGGCCGGGCGGCACGCCTTCTCGCTGCTGTATCCGACCGGCCCCGGGACGGGCGAGCTCCCCCTGGGGGCGGTCGAGTGCCCGGCGGGCACGGTCCGACTGGGCCTGCTGCCGCCCGCCCCGTGCGGTGAGAAGGCGTACGCGCTGGCCGTCGGGCCGCGTTCCACGACGGTGTGGCTGGTGGCGGGCGGCGACTTCGGCCCGGAGCGGCTGGCGGAGTTGCCCGGTCGCTGCTCGGGCGGGGTCTGGCTGGACCGTACCGGTCGGCTGCTCGCCCTGGACCGGGAGACCGGTGGGCGCACCAAGACCGTCGTGGTGGACCTGGCGCGCGGCGGCGAGGTGTCGCCGCTGCTGCAGATCGCCGCCGGCAGCGACGACCGGCTGCTGCTCGCCGACCATGACAGCGGGCTGCTGATCGTCCGCTCGGACGCGCCCTCGCCGGGTCAGGACCGGCTGGGCTGGGGGGTCCTGGGGAGCACGCTGCCGGTGCGCTTCCCGGAGTGCCTGCGGCTGCGGGGCTGCGCCGTCACACCGTTCGCGATCCAGCCGGGGCAGACGCTGACGCCGGAGAGCTGCGCGGTGGCGCTGCGCGTCGACGGGCCGGCGGGCAGCTGGATCGGCGTGTGGCGGCCCGCCGAGCGCCGGATGCACCATCTCCCGGCGCCCGAAGGGTGGCTGGCGGGCACCGGCCTGTGGACGCCGGACGGGATGCTGCGCCTGCCGTACGCGACACCGGCGGTGCCGTGCGGGGTGGCACAGGTGAACCCGCCGGCGGCTTCGGCCGTACGGCAGGAGCCGGGTGCGGCGCCGCCGCCCGGCCCGGGGACGGGGCCGGGGCTTGGAAAGGAGCCGGTGCGGGGGCGGACGCGGGAGCCGGACGGACGGGCCGTCGGGACGGCCGCCGCGCCGGGACACCCCCCGGAACCGGCGTCCACCTCCCCGGAACCGGCCTGCGCGTCCCCGGAACCGGCGTCCCCCGAACCGGCGTATCCCGCACCGGCGTCCCCGGAACCGGCGTCCGGGTGCCCGGAAGCGGCACCCCCGGATCCGCCGCACTCCGCAGGACCCTCCGATCCGGAACACCCGGCCTCCTCAGCCGGTTCCGCTCATCTCCCGGCCCCCGCCACCCCACGTCCCGTCCCGCTGCAACAGGCGCCATTGGGACGTCTTGTAACGAAGTAGTGCCGGTTGGCGCGGCCGCCTGGATCGGGGGCGTGGGGTGCCGGTTAGACTCACCCGGCTCCAAAAAAGATCATGTTGACGGGGTGAATTCCATCCGATGAGCGACGCCAGCACGAACCAGCCGCAGAATGCCGACGTCCAGGAGATCTCCACCGGCCACGGCCGGCACCGTGGCGAGGTCTCCACGCAGGACGGCGGGACGGCTCCGCGCGGCCGTCACCGCAAGCCGGTGGCGGAGAGCGAGCAGACCGGGACGGCGGCCTGAGGGCACGTCAGTCAACGGCGAGGAAGCGGCCCTGCCCCTCCCGGGCAGGGCCGCTTCCGGCCTCCTCAGCCGCGTTTCAGCCCCAGCACCTCCGCCGCCGCGAACGTCTCCCCCGCCGGCCGGTCCGCGTAGTACGCCCCGAGCACGGCCTCCAGCTCGTCGTACGTGAAGGTGTCCTGCTTGCTGTCGAACCGGGCGGCGACCCTGGGCCGTTCGACGACGGCCACCATCCCGCCGTGCACCACGAGGAGCTGCCCGGTGACGTGGGCGGCGGCGGGTGAGGCGAGGTAGCCGACGAGAGGGGCCACGTGCTCGGGGGCGAGCGGGTCGAGGCCGCCCGTGGAGGGCTGCCGGACGCCCGCGAAGACGTCCTCGGTCATCCGGGTGCGGGCGCGGGGGCAGATGGCGTTGGCCGTCACACCGTACTTGCCGAGGGCGAGGGCCGTGGAGGTGGTGAGGCCGACGATCCCGCCCTTGGCCGCCGCGTAGTTGGGCTGTCCGGCCGAGCCGGCGAGGAACGCTTCCGAGGAGGTGTTCACGATCCGCCCGAACACCGGCTCCCCGGCCCGCTTGGACCGCTCCCGCCAGTGAGCGGCGGCGAACCGGGTGGTGTTGAAGTGCCCTTTGAGGTGGACCCGGAGAACGGCGTCCCACTCCTCCTCGGCCATCGAGAACACCATGCGGTCGCGCAGGATGCCGGCGTTGTTGACGAGGATGTCGAGCTTGCCGAACTCGGTGACGGCCAGCTCGACGAGCCCGCGCGCCTGCGCGAAGTCGGAGACGTCGCCGGTGTGCGCGACGGCGGAACCGCCCGCCGCGCGGATCTCGGCGGCGACCTCCTCGGCGGGCCCGGCCGAGGCCTCGCGCCCGGCCGAGGCCTCGCGCCCGGCCGAGGCCTCGCCGGTACCTCCCCCATGCTCTCGGCTTCGCTCGAGCGGGGAGGACCCCCCTCGGCCGGGCTCTCCGTAGTCGTTGACGACGACGGCTGCTCCGAGCCGGGCGAGTTCCAGCGCCTCGGCCCGGCCGATCCCGCGGCCCGCGCCGGTGACGATCGCGGACAGTCCCCGGAGCGGCAGCGGCGGCAGCGGCATGGCGTCGGCCCTCACAGCTCGATGCAGGTGCGCAGGGCGGTCCCGGTGCGCATCTGGTCCAGGGCCTCGTTGATGTCGGCGAGCGGGACCCGGTGGGTGATCAGGCCCGCCAGGTCGAGCCGGCCGGCGCGCCACAGGGCGATGGCACGTTCGTAGGAGCGCAGGACGTCACCGCCGCCGTACAGGGACGGCAGGATCCGCTTCTCGTCGAAGAACAGCTCGAACATGTTGAGCTGGAGGACGTCGTCCATGGCGCCGGCGCCGACCACGACGAGGGTGCCGCCGCGCCGGGTGGTGTCGTACGCGGTGCGGGCCGTGGCCGACCTGCCGACGACCTCGAAGACGTAGTCGAAGCCCTCACCGGCGGTGATCCGCTGTTTGGCGTCGGGCAGTCCGTCGGGCGACACGGCCTTGGTGGCCCCGAACCGCAGGGCCGCCTCGCGCCGGGAGACCACCGGGTCGACCGCGACGATCTCCGCGGCCCCGCGCAGCCGGGCGCCCTGGATCACGGAGATGCCGACGCCCCCGCACCCGATGACGGCCACGGACGAACCGGCCCGGACGTCGGCCGTGTTGAGGGCGGCGCCCAGCCCGGTCGTCACCCCGCAGCCGATGAGGGCGGCGATGTCGAAGGGCACGTCGTCGGGTACCGGCACCGCGCATCCGGCGTCGACGACGACCTCCTCGGCGAAGGTGCCGGTGCCGGCGAAACCGAAGAGGTCCCCGCCGGGCCGCTTGAAGTTGGGGGTGCCGGCGTTCATGAACCCGGCCAGGCATAGCTGTGTCTGTCCGCGCCGGCAGGAGGGGCAGGCGCCGCAGGCGGGCAGCCAGCACACGACGACCCGGTCGCCGGCCTTCACGTGGCCGACGCCCTCTCCGGCCTCGAGGATCTCCCCCGCGCCTTCGTGCCCGGGTACGAACGGCGCGGGCTGCGGCAGCACCCCGCTCATCGCCGACAGGTCCGAGTGGCACAGCCCGGTGGCGCGCACCCGGATGCGCACCTTGCCGGGGCCGAACCCCGCCGCCTCGACGTCGTCGAGGACCTCCAGCTTGTCCTGGCCGGTCTCGTGCAGTACGGCTGCGCGCATGGTGCGGGCTCCCCTCGTACGGCGTCTGGGACTCAGGTGTGCTCGACGGTGGTGTCGGTGAGGACGGGTGCGTCGCCCCGCTCCGCGGCGCTGACCTCGACCCTGGTGGAGCCGGGTGAGCCGGGTGCGGGCCACATACGGATCCGCAGCGTCTCTCCCGGGTACACGACCCCGGCGAACCGCGTGGCGTAGGACCGCACCCTGGTCACGTCGCCGCCGAGCAGAGTGTCGACGACCGCCTTGAGCGTGATGCCGTAGGTGCACAGGCCGTGCAGAATGGGCCGTTCGAACCCGGCGACCTTGGCGAACTCGGGGTCGGCGTGCAGCGGGTTCCAGTCGCCGGAGAGGCGGTAGAGCAGGGCCTGGTCCTCGCGGACCGGCCGTTCGACGGTCCGTGCGGGTTCGCCGGCGGGGGGTTCGAGCCGGGCCGAGGGGCCGCGGTCGCCGCCCCAGCCTCCTTCCCCGCGGACGAAGATCTGGGCGTCGTTGGTCCACAACGGGCCTTCGGCATCCGCCACTTCGGTGCGCAGCACGAGGACGGCCGCCTTGCCCTTGTCGTGGACGGCGGCGATCCGGTTGGTGGCCGTCGCGGTGCCCGCCGCCGGGAGGGGGCGGTGGAGCACGAGGCTCTGGCCGCCGTGCAGGACACGGGCGAGGTCGACGTCGACGCCGGGCATGGACAGTCCGCTGGTCACCCCGGGTTTTCCGCCGCCCGCGACGGTGGCGAAGCTCGGCAGGACGTGCAGCCGGGATTCCAGGGTGTAGCGGAGCTCGTCGGGGTCGGTGGCGGGGACTCCCGCGCCGATGCCGAGGTGGTAGAGCTGCACGTCCTTGTGGTCCCAGGAGAGTTCGCCGGTGCGGGGTTCGGCGGCGAGCGCCTTGGCTGCGTCGATGGGCATGGGGCTCCTGATCGCCGTGGGAAGGACCTCGGCGGCATCGTGAGAAGGGACCTCGGCACGGCCGTCCGCACCGTCGGCCGCACCGAGGCCGTCTCGGGCCGAACTGGAACGCGTTCCAGTCCTGGGCCTCTGTATAGCCCAGGCCCCCGCACTTGTGAAGCCTCCTGACGCCATGTCAGATCGCACTTCCGGCCCGCCCCGCCTCCTCGGCGTCGACGGGCCGGCGGGCCGGGGCCGCTGCCGGGCAACCGGGGCGTGTACGTTGGCCGTTGGTGCGCGCCGCAGTCGCCGGCGGCGCCGGGAACGGGCTAGGGAAAAGGAACACATGGCACGCGTCGCCGTCATCACCGCGCCGAACATCGGGTACCGCAACACCGGCATGCTGACCGTCGACCTGGCTTTCGAGTCCCTGCGGCGGCGCATGGCCGGCGAGGTCGACGCCACCTGGTACACCCTGCACACGCCGGAGACCGTGCCCCTGCGCGACTGCGCGCGCGGCACCGGCTTCCCGTTCCGCTTCCATCCCCTGGCCGAGCACCTCGACGGGCTCCGCGAGCACGACGCGGTCGTCTTCTGGGGCGACTTCCTCCACACCCGGCACTACCTGGAGCAGGACGCCACCAACCGCCTGCTCGACTTCGGCTTCGCCGAGGACCGTGACGCCGCCCGGAGCCTGCTGAACCGGACCCTGCTGTTCGCGGACCAGCCGGACGAGCTCCTCGCCCGCACCCTCAGCTACGGCGGGACGATCCTGCACAACGCGCAGTCCGACTACGAGGACAAGGAGTACGGCCCGCTGTTCTCCCGGCTGGTGAGGCGGAGCCACCGCGTCTGGGTGCGGGACCCGCTCTCGGCGGCGAAGATCGCGCACCTGCGTGAGGACCGTACGACCGACTACTTCGGTTCGGACGCGGCGCTGCTGTCCCGCCCGGGCGACCTCGACCACCTCCCGACCACTCAGTGGTCCCGGTCCGTGCCGGACGGTGGGGCGATCGGCGTGTTCCTGGGCGCCCGTACGCCGATCCCCGAGTGGCTGCCCGCCTTCTGCCAGGGCCTGTCCGTCCGTCTGGACGCCCCGCTGGAATGGCTGCCCTGGTTCGACCGGGACGTCCCAGGCCCGGTCCGGCACATCGCGCCCCGGCCGGGCCGGCACACCATAGGCGACCTGCTGGGCGTCCTCCCCCGGTACCGGCTGGTCATCACGGACACCTACCACCTGGCGGTCAACGCCTGGGGCGCCGGCACCCCGGCGGTGTGTGTCGGCGCGCCCGAGCCGGCCCCCAGGACCCACGACGACTACCTGACGCTGAGCGACGTGAAGAAACACGTCTTCCACATGGCCTACGACGCGACGGACTTCTACCTGTCCACCCTCCCCGACACCGAGGAGGGCCACGGGCGCCGCCTCGACCGGCTCGCCCACCTCGTGGAGGGCGGCGGCGCGCGGACCGTGGCCCGGCGCATCCGCGCGCACGCGGACCATTCGGCCGCGGCGTTCACCGGAACGCTCGCCTCACTGCTCGGCACGCCCGGCCCCGCCCTCGGCCCGTGACCGGCAGGCCGAGGGCAGGACGGGCGCCCGCGACCGCATGGAAGCCCTACGGGAGGCCCGCGGCCAGGGCCGGCTGTGAATCCGGCTCCCGCCGGAACAGCGCCGCCCACAGGAAGGACTCACCGAAGCACGCCGAGTCCTCCGGCTCGTCGCGCATCCGCCGCAGTTCGACCTCGGTGAGATCCGAGAAGATCTCCCGCAACGACTCGGGGGTGTAAGCGAGTCCGCCCCCCAGCCCGGGGGCGGCCCCACGGTAGAGGTCGGCGTCGGACAGCTCCGACCCCATCCCGTCGGCCCCGGCCGCGAAGCACGTGAGGCCGAACACGCCCCCCGGGGCCAGTACCTCGTCCAGCAGCCTCAGGTAGCTGATCCTGCGGTGCGGGGGGAGGTGGTGGAAGCAGCCGGAGTCGAAGACGAGGTCGTACGGGCCCGTGAGTTCCGCGCCGGTGAGTTCGAACGCGTCCCCGCAGTGGAACCGCACGTTCTCCACGCCGGCCGCACGGGCCCGCTCCCCGGCCCACGCGACGGCGGCCGGGGCCAGGTCGACCGCGTCCACCCGGAAGCCCCGCTCCGCCAGATACAGCGCGTTGCGGCCCGGGCCGCACCCCAGGTCGAGCGCCCGCCCACCGACGGCCAGCCCCCGGTCCAGGCAACTCACCAGGCTCTCGTCCGGCTTGGCGACGAAGAACGGCACCGGCCGGGAGCGGTCGGCGTAGAAGCCGTCCCACCAGTCGGCGCCCCGCTCCGTCCACCGGTCGGCCTCGGGCGCGAACAGTGCGTCGAGCAGGGCGAGTACGTCGTCGACGGTGCGTATGTTCCGGTCCATCCGGTCCCCCTTCCGCGTCCGGCAACCGTACGTTCGGATCGAACGAAAGACCAGGTCAGAGCTGTTTCCGTGCGCGGATGAGACGCCCTGTGCGGCCCGCCGCGACACCAGCGGTCGCCCCGTCGGAGCATCACCGCGCCCCCGGGTCGAAACAGCGGCGGCGCGCCGCCCACAGGCCACTGGGCCCCCTTCCCGGGCAGCGCGACGCGCGTTGTTTTCCGTCCCCCGGCGGCCCCGGCGGCCCCGGCAACCCCCAAGGAAAGGTCAAGTTTTCGTTAGGGTGCCAAAGCAACGGAATAGTTGCCTGGACATACAAGGTTCAGAGAGCACGTAACCGCGCGACTCCCGAACTCCACGGCCTGGAGGCCACCCTCAATGACGCAGACGACAGACCGTCCCGCCGGCGGAGCGAGCGGGGCCGTGGTCCCGGTGCTCGCCTTCGCGGGCATCGTTGTCGCGGTGATGCAGACCCTGCTCGTCCCGGTCATCAAGGACCTGCCGCAGCTGCTGGACACCGCCCCCAGCGACGCCACCTGGGTCCTGACCTCGACCCTCCTCTCGGGCGCGGTGGCAACGCCCATCATGGGCCGCCTCGGCGACCTCTACGGCAAGCGGCGCATGCTGATCACCAGCCTGGCCGTCATGGTCGTCGGCGCCCTGGTCAGCGCGCTCACCAGCGACCTGCTGATGATGATCACCGGCCGGACGCTCCAGGGCTTCGCGATGGGCGCGATCCCGCTCGGCATCGGCCTGATGCGGGACACGCTGCCGAGGGAACGGCTCGGCTCGGCGATGGCCCTGATGAGCTCCTCCATAGGCGTCGGCGGTGGCCTCGCCCTGCCCGCCGCCGCCCTGGTCGCCCAGCACAGCGACTGGCACGTGCTGTTCTACGGCGCCGCCGGCCTCGGTGTCCTCGCCATCGCCCTCACCCTGCTCGTGGTGCCGGAGTCGCCGATGCGCGCCGAGGGCTCCTTCGACCTGCCGGGCGCCGTCGGCCTGTCCGCGGGGCTCGTGCTCTTCCTGCTGCCGATCACCAAGGGCAGCGACTGGGGCTGGGCCTCCGGCACCACGCTGGGCCTGTTCGGGGCCGCCGCGATCGTCCTGGTCCTGTGGGGCGTGATGGAGCTGCGCCTCAAGGCCCCGCTGGTCGACCTGCGCACCACCGCCCGCCCGGCCGTCCTGTTCACCAACCTCGCCTCGATCATGGTCGGCGTCTCCTTCTACGTCGTCTCCCTGGTCCTGCCGCAGCTGCTCCAGCTGCCGACGTCCACCGGCTACGGCCTCGGCCAGTCGATGGTCGTCGCGGGTCTGCTCGTCGCGCCGCTCGGCCTGACGATGATGTTCACGGCGCCCGTCTACGCCCGGCTCTCCGCGAAGTACGGCCCCAAGGTCACCCTGATCCTCGGTCTGCTGATCATCGCGGTCGGCTACGGCGCCGGCCTCGGGCTGATGAGCGCCCCCTGGCAGAGCCTGGTCATCTCGGTGCTGCTGGGCGCGGGCATCGGCCTGGCCTACTCCTCGCTGCCCGCGCTGATCGTGGGTGCGGTCCCGGCCTCGGAGACGGGCGCGGCGAACGGCCTCAACACCCTGATGCGTTCCATCGGCACGTCGGTGTCGAGCGCGGTGATCGGCATGGTGCTGGCCGACACCGCGAACACCGTCGGCGGCGTCGAGATCCCGACGATGCACGGCTTCCGGCTCTCGTTCCTGATCGCGACCGCGGCGGTCGCCGTGGGCCTGGTCCTGGCGCTGTTCCTGCCGGGCGGGCGCCCGTCGCGGCAGCCGCAGCTGCGCGCCGGCAGTGCGGAGGACGCGGCACTGGAGCGCGCCGAGGAGGTCCTTCGCGGCTTCCAGGGCCGGGTGCTGGCCGCCGACGGCAGCCCGGTCGCCCGCGCCAAGGTCACGCTCATCGACCGGCACGGCCGTCAGGCGGGCGCGACCCTGTCCGCCGAGGACGGCGCCTACACCCTCACCGTCCCGGGCGGCGGATCGTACGTCCTGGCCGCCCGCGCCACCGGCCACGGCCCGCTGGCCTCGTCCGCGACCCACACGGGCGACGAACGTCCGGTCGACCTGGACCTGTCCCTGCCGGGCGAGACGGTCCCCGCCTGACCCGGTCACTCCTCCACTGATCCGTACCCCCTGCCGGACTCCGGCAGGGGGTACGGCACGATGGCCCCCGGACAGCCGTACGACCGAGAGGACCCCCCATGCCCGCGGCCCCGAAGCCCGAGATCCTGGCCGCGTTCGAGGCGGCGAAGGGGTTCATGCCCGTCGAGGAGGGCCTGGCCCTGTACGCGGCGGCCGTGGAAGCCGGCCGGCTGGGGCTGCCGCTGATGGAGATCGGCACGTACTGCGGCCGGTCCACGATCCTGCTCGCCGACGCGGCCCGCGGGGCCGGGGTCAGCGCGCTCACCGTCGACCACCACCGGGGCAGCGAGGAGCAGCAGCCCGGCTGGGAGTACCACGACCCGGAGACGGTGGACCCCGAACTCGGCCTGATGGACACGCTGCCCACCTTCCGCCGCACCCTGCACCGGGCCGGCCTGGAGGACCACGTGGTGGCCCTGGTCGGCCGCTCCCCGCGGATCGCGGCGCTCTGGAACACGCCCCTGGGGTTCGTCTTCGTCGACGGCGGGCACACCGACGAGCACGCAGGCGCCGACTACGAGGGCTGGGCCCCGCATGTCGCCGAGGGCGGCCTGCTCCTCATCCACGACGTCTTCCCGGACCCGCAGGACGAGTTCACCGGCCAGGCCCCGTACCGCGTTTACCTCAGGGCCCTGGCCTCCGGCGCCTTCTCGGAGGTCTCGGCGACGGGCTCCCTGCGGGTGCTGCGCCGCACGGGCCCGGGCGTCTGAGAGAACGACCGGGCGGGTGAACTGCGCCCGCTCCGCCCCCGCCCGGTCGGCCCACGGGCGGCGTGGCGAGTCGGTGGGGGGCCATCGCTGCCCAAGGATCCGGGCGCGTGGCACACACCTTCGCAGAGCTCGTGGAGAAGCAGCGCACGGCGGACGAGGCGTACGCCCGCGTGCGGCAACTGCAGGACGCGTACGGCCCGCCCACCCAGACCAAGTGGAGCGACCAGCAGACCACCACCTGGGAGACCGCCTGGCGTGCCTGGCGCGACCTCGCCCGTGACGTCCAGGCGGCGGTGACCGCGTACGCGAAGCGGGAGGACACCCCGCGCCAGGAGATCGAGGCGCGGGTGAAGGAGGCGGTACGGCACGGGACCGGCGGAGAGGACAGGCCGTAGCCCGCCGCCCGGGCGGCGGTCCTCGGCCCGTTGCCCCGTGCGTGCTCTCGGCGTGCCGGCTGAGTGGGGGTACACCCCCTAGGGTGGCAGACGTGTCGTACGCAGGCCCGGAATTCGAACCTCCCCAGCCCCGCCGCCCCCGCCGCGGGCCCCTGACCGTCGCGCTCGCCGCGCTGGTGCCGGGGGCGCTGCTCGGCTGGCTGGTGTACGAGACGGCGGGTGGCTCGGGCGACGGAGGCGGCGCGGACCGGGCGAACGTACGCTCCTCCCCTCCCGCGGCGTCGAGTACGCCCGCCGACGACGGTAAGAAGCCTGGCGCGTCCGCCTCATCCAGGTCCTCCGCGCCCGCGGCCTCCGGCCCGCTCAAGGGGAAGACCGTCGTCATCGACCCGGGCCACAACCCGGGTAACTTCCAGCACACCTCCGAGATCAACCGCAAGGTGGACATCGGGACGAACCAGAAGGAGTGCGACACCACCGGCACGTCCACCAACGACGGTTATCCGGAGGCGAAGTTCACCCTGGACGTGGCGCACCGGATGCGCACGCTGCTCCAGGAGCAGGGCGCCACGGTGAAGCTGACGCAGGACGGGGACCGGCCGTACGGCCCGTGCGTGGACGAGCGGGCCCGGATCGGCAACGAGGCGAAGGCCGACGCGGTGGTCTCGATCCACGCGGACGGCTCCGGCGCCGGCAACCGCGGTTTCCACGTCATCATGCCCGGCGCGGTCCACGCGGGCGCCGCGGACACCCGCGCGATCGTCGCCCCCTCCCGCGATCTCGGCGAGCGCGTCGCGGGCCGCTTCGGGGCCGTGACCGGCAGCGCGCCGTCCGACTACGTCGGCGGCGGGACCGGTCTCGTCACACGCAAGGACCTGGGCGGTCTCAATCTGTCAACGGTCCCGAAGGTGTTCATCGAGTGCGGCAACATGCGCGACAGCGAGGACGCGGCGTTGCTGACCAGTGGCGCGTGGCGGCAGAAGGCGGCGCAAGGAATCTCTGAGGGAATCGTGAGCTTCTTGCGCGGGTAGTTCTCACGGACTGATCCCTGCGGACACCCCGGCCGGGCGAACGATAGTGTCTCCCTACTATGAGGGGCCACCCCCGCGCTTCGCACCGCCCCGAGGGCGACATGGTGACAGCGACGCCTCAACCGATGACGAGACAACTGAGCTGAAGGACCGACTGAAGTGAATATCCGCTCCCTCACTCGAGGCGACGGCGTGGTGATCGGAGCAGCGGTGTTGCTGTTCATCGCGTCGTTCCTCGACCTGTATTCGATCGACAATGTCCCCGACAGCGTCGAGCTCCCCAGCCTGTGGGGAAGCGGTCCGGTCGTGTTCAGCGTCGTACTGGCGGGGATCATCGGTGCCGCGCTCGTCGTCGCGGCCCGGGGCCTGCCGCAGGTGCCGAAGCCTGCCGGTCTCGACCTCGGCCAGTTCGGCGCCGCCTTCACGGTGTTCGCCGCGTGGAGCGCGCTCGGCAACGTCCTCGACGCGCCCGGCGGCTTCGACAACGTCGGCGAGAGGGCGAGCGACGGCGCCCCGACCCCCGGCATCGGCATGATCCTCGCCTTCGTCGCCACGCTGCTCATGGCTGCCGCCGCGATCGCCACGCCCTTGGTCCCGGCCCTCAAGGGCGCCCTCGTCCCGGCCCCCCGCCCCGCAGCACCGCAGCCCTACGGTGGTCAGCCGCAGGGCGGTTACGGCTACCCGGGCGCGCAGCAGCCCGGCGGCTACGGCCAGCCGCAGCCGGGACAGCCGGGGCAGCCGTACGGCGGTCAGCCGCAGCAGGCGCAGGCCCCGCAGCCCCCGGCCGCGGACTTCGCGCCGTTCTGGTTCGCGGTGCCGGTGCCGCGGCCGCTGTTCGCGGAGGACGGCTCGCCGACCCCGATCGCCGAACTCGCCCCGGGTACCTGGTACCTGGCGGTGGAGCAGCGCGGAGCGGCCCTGGTCGCCCAGACGCAGGACGGCCGCCGCGGTGTCCTGCAGGACACGTCGGGCATCCAGCGCGGCTGAGCCCGCACCCCTCTCGCACGGCCCCTCGCCCTTCCGGGTTGGGGGGCCGTTGCCGTACAGTCGTCGCTCCCCCGTCGGCTGACGCAGCGTCAGGAGGCAGGTATGCGGCTCGGTCTGGCGCTCGGCTACTGGGGCCGCGGTCCCTCCCCCGACCACGTGCCGCTCGCCCGGGAGGCGGAGCGGCTCGGCTACGACTCCGTCTGGACGGCGGAGTCCTGGGGCTCGGACGCCTTCACCCCGCTGACCTGGATCGCGGCCCACACCTCCCGCATCCGGCTCGGCACGGCGGTCGCGCAGATGGCGGCCCGGTCACCGGCCACGACCGCGATGCACGCCCTCACCCTGGATCACCTGTCCGGCGGCCGCGTGATGCTGGGCCTCGGGCTCTCCGGCCCGCAGGTCGTCGAGGGCTGGTACGGCCGCCCGTTCCCCGCCTCGCCACTCACCGCCACCCGCGAGTACGTGGACGTCCTGCGGCAGGTGCTGCGCCGCGAGGCCCCCGTCGAACTGGCGGGCCGCTTCCACTCCCACCCCTACCGGGGCCCGGACGCCACGGGCCTCGGCAAACCCCTCAAGCCGATCACGCACCCCCTGCGCGCCGATCTGCCGATCCTGCTCGGCGCGGAAGGGCCGAAGAACGTCGCCCAGACGACCCGGATCGCCGACGGCTGGCTGCCGCTGTACTGGTCGCCGACCCGGCCGGAGGTGTACGGCCCGGCCCTGGGCGATTTGCCCGAGGGTTTCCTGGTCGCCCCCATGGCCCAGGTCCGGGTCTGCGACGACGTCGCCGAGGGGCTGCTGCCCGTGAAGGCGATGCTCGGCTTCTACATCGGCGGCATGGGCCACACGGCCCGCAACTTCCACGCCGACCTGATGGCCCGCATGGGCTACGAACAGCAGGCCCGCCGCATCCAGGAGCTGTTCCTGTCCGGCCGCCGCCAGGAGGCGGTGCTCGCCGTGCCGGACGCCTTCGCCGACGAGATCTCCCTGGTAGGTCCGCGCGAACGCATCGCCGAGCGACTGGAGTTGTGGCGGAAGGGACCGGTGACCGACCTGCTGGCCCTCGCGCCCGATCCGCGCACCCTGCGGGTGCTCGCCGAGCTGAACTCCCGGTGAGCGGGGGCGATCGGAGCGGCGGTCAGCAAGCGGCGGTCACCAGAAGATCGCGATCGCCTCCAGCGTCACCTCGCGGGTGTCCTCACGCCAGCCGGTCATCTTGCCGAGGCAGCGGGCCGTGAACGTGCCGGCCGGGATCGAGCGGCGCGCGTCGCCGGGGGCCACGACGCGCATGTACACCGGCGGCCGCTCGGCGCCGTACTCGGCCCGCAGGACGAATCCCTCCGCCACCTCCGGCGCGCGGGTGAACACGCCTTTGACCGAGACGAATTCGCCGATGCGGCTCAGGGTCACCGCACGGCCGTCCGCCAGGTTGTCGGCGAGGTTCCGGTTCGGGACGACCGTCAGGGTGGTCAGGTCGGCGTGGACGATGGCGTCGGCCCGGTCGAAGGCCTCCATGACCACGCCGATCACGTTGATCGGTTTGTCCTTGCGCACGAACTTGCGGAACGTCTCCTGACTGACGTCCCGCTTCAGCCGGAACCGGAACAGAAACGTCAGCACCCGGCTCCAGAAGCCGACACTCGTGTCGACCTTCGTCCGCAGCTCGACGGCCTCCTCCAGCGCGGACCGGTAGTTGCCCAGCTCCCACAGGTCCATCACCGCCTGCTCGTCCAGGTACAGGCAGATGCTGTACGCCGACTGCCAGCGCCGCAGGTGCCTGCGCCGCTCCCGGGCATGGCGCACCAGGACCACCACGAGCGCCACCGCGCCGGCGGCCGTCACCAGCCAGACCGTCATCCACGGCCACCAAAGACTCCACCAGGTCGCGTCAGTGACAGCCACGGATCTCCTTGAAGGCCTCGGAAAGGGACGAGCCGCCGGCGTCCACCATCCGTCCGCCCGTCCTCGCCGCCGCGCGCCGCAGCGCACCGGCGTCGGCCTCGCCGAAGTGCACGGGGTAGGTGTGGACGCCGTCCCGTACGGCGGCGGGCAGCGCCTGGTGGCGGCGTACGAACTCCACGTAGGACAGGCCCGCGTTGTTCTCACCGTCCGTCATCAGGACCAGCGAGAGGGAGCGGTCGGGGTCGGCGGCCAGTTCGCGGGCGGCGGCGCGGTAGCCGTGGTCGAGGGCGGACCACACGGCGGTGGCGTCGCCGTAGCCGCCCCGGGCGACGGCGCCGGCGAGGGTGGTGAGGTCGTCCGGCCCGGCGACGGTGACGGTCCTCTCCCCCAGCACTCGGCCGGCGAACCGGACCACGGTCAGCCGCTCGCCCCGGTAAAAGCGGGTGAACTTGCCGGAGGGGGAGGGGTCAGCGCCGCTGAGACCGGCGAACGCCTCGCGCAGGGCGGCCATCCGGGCGCCGCGCATCGAGCCGGAGAAGTCGAGCAGGAAGACCACCTGGCTCGTGGTGCGGCGGTCGGGGTCACCGTAGTCGGCGAGCAGGGTTTCCACGACGGCGGGCCGGTCGGGGTAGAAGAGGGCGTTGCCGACCGGTTCGCGCAGCCGCGGGTCCCGGGTGACCGTCGTGTTCACCGGACGGCGCAGGGTGTGCCGCATGAGCTGCCGCTGCACCGAGTCGCGCCGCAGCCACTGGGTGACCTTGTCGTACGCGGTGCGGTGGGCCGGGTTCAGCAGGAGCAGCGGGAAGTCCGCCAGGACCATGCCGTCGTCGGGGCGGACGACCTCCAGGGGGTCGTCGAGGCGGCCGGTGGCGTTGAGGGCGAGCAGGTCGGACTCGTACGTGATGAGGGCGTTGGCCTCGTCCTGGTGGTGGGCGTAGGAGTCGAGAAGGGCGGGGCCGGTGTCGGCGGTGAGGGTCTGGCCGGAGCGGAAGCCGCGCAGCCGGTCGCAGGAGACGTCCTCGGGGCGCAGCGCCGCCCCGGTGCCCGCCGCGGCGGTGGCGACGCCCACGAGGGCGGCGAGCCCGCTGCCGGCGTGGCGGGGGTCGGCCATGCCGAAGCGGACGGTGCCGGTGGCGGCGGCGTCCGCGATGTCGGCCCAGGTGAGCCGGGAGCCGGGGACGTGGGCGCGGAGCTGCCGGGCCGTGTCCGGCTTCAGGCCGATGACGACGGGGGACGTCATGGTGGGCGTGCGCTGCAGGCCCCGGGTGGCGTCCTTGTCGGTGAGACGCAGATAGCGGTCGGAGGACAGCCACGCCAGGTCGTACCGATCGCGGTCCGGGGCCTTCGTCTCGGCGTCCGGCCGGTGGTCCAGGCGCAGGTCGACGCCCGTCTCGTCCTTCAACTCGCCCAGCAGCGGGGCCAGTGCGGCGAGGTCGGGACCGGCGAGCACGCGCAGCCGGACCGTGTCGTCACCGTCGTCGCCCGAGCAGGCGGTGAGGAAGCCGGTGACGAGCGCCAGGCAGAGCGCCACACAGAGCGCCGGCAGGCCCGTGCCGCGCCTCACCGGCCGCCCGTCCGGTCCGGGCAGTCGCCGACGATCTCGATCATCTTCTCCAGCAGGGGCAGGCTGGGTAAGACCGCCCGGGTGTCGCCGGAGGAGGTGGTGGGCGCCGGGATCCGCCGTTCGGTGAGGAACCGGGTCAGTTCGTCGCCGGTGGCGCCGCCGCCGGCGTTGCGGGCCCGGAAGCCCAGCTCCACGGCACGGTGCTGGAGTTCGGGGTCCTCGCTGACCAGTTCCCCGAGCCGGGCGCCGTCTCCGGTCAGGGCGACGAGCTGGGGTTCGGTGACGAAGCGGGTGGATGGATAGAGCAGGACGCGCTCGTCGTCGGTCGCGCCCTTCTCGGCCCGGTACGCGATCTGGTGGGCGAGGAACTGGTGCTCGTAGATCACCGAGACGGGGGCGATGCCCGGCCCGTCGGGAGACAGATACGTCTCGGCCCGTTCGGAGGACGGCAGGCCCTGTTCGACGAGGAGCGGCTTGATCTTCCGGGCGAGCCGCACCGCCTCGGCCTCGTTGTCCGGCGCGTCGTTCCCGTGCTCGACGAAGGCCACGAGCCCGAGGTAGGTGCCGGCCGAGTTGGCTTCGCAGATGTCCGAGGTCTGGGCGAGGATCTTGTTGCCGTTGCGGACGCGGTCGTCGCGGTCGATCTCGTCCCAGCGGTAGCCGTTCTCCGGGTCACGCTGGACGCCCTTCCTCTTGCCGCGGGCCAGATCGAGGAACTTCCGCATGTCGAGGGTGTAGTACATGGGCCGGCCGCCCGGGCCCGGCAGGCGCTCGGCGACGCCTTCCGCCGTGAGCACCTCGGCGTAGTTCCGGTAGGTGGCCAGCACGATGGGGCTGACGAACGGGCGGTACAGCAGCACCGGGCGGTTCGCCCGGGCGCGCTCCCGGCTGATCAGGTCGGCGGCCGGCTGGCCGGAGGGGAAGACGACGTCGTATCCCTCGTAGTCCTGCTTCGCGATCTCACGCGAGCCCATGTTGGTGATGTGCACGCGGAAGCCGTGCTTCATGAGCAGCCGCTCGACCACCGGGTCCTGGAAGAAGTCCCTCTTCGAGGCCATCTTGGCCTCTATGGTGACCACCTGGCGCAGTGGTAACAGCAGGTTCCCGGAAGCCACCAGCAGGGCGAGCCCGATGACCGGGACGGGAAGCGCCGACGCGAGCGCTCTGCGCAGACGTCGGCGCGGGGGTCTGGTGACGGTCAGCCGCGGCTCTTCGGCGGCGGGTCTGTTCGCGGGCACCTGCGTTCTCCCCCCGTGACACCTGTGTTCTCCCCGTGTGGCCCGGACTGGATCGTCGGTGATGCCGGTTTACCCCGAACGCCCCTCGCGGGAACGTCGATTGAATGCAAACCGACCGGGTTTCATCCAGACTTCAAGGGCAATCCGGAAGGTATGTCCCCTCGATATCGCAACGGTGCGAATCAAGCCGGCACGATCGTCGCGGTCGTGGCCGACATCATGGCGTTCATCCTGGGTCTGTGGATCCTGATGTACCTGCTGGACGCGAACCCCGGCAACTCGTTCGTCCAGTTCATCCACGACGCGGCCCGCTGGCTCGCCGGCTGGTCCCACGACCTGTTCACGTTCGACGAGGCGTGGGCCCGGGTGGTCTGCGGCTACGGCCTGGCGGCGGTGGTGTACCTGCTCGTCGGACACGCCATCGCCAACCGGGTCCAGCGTCACTGACCCTCTAGGGGGCGCGGGGAACTGCGCGACAAGCCACGCACGACCCGCGCCCGCTCACTCAGCGAGACCACCCGAGCCCTCAGGCGCAGCACTCCGCGTCCAGCCCCGTCGGCAGACTCTCCCCGCCGAAGACCTGGCACGTGGCCTCGTGCCCGCCCAGCGCCGCCACGGCCAGCAACAACGACCCCGCGGTCCACGTGGTCAACTCCTGCGGCCAGACGGCGCCGTCGTCGAAGACGTAGCCCGTCCAGTACAGCCCGCTCTCCGGATCCCGCAGGTGCTGGATCGACTGCAGGATCTCGAGCGCCCGGTCGGACTCACCCATCGCCCAGAGGGCCAGCGCCAGTTCCGCGGACTCGCCCCCCGTCACCCAGGGGTTGGGAACCACACAGCGCACCCCCAGCCCGGGGACGACGAACCGGTCCCAGCCCTCCTCGATCCGCGCCTTGGCCTGCGCACCCGTCAACGCCCCGCCGAGCACCGGGTAGTACCAGTCCATCGAGTAGCGGTTCTTGTCGAGGAACCGCTCCGGGTGGTGCCGTATCGCGTGCCGCAGCGCGCCCGCCGCCAGCTCCCAGTCCGGCTGCGGCTCCTCCCGCTGCTCGGCGATCGCCAGCGCGCACCGCAGCGCGTGGTGGATAGAGGACGACCCCGTCAGCAGGGCGTCCGCCGTGTCCGTGCCGTCGTCGTCGCGCCGCCAGCCGATCTGCCCGCCCGGCTGCTGCAGACGCAGCACGAACTCCACCGCCGCGTGCACGGCCGGCCACATCCGCTCCAGGAACGTGTCGTCCCCGGTGGAGAGGTAGTGGTGCCAGACGCCGACGGCTATGTAGGCGACGAAGTTGGTCTCCCGGCCGCGGTCCGTGACGTCGTCGAACCGCCCGTCCGTGTACGCCGCGTACCAGGAGCCGTCCTCGTTCTGGTGCCGGGCGAGCCACAGGTAGGCCCGTTCGGCGGCCTCGTGCTCGCCGGCCGTGTCGAGGGCCATCGCCGCCTCGACGTGGTCCCACGGGTCGAGGTGGTGGCCCCGGAACCACGGGATCGCGCCGTCCTCGCGCTGCACGGCGAGGATGCCTGCGACGGTCGCGGCGGCCTGCCCGGCGGTCAGGACTCCGGGCAGGACCAGATGTTCCGTCCGGGGAGTCGTCACTTGGCGTCCGCCCCGTTGTCGGCCAGACGGGGCAGGTGCGGCTTGGTCGCGTACGCCACGAAGCTCTTGCCGATCAGCGGGTTCAGCGCCTGCTCGGCGACCCGGGTGGCCAGGGGCTTCTTCATTATGTCCCAGACGAGCAGCTTGTGGTACGCCCGCACCGGCAGCGCCTTGTCGTTGTCGACGCCGAACGCGCACTTCAGCCACCAGTACGGGGAGTGCAGGGCGTGGGCGTGGTGGGTGCCGTACGGTTCGAGGCCGGCCTCGCGGATCTTCGTGAGCAGCTCGTCCGCCCTGTAGATGCGGATGTGGCCGCCCTCGACCTCGTGGTAGGCGTCGGACAGGGCCCAGCAGACCTTCTCGGGGCCGTAGCGCGGGACGGTGACGGCGATGCGACCGCCGGGCTTCAGCACGCGCACCATCTCCGCGAGGACGCCCTTGTCGTCGGGGATGTGCTCCATCACCTCGGAGATGATGACGACGTCGAAGGACTCGTCGGGGAAGGGCAGGGCGAGGGCGTCGCCCTCCATGGCCGTTGCGGTGGCGCCCTCGGGTGCCTCGCCGGCCTCCCGCATCGCCGCGAACCACTTGTCGACCTCGCGGATCTCCTCGGCGTTCTGGTCCAGCGCCACGACCTGCGCGCCGCGCCGGTAGCACTCGAAGGCGTGCCGTCCGGCACCGCAGCCGAGGTCCAGGACACGGTCGCCCGGGGCGAGCGGGAACCGGGAGAAGTCGACGGTCAGCACGTGGCCCTGCTTTCGGAGTTGACGCCTTGTACATCTGTGGGGGCCGCGGCGGCTGCGCCTGCCGCGGGGGCCGTGGGAGTCGTGGGGGCCATGGGCACAGCGCCTGCCGACGGGGCCGGGCGGCCCGCGGGCCGGGGCACGGAGCGGCCCCCTGCCCTGCCGGCCTTGTCGATCGCCTCCCGGTACCGGGCCACCGTCCCCTCCGCGGCCCTGGCCCACGTGAAGTGACGCAGTACCCGCTCCCGGCCGGCCGCTCCGAGTCGCGCGCGCAGCTCCGCGTCGCCCAGCAGCGTGACCAGCCCGGACGCCAGTGCCCCCGGGTCCCCCGGCGGCACCGCCAGGCAGGTCTCGCCGTCCTGCCCGGCGACCTCGGGGATCGCTCCCCCGGTCGTGGCCAGCAGCGGTGTCCCGGTCGCCATGGCCTCCGCGGCCGGGAGCGAGAATCCCTCGTACAGCGACGGCACGCAGGCGACCTGGGCCGAGCGCACCAGGTCGACGAGTTCCGCGTCGGATATGCCCTTGACGAACTCGACGGCGCCGTCGAGGCCGTACCGTTCCATCGCCTGGGCGACCGGTCCCTCGGCCGGGCGCTTGCCGACCACGACGAGGTGGGCCCCCGGGTGTTCGGTGCGCACCTTCGCGAGGGCCTCGACGAGATGGACCAGGCCCTTCAGCGGGACGTCGGCGCTGGACGTCGTCACGATCCGGCCCGGCACGACCGGCACCGAGGGGTCCGGGGAGAACAGATCCGTGTCGGCGCCGATGTGGACGACGTGGATGCGGTCCTGCCGCACTCCCAGGTGGTCGACGATCTCCTGCCGGGACGTGCCGGAGACCGTCAGCACGGACGGCAGCCGGCGCGCGACGCGCTTCTGCATGCGGGTGAAGGCGTACCAGCGGCGCACCGACAGCCGCCGCTTGCGCCCCTGCGCCGCGTCCAGCTCCAACTGCCGGTCGACGGTGATGGGGTGGTGGATCGTGGTCACGAGCGGCGCGCCGACGTCGCCCAGCAGGCCGTAGCCCAGCGTCTGGTTGTCGTGCACGACGTCGAACTCGCCCCGCCGGGCGCGCAGGTGGCGGCGGGCGCGCAGCGAGAACGTCAGGGGTTCGGGGAAACCGCCGGTCCACATCGTCGCGACCTCGAGCGCGTCGATCCAGTCGCGGTACTCGTCGCGCTTCGGGGTGCGGAAAGGGTCCGGCTGGCGGTAGAGGTCGAGGCTGGGCAGCTCGGTGAGGCTCACCCGGCCGTCCCCCTCGTCGAGCACGGGATAGGGCTGTGCGCCGATGACCTCGACCCGGTGCCCGAGACGGGCCAGTTCGCGCGAAAGATGCCGGACGTAGACGCCCTGGCCGCCGCAGAACGGGTTCCCTTTGTAGGTGAGGAGCGCGATGTTGAGCGGTCGCAAGCCGTCGGCAGCGGGGTCCTCCGGAGCCCCGGCCTCCCTGGCCTCAGCGGTCACTCCAGGCCCCCTTCTCCCTGCTCTGTCCCGCGAGATTACGCCGGGACGCTAATCTAGAACAAGTTTCAGACTTGATCGTTCGGAGGCTCCGAATCTACCGGCAGGTAGGGGCGCTGTGAGCAGTGGATCAGGTGATTCACGCCACGGCCGGTACCGTGCCATGCTGTGTGATCACCCGCCCTCACGGACGGTCACGGAACGGGACCGCACATGCCCGCAGAAGCCAGGTGAGCACCAAGGTGAACAAGGTGGCCAAGGTGGAAGCCAGAGCCGCAGCCCCCGCCTCCCCGCCCCTCACGGAGCGGCAGGAGGCCCGTCGCCGCCGCATCCTGCACGCGAGCGCGCAGCTGGCCAGCCGCGGCGGTTTCGACGCCGTACAGATGCGCGAGGTCGCGGAGTCGTCGCAGGTGGCGCTCGGCACCCTGTACCGCTACTTCCCCTCCAAGATCCATCTGCTGGTCGCCACCATGCAGGACCAGCTGGAGCACATGCACGGCACGCTGCGGAAGAAGCCCCCGCGGGGCGAGGCGGCGGCCGAGCGGGTCGCCGAGACGCTGATGCGGGCTTTCCGCGCCCTGCAGCGCGAACCACATCTGGCCGACGCGATGGTCCGCGCCCTCACCTTCGCCGACCGCAGCGTGAGCCCGGAGGTGGACCAGGTGTCGCGGCAGACGACGGCGATCATCCTGGACGCGATGGGGCTGGAACACCCCACCCCGGAGCAGCTGTCGGCGGTCCGGGTCATCGAGCACACCTGGCACTCGGCGCTGATCACCTGGCTCTCGGGCCGCGCCTCCATCGCCCAGGTCAAGATCGACATCGAGACGGTCTGCCGCCTGATCGACCTGACGGCAGAGCCCCCCGCGGACTCCTGAAGCCCCCCCGAGACGCCGGCGACCTACGAGACGGGTTCCCTTCGCCGGCATGGTCCGGATCAGGTGATGGGGGTCGCCTTCCGGTCGCCTGGCCTTTCGGCCCTGCGTCCTTCCGGCCTCTCAGCCCTACCGTCGCAGTCGGCACCGGCGGAAACCGAGGCTTCCTGCCAACGTCGGCTACTCCGGTCGGACTCCCTCACTCGCCTCGTAGGCCTGTATCCAGGTTAGGACTTCCCTCCGCTGAGAGAAGACCTGAGCCGAATTTTTTACCTTTTTGTCCGCATTCATCCATATAGCCCTGTCTGCCCCCTCGGTCGCCGCGACGGCAGCCCGGAACGGAAGGAACATGAGGGAGTCAGAGCGACTGTTCGGGCGGATGCGAGCGGATGTGAAAGGTGGCCCCGATGCCGACATACCTCTTCAAGGTGAAGCTGACCCCTGACGGACTCAAGGGCCTGCTCCGTGAGGGCGCGAGCGCGCGGCGTGAAGTCGTCGCCCGCATGGTCGAGGGTCTCGGCGGCCGGGTCGAGTCGATGTACTGGGCGTTCGGTGACGACGACGTCTACGTCACGGCGGAGCTGCCGGGCAACACCTCCGCCGCGGCCATGGGCATGGTCGTCTCGGCGGCCGGCGGGGTCCGCACGAGCACGGTCGTCCTGCTGTCGGCCGACGAGGTCGACGAGGCCGTGCGGCAGCAGGTGGACTACCGGGCCCCCGGCGCCTGACAGACCCCGGTCCCGAGACGGCCGCTCCCGGCGACGCCGCGGAGAGCCATCAGAAGCCCCCTAGTCCTCCGGAGGGAACACCGCCTCCCCGCTGTCCCCCAGCGTGATCACGATCGCCTCCACCGGGCAGCTCTCCGCCGCCTCCAGGATCCGCTCGTTCGCGTCCGTGTCCGGCTCGACCGGCCGGGACTGGCGGGCGGCGTCCAGGCGGAAGCCGTGCGGCGCGTGGTGGAGGCACTGGGCGGAGCCGATGCACAGGGAGCGGTCCACCTCGACGTGCCAGCGGTCGCCCATCGCTAGGCGTCCGCCGGGAGGTGGATCATCTTGTGCTCCAGGTACTCGCCGTACCCCTCGGGCCCGAACTCCCGCCCGAGGCCGGAGTTCTTGTAGCCGCCGAAGGGGCCCAGCATGTCCAGGCTGAAGGTGTTGACGGAGTACGTGCCGGTGCGGACCCGCCGGGCGATCTCGACGCCGTGCCCGGTGTCCGCCGTCCACACGCTGCCGCTCAGCCCGTAGTCGGAGTCGTTGGCGATCTTCACGGCGTCGGACTCGTCGTCGTAGGGCAGCAGGCAGATGACGGGGCCGAAGATCTCCTCGCGGGCGATCCGCATGGAGTTGTCGACGTCGCCGAACAGGGTCGGTTCGACGTACCAGCCGCGGTCCAGGCCGGCCGGGCGTCCGCCGCCGGTGAGGATCTTCGCGCCCTCCTCCTGCCCGATGCGGATGTAGTCGAGGTTGCGCTGCTGCTGCCGCCTCGCCACCAGCGGGCCCACCTGGGTGGCGGGGTCGAGCGGGTCGCCGACGGTCAGGGCGCCGGCCGCCGCGGTGAGCGCGTCGGCGAACTCGTCGTAGCGGGAGCGCGGCAGCAGGATGCGGGTCTGGGCGACGCAGGCCTGCCCGTTGTTCATCCAGGCCGCCGGGGCGATGCCCGCCACGGCGGTCTCGACGTCCGCGTCGGGCAGCACGACGGCCGCCGACTTGCCGCCCAGTTCCAGCGTCACCCGGGTGAGGTTGCGGGCCGCGACCTCCATCACGCGCCTGCCGGCCGCGACCGACCCGGTGAAGGACACCTTGTCGACGCCCGGGTGCCCGACCAGGTACTCGCTGACCTCCCGGTCGGCGGGCAGGATGGACAGCACACCTTCCGGCAGTCCGGCCTCGCGGGCGATCTCGCCGAGCAGGTACGCGTCGAGCGGCGCCTCGGGAGACGGCTTGAGCACGGCCGTGCAGCCGGTGAGCAGCGCGGGAGCGAGCTTGGCGGCGGCGGTGAACTGCGGGACGTTCCAGGGGATCACGGCGGCCACGACTCCGACCGGTTCCCGCCGCACCAGGATCCTGCCCAGCGCGCCGTCGCGCCGCTCCTCGTGGGTGAAGTTCCGCGCGACGGTGATCGCCGAGTCCCACACCATGACCGCGCCGAGGGCCTGGGCGAGGACGCTCCAGGAGTAGGGCGAGCCGTTCTGGCCGGAGATCACGCGGGCGATCTCGTCGTGCCGGGCGGCGATGGCGTCCTTGATCCGGCTCACGACCTCGATCCGCTCGCCGAGGCTCATCCGCGGCCAGGGCCCCTCGTCGAAGGCCCGCCGCGCCACCGCCACGGCCCGGTCCACGTCCGCCCTCGAGGCGTGCGGGACGCGTCCGACGACCTCTTCCGTGTGCGGCGAGATCACCTCGATGACGTCCTCGCCCAGGGGGTCGGTCAACTCCCCGCCGATGAACAGCTGTCCGTGTTCCACGAGCTCGGTCATGGCCGACTGCCTCCCCGGGAGCGCGCCTCTGACGATCCATCAGATACGCCCACTGATACCAGCCCCGCCCCGAGGAGTCCACGGACGGCACAGCACGGGCGGGCCCCCAATGAAACCGGTTCTAGTTATAGTGGCGGGAGTCGGCGACAGGGGACCTCATGGCACAGGTGACCGACCACCGCGGAGGTGTCCGCTCTCTCAGCGTCCCCATCCCGGACAACCCCCTCGGCCACACCCTGGTGTACGTCGTCGACACCGACCGCGGCCCGGTACTGATCGACACCGGCTGGGACGACCCGGAGTCCTGGGACACGCTCACGGATGGCCTCACGGCCTGCGGCACCTCGGTCACCGAGATCCACGGCGTGGTCATCACCCACCACCACCCCGACCATCACGGCCTGTCGGGCCGGGTCCGGGAGGCGTCGGGCGCGTGGATCGCGATGCACGCGGCGGACACCGCGGTCGTACGACGGACCCGGGAGGCCCCCGCTGAGCGCTGGTTCGCGTACATGGCGGCCAAGCTCGCCGCCGCCGGAGCTCCCGAGGAGCACATCGCGCCCCTGCGCGCGGCCCCGCCCCGCGCCCTGCCCGGCCTCTCCCCCGCCCTGCCCGACCGCGACATCGTCCCCGGCGAGCTCCTCGCCCTCCCCGGCCGCCGCCTGCGCGCGATCTGGACCCCCGGGCACACGCCGGGCCACGTCTGCCTCCACCTGGAGGAGACCCACCCCGCGCGACTCCCCGGTCACGGCAGGCTGTTCTCCGGCGACCACCTGCTGCCCGGGATCACCCCGCACATCGGCCTGTACGAGGACCCGGACGACAATAGGGGTGCCCTCTGCTCGAGCGAAACCGAGAGCTCGGGGGAGGTGACCGACCCACTGGGCGACTACCTCGACTCCCTCGAACGCGTGGGCCGTCTCGCCCCCGCCGAGGTGCTCCCGGCCCACCAGCACCCGTTCCCCGACGCGGCCGCCCGGGTACGCGAGTTGCTCACCCACCACGAGTCCCGCCTCACCGGCCTTCTGGCCCTCCTCGCCGAGCCGCTGACGCCCTGGCAGCTCGCCGAACGCATGGAGTGGAACCGCCCCTGGGACCGGATCCCCTACGGGTCCAGGAACATCGCCGTCTCGGAGGCCGAGTCCCATCTGCGCCGCCTGGTGAAGCTGGGGCGGGCGGAGGCGGTGACGGGGAGCGATCCGGTGACGTACGTGGCGGTTTGACCAGGGCGCACGGTACCCGCCCCCTCGGCCCCGTCCCCCGAACCGCGGCCCGACGCGGCTTCGGCGGCCCACCCACATGCGAACCCGCCTTCCGCATAAGCGGGATGGCGTCAGGGCAGGGCCCCTAGGATGAATATGCCGCGACGCCCGCAGGCGTCCGGAGCTGCGTACCACCGCAAGGAGACAGCCCATGGGCACCGAAGAGGCCGCTCGCACGAGACTCGGCGGCGGAGTCCTGGACGGGAGGTCGGCCGGGCCGATGGTGCCGCGGCTGGCGCTGGGGGCGCGGTTGCGCAGGCTGCGGGAGGAGCGGGGCATCGGGCGTGCGGAGGCCGGGCACGTCATCCGTTCCTCCGCGTCGAAGATCAGCCGGATGGAGGGCGGGCGGCACGGGTTCAAACTGCGGGACGTCGCCGATCTGCTGACCCTGTACGGCGTCACGGACGAGGCCGAACGCGCCACCCTGATGGCGCTGGCCGAGCAGGCCAACACCCACGCCTGGTGGCAGTACTACAGCGACGTGGTGCCCGTCTGGATGCAGGCCTACCTCGGTGCGGAACAGGCGGCGAGCGTCATCCGCTGCTTCCGGGTGCAGCGCGTTCCCGGACTGCTGCAGACCGCCGACTACGCGCGAGCCGCCATCCGGCTCGCCCATCCGGACGCCGGGGCGGATGAGATCGACCGCCGGGTCGCGCTGCGGATGACCCGGCAGCGGGTCCTGCGCCGGAGACCGGCGACGCGGCTGTGGGCCGTGATCGACGAGGCGGCGCTGCGTCGCCCGGTGGGCGGCCCCGAGGTGATGCGCGCCCAGCTCAGACATCTCATCGACATCTGCCGGCTCCCCCAGGTCACCGTCCAGATCCTGCCGTTCCACTCCGGCGGCCACGCGGCGGAGGGCGGCCCGGTCACCATCCTGCGCCTGCCCGGCGGCGAACTGCCCGACGTGGTCTACCTCGAACAGCTCACCACCGCCCTCTACCCCGACCGGCCCGCCGACATCGAGCGTTACTGGGACGCCATGAACCGGCTGGTGGTCGAGGCCGAGTCACCGGACGAGACCCCGACCTTCCTGCACCGCGTCCTCCAGGAGACCTGAGCGGGCCGCCGTGCCGGGTTCTGTCTGAGGTTCGCATCACGAATATGGTGCGATGCTGCTCCGACCTGGCAAGGGCCAGCCCTGGAGCCTGCCTACGCGCCGCCCGGCTGGTATCGACCAGCCGGGCGGCGCATCACACTCGCTCTGCCCGTCGACGGGGCTACCTCTTGCGGGCCTTGCTCACCAGGAACGCCACCCCGACGATGACGAGCAGAGCCTCACCCGCGGCGGCCGACGCGCTTGCGAATATCGGCGACCTGGCCCTGGAGAAACGCACTGGCCACGGCCTTCCATCGCCTGGCCGCGTTGCCCCGTCCCGCCGACTGACCGGCAAACCCCTGACCGCCCACGACCTGAAGGACCCTGGAGAACCCGACCACCGCGCCGGGTCTCCGCCATGCCCGAACACCGAAATCGCGTCGGTCACCCGACAGTTTCCCCCCAACGACGCCTCATCACCGCAACCGAAATGCCGAGGCTAACTGTTCCCCTTGGTATGGCGGAGCAATAGCAAACCGCAACCCGCGGCGACCAGTGGGGCCACGTGAATGACTGCGGGCCTCGCTCCCATGGCAAGCATAACGATGACCGACACAGCCATGACGGTCGCACACCCAACGAGGAAGTAGGCCAGGATTCGCAGAATTTGCTTAGATTCGTTTCTCATTCCCATATCTCACTTCCGACGCCAACGGGCGACAGCAACTATCACGAACACAACGACCATTGAGTCAAGGAATGGCCGCCGGCCCCGAAAGGCGAGGCGGTCGATGGGGTCTTCTTCGCGTAGCCGAGCGGTCCGCTTGCGATCAGGGTGGCGCCTGCCGACGGGAGCCATCCTTACCACTTCCTGCACTTGCCTTCTTGCCCTGGCTCGTGCGCTCACAACTGTCCCGCCCAAGAAGAAGACAGTCATTGTGGAAACAGCCGGTCCGCCAGCGAACCAGCCCGTGATCAGTACTGCCGCCGCGTAGCAGCCAAGGCGAGCCCAGCGAGGCACCCAGCACCAGTACCGTCGTGCTGCCCGGCCAAGGGCGGCCTGGCGCCGACTCACTCTCCGGTTGCAAGGGGGGCGGCGCAGGCGTGTCCAGCAGCCCAATCAGGATAGATTCAGCGCCTCCTGCCGGAAATAAGGAGAGCCCCAAAATAGAATGGCGCGTGGCGATGACAGGGAGATTCCTGGACTCATGGGCCTTTATCGCCGTGTTTCTCGTCGCCGAGCGCACCTCACCTCTGCCGTTTCCGATAATAGACAATGATTCCGAATACGCACGCGACGGCAGCGACGAAGATGAGAGGCCCCCATCCTTCGGGAATCCACCATCCTTTACCCTCTGAGGCGATCTGAATCACGGTTTCTCCTTGAAGTGGGCGGGGCGGCGTATGGTGACGCCGCCCCGTCTGGAACTATTTAGGACCAGGCTTTCACAGTCTGTTCCTCTGCGAAGGAACCGGCATACTCGCCAGCCACCATGCAGGGAACAGCAGCAGCCGCTGCTCCGGTACCTCCCGTAAGGGCCCCGGCGACACCGATGCAGGTTCCCTCGACCGCTTTACCGAAGGCCAGACCGAAGGTGATACCGGCGGCCCTGCCGTAGTCACCGTCAACAGCCGCATTCCATGCTTTGCCCACGGTTGCGGCATCGTTGCCCAAAGAGATGGCGTCCAGAACCGGCCCGAACGATAGTGTTCCGTTGGGGTCGATGCGGTTGACGGGGTCGCCTTCGGCGTAGAGGTAGGGGTTCTTCTCCTGGCCGGAGGGGTCGGGCTGGGTGAAGCGGCCGATGTTGGCGTCGTAGTAGCGGGCCTGGAAGTGGTAGAGGCCGGTGGGGTCCTGGTAGCCGCCCGCGAAGCGGTAGGGCTGGACGACCGGTTCGGACGACTGGGCCTGGATGCGTACACCCCGTGGGCTGTAGGCGTAGGTGTTGACCTTGTTGCCGTCCGCGTCCGCCAGGGCGACCACGCTGCCGATGGCGTCCGTGAGGTAGTAGTACGTCTTGCCCCCGGTCGTCATGGAGTTCAAGGTGCCCCCGGGTTCGCGGTTGAAGCCCATGTCGGCACCGGCAGTCGTCTTGGCCGACAGGCCGAGGGGGCCGTTGTGGAAGACGGTGTCGCCGAGGCGGATACGCTCGCTCTGGTCGGTGGAGCCGTACTGACCGGCGTATGCCTTTCCGGCGACGGTGATCGACGACATCTGGGAGTGGTCGGTCCACTTCTCGCCGGTGCGGGCGTAGTCGTCGGTGGAGGCGCCGGCGGTCTCGTTGCCGATGGCGTCGTAGGACCAGGGGCCGCTGGTGGTGGACTTGGAGGTGAGCTGCTGGGCGTCGTTGTAGGTGTAGGTGGTGCCGCGGGGGCAGCCCTGCTCGGTGCCTTGCGAGGTGAGGTTGCCGGCCAGGTCGTAGCAGTACTGCCAGGAGTCCGTGATCGCCCCGGCCTTCTCCTCCTTGGCGTAGGAGAAGCGGCCCGCCCCGTCGTAGGTGTAGGTCCGCTTGGTGTCGCGAACATGGTCCGTGGACGTGCGGATCTTTGAGCCGTCCGTGCCCGCGTTGGTGCCGTAGCCGTAGGTGTAGGCCAGGTCGATCAGGGTGCCTTGCGGGGAGGTGGCCCTGATGGTCTTGGGGCGGCTGGAGTTGTCGACGTCGACCTTGTGCACGGTGCCGCCGGGGTAGGTGGTGGTGGTGCGGACGTCGTTGTTGTTGTACTTGTACGTCGTCACGCGGCCCTGTGGGTCCTTCAGCTCGCTGAGCTTGTTGACCTCGTTCCAGGTGTAGTCGGTCGTGCCGGCCGGGTCCTGGTAGTAGTCGACGTTGCCGGCCGGGGTGTAGGCGAGCAGGGTTTGGGAGCCGTCCTGGAGGTGGCGGATCGTCTCGCGCTGGAGCGGGTCGAACTCGTACTTGGTGGTGCCGGTGCCGTCCGAGCGCTGGACGAGGTTGCCGTCGCCGTCGTACCAGTACTCGACCTTGACCGTGTTCGGTGAGGTGACGGTGCGGATGCGGTCGAGGTTGTCGTAGGTGTAGTTGACCGTGATGCCGCGGGCGTCGGTGACGGTCTTGGTGCGGCCCAGGTCGTCGTAGGTGAAGGTGGTCTTGTCCAGCGGCGCCGGGGGCTTGACCCACTCCAGATTGCCCTTGGCGTCGTAGTGGAAGTCGGTGACGACGGTCTTGGTGGACGTCATCTTCGTCTTCGCCTCGCAGCGCTGGCCTTCGAAGCCGCCGCAGGTGGGGGTGGCGGGGTTGTAGTCGTAGGAGACGTTGCCGCCGCCGGTGCCGGTCTGTGCGACAGAGGTGGTGTTGCCGGCGGTGTCGTAGGTGAAGCTGGTCTTTTCGCCGTCGGCGTTGGTGGAGTCCTTCGGTACGTCGCCGCCGGCGATGGTCTGCCAGGTGTTGACCGTCCTGCCGCCGGTCGGGAGGGTGACGGTCTCCAGGTTGTTGCGGGTGTTGAACCCGTAGTCGGTGACGTTGCCCGGGGTCGTGCCCGAGCCCATCGCGTCCGTGGTGGTGTCGATGTTGTTGTTGGCGTCGAACTTCGTGGACCGCTTGCGGCCCAGCGCGTCGGTGACCTCGGTGACCCGGCCGTCGCCGTCGTGGGCGTACTTGGTGGCGTGCAGCTCCGGGTCCTTGGCCGTGGTCGTGCCGGCGGCCGTCGGGGAGGCGGCGGTGTAGCTGTAGGTCCAGGTCGGGCCGGTGTGGCCGTCGCTGTGGAAGCCGGTGCCGCGCAGCATGGAGGTGACGCGGTTGGTGTCGTCGTAGCTGAAGACCGTCACCCGGCCCTCGGCGGTGGTGATCTTGTCGATGCGGCCGGAGGAGTCGTAGCGGAAGGAGACCGTCTTGCCCTCGGTGTCGGTGGTGGAGGTCAGGTTGCCGTCCGCATCGAGGTTGTGGACGGCGGTGCGGCCGGTGTTGTCCTTGGCCTGCCACTGCGACGGATGGGTCTTCACCAGGTCGATGAAGCGGCCCGAGCGGGTCTCGGTGAGCTTGAATCCGCCGCTGGAGTTCTGAGTGACGGTGAGGGTGCCCTTGTTGCGGTCGGTGACCTTGGTCAGGGTGCCGTTGGCGTTGTAGGTCTCCTTCGCACCCGACTTCCACTTGGTCAGGGTGTAGGTGCCGTCCGTGTTCTTCTTCAGGTCCTGCGAGTAGCCCTTCGGGGTGGTGAAGGTGCCGTCGCTGTTCTTGGTGAAGCGGACGGTCGCGCCGGAGGCGTCGTAGAAGACCGCCTCGGTGGAGGAGAGGGACAGGTAGCGCTCGTACTGCTGCCACCAGCGTTGCGAGACCCGCCCCCAGGGGGCGTCGAGGGAGTTGTAGGTCCGCGCGAGCTGGAGGCGCTGGCCGACGCCGGCGATGTCGAAGTCCGTCGCCGTCAGCATCAGGTTGCCGGTCGAATAGTCGATCTTCGCGGTCAGCGCGTCGGTGATCGCGAACCTGGTGTAACGGTGCCAGGGAACATCGCCCTGGCCCTCGGGGATGACGCTCAGCGCCGAGGTATCAGCTGTGGCGCCGCGATCTGACGTTCTCTTGCCACCGCCCGCCTTGTCCGAGGTGCCCTTGACACGCTGGCGCTGTTCGCGCTGCCAGGGCAGGAACGCCTCGTCCGTCGGGTTCGTGGACTGCTCGGACGGCACCGGCCGGTTCGCACCGACCTTCACCGCCGGCATCTCGAAGTCCGGGCTGTCCTTGCCCCATACCGACACCGGCTTGTCGTCGGCCGCCGCCACGCTCGCACCGGGCAGGACCGAGACGGCTAACGCGGCCGATGTGATCGCCGCCAGCGTGACACCGGTGGCTGATCTCTTGCGGGCACGCCGAAGAGGCATGCCGAAGGCACGCTCGTGCATGGTTTCCCCCACTGGAAGACAGACCCCGGCGACCCCAGTGGTCACCGGGCGCCCACAACCTGCCACAGGACTCGCACAAACGTCCGGGCCGTGCCCGGCAACTCACCTCTCATACGGGCGGGAATCAGCCCCTCCCGTTCATGTGCCAAACGGTGCGAACCCGGCATGCCACAAGCCAGGGCACTCCTGGTCGACCGCCTTTCCAGGCGACATCTCGCGGAAGGGGAGCTTCCTCTGCTCATTCCGCCACTGCTCTTCACGGCCACACTGACCGAAATGCTCCGACGCAGGCGCAATGGGTGCATCCCATGGCATTGAGTGGTCGCTTTTCGGTCAGGTTCAGACCTGTCAAGATCGGGAAAGAGAGCGCTTACCAGTGCCTGAGCCCAGAAACGTGAGGAACAGCTTGTCTGAGAGTCTGCGAGTGCTTCACGGGTTGCTATGGGCAACGCTTAACTCCATGCACACTTACCGCGTCCTGCACGTTTCGCCCGCTGTCCACGCTTGTGGAGGACCACGCGATGAGTGAATCCGGCAGAGCCCTGCTCGTACAGCGCGTCGGCCGGCTCCTGTGCTGGAGCCTCGCCGCCGGCATGCTCACCGCCGCCGCCGACCTGGTCCTCGACCCGCGGGCGGCCTGGTGGCGCTCGCTCTGGCTCCTGCCCTGGTACCTCACCGGCCTGTCCGTCCTGGCCTGGGCGGTCCTGCGTGCCCGTCAGAAGGCCGCACAGCGGCCCGACGAGGAGGACGTCTCTCCCGAACGGTGGGAGCAGGCCGCCTGAGCGACAGGGTGGCCTCCTGCTTGCGCGCATTCGAACCACACGGTCTTTCCGCCCTCTGACCACGGGGACACGCCCCACTTGTCGACCATCGCGTCGAGCAGGAGGAGCCCGCGGCCGTTCTCGGATTCGGCGTCCAGTGAGGCCGGTGTGCACGGGAGTTGGTCGCTGCCGTCCGACACCTCCACCCGCACCCCGGTCGGCTGTCGCAGCAACAGCAGCGCGCAACGCCGGTCCGGGACGTGCCGTACGACGTTCGCGAGCAGTTCGGTCACGCCCAGCTCCACGACGTCGGACAGCTCGGGCATGCCCCACTCGCGCAGGAACGAGCGGGCGATACGGCGGATGTGTCGGGGGGCGTGCGAGCCGACGGTGAGGCGCATCGAGTACTGGGCGGGAATGTAGTCGTTCACGGGACGAGCCTGACGTGGCATCACTACTCTCGGCTACAGAACGAATACAACCTGTCCCGTGGTGGACGGAGTTGCGTGAGAGGGGCTCCGCGTGACCAACATCAACGCCCTTGACCCGGGCGCCTCCCCGCTCGACTACTACGGCTTCGAGCTACGGAGGCACAGGGAGTCGGCGGGACTGACGCTGAAGCAGCTCGGGGGAATCCTCAACTACACCGGCTCATTGGTCGGGCAGATCGAGACGGCCCGGAAGGTGCCGACGCCGGAGTTCAGTGAACGGGCGGATGCGGCACTCGGCACGGACGGGATGTTCGCCCGGCTGGTCGATCTCGTGTTGCGGAGTCGGCTTCCGGCCTGGTTCCAGCAGGTTGCGGAACTTCAAGCGCGAGCAGCCGAGATCTACGCTTTCGAGCCACAGATGATCCACGATCTGCTCCAGACCAAGGCCTACGCTCGCGCCGTGCTCGGCCTGATCGACCAGGACGACCTCGAAGATCGCACGGAAGTACGCTTGGCACGTCAGCGCATCTTCGAAAAGAACGAACCACCTGTCTTCTGGGCGATCCTCAGTGAAGCCGCTCTGTACCAGGAGATCGGCGGCCCCGAGGTCATGCGGGAGCAACTGGCCCACCTGTTGTCGTTCGAGGGAAATCCCCGGATCAATCTCCAGATCCTGCCGTTCTCGGCTGGAGCGCACGCGGGGTTGACGGGCTCATTCGACCTCTACCGCTTCGCGAGTGATCCGGCCATTGTCTACACGGAGGGCTACGGCAGCGCGCATCCCACCGCCAATCCGGACACCGTCAAGGACTGCTCGCTCCGTTACGATCACCTCCAAGCCGCCGCGCTCTCCCTCAGGGACTCGGCGGAGCTGATCCGGCGCGTAATGGAGGAACGTTATGGAGAGCAACGCGCTTCCGACGGGGGTCCAGTGGCGTAAGTCCAGCTACAGCAGTGACCAGGGCGGCAACTGCGTGGAGTGCGCGCCGATCGGGGCCCTGGCCTGGCGCAAGTCCACGTACAGCGGTGACCAGGGCGGCGAATGCATAGAGGTCGCCGAAGCCTCTGCCGCCATCGCCATACGCGACTCCAAGAACCCGGCGGGACCGATCCTCACCCTCGAACCCGCCACGTTCACCACCTTCATCAACTGGACGACGGCTAAAGCCGCTGAATGATCGTGCCGGTGGCCAAACCGCCCCCCGCACACATGGTGATCAGCGCGAACTCCTTGTCCGCGCGCTCCAGTTCATGCAGTGCCGTCGTGATGAGCCGGGCCCCGGTCGCTCCCACCGGGTGCCCGAGCGCGATCGCGCCGCCGTTGACGTTCACCTTCTCCAGGTCCTGCTCGAAGACCCGCGCCCAGCTCAGCACCACCGACGCGAACGCCTCGTTGATCTCCACGAGGTCGATGTCCTTCAGGGACATCCCGGCCTTGCCCAGCACGGCGTTCGTCGCGTCGATCGGGCCGTCGAGGTGGAAGTGCGGGTCGGAACCCACCAGCGCCTGAGCCACGATCCGGGCCCGCGGCTTCAGCTTCAGCGCCCGGGTCATCCGCTTCGACGCCCACAGGATCGCGGCGGCCCCGTCGGAGATCTGTGAGGAGTTGCCGGCCGTGTGAACCGCAGTCGGCATGATCGGCTTCAGCGCGGCCAGCGCCTCCGCCGTCGTGTCGCGCAGGCCCTCATCCCTGTCGACCAGGCGCCACATGCCCTGCCCGGCGTGCTGCTCCTCCTCGGTCGTCGGCACCTGGACCGCGAACGTCTCCCGTTTGAAGCGCTCCTCCGCCCAGGCGTGGGCGGCCCGTTCCTGCGAGGCGAGCCCGAGGGCGTCCACGTCCTCGCGCGTCAGGCCCCGGTGCCGGGCGATGCGCTCGGCCGCCTCGAACTGGTTCGGCAGATCCACGTTCCACTCGTCGGGGAACGGCTTGCCCGGCCCGTGCTTGGAGCCCGACCCCAGCGGTACGCGCGACATCGACTCCACGCCGCATGAGATGCCGACGTCGATCACACCGGTGGCGATCATGTTGGCCAGCAGGTGGGAGGCCTGCTGCGAGGAGCCGCACTGCGCGTCGACGGTCGTCGCGGCCGTCTCGTACGGGAGCCCCATCGTGAGCCAGGCCGTGCGTGCGGGGTTCATGGACTGCTCACCGGCGTGTGTGACCGTGCCGCCGACGATCTGTTCGACGCAGTCGGCCGGGATGCCGGTGCGGCCCAGCAGCTCGCGGTACGTCTCGCCCAGGAGGTAGGCGGGGTGGAGGTTGGCGAGCGCGCCGCCGCGCTTGCCGATGGGGGTGCGTACGGCTTCGACGATCACGGGTTCGGCAGCCATGGGTGCGGGTCCTCTCCGGGAGGCGACGCGGAACTAGTACGCGTTCTAGTTCTGTCAGCAGTGTGCTGAGGGCGATCCGTCGACCGCAAGGGTCGTGCGGGCAATTGGGGACCCCATGCCCCTTGCTACTTGTAGAACCCGTTATTACCGTCGCGGCAACTCCGCACAGCTGATGGGCCGTCAGACTCAGAGTCGGTACGAGTGGTGGGAGCCGCCCATGCCCTGTCCCGCGCTGCCCGACGGGTTCGACTTCACCGACCCGGATCTCCTGCACCACCGCGTGCCCCTGCCGGAGTTCGCCGAGCTGCGCCGGGTGGAGCCGGTCTGCTGGGTGCCGCAGCCGGCGGGTCTCGCCGGTTTCCAGGACGAGGGGTACTGGGCGGTCACCCGGCATTCCGACGTCAAGTACGTCTCCACGCACCCGGAGCTGTTCTCGTCGTACCTGAACACCGCGATCATCCGCTTCAACGAGCACATCGAGCGCGATTCCATCGACGCTCAGCGGTTCATCCTGCTCAACATGGACCCGCCGGAGCACACGAGGGTGCGCCAGATCGTGCAGCGCGGGTTCACGCCGCGGGCGATCCGGGCGCTGGAGCAGCGGCTGCGGGCGCGGGCCCACGCCATCGTCGAGAGCGCCCGGGCGCACACCGGCCCGTTCGACTTCGTCACCCAGGTCGCGTGCGAACTGCCGCTCCAGGCGATCGCCGAGCTGATCGGCGTCCCGCAGGAGGACCGGGACAAGATCTTCGACTGGTCCAACAAGATGATCGCGTACGACGATCCCGAGTACGCCATCACCGAGGAGGTCGGCGCCGAGTCGGCCACCGAGATCATCGCCTACGCCATGAACATGGCGGCCGACCGCAAGCGGTGCCCGGCGCACGACATCGTCACGCAGCTGGTGGCGGCGGAGGGTGACGGCAACCTCAGCTCCGACGAGTTCGGCTTCTTCGTGCTGATGCTGGCCGTCGCGGGCAACGAGACCACCCGCAACGCCATCACCCACGGCATGCACGCCTTCCTCACCCACCCGGAGCAGTGGGAGCTGTACAAGAGGCAGCGCCCGGCGACGGCGGCGGAGGAGATCGTGCGCTGGGCCACCCCGGTCGCCGCCTTCCAGCGCACCGCCACCCAGGACACCGAGCTCGGCGGCAAACGGATCCGCGAGGGCGACCGGGTGGGGTTGTTCTACGCCTCCGCCAACCACGACCCCGACGTCTTCGACGAGCCGGACGCCTTCGACATCACCCGTGACCCCAACCCGCATCTGGGTTTCGGCGGGGGCGGCCCGCACTACTGTCTGGGCAAGTCCCTCGCCGTGCTGGAGATCGACCTGATCTTCAACGCCATCGCCGACGCCATGCCGGGGCTGACCCTGGTCGAGGACCCACGGCGGCTGCGCTCGGCGTGGATCAACGGCGTGAAGGAACTCCGGGTGCGGATGGGCTGACGCGCTCGGCCGCGCGACATGGTTCAGGCGACGGCCCCGGGGATCGAGGGGCCGTCGCCTGGTCGCCCAGGGAAACAGGGCTCGAGCCGCGCCCGCAAAGACTCCTCTTACTAGGCTCGGCCGCATGTGGGGGGTGGGGCCGCGTACGTGACCTGGGGATTGTGTCTACGGCCTCGCTTCGTACGTGACGTGGGTCATGTGGGGGGCTTCACTTCGTGGGTGTCTCGAAGGTGACCGGTGTCTCGAAGGCGGCCCGGCGCGTGGCGCGGCGCAGCGCGCGGAGCACCGCCGGGCCGAGGGCGAGCGTCAGCACCACCGTCACGGCGGCCCGGCCCAGGTCCCAGCCGAGCGAGGTGGCCAGGCAGTAGGCGAGGAAGCGGGCCAGGTTGGTGGCGACCGTCGCCTGCGGGTCGAAGGCGACGTTCGAGGCGAGGGCGCTCATGAACGGCCAGCCGGCCAGGTTCATCACCGTGCCGTAGGCGAACGCGGCGAGGAAGCCGTACGCCGCGAGCATGGCGAGTTCCGCCCGGCCGCGCAGCCGGTCCGGGCCGGGCAGCAGACCCGCGCCCATCGCGAACCAGCCCATCGCCAGCATCTGGAACGGCATCCAGGGGCCGACCCCGCCCGTGAGCAGCGCGGACGCGAACATGGTCACCGAGCCGAGGACGAACCCGAAGCCCGGCCCGAGGACCCTGCCGCTCAGCACCATCAGGAAGAACATCGGCTCGATACCGGCGGTACCGGCGCCGATCGGCCGCAGGGCGGCCCCCGTGGCGGCCAGCACGCCCAGCATGGCGACCGCCTTCGGCCCGAGACCGGACTCCGAGATCGCCGCCGCCACCACCGCCACGAGCAGGACCAGCAGGCCCGCGAAGAGCCAGGGCGCGTCCTGCGCGTGGGCGCTGAGCCGCGAGGTGGGCGGCGTCAGGAACGGCCAGCCGATGCCGACGACGCCCACGGCGCTGACGAGGATCAGGGCGGCGAGCGAGCGGGGGCCGAGACGGACGGCCCGGGCCTGCTTCTGGTCCTGCGAGTTCACGAGTCGGCCCCGGGGTGAGGATCCGGGTGATCCGGGTGGAGCGCCGCGCGGACCTGGGAGACCGTGAGCCAGTGCTGCGGGGCCAGGATCTTGGCGACCTGCGGGGCGAAGGACGGGGAGGAGACGACGACGTCGGCCGTCGGGCCGTCGGCGATCACCTCGCCCTCCGCGAGCAGCACCACCCGGTGGGCGACCTCCGCGGCCAGCTCCACGTCGTGCGTGGCCAGCACGATGGCGTGGCCCTCGCCGGCCAGGCCGCGCAGTACGTCCACCAGGCGGGCCTTCGCCGCGTAGTCAAGGCCACGGGTCGGCTCGTCCAGCAGGAGCAGCGGGGGCCGGGCGGTCAGGACGACGGCCAGGGCGAGGGCGAGCCGCTGTCCCTCCGAGAGGTCCCGGGGGTGGGTGTCGTCTGTGACCCCGGGGAGCAGCTCGGAGACCAGGGCACGGCAGGTGCCGGGGTCCGCGCCCGCGTCCTGGTCGGCCGCCGCGCACTCGGCGGCGACCGTGTCGGTGCAGAGCAGGTCGCGTGGTTCCTGGGGGACCAGGCCGACCTTGCGGACGAGGTCCTGCGGGGCGGTGCGGTGGGGGGTGGCTTCGCCGAGCCGGATGGTTCCGGAGCTCGGCGTGACCAGGCCGACCAGGGAGTTGAGCAGGGTGGATTTTCCGGCGCCGTTGCGGCCCATCAGGGCGATGGTCTCGCCGGGGGTGATGGTGAGGTCGATGTGGCGCAGGGCGGTGATGTGGGCGCGGGTGACGGAGAGGGCTTGTACTTCGGCGGTGTGGGGGGAGGGGGTGGTGGGGGCGGCGGGGGTGGTTCGTGTGCGCCGGAACCAGCGGCGGGGGGTAGGAGCGCCCAGTAGCTCGGGTGGTGTGCGTAGTTGGCGGCTGCGGGTTGTGTGTGGCTGGTCGCGCAGTTCCCCGCGCCCCTGAGGGGCGATGTCGTTCTCACCGTCGAGTTGTCGCCGTAGGTCTCCCGCCCTTCGCCGCGCGTCCCGGACGGTGAGCGGCAGCGGGGACCAGCCCGCCAGGCGGCCGAGTGCCACCACCGGTGGGTATACCGGGGACACGGCCATCACCTCGGCCGGGGTGCCCAGGACCGGGGGCTCGCCCGGGCCGGGCAGGAGGGCGACCTGGTCGGCGTACTGGATGACACGCTCCAGGCGGTGTTCGGCCATGAGGACCGTGGTGCCGAGGTCGTGCACGAGCCGCTGCAGGACCGCCAGGACCTCCTCGGCGGCGGCCGGGTCGAGGGCGGAGGTCGGCTCGTCCAGGACGAGGACGCTCGGGTGCGGTGTGAGGACCGAGCCGATCGCGACCCGCTGCTGCTGGCCGCCGGAGAGGGTGGTGATCGGGCGGTCGCGCAGGTCGGAGAGGCCGAGGAGGTCGAGAGTCTCCTCGACGCGGCGGCGCATCACGTCCGGGGCGAGGCCCAGCGACTCCATGCCGTAGGCGAGTTCTTCCTCGACGGTGTCGGTGACGAAGTGGGAGAGGGGATCCTGGCCGACGGTCCCGACGGCGTCGGCGAGTTCGCGCGGCTTGTGCGTACGGGTGTCGCGTCCGGCGACCGTGACCCGGCCGCTCAGGGTGCCGCCGGTGAAGTGCGGCACGAGCCCGCTGACCGCGCCCAGGACGGTCGACTTGCCGACGCCGGACGGGCCGGCCAGGAGGACGAGTTCACCCTCCGGTACCTCGAAGTCGACGCCCTGGACGGTGGGTTCGGCGGCACCGTCGTAGGTCACGGAGACATCCTCGAAGCGGATCACGACGGCTCCTTGGGATCGGGGGTGACGAACGCGGGCAGCAGCCCGAGGAGAATCGCCGCCGCGGGCCACAGGGGAAGCGTGGGGGCAACGAGCGGCACCACGCCGGGGTGCAGGGCGGCGGGGTCGTGGGCCGCGGCGAGGGTGAGGAGTGCGGCGACCGCGACACCGGAGGTGGCGACCAGCCAGGCGCGCACGTCCCAGCGGTCCGGGCGGTACCGGGTGCGCGGGGAACGCCGGCCGCCGAGTCTGAGTCCCGCGAGGGCGGCGGCGAGACCGATGAGGAGCACCGGGGCTCCGTAGGTCTCGCCTTCGGCGGTGAGCAGGCCGTACGTTCCGGCGCAGACGCCGAGCAGGCCGCCGAGGGTGAGGGCGGCGGTGGTACGGCGTACGGCGGTGGGGACCTGCGCGGTTCGGCCGTAGCCACGGGCGTCCATCGCTGCGGCGAGGGAGACGGAGCGCTCCAGGGCGCCCTCCAGGACCGGCAGCCCCACCTGGAGCAGGCCCCGGATGCCGTTGTCGGGGCGGCCGCGCAGGCGGCGGGCGGCGCGCAGACGCTGGACGTCGGCGATGAGGTGGGGCGCGAAGGTGAGGGCCACGACGACCGCCACGCCCATCTCGTACAGGGCGCCCGGGAGGGACTTGAGGAGACGGGAGGGGTTGGCGAGGGCGTTCGCGGCGCCGACGCAGATGAGGAGGGTGGCCAGTTTCAAGCCGTCGTAGAGGGCGAAGGTGAGGGCCTCCGCGGTGACCTCGCCGCCGAGGCGGACGCCCTGGGCCCAGGCGGGGAGGGGCATTTCGGGGAGGGTGAGGAGGGTGTGCGTGCCGGGGATGGGGGAGCCGAGGAGTGTCGCGAAGAGGAGCCGGATGAGGAGGACGGCGAGGGCGAGTCTGGCGAAGGCGCCGTAGGAACGGGACCAAGGGGTGTTCGGGCGGCGGGTGGCCACGACGTACGCGGAGACGGTGATGAGGAGAGTGAGGAGCAGGGGGTTGGTGGTGCGGGTGGCGGCGGTGCCGAGGGAGAGGGACCAGAGCCACCAGGCGCCGGGGTGCAGTTGGGCTCGGCGCTGGGGCTGGGGGCGGGGCGTTTGCGCAGCCCGGCGGATCGGGGTGCCGCCTGCGCCCACCCTCCCCCAAGCTCTCGGCTTCTCCCCCAAGTTCTCGGCTTCGCTCGAACAGGGGGGACCCCCATGAGCAGGGGGGACCCCCATGGCCCCAGCGGCACGACTGCCCGCAGGCTGGGTGGTACCACTACCCACGTCGGCGTACCTGCCAGATCGTTGCCGTGCCCAGCAGCACGATCACAGCGATGCCTGCGAACAGGCCCAGGGACGGGCCGTTGTCCGGATCGGTCTGCTTCTTGGCCGCGGGCTGGTTCTTCGACACCTGCTCTCCGCAGCCCTTCTCCGGGTAAGCGGCGATCGCGCACAGCAGGGCGTTCGTGTCGTAGCGGAGGGGTTTGGCCACTGTCGCGAGGGCCTCTGCGGTGGTCGCGTCGGAGGAGACCCGGGCGCAGGCCGTGCGGGTGGCGGGCGGGGTTTCGCCGGGCGGGGCGTCCGCCGCCGTGCCGAAGTCGATGAGGAGGGCCACGCGCTTCCTGCCGTCGCGCGCGGGCGTCTTCGCGCAGATCGTGCCGAAGTCGGCGTCGCCGCGCGGTCGGGCCGCGTCCGCCGAGTCCTCGCTCACCGCGAAGCGGAAACCCTGGACGGCACCGTCCGCGGGCCGGGACGTGGACGGGCCCTGGGTCGCGTAGACCCAGTGGCCGCCGTCGCGTTCCCAGAACGCCCAGTACCGGTAGCCCGCGGCCTGCGCCTGGCCCGCGCCCGCGCACAGCACGAGCGCGGCCAGGAGGAGGAGAACGGCCCGGCGGATCACGGCTGCTGCTGCTTCCTGCGGCCGCTGCTGAAGAGGAAGCCGATGCCGATACCGGCGACCAGGCAGACGCCGACGTACCACCAGACGCCGAAGATGCCGGAGTCCGAGTCGGACTTCTTGTCGGCAGCCTCGGCCCCCTGGGCGGCTTGGGCGGCCTGCGGGGCCGGGCCCGTCGCGTTCAGCCGCTTCACCAGGTCCGCGCCGCCGAAGTCACGCGGGTTCGTGCCCGTGGCGTGGGCGGCGAGGATCAGCTGGGCGTAGGCGGCGGGGCCGTTCTGGGCCGCCCAGGTCGCCCCGTTCTTCTCCAGCCAGCGCAGGGACCTCTCGGCCTGCGCGGTGTCGCCCCGAGCGGCGAGCGCCACGACCGCGTCGGCCGTGTTGCCGTAGTCGGGCTGGGGGTCGGAGCCGGGGAGGGCGGAGGTGAGGTGGCTGTCGCCCTTGGCCAGGGTCTTCGTGAGGTAGCCGGCTCCGTTGGCCGCGGCCTGCTCCGGGGTGCCGGGCTTCTCGCAGGTCCCGCCCTTCGCGCCCTTCGCCGCCGCGCCGGGCTTCACCACCATGCCCTTGCCGAGCGCAGCCAGCACACCCGCAGCCGTGGCGTCCGCGTTGGCGGCCAGTTCGCCCTTCTTGTCCGGCTGGAAGGCGAACGCGCCCGCACCGTCCCCGTCACAGCCGAGGGTCAGCTTCAGCAGCGCGTCGTAGGGCGACTCGCCGCCCTTCTCGACTCGCTCCGGCTTCTCTCCGACGGCGGTGAGCGCGCCCACGACGACGGCTGTGGAGTTCGTGTCGCTGGCGCCGCCGGGCGCGTAGCCCCAGCCGCCGTCCTTGTTCTGGACGGACTTCAGCCAGCCGACGGCCTTCCCGGTGACGGCGTCGTGCCCGCCGAGCGCGGCGAGGGCCTGCACGGCGGCGGACGTCGCGTTGGTGTCCAGCATGGTCCTGGCGTCGCACGCGGTGGTGGGGTCGGGCCGGTACGAGGCGAACGAACCGTCCGCGCACTGCTGCCGCACCAGCCACTCCACGGACTTCGCCGCGGGCTTCACCCCCACCGTGTCCTGCGCCAGCAGGGCGAGCGACTGGCGCCACACGCCGTCGAACTTGGGGTCCTTGTCGCCGTACAGGGCGGACGGGAACGCCTGGGACGCGGAAGGGGACGGGGTGGCGGCGGCCTGGGTGGCGGCGCCGATCACGGCGACGGCGGCCAGGACCGCGGCGCTGCGGCGGACGTTCATGATCGGCGGGTGCCTCTCCCTGTGGGGGAGCCGGGCAGCACGGGACACCCCGGCGGCTCGGCTCCGTATACCTCGACGGTGCCGTGCGCCGGCGGGCTGCCGGGCACGTGAGCCGGTCACGAACCGTACGGGGCGATCCGGCTCACCGCCTCGGCGGCTTACGGTTGCGGGTCAGCGCCGGAATTGCACCGGCTTCCCCCCGTACGGGTGATGACGACCGCCCCACTGTACCCGTACGTAAGGAACCGGCCGAGGGTGACTTCGGGTCATGCTCACCACACCACCGGGGAGGCGGCTCGGCACGCGCGGGCCAACGGCTGTCCGGCGCCCAGGACCGCCCGTCCGGCACACGCACCGGCCGGTGCACGCTGGACGTGACCGAGGCGGGCTCGATCCGGCCCGCCCTGACAAAAGGCCCAGAGCCGCCGTGCCGCCGACCCGGCCACGAGGTCGGCCGAAGTGGAACTCCTGGGTGCGGCCGAGGAGTTGATCCTGTCTGAGAGGCAAACAAGTTAACGTGGGCCTCCACGACCACACGCAGGAGCGTCCATGACTGATCAGGTGGGGAACTCCGAGCAGGAGCCACTGCCCAAGATCGACACCTCGGTTCCGCACTCGGCCCGGATCTGGAACTACTGGCTGGGCGGAAAGGACAACTACGAAGTCGACCGTGTGGCCGGCGACGCGTTCCGTGAGATCTTCCCGGGTATCGAGACCGGAGCCCGCGCCGCCCGCTACTTCCTCGCCCGCGCCGTCCGCCACCTGGCCGCCGAAGGGGGCATCCGCCAGTTCCTGGACATCGGCACGGGGCTGCCCAACGTGGACAACACCCACCAGATCGCCCAGCGGGTGGCCCCGGAGAGCCGGATCGTCTACGTCGACAACGACCCGCTGGTGCTGGCCCACGCCCGCGCGCTGCTCACCAGCACCCCGGAGGGTGTCACCAACTACGTCGACGCCGACCTGCGCGACCCGAGCGCCATCGTCCGGGAAGCCGGGAAGACGCTGGACTTCGAGAAGCCCGTCGCCCTCATGCTGATGGGCATCCTCGGCCACATCGAGGACCACGACGAGGCGCGCTCGATCGTGCGGCAGCTCGTGGACGCCCTGCCGGCCGGCAGCTACCTGGTGCAGTACGACTCCACCGACACCAGCGAGGAGTACGTCCGGGCCATCCAGCAGTACAACGACGGTGGCTCGATCCCCTACATCCTCCGCAGCCCGGAGCAGATCGCCCGCTACTTCGACGGTCTGGAACTGCTGGAGCCGGGCGTGACGTCGTGCTCCCGCTGGCGTCCCGACGCCGAAGCCCTGGGGCTGCCCGCCGAGGTGCACCAGTACGGAGGCGTCGCCCTCAAGCGCTGAGCGTCAAGGCGACGGCCTGAGGCCCACCCTCAGCCGTCGCTTCCCGCTTCCCGCTTCCCGCTTCCCGGACAACCGTGATCGAACTCGACGCCCGCGTTGAACCTCTCTATACGGACAACCGAGGGAGTCTCGTCATGGCCCTCGCTGTGCCACCAGCGGCGATGGAGTACCTGGCCAAGCCCAAGGGGCCCTCGTGGAGCCCCTTCCTGGCGATAGGCATGGTGGTGCTCTTCGCGATAATCATCGGCCTTCTCCTGGTGCGGCGGCGTCGCCGCTGAGCGCCGGTGCACCAGCCTCGGCAGTCGAGAACCGACCAGCAGATGTCGTTGCGTCGGCGGGGGTGTCCTCACGGTGCAGGAACGTGCCGAGCAGGTCGCCGACGGGGTGGTCGGCCTCGGCGGGGTGGCGCAGGGCGACGCCGGGGTCGATGGTGTAGCGGTTACGGCGACCGACGCGGGTGCGGGTGAGGTATCCGGCGGCTTCGAGGTCGGCGACGATGAGCTGCACGGCACGTTCGGTGATGTTGATGGCGTCAGCGACCTCCCGCAGGCGGATCTCGGGGTCGCGGGCCAGGGCGATCAGGACGCGGGCGTGGCTGGTCAGAAACGTCCACTTGTCGCCTCGCGCGGCGGAGGGCTGACTCATGAACCTCATCATACGAACCCGCCCTCACGGAGGGGGATTTGTTCGCGAAAAGCAATTGACGAACCATTCTTCGCGTTTTGACGGCTTCTCACAACACGCGCAGAGCCTGCCCGGCATCACGTTCCCGCCTGGCGAGCGCGTGCAGCACCGCCTGATCACCGTGCCGGTCACGGGCGGCCGCGAAGAGGACATCGACGGCAATGGCGAGCGTGGCGTCGGGTGTCCGGCAGTGAGCGTCCACGCTCAGGGCCAGGTCATCGAGGTGCACCGCCAGTTCGACGCATCGGGTCCGGAGATAGCCGTCGAGCAGCATCTCCTCGCCGGGCCGGTGGAGGACGGCCACGCGCCGGTCAGCAGGCTCTCGGCCCAGCCGTTGCGCCAGCCTCTGCCATGCGGCGCGCGTCTGTTCGGCCACGGCTGCGGGGCCGGCGGCTGCCGTCTCCTCGCTCCGCTCGCGCACGCCGACGTTGAGCGCGGAGTCCGGCAAGGACGTGCCGACGAGCCGCGCGTAGTAGCGCACCGGCGACACCGGCTCCGCGCCGACCGTCTCGCCGTCGAGGAACCATTCGACCTGCAGGACGCTGCGCGCGAGGTGACCGGCCAGTCCGCCCACCGTCATCCCCGGCAGCACCGACTCCTCGCCCCAGCGACGCGCCACCTCTTCCGTGGCCAGCAGGTGCACCGCCCGCTCCGCGCCCAGCAGGTATGCCTCGCGTGTCTCCTCAGTCATGCGAGACATCATGCCCACACCAAGATCGCCCAGCCGAGGTGTGGACGATCGCCTGGTGGGGCCAAGCCTCATCGCCGTCTCCCGTACTCACCTGTCGACCGCCTGGCATGATCGACGCCTGACCAGCGAACCGGGGGAACGCACCGCATGAAGTACGTACTGTTCGATGTCGACGGCACGTTGATCGACGCGGTGAGCAACCAGCGCCGGGTCTGGGCGACCTGGGCGGCGCGGCACGGGCTGGATGCGGACGAGGTCTACCGGGTCGCTCTGCGGACGCGGCCGATGGAGACGTTCGCCCAGGTCGCCGCCGACCGTGATCCGAGCGAGTGCCTGGCCCTGTTGCACGAGTTGGAGGACGACGACGTGCGGTCCGGCGTCTATTCGGCTTTCGACGGCGCGTCCGAGCTGTTGCACGGCTTGACGCCGGGGGCCTGGGCGCTGGTGACCTCGAACTACGAGCACCGGGTGCGCGGCCGTTTCCTGCGCACGGGCCTGCCGATGCCGGACGTGATCGTGGACGCGGCCGCGGTGGAGGAGGGCAAGCCCTCTCCCGTGCCCTATCTGCAAGCCGCTGCGCGACTCGGTGCCGACCCAGGAGAGTGCCTGGTCATCGAGGACGCCCCGTCCGGGGTGCGGTCCGGGCTACGCGCCGGGATGACCGTGTGGGGCGTGAACGCCACCGTCGCGGTGGAGGGGGTGCACCGGCACTTCGTCAGTCTGCGCGAAGCCGTCCCGCACATCCTGGCCTGCCTGTCCGGCCCGCAAGGGACCGCGGCGCTCTGAGCCCGTCCGTGACGTGACGACCTGGCCGAAGAGGAACCAGTGGCTCACCGCAGGCAGGGGCGTCACCTGTCACAGCGACGAGCGGACCGCCCCACACCGGCGGAACCCCCGGCCCCTTCGCGCACCGCCGTCCCGGTGTGCCGTGCGCCGCCCGCCGGCCGGGGCCCCGTCAGCACGTACCCGAGCCCGAAGCCCGCGCCGACGACCATGGCCCCGCCCACCGCGTCCAGCACCCAGTGGTTGCCGGTCGCCACGACGGCGACGAGGGTGAACAGCGGATGCAGCAGCCCCAGCGCCTTCATCCACCGCCGGCGCGCCAGGACGGCGATCACGGCGCCGCACCACAGCGCCCAGCCGAAGTGCAGCGACGGCATGGCCGCGTACTGGTTGGTCAGGGCCGTGAGGGTGCCGTAGTCGGGCTGGGAGAAGTCCTGGACGCCGTGGACGGTGTCGATGAAGCCGAGCCCCGGCATCAGACGCGGCGGGGCCAGCGGGTAGAGCCAGAAGCCGGCCAGGGCGAGCAGGGTGGCGAAGCCGAGGGCGGAGCGCGCCCAGCGGTAGTGGGCGGGGCAGCGCCAGTACAGGACGGCGAGGACGGCCAGCGGGACGACGAAGTGCATCGACTCGTAGTAGAAGTCGCAGAAGTCCCGCAGCCAGTCGATCGCCACCACGGCGTGGTTGGCCCAGTGCTCGATGGCGAGGCGCAGGGAGCGCTCCAGGCCCAGGATCTGCTGTCCGTGCTCCTCGGCCTCGGCCCGGCCGGCCGAGTTGCTGCCGCCCGTGGCGGCGAGCCGGACCCGGGAGTAGGCGGCGTAGGTGACCCGGAGGAGCAGGAGCTCCAGGAGGAGGTTGGGGCGAGTGAGCACTCGGCGCAGGAACGGCAGCAGTGGCACGTGCCGGAAGCGGGCCGGGGCGGCCGGTGCGTACTCGGCCGGCAGGGGCGACCGGTAGTACGGCGAGGCGCGGGAGAGGAACGGCACGGCCGTGGCGGCGGCGAGGGCGGCCAGCAGGACGAGGTTGGTGCGGAGCGGGTCGAGCGAGGCCATGTCCGGCAGCAGCATCCTGGGCGGCAGGGTCATGACCAGGATCACGGCGGCCGGCCACACGTACCGGTCGGAGGTGCGCTTGCCGGCCCGGCCGACGACCGCGAGCAGCACCCACAGCAGCTGGTGCTGCCAGGCGGTGGGCGAGACGACGATCGCGGCACAGCCGGTGATCGCCACGGCGAGCAGGAGCTGGCCGTCGTCGAAGCAGCGCACGGCACGGCGCAGGGCCAGGACGGCGACGGCGGCGCCGAGCGTCAGGAGGAGCGCGACTTCGAGGGGGCCGTTCAGGCCGAGTCGCAGCAGGGCGCCGTGCAGGGACTGGTTGCCGACCTCGCCGGCCCGGCCGCCGAGGCCGGCGCCGGCCAGGTGGTGGACCCAGTAGGTGTGGGAGTCGTGGGGCATCGCGGCCCAGGCGAGCGCGGTGCAGACGGCGAAGGTGACGCCGGTGGTGAGGGCGGCGCGTCTGCGGCCGGTGAACCACAGCAGGGGGGTGAAGAGCAGCAGCGTGGGCTGGAGCGCGGCGGCGACGCCGATGAGCAGGCCGCTGGTCCGCTGGCCGTGGGCGGCGAAGCAGCCGAGCAGGACGAGCAGGACCGGGATGATGCTGGTCTGGCCGAGCCACAGGGTGTTGCGGACCGGCAGGGACAGCATGAGCAGGCCGATGGCGACGGGGGCGGCCAGCAGTGCGGTGCGGCGGCCGATGGGCTGGGGCAGGGCGCGGGCGGCGATCAGCCCCAGGGCGACGACCAGCAGCAGCGTGCCGAAGGTCCAGCCCCAGCCGAGGGCCTGTTCGGCCGAACGGGTGAGGGGCTTGAGGACGAGCCCGTTGAAAGGCGTGCCGGTGAAGCGGGTGGAGGCGTAGAGCGAGCCGTTCACGTGCAGCACGCCGTGCGGCCCGACCCAGGTCTCCAGGTCCGTCAGCCGCTCCCCGCGCGGACTGCCGAGGACGACGGCCACCTGCCGGGCGGCGAGGGCGGCGACGACCAGCCACAACCCCAGGCTGGCCACGCGCAGGCGCGTGCGGGCTCCGCCGACGGCAGTTGCTCCGAGGGCTTCCGTCGGTCGCCCGCTGCGCTCCGCATTCGACACGCCTCGCCAGCCTTGTACCCCGTATGCCCCCCTTCGTCCGGTTGACGATAGTGCGCGAGGCGGGCGGCTGCCTCTCGTGCACGCGAGCAGGGTCACATCAGGAAGACGTGAGGGCCGCTCGCAGCCGGGCAGGCTCCGCCTATCGTGCGATTCCAGCCCGTACGACAGCGCCGTCGCGCGGACCGCGTCCCTGTCCCGCCGAAAGGTGGGCGAGCGAGTCCTGCCGGAACCGGGCGTGACGTCGTGCTCGCGCCGGCGCCCCGACGCCGAAGCCGTAAGCCTGCCGCGTGATGACGCCCGCGCCCTCCATGGGGCGCTGAGACACGCCCTGAAAAGGCACTGACAGTGCGCCCGTGCACCAACTATCTTCGTCAGCGTCACTAGTTAGGGAAGCTAACTATGCGTACGAAAGGTTCAGGTGCATGAGCGAGTCGCACGTCTGGGACGAGGTCGACGCCTACTTCACCGCTCACCTCGCCCCGGACGACGAAGCCCTGGCGGCAGCCCTGCGCGACAGCGACGCCGCCGGGCTTCCGCACATCAACGTCGCGGGCAACCAGGGCAAGCTCCTGCAGCTCCTGGCACAGCTGCAGGGCGCCCGCCACATCCTCGAGATCGGCACGCTCGGCGGCTACAGCACCATCTGGCTGGGCCGCGCCCTGCCCCCCGACGGGCGGCTGGTCTCCCTGGAGTACGACCCCAGGCACGCCGAGGTCGCCGTCCGCAACATCGCCCGCGCCGGCCTCGACAAGCTCGTCGAGGTGCGGGTGGGACCGGCCCTGGAGTCGCTGCCCCGGCTGGCCGACGAGAACCCGCCCCCCTTCGACCTGGTCTTCATCGACGCCGACAAGGTCAACAACCCGCACTACGTGGAGTGGGCCCTCAAGCTCACCAGCACGGGCAGCCTGATCGTCCTGGACAACGTCGTCCGCGGCGGCCGGGTGACCGACGCGGAGAGCACCGCCGACGACGTGGTGGGCACCCGCGCCGCCATCGAACTGATCGGCAGCCATCCGAGGCTGAGCGGGACGGCGATCCAGACCGTCGGCATGAAGGGCTACGACGGGTTCGCGGTGGCGCGGGTACTGGCGTGATCCCGGCGGCCACGGCCTTCGCCGCCACGCCCTCCGCCGCCACACCTCCGGCGGTCAGACCTCGTGGAAGAAACCCACGTTGACGCTGCGCGGGGCGGTGCGGTCCTGGATGATGACCTCGCCGCTGCCGCCCCGGGGCAGCGGGACCGTCCCGCCGTAGGCGAGGGGCTGCACGTACTCCCCGACCGTCAGCCGGACTTCGGAGGACGGGTCGGCCTGGGAACCGCGCAGCCAGGTCAACTGCCAGGCCCCGTCGGGTCCGCACAGGAACTCCAGATGGACGCGGGAGACGAACAGCCAGTCGTCCGGCGTCGTGAGCCGGCACACGGACTTGTCACGGCCCACACGCAGCACGGCGCCCGGCTCGCTGGGCGCGTCGGCCATGAGCATGCCGGCCGTGGCACCCTCTTCCACCGCGGACACCGCGGCCATGGTGAGTTCGAGCACGTGCGTTCCCCCCTGAGACGTTCTGGACGGGCCCCCCAGGGCCTGCCTGAGCAGGCCTTGCGCCCGCCGAATGATAGAACGCCGGGCTGACCGGTGTCCGGCACACTGGAGTCATGACCGAGCGAAAGCCACCCGGCGTCGACTTCGGATCCTGGGTCGACAAGCAGATCCGTGACGCGGAGACCCGCGGTGAGTTCGACCGGCTGCCGGGGGCGGGCAAGCCGCTGCCGGCCGACGTGGACGCCGCCTACGACGAGCTGTGGTGGGTCAAGCGGAAGATGGCCCGCGAGGGGATCTCCGTCCTGCCGCCGACGCTGGCGCTGCGCAAGGAGGCGGAGGACGCGCTGCTCGCCGCGTACGCGGCGCCCTCCGAGCGGATCGTCAGGAAGATCATCACGGAGATCAACGACAAGATCCGCGACATGATGTTCAAGCCACCGCCCGGCCCCCCGCTGGGCAAGAAGCCGTACGACGTCGAGGACGTCGTACGGCAGTGGCGGGAGCGCCGGGCGGGCCGGTGACCGGCTGACGGCTCACACGTGCAGCAGCCGCTCCGCCAGTTCCCGGTAGTCCTTCAGAGCCAGCCGGAGCTGTTCGGTGTCGCCGCTCGACACGGGCGTGCCCTCACCCCCGTCCACATCCTGCAAGGACCTGCGCAGGGTGTGGCGGCGCTGGGTCACGGCCTCGGTGAACCGGGCCGTGATCTCCTCCAGCACGTGGTCGGCCTCCTCGACGGCGGCCCGGGGGCCGTCGACGAACCCGGCGACGGCGTGCTGCAACTGCGCGAGGAGCTTGTCGGACTCCTCGTGAGGGAGCAGGTGGGCGCCGCGAGTTCCGGAGGTCCCGGGGGTCCCGGGGGTTCGGGAGGTCCCGGGGGTCCCGGAGGTGCGGGCGGTTTCGGCGGTGGCCTTTCCGGTACCGGGGCCCAGGCCGTCCGGGCCGGCGCCGTGCGTGTCCGCGGGTCCGGCATCCGCGCCGTACGCGGCGCCACGATCCGCTTCCGCGCCGCGGGTGTCAGATGCGACCCCGCGCATGCCGGCGCGGTCGGTGTGCGGCCGCGTGCCGTGGCCGGTGCCGAGGGCCGTCTCGCCGCGGGCGTCGGGGATGATGGGGCTGCCGGCCACCGGGGTGTCGCGGTTCACGTCGCGGTTCATGTCGGGCATGCCTCAACTCTCCTTCGCCTGACGTCGGTGGAGCGCCCACGGCATGTGCCCGCCGCGGGTGGCCGGAGCCTTGCGGCCGCCGTTCAGTCCGGCACGGTGCCGGCCGCTCTCGTGGCGTCCGTCCTCGTGGCGTCCGTTCTCGTACCGTCCGCCGGTGTGGCCTCCGCCGTCGTGGCGGGCCGGCCGGACCAGCTCCTCGAACAGGGCACGGGCCGCCACCATGGCCTCACGCATGTCTTCCGTACCGGTGCCGCCGTCCCGGGCGTCCTCCGCGCGCAGATGCGCGGCACGGTGCACGCGCCGGTAGCCGTCCACGTGGTGGGCGTGGTGCACGGACAGCGCGGCGAGCTGCTCCTCGTACTGCCCGCCGCCCGGGAAGCCCCGGGCACCGGCGAGTTCGGCGAGCAACCGGTCCGCCTCGGCGACCGCCTCACGGGGCGAGTCGACGAACCGCTCCTGAGCGGCCGTCCAGCGCGCCTCGTACTGTTCGCGCTGCGCCGGCTCCAACGGCCGTGCGCGCAGGTCGCCGTGGCGGTGCACGCGCTCGGCGAGTTCGCGTTCGGCGGCCTTGGTGTCGCCGTCGTGCCGCGCGACGGCCAGGTCGTACTCGGGTCCGAAGCGCCGCTTCAGGCTCGGGCCACGCCGAGGCCCTCGGGCGCGCAGGGTCATGGCGGCCGCGATGATGACGACGACCGCCGCGATCACGATCAGAGCAATGATCAGGCCAGTGGACATGAATGCCTTCCGGGTTCTCGGCCCAACCGGCTCTCCTGGCGAGCCGGTTCGCCGCGTCGGGTAGCCCGGAAGTCCGCACCCAAACGACCCCCGCGGCCGAACGCCTCCTGAGATATCCGGTTGCGTACCCGGTACCGGGTACGCCGAGAATGCCGGGCATGACCTGGACCGTGGCCCCGGAACCGTACGACTCCCCCGTCTCCGCCGCTCTCTGGCGGGAGTACTACACCGAGGTCAGCGACCGCTGGTACCTGCTGCACGAGGGGCGCCGGACGGACCCGGACGAACTGGAGCGGGAGGTCGCCGCCCAACCCGGTGCCGATCTCGCACCGCCGCACGGGCGGTTGCTGGTCGCCCGTTACTGCGGTGAGCCCGCCGGTACCGCGGGTGTACGGCTGCGCGACGGCTCGGCCGCCGAACTCACCCGGGTGTTCCTGCGCCGGCCACTGCGCGGCAGGGGCGGCGCCGCGCTGCTGGTCCGGGCCGCCGAGGACGCCGCCCGGGCGCTCGGCGCCACCCGGATGATCCTCGACACCCGCGGCGACCTCGTCGAGGCCCGTGCCCTGTACGACCGCCTCGGCTACACGGAGACCGAGCCGCACAACGACGACCCGTACGCCGAGCACTGGTTCAGCAAGACGTTGGCGTGAACCCCGGGGGGTGCCCGGCTCAGTCGAAGCGCTGCACCGAAGGCGGCTCGCCGGGCCGCTCCCGCCGTGAACCGCACAGTTCGCCGTTCAGCTCCCGCACGAGCAGCACCAGGTCGGTGGGCCGGTCGGGCCCCCACCAGTCGCCGAGCAACCGGGCGAGGGACTCCTCACGGACCCGCGCCAGCCGTTCGGCGACCTCGCGTCCCCGGTCGGTGAGGACCAGGTCGACCCCTTCGCGTGCGGCGAGCCGCTGCTCCTCGGCCTGCCGGACGGCGTCCATGACCACGCTGAGCGGCACGGGCATGCGGTCGGCCAGCACGCCCGGTTCCACCGCGCCGTACCGCCGGATCCGCAACAGCAGCCAGCTCGTCGCGGGCAGCAGGTCGTAACCCGCCCGGGCGGTGATCCTCCGGTAGATCTCGCGCCGGCCCTCGCGGCTGCCGAGCACCGACAGCGCCCGGCACACCTCGTCGTACGAGGAACGCTCGACGGGGTTGCTGGCGAGGGTCTCCGTGACGTCGGGCGCGGTGACCGAGGCGCGCAGCCGGTCCTCCTTCAGGAACCAGGCGAGTACGAAGCCGAGGAGTGCGACCGGGGCGGCGTACAGGAAGACGTCCGTGATGGACACGGCGTAGGCGTGCAGGGCCGGCGGGCGCAGGTCGGGCGGCAGGGCGGCGATGCCGCGCGGGTCGGCCTCCAGGGCGTCCACAGAGAGGCCGGGCGGCAGTTGGGTGCCCCGGAAGGCGTCCGTGAGCTGGTCGCCCAGCCGTCCGGCGAAGATCGTGCCGAAGACGGCAACGCCGAACGAGGCGCCGATGGAGCGGAAGAAGGTCGCGCCCGAGGTGGCGACGCCCAGGTCCTCGTAGGGGACGGCGTTCTGCACGATGAGCACGAGGACCTGCATCACCAGGCCGAGGCCGAGTCCGAAGACGAAGAAGAAGCCGCTCAGTTCGGCGGTGGAGCTGTGCTCGTCGAGCTGGTGCAGCAGGAGCAGTCCGAGGGTGGTGACGCCGGTGCCGGCGACCGGGAACACCTTCCAGCGGCCGGTCCGGCTGACGATCTGCCCGGAGGCCGTCGAGGCCAGCAGCAGCCCCAGCACCATCGGCAGCATGTGCACGCCGGACATGGTCGGGCTGACGCCCCGCACGACCTGCAGGAAGGTCGGCAGGTAGGTCATCGCGCCGAACATGGCGAAGCCGACGACGAAACTGATCACGACGGAGAGCGTGAAGGTACGCACCCGGAAGAGCCGCAGCGGCAGGACGGGTTCGGCGGCCCGGCGCTCGACGGCCACGAAGGCGAGGGCGAGGACGGCACCCAGGACCGCGAGGCCGACGACCGGCGCGGACCACCAGCTCCACGTCGTCCCTCCCAGTGAGGCGACGAGGACCAGGCAGGTGGCGACGGCGGCGATGAGGAAGGTGCCGAGGTAGTCGATGACGTGCCGCCGGTGCCGGCGCGGGATGTGCAGCGCGGTGGCGATCACGGCGAGCGCGACGACACCGACGGGCAGGTTCACGTAGAACACCCAGCGCCAGCTCAGGTGCTGGGTGAGCAGCCCGCCGAGCAGCGGTCCGAGCACACTGGCCGCTCCGAAGACGGCCCCGAACAGCCCCTGGTAGCGCCCTCGTTCACGAGGCGGGACGAGATCGCCGACGATCGCCATGGACAACACGATCAACCCGCCGCCACCGAGCCCCTGCACGGCCCGGAAGGCGATCAGCTGGGCCATGTCCTGGGCCGTGCCGCACAGCGCGGACCCGACGAGGAAGATCACGATCGCGCTCTGGAACAGCCTCTTGCGCCCGTACTGGTCGCCGAGCTTGCCCCACAGCGGGGTCGCGGCCGTCGCGGCCAGCAGATAGGCGGTGACCACCCAGGACAGGTGATCCAGGCCGCCGAGGTCGCTGACGATGGTGGGCAGCGCGGTCGACACGATGGTCTGGTCGAGGGCGGCCAGCAGCAGACCGAGGAGCAGAGCGCCGAGGGAGACCAGCACGTTCCCGGAGACATGCTCCTGAGCTGGGGCACTGTGGCCCGTCGTCTTCGTCGTGCGCGTGTCCTCGGCGTCGAAGACCTCGTCTCCGGCCATGAGACCTCCCCAGGGCGGCTGTGACATTTTCCATCGTGACCGGTGTGACCCGCTATGGCCTGCCGAGCCCTTTTGGAAGCCGCCGTTCCGGGGGATCGCCGACCGCGTTGTGGAGAAGATCTGGATAACCTCTGAAGTTCGCGAGAGGAGGGAGAAACGCGTGGAACCGCCGAACGGTCACCCGTGCCAGGAGTGCGGCGCGCCCAGACGTCCGGACAAGACGCCCTCCTGCACCTGCGCCCGCCGCGCGGCGGAGGCCCTGCGCGACACCCGTACGGCTCAGGCAGCGGCGGCGGAGGACTTCGACCCGCTCCACATCCGCCCGTACGTCGGAATCGACGCGGCGGCGGGGCCGTCCGGCCCCGGGCGTGCCACGCGGGACTCCGTGCCCGGAGCCGTGCCGCGGCGCCCCGCCGACGGCGACTCGGCCGCCGCCCCGCAGGCAGAGACCTCGGGCCGGGTGCGGGCAGGCCGGCCGGCGGACGGC
>NZ_BMWE01000023.1 GCF_014651075.1 Streptomyces djakartensis | reverse complement strand
GCCGGCGCAGCCCTCGCCCCAGGCCCCCGGCACGGCCGGCCAGGCCCAGCCGCCCGCGGCGCCCGCCGCCCCCGCCCAGCCGGCCGCGCCGAGCTCCGCACCGACCTCCGATCTGACCAAGCCCGAGGACGCCCGATGAGCAGTTCCCAGCCCCAGATGCCGCAGGCCGCACCCAGCTGGGAGGCGGCGCCCGGTGCCGGCTCGACGTACCCCGGCTACACCTCGCCGATCCCGGTCGTGCGCACCCACCTCGGGCACGCCATCGCCTCCGAGTGGACGAAGATCAGGTCGGTGCGCTCCACCATGTGGACGCTCGGCGTGTTCGTCCTGCTCGTGGTCGGCATCGGCACCCTGACCGGAGTGGTGGTGGCGAACTCCGACCCAACTCTGGAGGGCGAGAGCCCGCTCGGCCTCGGCTTCTTCGGTGTGCTGCTCGGCAGCATGTGCATCATCACGCTCGGCGTGCTGACCACGGCTTCCGAGTACGGCACGGGCATGGTCCGCACCACGATGGTCGCGTGCCCGAGCCGCGGCCGGGTGCTGGCGGCGAAGGCCGTGGTGTTCTTCCTGGTCGCGTTCGTGATGACGCTGGTGTCCGTGTCCCTCGTCGCCTTCATGCACATGGCCATGCTGGAGGGCGACGGCGTGAAGTCGCCGTCCGGCGGGGAATGGCTGAAGGGCACGGTCGGGGTCGCGCTGTACGTCGCCCTGCTGGGTCTGCTGTCGCTGGCCATGGGCTCGGTCATCCGGCACTCCGCGGGCGCCATCACCCTCATGGTCGGTGCCGTGCTCGCTCCGCTCGTGATCGCGCTGTTCATGTTCTCGGAGTCCCTCAGGGCGGTGCGTGACGCCCTGTTCGAGTACTCGATCCCGAGCCAGCTCAGTGTCTTCTACGCCGCCTCGCTCAGCGAGTCCGGCCCGTCCGGCTGGGACCCGCTGTGGATCATGCTCGGCGTGACGGCCGTCGCGTACGCCGCCGCCTTCGCGCTGCTGGAGAAGCGGGACGTCTGAGTCCGCTCAGAACCTCGGCGCGTTACGGGACCGCCGCACCCCCGGGGTGCGGCGGTCCCGCGCGTTCCAGCAGGCCTTGTGCCAGTGCCGGCGGTCGTCGACGCCCGTGTGCTCGGACCAGGCCACCACGTGCGGCACACCGTCCGGGATCATCTGGTCACAGCCGGGGCAGCGGTATGCCTTGCCCTGCGCGCTCGCGCCGGCCACGTGCCGCACGTTCCAGCTCTCGCCCCGCCAGTCCTCCGAGGCCTGCCAGCCGCCGTAGCGTCCGGGGCGGTCGTCCTCGGCGCTCCGGCCGGAAGAACCGGCACCCTTGGGTCGGTTGCGACGCGGGGACACGGGACACCTCTCGGGGCTATACAGGGAGCACGGGCCGCGTCCAGCCTACGCGGCGCGGACGGGGGTACACGTACGCCACCGACAGTCCCAAGTCCCCCCGTCGGGCGAGGCGGCCTCCCCGCCGGGTCGCCCCATGGTGCCGCGGCAGTGGCGCGTGGAACACCGCCGATTCTGCAGACAATCCGCAAAGTACTCCGCCCGGCCGTGTCCTCGGCACGTGTCGGACGGTTATGCGCTGTGGGGGAGCTCCGTGTCGGAGCCAAGGAAGCAGGAAAAGCAATGCGCGTTGGAAGTTTCGTGTTGGCGGCCCAGTTCCCCGGTCAGGGTGAGGGAGAGGCGCTGCACCGCGCGGTCCGCTCGGCCGAGGTGGCGGAGGAGGCCGGGCTCGACACGGTCTGGCTGGCCGAGCACCACTTCGTGCCGTACGGCACGTGTCCGTCGGCCGTCACACTGGCCGCCTGGCTCCTGGGCCGGACCCGCCGCATCCGGGTCGGTACGGCGGTCAGCGTCCTGCCCACCGCCCACCCCGTGACCCTCGGCGAACAGGCGGCGCTGCTGCACCACACGAGCGGCGGCCGTTTCACGCTCGGGGTCGGCCGCGGCGGCCCGTGGGTCGATCTCGAGGTGTTCGGCGCCGGTCTGGAGGCGTACGAGAAGGGGTTCCCGGAGTCCCTGGACCTCCTGGTGCGCTGGCTGCGGGATCCGTCCGTCGCGGCCGACGGGGAGCGTTTCCGCTTCCGGGAAGTCCCGGTGGTGCCCCGGCCGTCGGAGGCTCTGGACGAGGTCGCGGGGCCGGAGGTCGTCGTCGCCTGCACGTCACCGGCGAGTGTGCGGCTGGCCGCCGAGCGCGGCCTGTCGATGTTGCTCGGGATGCATGTGGGAGACGAGGAGAAGGCCGAGATGGTCGCCCTGTGGCGGCAGCACGCGCGGGCCTGCGGCCGGCCGGCGGAGGAGATCCTCGGCGCGTCCCATGTGTCGGCGGGCGTCTGCCAGATCGCGGACCGGCGGGTCGACGCGGCGGAAACGCTGATGAAGGCGATGCCGGGCTGGCTGAAGCAGGGACTGGAAGCGCACGTCACGGTCGACGGGCGCGCGCGCCGGATGCGCGACCCGCTGGCGTACACCGAACTGCTCTGCGGGCTGCACCCGGTGGGCACCCCGCGGCTGTGCGCCGACCGGCTGGCGGCGACCAGCGAGCGGACCGGCATCTCCCGCTTCGCCCTGCTCGTGGAGGGCTCCGGAGACCTGGCGGCGACCGAGGAGAACGTACGGCGGCTGGGGGCCGAGGTGCTCCCCCAACTGGTCTGAAGGCGCGGTGAGTCCTGGGGGCTTGCCGCTCCGGTACAAAAGCGCACCTCCCGCGTACGGAGCGGCAAGCAGGCGGCGCCTCAGCAGTCTCGGAACTCGGGGGACTGGTTCAGCACCTGACTGCGGACCGAGGTGAAGCGGACCAGTTTCTCGTCGACCGAGGAGTCAAGGGGGAACACGGCCACCCGGTGGCAGTTCTGGAAGGCCAGCCGCACACCGAAGTGCCGTTGCAGCGCGCCGCGTATCGCGTCACTCGCAAGCGCACGCAGCAGCTGACCGCGTGCCTGCTCGTCCGGCGGAGGCGTCTGGTTGTCGGCGAACGCACCGCCGTCCACCTTCAGCTGGGCCACCAGGGAGCTGATCATCTCCCACGCGTAGGGCAGGGAGGTCCGGACGCAGTCGACGAATTCGGCTTCGTCGACCTCGCCTCGCTCGGCCTGTTCCAGTAGGGCCGGTGAGACGTCGAGCGACATGAGTACTCCTCTCGCACCCCCGCCCGGCGGGCAGGGGTTGCCGGACAGACAAGGGAGTTCGCGAAACCGGACACGCTGCGTACACAGGTCGCGACCTCCCGTTCATACGGTAAGCAACCGGCGGGGGCGGCACCAGGAGAATGCGCAGATGACACACTCCCAATGAGCACACCGTGCACACAATCGGCCATTACCGAACACGTGTTTTCCAGGGCGAATCGCGTCGACAGGTGCCCGTCGAGTAGCGTTGCCGACCATGCGTCTCGTCATTGCCCGCTGCTCCGTGGACTACGCCGGGCGGCTCACCGCCCACCTTCCCTCGGCCCCGCGCCTGATCCTGGTGAAGGCGGACGGCAGCGTCTCGATCCACGCCGACGACCGGGCCTACAAGCCCCTGAACTGGATGTCGCCGCCCTGCACACTGAAGGAGGGAACGGGCGAGGACGAGGGCGTCTGGACCGTCATCAACAAGGCGGGCGAGAAGCTCATCATCACGATGGAGGAAGTCCTCCATGACTCCTCGCACGAACTGGGCGTCGATCCCGGCCTGATCAAGGACGGCGTGGAAGCGCACCTGCAGGAACTGCTCGCCGACCGTATCGAGACGCTCGGCGACGGCTACACCCTGATCCGCCGCGAGTATCCGACGGCCATCGGGCCGGTCGACATCCTGTGCCGGGACGCCGACGGCGGGACCGTCGCCGTCGAGATCAAGCGACGCGGAGAGATCGACGGCGTGGAGCAGCTGACGCGCTATCTGGAGCTGCTCAACCGCGACCCCCGTCTCGCCCCCGTCCGCGGCATCTTCGCCGCGCAGGAGATCAAGCCCCAGGCCCGTGTCCTCGCGACCGACCGGGGCATCGGCTGCCAGGTCCTCGACTACGACGCGCTGCGCGGCATCGAGGACGACAAGCTGCGGCTGTTCTGACAGGTTCCGCACGACGAAGAGGGCCGGGTCCGTGGAACGGACCCGGCCCTGCCGCGTGCAGGGGTGTCAGATCACCGGGTCCGCGCTGCTCTGTGACGCGCTCGCGGAGTCGGCGGGGCTGCTCGGCGCCGGGCCGCTGGCCGAGTCGGACGTGGACGGGCTGGTCGTCGGCGGGGTCGTCGTCGGCGTGGGCTGCCCGGTGTTCGTCGGGGTCGGCGTCGGCGTGGACGGCGTCGACGGATCCGTCGGCGGCTTGGTCGGGGACGACGGCGGCTTCGTCGGCGAGGACGGCGGCTTCGTCGGGGACTTGGTCGGCGACGGACGGCCGCTGGGGCTCCCCGTACCGCTCGGGGAGCCCGACGGCTCCGTCGACTCGCCGGCACTCGGTGCCGGATCGTCCGGCGTGCCGTCCGGGCCCGGGCCGGTCGGACGGCTGGTCACCACGCCCGGGTCACCGTCGCTGTCGTTCACCGGGCGGTCGGCGCCCAGACCGCCGTCGCTCGGCCCCTGGCTGGCCGAGGGTTTGACGCCGACCTGACCGGACGGCGGGTTCGCGTCCTTGTCGGAGGTGGCGCCGAGCGTCACCACCGTGCCGAGCACGGCGACGAGCAGGGCACCGGCTCCGGCGGCCACGAGGTTGCGCCGGGCCAGGCCCTGGAGCCCGCCCCGGCCCTTGTGTGCGGGGCCGGACGAGGAGCGGTGGGTGATCAGGTCCGGGGCGGAGGGCTGCTGGAGGGTCGGGAAGGCCGCCGGAACGCCCCCGGCCGGGGACGCCGACTCCTCGTACCGGGCGTCGGGCACCTCCTCCCCCGCGGTCGGCCCGAGACTCAGCGGCGTACCGGAGCGGTCGGCGACCAGGGCGAGCGCACGGCGGCCGGCGACGGTGCCGCGCTTGTCGGAGAGGGCGCCGCGCAGACCGACGGAGGCCTCCAGTTCGGCACGGGCCCGGTCGAGCTGTCCACCGCACAGGGCGAAGATGCCGAGCTCGTGATGGAAGTAGGCCTGCTCGGCGACGTCCCCGGCGAGCCGGGCGGCCTCCGCGCCGGCCCGCAGGGTCCGCTCCCAGGCGCTCCAGTGCAGCCCGGCGGCGAACGCGGGTGCGGCGGTGCGCGCCAGGCGCAGGCCCGGGCTGTCCTCGCCGTCGGCGGGCGGACCGGTGAGCGGGGTCAGGACCGCCAGGGCGGCGAGGAGCGCGTCGGCCTCGGCGCACACCCGCTCGGGGGTGACCGAGGGGTGCCCGGCCCACCAGGAGTAGTGCTGGGCGGCGCTGCGGGCGCCGGCCTCGGCCTCGTCGGCGTATCCGGCGGCCTCCAGCTGGGCCGGCACGCCCGCGGCGAGCCGGTAGCGGGATCCGACCGCGGAGACCAGGCCGCAGGCGGCCAGTTCACCGAGCGCGGCATCAGCGTGCGTGTCGCCGACCAGGGCCGGCAGATGCGCCTGGTGGGGCACCTCGCCGCCCAGGGCGACCGCGAACCGGAGGGTGGCGCGGGCGGACGCGCTGAGCCGGGCGGCGAGCAGGGGCGCGGGGGCGGCGGCCTCACCGAGCGAGGGCAGGGGCACCTCGTCTTCCTCGGCGGCGTCGTACCCGTCGGCGGGGGGCGCGTCCTCGAAGACGCCGAACTCGTCGACGGCTCCGGCTCCGGCGCGCAGCCGGTCGCGCTGCCGCAGCAGGGCGCCGGCCTGGACGAAGCGCAGTGGCAGGCCCTCCGACTCGAACCAGAGGTCACCCGCCCAGTTGGACTCCTCCTCGGTGAGGGGCCGGCCGACGGCGTGCTCCAGCAGGTCGAGTCCGGCCGCGCGCTCCAGGCCGCCGAGGACGACCTCCTCCACGGCGGCACCGGCGGAGGGCGCCGGCACGTCCGGGGTGGCGCCCAGCAGGAAGGCGCACTCGGGGGTCGCCTCCAGCAGTTCGTCGAGCGCGGCCCCACCGAACTCCAGGTCATCGAGGACGACCACCGCGCCGATCTCACGGACGTGGGTGAGCAGTTCGTCCCTGTCCGGGCGGTTCAGGGGCGCTTTGTACACCGCGTAGAAGAGGTCGTACAGCAGCTCGCCGGAGGTGCGTCCGAAGCCGTTCAGGCGGACGACGCCGTCCGGGGCCAGGTCCGAGCAGTCCTCGGCGACCAGGTCGAGCAGGCGGGTGCGGCCGGAACCGGCGGGGCCGGTGAGGCGGACGGTGCGGCCACGGGCGAGCAGGCGCACCAGTTGCTCGCGTTCGTCCTGGCGGGCGAGCAGCGGCAGGGTGGGCTGGGCGGGGCCCGGCGGGACGGGCGGCAGGGCCGCGCGTTCGGCCTCGGCGCGTTCGGCCGGGCCGAGCTTGACGGGGCGGGCGGGCCGCTCGGCGGGCGGGCAGGCCTCTATCTCGCTGCCGTCGACGGGGTTGACGGTCAGCAGGAAGTCGCCGGAGACCAGCCGCACCGTGCGGGCGAGCGCCGGCGCGTGCTGGCTGAAGTCGGGTGCGAGGGAATCCCGGGGCGGACGCTGGCGCGGCGCGGTAACGTCGCCGCCGTGGCCGTGCTCCTCGGGTGCCGGGGTGTTCGGGTCCATAGGTCAAGCCCCCCAAAAGCGTGTGTGTGCCCTGCTAGCCCTCCCGGCCTTGCTGCACACCGCGCTGTCGCTTCTGGTCCGGGCCCGCTCGAAGGGTGGCATGGCAGCGGGCAGCCGAACCCTAAACCTTCGCACAGTATCTACGACAGTCCGGGGTACCGCGCCGTCCGAGACGTCACGGTCTCATGAGGATTGCGTGTCTCGCACGATTCGTCGCATGACTCGTCGCACGATCCGGCCTCGTCCGTCCGGGTCTCCCCGGTGGACCGGTTCACACCCGCACGATCACACCCTGGGCAAGGTCTCCACCCCGATGCCTCCCTCGATCGCCAGGATCCGGTGCAGGCGGGTGGCCACCAGCAGGCGCTGCATCTGCGGCGGCACGCCGCGCAGGACCAGGCGCCGGCCACAGCGGCCGGCTCGTCGGTGCGCACCCATGATCACGCCGAGTCCGGTGGCGTCCCAGGAGTCCAGTTCGGACAGGTCCAGCACCAGGTCTCCGACGCCGTCGTCGACGGCCGAGTGCAGGACCGTACGGGCGTCCGCCGCGCTGCGGACGTCGAGGCGGCCCCCGACGACCAGCCCGGCGTGGTCGCCCCTGATGTACATATGCGCTCCCCGTGCGTGCGAATCGTGCTCCGCGTTCTGATGTGGGTGATGCAAGCTCTGACTGCGTGGACGAGACAGAGGTTGCTTCTTGTAAGCGAACCGATACCGAATTCACCCCGGGGTGTGATGACCCCGGGGTGTGTGCGGTTTCAGTGCTTGTAGAAGCCCTGCCCGCTCTTGCGACCGATGTCACCGGCGTCAACCATCCGGCGCATCGATTCGGGAGCCGCGAACTTCTCGTCCTGGGACTCGGTGTAGATGTTGCTCGTGGCGTGCAGCAGGATGTCGACGCCGGTCAGGTCCGCCGTCGCCAGCGGACCCATGGCGTGGCCGAAGCCCAGCTTGCAGGCCAGGTCGATGTCCTCGGCGCTCGCCACGCCCGACTCGTGCAGTTTGGCGGCCTCGACGACCAGGGCGCAGATGAGACGGGTCGTCACGAAGCCGGCGACGTCACGGTTGACGACGATGCAGGTCTTGCCGACCGACTCGGCGAACTCCCGTGCGGTGGCCAGGGTTTCGTCACTGGTCTTGTATCCGCGGACCAGTTCGCACAGCTGCATCATCGGCACCGGCGAGAAGAAGTGCGTGCCGACGACCCGCTCCGGGCGCTCCGTCGCCGCCGCGATCTTGGTGATCGGGATGGCGGAGGTGTTCGAGGCCAGGATCGCCTCGTCCTTCACGACCTTGTCGAGCGCGCGGAAGATCTCGTGCTTGACCTCGAGCTTCTCGAAGACGGCCTCGACGACCACGTCCGCGTCGGCCGCGGCGTCCAGGTCGGTGGTCGCGGTGATGCGCGCGAGGGCGGCGTCGGCGTCGTGCGCCTCCAGCTTGCCCTTGGCGACGAACTTGTCGTACGACGCCTTGATGCCGTCGGTGCCCCGCCTGAGCGCCTCGTCGGTCACGTCTCGCAGGACGACGTCCCAGCCCGCCTGCGCGGAGACCTGGGCGATGCCGGACCCCATGAGGCCGGCTCCGATGACGGCGAGCTTCCGTGCCACTGTGCGACTCCCCTGACGCTCTGTATATGTCTGCCTCTCGGGCGGACACTAGCGCTCGTGAGGGCGTGTGTGACCAGTAAGTAATGCGCGTCACGTCTCACATGACGGACATCACACCGGCAGGGGTCACTCGGCTTCCCGGACGGCGTAGTTGAGCACGTTCTCGCTCAACAGCTCCTCGATGTCGTCGAGGAGGACGAGCATCTCTCGTGACACTTCGTCCGGGTTGCGCCCCTTGGCCATCTCACGGCCGATCGCGACGAAGACGGTGCCGTGGACCCAGCAGATCTGACCGGCGATCAGCGTCGGCAGCGGGTCACCGCCCTCGGCGCCCGTCTCCTCCCGGAGGGTCGCCTCCAGGTTGTCCTGGACCTCCTGCTGGATGCTCCAGAGCCGGGAGCGCAGCGGCGGCGCCTCGTCGATGCAGCGCATGAAACGGTCATAGCCTTCGATGAGGCCCATCCGGGGCGATACGGCCTCGATCTCAGCGCGCAGCTCGCGCAGCACCGCCCGGGCGGCCGACTCCCCCGCGTCCCGGCCGCGCACCCAGCGGGAGAGCCGGTCGACGACACCCTGCGAGCGGTCGAAGAAGAGGTCCTCCTTGGCCGGGAAGTAGTTGTAGACGGTGTTGACGGAGACCTCGGCCGCCTCGGCCACGTCGGCGATCGTCACCGTCACGAACCCGTGCTCCAGGAACAGCCCGGTGGCGATGTCCGAGATGCGCTGCCTGGTCTCGCGCTTCTTCCGCTCCCTGAGCCCCTCTGCCATGTCCGGATCCTAGCTTCCCTGGGGTCCAATAAAACTTGGGGTCATTGCAAACTTTAAGTTACTCTGCTTTTCTGGGCGGCATGGCAATCATCAGTACGGCCGGTCTGGCCCGTACCTTCCGGACGAAGCACGGCCCCGTGCAGGCCGTGCGCGGCATCGACCTGACCGTGCGCGAGGGCGAGATCCTCGGCTTCCTCGGCCCGAACGGGGCCGGCAAGACGACGACCCTGCGGATGCTGACGACGCTGCTGGCACCGACCGGCGGTGCCGCCACCGTCGCCGGCCACGACCTGGCGGCGGACCCTGCCGGGGTGCGGCGGTCCTGCGGCTATGTGGCGCAGTCCGGCGGGGTCGACCCGCGGATCTCCGTGCGGGAGGAACTCGTCACCCAGGGGCGTCTGTACCGGCTGACCAAGGCACAGGCGGTCGAGCGGGCCGAGGAACTCGCCCGCGAGCTGGACCTCGTCGAGCTGCTCGACCGCAAGTGCGCCGCGCTCTCCGGCGGGCAGCGGCGTCGGCTGGACATCGCGATGGCGCTCACCCACCGCCCGAAGGTGCTGTTCCTCGACGAGCCGACCACCGGCCTCGACCCCGGCAGCCGCGCCGATCTGTGGGACCTGGTGCGCCGGCTGCGTGACGAGCACGGCACGACCGTCTTCCTCACCACCCACTACCTCGACGAGGCCGACGCCCTCTCCGACCGGCTGGTCGTCGTCGACCAGGGCGTGGTCGCCGCCGAGGGCACTCCGGACGCGCTGAAGCTGGAGTACGGCGGCTCGATCGGCGCGACCCTCCAGGACACGTTCCTCGCCATCACCGGCCGCAGCGCCCCGCCGGCCGACCAGACCCCCGTCGCCGTTTAGGACGCAAAGGACTCCCGATGCTCTTGCACGACACCGCACTCATCTACGGCCGCTACCTGCGCCAGTCCCTGCGCTCGCGCTTCGCACTGCTCTTCGGCGTCCTGATGCCGCTGCTGTACCTGGTGTTCTTCGGTCCGCTGCTGACCGGCCTGCCGCTCGGCGGACGCGGCAGTTCCTGGCAGATCCTCGTCCCCGGCCTGTTGTGCCAACTCGGTCTGTTCGGAGCTTCCTTCGCGGGTTTCGCGATCATCCTCGAGAAGGGGCAGGGAGTGGTGGAGCGCATGCGGGTGACTCCGGTCAGCCGGCTGGCCCTGCTGCTCGGCCGGGTGCTGCGGGAAGCCACCGTGTTCGTCTTCCAGGCCGTGCTGCTGGTGCTGGCGGCCATGGCCTTGGGCCTGCGGGCGCCACTGGCCGGCGTACTGATCGGCTTCGGGTTCGTCGCGCTGCTCACCGTGTCGCTGGCCGCGCTGTCGTACGCGCTGGCGATGAAACTGGACACGCCCCAGGGTTTCGGTCCGGCGGTCAACGCGCTGACCATGCCGTCGATGCTGCTGTCCGGCCTGATGCTCCCGATGACCCTGGGGCCGGCGTGGCTGGACGTGCTGTCGCACCTCATGCCGTTCCGCTATCTGGTGGACGCGGTGCGGGACGCGTACGTCGGCAGCTATGCGACGGCGCACATGCTGTACGGCGTCCTGGTGGCCGTCGGGCTCACGGCTGTGTCCGTGACAGTGGGCACACGCGTGTTCCGAACGGCCGGAGCGTAACTACGCTGGCCACATGGTCAATCTGACGCGCATCTACACCAGGACCGGCGACCAGGGCACCACCGCCCTCGGTGACATGAGCCGGGTCGCCAAGACCGACCTGCGGATCTCCGCGTACGCCGACGCCAACGAGGCGAACGCGGTGATCGGCACGGCGATCGCGCTGGGCGGCCTGGACGAGGAGATCGTCAAGGTCCTCACCCGCGTCCAGAACGACCTGTTCGACGTGGGAGCGGACCTGTCGACGCCGGTGGCGGAGAACCCGGAGTTCCCGCCGCTGCGGGTCGAGCAGTTCTACATCGACAAGCTGGAGGCGGACTGCGACCGCTTCAACGAGCGGCTGGAGAAGCTCCGCTCCTTCATCCTCCCGGGCGGCACCCCGGGCGCGGCCCTGCTCCACCAGGCCTGCACGGTGGTCCGCCGGGCGGAACGCTCGACCTGGTCCGCCCTGGAGGCCCACGGCGAGACGATGAACCCCCTGACGGCCACCTACCTCAACCGTCTCTCCGACCTCCTCTTCATCCTCGCGAGGACGGCGAACAGGGAGGTCGGAGACGTGCTGTGGGTGCCGGGCGGGGAGCGGTAGAGGTTCCTCAGGTCTTTCGCGCCACCGCCTGCCACAGGCCCGTCGCGGTCAGCGCGCCGCCGACGCACATCAGCACCACGCCCACCTTCGTGAGAGTGACGACGGGGATCTCCACGTCGCCGGTGAACAGCCGCAGGACCAGGCCGGCCAGGAAGGTCACGACGCCTTCCACCAGGTTTCGGCGGGCCTTGCTCATCGGTGCGCCCTCTCCTTCTCAAACCGCTCCTCCGGCTCCCCCGCGGGAGCCTTGCGCGGCCAGATCCAGTAGCTCAGCGCGATCAGGCCGTGGATCCCGGCCGCACGCCAGGCCACGAAGCGCCAGCCCTCCAGGGAGGTCACGCGGCTCGGATCGTCCACGTACCAGATCGCGAGCTGGAGGAGCACGGTCGCGACGACGGCGCCCAGCAGCGTGCCCAGCCAGACCCTGCCCTCGTGACGCGCCCGGGGCATTCCGTAGCGCGGGGGCCCCTGCGGGGGCGGGGCGCCGCCCAGCCGGTGCGCGGCGTGGCCGTCGAGCCACTTCACCGTGCGGTGGCCGTGCCCGACGGTGTAGCCGAGGTACAGCGCGGCCAGGCCGTGCGTCCAGTCCGGCTCGGCGCCGTTCCTCAGGTCCAGCGCGGTGGCGACCAGCAGGACGACCTCCAGCAGCGGCTCGCACAGCAGCAGGCCCAGTCCCAGCCGCGGCATGCGCAGCAGGTAACGGGCGCTCAGCCCGGCCGCCAGCAGCACCCAGAAGCCGATCTCGCAGGCGGCGATCAAGGCGACGATCACGGTTCGCTCCTCTCGGTCACCTCTTCAGGCTCCCGTGCGGCGCGGCCGGAATCGTCGTCGCGACTGACGAACCCGCGGTACATCGAAGGATGCAGCCGGGGACCCTCCCCGAGGATCACGCGCCGGGATCTACGCCCGTGTTGGATGGGGCCATGGCCGTAGGACTCCCCCGCCCCCGCCGTTTCGACGTCCACGTCGCGCTGGGCGGCCTGCTGGGCGGACTGCTGCTGTGGGGCGTCGGCCTGGCCACCCGTCCGCACACCGAGGTGTACGTGCTCCTGCCGGGGCGCTGGCCGCTGCTGCTGCCGCTCGTGATCATGGCGGGCTGCGAGCTGCTGCGCCGGACCGCCCCCCGCACCGCCCTGCTGATCGGCACGCCCGCGATCTTCCTGGACCTCGTCACCCAGGGCAACCTGGTCACGATCCTGATGTACACCGACCTCATGTACGCGGCCGTCCTGTACGGGCCGCCCGCCTCGGCCCACCGCATCCCGCGGATCACCGGCCTGCTCACCGTGGCCGGAGCCGTGGTGCCGCTCGCTCTCTGGCGTGAGCCCGAGGCGCTGCTGATCGGTGTGGCCACGGGCCTGGTGACCTTCGGGCCCGCCTCCACCGGTCTGATCGTCCGCAACCACCGCGAGGCCGCCGAGGCGGCCCGGCTGCGCGCCGAGCAGACCGCGCTGCTCGCCGAGATGGACCGCACGCAGGCGGTCACCGCCGAACGCGCCAGGATGGCCCGCGAACTGCATGACATGGTCGCCAACCACCTGTCCGCGATCGCCATCCACTCCACCGCCGCCCTCTCCCTCGACGACCCGAGGACCTCGCAGGACGCGCTGGTGGTCATCCGCGAGAACAGCGTGGCGGGGCTCGCCGAGATGCGGCGGCTGATCGGCATCCTGCGCGACAGCGGCGGCGACGTGGAACCGGCCGCGGCTCCCACGCTCGACGGCATCGGCCCGCTGGTGGAGAACGCACGCGCCAACGGCCTCGACGTCACCCTGGACGCCGAACAGGGCGAGGTGCCCGCGCCCGTCGAACTCGCGGCCTACCGCATCACGCAGGAGTCGCTGACCAACGTGCTCAAGCACGCCTCCCCGGGCCGGGTCACCGTGTCCCTCGCCCGGCGGGACGGCTCGCTCGTCGTGAAGGTGATCAGCCCGTACGGCGACCGGGACGCCCCACGCGCCCCCGGCTCGGGCGCCGGCCTGGTGGGGATGAGGGAACGTGTGGCCCTGCTGGGCGGCACCTTCACGGCCGGCCCCGAGGACTCACCCGAGGGCAAGGTCTGGGCCGTACGCGCCATCCTGCCCGTCAACGACCCCGTCGAAGGAGAGACTCCATGATCCGCGTCCTGGTCGCCGAGGACCAGTCGGCCGTCCGCGCGGGGCTGGTCCTCATCCTGCGCAGCGCGCCCGACATCGAGGTGGCCGGCGAGGCCGCGGACGGTGAGCAGGCGGTGGCGCTCGCCCGCGAGCTGCGGCCGGACCTGGTGCTGATGGACGTTCAGATGCCGCGTCTGGACGGCGTGTCGGCGACCCGGCGGATCGTCGCGGAACGGCTCGCCGACGTGCTGGTGCTGACCACCTTCGATCTCGACGAGTACGTCTTCGGGGCGCTGCGGGCGGGCGCGTCCGGGTTCCTGCTCAAGAACGCCGAGGCCAGGGAGCTGCTGGAGGCGGTACGGACGGTGGCGCGCGGTGAGGGGCTGATCTCGCCGGCGGTCACCCGCCGCCTGATCGCGGAGTTCGCCGCCAGGCCCGCGCGGGAGCCGGCGGCCGATCCGTCCGTCCTGGACCGGCTGACCCGGCGTGAGCGCGAGGTGCTGTCCTGCCTGGGTGAAGGCCTGTCCAACGCGGGCATCGCCGAGCGGCTCGAGATGGCCGAGGCGACCGTGAAGACCCATGTCAGCCGGTTGCTGGGGAAGCTGGAGCTGCGCAGCAGGGTGCAAGCGGCGGTGCTGGCGCAGGAGTTGCGGATCTGACGGGAACAAGTGCGGTGGTCCAGACCTATTGACTGGTGGTCCAGACCTTTCTACTCTCACCGCACCATGAGGGGTGTGAGGCTCAGTCACGCCCCCACGACCCCACAAGGAGGCGCCGCATGCGCTTCAGACACAGAGCCGCTGCGGGACTCGCGACGCTGTTGCTCCCGCTGGCCGGCATGGTCGGCCTCGCCACCCCCGCCCAGGCGGCCGCGTCCGCCACCGCTACCTACGCCAAGACGCAGGACTGGGGCTCGGGCTTCGAAGGCAAGTGGACGGTGAAGAACACCGGAACCACGACGCTCAGCTCCTGGGCCGTCGAGTGGGACTTCCCCTCCGGCACCTCCGTGACCTCCGCCTGGGACGCCGACGTCACCTCCTCCGGCACCCACTGGACCGCCAGGAACAAGTCCTGGAACGGCACCCTCGCCCCCGGCGCCTCCGTCTCCTTCGGCTTCAACGGCAGTGGCACCGGCTCCCCCGCGAACTGCAAGCTCAACGGCGGCAGCTGCGACGGCGGCACGACGGAACCCGGCGACAGCGCGCCGAGCGCCCCCGGCACCCCGACCGCCTCCGACATCACCAACACCTCGGTGAAGCTGTCCTGGTCCGCCGCCACCGACGACAAGGGCGTCAAGAACTACGACGTCCTGCGCGACGGCGGCAAGGTCGCCACCGTGACGGGCACCTCGTACACCGACACCGGCCTGACCGCCGGCACCGACTACTCCTACTCGGTGCAGGCCCGCGACACCGCCGACCAGACCGGCCCGGTCAGCGGCGCCCGCGCCGTGCGCACCACCGGCGGCACCACCGAGCCGCCCACCGGCGACAAGGTCAAGCTGGGCTACTTCGTCGAGTGGGGCGTCTACGGCCGCAACTACCACGTGAAGAACCTGGTGACCTCCGGCTCCGCGTCGAAGATCACCCACATCAACTACGCGTTCGGCAACGTCAAGAACGGCCAGTGCACCGTCGACGACACCTACGCCGCCTACGACAAGGCCTACACCGCCGACCAATCGGTCAGCGGCACCGCCGACACCTGGGACCAGCCGCTGCGCGGCAACTTCAACCAGCTGCGCCAGCTCAAGGCCAAGTACCCGCACATCAAGGTGCTGTACTCCTTCGGCGGCTGGACCTACTCGGGCGGTTTCGGCCAGGCCGCGCAGAACGCCGCCGCGTTCGCCAAGTCCTGCAAGGCCGTGGTGGAGGATCCGCGCTGGGCCGATGTGTTCGACGGCATCGACATCGACTGGGAGTACCCGAACGCCTGCGGTCTGACCTGCGACACGTCCGGCCCGGCGGCGTTCAGGAACCTCGTGCAGGCCCTGCGCGCGGAGTTCGGGAAGGACTACCTGGTGACCGCCGCCATCACCGGCGACGGTTCCTCCGGGGGCAAGATCGACGCGGCCGACTACGGCGGCGCCGCACAGTACCTCGACTGGTACAACGTGATGACGTACGACTACTTCGGCGCCTTCGACAAGGACGGCCCCACCGCCCCGCACTCCCCGCTGACCTCGTACCCCGGGATCCCGCAGGCCGGCTTCAACTCGGCCGACGCGATCGCCAAGCTGAAGGCGAAGGGTGTCCCGTCCGCCAAGCTGCTGCTCGGCATCGGCTTCTACGGCCGCGGCTGGACCGGCGTCACCCAGTCCGCCCCGGGCGGATCGGCGACCGGCGCGGCTCCGGGCACGTACGAGGCGGGTATCGAGGACTACAAGGTCCTGAAGAACTCCTGTCCGGCCACCGGCGCCATCGCGGGCACGGCGTACGCGCACTGCGGCACCAACTGGTGGTCCTACGACACCCCGTCGACGATCGCCGGGAAGATGACCTGGGCCAGGAACCAGGGCCTGGGCGGCGCGTTCTTCTGGGAGTTCAGCGGCGACACCGGCAACGGGGAGCTGGTGACGGCCATCGACAGCGGACTGCGGTAACCCGCGGTCCGTTCCCGCGCTCCCCGCCTCCGCCGTGGGCAGACCCCGGGTCTGTCCACGGCGGCTTCTTCACGCCCCGCGCCCCCGGTGTACGGCGGCGTCGGCAAGGGCGACGTCCAGGCTCCGGAGGCCGGACAGCCGTGTCCGGGGAACGAAGAAGGGATCGACCACAATGGCGCGCTCGGCTGATCCGGCCTGAACCCGGCGAGTGACGGGGGGCTACGCCACGTTCACCCGCTGACCGGGCGGGGCGGCCTCGAGCCACGCGAGGAAACCGGTCAGCGCGTCCTCGCTCATGGCGAGCTCCAGCCGGGAGCCCCGGTGCAGACAGGTCAGGATCACATGGTCGGAGAGGAGCGCCAGCTCCTCCTCGCCCTCCGGGACCCGGCGGCCGGCCACCTCGATCGCGGAACGCTCCAGGACGCGGCGCGGGCGCGGCGAGTACGAGAAGACCCGGAACCACTCGACGCGGTCGCCGTTGTACCGGGCCACCCCGTACGCCCAGCCCTTGCCGTTGGTGTCGCCCCGCTCCGGGGCGTCCCAGCGCAGGCTGGCGTCGAAGGTTCCGCCCGAACGCTGGATCAGCCGGCGGCGCAGCCCGAAGACGAAGAGGCCCACCACCACGAGGGCCACCACGGTTCCGCACACAGTCAGAGCGAGGACCATCGGCACCGACCTCCTCGTCTCCTAGGTAACGGAACGTAAAAATCACCCACATCCGGCTCAGCCGCGGCCGGGTCCGGATCTCTCCGGTACCCAGCCGCGGCTGAGTGACGTCTTCACACCGCGGACGGAGTCAGCGTGCCGCCGTCGCGGCGCGCAGCCGGACGTCCGCGCGGCGCTGGGCCTCCGCGTCATCCTCCGCCTTCGCGCGCTCGAGCTCCCGCTCGGCACGCTGGACATCGATCTCGTCCGACAGCTCGGCGACTTCCGCCAGCAGCGAGAGCTTGTCGTCCGCGAACGAGATGAATCCGCCGTGCACCGCGGCGACGACCGTCCCGCCCTCGCTCGTGCGGATGGTCACGGGGCCCGACTCCAGCACACCGAGCAGCGGCTGGTGACCGGGCATGACGCCGATGTCGCCGGACGTGGTGCGCGCGACGACCAGGGTGGCCTGGCCGGACCAGACCTCACGGTCGGCCGCGACCAGCGCGACGTGCAGCTCAGCAGCCAAGGGTGGCTCCTCGGGTCACCACCCGGCGGGAGTGCCGGGTGTTGGTTACAAGTCTAATGGTCGTGAATGAGGGGGCGGGACGAACCCCGCCCCCTCATGACTCGAGCGCTGCCCGGGTCAGGAGACGCCCAGCTCCTTCGCGTTCTTCTTCAGGTCCTCGAGACCACCGCACATGAAGAACGCCTGCTCCGGGAAGTGGTCGTACTCGCCGTCGCAGATCGCGTTGAACGCGGCGATCGACTCGTCCAGCGGCACGTCCGAACCGTCCACGCCGGTGAACTGCTTGGCGGCGTGGGTGTTCTGGGACAGGAAGCGCTCCACGCGACGGGCACGGTGGACGACGAGCTTGTCCTCCTCGCCGAGCTCGTCGATACCGAGGATCGCGATGATGTCCTGCAGGTCCTTGTACTTCTGCAGGATGTTCTTCACGCGCATCGCGGCGTTGTAGTGGTCCGCCGAGATGTACCGCGGGTCGAGGATCCGGGACGTCGAGTCCAGCGGGTCCACGGCCGGGTAGATGCCCTTCTCGGAGATCGGACGGGACAGAACCGTCGTCGCGTCGAGGTGGGCGAAGGTGGTGGCCGGGGCCGGGTCGGTCAGGTCGTCCGCGGGGACGTAGATCGCCTGCATCGAGGTGATCGAGTGACCACGGGTCGAGGTGATGCGCTCCTGGAGGGTGCCCATCTCGTCGGCCAGGTTCGGCTGGTAGCCCACCGCGGAGGGCATACGGCCGAGCAGGGTCGACACCTCGGAACCGGCCTGGGTGAAGCGGAAGATGTTGTCGATGAAGAACAGCACGTCCTGCTTCTGGACGTCGCGGAAGTACTCCGCCATCGTCAGGCCGGCCAGGGCCACGCGCAGACGCGTGCCCGGGGGCTCGTCCATCTGGCCGAAGACCAGCGCGGTCTTGTCCAGAACGCCGGACTCTTCCATCTCCGCGATGAGGTCGTTGCCCTCACGGGTGCGCTCGCCGACGCCCGCGAAGACGGAGACGCCCTCGTGGAGGTTGGCGACACGCATGATCATTTCCTGGATCAGCACGGTCTTGCCGACACCGGCACCACCGAACAGACCGATCTTGCCGCCCTTGACGTACGGGGTGAGCAGGTCGACGACCTTCAGACCCGTCTCGAACATCTCGGTCTTCGACTCGAGCTGGTCGAACGCGGGGGCCTTGCGGTGGATGGACCAGCGCTCGCCCTCGTAGGTCTCGTCGGTGTTCAGCACCTCACCGAGGGTGTTGAACACCTTGCCCTTGGTGAAGTCGCCGACCGGGACGGTGATGCCCGCGCCGGTGTCGACGACCGGGGCCTGGCGGACCAGGCCGTCGGTGGGCTGCATGGAGATCGCGCGGACCAGGCCGTCACCCAGGTGCTGGGCGACCTCCAGGGTCAGCGTCTTCTTCTCGCCCGCCTTCGCCGGGTCGGCGACCTCGACGTGGAGGGCGTTGTAGATGTCCGGCATCGCGTCGACGGGGAACTCCACGTCGACGACCGGGCCGATGACCCGCGCGACGCGGCCCGTCGCCGTGGCCGTCTCAACAGTGGTGGTCATTTATCGGTCACTCCCCGCGGTCGCGTCGGCCAGGGCACTCGCGCCACCGACGATCTCGCTGATTTCCTGGGTGATTTCGGCCTGGCGGGCCTGGTTGGCAAGCCGGGTGAGCGTCTCGATGAGCTCACCGGCGTTGTCGGTGGCCGACTTCATCGCGCGCCGCGTGGCGGCGTGCTTGGAGGCGGCCGACTGGAGCAGCGCGTTGTAGATGCGGCTCTCGACGTAGCGCGGCAGGAGGGCGTCCAGGACGTCCTCAGCCGACGGCTCGAAGTCGAACAGCGGGAGGATCTCGCCCTTGGCGGGCTTGGCCTCCTCGGCGACCTCGTCGAGGCTGAGCGGCAGCAGCCGGGCCTCGGTCGCCGTCTGCGTCATCATCGACACGAACTCGGTGTAGACGATGTGGAGCTCGTCCACGCCGCCCTCGGCCGTCTCCGTCTCGATGGCCTCGATCAGCGGGGCCGCGACCTTCTTGGCGTCCGCGTACGAAGGGTCGTCGGTGAAGCCCGTGAACGACTCCGCGATTCGGCGCTCGCGGAAGTTGTAGTGGGCGACACCACGGCGGCCGACGATGAAGTTGACGACCTCCTTGCCCTCCGCCTCCAGCTTCTCCGTCAGCTTCTCCGCCGCCTTGATGGCGTTGGCGTTGAAGGCGCCGGCCAGACCGCGGTCGCTCGTGAGGAGCAGGACCGCGGCGCGGGTCGGGTTCTCGGCCTCCGTCGTCAGCGGGTGCTTGGTGTTAGAGCCGGTGGCGACCGCCGTGACCGCGCGGGTGAGCTCGGTCGCGTACGGGGTGGAGGCCGCCACCTTGCGCTGCGCCTTGACGACGCGCGAGGCGGCGATCATCTCCATCGCCTTGGTGATCTTCTTGGTCGCGGAGACGGATCGGATGCGACGCTTGTAGACCCGGAGCTGGGCTCCCATGAGTCAGGTCCCTTCCGTCGTCACTTGCCGGCAGCCGGGGCGTCCTCGCCGAGCAGCTTGCCGTCGGAGGTCTCGAACTGCTTCTTGAACTCCGCGATGGCGTCCGCCACGGCCTGGAGGGTGTCGTCGGACATCTTGCCGCCCTCGCGGATGGAGGTCATCAGACCCTGCTCCTTGCGGTGCAGGTAGTCCAGCAGCTCCGACTCGAAGCGGCGGATGTCGGCGACGGGGACGTCGTCCATCTTGCCGGTGGTGCCGGCCCAGACGGAGACGACCTGGTCCTCGGTGGCCATCGGCTGGTACTGCGGCTGCTTCAGCAGCTCGACCATGCGCTGACCGCGCTCCAGCTGCGCCTTGGACGCGGCGTCCAGGTCGGAACCGAAGGCGGCGAACGCCTCCAGCTCACGGAACTGGGCGAGGTCCACACGCAGACGGCCGGAGACCTGCTTCATCGCCTTGTGCTGAGCGGAACCACCGACTCGGGAGACGGAGATACCGACGTTCAGCGCGGGGCGCTGACCGGCGTTGAACAGGTCCGACTCCAGGAAGCACTGGCCGTCGGTGATGGAGATGACGTTGGTCGGGATGAACGCCGACACGTCGTTGGCCTTGGTCTCGACGATCGGCAGACCGGTCATCGAGCCGGCGCCCATCTCGTCGGAGAGCTTGGCGCAGCGCTCCAGCAGGCGGGAGTGCAGGTAGAAGACGTCACCCGGGTAGGCCTCACGGCCCGGCGGGCGGCGCAGCAGCAGCGACACGGCGCGGTAGGCGTCGGCCTGCTTCGACAGGTCGTCGAAGATGATCAGGACGTGCTTGCCCTCGTACATCCACTGCTGACCGATGGCCGAACCGGTGTAGGGGGCCAGGTACTTGAAGCCCGCCGGGTCGGACGCCGGGGCGGCGACGATGGTCGTGTACTCCAGCGCGCCGGCCTCCTCCAGAGCGCCGCGCACGCCGGCGATGGTGGAGCCCTTCTGGCCGATGGCGACGTAGATGCAGCGGACCTGCTTCTTCGGGTCGCCCGAGCGCCAGTTGTCGCGCTGGTTGATGATCGTGTCGACGGCCAGGGCGGTCTTGCCGGTCTGGCGGTCACCGATGATCAGCTGACGCTGACCGCGGCCGACGGGGGTCATCGCGTCGACGGCCTTGTAGCCGGTCTCCATCGGCTCGTGCACCGACTTGCGCTGCATGACCGTGGGGGCCTGCAGCTCGAGCGCGCGGCGGTCGGTGGTCTCGATCTCGCCGAGACCGTCGATCGGGTTGCCGAGGGGGTCGACCACGCGGCCGAGGTAGCCCTCGCCGACCGCGACGGAGAGAACCTCACCGGTACGCGAGACCGGCTGACCCTCCTCGACGCCGCTGAACTCACCGAGGACGATGGCACCGATCTCGCGCTCCTCGAGGTTGAGGGCGAGGCCGAGGGTGCCGTCCTCGAACTTCAGCAGCTCGTTGGCCATGGTCGAGGGCAGGCCCTCGACCTTCGCGATGCCGTCGCCGGCAAAGGTGACCGTACCGACCTCCTCGCGCGAGGCCGCGTCCGGCTTGTACGCCTGGACGAAGTTCTCCAGTGCGTCCCGGATCTCCTCCGGCCGGATCGTGAGCTCCGCCATCTGGGTTCCCTGCTCTCCTTGTTGGGCCCGAAGTTTCTTAGGGGGTCTGGGGGCGACCCCCAGGATTCTTCTGCACGGCCCAACCAGGGCCGTCGTAAGTACGTTGTGCCTATTGAGTTGCTGCTCAGCCGGCGAGCCGGCGGCTGGCGTCCTCGATGCGGTCCGCGAGGGAGCCGTTGATGACCTCGTCACCGACCTGCACCCGGATCCCGCCGAGGACCTCGGGGTCCACGTCCAGGTTGAGGTGCATCTGACGGCCGTAGAGCTTCGCGAGGGCGGCGCCCAGGCGCTGCTTCTGCGGTTCGCTCAGCGGCACCGCCGAGGTGACGACGGCGACCATGCGGTTCCGGCGGTCGGCGGCGAGCTTGGACAGGGACTCCAGTCCCGACTCCAGGCTACGTCCCCGCGGCGCGGTCACAAGGCGCGTCACCAGACGCTCGGTGGCCGGCTGGGCCCGGCCGCCGAGCAGGCCGCGCAGCAGCTCGCTCTTGGCCGAGGTGGTGGCCTTGCGGTCGGTCAGCGCGGCACGCAGCTCGGTGCTGCCGGAGACGATCCGGCCGAACCGGAACAGCTCGTCCTCGACGTCGTCGAGCTTGCCCGCCTTCTGCGCGGCGGTGAGGTCGGCGGTCGCGGCCAGCTCCTCCAGCGCGTCCACCAGGTCGCGCGACTGCGACCAGCGGGAGCGCACCATCCCGGCCACCAGGTCCACGGCCGGGCCGCTGACCTGGGTGCCGAGCAGGCGCTGGGCCAGCTCGGCCTTGGCCTCGCCGGCCTGCGCCGGGTCGGTGAGGACCCGACGCAGCGACACCTCGCGGTCGAGCAGCGCGGTGACGGCGGCCAGCTCGTCGGCGAGCTTCCCCGCGTCCACGGACGTGGAGTCCGTCAGCGCGTCGAGACGCTCACGTGCGGCTGCCAGGGCCTCGCGGCTCGCTCCGTTCATCGCCCGGCCTCGGCCTTCTCCTCGAGCTCGTCGAGGAACCGGTCGATCACGCGGCTCTGGCGGGCGTGGTCCTCGAGGGACTCGCCGACGAGCTTGCCGGCCAGGTCCGTGGCCAGCTTGCCGACGTCCTGGCGCAGCGTGGACGCGGCGGCCTTGCGGTCGGCCTCGATCTGGGCGTGACCGGCGGCGACGATCTCCTCGCGCTGCCGCTGGCCCTCGGCCCGCATCTCGGCGATGAGGGCGGCACCCTGCTCCTGCGCCTCCTGGCGCAGACGCGCGGCCTCGTGCCGGGCCTCGGCGAGCTGTGCCTTGTACTGCTCAAGGACGCTCTGGGCCTCGACCTTCATGGTCTCGGCCTCTTCGATACCGCCTTCGATCGCCGCGCGGCGCTCCTCCAGAACCTTGTTGATGTTCGGAAGCAGCTTCTTCCAGAAGAAGAAGAACACGATGGCGAAGGCGATGGTGCCGACGAGCAGCTCGGGGCCCGGAGGAACGAGCGGGTTCTGCTCCTCCTCGGCCGCCAGCTGTACCAGGTTGGCGATCACATCAGTGCCTTTCGTCGAAACGTGTCGGTGAGCAGGAAATTACTGACCGAACACGAACGGCATAACGATGCCGATGAGGGCGAGCGCCTCACAGAAGGCGAAGCCCAGGATCTGGTTGGCACGGATCAGACCAGCGGCCTCGGGCTGACGGGCCAGGGCCTGGGTGCCGTTGCCGAAGATGATGCCGACGCCGATGCCGGGGCCGATAGCCGAGAGGCCGTAGCCGACGGAACCGAGCGAACCGGAGACAGCGGCGAGGGTCTCAGTGGCAGCCATGCTGAATCTTCCTTCTCTTAACGGACCGGTGGGGGTTGGCCACCGGACGACATGGTGTGGGGGCGGGGCTCAGTGGTGCTCGGCCAGAGCGCCCTGGATGTACGTGCAGGCGAGGAGTACGAAAACGTACGCCTGGACGGCCTGCACGAAAAGCTCGAAGCCGATCATGGCGACGGTCATCACGAAGGAGACACCGGCCGCCGGGATCATCCAGCTGTTCAGCAGGTACCAGGAGGCGACGGTGAACATCACCAGCATCAGGTGACCGGCGAACATGTTGGCGAAGAGTCGCACCGCGTGCGTGAACGGCCGGACGAGCAGGTTCGAGAAGAACTCGATGACCATCACGAGCGGCAGCACAGGGCCGAGCGACTTGTCGTAGCCGGTGATGTTCTTGAAGAACCCGACGAAGCCGTGCCGCTTAAAGGTCAGCGACACCCAGGTCACGTAGACGATCACGGCCAGGACCGCCGGGAACGCGATGATCGAAGAGACCGGGAACTGCGCGAGCGGGATCACGGACCAGATGTTCATGATCCAGATGAAGAAGAACAGCGAGACCATCAGGGGGACGTACTTCTCGCCCTCCTTCTTGCCGAGGGTCTCGTAGACGATGCCGCGGCGGACGAAGTCGTAGCCGGCCTCGCCGACCATCTGCAGCTTGCCCGGCACCACCTTGGCCTTGCCGAAGGCCGCCCAGAAGAAGCCGATGACGAGAACGGTGGTGATGATGGCGAGCAGCATCACCTTGTTGAACTCGAACCCTCCAACCGTGGCGATCGGCTTGAAGAGGAACGAGTGCAGGCCCGGTGCCGGAAAACCACACCCGTCGGACATGATCCGACAGCTCCAGTCAAAGGCGAGCTGGGTCTGGTCAGCACTCACCGCGGGCTCCTTCGGTGTGACGCATGGGTACGGCAACCTCGTTGTGTCGGCGCGGCGCGCAGCCGCGGATCGGCACCGGACTGGTGTTACGGATGTGAGGGCGGCTGGGGGGCATCGAGCCTCGCGTTCGAGCAGGCGTCAGCTCAGATGCCCGCGCCCGCGATGCCGCAGTTGGCACCGGACGATAGCAGGACTTCTCAGTGCTCTTTATCGCGCCCCTACCCGTCACGACGACGACCCGGTCTTCTCGGGCTTCTCACTCTTCGCGGAGTCCGGGTCGATGTAGAAGATCTTGGCCTTCATGTGCGCACGAGCCTGCGCAGCCATCCACACGACGGTCGCGACGACGAGCCCGGCGGCGAACGTCTTCGCGTTGAAGAGAGAGGTGTCCTTGAAGAGGGCGACAAAGATCAGGAGGAGCAGGAGCTGGGCCATGTACAGCATCAGCCCCATGGCCTGGAACAACTGCGGGAGCGTTTTTGCCGTCCACTGGAGAACGAAGAGGCCGATTCCCATGAAGAGGATGGCCAGCGCTGTACCGACGGCCGCTCCGACGGCGCCCTTGCCTCCGGCCACCACGCCGCTGACGGCGACCGCGACCGCACCGGCAGCGGCTGTTGGCACAGCGCACTGCAGAAGGTTCCGGGCGTCATTGGACGGCATGGCGGCAACTCCGCTTTCGCAGGGGGCAGGGGTGTCGTCATGGACGAGCGTAGTCCCGGGCTGAGTGGAGACCTCACACCAATGGACCGTCGCACTACGGTCCTTCGGCTCTATCCGGGGGGTTCTCGTGAACCGTATCACAAACTATTTGATGCAGTCTTTACCTGAAGGTGTGCGCACAGTCACACATGAGAGTGAAACTGCGCGTCTGAGCGGGAACCGCGCCGAGATGTCTGGTATTGGGGTGCTTCATACCCCCATCGCAACCCCACGACTTGGCAATGCTCTAGTCAGATTCTTACCTTGTCCCGGCTCTGCGCCGGTCGTCCAGACGTGCACGGGAGCCGATGGCGGTCGCCCCGTTGACCCCGGCGACTCCGGACACCACCGGCGTGCGGTTCTCCTGCGCCACGGCGGCCGGCTGCTCGGCGGCGGCCGCCGGCGTCGAGGCCTCGGGAGCCACGGCCGCCACCTCGCCGCGCCTGCGGTAGCGCGGCGGCACGAAGTGCTCCATCCAGCGCGGGGCGCGCGGTGTGAAGCGCGGCAGGAGAAGCAGGATGAGACCGATCGCACTGAGGAACACGACACCGAGCACGATCCACATGGACGCCGAGTTGACCGAGTAGGCGAGCGCGCCGAAGGCGATCAGCGCCGACCAGAAGTACATGATCAGCACCGCGCGGCTGTGCGAGTGGCCGATCTCCAGCAGGCGGTGGTGGAGGTGGCCCCGGTCGGCGGCGAACGGGGACTGGCCCCGCCAGGTGCGGCGCACGATCGCCAGGATCAGGTCGGCGGCCGGCACCGCGATGATCGTCAGCGGCAGCAGCAACGGGATGTAGACGGGGACCGTCTGGTGCACGGCCTCCTTCTCGGAGCCGACGTACAGGTTGAGCGCGTCCGGATCGACCTGCCCCGTGACGGAGATCGCGCCGGCGGCCAGGACCAGGCCGATCAGCATGGAGCCCGAGTCACCCATGAAGATCCGCGCCGGGTGCATGTTGTGCGGCAGGAAGCCCAGGCACATGCCCATCAGGATCGCCGAGAAGAGGGTGGCGGGGGCGGCGGCCTCCACGCCGTACGAGTACCAGATGCGGTAGGCGTACAGGAAGAACGCGGTCGCCGCGATGCAGACCATGCCGGCCGCGAGACCGTCCAGGCCGTCGACGAAGTTCACCGCGTTGATGGTGATGACGACCAGCGCGACCGTCAGCAGGGTGCCCTGCCACTGGGTGAGCGCGACCGAGCCGACGCCCGGGACGGGCAGCCACAGGATCGTCAGACCCTGGACGACCATCACGCCCGCCGCGATCATCTGCCCGCCCAGCTTGATCAGGGCGTCGATCTCGAACTTGTCGTCCAGCACCCCGATCAGCCAGATCAGCGCCGCCCCGGACAGCAGCGCCCGGGGTTCGTTCGACGTCTCGAAGACCTGGTTGAGGTTGGTCAGGTGGTCGGCGACCAGCAGGCCCGCGCACAGGCCGAAGAACATCGCGATACCGCCGAGGCGCGGAGTGGGCTCCCGGTGCACGTCACGTGCCCGGATCTCCGGCATCGCTCCGGCCACGATCGCGAACTTCCGTACCGGCCCTGTCAGCAGATACGTCACCGCGGCCGTGATGCAGAGCGTCAGGAGGTATTCACGCACGGGCTTCCCCACAGGTCTCGCTGGCCATCACAGCCCCACACCCTAGCGATGCGCGCATACGGGTGAGGACTTCCGGGTAGCGACGATGGTTGCACGAGTAGCTGTGCACCCTGGTGCGCTTACCCCGACTCAAGCCGGGTACGGCGGAAATTCACCTGTAAGCTCCCGCACATCTTCACGGGCCCTCGCGGCCCCGGTCACGCCCCTGAGCACCCCTGCGAGCAGTTCGGCGATCCGCGCCATCTCCGCCTCGCCCATACCCTGCGTGGTGATCGCGGCGGTGCCGAGCCGCAGTCCCCGGGCATCACCGTGAGGCAGCGCACAGCAGTCCAGGACCAGGCCGGCCGCGGCGAGACGGCCACGGGCGGTGCGTCCGTCGACGCCGAGCGGCGCCGGGTCGGCGGTGATCAGGTGGGTGTCCGTGCCGCCGGTGGTGACCACCAGGCCCTCGGCGGCCAGCCGTGCCGCGAGCACCCTCGCGTTGGCGACCACCTGATGTGCGTACGCGGAGAACGCCGGTGTCGCCGCCTCGCCGAAGGCGACCGCCTTGGCGGCGACGGTGTGCATCTGCGCACCGCCCTGGGTGAAGGGGAACACGGCCCGGTCGACGCGCTCGGCCAGTTCCGCGCGGCACAGGAGCATGCCGCCGCGCGGGCCCCGCAGCACCTTGTGCGTGGTGGCGCAGACGATGTCCGCGTACGGCACCGGATTCGGCGCCGCTCCCCCGGCGACCAGGCCGATCGGGTGCGCGGCGTCCGCGATGAGGTACGCGCCCACCTCGTCGGCGACCTCGCGGAAGAACGCGTAGTCCAGGTGCCGGGGGTAGGCGATCGAACCGCACACGATCGCCTTGGGGCGGCGCGTGCGGGCCAGCGTGCGCACCTGCTCGTGGTCGATGAGCCCGGACTCGGCCTCGACGCCGTAGCCGACGAAGTCGAACCAGCGGCCGGAGAAGTTGGCGGGCGAGCCGTGCGTGAGGTGGCCGCCGTGGTGCAGGCCGAGGGCGAGGACGGTGTCGCCGGGGCGCAGCAGCGCGGCGTAGGCGGCCAGCACCGCCGAAGAGCCCGAGTAGGCCTGGACGTTGGCGTGGTCGGCGTCGAACAGGTCCTTGGCCCGGTCCACGGCGAGGCGTTCGGCGACGTCCACGATCTCGCAGCCGCCGTGGTGCCGCGCTCCCGGGTAGCCCTCCGCGTACTTGTCGGCGAGCGATGAGCCGAGGGCGGCCAGCACGGCCGGCGAACTGAAGTTCTCCGCGGCGATCAGGCGGAGGGTCGTCGCCTGCCTCTTCCGCTCCGCGAGCAGGATGTCGGCGAGCTCGGGGTCCTGGTGGCGCAGGACGTCGGCCTCGATGGCAGGGGTGACCGTCATGGTGGGCTCCGGGCGGCGCATTTCTGGGCGGTTCGCCTCCGGGGCGCCTGAGTCGGTCTCGAGAGGCCGACGCGCCTCTTCGGCTCACTCGCCGTGGTGACGTACGTCCAATGTAGGCCCGGGGTCCCTGGGGCGCTCGGTCGTCACGTCCGTGCGGGGACGCCCGTCAGGGCCGTGACGACCGGATCGAGCGCCTGGTGTATCTCGTCCCCGATGGACCGGAAGAACGTCAGAGGCGCCCCGTACGGGTCGTACACCTCGTCCGCCTCCGCGTTCGGCGCCAGCAGCCACCCGCGTAGAGCCGCCGCGGCACGCACCAGGGCGCGCGCGCGGACGACCACGCCCTCCTCCAGGGGTGGCAGGGTCGCCGGGTCGATGGCTTTGACCAGGCGGGTGAACTCCTTGAGCGTGAAGGTGCGCAGGCCCGCCGAGTGGCCCATCGAGATGACCTGCGCCCGGTGGTCCCGGGTGGCGGTCAGCACCAGGTCGGCGCGGATCACGTGCTCGTCGAGGAGCTCGCGCCCGGTGAAGCCGGAGGCGTCCGCGCCGAAGTCGGCCAGGACGGTCTCCGCGTGGGACTCCATGGGCGCACCCTCGTGACCCCAGGTGCCCGCGCTCTCCACGATCAGCCCGCCGCCCAGGATGCCGAGCCGCTCCCGCACGAAATGGCGGGTCAGCCGCTCGGTGATGGGCGAACGGCACACGTTGCCGGTGCTGACGTGGAGGATGCGGAAGCTGTCACGCGGAAGCCCCACGAACGTCGTCGTGATCTCCGCCGCGCTTTCCCCGTTGCCTATGCCACGCCCCGCCTCAGGGGCCGTCAATTCGCCACCTCGAGGTCGGGTACGACCTTTCGCAGCTCGTCCGCCGAGATGGCGCCCGCGCGCAGCAGCAGCGGCACCTCACGGGTCACGTCCACGATCGACGACGGCACGTTGCCGGGGGTCGGGCCGCCGTCGAGGTAGACGGAGACGGAGTCGCCGAGCATCTCCTGCGCGGCGTCGCAGTCCTCCGGCGCCGGGTGGCCGGTGAGATTGGCGGAGGACACGGCCATCGGGCCGACCTCGGTGAGCAGCTCGATGGCGACCGGGTGCAGCGGCATCCGCACGGCGACCGTGCCCCGGGTGTCCCCGAGGTCCCACTGCAGGGACGGCTGGTGCCTGGCGACGAGCGTCAGCGCGCCCGGCCAGAAGGCGTCGACCAGCTCCCAGGCCAGCTCGGAGAAGTCCGTGACGAGCCCGTGCAGCGTGTTCGGGGAGCCGATGAGGACGGGCGAGGGCATGTTGCGGCCCCGGCCCTTGGCCTGAAGCAGGTCACCGACGGCCTCCGAGGAGAACGCGTCCGCGCCGATGCCGTACACCGTGTCGGTCGGGAGGACGACCAGCTCGCCTCGGCGGACGGCGGACGCGGCTTCGCGCAGACCGGTCGTGCGGTCGGTCGCGTCGTTGGTGTCGTATCGCCGTGCCATGTCTAGCGGGCCTCCTCGTACACGTATGTCTGGGAAAGAGTCTGCGGGACGGTCACGGCAGTGCCTTGCGGGCCGTCGCGAACCGGGGACGGTTGTTGAGGTCCGGGTGGTCGGCCGCGTCGGCCCAGCCCCGCTCCTCGGTGAAGATCCACGGCACCTGGCCGCCCTGGGTGTCGGCGTGTTCGACGACCACCACGCCCCCGGGGCGCAGCAGCCGGTGTGCGGTGCGCTCCAGGCCGCGGATGAGGTCGAGTCCGTCCTCGCCGGAGAACAGGGCCATGCCGGGGTCGTAGTCCCGCGCCTCGGGGGCGACGTACTCCCACTCGGTGAGCGGGATGTACGGCGGGTTGGAGATGACCAGGTCGACCTGGCCGTCGAGGTCCGGGAAGGCCGACAGGGCGTCTCCCTGGCGCAGTTCGACCCTGGACCCCTCGACGTTCCTGCGGGTCCACCTGAGGGCGTCCTCGGACAGCTCCACGGCGTGCACCCGCGAGCGCGGCACCTCCTGGGCGAGGGCGAGCGCGATGGCGCCGGATCCGGTGCACAGGTCGACGATGCACGGCTCGACGACGTCCATGGCCCGCACGGCGTCTATGGCCCAGCCGACCACGGACTCGGTCTCGGGCCGCGGCACGAACACCCCGGGGCCGACCTGGAGTTCCAGGTAGCGGAAGTAGGCCCGCCCGGTGATGTGCTGGAGCGGCTCCCGGGCCTCGCGGCGGGCGATGACCTCCCAGTAGCGGGCGTCGAAGTCGGAGTCCTTCACGTTGTGCAGCTCGCCGCGCTTGACGCCGTGCACGAACGCGGCGAGCTCCTCCGCGTCGGTGCGCGGCGAGGGCACGCCGGCGTCGGCGAGCCGCTGGGTGGCCTGGGCCACCTCCGCGAGCAGCAGGTTCACGCGAGTCCTCCGGTAGTCGTTGCTCCTGCGGTCTTACGCGGCGGCCAGCTTCGCCGCCGAGTCCGCGTCGACGCACGCCTGGATCACGGCGTCGAGATCGCCGTCCAGGACCTGGTCCAGGTTGTACGCCTTGAAGCCGACGCGGTGGTCCGAGATGCGGTTCTCCGGGAAGTTGTACGTGCGGATCTTCTCGGAGCGGTCGACGGTGCGGACCTGGCTGCGGCGGGCGTCGGCGGCGTTCCTCTCCGCCTCCTCCTGCGCGGCCGCGAGCAGCCTGGAGCGCAGGATACGCAGGGCCTGCTCCTTGTTCTGCAGCTGGCTCTTCTCGTTCTGGCAGGAGGCGACGACTCCGGTCGGGATGTGCGTGATGCGCACGGCGGAGTCGGTGGTGTTGACGGACTGTCCGCCCGGTCCGGAGGAGCGGTAGACGTCGATGCGCAGGTCGTTGGGGTTGATCTCGACGTCGATCTCCTCGGCCTCGGGCGTCACCAGGACACCGGCCGCGGAGGTGTGGATGCGGCCCTGGGACTCCGTCGCCGGGACGCGCTGCACGCGGTGCACACCGCCCTCGTACTTCAGCCGCGCCCATACGCCCTGACCGGGCTCGGTGGCTCCCTGACCGCCCTTGGTCTTCACCGCGACCTGGACGTCCTTGTAACCGCCGAGCTCGGACTCGGTGGCGTCGATGATCTCGGTCTTCCAGCCGACGCGCTCGGCGTACCGTAGGTACATGCGCAGCAGGTCGCCGGCGAACAGGGCCGACTCGTCGCCGCCCGCGCCCGCCTTGATCTCGAGGATGACGTCCTTGTCGTCGCTGGGGTCGCGCGGGACCAGCAGCAGGCGCAGCTTCTCCGTCAGCTCCTCGCGCTGCTGCTCCAGGTCCTTGACCTCGGCGGCGAAGTCGGGGTCGTCGGCGGCGAATTCGCGCGCGGTCTCGATGTCGTCGCCCGTCTGCGTCCAGGAGCGGTACGTGGCGACGATGGGGGTGAGCTCGGCGTAACGCTTGTTCAGCTTGCGCGCGTTGGCCTGGTCGGCGTGGACCGACGGGTCGGCGAGCTTCTTCTCCAGGTCGGCGTGCTCGGCGACGAGTTCCTCGACGGCCTCGAACATCTTGGGCTCCTGTGTACGGACGGGGGGTGAAGGGCGGGCGACCAAAAACGCCGGTCCCGGAGCGCCCCGGCGGGGGGCACTTCCGTGGACCGGCGAAATGGGGCTCGCTACTTCTTGGAGCCGGCGGCCTTGCCGAAGCGGGCCTCGAAGCGGGCCACACGGCCACCGGTGTCGAGGATCTTCTGCTTGCCCGTGTAGAACGGGTGGCACTCGGAGCAGACGTCGGCACGGATGGTGCCGGACTCGATGGTGCTGCGAGTGGTGAACGACGCGCCGCAGGTGCAGCTGACCTGCGTCTCGACGTACTCGGGGTGGATGTCGCGCTTCAAGGTGTCTCCTAGGTTCCGGGAGGGCGCCGGGTCGCTGCCGCGGGGTGCGGGAGCGTGAACCGGAGCCGACGTACCAGTCTGCCAGGACTGGGGCCTACTCCCAAAACCGGGGGTTGTCGTGATCTATTCCCTGCGGGTTGTCCTGGGTTGCGCGCGCAGTTCCCCGCGCCCCTGGGGACGTGCCCCTCAGGGCGCACTCACGACGCCCTTGGCCTCGCCCGCTGCCGAGTGCGCCGTGGCCGACTTCGGGATCGGCCTGTCGTGTTCCAGGGCGTCCCAGATCTGCTGGGCCTTCTTCTTCTGGAGCAGGACGCGGTTGGGGTCGGCCGGGTCGTAGGCGACCGGCATGGTGACCATGTGCATGTGGGACGGGCTGATGCCCTTGAGGCCGTTCGCGAACGACGCGAGGTCGTTGACCGAGCCGAGGCCGGAGTCGGTCGTCACCGTCTTGGTCGCGGTCTCCGCGAGGTCGAGCAGCTTCTTGGGGTCGCTGAAGACGCCGACGTCCTCGACCTGGTGCAGCAGGGCCTTGATGAAGGCCTGCTGGAGCTGGATGCGGCCGAGGTCGGAGCCGTCGCCGACGCCGTGGCGGGTGCGGACCAGACCGAGGGCCTGCTCTCCGTCGAGTCTGTGGGTGCCGGCCTTCAGCTTCAGGTGGCTGTCGGGGTCGTCGATGCTCTTGGTCGTGGTGACCTCGACGCCGCCGAGGTCGTCGATGAGCTTCTGGAAGCCGGCGAAGTCGACCTCCAGGTAGTGGTCCATGCGCAGGTCGGTGATCGACTCCACGGTCTTCACGGCGCAGGCGGCCCCGCCGGTGGAGTACGCGGAGTTGAACATCACGCCGTTCGCCGCGGGGTGTTCGTCGCCCTTGGTGTCCGTGCACGACGGCCGGTCGATGAGGGTGTCGCGCGGGATGGAGACCACGCTGGCCTTCTTGTGGCCCTTGTGGATGTGCACGATCATCGCCGTGTCGGAGCGGGCGCTGCCGTCGTCGGTGCCGCCGCCGAGCTTCTTGTTGCCGCCGGCGCGGGTGTCGGAGCCGAGGACGAGGATGTTCTCGGAGCCGTTGTCGGCCTTCTCGGGCCGGTCGGTGCCGAGGGCCTGGTCGATGTCGACGCTCTTGAGGTTGCCGTTGAGCTTGAAGTACAGGTACCCCGCCCCGGTGCCGCCGAGGACGACGATGCCCGCCGCGGTCCAGGCCGTGATCATCAGGGCCTTGTGGCGCGTGGGGGGCTTGCGGCGCCGGCCCTTGGCGCGGTGGCGTGGTCCGTTGGTGCCGGTTCCGCCCGGTATGCCCGGGCCCGGCGTGCTCTCGGCAGACATGGGCTCCTCAGCTCGTCTTCGGTCGGTTACCCCCTGCAGTCAGGTGCCAGGCGTCCTCGGTCGGGGGACTCTCCCCCGGCACCATCGTCACTCCGCCTGGTCAGACGGGGAAACTCGGGAAAGGGTTGCACAACGGACTGTGCCCACCGCGTACGGCGGTGGGCACAGTGCGTGTTCGGACGTAGTGGGGCGTACCCCGCTCACCTGCGATTTCAGCCGAAGATGTCGTACTGCTCGAAATCGGTTCCCACGGACATCCTTGTGGCGAAGATCTCGCTGGTGGCCTTGCCGGTGCCCGCGTACAGGTAGAGCGTGCCGCCGGGGGTGCGGGCCAGGAAGTCGGCCTTGCCGTCGCCGGTGACGTCACCGGGTGCGTCGAAGGCGTTGTAGCCGTCCCAGGTGCGCACCTTGACCCGGGCCGAGAAGGCGCCCGAGCCGGCCTTGCCGGTGCCCTTGTAGAGGTAGAGGTAGCCGCCGGACGAGCTGCGGGCGATCAGGTCCGTCTTGCCGTCGCCGGTGAAGTCGCCGTGGCCGCGGACGGAGTTGTACTGGTTCCAGCCGGAGCCGACCTGCACGCGGGGCGCGAAGGTGCCGTCGCCCTTGCCCGGGTAGATCCACATCACGCCCGCGGAGTCGACCGAGAGCAGGTCGGGCAGGTAGTCGCCGGTGACGTCACCCGGGGTGATGATGCGGGTGCGGGTCTTCCAGTTGTCGGCGATCTGCCGGGTGGCCCCGGTGCGGCCGGAGCCCCAGAAGACGTCGCCGTCGCTGCTGCGGCGGTAGACCACGTCCTGGTAGCCGTCGCGGTCGAGGTCGGCCTGGAGGAGGAGGTTGACGCCGCCCCAGTCGCCCCAGGACTCGCGGGCGTCGAACGACGTGCCCTTGGAGTTCTTGGAGTACCCGGTCTTCGTGGAGGCGTTGCGGACCCACAGGTCGGCCCTGTGGTCGCCGTTGATGTTGGTGTCGTCCACGCGCGGGTAGGCGGCGCCGACGTACGTGCTGACCTTGCTGAAGACGCTGTAGGCGCCCTTGGCGACGCAGTCCGTCACGCCCCAGGACACGACTCCGACGATCCGGTTGTTCACGACCAGCGGGCCGCCGGAGTCGCCGTTGCAGGCGGTGGTGGTGCCGGTGTCGCTGCCGGTGGCGGGCTTGCCCGCGCAGACCATGTGGCCCTTGACGAAGTCGCTGCCGTAGGCGCCGGCGCAGGTGGTGTCGGACTGGATCGGCAGCGTGGCCGTCTTCAGCGTCTCGGAGATGTCGTCGCTGGTCGAGCTGGTGCGGCCCCAGCCGTAGACCTTGGCGCTGGTACCGGCCTGGTACGAGGCCGTGTCGCCGGACGTCGTCATCCGGATCGGCGTGGCCCTGACCGGCTCCGGCAGGGTGAGGAGCGCGATGTCGTTGTCGATGGTCGTCGCGTTGTACGACGGGTGGCTCCACTGCCGCAGGACGGGCTTCGCGACACCGCCGTGCAGGTCCGTCCCGCCGTCCGAGGGCAGCTCGGAGGTGCCGGTGACGACGACGCCGTTGGCGTTCCAGTTGTAGCCCTTGACGCAGTGCGCGGCGGTGAGGATCTTCGTCGGCGCGACGACGGCGCCACCGCAGAAGAAGCCGATGTCGTCACTCGTGGTGGAGGTGCCCCGCTTGTCGTAGTAGTGGAGCTGCGCCATCCAGGGGGCCGTGCTGATGGTGGTCTCGGTGCCGCCGATGATCTTCGGGTCGATGCGGCTCGGGCCCGTGTCGGCGCTGAGCGACGCCTTGCTCGTCCTGCCCGCCGTGTCGTCGCCGGACATGGCGCCGGCGATCCGCTTCTCCAGCTCGGCGAGCGACGGTGAGCTGGTGGCGGGCCTGACCGGCGGCTGCGGCAGCGCGGCGGCCGCACCGGCGGACGTCGTCAGCAGCGCGGCGGTCACGGCGGCCGCGGCACCGGCGGCGGCGACGGGCAGGGCGATCCGTATGCGGCGTCTGTGCCGCCCGCCCCCAGGCATGGGTGTACCCATGTATGTCCCCCCTTGGGATCACAAGTTCGAAGAGAGCGTGATCCTAACCCGCCCGCTCATCGCGAAAGGGCCGCCCCCCGTTCGCTTCCGAACGGGGGGCGGCCCTTACGTCCCTGAGGGGCGCGGGGAACTGCGCGACCAGCCACGGCGAAGCCGCAGCCGACGAACAGCCGAACCTCGACGGCGCTCAGTCACCGTTCCCAGGCGTCGGCGTCGTCTTCTGGATCTGCATCAGGAACTCGACGTTCGACTTGGTCTGCTTCATCTTGTCGAGGAGCAGCTCGATCGCCTGCTGCTGGTCGAGCGCGTGCAGCACCCGGCGCAGCTTCCACACGACGGCGAGCTCCTCGCCGCCGAGCAGGATCTCTTCCTTACGGGTGCCGGACGCGTCGACGTCCACCGCCGGGAAGATGCGCTTGTCGGCGAGCTTCCGGTCGAGCTTGAGCTCCATGTTGCCGGTGCCCTTGAACTCCTCGAAGATCACCTCGTCCATGCGGGACCCGGTGTCCACCAGGGCGGTGGCGAGGATGGTCAGCGAGCCGCCGTCCTCGATGTTCCGCGCGGCACCGAAGAAGCGCTTCGGCGGGTACAGCGCCGTGGAATCGACACCACCGGACAGGATGCGGCCGGAGGCCGGGGCGGCGAGGTTGTACGCGCGGCCCAGACGCGTGATCGAGTCGAGCAGCACGACCACGTCGTGGCCCAGCTCCACCAGGCGCTTGGCGCGCTCGATGGCGAGCTCGGCGACCGTGGTGTGGTCCTCGGCCGGGCGGTCGAAGGTCGAGGAGATGACCTCGCCCTTGACCGACCGCTGCATGTCGGTGACCTCTTCCGGACGCTCGTCGACCAGGACGACCATCAGGTGGCACTCGGGGTTGTTGTGGGTGATCGCGTTGGCGATCGCCTGCATGATCATGGTCTTGCCGGTCTTCGGCGGGGCCACGATCAGACCGCGCTGGCCCTTACCGATCGGCGACACGAGGTCGATGATGCGGGTGGTCAGCACGCCCGGGTCGGTCTCCAGACGGAGCCGGTCCTGCGGGTACAGCGGCGTCAGCTTGTTGAACTCCGGGCGGCCACGGCCGTGTTCGGGGGCCATGCCGTTGACGGAGTCCAGGCGCACCAGCGCGTTGAACTTCTCGCGGCGCTCGCCTTCCTTGGGCTGGCGCACGGCACCGGTGATGTGGTCGCCCTTGCGCAGGCCGTTCTTGCGGACCTGGGCGAGGGAGACGTACACGTCGTTCGGGCCGGGCAGGTAGCCGGACGTGCGGATGAAGGCGTAGTTGTCGAGGATGTCCAGGATGCCCGCGACGGGGATCAGGACGTCGTCCTCGGCGATCTGCGGCTCCTGCACGTCGTCGCGGCCACGACGGCCACGGCGGTCGCGGTAACGCCCGCGGCGGCCACGACGGCCGCCCTCGAAGTCGTCGTCGTCCTGCTGGCCGCCACGGTCCTGACGGCCGCCGCCCTGCTGGTTCTGCTGCTGGCCGCGCTGGCCGCCCTGCTGGTCGTCGCCCTTGTTGCCCCGGCCGCGGTCGCGGTCGCGGTCCCGGCCGCGGTCACGGCGGTCGCGCCGACGGCCCTCGCCGCCGTCACCGGAGTCGGACTTGGCGTCGTTCTGGGACTGCTGCTGCGACTGCTGCTGCGCCGGCGCGTCGCCCTTGGAGTCGTTCTTCGCCTCGGCGGCGACCGTCTCGGGAGCGGAAGCCGGGGATCCGGCGTCGGCGGTGGCACGGCGACGGCGACGCTCGGCGGGAGCGTCGTCGGAGGCCGGCTGGCCGGGGATCTCGATCTGCTGCTGCGCCGTGGCCTTCTCGGCCTTCTCGGCGGGGGCCTCGGAGGGCTGCTTCGCGTCCGCCTGCTTGTCGGCCTTCTCCGCGTTGTCGCCCGTACGGGTGCGGGAGGTGGCGCGGCGCTTCGGCTTGGCCTCGGCGGGGGCGTCGGCCTTCGCCGCCGGAGCGGCCCCGCCGGACGCCTGGGCCTCCTTGATGACCTCGATCAGCTGGCTCTTGCGCATACGCGCGGTACCCCTGATGCCGAGGCCGGATGCGACCTGCTGCAGTTCGGCCAGCACCATGCCCTCGAGGCCGGTACCGCGGCGCCGCCGGGAGCCGGCACCGGCGGCAGGCGCGGAGGCGTCCGTGGCGGGCGCGGCAGCTGTCTCCTCGACACGTGCGCCCATCAGATCGGTGGTGTCGCTCACGAAGGGTCCTTCCCTGGAGCGGACGTCGGCCTGTCTGGCTCGGCGACCGGTTGTGCTGTCCGGCTTCGGTTCGTCTGGTGTGAACCGTGCCGGGGCGGTGGTCCGCCTAAACGGCGGAGGAATCTGGTGATGGCGCTTCCTTGTGTCGTGGCACCCAGTGTCAGTGTCACGCGGCGTGGTAGCACCGGTTCCGGAGCGTGCCCTGCGCCCCGCTCAGTGTCCGTGTAGGACGTACGGTCCGACGTACGGAACACAGTGCGGTTTGGGGGGCTCCCGGAAGAATGTCTGTCCCGGACGGGGACACGAGGCACCTCGCCATGGTGGGGTCGGGTGCAGACTTGAGGTTAACACTACCGGATCCAACAAACATTCCCCCTCTCCAAATCCGGCAACCGTGTGCTTCTAGATGTCGCCGGACTCGCCGGACGTCGCGAGCGGAAGCACGCTCGCGCCCTGCTGATCGAGGCGCAGCCGGTTCGCCGCCCAGTCCGCGCCCGCCAGGGCCTCGACCTTGTCGGCGGTGGCCTCGTCGGTCAGCGCCATGACCGTCGGTCCGGCACCGGAGATGACCGCGGGGACGCCCTCGGACCGCAGCCGCTCCACCAGCGCGGTGCTCTCGGGCATGGCGGGGGCGCGGTACTCCTGGTGCAGCCGGTCCTCGGTGGCGGGCAGCAGCAGCTCGGGGCGGCGGGTGAGGGCCTCGACGAGCAGGGCGGCCCGGCCCGCGTTGGTGGCTGCGTCGACGTGCGGGACGGTGCGCGGGAGCAGGCCGCGCGCCGTCTCGGTGAGTACCGGCTTTCCGGGTACGAAAACCACCGGAACGATGGAATCGGCGGGGTCCATCCTGATCGCGCGGGCCGCGCCGCCCTCCATCCACGACAGGGTGAAGCCGCCCAGCAGGCACGCGGCGACGTTGTCGGGGTGGCCCTCGATCTCGGTGGCGAGCTCCAGCAGCGCGGTGTCGTCGAGCTTGGCCTCGGCGCCTATGGTCACGGCGCGGGCGGCGACGATCCCGGCGCAGATGGCGGCCGAGGAGGAGCCGAGCCCCCGGCCGTGCGGAATGCGGTTGGCGCAGACGATCTCCAGACCGCGCGGCTGTCCGCCCAGCAGGTCGAAGGCGGTGCGCAGGGAACGGACGAGGAGGTGCTGCTCATCGCGCGGCAGTGTCTCGCTGCCCTCCCCCGCGATGTCGATGTGCAGCCCGGAGTCGGCCACCCGGACGACGACGTCGTCGTACAAGCCCAGCGCGAGGCCGAGGGCGTCGAAGCCCGGGCCGAGGTTGGCGCTGGTGGCGGGGACGCGCACCCGGACGGCGGCGGCGCGGAACGCTGGACCGGCCATCGCTCGATGACTCTCCTTGAGCTGCGTGATGGTCGAATGACGTGGGACGGACATCCGATGGTGTACGAGAACCCTGGGGGCCGCTGCCGGCCGGGGTGGCCGGCGGGTTTCCGGCCGCGGGGACGGCGCGGTACCGCGCTCCGTGCGGAGGCATATGCGGCGGGCGGGTTCAGTACAGCCTATCGAAGGAAGGTTCTGTGACGACATAGGGCGCACAGGAGGCGCACGATGCGTGTCGTAAGCCCCCTGTGCACCCCCCGTAGGGAAGCCCCCAGGGCAAGCGCCGTCTTACGCCGGGCCGTGCCGGGCGCTACACCGGCGCCCGGGGCGTCGGCGCAGGTCAGGCGGGCCCGAGGCGCACCTCAGGCCAGGCCCAGGCGCGCCGCCGCGGCGGCCGAGTCGACCGGGACGGTGACCGGCTGCGGGGCACCGGCGACGGCCCAGTCGGGGTCCTTCAGTCCGTTGCCCGTGACGGTGCACACGATCCGCTGCCCCGGGTCGACCTTGCCCAGCTCGGCGGCCTTCAGCAGACCGGCGACGGACGCGGCGGAGGCGGGCTCGACGAAGACGCCCTCCTGCGAGGCCAACAGACGGTAGGCGCGCAGAATCTCACGGTCCGTCACCTCGTCGATGAAACCGCCCGATTCGTCCCGCGCCGCAAGCGCGTACTGCCACGAGGCCGGGTTGCCGATGCGGATGGCGGTGGCGATGGTCGACGGGTCCTTGACGACCTCGCCGCGCACGATCGGGGCGCTGCCGGAGGCCTGGAAACCCCACATCCTGGGCGTCCGGGAGGCGACGCCGTCGGCGGCGTACTCCTTGTAGCCCTTCCAATAGGCCGTGATGTTGCCCGCGTTGCCCACCGGCAGGACGTGGATGTCGGGGGCGTCGCCGAGCATGTCGACGATCTCGAAGGAGGCCGTCTTCTGCCCCTCGATACGTACCGGGTTGACCGAATTGACCAGCGCCACGGGGTAGTTGTCGCTCAGGCCGCGCGCGAGCGTGAGGCAGTCGTCGAAGTTGCCGTCGACCTGGAGGATCTTCGCGCCGTGCACGAGGGCCTGGCCCATCTTGCCGAGCGCGATCTTGCCCTGCGGCACGAGCACGGCGCAGACCATCCCGGCCCGCACGGCGTACGCGGCGGCGGAGGCCGACGTGTTGCCGGTGGAGGCGCAGATGACCGCCTTCGCGCCCTCCTCCTTGGCCCGCGTGATGGCCATGGTCATGCCCCGGTCCTTGAAGGAACCGGTCGGGTTCGCGCCCTCCACCTTGAGGTGGACCTCGCAGCCCGTGCGCTCGGAGAGCACCTGCGCGGGCACGAGCGGCGTGCCGCCCTCGCGGAGCGTCACGACCGGCGTGGTGTCGGATACCGGCAGCCGGTCCCGGTACTCCTCGATGATTCCGCGCCACTGGTGGGTCATTGCTGGTTACTCTCCTTCAACCCGCATGATGCTGGCGACACCACGCACGGTGTCGAGCTTGCGCAACGCCTCGACGGTCCCGGTGAGGGCGGCGTCGGACGCACGGTGCGTGACGACGACGAGGGAGGCCTCGCCGTCCTTCCCCGACTGGCGAACCGTATCGATCGAGACTCCGTGCTCGGCGAAGACGGTCGCCACCTGGGCGAGAACACCCGGTTTGTCGGCCACGTCGAGGCTGATGTGGTAGCGCGTGACCACGTCGCCCATGGGCGACACCGGCAGGGCCGCGTAGGCGGACTCGCCCGGTCCGGTCGCGCCGCCGATCCGGTTGCGGCAGACCGCGACGATGTCGCCGAGCACGGCGGACGCCGTCGGGGAACCGCCCGCTCCGGGCCCGTAGAACATGAGCTGCCCGGCGGCGTCGGACTCGACGAACACGGCGTTGTAGGCGCCGCGCACGGAGGCCAGCGGGTGGCTCAGCGGGATCATGGCGGGGTGCACGCGCGCGGTGACGGAGCCGCCGTCCTCGGCCCGCTCGCAGATGGCGAGCAGCTTGATGGTGCAGCCCATCTCCTTCGCGGAGGCGAAGTCGGCCGCGGTGACCTCGGTCATGCCCTCGCGGTGGACGTCGTCGAGGCGCACCCGCGTGTGGAAGGCGATGGCGGCGAGGATGGCGGCCTTGGCGGCGGCGTCGAAGCCCTCGACGTCGGCGGTCGGATCGGCCTCGGCATACCCCAGGGCGGTGGCCTCGTCGAGGGCCTCCTGGTACCCGGCCCCGGTCGAGTCCATCTTGTCGAGGATGAAGTTCGTCGTGCCGTTGACGATGCCCATCACCCGGTTGATCTTGTCGCCGGCGAGGGACTCGCGCAGCGGCCGGATCAGCGGGATGGCACCGGCGACGGCGGCCTCGTAGTAGAGGTCCCTGCCGTGCTCCTCGGCCGCGGCGTGCAGGGCGGCGCCGTCCTGGGCGAGCAGCGCCTTGTTGGCGGAGACGACGGAGGCGCCGTGCTCGAAGGCGGTGGTGATGAGGGTCCGAGCGGGCTCGATGCCGCCGATCACCTCCACCACCACGTCGATGTCACCGCGTTTGACGAGGGCGGTGGCGTCGGTGGTGACGAGTTCGGGGGCGATGCCCTCGCGCACCCTGTCGGGCCGTCGTACGGCCACGCCCGCGAGCTCCACCGGGGCTCCGATGCGGGCGGTGAGGTCGTCGGCGTGCGTCGTCATGATGCGCGCCACCTCTGAGCCGACCACTCCACAGCCCAGCAGCGCCACCTTCAGCGGACGCGTACGCATCATCCGACCTCGTTTCCTCATACCGTCTACGGTTGCACCAGTCTCACTCACCGGACGGGAGTTTCTGCCCTTCGTCCGGATCCTGAGATATCTATTTCATTTGCACGGGGGCGGAAGACAGGAGATCTTCCGCCCCACCGTCGGCCCCTCCGTTGGGCCCTCCGGCGGGCCCTCCGTCGGCCCCTCCGTCGGTCCGGCTCAGCCGACGTCGAGACGCAGCAGGTCCTCCTCGGTCTCCCGGCGAACGATCACCCGGGCCTCGCCCTCATGCACGGCGACGACCGGGGGCCGCGGCACGTGGTTGTAGTTGCTGGCCATGGACCGGCAGTACGCGCCGGTGGCCGGCACGGCGATGAGGTCACCCGGTGCCAGGTCGGCCGGCAGGAAGGCGTCCTTGACCACGATGTCCCCGCTTTCGCAGTGCTTGCCGACGACCCGGGCGAGCATCGGCTCGGCGTCGGAGGCGCGGGAGACCAGCGCGACGCTGTACTCGGCGTCGTACAGCGCGGTGCGGATGTTGTCCGACATGCCGCCGTCGACGGAGACGTACGTCCGCAGCCCGTCGAGGGGCTTGACGGTGCCGACCTCGTAGAGCGTGAAGGCGGTGGGACCGACGATGGCGCGACCGGGCTCGACGGAGATGCGGGGCGTGCGCAGCTTGGCGATCTCGCACTCCCTGGTGACGATCTCGTTGAGCGCCTTGGCGATCTCGTGCGGCTCACGCGGGTCGTCGTCACTCGTGTACGCGATGCCCAGTCCGCCACCGAGGTCGATCTCGGGCAGTTCGACGCCGTGCTCGTCGCGGATGTCCTTGAGCAGCCCGACCACCCGGTGGGCGGCGACCTCGAACCCGGACATGTCGAAGATCTGCGACCCGATGTGGCTGTGGATACCGACGAGCTCCAGACCGTCCAGCTTCAGGGCCCGGCGCACTGCCTCGGCGGCCTGCCCGCCGGCCAGCGGGATGCCGAACTTCTGGTCCTCGTGGGCCGTGGCGATGAACTCGTGGGTGTGGGCCTCGACGCCCACGGTGATCCGGATCAGAACCTTCTGGCGCTTCCCGAGGCTCTGCGCGATGTGGGCGACGCGGGCGATCTCCTGGAAGGAGTCGAGCACGATGTGCCCCACACCGGCCTCGACGGCCCGGGTGATCTCGTCGACGGACTTGTTGTTGCCGTGGAAGGCGATGCGCTCGGCGGGCATGCCGGCGGACAGGGCGGTGGCCAGCTCGCCGCCGGAGCAGACGTCGACGTTCAGACCTTCCTCGTCCAGCCAGCGCACGACGGCACGGGAGAGGAACGCCTTCCCGGCGTAGAACACGTCGGCGTCCTGGCCGAAGGCGTTCCGCCACGCCCGGGCCCGGGAGCGGAAGTCGGCCTCGTCGAGGATGTAGGCGGGGGTGCCGAACTCCTCGGCGAGCCGCGTGACGGGAAGCCCGCCGACGGTGACGGCACCGTCCTCGTCGCGCGTCACGGTCTGCGCCCAGACCTTGGGGTCCAAGGCGTTGAGGTCGGCGGGCGGGGCGGAGTAGTGGCCCTCGGGAAGGACATCGGCGTGACGGGGCCCGGCGGGGTGTGCGGAACGGCTCATTCTCGGGTGCTCTCTCAGAGATGGTGGGGTGCGTCGATGCCGAGCAGGGACAGGCCGCCGGCCAGCACCGTCCCGGCCGCTTCGGCGAGGGCGAGCCGGGCACGGTGGGCGGCCGAGGGTTTCTCCTCGCCGAGGGGCAGCACGGCGGGGAGCAGGGGCAGCGTGGCATCGGCGACGCTGACGAGGTGCCGGGCCAGGCGGTCGGGGGTGCGGTGCGAGGCGGCGGCGGCAAGGACGCGGGGGTGGTCGCCGAGTGCGGCGACCAGCGCGGTGGCGTCGCTGTCGTGCACGGGGCCGGGCTCGGACTGGAATCCGAGGTCGGCGGCATTGTGCAGGAGGGCCCGGGTGCGGGCGTGGGCGTACCGGACGCGGAAGAGGGGGTTGGACTCCCGCTGCACCAGATGGTCGCCGGTGATGTGGGGCCGGTCGTGACCGGCGGGGTGGAGCAGCGCCCAGCGTGCGGCGTCCCGGCCGAGGGGCAGGGGGTCACCGGAGGCGGGGACGGGACGGACGGTGACGTCGAGGTGGGGCAGGTCGGGGACGTCAGGTAGGCCGCCTTGGCCTGGAGCGCCGGGGAGGCCCGGGAGGCCGGTGGGACCCGGGGGCGCCCCTGAGTCCTCGAGGTCCACGCCGAGGAGGGATCCCCACTCCGGCGCGGGCCGGCCGTCGCACGTGATCCGCACGGAGTCGCCCTGACTGCGCAGCACGCGGGCCACGGAGTCCGCGACCACCACGGCACGCACGTCTGCCGCGCACCGCAGCCGGACCACGCTCCCGCCGGCCGCATCGGCGTGCCCGTACCGCAGCCCGCGCCGCAGGATCTCGTCGACGATCCCGGCGGAGGCCGCCCCCTGGAGACTGAGGTTGAGGAAACCGGGTCCCGTGACGACGACATCGCTGACGGACGGCTCGTCCACCAGCCGCGACCTCAGAATCTCGGCCACACGCAACGGCGGCTGCCCTGCCGCGCCGGCCAGCTGGAGGGCGATGTTGGTGGCGTAGTCCCCGCAGCCCCCGGGCCCCGGCACAGTGACCACGGCCCGCTCCGGCACACTCACCCTCAGCTCACCCTCGTCGACAGCGCGACGCACGGCATGCAGCACGGTGCGGGAGAGCTCGACTGGGGTCACGGGGACAAGCGTATGGGAGGAAGGGGGTGGGTATGCGAACCGGTTTCTTGGCGGTCCGGGATGTGGACGGGGCGGTGCCTGCGGGGGGGCGGCGACGGGCTGGACGGGTCCGCCTCCACGGGGTGATCGGACTTGACCGGCTCCCTCCACGGGGCGATCGGTCTTGACCGGCTCCCTCCACGGGGCGATCGGACTTGACCGGCTCTCCCCACGGGGTGATCGGTTCGGACGGGGCGTGCATGCCTCCACGGCCGGGGCCGGGCGGGAGGAGACTTCCCGCCGACGGAGTGACCGGACTGAACCGTCAGGCGACGGAGTGACCGGACTGAACCGTCAGGCGAGGGAGCGACCGGACTGAACCGTCAGGCGAGGGAGCGACCGGACTGATCGGTCAGCCGCCGGCACTGCCGGCCCGCTGGGCCTCCTCCGCACCGACGACGGGGCCGAACGCGGCCGCGCCGCCGCCAGGAACACCACCCTCGCTCCCCTGCCCCTGCCCCTGCGGGTTCCGCTCCCGCTCGATCAACTGCCGCACCATACCGACGAGTTCGCTCGGCTCGAAAGGCTTGGCGAGGAAGGCGTCGACGCCCACCTCGAGCCCGGCCTCGACCTCATGCCGACTGCACGCGCTGACGATCGCGAGCGGCACGTCACGGGTGCGCGGATCCTCCCGCAGGCGTGCGGCGGTGCGGAGTCCATCCAGTCGGGGCATGACGACATCGAGGGTCACGACATCGGGCCGCACCTGATGGATGACATCAAGACACTCGGCACCATCGGCCGCGGTCACGACCTCCAGCCCCTCAAGCTCGAGGTTGACCCTGATCAACTGCCGGATGACCTTGTTGTCGTCCACAACAAGCACCCGGCCCGACGCGCCTGGCACAACTCGAGAGTAGGTCGACCCCGGCCACCGCGTCCGGGTTTTCCCCACTTCCACCCCGCGGGGGCGACCCACACACCCTCCCCGGCTGCGGAAACCCGTTCATGACCACCCGAGGAGAGCTGGTAGTGTTCTACCCGTCGCCGCGAGCAACGCGACCGACACGCCCCCGTAGCTCAGGGGATAGAGCAACGGCCTCCGGAGCCGTGTGCGCAGGTTCGAATCCTGCCGGGGGCACTTCGCAGGAAGTGCCTAAAGACCCCGCCATCAGCGCGTTTGCTGAGTGCGGGGTCTTGTTGTGTGTGCAGGCGAATGCCGCCGGAAGCAGCTGTTTGCCAGTGATCACGTTGTAATAGCGTGTTGATCTTGGAGGGCTTCGCTGCTGGTCACAAGCCGTTTCGCCGACCTTGAGAGTAGCCCTGTGGACCACCCGTGGGCAGGCCGAAGCCCCGGACCTCTTACGGTCCGGGGCTTGGGTCGGTCGGTCATGGTCGGCTGTCAGTCCGTAGGTTCGTCCCTCTCCCCCAGCCCTTGCATGATGCGGTCGTTCATCTCCTGCTCCTGGCCGTCGATGCACTTGGCGTAGATCTTCAGCAGCACGTCCACCGAGTGGCCCGCACGAGCGGCGACCTCCGGCGCCGGCACTCCGGAGTTGAGCCACTGGGAGACGCCCGCGTGCCGGAGGTCGTACGGCCGGAAGGCCAGGACCGAGGACACTTGATCGGGCACGAGCGCCAGTTCTCGCGCCTGTTTCCACGCTCGAGAGTACGAGGACGCCGCGATCACGTTGCCCCGCTCACTGGAGAACAGCCGGCCGTCCTTCGCCGTGCCGAACTCCTCCAGGTGCTCGCGGAGCAGCCGCACCAGCGGAGGCGGAATCGGCACGGTCCGTACCTCCCCGTGGGACCGCTGCTTCAGGCCGCGCCGATCGTGTGCCTCCCCGGAGTCCGTCCACGCCTTACCTGCCGTGGGGCGGGTCTCCGCCAGCTCTATGCGGCCCCAGCCTGACGCCGGAAGCGTGCAGTCGGAGCGGCGAAGGCCGAGGGCCTCCCCAGGTCGCATGGCCGCGTAGTACAAGCACCCGAAGAACGCCCGTAGCCGCCGGCCGCTCGCCCGGTCGTAGCCACCCACGTACGTGAGCGCGGTCAGCAGTTCCCGTGCCTGCCGAGGGTTGACGACCACCCGGCGGTCAACCTCCTGCAACGCGCGCTTGCCCCGCTTACGCCGGACCCTGCTCAACGGGTTGGAGGGCAGGTACTCCAGTTCCACGGCGTACTCAAGCGCGTTGAAGACCACGGCGCGCCGCCGCCGGTAGGTCTGCGTCGCCGCAGGCTTGCCGTCCAGCCGCCGACTCAGCGCATCGATTAGGTCGTGCGCACGGGTGATCTCCTGCAACTCCGCCACCGGCAGCGACGCCTTCTCGATCCACTTCGCCGCCGCACTGATCTCCTCCGGCCGCTCCCGCTTCCTACGAGGCACAGGCAGGACGTACGACCGCAGCGCACGCCGCAGCACCTCGGGAGCGGGCCGCCCCCGCCCCGGCTTCACCAGAACGGGAACGACCGTCGCCAGCGAATCGGTCATGCTGTCCCGCTGCTTGGCGGACGCCTCCGCCCACCGGGCGTCCACGTACCTCACCGCCAGGTCGAGGAAGGACAGCGCCGCCTTGCCGCCGCGCAGCGAGTCGGGCAGACCGGTGACGGTGTCGAACGGCTCGCCCTTGTCGAGCGCGCGCACCAGCTTGGCCCGGAAACGGTCGGCCAGTGTCTTGGTCTTGTACGACTCGCTGAACCGTTGTCCGTCGACCGCCCAGCGCACGAGGTAGGTCGGCTTCTTGGTGGTCTTGTTGACCGACAGCTTCCAGACGGAAGCCTTGTACGACTTCACGACGCCGCCCCCTCTGCCCGCTCCTCCAGCCACTCGTCGAGCACGTCACGGCGAACTCTCAGCTCCCCGTTCGGCAGCCGGATACAGACGGGAGCGAGGCGCAGTTCCCGCCAGCGGTAGAAGGTGCGGCGGGAGACGCCGTCCAGTTCGTCGAGCACCTGGCGGACCGTGAGCAGCTCTGCCGACTTCGCACGGCTGTCACGTGCCATGGAGACCACCGCCCTCCCGCACCGAGGCAGCCAAGAGAGCCGCTTCCGGTGAGTAGCCGCGCCCGGCGTAACGCCACTCGCCGATCGTGACCGTGGGGTAGTCGGCCAGGCCGAGGGCGGCCCGCTGTTGCTCCGCACGATGGTCGGCACGGGCCTGCCGGAGCGCGGTCAACGTCGTCGAGTACCGACGCGACTTGGTGGAGAAGTGGCCGCCGTACCCGAGCATGTGGGCCCAGCGGCGCAGCCCGAGCGGCTCGAACTCCGGCAGGCCGCCGAGCCACCAACACGTGCTGATCATGCGCAGCACGTGTGAGCGCACGGGCAGCGTGACCATGTCTCGCGCGTGATGAATGCGGCCGTCCACCGCGCCAGCGGACTCCGCCCCCTTGGTCGCGTACTTGGCGATGTAGCCCGCCACGGCCCCCGCAGAAGCGGGCCGCTCCCCCGGGCTCCGTCCGTATGAGGTGACCGGCCGCACATCGACCTGAGTGCCGAAGCGCAGTACTCGCGGACCGACCACGCCCGCACCGGGAGCGCTCAGCCGCACCCGACCGACAACAGCCCGTACCGCGGCCATCAGGAGCGGCACGGTCGCCCAGCCGGGCGGAGCCGAGCCAGGGCCGTCCGGACCGTCGAGCCGGATGACGGCATGGAAGTGAATTAGTCCCCGCCGCTGGTACTCGGCGACTTTCGCGTACGAGAGCCGGGCGACCTCCCCGAACTCCGAGCGCGTCAAACCGGCCCGCCGGGCGACCTCCCGCCGCAGCTCCAACCCGAACCGGTGCCAGAGCCCACCGGCGAGCGCGTGCCACAGCACGGCTCCCGCGTAGTCATAGCAGCGTGGGCAGACCGGTTCCCCGAGACGGGGATCGTCCGCCGGGTGCCGGTCTCGGCATCCGGCCGGGTTCCCGTGCGGACAACACTCCTCGATCCGGCGAGGCCTGCAGACCCGCACATGCTCGTCCCGTTCCCGGCGGGTGTGGACCGGGCCGAAGCCGGGAGCGGTGAGCGTGGCGAACACCTGCGGGTGACCGCCTACCGCCTCCGGCACCTCCTTACCTCCCACGAGACCGGCCCGGACGAGTTGGTACGTGTCCGCCCGGTACACAGCCGAACAGGCCGGGCAGACCGTCGCACGCCGGTTGCCGCACGCAGTGAGCAGCCGCCCTCCATAGACGTCGGAGCCGTAGGAGAGAAGGGCTGCGCCGGTCGTCGTGTCGTAGACGGTTGCCGCGCCGACCAGATGAATCGGGTTGGTACAGCCACCGAGGCGGATGATGTTCCGGCGCCACGCCGTGAACTCCGGATCCGACGCCTTGCCTACGAGAGCCGCAACGCCCTGCAGAAGCGCAGTGGTCATCGGCGACCACCCCCGCCGCCGAACGCCTGCCCCATCACGGCCGAGATCCCCTCCGGCCGAGTCTTGGCGCTGAAGCGAAGCGTCGGGTCCGTGAGCCAGACGGCCGCCGCGTGCGCGGGACACAGCCACTGCTCGGTTCCGTCGAGTTCGACGAGAACGATCTGTTCCCGTCCGGCGCAGGTCACGACCTGCGCGTCACGCTGCCTGAGTTCGCAGTCCAGGGACGGGGATTTGCGCGAATGGTGCGCGGTGGACAAAGTGTGAGTGCTCCTTTCACTGCTCACGTGGCGGATGGAGTGGGTTCCTGACGGGGTCGGGTTTGGCGACTTCGCGCCCCGTCGGGAGCCCGTCGTACGGGCGATCACTGCCGTTCCTCGGGAGGAACCCCGACGACGCCGTACGAGATCGGTCCGAAGTCGCGCCGTGCGTCGAAGTAGCCGCGACCGATGTCCTCGGCCAGCACACCGAGCGGAGAAGCAACGGACCGCACACCGTCGAGGCAAGCGACGGAGTCGGAGGCGTCGACCAGGACGATGACGGACGCGTGACGCGGGACGACAGCGGTCGGATTGGCAGTCAGAAAGTCGACCAACTCCCGCAGGCCGGCCAGGAAGGCGGCACGGTCTCCGGAGCGGATGACGTAGTCGGACACAGGGAGTCCCCTTCTCAGTTCGTTGGGGCGGATCAGAAGCGGAGTTGGCCGAGGAAGCCATTCACTCCGTCGAGGAAGGCCTGAACCACCGGCGCGGCCACGGTCCGGGCGAGTAGGAAGCCGAAGGCTCCACAGATCAGCGCGTCGGCCCACCTGAGGTACCGGATGCGCAGCAGGAACCAGATCAGCAGGCCGAGCAGCAGCACGGCCGACATGGACACCAGCACGGCAGGCCCCTTTCACGGTTCGACGTACAGTTCGGACAGGACGGGAGTCAGGTGCGCGTACTCGGCGGCGACGGCTTCCGCCTCCGACTCCGTGACCAGGTGGGACCGGGCGCGTTCCCAGCCGTCGCCGGACGCGAGTACGGCCGTGCCAGCCTGTTCCGGGGTGATGGCCTGGGCCGCCTTCAGCGCGTCGGGGTTGAGATCACCGAGCGCCATCTCGGCGGTACCGGGGTCGGCCACGCGGTGACACACCCGACCGCCCAACTGCGCGCGCAGCGCGGTGACTCCGGGCCCCAGGTCGGAGCCGACACGTTGGCCGGCGACGACCAGGAAGACTCCGAGAGCCGCCCCAAGCTGGGCCAGCCTGATGAGTGCCGTACCGGCAGCGTGCGCTTCGTCCTTCTCGTTCCTGCTCGCGACGAGGAACAGTTCCGCGATCTCGTCGACGATCACGACGACGGGCACCGGGCGTTCCTTGTCCGTCAGCCCCCAGATGTTCCGGACGCGAGCCGCCCGGCAAAGGGTCATTCGGTCAAGGGTCAGATCCACGAGGGCCGTCAGCAGGCGGACCGCTTGCTCTCGGTTGGTCGCGAGGGCGGACAACCGCGGCTCGTAGAGGGACAGCTCCATGCCGCCCTTGCAGTCGATCCCGACCAGTGCGACGCGTTGCGGGGCGAGTCCGGCCACGAGGGCGTTGATGAGCGTCGACTTCCCGGAGCGGGTGGCCCCCACGATCAGCCAGTGCGGCACCCGTCGCAGGTCGACCACCCACGCGGCTCCGGTCTCCAGAGCCCCGACGGTCACCCGTAGGAGCTGGCCAGGACCGCGTTGCTTCGGCACCTGAGGATCGGCTAACGGATCGACCGCTGAGGCCACGACCCGCACGACCCCCGGCTTACAGGAGGTCACCCTCACTGCGTGCACCTGCCAGTTCTCCGCCATGGCGGGCGCAGCCTTGACGAAGTCCTCCGGAACCTGGCCCGGCAGCAGCCGCACGAGCAACAGGAATCCGCTGGAGGTCGGCCGTATGAGGCCCCGCCGAGGCACGCGCGGCTGAGGCGGGGGTGCCCCCTTGCCGACGAGCCCGGACACCACGGTCAGCGCCGGTCGACGGCTCACGGCGAGCCCGCACCCGGCCATCAGGGGCCGCCAGGTCTGCACGACCCGGAAGGCCACGACCGGGAAGCCGAGTAACAGCCACCAGGCCGCGGGGTAACGGCGGCGCAGGGCCGGGCCTGCCAGGAGCAGACCAGACACCAGCACTGCGGCCACCACCAGAGCCCAACTCGGCCAGGTCGTCTCACCGGCCGAAGAGGCGGAGGCCAGTTCCATCACTGCGCGGTCCCCTTGCCCGTCGCACCAGCGGGAGCACTCAGAGGCCGGATCTCTGCCGCACGGAATGCGATGCCGTGCCGCCCCTCGTTTTCCCACGGCGTGGCGACCAGGTCCCGCACGGCCACCGGCATACCGAGCTGCACACCGGCGGGCTCACCGGCCACGCTCACGTTCACGACGTCGGCCGACGAGCCCGCCATCAGGCAGAGGCCGACCTGGTACATGGTCTTGCCGGTCTCGCGATCCACACGGAGCTGACCGGTCTCACGGTTGGCGACCCGCGGAGCAGGGGGAACGGCACAGATGATCCCAGTGAACTTCGCGGTGTCGATCGGAAGGCTTGCCACTGTTCGGATCTCCTCGTCTCTGGCACCCGCAGGCCGATCCTGCGGGTTGCTAGACCACCCGTACTACGGGTGACACGGACAAGAGTGGCCACCCGTAGTACGGGTTGTCAACCGACCTACCCATGAGCGAAGCTGTCCACGAACGTGGACAAGCTGTCTACGAGGACGCACAGCCGAGCAAGCCACGGCCACGGAGGGCCCGAATGCCGCCGAAGAACACGCAGCCGAAGTACCGGCAGATTGCCGACTACCTGCGCGAAGGCATCTTGGACGGCACCTTCCCCGCCGGCCAACCGCTCCCCTCCGAAGAGACTCTGGCAAAGCAGTTCGGCGTGACGCGCCCCACAGTCCGTCAGGGCCTCAGCGAGCTAAGAGCATCGGGTCTCGTCGAGGCCATCATGGGCCGCGGCACCTTTGCCCGCTCCCCTCACAGCCGCCCCAGGCACACACGCCCGCGCGGCGTACGCCGAACCTCGGACGGCCGCTACGTCGAGGCGGACGGCATCCGTTGGACAGACGCCGAGTCCCCGGTGGCCACCCGTACCGACGCCCCGCTAGCCCTGGCGGACCTGCTCCGCATCCCGCCGGGTGAGCCGATGTACACGTACGACGCCTTGCAGACCGCGGCTCACGGCCAGCTCCGCCAGCTCCACCGCACCTACATCCCGTTCTCGGTACTGATCGACACCAAGTACGAGGAGGAGGCCCCACCGCCGGCGCCGGAGCTCTACACGGCGCTAACGGACCTGGGCCACGAACTCCACTTCACGGAGTACGTCCGAACTTGCATGCCCCTACCGGACCAAGCCCAAGCGCTGCGCCTTGCCGACGGGGTCCCTCTGCTCCACACCATCCGCGTGACCCTCACCGCGTCAGATAGGCCTCTCGCCCTGGAGGAGTTCCACCTTCCCGGGGGCGAGCTGGAGCTGTCGTTCCGGCTGTAGCACAGCCCGAGTTGGCTCAGATTTTCTCCACGTCATCAAGCCCCGGCTGCGCTCCGCTCCGCCGGGCGCGCCTCCCGGCTCTGCTCCGGGCGCCGCTCCTGCCTTCGGCCCGCTCCGCCCGGGCTGCGCCGACGCGCGCCCACATGTGAATAGGACCGGTGCCATGAGTCGAGAACCGCGGGAGCGCGGCAACGCTCAAAGCATGCCTCCGGCGGGGGCGCTCAGGCTCCGAGATGGCGGGGGCGCCGTCTGCGACTGCCGGCCGGAGTGGTGGCGTGCGCGGGGAGCTCCCATCCCGTCTGCCATCGACCCAGGCAGAGCCGAGCAGACGCGGCCCCTGGCGTCCAGGTCGTTCGTACAGTGGCGCGCTCCACCTGGACGCCAGGAACCACGCCCGCTCCACGGTGTGTGGGTCGACGGCAGACGGGATGGGAGCTGGGGTGAGTGGTGGTTGATGCGCTAAGCAACTGGGCCGCTAGAGGGTGTCCCGTAATCGCCGAGGAGTATCCCGGTTGACCTGCTGGTTTACCTGTCATCTGGTGAGGGTGAGGTTGTGCAGGCGTGGGATACCGAATCCTTGAGGTGCTCTGCTGCTTGTAGCCCGAGGCCTCTTCAGCGGCTCACTTGGGGAGTTGCCTTCCCAGTGGGGACATGACAAGATCGGTAAACTGGTGTTCGATAACTTGAGAATGGATGTGCCCGTGAGAAAGCGCTCCTTACTGCTGGCTGGCGCGGCCCTGGCCGCCACCCTTCCCTTCGCCTCCGTGCAGCCCGCTTCCGCCGCGACGGTGTGCCCCCAGGGCAAGGTGTGCACCTGGGTGAAGAAGGACTTCGATGGGAACCGCAAGGACCGCACGACCCCGGGACACGGCTGCAACCCGGTGCAGGACGGCGGTATCCGCACGGTGTCGAACCAGTCCGGCAAGACCATCACCGTCTACAGCGACACTGGTTGTTACGGAAGCACGGTGGTGATCAGGAGCGGGCAGTACTCCAGCTCTCTTCCTTTCAAGGGCCTGAGTATTTCCTGGTAGGGCGCCTGACCTCGCGCCTCAAACCATCACAGAAGCGCTCGACCGAGACATCGGCCGAGCGCTTCTGTGATGGCGCCCGCGCGATCAAGCTCCCCTCGTGGCGTGTAATCGGGCCCTTACCGGTCGGTGGCATCGATGGACAGGGGCGTACACCGGTACTAATCGGGTTCGACTTCTACCGGGCGCTTCAGACGGTGAGGGCCGCACCGGCGTGCCCTTCGAGTCAAGTGCTCACTGACGTCTGACACCAGCGCCTGACACCAACAGGGACGAACAGCGGCGGTCGATGCCGAACCGCAACGGAAACCAGTCAAGCCGCAGGGCTAGTTCGCCAACGTCGCCGAGGCTCGTGATCGACCTGATAAGGATGAGGCTCGAACCTCTGCTAGACGGGGCGCCGCCAAATGGTGGGCGGCGCCCCGTCAGCCTTACTCGGCCATTGAACCTCCAGCCCAAAGCCGCTCCACCGGCCTAGCTGCTAGGCTCTCATTCCGTCGTTCTTGAACTCCGAAACTGCACGATCCTCGGCGTCACGTACCAGCTTTACGCCGGTAAGAAGATCGAAATCTCCCGTGATTGAAGCCGCTACTCTACAAACTGTTGCGCCAAGGTCGGAAAGCACAATAACAGCGGCGGCCAGGAAATGCCTAACGGTTTGATGCTGGACCTCGCTCACAGTCGTAAATGCTGACCCATTGCGGAGTCGCAGGCGGTCCATGAGTGCGCTTGGACCTGCATGAATTGCGTCATTTCCGGCCATGTAGAAGCCGCGCATGTGCTCCATATTCACCAGCTGCTCGATGTCACTGAAGGGGACCGGGGGCCTGCGTCCAGGGAAAAGTGGTGCCGCCCATCCATTCTGTCGGAAAAAGTCGCTTCCCCATGCTGCGGCTGCCCGACGCTCCAATTCTGCTTCCTGATCGTCAAGTGGATCAGGCGTCCCCCCTTGCGCTGCGATAGCCCGTGCCTCCTTTCGGGCCTCGGCGAGTGTCCACGCCCCATAGCGATCAGAGACGCTAGTGTCTAGCTGCCCGAGGGCAGACAGCGCGAGCGTGATGACCCCGAGCTCGTGCAAGCTCCTCGTCCTAGCCCTTACCGCTTCAGGGAAGCCATGCTCGGCTAGAAGCCGAATCTCGTTGGAGATTGAGCATGCTCGCGAGTGGAGCGACAACAACAAAAGGCATTTGAGTGCCTTTCCTCCCAGGATTCCCTGCACGCCTAGGAGGCTATCCCTTTTGATCGCTGGCTCACCATCCAGGACCCATTTTCCAATCGCATCCTGGACGGCCCCATTTAGCACCTCTGCAGTGGTTAATACATCATCGAAAAGGAGGAGACCTCGCCCCCATCTGCGCAAATGAGTGCGCCTGATCTTCGCCATCATCTTCTTGCGGACTCTACGCCTACTGTCCATCTCACTCAGAAACCAATTGTAATCATCTGGCGCCAGTTCGTCGGACAACCCAATAGCCTCGTCCATGGCTAACAGCAAGGCGCTTCCGGTCGCGTCTTCGTCTTGGCTACTAAAGGAACCTTCCCTGATATCCTCGTTGATCTTGTTTACCGCGTACCGCAGGAGTGCCGAGTCTTCCGGTTTCATTCGCCTTCGCCTCTCGTGTGGGAAACCTGCCATTGAACCGCAGCCCTACTCCGGGAGGCAAGGGGTTAGCCTTCGCCGCGATGCCGTGGGAGCAGCGTGCACCCACCGAGGTCAGCCCAGGAGCTTCATCGCGTGCGCAGGCCAACCGACAGACTCTTCAACCAGGTTGGCAGTCGACTTCATCGCTGCGGCTCTGTATAGGCTGGTGCGCGTGGATGTGACAGGGTGTCTTGGGTGCGACCTTCTGGCCGGGCGCCGGGAGTTGCCCGGAGGCGTCCTGCACGAAACCGCTGCCTGGGTGGTGAACCACGTCGTCGGTCCGATGAATCTCGGCACCTTGATCGTCGGTCCACGGGAGCACGTCGTGGCTGTCGCGGAACTCGACGGCACGGCAGCAGCGGAACTCGGCCCCTTGCTGCGCGATACCGCTCGTGTCGTCGAGACGTTGTGCCGGCCTGAGCAGCCCTACGTCTGCATGTGGTCGCATGGCCGCGACGCGCGCAAGCACCTGCACATCGCGGTCCAACCGGCGACCCCAGAGGTGCGGGCCCGTTACGGCGGGCTGCGCTCCGAGCAACTCCAGGCCCGGATGCTGGCGGACGGTGACGAGCCGGACATCGCGGATGTCGGAAAATTCTGCGATCAGGCTCGCGAGCTGTTCCGAGAGATCGCCGAAAGCAGCGTCGAAGACCGCAGCTGATCACCAGTGCTGGACCACGTCACGTCGTAGTCGGGCGAGCCACGCACCCTCTCAACCTGAAGTTGGAAAAGGCTCAGTGACGGCAGCGCTGACGGCAACGGCGGCGGACCGCAGCGGCATTCGGCGGGCCGTTCGCGGTGCCGGCATGGGGCGATCGGACCGGCTCACCCTCTGTTCAACTTGAACGAACGAGCTACTGTAATGATTTCCAATCAACAAGGATCACTCTGGTTGAGTAACGTGGCGACTTTTTCCCAAGCCTCCATTCCGTAATCGTCCGGTCTCCTTTAGCGAGATTGCAGTCAGGGCAAGCTGGTACCAAGTTCCCGATACTGTCATCTCCGCCTCGAGAAATAGGGACAATGTGCTCTTGATGTAAAGATTCAGTTTTCTCGCCACAGTAGGCGCAGGAACCCGCATGCCGATTCCACAACCGTGCGAGATCGCGCTCGGTTATGCTGTATCGTTTAGCATTGGCCAACATGGCCCGGCGTTGATGGTTCCCTCGACGCTTTGCGGCACGAACCTTTTCTGGGTTCGCTTCAAAGTAGGCGCGTCGGGAGCATCGACTGGAACAATAGATGCGGTTTGCTGTACTGAGGGGCATTCTCTCACCGCAGTAAGCGCATGGGTGCGAGCGGAGAGCAGTTCCGACCTTCCGTTTGTACTGTGCTTTCAAATAGCAGGGTTGTCCGCAGAACTTGGCATCGACTCGACGATGGGACATACTGCCACCGCACCATGCACAAGAGTGATCTTTAGGATTCGGTATGTGGTTAGCGCGGTACCAGCAACCGTGACTGCAGTACTTGCGAAGGCCATGTTCCTGTGTCCCGATCGGCTCCCCGCAGACCGCACACTCTCGATCTTGTTTCGCTTCTATGCGTTGGCCCTTGCGACGCTCTGCCTGCGCTTTATTATTCGTGGCGACCTGGCAATCAGTCGAGCAGTAGAGTGCGAGAGTTCCCCTCGCAAGCGGAACGGTCAAGCCGCAGCCTCTACAGGCAACTGGATCTGGGCGTACCTGTGACCCTTTGAGGGCCTTACATTCCTCACAAAACTGTGGTTTACGTCCCGGCTTGTCGCCTGGAACTTTGAAGGCGCCACCGCATCCCTTGCACTCAATAGTTATCGAGGTCGGCCTTTTAGCAGCCCGTCTCTGACGTCGCCGTAGCAACTGCTCCTCATGTGACAGGGCTGGCTGACGCGGAACATGCCCCTGAGCCCTGTAGTGGCACCGTTGGCTGCAGTACTTGGCGAAGGCCTTCAAATTGTTTATGTCTGCACCACAGGACTCGCACCTTCTGTCGCCTCGCAGGAGGCGTAACTCCTCCATGCGTGCTGCGTGATGAGCCTTGGCCTTGCGTACCTTCGCGGCCGCCTTATGCTCCTCAGAGCAGTAGCGGGGAGGAGCGCCAGGACGATTCGGTCGAACGAATTCACTACCGCACTCCTCGCAGATAAGCGTTGTCGGCCGGCGCGCCTCCAGAGCACAAGCGCCCGAGCAGTACTTCGCTAGTCCATGCCGATGGCTGATGTCCGCGCTACATACAGCGCATCTCCGGAGACCCCGTACCGTCATGCGGGGATGGTATGAGGGCCCACTGACAGTGGGGCCACGCCTCCATACCTGCGCAGGTCAGGCGGACTATGGGTTGCTCCGTTTCGACATCTACAAGTGACATCAACGACGCTGGACGCCAGCGATCCAGGACAGTTCGGCATGGACAGCGTGGCCGGGTGGCTTCCCTGCAGTGCCGAGCAGTGATCGAACTCCTAATGCGGTGCTCACACACGAGCGCTCTCCCGGGCCGTGGAGTCTCCCACTCTCACCGTCAGACGCCTACGATCCATCACACAGGCGACGAGGGGGGACCATGGAAGCCAGCAGCAACACCATGTCCGGCAAGACGTGGATCGGCACAAGCCGGCACGCCCTCTGTATCGACATGGCCCGACGGTTCGAAGCGCAGCAGCGTGAAGCCCTCGAGCGCGACGACAACGAGGCCGCCGAACGGTACCGGCTGTGGGGTCTCGGCTTTCTCCTGGAGACCAAGGACATCGACGCCGGGAAGGCCAAGAGGATCGTCTCAGACGCGGAGGCCGCCCGGCTGCGGGCAGCCGAGGACGAGGCTAAGCAGGCGACTGCGGACGCGGAGCACTTGGCCGCGCTCAAGAAGAAGCTCGGCATCACACCCCGCGCGAACGGGTCCGCATACCGGCCCTTCCGTGGCGGCCTTCCAACACTCGGCAAAGACCGCTAATGGTCAGGTCACGGCCTGGCCGCCCTGCTGTGCCTGCTCCTGCGGCTGCTGTTCCCGGTCGTTCGAATCGTCTGGACTACACACCGCGTGCCTGATGGCAGTGACGGCAACGCTGACGGCAACGACGGCGGACGGCGGTAGCGCTCGGCGGCCCGGCATGGAAGCGGCAGGGGACGATCCGGCCCCTCCACCACGGCATGCCCGCATCTTCTAAGCACTTGGCCGCATGCCATGGCTAGTCGGCTACTGAACTTGATTGGGTGATGCCGGCGCGTTCGGCTGAGCGACAGCCGCGGTGCTCTTCCCCCGGACGCTCAGGCTGCGGCTTCGCCGGGGTCCTCGCCGTCCGGGCTCAGATAGAACCACCGGCGCACCAAGGTGTAACCGGGAGGGAGGTCGTTGCCCGTCAATTCCTTGTACCTTGCCTTGGCCGCCTCACCGGCCTGCTGACCGGCGGGGAGCCTCCGCAGGAAGGGGTCGCGGTCAGGGTCAAGGGAGGACCGACGAGGCTCGTCCGTGGCTTCACAGCCGGAGACCGGGTCGGAATCCCCGAGGTCCTCGGCGTCGTACCTCTCGCCGTCCTGCCTCGTGGCGAGATGGGCAACCACGGCCAGGCCCACGGCCAGAGTTACGGCGCCGACGATGCGGATCTTCGGCTTGTGCCTCTCGTACCAGTTCTTCGTCTTCTCAGCGAAGGAGGTGGGCTCGCCGTCCTCGGGCGTGGAGTCATTCACGCACACACATCTACCGGACCCATCCTTCACCTGTCAGGCAATCATCCGATATGGCCCGATCAAGTTCAGTAGCTTGCCGCCACAACCGATGACATTGATGACGCCGGCGAGCAGCAGACCGCTCATGTCGATCGTCGGGTATCGGCCCTCGGTTACCCCACGACCAGCGTCTTGGACCGCGTGACCTCGCAGCCAGCAGTTCGACACGAAGAGAAGCGTGCCAGATCGTTGGGGGAACCACGGGGAACACCGGGGAAGCAGTCGACCGCCTAGCCAGCGCCGACCATTGTTTGCCGCAGGTCAGTGGAGCTTCCCCGAAGGACCCAAGCTTCCCAAGTTGATGTCACCCACCGGAATGCCGTTCGTCCGGGCTGCGGCGCTGGGGCGCCGGTCCCGGCCGAGCGGCATGCCGAAGAGCGCACCAGAGATCATCGAGGCAGCGAAGAGCCTTCTGCGGCAGTGCCGAGGCACGATGTCGCAAGGGGACCGGGTCGTCTGAGTGCGGAGCTACCTCAGGGATGAGGCGTAACCGGCGTCCGGGAGCAGGCCGCTGGCGCTTCCCATCGAGTGGTCATAGCCGGTTCACCCGTCGGGATACGGCGCTCCGCTTCCAGTCCTGCCGTGATCAGCTGTGCCAGCAGTTCGGCCGCCTCAGGGCGAACGGCTCCCAACTGCACCAACCCATCCCCGGAGACGTTGACGTCAGCCACCAGGCCGGGGAAGTCGCAATCCAGTCCGAGCAGCACCAGTTGATCGGCCAGAGAGCCAGCGCTTCGCCGAGCGCGGTTCCAGCCGCGGACGTAGGGCACGCCAGGCGACAGGTCCTCCGCGCGCTTGGCCACCACTCCTCGCCGGTCGGTCATGACGTCAGGTCCTTTCCCTGTGCTCATTGGTAGTGGTCTGCGCAGCTTCAGAGCCGTCGCGGTCCGCGCCCAAGCCGCTTGCCAGCGCCAGGCGCAAGAGCTCCGCGAGGCGTTCGGCCGTGTCGGGGGACACTCGGCCCAGCTCGACGAGGCCGTGCCCGAAAGCGTTCAAATCCGCGCGTAAGTAGGGGAAGTCCTTCTCCAGACCTGCGCGTACCAGGACGTCCCGTAGTGCCGTGGTGGCGTTTCGGGCCGCGTACCATCCGTCGCTGTCGAGGGGCGACCACGTGGCGAAGTCGTGCCCGCTGGTCGGCTCATCCCGCATCGGTGGTGGTCTCCTCGGGGAGTGCAGCGACCGCCGCGTACGGAGTCGGGTACTGCTCGTCGAAGCGGTCGATCCTCGCCAGGAGTTCCGCGGAGGCCACAAGAGCCGTCGCGAGGGCGACCGGGCGCAGCGGGTTGGCCTCCGGCCGGCGCGTCGGCGCGCGGAGCCACTGGTATCGGTCCGCGGAAAGTGGGATGGGTCCGGGCACTACGACGGCGGAGCCATGGCCGAGGTACCGGTACGGCGGCGGGGAGGGCGTTTCTCGTCCGAGGAAGTGCGCGAAGGTGTCGCGGCTGTTCGAGCCGAGGAAGAAGCCAACGCGCTGTGCTTTGCGGTCGACGACCGAGGGGCCGAACGGCAAGCCACTGCGCAAGAGCCGGTCGAACATCTCCAGGCCGAGGCGCTGGTCTACGCTCACCACGTCGAAGAGGCGCCCCGTCGCGAGCAGGCAAGGCATCCGCGGATCATCCGCCCAGATCTGCCGGCACTGCGCGGGATCGTCCGCCGCCGCAGACAGCCATTCCATACCGCGCCTGGTCATCCTCTGCATGACGATCTCACCTTCAGTCGGCTTACGTTGCGGCCCCGGTGCCGCAGCACTTCCAGACTTCCGGTCGGGCTCCTGGCCAGGGCAGATGACGAGAGATGACCGGGGATGACGCGTCCACGCGCAATGCGTCATCCCCCGTCCTCTTCTTCTCTTGCAGATGAACTCCGGTTACTGCCTGCACGAAGCGATGACCAGCACGTACATTCAGTAACAGAACCCCGAGTTGTCGCACCGGCATCACGCAGGGAGTGAAAGGCGCCTTGAAGCCGAGCAGTGTCCTCTTACGTGAAGCTCGCACGGGTCGAGGCTGGAGCCAGCCGCGATTGGTAAGGGAACTACGGCAGGCTGCCGCCCAGCGCGGGCACCAACTCCCCTCGGATGCCAGCGTGAAGCGCCGTATTGCCAGCTGGGAGAACGGCCACAGCGCCCCGGACGACTTCTACGGCCCGCTGCTGTGTGACGCCTTCAGCACCAGCGCGGCCGAACTCGGTTTGAGTCACGGGGAAGTCGCCAACAGCGCTCTACTCGACGCCGCGTATCCCGCAAGCCCCGATGACGCCATTCGGACGGTCGGCCAACTGTGGCGTGCCGACCTCAATCAGTACGACCCGTTGCTCACCGCGGATCCGTCCGAGCCCGCATGGAACGAAGCGTCCCTCCGATGGTTGGTCGCCCCCGAGCCCAGCATCCCCCAGCCTCGTACGGAAGGCGCCCGAGTCGGTCTCGGCGACGTGGCAGCAATTAAGACCACGGCGGACATGTTCGCCCAGCTCGACGACCAGTTCGGCGGAGATCACGCACGTCACTCCGTCATCCAGTACCTCAACAACGATGTGGCCCCACTCCTGCGCGGCCGGTACACCGAGCAGGTAGGGCGAGCCCTCTTCTCTACCGTGGCGGAAGCGACCCTCCTCGCCGGCTGGATGTCCTACGACGCCTGTCACCACGGACTCGCGCAGCGGTACCTTCTCCAGGCCCTCCGGTTCGCCCAGGACGCCAACGACCGTCGGCTTGCGGGCAGCATCCTGTCAGCGATGAGCCACCAGGCGACCTTCCTGGGGCGGTACACCGAGGCCGCCACTCTCGCGCGGGCCGCCCTCATGGGCATCTCTCCCGTGGCTACACCGACGTTGCGCGCACAGTTCCATGCGATGGAGGCCCGAGCCCTGGCGCGTACCGGCGATGTCGCTGCGTGCGAGGCTGCCCTGGGCGCGGCTACCAAGGCCCTCGAAAGCCGGAACAACGAGGACGAGCCGGAGTGGATCAGCTACTTCGACGAGGCCGAACTTGCCGCCGAGGCCGCCCACTGCTTCCGTGACGTGAACAGCGCCCGCCGAGCCGTGGCCCACGCCGAGAACGCCATGAGCGGCAGCCACGTACGGAGCGACTTCTTCGCGACCATGGTCCTGGCCGATGCCCACCTACGGGCCGGGGACATCGAGGAGGCTTGTCGGGTGGCGCTCGACGCGTTGGATCTCGGAGAACAGCTCAAGTCGGCCCGATGCATCAGCTATCTCGCCGAGTTCCGCCGTAATCTCAGCGCGGCCGGCCGAAGCAGCGCGGTGTATGAACTTGCAGAGCAGGCCCGCGACCACAGGTTGTGGATCGCTTCGGAGCAGTACAGCTGACCATGCGCTGACGCGAACTTGACCAGGGCGCCCTCAGAAGGGCTTCCACTCCTCGCGTCCCTCGCCCGTCCGCAGGGACCGCACCCGCCGGGCGAACTCGGCGGCAGAACGTTCACTCGTTCCGACTTGGTGACCGACCCATGCCACCATCATGAGTTCTCGGAGGTCGGCCAAGGTCTCGTAGCCTGGCCAGTTCATGAGGTCGAAGCCGTACCGGTGGACGAACTCCGCGTACTCCGTCTTCGAGTGCCACCCGTAACGGTCGTGGTAGATCGCCGTCAGGATCAGGTCCCATTCTCGTGGGGCCAGTGCGAAGCCGTCCAGGTCGATGAGTACCGCTTGTCCATCCCGGTGCCTGAGGATGTTCCCGATGTTGGCATCTCCGTGGATCATGCCGAAGGGAAGGACGAAGTCCAGCCGGTCATAGTCCTTGGAGAGCCTGGCCGCTCGCTCCTCCAGGAAGGCCCTGTCTTCCTCGGCCACGCCGTCCAGCCCGTCTAGTGACGCCGTCAGCTTCGTCATCGGATCGAAGTACGGCAGGCCGAGTGACTCAGGTTCTTCCAGCCAGTGCAAGCGGCGCAGCAGGTCAGCCAGCTCGCCGAGCGTCGCGTACTCCTCGTTCTCCTGGACGCTCTCCCAGAAGGTGACCACCAGGCCGCCGACGACCATCGGCTGACTCACCAAGGCTGGCACTCGGGCGGCTGGGAAGTTTTCTGTCTCCAGCCACCGGGCCACGTTCACGGCCCGTTCCATCTCCGCCAGCACCGCCGGATCTCGGGCGATGCGGACGATGACCGGGAACGAAGCCAGGCGGTAGACCGCGTTCGACCCCAGCCTCAGCAACTCGGCGCCGCGGGAGTCAAGTCCGGCCGTCTCACACGCCTCATGGAGGATGGCCGCCAGGCCCTCCGCCGTGAACTCCGTGCCGCCGCCGACCGGTCCCCCATCGCTGCCCGAGATCATGCTTCGACGATACGGCCCGGAGTCTCCGGCCGACAGGTGGCCCACGTAATAGGGACGTGATGATCTTGCTCGGCGCCTGCCTGCTCAGAGCCTCCGGTGCAGGTCAGGGTCTCGGTGGAGTCCTGCTCTCACCTGGCCTCCGGAGCCGTGTGCTGGCTCTCGTCTCCGTTCACACGAATTTATTCGCTCCAGAGCATCGGTATCTCCCGTCCTTCCAAGGTGTGCGCCGCCCTGGCGGTGAACGCTCCGAAGGCGTCGGTCCAGGAACGACTGGCTTCGCTCTCTCGCTCCTGCCAATGGTCGGCACCTTCCACCCCGTTCGTGATCATAGGTGTGGCGTGGCCCATCGCAGAGGCTCAGGCACGTAGCGCTTGGAGCACATCGATGGAGCCGGATACGAGCCCCTGAGGACCCGGAATGAGAATCTTTGCCTGCCACTTGGCCGCAATAGCGATGGCAGAGCTCGCTGTCTGGATGTGCTCTAGGACTGATTCCGCGTCTTCCAGCGCCTCAGTCTCATCGGACGCACTACCAAGCGCCTCTAGCTCAACGCGTGCAGCGATCAGGGCGGCGTATGCGCCTTGGACTGACTCGATGAAGGCGGAGAACGCTTCGACTCTTTCAGCTCTGACAGCTCGGCGGTGTTCGCTCTCGGCCGTGACGGCCGCTTGATGTCGCACCCCGAGGTAGGTCATGGCCGCCGCTCCCACGGCGCCTGCAACGCCTACGGCTGCGCCCAGAACGGCCGCTACCCCCTGATCCATAGCTCTGCATACTGCCACTGATGACGCCGAGTTGATCCGCGGGGCAGACCCGATCGGGTTCGAAGTCTGGGCCGTCTCTGGGCCGTGCGCGGGCGCCCGACGCGGACCAAGCGCGACCGGCACTGACGGTCGAGCTAGAGCAGACAGCGAAACCCCAGGTCAGAGGAACCACGCCATCTGCGTGCCCCCAGGAGTAGCGTTCAGGCGAGAGGAGGTGCTTCTCGCCAGTGCCCAGAGACACCAACCGCGAGGTCAGAGTGACCCCAGCCGCGCCCTCTCCATGAGATCGATAACGTAATGGACCAGTTCGACAGGTGCGGTAGTTGCCGCGAAGATCCTGCGATCAACGCCCCTCTCTGGATCGAACCGCCCTGTGTAGATCAGTACGGGAACGTCGATCTTGTGTTGCTCCAGCAGGCGCAGCATCTTGATCCCTGCCTGCCGATCGCCGTCCCGGTCAATGTCGCTCACGATGATGTCGTACGGCCTACGGCGGAACAGGGGTGTGGCCTCCTCCGTCGACAGGGCCACATCGATATGCATGCCAGCGGTGCGAAAAAGCTCGACTAGTGGGGCATTGCCCTCAGGGCGGTCATCAACCCACAGCAACTTGCCGCCTCTCAGGACGTCGGCGGCATGCTCTAGCCTGCCCAACGCCGTACGCCTGGCAGTCGCAGTGACAGTCGTCGTGCTCTCATCCTGAGCGCGATCGAGCAACTCGCCAGCGAGCTCGACCTCAACTCCGAGTGCACGTACAGCGGTCAGCCGCGGCACCATGCGTTGAACGATTGTCCCTCGCAGAGTGAAGTACACGGTGGCGGCGAAGGCCACCCACAGTACCGCGGGAACCGTTCCGATGAGCTTGCTCCATAAGGCGTCGGACATCCCAACATCATCAGAGACGGGGACGCTCTTTGCGACCACTTCGCGGAACATGAACTGACACCCAGTGGGCGCACGCGACGATCGACGAACGGCCCAATGGCGGCCGTCAGCATCAACACTGACGTGCCAGACGTGTGCCAGATGCAGCGGCGAATCACGGGGTACACCGAGGTATCGAGCGACGGCCAGCCAAATACTGCGAGCACTCCGCCGCAGGCCAGCACCACAGCGAACCCTAGATCACCTTAGCTTCCCAAGCTGAGAGCGCGCGTTCGGTTCTCTTCACCCGCTCCGTAAACAACCCCAGGTCAAAGACCCGGGGTCCCGGGGTCTCCTTGTTTTGCGAGCCAGTGGTGCGGCTGCGCCACCGCAACCGCACCAAAACGGCGTGACCAACCGCTGACGGGTTTCTGCGGTTTCACAGGAGATGCCGCCGCCGCGTCGACGGCCGTCAAGCGACAGGAAGTAGTCAGGCGCGCCCCTGCCGCAGGTGGCGGGAGGCGGCAAGACAGGAGGACAACCATGTCGCCTCCTCGCGGTTGATGATCAGGCCGGCAACAGTGATCATCCCGTCCATCGGGCCGTCGAGCCGAATCGAGCGGTCACCGACAAGGAACATCTCCCAGTCCGCGTCGCTGTGCCAGAGGCGTGCGGTCTTCTCGCCCCGGCGCTGGGCGAACACGAGTTCCTCTCCGTGCTCGTTCATGAAGTATCCGACGTAGTCCTTGTCGGTGATCTCACCGCCGCACAGGCGGGCCAGGAGCGGTTCGATCGCGGTCGGCGCGTCAGTCATGCGGCAGGCTCCTCGTCCGGGTCAGCTTCCTGTCGTGCCGACGACAGGGCCAGCATGCGTGAGGCTGAGTTCAGCAGGGTCTCGTATGTGATGACTTCTATGCGTGCCTGGTGCGCGTTGTAGGTGCGCAGCGTCTCCGCGATCTCCCGAGAGGTCACGCCGCCGGTCACGTACGGCGGGTGTCCGATCACTACCGTCGCCGAGGCCCGGCGAGTGTCGACGCCGTGCTCGACCAGGATGCTCGGACGGTTCTCGTCCATGGCCCGGAGGTAGTTCTGAGCCTGGGAGACCGCGCGGTGCGCCGCGGCACCCAGCATGAGGTGACCAGAGCGCCGTATGACCAGGTCCTTGATGTTGGCGCGCTTGAGCTCCACCACATGGAGAGAGCCGTCGCCGCGCAGGAGCGGGATGTCGAGGATCGTTTCCGGGGTGTATTGCCGACGTGCCAGCTCGGCCACGTAAGCCCCGCCGAAGATCCATTCCTGGTTCTTCAGGCAGGCGTGGAGGGCACTCTCGGAACTGTCAGGGTCCTCGACCACGGTACGCAAGGCCGCCAGGCCGGCCTGTCTGGCCCTCAGTTCGAGCAACTGTGCCAGCATGCCTGCGTCGACATCGGCCAGGGCGTCGTTCATCATCCGTGCGGCCTCGGCGGAGGCGGGCCGAGGCAGGTTGCGGAGGACCATCTCCATGTGCCCGTACTGCTGAAGTCGCCTCACCTCCCGGGTTGACAGCCGGATCCCGCCCTCGCCGTCCCCAAGGCTCAGGTAGTCGGCGGACCGGGCAATGCCGCGGAAGAGGTCACGAGCGTCTGCTGCGGTCGCGTCGGGTCGGTCGCGGCACAGAACGTCCAGGGCGGCGACCGCCCTGTCAGCACCCATGGCAGCCATCCTCCGCATGTGTTCCTCGCTGCGCTGCCGGGCTTCGTCGTCGTAGTAGTTCTCCAGGATCTCAAGAAACAGGTCGCCTCTTGCATAGGCCGCGAAGCGCTGAAAGCGCTGAGCGAGCGCGAAGTCTCCATGCAGGATTGCCTCTTGGGCCACATCCTCCAGGGCATCCACCAGGGACCTGCCCTTGCCATACGTTCCACCGAGGCCGCCCATGATGTGCAGCACCGTGTCAACGCGCTCCCGGACGCGCTCATCCGCGGTGAGCTCGCGTGCCGTCCGGACCATCTGCCAGAGCGTGAAGCCGGATCGAAATGTGGTCACGTGTGCACCCTAGGGCCGGGCACTGACAACCATGCTTGGCGGGAGTTTCGGCCGGTCCCTGGCGACAGGGCCGAGCGGATGGTGCCGCCTGTTGCGCGCGCAGCCAGAGGAGCACGGGCACTGGTGCTGCCGCAGCAGCCTCGCCCCCTCTCCCGTCGTCGGCGAGCCGCCGACAGTGGTCAGGGCCCGCCTGTCCGGGCCCTGACTCAGGGCCGCCGGGTGGATGAGGTCTTCCGGCTGCCGCGGCCCGTGGGGCTGGCCGTCCGGATGCCCATGGACAGGCGGGCCCTCCTCCATGAGGGCCCGGGTCACCTCAGACGGTGATGGTGGTGCCGTCGAACCGGCTGAGGGTGAACGCCGCGTCCTCCAGGGTGGCTTCCTTTGTCTCGCGCAGGACCGAGATGGCGATCTCCTCACCCAGCCGCGTCGCTTCGGTGAAGTCGGTGCGCCAGTGCACACCGGCCATGTTGCGGCCGGTGGCGATGTTCGCGGCGACCTTGTTCAGCTCGCCTCCGACGGTGAGGCGGTCGGCGTCCGGGCCGGTGTAGGGCTCCAGGGCGGTGCCGTCGGTGGTGGGGACGACCGGGTCGGGCAGGATGTGCGATTCGTCGAACCACGCCTTGAGGATCGTGACGCACGCGCCTGCCACCGTGGCGTGTCCGGAGCCGTAGGAGGGGTGGGTCGGGCTGCCCTCGGGGAACGCCTGCGGCAGCAGGTAGCTGCCGTACTTCTCGAACACCCGCTTGACCGCGACGGAGTCGAGCACCTCGCCATCGATCGGGTACTCGCGCTGCCCGCGCAGCTGCTGGTGGACCCGGCCGCCGAACTCCTCCGGCCGCAGCCGCCGGTGCACGTACCACTTCTGGAACCACACCGCCTTCAGGGCACGCGTGGCCACCTCGGTCACGAGCGAGAGAATGTGCGGGCCTCCGTACGTCCCGAAGCCGATCTGGTTGCGCGAGAAGTTGTACGGATTGCCCGGATCCACCGGCGCGTTCAGGCCGAGCAGGATGAGGGCCGCGTTGAGGTACGCCTCGTACAGGGCGTCGAAGTGGACGTAGTGCGCCAGATCGCGGGGCGTCTGGATGTGGCGCCGAGTGGCGAAGTCGCGCTCGTCCGGCTCGGGTTGCGACCCGTTCTGCACCTCGAGCCAGTCGCCCCAGGTGGTCAGGTGGTCCACCGGGCGGACCAGGGTGTCCTGCCGCTGCGGGATGAGTAGCGTGCCGTACGGGATGGCCTTGAGCAGGAACTGCGAGACGTACGGCCCGGCCAGGTCGCCCCGGGTGTCGCCGCGGAAGATGGTCTGCGGGGTGACCTGGCCGTTCTGCTTGGGCGCCCGGAAGTCGGACAGGCCGCTGAGCTCGGTGGCCGCCTCGGCGACCAGCTCACTGTCACCGAAGCGTGTGAACAGCACGTCGCGGCACAGGGCCATCCAGTACAGCTCGACCGCCTCGGCGGAGTTCTGCGCACTGTCGATGCGCGGTGCCGGCGCGATGGTCAGCGCCTGGGCGTCCGGGCCCTGAAGGTCGAACGAGGCGCCGGCCTGCGGGTTGACCAGCTTGCGCGTGTCCCCGAGCGGGATCCGCTCGAAGTCCTCGTAACTGCCGGTGGCCAGCGCCCGGCGCAGCTGGTGGTAGGCGGCCGGGTCGACCTCACCGAACCTGTTGTGCGGCAGGGCCTTGGAGTAGTTGGCCACGAACGGGTGGTCCGTCTCCTCCCCGTTGGCCCTGTGCAGCGGAATGTCGCGCTCGAACTCGACTTCGGCGGCCCGGACCCGTGCCTCGCGCGCGGCAAATCGACGATCGCTCATGTGAATCCCCCGTGTTTCCCGTGAATGGCGCTCAGCGCGCGCCACACCCCAGGAGACGGCTGGGACCGCAGGATCGTTCCGGAGAAACCGAGCAATCACGAAGATCTGCACATTTATGAGTTTGGATTTCGAATCAGCCCAGAACGGAGAATTCCGTTCCGCGGACTCCGTATGGGCGCGTTCGCCGGATCGGCCGCTGCGAAGATGCGGACGGTGGGGCGCGCGGTGACGCTGGCGTCATGCCAGAGCAACGCCGAACCGGTAGCAGTCCACCCTCCAAGGGCGAACCCTCCAAGGACGAACCCTCCAAGGGCGAGCGTGCCCGCGGTACCTCGGCGGACGCCGGCCGGGGGACGGTCGCCCAGGTCGGGCCCGAGAAGGCCGCCCGCACCGCCCGCGACTGGTTGGAGGGCTTCATCGTCCACCGCGTCGAGGGCGTGTGTGCCGTGCGGCGCACCGAGGACGGCTGGTGTGTCGCCGTCGATGTGCTGGAGGTGCCCCGCATCCCCGATACGACCAGCCTGCTCGCCACATACGAGGTGGTGCTCGATGACGCGGGCCGGCCTGCCGAGTACCGCAGGGTCTGCCGCTACCACCGAGGCGCCGTCCACAACTGACGGTCCGCCCTGCCGGCGCCCACCGGAAGCCTTCCGAGAGGAACCACCTGACCATGGCCACGACCACCACCTACTCCAGCAGCGAGGTCGTGTACGTACCGCGCGCCGGGACGCTGTACGACACCCTGGAACTCATCCTGGACCGCGGCATGGTCATCGATGTCTTCGTCCGGGTCTCCCTGGTCGGCATCGAGATCCTGAAGATAGACGCGCGCATCGTGGTCGCCAGTGTGGACACGTATCTGAAGTTCGCCGAGGCGTGCAACCGGCTGGACCTGGAGGCGACCTCGCGCAGTACCACCGTCCCCGAGATGTTCGGCGGGGCGGCGGCCAAGAGCGTGGGGAAGCGCAAGGTCAGGAAGACCATCGAGTCGGTGGGCGACAAGCTGCGCGACGTCGTCGGCGGTTCCGAGGAGGGCGACGAGGAGCCGGAGGACCGGCAGCCGGAAGAGGAGGAGCCGGAGGCGCGGCCGCGGCGGCGCGGCGCGAAGGCTCAGTCCGCAGAAGGGCGCCGCAGGCGGGAGGGTGAGCGATGACCGCGGCGGGGACTTACGTCTACGGCATCGTGGCGTGCGGCCACCCTGTGCCGTCGGGACTGCGCGGGGTGGGCATGCCGCAGGCGGTTCCGGAGGTGCTGACCGTGGGTGCGACCGCGGCCGTGGTCAGTGCCGCGCCGGTTCCGTTGCGCGCCCGGCGGCGGGATCTGCTGGCCCATCAGGAGGTGCTGCTCGCGCTGGCCCTCGACGGGCCGGTGCTGCCGATGCGTTTCGGCATGGTGGCCCCGGACGCCGATGCGGTCCGCGAGCAACTGGAAGCCGGCCAGGAGCGGAATCTGCGCGCGCTGGACCGACTGGCCGGCCGCGTGGAGATGAACGTCAAGGCGCTGCCCGCCACCGGGGCGCTCGCAGCGCTGGTCGCCGAGGAGCCCCGCGTTCGGCAGTTGCGGGAGGCCGCGCACCGACGCCCGGGATATGAGGCGAACGTGCGCCTGGGCGAGGCGGTGGTCCGCACCCTGGAGCGCCGCGCGGCCGACGCCGCACAGGAGATCCAGCCGGAACTGGCGGCGTTGGCCGGGGCCTGTTCGACCGGGCCGCACGTCGACGGCACCGTGCTGAACCTGTCGTTCCTGGTCGCCCGCGAGCAGGTCGTGGAGTTCCGGGCGGCTGTCGACCGGTTGTCGGCCAGGTACCGGGACCGGGTCGAGCTGCGTGTGGCCGGGCCGTTGCCCTGTTACAGCTTCGCCGCCGAGCCCGAGGTGGCGGCGGCTGCCGCGGTGCGGACGGGGGGCTGACATGGGGTTGCTCTCCGCGCTGCTGACCGCGCCACTGGCCCCTGTGCGAGGGGTGTCCTGGGTCGCCGACCAGCTCGCCGAAGCCGCCGACCGCGAGGTGAACGATCCGGCTGCGATCCGCGCGCGGCTCACCGCGCTGAACCAGGCATTGGAGGACGGGGAGATCGACCTGGCCGCGTTCGAGCGGGAAGAGGACCGGCTGCTCGATCGGCTGGAAGCGAGAACGGGCCCGGAGGTGACCCGGTGACCGAGGTCGACCACCGGCGGGCCGACCAGTTGCCGGGCCCCTCCACCGGCAACCTCGCCGACATCCTGGAACGCGTGCTGGACAAGGGCATCGTCATCGCGGGCGACATCAAGATCGACCTTCTGGACATCGAGCTGCTCACCATCCGGCTCCGCTTGTTCGTCGCCTCCGTCGACACCGCGAAGAAGGCGGGCATCGACTGGTGGGAGACCGATCCGGCGCTCTCCTCCCGCGCCGCGCACCACGAGCTGGTGGAGGAGAACCGACGGCTGCGCGAGCAGCTCGCGGCGCCCACGTCCTCGCGGGGTGCGGGGCTGCCCGGCGGCGGCACGGCCGCACCGGAGACAGGTGAGGAGACCCCGGAGGGCCGGCCGGGCACGCGGACCCGGCGAGCGGAGGAGCGACCGGTGCCATGACAGAGACCGTCCCGGCGGTGCCGTCCGCCACTGCGGCGACCTACGTCTTCGCCGTGTGTCGCCGCGTGGACGAGGACGTCCTCGCCCGGTTGCCGGGCATCACCACCGCCCCGGTGCGGGCGCTGCCGTTCGAGCGGCTGCGCGCTGTCGTACAGGAGGTGCCGGCGGCCGAGGCCGGCCGCGGGTCCTGGACCGAGCGGCTCTCCGATCCGGGTGAGCTGGAGCGATGCGTGCGAGCCCACCACCGGGTCGTGACGGCCGTCGCGGCGCACGGGCCCGCCGTGCCGATGGCGCTGGCCACCATCTACAGCAGCGAGGAGCGCGCACGGCAGGCGCTCGGCGACGGTGCCGCCCGCTTCCACACCGTGCTGGAGCGCGTCGACGGGCGGGTCGAGTGGGGCGTCAAGGTGTACGTGCCCTCGGCGGCCGGAGTGTCCTCGGCGGCCGGGGCGGGCCGCACCGCCGTCCCGGCCTCCGTGCCGGGCGGGTCGCCGGCGTCCGGTGCCGGACGTGCCTACCTCGAGCGGGTACGAGGCGCACACCGGGCGCGGGAGGAGAGCCGCCGGGCCGCGCTGCTCGCCGCCGAGGAGACGGACGCGGAGCTGCGAGGCCTGGCCGTGGCCGCACGCCGGCTCCGGCTCCAGGACCAGCAGCTGACGGACGGCCACCGCGCCCAGGTCCTCAACGGCGCCTATCTGGTGGAGGAGGGCCGGACGGCGCGGTTCAGGGAAGCCGTGGCCGCGCTGCGGGAGCGCACCGGTGCGCTGATCGAGCTCTCCGGGCCGTGGGTGCCCTACTCGTTCGCATCGTTCGCAGGGGAGGACGCGCTCCATGGGGATCGTTGAACCCGTGCCCTGGCAGGAACGTGAGCCGCTGGACGGGCCGATCGGCGTGCCGCTGGTGGATCTGCTGGACAGGCTGATGGCCACGGGTGTGGTGATCAGCGGGGACCTGGTGATCGCCATCGCGGACGTGCCACTGGTCCGGCTGTCGCTGCACGCCCTGTTGGCATCGGTTTCCGAGCGGGTGCCCGCTCCCTGGGCCGACTCGGGGGCGCTGTGACGGGCCACCGGCTCGATGTCGACCCCGACGCCGTCGGGCATGATCTGCTGGCTCTGGTACTGACCGTCGTGGAACTGCTGCGGCAGCTGATGGAGCGGCAGGCGATCCGCAGGGTGGAGCAGGGCGACCTCAGCGATGAGCAGGTCGAGCGCATCGGGGTGACGCTGATGATGCTCGAGCAGCGGATGACTGAGCTGTGCGACCAGCACGGGCTGCGGCCGGAGGACCTCAACCTGGATCTCGGGCCGCTGGGAACCCTGCTGCCTCGGGACTGATCGGCACGGTGGCCCGCCGGGGCCAGGCCGTCCGACTCGGCACCCTGTGCGCGCCGCGTGGACTTTTCATCACTTTCGCCCCTTACGCACCATTGCTCTACGGTGGAAAGGAGCGAGCCGCTCATAATCTGCGCACCGAGCATCGAGGTGACGGTCATGACGGAGACCACACAGCGCACGAACACCGCAACCGCCACCAGGGCGGGCAAGCAGGAGGGGGCCACGCAGGGCCGGGGAGGCGCCGGCGCTCCCGCGGAGACCCGCGGCAACACCGCCATCGCGGACGCCGTGGTGGCGAAGATCGCGGGCATGGCGGCCCGGGAGGTTCCCGAGGTGCACAACCTCGGCGGCGGGATGGCCAGGGCCGTCGGTGCCGTGCGGCAGCGCGTGCCGGGCCCGGGCGGCGGCGGTGTCACGCAGGGTGTGAAGGTGGAGGTCGGTGAGCGGCAGGCCGCCGTCGACCTGGACCTGGTCGTCGAGTACGGGGCCGCCATCACCGACACCGCCGCGGACGTCCGGACCAATGTCGTCAACGCGGTGGAACGGATGACCGGCCTGGAGGTCGTGGAGGTCAACATCGCCGTCGACGACGTCCATCTCCCGGACGAGCAGGACGAGTCCGAGCAGACGGAGCGGCGCGTGGCCTGAGGCTCCCCCCCCGGAGCGGCACCAGCCGCGGTCCGCTGTCGACCGACGTCCCGCACCTCCTGCGGGCGGCACGGACCCGTGTGCCGTGAGCGCCCGCCGAGGTCAGGCCGAGCGCTTGCGGGACGTCGACTTCTTCGCGGCCGTCTTCTTCGCCGTGCTCTTGGCCGCGGTCTTCTTCGTGCCCTGCCCGGACTTGGCGGTCGACTTCCTCGCCGATGCCGCGGTCTTCTTGGCCGCCGTCTTCTTCGCGGCCGTCGACTTCTTGCCGCCGGTCTGCTTGGGGGCGGCAGGGGCCGTCTTGCCCTGGGGGAGCGACTTCACCTCGGCGTGCTCGCCGGCCTCCTCACCGCGGGACTCGCGTGCCGCGCGGACGCTGCTCTCCAGGGCCGCCATCAGGTCCAGGACCTTGCCGCCCGCCGCGGGCTCCGGCGCCTGGGGCAGGGCCTCTCCGGCGGCCTTCGCGGCGATGACCTCCTCCACGGCCTCGCGGTACTCGTCGTGCAGGTCCTCCAGGTCGACCTCCCCGAGGGTGTCCATCAGGGCGTCGGCCAGGTCCAGTTCCTTGTCGCGGACCGTGACGTTCGCGTCCGGGGCCACGCCCTCGGGGGCGCGGACCTCGTCCGGCCACAGCAGGCCGTGCATCGCGATCGCGTCGCCGACCACCCGGAGCATGCCGAGGCGCTCCCGGCCACGGAGGGCGAACTTGGCGATCGCCACCTTGTTGCTGCGCTTCAGCGCCTCCCGCAGCAGGGTGTACGGCTTCGCCGCCGGAGCGCCGCTGGCCTGGAGGTAGTAGGCGGCGTCCATCTGGAGCGGATCGATCCGGTCGGCCGGGACGAAGGCGACGATCTCGATGGTCTTGGCCGTCGGGATGGGCAGGCTGGACAGGTCCTCCTCGGTGATCGGGATGATCGTGCCGTCCGCGTCCTCGTAGCCCTTGCCGATCTCGCCCTGGGTGACCTCGCGGTCCTCCAGCTCGCAGAACTTGCGGTAGCGGATGCGGCCGCCGTCCTCGGTGTGGATCTGGCGGAAGGAGATCGAGTGGCTCTCGGTGGCGTTCACCAGCTTGATCGGGATGCTGACCAGGCCGAAGGAGATGGCGCCGTTCCAGATGGATCTCACGTGCAGCACCCTTCCGGTCACTGTGGGGAGTGTTCGTCGTGGTTTGCGTGGGATTCTTTGGGATTCTTATCGTATGGCGCCTATCACAGTGGTGGAGGGGCGACGGCTCGCGCTCAGCAATCTGGAGAAGGTGCTGTATCCCGCCACCGGCTTCACCAAGGGCGAGGTGCTGCACTACTACGCGACCGTCGCCGGGGTCCTGCTGCCCCATCTGCGCGACCGGGCGGTGTCCTTCCTGCGGTATCCGGACGGGCCGGACGGCCAGGTGTTCTTCACGAAGAACGTGCCGCCCGGTACGCCCGAGTGGGTCACCACGGCCGAGGTGCCGCGGGTCGAGGGTCCCTCACGGATGGTGCTGGTGCAGGACCTGCCGAGCCTGATGTGGTCGGCCAACCTGGTGACCGAGTTCCACACCCACCAGTGGCTCGTCGGCACGCCGGACGAGGCCGACCGGATCGTCTTCGACCTCGATCCGGGGGCGCCCGCGAGCATCGTGCAGTGCTGCGAGGTCGCGCTGTGGCTGCGGGAACGGCTCGCCCGGGACGGCATCGAGACCTACGCAAAGACCTCCGGCTCGAAGGGGCTGCACCTGCTCGCCGCCGTGCGCGGGGCGTCCTCCGAGCGGGTGTCCGAGTACGCCAAGGAACTGGCCGTCGAGGCGGAGAAGGCCATGCCCCGGCTCGCGCTGCACCGGATGACCCGGAGCCTGCGGCCGGGGAAGGTCTTCGTCGACTGGAGCCAGAACGCCGCCCGCAAGACCACCGCGGCCCCCTACACCCTCCGGGCCCGTCCCGAGCCGACCGTCTCGGCCCCGGTGACCTGGGAGGAGGTCGAGGAGTGCGGCTCGCCCGGCCGCCTGGACCTCCGGGCGACGGACATCGCCCCCCGGGTGCAGGACTACGGCGATCTGCTCGCCCCGCTGCTCGATCCGGAACGGGCGGGGCGGCTGCCGTAGCTCCGCCCGGCCGGGGCACGCCCGCCCTCGGGAGGCAGGAACCTCCTACAGGCGCGTCCAGGTGTTCCGGTCCCGTGCCACGGCGTGCAGTGCCTCCACGTCCGCCGGCTTGAGGACGCCGCCCTGCCGGGCCAGAGCCGGTACGTCCGTGTCGGTCAGGACGCGGACCTCGCCCGGGGCGGTGGGGACCGACAGGGCCGCGGGTTCCACCAGGGCGAGGACGGGGCGGACCTCCGCCATCAGGGCGTGCGAGGCGCGGTCGGCGTCGGCGCGGACGCGGCGGAGCAGGGGGTTCGTTTCGCGGCGCCCCAGGGTGACCAGGGGGTCCTCGACCGTCACCCGCTGCTTGCGGGCGTACAGCGTGTGCAGGGCGAACAACCCGCCCGGGCCGATCAGCAGGTGGTGGACGCGGCTGCCGCCGGGGAGCGGGACGGAGTGCAGGGCGTGCCAGCCGCCGCCGTCCAGGCGGTCCAGGGCGTCCCCGACCCTCTGTTCGGCCGCCAGGGCCCGGCGGCGGGGGTCGGGGCGCAGCCGGCGGGCCGGGCCGGGATCGCGGTCCAGAGCGACGAGGAGGGCTTCGCCGGGACGGTTGGGGGCCAGGTCGTCGTCGGGGTGCAGGGTCAGACGGGCGAGTTCGGCGGGGGTCGGCACCGGGGGCGGTCCCACCGTCACCGGGCCGGTGACGAACGGCCCGAGGGCCCGGAGCACGCCGTCCTCGTGGTCCTCGGCGAGCAGGTTGACCCGGGCGGCCTCAGGGTCGTACCAGGCGATGTTCCGGCCGTCCGGGAGGCAGACGTACAGCCGCTCCTGCCCGTGCCGCCAGGTCGGTATGACGCGCAGTCCGTCCATGCACCATCACCCCAGTCCATGGGAACAGGCGGGGTGCTGCGGGGGCAAGAACCCGGCTACCTTTGGAAGGAGTTGGGCGGTGATGGTGGGGAGGCGCCGTTGCGTACCCGCAGGAAACCCGATGTGCCGGCTCCGGAGAACCCGTGGAACGAGGTCGTCCCCGGGCTCTGGATGGGCGGCCACGAGTACACGGCCACCCTGGGCCACCTGGCGTTCGCTGTCGTACGGGACGAGTTCGATCTCGTGCAGACGCTGCTGCGGCTGCCCGGCCACGGGCCCGACCCGGGCGTCGCGCACCACGTGTGGCCCATTCCCGACGGGCCGCTCGACGGGACGCAGCTCGCCGGGGTGATCCGGCTGGCCGAGGCCGCGTGCGAGGCGCTGGAGGAGGACCGCAAGGTCCTCGTCCGCTGTTACCACGGGTACAACCGCTCCGGTCTCGTCGTCGCGCACGCGCTGGTCCGCCTGGGCAGCTCCGCCGACGAGGCGATCCGGCTGATCCGGGCCCGCCGCTCGCCCTGGGCGCTGCACAACGAGCTGTTCGTCGAGTACCTGCGGGCCGGGCTGACCACCGCCCGGCTGCTGGAGGAGCTCACCGAGTAGCGCGGCGACGGGCTCCCTCCGCGTGAAGGCGACGGGCTCCCTCACACGTGAAGGCGACGGGCTCCCCGGCCCGCATGGGCGACCGGCTCCCTCCCGCGTGAAGGCGAAGGGCTCCCTCGTGCGCAAATGGGATTTCCCCGCGAATAAGGTGGGCGGGGCCGCCGCTCGGCCCGAGAGGCGTGATCATCCTCGAACAGCAGGAGTCCAGTGCCCGCCCGCCGCCCCCGAAGCCGCCTCGGAAGAGCCGCCCGCCGCACCGCAGCGCTCGCCCTCCTGCTGGGCTCCGCCGCCGGCTGCGGTGACGCCGGTGGGCTGGAGGGCGCCGGCGCCACGCCTACGGCGATCGGTCCGGCCCGGCTCTGGCCGGAACTCACACCGGCGTCCAGTCCCGCCTTCGAGATCGGCGAGGTGAACACCGAGGTGGTCAAGGGCGTCACCGTCCCCCGCGACGACGACATCCGCGGCGTGGACCCGGTCGGCATCGTCCGGGCCGAGATCGCCGCGCATCCGGGTGACTACGAGGGTGACAAGGCGCCCTACCGCGACACGGCCCGGCGGGTGGCCGACTGCGGCAAGGGGCCCGGACACGGACGGTGCCCGGTCCTCAGGCCGTACTACCGGGACCTGACCGGCGACGGGCGCGACGACCTGGCCCTCGGCTTCCCGCTGCTGCCCGGCAAGACCACCGCCGTGCGCGTCTACACCGTCGAGAAACACCGGCTCACGCAGGTCATGGCCTGGGAGGACGCGCTGAGCGGCGTCGAGCTGGCCGGACGCTCCCTCGTCATCCGCTCGCCCTCGGAGGTCGCGGGGTACGAGTACCGCCTGCAGTGGACCTGGGACCCCGACCAGCGGGCCATGCTCCTCACCCACGACGAGATGCTGCCCACCGGCCCGCGGCACCACTCCCGCCGCCCCTCCGGCTCGCCCTCCCCGTCCGTCGCCCCATCCGTCTCCCCCTCGGCGGGCACCGGATGAGACCCTCCCTCCCCCGGTGGTCGGGGACGCTCGCCGTGAAGGCCGCCGCGTTCATCACGGTGATGTGCTGCGCCCTGGCCGCGCTGCTCGGCGTCCTGGTGCATGTGCAGGTGACGAACCAGACCGTCGACCAGGCACGCGACCAGGCGCTGCAACGGCTGGCGACGGCGACGGAGCGGTACGAGGCCGGGGATCCGCTCAGGCTCAGTGCCGGTCTGGACCCCCCGGGCCTGCCCCGGCAGCTGCGGGAGATGGCGGTCGCCGGGAAGCGCGGCACCATGGTCGCCGACCTCGCCGGACGCCCCACCATGTGGGCGGCCGGCCCCGCCGACGGCCGACGGGCACTGGCGGTGGCGGTCGACTACTCCCAGCAGGCGCGCACCATCGAGGGCCTGGACCGGGCGATCCTCTGGTCGTCGGGGCTGGCGATCGGGGCGACGCTGCTGGTCGGCGCGTTCGCGGTGACACGGGTGACGCGACGGCTGCACGGCACGGCGCGGGTGGCCCGGCGGATCAGCGCGGGCGACCTGGACGCACGCGTGAACGACCCGGGTGCGCGGCGGCGCGCGAAGGACCCCTCGCGCCCCCAGGACGAGGTGGCCGCGGTCGCGTCGGCGCTGGACTCCATGGCGTCGTCGTTGCAGAGCAAGCTGCTCGCCGAGCAGCGGTTCACGGCGGACGTGGCGCACGAGCTGCGCACCCCCCTGACCGGGCTGCACGCGGCGGCCGAGCTGCTGCCGCCGGGCCGCCCGACGGAGCTGGTGCGGGACCGGGTCGCGGCGCTGCGCACCCTCACGGAGGACCTGCTCGAGATCTCCCGGCTGGACACCGGCCGGGAGCGGCTCGAGCTGGACACCGAGCAGCTGGGGCCGCTGGCCGAACGGGTGGTGCGGGGTACAGGGAGCGGCACGGAGGTCAGGGTGGTACAGGATGTGCGTGTGGAGACGGACCGGCGGCGGCTGGAGCGGGTGCTGGGGAACCTCGTGGTGAACGCGCACCGGCACGGGCGGGGCCCGGTCGTGCTGACCGTGGACGGGCCGGTGGTCACCGTTCGCGATCACGGGGACGGTTTCCCGGAGTACCTCGTGGCGCACGGGCCGCAGCGGTTCCGCACGGAGGGGGGCGCGAAGGGGCATGGGCTGGGGCTGACCATCGCGGCGGGGCAGGCGGAGGTGCTGGGGGCGCGGCTGGAGTTCGCGAACGCGGCGGACGGTGGGGCCGTGGCCACGCTGAGGCTGACGGCGCAATAGGCCCCAGCGCCCCAGCCAGGCCCCCGGGCCCGTCGACCGCACACCACGCCGGTGCTGACACTCGGGCGGACCACAGCACCCCACACATCCCGTTTAGGTAGATTCCGGACATGAGTAACGCCGGAATCACCGTGGCGACGGCGGACCCGCCCGCACCCGCCGCCCGCCACCTCCCCCGGCGCCGCGGCGTCGAACTCGCCCTCATCGTCCTGGCCGTACTGCTGTCCGTGTACGGCTACTGCGCCGTCGGCCTCGCCCAGCACGGCACTCTCCCGCCCGGCGCCGCGGGCTACGGCGCCGGGCTCGGCGTGCTCGCCCTGCTGGCCCATCTGGCGGTGCGCCTGCGGGCGCCGTACGCGGACCCCCTGCCGCTGCCCATCGGCGTGCTGCTCAACGGAGTCGGCCTGGTGCTCATCTACCGGCTCGACCTGGAGACCCCGGGCGACCGGGCGGCACCGGCCCAACTGATCTGGTCGACACTGGGCGTGGCCCTGTTCATCCTGGTCGTCCTGCTGCTGCGCGACCACCGGGTGCTCCAGCGCTACGCGTACGTCTGCGTCGTCGCCGCGCTCGCGCTGCTCACCCTTCCGATCCTGTTCCCGGCGGTGAACGGCGCCCGCATCTGGATCCGGATCGCCGGATTCTCCATCCAGCCGGGCGAGTTCGCGAAGGTGCTGCTGGCGGTGTTCTTCGCCGCGTACCTGGCCGCGAACCGCAGCGCGCTGGCCTACACCGGCCGCCGCGTCTGGAAGCTCCAGCTGCCCACCGGCCGGGTCCTGGGCCCGATCGTCGCCGTCTGGCTGGTGAGCGTCTGCGTCCTGGTGCTGGAACGCGACCTCGGCACGTCGCTGCTCTTCTTCGGGCTGTTCGTGGTTCTCCTCTACGTCGCGACCGGCCGCACCGGCTGGATCGCCGTCGGCCTGCTGCTCGCCGCGCTGGGGGCGGTCGCCGTGGGCCGGCTGGAGCCGCACGTGCACAGCAGGATCGAGACGTGGCGGCACCCGTTCAGCTCCATCGAGGCGGGCGAGGGCGCGAACCAGCTCGCGCAGTCACTGTTCGCCTTCGCGGAGGGCGGCGTCCTCGGCACCGGCCTGGGGCTCGGCCACTCGGTCCTCATCGGCTTCGCCGTGAAGTCGGACTTCATCCTGGCCACGGCGGGCGAGGAACTCGGCTTCGCCGGCCTGTCCGCGATCTTCCTCCTCTACGGCCTGCTGGTGGAGCGCGGCTTCCGGGCGGGCCTGGCGCTGCGCGAGCCCTTCGGCCGGCTGCTCGCGGTCGGCCTCGCCTCACTCGTGTCGCTCCAGGTGTTCGTGATCGCGGGTGGCGTGACCGGCCTGATCCCGCTGACCGGCATGGCGATGCCGTTCCTGGCGCAGGGCGGCTCCTCGGTGGTCACCAACTGGGCGATCGTGGCGCTGCTGGTCCGGGTGAGCGACTCGGCGCGCCGTCAGCACGACGGGCAGGACGCCCGGTGACGCGGCACATCCGGCACGCCGGGTTCTTCTGCGCCCTGCTGCTGGCGGCCCTGTTGCTGAACGCCGCCCTCGTCCAGGTCGTGCGGGCCCCGGCGTACGAGGGCAACCCCGCCAACCGGCGGCCGGACATCGCCCGGTACGCGCAGCCGCGCGGCGACATCCTGGTCGGCGGCCGGGCCGTCACCGGCTCGGAGGACACCCGCGAGCACCTCCGCTACGAACGGACCTACGCGAACGGCCCGTTGTACGCGCCGGTCACCGGCTTCGCCTCCCAGCTGTACGGGACGACGCTCCTGGAGGACGCCGAGGACGCCGTACTGTCCGGCACGCACCCGATGCTGGCGCCGTTCCCGCTGTGGAGCGACTTCGCCCGGGCGCCGTACCGGGGCGGCGACGTCGTGACGACCCTCGACCCGGCCGCGCAACGGGCGGCGTACCGGGGGCTGGCCGGGCGCAAGGGCGCGCTGGCGGCGCTTGAGCCGTCGACCGGCCGGATCCTGGCCCTGTTCTCCGCCCCGTCCTACGACCCCCAGCCGCTGTCCGGCAACGGGACCGCGGCGTCCAGGGCGTGGGCGCGGCTGACCGCCGACCCGGACCGTCCGATGCTGAACCGGGCGGTACGGCAGACGTATCCACCGGGCTCCACCTTCAAGATCGTCACCGCGGCAGCCGCGCTGGACGCCGGCGTGGTCAGGAACCTGGACGCGCCGACCGACTCCCCGGACCCCTACACGCTGCCCGGAACGAGGACACGGCTGGTGAACGAGTCAAAGGGCTGCGCGGACGCCTCGCTTCGCGAGGCCTTCACGTTCTCCTGCAACACGGTGTTCGCGAAGCTCGGCGTGGACGTGGGCGCGCGGGACATGACGCGGACGGCACGCGCCTTCGGCTTCGACAACGGCGGGACGCACATCCCTTTCCCGGTGGCCCGGTCCACCTTCGACACATCGCTCGACCTGGCCCAGCTCGCCCTGTCGTCGATCGGCCAGTACAACACACGCGCCACGCCACTGCAGATGGCGATGGTCGCGGCGGCCGTCGCGGACGGCGGTCAGGTGCGCGAGCCCTATCTGGTGGAGCGGACGACCCGGCCGGGCGGCAGCACCCTCGCGGCAGCCGGTTCACGCCCGGCCCGCCAGGCGATGTCCCCCTCGACGGCCGTACGGCTGCGGGCACTGATGCGGGACGCGGTCAGGAACGGCACGGGACGCAAAGCGGCGATCCGCGGCGCCAAGGTGGGAGGCAAGACCGGCACGGCCCAGCACGGCCTCGGCAACTCCGGAACGCCGTACGCCTGGTTCGTCTCCTGGGCGCAGGGCGACCACGAGCCCGCCCCGCGGGTGGCGGTCGCCGTGGTCCTGGAGGACGCGCGGTCGGACCGCGGACACATCAGCGGCGGCGACGCGGCGCCGATCGCGCGAGCGGTGATGAAGGCGGTACTCAACTCCCGGGAACGGACGCCCAGTCAGTGAGACGGGCCTACCACGACAGCGAACTCCCGACCTAACGTTCGGTCATGACTCAGACCGCCACCGCGTACGAACTCGCCCAGGTCAACATCGCCCGCCTCAAGGCCCCGCTGGACACCCCGCTGCTGAAGGACTTCGTCGACAGCCTCGACCCGGTGAACGCGGACGCCGACGCGGCCGACGGCTTCGTCTGGCGCCTGCAGGACGACAACGGTGACGCCACGGACATCTCGGTCTTCGGTGACTCCTGGCTCATCATCAACATGTCGGTGTGGCGTGACACCGACGCCCTGACCGCGTTCATGTACCAGGGCAGGCACCGGGAGATGCTCGCCCGCCGCCGTGAGTGGTTCGAGCGCGTCCAGGAGGCCATGGCCACCCTCTGGTGGGTCCCGGCGGGCCACCGCCCCACGGTCGCCGAAGCGGAATCCCGGCTGCTCCACCTGCGCGCCCACGGCCCGACCCCGTACGCCTTCACCCTGCGCACCTCGTTCCCGCCCCAGGGGGCGACGCCGCTGCTCGGCGAGGTGCCGGAGGGGCTGGGCTGTTCGGTGTAGCGGCGGCGGCCGATGTCGGTGCCGGCGGGGAGCGGAACCCGTCGGCCCGATCCTGCCGTGGAAGACGCCGGCCCCGCAGAGAGTCCCGCGCGGAGGCTTGACGGGCTTGCTGACAAGCAGTCTCATAAGGGGGCGATGACGTGTGCACAACGAGGTGGGCAGCCATGACGACCCCGACACAAGCCGACGCGCTGGACGGCCTGCGCGATGCCCTGGGCCTGCTCAAGGACCGGGAACAGGTGGCCCAGCGGCTGCTCGACTCCTCCGCCAGGCACTCCTTCGACCCGGACCGGGAACTGGACTGGGACGCGCCCTTCGAGGAGGGCAAGTGGTTCTGGCCCCCGGAGCTGGTGTCGCTCTACGACACCCCGCTCTGGAAGCGGATGAGCGAGGAGCAGCGCATCATCCTCTCCCGGCACGAGGCGGCGGCCCTGGCCTCCCTCGGCATCTGGTTCGAGATCATCCTCATGCAGCTGCTGGTCCGGCACGTCTACGACAAGGCGGCGACGAGCGCCCACGTCCGCTACGCGCTCACCGAGATCGAGGACGAGTGCCGCCACTCCAAGATGTTCGCCCGGCTGATATCCCACGGCGGCACGCCCTGGTACCCGGTCAGCCGCGTCCACCACCGTCTCGGCCGCCTCTTCAAGACCATCTCCACCACGCCCGGTTCCTTCACGGCCACCCTGCTCGGGGAGGAGGTCCTCGACTGGATGCAGCGCCTGACGTTCCCCGACGAGCGGGTCCAGCCCCTCATCCGGGGCGTCACCCGCATCCACGTCATCGAGGAGGCCCGTCACGTGCGCTACGCCCGCGAGGAACTGCGCCGCCAGATGGTGACGGCCCCCCGGTGGTCCCAGGAGTTCACCCGCATCACCTCCGGCGAGTTCGCCCGGGTCTTCTCCGTGGCGTTCGTGAACCCCGAGGTCTACACCAACGTCGGCCTGGACAAACGTGAGGCCGTCGCCCAGGTACGGGCCAGCGGCCACCGCCGCGAGGTCATGCGGAACGGCTCCAGGCGCCTGACGGATTTCCTCGACGACATCGGAGTACTGAGGGGTGCCGGGCGGCGACTGTGGAAGTCATCGGGGCTGCTGGCATAGCGGCATCACCGCCGTCGACTCTGAAGCACGCCGGGGGTTGCTCAGCCCGGCGTTGCGGGGTGCGCGGCGTGGGTGCTGGGGCCGGGGCGTTGCGCAACTCGGCGCGACGAGGTGCCGCTGCGCCCACCCGTGCCGCCCAAGCGGCACGACTGCCCGCAGCTAGGGCGGCCACGACTGCCCGCAGCTGGGACGGCCGGCAGCCGCGTACGCACGGAAGGGGACGTGTCGGGGGGTGTCCGCCCGCAGCGGTTGGCGCGTCAACGGACAGTCACTCGGTATCCGACTCCATCGCGCCGTTCCGAGGACGGACACCCCCCGACACGTCCCCGACCCCCCACCCAGCGGCACGCACGCACGCACACCCGGCCCCAAGGCCCGGTTACGCTGCCGGTCATGACGCCATCCGCCCCAACACCCGCCTACCGGCGACTCAGCGTCGAGGAACGCCGCAGTCAGCTCCTCACCTCCGCGCTGGACCTCTTCGCACACCGCGCCCCCGAGGACGTGTCCCTGGACGACGTGGCGGAGGCCGCCGGGGTGTCGCGGCCGTTGGTGTACCGGTACTTCCCCGGCGGCAAGCAGCAACTGTACGAGGCAGCCCTCAGCTCGGCCGCCGACGAGCTGCGGCACTGCTTCGACGAACCCCTCGAGGGCCCCCTGCTCCCCCGCCTGTCCCGGGCCCTCGACCGCTACCTCACCTTCGTCGACCAGCACGCCGCCGGCTTCAGCGCCCTCCTCCAGGGCGGCAGCGTCGTCGAGACGTCGCGCACCACCGCCATAGTCGACGGCGTGCGCCGCGCCGCCGCCGAGCACATCTTCCGGCACCTCGAGGTCACCGAGCCCGGCCCCCGCCTGCGCATGACCGTCCGGATGTGGATCACCGCCGTCGAGGCCTCGTCGCTCATCTGGCTCGACGAGGACAAGCAGCCCCCGGCCGAGGAACTGCGCGACTGGCTCGTCGAGCAGTTCGTGGCCATGCTGAGCGTGACCGCCCGCCGCGACCCGCGGACCGACGCCCTGGTCCAGGCGCTCACCGAGGATGTCTGACACTGATGGCGTGAAGAGCGAAGACATCCCCTTCGAGGGCGGCCCCATGGACGGCAGGGTCCTGCCCGTCCTGCTCGGCATCACCGGCCACCCGCCCAAGACGTACCGCATCCCGGTCCCGGACCCCCAGGGCGGACCGCCCACCGTCCTGGTCTACCGCCGCGTACCCCGGCGGCAGGGCGGCGTCGGACTGACCCAGCGCTGGAAGTACGAGTACGACCCCGAGGGCGCCCCCACCCGACGGCTCAACTGGCCCTGGTCGAAGCCAGACGCCACGCCGCCCCGCAAGCCGGACGACGCCGACGGGTGACTCCGTTGCGCCGAACCGCGCACACTTGGCGCGCACACCGCGCGCACACCCCCGATCCTCACGGTGTCCGGTGGCGAACGGCCACCCTCACATCGGAGGTGACGCCATGTCAGGAAGGCTCGCACGTCTGGTTCTGGTCTGCATCGCGGCGACGGCGACCGGAGCCGCCCTCGCGCCCGTACCCGCCACGGCCGTTCCCGTTCCCGTTCCGCGGCCCGGCCCCGTACGGGACACCGCCTCCATGGCCGCTCTCCTGACGGACCTTCAGCGATTCTACCGGGACGCGGAGAAGGCCACCGAGGCCTACAACGCCACCGAGGAGGCACTGAGGAGGCAGCGGGCCGAGACCGACCGCCTGAACCGCGACCTCGCCCGCACCCGGCTCTCCCTCCACGACAGCCGGGGAGCGGCCGGCCGGCTCGCCCGGCAGCAGTACCAGAGCAGCACCGACCTCTCCCCGTACCTGCGCCTGCTCCTGGCCCGGGACCCGCAGCACGCCGTCGACCAGGGCCATGTGATCGGCCGGCTGGCGCGGGAGCGGGCCGCGATCATCGGCCGGCTGACCGGCAGCGAGCGCAAGGCCCACGACCTGGCTCGCAAGGCCCGCGAGGCGCTCGACGAGCAGCTCGCCCTCGCCGAGCGGCGGAAGAAGGAACGGGACGAGGTCCGCGAGCGGCTGCGCGAGGTCGAGGAACTGCTCGCCTCCCTCAACCGCGACCAGCTCGCCGCCCTCGCCGAGTTCGAGAGGATGGGGGCCCAAAGGGCGCAGGAGAGGTTCATGGCGTCCGGCGCGCTCAGCGGCGCACGCCGGCCGTCGGCCGAGGGCGAGAGGGCCGTGCGTTACGCCGTACGGCAGCTCGGCAAGCCGTACGAGTGGGGCGCCGAGGGCCCGAAGTCGTACGACTGCTCGGGGCTGACCTCGCAGGCGTGGGCCGAGGCCGGGACACCCATCCCCCGGACCAGCCAGGAGCAGTGGAAGCGGCTGAGGCCCGTCCCGCTGTCCGAGCTGCGCCCGGGAGACCTGGTCGTGTACTTCCCTCAGGCCACGCATGTGGCGCTGTACCTCGGCGACGGCATGGTCGTGCAGGCGCCCCGCCCGGGCGCGCAGGTGAAGGTGTCACCGATCGCGGCCAACCCGCTCCTGGGCGCCGTACGCCCCGACCCGGACGGGAAGCCCCTGCGGCGGTACGTGCCGCCGGAGCTCCCCGAGGGCGCCACGGACGGATCGGACGAGGGGTACGACCCGGAAGGGGGCTACGCGGCGCCCGCGCCGGACGCCTCGACCAGGTAGGCCTGCGCCTTCGCCGGCTCGTAGAAGAAGTTCTCGAAGTCGGAAGGGTCGTTGAAGCCGTTGGCGAAGCGGTCGGCGACCGGCTGGAGTTCACCGGCGGCACCGATGAGGTTCAGGATGTGCTCCGGCGGCGGCGCGAGCATCGCGTTGGTCCACTTGGTGACGTGCTGGGCGGTGTTCCAGTAGCGGTCGAAGGTGGCCCGCATCCACTCCTCGTCGAACGGCTTGTCGCCGTGCTCGACGATCGAGGAGAGGTAGGCCGCGGCGCACTTGGACGCCGAGTTGGAGCCCTGCCCGGTGATCGGGTCGTTCGCCACGACGACGTCCGCCACGCCCAGCACGAGCCCGCCGCCGGGGAGGCGGCCGACCGGGTTGCGGACGGTGGGGGCGTAGCGGCCGGCCAGCGTGCCGCCCGCGTCGGTCAGCTCGACCTTGGTGGCCCGCGCGTACTCCCAGGGGACGTACCGCTCCATGAGTTCCAGGGTCAGGGAGAGGTGCTCCGCCGGGTCCTTGACGCCGTTGAAGACGTCGAGCGGGCCGCCGGGTATGCCCTCCCAGAACAGGATGTCCGCGCGGCCGGACGTGGTCAGGGTGGGCATCACGAACAGCTCGCCGACACCCGGCACGAGGTTGCAGCGGACCCCTTCGGTGTCCGGGTGCTCGGGGCGCGGGCCGAGGCCGTGGACGTACGACACGGCCAGCGCGCGCTGCGGCTCGCTGTACGGGGACCGCTCCGGGTCCCGCGCGAACATCTGGACCAGCTCGCCCTTGCCGGCCGCCACGAGCACCAGGTCGTAGGCACGGGAGAAGTAGTCGAGGTCGCCGACGGCCGCGCCGTGGATGACGAGCTGGCCGCCGCGCTGCGCGAACGTCTCCATCCAGCCGGCCATCTTCACGCGCTGGTCGACCGACTGCGCGTACCCGTCGAGCCGGCCCAGCCAGTCGATCGCGCGGGCCGCGGGGCCCTCGGCCCAGGAGCCGGGCGCGGCGACCGAGACGCCGAGTCCTTCGATCTTCGGGGCCTGGGACTCCCAGAAGTTCAGCTGGAGATCGCGCTCGTGCTGCAGGGCCGTGTGGAACATGCACTGCGTCGACATGACCCGGCCGGTGCGGATCTCGTCCGCCGTCCGGTTGGACATCAGGGTGACCTCGTACCCCTGGGACTGGAGGCCGAGAGCGATCTGGAGCCCGGACTGACCGGCTCCGACGACGAGTATCTTCCGCATGCGGGGTTGTCCTCTACTCGGGGGTTTCGTCGAGCGCGTGGCCCACCAGGGCCAGGAGGGTCTCGATCACGGAGATCCGGCGACGCGCGTCCATGATCATGACAGGTATGTGCCGCGGGATGGTCAGGGCCTCCCGCACGTCCTCCGGCTCGAACCGCTCACTGCCGTCGAAGTGGTTCACGGCGACGACGTACGGCAGTCCCGAACTCTCGAAGTAGTCCAGGACCGGGAAGCAGTCCTTCAGGCGGCGCGTGTCGGCCAGGACGACGGCGCCGATCGCTCCGCGCACGATGTCGTCCCACATGAACCAGAAGCGCTGCTGGCCCGGCGTGCCGAACAGGTAGAGCACCAGGTCGTCGTCGAGCGTGATGCGCCCGAAGTCCATGGCCACGGTGGTGGTGGACTTGCCCGGCGTGGCGGTGAGGTCGTCGGTGGCCTCGCTCGCCTCGGTCATCAGCGCCTCGGTCTGCAGGGGCGTGATCTCCGAGACGGCCGTGACCAGCGTGGTCTTGCCCACCCCGAAGCCACCCGCCACCACGATCTTCGTGGCGATGGGGGCCCGGGTGCGGTCCGTCTGCCAGGCGTGCATGCCGTCGTCGGGCTGGACGAACGGGGAGGAAGCGGAGACGCCGTGAGCGGCGTCAGAGACGACGGAGTCCACTCAGCACCCTTTCCAGCAGAGCTCGGTCCGGGCGGCCCGTGCCGTGGCCGGTGCCCGTTCCGTACACACGGATCTTTCCCTGGTCCGCGAGGTCGCTGAGGAGCACGCGGACCACGCCGAGCGGCATCTTCAGCAGCGCGGCGATCTCGGCCACCGTACGCATCCGGCGGCACAGTTCGACGATGGCCCGCAGCTCCGGCATCACCCGGGTGGACAGCGAGCCGTTCGTCAGTTCCTTGCGCTCCTCCGGGGCGTCCAGCGCGGCCGTGCTCGCCACGAACGTCTCCACCAGGAGGACGTGGCCGAAGCGGGTGCGGCCGCCGGTGAGCGAGTAGGGGCGGACCCGGGCGGGTTTGCGGTCACCGCCACGGACCGGGAGGTGCTGTTTGGGCGTGCTGCTCATCGGGCCCTCCCCGTCGTCTGGGAATGCTCCAGGGATTTGCGGAGTTCGCTGCGGAGTTCGGGCGTCAGGACGTGTCCGGCGCGGCCGACGAACAGGGCCATGTGGTACGCCACCACGCTCATGTCGCAGTCGGCGGAGCCGTGGACGCCGAGCAGCGAGCCGTCGCTGATGGACATCACGAACAGGCTGCCCTCGTCCATCGCGACCATCGTGTGCTTGACGCCGCCGAAGTCCATCAGCTTGGCGGCGCCGATGGTGAGGCTGCCGATGCCGGAGACGATCGTGGCGAGGTCGGCGGCGGAGCCGCGCGGGCCGCGCGGTCGGGTCCCGCCCGCGTGGAGGGCCTGCCGGGCCTGCTGGTTGCGGTGGTCGTCCGAGGACAGCAGTAGCAGTCCGTCGGAGGAGACGACCGCGACCGAGAGGATGCCGGGTACCTCCTCGACGAGATTGGTCAGCAGCCAGTGCAGGTTGCGGGCCTCACTACTCAGTCCGATCAGTCCGAAGGTACTGGGCGCGGTCAACTGCTTGCCTCCTCGACTGTGCCCCCCGTGGCTTCTTCGGATACAGCTGGTCCAGATGTGCCGGTGGCCGGCCGCTTGTGCGAGGCCGTCTTCTCGGCGATCTCCGCCTCCACCTCGCGGTAGCCGGCCTGGGCGCCCTGGCGGAAGCCGCCCAGACGGCGGCGGAGGGCTTCGGCGTCGACGGAGCCGCTGCGGCGGCGGGGCTCGGTGGTCGGAGCGGTGATCTTCGGGGTGCGCTTGGGCAGGCCCTTGTCGGTGACGCGCTCGTGTTCGACGTCGGCCTCGGCTGCGCCTTCGGCGTCGTCGTTCCCACCCGCACCCCCCGTGCGGGTTTCGTCGCCGGGTGCGGGTGGCCCCTGTGGGGCGGATTCGCCGTCGGCGGCTGCGGGGTCGTGGTGGGCAGGGTGCGGCTCCGCCTGCCATGCCGGCTCCGTCCCGCCCTGCGGGGCCCCGCCTGGTTCCCGCGGTGCCGCGATGTCCGCCGCTCCCTGCGGTGCCCCGGGCGACTCCGCCGACTGCAGCGGGATCAGCAGCTCCATCGTGGTCTCGGCGGGGGTCTCCGCCGGGGCGGCCGGGCCTTCGGCATCCGCCGGGGCGGCCGGGCCGGATTCCTCGGGTGCGCTCGGTTCCATTCCCCCCGGGACAGCCCCGGCCGGTTCCGCGGGGGCAGCCGGGTCGGACTCCCCAGACGCGATCGGCCCGACGCCCGCCAGGCCACTCCGGGCCGCATCCGCCGGAACAGCCGAATCCGACACCCCAGGTGCGGTCGGCGCGACACCCTCCGGACCACCCAGGGTCGAATCTGCGGGGGCAGCCGGGTCCGACACCCCAGGCACGATCGGCCCGACACCCTCCGGACCACCCAGGGCCGCATCCGCGGGGGCGGCCGGGCCGGACTCCTCAGGTGCGGTCGGCGCGATGCTCGTCGGGGCCGGTGGGGCCGGTTGCGCGGGGGCTGGCGGATTGTCTTCCGGCCAGGCGGCCGGCGTTCGGGCTCCGGAGGGGGCCGCCGGGTCGGTCCCTGCCGGGGCCGCGGGGCCCGCCTGCTCCGTCTGTTCCGGATGCCCGGCGGCCTCCGTGGTGTCCGCGACCTGCCCGGGCTCCGCGTACTCCCTGGGCTCCGAGAGCCCCTCAGCCACGGCAGTGCCCTCTGACTCGGCAGAGTCCGCCGCCCCAGCCGTCTCTTCCCTCCGCACCGCCTTCTCCGCGGCCGCGACCAGGGGATCCCCGCTGCTCGTGCGGCCGTACAGGACGTTGGAGTTGGCCTCGGCGTCGGCGCCGGGCAGGGAGAAGCCGGGCGCCGCGCCCGAGACCGGGCCGGACGCCGGGACGGCGGCGGCCGGGGCGGCGGCGAGCAGGGAGCGGGGCAGGACGACGACGGCCGCGACACCACCCTGCTTCTGCTCGCGCAGCTGCACCCGCACGCCGTGGCGCTGGGCGAGGCGGGCCACGACGTAGAGTCCGAGGCCGAGACCGTCCTCGCCCTCCTGGTCGTACGGCGCCTCCGGGTCGAAGTCGGTGAGGCGGGTGTTCAGCCGCTCCAGCCGCTCCTCGGTCATGCCGATGCCCTCGTCCAGGACGGAGAGCATGACCTCGCCGTTCTCCAGCAGCCAGCCGGAGATCTCGACGGGCAGGTCCGGCGGGGAGAACGAGGTGGCGTTCTCCATGAGTTCGGCCAGCAGGTGGGAGAGGTCGTCCGCGGCGAACCCGGCGATGTGCGCGTGCGGTGGCAGCGCGGCGATCCGCACCCGCTCGTACCGCTCGATCTCGCTGACCGCGGCGCGGACGACATCCACGAGCGGCACGGGCCCGGCCGCGTGCTGGACGTGCTCGGTGCCGGCCAGGACCAGGAGGTTCTCGCTGTGCCGGCGCATGACCGTCGCGAAGTGGTCGAGTTTGAAGAGCGTGGCGAGGCGCTCCGGGTCCTGCTCGCGCTCCTCCAGGTTCTCGATGACGGCCAGTTGCCGCTCGACCAGGCCGAGGGTGCGCAGGGCGAGGTTGACGAAGGTGCCGCCGATGGCGGTGCGCAGCCGCTCCAGCTGGGCGGCGGACTCGGCGAGTTCGCCGCGCAGTTCCTCGCGGGCGTCGGCCATCTTCTGGCGCTGGCCGACGAGGTGCTTGCGGTCTGCCTCCAGCGTGGTGATCCGCTCGGTGAGGGCGGCGGCGTGCGCGTGCAGGGCGTTGACGGAGCGGACGACCTGGGCGAACTCGTCGTTGCGGCCGGTGAACTTCACCGGCTCCTCGGCCGCCGGTTCCTCGGCCTCGGCCAGGCGCTTGGAGCCCAGGCGCAGGACCGCGAGGGGGCGCGTGAGGCTGCGCGCCATGCCCGTGGCGACGCCGACGGCGAGCAGCATGAGGGCGCCGAGGACGGCGACGCGGATCTCCAGCGCGGTGACGTCGTCGTCGCGCAGCGCCTCCAGGTCGTTGGTGCGGCGGTCGTAGAGGGCGGACTCCACGCCGCGCATCACGTCGACGCGGGCGGACAGGGCCGCGTCCAGCTTCTTGGTGCCGGTGGAGAGTTCGCCGCCGGACAGGCTCGGCTGGTCGGTCAGGGTGGCGAGGTACTTCTCAGCGGAGTTGACCTCGGTGCCGGTGACCGTGTTGTCGAACGAGGTGCGGGCCGCCTTGGGGGCGGTGGCGCGGAAGTCGGCCAGGGCCGCGTCCGAGCGCAGCCGGGCCTGCTGGGCGGCGGCGCTCAGGGCGTCGCGCTGCCGGGCGTCGGCGTCCGAGGAGGTGGACGTCTCGGCCGGCAGGCCGGTGACGGGGTCGATGACCGTGTCGGTGCCGCGCGGCACGCTGAGGGCGGCGAGCAGCAGGCCCCGGGCGGCGGCGGCCTGCTGGACCGCGGAGTCCAGTTCGGCCAGGGCGTGGCTGCCGGAGCCGGCGCGGGGCGGCGTCTGCTCTGCCAGCTGTTCGGCGAGCCGGTGGAGCTCCGTGATGACGGCGGAGTACGCCTGGTGTGCTTCGAGGGCGCTGCTCTTGCCGGTGAGCGCCGCTCGGCGGATGGCGGCTATGTCGTCGAGGTCCGAGCGGAGCGCGGCGGGCGTGTCGGTGTCCGCCCGCAGTTCCCCCACCTGCCGGTCCACGCGGGCGCTGTGCTGCTCCGAGGGCGCCTTGGACTTGGGCCGGCCGGCCGCGATGAAGGAGGTGACGTCGTCGCGCTCGTCGGCGAGGGAGTGCGCGAGGGCGAGGGCGTCCTGCGTCTGCCCGGCGAGCGTCACGAGCTCCTGCGAGTCGTGGAGTTGCCCGGAGGCGGCGAGGACCGACGGGGTACCGGCACCGGCTATGGCCGCGGCGACCACGGCCACCGCGACGATGAGCCGGTTGCGTACATGGGTGGGGCGGCCCTTGCCGGTGGGGGGCGTCGGCTCAGCGCCCTGAACGGGGGCCGTCTGCTTGCCTGTGCGACGAGGCCGCGTCTTCTGCACCGGTGCTCGCATTCCTGACTCGTGAACTCATGGGCCCGGATGACGCTCCGTCAACTGACGCGTACTCCAGGTGCGCTTCCCGACCCTCCCAGCGCCGGTGGGCAGCGCACGCGCGCATCACCTGACCCGCCACTCGAAGGAGTGAACCCCGGAGGGGAGTTGAGGGGCAAGTTCCGCCGGCCCTTGCAGGGGCCTTGCGCAGTACGCCGGTTGGACGCCGGGGGCGGGCGGTGGCAGTATTCGCCACCACGCCTTCCCGGAACAAATCATTCCACCCAAAACGGGGCGTCTGACCTGCGCGACTGCGCGGGTCCGGCGACCATTGCCAGCCCCTTGCGGACTTTGTGAAGGGCTCGTGCAGACTGGCTGGATGCGTACTGAACTCGTTTCGGAGCCCGGAGACGCGGACCGCCCCAACGAGGACTTCGCGAGTGTCGGACTACCGGCCTCCGGACAGGGTGGTTCGGTCGTCGTCCTGGACGGGGTCACGCCGCCGAAGAACGGGACGGGGTGTCTGCATTCCGTCCCCTGGTTCACGGCCCGCCTCGGGGGAGCCCTGACCGAACTGACCGTTTCACTCCCGGATACCCCCCTGGCCGACGCCTTGTCCCTCGCCATCGCGCGTACCGCCGAGGCGCATGCCTCAACCTGTGATCTTTCTCACCCGCGTACGCCTCAGGCCACGGTGGTCGTGGCCCGCTGGTCCCCCGAGACGGTCGAGTACCTGGTTCTGTCCGACTCCGCTCTCCTCGTGGAGTCGCCGGACGGCGTGGTGACGCCGGTCCTGGACGACCGCCTGTCCCTGCTGCCCCGCTCCGCGCTGGCCACGGACGCGCTGGTGGACTCCACGGTCCGCAACCGGGAAGGCGGTTTCTTCACGGCCGCCGCCGACCCCGGGGTGTCCGCGCGGGCGGTGACCGGGACCGTGCCCCGCCGGGAGGTCCGCGCGCTGACCGTGCTCACGGACGGAGCCGCGCGCTGGGTGGAACGCTTCGGGGAGGGCGACTGGGCGGACTGCTTCCAGCTCGTCCGCAAGGAGGGACCGCAGGCACTGGTGGACCGGGTCCGGACACTGGAAAGGGCGGACACGGCCAGGACCTTCCTGGGCCGGAGCAAGACGCACGACGACGCGACGGTGGTCTTCGTAGAGTTCTGACGACCGGCGCCGGGCGCGTTTCCGGAGCTGCTTCAGAGCTGCTCAGAGCTGCTTCAAAGCTGCTTCAAAGCTGCTTCGGGACTACTTCTCCATGCTGCGGTTGAGCTGGTGCAGCAGCCGGGCCAGTTCCGTCACCGCGCCGGTGTCCCAGTCGGCGAGGCGGCCGGCGTAGCGGGCGCGGCGGGCCTCACGCACCCGGCGGACACGGTCGTGGCCCTCCTGGGTGAGGGCGACGAGCCAGGCGCGGCCGTCGGCGGGGTCGGGCTCGCGGGCGACCAGGCCGAGCTCCTCCAGGGCGCGCAACTGGCGGGACATCGTGGCCTTGCCGACGCCGATGTAGGCGGCGAGCTCGGTGGCCCGCTGCCCGCCGTACTCGTCCAGCCGGACGAGGATGCCGTACGCGGACGACTCGAGGTCGGGATGGACCTCCCGGGCCATCTCGCCCTGGCTGGCCCGGGCGCGCCGCAGCAGCACGGTCAGCTCCCGCTCCAACGCGAGGAACGCGGGCTGGTCCACCCCGCTCCCGGCCGGACCGGCATCCCGGTGTCCGGCGTCGTTGCCTTCCTCGTGCACGTCAGCCCCTGCCTCGGTTCTCGCCCGGTACCCGATCCCGGTACCTGGAATTCTCCGCCACCTGCCGCCGTCGCCGCAGCTCGGCAAGTATTCCGCAGGCCAGGCCGTTCCCGTTGCACAGGGCGGCCACACGGTGAAGGCCCGGGCCTCCCTCACGGGGCCCGGGCCTTCCTCATCCGATGACCTCCGTCACGCGGCCACCGGAACCTCCGGCGCCACACCCGCGGTGGCGGGGGCGAGCGCCAGCTCCAGGACCTGGCGGACGTCGGTGACGGCGTGGACGTCGAGCTTGTCCAGCACCTCCGCCGGGACGTCGTCCAGGTCGGGTTCGTTGCGCTTGGGGATGATCACGGTGGTGACCCCCGCCCGGTGCGCGGCGAGCAGCTTCTGCTTCACGCCGCCGATCGGCAGGACCCGGCCGGTCAGCGAGACCTCGCCGGTCATCGCCACGTCCGTGCGCACCAGGCGGCCGGAGAGCAGCGAGGCCAGGGCGGTGGTCATCGTGATGCCGGCGCTGGGGCCGTCCTTGGGGACCGCGCCCGCCGGGAAGTGGATGTGCACGCCCCGGTCCTTCAGGTCGGCCACCGGCAGTTCGAGCTCGGCGCCGTGGGAGCGCAGGAAGCTCAGCGCGATCTGCGCGGACTCCTTCATCACGTCGCCCAGCTGACCGGTCAGGGTCAGCCCCGCGGCACCCGTCTCCGGGTCGGCCAGCGACGCCTCCACGTACAGCACGTCACCACCGGCGCCCGTCACCGCGAGGCCCGTCGCCACGCCCGGCACGGAGGTCCGGCGCTCGGCCGGGTCCTGGGCGGACTCGGGCACGTGGTGCGGCCGGCCGATCAGAGAGCGCAGGTCCTCGTCGCGGACGGTGAAGGGCAGCTCCCGCTCGCCCAGCTCGTGCTGGGCCGCGACCTTGCGCAGCAGCCGTGCGACGGACCGCTCCAGGTTGCGCACGCCCGCCTCGCGCGTGTACTCACCGGCGAGCTTGCGCAGGGCTCCCTCGTCGATGGCCACCTCGTCCTGGTCGAGCCCGGCCCGCTCCAGCTGCCGCGGGAGCAGGTGGTCGCGGGCGATGACGACCTTCTCGTCCTCGGTGTAGCCGTCCAGGCGGACGACCTCCATGCGGTCGGCCAGGGCCTCGGGGATGGCCTCCAGGACGTTGGCGGTGGCGAGGAAGACCACGTCCGACAGGTCCAGCTCGACCTCCAGGTAGTGGTCCCGGAAGGTGTGGTTCTGCGCCGGGTCGAGCACCTCGAGCAGGGCCGCGGCCGGGTCGCCCCGGAAGTCCGAGCCCACCTTGTCGATCTCGTCGAGCAGGACGACCGGGTTCATGGACCCGGCCTCCTTGATGGCGCGGACGACCCGGCCGGGCATGGCACCGACGTAGGTCCGCCGGTGGCCGCGGATCTCGGCCTCGTCACGGACGCCGCCGAGGGCCACGCGCACGAACTTCCGCCCCATGGCGTGGGCGACGGACTCGCCCAGGCTGGTCTTGCCGACGCCGGGCGGCCCCACGAGCGCGAGCACGGCGCCTCCGCGGCGCCCGCCGACGACGCCGAGCCCGCGGTCGCCGCGCCGCTTGCGCACCGCCAGGTACTCGGTGATCCGCTCCTTCACGTCGTCCAGGCCGGCGTGCTCCGCGTCGAGGACGGCCTGGGCTCCCTGGATGTCGTAGGCGTCCTCGGTGCGCTCGTTCCACGGCATCTCCAGGACCGTGTCGAGCCAGGTGCGGATCCAGGAGCCCTCGGGTGACTGGTCGGAGGACCGCTCCAGCTTGTCGACCTCCTTGAGCGCGGCCTCGCGGACCTTCTCGGGCAGGTCGGCGGCCTCCACGCGGGCGCGGTAGTCGTCGGACTCCTCGCCCTCCTGCTCGCCGTTCAGCTCGCGCAACTCCTTGCGGACCGCTTCCAGCTGACGCCGCAGCAGGAACTCGCGCTGCTGCTTGTCGACGCCCTCCTGGACGTCCTTGGCGATGGACTCGGCCACGTCCTGTTCGGCGAGGTGGTCGCGCAGCTGCTGGGTGGCGAGCTTGAGACGGACCACCGGGTCGGCGGTCTCCAGGAGTTCCACCTTCTGCTCGGTGGTGAGGAACGGCGAGTAGCCGGAGTTGTCGGCGAGCGCCGACACGTCGTCGATGGCCTGGACCCGGTCGACGACCTGCCAGGCGCCGCGCTTGCGCAGCCAGGCGGTGGCGAGCGCCTTGTACTCCTTGACCAGGTCCGTCACTTGCCCGGGCAGCGGCTCCGGGACGGTCTCGTCGACGCTGGTGCCCTCGACCCAGAGGGCAGCGCCGGGGCCCGTGGTCCCCGCACCGATCCTCACTCGGCCCCGGCCGCGGATCAGCGCGCCCGGGTCGCCGTCGGCCAGCCGGCCCACCTGCTCGACGGTGCCGAGCACGCCGGTGTTCGCGTACGTCCCGTCGATGCGCGGCACCAGGAGTACCCGGGGCTTTCCGGGTGTTGTCCGGGCAGCGGCCTGGGCGGCCTCCACCGCGGCCCGGACCTCGTTGTCGCTCAGGTCCAGCGGGACCACCATCCCGGGCAGCACGACCTCGTCGTCGAGCGGCAGAACGGGCAGGGTGAGCGGTGTGGACGTCGAAGCCATGATCTCCCCTTCGGCAGTCAAGTTGAGCTATGCCGACTCAATGCGCAGGGCCCGGCGAATGTTCCCCGAGGGCCGTTCGCTGTCAGCGATCACGGGTCACATCGGGAGCGCAGGAGCGCGTAGAGTCCCTCAAAGTAATGGGCGAATGCCGCATGAGGTTATTACAAGCGCTTTGCGGGGGGATGGCATGGACGAGACCGTGCGGGCATGGGTGGACGGGTGGGTGGTCTCCCGCGGGGCGGCTCCGCCGGTGGCCGAGGCGTGGGGCTGCACGATCGACGTGGGGGCGATCGGCCATGTGACCCGGCATGTGTTCGGCGCGACCGGGGACGGGCTCGACGAGGCCACTGTCCGCAAGACGGCCGGCGCGGTCACCGGCGACGGAGTGTGGCTGAAGGCGTTCCGGGATCCGGCGGTGGTCGCCCGCTGGCTGGACGACAGCTGGTGGATCGATCCCGAGCCCGGTTATCTGATGACCGTCCCGCTGACCACGGACGACGCTCCGGACGTCACCGAGGTGCCACCCGGCTACCGGATGCGCCGCTGGTCGCGCGGCGGGGTGACCCGGGTACTGATCGCCGCGCCCGACGGCTCTCTGGCGGCGCGCGGCCAGATCGCCCCCACGGGGGCGACCGCGGTGGCGGACCAGATCGAGACGACCCCCGAGCACCGCCGCAGAGGGCTCGGCAGGCTCGTCATGCGGACCCTGCAGGACGCCGCCGCCCGGCAGGGCGCCCGGACCGGCGTCCTGGCCGGGACCCCCGCGGGCCGGCGGCTCTACGCGTCACTCGGCTGGCAGGTCGTGGCGCCGCTCACCAGCGCCCGGCACACCACCGCTGCCCCGTCCTGACGCCCCGTCGGCCCGCGGCACCCGCCACCGCCGGACCACCGGCCAGGTCGCGACCCCGATGGCCAGGGCGATCAGATGCCCCCAGTCCGTCATCGGGTCGCCGAGGGCGAGCAGATCCCGGAGCAGCATCCCGCCGAAGGCGGCCAGCAGCGGAACGCGCTGCCAGAGCGGCAGCAGACCGGCCAGCGCGCCGGTGCCGGCGGCGACACCGAAGCTGACGCCGTAGTCGAGGCGGTGCAGCGAACTGTCGGGCAGGTGCCCGGCCAGCACCGCGAGCCCCACCGGGACCTCGGTCGCCAGGGTGGCCAGGACATGACCGAGCAGGAAGACGCCGGCCGTCGACAGGCCCCCGATCCGACGCTCCAGCGCGGTCAACACGAGCACGAAACCGATGACGAACGGCGACGTCACCCCGCCCGCCACCCACAGCGCACTGCCGACCAGCACGAACGCCGGCGCCCGCACCAGGTGCGCCACATCGGTGCTGGAGCCCTGCAGCAGGGCGTGCACGAGGGCGGGGTCCGCGTAGGCGGAGATCAGCGAGGTCATACAGAGCAGGGCCGCGTATGCGAACGTGAACGGCGTGCTGGTGGGGGTCGGCAGCAGCAGCCAGGGCCGTGACGCATCGAGCCCGTGCCGGAACCGCGACGTCCGCGCCGGGGCGACGGCGCCCGCCGGTTCCCGTACGTCCCTGCCGGCCGACTCGCCCGGGCGCCCGACCGGGGACGCCCGCGGCGTGCCGTCCACCGGCCCCGGGGCCGTGGAAACGGCGTCGGCCCCGGAGCCGTCCGCCCGGCGGGTCCGTGGCCCCGGCACCCCGTCCAGCAGCCCGGACATCTCGGACCCGGGCGCGTGCGGCGGCGTCGGGCCGGCCGTCTCACCGGCCGGTGCGGTGCGGTCCACGGCGGGGCGCTCCTTCCGTCATGTCACAGCCTTCGCCGCCCGTCCCGCTGTCCGCGACGGGCGCCACACGAAAGCCGGTTCACAGCGACCTCATGGCCGGGCGGAAATCCTTCGCGCCGCGCCGTCCACGCCTGTCAGGATGCCCCCATGCCCACCTCGAACGACATTCCCCACGTACTGGACCGTCGCGAGGGCCCGCACGGCGAGGTCGTGCTGCGGCGGCACGGCGGCCGACTGGAGATCATCGCGAACGGCTGCTTCCTGATGGACACCTCCGACGGGCGTTCGGAGCGGCGGCTGGTCGACGCGGCACTGGACGCCCTGGCCGGCCGGACCGACCCCGACGTGCTGATCGGCGGGCTCGGCGTCGGCTTCTCGCTGGCACACGCGGCGGCGGACCCTCGCTGGGGACGGATCACGGTGGTGGAACGCGAGCGGGCGATCGTCGAGTGGCATCAGGACGGCCCGCTCTCCGCGATCTCCGCCCGGGCCCTGGCCGACCCGCGCGCACATATCGTCGAAGCCGATCTGGTGGCCTACGTCAATGAGACATCCGACACGTTCGACGCCCTGTGTCTCGACATCGACAACGGCCCCGGATGGACGGTCACGGAGGGCAACGGAAATCTCTACCGTGAGGCCGGACTGGCAAGCTGCGCACGGGTGTTGAGGCCCGGAGGGGTTCTCGCCGTCTGGTCCGCCCAGCCCTCTCCGCAATTCGAGGAAACCTTGCGGAATGCCGGGTTCCAGCAGGTGCGTACCGAAGAGATCCCGGTTGCCCGGGGCGCTCCCGACGTCGTGCACCTCGCTATCAGCCCTGGATAGCAAAGGCGTACTGCCTCCCCGTACGCTGCTCCTCTGACGCCGATCATTCAAGCGTCAATCGCAACCATGCGCAGGCACAGCCAGTCAGAAGGAATCACCCCACTGATTCCGGAAAGCACACCCCAGGGGCGGGCGATGGAGCAGACACACACCTCCCACAACGGTTCGGCGACGGCTACTCCGGGCGCACAGCGTCGGGTTCTCGTCGTCGAGGACGACGCCACGATCGTGGACGCCATCGCGACCCGTATGCGCGCCGAGGGATTCCTCGTGCAAACGGCGGGCGACGGTCCGGCCGCGGTCGACACGGCCGAGGCCTGGCAGCCCGACCTGCTGATCCTCGACATCATGCTGCCCGGCTTCGACGGTCTGGAGGTCTGCCGCCGCGTGCAGGCAGCCCGGCCGGTGCCGGTGATGATGCTCACCGCGCGCGACGACGAGACCGACATGCTGGTCGGACTCGGGGTCGGCGCCGACGACTACATGACGAAGCCGTTCTCGATGCGGGAGCTGGCGGCACGTGTGCACGTGCTGCTGCGCCGGGTGGAACGGGCCGCGATCGCCGCCGCGACGCCGCGCAGCGGCATCCTGCGCCTCGGCGAGCTGGAGATCGACCACGCGCAGCGCCGGGTCCGGGTGCGCAGTGAGGACGTTCACCTCACGCCCACCGAGTTCGACCTGCTGGTCTGCCTGGCGAACACCCCGCGTGCGGTGCTCTCGCGCGAGCAGCTGCTCGCCGAGGTCTGGGACTGGGCCGACGCCTCCGGCACACGCACGGTCGACAGCCACATCAAGGCGCTGCGCCGGAAGATCGGCGCCGAGCGGATCCGTACGGTGCACGGCGTGGGTTACGCCCTGGAGACCCCGACGCCATGAGCGGCGGGCCGGCCGCACGGCGAGGCCCCGGGGACCCGGAACCCTGGGGCGGAGTGAGTCCCTTCTCGATCAAGACCAAGCTGGGCGCGCTGGTCGTCATCTCGGTGCTGATCACCACGGGGCTGTCGGTGATCGCGGTGCACACCAAGACCGAGCTGCGCTTCATCACGGTCTTCTCGATGATCGCCACGCTGCTCATCACGCAGTTCGTGGCCCATTCGCTCACCGCGCCGCTGGACGAGATGACGGCGGTGGCGCGTTCCATCTCGCAGGGCGACTACACCCGCCGGACGCGCGAGAACCGCCGTGACGAGATGGGCGAACTGGCCGTGACGATCAACGCCATGGCCGACGAGCTGGAGGCCCAGGACCGGCAGCGCAAGGAACTGGTGGCGAATGTCTCGCACGAGCTGCGCACGCCCATCGCGGGGCTGCGCGCGGTGCTGGAGAACATCGTCGACGGTGTCACGCAGGCCGACCCGGAGACGATGCGCACGGCGCTGAAGCAGACCGAGCGGCTCGGCCGGCTGGTGGAGACGCTGCTGGACCTGTCCCGCCTGGACAACGGCGTCGTACCGCTGAAACAGCGGCGCTTCGAGGTGTGGCCGTATCTGTCGGGGGTGCTGAAGGAGGCCAACATGGTCGCCTCGGTGCGCGCGGGCATCGCCACCGGCTCGGGCAGTCACACCCGTACGGACGTTCATCTGCACCTCGACGTCCACCCACCGGAGTTGACCGCGCACGCGGACCCGGAGCGCATCCACCAGGTCGTCGCCAACCTCATCGACAACGCGGTCAAGCACAGCCCGCCGCACGGCCGGGTGACGGTCAAGGCGCGGCGCGGCGCGCTGCCGGAGTCACTGGAGCTGGAGGTCCTGGACGAGGGCCCCGGCATTCCGAAGTCGGAGTGGCACCGCGTCTTCGAGCGGTTCAACCGCGGCAGTGCCAAGCGGCCGCAGGGGCCGGGCAGCGACGGCGGCACGGGGCTGGGCCTGGCGATCGCCCGCTGGGCGGTGGATCTGCACGGAGGCAGGATCGGAGTGGCCGAATCCGAGCGAGGTTGCCGGATCCTTGTCACTCTTCCGGGACTGCCTTCTGTGCCAAGTTGACGTAAAGTTCGAAGCGGAGCCACAAGATCCACGGGCGTCCGCGCTGACGGACACGTGTGATCAGGCACAGGCCCGCGCCATCGGCGTACCGGGCCCTGCCCCGCCCTTCCCTCCTGAAGCGGAACTACGCTTGTTTCCCGCCATTTCAAGCCCTGAAACGCGGTTCGCGATGTGACTTACACGACGATGAACGGGCCCGACCTGACCTTCACGGTCAGGGAGGCGTAGCCTTGATTCCCGCTGTCCATCATCTTGTGAAGCGGAAGAGGGCGGTTGCCGCCGTGTCGCCACAGTCCCCCAGTAACTCGAGCATCTCGACCGACACCGACCAAGCGGGGAAGAATCCCGCAGCGTCGTTCGGTGCCAACGAGTGGCTCGTCGACGAGATCTATCAGCAGTACCTCCAGGACCCGAACTCGGTAGACCGAGCCTGGTGGGACTTCTTCGCCGACTACAAGCCCGGGGCGGCCGCCGTCCCGGCTCCGGCGGGTACCGCGGCCGCGGGGGCCGCCGGGACCACCACCGCTCAGCCGGCCGCGCAGGCCGCCCCGGCCCAGGCCCCC
>NZ_BMWE01000022.1 GCF_014651075.1 Streptomyces djakartensis | reverse complement strand
GCCGGCGGCCGATGCGCCCGGGGGGCCGCCCGTCTGTCGCGCCGGCGCGCCGGCCACGCCGCCCGGTCCGGTTCCTCCGCCGGCGCGCTCCAGCAGCCGCCCCGCCGCCGTCGTCGCCGGAGTCAGGACGTCCGTCGAGCGCAAGCGGATGAGCACCGCCACGCACTGGTCGGCCGCTCCCCACGGCAGTGTGCACAGAGCCGTCGCTCCCGGCACCGCCCGCACCGAGGGCGCGTCGTCCGGGTCCGCCGACGGCCAGGGCGCGACGCAGACCATCGTGTGCGGCCCGTCGGCGCGGGAGCCGAGGGCGGTGCGCAGCTCCGCGATCGCCATGTCCCGCTGCCAGCCGCGCTCGGCCGTGAGGACCGCCCGCAGCTCACGGCTGAGGTCCGCCCCGTGCTGCGCCTCGTCCGCGAGCAGCGCGCCGATACGGGCGGTGACCCGCATCGCGGCGGACAGCTGGTCGTCGCTCGGCCCCGGATCGTCGTCCAGGAGCCAGACGTAGCCGTGGACCACGCCCCGGTGCCGTACGGGCAGGCAGATCCGCCCCCGGTACACCCCGGCCTCGGGCGTCGGCGGGATCCGCACCGGACCGGTCGCGCGCGTGATGCCGAAGCCCTCGAACCACGCCCGGACCGCCGCCGTCGAGCGGCGGGTGAGGATCGAGCGGGTGCGCACCGGGTCCAGGGCCGACGGATCGAGGTCGCCCTCACTGTCGTACACGCCGAAGGCGATCAGCTCGAAGTCCCGGTTCTCCAGCGTCGCGGGCGCCCCGAGCAGTTCCGAGATCTCGTCGACCAGCTCCTCGTAGTCGCCCCTGTGTTCCGACGTCATCCCCGCATTGTCGCGCACCTCGCGGCCGCCTTCATACATCTGTCTGAGATCTGCGGCACGGATGCGTGACAGCTGTCGATGGCCGACGATCGGAGGGATCCTTAGGTTTCACGGTGGTTCTCCGCGCCGTACCCGAAGCGTCATCCGCCCGGGGTCCGGCCACCCGTTGGTTGTGCTCTGGAGGTGCCCCGTGCTGGGTCCCGTGATTCTCGCCGCGTCCCGCAGCGACCGGATGCGACGCCTGGTCTCCGCGGCCCCGGTGACCAAGCAGGTCGTCGACCGCTTCATCCCCGGCGAGGACGTCGAGGACATCGTCCCGGTCATCCGGAGCCTCGCCGAGCAGGGCCTGGAACTGACGATGGACGTCGTCGGGGAGGACATCACCAGTCCCGCCCAGGCCGCCGCGGCCCGGGACGCCTACCTGGAGCTGATCGACCGCCTGAAGCCGCTGGAGCTCGGCACCCGCGCCGAGATGTCGGTGAAGCTGTCGATGTTCGGGCAGGCCCTGGCAGGCGGTCATGAACTGGCCCTCGCCAACGTCCGCCCGGTCGTCGAGGCGGCCGCCGAGATCGGCACCACGGTCACCCTGGACGCCGAGGACCACACCACCCTCGACTCGATGTTCGCCATCCACGAGGAGCTGCGCAAGGACTTCCCGCAGACCGGCTGCGTCATCCAGGCCTACCTCTTCCGCACCGAGGCCGACGCCCGCCGCCTCGCCGCGAGCGGCAGCCGGGTACGGCTGGTCAAGGGCGCGTACAAGGAACCGGCCTCGGTCGCGTACCAGGAAAAACACGAGATCGACCGGGCATACGTCCGGATCCTCCGGACGTTGATGAAGGGGAAGGGGTACCCGATGATCGGTTCCCACGACCCCCGTCTGATCGCCATCGGCCAGGAGCTCGCCCACCAGGCCGGGCGCAAGCCGGACGAGTACGAGTTCCAGATGCTCTACGGCATCCGCGCCGAGGAGCACCTGCGGCTGGCCGCCGAGGGCCACCGCATGCGCGTGTACACCGCCTACGGCACCGACTGGTACGGCTACTTCATGAGGCGTCTCGCGGAGAAGCCGGCCAACTTGAGGTTCTTCGCCCGGAGCGTGATCACCCGTGGCTGACGGAAACGCGGCAGTACTGCGGCGTCTGCCGGGGGCCCGGGGGTTGCCCCCCGGGAAAGCACAGCGTGAGGCGTCTCGCGGAGAGGCCGGCCGGCCTGCGCTTCTCCGCCCGCTCGACGCTCACCAAGGGCTGACAGCCCTCCGGGGCCGAAACCGAATCACCGCTCAGTAAGGAGTTACGGACAACATGGACGCTGTGACCCAGGTCCCCACCCCCGTCAACGAGCCGGTGCACGGCTACGCCCCCGGCTCGCCCGAGCGCGCCCGGCTGGAAGCCAGGCTGAAGGAGCTCGCCGACAACCCCGTCGACCTGCCCTGCACCATCGGCGGTGAGAAGCGGATGGGCGGCGGCGAGGCCTTCCAGGTCGTCCAGCCGCACAACCACCAGGCCGTCCTCGGCACGTACCGCAACGCCACGCAAGCGGACGCCCAGGACGCCATCGACGCGGCCCTGGCCGCCGCGCCCGCCTGGCGCGCCCTGTCCTTCGACGACCGCGCCGCGATCATCCTGCGCGCCGCCGAGCTGCTGTCCGGGCCGTGGCGCGAGACGCTCGCCGCCTCCACCATGCTCGGCCAGTCCAAGACCGCCCAGCAGGCCGAGATCGACACGCCCTGTGAGCTGATCGACTTCTGGCGCTTCAACGTCTCCTACGCCCGCAAGCTCCTGGCCGAGCAGCCCCCCGCCAACTCCCCGGGTGTGTGGAACCGCCTGGACCACCGCCCGCTCGAGGGCTTCGTCTACGCGATCACGCCCTTCAACTTCACCGCGATCGCGGGCAACCTGCCGACGGCCCCGGCGCTGATGGGCAACGTCGTCGTCTGGAAGCCGTCCCCGACGCAGACCCACGCCGCCGTGCTGCTGATGCAGCTGCTGGAGGAGGCCGGTCTGCCCAAGGGCGTCATCAACCTCGTCACCGGTGACGGCATCGAGGTCTCCAAGGTCGCCCTGGAGCACCGCGACCTCGCCGGCATCCACTTCACCGGCTCGACCAAGACCTTCCAGTACCTGTGGAAGACGGTCGGCAACAACATCGAGAAGTACCGCACCTACCCGCGCCTGGTCGGCGAGACCGGCGGCAAGGACTTCCTCGTCGCCCACCCGTCGGCCGACCCGGCGATCCTGAAGACGGCGCTGACCCGGGGTGCCTTCGAGTACCAGGGCCAGAAGTGCAGCGCCACGTCCCGGGCGTACGTCCCCGCCTCGATCTGGAACTCCGGCTTCAAGGAGGAGTTCGCCGCCGAGGTCGACGGCATCAGGATGGGCGACGTCACCGACCTGTCGAACTTCATCGGCGCCGTCATCGACGAGCGCGCCTTCGCCAAGAACAAGGCCGCCATCGACCGCGCCAAGCAGGACGCCTCCTGCACGATCGTCGCGGGCGGCAGCTACGACGACTCCGAGGGGTACTTCGTCCGCCCGACGGTCATCGAGTGCACCGACCCGGAGAACGAGGTCTTCCGCACCGAGTACTTCGGCCCGATCCTCGCCGTGCACGTCTACGAGGACGACAAGTACGACGAGATGCTGACGCAGATGGAGTCGGTCTCCGACTACGCCCTCACCGGCTCGGTCATCGCGAACGACCGCGCGGCGGCGGCCTACACGGCGGACCGGCTCCGCTACGCGGCCGGCAACTTCTACATCAACGACAAGTCGACCGGCGCGGTCGTCGGCCAGCAGCCCTTCGGCGGCGGCCGCGCCTCCGGCACCAACGACAAGGCCGGCGCCCCGCAGAACCTGATGCGCTGGACCCTGACCCGTGCCATCAAGGAGACCCTGGTCCCGCCGACCGACTACACCTACCCGCACATGGGCTGAGCCCCCACGGAACCGACGGGCCAGGTCGAAGGACCTGGCCCGTCGGCGTTCGAAAACCGGTCGAGAGCCAACCGGCCCGTTCGCATACTGGGCCGATGACCGCCCGAGCGAACACCGCCCACACCGCCGACCTCACCCACGCCGAACTCCGTGCCGCACGGGGCCTCCTGGACGCCGCCTTCGACGGCGACTTCAGCGACGAGGACTGGGACCATGGCCTCGGAGGCGTGCACGCCCTCGTGTACGACGCCTCCGGACTGGCCGCGCACGGGGCGGTGGTGATGCGCCGGGTGCGGCACCGGGGCCGGTGGCTGCGCGCCGGGTACGTCGAGAACGTCGCCGTCCGCGCCGACGCCCGCCGCACCGGCCTCGGCGGGCGGGTCATGGCGGAGCTGGAACGCGTCGTCGACCGCGCCTACGATCTCGGCGCCCTCTCCGCCGGCGACGAGGGCGCCCGCCTCTACACCTCCCGCGGCTGGCGGCTGTGGCGCGGGGAGGTACACGCCCTCAGCCCGCTCGACGGCGTCGTCCGCCTGCCGGAGGAAGAGGACAGCACGTACGTCCGCCCTGCCCTCGCCGGTCCGCTCGACCCCGCCGGCGAACTCGTCTTCGACTGGCGCGACGGCGACGTGCTCTGACTGTCGCCGCAGGTCAGAGCGGTGTGACCCGGTCCACCGTCTCAGATAGTAGGAAGTCCGAGTAATTGTGCAGACAGACGCTCCGGCCTCCCTTATTTTTGTAGAAGCCGAACGTCTCGCTCGATCCAGCGAAGGGCGGTCGTGAGCCGGGCCCCGTGCAGGAAACCCCTGCGGCACCGCTCCCCGCCACCTCCGGCGTCTCGTATCTCTCCGCGCTCCATGCTGTCGAAGGAGTCGATTTCCCATGGCCGAGACGACCGTCCGCCGCCGAGTCCGTCACCTCTCCCGTATGAGCGAGTCCGACCGCAAGAACGCCGCCGCCGCTCTCCAGCGCGCCCTCGACCGCAGGGACAACGGCGGATCCACCGGCCACTGAGCCGCACCGCACCGACCCCCGTCCGGGAGCCGCACCCGACGAGGCGCGGCGCGGGGTCTCACGCCCCGCGCCGCACCTCGAAGTGGTCGATCCGTTCACCGCTCGACGCCAGCGCCGACACGTTCAGCCGCGGCGCGGCGCCGCTCACGGCCTCCACCGAGAGGAACGAGAACCCCCGGTAGCGCACCCGCGACCACTGCACCGACTCTGCGTCGGCGTCCCGGGACTTGGTCCAACGGAACGTGGCGACCGGCTCGCGGTCGGCGGGATGGCCCTCGTAGCTCTCCTTCACGCCGTCCGGGAAGCCGTACAGCTCCTTGCCGCCCCCGCCCGCGGTGACGTACACGATCCCGTCCCGGCGCGGGTCCGTCGCCCCGCCGACCGGGACCGGCCTGCCCACCTCGCCGTTCTTGACGGCGTCGGTCCGCTCGTAGACGTGGTTGTGCCCGTTGATCACCAGGTCCACCTGGTGCTCGGCGAACAACGGCACCCACTCGGCGCGCACTCCGCCGTCGGAGGCGTGCGTGGACGTCGAGTAGGCGCAGTGGTGGAAGAAGACGACGATGAAGTCGACGTCGTCGGCGGCCCGCAGTTCACGGAGCTTGCGGTCCAGCCACCTCGTCTGCCGCCCCTGCGTGTAACCGAAGTTGGCCGGTATCTCGTACGACACGTCGTTCGCGTCCAGCGCGACCACGCCGACGTTGCCGTAGGTGAAGGCGTACACACCCGGGGCCGTGCGGGCGTCGAAGCCGCTGTCCGGCAGCGAGAAGCGGGCGAGCTGGCCGCCGTAGCCGTCCGGTGAGTACCAGGCCTCCATGTCGTGGTTGCCGGTCGTCACCATCCACGGCACCGACCTGGCCACCGGCTCGGTCTGCTTGAGGAACCGGTCCCACTGCCCGGCGTCGAAGACGTCCGACTCCTTCCCCTTGCCGGTCGGATCGGCGTAGCAGATGTCGCCGGCGTGGAGGTGGAAGACAGGGTTCTGGCGCATCAGCACACGGTCGTTGAGGGCCGCCTCCTCGCCCACGCCCTGATCGCCGAACGCGGTGAACACGAACCGCTCGGGCGGACTCGCGGGCGCCGTGCGGAACGACGTGACGGTGGACCGGTGCCGCGGGGACGCCGGGTCGAAGCCCTCGTGACCGACGCCGTAGTAGTAGGTCGTGCGCGGGCGCAGGCCGTCCAGCGCCGCGTGCAGGTAGTACTGCTCGACCGCCGCCCGTACGCCCTTCAGCTCCGGGGTGCGCAGATCGCGCAACTCCGCCTCGATCCCGCGGCCGAGGTCGTCGGGGCGCAGGCCGACGCGGACGTACGGTTTGCGCACCGCGAGCGGCACCTGCCAGGAGATCCGCATCTGCGTCTTCGGGTCGGCGCCGAAGGCGAGATGGCGGCCGAAGGGCGTGATGAGGGAGCCCGGGGCCTTCGACGTGCTGGGCGACGGGCTCCCGGCCGCCGTGGATGAGCTCCCCGGCCCCGAACCGGAACAGCCGGTCAGCAGGCCGCCCGCCACCGCGCCGGCCGTCACCAGCGCGCGGCGCCGCGACAGCCGCGTCCGCAGGTACTCGTGCTGTTCGGCCATGCTCATCCGGCGGGCGAGCTCGGGCGGGACGCCGAAATAAGGGATCTCCATGCCGAGTCAGCTTCCCAGCGGAGCCCAACACCCGCACCACCCACAGGTGAACGGAAACCGGCGACCGCGTGCGGCCCGCCGGGCGGGCGCCATGGCGCTGTCCGCATCACGGACACCGCATGTCATCCCATGGGACGAGGAGTAGGGTGCCCGCATGTCTCGCAGCATCAATCTCGCAGTGATCCCCGGTGACGGCATCGGCCAGGAGGTCGTGACCGAAGGCCTGAAGGTCCTCTCCGCCGTCCTTCCGCAGGATGTGAAGCTGGAGACCGAGGAGTACGACTTCGGCGCCAGGCGCTACCACGCCACCGGTGAGACCCTCACCGACGCCGACCTCGACGCCCTGAAGCGGCACGACGCCATCCTGCTCGGCGCGATCGGGGACCCAAGCGTGCCGTCCGGCGTCCTGGAGCGCGGCTTCCTGCTCAAACTCCGCTTCGCCTTCGACCACCACGTCAACCTGCGTCCCTCGAAGCTGCTGCCGGGTGTCGCCACCCCGCTGGCCGGCGAGCCGCAGATCGACTTCGTCGTGGTCCGTGAGGGCACCGAGGGCCCGTACACCGGCAACGGCGGCACGATCCGCAAGGGCACCGAGCACGAGGTCGCCACCGAGGTGTCCGTGAACACGGCCTACGGTGTCGAGCGCGTCGTCCGTGACGCCTTCGCGCGTGCCCAGGCCCGCCCGCGCAAGAAGCTGGCGCTGATCCACAAGAACAACGTGCTGACCTTCGCGGGCCACCTGTGGACGAACGTCTTCAACAAGGTGGCCGAGGAGTTCCCCGAGGTCACCACCGAGTACATGCACGTCGACGCGGCCACCATCTACCTGGTCACCCAGCCCGAGCGCTTCGACGTGATCGTCACCGACAACCTCTTCGGCGACATCATCACCGACCTCGCCGCGGCCGTCTCCGGCGGCATCGGCGTGGCGGCCTCCGGCAACATCAACCCGTCCGGAGAGTTCCCGTCCATGTTCGAGCCCGTGCACGGCTCGGCCCCGGACATCGCCGGCCAGGGCAAGGCCGACCCGACCGCCACCGTGCTGTCCGTCGCCCTGCTCCTGCGCCACCTCGGCTACGAGGCCGAGGCCGCCCGCATCGACGAGGCGGTCTCCGCCGACCTCTCGGAGCGCACCGGCAAGCCCGCCCGCTCCACCTCGGAGATCGGTGACGCGCTCGCCGTACGAGTAGCCGGCTGACCCGCCGCTGCTCCGCGAAGCCGCCGGGTCGCATCCGCACCCGGCGGCTTCCGCATGTTCCCGCCGGGTGCCACCATCGACCACCGGGCCGTACTCGCCCCGTTCCTTCCGCCGCCGCCCCCGGGCGATAATCGAACGCGAGGCCGCGGAATGAGGGAATGCTCGGAAGTCCTAGCACTGGTCACCATCAGAGCAGCACCGAGCGCGGCCCGTCACTACAACCGGTGAAGGACATCAACCCATGACGACGCCCACGATCGAGCTCAAGCCCTCCGCCAGCCCGCTCTCCGCCAGCGAGCGCGAGGCGATCCTGGCCAGCCCCGGCTTCGGCCGCCACTTCACCGACCACATGGTGACGATCAAGTGGACCGAAGGCCGCGGCTGGCACGACGGACAGCTCGTGCCGTACGCGCCGATCTCCCTCGACCCCGCCACCACCGTCCTGCACTACGCGCAGGAGATCTTCGAGGGGCTGAAGGCCTACCGCCGCCCCGACGGCTCGGTCGCCACCTTCCGGCCCGAGAAGAACGCCGAGCGCTTCCAGCGGTCCGCGCGGCGGCTGGCGATGCCGGAGCTGCCGGTCGAGACGTTCATCGAGGCGTGCGACGCCCTGGTCAGGCAGGACAAGGCGTGGGTGCCGGCGCACGGCGGTGAGGAGTCCCTCTACCTGCGCCCGTTCATGATCGCCACCGAGGTCGGGCTGGGTGTGAAGCCGGCCAACGAGTACCTGTTCCTGGTGATCGCCTCGCCGGCCGGCGCGTACTTCCCCGGTGGTGTGAAGCCGGTGTCCATCTGGGTCTCCGAGGACCGGGTGCGTGCCGTCCCCGGCGGCATGGGCGACGCCAAGACGGGCGGCAACTACGCGGCGTCCCTGCTCGCCCAGGCCGAGGCCGCGGCCAAGGGCTGCGACCAGGTGTGCTACCTCGACGCGGTGCAGCACCAGTGGGTCGAGGAGCTCGGCGGGATGAACCTGTACTTCGTGTACGGCGACAAGATCGTCACCCCCTCGCTGACGGGCTCCATCCTGGAAGGCGTGACGCGTGACTCGTTGCTGACCGTCGCCCGCGACCTGGGCTACGAGGCCGAGGAGGGCCGCGTCTCCATCGACCAGTGGCAGCGCGACTCCGAGAACGGCACCCTCACCGAGGTCTTCGCCTGCGGCACGGCCGCGGTCATCACCCCCGTCGGCACGGTCAAGCGCACCGGCGCCGAGTGGCGGCAGTCGGGCGGTGAGCCCGGCGAGGTCACCCTCAGGCTCCGCAAGGCCCTCCTCGACATCCAGCGCGGCACCGCCGAGGACAGGCACGGCTGGATGCACACGCTGGGCTGACATCCGGCCCGCGTCCGCCGGACACGCTGAGCGGTCCGGTGCTCGCATTCTGAGACGGACGGTGAGCGCGGGGACAGTTTGTGCCAGACTGCCCCCGTGCTCTCGTTCGCCATGATTATTGGCAGCAGGCGCGCCGGTCCGCAGTGACCGCTACGTACGACCAGGTACGGGCGGACACCGTCGTCCTCGACCCGCGCGCAGACCTCTCGCACCCGCGAGAGGTTTTTCGCATTTCTGGCCCACCCACAGCCGGAGGCGAGAGCGCAAGGGAGTATGTGAGGGCGGTGGAGCCGGTCATTCCGGTACGACCGAGATCCCCTTCTCAGGAGCCTTGAGACCATGACCGCAAGCAGCGAGCTCGACGATTCCTTCCACGTCTTCGACACCACCCTGCGCGACGGCGCCCAGCGGGAGGGCATCAACCTCACCGTCGCCGACAAGCTCGCCATCGCTCGCCACCTGGACGACTTCGGTGTGGGCTTCATCGAGGGCGGCTGGCCCGGCGCGAACCCCCGCGACACCGAGTTCTTCGCCCGTGCCCGGCAGGAGATCGAGTTCCGGCACGCACAGCTGGTCGCGTTCGGCTCCACCCGACGGGCCGGCACGACCGCCGCTCAGGACCCGCAGGTCAAGGCGCTGCTGGAGTCCGGCGCCCCGGTGATCACGCTGGTCGCCAAGTCGCACGACCGCCATGTCGAACTCGCCCTGCGCACCACCCTGGACGAGAACCTGGCGATGGTCTCCGACACGGTGTCGTTCCTGAAGGAGCAGGGCCGCCGGGTCTTCGTCGACTGCGAGCACTTCTTCGACGGTTACCGCGCGAACCCCGAGTACGCGAAGTCCGTGGTCCGTACGGCGTCCCGGGCGGGCGCGGACGTGGTGATCCTCTGCGACACCAACGGCGGCATGCTCCCGGCGCAGATCCAGGCGGTCGTCTCCACGGTCCTCGCCGACACCGGCGCGCGGCTCGGCATCCACGCCCAGGACGACACGGGGTGCGCGGTCGCCAACACCCTGGCCGCCGTCGACGCGGGCGCGACGCACGTGCAGTGCACGGCCAACGGTTACGGAGAGCGCGTCGGCAACGCGAACCTCTTCCCGGTCGTGGCGGCCCTGGAGCTCAAGTACGGCAAGAAGGTCCTGCCCGAGGGGCACCTGCGCGAGATGACGCGCGTCTCGCACGCCATCGCCGAGGTCGTCAACCTCACCCCCTCGACCCACCAGCCCTACGTCGGCCTCTCCGCCTTCGCCCACAAGGCCGGCCTGCACGCCTCGGCCATCAAGGTCGACCCCGACCTGTACCAGCACATCGACCCCGAGCAGGTCGGCAACACCATGCGGATGCTGGTCTCCGACATGGCGGGCCGGGCCTCCATCGAGCTCAAGGGCAAGGAGCTCGGCGTCGACCTCGGCGGCGACCGGGAGCTGGTCGGCCGGGTGGTCGAGCGGGTCAAGGAGCGCGAGCTCAGGGGCTACACCTACGAGGCCGCGGACGCGAGCTTCGAACTGCTCCTGCGCGCCGAGGTCCAGGGCGGGCCGCTGCGCTACTTCGAGGTCGAGTCCTGGCGCGCCATCGTCGAGGACCGGCCCGACGGGTCCCACGCCAACGAGGCCACGGTCAAGCTGTGGGCCAAGGGCGAGCGCATCGTCGCCACCGCAGAGGGCAACGGCCCCGTCAACGCCCTGGACCGGGCCCTGCGCGTGGGCCTGGAGAAGATCTACCCGCAGCTCGCCAAGCTGGAGCTGGTGGACTACAAGGTCCGCATCCTGGAGGGCAAGCACGGCACCAACTCCACGACCCGCGTCCTGATCTCCACCTCGGACGGCTCGGGCGAGTGGTCGACGGTGGGCGTGGCCGACAACGTCATCGCCGCGAGCTGGCAGGCGCTGGAGGACGCGTACACGTACGGGCTGCTGCGGGCCGGGGTCGATCCGGCGGAGTAGCAGCGGGTCGGCGGGTCCGCCGGGCAGCGCAGGCGCACCCGCCACCGCGATCGTGGCCCCATGCATATCCGTTTATGTCCTTATTCGGGTAGTTTCGAAGTATGAAGGCCGCGCTGGTGCGTACCCTCGTACGTCTGCTGATCGTTCCGGTCGCCGCCGTACTGGCGGCGCTGGTGGTCGGTGCGCCCGGGGCGCACGCGGCCACCGACCTCTCCCACGTCGCCGGCGAGCTGCGCGAGAATCCCGTCTACGTCGATCCGGCCGCCTCCGGCCAGCTCGCCGCGTCGGACGCCGAGGCGCTCGCCGACAAGATCAAGGACGCGGACAAGCCCGTCTTCGTGGCGGTCCTGCCGGCCGGCTATCCCACGCAGGACCTCTTCCGGAACCTGCGCACCGAGACCGGCGTCACCGGCCTGTACGGCATCCGCCTCGGCGAGAAGTTCGACGCCCGCGCCGACAGCGCGGTGATGAGCCGCCAGTCGGTGTCCAACCTGGTCACGTCCGTGCAGGGCGCGGGCGACGCCAAGGCCCAGCTGAACGACTTCGTCGACGACGCCCTGCGCAACGTGGGCGGTTCGGCGCCGAGCAGCTGGAGCGACGGTGCGGGCGTCGACGTTCCCGTCGGCGGCCTGATCACGGTCGGGGCCCTGGTCGCGGCCGGCGGCGCGGGCGCCTACGCGATGGTCCGGCGCAACCGCCGCCGCCACGAGGAGGAGCAGCGGGCCGCGCTGGAGAAGCTGCGCGTGGTGGTCGACGAGGACATCACGGCCTTCGGCGAGGAGCTGGACCGGCTCGACTTCCACCCCGGGGAGCCGGGCGCCGACGACGCGATGCGCGCCGACTACGAACGGGCCCTGGACGCCTACGAGCAGTCGAAGTCCCTGATGGCGGCCGCGACGAGACCGGAGGACGTGAAGGCCGTCACCGAGGCCGTGGAGGACGGCCGGTTCTCCCTGACGCTCCTCGCGGCCCGCCGTTCGGGCGGCCCGCTGCCCGAGCGCCGTCCACCGTGCTTCTTCGACCCGCGCCACGGCCCCTCGGTCGCCGACGCCGCCTGGACTCCGCCGGGCGGGTCCGAGCGCGAGGTCCCGGTCTGTGCGGCCGACCGGACCCGTCTCGCCGAGGGCCGCGACCCGGCGATCCGGGAGGTCGACACCGACTACGGCCGACGCCCGTACTGGGAGGCCGGGCCGGCGTACGGCCCGTGGGCCGGCGGCTACTTCGGCGGCGGCCTGCTGCCCGGCCTTCTCGTCGGCACCCTGCTGGGCAGCATGATGGCCGGCCCCGCCTACGCGGCCGACTACGGCTCCGGCTACGGCGACTTCGGCGGCTATGAGGGCGGCGACGTCTCCGGTGCGGACTTCGACACCGGCGACTTCGGGGGCGGCTTCGGCGGCGGCGGGGACTTCGGCGGCGGTGGCTTCGGCGGAGGTGACTTCGGGGGCGGGTTCTGACCCCGGCCCTCGGCCGTACCGGGCAGAAGCAGTGACGCCCGCCCTGTTCAGGAGCCTCGCCTCCGGCATCGCCCGCCGCCCAGGTCCGGGCACGGGCGCGCGCCTCGCTCGGACAGCGGACAGCAACCGTCCGGTGCGCTTCCTGCGGTGATGCCATGACCGTTTCCGGGACCTTCCTGCCGTTCGAGACCGTCGCCGACCTGCCACGGGTGGATCACCGGGCAGCGGAAGGGGCTTGACGGGTCGTACCACCTCCAGCGGATCACCCCGCGGCGCCCCGGCGGCCCCTGGGCCATGGTCGACGTCAGGCGGGCCGGGGAACCGGCCGCCGCCGGGCGGATGCGGCCCGGCGCGCTCGCGGAGGTGGCGGCCGCCCGGGCGGACGGACGGTGGGAGGCGGCCTGCGCGTCACAGCGGGAGGCTGAGGGTCCGGAGGATCTGGCCGCAGCGCTGAGGGCAGTCCGCGGGCCGCGGCGGCCTTCGAGGCTCCCGGGCGGACGGACGGTACCTGGCGATGCTCCGGCTGCCGCGCGCCCGGACGCCGAGCAGCCGGGCCGCGCAGGTGGCGGCGGTGCGGAAACTCGAGTCCGGGCGGAGGCCCCGATGAGGCCGGCCGGGCCGGCTCGACGGGGGTGCACGGGACGGGCCCGGCGCCCGGTGGATGCCGTCGCTGCCGACAGCATCCCTTAGGCGCCGGGCCCGCCCGGGAACGGGGGCCGGGGGCCGGGGGCCGCTCAGAGTGTGGAAGCCGCCGAGGCTATGGCGGAGGCGAACGCCGAGACCTCCGTGTAGACGCCGGGAGCCTCCGGCCGGGCGCAGCCCTCGCCCCAGCTCACGATGCCGACCTGGATCCAGTTGCCGGCGTCGTCCTTGCGGAACATCGGGCCGCCGGAGTCGCCCTGGCAGGTGTCGACGCCGCCCGCGTCGAAACCGGCGCATATCTCCTCGCTCGCGACGAGATCGCTGTACAGACCGCCGTAGGCCTTGCATGCTGCGTCGCTGACGAACGGCACGGTGGCCTTCAGCAGGTAGCGCTGCTGGGAGCCGCCCTCGCGGTTGGCACCCCAGCCGGCGACGGTGAAGTCACCGGTGTTGTACTGCGCCGTGGTGGCGATCTTCAGGGTCGGCAGGTTGATGGGCTGGGCGAGCTTGATGAGCGCCCAGTCCTTGCCGGTGCCGTTGTAGCCGGGCGCGCGGAGCACCTTGGTGGAGCGGACCTGGACCCGGCCGCTGGTGGACTGGAGGTCGACGACCCCCGCGGTGGCGGTGATGCCGGTGTTGGGCCCGGAACTGCCCACGCAGTGCGCGGCCGTGAGCACGATCTGCTGGGTGTAGAGCGCGCCGCCGCAGCCCATGGAGAGCCGGACCATGAACGGGAACTCGCCCTGGGTGGCACGGGTTCCGCCCACGACGGGCGACGGGGCGGCCTGCGCGGGGGAGACGGGCTGCAGGCTGGCGACGGCGAGTGCGGCGGCGCCGAGGACCGCGCATCTCTTGAGGGCCGTGAGAAGTCTCTTCAACGTGATGCCTTCCGTGGGGGTTGACTCGGGGAGATGTGCAACCGAAGCATCCGTTTGACGAGTACATGCCAGCAGCAGGAGCAAAAAGAACGTCCATGTGCTGGCATGGACGGTCAAAATTGTGCTGCTGGATTATGAGAACGCCCGCAGTCCTCACACAAGGGGCCCGATTCGGCCACGCCGTACGGTGCCGACCCGTACGGCGCGGCCGCCGGCCTCAGGCGTTCCTGATCGCCGAGATGTCGAAGTTGAGCTTGATCTTGTCGGAGACCAGGACGCCACCGGTCTCCAGCGCGGCGTTCCAGGTCAGGCCCCACTCGGAGCGCAGGATCTCCGCCTTGCCCTCGAAGCCGACGCGCTCGTTGCCGAAGGGGTCCTTCGCGGCGCCGTTGAACTCGAGGTCGATGGAGAGGGGGCGGGTCGTGCCGAGGATCGTCAGGTCGCCGGTGATGCGGTAGTCGCCGCCCCCCAGGTCCCTCGCCTCGGTGGAGCGGAAGGTCATGGTGGGGAACTCGTCCGTCCGGAAGAAGTCCGCGCTCTTCAGGTGGCCGTCCCGGTCGGCGTTGCCCGTGCTGATGCTGTCCATCACCACGTCCAGGGAGGCCGTGGACCGCGACGGGTCGGCGCCGTCGAGGTGCAGCGTGCCCGTGAAGTCCTGGAAGCCGCCCTTGACGTTGGTGACCATGGCGTGCCGGGCGACGAAGCCGATCGTCGAGTGCGCGGGGTCGATCGTGTAGTCGCCGGTCAGGGCGGCCAGGTCGGTGGCGGCGGTGGTGGCCTCGGTGTTGCGGCTGAAGATGCTCATGGGGTGCGCCTCCTCGATGGGATCGAACGTTGAACGTTTAACTACATCAACACGACCCACCGTAGACCTATTCCGTTTAAGGTTCAACGTTTTCCGGGTTGCGCCGGACCGTCCTGAACCCGCCCGGTCGATGTGCGGTGGCGGCGTCCCCGCTGACGCGGTTCCGTTGCTAGGGCGGACGACGCGACTTTGCGGACACCCCCGAGGGACCGTAAGGAGGGGAGAGCGACCGATGACACTCACCGGCTCCGGCTCGGCCCACGACCTGCCGGAGGACGCCGTCCCACGCCGCGTCCCGGCAGCCTCCCGAGTCACCGAGCACGGGCCCGCGCGGCGCCTGGACCGGCCCGTCGCCCTGGTCACCGGAGCCTCCTCCGGCATCGGGGCGGCCACGGCGCGGCGCTTCGCCACGGGCGGCTGGCAGTTGATCCTCAACGGACGCGACCGGAGCCGCCTCGAGCGCACGGCGTCCGGCACCTCGGCCGTCGTGCTGCCCGCCGACCTCGCCGCCGCCGGGGGACCGCGCCTGCTGGCCCAGTCGGCGCTGCACGCCACCGGGCGGATCGACGTCCTGGTCGCCGGGGCGGGCATCGGCTGGGCGGGCCCGTTCGCCGCGATGCCGCACACCGACATCGACCGGGTGCTGGCCCTGGACCTCAACGCCACGCTCCATCTGGTGCGCGAGGTGCTGCCCTCCATGATCGCCGCCCGCCGGGGCCGGGTGGTGCTGTTCGGCTCGATGGCGGGGTGCGTGGGTGTACGGGAGGAAGCGGTGTACTCCGCGGCCAAGGCCGGCCTGGCCGTCTTCGCCGAGGCGCTGCGTCAGGAACTGCGCGGCACGGGCGTGGGCGTGACGTTCGTCGTGTCCGGCCCGGTCGACACGGCCTTCTACGCCCGCCGCGGCAGGCCCTACGACCGTGCCCGTCCCCGGCAGATCCCGCCCGGCTCCGTCGCCGGCGCGGTCTGGGACGCCGTACGCCGGGGCCGTGACGAGGTCTTCGTGCCCGACTGGCTGACCCTCCCGGCCCGTGCCCGCGCCCTGGCGCCGGGGCTGTACCGTCGCCTGCTGAACCGGTTCGGCTGACCCGGCCCAGGAGGCATGGGCCTCACACGTCTGTGAGGTGACTCTCGGCTGACGGCTTTGTGTGACCTCTACAAGCCGCACGCCCCCTGAGCAGTCGGAAAGGCTGCACCCGGCCGCGGTTCTGTTCAGGGGTACCAGGAAAACACGCCGGAGACTGTGAGGAGTCGACGGCCCGCAATCCTTGGTTGGCTTCGTAAGGTCGCTACATGACCGTTTTGGATGAGGCGCCGGGTGAGCCGACCGACGCGCGCGGACGCGTGGCCGAACTGCACGAGATCCGTGCGCAGGCGGTGGCCGGACCGAGCGAGAAGGCGACCAAGGCGCAGCACGCCAAGGGCAAGCTGACCGCGCGGGAACGCATCGAACTCCTCCTCGACCCGGACTCCTTCCGGGAGGTCGAGCAGCTGCGCCGGCACCGGGCGACGGGCTTCGGCCTGGAGACCAAGAAGCCGTACACCGACGGTGTGATCACCGGCTGGGGCACGGTGGAGGGCCGGACGGTCTTCGTCTACGCCCATGACTTCCGCGTCTTCGGCGGCGCCCTGGGCGAGGCCCACGCCACGAAGATCCACAAGATCATGGACATGGCCATCGCGGCCGGTGCGCCGCTGGTCTCCCTGAACGACGGCGCCGGCGCCCGCATCCAGGAGGGCGTCTCGGCCCTCGCCGGCTACGGCGGCATCTTCCAGCGCAACACCAAGGCGTCGGGCGTCATCCCGCAGATCAGCGTCATGCTGGGCCCGTGCGCGGGCGGCGCGGCCTACAGCCCCGCCCTCACCGACTTCGTCTTCATGGTCCGCGAGACCTCGCAGATGTTCATCACCGGCCCGGACGTCGTCAAGGCGGTCACCGGCGAGGAGATCACCCAGAACGGCCTGGGCGGCGCGGACGTGCACGCCGAGACCAGCGGCGTCTGCCACTTCGCCTACGACGACGAGGAGACGTGCATCGCCGAGGTCCGCTACCTCCTCTCGCTGCTCCCGCAGAACAACCGCGAGAACCCGCCGCGCGTGGAGTCGACGGACGCGGTGGACCGCCGCTCGGACGTCCTCCTGGACCTGGTCCCGGCCGACGGCAACCGGCCGTACGACATGGCCAAGGTCATCGAGGAGATCGTCGACGACGGCGACTACCTGGAGGTCCACGAGCGCTGGGCCCGCAACATCATCTGCGCCCTGGGCCGGATGGACGGCCAGGTCGTCGGCATCATCGCCAACCAGCCGCAGGTCCTGGCCGGCGTCCTGGACATCGAGGCCTCCGAGAAGGCGGCCCGCTTCGTCCAGATGTGCGACGCCTTCAACATCCCGATCGTCACCCTTCTGGACGTTCCCGGCTTCCTCCCGGGCGTCGACCAGGAGCACGGTGGGATCATCCGCCACGGCGCGAAGCTGCTGTACGCCTACTGCAACGCGACCGTCCCGAGGATCTCGCTGATCCTGCGCAAGGCCTACGGAGGTGCGTACATCGTCATGGACAGCCAGTCCATCGGTGCGGACCTCACCTACGCCTGGCCGACCAACGAGATCGCCGTCATGGGCGCGGAGGGTGCCGCCAACGTCATCTTCCGCCGCCAGATCGCCGAGGCCGAGGACCCCGAGGCCATGCGCACGCGCATGGTCAAGGAGTACAAGTCCGAGCTCATGCACCCCTACTACGCGGCGGAGCGCGGGCTGGTCGACGACGTGATCGACCCGTCGGAAACCCGCGAGGTCCTGATCAAGTCGCTGGCGATGCTCCAGACCAAGCACGCCGATCTGCCCTCCCGCAAGCACGGCAACCCGCCCCAGTAACCCGGCGGACCCGCCGCGGCAACCCCGCGGACCTCTCTCTCACGGAGACTGACAGCCATGGACACGCCTGACATCCGCGTCGAGAAGGGCCACGCCGAGCCCGAGGAGGTCGCCGCCATCACGGCGATCCTCCTGGCCCGTGCCGCCGCCCGTCCCACCGACCCGACCCCGACCCACCGAGGCCGCGCCAAGGCAGGCTGGCGCCGCCTGGAACGCGAGCCCGGCTTCCGCGCCCCGCACAGCTGGCGCTGAGCCCAGACCCAAAAAAGAAGGCCCCTATGAGGGGCCTTCTTTTTTGGGTCTGGGGGCGCGGGGAACTGCGCGACCAGCCACCCACCACCCGCACCCGGCAACGAGACAGCCCCTGGCAGCCCATTGGCCGCTCAGGGGCTGTTGTCCCACAGGTCGGAACTAGCGGAGCCGCGCCATCAGCGCATGCTCCACCAGCGTGATCAACGCCGACTTCGCATCGGCCCGATGCCGCGCGTCCGTCGTGATGATCGGAGTGTCCGGGCCGATCTGCAGCGCCTCGCGGACCTCGTCCGGCGTGTAGGGCTGCTGCCCGTCGAAGCCGTTGAGGGCGATGACGAACGGCAGGCCGCTGTTCTCGAAGTAGTCGACGGCCGGGAAGCAGTCGGCGAGCCGCCTCGTGTCGACCAGCACGATCGCGCCGATGGCGCCGCGCACCAGGTCGTCCCACATGAACCAGAAGCGGTCCTGGCCCGGCGTACCGAAGAGGTACAGGATCAGGTCCTGGTCCAGGGTGATACGGCCGAAGTCCATGGCGACCGTCGTGGTCGTCTTGTCTCCGGTGTGGGTGAGGTCGTCGATGCCGGCCGAAGCTGACGTCATGACGGCCTCGGTACGCAGCGGGTTGATCTCCGAGACGGCCCCGACGAACGTGGTCTTGCCCACGCCGAAGCCACCCGCCACCACGATCTTCGCTGAGGTGGTGGAGCGGGAAGGACCGCCGCTAGAGCTTGCGAAGTCCACTGAGCACCCTTTCGAGCAGTGTCACGTCTGGCTGGCCGCCGGCGTTCTCGTCGCCGCCGGGCTGATGGATGGCGACCAGTCCCGCCTCCGCCAAGTCGGCGACGAGGATCCTGGCCACGCCGAGAGGGATCGTGAGGAGCGCCGAGATCTCGGCGACCGACTTGATTTCCCGGCAGAGGTTGCAGATCCGCTGATGCTCGGGCAACTGACCCTGCATCTGATGCGGCTGCGCAGTGGTGTGCACCAGCGCCTCGATGGCGAGCTGGTATCGCGGGCGGGTCCGGCCACCGGTCATGGCATACGGACGCACCAACGGGTTGTTCGACGCCCCGGCGGGCGCGGGCTCGGGGTTGCGGCGCTGCGGCTGCACAGGCTGGATACGCGGGGCGTGCGGCTGGTCGTACGGCGACTGGCCGGGGCCCTGCGGGGTATACGGCTGCCGGTGGCTCGGCGCGGAGGGGAAGTTGTAACGGTTCGGGTTCTGACCACCGTCGCCCTGCCCCTGGGCAGGGTCGTACGACCAGTTACCCGACGAACCGCCTGGGGGTGTTGCCACTTTCTCCTCCTCCGACTGTGCCTGGCACCCATCGCTGTGGAGCCGCGTCCCGAAACCTTACGGCCACGGGACGCCAAAACGCACCGTCCGTCGATTAGTTGAGCAGGCTTCCCTGGAGCTCCGCACGAAGATCCGGGGTAAGGACCGTACCGGCTCGGTCCACCAGCAGGGCCATCTCGTATCCGATGAGGCCGATGTCCGCCTCCGGATGCGCGAGAACCGCGAGCGACGAGCCGTCGGAGATGGACATGATGAAGAGGAATCCCCGCTCCATCTCCACAACCGTCTGATTGACGCTCCCGCCCTCGAAGATCCGGGAGGCGCCTGCCGTCAGAGACGTCAGACCGGAGGCGACGGCCGCGAGCTGGTCGGCGCGGTCGCGGGGGAAGCCTTCGGACATCGCCAGAAGGAGTCCGTCGGCGGAGACCACCACCGTGTGGGACACCCCCGGGGTGTTGTCCACGAAGTTGGTGATCAACCAGTTCAGGTTCTGTGCCGCCTGGCTCATCGGGCTCACACTAACGCTCCTGGTTGTAGGTGCTGTCAGGACCGAAGCCCTGGCCGTTCGTTTCACTGCCTGCGCTGCGTCCGCGTTGGACACCCCGGCGCAGGTTGCTCAGCCTGCCCCGGACGTCCTCCGGGGCGCGGGAGACCTGTGGGCCTCCCTGTGGAGTGCTCTCGGCGGAACCCTCGATCAGATTGGCCTTGGGTACCCGCCTCGGCAGGCCGGAGGAGGTGACCCCGCCCGCCCTGGGCTTCCGGAGCTGCGAGGCCTGCTGCCAGCGCTCGTCGTTCGCCGAGCGCCAGCTGCTGTCGCCGTTGCCGTTGCCGTCAGGCGCGGCGGCCGGCGGCTGCTGGCTCACGTTCCGTGCGCCGCCCGTGCCGTTCGCACCGCCCGCGGTGGCTCCGCGGCGGGGAAGCCCGGCGTCGGTCAGCGAGGGTGCGGCGGAGTGGGCCGGTCCCGGACGGTCGAAGCCTACGCGGTCCTGCTCACCCGCGTCATCGGCCTGCGCAGATTCCGTTTCCGGGGCCTGAGAAGGGTACTTGCTCGGGTAGCCGTTCTGGTAGCCGTCCTGCTGCGGCCAGTCGTCCTGGTGGCGCCGCTGCTCGAAGGCGGGGAAGCTCTCCGTGGCGCCCGTACCGGGCGCCGAGGTCTCCTCCTGGGCCGGCTCCGCATAGGAGGGGTCCGGGTAGCCGCCGCCCGGCGAGAAGGCGTCGTTCTGCGGCAGGCCGCCGTTCGGCGCGTAGTACTGCTCGTCGTACGCGGGCCGCTGCGGCTCCTCGTACGCCGTCTGCCGCTGCTCCTCGTACGGCGCCTGCTGCTCCTCGTACGCCTGGCGGTCGTACGCGGCGGACTGCTCCGGGTAGCCGGTACGGCCGGTGCCGTAGGCCTGGCCGGCATCGTAGCCCTGCTGCTGGCCGTAGCCCTGCTGCCGGCTGAAGTCCTCGGGGTAGCCGGGCGCCTCGGGCTGCTCCTGGCCGTTCCCGCCGGGCAGAGCGGGCTGCTCGCCGTGCGTCTGGGCCTCCAGGGCCGCCCGGCGCTCCTCGCGCATCAGGGAGCGGCCGACGGGGTCCAGCTCGCGGATGTCGTCGGGGACCTCGGTGTAACGGCTGTCGTCGAAGCCGAGCTCCGCCGCCGTGCGCATCGGCTGGCTGAAGTTCTCGCCGCCGAAGTTCTGCTCCGGGATGATCTGCGAGACGGTGAACTCGTCACGGTCCACGTGCTGCTCGCCGCCACCACCGTGGGTGATCGCGTCCGGCAGCATGACCAGCGAGGTGGTACCGGCCTGTTCGCCCGAGGGACGCAGCTGGACGCGGATGCCGTGCCGGTCGGACAGCCGGCCGACCACGAACAGGCCCATGCGCTGCGAGATCGCGGCGTCCACGGTCGGCGGGTTGGCCAGCTTGTGGTTGATGTCCGCGAAGTCCTCGGCGGTGAGGCCGATGCCCTTGTCGTGGATCTCGATCATGACCCGGCCGTCGGGGAGACGGGTGGCGGTCACACGGACCTTGGTCTGCGGGGAGGAGAACGTCGTGGCGTTCTCCAGCAGCTCGGCCAGCAGGTGCACGAGGTCGGTCACGGCGCGGCCGTGGATCTCGGCCTCCGGCACGCCCGACAGCTCGATGCGCTCGTACTGCTCCACCTCCGAGGAGGCGGCGCGCAGCACGTCGACCAGCGGCACCGGCTGGTCCCAGCGGCGGCCGGGCTCCTCACCGGCGAGGACCAGGAGGTTCTCGCCGTTGCGGCGCATGCGGGTGGCGAGGTGGTCCAGCTTGAAGAGGTTCTCCAGCTGGTCCGGGTCGGCCTCGTTGTTCTCCAGGTCGGTGATCAGGGTCAGCTGGCCCTCGATCAGCGACTGGTTGCGGCGCGACAGGTTGGTGAAGATCGCGTTGATGTTGCCCCGCAGCAGGGCCTGCTCGGCGGCGAGCCGGACGGCCTCGCGGTGGACCTGGTCGAAGGCGCGGGCGACCTCGCCGATCTCGTCCGTGGTGGAGATCGGGATGGCCTGGACCCGGGTGTCGACGCGGCCGGGGTCGGTGCGGGAGAGCTGGTCGACCAGCATCGGCAGGCGCTGCTCGGCGATGCCGAAGGCGGCGTTGCGCAGCTGGCGCATCGAGCGGCTCATCTGGCGGGCAACCGCACCGGCCAGGATGAAGGCGAGGAGCAGGGCGACCACGACGGCGGCGCCGGTGATGTAGGCGTCCTGCTGGGCGCCGTCGGCGATGTCGGACGCTTCGCTCACGGCCTTGTCGGCCAGGTCCTGCTCGATCTTTTCGTACGCGTTGAACTTGAGCGTGTTGACCGCCCACCAGTTCTCCGCGGTGACGCCCTGCCCGGCGAGTGCGGCGCGGGCGCTCGGGTCCGTGCTCTGCAGCGTCGCGACGGCCGAGACCATCGTCTCAGGCTTGGACGGCGGGGCGACGTAGTCCGGGTTCTTGGCCTTGGCCTCCCGGGCCATCGCGGCGCCGTCGGCCCTGACCTTGGCCTTGGCCGCCTCCAGCTTGGCCGCGTCCTGCTCGGTGCCACCGCCGATGTACTCGCCGATGGCGATCCGCTCGAGGTAGGCGTACGAGGACAGGGCGATGCGCTGGCTGGCCAGGTTGCCGCCGTCGGGGCCCGGCTTGATCAGGATGTGCATGCCGATGGAGCGCTGCAGCGACAGGGCCGCCTTGGTGAGCTCCATGGCGTAGACGGTCCGGCCGTAGCTGGTGATGTTGCCGGTGCCGAGGCCGAGCTCGTTGGCGAACTCCGTCAGCGGGTGGGCTATCTCGACGTAGCCCTCCTCGGTCTCCACGCCCTTGAGCTTGGAGGTGTAGGCGGCCTGGCGCAGCGTCTGCAGCTGGGGCTCCACCTTGCGGAACAGGTCCAGCCGGCGCTCCAGGCCGGGCTTGCCCGGCATGTTCTGGGCCGCGGCGTCGAAGGCGTCCGCCGCCTGGTCGGTGGCCTTGCGGACCTGGGAGACGGTCGCCTTGTCCTGGGCGTTCTGGGCGCTGCCCTTCAGCAGGGGCGCCGCCGAGGCGTCACGTTCGTTGTAGAGGGCGTTGGCGTAGAGGAGGGAGGCCCGCACCAGGCGCGCGGTGTTCTCCGCGTCCTCGGCCTCCTGCCAGGTGTCGATCGAGCTCTTCACCTGGAAGCCGCCCATGACGAGGCCGACCAGCACGGGTATGAGCAGGATCGCGTTGAGCCTGGTCGCCACGCGCCAGTTGCGCGGGGAGAGACGGCCGCCGCTCTCGGCGGGCGCGGCCGTCGGCTCCGAACCGGGCACGGGGGCGGGCGCCGCTGTGCGCGGCGGCGGGGTGAAGTTGCCCCGGGCCGACGGCTCGGGACTGTTCTTGCTTCGCCTCACTCGACCAACAACCTCTCGGCGGTCGGCACCAACGTTGTGCCGCAGTGTCTCAGAGCCCAACACGCCATCGACTGACGGCTACGTCATTGACTATTGGGCAGTTCAGGCATTCCAGCACGACGACCTGCGCTCTTCCAAACAGTCCGGGGGGCGGATTCCGAGGGATGTAAGCCCCAGATAAAACGGTCATAAAGAGCGAGCCCCGCCAAAAGGCGGGGCGATTGTGCGCGCAGCGAGACCGGATGTGCGCGACGCGTGGCCGTACCACCCGATTCCTCTGCCGAAACGTTATGAACACCGTGGCCGACCGTGTCAAAGGACACAGCCGGCTCCGATGCATCTACGACAACTTCCGTATGCGGCTTCTGAATTGATGTGCTACCTCAGCCGTGCCATCAGAGCGTGCTCGACCAGCGTGATCAGCGCACTCTTCGCATCGGCCCGATGCCGGGCGTCCGTCGTGATGATCGGGGCGTCCGGGCCGATCTGCAGCGCCTCGCGGACCTCGTCCGGCGTGTAGGGCTGCTGCCCGTCGAAGCCGTTGAGGGCGATGACGAACGGCAGGCCGCTGTTCTCGAAGTAGTCGACGGCCGGGAAGCAGTCGGCCAGGCGGCGGGTGTCCACCAGGACCACCGCGCCGATGGCGCCGCGCACCAGGTCGTCCCACATGAACCAGAAGCGGTCCTGGCCCGGCGTACCGAAGAGGTACAGGATCAGGTCCTGGTCCAGGGTGATACGGCCGAAGTCCATGGCCACCGTGGTGGTGGTCTTGTCCCCGGTGTGCGTGAGGTCGTCGATGCCCGCGCTCGCGGAGGTCATCACGGCCTCCGTACGCAGCGGGTTGATCTCCGAGACGGCACCGACGAACGTGGTTTTGCCCACGCCGAAGCCGCCCGCCACCACGATTTTCGCGGACGTGGTGGAACGCCCCGCGTCAGAGCTTGCGAAGTCCACTGAGCACCCTTTCGAGCAGTGTCACGTCCGGTGCGCCGGTGGCGTCGTCGCCGCCCGGCTGGTGGATCGCGACGAGACCGGCCTCGGCGAGGTCCGCGACCAGGATCCGGGCCACCCCGAGCGGCATGTTGAGCAGGGCCGAGACCTCGGCCACCGACTTGACCTCACGGCACAGGTGGCAGATGCGCTGATGCTCCGGGAGCAGCGCCATGAGCGCGGCCGGGTCCGCGGTCGTGCTGATCAGCGCCTCGATGGCCAACTGGTAGCGCGGCCGCGTCCGGCCACCGGTCATGGCGTACGGCCGTACCAGTGGCTGGTCGCCCTCGTCCTCGTACGGCTCCGCGTACGGATCATGAGAGGCGTGGGGCGGGGTCATGGGTCCTCCGGGCGGGACAACAAGTCGGTCAGTCGAGCCGTCAGACGAGGCCTGTGTGGGGTGTGTGGCAGCCGGACGGTGATGTGGTGAGACAGGTGGTGCCGGGGCCGATCAGTGGAGCAGACTTCCTTGGAGTTCCGCTCGCAGGTCGGGGGTGAGGACCGCGCCCGCGCGGTCGACCAGAAGCGCCATCTCGTAGCCGACGAGGCCGATGTCGCACTCGGGGTGAGCGAGGACGGCGAGGGACGAGCCGTCCGAGACGGACATGAGGAAGAGGAAGCCCCGCTCCATCTCCACGACCGTCTGCGCGACGTCACCCCCCTCGAAGATCCGGGAGGCGCCTGCCGTCAGCGACGTCAGGCCCGAGGCGACGGCCGCGAGCTGGTCCGCGCGGTCGCGCGGAAAGCCCTCCGACATCGCCAGGAGGAGACCGTCGGCGGACACGACGACGGTGTGGGACACCCCGGGGGTGTTGTCCACGAAGTTGGTGATCAACCAGTTGAGGTTCTGTGCCGCCTGGCTCATCGGACTCAACTAACGCTCCTGCTGGTGAGAGGGCCGAGGGAAGCTGCCGGTCTGGGTGGACCCGGCCTGACGACCCTGTGCTATACCCCGCCGGAGATTGGTCAGCCGACCGCGCACGTCATCCGGGGCGCGCGAGATCTGCGGACCGCTCTGCTGCGGTTGCTGCTGAGCCGTGCCCGGGACGAGGTTCGCCCGGGGCACCCGGCGCGGCAGGCCTGAGGTGGTGACACCGCCCGCGGCGGGCTGACGGACGCGCTCGGCCTGCCGGACGAGGTCGTCGTTCGGCGAGCTGCGCCAGCCGGCGGGGGCGGACCGCTGCGGACCGGTGGGAGCCTGCGGCTGCTGCGGGGCCGCAGCCGAGCCGTTGTTCCGCGGCGGCTGCTGCTCCTGCTCCTGCTGTTCCTGCTGGCCGCCGTGGAACCAGTTGGTCTCCAGCGTGTCGTACAGCGGGGTGCGCCCGTCGCCCGGACCGGACGCCGGCGGCAGGGCCTCGGGCTCCTGCCGGGCCGGGCGCGCCTTCGGGGCGGGCTGACGCGGGGCTGCGAAGTCGGCACCGCCCCGGGCGCCGTTGACCTGCCCTCGCTCGTACTGGCCGGTGCCCGCCGGGTCGGCCGGCGTGGCCGGACCCGGGAGAGTGGGCCGGCCGGGACCGTTGTTCTGGCGAGGCGCGGGGTACTGCCCCGAGCCGTTGCCGTAGGACTGCGGGGCCGGGAACTGGCCGGTGGAGTCGACGTCCTGCCGGTGCGAACCGTACTGACCCGCCGGGTCGTTGTCCTGGCGGGATGCCGGGTACTGATCGGCTGAGCCGTTGTCGTAGGGCTGCGGAGCCGGGGTGCCGAAGACGTCGGGCCGCACGAACTGGCCCGGATCCTGCGCTCCGCCCTGGGCGTAGGGGTCCTGGTGCTGGGGGCCGCCGAAGTCGGCCGGAGAGCCGGGGCCCTGCCGGTCGTCGAACCGCGGCATGGCCGAGGTACGGGAGGTGTCCGCCTCCTCGTGGCCGCGCGGAGCGTCCACGGAGGAACGCGGCACCGGCGGCTGGGCGTTGTCGTCGCTCCAGTTCGTCCCACCCGGCTGCGCGTCACCGCCGGGCAGCTCGGCCCGGGCACCGCCATGCGGCGGCAGCTGCGGCCGACGGCCCTGACCCTGCTCGGCGTTGCCGCCCGGGCGCTGCGTACCCCGGCCACCGCCGAAGGCGTCCTGGCCCTGCGGCCCGTGCGTACCGGCGGCCTGCAGGCCCTGCGGGGCACCGGGAGCCTGTCCGTAACCGGCACCGGCGCCCGCGGGGGACGGGCGGCCCTGCGGGGGAGCGGAGGGAGCTCCCTGGTCGAACAGCGACGGTGACTTCTCGGGGCCCTGCTGCCCACGCGCTCCGCCCGGCGCACCGGGACGGCCACCGTCCCCGTCCCGCCCGGGCAGCGCGGCCCGCGCACCCTGACCGGCACCGAGCCGGCCTCCGCCGGACGCGCCACCGCCGAAGGCACCGCCACCGGACGGACCGGCACCGAGGGCGCCGGCGCCCTGGCCGTCACCAGCCGCACGCCGGGCCGCCGCCGCAGCGGCGGCGGCCTGCGCCTCGGCCGGACCGCCACCGCCGACCGGCGGCTGGCCGGGCTGCTTGGGCTGGGGCTTCTTGCCGCCCTGGGCGACGTCGACGGGCAGCATGACCAGCGCGGTCGTACCACCGGAGTCGGACGGGCGGAGCTGGATGCGGATGCCGTGGCGCTGCGAAAGGCGGCCGACCACGAACAGACCCATGCGGCGGGAGACGGAGACGTCCACCGTCGGGGGAGAGGCGAGACGCTCGTTGATCGCCGCGAGGTCCTCCGGCGACAGACCGATACCGGTGTCGTGGATCTCGATCAGCACCCGGCCGTCGGGCAGGGCGTGACCGGTGACCTTGACCTTGGTCTGCGGCGAGGAGAACGAGGTCGCGTTCTCCAGCAGCTCGGCGAGCAGGTGCACGAGGTCGTTGACCACGCGGCCGGCGACCTCGGTGGTCGGCACGGAGGCCAGCTCGATGCGCTCGTACTGCTCCACCTCGGACGCGGCGGCGCGGAGCACGTCGACCAGCGGAACCGGTCGGGTCCACCGGCGGCCGGGCTCCTCGCCCGCGAGGACGAGGAGGTTCTCACCGTTACGGCGCATACGCGTCGCGAGGTGGTCGAGCTTGAACAGCGACGACAGCTGGTCCGGGTCGGCCTCGCGGGACTCCAGTTCGGAGATGAGCGACAGCTGACGCTGGATGAGGCCCTGGGAGCGACGCGAGAGGTTGGTGAACATCGCGTTGACGTTGCCCCGCAGCAGGGCCTGCTCGGCGGCCAGACGGACCGCCTCACGGTGCACGTCGTCGAAGGCCGCGGCCACCTTGCCGATCTCGTCCCGGGAGTGCACACCGACCGACTCCACGGACGTGTCGACGTCCTGCGGGTCGGACTCGGACAGCTGCTTGACCAGCTCGGGCAGACGGTCGGAGGCGACCTTCGTCGCGGTCTCCTCCAGGCGGCGCAGCGAGCGGATCATGGAGCGGGCCACGACGAAGGCGCCGACCAGCGACACACCGAGCACGAGCAGGATCAGCGCACCGGAGATGATCGCGTCGCGCTCGGTGGCGCTGCGCAGCTCGCGGGCCTTCTGCTCCATCTCCTCGAGGAGCGTGTGCTCGATGTTCTTCATCTGCTGGATCTTGGTGGAGCTGTCGTCCAGCCAGTCGCGGTAGGAGCGCTTGTCCTGCTGGGCCAGACCGCTCGCGGAGACCAGGGCGCGGCCCGCGTAGGTGTCGGTCGCCTTGATCGTGGAGTTGCCGCCGTCCTCGATCGGCTTCAGCAGCTCGGCGGCGGCGTCCTCGCCGTAGATGCTCTTGAAGCTGCGGATCTCGGACTTCTGGCTCTCCAGCGCCGACTCGGCGTAGAGCCGGTCGTTCGGCGAGAGCTTGCCGGTCGTGGTGTTGCTGGCGGGCAGCGCCGAGGCGAGCGCCGCACGCTGGATCGAGGAGTACTCCTTGGCGGAGGAGAACGCCGCCAGCGCACGCGTGCGCTGGATCATGTCCGGGTTGCTGGTCGCCTCCGCCATGTCCTGGGAGAGGTCGATCAGGTTCTCGATCAGACGGTGGTACGCCTCGACGGTCTGCGTGGAGTTGCCCTCGGAGGCGTAGGCGGCCTTGCGGATCTGCGCCAGGTCTCCCAGCTCGCCGGCGAGCTGGATGAGGTACTCCCGGACACCCCTGAGGTTGCCGTCCTTGCTGGCGCTGTCGATCTCCTCGGAGCTGTCGAGGAAGTTCTTCATCGCCCGGTCGGTCTTCTCCCTCAGACCCTTGACCGTGAAGTCGGTCGCCTTGCCGCCGTGCGCGAGCGGGCCGGCCGACTGGTCGCGCTCCTCCTGGAGGGCGGCGGACAGCTCGGTGGCCTGCTTCGTCATGTCCGTCAGCAGCTTCATGTTGTCGAGCTGCTGGATGTCGTCCATGGACGAGTTGATGCGCAGCGCGCCCAGCGAGGTGGCCGCGACCACCGGCAGGGCGAGCAGCGAGACCAGGCGGGTGGAGATCCGCCAGTTGCGCAGGGCTATTCGCGATCCAGGTCCGGAAGGGCCGGCCGGCGGCTTCAGAGCCGGGGCCGGGCTCGCGGGTGCCGGCGTGCCGGGGCGCCCGGGGCGCTCACCGCCGTCACCGGCCTGGCCCGGGTTCTGGGCGTGCTGGGGCGTGGGGCCGCCATTCATGGGGCCAGTCCCGCCCTGCGGCTCCGGCTCCGCCGAAGCGCTGCCATCCCTCTTGAAACGTCCCTGCACTAGCGTCGCAACCTCTGGACCAGGCGCCCCGTCGGATGAACGGCGGGACACGGTGTCGGCGTTCTGGGGACGCCCTGAGTACGCCCCCGTGGTGGTCTTGAGTGACCGGCGCTGGCTCCCCCTTCTGGCCGCCACTCGGCGCGTCTGTGCGCCCCCTGTGCGCCGGCTCGATCCTGCGGCGGTCCGTGGCATTCCAGCACAGCACAGGATCTCCAACAAGGCTCGTAGACCTGGCCGTGACATAGGTGACACCGCGTGAGGGTCGGATCACCGGACGTAGAAAGCCGGTTACTCATTTCGGGCACATACCCGCGAGTCGCAGGTCTGTGACGGGTGTCCCAGTCGCCATGATCAGGAGCGGAATGGGAGCTTCAGTCCGGCAATGTCTGTTTCGTTGGGTTGCGACGCGAGTCCGGATTGACCGATTCGCCCACTGATCCGTGAGGAAACTCACATGCCGATGATGCTCTCCTCGCGATTGCGCCGGGAATCCCGTGCTTAGCCTGACGCTTTACAGAGTTGGCAAAACCGACAACCCGCGCCCGTCCGGGGGCCCGTGTGCCCTCCCGGCGCCCGTCACAGAACAGGGTTACGTAAACAGTGAAGACGACGACGATGTTCCACAAGATCGCCAACCCGCGACGCACGACGCTGGCGCACCTGGACGACGCCGACGAACTGCGGACGCCGGAGCAGCCGGAGCACTCCGTCGAACTTCCCACCCAGACCGCAAACCCCAGGCGCACCGTCCTCATGGAGATCCCTGTCGCGGCCGCCGCAGCCGCGGAGTGACATCAGTCATTACGCGCGCCGGCCGCCGGATGCTCAGGCGGCAGGAGATGAAGATCGAGGGGCGCACCCGGCGACCGGGGGCGCCCCTTCACAATGCGCGCGGCGCCAAGACCTCCCCGCGTTAGCCTGGAGCGTCAGACTCCAGCCGCTTCAGTCAAGGGGCCAAGCAACCCGTGCGCATCGCCAGATTCTCCATCGACGGGAACGTCGCCTTCGGCGCGATCGAGGGCGAGAAGCAGGACGAGCTCGTCCTGGACATCATCAAGGGCATCCCGTTCGCGGACTTCGAGCTCTCCGGCACGAAGGTGCCGGTCGGCAAGGTCAGGCTGCTGCCGCCGGTGCTTCCCAACAAGGTGGTGGCCTTCGGCCGCAACTACGCCGACCACGCGAAGGAACTGGGCAACGAGGTCCCCGAGGCACCCTTCGCCTTCTTCAAGCCGTCCACCTCGGTGATCGGCCCCGGCGACGAGATCCGGTACCCCTCCTTCTCCGAGGAGGTGCACCACGAGGCCGAGCTGGCCGTGGTCATCGGCCGGATGTGCCGCGAGGTACCGCGTGAACGCGTCAAGGACGTCATCTTCGGCTACACCTGCGCCAACGACATCACCGCCCGCGACGTCCAGAGGCGCGAGAAGCAGTGGGCGCGGGCCAAGGGCTTCGACACCTCCTGCCCGCTCGGCCCCTGGGTGGAGACCGACCTGGACCCGGCCGACCTCACCATCCAGCTCACGGTCAACGGCCAGCAGCGTCAGCTCGGCCGCACCAGCGAGATGATCCACTCCGTCGAGGACCTGATCGTCAACATCTCCGAGGCCATGACGCTGCTCCCCGGCGACGTGATCCTCACGGGCACCCCGGCTGGGGTCGGCCCCCTCAACGTCGGCGACGAGGTCGCCGTCACCATCGAAGGCATCGGCACTCTCACCAACAAGGTTGTCAAGCGTGGCTAGCGCACCCGGCTCCCCCGTACGCGTCCGTTTCTGTCCGTCGCCCACCGGAAACCCCCACGTGGGCCTGGTGCGCACCGCCCTGTTCAACTGGGCGTTCGCCAAGCACCACCAGGGAACCCTGGTCTTCCGCATCGAGGACACCGACGCGGCCCGCGACTCCGAGGAGTCGTACACCCAGCTGCTCGACTCCATGCGCTGGCTGGGCTTCGACTGGGACGAGGGCCCCGAGGTCGGCGGCCCGCACGCGCCGTACCGCCAGTCGCAGCGCATGGACCTCTACAAGGACGTCGCGCGGAAGCTGCTCGACGGCGGCTACGCCTACCGCTGCTACTGCTCCCAGGAGGAGCTGGACACCCGCCGCGAGGCCGCCCGCGCCGCCGGCAAGCCCTCCGGCTACGACGGCCACTGCCGCGAGCTGAGCGCCGAGCAGGTCGAGGAGTACAAGGCCCAGGGCCGCGAGCCCATCGTCCGCTTCCGAATGCCCGACGAGACGATCACCTTCACCGACCTGGTCCGCGGCGAGCTGACCTTCACCCCGGAGAACGTCCCGGACTTCGGGATCGTCCGCGCCAACGGCGCTCCGCTGTACACGCTGGTCAACCCGGTCGACGACGCCCTGATGGAGATCACCCACGTCCTGCGCGGCGAGGACCTGCTCTCCTCCACCCCCCGCCAGATCGCCCTGTACAAGGCGCTGATCGAGCTGGGCATCGCCAAGGAGATCCCGTCCTTCGGCCACCTGCCCTACGTGATGGGCGAGGGCAACAAGAAGCTCTCCAAGCGCGACCCGCAGTCCTCCCTCAACCTCTACCGGGAGCGCGGTTTCCTCCCCGAGGGCCTGCTCAACTACCTCTCCCTGCTCGGCTGGTCGCTCTCGGCCGACCAGGACGTCTTCGGGATCGACGAGATGATCGCGGCGTTCGACATCTCCGACGTCAACCCCAACCCGGCCCGCTTCGACCTCAAGAAGTGCGAGGCCATCAACGGCGACCACATCCGCCTGCTGGACGTGAAGGACTTCACGGAGCGCTGCCGCCCGTGGCTCCAGCCCCCGTTCGCCCCCTGGGCCCCGGAGGCCTTCGACGAGGCGAAGTGGCAGGCCATCGCCCCGCACGCGCAGACCCGCCTCAAGGTCCTCTCGGAGATCACCGACAACGTCGACTTCCTGTTCCTGCCGGAGCCGGTCGAGGACGAGGCGAGCTGGACGAAGGCCATGAAGGAGGGCTCGGACGCCCTCCTGCGCACGGCCCGCGAGAAGCTGGAGGCGGCCGACTGGACCTCCGCCGAGTCGCTCAAGGAGGCCGTCCTGGCCGCCGGCGAGGCCCACGGCCTCAAGCTCGGCAAGGCCCAGGCCCCCGTCCGGGTCGCCGTCACCGGCCGCACGGTCGGCCTGCCGCTCTTCGAGTCCCTGGAGGTCCTGGGCAAGGAGACGACCCTGGCCCGGATCGACGCGGCGCTGGCGAAGCTGGCCGCGTAACGCGAGAGCACTGATCACGAGGGCGGCGTCCGGTCCGGGCGCCGCCCTCGCCGTGTCCGCCCGGCCGTCACCCGGACATCATCGTTCCGGCCAACCCGGCTCCTCGAACGGGACATTGCCCCCTGTGCCGTCGGCGCGATGACCCTGGGCCGGGCGCGCGGCGGTGGGTACGGTCGGACCATGAGCATCCAAGCCGTGGTCTGGGACGTCGACGACACCCTCTTCGACTACTCCACCGCCGACCGCCTCGGCATGCGCGCCCACCTCACGGCGGAGGGGCTGCTCGACGACCACGGCACCGTCGAGCAGGCCATCGCCCGCTGGCGGGAGATCACCGACCTGCAATGGGCGCGCTTCGCGGCCGGGGAGGCCACCTTCGAGGCACAGCGCCGCGACCGCGTACGGGCGTTCGTGGGCCAGGAGCTGACCGACGCGGAGGCCGACGCGTGGTTCGCGCGGTACCGCGCCCACTACGAGGCGGTCTGGGCCCTGTTCCCGGACGTCCTGCCCGTCCTGGACGCCCTCGCCGCCAGTCACCGGCACGCCGTGCTCTCCAACTCCAGCCTTCACGTCCAGGACCACAAACTGCGCGTCCTCGGCGTCCACCACCGCTTCGAGGCCATCCTGTGCGCGGCAGAGCTCGGCGTCTCCAAGCCGGAGGCCGGCGCCTTCCACGCCGTCTGCGAAGCCCTCCGCCTCGCTCCGCACCAGGTCGCGTACGTCGGCGATCACCCGGAGATCGACGGGCGCGGGGCCGCGGACGCGGGGTTGCTGTCCGTCTGGATCGACCGCGCGGGCGCGTACGCCACGATCGATCCGCCCACCGGGCCGCACCGCATCGCGTCCCTCGCCGAACTGCCGTCTCTGCTCGGCGCGGATAGTCGTTTTGGAGCCCCGTCCACCTTCAGGTAATGTTCTTCCTGCGCCGAGGGGCGGGCCGGAAGGCAGAAAACCCCAGGCGCACAACTAGAACAAGATCCCCCGCAGGGGCTTGCGTTCCAGTGGCCTATGGTGTAATTGGCAGCACGACTGATTCTGGTTCAGTTAGTCTTGGTTCGAGTCCAGGTAGGCCAGCTCGCAGAGCTTATCTGCATGCCCCCGTTGTGTAGCGGCCTAGCACGCCGCCCTCTCAAGGCGGTAGCGCCGGTTCGAATCCGGTCGGGGGTACTGGTTCCGGATGATCGGCGATTGAGATCATCTCGGGACTGCTAGGGCCCCCGTTGTGTAGCGGCCTAGCACGCCGCCCTCTCAAGGCGGTAGCGCCGGTTCGAATCCGGTCGGGGGTACTGACTGGTCTAAACCACATTGGTCTATGGTGTAATTGGCAGCACGACTGATTCTGGTTCAGTTAGTCTTGGTTCGAGTCCAGGTAGACCAGCTCGGACCTGCGGAAACGCAGTGTCCACGCCCCCGTTGTGTAGCGGCCTAGCACGCCGCCCTCTCAAGGCGGTAGCGCCGGTTCGAATCCGGTCGGGGGTACACATCCAAGAGGTCCTCCACTTCCGTGGAGGACCTCTTGCGTACGTACTCTCTTGGGGGCGCGGGGAACTGCGCGACCAGCCCCGACGAGCCGGCACTCGACACGCGACCGCACACTGCCATGGCGCCTGGTCGGGGAAAGCCTGCCGCGGCGTCGAGGCCGGCCTCCCCCGAAACGCTCAGCCGGTGCGCCGAAGAGCCTCGGAGAGACGCCCCGCCGCATCGATCACAGCCTGTGCGTGCATCCTGCCCGGATGCCGCGTGAGGCGCTCGATGGGGCCGGACACGGACACGGCGGCGACCACACGGTTCGACGGCCCCCGCACCGGAGCCGAGACGGACGCGACACCCGGCTCGCGCTCGCCGATCGACTGGGCCCAGCCCCGGCGCCGCACGCCCGACAGCGCCGTCGCTGTGAAGCGCGCCCCCTGCAGGCCGCGGTGCAGCCGCTCCGGCTCCTCCCAGGCCAGCAGGATCTGCGCCGAGGAACCGGCCTTCATCGTGAGGGTCGAGCCGACCGGAACCGTGTCCCGGAGTCCGGACAGGCGCTCCGCCGCCGCGACGCAGATGCGCATGTCGCCCTGCCTGCGGTAGAGCTGCGCGCTCTCACCCGTGATGTCACGCAGGTGCGTGAGCACCGGGCCGGCGGTGGCCAGGAGACGGTCCTCACCCGCGGCCGCGGCCAGTTCCGCGAGGCGGGGGCCGAGAATGAAACGGCCCTGCATGTCGCGCGCCACCATGCGGTGGTGCTCCAGCGCCACGGCCAGGCGGTGGGCCGTGGGTCGTGCCAGTCCGGTGGCGCCGACCAATCCCGCGAGGGTGGCCGGACCGGACTCCAGAGCGCTCAGAACGAGGGCCGCCTTGTCCAGAACGCCGACGCCGCTACTGTTGTCCATGAAACGATACTCGCGTCTCACTCTGTGAAACGCAAGTTCAATTTCTCGTGGAACCCGCCACTCTGGAAGACACGAAGTCACAACGGCCCGTGACGTACGGGTCTGGCGGCGGATGCCCGGAATCCAGGGGCGTGGGGCCCGCCTCCTCAAGATCTCTAGTTGGGCCGGCGGATCGTCGTCGGCCGGAGGGAACAGCGATGGGTAGGACACTCGCGGAGAAAGTCTGGGACGACCATGTCGTCCGGCGCGTGGAAGGCGAGCCCGACCTTCTCTTCATCGATCTGCACCTGCTGCACGAGGTGACCAGCCCGCAGGCCTTCGACGGCCTCCGCAAGAGCGGCCGCAAGGTCCGGCGCCTCGATCTCACCATCGCCACCGAGGACCACAACACCCCCACCCTTGACATCGACAAGCCCATCGCCGACCCGGTCTCCCGGGTGCAGCTGGAGACGCTGCGCAAGAACGCCGCCGACTTCGGCGTGCGCCTGCACCCGCTGGGCGACGTCGAGCAGGGCGTCGTGCACGTGGTCGGCCCGCAGCTGGGTCTCACCCAGCCGGGCACCACCGTCGTCTGCGGCGACTCGCACACCTCCACGCACGGTGCCTTCGGCGCGCTGGCGTTCGGCATCGGCACCTCCCAGGTGGAGCACGTGCTGGCCACCCAGACGCTGCCGATGTCCCGCCCGAAGACCATGGCGATCACGGTCGACGGCGAACTGCCCGAGGGCGTCACCGCCAAGGACCTGATCCTCGCGATCATCGCGAGGATCGGCACCGGCGGAGGACAGGGCTACGTCCTGGAGTACCGCGGCGAGGCCATCGAGAAGCTCTCGATGGAGGCCCGCATGACCATCTGCAACATGTCGATCGAGGCCGGTGCCCGCGCGGGCATGATCGCCCCGGACGAGACCACGTTCGCGTACCTCAAGGGCCGCCCGCACGCCCCCGAGGGCGCGGACTGGGACGCCGCCGTCGAGTACTGGAAGACGCTGCGGACGGACGAGGACGCCGAGTTCGACGCCGAGGTCGTCATCGACGCCGCCGAACTGTCGCCGTTCGTCACCTGGGGCACCAACCCCGGCCAGGGCGCACCGCTTTCGGCGTCCGTCCCCGACCCCGCTTCGTACGAAGACGCATCGGAGCGCTACGCCGCCGAAAAGGCCCTGGAGTACATGGGGTTGGAGGCCGGGCAGCCGCTGCGGTCCATCAAGGTGGACACCGTCTTCGTAGGCTCCTGCACCAACGGCCGTATCGAGGACCTGCGCGCCGCCGCGGAACTGCTGCAGGGCCGCAAAGTCGCCGACGGCGTACGGATGCTGGTCGTCCCGGGTTCCGCGCGGGTCGGTCTGCAGGCCGTCTCCGAGGGGCTGGACGTCGTCTTCAAGGAGGCGGGCGCCGAGTGGCGGCACGCGGGCTGCTCGATGTGTCTGGGCATGAACCCCGACCAGCTGGCCCCGGGTGAGCGCTCCGCGTCCACCTCCAACCGCAACTTCGAGGGCCGGCAGGGCAAGGGCGGCCGTACGCACCTGGTGTCGCCGCAGGTCGCGGCCGCTACCGCCGTCCTCGGCCACCTGGCCTCCCCGGCCGACCTGTCCGCCGCCGACACCCCTGCGCCCGCTGGAGTCTGAGAACCATGGAAGCCTTCACCACCCACACCGGCCGGGCCGTCCCGCTGCGCCGCAGCAACGTCGACACCGACCAGATCATCCCCGCCCACTGGCTCAAGAAGGTCACGCGCGACGGCTTCGAGGACGGGCTGTTCGAGGCCTGGCGCAAGGACGCGTCGTTCGTGCTCAACCAGCCCGAGCGGCAGGGCGCGACCGTCCTGGTGGCCGGTCCCGACTTCGGCACCGGATCCTCCCGCGAACACGCCGTCTGGGCGCTGCAGAACTACGGCTTCAAGGCCGTGATCTCCTCCCGCTTCGCCGACATCTTCCGCGGCAACTCGCTCAAGAACGGCCTGCTCACGGTCGTCCTGGAGCAGAAGACCGTGGACGCGCTGTGGGAGCTCACCGAGAAGGACCCGCAGGCCGAGATCACCGTCGACCTGGTCGCCCGGGAGGTCCGCGCCGAGGGCATCACCGCCTCCTTCGAGCTGGACGAGAACTCCCGCTGGCGGCTGCTGAACGGCCTCGACGACATCTCGATCACCCTCCAGAACGAGGAGGACATCGCCGCGTACGAGGCGAAGCGCCCCGCGTTCAAGCCGCGGACGCTCCAGCTCTGACCCGGAGCACGGCCCGCCGTCCCTGACAAGGCGACTTTCGGCCACCGCAACACCCCCTCCGTACCCCCGATCAGCCCGATCGGGGGTACGGCCGTGTCTGCACCCGAACGGCCCCGCGGAGGCGGAGGGGCGGGGTCAACTTCCCACGTTAAGCAGGTGGTTGCCGGGGTATGCGAGATGTACAACCGCGACGTCCAGGTGGGCCCGGAAGGCCGTCGGGTGCGACAGTTGTCCCCTGCGCAGGCGACAACTCGCCCCAGATGGCACAATCTGTGCATGGAACACGACGGCCAACTCGAGCTCTATGCGGCGGTCGCGGACCAACTCAAGGAAGCGCACTCCAGGGTGCGCGCACTGCAAGTCCCGGAGGGCGTACGGATGGCGCTGACCCGGAAGCTGCTGGTCATTACGGCCGCGGCCAAGCACGATCTCGCCGACGCGGCAAGGCGACTGGAGCGGTTCACCGCGGACCTCGACGAGGGACGTCTCCCCGACGAGTAACGCCGAACCGGACGGCACCGCTGAGTTCGTTGCGGCACAAGGGTGAGAAGCCCGTTTCGTGTTTGATTTGCGGTATATATCTGCCTAACGTGCGAAAAAGCTTGAACACTTTCGTTCTGGCGATGTCTCCGAAGGGGAAGACGTGAACAAGGCGCAGCTCGTAGAAGCGATTGCCGACAAGATGGGCGGCCGCCAGCAGGCCGCCGACGCTGTCGACCATGTGCTGGACGCCATCGTCCGCGCGGTCGTCGCAGGTGAGAGGGTCTCCGTCACCGGCTTCGGTTCCTTCGAGAAGGTCGACCGTCCGGCGCGTTACGCCCGTAACCCGCAGACGGGCGAGCGCGTTCGGGTCAAGAAGACCTCCGTTCCGCGATTCCGCGCGGGTCAGGGCTTCAAGGACCTGGTCAGCGGCTCGAAGAAGCTGCCGCGTGGTGGTGAGGTCTCCGTCAAGAAGGCGCCGAAGGGCAGCCTGACCGGCGGAGCCGGCGCGACGGTCAAGAAGGCCGCCGCGAAGAAGGCGACCGCCAAGAAGGCCGCCGCCGCCAAGAAGACCGCCGCCAAGAAGGCCCCGGCGAAGAAGGCGACCACGAAGACGGCGGCCGCGAAGAAGACCACGGCGAAGAAGGCGCCCGCGAAGAAGACCACGGCGACCGCCAAGACCGCCGCCGCGAAGAAGACCACGGCCAAGAAGGCCCCGGCGAAGAAGGCGACCGCGACGAAGGCACCCGCCAAGAAGTCGACGGCGCGCAAGACCACCGCGAAGAAGACCACCGCCCGCAAGAAGTAGGGGTGCTGGCGTACTCCCGCGCCGGGCCGGACTCCCGTACGGAGTCCGGCCCGCGGTGTGTTCAGGGAGTGGTCAGAGGGTCTGCAGGGTCACCAGAGTGATCCGGGGGGCGTCTTCGGGGCCCTCCACCTCGATCCGCACCCGCTGCCCCGGGCGCAGCAGTCTCAGGCCCCCCGCGTCGAACGCGGCCGCGTCGAAGGGCACCGGGGTGCCGTCGTCCAGGAGCACCTGTCCGCTGCGGCTCTCGGGGTCGTACGTGTACGCGGTCGCCTGCATGGCCGCAGCCTACTGCCCGGGTATCAGCAACCGCGCGGCGGCCGCGGCCGTATGGGGGCCGACCCCCAGGGCCAGCGCGCCGCGCAGGTCGTCGCCGGTGTCCACGTCGTGGCGCACCGAGTCCACGGCGGCGAGGGACAGTTCCACGGCCCCGGAAGCACGGTGCAGGGACCGCGAATCGGCACCGAACGCCGGGCGCAATTCCCGGCCCGGAGCGGCGGTCAGCAGAGTCGTGCCGATTGCCGCCGCGTCCGCGAGGAAAGCGCGCGGGAATTCCACGGCGGCGTCGAGCACCCGCGACAATTCCGCCGGGCGCAGCGCCGGAAGATCGGCGTTCAGGGCCGCCACCGGGCTCTCGGGCCGGGCGGACCGGACGACCCCCGTCGCGTGTGCGAGGGCGGCGTTGAGGCCGTCACCCGGCTCGTCGGGGATGATCGCGGCGCCCAGCGCGGCCAGCTCCCGCCCCGCCCGGGCGTCGTCCGTGACGACTGCCACATCCCGCACCGCCGGACAGGCCAGTGCCGCCGCTACCGTGTCCTGGGCGAAGGCGAGCGCCAGGTCCGGCCGCAGCCCGTCGTCCGCGGTGTCCGCGAGCCTGCTCTTGGCCCGGGCCAGGGGCTTCAGGGGTACGACCAAGGTCCATTGCACAGATGTTCCGTCCCTCTCTTGTCGCGGCCATTGTCACCCGGGGCCTCGGGCGGGCGGCGTGCCGGGGCGTACGGTGTTCTCGACAGACCGGCGGCCTGGGGCGACACTTGTGCGGCCCCCCGGCGGCCCCCGCTACAGGCCCTAGAGGAAGGTGTCCGCGTGCCCCGCCGCAGAATCGGCTTCTGGTACCGCTTCGCCGCGGTGATCTGCAAACCGCCGCTGGTGGTTCTGCTCAGGCGGGACTGGCGCGGAATCGAGAACATTCCGGCCGAGGGTGGATTTATCACCGCGGTGAACCATAATTCGCACATCGACCCCTTCGCTTACGCGCACTTTCAGTACAACACCGGGCGCGTCCCGCGATTCCTCGCGAAGAGCGGGCTTTTCAAGAAGGGATTCGTCGGCGCCGCGATGCGGGGCACCGGGCAGATTCCCGTCTACCGCGAGAGCACGGACGCGCTGAGCGCCTTCCGGGCCGCGATCGACGCCGTGAACCGCGGTGAATGCGTCGCCTTCTATCCCGAGGGCACCCTCACCCGCGACCCCGACGGCTGGCCCATGACCGGCAAGACCGGGGCCGCCCGCGTCGCCCTGCAGACCAAGTGCCCGGTCATCCCCGTCGCCCAGTGGGGCTGCAACGAGCTGCTGCCGCCGTACGCGAAGAAGCCGCAGCTGCTGCCGCGCAAGACACACCGCGTGCTCGCCGGTCCGCCGGTCGACCTCACGCGGTTCTACGACCGGGAGATGACCGCGGAGCTCCTGAAGGAGGCCACCGAGGTCATCATGGCCGCCATCACCCGCCAGCTGGAGGAGATCCGCGGCGAGAAGGCGCCCGAGACGCCGTACGACCCGCGCCGGGAGCGGATCGAACAGCGGCGCCGCACCCAGGCGCAGACGCATAGGAATTCCGGGCAGACCGTGCAGGAAGAGGGGCTGGGCAAGTGAGCAAGCCGGTCAAGGCGGCGGTGCTGAGCGCCGGTTCGTGGGGCACGGCCTTCGGCATGGTGCTCGCCGACGCGGGGTGCGAGGTCACCCTGTGGGGGCGCCGCCCGGAACTGGTGGAGGCGATCAACTCCACCCGGACCAATCCCGACTACTTCCCGGGCGTCGAGCTCCCGGAGAGCGTGCGGGCCACCACGGACCCCGCACAGGCCGCCGCGGACGCCGACTTCACGGTCCTGTCGGTCCCCTCGCAGACCCTGCGCGGCAACCTCGCCGAGTGGGCGCCGCTGCTCGCGCCCGGCACGGTCCTGGTGTCACTGATGAAGGGCGTCGAACTCGGCTCCGCGATGCGGATGAGCGAGGTCATCGACGACGTCGCCAAGGTCGGCCAGGACCGGATCGCCGTCGTCACCGGGCCCAACCTGGCCCGTGAGATCGCCGCGCGGATGCCGGCCGCGGCCGTGGTCGCCTGCACCGACGAGGCCGTCGCCCAGCGGCTCCAGGCCGCCTGCCACACGCCGTACTTCCGCCCTTACACCAACACCGACGTCGTCGGCTGCGAACTCGGCGGGGCGGTCAAGAACGTCATCGGGCTGGCCGTCGGCATCGCGGACGGCATGGGCCTCGGCGACAACGCCAAGGGGTCCCTGATCACGCGCGGTCTCGCCGAGACCACGCGGCTCGGCATGGCGCTCGGCGCCGATCCGCTGACCTTCTCGGGACTGGCGGGCCTCGGCGACCTGGTGGCCACCTGCTCCTCGCCGCTGTCCCGCAACCACACCTTCGGCACCAACCTCGGCAAGGGCATGACCCTCCAGGAGACCATCGCCGTCACCAAGCAGACCGCCGAGGGCGTCAAGTCCTGCGAGTCGGTGCTGGATCTGGCCCATCGGTACGGCGTCGACATGCCCATCACGGAGACGGTCGTCGGCATCGTGCACGAGGGCAAGCCCCCGGTGGTCGCCCTCAAGGAGCTGATGTCGCGCAGCGCGAAGCCCGAGCGACGCTGAGCGACGCGAGGCGGCGGGCGCTGTCTCCGGGCCTTACCAACGGGTACTCTCAAGCCGATATGAGCACCGAGAACCTCCCCCAGAGCCCCGAGCAGCCGCCTCGCAAGCCGCGTGTGGCCGTCGTGTTCGGCGGGCGCAGCTCCGAACACGGGATCTCCGTGGTCACCGCGGGCGCCGTCCTGAAGGCCATCGACCGGACGAAGTACGACGTCCTGCCGATCGGCATCACCCAGGACGGCCGTTGGGCGCTCACGGCGGACGAACCGGAGCGCATGGCGATCGTCGACCGGCGCCCGCCGAGCGTCGACGCCCTCGCCGAGTCCGCCGAGGGCGGAGTGATCCTCCCGGTCGATCCCGCCAACCGCGAAGTCGTCTACAGCGAGCCGGGATCGGTGCCCAAGGCGCTCGGCGAGGTCGACGTGGTCTTCCCGGTGCTGCACGGCCCGTACGGCGAGGACGGCACCCTCCAGGGCCTGCTGGAGCTCTCCGGCGTCCCGTACGTGGGGTCGGGTGTGCTCGCCTCGGCCGTGGGCCAGGACAAGGAGTACATGAAGCTGGTGTTCACCTCCTTCGGGCTGAAGGTGGGCCCGTACCTGGTGATCCGGCCGCGCGAGTGGGAGCAGGACGAGTCCGCCGCCCGCAAGAAGATCGTCGACTTCGCCGGCGAGCACGGCTGGCCGCTGTTCGTGAAGCCCGCGCGCGCCGGTTCGTCCATCGGCATCACCAAGGTCGACGGCCTCTCCGGCCTGGACGAGGCGATCGCCGAGGCCCAGCGCCACGACCCCAAGATCCTCGTCGAGGCGGCCCTGCGCGGCCGCGAGATCGAGTGCGGCGTCCTGGAGTTCGAGGAGGGCCCGCGTGCCTCGGTCCCGGCCGAGATCCCGCCGCCGGACGCCCACGCGTACTACGACTTCGAGGCCAAGTACATCGACTCCACGCCCGGCATCGTCCCGGCGCCGCTGACGCCGGAGGAGACCGCCGAGGTGCGGCGCCTGGCGGTCGACGCCTTCGAGGCGGCGTCCTGCGAGGGCCTGGTCCGCGCCGACTTCTTCCTCACCGAGGACGGCGAGTTCGTGATCAACGAGATCAACACGATGCCCGGCTTCACGCCCATCTCGATGTATCCGCAGATGTGGCAGGCGACCGGGGTGAGCTACCCGGAGCTCATCGACCGGCTGGTCCGGGCGGCGCTGCGCCGTTCAACGGGCCTTCGCTGACAGCGGCCCCCGGTCATCAGGCGATCCCTTCGGGGATCGCCTTCTTCACGGCGGCGGCCAGATCGATCAGCACCCCGGAGCTGTCCACGCCCTGCGGCACCCCGACCTCCACATACGCCTCACGGTTGGCCGTGGTGAACCGGTACGCCCCGTCCGCCTGCTTCTCCATCAGCCAGTCCACCCCGTTCACGCCCCCGGCGACCGCGTCCGGGTCATGCCCGTCCGCCACCTTCGGATCGACCATCTTCGGCGGCTGCGGCACACCGCAGCGCAGTATGATCGCCGGGCTGCCCCAGCCCGCCGTCAGCGCCGACTCGGGCTCGGGATCCGCACGGCGCTCACCGTCCACCTTCGCGGGCAGTACCTTGTCCAGGCTCCGGCACAGTTCCGTGACCTTCGCGTCCGGGCTGGGAACCGTCGCCGAGGCACTGCCGTCTGCCGCGGAGCAGCCCGCGACTGTGATCAACAGCGCGACAGCGGGCAGGCGGAGGACTGCACGGAAGACAGAGCGGTGCCGGTGACGGAAAGAGTTCACCGGCACAGGGTAGACGGGGGCTAGAGATGGACGACCGGGCAGGTCAGGGTGCGGGTGATGCCGTCCACCTGCTGGACCTTGGCGACCACCATGCGACCGAGGTCGTCGACGGTGTCGGCCTGCGCCCGGACGATCACGTCGTACGGTCCTGTGACGTCCTCGGCCTGAATGACCCCAGGGATCTTGCTGATCGTCTCGGCGACGGTCGACGCCTTGCCGACCTCCGTCTGGATCAGGATGTACGCCTGTACCACGGAACCTCCAGGGCGGCCACGAGGATCATGTGGGGAAAAGGAACGCCACGGTATCGCGTCGTCGGCCGCCGCGGGGAGACCTGCGGGAGCCGGGTCTTGCGCGCCGGGGTGCAGGTCCGGCAGAACTTGACGGTCACTTCGACCGTAACGAGGACCGAGAGGCCTCGCGACCGGGCACGGACAGGGACAGAAGGGGAGAAAGGGCAATGAAGGGCACTGTTGGTGAGCTCGGTGAGTTCGGGCTCATCAGGGAGCTCACCTCCCGTCTGACCACCACCCCGGCGGTCCGGGTGGGCCCCGGCGACGACGCCGCCGTGGTGGCCGCGCCCGACCGCAGGGTCGTGGCCAGTACGGACATCCTGGTGGAGGGCCGGCACTTCCGGCGGGACTGGTCGACGGCCTACGACGTGGGCCGCAAGGCCGCCGCGCAGAACCTCGCGGACATCGCCGCCATGGGGGCCGTACCGACCGCGCTGCTGCTCGGTCTGGTCGTCCCGGCCGAGTTGCCGGTGACGTGGCCGAGCGAGCTGATGGACGGACTGCGCGACGAGTGCCAGGTGGCGGGCGCCGCCGTGGTCGGCGGTGACGTCGTACGCGGCGACTCCATCATGGTGTCGATCACCGCGCTCGGCGACCTGCGGGGCCAGGAGCCGGTGACGCGGGCGGGCGCCCGGCCCGGCGACCTCGTCGCGGTGACCGGCTGGCTGGGCTGGTCGGCGGCCGGGTACGCGGTGCTGTCCCGCGGCTTCCGTTCGCCGCGGGCCTTCGTGGAGGCCCACCGGAGGCCCGAGCCGCCGTATCACGCGGGCCCGGCCGCGGCCGGGCTCGGGGCGACCGCGATGTGCGACGTGAGCGACGGGCTGATCGCCGACCTGGGGCACATCGCCGAGGCCAGCAAGGTGCGGATCGACGTCCGTTCCGGGGCGATCGACATCCCGACCCAGATGAACGACATCGGGCAGGCCGTGGGCGTCGACCCGATGCAGTGGGTACTGACCGGGGGAGAGGACCACGCGATCGTCGCGACCTTCCCGCCGGACGTGAAGCTGCCCGCCCGCTGGAAGGTCATCGGCGAGGTCCTCAACCCCTCGGCGCTGCCCCAGGTGACCGTCGACGGGGCGCCGTGGACCAGGAAGGGCGGCTGGGACCACTTCGGAGACATGGAGCCATGATTCCCAACGTCCTCACGGTGGCCGGCTCGGACTCCGGCGGCGGCGCCGGGATCCAGGCCGATCTGAAGACGATGCTCGCGCTCGGCGTGCACGGCATGAGCGTCCTCACGGCCGTGACCGCGCAGAACTCCCTGGGCGTGCAGGGAGCTTGGGAGCTGCCGGTTCAGGCGGTGCGGGCCCAGTACCGCAGTGTCGTCGACGACATCGGCGTCCAGGCGGTCAAGACCGGGATGCTCGCCACGGCCGAACTCGTGGAGACGGTGGCCGAGTTGATCGCGGGGACGGACGCTCCAGCGGTCGTCGACCCGGTGGGCGTCTCCAAGCACGGCGACTCCCTGCTCGCCGCCTCCGCGCTGGACTGCGTCCGTACGAAGCTGCTGCCGGTGGCGACGGTCGCCACCCCGAACCTCGACGAGGTGGCCCAGCTGACCGGGGTGCGGGTCGAGTCGGAGAAGGACTTGCGGCGGGCCGCGGCGGCCGTGCTCGGTTACGGGCCGCGGTGGGCGCTGATCAAGGGCGGCCACCTGCCCGGGGACGCCGTGGATCTGCTCACCGACGGCTCCGAGGAGCACTGGCTGCGGGCGCCCCGCCACGACAACCGGCACACGCACGGCACCGGCTGCACCCTTGCCTCCGCGATCGCCGCACAGCTCGCGAAGGGGCAGTCGGTGCCGGAGGCGGTGGCGGCGGCGAAGGAGTACGTCACCGGGGCCGTCGCGGCAGGGTTCGCGCTCGGCGGGGGGATCGGGCCGGTGGATCACGGCTGGCGGTTCCGGGTCGGTTCGTGAACCCGAAGCGGTGGGCACGGCAAAGAGCCGGCCCACCAGAGGTGGACCGGCTCCGCAGCGAACCAGCAGTGGCGCGCGCTAGCTGAGCGTCAGCGCGAGACCTTGCCGGCCTTGATGCACGAGGTGCAAGCGTTCACGCGCTTCGGCGTCCCGCCCACCACGGTACGCACACGCTGGATGTTCGGGTTCCAGCGACGGGACGTACGGCGGTGCGAGTGCGAGATGTTGTTGCCGAAGCCCGGCCCCTTGCCGCAGACGTCGCAGTTGGCAGCCACGGGTCACTCCAAAGACTTCAGATGCACTTACGGTTGATCCCGGCATGCCGGGATCAGGATCAGTTCGATGGATTCGATGATCTGAGTGGCGCTGCCAGGGGAATGGCCCGATCGGGATCGGGCAACCGGAGCATCATACAACGACTGCCCCAGTGCAACGAAACTACCATGGTCGGCCCGGGTCCCCTCACGGCCCGCTACCGGTGGAGACCGTCCCGGGGGTCTACGCTGCCTGCCACGTCCAGCAGCTCAGGGAGGCGCAGTGGCGCAGGTGCCGCAGAGGTTCTTCGATGCTCTCGCGGTGCGCACGTGGTGTGGTCTCGCTCTCGGGACACTGGGGCGGGCGCGTGAGGAAATCGACGCGATCAACGTCTATCCCGTGGCGGACGGCGACACCGGCACGAATCTGTATCTGACCGTGGAGTCCGCCGTCGGGGCGGTCGAGGCGGTGTTCGCGGGACACGCGGCCGGCTCCGGCCACGGGGGACCGACGCTCGCCGACGCCGCCCGGGCGATGGCGCACGGGGCGCTCATCGGAGCCCGTGGAAACTCCGGGACGATCCTCGCCCAGTTGCTGCGCGGCATGGCCCAGGTGCTGGCCGGCGAGGAGACCACGCCGGCCGACGGCCAGGTGCTGCGGCTCGCCCTGCGGCACGCGGCCGACTCCGCCCGCCATGCCGTGGCCCACCCCGTCGAGGGCACCGTCCTCACCGTCGCCTCGGCCGCCGCCGACGCCGCCGCCGGTGCCGAGGGCGACTGCGGGACGGTGGCCAGGGCGGCCTACGAGGGTGCGCGGGAGGCCCTCGCCGCGACGCCGGGCCAGCTGCCCGTCCTGGAACGCGCCGGGGTGGTCGACGCCGGGGGGCGAGGCCTGGTGGCGGTGCTCGCGGCGCTGGTGGAGACGTTCACGGGGGAGAGGCCGCGGAGGATCGCCGTCGCGGCGAGCGGGACCCGTGCGGGCGCGGGGGCGGCGGCCGCGGCGAGCACGGCGGGGGCGCCGGGGCCCGGCGCTTCATCGGCTGCATCGGTTTCATCGGCTTCATCGCAGGGGCCGGCGGCGGCGCACGACCGCGTCGCCCCCGAGGCCGCGGTGGCGGTGCGCACGCCCGACGCTTCGGGGCACGCTGGCGGGCCGGCCCCACGGACGCACACCGGGCCGTTCGAGGACCAGCACCCGCGCACGGTGCCCGGCCAGGCGGACGGGCCGGCGTCGGACGGACCGGCCGGACCGGCCGAGGACACGCACGCACGCGTGGAGCCCGCCGAGGGCTGCGCCCCGGCCCCCGGACGCCCGGGAGGCGGGTGCGCCGACAGCTCCGCCGCCCCCGGCCAGGGCGGACCCGCTTTCGAGGTGACCTACCTCCTGGAGGCCGGGGACGAGGCCGTGGACCGGCTGCGGGAGCGGCTCGACGGCCTCGGTGACTCCCTCGTCGTGGTCGGTGGCGACGGGCTGTGGAACGTCCACGTCCATGTCGACGACGCGGGCGCCGCCGTCGAGGCCGGCATCGAGGCCGGGCGGCCCCACCGGATCCGCATCACGCACTTCGGCGCCGGCGACGTGCACACCACCGGCGCCGAGCGGCCACCCCGCGAGCGCGCCCAGCGTGCCGTGGTGGCCGTCGTACCCGGCGAAGGCCTGGCCGGACTGTACGACGAGGCCGGCGCGACCACCGTGCTCGCACGTCCCGGGGAGCCGCCCGCGAGCGGGGAGCTCGTGCAGGCCGTACGGCGGGCCCACGCGCGGGAGGTCGTGCTGCTGCCCAACGACGATGAGCTGCGCCACACCGCGGCCGCGGCCGCCGAGCAGGCCCGCACGGAGGGCATCCGCGTCGCCCTCATCCCGACGCGCTCGGCCGTGCAGGGCATCGCGGCCCTGGCGGTGCACGAGCCGGAGCGCCGGTTCGACGAGGACGTCGTGTCGATGACCTCGGCGGCCGGCGCGACCCGCTACGCCGAGGTCACCGTCGCCGAACGCCAGTCCTGGACGATGGCCGGCATCTGCCAGGCCGGCGACGTCCTGGGTCTGATCGACGGCGACGTGGCCGTGATCGGCTCGGACGTCACCGCCACCGCCGAGACCGTCCTGGACCGCATGCTCGCGGCCGGGGGCGAGATGGTCACCCTGGTACTCGGCGACGAAGCGCCCGAAACCGTCGCCGAGCACCTGCAGAGCCGGGTCCGCGAGGGGTATCTCGCCGTCGACACGGTGGTGTACCGGGGCGGACGGCAGGGGGCCCTGCTGCTCATCGGCGTGGAGTAGGGCGGGACGTTCACCGCGGATCCTCCGCGGCGACGCGGAGCATGTGCTCGGCCTCCGCTCGACGGGCCCGCACCGCATCGCCGTCGCCGCCGGTGTTCGTGCCGTCGGGGTTCGTGCCGTCGTAATCTTCGTACGCCGCCAGCACCGCACGCGCGCGTGCCGTCGCCTCGGTGAGGCGGCCCAGCTCGATCTCCAGCCACCCCGCGGTGAGTTCGGCCCCGGTACGGCTGTGCAGCTCACCGGCCCCGAGCAAGGCGAAGACCTCGGCCGACCGCAGCAGTTGGGACAGCGCCTCCTCGGACACGGCGGGCTCCTCGGCCACCGCGGGGAACGATCCCCCCGCGGCGCTCTCCGGAACGGACGCCAGCAGGTCGCCGAACTGCCTGTGCGTGTGGCCCAGTTCGGCGACGAACCGCTGCCAGGACTCCTCGTCGGCCGCCCCGTCCCGCGCGGCCTCGCACTCCCGGACCGCGTCCGCCATCAGGCCACGCGCCGTGGCCAGGCCGTCTTCCGTGCGCGACGCCAGCCAGGCGCGGGCGCGCAGGGAGCGGACCAGGCCGGGGGTGTTGCCGAGTGCGCGCCACAGGTCGCCCGCGCGTGCGTAGGCCTGGTCCGCCTCTGCGGTCAGCCCCGCCTGCCCGAGGGACTCCCCGGCCAGGTGGGCGAGGGTCGCGTGGTCGTGCTGCTCGGGCCAGTGCCGGGCGATCTCGGCGGCCTGCAGGCGACGTTCCGCGGCCGCGCGGTGCTCGCCGAGTTCGCTCAGACAGTCGCCGAGCCACCACTGCGTCTGCACGACCGCCCCGTCGCCGTGCGTCTCGGCCGTCAGATCGGGCAGCGCCGACTCCAGCACCTCCGCGGCCTCGGCCCACCGGCCCTGCCGCAACAGGAACCCGCCGAGCTGCTGCCGCGCCCAGGCGCCCAGCGTCGCCCCCTCACCCGCCTCGTCGGCCCAGTGCGCGGCCTCCAGGGCATGCCGGGCGGCCTCCACGACCTCGTCACGGCCACCGACGACCTCGGCGAGCTGAAGGTGCAGCCGGGCCCTCCCGGGCGCCTCCAACTGGTCCCCACCGTGCTCCAGCGCCGCTCGCAGCGCCCGTTCCGCCTCCGCCATGTCGCCGAGGTGATGGGCGAGGGAGGCCAGCCGGGCCTCGTACTCCACGGCGAACCAGGGCAGCCCCGCGGCGACGAACGCCGCCGCGCCAAGCGCGAACAGCCCCGCGGCCGTCTCCAGGTCCCCCTCCAGCCCGGCCAGCTCGCCGAGCATGGCCTGCGCCTCGGCGGCCCGAGCGGCCAGCCGCACGTCCTCCCCGGTCCGCCCGTCGACGAGCGCGAGCACCTCCCGGACGGCGGCTTCCGCCCCGGCGCGCTCCGCCTCCGGTTCGTGTGCCCGCCGCATCAGGATCCGCGCCCGGCTCATCAGTACGGACGCCGTCTGGCGTATCCCCGTCTCTCCGGCGGCGTGCAAGGCCAGGATCTCATCGTACGGGCCGGACACGGCCGCCAGCGCGTCGTCCACGGCACCGCCGAGAGCACGTACGTACGCCGCACGCGCGCGTGCCGCCAACGCCTCCCCGGGATCGCCCGCCGCCGCGTACAGCTCCGCGGCCCGCTCGAAGAGCGCGCCGCCCTCCGGACCGAGGCCCATCGCCCGGTGCTCGGCGATCTCGGCCCGGTCGAGCGGGGCCAGCTCGGCGCCCTCCGCGGCCTCGGCGACCGCCGCCCACGCTTCCACCGCGCCCGGCCGCAGGGTGTCCGACATCCGCCGCGCCCGGACCAGCAGGGCGGCCAGATCCGGCTGCTCGGTGCCCGCGGCTGTGACCACCGGGGAAGCGGGCGCAGGGGCCGGCCGGACCGACCGCACGCCCAGCGGCAGCCGCTCGACCAGCGGTTCCCGCGCCATCCGCGCGCGTGCCCGCTCGCTGACGTGTGCCGTGCCGTTGCGCTCGTCGAAGCGGGCCGCCAGGGCGAGGGCTTCCGCACGGGTGTGCGCGGCGAGTTCCCGCGCCGTCCACTCCCGGCCGGCCGGACCGGGCACCTGCCTCTCGCCCAGCCCGAGCCCGGTGAGGCGGTCCATGAGCAGGGCCACCACGCTCATGAAGTCCAGCTTGCTCTGCGGGTGCCCGTCGTCCGTGAAGTACGCCGGCCGCTCCGCGAGCAGCTCCAGACCACGCGCCTCGTTGCCGGTCAGCGCACAGAACTCCACGTGCTCCGCGTACGCGCCGCGCATGCTCTCCATGGCCCGCACGAGCCGGAAGCCCCGCAGGTGGTGGGCGCGCGCCTCGTCCACGCGGCCCAGCCGCAGCAGCGGCAGCAGGGAGGACGCCAGGGCCGTGTGCGGCTCGTGGGCGCAGGTGTACTCGCCCTCCAGCACCGGCCGCCACAGCCGAAGCGCCTCCTCGTCCCGCCCCTGCTCCGCCTGCCACCAGCCCTGGCCGTGCAGTTCGCACGCGTGGCAGTCGGTCATGGTGTCCACGTCGGCGGCCAGCCACGCGGCGTACGCCCGCTCGGCCCGCCCGAGGTCCCCGACATGCGCGGCCACACTGTGCTCGGCACTGCGCACGGCCCGTTCGGAGTGTCCGGCGAGCCGGTAGCGGCGCTCCATCTCGCCGAGCCACTTCTCGATCGACGCGAGCGGGACGTGCGGCTGGTCGAGCATGCCGGCCGACACCCACTTGAAGACCCAGTGCAACGTGTGCGTCTCGTACTCGTCGAAGTCCTCGGGCCGTTCGTCCCACATGCGCAGCAGACGCGCGAAGGGAACGAACATCTTCCCCTTCTCGGAGCTGTAGTTGTAGACCTTCAGCTGGTGCCCGAGCGCCTCGATCACGGCGAGCGGGATGTTCAGCCGCTCCGCGGCGGCCAGCAGTTCCTCGGCGCGCGCGTTGCGGGCCGGGCCCTCCGGCTGGTCGGAGTTCTCCGCCATCGCCCGGCGCAGCGCGTCCAGGTCCGTGATCTCACTCATGCCTGACCGTCCTCGCGGTGCGTGGCCCACTCCAGCAGGCCCATGAACGCGCGGTTGAGCAGCGCCGAGTCGGCGGGCCCGAGCGGCCGCTGCGCCATCAGCAGAGCCTGCCCGTACAGCGACTCGGTGGCGGTGCCGATCAGCTCCGGGTCGTGCAGCGCGCTGATCCGCCGGACCAGCGGGTTGAGATGGTTGAGCACCAGACGGGCGCGTGGGGCACTCCCGCGCAGGGAGCCGAGGATGCCCGCCCACAGGTCGTCGGCCTGCGCCTCGGCGTCGGCCTGGGCCCGTTCATGCCGGGCGTCCCGGGCGTCGAGGTGCAGCGCGGGCAGGGACAGCGGGTGGAAGGCCCGCAGGACGACGTCACATCCGAGCGGGTCGAGCCGGGACCGGGCCGCCGCCAGGAAACCGGACAGGGCCAGTTCCTCGGCAGGGTCGACCGCGTCCAGATGCGCGGTCACCGTGTCCGCGTCCAACTCGGCGACCACGGTGCCCGCACGCACCGACGGCAGGGCCTGGACCAGTTCGCTGTCGTAGGTGTAGCCGCCGTTGACCACACCGATGCCCTGCGCGGACGCGATCGCCGCTACCTGCCGGTACTCCTCGACGGTCCGCGTGAAGTACACCACCGGGTGCCGCTGGGCGAACTCCTCCAGGGACAACCGTCCGTCGGTCGTCTCGAAGGGCAGCCACGGCAGCATCGTGCGCAGCATCTCCCGGTCGTGCCGGGCCAGGGACTTCACCCCCAGGTGGTGCACGGACAGGAACGCGGCCAGCCGCTCCGGATCGCCGGCGGCAAGACCGGTGAGCCAGGCCCGGATCCGCTCGCCCAGCGCCTCCCGCACGGCGGCCAGCGTCTCGTCCTCGTACAGCGCCTCGCGCGACGCCGTGGGCCGCAGACTGTCGGTGTCGAGCACGCAGCGCACGAAGAACGCCCAGTCGGGCAGCAGCTGTTCGGCGCGCTCGGTCAGCAGCATGCCCTTGAGGTGTACGCGGTGACCCGCGCGCTGGGCCGGGCTGACGGCCGACGGCAGGACGTACGCCACCCCGCGTATCCCGGCCACCGGCACGGCCAGGTCGATCGTGTCCAGCGGGGTGAATCCGAACAGGTCGTCGCAGTGCCGGGCGAGCGCGACCCGGCGGGCGGCCGGGCCCGGATACGACCGGTCCCAGGGGGCGGGCAGGTCGGTGACCGCCTCGTCGCCCACCCGGACGTCGTACGGCAGCAGCGAGCCGAAGTCCCGGGCCAGGGTGCGGACCCGCTCGGGCGCGAGCCACTCCTCGGACCCGGTCCGCGCCACCAGGTGCACGGTGGTTCCCGGTTCGGGACGCTCGGCCTCCGGCAGCGTCCGCACGGTGTACGAACCGTCGTCGCGGGCGGTCCACTCCACAGGTGGCGCTTCGGGGGTACGGGCGCTGCGGCTGACCACCCGGATCCGCTCAGCGACGACGAAACAGGCCAGCAGCCCGATGCCGAACTGCCCGAGAAACTCCGAACGGGCCTCCTGCAGGCCCTCGGCACGCTTGGAACTGCGCCCGATCGTGGCGAGCAGGTCGTGCACATCCGCCTCGGTGAGCCCCACGCCGGTGTCCTCGACACACAGGGAGCCCGCCTCGGCGGACAACCGCACCCGGGCTGGAGCACCGGGTTCCGTCGCGTGCCTGGCGGTGATGGCGTCCACGGCGTTCTGCAGCAGCTCGCGCAGATACACCCTGGGACTGGAGTACAGGTGGTGGGAGAGGAGGTCCACCAGGCCACGCAGATCGACCTGGAACGTGCGAGACGGCTGGGGCTTATGAGGCGGCTGGGATGCCTGTGAGGTGTGGGAGTCCATCATCACGGCGCCGGTGGGGGACTCGCGACGGCGCGGGGTCGGGCGGTCCCGGTGGGGCGGTGACCGCGAAGGAGGGCCGGGAGCGCGCCATCCTAGAGCCCGAACCAGCCGCCTGACCAGGGATTTCCGGGATCTTTACGGCGATGTGGGCCGCGGCCTCTGCGGCATTGTCAGTGGCGTGGTGTGCAATGGATCTCGTGCCCGCACTGGAAGAACCGCTGCAACAACCACTGAAGTCGGTGCTCGGCCCCGCCACCGCGAAGGTGATGGCCGAGCATCTAGGCCTGCGCACCGTCGGCGACCTCCTCCACCACTATCCGCGCAGATACGAGGAGCGCGGCCAGCTCACCCACCTCGCCGACCTCCCCATGGACGAGCACGTCACGGTGGTCGCCCAGGTGGCCGACGCCCGGCTGCACACCTTCGCCTCCGCCAAGGCCCCGCGCGGCAAGGGCCAGCGTCTGGAAGTCACGATCACGGACGGCAGCGGCCGGCTCCAACTGGTCTTCTTCGGCCACGGCGTTCACAAGCCCCACAAGGAGCTCCTGCCGGGCACGCGCGCGATGTTCGCGGGCAAGGTCTCCGTGTTCAACCGTCGCCTCCAACTCGCGCACCCGGCCTACGAGTTGCTGCGAGGGGACCCCGACGAGTCCGTCGAGACATGGGCGGGGGCGCTGATCCCGATCTACCCGGCCACCGCCAAGCTGGAGTCCTGGAAGATCGGCAAGGCGCTCCAGACGGTCCTGCCCAGCGCCCAGGATGCCGTCGACCCGCTGCCGGACTCCCTGCGCCGGGGCCGCGGCCTGGTCCCCCTGCCCGAGGCCCTCCTGAAGATCCACCGCCCGCACACCAAGGCGGACATCGAGGACGCCCGTGCCCGCCTCAAATGGGACGAGGCCTTCGTCCTCCAGGTCGCTCTCGCCCGCCGCCGCCACGCGGACGCCCAGCTCCCCGCCGTCGCCCGCCGGCCCGCCCCGGACGGCCTCCTCGCCGCCTTCGACGCCCGCCTCCCCTTCACCCTCACCGACGGCCAGCAGCGGGTGTCCCGGGAGATCTTCGACGACCTGGCGACCGAGCATCCGATGCACCGGCTGTTGCAGGGAGAGGTCGGCAGCGGAAAGACGTTGGTGGCGCTGCGCGCCATGCTCGCCGTGGTCGACGCGGGCGGGCAGGCCGCCATGCTCGCGCCCACCGAGGTGCTCGCCCAGCAGCACCACCGGTCGGTCGTCGAGATGATGGGCGAACTGGCCGAGGGCGGCATGCTGGGCGGCGCCGAGCAGGCCACCAAGGTGGTGCTGCTCACCGGCTCCATGGGCGCGGCGGCCCGTCGTCAGGCCCTGCTCGACCTCACCACCGGCGAGGCCGGCATCGTCATCGGCACCCACGCGCTGATCGAGGACAAGGTGCGGTTCCACGACCTGGGCCTGGTGGTGGTCGACGAACAGCACCGGTTCGGCGTCGAGCAGCGCGACGCCCTGCGCGGCAAGGGCAAACAGCCCCCGCACCTGCTGGTCATGACGGCCACGCCCATCCCGCGCACGGTCGCCATGACCGTCTTCGGCGACCTGGAGACCTCTGTCCTGGACCAGCTCCCGGCGGGCCGTTCCCCGATCGCCAGCCATGTCGTCCCGGCCGCCGACAAGCCTCACTTCCTGGCCCGCGCCTGGGACCGGGTCCGCGAGGAGGTGGCGAACGGCCACCAGGCGTACGTGGTCTGCCCCCGCATCGGCGACGAGGAGGACGACCCGGGGAAGGCCGGCAAGAAGAAGTCCCCGGAGTCCCCCGAGGACGCCGCGGAGAAGCGCCCGCCGCTCGCGGTCCTCGACGTGGCCGACCAGCTCTCCAAGGGGCCGCTGAGCGGCCTCCGGGTCGAAGTCCTGCACGGCAGGATGCATCCCGACGACAAGGACGCGGTCATGCGCCGCTTCGCCGCCGGCGAGACCGACGTCCTGGTCGCCACGACGGTCATCGAGGTCGGCGTCAACGTTCCCAACGCCACCGCCATGGTGATCATGGACGCCGACCGTTTCGGCGTCTCCCAGCTCCACCAGCTGCGCGGCCGCGTCGGCCGTGGCTCGGCCCCCGGCCTCTGCCTCCTGGTCACCGAGATGCCCGAGGCGAGCGCGGCCCGCCAGCGCCTGGGCGCCGTCGCCGCCACTCTCGACGGCTTCGAGCTCTCCCGCATCGACCTGGAACAGCGTCGCGAGGGCGATGTCCTGGGCCAGGCCCAGTCCGGATCCCGGACCTCCCTGAAGGTGCTCGCCGTCATCGAGGACGAGGAGATCATCGCGCAGGCCAGAGAAGAGGCAGCGGCGGTGGTGGCCGCCGACCCGGAGCTGACCCGCCTGCCCGCTCTGCGGACCGCACTGGACGCTCTTCTCGACGAGGAGAGGGAGCAGTACTTGGAAAAGGGCTGAGCCGATACCGCCCTCAGGGGCGCGGGGAACAGCGCGACCAGCCACAATGAACCTGAAGCCGCTCACGACCAAGGACCGAAGATGACCCGCGTGATCGCCGGCACGGCCGGCGGACGTCGACTCGCCGTGCCGCCCGGCACCGGCACCCGCCCCACCTCCGACCGCGCACGCGAAGGCCTCTTCTCCACCTGGCAGTCCCTCCTCGGCGGCCCGCTGGACGGCGAACGCGTCCTCGACCTCTACGCCGGCTCGGGAGCAGTGGGCCTGGAGGCACTCTCCCGGGGCGCCGGCCACACCCTCCTCGTGGAGGCCGACGCCAAAGCCGTTCGCACGGTCCGCGAGAACGTGAAGAGCCTCGCACTCCCCGGCGCCGAGGTCAGATCCGGCAAAGCGGAACAGATCATCCGCACACCGCCCCCCGGCGACCCCTACGACCTGGTCTTCCTGGACCCCCCGTACGCCGTCACGGACGACGATCTTCGCGAGATCCTGCTCACACTCCGCTCGGAAGGCTGGCTCGCCGAAGAAGCCCTCGTCACCGTGGAGCGCAGCACCAGAGGCGGTGAATTCCGGTGGCCCGAGGGTTTCGAAGCCCTCCGGGCCCGCCGCTACGGCGAGGGAACGTTTTGGTACGGTCGCGCCGCCTCAACGTGCGAAGACGCACGATGACCGGACCGGAGAGCGAGGGATCACAAGTGCGCCGCGCCGTCTGTCCCGGGTCGTTCGACCCGATCACCAACGGACACCTCGACATCATCTCCCGCGCCTCCAGGCTGTACGACGAGGTCTACGTCGCGGTGATGATCAACCAGGCCAAGAAGGGCCTGTTCGAGATCGAGGAGCGGATCGACCTGATCCGCCGGGTCACCGCCGAGTACGGCAACGTCCGCGTCGAGGCCTTCCACGGCCTCCTCGTCGACTTCTGCAAGCAGCGCGACATCCCCGCCATCGTCAAGGGCCTGCGTGCCGTCAGCGACTTCGACTACGAGCTGCAGATGGCTCAGATGAACAACGGCCTCTCGGGCGTGGAGACCCTGTTCATCCCCACCAACCCCACCTACAGCTTCCTGTCGTCCTCCTTGGTCAAGGAGGTCGCGACCTGGGGCGGCGACGTGTCCCACCTGGTGCCGGCGGAGGTCCTCGAGGCCCTCACCGAGCGCCTGCGCAAGGACTGAACCCCGCGCCGGCCGTCCCACCGGAGCCTGACAACCCGTCACCCGGTGTCCCGCGCCGTCCCCGTGGCCGTACAGTCGTCCCGTCCGTCTCCAACGCATCTGCAGAGAAGGGTGGCGAGCACACGGTGGACGTGCAGAAGAAGCTCGACGAGATCGTCGCCGCGGTCTCCGGCGCCCGGTCCATGCCCATGTCGGCGTCGTGCGTGGTCAACCGCGCCGAACTGCTCTCCCTGCTGGAGGAGGTGCGCGCGGCGCTGCCCGACTCCCTCGCCCAGGCCCAGGAGCTGATCGGCGACCGTGAGCAGATGGTCGAGCAGGCCCGCCAGGAGGCCGAGCGCATCATCGGCCAGGCGCACGCCGAACGCGGCTCGCTGATCTCCGACACCGAGGTCGCCCGCCGCTCCCAGGCCGAGGCCGACCGGATCCTCGCCGAGGCCCGCCAGGAGGCCGAGGAGATCCGCGCCGAGGCCGACGAGTACGTCGACTCCAAGCTCGCCAACTTCGAGGTCGTCCTCACCAAGACCCTCGGCTCCGTCGGCCGCGGCCGTGAGAAGCTGCTCGGGACCGGCCCCGGCACCGACGAGCAGGGCTACGAGGACGAGGACGCCCCGGAGCGCAGCCACGACCCGGAGACCCAGCGCCGCACCGCCGACGAGTACGTCGACGCCAAGCTCGGCTCCTTCGAGGCCGTCCTCGCCAAGACCCTGGAGGCCGTCGGCCGAGGCCGGCAGAAGCTGCACGGCCGGATCGCCACCGACGACCTCGGCGCCCTGGCCGACGACACCAGCACCGTCCAGCACTCCAGCGACGCGGACTACCTCGCCGACCTGGCCGCCCTCGCGGAGCAGCGGCCCCCGGTGGAGCAGACCGTCCAGCAGCAGGACTACGCACCGCCGCAGCCGGCGTACGCCCCCGCCGCCGGCTACCCCACGGCGGGAGGGACCCCCGCCCAGCAGCAGCCCGACCCCTACGGCGGCTTCCCGCAGCAGGCCTATGCCCCCCAGCAGGACCCGTACGGCTACCAGCAGGCGGACCCCTACGCCTACCAGGGCTACGAATCCCAGCAGGCGGCGTACGAGCACCACCAGGCCCAGCAGGAGCAGCAGGCCCATCACGACCGCCAGGGGTACGCCCTCGACGAGACCAGCCTCTTCGACACCAGCATGATCAGCGCCGAGCAGCTCCGCGCCTACGAGCAGGGCCGCGGCAACGGCTGAGCACCGGATTGGGCCGACAGCGAATGGTCCAGTATCCTGGCTCTTCGGTCGCGCGTACGTCCGCGATCAACGCTGCCCGGAACATCGAAGGGCAGCAACCCTCTGAGCTACGAGATCGAAAGCAGGAATGGCTCTGAACGCCCGCCTCGACCACCGCAACCCCCTCGTGTTCGACACACACGAGCTGGGCCGGCGGCCCGGTGCGCTGCAGCGCCTGACCCGCACGGTCGACGCTCCCAAGGACTTCGGTATCAAGGGAGTCATCGGAGTGCCGGAAGGCGCCCCGGTGGAGCTCGACCTCCGTCTGGAGTCGGTCATGGAAGGGGTGCTCGTCACGGGCACCGCCCGTGCCGGCGCCGAGGGGGAGTGCGTAAGGTGTCTGGAGCCGCTTCGGATGGACGTCGAAGCGGATTTCCAGGAGATGTTCTCGTACCCTGACGCCGACGACCGGGGCCGCGCGATCGCGGAACCGGGCGACGACGCCGAGGACGACGAGGACAGGCTCTTCCTCGAGGACGGCCTGTTCGACCTCGAGCCCGTGCTGCGTGATGCGGTGGTGCTCGCACTGCCGATGCAGCCGGTGTGCCAGGAAGACTGCCCTGGTCTGTGCGCCGAGTGCGGCGCGCGGCTGGCGGACGACCCGGACCACCACCACGACGCCGTCGACATCCGTTGGGCGGCATTGCAGGGACTCGCCGACACCATGAAGGACGGCGAGAAGGACGAGATGAGCGGCGCCGAACCGGGCGTCGACGAGAAGCAGGAGAAGTAGCCGTGGCTGTTCCGAAGCGGAAGATGTCGCGCAGCAACACGCGCCACCGCCGGTCGCAGTGGAAGGCTGCGGTCCCCACCCTGGTTGCGTGCGAGCGCTGCCACGAGCCCAAGCAGCAGCACATCGCGTGCCCGTCGTGCGGCACCTACAACAAGCGCCAGGTCCTCGAGGTCTGAGCGGCTGGTGAGAGGCACTGTGTCCACGCCGAAGAAAAACTCTGCGGACAACCAGGCCTCGTCCCACACGCTTCTGGAAGGGCGGCTCGGCTACAAGGTCGAGTCCGCCCTTCTGGTGCGAGCGCTGACCCACCGTTCGTACGCGTACGAGAACGGCGGTCTGCCGACGAACGAGCGACTGGAGTTCCTCGGGGACTCCGTGCTCGGCCTCGTCGTCACGGACACGCTGTACCGAACCCACCCCGACCTGCCCGAGGGCCAGCTGGCCAAGCTCCGGGCCGCGGTGGTGAACTCGCGTGCGCTCGCGGAGGTGGGCCGTGGGCTCGACCTGGGCTCCTTCATCCGGCTCGGCCGCGGTGAAGAGGGCACGGGCGGCCGGGACAAGGCGTCCATCCTCGCCGACACGCTCGAAGCGGTGATCGGCGCGGTCTACCTCGACCAGGGCCTGGACTGCGCGGCGGAGCTCGTGCACCGCCTGTTCGACCCCCTGATCGAGAAGTCCTCCAACCTCGGAGCCGGCCTGGACTGGAAGACCAGTCTCCAGGAGCTCACCGCGACCGAGGGGCTCGGCGTGCCCGAGTACCTCGTCACCGAGACCGGCCCCGACCACGAGAAGACCTTCACTGCTGCCGCCCGCGTCGGAGGCGTCTCGTACGGCACCGGCACCGGCCGCAGCAAGAAGGAGGCCGAGCAGCAGGCCGCGGAATCCGCCTGGCGGTCCATCCGGGCTGCGGCGGACGAGCGCGCCAAGGCGGCGAAGGCCGCCGAGGCGACGCAGACGGCAGCCGCCCATGCCGCCCACACGGCCGTCGACGGCAGCGTCGACGGCTGACAGCCGCCGCCCGGCGCCCCAGCCGGCCGGCGCAGCACAGCGCACCCGAGCGCCCGCCCCCTGCCCTGGGCGGGCGCTCCGGTCATCCAACAGGTTCGTGACGGGGGACCCCATGCCCGAGTTGCCCGAGGTCGAGGTCGTCCGGCGCGGTCTCGAGCGGTGGGTCGCCCACCGGACCGTCGCCGAGGCGGAGGTGCTGCACCCGCGCGCGGTGCGGCGCCACGTCGCGGGCGCCGACGACTTCGCGCACCGCCTGAAAGGTCACCGCATCGGCGTCCCGAGCCGCCGCGGCAAGTACCTGTGGCTGCCTCTGGAGGACACGGACCAGTCGATCCTGGCTCACCTCGGCATGAGCGGACAGCTGCTGGTCCAGCCGCACACCGCCCCGGACGAGAAGCACCTGCGCATCCGCGTCCGCTTCACCGACGCCCTGGACACCGAGCTCCGCTTCGTCGACCAGCGCACCTTCGGCGGGCTGTCGCTGCACGACAACACCCCGGACGGCCTGCCCGACGTCATCGCGCACATCGCCCGCGACCCGCTCGACGAGCTCTTCGACGACGAGGCCTTCCACCGGGCCCTGCGCCGCAAGCGGTCCACGATCAAGCGGGCGCTGCTCGACCAGTCGCTGATCAGCGGCGTCGGCAACATCTACGCGGACGAGGCCCTGTGGCGCGCCCGGATCCACTACGAGCGCCCGACCGCGACCTTCACCCGCCCGCGTACAGGGTCGCTCCTGGGCCATGTACGGGACGTGATGAATTCCGCCCTCGCGGTGGGCGGCACCAGCTTCGACAGCCTGTACGTCAACGTCAACGGCGAGTCGGGCTACTTCGACCGGTCCCTCGACGCGTACGGCCGGGAAGGTCTGCCGTGCCGACGCTGCGGCACGGCGATGCGCCGACGTCCCTGGATGAACCGGTCCAGCTACTACTGCCCGAAGTGCCAGCGGCCGCCGCGGATCACGCCCTAGCCGAGTCGTACCGCTCGCGCGCGGCCAGCACCTCGTCCATGTTGGCCTCCACGAAGTGGACCATGGCGTGCAGCCGCTCGGCGACGCCGTGTCCCAGCGGCGTCAGTTCGTAGTCCACCCGCGGCGGATTCGTCGGCTGGGCCTCACGGTGCACCAGGCCGTCGCGCTCCAGCGCGTGCAGCGTCTGGGACAGCATCTTCTCGCTCACCCCGTCGACGCGGCGCCGCAGCTCGTTGAAGCGCAGGGAGCCCTCGAACAGGGCGCACAGGATGAGTCCGCCCCAGCGGCCCGTGACATGCTCCAGCGTGCCGCGCGACGGGCAGGCCCTGGCGAACACGTTGTACGGGAGGTCGTCCAGCCCCTCCGCGAGCTCCTGGGTGGTGGTCATGGCCCCAGCGTACGCCAGCACAGCGCTAACCAACACGCTGCGCTAACTCTTGGTTAGTGACTGCCGGGGGCTAGTAGCCGAAGTTCTGGGTCCACCACGGACCGCCCGACCCGAGCTTCACACCGACACCCAGCGTCTTGAAGTCGCAGTTCAGGATGTTGGCGCGGTGGCCGGGGCTGTTCATCCACGCGTCCATCACGGCCGCGGCGTCGGCCTGGCCCCGGGCTATGTTCTCCCCGCCGAGGTTGGATATCCCGGCCTTCGCGGCCCGGTCCCAGGGCGTCCGGCCGTTCGGGTCGGTGTGGTCGAAGAAGCCCCGCGCGGCCATGTCCTCGCTGTAGCTCTGGGCCAGCTCGGTCAGGGCGCTGTTCGCGGCGACCGGGCTGCAGCCCACCTTGGCCCGCTCCTCGTTCACGAGGCTGAGCACCTGGGCCGCGGCGGCGGACTCCTCGGAGAGCGCGGCCGGGGCGCTGGGCTTCTCCGGCGCCCTGGTGGCCGTCCGGGAGGGCGTGTTCTCCGGCTTCTCGCTGGGTGTGGCCGTCGGCTTCTTCTCCGGAGTCCTGGTCTTCTCCGGCGTCCTGGCCGGCTTCTCCGGCGTCTTCGTCGGCGCGGCCGACGACTTCGAGGCGGACGGCGACGGCGAGGCGGGGCGTTCGGCGTTGCGGCTCGTGGGCGTGGAGCCCCGGCCGTCCGCGTCGCCGGAGGCGCCGCCCAGCTCACTCGGGGAGTTCGTGGGCGTGTCCGCGGCCTGCACCTTGTCGCCGCCGCTGTCGCCGCCGAGCTTGTAGTTGTCGAGGCCGGGCACCGCGCCCGTGGCCACCGCGACCGTACCGAGGGCGACCGCGGCGGAAACACCGAGCAGTCCGGCGCGCATCGGCTTGGCGGTCTTCTTGCGGCGCCGGTGGGAGCCGTGGCGCCGGGCCCCGGCGTCGGGCTCGAAGCCGTCGGCCGCGAAGACGGCCGTGTCGCCGGTCCGGGGGCCGGGGACAGCGGCGTACTGGCCACCCGCCCCTGAGCCCTCCTCGAACAGGTAGGCCTCGCTCTTGGCGTAGGTGCCGGCGTACGCCTCCGGGTTCAGGTAGGGCGCGATGCCCATCGTCGGCGCGTCGTCACCCGCGGGGGAGTACCGCGGGTCGTGGCTCTCCGCGAAGCCGTCGGCATGCGCGATCCCCCCGGCGCGGCCCGTGGCGGCGCGGCCGTCGGCGGAGCGTCGGTGGCGTCCCATGTCCTGGCCTTCCTCGTCCTGGCGGTCGACTCGTCCTCGAGATCAACACCAAACCCACTAGATCGTGTGAGTTTCATATGAGATTCGTTGGGTGGGGACGGTACCGCATGGCGCAAGTGGAGGAAGTGCCCGGCGGGAGATCAGGCGGTTAGGTTGCAGTCATGAGCGAGGACGTGCGATTGGTCGCCTGGGTGCGCGGACGTGTCCAAGGTGTGGGTTTCCGCTGGTTCACCCGGGCCAAGGCCCTGGAGATCGGCGGCCTGAGTGGTTTTGCTCTCAATTTGGGCGATGGGCGGGTCCAGGTCGTCGCGGAGGGCGCGCGAGAGAGCTGTGAAGGTCTCCTGGAATGGCTCGGGAGTGACGACACGCCCGGCAGCGTGGAGGGTGTCACCGAGATGTGGGACACACCTCGCGGCGGCTACGAGGGCTTCGCCATCCGCTGATCCGGCACCGCCGGGCGGCCCTCATGGCCGCCCGGCGGACCGCCCCCGAGGGCCGGCGGGGACGGAAACCCGCTGGTGATTGCCGAGAAACGCTTGCCCTGGACGGCCGCACACGCAAGGATGATCGCCACGCCCCCAGGGGCCCGCAGAAGCCGCAGCGCCGCCGTTCTTGGCCGCTTGCGCCCGGGTTGCCCCCAATACGGGGCGTGATCGTGTTGACCGTCAAACTTTTTGGTGAGACGCTGAAAGCCCCGCGCACCTTAGCTGTTTGGCATGGCTGAACGGCAGCACAACTCCAGGCCCTGCCAAGCTGCGGGTGCGAATCCCTCACGACCCACACCGCATCGGTCGGTCACTCATTGTGGAGGACCATCCATCATGGCAAAGGCGCTTCTCGGTTACGTCGGCGGCTCCGACCCTCGACTCCTCGCCGAGATGCGACGGCTCCAGCAGCGCGTCCAGGACCTGGAATCCGAGCTCGTACGGATCCAGGCGGAGAACGAAGCGCTGACGGCTGCCGCTTCTCACGACAGGATCATGGAGAGCGTTGACGCACACCAGGCGGAGCCTGCGCTCACCTGATCACTGCACCGCTCCACATCGGCAAGCAGTGGTCGGGCCGCCCGTCACAGCCGCTCAGTTGTCAGAAGTGCAAGGGACGCCGTCGGCGTCCCTTCTTTCTTTCGTTTCCCCCGCATCCTTTCACCGTCTTTAACGTTTGGTGTGCCCTGCGCGTTCAGCGGCGAAACCGTGGGTTCATGGAGTGAGACGAACCCGGGCGGTAGAGTCCGGCGGCGTGCACCTCAAGGCCCTGACCCTCCGCGGGTTCAAGTCGTTCGCCTCGGCGACCACACTCCGGTTCGAACCCGGGATCACGTGCGTCGTCGGACCGAACGGCTCGGGCAAGTCCAACGTCGTGGACGCCCTCAGCTGGGTCATGGGCGAGCAGGGCGCCAAATCGCTGCGCGGCGGCAAGATGGAGGACGTCATCTTCGCCGGCACCACCGGCCGTCCGCCCCTGGGCCGCGCCGAGGTGTCGCTGACCATCGACAACTCCGACGGGGCCCTGCCCATCGAGTACGCCGAGGTCACCATCACGCGGATCATGTTCCGCAACGGCGGCAGCGAGTACCAGATCAACGGCGACACCTGCCGTCTCCTCGACATCCAGGAGCTCCTCTCCGACTCCGGCATCGGCCGTGAGATGCACGTCATCGTCGGGCAGGGCCAGCTCGACTCCGTGCTGCACGCCGACCCCATGGGCCGCCGCGCCTTCATCGAGGAGGCCGCGGGCGTCCTCAAGCACCGCAAGCGCAAGGAGAAGGCGCTGCGCAAGCTGGACGCGATGCAGGCCAACCTCGCGCGCGTGCAAGACCTGACCGACGAACTGCGCCGCCAGCTGAAGCCGCTGGGCCGCCAGGCGGCGGTGGCGCGACGGGCCGCCGTCATCCAGGCCGACCTGCGCGACGCCCGTCTCCGCCTCCTCGCCGACGACCTCGTACGACTGCGGGAAGCCCTCAAGGCCGAGGTCGCCGACGAGGCCGCGCTGAAGGAGCGCAAGGAGGCCGCCGAGCAGGAGCTGCGCAAGGCCCTCCAGCGCGAGGCCCTCCTGGAGGACGAGGTGCGGCAGCTCACGCCACGCCTCCAGCGCGCCCAGCAGACCTGGTACGAGCTCTCCCAGCTCGCCGAGCGGGTACGCGGCACGATCTCGCTGGCCGACGCCCGGGTGAAGAGCGCCACCTCCGCGCCCCCCGAGGAGCGGCGTGGCCGCGACCCCGAGGACCTGGAACGCGAGGCGGCCCGCATCCGCGAGCAGGAGGCGGAGCTGGAGGCCGCCCTGGAGGCGGCCGAACGAGCCCTGGAGGACACGGTCGCCCACCGTGCCGAACTGGAACGCGCGCTGAGCGAGGAGGAGCGGCGCCTGAAGGACGTCGCCCGCGCCATCGCCGACCGGCGCGAGGGACTGGCCCGGCTCAGCGGACAGGTCAACGCGGCCCGCTCGCGCGCCGCCTCGGCCCAGGCCGAGATCGAGCGTCTGGCCGCCGCCCGCGACGAGGCCCGGGAACGCGCCGTCGCCGCCCAGGAGGAGTACGAGGCACTCAAGGCCGAGGTCGACGGCCTCGACGCCGGTGACGCCGAGCTCGCCGAACGGCACGAGGCGGCGAAACAGCGGCTGGCCGAGGCCGAGACCGCCCTCACCGCAGCCCGCGAGGCGGCCACCGCGGCGGAACGCAGAAGAGCCGCCACCCAGGCCCGCCACGAGGCGCTGGCGCTGGGGCTCCGCCGCAAGGACGGCACCGGAACACTGCTCGCGGCGAAGGACCGTCTCTCCGGCCTGCTGGGACCGGCGGCGGAACTCCTGACGGTGACCCCGGGGCATGAGGTCGCCCTCGCCGCGGCGTTCGGTGTCGCCGCTGACGCCTTGGCCGTCACGGCCCCGTCGGCAGCCGCCGACGCCATCCGCCTGCTGCGTAAGCAGGACGGAGGCCGAGCGACCCTGCTCCTCTCGGGGGCGCCGGACGACACGTCCCCGAGGGGCGCGGGGCCGCAGCCGACAAGCGGCTGCGGCCGCGCGGGCGCGACCGGCCCCCAAGAAGCCGCAGACGCACGACAGACCTTCGCGGCAGACCTGGTCCGCGGCCCTGCCGACCTCATGCCCGCCGTACGGCGGCTCCTGCGGGGGATCGTCGTCGTCAGCACCCTCGAGGACGCCGAAGACCTCGTCCAGGCCCACCCCCACCTCACCGCCGTGACCGCCGAAGGCGATCTCCTCGGCACGCACTTCGCCCACGGCGGCTCCGCCGGTGCCCCCAGCCTCCTGGAGGTCCAGGCCTCCGTCGACGAAGCCGCCGCAGAGCTGGAAGAGCTCGCCGTCCGCTGCGAGGAGCTGACCGAGGCCCAGCACGCGGCCGCAGAGCACCGCCGGGAATGCGCCGCACTCGTCGAGGAACTGGGGGAGCGGCGCCGGGCCGCCGACCGGGAGAAGTCGTCCGTGGCCCAGCAGCTCGGCCGGCTCGCCGGGCAGGCCCGTGGCGCGGCGGGCGAGGCCGAGCGGTCGACGGCCGCGGCGGCCCGTGCCCAGGACGCCCTCGACACGGCACTCCAAGAGGTCGAGGAACTCGCCGAGCGGCTGGCCGTCGCCGAGGAGACGCCGATCGAGGAGGAGCCCGACACCGCCGCACGGGACCGGCTCGCCGCCGACGGCGCCAACGCCCGGCAGACCGAGATGGAGGCCCGCCTCCAGGTCCGGACGCACGAGGAACGGGTCAAGGGCCTCGCCGGGCGCGCCGACTCGCTGGACCGGGCCGCCCGCGCGGAACGCGAGGCACGCGCGCGTGCCGAGCAGCGGCGGGCCCGGCTGCGGCACGAGGCCGCCGTCGCCGAAGCCGTCGGCTCGGGCGCCCGGCAGCTGCTCGGACACGTCGAGGTCTCCCTGGCCCGCGCCGACGAGGAACGCACCGCCGCCGAGGCCGCCAAGGCCCGCCGTGAGCAGGAACTCGCCCGCGCCCGCACCGAGGGGCGCGATCTCAAGGCCGAACTCGACAAGTTGACGGATTCGGTCCACCGTGGCGAGGTACTCGGCGCCGAGAAGCGGCTGCGGATCGAGCAGCTGGAGACCAAGGCGCTGGAGGAGCTGGGTGTGGAACCGGCCGGACTGGTGGCGGAGTACGGTCCGCATCAGCTCGTGCCGCCCTCGCCCCCCGCCGACGGCGAGGAGCTGCCGGACGATCCGGAGCATCCGCGCAACCGGCCGAGGCCCTTCGTCCGGGCCGAGCAGGAGAAGCGCCTCAAGGCCGCCGAGCGTGCCTACCAGCAGCTCGGCAAGGTGAACCCGCTCGCCCTGGAGGAGTTCGCGGCACTGGAGGAACGCCACCAGTTCCTCAGTGAACAGCTCGAGGACCTCAAGAAGACGCGGGCGGACCTCCTGCAGGTGGTGAAGGAGGTCGACGAGCGCGTCGAGCAGGTGTTCACCGAGGCCTACCGGGACACGGCCCGGGAGTTCGAGGGTGTGTTCTCACGCCTGTTCCCGGGTGGTGAGGGACGGCTGATCCTGACCGACCCCGACAACATGCTCACCACGGGTGTGGACGTCGAGGCCCGGCCACCGGGCAAGAAGGTCAAGCGGCTGTCACTGCTCTCCGGCGGGGAGCGGTCGCTGACCGCTGTGGCGATGCTCGTGTCCATCTTCAAGGCACGGCCCAGCCCGTTCTACGTCATGGACGAGGTCGAGGCCGCCCTCGACGACACCAATCTCCAGCGCCTCATCCGGATCATGCAGGAGCTCCAGGAAGCATCCCAGCTGATCGTGATCACCCACCAGAAGCGCACGATGGAGGTCGCCGACGCCCTCTACGGCGTCTCCATGCAGGGCGACGGTGTGTCGAAGGTCATCAGCCAGCGCCTCCGCTAGGTGCGTGTGGTTTACACCGACCTCACCTGCGGCCCTGAGGCTTCAATTCTTGAACACATCGTCGACACACTCCTGCCTCAGATTCACAGGGCCGACCTATTGACTTCGAAACTTGAAGGCATAGTCTCGGCAACGTTCCTTTTACCTTCAGGTACCTTCAGGTGGCACCTCGAAGGGCTGATCCCCCCTCCGGCAGCGTTGCCGGTGGCCCGAGGAGTACACGTGACCAGCACAGAGCAGGCACCCAAGTCAGGAGCCAGGACGGCTCAACCCGATCATCTCGGGCACGTCATCTTCATCGCGGCGGCGGCCGCGATGGGCGGTTTCCTCTTCGGCTACGACAGTTCCGTGATCAACGGCGCCGTCGAGGCCATCCGTGACCGCTACGACGTCGGCTCCGCGGCCCTCGCCCAGGTCATCGCCATCGCCCTCATCGGCTGCGCCGTCGGCGCCGCGACCGCCGGCCGCATAGCCGACCGCATCGGCCGCATCCGGTGCATGCAGATCGCCGCGGCCCTCTTCACCATCAGCGCCGTCGGCTCCGCGCTGCCCTTCGCGCTGTGGGACCTCGCCTTCTGGCGGGTCGTCGGCGGTTTCGCCATCGGCATGGCCTCCGTGATCGGCCCGGCCTACATCGCCGAGGTCGCCCCGCCCGCCTACCGCGGCCGGCTCGGCTCCTTCCAGCAGGCCGCGATCGTCATCGGCATCGCCGTGTCGCAGCTGGTCAACTGGGGTGTGCTGAACGCCGCCGACGGCGACCAGCGCGGTGAGCTGATGGGCCTGGAGGCCTGGCAGATCATGCTCGGCGTCATGGTCGTCCCCGCCGTCCTCTACGGCCTGCTCTCCTTCGCCATCCCCGAGTCCCCGCGCTTCCTCATCTCGGTCGGCAAGCACGAGCGCGCCCGGGAGATCCTCGCCGAGGTCGAGGGCAAGGACGTCGACCTGGACGCCCGTGTCGCCGAGATCGAGGGCGCCATGAAGAGCGAGCACAAGTCGAGCTTCAAGGATCTGCTCGGCGGTGGCTTCCTCTTCAAGCCGATCGTCTGGATCGGCATCGGCCTGTCGGTCTTCCAGCAGTTCGTCGGCATCAACGTCGCCTTCTACTACTCCGCGACGCTGTGGCAGTCCGTCGGCGTCGACCCCGCCGACTCGTTCTTCTACTCCTTCACCACGTCGATCATCAACATCGTCGGCACCGTCATCGCGATGATCTTCGTCGACCGCATCGGCCGCCGTCCGCTCGCGATCATCGGCTCGGTCGGCATGGTCGTCGGCCTGGCGCTGGAGGCCTGGGCGTTCTCCCACCCCCTCGTCGACGGCAGGCTGCCGGCCACGCAGGGCTGGATCGCCCTGATCGCCGCGCACGTCTTCGTGCTCTTCTTCGCCCTGTCCTGGGGTGTGGTCGTCTGGGTCATGCTCGGCGAGATGTTCCCCAACCGGATCCGCGCCGCCGCGCTCGGCGTGGCCGCCGCCGCGCAGTGGATCGCCAACTGGGCCATCACCGCCAGCTTCCCGTCGCTGGCCGACTGGAACCTCTCCGTCACCTACGTGATCTACACGGCCTTCGCCGCGCTCTCCATCCCGTTCGTCCTGAAGTTCGTCAAGGAGACGAAGGGCAAGGCCCTGGAGGAGATGGGCTGAGCCCGTCCCACCCGCTCGGGGAGAAGGGCCAAAGTCCCCGCTGCCCCTCTCCCCGTAACCCGCCACCGCCCCGGTTCGGCCACTGCCCGAGCCGGGGCGGCGGTACGTCGTGCCACCGGACGAGGACGCCGCCCCGTCGCCGTCCGCCGGTACGGGAAGGAACATGGCGCCCAGCGAGGAAGCGGAGCAGGGCCGCTCGGCGGATCACCGGACATCCGGGAGCGGTCGGCTCCCCAGCCCCGGCAGCACCTGCTCGCAGAACAGCTGCAGGCTCCGCCACCCCTCTTCCACCGGCATCCCGCCCGCGAGCGGATGCAGGACATAGGAGCCCAGTCCCAGTCCCGCGCACTGCTCCGGCGTGAGGATCCGGTACACGCCTTCCGCGCGCAGCTCTTCCACCGTCGTCGCGGCCGACTTCACCGCCGACCGCACCCCGCCGGACTGCCAGGAGGCGTACGTCAGCGCCTCGTGCAGGAAGTGCTGCCCGTACCGCGCCCAGGCCAGGTCCGGGTCCTCGGCCACATGCAGCAGCGGCGTCTCGGCGGCGGGCATCATGACCCAGCCCTCCGTGCCGTACTCGGCGAGCCGCTCCGTGTAGTACGACTCCAGCTCCGGCAGGTGCGCGCTGGGGAAGAAGGGCAGCCCGAGCCGGGCGGCCCGGCGGGCGGCCGCCTTCGAGGAGCCGCCGACCAGGAGCAGCGGGTGCGGCTCGGTGAAAGGGCGCGGGGTGATCCGGACCGTGCGGCCCCGGAAGGAGAAGGGCTCGCCCGTCCACGCCTGGAGCAGCGTCCGGAGCAGCTCGTCCTGGAGCCGCCCGCGCCGGGCGAAATCCACGCCGAACAGGTCGTACTCCTCGGGCCGGTACCCGATCCCGGCGACCGTCACCAGCCGCCCGCCGCTCAGCAGGTCCAGCACGGCGATCTCCTCGGCGAGCCGCAGCGGGTCGTGCAGCGGGCCGATGACCGCCGACACGGTGACCGCGACACGCCGGGTGGCGCCGAAGACCGCCCCCGCGAAGGCGAACGGCGACGGAAGCCAGTTGTCGCCGGCCCCGTGGTGCTCCTCCGTCTGCACGGTGGCGACGCCCCGGTCGTCGGCGTACGCGGCCATCTCCAGGGCCGCCCGGTAACGGGTGCCGAGCTCTGCGGGGCCTGCCCCGGGAGCGACGAGGTTGAAGCGTACGACCGTGACGGGCATGGGGGCGGCTCCCTCCACCGGCGGCTGTGCGGGGACCATAGCTGACGACTCGTCAGGTAGCCAGGGGCGGCGCCACTGGGCGCGCCCGCGAGTCCAGCGCCCCCGCGTGGACAGCGAACGGCCGCGCGGGCGGTCACGCCATACTGGGCTTGTTATGGAAATTGTCATCCTTGCTGTAGTCATCGCCGTGGTCGTGCTCGGCGCGCTCGGCGGGCTCATCGTCGGCAGCCGGCGCAAGAAGCAGCTGCCCCCGCCCCCGCCCGCGGCGCCCGACATCACCGCCCCACCGGCCGAGCCGCACGTCGGCGACGAGGCCGAGACGCCGCGGGAGGAACCGCGGCGCACGATAGAGGAGGTGGATCTTCCGGACGGCTCGGCTCCCGTAGCCGTCGAGGAGCCCCCCGCCGAAGCTCCCGAGATCGAGATCCCGGAGCCCACCGCCGGCCGCCTGGTCCGGCTGCGGGCCCGGCTCTCCCGCTCGCAGAACGCCCTCGGTCAGGGACTGCTCACCCTGCTCTCCCGCGAGCACCTCGACGAGGACACCTGGGAGGAGATCGAGGACACCCTGCTCACCGCCGACGTCGGCGTGCAGCCCACCCAGGAGCTGGTCGAGCGTCTGCGCGAACGCGTGAAGGTGCTCGGCACCCGCACGCCCGAGGAGCTGCGCACCCTGCTGCGTGAGGAACTCCTCACCCTGGTCGGCCGCGACATGGACCGCGCGGTCAAGACCGAGCCGGAGGACCGCAAGCCCGGCATCGTGATGGTCGTCGGCGTCAACGGCACCGGCAAGACCACCACCACCGGCAAGCTCGCCCGCGTCCTGGTGGCCGACGGACAGAGCGTCGTCCTCGGCGCCGCCGACACCTTCCGGGCGGCCGCCGCCGATCAGCTCCAGACCTGGGGCGAGCGCGTCGGCGCCCACACCGTGCGCGGACCGGAGGGCGGTGACCCGGCCTCCGTCGCCTTCGACGCGGTCAAGGAGGGCAAGGAGATGGGCGCGAACGTCGTGCTCATCGACACCGCGGGCCGCCTGCACACCAAGACCGGCCTCATGGACGAACTCGGCAAGGTCAAGCGCGTCGTGGAGAAGCACGCCCCGGTCGACGAGGTGCTGCTCGTACTCGACGCCACGACCGGCCAGAACGGTCTGGTCCAGGCCCGGGTCTTCGCCGAGGTCGTCGACATCACCGGCATCGTCCTCACCAAGCTGGACGGCACGGCGAAGGGCGGCATCGTGGTCGCGGTCCAGCGCGAGCTGGGCGTACCGGTCAAGCTGGTCGGACTGGGCGAGGGCGCGGACGACCTGGCGCCGTTCGAGCCGGAGGCGTTCGTCGACGCCCTGATCGGGGAGTGATCTCCGGACTCCGCGGAGCGGACCACCTCCGGATGTCCGTATGTGGTCCCGTACAGCCAGGAAGGCCCGCCCCGAGAAGAACTCGGAGCGGGCCTTCGCCTTGCCTAGGCCCGTGACCGGTGCGCCACGTACGCCAGTGTGCCCAGCACCAGACGGGCCTCCGGCGGCCTGGACGCCGAGTCCAGGGCGGGGGAGCGCAGCCAGCGCACCGGGCCCCGGCCGCCGCGGTCGGAGGGCGGTGCCGTGATGTGTGCGCCGAGGCCGAGACCGCGCAGGTCGAGGGCGTCCGGGTCGTCCCAGCCCATGCGGTAGAGCAGGCCGGGCAGGTCGGCGGCGGCGCCGGGGGCGACGAAGAAGTGTGCGCGGCCGTCCGGGGTCGCCGTGACCGGGCCGACGGGCAGGCCCATGCGCTCCAGCCGGGCCAGCGCGCGGCGCCCGGCGGGCTCGGCCACTTCGATGACGTCGAACGCCCGGCCGACCGGCAGCATCACCGAGGCGCCCGGGTACTCGCCCCAGGTTTCGGTCACCTCGCCGAGCGTCGCACCGGCGCGGATCACCGGCGCGAAGTCCAGCGGGTGCGCGCCCGGTGCCGGGCAGTCTCGGCGGCCGCAGGAACAGGCGCCCGCCGAGGCCCGGGCACCCGGCACCACGTCCCACCCCCACAGGCCGGTGTACTCGGCCACGGCGGTGCCGTCCGACGTACGGCCGCGGCGGCGCGAGCCGGTACGGATGTCGCGCATGCCCCGGCTGATGCCGATCGTGAAGCCCATGCCCCCTCCAACGGGTCCCACGCACCGGCGGTTACGCAGCGGACGCGATGCGTGACTCTCTGTTCTCGCCTTCCCGGCGGCGGTCCGTTAACTCGGCGCCCGGAAGCCCCCAGGGTGGTGCGCTCGGCGACGCGCGCCCCGGAATGCGTCGCTGCACCTGCTCCTGGTTGTCCCGTGTCAAGTGAATCGCGCGGAGGCGTACATGAGTTCATTCGAAGGGGTGGCGAATGGTGGCGTTTCCGTGTGAGACGTGGCTGGACGGGTGATCGTAGGATTACTTTGTGTGCACGAGTCCTGGGGGCACATGCGCTCGTGGGTATGCCGGAGGCAAGTCGGTATTCCGTTCGAAGGGCTACAAGGGCCGGACGGAGGGGCTTGCGACCCGGCATGCTGATAGGGCTTGGCGCACTCGGCGGCAAGTGGTCCAGGGATGGGGGCGTTCCAGTGAGCGGCAACGGCGGAAGCGGGACGAACGCTGTGAGCGCGACGCACGCTGACAAGCGCCCGAACGAGCTGCTCACCTCCTGGTTCGTACGCAGCGGCTGGTCCAAGGGTGAGCTCGCCCGCCAGGTCAACCGCCGGGCGCGCCAGCTGGGCGCCAACCACATCTCCACGGACACCTCGCGCGTGCGCCGCTGGCTCGACGGCGAGAACCCCCGCGAGCCGATCCCCAGAATCCTCTCCGAGCTGTTCTCGGAGCGTTTCGGCGTCGTCGTCTCCGTCGAGGACCTGGGCCTGCGCACCGCGCGCCAGTCACCCTCCGCGACCGGCGTCGACCTGCCGTGGACGGGCCCGCAGACGGTGGCCCACCTCAGCGAGTTCTCGCGCAGCGACCTGATGCTGGCGCGGCGCGGCTTCCTCGGGAGCTCGCTGGCCCTGTCCGCGGGCCCGGCCCTCATCGAGCCCATGCAGCGCTGGCTCGTGCCCTCGCCCCCCGCCCCGCGGCCGGAACCCGAGCCCGCGTCCGGCTCCGCCGGGCGGGCCCGCGGCCGGCTCTCCAAGCCGGAGCTGGACCTGCTGGAGTCCACGACGGTGATGTTCCGGCAGTGGGACGCCCAGTGCGGCGGCGGCCTGCGCCGCAAGGCGGTCGTCGGCCAGCTGCACGAGGTGACGGACCTGCTCCAGGAGCCCCAGCCGGAGTCCACCACCCGGCGGCTGTTCAAGGTCGCCGCCGAACTCGCCGAGCTGGCCGGCTGGATGTCGTACGACATCGGGCTCCAGCCGACGGCCCAGAAGTACTTCGTCCTCGCCCTGCACGCCGCGAAGGAGGCCGGCGACCGGCCCCTCGGGTCCTATGTGCTGTCCAGCATGAGCCGCCAGATGATCCACCTCGGGCGGCCCGACGACGCGCTGGAGCTGATCCACCTCGCCCAGTACGGCAGCCGGGACTGCGCCGGTCCGCGCACCCAGTCGATGCTGTATGCGATGGAGGCCCGCGCCTACGCCAACATGGGCCAGCCCGGCAAGTGCAAGCGCGCGGTCCGGATGGCGGAGGACACCTTCGCCGAGGCCGACGAGTGGGACGAGCCCGACCCCGACTGGATCCGCTTCTTCTCCGAGGCCGAGCTGTACGGCGAGAACTCCCACTCCTACCGCGACCTGGCCTATGTCGCCGGCCGCAGCCCGACGTACGCCTCGCTGGCCGAGCCCCTCATGGACCGGGCCGTGAAGCTCTTCGCCGAGGACGGCGAGCACCAGCGGTCCTACGCGCTGAACCTGATCGGCATGGCCACGGTCCATCTGCTCCGGCGCGAGCCCGAGCAGAGCACGGTCTTCGCCGCCCAGGCCATGCAGGTGGCCAAGAAGGTCCGCTCCGAGCGGGTCAACACCCGTATCCGAAAGACCGTCGACACGGCCGCGCGCGACTTCGGCGACCTCGGCGAGGTCGTCGACCTCACCGAGCGGCTCGCCGCCGAACTGCCCGAAACCGCGGAGGCGGTCTGAGAAGCCGCACGACCCGCTGGACCCCGGCCGCGGCCGGCCCTCCCGAACTGCCCGACTCGGCTCCCCCCATGCCAGGTCATCGGAAGGCCGACCGCGGCCGGCCTGTGCGGCCCCCGAGGCGGTGCGGGCCGAAGGTTGCGCCACGATAACGATCGGCGCGCCCGCAATCCGGCAGTTCATCGACGCGTAACACAGAACGCGCCTTCGTCACGGCGGCGAAACAACGAGGGGCTTCCACCGAAACGGCGCTGCGCCAATCTCGTGGCGCATAACCGGCCCACCCCTCAATCCGCTCGAGGCTTCGCCCGCACGGGGCCGTACCAACGACGAGGAGACGCCGATGGCACCAGCCATCACCCTGGCCGCAGAGGCGCCCAAGCTGTCTGCCGCCAACACAGGGTTCATGCTCATCTGTTCCGCCCTGGTGATGCTCATGACTCCGGGTCTCGCCTTCTTCTACGGAGGCATGGTCCGCGTCAAGAGCACCCTGAACATGCTGATGATGAGCTTCATCAGCCTCGGGATCGTCACCATCCTGTGGGTGCTGTACGGCTTCTCCATGGCGTTCGGCACCGACTCCGGCAGCCTGATCGGCTGGAACTCGGACTGGGTCGGCCTCACCGGGGTCGACAAGGGCGAGCTCTGGGGCACCTACAACATCCCGCTGCTTGCCTTCATGGTCTTCCAGCTGATGTTCGCGATCATCACGCCCGCCCTGATCAGCGGTGCCCTCGCGGACCGCGTGAAGTTCTCCGCCTGGGCGCTGTTCATCGCGCTGTGGGCCACGATCGTCTACTTCCCCGTCGCCCACTGGGTCTGGGGTGAGGGCGGCTGGGCCTTCGACATGGGCGTGATCGACTTCGCCGGTGGTACGGCGGTCCACATCAACGCGGGCGCCGCCGCGCTCGGCGTGATCCTCGTGATCGGCAAGCGCGTCGGCTTCAAGAAGGACCCGATGCGCCCGCACAGCCTCCCGCTGGTGATGCTCGGCGCCGGTCTGCTGTGGTTCGGCTGGTTCGGCTTCAACGCGGGTTCGTGGCTCGGCAACGACGACGGCGTCGGCACCCTGATGTTCGTCAACACGCAGATCGCCACCGCCGCCGCCATGCTGGCCTGGCTCGCCTACGAGAAGATCCGCCACGGCGCGTTCACCACACTGGGCGCCGCCTCCGGCGCGGTCGCCGGCCTGGTCGCCATCACCCCGGCCGGTGGCTCGGTCACCCCGATGGGAGCGATCGCCGTCGGCGCCATCGCCGGTGTCCTGTGCGCCATGGCCGTCGGCCTGAAGTACAAGTTCGGCTTCGACGACTCGCTCGACGTCGTCGGTGTCCACCTCGTCGGTGGTGTCGTCGGCTCCGTCCTGATCGGCTTCTTCGCCAGCGGTAAGGGCCAGTCCGAGGCCACGGGCGTCTTCTACGGCGACCACAAGTTCGACCAGCTGTGGAAGCAGCTCGCCGGTGTCGGCGGCGTACTCGCCTACTCGCTGATCGTCTCGGCGATCCTCGCCTTCGTCATCCACAAGACGATCGGTATGCGAGTCTCCGAGGACGAGGAAGTCACCGGCATCGACCAGGCCGAGCACGCCGAGACCGCATACGACTTCAGTGGCGCCGGTGGCGGCGCCGCCAAGACGGCCGTCACGGCCCCGGTCGCCGCAGCCGCGAGCAAGAAGGTGGACGCATGAAGCTCATCACCGCCGTTGTGAAGCCGCACCGGCTCGACGAGATCAAGGAGGCCCTGCAGGCCTTCGGAGTGCACGGACTGACGGTCACCGAGGCCAGCGGCTACGGCCGCCAGCGGGGCCACACCGAGGTCTACCGCGGCGCCGAGTACACCGTCGACCTGGTCCCCAAGATCCGCATCGAGGTCCTGGTCGAGGACGACGACGCCGAACAGCTCATCGACGTCGTGGTCAAGGCCGCCCGCACCGGCAAGATCGGTGACGGCAAGGTCTGGTCCATCCCGGTCGAGACGGCCGTCCGGGTCCGGACCGGCGAGCGCGGCCCCGACGCGCTCTGACACACAAGAACAGGAGTCGCTGGGTGACGGGTACGGACATGCACAAGGAAGCAGAGGACTCGGGACCCAGCGGCTACGCGGCGGCCCGGCTGCGTCTCCTCACGGAGGAGGCGCGGTCCGGGCCGCCGCGCCGTGCTGCCCTGGCCGAGCTGACGGACGACTGGCTCACCGGCCTGTTCGCCTCGGGTGCCGAGGGACTGCGCGGAGCCTCCCTGGTCGCCGTCGGCGGCTACGGACGCGGCGAGCTGTCCCCGCGCAGCGACCTCGACCTGCTCCTGCTGCACGACGGCAGCGACCCCAAGGCCGTCGCCGCCCTCGCCGACCGGCTCTGGTACCCCGTGTGGGACCTGGGTCTGGCCCTCGACCACTCCGTCCGCACCCCCGCCGAGGCCCGCAAGACCGCCACCGAGGACCTCAAGGTCCAGCTCGGTCTGCTGGACGCCCGGCACCTCGCCGGCGACCTGGGCCTCACCTCGGGGCTGCGTACGGCCGTGCTGGCCGACTGGCGCAACCAGGCGCCCAGACGCCTCTCCGAACTCCAGGAGCTGTGCGCCGAACGCGCCGAGCGGCAGGGCGAGCTGCAGTACCTGCTGGAGCCGGACCTGAAGGAGGCCCGGGGCGGCCTGCGCGACGCCACCGCCCTGCGTGCCGTCGCCGCCTCCTGGCTCGCCGACGCTCCGCGCGAAGGCCTCGCCGACGCCCGTCGCCGGCTCCTCGACGTACGGGACGCCCTGCACCTGACCACGGGGCGCGCGACCGACCGGCTCGCCCTCCAGGAGCAGGACCAGGTGGCCACCGAGCTCGGCCTGCTCGACGCGGACGCCCTGCTGCGGCAGGTGTACGAGGCGGCGCGGGTCGTCTCGTACGCCAGTGACGTCACCTGGCGCGAGGTGGGGCGCGTGCTGCGGTCGCGCGCCGTGCGGCCCCGGCTTCGCGCCATGTTGGGCGGCGGGAAAACGGCCCCCGAACGTTCTCCGCTCGCCGAGGGCGTGGTGGAGCAGGACGGTGAGGTGGTGCTCGCCCGTGCCGCGCGTCCCGAACGCGACCCCGTGCTGCCGCTGCGGGCCGCTGCCGCCGCGGCGCAGGCCGGACTCCCGCTCTCCCTGCACGCCGTACGGCGCCTGGCCGCCACCGTGCGCCCGGTGCCCACCCCCTGGCCCGCCGAGGCACGCGAGCAACTCGTCACCCTGCTCGGCTCCGGCCGCCCGACCATCGAGGTCTGGGAGGCCCTGGAGGCCGAAGGCCTGATCACGCGCCTCCTCCCGGACTGGGAGCGGGTGCGCTGCCGTCCGCAGCGCAACGCCGTGCACCTGTGGACCGTCGACCGGCACCTGATCGAGACCGCCGTGCGCGCCTCCGAGTTCACCCGCCGGGTCAGCCGCCCCGACCTGCTGCTGGTCGCCGCGCTGCTGCACGACATCGGCAAGGGCTGGCCCGGCGACCACTCGGTGGCCGGTGAGATCATCGCCAAGGACGTCGCCGCCCGCATCGGCTTCGACCGCCACGACGTGACGGTCGTCGCCACCCTCGTCCGGCACCACCTGCTGCTCGTCGACACGGCCACCCGGCGTGACCTGGAGGACCCGGCCACCGTGCGCTCGGTCGCCGAGGCCGTCGGCTCCCAGGGCACCCTGGAGCTGCTGCACGCGCTCACCGAGGCCGACGCCCTGGCCACCGGCCCGGCCGCCTGGTCGGCCTGGCGCGCCTCGCTCGTCGCCGAGCTGGTCCAGCGGGTCTCGGCGGTGCTCGCCGGGGACGTCCCGGACGAGCCCGAGGAGGCCGCGCCCACCACCGAGCAGGAGCGGCTCGCCATCGAGGCGGTCGCGACCGGCAGCCCGGTGCTCGCCCTGCGGGCCCAGACCGAGCCGTCCGCCGGGCAGGAGCCGTCCGGTGAGCCGGAGCCGCTCGGAGTGGAGCTGCTGATCGCCGTCCCCGACCAGCCGGGCGTGCTGCCCGCGGTGGCCGGGATCCTCGCCATGCACCGGCTGACCGTACGGACCGCCGAGCTGCGGTCCCTGACCCTGCCGGACGGTGTCGACGGGTCCGTGCTGCTGCTGGACTGGCGGGTCGCCGCCGAGTACGGCTCGCTGCCGCAGGCCGCCCGGCTGCGCGCGGACCTCGTCCGGGCGCTGGACGGTTCCCTGGACATCGCCGGCCGCCTCGCCGAGCGGGACGCGGCCTACCCGCGCCGCCGGGGCGTGGTGGCCCCGCCACCCCGGGTGTCGGTCCACCCGGCCGCCTCCCGGCTGGCCACCGTCATCGAGGTCCGCTCCCAGGACGCCCCGGGGCTGCTCTTCCGCATCGGCCGCGCCCTGGAGGACGCGAGCGTGCGGGTGCGCAGCGCGCACGTCTCGACCCTCGGCGCCAACGCCGTGGACGCCTTCTACGTGACCGGTCCGAAGGGCGCCCCTCTGCCCGGGGACGAGGCCGAGTCGGTGGCGCGGAAGCTGGAGGAGACACTGCGGGGGTGATGCCGACCCGGCGACTTGTCACGCCGGGATACCCTGGAGGGCGATTCCCCAGTCTGTCTCCGACCCCGAGGACCGCGAGCGCCGTGTTCGATACTCTTTCCGATCGCCTCTCAGCGACCTTCAAGAACCTGCGCGGCAAGGGACGGCTCTCCGAGGCGGACATCGACGCCACGGCTCGTGAGATCCGGATCGCTCTGCTCGAAGCCGACGTCGCCCTGCCGGTCGTCCGCGCGTTCATCAAGAACGTCAAGGAGCGTGCCCTCGGTGCCGAGGTCAGCAGGGCGCTGAACCCGGCCCAGCAGGTCCTGAAGATCGTCAACGAGGAACTGGTCACCATCCTCGGCGGTGAGACCCGGCGGCTGCGCTTCGCCAAGCAGCCGCCCACCGTGATCATGCTGGCCGGTCTGCAGGGTGCCGGTAAGACCACCCTCGCGGGCAAGCTCGGCCGCTGGCTGAAGGAGCAGGGCCACTCGCCGCTGCTGGTCGCCTGTGACCTCCAGCGCCCGAACGCCGTCAACCAGCTCAGCGTCGTCGCCGAGCGCGCGGGCGTCGCCGTCTACGCGCCGGAGCCGGGCAACGGCGTCGGTGACCCGGTCAAGGTCGCCAAGGACTCCATCGAGCACGCCCGGTCCAAGGTCCACGACATCGTGATCGTGGACACCGCCGGCCGCCTCGGCATCGACCAGGAGATGATGCAGCAGGCCGCGGACATCCGCGACGCGGTCAGCCCCGACGAGATCCTGTTCGTCGTCGACGCGATGATCGGCCAGGACGCCGTCAACACCGCCGAGGCCTTCCGCGACGGCGTCGGCTTCGACGGCGTGGTGCTCTCCAAGCTCGACGGTGACGCCCGCGGTGGCGCGGCCCTGTCGATCCGGCAGATCACCGGCAAGCCGATCATGTTCGCGTCGAACGGCGAGAAGCTCGACGACTTCGACGCCTTCCACCCGGACCGGATGGCCTCCCGCATCCTCGACATGGGTGACCTGCTCACCCTGATCGAGCAGGCGGAGAAGACCTTCGACCAGGCCGAAGCCCAGAAGATGGCGGAGAAGCTGGCCTCCAGGAAGGGCCAGGACTTCACCCTCGACGACTTCCTGGCCCAGATGGAGCAGGTCAGGAAGATGGGCTCCATCTCCAAGCTGCTCGGCATGCTCCCGGGCATGGGCCAGATGAAGGACCAGATCAACAACCTCGACGAGCGGGACGTCGACCGCACGGCGGCCATCATCAAGTCGATGACCCCGGCCGAGCGCCAGGAGCCGACGATCATCAACGGCTCGCGCCGCGCCCGTATCGCCAAGGGCTCGGGCGTCGAGGTCAGCGCGGTGAAGAACCTCGTCGAGCGGTTCTTCGAGGCCCGCAAGATGATGTCCCGGATGGCCCAGGGCGGCGGCATGCCCGGGATGCCCGGGATGCCGGGCATGGGCGGTGGCCCCGGCCGGACGAAGAAGAAGCAGAAGCAGGCCAAGGGCAAGCAGCGCTCCGGCAACCCGATGAAGCGCAAGCAGCAGGAGCAGGAGGCCGCCGCCCGCCGCGCGGCCGCCGCCGAGGGCGCCGGCGCCTTCGGCCTGCCGCAGCAGGGCGGCAAGGACTTCGAACTCCCCGACGAATTCAAGAAGTTCATGGGCTGACGGCCCGTTTCTCACGGCCCGGGGCGCCCCCTCGTGAAAGGGGAGGCGCCCTCAGTCGTGCCCCGGCCCGTCAGGACCTGGATGTCACGGGGTCCGGGCGATCAGGTAGCGGAACACGTTCGGCATCCACACCGTGCCGTCCTGACGCTGGTGGGGATGGAGAGCCTCGGTCAGTTCCTTGTCCACCTGGACCTGGTCCGTCGCCGTCATCGCCGCGTCGAAGAGACCGGTCGACTTCAGCCCGCGCCGCGCGCTGTCCACGTCGGCGTACCCGAAGGGGCACGCCACCCGGCCGGAGCCGTCCGGCCTGAGCCCCGCCCGCTGGGCGACGTCCTCCAGGTCGTCGCGCAGAGCCGGCCGCCAGCTGCCCGTGTTGCGCAGCGGTTCCGCCAGCTTGGTGGCCACCCGCAGCACCGACGCCGTGGCGCACCGCTCCGGCGGGCCCCAGCCGGCCAGCACCACGGCCGCTCCGCGCTCGGCCAGCGGCGTGGCCTCCGCGAGCAGCCCGCCCAGCCCCTCCGAGTCGCCGGCGAGGCACCCGATCGGCTCGAACGCGGTCACCAGGGTGTAGGCGGGAGCGCCCGGTTCCTCGGCGTCCCGGGGCGATCCGTCGATCAGCCGGGTGTGCGCACGGGTGTCCGCGCCCCCCGCCTCGGGCAGCAGTCGCTCCCGTGCCAGGGTCATTCGTTCGTGGGAAGCGTCGACACCGGTGACCGCCGCTCCCCGGGCGGCGGCCATCAGCAGGGCGAGTCCGGAACCGCAGCCGAGGCCGAGCAGCCGGGTTGCGGGACCCACGTCCAGTCGCTCGTAGACGGCCTCGTAGAGCGGAACCAGCATCCGCTCCTGGATCTCGGACCAGTCACGCGCGCGTGCACGCAGGTCCACGCGGGGTGCTGTCCCCGCGTGAGGCAGGTGCTGCCGCACGAGCGTAGGTGTCATAAGTAAGCGCCCCAATCCGCCGAGAGTTGCCTCTTGCCCGATTACATGGCCCCCGTGACAGTGCGCTCGCACTACCCCCGTATGCCAGGAAACTCCCCCCTCGACCTGTCGTCCAGTGGAATGCGGCAGGGCTTGCGAGATGTCATGTGCCGGTGGCGAGATTTCACATTCCGGCAACGTGGGCGGTGGCATCCCGCTGTGACGAGGGTGCCGGTCCCCCCGGGCGGACGATTTCCCGCGCTGGCCGGAATCCGGGTCCACGTCGAGGAGGACGACCAGGGACGCTGCCGAGACAGTCCCGTCAGCGCCGCGAGTGCCGTACGGCCCGGGTGTCGGAGGCCGTCGAGGTGGCCACCGGCGGCGGCCGGGCGCGCATCCCGTGGGCCACGCTCGGCGAGGAGGGCGAGGTCAAGCCGGCCGATCACGCGGTGGCCTACGGTGTCTGGTCGCCGAGGACGGGTCGGTGCCGGACGCCGCCGACGCACCCGGTAACGTCGCGGTCGTCGCAGGCGCTTACTGAGTGCGGCTCCAGGCGGCCGAAACGCCTCTTGCGTACCCGCGGACCTCCTGTACCCCGGCGTGCGTGCACTGCGTACGCGCCGGATCGTACGCGGGGCTACGCACCACCTTGTGGTGAGCTGTGAGGCTTCTCCGCAGATCAGCGCACCCGCCCTCGTCCGCACGCATCAGAGGCAACTGACGGGTACGTGCAAATTATTTGGGATGCCCCGGAATCGGAACACTGGGGCACCCAGGCTCGTTGTCATTACGTGAGCACGACACAGACACCACCTGTTCTCGCCGCAGAGCTGGCACAGGCGTGGGCCGACATTCAGCGGTACCACCCCGAGCTGCCCGACCTTGCGGCGCCAGAGTCCCTGATCGGGGAGTCGTCGTCCGCGTGCGGTCACGAACTCTCCTTCGAGCGACTGCTCCATGAGGCAGTCCATGGCGTCGCCGCCGCGCGCGGCGTCCGCGACACCTCCCGCGCCGGCCGCTACCACAACCGCAGATTCCTCGCGATCGCCGAGGAGCTGGGCCTGGACCACCCCGAGGAACCGCACCCCAGCAGCGGCTTCTCCCTGGTCACGCTCACCCCCGAGGCGAAGCGCCGCTACCGCCCGACGATCGAACGCCTCCAGCGCGCGCTGAAGGCCCACACGGCCGCGACCTCCTCCGACACCTCCCGCACCTTCCGGGGCCCGGCCGCCCGCCACGGCTCCTCCGGCGGCGGCGTGCGGGTCAAGGCGGTCTGCGACTGCGGCCGCAACGTCCGCGTCGTCCCTTCGGTCCTCGCCCAGGCCCCCATCGTCTGCGGCGGCTGCGGCAAGCCGTTCCGGATCCCGGACGTGGTCGGAGCGGTGGCGAGCTGACGTTCGCACCGGCATCTCGTGGCTGCCGGTCGACGACATGAGGCGGGGTGGGCACCCGACGTACCTCCACCTCTGCGCCGGGTGCCGCTCAGCCATGCCCGCACAGCGGCCGGGCACCCCTGGCCCGAAGCGGCCCGCAGGGTATGGCACAATGGCTAGCTGTACTCGACAGCCGCACAGGACCCCTCTCTCCTCCGGCTGACGCGTCCATCGGGCACTCGGGTACCGCAACCCCACGCGGCTTCTCTCGCCGTGCCCAACCACGTCAAATCCAGGAGAACCCACTCCCGTGGCAGTCAAGATCAAGCTGAAGCGTCTGGGCAAGATCCGTTCGCCTCACTACCGCATCGTCGTCGCCGACTCCCGCACCCGCCGTGACGGCCGGGCCATCGAGGAGATCGGCAAGTACCACCCGACGTACAACCCGTCGGTGATCGAGGTCGACGCCGAGCGTGTGGCGTACTGGCTCGGTGTCGGCGCCCAGCCGACCGAGCCCGTGATGGCCATCCTCAAGAAGACCGGCGACTGGCAGAAGTTCAAGGGCGAGCCCGCCCCGGCTCCGCTGCTGACGCAGCCGGAGAAGGCCGCGCGCCCGTCGTTCGAGGCCATCGGCGGCGAGGACGAGGGCAAGGGTGAGGCGATCACCCAGAAGAAGAAGGCTGAGAAGAAGGACGAGGCCGCCGCTGAGTCCGCTTCGACCGAGGCCTGAGCATGCTCGAGGAGGCTCTCGAGCACCTCGTGAAGGGCATCGTCGACAACCCTGACGATGTGCAGGTCGCCTCGCGCAACCTGCGCCGCGGACGGGTGCTCGAGGTCCGGGTCCACCCGGACGACCTCGGCAAGGTGATCGGCCGCAACGGCCGCACCGCACGCGCCCTGCGCACCGTCGTGGGCGCCATCGGTGGTCGCGGCGTCCGCGTCGACCTCGTCGACGTGGACCACGTCCGCTGACGCTTATCGCAACCGGCTCGGGCCGGGGAGGGCCCTCAGGGCCGTCCCCGGCCCGTAGTCGTATGACAGGAGATCGCACACGTGCAGCTGGTAGTCGCCCGGATCGGCCGTGCCCATGGAATCAAGGGTGAGGTCACCGTCGAGGTACGGACCGACGAGCCGGAACTCAGGCTCGCACCCGGCGCCGTACTCGCCACCGATCCCGCCTCGGCGGGACCGCTCACCATCGAGACCGGCCGCGTCCACAGCGGCCGCCTCCTGCTGCGCTTCGAGGGCGTCAGCGACCGCACCGGCGCCGAGGCCCTGCGCAACACCCTCCTGATCGCCGAGATCGACCCCGACGAGCTGCCCGAGGGCGAGGACGAGTACTACGACCACCAGCTCATCGACCTCGACGTGATCACCGCGGACGGCACGCAGGTCGGCCGGATCACGGAGATCTCGCACCTGCCCACCCAGGACCTGTTCATCGTCGAGCGCCCCGACGGCAGCGAGGTGCTGATCCCCTTCGTCGAGGAGATCGTCAGCGAGATCGACCTGGAGGAGCAGAGGGCCGTCATCACCCCGCCGCCGGGCCTGATCGACGACCGCGCGGAGATCGCCTCCAGCCGGGACGAGTCGTAATGCGCCTCGACGTCGTCACGATCTTCCCCGAGTACCTGGAACCGCTGAACGTCTCCCTCGTCGGCAAGGCGCGCGCGCGTGGACAGCTCGATGTCCACGTCCACGATCTGCGCGCCTGGACGTACGACCGGCACAACACCGTCGACGACACCCCGTACGGCGGCGGCCCGGGCATGGTCATGAAGACCGGGCCCTGGGGAGACGCGCTCGACTCCGTCCTGGCCGACGGCTACGAGACCGGCTCCCGCGAACCGGCCCTGATCGTGCCGACCCCGAGCGGCCGCCCCTTCACCCAGGAGCTCGCCGTCCACCTCTCCGAGCGCCCCTGGCTGATCTTCACGCCGGCCCGCTACGAGGGCATCGACCGGCGCGTCGTCGACGAGTACGCGACCCGGATGCCGGTGTACGAGGTGTCCATCGGCGACTACGTCCTGGCCGGAGGCGAGGCGGCCGTCCTGGTCGTCACGGAGGCCGTGGCGCGGCTGCTGCCCGGCGTCCTGGGCAATGCCGAGTCCCACCGGGACGACTCCTTCGCGCCCGGCGCGATGGCCAACCTGCTGGAGGGGCCCGTCTACACCAAGCCGCCCGAGTGGCGCGGCCGGGACATCCCCGACGTGCTGCTCAGCGGCCACCACGGCAAGATCGCCCGCTGGCGCCGGGACGAGGCCCTCAAGCGCACCACCGCCCACCGCCCCGACCTCATCGAGCGGTGCGATCCCAAGGCCTTCGACAAGAAGGACCGCGAGATGCTCTCCATCCTGGGCTGGGCGCCGGACCCGGCGGGGGAGCCGTACGGCCGATTTTGGCGCAGGACCGACGGCGTGGAAGAATAGCCAGCTGTTGTGCGTCCGTCCGGCGTGCGCCCCTGCCACAGGGGGAGACGACGCCCGCCCCGACCCGCACAGCCCTGATTCCGAAAAACCTAGTTTCCGTTGATGACCTGTGGCATCAGCGAGGAAAGCAGACGACATGTCTCACCTGCTCGACACCGTCGACTCCGCGTCGCTGCGCAGCGACGTCCCCGCCTTCCGCCCGGGCGACACCGTCAACGTGCACGTCCGCGTCATCGAGGGCAACCGCTCCCGTGTGCAGCAGTTCAAGGGCGTCGTGATCCGCCGCCAGGGCGCCGGCGTGCGCGAGACCTTCACGGTCCGCAAGGTCTCCTTCTCCGTCGGCGTCGAGCGCACCTTCCCGGTGCACACCCCGATCGTGGAGAAGATCGAGCTCGTCACCAAGGGTGACGTCCGCCGCGCCAAGCTGTACTACCTGCGCGAGCTGCGCGGCAAGGCCGCGAAGATCAAGGAGAAGCGCGAGAGCTGAGCGCTCTCCGGGGTTCACCTCGGGGCCGGATAGCATCTGGCTCCGATGGACACCGAAGCACAGCCGACGGAGCGCGACCGCTCCTCCCGCCCTTCCGGCTCCGAGGACCCCTCGGAGGCCAGGGGGCCGGAGGAACGGTCGCGTTTCGCGTTGTCGCGGGCCGCCGAGTGGATTCCCGGCGGCCGGATCACGCTGACCCTGCTGACCTGCCTGCTGTTTCTGCTGCTGCTGTCCGCGTTCGTGCTGCGGCCGTTCCAGATCCCCAGCGGATCCATGGAGCGGGCATTGAGGATCGGGGACCGGGTTCTCGTAAATAAGTTGGCATACCGTTTCGGTGCCCAGCCGCAGCGGGGAGACATCGTCGTGTTCGACGGGACCGGGCACTTCGGGCACGCGGACTACGTCAAACGCGTTGTAGGCGTGGGGGAAGACCACGTGGTCTGCTGCGACAAGGAGGGGAGGATCCAGGTGAACGGCCGGCCGGTCGACGAGTCGGGCTTGCTGTACCCCGGCGACAGCCCGTCCGCGGTGCCCTTCGACGTCGTCGTGCCCGACGGCGCCCTGTTCGTCCTCGGCGACCACCGCAGCCGGTCCAGCGACTCCCGCGACCACCTCGGCTCCCCCGGTGGCGGCATGGTCCCGGTCGGCGACGTGATCGGCCGCGCCGACGGGATCGTATGGCCCCCCGGTCACGCCACGCGCCTGCACCGCCCCGACACCTATGCGCGCGTGCCCGCCGCCCGAAGGGCGGGCGCCCATGGGTAACCGCGGCAAACCGCGCGGCGTCCCCGCCGGCCCTGCGGAGAACCTGCTGCCCACCGGCGCCCGGCGCACCTCCTCCCCGGCCGGCGGCCGGACGCGCGCCGAGCGGCGCAAGCTCCAGCGCAAGGTCAAGCGGCGCCGCAGGCGCGGTGCCGTCAAGGAGATACCCCTCCTCGTCGGCGTCGCCGTCCTCATAGCCCTCGTGCTGAAGACGTTCCTCGTCCAGGCCTTCGTGATCCCCTCCGGCTCCATGGAGCAGACGATCCAGATCGGCGACCGCGTGCTGGTCGACAAGCTCACCCCGTGGTTCGGTTCCAAGCCGCAGCGCGGGGACGTCGTCGTCTTCAAGGACCCCGGCGGCTGGCTCCAGGACGAGCAGACCACGCCGCAGCAGGAGGACCCGGTCGTCGTCAAACAGGTCAAGGAAGGGCTCGCCTTCATCGGTCTGCTGCCGTCCGACAACGAGAAGGACCTCATCAAGCGGGTCGTCGGCGTCGGCGGCGACCGCGTCAAGTGCTGCGACGCGCAGGGACGCGTGACGGTCAACGGCGTCCCGCTGAACGAGGACTACCTGTACCCCGGCGCCGCGCCGTCCGACACTCCGTTCGACATCACTGTCCCTCAGGGGCGGCTGTGGGTGATGGGCGACCACCGCAACAACTCCGCCGACTCCCGTGTGCACCAGGACACCGACAGCGGCACTGTCTCCGAGGACGAGGTGGTGGGACGGGCCATGGTCATCGCCTGGCCACTCGGTCACTGGACCACCTTGGAAGAGCCCCAGACCTACGCGCCCGTGTCCGACTCGAGCGCCGGGTCGACCGCCGCTTCCCGGCTGTCGCATAGGGTTGCTCCTGACGATCCGAACGGAACGATCCAACTCCCGAGCCCTGCGGAACTCCCGCTCGTTATGGGAGTGGTGGGCCTGCGCCGCACATGGGGCAGGCGGCGGCAGAGAGTGAGGAGTTGGTGTGGGGGATGTGGCGGTCGGCGCACGGTCCGGACACGACGGCGAGGAGCACCGCGAAGGCCCGGCGCAATCCGACGTCCCGGCCGCGGACAGCGCCGTGACCCCCGGGAATGACGCCGGGGCAACAGCCGAGGACGACAGGGTGACGGGCGAGCACACGACAGCCGATGACCAGGGGCCGGGTGGCGCGGCCCGAACCCCGAAGAAGCCGCGCTCCTTCTGGAAGGAGCTGCCGATCCTGATCGTTATCGCGCTGGTGCTGGCGCTGCTGATCAAGACGTTCCTGGTGCAGGCGTTCTCCATCCCCTCCGACTCGATGCAGAACACCCTCCAGCAGGGCGACCGTGTCCTGGTCGACAAGCTCACCCCGTGGTTCGGCTCGGAGCCCGAGCGCGGAGAGGTGGTCGTCTTCCACGACCCCGGCAACTGGCTCAGGGGCGAGCCGACGCCCGATCCCAACGCCATGCAGACGTTCCTCAGCTGGATCGGCCTGATGCCGTCGGTTGAGGAGAAGGACCTCATCAAGCGGGTGATCGGGGTCGGCGGAGACACGGTCGAGTGCAAGGGAACCGGCCCGCTGAAGGTCAACGGCAAGGCGCTGGACGAACCGTACGTCTACCCCGGCAACACGCCCTGTTCGGTCGACGACTCGGGCGGTCAGTTCAAGGTGAAGGTTCCGCAGGGGTACGTCTGGGTCATGGGCGACCACCGGCAGAACTCACGCGACTCGCGCTACAACCAGGGCGAGAAGTACCACGGAATGGTCCCGGTCAAGGAGGTCGTCGGACGCGCCATCGTGAAGGCATGGCCGATCGACCGCTGGGGGACGCTGCCCGTGCCCGACACCTTCGACCAGAGCGGGCTCATCCCCTGAGCGTCCGCCGCCACGGCACGATGAGATCCCGGACAGACGAGAGGTCCCGCTCTCAGGGTCCCGCCGCGCTCTCCTCACCCGGGTGACCAAGCCACAAAGATCAGCCATGTTCGAAAAAAGATTGCGCCACCAGGTGCGCTCCCCTACTCTCTGATCTTGTCCGAGCGATGAAGATCGTATGAATCTTGGGGGGATCATGAAGAAGTTCAGGCTGGCAGGGGCGCTGACCGGTGCGGTCGCGTTGGTGGGGCTCGCCGGTTCGCCGGCCCTGGCGGGGACGGACGTGACGGTCTACGGGCCGAGCTTCAAGGCGGGGTGTTCGAATGCTTCCGCCGGACACTTCGCGTCGTACGGTGAGGTGTTCACCGTGTACGACAAGTGCGCGGACGGCTGGGCCGCGGTCGTGAAGGTGGATGTCGCGCCGTACAAGCCGGACGGCGGCTACGACTTCCTCATCTGGAACCCCAACTCGGCCGACGGCTCCCCGGTGACCGTCAACAAGAGCTACGACGAGGGCACCGGCGTCTGCATGCAGGCCGGCTCGGGCGAGTACTCCAGCGGGCAGACGGGCTCGAACGCGTGGGGCCCGTGGAGCTGCGGCTCGGCCTGATGCCCTTGGGTGGGCAGCGGCGGCCTGTCGGCCGTGACCGAGCCCACCGGTTCAAAGGCACCGACGCGGGGCCCGGGGGCGGAGCCGATCTGTTTCGCCGCTCCCGGGGCCCGCTCTGTTCAACCTATGGAATCCAGCTGAGCGTGGGGGGCGTTGTGAAGGGTTTGCGGTGGGCGGGGACGCTGACCGGTGCGGTCGCGTTGGTGGGGCTCGCCGGTTCGCCGGCCCTCGCGGGGACGGATGTCACGGTCTACGGGCCGAGCTTCAAGGCGGGGTGTTCGAATGCTTCCGCCGGACACTTCGCGTCGTACGGTGAGGTGTTCACCGTGTACGACAAGTGCGCGGACGGCTGGGCCGCGGTCGTGAAGGTGGATGTCGCGCCCTACCAGTCGAACGGCGGCTACGACTTCTCCATCTGGAACCCCAATTCGGCCGACGGCTCCCCGGTGACCGTCAACAAGAGCTACGACGAGGGCACCGGCGTCTGCATGCAGGCGGGAGCGGGCGAGTACCGCAGCGGGGAGTGGGGCTACTTCGGCCCCTGGAGTTGCGGTACGGCCTGATTTTCCCATTCGAAACGCACCGTGAACGCGGCGGCCGCCCGGGATCCGAGATCCAGGGGCGGCCGCCGCGCTTTCGTCGTGGCATGATCGGGCGCCCCGGGCGGGCTGCTTTCTGGTGGTACCGACAGGTAGGGTGCGGCTCCATGGGTGGTGAGAGCGCGATGCGTACGGCCCCGCTCGGCAGTGGGAGCACAGGAGCGGCACCGGTCGGGACCCGGCTCGGGCAGCGGCTGTCCGGACTGATGGTGGGGCTGGGCCTCGTGCTGTTCCTCGGGGGTTTCGCCTGGGGAGCGGTGGCCTACCGGCCGTACACCGTGCCCACCGGTTCGATGACGCCGACGATCGACGCGGGCGACCGGATCCTCGCGCAGCGCGTCGGCGGAGGCGAGGTGCGGCGCGGTGACGTCGTCGTCTTCAAGGACGCGACCTGGGGTGACACACCGATGGTCAAGCGCGTGGTCGCCATCGGCGGTGACACGGTCTCCTGCTGCCAGGACGGCAAGCTCAAGGTCAACGACAAGGAGATCGACGAGCCCTATCTGCCCGCGGGCGAGCCGGCCGAGATCACCGACTTCCCGACCGTGACCGTCCCCAAGGGCCGGCTGTTCCTGCTCGGTGACGAGCGCGGCAGCTCCCTTGACTCCACCGCCCACCTGACCGACGCCGCCAGCGGCACCGTGGCGCGCTCCGCCGTCGACGCGCGCGTGGACGCCGTGGTCTACCCCATGAACGGCATGCTTCCGCGCCCCACCGGCTTCGAGGCCCTCGGCACCCTGTCGTCGCCCGGACCGCTGCGGACGATCACCGCCGCGGTGATCGTCGGCGCCGTGCTCGTCCTCGCCGGGGGCGCCTACGGCCCCATCGCCAAGCGCACGGGCGCGGCCCGGGCCCGGGGGGCGAACGCGGAGCCCGACAGGTGAGCGCTGAGACCGGGCGGGCGGGCCGGGACACCCACGAGGGCGGTCTGCGCAAGGTCGCACGGGTGGTGCTGCTCGACCCGCAGGACCGCATCCTGCTGCTGCACGGGCACGAGCCGGACGATCCGGCCGACACCTGGTGGTTCACCCCCGGCGGCGGAGTGGAGGGCGCCGAGACCCGTGAAGAGGCCGCCCTGCGGGAACTCGTCGAGGAGACGGGCATCACCGAGGTCGAGCTCGGTCCGGTGCTGTGGCGGCGGATGTGCTCCTTCCCGTTCGCGGGGCGCCGCTGGGACCAGGACGAGTGGTACTACCTGGCTCGTACGGACCGTACGACGATCGAGGCGACGGGCCTGACCGACCTGGAACGGCGCAGCGTCGCCGGAGCGCGCTGGTGGACGTGTGCGGAACTGAGCCGGGCACATGAGACGGTGTATCCGACCAGACTCGCCGGGCTGCTGCGCACGCTGCTCGACGAAGGTCCCCCGGCCAGGCCCGTGATCCTTGACCCGGAAATCGTCTGAGGGCTCGCGGGACTGGCGCACAATGGGGGGATCGCACGGCTGAAGGGGAACATGCCATGAGCGCCGAGGACCTCGAGAAGTACGAGACCGAGATGGAGCTGAAGCTCTACCGGGAGTACCGCGATGTCGTCGGTCTGTTCAAATACGTGATCGAGACCGAGCGGCGTTTCTACCTGACCAACGACTACGAGATGCAGGTGCACTCGGTCCAGGGTGAGGTGTTCTTCGAGGTGTCCATGGCGGACGCCTGGGTGTGGGACATGTACCGGCCGGCGCGGTTCGTGAAGCAGGTACGGGTCCTGACGTTCAAGGACGTGAACATCGAAGAGCTCAACAAGAGCGATCTCGAGCTGCCGAGCGGGTGAGGTCACCCGAGTGGGTGACCGAGTTGTCCACAACCGCTGAGCCGTCCACCAAGATCCACTCCTTGGGGGCGGGCGCGTGATCGTTGGCACCGGAGGTGGTGCCGACGTGAACGCACATCGGGCGCGCAGCGCAATGGGCAGGTACGGCGAAGGGCTGGCCGCGAAGCTGCTGGCCGAGGCCGGGATGACGGTCCTGGAGCGCAACTGGCGCTCCGGTCGCACCGGGGAGATCGACATCGTGGCCAGGGACGGGGACGTCCTGGTCATCTGCGAGGTGAAGACCCGCCGGGCGGGCCCCTTCGAGCATCCTATGGCGGCCGTGACCCCGCGGAAGGCGGAGCGGCTGCGGGATCTCGCCGAGCGGTGGATCCAGACCCACGGGGGCGCACCGCCCGGTGGGGTCCGCATCGACGTGGTCGGGGTGCTGCTGCCGAGCCGTGGCGCGGCCGTCGTCGAACACGTGCGAGGGGTGGCCTGATGGGATTCGCCCGTACGTGTTCGGTGGCGCTCGTGGGCGTCGAGGGCGTGGTCGTCGAGGTCCAGGCCGACCTCGAACCGGGCGTCGCGGCGTTCACGCTGGTGGGGCTGCCGGACAAGAGCCTTACGGAGAGCCGGGACCGGGTGCGTGCCGCGGTCGTCAACTCGGGAGCGGCCTGGCCGCAGAAAAAACTGACGGTCGGCCTGAGCCCGGCCTCCGTCCCCAAGAGCGGCAGCGGCTTCGACCTGGCCGTCGCCGCGGCGGTCCTCGGCGCGGCGGAACGTGTCGACCCCCGGGTCCTGGCCGACATCGTGATGATCGGCGAACTCGGGCTGGACGGGCGGGTACGGCCGGTGCGAGGGGTGTTGCCGGCGGTGCTGGCGGCGGCCGACGCGGGCTACGAACAGGTCGTGGTACCGGAATGCGCCGCCGCCGAGGCGTCCCTCGTCCCCGGGGTGTCGGTGCTGGGCGTGCGGAGCCTGCGGCAGCTGATCGCCATCCTGGCCGACGAGCCCGTGCCGGACGAGGAGCAGGACGGGCCGGGGCGCCCGGACCCGCTCCTGGCCGGTCTGCGCATGCCGGGCACAGGCGCGGCCACCGGCATGCACAGCGCCGGCGCGGCCCAGCAGGACCACGGCCACGACCTGGCGGACGTCGTAGGGCAGACCTCCGCGCGCACGGCGGTGGAGGTGGCCGCGGCCGGAGGCCACCACCTTTTCCTGGAGGGGCCTCCCGGCGCAGGCAAGACGATGCTCGCCGAGCGGCTGCCCGCCATCCTGCCCCCACTCGGCCGGCAGGAGTCCCTGGAGGTCACCGCGGTCCACTCGGTGGCGGGCCTGCTGCCCCCGGGCAAGCCCCTGATCGACGTCGCTCCCTACTGTGCTCCGCACCACTCGGCCACGATGCAGGCTCTCGTCGGCGGCGGCCCGGGCATCGCGCGGCCCGGCGCGGTCTCGCTGTCCCACCGAGGAGTGCTGTTCCTGGATGAGACGCCCGAATTCGGCAGCCGGGCGCTGGACGCCCTGCGCCAGCCGCTGGAGGCGGGGCATGTCGTCATCGCGCGCAGTGCAGGAGTGGTGCGCTTCCCGGCCAAGTTCCTCATGGTGCTGGCGGCCAACCCCTGCCCGTGCGGCCGGTTCTCCCCGCGGGGCGACCTGTGCGAGTGCCCGCCCTCGGCCATCCGCCGCTACCAGGCCAGGCTCTCCGGACCGCTGCTGGACCGGGTCGACCTGCGAGTCGAGGTGGATCGCGTCACGCGTACCGAGCTGACCTCCCGGGGGGCACGGGGTGAGTCCACCGCGACGGTCGCCGACCGGGTGCTGGCGGCCCGGGAACGGTCCGCGGAGCGCCTGGCCGGCACCCCGTGGCACACCAACAGCGAGGTGCCCGGCCGCGAGCTGCGCAGCCGCTGGTTCGCCGCGTCCGGAGCCATGGACGAGGCCGAGCGGAGCCTGGAGCGAGGGGTCCTGACCGCCCGCGGCCTCGATCGGGTCCTGCGCGTGGCCTGGACCGTCGCCGATCTCGTCGGTCACGACCGGCCCGACGCGACGGACGTGACCCTCGCGCTCCAGCTGCGCACCGGAGTGCCGAGGGGCGTCCCCATGGCCATCGGAGCCCTGACATGAGCGTCACCGGCGAGCCGGACGACGAACTGCTCACCCGCGTCTTCCTCACCCGGGTCATCGAGCCCGGGGACGAGGCCGGCGGCCGGTGGGTGCGCGAGCTCGGGGTGCGGGAGGTGGCCCGGCGGTTGCGGGAGGGCGGGCTGCCGCTGCCCGGGGTGAGCGGCAAGCGGTGGCAGGGGCTGCTGGCCAGGGCCGAGGCGGCTCGGCCGCGCGAGGACCTCGCCGCCGCGCAGCACGCCGGGGTCCGGTTCGTCCGCCCCGGGAGCGCGGAGTGGCCGGGGCAGCTCGACGACCTGGGGGATGCCCGGCCCCTCGGGCTGTGGGTGCGGGGGCGGGCCAGTCTGCGGATATGGGCGCTGAGGTCCGTCGCCGTCGTGGGGGCCCGGGCCTGCACCGAGTACGGGGCGCACATGGCGGCGACCCTCGCCGCAGGCCTCGCCGAGCAGGGCTGGGTCGTGGTTTCGGGCGGCGCCTACGGGATCGACGGCGCGGCCCACCGCGGTGCCCTCGGCGCGGGCGGCGCCACCGTCGCCGTCCTCGCCTGCGGCGTGGACCGGCCCTACCCGCGCGGGCACACCCAGCTGATCACCAGGATCGCCGATCAGGGGCTCGTCATCGGTGAGTTGCCGCCCGGGGACCACCCGACGCCGAGCCGCTTCATCCTGCGGAACCGGGTGATCGCCGCCCTCACCCGCGGCACCGTGGTCGTCGAGGCCGCCCGCCGCAGCGGCTCCCTGGTCACGGCGCGGGCGGCACAGCGCCTCGGCCGTCACACGATGGGCGTACCGGGCCCCGCCACGAGCGGGCTGTCCGCCGGGGTCCACGAGCTGCTGCGCGGGGAGGCGACCCTGGTCACCGACGTGGCGGACGTCGTCGAACTGGTGGGGGACATCGGGCAGCTGGCCCCCGACCGGAGCGGTCCCGTCCTGCCCCGGGACCTGCTGGAACCGGCCACCCGGCAAGTGCTCGCCGCACTGCCGGCCCGCCGGGCGGCGCGGCCGGACGAGGTGGCCCGCAGCGCGCAGACCACACCGGACGACGCGATCGCGAGGCTGTACGAACTCCGCGCACTCGGTTACGTCGAACGACACGACGACGGCTGGAAGTTGACACGCCAGGCGATGATGTCGGTCCGCGGCGGCCCGGGACCACCCTGACCGCACCTGTTCGGCCGTCCGGGGGAACCCCGACATGCCTTGGAAATGCGCCCAGTTGGGGTTCTCCGGTGACCCGGCCGGCCCGCCGCGGCAGCCCTGCGGGACGCCTCGCGGAACGTATCTGCGCTTCCTCCGACCTCCTCCCTTCGCCCACCGCGACACCGCAGTCACGCTACGCTCACGAGGATCCCGACACGGACAGGCAACTCGACATCAGACAGACAGCCCACACCAGCAGCACCACTGCGCAGCAGAACGGCACAAGGCGACGAATGCCCCAGCACACCTCCGGGTCCGACCGGGCGGCGATCCCCCCAGCCGCCGGTGACGGTGGCAGCGTGCGGCCGCCCGCTCCCTCGACGCTCGACGAGCTGTGGCGGTCGTACAAGGCGACGGGGGACGAGCGGCTGCGGGAGCAGCTGATCCTGCACTACTCGCCGCTCGTGAAGTACGTCGCGGGACGGGTCAGCGTGGGCCTGCCCTCCAACGTCGAGCAGGCCGACTTCGTCTCGTCCGGGGTCTTCGGCCTGATCGACGCGATCGAGAAGTTCGACATCGACCGCGAGATCAAGTTCGAGACGTACGCGATCACCCGGATCCGGGGCGCGATGATCGACGAGCTGCGGGCGCTGGACTGGATCCCCCGCTCGGTGCGGCAGAAGGCCCGCAACGTGGAGCGGGCCTACGCCACGCTGGAGGCGCGACTGCGCCGGACGCCGACGGAGGGCGAGGTGGCCGCCGAGATGGGCATCGAGGTGGAGGAGCTCCACGCGGTGTTCAGCCAGCTGTCGCTGGCCAACGTGGTGGCCCTGGAGGAGCTGCTGCACGTAGGGGCCGAGGGCGGTGACGGGCTGAGCGTCATGGACACGCTGGAGGACACCGCCGCCGACAACCCCGTGGAGGTCGCCGAGGACCGGGAGCTGCGGAGGCTCCTGGCGAGGGCGATCAACACGCTGCCCGAGCGGGAGAAGACCGTGGTCACGCTGTACTACTACGAGGGCCTGACCCTGGCCGAGATCGGGAACGTGCTGGGCGTGACCGAGAGCCGGGTCAGCCAGATCCACACCAAGTCGGTGCTCCAGCTGAGAGCCAAACTGGCGAGCTTCGGCCGCTGACCTGACCGGATGGCGGCGGGCCGGCCGGAGTCCCTCCCGCCGGGGCCGGCACGTCCGTAGAGTGGTTGACGTGCCAAGGATTCGAGCGGCCTCCGTGGCCGAGCACCGGTCGATGCAGCGAGCCGCCCTGCTGGACGCGGCTCGTTCCCTGTTGTCCGAGGGTGGTACGGAGGCGCTGACCTTCCCGGCCCTCGCCGAGCGGACGGGCCTCGCGCGGTCCTCCGTCTACGAGTACTTCAGGTCACGGGCGGCCGTCGTCGAGGAGCTGTGCGAGGTCGACTTCCCCCTCTGGGCGGCGGACGTGTCGGCGGCGATGGAACGGGCGGCGACGGCCGAGGCCAAGGTCGAGGCGTACGTGCGGCGGCAGCTGGAGCTGGTGGGGGACCGGCGGCACCGGGCCGTGGTCGCGATCTCCGCGAGTGAGCTGGACGCGGGGGCGAGGGAGAAGATCCGGGCGGCGCACGGGGGGCTCGTCGCGATGATCGTCGAGGCGCTGGGGGAGATGGGGCACGAGCAGCCCCGGCTCGCGGCGATGCTGGTGCAGGGGGTCGTGGACGCGGCTGTGCGGAGGATCGAGCTGGGGGCGGCGGAGGAGCCGGAGGCCATCGCGGAGGCGGCGGTGAGTATGGCCCTGCGGGGCGTACGGGGCTGAGCCGCGTCGGTGCCGGGGGCCGGGTGGGCACGCGGCCCGGCGGCACGACTGCCCGCAGCTGAGTCAGTACACCGGCAACAGCCGGGAGGGACCCCTGTGCAGAAGCCACGGGGGCAGCAGTGACAGGGGGTTCAGGTAGGTCTCCCCACGTCGCAGTCCCCAGTGCACGCACGTGGCCGCGCAGTGCGAGCCACTGGTGTCCACCGCGCCGATCACCTCGCCCGGTTCCACCTCTTCGCCCTCCTCCACCGACGCGGTCACCGGTTCGTAGGTCGTGCGCAGGGGTGGGTCGCCGGTCCCCGCGAGTTCCACCGAGACCACCCCCTTGCCCGCCACCCGCCCCGCGAAGGACACCCGTCCCGCCGCGACCGCCCGTACCGGTGCCCCGGGGGCCGCTGTCAGGTCCACGCCCCGGTGGCCCCGGCCGTAGACCGTCGCCGGGGGCTCCCAGCCGCGCAGCACCCGGGGGCGTAACCCCACAGGCCAGGCGCGTCCCACCGTCGGCACAGTGGCGTCCCCGGCAGGTGAACCGGCCGCGGACAGGCGCGGTGGCGGGGCCAGCAGGGCCGTCGCGGTGAAGACCAGCAGCAGGATCACGCGCGTGCACACGCGTACACATCGGTTCGCTCGCATGCGGAAAGCGTCCCGGATACGAGCCCGTCACAGCCTCTCGTTGTGGATCACGCACCGGTTGTGGACAACGGCGTCACCCGGGGCCCCGCGGGTCCCGTACACTTCTGGTGGCGACCCGGGTCACCGGGTCGACTTCGCACGCCCCTATACGCAGCCCGGAAACGGGCCGTATCAGCGCCCCTCGGTCCCTAGTGGCACGGCGCGCAGTGGGCGTCAGGCGCGGAAGCCGTCCGGCATCCGCGGCACAACCGAGAAACTCAAGGAGATACGGCCATGGCCGTCGTCACGATGCGGGAGCTGCTGGAGAGCGGCGTCCACTTCGGTCACCAGACCCGTCGTTGGAACCCGAAGATGAAGCGCTTCATCTTCACGGAGCGCAACGGCATCTACATCATCGACCTGCTCCAGTCGCTGTCGTACATCGACCGCGCCTACGAGTTCGTCAAGGAGACCGTGGCCCACGGCGGCACGGTCATGTTCGTCGGTACGAAGAAGCAGGCGCAGGAGGCCATCGCCGAGCAGGCCACCCGCGTCGGCATGCCCTACGTCAACCAGCGCTGGCTGGGCGGCATGCTCACCAACTTCTCGACCGTCTACAAGCGTCTGCAGCGCCTGAAGGAGCTGGAGCAGATCGACTTCGAGGACGTCGCGGCCTCCGGTCTGACCAAGAAGGAGCTCCTGGTCCTCTCCCGCGAGAAGGCCAAGCTGGAGAAGACCCTCGGCGGTATCCGCGAGATGCAGAAGGTGCCCAGCGCCGTCTGGATCGTGGACACCAAGAAGGAGCACATCGCCGTTGGTGAGGCCCGGAAGCTGAACATCCCGGTCGTCGCGATCCTCGACACCAACTGCGACCCCGACGAGGTCGACTACAAGATCCCGGGCAACGACGACGCGATCCGCTCCGTCACCCTGCTCACCCGCGTCATCGCCGACGCCGTCGCCGAGGGCCTCATCGCCCGCAGCGGTGTCGCCACCGAGGGCAAGGGCGAGAAGGCCGCGGGCGAGCCGCTCGCCGAGTGGGAGCGCGACCTGCTCGAGGGCGAGAAGAAGGCCGACGAAGCCGAGAAGCCCGCCGAGGCTCCGGCCGCCGAGGCCCCCGCCGCGGAGGCCCCCGCTGCCGAGGCTCCGGCCGCCGAGGCCGAGCAGGCCTGATCCGTCAGCGTCCGTGTTGACGGCGGGAGCGGTACCGCGCTCACCAGCGCCTCCGGCGCGGTGAGAGCCGCTCCCGCCGTTCACCCGTAGGTCATCGGAGCGTCTACGGCCCCCGCTACTCCAGGGCCGTGGACCCCGTAGATCTTCGATCTTCCAGACTTCGAGAAAGATTCACAGACTCATGGCGAACTACACCGCCGCCGACGTCAAGAAGCTCCGTGAGCTCACGGGCGCCGGCATGATGGACTGCAAGAAGGCGCTGGACGAGGCCGAGGGCAACGTCGAGAAGGCCGTCGAGGCGCTCCGCATCAAGGGCCAGAAGGGCGTCGCCAAGCGCGAGGGCCGCTCCGCCGAGAACGGTGCCGTCGTCTCGATCATCGCCGACGACAACTCCTCCGGTGTCCTGGTCGAGCTGAAGTGCGAGACGGACTTCGTCGCCAAGGGCGAGAAGTTCCAGGCCGTGGCCACCGCCATCGCCGAGCACGTCGCCAAGACCTCCCCGGCCGACCTCGAGGCCCTGCTCGCCTCCGAGATCGAGGCCGGCAAGACCGTCCAGGCGTTCGTGGACGAGGCCAACGCCAACCTGGGCGAGAAGATCGTCCTGGACCGCTTCGCGCAGTTCGCCGACGGCTACGTCACGGCGTACATGCACCGCACGATGCCCGACCTGCCCCCGCAGATCGGTGTCCTCGTCGAGCTGGACAAGCCGAACGCGGAGATCGCCAAGGGCGTCGCCCAGCACATCGCCGCCTTCGCGCCGAAGTACCTCTCCAAGGAGGACGTGCCGGCCGAGGTCGTCGAGTCCGAGCGCCGCGTCGCCGAGGAGACCACCCGCGCCGAGGGCAAGCCCGAGGCCGCCCTGCCGAAGATCGTCGAGGGTCGCCTCAACGGCTTCTTCAAGGACGCCACGCTGCTCGGCCAGCCCTACGCGCTCGACAACAAGAAGTCCGTCCAGAAGATTCTGGACGAGGCCGGTGTCACCCTGAAGCGCTTCACGCGCATCAAGGTCGGCATCTGAGTCTGAGTCCGTACCGCGGTCGGCGCGCGACCCCGATAGGGTCGACAGCAGTCGTCCGTGTACGCCGTCACATGGGTGGCGGACGACAGCAGATCTGACGAGGAGGCCATTGCCGTATGGGATGCGAAACACGCCCCACCGGCAATGGCCTTTCTCGTGTGTGCAACACGTGAAAGAGGCGGGATCCCCCATGACCACCAAGGCCCAGAAGAGCGACGACGGCAAAGTGCGCGGCCGGTTTCTGCTGAAGCTGTCCGGGGAGGCCTTCTCCGGCGGTGGGGGCCTGGGCGTCGACCCCGACGTGGTGCACAAGATCGCCCGCGAGATCGCGGCCGTCGTCCGCGACGGAGCGCAGGTCGCGGTCGTCATCGGCGGCGGCAACTTCTTCCGCGGTGCCGAACTCCAGCAGCGCGGCATGGACCGGGCCCGCTCCGACTACATGGGCATGCTCGGCACCGTCATGAACTGCCTCGCCCTGCAGGACTTCCTGGAGAAGGTAGGGGTGGACTGCCGGGTGCAGACCGCCATCACCATGGGCCAGGTGGCCGAGCCGTACATCCCGCTGCGCGCCGTACGGCACCTGGAGAAGGGCCGCGTGGTCATCTTCGGTGCCGGTATGGGCATGCCGTACTTCTCCACCGACACCACCGCCGCGCAGCGCGCCCTGGAGATCGACGCCGAGGCACTGCTGATGGGCAAGAACGGCGTGGACGGGGTCTACGACTCCGACCCGAAGACCAACCCGGACGCGGTGAAGTTCGACCACCTCGGCTACGGCGAGGTCATCACCCGCGACCTGAAGGTCGCCGACGCCACCGCCGTGACGCTGTGCCGCGACAACAAGCTCCCGATCGTGGTCTTCGAGCTGCTGGCGGAGGGCAACATCGGGCGCGCCGTCAAGGGTGAGAAGATCGGCACGCTGGTGGGGGACCCCGGCAGCCGGGACTGAGACCCGAGAACAACCCCGTCCGGGGGACGGACGGGACGGAGCCGGGCCGGGGGATGGACAATGTCCCGCCGGTCGGGAACCGTTCAGAAGAAGACGCGACGCAGCCGGCCGCCGCCCACATGGAACCGCAGCCGGGCCTACTCACACGCAGGAGCAAGTGGTGATCGAAGAGACCCTCCTCGAGGCCGAGGAGAAGATGGAGAAGGCCGTCGTGGTCGCCAAGGAGGACTTCGCCGCGATCCGCACCGGCCGTGCGCACCCGGCGATGTTCAACAAGATCGTGGCCGACTACTACGGCGCGCCGACCCCGATCAACCAGCTGGCCTCGTTCTCGGTGCCCGAGCCGCGCATGGCCGTGGTGACCCCGTTCGACAAGAGCGCGCTGCGCAACATCGAGCAGGCGATCCGCGACTCCGACCTGGGCGTCAATCCGAGCAACGACGGCAACATCATCCGGGTGGTGTTCCCCGAGCTGACCGAGGAGCGCCGCCGCGAGTACATCAAGGTCGCCAAGGGCAAGGGCGAGGACGCGAAGATCTCGATCCGCTCCGTGCGCCGCAAGGCGAAGGAAGCCATCGACAAGCTGATCAAGGACGGCGAGGTCGGCGAGGACGAGGGCCGCCGTGCGGAGAAGGAGCTCGACGACACCACCGCGAAGTACGTCGCGCAGGTGGACGAGCTCCTGAAGCACAAGGAAGCGGAGCTGCTCGAGGTCTGATGAACGACTCTTCCTGGGGGGCGCCGCCACAGGCCGGGTACTGGGGGCCCACCGACCAAGGGCATGGCCGTGGGCCTGTCCAGAGCCCTGGCCACGGGTATGTCCAGGGAGCCGCTCCGGCGGGTCCCGCATACGATGCGCATACAGCGCCTCAGACTCGCCCCATGCCGATCGTGCCCGACACAGCCGGCTTCGGCGGCAACCAGGATGACGACCGGGGGGCGGCTCGGCCGAGCGGGCCCCCGGTCCGGAACGAGACGAATCCGGAGCCCATGCCCGACGCCGCACAGCCGGCACCCAAGCCGCAGAAGAAGAGCGCGGGCCGTGACCTCAGCGCCGCCATAGGGGTCGGCGTCGCGCTCGGCGCGGTGATCGTCGCGTCGCTGTTCGTCGTCAAGGCCGTGTTCGTCGGTGTCGTCGCGGTCGCCGTCGTGGTGGGCCTGTGGGAGCTGACCAAGCGGCTGGACGAACGCAAGGGCATCCGGGCACCCCTCGTGCCGCTCGCGCTCGGCGGTGCCGCGATGGTCGTCGCCGGTTACGTCCGGGGCGCCGAGGGCGCCTGGGTCGCCATGGCGCTCACGGCCCTCGCCGTGCTCGTGTGGCGTATGACGGAACCGCCCGAGAACTACCTCAGGGATGTCACGGCGGGTGTCTTCGCGGCGTTCTACGTGCCGTTCCTCGCGACGTTCGTCGCGATGATGCTGACCGCGGACGACGGGCCGCAGCGGGTGCTCACCTTCCTGCTGCTGACGGTCGTCAGCGACACCGGCGCCTACGCCGTCGGCTGGCGCTTCGGCAGGAAGAAGCTCGCCCCGCGCATCAGCCCCGGCAAGACCCGTGAGGGCCTGGTCGGCGCGGTCTCCTTCGCCATGGTCGCGGGCGCGCTGTGCATGGAGTTCCTGATCGACGGCGGCGCCTGGTGGCAGGGCCTGGTGCTCGGCCTCGCGGTCGCGGTGAGCGCCACGCTCGGCGACCTCGGTGAGTCCATGATCAAGCGGGATCTCGGCATCAAGGACATGGGCACGCTGCTGCCGGGTCATGGCGGCATCATGGACCGGCTGGACTCACTGCTGCCGACCGCTCCGGTGGTGTGGCTGCTGCTCGTGCTCTTCGTGGGATCCGGCTGAGCGGATCCCGCCCGGTGAGCTCCCGTCCGTCCGGGCGGGGGCTCACCGTCGTTTCGGGGAGGCGGCTCGGGACGCCGGGTGGGACGATTCAGGTGTACGTCGCAAAGGGGATCGTCATGTCCATCATTCGACAGACCATCGACGTCGACCGGCGTCCCGAGGACGTCTACGACTACGTCACGGACACCCCGCGCATGCCGGAGTGGCAGCTGAGCGCCGTGTCGGCGGAACGCCTCGACGAGGGGCCCTTCGGCATCGGCTCCCGGGTGCGGGTCACCCGGCACATGGGCAACCGTGTCATGCCGATGACCATGGAGGTCACCGAGTACGAACCGCCGCACATCTGGGGCATGCAGGGTGTCGACGGGCCCGTCCGGGCGCGGGTGCACGGCGAGGTCGAGCCGTTCGACGAGGGACGGCGCTCGCACGTCACGATCGAGGTCGACTTCGAGGGGCACGGCTTCGGCAAGATGCTCGTACCGCTCGTCGTACGCCCTCAGGTCCGCAAGGAACTGCCGCGTAACGAACAACTGCTGAAAGACCGGCTCGAGCGCGAGGGAGCGTAGAGGTTCCTCGGAACCGGTGCCGTCCCGGAGTCACTCCAGGAAGCTGAGCGCGGTGTCGGGGCGGCAGTAGGTGCACGCCGGCACCTGGTGGCGCAGGGCGTCGAGGGCCTGCGTCCGGGAGACACCGACACATCTGCCGCTCCTCGTCACCTTCCAGCAGTCGCCGGTGTGCACCGCGACCTGGTTCCTCTTGTCCAGCCCCCGCTCGATCAGCCACTCGGGCGGGGGCGGTCGCATCTCCTCGCCCCGTCGTGCCTCCGCCTCCCGGCGCTGCTCGTCGGCGATCCACCGGTCCAGCTGGGCCAGCGCGGCCCGAGCCTGCTGCACCACGACGCGGCGGGCGAAGAGCAGCAGATCAAGACGGGACGGCGAAGAATCGTTCACGCATTCGATTTTAGGTTGGACGGTGCGCGTGAGCGCCGTCGGCTCCGCAGACGGTGGGGAAGGAGCCTCCGACGGGGCCGCGGGGCGCGCGCATGCCCAGCCCGGGCCGTCGGCGGACGGGGTGGAATCAGTCGCCCGTGGGCCAGGTCGGGCCCTGGTCGGTCCAGATGACGCCCCTGTTGCGGCACAGGCAGAAGGGGTGGCCGAACGGGTCGGTGTAGACCCGCCAGCCGTAGCCGTTGGGGCCGATGAAGTCCTGCCTCAGCGTCGCGCCGAGGTCGAGGACGCGGCGCTGCTCGGACTCGATCTCGTCCACTTCGAAGTCGAGGTGGAACTGCTTGGGGTGCCCGCTGTCGGGCCACTGCGGAGCGCGGTAGTCGTCCACCCGGATGAATGCCAGCTCGATCTCGCCGAACCGGATGCCGGCCCAGTCCTCGGAGCTGCCTTCCTTGATCGGACGGCCCGTCACCTCGGAGTAGAAGGCCGCCAGCTTCATCGTGTCCGGGCAGTCGATGATGAAATCGGTGAGTCGCAGCATCTCGCGATCTTTTCACAAGCTCACACTCGACGTCGCGACGTGGTGAGGCTGCCGGCACGACGGCCGCAACCGCCAGGTCAGGGTCCGGCTGGACGAGTGGCGGGGAGCCGGCGGGTGATCGAACCCGGGCCGCCTCCGGGTCGTCGGAGGGCGCTCAGCGGCGACCGGCGACGACCGCTGACCACAGCCGTCACCGACAGCTGCAGGTCACACTCGTGCTCACCTGGGTCCAGAACCAGAGGGGGCGGCCGAGCCGCAGCCTGGCGGACCTGGCCAACAGGCTGCATGTCATCTGAGCTGGGCACTCTCGGCTGCATGGCACTGAACGCACAGGAAGCGAAGATGGCGCATCCGCGCATGGCAGCGGGCGCGCTCTTCTTTGATGCCGCGGGGCGGGTCCTCATGGTGGAACACACGTACAAGGACTACTGGGAGATCCCCGGCGGGTACGTCGAGACCGGCGAGTCTCCGCTGCACGCGGCCGTCCGAGAGGTTCAGGAAGAGCTGGGGATCAAGCCACCCATCGGGCGCCTGCTCGCGGTCGACTGGGCCCCGAACGAGGCCGAGGGCGACAAGGTGCTGTACCTGTTCGACGGCGGCCAGCTCAGCCAGGAGCACCTGGCGGGGATCGCCCTGCAGGCCGACGAGCTGAAGAGCTTCGCCTTTCTGTTCTCGGAGCAGATCACGGAGCGCACCATCCCGCGACTGGCCCGACGCATCCTCGCGGCGGCCGAGGCCAAGTCCGAGTCTGCCCCGGTCTACTTGGAGCATGGCCAGAGGCCGGAGAGTCGAGCTGCGTGATCACGCAGGACTGACCGCAGTGCGGTAAGAATTTCCCTACATCCATCAAGGCCCGCGCACGGCGCGGGCGCGCGCCGCCTCTGCGGCGCGGCCTGCCTCCTGTCTGCGCCCCGGCTGGCCGCGCCCGGCGGCGCGCTACGTGCAAGCGGGCAAAAGGCGGGACGTCATCCGCGAGCACAAGATAATGCCTCCGACGGGGATCGGCCGGCCATCGGGGGCAGGGGGCACCGTCGCCCGCCGCGAGTTCGTGGGTGGTGTCAGGTGGTGGGGCTTCTGTCCCGTACGTCATCGACCCGGGCAGAGCCGAGCAGACGCGGCCCAGGGGCGTCAAGGTCGTTCGTACAGTGGCGCGCTCCACCTTGACGCCCCTGAACCACGCCCGCTCCACGGTGTGTGGGTCGACGGCGTACGGGACAGAAGCCGGGGGCCGTCGCGTGGTTGCCGAAAGACGCCCAGCCATTCCGGACCTGCCGTACCCTACTAGACCACACAAGGAGCGAGGAAATGCTTGAAGAATTACTCGAAGACGTGCAAGCTGCAGGATTTGAAATACGCGAAACGGAGAAAGGGTTCGCCTTCCGTGTCCCCTGCTCTCCGGCGACGCTATTCTTGCAGCGGATCACTGATGAAGTCGTCTATGCGGCCATATATTTGCGCACTACTTCATGGGAATGGAATGGTGAGCGATCAGACCTGCATGACGCATTCTCTACAATTATCGCCGCATACTTCGCCGTTAATGAAGTCGCTTCTTGCGGACTCCATGACGTGCCACATCCGGCAGGTGCCCCCGACGGTGAAGTCTACGCCCGCTTCATTACTTTCGATCAACCAGGAGGTGGTTACTTCAATGTTGCAAAGTCAACTCGCGAACTCGAGGAGGTAATTGCAACCCTCTATTCCGCAGAGCTGTTCCTGCATAATTACCTCCCGATGCATCCAGGAATAACAGACCCTGAAACTCCTTGGGATTCGGTTGAAGAATGGCAAAGTGAGGCAGGTCGCGCGCTAGGTGAAGCCGCAGATTCCATCCAAGATGCTTTCGGTATTCGAGAATCCCCCGAATGGGCCTACTATAGGTGTGCATCCGAAGACGTCTCAGTCTTTCGCAGTCGACAGGTGTCAAGGATGTTCCAGGAACTCGCGAATGTCTCAGAAGTCAAGAATCTGCAAGGCGTGAGCGGGCACCTGCAGATTAGAGGTGACCTGCAGAATTACGTCGCCACCCAGAAAATCGATAGGGCCGGAAGGATTCTGCGCGAGCTGGGCGAAGAGAGTGCTCCTCAACTTGCAACGACCATCGCTCTGGAGAACTCACTCATTTTCCCTCATGGGGAATTGACGATCCTGGTAGGCTCCGAAAGTGGCCGAGGGGGATTCGATAAGGAGCGCAACCTCGTGCTTCCCCGACATAGGGACGAAGTGGATTTTCTTTTTCGCGGCGTAACGTATTCATGGGCATCCCGTGTCGACGGCGGAAGATTTCAAGACCTGGTCCAAGATCTTCTTGAACGAGAGCCTGGGGTCGTATCGGTACGCTCGGTGGGGAACGCTAACGAAGGTGATGGTGGACGCGACCACCTTGTCGATTGGTTCACTCCAATTCAGGACGATAACGTAACGGTAGACAACGCGGTCAATCTGACGCGGAAAATGAAAGTAGTCGTTCAATGCAAGGCGTTGAAGGCCAGCATTGGAAAATCCAAGATTCCGGATATTCTGGACACCCTGGATCGTGAAGATGCGACAGGCTATCTACTCGCGGCGTCAGGGAGCGTCGGTGTAACGGCCATAGATCACCTGCTGCACCTGAGGAAGAAGTATCGATTCTTTACGGATTGGTGGAGTCGGCATGAGATCGAAGAAAGACTTCAAAGGAATCCGGATATCGAGAATAAATATCCTGATATCGTAAAGCGCGTCTTGCTGTAGCGATCAGCGTTAGGTCAGAGGCGCTCTGGCCCATGGCCGAGCCTCGCCCCTGGGCCGTCCCTGGACCGTGCGAGGCCGACCAACGCCGACAGACGGCATCCACAGGTGACCACCCCCACCCCACTCTGGCCTGGGCTCCCCGAGTTGATCTGCGACACTGGGTGGGTTATGCCGAAGCCCGGAGAACTCACTTTCGTCGCCCCCCGCGGAGCCAAGAAGCCGCCGCGGCATCTCGCTGATCTCACTCCCGCCGAGCGCAAGGAGGCCGTTGCCGCCGTCGGGGAGAAGCCGTTTCGCGCCAAGCAGCTCTCACAGCACTACTTCGCGCGGTACGCGCACGATCCGGAGCAGTGGACCGACATCCCGGCCGGGTCTCGCGGCCGGCTCCAGGAGGCGTTGCTGCCTGAGCTGATGACGGTCGTGCGGCATCTGTCGACCGACCAGGGCGCGACGCGCAAGACGCTGTGGCGGCTGTTCGACGGGACGCTCGTCGAGTCGGTGCTGATGCGGTACCCGGACCGGGTGACCATGTGCATCAGCTCGCAGGCCGGGTGCGGGATGAACTGCCCGTTCTGTGCCACCGGGCAGGCGGGGCTGGACCGGAACCTGTCCACCGCCGAGATCGTGCATCAGATCGTGGACGGGATGCGGGCCCTGCGGGACGGAGAGGTGCCGGGTGGCCCGGCGCGGCTCAGCAACATCGTGTTCATGGGGATGGGCGAGCCGCTCGCCAACTACAACCGCGTCCTCGGCTCGATCCGGCGGCTCACCGACCCCGAGCCGGACGGGGTGGGGCTGTCGCAGCGCGGGATCACCGTCTCGACGGTCGGGCTCGTCCCGGCCATCCACCGGTTCGCCGACGAGGGTCTCAAGTGCCGGCTGGCCATCTCGCTGCACGCGCCCGACGACGAGCTGCGCGACACGCTCGTGCCCGTGAACACGCGGTGGAAGGTCCGGGAGGTGCTGGACGCCGGGTTCGAGTACAGCGCCAAGTCGGGGCGGCGGCTGTCCATCGAGTACGCGCTGATCCGGGACATCAACGATCAGGCCTGGCGCGGTGACCGGCTCGGCCGGCTGCTCAAGGGCAAGCCGGTCCACGTGAATCTGATCCCGCTCAACCCGACGCCGGGGTCGAAGTGGACCGCCTCGCGGCCCGAGGACGAGAAGGCGTTCGTGGAGGCCATCGCCGCCCATGGTGTGCCGGTGACGATCCGGGACACCCGTGGACAGGAGATCGACGGGGCGTGTGGTCAGCTCGCGGCCACCGAACGGTAGTCTGACCGTCGTACGTATACATCTGCATATTCCGACAGGGGAGCGCCACAGCGCTGAGAGTGCGGCACAGGGCCGCAGACCCTCCGAACCTGGCCCAGGTCATTCTGGGTAGGGAGATCGGTCACCACTCGAGCTGTTGCGCCCTGCCCGGGACTCCGGAGTCCCGGGCAGGGCCGCGTCTTCTCCTGGTCCTCCAGGAGGAATCCAGTGAGCAACAAGAAGAAGCGGCTGACGGCGGCGGCCGTCGGGCTGGGACTGGTCGGCACGCTCGGCGCCTGCGGGTCGTCCGGCGGCGGTCAGGCGTCCGGCGACTCCAAGACCGTCACCCTCGTCAGCCACGACTCGTGGGCCGCGTCCGAGGACGTCATCGCGGCCTTCGAGAAGCAGTCCGGCTACCAGGTGAAGGTCCTCAAGGACGGCGACGCCGGGCAGGCCGTGAACAAGGCCATCCTGACCAAGGACAACCCGCAGGGCGACGTCTTCTTCGGTGTCGACAACACCCTGCTCTCCCGCGCCCTCGACAACGGCCTCTTCCAGCCGTACGAGGCGAAGGGCTCCGAGCGGATCAAGGCCGAGTACCGGGCCGACCAGGAACGGCACCGGGTCACGCCCGTCGACACCGGCGACATCTGCGTCAACTACGACAAGAAGTACTTCGCCGACCACAAGCTCGACCCGCCGCGCACCTTCGACGACCTGGTCAAGCCGCAGTACAGGAACCTGCTCGTCACCGAGAACGCCTCCACCTCCTCACCCGGCCTCGGCTTCCTCCTCGGCACCGCCGCGAAGTACGGCGACGAGGGCTGGCCGGGCTACTGGAAGAAGCTCAAGGCCAACGGCGTGAAGGTCGTCGACGGCTGGGAGCAGGCCTACAACGAGGAGTTCTCCGGCTCGGCCGGCGGGAAGAAGGCCAAGGGGGACCGGCCGCTGGTGGTGTCGTACGCCTCGTCGCCGCCCGTCGAGGTCGTCTACGCCGACCCCAAGCCGAGCGCGGCCCCGACCGGCGTCGCCGAAGGCACCTGCTTCCGGCAGGTCGAGTACGCCGGGCTGCTGAGCAACGCGAAGAACCCCGAGGGCGGCAAGGCGTTCCTGGACTTCCTGGTCTCCGAGCGGTTCCAGGCCGACATGCCGCTCAACATGTTCGTGTACCCGGTGCGCGAGGGAACCGAGGTGCCGCCGGAGTTCACCGAGTACGGACCGCAGGTCAAGGATCCCGCGACCATGGACCCGGCGAAGATCGCCGACAACCGTGACCAGTGGGTCAAGTCGTGGACCTCGCTCGTACTGAAGTAACCGGCCGGACGCGGGGCGCGGCGGTGCGGCTCGGGCTCATCGCCGTGCCCGTCGCGTTCTTCGCCGTCTTCTTCGCCTACCCCGTCGCCGCGATCGTGGGGCGCGGTCTGAACGTCGAGGGGGCCTGGCGGTTCGGGCGGATCGGCGAGGTGCTCGCGCAGTCCGACGTCCGGCACGTGCTGTGGTTCACCACCTGGCAGGCGGTCGTCTCGACCGCGCTCACCCTGCTCGTCGCGCTTCCCGGCGCCTACGTCTTCGCCCGTCTGCGATTCCCGGGTAAGCAGCTCCTGCGGGCGGTCGTGACCGTGCCGTTCGTGCTGCCGACGGTCGTCGTCGGTACGGCGTTCCTGGCGCTTCTCGGGCGGGGCGGGCTGCTCGACGAGGTGTGGGGCGTACGGCTGGACACCACCGTGTGGGCGATCCTGCTGGCGCACGTCTTCTTCAACTACGCGGTCGTGGTACGGACCGTCGGCGGGCTCTGGGCTCAGCTGGACCCGCGGCAGGAGGAGGCCGCGCGGATGCTCGGGGCATCGCCCCTGAAGGCCTGGCGGCAGGTCACGCTGCCGGCGCTCGCGCCCGCCGTGGCCGCCGCAGCGCTCATGGTCTTCCTGTTCACCTTCACCTCCTTCGGTGTGGTCCAGATTCTGGGCGGGCCGACCTTCTCGACCCTGGAGGTGGAGATCTACCGGCAGACGTCGGAGATCTTCGACCTGTCCACGGCGGCCGTGCTCACGCTGATCCAGTTCGTCGCGGTGGGCGCGATCCTCGCCCTGCACGCCTGGACCGTGCGGCGGCGGGAGAGCGCGCTGCGGCTGGTGGACGCCTCCGTGACCGCCCGCCGCCCGCGCGGCGCGGGGCAGTGGATGCTCCTGGGCGGCGTGCTGGTCACCGTCGCCGTGCTGCTGGTGATGCCGCTCGCCGTGCTGGTCCAGCGGTCCCTCGACGCGCCCGGCTTCGGCTACTACCGGGCGCTGACCAGCGACGACGGGGGAGTGTTCCTGGTCCCGCCGATCGAGGCGATCGGCAACTCCCTGTCGTACGCCGTCGCCGCCACCGTGATCGCCGTGGTGATCGGAGCCCTCGCCGCCGTCGCGCTCACCCGCCGGGACGCCGGGCGGTTCGTGCGCGGCTTCGACGCGCTGCTGATGCTGCCGCTCGGGGTGTCGGCGGTGACCGTCGGCTTCGGCTTCCTGATCGCCCTCGACGAGCCTCCGCTGGACCTGAGGTCCTCGTGGATCCTGGTGCCGCTCGCGCAGGCGCTGGTCGGGGTGCCGTTCGTCGTCCGGACCATGCTTCCCGTGCTGCGGGCGGTGGACGTGCGGCTGCGGGAGGCGGCAGCGGTCCTCGGGGCCTCGCCCTGGCGGGTGTGGCGCGAGGTGGACCTGCCGATGGTGCGGCGGGCGCTGCTGATCGCGGCCGGATTCGCCTTCGCGGTGTCGCTCGGGGAGTTCGGGGCGACGGTGTTCATCGCGCGGCCGGACCAGCCGACGCTGCCGGTCGCGGTGGCGCGGCTGCTGGGGCGGCCCGGCGAGCTGAACTACGGCCAGGCGATGGCCCTGTCGACGATTCTGATGGTGGTGTGCGCGGTGGCCCTGCTGGTGCTGGAGCGGCTGCGGACGGACCGGAGCGGGGAGTTCTAGATGCTGCTGAGCCTTCAGGGCGCGACGGTCCGTTTCGGCGGGCGGGCGGTGCTGGACGCCGTCGATCTGGAGGTCGCCGAGCACGAGATCGTGTGCGTGCTCGGGCCCAGCGGCAGCGGCAAGTCGACACTGCTGCGGGCGGTGGCCGGGCTGCAGCCCCTCGACTCCGGGCGGGTGTCGCTGGACGGGCGCGACCAGGCCGGCGTGCCCGCGCACCGGCGTGGCGTCGGGCTGATGTTCCAGGACCATCAGCTGTTCCCGCAGCGGGACGTGGGCGGAAACGTGGCCTTCGGGCTGCGGATGCGCGGGACGTCGAAGGCGCGACGGGCCGATCGCGTCCAGGAGTTGCTGGCCCTCGTCGGCCTGCCGGGCGCGGGCCCCCGGGCCGTCGCCGCGCTGTCCGGCGGGGAGCAGCAGCGGGTGGCACTGGCCAGGGCCCTCGCGCCGAGCCCCCGGCTGCTGATGCTGGACGAGCCGCTGGGCCAGCTCGACCGGTCGCTCAGGGAGCGGCTGGTCGTCGAACTGAAGGAGTTGTTCGGCCGGTTGGGCACCACGGTGCTCGCCGTGACGCACGACCAGTCAGAGGCCTTCGCGCTGGCCGACCGGGTCGTGGTGATGCGGGACGGCCGGATCGCCCAGTCCGGTACGCCCCTCGCGGTGTGGCAGCGGCCCGCCGACGCGTTCGTGGCCCGCTTCCTCGGCTTCGAGAACGTGGCCGAGGCGATGGTAGGGGCGGAGGCCGCGGACACGCCGTGGGGCAAGGTGCCGGTGCCGGAGGGCGCCCCGCAGGGCAGCCGGACCGTCCTGGTGCGGCCCGCGGGTGTGCGGCTGGTGCCCGTCGGCGAGGGCCTGGCCTGCACGGTGACCGCCCGTACCTTCAAGGGCACCCACGTCCTGGTCCACCTCCAGCCGGATGATGCCCCGCGCCTGGAGGCGGCGTGTGCGCTGCGGGCCGCGCCGGAGGTCGGGGACGAGGTCGGGGTGGAGTTCGACGCGGCAGAGATCGCGGTGCTCGGCTGACGTCCCGCGCACACGGGATGTGGCCCGCCCGATGGATCAGGGGCGGGCCACATCTCGTGGTGTGCAGGCGTCAGTTGTCGTTCTTCGCCCCGCGGCGGCGCGTGCCGAAGAACACCGCACCGCCGCCCACGGCGACCAGGACCGCCGCGATGCCGGCGATGAGGCCGGTGTTGGAGTCGGCGCCGGTCTCGGCGAGGTTGGAGTCACCGGTCGAGGGCGCGGGCGGGTTGCCGGCCGGCGTGGTGCTCTCGCTCTCCGACGGCGCCGGAGCCGGGGCACCGGTCTCCTCGGCCGGCTTCGAGGGGGAGGCCGAGGGGGTCGCAGTGGCCGAGGGGGTCGCAGTGGCCGGGGGAGTGGCGGCCGGGGGAGTCGACGCCGGGGGCTCCTCCTTTTCCTTCTTCTTGCAGGCCGTGGCCGGGGTGACGAGGTTCGGCTTGATGTCCTCGTCGACGTACCCGGTGGCCTTGACGTGCACGCGGTACTCCGCGTCCGGCTTCCAGTTCTCGGCGAACGAGATGGTGGTGCCCTCGCGTGAGCCCTTGACCTCCTGCTCGCCGACCTTCTTCACGTCGGCGCCGTTGTTCTCCAGGTACACGGTGACGGTGGCCGGGACACCGGCCGGGTCCGCGTCGGTGACGGTGATGACGCCCTTGCCGCCGTCACACTTCGCCTCGGCGGAGAACTCGTCGATGTCGCCGGCGAGCGCGTTGCCCGCGGCGCCGAGCGTGAGCGCGGCCGAGGCGGAGGCGACACCGAGGATCCGCACGGAACGTGCGACGCGCGAGGTCGAACGGCGGGATACGGACAGAACTGCCACGTTTGTCCTTACAGGATGTGAAAAGCGGGGGGCTGCGGTGGTGCTGACTGGACATCAGCACTACCGGGAGACTCACAGGTCTATAAGCGCCGCATAAGCAGTGTCAACGCGCATGGGGTCTGCAAGCACTTGCTTTGCCTTCTTATTAACCGCCAAGACGTTTCAACGCCTCCGGCGCCTGCTCGATCCGCTCCACGAGAGCGATCCGCCCCTCCATCGACCGGCCCTTGGCCAGCGACGTCAGCAGCGGCCACGTCGGCAGACGCTCCGTCCAGTGCGCGCGGTTCACGAGCACCATGGGCGTCGGCTCGCCGCGTGACTCGTAGTAGTTCGGCGTCGCGTTGTCGAAGATCTCCTGGACGGTCCCGGCGGCACCCGGCAGGAACACCACACCCGCGTTGGACCGGGCCAGCAGGCCGTCCTCGCGGGTGGCGTTGGCGAAGTACTTGGCGATGTGCGTGGCGAAGGCGTTCGGCGGCTCGTGACCGTAGAACCAGGTCGGGATGCCGACGGAACGGCCGCCGTCCGGCCAGCGGGTCCGTATCTCGAAGGCGGCCGCGGCCCATTGGGTGACCGACGGAGTGAAGCGCGGGGCCTTGGCGAGCAGTTCGAGTGACTCGGTGAGCATCTCGTCGCCGAACGGGGCGGCGTAGGCGCCGAGGTTCGCGGCCTCCATCGCGCCCGGGCCGCCGCCGGTCGCGACGGTGAGACCGGCCCTGGCCAGCTCCCGGCCGAGCCGCGCCGCACCCGCGTACTCCTCCGTGCCGCGGGCCATCGCGTGGCCGCCCATCACGCCCACGACCCGGGCGCCGGAGAGGAGTTCGTCGAGCGCGTCCGAGACGGAGTCGTCGTGGACCGCGCGCAGCATGGACGCGTAGATGTCCCTGTCCGCCTTCGTCCGCTGGAACCAGGCGTACGCGCGGGCGTCGGGCGTGGCCTCGTAGCCGTCCGGCAGCGAGGCGAACAGTTCGTCCGGCGAGTAGACCAGGCCGCGGTACGGGTCGAAGGGCAGGTCCGGGACCGGCGGGAAGACCAGGGCCCCGTCCGCGCGGATCTTCGCGGCGGCCTCCTCGCGCATCGCGCAGCCGAGGAAGACCGCGCCCGCCGTGTCCGTGGTGAGCAGTTCGCGCGTACGGTCCGTCAGGTCGACGGCCTGGACGCGGTATCCGGCGAGCGTGCCGCGCGCCGAGACGGTGGCGTCGAACTCCTCCAGTGTCTCTATCTCACGGTCGTCGTGGTGAGCCGCATGGGCGGGCATCGTCTGCACGCGCCCATGCTAGTGCCGGGGCGAACGTCGCCTGCCGCGGCACCAGGCCCCACCGTTCAGCCCTGGACGGCGGCCGGGTCCATCCACACGACCTCGAAGGTGTGGCCGTCCGGGTCGTCGAAGGCGCGGCCGTACATGAAACCGTGGTCCTGGGTCTCGCCGGAGACGGAGCCACCGGCCGCGACCGCCTTCCCGACCAGCTCGTCGACCTTCTCGCGGCTCTCGGCGCTCAGCGCGATCAGCACCTCGCTGGTCTGCTTGGAGTCCGCGATCTCCTTCTTGGTGAACTGCAGGTACTTGTCCCTGGTGTGCACCATCACGACGATGGTGTCGCTGATCACCACCGAGGCTGTGCTGTCGTCGCTGAACTGCTCGTTGATCGTGTAGCCGAGCTCCGTGAAGAACTTCTTGGAGGCCTCGACGTCACCGACGCACAGGTTCACGAAGATCATCTGCTGGTACATGCGCGGTCTCTCCCAACGGGTCCGTGTCGTTACGCGGGGATAGACCGGGCGCCGGCGCGGAACTCATCGCCGTACGGAGATTTTTTTCGTGCGGGTTTCTCAGCGCGCCAGGGGCAGGGCCGTCAGGTGGGCGACCGCCAGGGTGAGGGGGCCGAACAGGGCGAGCAGCGCGCCCGCGCGCACGGCCGCGGCACCGCGCAGCACCGCCGCCGGGGCGCCCAGGCGCAGCAGCGCGGCGGTGGTGTCGGCGCGGGCCTGCCGGGCCTCGACGGCGGCCGTGAGGAGGGTCGCCAGGGTGCAGCCGGCCACCAGGAGCACGCCGAGGGTGGTGAGCGGACCGAGTGACAGCCCGTCCGGGCCGTGCAGCAGCGCCATGGCGATCGCGGCGGACAGCACCGCGCAGACCACGCCCAGGGGGCGGCCGATACGGGTCGCCTCCGTCATGAGGATCCGGCCGGCCAGCAGCCGGAGAGCGCCGGGGCGGACCGACTGCAGCAGTCGCCCGCACAGGTGGGTCAGGCCCGGGCCGGCCAGGGCCAGACCGACGGCGGCGAGCACCCAGCCCGCCAGGACGCCGGGTGAGGCGCCGGAGAAGGTCGGATCGGGGGGCGTGGGGGCGGTCCGGCTGGTGTAGGTCTCCACGGCGAGACCCGCGGCAAGGAGGGTGACACCCCAGGGGAGACCGCCGGGAGCGGCGGGGGCGGCGGGAGCGGCGGGGGCGGCGGGAGCGGTGTCCGGCGGGACCGCGTGCGTAGCGGCGGGGTCGTCACCGGTGTCCGGTGCCGCGGGGTCCCCGGCCTTGTGCCCGTCGGGCCTCGCCGGGTGCGGGGCGGACTGCTCGGCCCCACCCCCGACCGCGCTCGCGGCGCCCATGGCGTCCGCGGCCTGCGGGTGCGGGCCGCTCTGCTGAGCGGCACCCGCGGCCACGCTCACCGCGGTCCCGGCGCCCGGGACGGCCGATCCGGTGACCGCCGCCGCAGCG
>NZ_BMWE01000021.1 GCF_014651075.1 Streptomyces djakartensis | reverse complement strand
TCTCTGCTGGTCGCCGCGGACCTGGCGCTGGCCGGGGCGGGGCTGCCCGGGGCGCCGCTGTTCGCGGTGGCGGCCGCCGCGATCGGCGCCGCCGCCCTGGTGGCGGGCCTGCGGGCATGTGCGCGTTCCGAGTCGCTCACCGACTGGCCGGCCGCCCTGCGGGCGGCCGGGCGGGACACCGTGCGAGACACGGGTGGCAGTGCCCTGGTGCTGCTGGCGGTGGCGACGGCCGCCGCGTGCGCCTGGATGCTGGTGCCGCTCGCCCTGCTCGTCCCGGGGCCGCTGGCGTTGGCGCTGACAGCGGTCGACCTGCGGCGCACGAACGGGAGGTGAACCCGCAGGCGGCCGCGGCACGCCGTCGGCTACCGCAACCACAAGACGGCGGGCACGTTCAGCGCCATCGGAAACCGTCTCGGCAGCGCCTTCCACGAGGACCTCGAGCGGGTCCGCGCCGCCTGCTCAACTCACCGCCGCAGCTTGCCACCGATGCTGATCCGCGGCCATGAACGGGCTGCGGCGAGGAGCGTCTGCGCCCGCGCCGACGGGGTGGCGGCGCCCGCCGCCAGGGCCGCCGCGGCGCTCGCGATACCGAGCACCGCGCCCGCGGCCACATCGCCCGGATAGTGCACGCCCGTGTGGATGCGGGAGTAGCCGACGGCGCTCGCCAGCGCCCCGAGCGGCACCGCCGCCGGAGGCAGGACCACACCGACGGCGGTCGCGAACGCGACCGCCGACGCCGTGTGCCCGGAGGGGAACGAGGCCGATGTCGGCATCGGCACGTGCCGGTCGACCGTCACCCGGGCCGCCTCCCGGTCCGGCCGGGCCCGTCGGACCAGTCGCTTGCCGAGCAGGTTGGCGGAGGCCGACGCCACGGCGATCGCACCGACGCCGGCGATCGCGGCCCGGCGCGGGCGTTTCCCGGCCAGCGCCAGGGCGGCGGCGATACCGAACGAGATCTTGGAATGGTCGGCCGCGTGCGACAGGTGGCGCAGCGTCCGGTCGAGGGTGGGCGTGGGGGTGGCGGCCACCGCCGCGTACAGTGCGCCGTCCACAGCCCTGAGATCACTGAGCACGGCGGTCAGGAGCCTGCCGCGTCCGCCCGCGGGCTTCCCGTCGCTCGGGAGCGGACGGGGGGCGTCCGCGTCTGTGGTCGTCGGATCGGTCATGTGCTTCTCCCCGCAGTGGCCTTCCCAGCAAGGTACCGGCACACGCCGGGCGCACGCTCGGCGCCCCCGTGGGCCGGTACCTCATGAGTGCCCAGGCGGCCGTGGCTCATCCTGGTGACCCCGTGCGCCGAGGCCGGGCGCACGCCTCTGCTGAACTGAGCGCATGACGCTTCTGCGCGCCCTCGACCGCTTCCACGCCGGCCGTCCCTGGGACCACAACGCCCGCTTCCACCCCTGGATCCTGCGGCGGTTGCCGCCTCGGGTGGGGAGTGCCCTGGACGTGGGGTGCGGCAGCGGGGACCTCGCCCGGTTGCTCGCCGCCCGGGCCGGGCGGGTGGACGCGGTCGACGCCGACCCGGCGATCACGGCCCGGGCCCGCGAACTGACTCCGCCGGCGGTCCCGGTGACGTATCTGGTGGCTGACGCGCCGGCCGGGCTGCCCGAGCGGTCCTACGACGTCATCACCTGTGTCGCGGTGCTCCATCATCTCCCGTTCACCGAGGCCCTCGAAGCCTTCCGTGACCGTCTGGCGCCCGGCGGCACGCTGGTGGTCGTCGGCGTGTCGAGGGAGCGGACGCCCGTCGACCACCTGCTCGGCATCGTGTCGATCCCGCTCAACATCGTCATGGCGCTGCTGAAGAACCGGGGCCGCCGGGCAGCCCGCCCGGTTTCGATGACCGCGCCGAACCGGCCGCCCGGCATGACCTTCCCCGAGGTTGCCCGCGAGGCGCGTGCGCTCCTGCCCGGCGCACGCCTGCGCCGCCACCTGTTCTGGCGCCACACGCTGGTGTGGCGCAACGACCGACCGCCCCTTCAGCACCCGGCGACTTGACTTGATACCCCCTGGGGGTATGGTGAACAGTAATGGAGTCCCCGCGGTCGAGCGGGAGGCCCGTTCTTCGAGGAGACGTCGGCCATGAACACCGGACTGAAGATCACGACCTTCGCGGCCGTCCTGGCCGCGACCTTCGGCACGGCCTACGGCGTCGGCCAGGGCATCGCCCCCGTGACCGCCGGCAGCCCGCCGAAGCACGAGGACGAGCACACCGGATCCGCCCCGCGGCCACAGGAGGGCGGCGGGCACGCCGGACACGAAACGCCCCCGGCCGGCGGACTGCAGATCTCCGAGGACGGCTACACCCTGGACCTCGAGACCCCGCGTGTCACCGCCGGGCAGCGCGCCGACCTGCGCTTCACCGTCCGCGACGGCAGCGGCCGGGCCGTCACCGCCTACCAGCGCGAACACGACAAGGAACTCCACCTCGTCGTGGCCTCGCGCGACCTGGTCACCTACCGCCACCTGCACCCCGCCCGCGCCGCCGACGGCACCTGGAGCACCCCGGTCGACCTGCCCGGCGCGGGTGCCTACCGCGTCTTCGCCGACTTCACCCCGGCGGCGAAGGACGCCCGCAACCTCACCCTCGGCGCGGACCTCGCCGCCTCCGGCACGTACCGGCCGGAGAAACTCCCGCCGGTGAGCACCACGGCCAGGGCCGACGGCTACGAGGTCGAGCTGGCAGGCGCCCTGCGCCCCGGGAGGGCGGGCGAACTGAAGCTGAAGGTCTCGCGCGACGGCGAGGCCGTCACGAACCTCCAGCCCTACCTCGGTGCCTACGGCCACCTCGTGGCCCTGCGCTCCGGCGACCTCGCCTACCTGCACGTCCACCCCAACGGCGAACCCGGCGACGGGAAGACCACGCCCGGCCCGGACATCTCCTTCACGGCCACGGCCCCGAGCGCCGGGTCCTACCGCCTGTTCCTCGACTTCAAGCACGAAGGAAAGGTCCACACGGCGGCCTTCACCGTCCGGGCCGGCGCAGCGACCGCCGCCGATCCGGGTACCCCCCAGGGGCACCCGGGCGACGGGCACGGGCACGGGCACGGGCACTGAGCCTCAGCCGAGCGCCCGGTCCAGGTTGAAGGCCGCGCTGATCAGCGCCAGATGCGTGAACGCCTGAGGGAAGTTGCCCTGCTGCTCCCCGGTGTGGCTGATCTCCTCGGCGTACAGGCCGAGATGGTTGGCGTACGTCAGCATCTTCTCGAAGGCGAGGCGCGCCTCGTCGATCCGGCCGGCGTGCACCAGGGCCTCGACGTACCAGAACGAGCAGATGGAGAAGGTGCCCTCGTCGCCGCGCAGGCCGTCCGGGCTGGAGTGCGGGTCGTAGCGGTAGACCAGCGAGTCCGAGACCAGCTCCTCGGTGAGCGCGTCCAGCGTCGACAGCCACTTGGGGTCGGTCGGGGCGATGAACTTCGTCAGCGGCATCATCAGCACGGCCGCGTCCAGGACGTCCCCGTCCTCGTGCTGGACGAAGGCCCGGCGCGTCCCGGACCAGCCGCGTCTCATGATCCGCCGGTAGATCGTGTCGCGGCACTCCCGCCAGCGCGGCAGGTCGGCGGGCAGGCCGCGCCGGTGCGCCATCCGGATGGCCCGCTCGATCGCCACCCAGCACATCAGCCGCGAGTACAGGAAGTTCTTGCGCCCGCCGCGGGTCTCCCAGATTCCCTCGTCGGGCTGGTCCCAGTGCGCGCACACCCAGTCCACCAGCGCGCACATGTCGTCCCACTGGTCGCTGGAGATGGGCTTGGCCCACTTGTCGTAGAGGTAGATCGAGTCGATGAGCGCACCGTAGATGTCGAGCTGGAGCTGGTCCGCCGCCGCGTTGCCGACCCGGACCGGCGCGGATCCCTGATGGCCCTCGAGATGGTCCAGTTCCCGCTCGGGCAACTCGGAGCGGCCGTCGATGCCGTACATGATCTGCAGCGGGCCGGAGGGCTTGCCGTCGCCCGGGCTGATGTGCCGGGTCACGAAGTCCATGAACGCCTCGGCCTCGTCGCTGAAGCCCAGCCGCAGCAGGGCGTACACGCAGAACGCAGCGTCGCGCACCCACACGTACCGGTAGTCCCAGTTGCGTTCGCCGCCGAACCGCTCGGGCAGACTCGTCGTCGGCGCGGCCACGATCGCCCCGGTCGGCGCGTAGGTGAGCAGCTTCAGCGTCAGGGCCGAGCGGTGCACCATCTCCCGCCAGCGGCCCTTGTACCGGGAGGCCGACAGCCAGCGCCGCCAGTACGCCACCGTCGCCGCGAACTGTTCCTCCGCCTCGGTGCGGGCGCAGCGGCGTGGCGCCACATCCCCGCCGACCTTGTCCAGTGCGAACACCGCAGACTCGCCCTCGGAGAGCTTGAACTCGCCGCGCACGTCCGGCCCGTCCGGCTCCAGCGGCACGGTCGCGGTCAGCGCGAGCGCCATCCCCTCCGCCTCGAAGAGCGCCGTGTCACCGCCCGGCCGCACGGTGTGCGGCCGGGCGCCGTAGTCGAACCGGGGGGCCACGCGGGTACGGAACGGGATCGAGCCGCGCACGCACACCACCCGGCGGATCAGCCGGTGCCGCTCGGCCTCCGCCGGCCCGCCCCCGACCGGCATGAAGTCCTGCACCTCGCCGACGCCGTCCTCGGTGAAGAACCGGGTGATCAGCACGTTGGTGTCGGGGAAGTAGAACTGCTTGGTCCTGGCCGGTACGGTCGCCGCCAGTTCGAAGCAGCCGCCACGCGTCGCGTCCAGGATCGAGGCGAACACGCTGGGCGCGTCGAAGGCCGGACAGCAGTACCAGTCGATCGTGCCGTCGGTCCCCACCAGGGCCACACTGCGCAGATCGCCGATCAGCCCGTGCTCGGCGATCGGCAGGTACCCACGGACACCGGGCGCGCCCCGGTCCTGTGCCGTTCCGCCCATGACAGCCTCCCTGCCCGGTAGGCGCCTCAGCCCCAGCCTAGTGCCGCGGCAGGCGACGTTCCGCCCCGTCGCGACGCCCGGCACGCCGAGGGCACGCACCGGACGCCGCTCCTCGACGGGTGAACGTCGCCTGCCCGGGCGGTAGGGGTGTCCGCGAGGCCCCGCCTGCCCCGCGACGCACGGCACGGCCCCCGAGTTCTCCGTATCGCTCGGGCAGGGGCACCCCGAGACGCCGTAGCGCCCGCTCTCCGGGCGGACGACGGGAAGCGCTGCGAACACCTCTCGCAGTCGCCCGCGGGCCGCCGCTGTCAGACCGTGACGACCCGCAGCCCGGCCTCCTCGAACGCCCGTACCGTCGGCGCGCCGGCCGCCGTGTCCGTGACCAGCGTGTCCACCGCCCCGGCCGCACAGATCCGGGCGAACGCCCGCTTCCCCAGCTTGCTGGAATCGGCCGCCACCACCACCCGCTCCGCCCGTTCGCACAGCAACCGGTTGATCGCGGCCTCCGCCTCGTCATGCGCCGCGGCACCGTGCGTGACGTCGAAGGCGACGACGCCGAGCACCGCCACGTCCACGGTGATCTGCCCCAGCACCCCGTCCGCGAGCGGCCCGACCAGCTCGTACGACTGGGCCCGTGCCACCCCGCCGGTCAGCACGATCTTGAACTGTGGCCGTACCGCCAGCTCGGCCGCGATGTTCAGCGCGTTCGTCACCACGGTCAGCGCGGGCGACCCGGAGGCCAGATCCCCGCGCACGGCCAGGGCTCGAGCCACCTCGGTGGTGGTGGTGCCGCCGGTGAGCCCGACCGCCTCACCCGGAGCGACCAGGTCCGCCACCGCCTTCGCGATGCGCTGTTTCTCGGAGGCGTGGCGGGCCGTCTTGTAGCGCAGCGGCAGTTCGTACGACACGCCGTGCACCACCGCGCCGCCCCGCGTGCGCACCAGCATCTGCTGCTCGGCGAGCCCGTCGAAGTCCCGGCGGATCGTCGCCGCCGACACGCCGAGCTCCGCGGCCGCCTCCTCGACGTCCAGCCGGCCCCGCTCGACGAGCAGTTCCAGCAGCGCCTGCCAGCGGGCGTCGCGCGACATCCGCACCCTCCACGTCTCGGTCTCCGGGCGACCCTAGCGCACCACGGCCCCGGCGAATGCTTGATGATGCTCGAAACAAGGCGCTATCTTGCAGGAACAATCAAAGCGGAGGGCGCGGTATGACGCATGTCGAGGACGAGCTGACCAGTCAGCCCGAGTGCTGGACGCGCGCCGCGTCGGAGGCGGCGCGGTTCGCCGAAGCGCTCCCAGTGCCGGGGGAGCGGGTCGCGATCGTCGGCTGCGGCACCTCGTACTTCATGGCGCAGGCCGCCGCGGCCCTGCGCGAGAGCACGGGCCAGGGCGAGACCGACGCCTTCGCCGCCTCGGAGTTCCCGCACGGCCGCCGCTACGACCGGGTCGTCGCCCTCACCCGCTCCGGCACGACGACCGAAGTCCTCGACCTGCTCGGCGGGTTGAAGGGCCGCACCCGCACCACAGCGATCACGGCCGACCCGGACACGCCGGTGATGACGGCCGCCGACGAGATCGCCGTCCTGGACTTCGCGGACGAACGCTCCGTCGTCCAGACCCGGTTCGCCACCACGGCCCTCACCCTGCTCCGTGCCCACCTCGGTCTCCACCCCGACGCCGCCGTCACCGACGCGCGCACCGCCCTGGCCGGGCCCCTGCCCCAAGGACTCGTGGAGTGCACCCAGTTCACCTTCCTGGGACGCGGCTGGACCGTCGGCGTGGCGGGCGAGGCCGCGCTGAAGATGCGCGAGGCGTCGCTGTCCTGGGCCGAGGCGTACCCGGCGATGGAGTACCGGCACGGACCCATCAGCGTCACCACCAGCTCCACCGCGACCTGGATGTTCGGTGAGGCGCCCGACGGGCTGGCGGAACAGGTGCGGTCCACCGGCGGATCGTGGATCGAGGGGCGGCTCGACCCGCTCGCAGAACTCGTCCGCGTCCAGCGCCTCGCGGTCGCCGTCGCCGCCTCCCGCGGCCTCGACCCGGACCGCCCGCGCCACCTGACGCGCTCGGTGATCCTCGCGCCCTGACCGCCGACCCTGGAGACACCGTGCCCCTCACCACCACCGCGGAGCTCGTCACCCGCGCCGCCGCGGCCCGTTCGGCCGTCGCCTCGTTCAACGTCATCACCCTGGAACACGTCGAGGCCGTCGTCGCCGGCGCCGAGTCCGCGCACGCCCCCGTCGTCCTCCAGGTCAGCGAGAACGCGGTCAGGTTCCGCGGCGGACGGCTCCTCCCGCTCGCCCGCGCCGCCGTCGCCGCCGCCGAACACGCCGCCGTGCCCGTCGCGTTGCACCTCGACCACGTACAGAGCGAGGCACTCCTGCGCCAGGCGGCGGAGGCCGGTTTCAGCTCCGTGATGTACGACGCGGCCCGGCTGCCCTACGCCGAGAACCTCGCCGCGACCAGGGCTGCCGTCGACTGGGCGCACGGCCGAGGGCTGTGGATCGAGGCCGAGCTGGGGCAGATCGGCGGGAAGAACGGCAGACCCCCGCTGGACGCCCACGCCCCGGGCGCCCGCACCGACCCCGGCGAGGCCCGTTCCTTCGTCGCCGACTCCGGCGTGGACGCCCTGGCCGTCGCCATCGGCAGCGCCCACGCCATGACCACCCGCACCGCCACCCTCGACCACGCCCTCCTCGCACGGCTGTCCGCCACCCTGGACGTCCCGCTCGTCCTGCACGGCTCCTCGGGCGTTCCGGACGACGAACTCACCGCCGCCGTCGAGGGCGGCATCGCCAAGGTCAACATCGGCACAGCCCTGAACATCGCGCTGACCGGCGCGATCCGGGACTTCCTCGCCGAACGCCCCGATGCGGTCGACCCGCGCGGCTACCTGACGGTGGCGCGGGAGGCGATGACACGGGCGGTGGCCCGGACCCTGAAGGTCCTCGGCGGTCCAGGACCCGGCAGCCGGCATGCCCTCGGCGGGGCTACCGCTTGACGGCCTTCAGCACCACGAACTTGCGGTCGCTCGCCACCAGATGACTGTTGCCGAACAGCCGCCGCAGCGTGACGTGGTAGCCCAGATGCCGGTTGCCGATCACCCACAGCTCACCGCCCGGCCGCAGCGTGCGCCGCGCCCCGGTGAACATCCGCCAGGCGGTGGCGTCCGTCGTCGCCTGGTGCGAGTGGAACGGCGGATTGTTCAGGACCAGGTCGACGCTGCCGGACGGCACGCCCGCCAGCCCGTCGCCCACCCGGAACTCGGCGTGCCCGGGCACGCCGTTCGCCCTGTACGTCGCCTCCGCCGAGGCCACCGCCTGGAACGACTCGTCCACGAACAGCACCTCGGCGGCCGGGTCGGCCAGCGCCACCGAGGTACCGACCACGCCGTTGCCGCACCCCAGGTCCACCACCCGCCTGCCGCCCGGGCCACTCGGCAGATGCCGGAGGAAGAACCGCGTCCCGATGTCGAGCCGGTCCGCGCAGAAAACCCCCGCGTGGTTGACGACCGTGCGCCCCGCCGCCGGGCCGATGCCGTCCGGGAGCGTGTAGACGTACGGCCACGGACTGTCGGGCCGCTCCAGCGCGGGGTCCGGTGTGCAGAAGACCAGCCGGGCCTTCTTCTCGGCGAGCGAGGTGCGGGTCGGGCCGAGGATCCGCTCGAAGAGCCGGAGCGTCGAGGTGTGGATCTCCTTCACCATGCCGGTGCCGACCACGACCGTCCCCGCGTGCACCGCCGGTGCCAGCCGCAGCAACTGGTCCTCCAGCAGCGCCAGGCTCTTCGGCACCCGCACCAGCAGCACGTCGATCCTTCCCGGCGGCGGATCCTGCGTGGTGAGCAGCCGCACCGCACCGGGTTCCGCCCCGGCCCGCGCGAGGTTCGCCCGCGTGGCCTCCTGCGCCAGGTACGAGTCGGTGATCTGCACCGGCCGGTGCGCCGCCAGCGCCGTGACCAGCGCGCCCCAGCGGTCCCCGACGACCACCACCGTGCCCGACAGCGGGACCCGCTCCCCGGCCAGATGTCTCAGCAGATACTCGTCGGAGGCGTCCCAGGCACGCAGCCTGTCACGCGGGTCCTCGGGAAAACGGCTCAGCGCGAGCTCGCCCCACGGCGTCGTCATACGGTCGTCCATCGTGCGTCAAGGCTAGCCGAGCCGCAGCTCACGACCGGTGGGGGAGGATGGGAGGCATGGACGCCGAGCTGTTCCCGCGGGAACGTACGGAGGTCGCACCGGGCGCGGTGCACGTGCCGGACTGGCTGGACGCGCGGCAGCAGCGAGAGCTGCTGGAGGCCTGCCGTGCCTGGGCACGCCCACCGGCCGGGCTGCGCACGGTCCGCACGCCGGGCGGCGGCACCATGACCGCCCGGCAGGTGTGCCTGGGCTGGCACTGGTACCCGTACGCCTACGCCCGCACGGTCGTCGACGGCGACGGCGCCCCGGTCAAGCCGTTCCCGGGCTGGCTGGGTGAGCTGGGCAGCCGGGCGGTGCTGGACGCGCTGGACGAAAGGGCCGCGGCCTATGACATCGCCCTCATCAACTTCTACGACGGCGACGCCCGCATGGGCATGCACCGCGACAGCGACGAGAAGTCGGACGCGCCGGTGGTGTCGCTGAGCCTCGGCGACACCTGCGTCTTCCGCTTCGGCAACGCCGAGACCCGCACCCGGCCCTACACCGACGTCGAGCTGCGAAGCGGCGACCTGTTCGTCTTCGGCGGCCCGTCCCGCCTCGCCCACCACGGTGTTCCCCGGGTACACGCGGGCACGGCGCCACCCGGACTGGGACTGACAGGACGGCTCAACATCACGCTCCGGGTCAGCGGGCTGTAGGCCGCCGGCCCGGCGGATCATGGGAGACTCGCCCTCATGAGCGGGAAGGCGGACCCCCGGCCGGCGGGGGATGGGAGCACCTCGAGGACGCGGCTGGAACGGGGGCGATCAGCCCTCGGGCCCGCACTGGAACTCGTGCACACCGGACGCGCCCCGACCCGGGCCGTGCTCACCGCCGAACTCGGGGTGACCCGGGCGACGGCCGGCGCGGTCGCCGCCGAACTGGAGGCACTCGGGCTGATCCGGGTCGACGCCCGGCCCGCCGCGGCGGCCGGCTCGCAGGGCAGGCCCTCGCACAAACTGGCCGTCGCCGACGAAGGGCCCGTCGCGCTCGCCGCCCAGGTGCACGCGGACGGGTTCCGGGCGGCGCTGGTCGGACTGGGCGGCCGGATCGTCGCCACCACGCCAGGCTGCGAGGTCGTCGACGCGGACCCGGCGAAGGTGCTCGCCTCCGTGGTCACGGCGGGCGCCGAACTGCTGCGCGGGACCGGGCGCCGGTGCGTGGGCGCGGGACTCGCCGTACCGTCCGCGGTCGCCGAACCGGAGGGCCTGGCACTCAACCCCCTGCACCTGGCCTGGCCCGCGGGCGCGCCGGTGCGGGACATCTTCGCCGAGCAGGTGCGCGCGGCCGGCATCGAAGGACCCGCGTTCGCCGCGAACGACGTCAACCTCGCCGCGCTCGCCGAGCACCGGCACGGCGCCGGACGCGGCGCCCGCGACCTGCTGTGCGTGGCCACCGGCCACCGGGGCGTCGGCGGCGCGCTCGTCCTGGACGGCCGCCTGCACCGGGGCAGTTCGGGCCTCGCGCTGGAGGTCGGACACCTCACCGTGCACCCCGAGGGCCGCCCCTGCCACTGCGGCAGTCGCGGCTGCCTGGACGTGGAGACCGACCCGCTGGCCTTCCTCACAGAGGCGGGGCGCCAGCCCGGCCCCGAGGTCTCCCTGCTCCAGCAGTCCATCGACCTGGTCCGCCACCACTACGACGACCCGGGCGTGCGCGCCGCCACGGACGTCCTCATCGACCGGCTCGGCCTCGGGCTCGCCGGGCTGGTCAACATCCTCAACCCGGACCGGATCATCCTCGGCGGCCTGCACCGCACCCTCCTGGACGCCGACCCCGGCCGGCTCCGCGCGGTCGTCGCCGACCGCAGCCTGTGGGGCCAGAGCGGCGGCGTCCCGATCCTGCCGTGCACGCTCGACCACAACAGCCTGGTGGGCGCGGCCGAACTGGCGTGGCAGCCGGTGCTGGACGATCCGCTGGGGGCACTCGGCTAGGGGGTGTCCGCAAACCGACCCCGGGCGGAACGTGCGAGGGGGCTCATCGCGGTGGGCGGGAACGGGCGGCAGGCTTGCCCGCGCCGCTTCCGGGCAGGCTCGCCGAGAGCGGGCAGGCTGGTCCCCGGGCAGCACGCCCGCACCGCACCGACGAGGAAGTTGACGCAATGACCGACAAGCTCACCGTGAGCGTCCTGGGCACGGGCATCATGGGCGCCGCGATGGCCCGCAACCTCGTCCGGGCCGGGCACGCGGTCCGCGCCTGGAACCGCACCCGCGCCAAGGCCGAGCCGCTGGCCGCCGAGGGCGTGCACATCGCGGACAGCCCCGCGCTGGCGGTCCGGGGCAGCGATGTCGTCCTGACCATGCTCCACGACGGTGCCGCCGCCCTGGACACGATGCGCCAGGCCGCCCCCGCCCTGCGGCGCGGCACCGTCTGGGTGCAGTCCACGACCGCCGGCATCGAGTCGACCGGCACCCTGGCCGCCTTCGCCGGCGAGCACGGACTGGTCTTCTACGACGCACCCGTCCTGGGCACCCGCCAGCCCGCCGAGGCCGGAAAGCTCACCGTGCTCGCCGCCGGCCCCACCGAGGGCCGCGAGAAGGTGACCCCGGTCTTCGACGCCGTCGGTGTCCGCACGGTGTGGGCCGGCGAGGACGGGGCGGCGGCCGGGGCCACCCGGCTGAAGCTGGTCGCCAACAGCTGGGTCCTCGCGGTCACGGCCGCCGCCGGCGAGTCCCTGGCGCTGGCGAAGGCCCTCGACGTCGACCCGGCCGGCTTCCTCGACCTCATTGCCGGAGGCCCGCTCGACATGGGCTATCTGCGCGCCAAGTGCGACCTGGTCCTGGGCAACCGCTTGACTCCGCCCCAGTTCGCGGTGACCACGGCCGCCAAGGACGCCCGCCTGATCGTCGAGGCCGGCGCCGCGGGCGGCGTCCGCCTGGACGTCGCCGAAGCGGCCACCGCCCGGATGGAGCGTGCCGCCGCCCAGGGCCACGGCGACGAGGACATGGCCGCGGCCTACTTCGCCAGCTTCGACGAGAAGCCGTCCGTCTGACCCGTCTGGACCCACCCTGGAGGTACCCCTCATGTCCAAGCCGCCGCTGCCGCCCGAGGCCGAGGCCCTGCTGAGCCGGCCCAACCCGTGCGTCATGGCCACCCTGCGCTCCGACGGCACACCGGTCTCGACCGCCACGTGGTACGCGTGGAAGGACGGGCGAGTGCTGATCAACCTCGACGCCGGCCGGGTCCGCCTGAAGCACCTGCGCCGCGACCCACGCGTGACGCTCACCGTCCTCGCCGGTGACGACTGGTACACCCACGTCACCCTCATCGGCCGCGTCACCGAGATGTACGACGACGAGGACCTGACCGACATCGACCTCCTCGCCCGGCACTACTTGGGCAAGCCCTACCCTGACCGGGTCCGGCCCCGGGTCAGCGCCTGGATCGAGGTGGACCGCTGGCACGGCTGGGGCGAGATGAAGGACAGCGACCAGGCCGGGGGCTGAGGCCGGCGGCCACGCCGGTCAGCGCCACTCCACGGCGAACGCCCGGCCCGGGTTCTCCGTGAGGATGCGCCCCACCAGTTCCTCGCCCACGGCGTGCACGAGCCGCGGACGCACCCGGCGCAGCAGATACGGCATGCCGGGGCCGCCGCCCACCGAGCGGGCGGCGGCCGTCGTGGTGTCAGCGCCCAGCAGCAGCCGGTCACCGAACCCGGCGTCGGCGAGCGCCCGTACGGCGTCCGGCATCCGCCAGTCCGTGGCGTGGTGCGCCCGCGACGGGCCGTCGAAGGCCAGATAGCAGCCGTACTCCGCCGCCTGCCGGTGCACCACCGGGTCGGGGAAGCGGTTCAGGTGCCCGAGCACCACACGGTGCGGCGGCACTCCCAACTCCCCGCACAACAGGTCCAGTACGTCGAGCACGCCGGTGCCCAGCTCCAAGTGCACGGCGACGGTCACGCCCGTGGCGTGGTGCGCCTCGGCCGCCGCCGCCATGGTCCAGCGGGCGTGCGCGTCCAGGGTGTGGAAACCACCCGCGACCTTGACCAGCCCCGCCCGCACCCCCGGCACGCCGATACCCGTGGTCAGTTCGGAGACGAACACCTCGGCGAGCCGGCCACGCAGCGCGTCGAGCGTGTCCTCGTCGTAGTGCACGGCCTGGTGCAGACCGGTCGCCGCCACCACGTGCACGCCGGTCTCCCGGGACAGCGCCGGCAGATCGGCGGCCCGCCGACCGAGTCCGTACGGCGTCCACTGCACCACGGCCTGCCCGCCCTGGTCCCGGAACGCGACCAGCTCCGCCCGCGCCGCGGCCACGCTGCGCAGTTCCTGGCCCGGCAGCCGGGGAGTGCCGAAGAACAGGTGGTCGTGGGCGTCACACACGCCCAGAGCTCCGGGTGCCACGTCCCCCAGCACCGTACGGACCGCGCTCACCACTGGCGCCCCCGCGGCAACCGGTCCAGGCCCGGCGCCGACAGGTGCAGCACCTCGAAGAGGTCGCCGTCGGCCCTGGGCGTGTCGTGTTCCCAGAGGGAGAAGTGCACCAGTTCCCAGCGGCGCGTGTCGACGGCCGCCGCGGCGAGCAGCACCCCGTCCTCCGCCGCCAGCCGCCGGGTCTCACGCACGGCGTCCTGCACCGTCTCGGCCAACACACCCGTGTCCGGCACCGGTTGACAGCGCCGTACCGCGAACCGCGCGTTCGCAGCGGCTCCTTCCTCGAACGCGAGCCCCGTCCACTGCCGCACGGACGGACGCCCGAAGTCGTCACTGAGTCCCTGGAACCCGCCGCCCCAGAGGAAGGCGTTCATGCCCTCGACGGTGTTCCACAGATAGAAGGGCGCGTACTGGTTGACCGGCGAGCCGCGCAGTCCGCGCTCGCGCACCAGATAGGCCTTGAGGCCGAGTCCGTCCCAGTCGTCGAGCAGATGCCCCCGCCGGGCGACACGGTCGCGGATGACGCCCATGTCGTAGTCGGCGGGCAGGATCGGTCCGTACTGCATGGCATGCACGGCGGCCTCCTCAGGCGGGTCGGGGTGCCAAGAGGGACAGCAGGCCCCGCACTCCGGCGTCGAACGCCTCCGGCGAGCCGGAGGCGCGGGCGAGGACGTAACCGCCCTGGACGGTCGCGACGATCGCGGACGCGATCTCCTCGCCGTTCAGCGAGGGGGCGAACAGCCCCTGCTCCCTGCCCTCCTCGACGATTCCCGCGAGCCGCCCACGGAGCCAGTCGAGCGTCTCGTCGACCGGTGCGCGCAGCTCGTCGCTGGCGATCACGTCCGGGTCCATGGTCAGCCGGCCGATCGGGCAGCCCCGCAGCACGTCCCGCTCCCGCCGCAGATACGCCTCGACCCGTTCGTAGGGCGTGCCGGGGCCGTCGAGTACCGCCGCGGCGCCGGCCCGCATCTCCTGTGCCGTCCGCCGGATCGCGGCCAGCGCGAGATCGGGCTTGCCCTTGAAGTGGTGATACATACTGCCCTGCCCGGCGTCCGCCCGCTCCAGGATCGCCTTGGGGCTCGTGCCCACGTAGCCGCGCTCCCACAGCAGCTCGCGAGTGGACTCGATCAGCCGTTCCGAAGTACTCATGCCCTCACTGTACATACTAGTAGTTACAGAAGTCGAGACGGGGATCGGCGTGCGGTGAGGACGTCAAGGGGCGCGCCGGTTCCCGGCGCGCCCCGGCGGTCGTGTGGGCGGGCGCCCCGGGTCGACGGCACCCGGTGGCGTACGTTGCGGCGGCACTCCCCGGACGGGAAGGGTGGTCACCGCCCGGTCAACCGGCAACGGCCGACCGGGCGGGAGTGTGTTCGGGCCGCAGTCCCTCGGTGGCGTGCGCGACCTCCGCGAACCTGCGCGCGGGCTTCTCCTGGGCCGCGCGCCGGGTCCGTCGCGACGGTGCCGCCGGCGTGGGGGCGGAGGCCGGCAGAGTGAACCACACGACCTTGCCACCCGACTCGCCGTCCGGCCGGACGCCCCAGCTCTCGCTCATGGCGGCCACCATCGCCAGCCCGCGCCCGCAGGTCGCCAGCGGCGCGATGTGCCGGGGGTCCTCCAGCACGGGCATCCGGGGGTCGTGGTCGCGCACCGAGACCCTGAGCCGGTCGAGCAGCAGCTCTATCTCCACGGTGCACGTCTTGTCGGGCTGGGCGTGCCGGTGGACGTTGGACAACAGCTCCGTCACGCCGAGCGAGGCCCGGTCGATCAGGGCATCCAGATGCCAGTAGCGCAACTGCGCAGATACGATTCTGCGGACCTGGCCGATCCGCGACGGCAGGGCTTGGAGCTCCACCGTGCAGTGCCTGCTTGGGTAGCTGATCACGGCTGCGACTCCCCGACGTGAGGTCCGGAAGAACACGGAGTTCGGATCCAGCAGGGCGCTTTCCTGACGCTGCCGCCCGCTGTCGTGGCCGGCGGGCTGGTTCGCAGCGTTATCGCCGGTAAACCCAGAGTTACGTGAGACCAGAGTGGGGCAGGGGCCGGAGTACCGCAACTCGCGGACATCTCAGTGGCCACGCCCCGCCGCTCGGCGCACGGCTTCGATGAAGCGCCGTGCGGCGGGCGGCCCCGGCTCGCCCGGAGCGGGGTCCTGTTCGCCCAGGGTGAGCTGGTACCGCTTGCCGTTGAGATCCGCCGTGGCCCGGTCGTCCGGCCCGAACCAGGGCCTGGAGGCACGCACGGCCTGCACCGGCGCGCTGTCGATCTCACTGCCGTAGCTGGTCAGCAGCTCGAGCCGGCCGTCGCTGATCCGGACCTGCCCGGCCCGGGTGAGCGAACGCAGCCGCTTCCCGATGCGCACACCCGTGGCTCTGAACTCCGGCTCCGCCATGTCACCCGCCCCCTCGTGCGTGTCGGTGCACCGGTCGCGTCCGGTGCGGTACCCGGCGCAGACTCATGTCGTGAACCAGTGTGCCCGTCCGGTGCCTGACTCCCGCGATGCAGTCTGCCCCCCACTCCTTCTCGAGCGCCAGTGCAAGCGACCCCCTCTCCGGGGGGCGCCCGGAGCACACACCCAAGTGTGCCCCCCGGCGGCGCGCGCCCCCTTGCACCGGGTCCTGCCCCAGGGGGCGCTTTGGGGGGCTCAAAGGTGCGTTTATGCAGGTGAGGAGCGTGCGCAAGGTGTCTATGATCGGGGTGCCGGCCGCGCGACCCGTCGTCGGCGCGCAGCGTTAGGAGCCCGTCGTGAGCACTCCCCAGCAGACCCGGACCGGCGTGACCGTCGACGTCGACCACAGCGATGCCGCTTACCGTGCGTGGCTGAAAGAAGCCGTCCGCAGGGTACAGGCCGACGCCAACCGCTCGGCCGACACGCACCTGCTTCAGTTCCCCCTGCCCGAGCGGTGGGGCATCGACCTGTACCTGAAGGACGAGTCGACGCATCCCACCGGCAGCCTCAAGCACCGCCTGGCTCGCTCGCTCTTCCTCTACGGCCTGTGCAACGGCTGGATCCGGCCGGGCAGACCGGTGATCGAGGCCTCCAGTGGTTCGACGGCGGTCTCGGAGGCGTACTTCGCGAAGCTCATCGGCGTTCCCTTCATCGCCGTGATGCCGCGCACGACGAGCGCCGAGAAGATCCGCCTCATCGAGTTCCACTCCGGCCGGTGCCACTTCGTGGACGACCCCCGCACGATGTACGAGGAGTCCGCCCGTCTCGCGGCAGAGACCGGCGGCCACTACATGGACCAGTTCACCTACGCCGAACGGGCCACCGACTGGCGCGGCAACAACAACATCGCCGAGTCCATCTTCCGGCAGCTGCGCCTGGAGCGGTTCCCCGAGCCGGCGTGGATCGTCGCCACGGCGGGCACCGGCGGCACCTCCGCGACCCTCGCGCGCTACGTCCACTACATGCAGTACGACACCCGCGTCTGCGTCGCCGACCCCGAGAACTCGTGCTTCTTCGAGGGCTGGACCACCGGCGATCCGGACGTCACCTGCGACTGCGGCTCCCGCATCGAGGGCATCGGCCGCCCCCGTATGGAACCGAGCTTCGTGCCCGGCGCGATCGACCGGATGATGAAGGTGCCCGACGCGGCCAGCGTCGCCGCCGTACGGGCCCTGGAGCGCGCCATCGGCCGCAAGGCGGGCGGCTCGACGGGCACCGGCCTGTGGAGCGCGCTGAAGATCGTGGCGGAGATGGTGTCCGAGGGCCGGCGGGGGAGCGTCGTGACCCTGCTGTGCGACCCGGGGGACCGGTACCTCGACAAGTACTACTCGGACACCTGGCTGGCCGCCCAGGGCCTGGACATCGCGCCGTACACGGCCGCGATCGACTCGCTGCTGGAAACGGGCGTCTGGGCCGACTGAGGCGGGCCCACCGGCCCGGCGGATGCCACGGCGACGTCAGCCGCCGGTCCAGCGCCGTGACGACGTCCCGGAACGCGTGGGCCTGGGCGGTCCGGACCGGCTTCATGAACAGCCGGTACGCCGGCGTCCCGTCGGTCGCGAACGTCCACCGCACCCGGGTGCCGTCGCCCGCCGGCTCGAGCCGCCACTCCTCGACGATCGCCCGCACCCCGGGCACGTCGGTGAGATCGGCGCGACAGGCCTACACCCCGGGCTCCTCGGCCGCGATGATCGACTCACGGAACCGGGCGCCCCGAGGAGCCGGACACAGCGCTCCCTCCGGTCGCCGTCGCAAGGGCCTCGGCCACCAGCCCGGTACGTCCAGCAGGGCGCGGAAGACCGCCTCCACCGGAGCGGAGATCCAGCGCGAAGACGTGCCGTACGGGCGCTGCCTCGGTGAAGCCGAGTCCCACCGGGCGCAGACGGTGAGCCCTGGACGGAGCCCCCCTCGGTGAGGAAGCGGCGGTTGCCCGGCGGCGTCACCCTGGCTGGCAGCCCGTCAGATGTCCGTACCCTCGTCCTCGGGCTCTCCGGCCACCACCAGCCGCCGCAGGTGTTCCGTGACCACCCCGCGCGCCTCGTCCGGCAGACCGGCGTCCGTCACGAGCGTGTCGATCCGCTCCAGCGACGCGAACGAACTCAGGCCCACCTTGCCCCACTTGGTGTGGTCGGCGACCACCACCACCCGCCGGGCCGACTGCACGAGCCGCCGGTTCGTCTCCGCCTCCGCGAGGTTCGGCGTCGACAGGCCGGCCTCGACCGATATGCCGTGCACACCGAGGAACAGCAGGTCGAAGTGGAGCGCCGCGATCGCCTGGTCGGCCACGGGCCCCACCAGCGAGTCGGAGGGCGTGCGCACACCGCCGGTCAGTACGACCGTGGCCGCGCCCTGGCGTGGGCCCGAGGTGCGCTGCGCCGCGTGGAAGACGTCGGCCACCCGCACCGAGTTGGTGACCACCGTCAGGTCCGGCACGTCCAGCAACTGCTGCGCCAGCGCGAACGTCGTCGTACCGCCCGACAGGGCGATCGCCGCCCCCGGGGCGACCAGCTTGGCCGCGGCCCGTGCGATGTCCTCCTTGGCGGTCAGCTCCAGGCCCGACTTGGCCTCGAACCCCGGTTCGTGCGTACTCGCCTCGACCACCGGGACCGCGCCGCCGTGCACCTTCTCCAGCACGCCCTGCCGGGCGAGCGCGTCGAGGTCGCGGCGGACCGTCATGTCCGACACGCCGAGCTTGCGGGTCAGCTCGTTGACCCGGACTCCGCCCCGGCGGCGGACCTCGTCGAGGATCAGGGATCGCCGCTGCTCCGCGAGGAGGTTCTGATTCTCGCTCACGTACGCTCCGGTCCTTTCGCCCAATGCCGTCCGACACGCCCTGCACACCCGCCCCTTATAGGACATTCTCCCCGGGCTCCGGTGCGCGGACGCCCCATCCTCGCATGTCGCGGAGCCTGCGGCGCCACGGGTCGCTCGTCGCGCACATGCCACCCGTGACGCACCCGTGGCTCCGCCAGGTCACGGATCGGGAAGATTCCGTGACAGGAGGTGTGCACCACCCCGGAAGTGGAGATCCTGTGCCCGCACGGACAGAGCCGACGGCGTGTCACGGGGGAAGTGCGAAGAGTGGAACGTACGCGGGAACATGCGTCGACCGGCGGGCCGGAAAGACCCGCCGCGCGGCCCGGGGACACCGGGACCGCCCTGGAACTGCTGGTCCACGGCGTGGGCGGTACCACGCCGCAGGAGATGCTCGACGATCCGCGCACGGTGCGGATCACCGGCGACAACATCGCGGCCGTCTTCCGGCGCGCCGACGACGTCGACGCGGAGACCAACCCCGGCGCCCACCGCCGTGACGGACCGGTGCCCGAGGCCTACGTCTGGTGCAACCTCACCTCCGGCAACGGCACCCGCGCCCTGTGGCTGCTGCTGCTGCCGTTCATGGTCGTCAATCTCGCCCACTGGATGCGTCCCGCCGCCCGGGGCCGTCGCCGGACCGTGCGCCTGTACGGCCTCCTGGTGCGGCTCGCGGGGCTCAGCCTCACGGTGCTGCTCGTCGCGGCGGCCTGCGAGGTCGCCCTCGACCTGGCGGCCTGGCAGTGCGCGGGCACACGCGCGTGCGCGGAGCGCCACACCTGGCTGGGCTTCCTCTCTCCCACCGTCTCGGACGGCGGCTGGTGGAGCAGCCCCGGCCGCAGGCTCGCCCTCGCGTCCTTCGTTCCCACCGCACTGACCGTTCTGCTGTGGTACCTGTCCCGGCGCACCTGGAGCGACTACGAGTCCCAGCAGCCGCTCGCCCGCGATCCCGGGCCCGAGGACGACGCCGGCCCGACCGCCCTGGGCCGGCCCGGCTTCTGGTACGGACGCCGGCTGGTCGCCCGGCTGCGCGCCGCGCACACCGCCGCCGGGCTGGTCACGGTCGCCGCCGCGGTCGGCAGCGCCGCCGCCCGCCACGACCGCGAGCCCGGCGGCCCCGCCGTCCTCGACACCCTGGGCCTGCTCCTGGAGGCGGCCTTGGCGGCCTGCGCGGTCGCCGTGGTCTGGGTGGTGTGCCGCCGGGGCCGCAGCGAGCACCGGCTCGACAAGGAGCTCGACGAGCACGTCGTACGACGCCTGCCGCTCGTCGCGCTGGTGCTGCTCGCCCTGTCGCTGCTGTACGCCGGGTGGGAGCGCCCCGGGTGGGAGTCGTCCGGACGGCTGCCGGGCGACGCCACCTTCGGCGCGATCACCCTCGTGCAGGGGCTGCTGGTGACCGTCCTGGCCGTCGTCGCCCACGTCCTGCACCGCACCCGCCCCGACCGGCGGGCCGTGCTGCGCGGCCTCGGCGGACCGGCCGTCGCCATGCTGGCCTGCGCCCTCGGCGGAGTGATGTCCGGCGGCGTGTCCCAGCGCGTCTCCGACTGGCTGGACGGCACCGGCACGTCGATCGACGGCCCGCCGGTCCTGCTGACCTGGCAGGCCTCCGTGATCCCGCCGCTGATCCTGGTGCTGCTGGTGCTCTCCGGCTGGCTGGCCCACCGCGCCTGGCAGCTGGCCCGCGCCGAGCGCGAGGCGGTGGCCCGCGACTACCCGGACGAGGCCCAGGACCGCGCCCGCACCCGCCGCATCGCCTACGCCCGGGCCATGGCCGCGCTCACCGACCGGGGACCTCGTTTCGTCGCCGTCACCTCAGGCGTGACCCTGCTGCTGGGAGCCGGGGCCCTCGTGGGCGCCCTGACCACCGACGAAACACCGGGCGAGGCGGCGCGGGGCGCCTACCCGGTCGTCCACGGCGCCGCGGAGACCGCCGAGGCACTCGGCTCCTGGCTGATCGGCCTCGGCTTCATACTGTTCGTCACGTGGGGCCGCCGCGCCTACAAGGACGCCGCCGCACGCCGCACCATCGGCATCCTCTGGGACGTCGGCACCTTCTGGCCGCGAGCCGCCCACCCCTTCGCCCCGCCCTGCTACGCCGAGCGCGCCGTACCCGACCTGACCTGGCGGATCGCGACCTGGACCCGGGTCACCGGCGGACGGCTGGTCATCTCCGGGCACTCACAGGGCAGCGTCCTGGCCGCGGCGGCGGCCTGGCAACTCGCCCCCGCCACCCGCAGACGCGTCGCGCTGCTGACCTACGGCTCGCCGCTGGAACGCCTCTACGGCCGCTGGTTCCCGGCGCACTTCGGCCCGGCCGCACTCGGCTCCCTGCACCGGGAGGTCGACTGCTGGCGCAACCTGTACCGGCTCACCGATCCCATCGGCGGCCCGGTACGCCTGCCCGGCGACCGCGATCCGGGCGTCGACCACGGCCCGCTGATGGACCCTCTGGCGTACGGCCGCACCGACCTGCACCCGCTGCCCGCCCCGATCCTCGGCCACTCCGAGTACCAGGCCGACCCGTCGTTCGCCGAGGAGCGCCACAAGCTGCTGGCCCGGCTGCGACCGGACCTGCCGGCACCGCGCGACGAGCCCGAGCCGCCCGCCGCGTAGGGGGGTCAGGACAGCTCGGGCAGGTCCTCGGCGTAGAGCAGCGTCAGATCGTCCTTGCTCGGCTCGGCGAACTGGGCGACCCGGCTCGCGTGCCGCTCGACCATCGCCTCGAAGGTCTGCCGCGCGGTACGGCCGTTGCCGAACGCCGGGCCCTTGGGGATCTTTGTGAAGTACTCCCCGAGGGCCTCGGCCGCGCCCGGTGCCAGCCGGTACTCGTGCTCCTCGGCCTGCTGTTCCACGATCCGCAGCAAATCCTCCGGGCCGTAGTCGCTGAAGGTGATGGTGCGTGAGAAACGGGAGGCCACCCCGGGGTTGACCGACAGGAAGCGCTCCATCTCGGCCGTGTAGCCCGCGACGATGACCACCACGGCGTCCCGGTGGTCCTCCATGAGCTTCACCAGCGTGTCGATGGCCTCCTTGCCGAAGTCGCGCCCGGCGTCCTCCGGGGACAGCGCGTACGCCTCGTCGATGAACAGCACGCCGCCGCGCGCCTTCTCGAAGGCCTCCTGCGTCCGGATCGCGGTCGAGCCGATGTGCTCGCCGACCAGGTCGACCCGGGACACCTCGACCAGATGCCCCTTCTCCAGCACACCGAGGGAGGCGAGGATCTCGCCGTACAGGCGGGCGACCGTCGTCTTGCCGGTGCCGGGAGAGCCGGTGAAGACCAGGTGCCGCTTGACCGACGCCGCCTTCAGGCCCGCCGCCTGCCGGCGCCGGCCGACCTCGATCATGTCGGTGAGGGCCCGCACCTCGCGCTTGACGCTCTCCAGGCCCACCAGCGCGTCCAGTTCACCGAGCACGTCCTTGGACGTGCGGGCCGGCTGCTCGGGCTCCGCGACCGGAGCCGGAGGCGGGAGCACCGGTTCGGCGCGCTGTCCCGGGAGCGCGCCCAGCAGGCCGGGGGAGTGGCTGACCGTCTGCACGGCTGTCTCCCGCGCCGCGGACGCCCGCAGCTCCGCGCTCTCGTCGCTGGTGCACTCCTCGACCAGGGGGCCCGCCCCGGACGCCGCGTCCGCGCCGCTGTCCGCGAACTCGTAACCGCCCCGCGCGCACCGCTCCGTGCGGCACTTGCGCAGCGTCGTCCGGCTGCCGTCGATCACATGGAAGCCGTAGCCGCCACTGTCCGTCACCCGGCAGTTCTGGAAGCTGCCGCGGCCGCCGGCCGAGACGTAGACTCCCGCCTCCACCGGCGAGTCGATCGTGCACCGCTCCACGGCGGGGTCGGCGCCCTTGGTGACGATCACCCCGGTCTGGTTTCCGGCCAGGGTGCAGTTGCTGAGCGTGCCGCCGCTGCCGTGGTCACGGAACCAGGCGCCCGTCGCCGCGTCCCTGATCCGGCAGTCGTCGAGCTGCGCGGTCGCGCCGTCGCTCACCGACACGGCCGTGTTGCGCACCTGCGACAGGTCGCTGTCGACGACGTCCGCGCGCGAGCCGCGGTCGAGGACGAACAGGGCGTCCGGGACGTCGTGCACCCGGCACGAGTCGAGCACCGCCGTGGCTCCGTCGCTCACCCACACCGCCGGGTAGTCACCCGTGCTGTCGAAGATCTCGCACTGGTTGGCGTCCACGCGGGTGCCCGGGTCCCACACCGACAGGCCGTTGCGGCCGAACCGCCGCACCGTGGTGCGGGTCAGCGTGAGAACGGAGCGGGACCGCAGGTCGACCGCGTTCTCCGGGATGTCGTGGATGCGGCAGTCGGCGAGCGTCAGCACGGCGTCCGTGTCGAGGGTGACACCGTCGGCCGTCGTGCGGTGCACATCGCAGTCCGTGAGGTGCGCGGTGGCCCCGCCCGTCACCTGCACGCCGCTGCCCCGGACCTCGTAGACCTCACAGCCCACCGCCTCCAGTGCCGAGTTCTCCCCGGTCGCCGACAGGCCCGAGCCCGAGGCGTGGTGCACCCGGCAGCGCTCCAGCCGGGGATGGGCGCCGCCCCGTACCGCCACACCCGACTGTCCGGCCGCGACGACCTCGCACTCCTCGAACACCCCGCCCGCGCCGTCGAGTACGGCGATGCCGACGCCCGCCGGGTTGTCGACCGCGCAGCGCCGGACCGTGGGCCGGGCACTGCCACGCACCTCGATCCCGGCGGCCGACCGCGTGACGACGCGTACGTTGGTCAGCTCCGGGGTGCCTTCCTCCACCAGCACGGCCGGGGCGGCCGCGTCCTGGCCCTCCACATGCAGGTCCTGGACCACCGCGGAGGCGCGCACGGTCAGCGGCACCCCGTCCACGGGTGCGATCCGCACCGAGCCGGGGGAGCCCTCGGGGCCGCGCAGGGTCACCGCGCGCTGCACGACGAGGTTCTCCCGGTAGGTGCCGGGGGCGACGGTGAGCACGTCCCCGTCGGCCGCGGCCTCCAGGGCGGCACCGAGCGATGCGTACTCACCCGTGCGGCGCCGCCACCGCGACGTGCCGCTGTGCGTCACCTGGACCGTGCCCTGTGCCATGGTGTAGCTGTGCCCCCACCTCGGTCGTACTGATGGCTCGTTAGCCCTCGGGACGCGTCCGCCGATGCCGGAGCCACCACCGCGCCCGGCCCTTCAGGGCTCGCGCGCACACGGGCTCGCCACCGGCGCGTCCCTCCTGCTCGCTCGCGCGCGGGTTGTGCCGAACGGTTCGGCCGGACCACCGTAGCGTGCGCGCGGGCGGTGGGTTGACCAGAGCCGGAAGGCCGTTCAGCTGCCGGTGCCCGTCCTGCCCCAGTCCGGGCCGGCCTTGTCCCATGCCTGGTCCCAACGGGCGTACCGGCGGCGGACCATGCGCCAGACGATCAGCCGCCTGCCGCCCTCGACGAGACCTCCGGCCGCGAGGGCCGCGCCGAAGCCGGCGAGGACCGCGTGCGTCGACGCTGTCGTGGAGTCGAGCGGGCGGGCCACCATCCGGCCGTGCCGGTCGGTCCATATGTGGAACCGGTCGCCCTGCCGCGGGTCCTTGAGGCTCGCCAGGACCGCGCCCTGGTGCGCGGTGCCGTCCGGCGCGGTCCAGTGGGCGAGGACGCGGTTGCGCACATCCCGGCCCGTGGAGGTCTCCGGGTCGGCGTCCAGCGGGGAGCGGTCCAGCTTGCGGACCACGGTGGCCGTCACCTCGTGCCGGGCCTGGTGCTGTTCGCGGACGGAGCGCTGGAGGGCGTCCTGCGCGGCGCTCCCGACGAGGGAGCCGGCCAGCGGGACGGCCAGGAGGATCAGCACCAGGGCGGCCAACGCCACCCAGGCCTCGGCCAGATCGGTCGCCCGGCACAGCGGATTGCGCCGCCAGCGCCAGAGCCCCCTGATCGCTCGCACCGCCCGCACCCCCTTCCCGCTCCGTGATAACCCCCGACGGAGGCGCTCACGTGCCAACCCCGGCGAAGAGAGAGCCACATCATCTCTCCTCGGCGGCCCTCATGGACTTCTCACACAACGCCAACGCCTGGCCCCGCGGTGTGGTTCCCGCTCGGTCACGGCCCCTTTCCGGCCGGGGCTACAGCTACCCGAGGATCCTGACCGGGTCCCCGACCCGGATCGTGCCCTCGGACAGGGGCACCAGGTTCTGCCCGAAGACCAGCTTTCCGCGCTGCCGCCGGTGCTGCGCCAGGCTGTGCAGGGGCTCGCGGCCACGCTCGCCCGAGCTCTGGTCGGTCGTGGTCACCACACACCGGCCGCAGATCTTGGCGACACGGAAGGGCACCTCCCCGACGGTGAGCCGCGACCAGCCGTCCTCGGCCCACGCGTCGGTGCCCGCCACGACCACGTTCGGGCGGAAGCGGTTCATCGGCAACGGCCCCTCGTCCGCGTGGTCACCCTGTGCGATCAGCGCGTTGAGGGCGTCGAGCGAGGCTGTCGTCGTGAGCAGCAGCGGATAGCCGTCGGCGAAGGAGACGGTCTCGCCGGGCCGCGCGTATTCCGGGTCGACGGGCCGGCGTACGGCCGGGTCGTCCATGTGCACCAGGCGTACGCCGGTGCCGAGGTAGGCGCTGCACCAGGCGTGCGCGGCCGGGTCCTCGGCCGGGACGGCCTCGACCTTGTCGCGGAAGATCTCCACCGGCACCCTGCCGAACGGCCGGGGCACGGACACCGTCAGCGGTTCCATACCGGGCGCGGACAGCCGGACGCCGCCACCCGGCAGGAGCTCGGCGGCGGCGAGCGCGAGGCGCGGCTGCTGGCGTTGCGTGAGAACCCTTCCCCCGTCGTCGATCATCATCCAGCGCCGGTCACCGGCCAGCCCCCAGGGCTCCACGGCGGCCTCCCGGGGCGCCAGGCCCCGGAGCGCCTTGACCGGATGAACGTGGATCGACTGCAGGTGTGGGTTCTCCATGGGGCCATCGTGCCAGCCGGCACCGACAGCCCCCGGGAGGCGGCTCAGTAACCGCGGTACTGCTGGTTGCCGTACGGGTCCTGAGGGGAGGCCGGGGCCGGGCGGGCAGCCGCGGGGCGCATCGCCTCGTAGCCCGCGCCGGGTGCCGCCGGACGCGGCTGCTGCGGCTGGGGGCCGGGGTAGCCGCGCGGCGCGGTGGCCTGCTGCGGGATGTACGCCGCGGGCGCCTGCTGGAGCGGGGCGGGCTGCTGTGTCTGCGGATAACCGTAGGCGGGCTGGGACGGGGCGGCCGGCAGCGCGGGCAGCGCCGACGGCAGGGCGGGCAGGCTGCTGCCCGGCGTGTCGTACTGAGCGGGAACCCGGATCGGGGCGATCTGCGGGGTGCCCCGCTCGGCGACGAGCTTGTCGTAGATCGGGGTGTCCGGGAAGGAGGCGGAGTAGTAGCCGCCGCCGAAGGTGGAGCGGGGGGAGGTCATGGCACATAAGTTAAGCCAACGATGTGCTGGTTGGGGAGACCGATAAGAGGGTTGTTTTCCGTTCCCGCCGTGACCCGGGATCCCTAATGCGAGCGAACTCGGCAAAAAAGGGCGCGGACCAGGGTTCTGATCGTGTAAAGGCCGAGTTCCGGGCGGGTTACCCGTGGTGGCCCCCCGTCTTCCGCAGGCCGTCGCATGGGAGTTCGCCGCGGGGAGGAATAGGTTGTGCGGCAGCACTCGACGTAACTCGACGGGCGACCGGGACCGGCCCGGCGCGGTGCCTCGCAACGGGGGCGGACATGCAAATGGTGAAAGGTTCAAACACTTTGGTGCCCACCGCGGCGCTGCGGGTGGAATTGGGCTGGCGCACCGGCCCCGGGGTGCCCGACGCCGACGCCTCCGCTTTGCTGCTGGTCCGCGGAAAGGTCCGCTCCGACGCGGACTTCGTCTTCTACAACCAGCCGGCGCACTCCTCCGGCGCGATCCGGCACGAGGGCAAGCGGAACACCGGCGGCCGGGTCGCGGACACGCTCCTCGTCGACCTCACGCGCGTGGAGCCCGAGGTCGAGACGGTCGTCCTCGCCGCCTCCGCCGACGGCGGCACGTTCGGTCAGGTCCCGGGGCTGTACATCGAGCTCCGGGACCCGGCCCGGGGCGACACCCCGGTGGCCCGCTTCGACAACCCGGGCGCCGGCACGGAAACCGCGTTCGTCCTGGGCGAGTTCTACCGCCGCCAGGGCGCCTGGAAGTTCCGTGCCGTCGGACAGGGGTACAGCAGCGGACTCGAAGGGCTGGCCAGGGACTACGGCATCACCGTGGACGAGCCGCAGCACGCGGCCCCGGATCCTGCCCCGGCTCCGGTGACCGCGCCGCCCGCACCGGTCCGCCTCACCAAGGTGACGCTCACCAAGGCGGCCCCGTCCGTGTCGCTCACCAAGCAGGGCGGAACCTCCGGCGTCCTGCGCGTGAACCTCAACTGGCGGGCACGCAAGCGGTTCTCGGGGTGGAGCGGCAAGGCCGGCCGCCCGGCCGCGATGGATGCCGGCCCCGACCTCGACCTGTGCGCGCTGTACGAACTCACCGACGGCAGCAAGGGCGTCGTACAGGCCCTCGGCAACGCCTTCGGAGCGCTGCACCGGCCCCCGTACATCCATCTCGACGGCGACGACCGCACGGGCGCGGCGGCGACCGGTGAGAACCTCACCGTCAATCTCGACCACAAGGAGGCCCTCCGGCGCGTCCTCGTCTTCGTCACCATCTACGAGGGCGCCGGTTCCTTCGCCGGCCTCAACGCCACCGTCACCCTCCAGCCGCAGCACGGCGCCCCGGTCGACTTCTCCCTCGACGAGTGCACCGTCCCCTCGACCGTGTGCGCACTCGCCCTGATCACCAACACCGGCGGCGACCTGGTCGTCCGGCGCGAGGCCCGCTACCTGGTGCCCGAGCGCGGAGTGAGCCCGCAGCGGACCGTCGACCACGCCTACGGATGGGGCATGAACTGGACCCCCGGCCGCAAATGACCCCTCCCGGCGGCCGTCAGCCCTCGCCGGGCACCGAGTCCGGACGCGCGTAGGTGCGGCCCTTCCAGGCCGCGCCCCGTCCCCGGTGGTGCCGCACCGCCGAGTCGACCGTCATGAGGAGATAGAGGAACGCGGTGAACGGCAGCAGGGGAGCGAGCCACGACGGCTGCCGGTAGTAGCGGAGCATCGGAACGTAGGTCCCCGTCATGACGAGCCACGCCAGCGCGCCGATGACCGCCGCCGCCGTGTCCCCCGTCACCAGGCCGGCCCCCAGGGCCGCGGGCGGCACCAGGTACACCAGCGCCAGCCCGGCGACCGTCCCGGCCAGCAGCAGGGGACTGTGCCGCAATTGCGCGTACGCGCTGCGCGACACCATCCGCCACAGGTCTCCCGGTCGCGGATACGGCCGCACACTGTCCACCCGGTCGGCGAGCCCCAGCCACACCCGGCCGCCGCCCCGCTTGACGGCCCGCGCGAGCGCCACGTCGTCGATCACGGCGTGCCGGATCACGTCCGGCACACGGGCCCGCTCGGCGGCGTCCGCCCGCAGCAGGACACAGCCACCTGCCGCGGCCGCCGTCCGCGTCCCCTTCCCGCCGATCCGGCGGAAGGGGTAGAGCTGCGCGAAGAAGTAGACGAAGGCCGGCACGACGAGCCTTTCCCAGATGCTCTCCACCCGCAGCCGGGCCATCTGGGAGACGAGGTCGTACCCCCCGGCACGGGCCGCGGCCACCAGCTCCCGCAGGCTGTCCGGCGCGTGCGCGATGTCGGCGTCCGTCAGCAGCAGGTACTCGGGGTCCCGTGCGCTTGCCAGGCCCATACCGTGGCGCACCGCCCACAGCTTGCCGGTCCAGCCCGCGGGCGGCTCTCCCGGCGAATCCACGGTCAGCGGCAGCCCGCCGTGCCGGCGCGCCAGCTCGCGTGCCAGGTCACCGGTGCCGTCCGCGCTGCCGTCGTCGACGAGGAAGATCTCCGCCCGTCCCGGATAGTCCTGCCGCAGCAGCGACGGCAGCGCGGCGGGAAGCACCGCCGCCTCGTCGCGTGCCGGGACGACGACGCACACGTCCGGCCACACGTCCGGCTCCACGCGCGGTGGCAGCCGCACATCCGTGCGCCAGAAGAAGCCCTGGCAGAGCAGCAGCCACAGCCACGCGAGAAGTGATCCAGCGGCGGTCCACACAACGGCGCTCACACGCGTGAGTCTGCCCCACCGGACCTGCCCCCGGCGGCTCATCGTCTATCGTGACCGGGTGAAGATCGCGCTCATGGACTCCGGAATCGGTCTGCTGGCGGCCACCGCCGCGGTACGGCGGCTGCGCCCCGACGCCGATCTCGTGCTCTCCCTGGACCCCGACGGCATGCCGTGGGGCCCGAGGACCCCGCAGGATCTGACCGAGCGTGCCCTGGCCGTCGCCGAGGCGGCAGCCGCGCACCGCCCCGACGCCCTGATCGTCGGCTGCAACACCGCGACCGTGCACGCGCTCACCGCCCTGCGGGCCCGCTTCGAGCCGGAGCTTCCGGTCATCGGCACCGTCCCGGCGATCAAGCCGGCCGCGGCCGGCGGCGGGCCCCTCGCCATCTGGGCCACCCCGGCCACCACCGGCAGCCCCTACCAGCACAACCTGATCCGGGACTTCGCCGACGGCGTGCCCGTCACGGAGGTGCCCTGCTGGGGGCTCGCCGAGGCCGTCGAGCACGCGGACGAGCCGGCGATCGACGCGGCCCTCTCCGCCGCGGCCGCCCTGACACCCGACGAGGTGACCACGGTCGTCCTGGGCTGCACCCACTACGAGCTGGTGGCCGAGCGCATCCGGGCCGCCGTCCAGCGCCCCGGCCGGCCGCCCCTCGTGCTGCACGGCTCAGCGGGCGCCGTGGCCGCCCAGGCCCTGCGCCGGCTGGGCGAGCAGCCCCAGCCGTCGGCCGCCCCCCACGGCACGCTGACCGTGCTGCTCAGCGGACGCGAGGGCACACTGCCCGCGCCGGCCCTGGCGTACGGCGAAGGGCGGCTGCTCCGGGCGGCCACGCCCGCCGGCTGACCGGCTCGGGTCACCGACGGCCGTCGGCGAGCCGGGGTGGCCCTCGCCGCCCCGGCCGGCGCAGTCACGCTCCGCCACCAGGTACCAGCGGAGCGAAACCTGAGTAACCTCATATGCATGAGGGACCACGCCCACGGCGAGAACGCCTCCCACCAGCACCCCGACGTCTGGACCGGACGGGCCACCAACCGGGTCCAGTGGCTGCTGGCACTCATCGGCGCCGCCTGCATGGCGCTGGGCATCGAGCTGGCCGTCGACTCGGCGTGGACGTCCGGCAGCGCTCCGCTCGTCATGGCCGTCGTCGGGTGCATCGCCGCCGGTCTGCTGGTCCTCTTCGGGACGCTCGCCTTCGTGCACGTCGCCCTCAAGGTCGACAAGGAGCACCTGGAGGTGCGCTGCGGCCACATCGGACTGCCCCGGCGCCGCATCCCGCTCTCCCACGTGGTCGGCGCCTCCTACACCTCGCACGTCACCCCCCGCCACTGGGGCGGCTGGGGCTACCGGTGGCGGCCCGAGAAGGGCACCGCTGTGGTCGTACGACGGGGTGAGGGCGTCGTGCTGGAAATGTGGGACGGACACACCTTCACGATCACGGTGGACGACGCGGAAGCGGCCGTGCGGGAGATCGAGGCGCGGCTGGGCCCCACGAAGCCGCCGAGTGCCCCCGCGCACTGAGCGGCCCGGGTCCTGACCGCACGGTGATCCCACCCGGCCCGCCGGGTGGGATCACCGTGCGGGAGCGCGGCCGGCGCCCCGCGGGCGCGTGCCCGGCGCGTGGCGCGGCGGCTCGTCGGTCAGGGGGCGGGCCGTTGCCGTGCCCGCCAGCAGGCCCGCGCCCACGGACACCGCTGTGAAGCTCAGCGCGTTGCCGATCGCGGCGATGGCCGCGAGCGCCGTCAGGGCCGAGCCGGCGGTGAGCACCACCGGCGTCGGACGCGGCCCGCGCCACAGCGCGAACAGCATCCAGCCGAACGCCGCCGCCAGCAGGGCCAGCCCCACGGTGCCCTGTTCGGCGGCCTGCTGGAGCGGCGCCGAATGAGGTTTGCCGTCGGACAGCAGGGACTGCGCGGACGTGGCGCTCAGCTCTCCGAAGCGCCCCGGGCCCACGCCCATGACGATGTCACCGCGCAGCAGGTGCCACGCGTCCTGCCACAGCTGTACGCGGTGCGGCGTCAGCCGCCCCTCCAGAGCTGCCACGAACCCGCCAGGTACCGCACGCGCGGCTACCGCCCAGGTCAGGCCGGTCACCAGGGCGGCGACCGCGGCCAGCACGGCGAGGCCGGCGCCGCGGTGACGGGTGTGTCCGGCGGCCAGCGAGCACAGCAGTACCGCGAGACAGGTGACACAGCCGGTGGCCGAGCCGAGGGCCGCGGCCAGCACCGCGGTCCCAGCGGCCAGCAGACGCAGGGCGATCCGGGTGGCCGGCACCGGAGCGGCCCAGGCCGCGCAGCACGCGGCAGCGGCCGACAGCGTCAGCACCGCCGCGGTGGCTCCGGCATGCCCCAGCGGCGTGGTGATCTGCGGGCCCGGAGCGAGATGCGGCACGGCCACCGTCAGGCCGATACCGGCCAGCGCCCCGGCGAAGGGCAGCCCCACCGGCAGCAGCGCCCCGCCGATCCGCCCGGCGGCGTATCCGGCCGCGACGGCCAGCACCGCGAGAAGCACACCCTCGGGCCGGCCGTCGTGCACCGTCGCCGCGATCAGCGACCAGCCGGCGCAGACCCCCAGCACCACGACGCCCGCCGCGTCGGAAGCAACACGTCTCTCACCGTCCGCGCCCGGTTCGGACGCAGACGTCATCCCGCTGGAACCCACCCCGCCCCGCCCCCCGCGCACCACGTCGCCCCGACCTGTGAAAACCCGGGCCGCGCAGGCCGCCACCGGCCCGCGCGACTGAAACTGCGGGACACCGTAGCCGCTGGTGGACGGTTTGTGGATGTCTGGTGACGAAATGAGCAGGAACGTTGTTGCTGGGACGTTCCGCGCGGACGGGAGACCCGCCGGGGGGGGGGGGGGAGAGCAGGGGCCGTGGCGTCGGCGGGCCGCGCGGCCGGCCCGAGGGCCTCGCTTTCCGGCGCCGAGGTCACTCGCCGTACACTCCGGGAGTGACCGTCACCGCAACCCCCGTCGGCGAGTCGGGCCAGCTGGAGCCGCGGACCGCGCTCGGCGCGCGGTCCTGGACCCGGCGGCTGGTACGCCTCGTTCCCGCCGCCGCAGCCGCCCTCTCCGGCCTGCTTCTGTACGTCAGTTTCCCGCCGCGCACCCTGTGGTGGCTGGCCGTGCCGGCCTTCGCCGTCTTCGGCTGGGTGCTGCGCGGCCGGGGCTGGAAGGCGGGGCTCGGCCTCGGTTACCTCTTCGGGCTCGGCTTCCTGCTGCCGCTGCTGGTGTGGACCGGAGTGGAGGTCGGCCCAGGGCCCTGGCTCGCCCTGGTCGCCATCGAGGCGATCTTCGTCGCGCTGGCGGGTGCGGGTGTCGCCGCCGTGTCGAAGCTGCCCGGACGGCCGGTGTGGGCGGCCGCCGTGTGGGTCGCCGGCGAGGCGGTGCGCGCGCGCCTGCCGTTCGACGGCTTCCCCTGGGGGAAGATCGCGTTCGGGCAGGCCGACGGCGTGTTCCTGCCGCTCGTGGCGGTGGGCGGCACCCCGGTGCTCGGCTTCGCGGTGGTCCTGTGCGGCTTCGGACTCCACGAGTCCGTGCGCCTGGCTCTGGAACGGCGCACCACCGGCGTCGTGCGGCTCGCGGCGTCCGCTGTCGCCGTGCTGAGCCTGGGCGCCCCGGTCCTCGGGGCGCTCGCCGCCCGGACGCTGGTCAGCGACGAGGCCGAGGACGGCAGCGTGACCGTCGCGGCGATCCAGGGCAACGTGCCCCGCGCTGGCCTCGATTTCAACGCCCAGCGGCGGGCCGTGCTCGACTACCACGCGCGGGAGACCGAACGCCTGGCCGCGGAGGTCAAGGCCGGCAAGGTCGCCCGGCCCGACGTCGTGCTGTGGCCGGAGAACTCCTCCGACATCGACCCCTTCGCCAACCCCGACGCCCGCGCCGTGATCGACAGGGCGGCCAGGGCCATCGGCGTACCCGTCTCGGTCGGCGGCGTCGTCGAGCGGGACGGCAAGCTGTACAACGAGCAGATCCTGTGGGACCCGGCGAAGGGCCCCGTCGACACCTACGACAAGCGTCAGATCCAGCCGTTCGGCGAGTACCTGCCCCTGCGCTCGCTCATCGGCGCGATCAACGAGAACTGGACGGCGATGGTCCGCCAGGACTTCAGCCGGGGCACCGAGCCGGGTGTGTTCACCATGGACGGCGCCGAGGTCGGCCTCGTCACCTGCTACGAGGCGGCCTTCGACTGGACCGTCCGCTCCGAGGTCACCGACGGCGCCCAGATGATCTCCGTGCCGAGCAACAACGCCACCTTCGACCGCAGCGAGATGACCTACCAGCAGCTCGCCATGTCCCGCGTGCGCGCGGTGGAGCACAGCCGGACCGTGGCCGTGCCGGTGACCAGCGGCGTCAGCGCGATCATCATGCCGGACGGGAAGATCACGCAGCGGACCGGCATGTTCGTGGCCGACTCGCTCGTGCAGAAGGTGCCGCTGCGGTCCTCGCAGACCCCGGCCACGCGGCTCGGCGTGCTGCCGGAGATCGCGCTCGTGCTGGTCGCGGCCGGCGGACTCGGCTGGGCCGTGGGCGCCGGGCTGCGCGGGCGACGCGCCGGTGACGTGTAGCGGTACGCCGGGGGCAGGCCGCCTGAAACCCGCCAGGGCGGCGGAACCCGGCCCTTAGGGGTCCTTTCACTATGCCCGTCCGGGTCGGACGCTCATAGTGAAAGGACCCCTTATGGTCGTGACCATGGCTACTCCTGACTTCATCCGCACCCTGCGCGCCTCGGCCGGCCACCAGCTGCTCTGGCTCCCCGGGGTCACCGCCGTCGTCTTCGACGACCAGGGCCGAGTGCTGCTCAACCGCCGGACGGACACCCGCAAGTGGTCGGTGATCTGCGGCATCCCGGACCCGGGAGAGCAGCCCGCGGCCTGCGCCGTGCGGGAGGTCCACGAGGAGACGGCCGTGCGCTGCGTCGCCGAACGGGTCGTCCTCGTCCAGGCGCTGGACCCCGTCACCTACGAGAACGGCGACACCTGCCAGTACATGGACATCACCGTCCGCTGCCGCGCCGTCGGCGGCGAGGCACGTGTCAACGACGACGAGTCCCTGGACGTGGGGTGGTTCGACATCGATGCCCTGCCGGAACTGAACGAGCCCGGGCTGTTCCGGATCAAGCAGGCTGTGTCGGACGCCCCCACATGGTTCGACCCCACTGCTTCCGGCTGAACTATGGAGGCCGGCCACATGGGTTGGGGCGGGGGCGCCGCCTAGGGTCGAGGCATGACCGCGCCCCGTGTCCTTCCGGCTCCCCACGCCCGCCCGCTCGATCTCGGCGGCCGTACCGCGCTCGTCACCGGCGCCGCCGGCGGCATCGGCCGCGCCTGCGCGCTGCGGCTCGCCGCCGCCGGGGCCAAGGTCAGAGCCGTCGACCGGGACGCCGCGGGCCTGGAGGCGCTCGCCGAGCAGGGCCGCGACCTCGCGGGCACCGTGGAACCGCACGTCCTCGACCTCACCGACCTGGACGCCGCCGAACTCGCCGCCGCCGGCACCGACGTCCTCGTCAACAACGCCGGGATCCAGCTGGTACGGCCCATCGAGGACTTCCCGCCCGACGTCTTCCACACGGTGCTCACCGTGATGCTGGAGGCACCGTTCCGGCTCGTCCGCGGTGCCCTGCCCCACATGTACGGACAGGGCTGGGGCCGCATCGTGAACGTGTCGTCCGTCCACGGGCTGCGCGCCTCGGCCTACAAGTCGGCCTACGTCGCCGCCAAGCACGGCCTGGAGGGGCTGTCCAAGACCGCCGCCCTCGAAGGCGCACCGCACGGCGTCACCTCGAACTGTGTGAACCCCGGCTATGTCCGCACCCCACTGGTCGAGAAGCAGCTCGCCGGCCAGGCGCAGGCGCACGGCATCTCCGAGGAACGCGTCCTCTCCGAGGTGCTGTTGCGGGACAGCGCCGTGAAACGGCTCATCGAACCGGAGGAGGTCGCCGAGGCCGTGGCCTATCTGTGCGGCCCGCAGGCGTCCTTCGTGACCGGTACCTCGCTCGTCCTCGACGGCGGCTGGACCGCTCACTGAGGGGCCGCACCCGTCGGCCGGGGAGTTGTCCACAGGCCTGACGGAACGGCCGGGTGATGGTGAATCCTGTGAGCATGTCCAGCGATCACGTGCAGCAAGCCGAGCGCTCCGCCGGCACCGAGGCCTCCGCGGCGAGCGCCGAGACGACCTACCTCGAGCTCCTGGCCCGGGGCGCGTCCGCCGAGGCCTACGAGCAGCCGGTGCTGCTCGCGCGCGCCGAAGGACGGCCGGCGGAGTGGATCGCCGCGCTCCAGCAGGCCAAGCCGCTCGCCCTGCGCGTGCGCTCCGAGCTGGAGGGACGGCGCCGGCGCGAGGCCGAGCTGTCCGCGCTGTTCGAGACCGCCCATGACCTGGCCGGCCTGCGCGACCTGGACGCCGTGCTCCGGGCGATCGTGCAGCGCGCCCGATCGCTGCTGGGCACCGATGTCGCCTACCTCAGCCTGAACGACCCGGCGCGGGGCGACACCTACATGCGGGTCACCGAGGGCTCGGTCGCCGCCCGGTTCCAGCAGCTGCGGCTCGGCATGGGGGAGGGGCTCGGCGGCCTGGTCGCCCAGACGGCACGCCCCTATGTCACCGACGACTACTTCAAGGACGAGCGCTTCCGGCACACCCTCACCATCGACGCGGGCGTGCGGGACGAGGGGCTCGTGGCGATCCTCGGCGTGCCGCTGACCCTCGGGCACCACGTCATCGGCGTGCTGTTCGCCGCCGACCGCCGCGCCCGGGTCTTCGAGCGGGAGCAGATCGCCCTGCTCGGCTCCTTCGCGGCACTCGCCGCGGCAGCCATCGACACCGCCAACCTGCTCACCGAGACCCGGTCGGCCCTTTCCGAACTGGAGCGGGCCAACGAGATCATCCGGGACCGCAGCGGCGTCATCGAGCGCGCCTCCGACGTCCACGACCGGCTCGCCGAGCTCGTGCTGCGCGGCGGCGGGGTCCACGACGTGGCCGCCGCGGTCTCCGAGGTCCTCGACGGCACGGTCGAATTCACCGAGGCAGCCGCGGCGCCGGCCGAGCCCCTGGAGGCCTCCAGGGCGGAAGGGCACGCGGTGCGGCACGAGGACGACTGGATCGCCGCCGTCGCCGCCGGCGGGGAACTGCTCGGCGCACTCGTGCTGCGGGGCCACCCGGGGCTCGACCCCGTCGACCAGCGCACCCTGGAGCGGGCCGCCATGGTCACGTCCCTGCTGCTGCTCGCCCGCCGGTCCGCCGCCGAGGCCGAACAGCGCGTGCGCGGCGAACTCCTGGACGACCTGCTGGACGCCCGCGACCGCGACCCTCGCCTGCTCCGGGAGCGCGCGGCCCGCCTCCACGCCGACCTCGAATCCGCCCACGTGGTGCTGGCCGCGCGTATCGAGGGCGACGCGGCCGACGCCGACCAGGAAGCAGACGCCCGCAGGCGTCTGGCGGCCGCGGCCTCCCACCTCGCGGCGACCCGGCACGGACTGGCCTCCGCACGCGACGGCGGCACCGTCCTGCTGCTGCCCCTCCACCCCGGCGCCACCGCCACCGACGTGGCCCGCCGCGCCGCCCGGCAGCTGGGCACCGCGGTCCACGCACCGGTCACCGTCGGCGCCTCCGCGCCCGCCGCCGACCTCGCCGCCCAACCCCACGCCGTGGCCACGGCCTACGCGGAAGCCCGGCGTTGCCTCGACGCCCTGCGGCTCCTCGGCCGTACCGGGGACGGGGCCGCCGCCCAGGACTTCGGCTTCCTGGGACTGCTCCTGGCCGGCGACCGGGACATCCCGGGCTTCGTCGCCCAAACCATCGGCGAGGTCGCCGAGTACGACGCCCGGCGCGGCACCGAACTGCTGCGCACCCTCGACGCGTACTTCGCCTGCGGCATGAGTCCCGCCCGCACCAAGGACGAGCTGCACGTCCATGTGAACACGGTCGCCCAGCGCCTCGACCGGGTCGGCCGCCTCCTCGGCGACGACTGGCAGAGCCCGGCCCGCGCTCTGGAGATCCAACTCGCCCTGCTTCTGCACCGGTTGTCGGCACCGGCACCGGCACAGCACTGACCCCCGTACGCACGGGCGTGCGGACGGGGGCCGGACCCAGGCGTCTCAGACGGTCCGGGCGTCCTCCGCACCGGCCGCCGCCCGGCCCGCGTCGGTCTCGGCGAGCGGCGCGACGCCGGCCAGGTCCCGATGACGCGTCTCCTCGGCCACCGCCACCGCGAGGACCGTGAGCAGCGCGGCGGCGATGACGTACAGGGCGATCGGCGTTGAGCTTCCGTGGTCGGCCAGCAGCGCGGTGGCGATCAGCGGCGCGGGCGCGCCGGCCGCGACCGAGGCGAACTGGGCGCCGATCGACGCACCGGAGTAGCGCATCCGTGTCGCGAACATCTCCGAGAAGAACGCGGCCTGGGGCGCGTACATCGCGCCGTGCAGCACCAGTCCGACGGTGACGGCGACGATGAGGTTCCCGAAGCCGCCGGTGTCGACCAGGGAGAAGAACGGAAACATCCACAGTCCGACACCGGCGGCGCCCACCAGATACACGGGACGACGCCCGACCCGGTCGGAGAGCGCCCCCCAGGCCGGGATGACCGCGAAGTGCACGGCCGAGGCGATCAGCACCGCGTTGAGAGCCGTCTGCTTGGAGACACCGGCCGAGGTGGTGGCGTAGACGAGGATGAACGCGGTGATGACGTAATAGCTGATGTTCTCCGCCATGCGCGCCCCCATCGCCACCAGCACATCACGCCAGTGGTGCCGCAGCACGGCGACGAGCGGCAGCTTCTCCGCGTCCTGGGACCGTTCCGCCGTGCGGGCCTCGGCCTGAGCCAGCGCCTGCTTGAAGACGGGCGACTCATCGACAGACAGACGAATCCACAGACCGACGATCACCAGCACACCGGAGAGCAGGAACGGGATCCGCCAGCCCCAGTCGGCGAACGCGGCGTCCGACAGCACGGCCGTCAGCAGCGACAGCACCCCGGTCGCCAGCAACTGCCCCGCCGGCGCGCCGGTCTGCGGCCACGAGGCCCAGAACCCGCGCCGCCTCGCGTCCCCGTGCTCCGACACCAGCAGCACGGCACCACCCCACTCACCGCCGAGCGCGAACCCCTGGACCAGCCGGAGCACGGTGAGCAGGACCGGCGCGGCCGTTCCGATCGTGGCGTGCGTCGGCAGCAACCCGATCGCGAAGGTCGCCCCGCCCATCAACAGCAGACTCAGCACCAGCAGCTTCTTGCGTCCGAGCCGGTCGCCGTAGTGCCCGAACACCAGCGCGCCCAGCGGCCTCGCGGCGAATCCGACCGCGTAGGTCAGGAACGACAGCAGGGTCCCGACGAGAGGGTCGGAGTCCGGGAAGAACAGCTTGTTGAACACGAGCGCGGCGGCGGAGCCGTAGAGGAAGAAGTCGTACCACTCGATGGTGGTGCCGATGAGGCTGGCGGCGACGATGCGCTTGAGGCTGGCGGGGGGTGGGGGAGCGGTTGCGGGGGAGGGCATCGGCACCACTTCCTGGCGGTTGGCGGGGACGTTCCGTGTCGCCACACCGTAGGAATCCGCAGGTCATACGCACATGTGGCGGGGCAACATAGTTCGGGGGGTGGCTATGCGTGTGGCCACCATGCCCGCTCATGTAAACGGGGGGCTCGGGGATCGGGGCTGGAGGGGAGCGCGCATCAGCACGCTGATCCGGGACGCGTCCGCCCGCGTCCGGGTGGCCTCTGCCGCAGCGGCGGCTCGCCGGTCCCTGAATTTTCTTCCGCCCGCCGTACAACCCTCGGTGTCTTCTGTGAGTCTCCTTAGCGCCTCCCCCCGCCTCATTTCGCAGATGCCGTCCGGCATTCGGCACACTCGGAGCGTTCATAGTGATAACCGGCATCAACGGCGTACGTATCCGCAGAGCCGCGGCTGTCGTCGGCACCGGCGCGCTGCTCGCGGGCGGCGCCCTCACCGCGCCCGCGCAGGCGGCGACCGCGCCCTCGGTCAGTGCCAAGGGCGCGTTCATGCTCAACAGCGCGACGGGCTCCACGCTCTACAGCAAGTACGCCGACACCAAGCGGCCCATGGCGAGCACCACCAAGATCATGACGGCTCGCGTCGTGCTGAGCACCCCCGACCTGAACCTCGACCGGAAGATCACCGTCAGGCAGGCTTACCGGGACTACGTCACCGCCAAGGGCGCGAGCACCGCCGATCTCAAGACCGGCGACAAGGTCACCATCCGCCAGTTGCTCCACGCGATGCTGCTCCCGTCCGGTTGCGACGCCGCGATGGCCCTCGCGGACACCTTCGGCACCGGTACGACCACCTCGGCGCGGACCAAGTCGTTCATCAGCAAGATGAACGCCAAGGCGGACACCCTCGGCCTGACCAACACGCACTTCGACTCGTTCGACGGCAACTCGACGCAGAACACGAACTACACGACGCCGCGCGACCTCGCCAAGCTCGCGCGCAGCGCGATGAAGTACTCGACGTTCGCGGGCATCGTGAAGAAGCCGAAGACCGTCCAGTACGCGACGACCAGCACCGGCGGCACCCGCACGTACACCTGGTACAACACCAACCAGCTGCTGGGCTCGTACAGCGGCGCGATCGGGGTCAAGACGGGCACCAACACGCCGTCCGGCCCCTGCCTCGTCTTCGCCGCGACCCGCAACGACAAGACCGTCATCGGCGTGCTCCTGAACGACCAGTACCGCTACACGGACGCCGCCAAGTTGCTGGACTACGCCTTCGGCACCAGCTCGGCGAGCACCATGCGACTGCGCACCCTGCCGACGGGGGCACAGAGGGACTGACCTGAGCCGACGGGTGCGTCAGCTCCGGGCCGTTCCCGGGCCGTTCCCGCGAACGGCCCGGGAACGGCCCGCATCCCGGTCTCGGAGACGAGACCGATATGTCTACTTCTCCCAGATCCTGCGGTAGGCCTCGCGGTAGCCCTCCGAGTCCCAGGACAGGGCGCCGCCGCTGGTGGCGGCGGTGGTGACGTGGACGGGGGCGACGTATCCGCTGGTCGGCTTGCCGGCGAAGGAACGGTTGAACTCGTCGATGATCTGCCAGCCCTGTTCGGACAGCGGTTCTGGCACGGTGGCGGCCTGGAACTCCTTGCCGTTGATGCGCTGGAAGGCCGAGGGGTCGCCGTCACCGGCCCCGATGTTGAACGGGGCGCCGTCGCCCTGCCTGCCCGCGGCGCGCAGGGCGGGGCCCGCGTGGTCGAAGTACAGGTCGTTGATGGCGGCGGAATGGGTCCACCTGTCGCCGAAGCGGGAGGCCAGGGACGAGACCCTCTTGGCGGTGAGCGTGCCCGCCTGCGGGATGGGGACGTTCTCGTAGCTCAGCAGCTTGACGCCGGAGCAGGTGGCGAGTTCCTTCTTGATCAGCTCCGACTTGCGCTTGGCGAAGGGGATCGAGGCGTCGGTGAACAGGACGACGCCCGCGCGGCCGTTAGACCGGGCGATGATCCAGTCGGCGCTGATCTTCGCGACTTCCTCGACCTTGGTGGTGATGTTGCTGAACAGCTTTGGGTTCTCGCTGGGGCCGGGAGCCGCGACGGCGTGCCAGCCGACCAGCGGGATGCCGGCCGCGTTCGCCTGCTCCACCTGTTCGGCGGTGGAGGTGGGATCGAAGCCGCCGATGACGATGCCGTCGGGCTTGAGGGCCAGGGCCTCGTCGAAGGCGGCCTTGATTCCGGCGGGCGTGCCCTGGCCGTTGAGGGTGCGGACGCGCCAGTCGATGATGCCGGCGGCTTCCTGTACGCCCTTGGCGACGCCCGCCACGCCGGGATTGGTCAGGGTCTGGGCGATGTAGACGATGGTCTTCGACGGGACGGCTCGGGGCCCGCTGGTCGGCCCGGACCAGGGGGCGTTGACGTCCTCGGCCGTCCTGACGGCACGCTTGGCCTCGGCGAGGGCGGTGGGACAGCCGGGGCTGGACGCGCCGCTGGGCGAGGCGGCGACGGATCCCCCGGTGGTGGAAGTGCTCTCGCAGCCGGTCGTGAGAGTGATGGTGGCCGAGGCCAGGAGGGCGGTGGCCGTCACGGCCGCCTTGCGGGTGGGGTGCACGGGTTCTCCAACACGGTGCGAGAGAGGGCAGGGCTGGGTGGGGAGGCGGGGCGTGGGGTCGGCGAAGGTTCCCGCGCGTGGCCGCTGTCCTGAGGATCAGAACCGCGACGGGAGCGAAAGTCCGCGAGGCCGGGGAGCGGCGATGAGCGGTGGCGGCCCGGGTGGCGCGGGGTGGCAGCGCCTGTCCGAGCGCCTCATCGGGCGAAGCGTTGCACTCGGGAGATACCTCGTAAACATACCGTCATTGAATCTTTAAGGACCAAACTTTGTCATGTCATGGTAAAGGCGGTACTCTCACCCAGCTGGTTCCAGACACCTGGCGCGATCTCTTCGTTCCTCTCAGCGATGAAGGCCGTGAAAGTGTCACGTCGGTGCCGGCCGGTCGGCGGTCGGTGAGCACAGCATCTCCGTCACCGCTCAGCAAGCACGTCGAAGGAGGCCCGGGTGTCCGCCACCACAGGGAACCCGCCGCACGCTCCGGACCCGCCCGGGCACGCCCGCCGGACTCCGCGGTTTCGCCACAAGGCGGCGACCGTTCTCGACCGGTGGCCCTTCCGGCGCAAGCTCAACGTCCTGGTGGTCGCGCCCGTCGCGGTGGTCGGCGTACTGCTCGGCGTCGGCGCCTACGGCCAGGTGCAGCAGGCCCGGGACGCCGACCGGATCGCGGACCTGGTGCGCGACAGCGGACAGGTCGCGCGGCTCATCAACGACGTGCAGGCCGAGCACCGGCAGGCGCTCCTGCTCTCCGTGCAGTACGACTCGGCCCGCCCCGGAGCCCCGCTGCCGCCGACCACCGACTACCGACGGGCGCAGCGGAGCACCGACGCGCAAGCCGCCGCCGTGCGTTCGGCGTTCGCCTCCGGCCTGCCGCCTGAGGAGGTGAAGGCGCTCGACTACATCCGCGGTCTCGGTGTCCTGCGCGAGAAGCTCGAACGGGGCTATGTCCCCGCCGCCAACATCGACCCGGCGTACGCCTTTGCGGTCGAGTACCTGATCGACGGCATAGGCCTCGGGAGCTACTCCGGCACCTCGTCGTCCTCGGTCGTGGCGATCCTGGACACGGTGCTGCGCGCCGACGCGTCCCACGCGGCCTTCGAGAGCGCCGTGTTCTCCGCCCAGACCAGGGACGCCAACGCCCTCACCGAGTACAGCCGGGCGGTCGGCGCTCGCAAGCTCTACGACCACCAGCTGGACCGGTTCGAGCGCATCGCCACACCGGCGCAGGTCCTGCGCATGGACGGCATACGGCGCAGTGCCGAACAGTACGGTGTCGAAGCCCGGTTCGCGGAGCTCCAGATCGACCCCGGGGCCCTGCAGGGCCAGACGCCGAAGCAGCTGCGCAAGGCGATCACCGACGGAACCCGGCAGTCCGAAGCCCGGCTCGGCATCACCAGGTCGCTGATCGAGCAGACCGCCGCCCGGGCCGAGACCGTCTCCGCGGATGCCCTGCGGAACGCCGTCTACCTGCTCGGTCTGACCCTGCTCGGCTTCGCCGCCTGGCTGACCTTCTGCGTCCTGATCCGGCGCTCGGTCGTGCGCCCACTGGAGGTCCTCACCCGCTCCGCGCAGGAGGTCGTCGACGTGGCGGGTGAGGAACTCGCCCGGGTCTCCGACGACGAGTCCGCTGACAGCACCCCGCTGCGGCCGAGGTCGATCCCGGTCCCGGTCCGTGACGAGATCGGCGAACTGGCCGAGGCGTTCAACCAGGTTCAGGTCACCGCCGCCCAGCTGCTGGAGCGGCAGGTGCTCAGCCGGCGCAACGTCGCCGAGATGTTCGGCAACGTCGGCCGGCGGGTCAGCAACCTGACGACACGTCAGCTCCTGCTGATCGACGCCGTGGAACGCGAGGAGACCGACCCCGAACTGCTCGAACGGCTGTACAGCATCGACCACATCGCCGTACGCCTCCAGCGCAACGCCGACAGCCTGATGCTGCTCGCCGGCATCCGGGAGACCGGCGTCGAGGCCCGGCCGACCCCCCTGGCCAACGTCATCAGGGCGTCGCTCGGCCAGATCGAGGGCTACCAGCGGGTCTCCCTGCGGTCCGAGACGGAGGTCACCGTCGCGCCCGACATCGTCGGTGACCTGACGCTGATGCTCGCCGAACTGCTCGAGAACGCGGTCGCGTTCTCGCCCTCCCACACGCCCGTCGAGGTGGCCGTCCGCCCCGGGACCGACGTCACCGAGGACGGCGGGGCGCTGATCGAGGTCATCGACCACGGCCTCGGCATGAGCGCTGAGCGCCTCGCCGAGGAGAACGCCCGGCTCGTGCGCCGGGAACGGCTCGACCTGGTGCCGACCAGGGTGCTCGGCCTCTTCGCGGTCGGCAGTCTCGCCCGGCGGTGGGGTGTGAGCGTGTCGCTGAGCCGTACCCCGGGCGGCGGGGTCACCGCGACCGTCTGGATCCCCGCCTCGCTCCTGCTGACCATGGGCCCCGAAGGCACCGTGGGCACTGAGAGCCCCGAGGACGACGAGCACCCCGTGGACACGGGCCCGATCGGAGCGGTGGCGGCGTTGCCGGTCAGCACCGGGCAGGGGACCGCCGCGCCCGCGCCGTCGCGCGTACCGGTCTCCGGCACCGGTGTCACCGAGCGGTCGGCTGCCCCCTCGTCGCGCGAGGCACTTCCCCGGCGCCTCCCGGTGCGCACCGCCGCCGGACCGGCCATCGCGGAACGGACCGTCGAGGACGCCGACGTGGAGCGGTCGGCGACCTCGGGCGAAGGGCGTGCCGCGGAGGACTCACGGCCGCTGCGGCGGCGGGTACGGGGCGCGACGCTCGCCACGACCTCTTCGCGGGCGGATCGGGGGGCGCCGACGGTGCGGCAGCCCGCCGACGCCGAGGCCGTCCGCTCGGAGCTCGACGAGTTCGAGGCAGCCGTACGCAGGGCAGAGCAGGACAGTGCCGACGCTCGGACGAGACCAGCACCATCGCACCATCAGCAATCCCAGAAGGAGTCCGGCAGTGACCACGTCGACAGCTGACAGCAGTTCCGAGCGGCCGGAACCCACCGATCTGCGGGCCGCCGCAGCCGATTTCACCTGGCTGCTGGACCGGTTCGCCACGGAGACCGCCGGTGTGGTCGACGCCATCGCCGTGTCGTCCGACGGCCTGCTGATCGCCGTCTCCCAGCTGCGTGAGCACGCCGACTCCGAGCGGCTCGCCGCGATCGTGTCCGGCCTGACGAGTCTCGCCGGGGGCGCCTCCGGCAACTATGGGCTCGGCGGCCTCAACAAGGTCATCATCGATCTCGAGGGCGGCCATGTGCTGGTGTCGGCCATCGGCTGCGGCGCCGTCCTCGGAGTGGTGACCTCCAAGGAGGCGAAGCTGGGCAACATCGCCTACGAGATGACCCTCTTCGCCAACCGTGCCGGGGCCGCGCTCACTCCCCAGCTGGTGCTGGAGCTGAAGAACAGTGTCGGCGCGGCCCCGGCCGGCTGACGGCCCCGGCCGGGCACGCGTACAGGCACTTCGGAAAGGGATCGTGATGGCCGTCGGCGGACCACCACACGACGCGGCGGGGCACGCCGGGGGCTCGCCGGATCCGGCCGTCGGCCGCGCCCCCGCGATCCGGCCGTTCCTGCTGACCGCAGGCCGGGTGTCGGGGGGCGGCGCGGCGTTGCCGATCCCGGTCGAGACCCAGTTGGTGTCGACCTCGGCGGGGCTCGCCGTCCTGCACGCGCTCACCTTCGAACATCACGACATCATCGCGGCCTGCCGACGGCCGCAGTCGGTGGCGGAACTGGCCGCCGGGCTGCGGCTGCACCTCAACGTGGTCCGTGTGCTGGCCGAGGACCTGCGGGCCGCAGGGCATCTGGCGGTCCACCGGCCGAACGCGGGTACCGCCCAGGATCTCTCCGTACTGCGAAGGGTTATCGATGGTCTTCGTGCCGTCCCCGACTCACGGGGGACACTCCGTGACACCAGTTGAACAGCCGCCGACGCCGGTCAAACTGGTCATCGCCGGCGGCTTCGGCGTCGGCAAGACCACGACCGTGGGCTCGATCTCCGAGATCCGGCCGCTCACCACGGAGGCCGCGATCACCGAGGTCGCGGCAGGAGTGGACGATCTCACGCACGCTCCGGGCAAGACCACCACCACGGTCGCCATGGACTTCGGCTGCATCACCATCGACCCGACGCTCAAGCTGTACCTGTTCGGCACCCCGGGCCAGGACCGGTTCGGCTTCATGTGGGACGACCTGGTGGAGGGCGCTCTCGGCGGCCTGGTGATCGTCGACACCCGCCGACTGGACGACTGCTACGCGGCGGTGGACTACTTCGAGCACAAGGACGTCCCCTTCGCGGTCGCCGTCAACGCCTTCGACGGGAAGGTCGAGCACGACCTCGACGAGGTGCGGTGGGCCCTGGACATCGCCGAGCACGTTCCGCTGATCGTCTTCGACGCGCGGAGGACGGGCTCGGTCCGCGATGCGCTGCTGGTCGTCATGGAAGTCGCCCTGGCCCGGGCCGAAGCTGCCGTGGCACCGTGAGCGTGGAGACTTCGTCGACGTCAGGCAGGCCCGCGCCGTATCAGTCGCTCACGTAAGAGTTCCGTCATCAGCTGAGGGGTACGGCACGACCGCCCGACCCCGTTGAATGGGAGAGCGAGGGAAGGACTCTCACGGAGCGAGCGGGGATGGGGCGCGTGCGAAAGGTACTGACCCGGCCATGGGCCATTGCGGTGCTGGTGGTGGCGGTCGGAGCGGTCGGCTTCGGGCTGTACTGGTTCCAGCCGTGGAAGCTGTGGCAGGACGAGACCGTTCAAGAGGCCCTGCCCGGGGCCGCGGAGACCTCCGCTCCTGCTGTCCCGCCGCCCTCCGATGAGCCCTCCGGGCCGCCCTCCCCGGCCACCGGTCCGCGGACACTGGCCAGCGGTGAGCTGATCAGCCACGAGCACGCGACATCGGGCACGGTACGGCTCGTGCGGCTGGCGGACGGCTCCCATGTCGTCCGGCTGGAGAACCTCGACACCAGCAACGGACCGGACCTGCGTGTCTGGCTGACCGACGCGCCGGTGAAGCAGGGCAGGGCCGGCTGGCATGTGTTCGACGACGGGAAGTACGTCAGCCTCGGCAAGCTGAAGGGCAACAAGGGGAGCCAGAACTATGCCCTGCCCCCTGACGTGAATCCGGCCGGCTACAGCAGCGTGAGCATCTGGTGCGACCGGTTCGACGTGTCATTCGGTGCGGCTGAGCTCGCTCGCGTCTGACAGCGGTGCGGTGATGGCCCCGGCACGCTCGCGGTCGCAGGCCGGAGAGCCGTGTCTCCGCGGCCGTCCGCGCGGTGGCCACGGTGCTGGGGCCGTGGCGCCGGCTCGGCCTCTCGTCACGAGACCCACGCCGCCCGGGCCGCAAAACGGCTCCGTCCCGGGCGAAACGGGTCATAGCGGTGTGCCTCGGGGCGTGTCGTGCCCTCGGCGCGGGGCACTGAGAGACGATGGATGTTCTCCGCCCGGCCATGCGGCGGGAGGAGAAGGAAGAGCCAGGTGAACGAGCAGGCGGGGCACCGTCCGGCTCGGTCACATCCCGCCGGAGGCACGGTATGGCCGACGTACGCCGGATGATCCCCCGGACCGACGCCGTACTGGCCGACCGGCGCCTGGCCGAGGCGGCACACCGGCTGGGTTCCGAGACCGTCAAAGCGGCCGTGCGGCAGGCGCAGGAGCAGGCGCGGGCCGGTGCCATCCCGCCGGAAGACGTGACGGACGAGGCGGTCGCCCTGCTGCCGGGCACGGTCTGCCGAATGAGGCCGGTCATCAACGCCACGGGAGTGGTGCTCCACACCAACCTCGGCCGGGCGTCGCTGTCGGCGGCGGCCCGGCACGCGGTCCGGGAGGCCTCCGGGCCCACGGACGTCGAGCTCGACCTGCACACCGGCACCCGTGCCCGCCGAGGCCGCACCGCCCTGGCCGCACTGCGCGAGCGGGTCCCGTCGGCGGCCGCGGTACACGTCGTGAACAACGGCGCCGCCGCGCTCGTCCTGCCGGCGACCGCACTCGCCGCCGGCCGGGAGATCGTCATCAGCCGCGGTGAGATGGTGGAGATCGGAGACGGGTTCCGCCTGCCCGAACTGCTGGTGTCCACCGGAGCCCGGCTGCGCGAGGTCGGCACCACCAACCGCACGACCGTCGCCGACTACGCCTGCGCCATCGGCCCCGACACGGCGTTCGTGCTGAAGGTGCACCCCTCCAACTTCCACATCACGGGCTTCACGCACGCCGCCGACGTCAGAGAACTCGCGGCGCTCGGCGTCCCGGTGATCCACGACATCGGCTCCGGGCTGCTCTCACCCCACCCCCTGCTGCCGGACGAGCCGGACGCCGAGACCCAGCTCCGCGCTGGGGCCTCCCTGGTCACCGCGAGCGGCGACAAGCTGCTCGGGGGACCGCAGTGCGGGCTGCTGCTGGGAAAGGAGGAACTCGTGCGGACCGTGTCCCGGCATCCGCTGGCGCGGGCGTTGCGCGTGGACAAGCTGACCCTGGCCGCGCTGGAGGCGACGCTGGCCGGGCCGCAGACCCCGACCGCGGCGGCGCTGTCCGCCGACCCGGCGGCGCTCGTTCACCGTGCCCAGCGGCTGGCCTCCGCGCTGAGCGCCGAAGGCATCGACGCACAGGCCGTGGACAGCGCCGCCACGGTGGGCGGTGGAGGCGCACCGGGAGTGACCCTGCCCAGCGCCGCGCTGTCGCTGCCCGAACGGTACGCCGCCGCCCTGCGCACCGGCCCCGTTCCCGTGGTGGGGCGGCTCGAGGCCGGCCGCTGCCTGCTCGACCTGCGGGCGGTGCCACCGGACGACGACGAGCGGCTGGCCACGGCCGTGCGGTCGGTCACCGGTCCCGCCCCGGAAAGGTAGACGCCATGCGGGTACTGGCCACCGCCGGACACGTCGACCACGGCAAGTCCGCGCTCGTGCGGGCACTGACCGGGATGGAACCCGACCGCTACGAGGAGGAGCGGCGCCGGGGCCTGACACTCGACCTGGGGTTCGTATGGACCCGTCTGAACCCGGACGAAAGCCCGGAGGCCACCGCCTTCGTCGACGTGCCGGGCCATGAGCGGTTCGTCCCCACCATGCTGGCCGGCGTCGGGCCCGTGCCCGCCGTGCTGTTCGTCGTGGCGGCCGACCAGGGCTGGCAGCCCCAGTCGCAGGAACACCTGGAGATCCTCGACGCGCTCGGCGTACGGCACGCCGTGCTGGCGGTCACCCGCAGCGACCTGGCCGACCCCGGACTGGCGCGGGCCGACGCCGTCGAGCGCATGGCCGGCACGTCGCTGGGCACCGTGCCGTCCGTCGCGGTGAGCGCCGTGACCGGCTCCGGACTGGATCAGCTGCGCACCGAACTGAGCAGGATGTGCCGTTCGCTGCCCGTCCCGCCCGCCGGCAGCGACGTACGGTTGTGGCTGGACCGCGCCTTCACCGTGCGAGGCCACGGCACGGTCGTCACCGGCACCCTGGGCGCGGGCACCCTGCGCCTCGGCGACCGGCTGATGACGGGGCACGGGACGACCCAGACGCGCGTACGCGGGCTGCAGTGTCTGCACGAGGACCGGTCCGCCGTCAGCGGGGTGGCGCGCGTCGCGGTCAACGTGCACGGCTCCTCCGACAGAGCCCTGGGCCGCGGTCAGGTGCTTCTCACCCCGGGCCGCTGGCTGTTCACCCACCTGATCGACGTACGGATGTCCGGGGTCCCGGTCGAGGACCTGCCCCGGACGGTCACCCTGCACATCGGGACCGCCGCGGTGCCGGTGACCGTCCGCCCGTTCGGACCGGACACGGCCCGGCTGACCCTGGACCGGGAGCTTCCGCTGCGGGTGGGTGACCGAGCCGTCCTGCGGGAACCGGGCGGGCGGCGCGGCCCGTGCGGTGTGACCGTCCTGGACGTCCGGCCACCCCGGCTCACCCGTCGGGGAGCGGCCCGCGCCAGGGCCGCCGTGCTGGCGGACATGACCGGCCGGCCCGACGGCGCGGCGGAACTGCGACGCCGCGGGCTCGTCCGCGGCACGGAGCTGGCGGCGATGGGCGTGCCCGCACCGTCCGCGCCGGTAACCGGCGACTGGCTGGCGGACGAGACCCACTGGACGGCCCTGCGTGACCGCCTGGAGGCCGAGACGGAACGGCACGCCGCCGGGCATCCGCTGGAACCCGGCCTGCCCACCGAGGCGGCCCGCCGCCTGCTCGGCCTGCCCGACCGGTCACTGGTCGACGCCCTCGCCGAGACGTCGGGAAAGCTCCGCGCGAGCCAGGGACGGCTGTACGGCCCCGGAGACCCTCAGCCCACGTTGCCGCCGCCGCTGCGCGCAGCCGTCGACGCCGTACGGCGAGAACTGGAGCGGTCACCGTTCCGCGCGCCGGAAGCCGGCCGGCTCGCGGAACTGGGGCTGCACCGCAAGGCCCTCGCCGCCGCGGTCTCGGCGGGCGCGCTGCTCCGGGTCGCCGAGGGGATCGTGCTGCTTCCGGGAGCGGACAGACGCGCAGCCGCCGCGCTCGGCAGGATCCCGCAGCCGTTCACGCTCAGTGAGGCGCGCTCGGCCCTGGACACCACACGCCGCGTGGCCGTGCCGCTGCTGGAGTACCTCGACTCCCAGGGGTACACCGAACGCGTGGACGACCAGCGTCGGCGCTGCCGGACCGGCGGGGACACGGAGAGCGGAGGCGGACGGGAATCGAACCCGCCTGCCCGAGATCCTCGGGCACCTCGGTTTTGAAGACCGGGAGGGCCACCAGGCACCCACACGCCTCCCTCGCCCGCTCAGGCTACCGGAGGGGCAGACCATCGACGCTTAAGGACCCGGCATGAGCACCACACGCGAAACGCCCGTACGGCTCACCCAGTTCGCGCACGGAGGCGGCTGCGCCTGCAAGATCCCGCCCGGCGAGCTCGAGGACGTGCTCAGCGGGATGGCGAAGCCGGAGACCACGGCGAGCGACACCCCGCTGCTGGTCGGTCTGGCCACCGGGGACGACGCGGCGGTCGTCACCCTGCCCGCCGAGGGCGGTGCCTCGACCCGGGCGGTGGTGTCCACCGCGGACTTCTTCACACCCGTCGTGGACGACCCGTACGACTGGGGACGCATCGCCGCGGCCAACGCCCTCTCGGACGTGTACGCGATGGGTGGCCGTCCGCTGCTCGCCGTCAATCTGCTGGCCTGGCCGCGCGGTGTGCTGCCCTTCGACCTCGCCCGTGAGGTGCTGCGCGGCGGGCTCGACGTCGCGTCCGAGGCCGGCTGCCACGTGGGAGGCGGCCACAGCGTGGACGACCCGGAACCCAAGTACGGCATGGCGGTGACCGGTCTGGCCGATCCGGCACGCCTGCTGCGCAACGACACGGGCCGGCCGGGCATGCCGCTCTCCCTCACCAAGCCCCTCGGCCTGGGCGTGCTCAACAACCGGCACAAGGCCACCGGCGAACGGTTCGCACAGGCGGTCGCCACGATGGTGACCCTCAACCGGGACGCGTCAGCCGCGGCCCTCGCCGCCGGAGCGACCTGCGCCACCGACATCACCGGCTTCGGCCTCCTCGGCCACCTGCACAAACTGGCGCGGGCCTCGGGAGTGACCGCGGTAGTCGACACAGCCGCCGTGCCCTACCTGGACGGGGCACGTGAGGCGGTGCGCGACGGGTACGTCAGCGGCGGCACCCGGCGCAACCTGGAGTGGGTGGCGCCGTACACCGACTTCGGGGACACGGACGCCGACACCCGGCTGCTCCTGGCCGACGCCCAGACCTCGGGCGGGCTGCTGGTGGCGGGCGAGGTGCCCGGAGCACCCGTGGTGGGGGAGCTCGTCGCGCTCGGGGAACACTCCGTCGTCGTCACATGAGGCCGGCGCCGGTCAGAGCTCCGTGCCCGTCCGGTCGTCGATGCCGGCCCGTGTCCGGTAGGCCCGCACCAGCTCCACGGCGGCCGGGCCCCTCGGCCGGCGACCCGGCCGGATGTCGACGGCGAACGCCTTGGTCTCCTGGATGTGCGTGTTCGGGTCGAGGGACATGTGGATCAGCTCGTTCGCCGCGTCCCCCGTGCTGTAGCCGTTCGGCCCCCAGTGGTAGGGCAGTCCGACCTGGTGCAGGGCACGTCCGTGCACGGTCAGCGGCGGTACCCGGTCGGTGACCAGTACCCGCGCCTCGATCACCCCGCGCGCACTGACGATCGTCGCCCAGCCCGTGTGGTCCAGGCCCCGCTCGGCGGCGAGTTCGGGGGAGACCTCGCAGAAGAACTCCGGTTGCAGCTCCGCCAGGTAGGGCTGCCAGCGCGACATGCCGCCCGCGGTGTGGTGCTCGGTCAGCCGGTAGGTCGTCGCCACATAGGGGAAGACCTCCGTGCCGGGCTCGCCGGCACTGGGCTGGTAGCGGTTGTCCGGGTGGGGCGGCGGCAAGTGCCGCACCGGGTTGCGCTGCTGCCCGTACAGCAGGTTCGGGAAGGGCGAGTCCTGCGGCTCGTAGTGGGTGGGCAGCGGACCGTCGGTCAGGCCGGACGGCACGTACAGCCATGCCTTTCCGTCGGCCTGCATGATGAACGCGTCGGTGCCCGACAGGGCCTCGGGCCCGGTCGCGCCGTTGCGGGGCCGGTGATCGGGGGCCTTGTCCTTCTTGAAGTCGGCGATGTCGTGGCCGGTCCACTCGCCCCGTTCCGCGTCCCACCACACCAGCGCCTTGCGCTCGCTCCAGGGCTTGCCGTCCGGGTCGGCCGAGGCGCGGTTGTACAGGATGCGCCGGTTGGCGGGCCAGGCCCAGCCCCACTCGTTCGCCACCCAGTTCTGCTGCTCACCCGGCTTGCGGCGGGCGGCCTGGTTGACGCCGTCGGCGTAGACGCCGCAGTAGATCCAGCAGCCGCAGGCGGTGGAGCCGTCGTCGCTGAGCTGCTCGTACGAGGCCAGCGGGTTGCCCTCGGCGTCGTGGCCGTTGATCTCGGCGAGGACGGCCGCGGCGTCCGGCTCCGCGTGCCGGCCCTTGGTCGGGTAGCCCCAGGCCAGGTCCAGCAGCGGCCGGTCCATGGGGTCGGTGGACGCGGCGAGCTTCTGCCGGATGATCCGCCCGAGGTGGTACGTGAACCACAGGTCGCTGCGCGCCTCCCCGGGCGGTTCGACGGCCTGGTGGTGCCACTGGAGCAGTCGCTGGGTGTTGGTGAAGGTGCCGCCCTTCTCGGTGTGCGCCGCGGCCGGCAGGAAGAACACCTCGGTGCCGATGTCCTCGGTACGCAGCTCACCCGTCTCGATCTCCGGCCCGTCCTGCCACCAGGTGGCGGACTCGATGAGCGAGAAGTCCCGTACGACGAGCCAGTCCAGGTTCGCCATGCCCAGCCGCTGCAACTTGGCGTTGGCGGAGCCGACGGCGGGGTTCTCGCCCAGGAGGAAGTAGCCCTTGCAGGTGCCCTCCAGTTGGGACATCACCGTCTCGTAGGTGGAGTGGGAGCCGGTCAGGCGCGGCAGGTAGTCGAAACAGAAGTCGTTCTCGGCGGTGGCGGCGTCGCCCCAGTAGGCCTTCAGCAGGCTGACCAGGTAGGAGCGCATGTTGCCCCAGTAACCCTTGCGGCCCGCGTCGGCCCGCACGAAGCCGTCCAGGTCCTGCTGCTGGTGGGCGTGCGGCATCGGAATGTAGCCCGGCAGCAGGTTGAACAGGGTGGGGATGTCCGTGGAGCCCTGGATGGAGGCGTGCCCGCGCAGGGCCAGGATGCCCCCTCCGGGCCGGCCGATGTTGCCGAGCAGGCTCTGCAGGACGGCCGCCGTGCGGATGTACTGGACACCCACGGTGTGCTGCGTCCACCCGACCGCGTAGGCGAACGCGGTGGTGCGCTCCCGGCCCGAGTTCTCCGTGAGGAGCTCGCACACCTCGCGGAAGAGGTCCTGGGGGACACCGCAGATCCGCTCGACCAGCTCGGGCGTGTAGCGGGCGTAGTGCCGCCTGAGCACCTGGAGGACGCAGCGCGGATGGGTGAGCGTCTCGTCCCGCTCCGGCTCGCCGCCGGCCTTCGCGCCGCCCGCCCCATGGGCCTCTCCGCGTGCTGCCTCGGTCACCGAACTGCCGCCGCCCGTGCGCTCGTCGTAGTCCTGGTCCCGTTGGCCGGAGGCCGTCTGGACCTCCGTGCCGGCGTACTGCCAGCTGCTGTTGTCGTACGTGCGGGTGTCGGGGTCGAGGCCCGAGAAGACGCCGTCGAGGTCCTCGGTGTCACGGAAGTCCTCGCGCAGCACCACCGGGCCGTTGGTGTACGCCACCACATAGTCACGGAAGTACTTGTCGTTGCTCAGGACGTAGTTGACGATCCCGCCGAGGAAGGCGATGTCGGAGCCCGCGCGCAGCGGCACGTGCAGGTCGGCCAGGGCGCTGGTGCGCGTGAAACGCGGGTCGACATGGATGACCTTCGCGCCCCGGGCCTTGGCCTCCATCACCCACTGGAACCCGACCGGATGGCACTCGGCCATGTTCGAGCCCTGGATGACGATGCAGTCCGAGTTCTGCAGGTCCTGCTGGAAGGTGGTCGCGCCGCCGCGTCCGAACGAGGTTCCCAGACCGGGAACGGTGGAGGAGTGTCAAACACGCGCCTGGTTCTCGATCTGCACGGCTCCCAGGGCGGTGAACAACTTCTTGATCAGGTAGTTCTCCTCGTTGTCCAGCGTGGCCCCGCCCAGGCTGGCGATCCCCAGCGTGCGCCGGGTGCGGGTCTCGTCGACCTCCCACTGCCAGCCGGCCCGGCGCGCCTCGATCACCCGGTCGGCGATCATGTCCATCGCCGTGTCCAGGTCGAGCCGCTCCCAGGTGGTGCCGTGCGGGCGCCGGTGGAGGACGTGGTACTCGCGGGCGCTGCCCGTGGTCAGCTGCAGGCTGGCCGAGCCCTTGGGGCACAGCCGGCCCCGGGAGACGGGAGAGTCCGGATCGCCCTCGATCTGGGTGACTCGCTCGTCCTCGACGTAGACGTTCTGACCGCAGCCCACCGCGCAGTACGGGCAGACCGACTTCACCACCCGGTCAGCGGAGGCGACCCGCGGGGTGAGCCGCGCGCTGCGGCCGCTCTTGGCGGCGGCTCCGCGGCCCAGTGGGTCGGTGCCCTTGAGCTGGCGGTAGACCGGCCAGGAGTCGATCCAGGTGCGTACGCCCACGACCTCCACCCTTCGGTTTCTCCTGCCGCCATTCTCCCGCGCGCGGGAGACAGCGGCACTTCCTGGAACCCTTGGGGCCCGAGTACCCGGGCGACCGGGGTGGCGACCCCTGCCGCCCGGCTGAGCGGTTCAGAGGACGTCGGACCGGCCGGACCGCTCGCCGGCCTCCAGGCGCTCCCGCTGCGGTACGACCGTGTACCTGGGGTCCTCGGCCGAGGCCACGCCGGCGTGGAACACACCGAACCGCAGCGCCGCCGAACCGGACAGCAGGGCCGCGCCCGCTGCGAGCAGCCTGGCCCGGCCACCCGCCACGCTCTCGCGGCCGGCACAGGCCGCCAGCGCGGCACCACCGGCTGTGAGCGCCTCCGCCGCCCGCAGCAGCCCGCGCGGCTTTCCCAGCCCGTACGGCTCGGCCGCCAGCCCCATGCGCCGCTTCATCAGCTGGAAGGAGCCCAGCTCCAGCGCGGCACCGAGCGCCGCCATCCGGCGCGCGGGCCCCGATTCCCGGACCGGTGCGCAGGCCAGGGCCAGCCCGGCCGCCGCGGTCGCGCCCGAACCCGCGAAGACGAACGGCAGTTCCCGGTACCCCTCGTGCCAGGACGGCACCGCGGTGTCGGAGATCAGCACGGCGGTGTAGGTGGCGACCGCCGGACCGAGAGCGGCCGCGCCCACGGTGGCGGTGGCACCGGCCACGCGGTATCGCCCGGTGACATCGGCCGCGGCGGCGGCCATGGTGAGTGGCGCGTAGCCTGCCAGAAGCCACGACCCCAGATTCATGGGAGAGGTCGGCTTGAAGACGCGGAGCATGTTGATGAAGCGGGCCGGGCGGCCCAGGTCGTGCACGAGCGCGGCCAGCGACAGCGAGATGGCGCCCGACGCCCCGAGCTTGGCCGTCCGGGCCAATCCGGGTCGGCTCGTGGCCTGCGCCCCGGCGGCCAGCAGCGACGACGCCCCCGCGAGCCCCCCGAGATACAGGTAGCCCGCGATGTCGAGCGGCTTCCACGTCGGTTTGTTGAGGATCGGCTTGCCGTAGTACGAGGAGAACTCGGCGTCGGGCACCATGGCCTTCTCGCCGCGCCCGCGCCGCCGCCGGCGGCGCCCTGCCTGTTCCCCGGTGACGGCTTCGCGGCCAGGACGTGCCCCCTTCACCCCGTCCCGGGTGACGTCGGACTCCGTCATCGCGGCCTCCTCACGAAACTGAGGGCGGCCAGCCCGGCGAGGGAGGCGGCGGCGGCCACCGCGTGCCGCCACATGTCGGGCATGTCCCGGGTGGTGACGACCGGGTCGGGAGGCAGGCCGTAGACCTCCGGCTCGTCCAGCAGCAGGAAGAACGCGCCGTCGCCGCCGACACCGTCGCCCGGATCCTCGCCGTACAGGCGCGCGTCGGTGACTCCGGCCGCGTGCAGCCGCGCCACCCCGACCGCCGCCCGGTCCCTCAGCTCGTCGAGCGGGCCGAACTGGATCGAGTCGGTCGGGCACGCTTTGGCGCAGGCCGGCTCCATGCCGACACCCAACCGGTCGTAACACAGGGTGCACTTCCAGGCGCGTCCGTCGTCGGGGCGCTGGTCGATGACGCCGTACGGGCAAGCCGGTACGCAGTAGCCGCAGCCGTTGCAGATGTCCTCCTGGACGACGACCGTGCCGAACTCGGTGCGGAACAGGGAACCGGTGGGGCACACATCGAGGCAGGCCGCGTGCGTGCAGTGTTTGCACACGTCGGACGACATCAGCCAGCGCAGTTCGGTGCGGCCGTCGGGTGCCACGGGGGAGATCGCCCCGGCCGGCGCGCCCGCGGGGGCGGAGCCGACCTCGGCAACGGTGGTGCCCGGGTCCGGGGAGGAGGGCGAGGTGCCCAGCTGTCCGGCCGCCGCGAAGACGTCGACGTCCTCGTGCCCGACGCCGGGTTCCTGCCCGCCCAGCGGCTTGCGCTGTTCGATGAAGGCCACGTGCCGCCAGGTGCTGGCGCCGAGTCCCTGGGTGTTGTCGTAGGACATGCCGGTCAGTTCCAGGCCGTCCTCAGGGATCGCGTTCCATTCCTTGCAGGCCACCTCGCACGCCTTGCAGCCGATGCACACCGAGGTGTCCGTGAAGAAGCCCATACGGGGCGGCGCACCGCGATACCCCGCCGCTCCCGCCACATCGGGCTGAGGGCCGAACAACAGGTTGCCGGTGTCGTCCGTCATGCCCGGACCTCCTCGCTCACGACCCTTCCAGTAGACGCCGGCGGTCGGCGGCTCGCAGCCCCGGACCCTGGCAGCGGGTCGGGCGGCCGGGCTGGGGTCCGGCACCTGCGCGCCACGGCGGCTCACCAGTTCGCGAACGTGTCTTCTGATCTTCCCGACGACCCTGACGCAGGGAAGTTCATCCTGTGTGCTGACGGACTGGCAGGTTTGCAGCCATACTCTGCATCCGATCTTGCGTAGGTCGGTATCACCTGCGCTCGGTGATGCCGGAGGAGGCGGGAGCCTGGTCCGGCTGGGTACGGTGGGGGATCACCGGGTTCAGCCTGTTGATGACCGGGCTCATGGGCGGGATCATCGGTGGTTTGGCCTTCGTCCTCATCGGGCCGATCAACCAGGTCGCGGAGCACATACCCGGTACGGCCGCCGACTGAGGCGCGCCACGCCCTGCGCGGACGTCCAGCTACGCCCGCCGTCCACCGTCCCACCGTGAAAGAGCTCACCGTGTCGCGGTGCTCACCGACCCGTGCTCGGCGAGCGGACCGACTGACAGGTTCGCGTCGCGGCATGCCCGGACGATGCCGGGCAGGGCGCCGAGGGCGGCTCGCCAGCAACCGGGGGCGGACATCCGGTCCGTGTCGTGCAGCACGACGGTGCCCCCGCCGCGCAGGCCGGCGCCGACCGTGGAGGACACCGACGCGGGGGTGGCCTCCGGTGTCCAGTCCCGGCCCCAGGCCGTCCACAGAACCGGCCTCAGGTGCGCCGCCCGCGACGCGGCCCAGCGTCCGGAGGTCAGGATGCCGTAGGGCGGGCGGTACCAACGGGGACAGCGGCCGGTCAGGTCGCGGACGGCGGTGACCGCGCGGCGCAGACGGCGGGCGTCGGCTGCCGGCGAGGGCAGCCAGGGACGATCGTGAGTCCAGCCGTGCACAGCCAGCTCGTGTCCCCGGTGGACGGTCGCCAGTGCCACGGAGGGATGTCGCACGACGCTGTCGCCCAGTACGAAGAAGGTCGCCCGGACCCCGAGAGCGTCCAGAGCGTCGAGGAAACAGGGAGTGGACTCCGGATCGGGCCCGTCATCGAACGTGAGGGCGACATGATCGGGACGGCCCACGCCGGACAGTGCTGGGAAACAGCAGCGGCGCACCACGGGAAGCCATGTGGCGGCCGGAGCGATGTGCGCTGCCGCGACAGCGGCGACAGGGAGGAGCACGGCCGCAGCGGACCGGCCGGGGGAGGGGCCGACAGAACCGTTCACAGGCTCGGACCACCCTCGCCTGACGGTGTTCCGCCGGCTCCCAGGCTGCTCCCGTGCCGGTCTCCGGGCGCCCCCGTCACGGCCCTCCTCGCGCTCTCCCGCGTGTCCCAGCCGCCGGCGACGGACGGGGCACGCGCCAGCCCGACGCTTCCGGCTGCCATGAGCATCACGCCGATCAACTCGGGCACCAGTCGTGGGCCGAGTGCTACTCGCTCCCCGAACAGCACCCATCCCAGCGCCACGCTCGTCAGCGCGTCACCGATGGTCAGGGCCGGCTGTGAGGCGGCCAGGGTCCCGGCCCGCAGGGCGCTCTGCAACAGCAGGAAGGCGACGACTCCGGTGGCGACCGTGGCGTACGGAGGCCACGCTGTCAGCGCGGCGCCCAGCCCTTTCGGAAGCCTTCCGGTCGTTTCCTTCAGCAGCGCTGCGGTGGCGGCGAAGCACACGGCGGACGCCAGTCCCAGCAGTGCCGCGCGGGGCGCGCCCCGGACCCCGTGGGCCGCCGCCGTCAGGCCGGCCGCGACCCCCAGGACCGCCGCTGCGGCCGGCAGCCAGTGCCCCGCGTATGCCGTGGACCGCCCGGCGGCCGGCACGGCCGCCGTCAGGAACACCGCAAGCCCGACGGCAAGGGCGGCGAACGCCAGACAGGTCCTGAGGTCCGGACGTCGCCGGAAGACCACACTGCCGACGGCGAGTGTGAACAACAGCTCGGTGGCCAGCAGCGGCTGGACGAGGGCCAGACCGCCCACGCCCAGCGCGGCTGCCTGCAGAACCGTGGACAGGGCGAGCAGCCCGGCACCTGTCACCCAGTAGGGCCGCCGCAGCGCGTGCCCGAGCCAGCGAACGGCCTGCCGCAAACCGGTGCCGCCTTCCGGCTCGTCCGTCGCGGCCCGCCGCTGCAGTACCGAGGCCGAGGCGTTGGACAGTGCCGCGAGCAGGGCCAGGACCACGGTGAGCACGCGCCGTACCGCCGTTCATCCGAACGCGGTGGCGAGCCGCCGGAACAGGCCCGGTGCCGCGCCGCGCACTCGGGCCGGCAGACGCAGCCAGCCGGGGACGTAGATTTCGTTCCGGCCCCGGGAGACCGCCGACCACACCGCCTCCGCGACCCGTTCGGGCGGCACCGGCCGGGGCCGCGACCTGCGGTACGGGGTCCCCCGCCGCTCGAAGAAGGGAGTGTCGACCACCCCCGGCACCACGTGACTGAGCTCGACACCCGTGCCCCGCAGTTCGTACCGCAGGGACTCGGCGAACGCGCTCAAGGCCGCCTTGGCCGCCGAGTACACGGCCTCACCGCGCACGCCCACGACCCCCGCCAGAGACCCGATGAGCACCACGCGCCCGCAGCCCGCTTCCACCATGTGCGGCACCACCTGCCGGACGAGACGCAGCGTCGCCAGGAGATCGGTGCCGATGACCTCCTCGAGCGCGTCGGCGGGCATGGTGATGAAGTCCCCGGCCCAGCCGATGCCGGCGCCCGCCACCAGCAGGTCCACTCGCCCGAACTGCTCCAGGGTGAACCGGGTCAGTCGCTGCTCGGCACCGCGCCCGGTGAGATCCGCCGGAAAGCAGAAGGCGCCGGTCTGTTCGGCCACCCCGCCGAGCCGTGCCGCGTCCCGTCCGTTGAGGACCAGACGCCAGCCCTCCGCGGACAGCCGGCGTGCCACGGCGGCGCCGATACCGGAGGACGCACCGGTCACGAGTGCCGTCCTGGGCCGTCCGGGGTCATGGGCGGGCCCGGGTGACGGCCGCGGCAACGGCCCTCGCGTCCGTGTGAACGGGGCGTCTGCGGTCTTGGAGTAGGGCACGTGCGACATGGCTGACCTCTGTGGGGACGGGAACGCCCAGGAACCGGCATATGCGGCATATGCGGGCATTACCCGTTATTCATGAAGACAGCGGCGGGTAACCCGGAGTATCCCGGGTGCTCGGTTCCCAAACGCGGGTGGGCGCGTTTGCCGGAGCGGGGGCAGGACACCCATGGACCGTGCAGACACCACCTCAGGTGCCGCGCCGGCACCTGACGCCGGGGCGAGACGCACGGCGAGTGCTGATCGTCAGCGCGAGCATGGGAGCCGGCCACGACACGGTCGCCCGGGAACTCGCCCGCCGCGCCCGGGAGCAAGGCCACGACGCCCAGGTCCTGGACCTGCTGCGGTTGCTGCCGCACGGGATCGGGACCGGGTTGCGCGCCTCCTACCAGTCGTCCGTACGGCACTTTCCCTGGGTGTACGCGGGCATCTACCAGGCGCTCCTGCGCCCCGGCCAGGGACCCCGGCCCAGCGGCGTCCCCCTCGCACGGCTTGCCGGCCGCCGCCTGACCGAACTCGCGGAGCGAACCGGCGCCGATGTGGTCGTCCCCGTCTTCCATCTCGCCGCGCAGCTGACCGGTCACCTGAGAGCCATGAACAGGCTGCCCTGCCCGAGCGCCGTCTTCCTGCTGGACTTCGCCGTCCACCGGCAGTGGCTGCACCCTGGCAACGACCTGTATCTCTGCCTCAGCGATGCGGCGGCACGGGAGGTGCGCCGGGCTGTCACCGCGCCTGCCGAGGTGACCGGCCCGGTCGTGGCGCCCGACTTCTTCGCGGCGTCTGCCGGAGCCGCAGCGTGGCATCAGCGCTTCGAGCGGTACGCCCCAGGACGCCCGCCCGTCCTGCTGTCCGCTGGTGCGTGGGGAGCCGCGGCAGGGATGGAGGGGGCCGCGCGGTCGCTGGCCGCCGCCGGTTTCCTCCCGGTCGTCCTCTGCGGCAGGAACGAACGTCTGCGGCTTCGCATGGCCCGGGTGCCGGGCGTGCTCGTGCTGGACTGGGTCACCGACATGCCCGGACTGCTGAGTGCGGTCCGCGTGCTGGTCGACAACGCCGCAGGCCAGACCGCCGTACAGGCTCTCGCCGCCGGGCTGCCGGTGGTGGGTTACCGTCCCCTCCCCGGGCACGGCGCGGCCGGTGTTCGGCACATGGCGGCGCTCGGCGTCTCGGAAGGCGCGCCGGACGGCACCTCCCTGGTGCGCGCTGTCGAGCGGTTGTCGATGGACGGCGCGGACCGGGAAGGCGTCACCGCGCGCGGGCGTGAACTGTTCCGGGAGGACCCCCTGGCGCGAGCGGCCGCACTTGCCGGGACGCCGGTCGCGTGAGCCGAGGACACCGGGGCATGTCCCTCCCCACCGGCCGGCGTGAGGCGGACCGGCGCCAGGTCGGGACGCGGCCGGCGGGCCGCGGGCTCCCGGGGACCCGCACGCTGAGGCCGGCCGCCGAGTCGCCGGGGGCCTTCTCAGGCGATGGAAGCCGAAAGGATGGCCGATACGGCGAGGTTGCAGGACGCCGTCACCCAGACCGCGGGGTGCGGCTCCGGTTCGACCAGCGCGGCGCCCAGGCGCCCGGGCGTGATCAGGTCCACCACCAGGAACGCCACTGCCATCATCACCAGACCGAGCAGCCCGAACGCCGCGGTGGAGACCAGGCCCTTGCCGAAGTCCTCGTAGGTGGTCCAGATGGACGTGAACACGATGCCACCGACACCGAGCAGCGCGGAGCTGAGCACCAGGGCGGCGTTGCGGTTGCGCTGCTCCCAGATCTGCCGGCCGAGCTTGCCGGGCGTCAGCACGTCGACCAGGACGATGCCGAGGACAAGCAGGACCAGTCCCAGTCCGCCGTAAGCGGTGGCCCTGCCGAGCCCGTTGACGATGTCACTCATGGCGTGGCTGCTCCGTAGCGTGAGAGATCGTGAATGATCGCGGTCAAGGAGGAGCAAAATGTAACGCACCTGTCCGATGACCTGACCGGCCCGGGGAGGGGGGCACGGTGCGGCCTTTTGGCGTAGGACAGCTTGTTCTCGAATCGCCGCTCACCGGGCGCGGTGCAACGGTCTACCTATGATCTCGACACAGAACGCTGAAGCGATCGATGCCCGCGACTGCCGCCGCCGCAGGGCCAGTCCGGCGGTCGTCCTCCTGGCGGCCGTGGTGATAGCGGGCGTTGCCACGAGAGCGGAGGCCCTGCCGTCCTCTCAGTCAGGGCCCGACTGGGACGCCATCGCCGCGTGCGAGTCCGGCGGCGACTGGAAGGCCAACACCGGCAACGGCCACTACGGGGGCCTGCAGTTCAGCCAGTCCAGCTGGGTCGCCGCCGGTGGACGCAAGTACGCGCCGCGCGCCGACCTGGCCACCCGCAAGGAACAGATCGCCGTGGCCAAGCGCCTGGCGGCCCTGCAGGGCATGTCCGCGTGGTCCTGCGCCCACCGGGGCCGGTGAGCGGCGCAGACCCGAAAGCGGACGGCTGGTGAGGTAGCCACCCATGGACGTGAAGTACTCGGTCGCGCCCGACTCCCGGCCGTCCTCCGTCCTCACGCGCGTGATGGCAGGGCCGTGGTCGCGGCCCGGTCCGGGCCGTCGTCCTCGCGGTAGAAGACGCGGCCGGGCGTACCGCCGTAGCGGACAGGGGAGTTCGGCGATCGCCGCCTGCCGGCCGCGGGCGGAGGCCGACCTCGCGGCGATCGTCGTGATCACCAGCAGCCCCGCCCTCCTGGCCGCGGCCGACCGGGTCCTCGTCTCCCTCGCCACCGACGAGGCGTACTGCCGGGCGGTGGCGCGGTGACGGTCCGCATCGCACGAGGCCCCCTCGTTGTCGTGACCGACGCGGCGAGGGGGCGGTGCGATGCGGGATGTGCTCGGGAGCGGTCCTCTCCTCACTCGTGGGGGTGGAGTACGACCTTGGTGTAGCCCTCGACCCGCTTGTCGAACTTCTCGTACGCCGTGGGTGCCTGGTCGAGGGGCAGCTCGTGCGACACCACGAAGCTGGGCGTCGCGCGGCCTTCGATGATCAGGTCACGCAGCTGGCGGTTGTAGCGCTTGACGTTGCACTGACCGGTGCCCATCCGCAGCCCCTTCTCGAAGGCGCGTCCGATGGAGACCAGCAGCATGCCCTGCTTGGCCTGCTCGTCGGGCCCGCCCGGGTCGCGCGGGACGTACAGCCCCGGTATGCCGAGGGCACCCGTCGGCCTGACCGTCTCGACGAGGGAGTTCAGCACGATCGCCGGCTCCTCGCGGTCCTCACCGTGCGCCACGGCCTGGTAGCCGACGGCGTCGATGCCCTTGTCCGTGCCTTCTCCTCCGGTCTGTTCCTTGATCTGCTGAGCCGCGTCGCCCTCGGTGAAGTTGATCGGCACGGCGCCGATCTCCTCGGCCTTCTGCAGCCGCTCCGCCACCCGGTCGACCACGAACACCTTGCTCGCGCCGCGCAGCATCGCCGAGTAGGCCGCCATCAGGCCGACCGGACCACCGCCGTACACGGCGACACTCTCGCCGGGACGCACGTCGGCCAGTTCATTGCCGTGATAGCCGGTCGGGAAGATGTCGGCGAGCAGGACGAAATCGGTCTCCTTCTCGGTGCCCTCCGGCAACTTCAGGCAGTTGAAGTCGGCGTACGGCACCCGTACGTACTCGGCCTGGCCGCCCACGAACGGGCCCATCGCCACATAGCCGTAGGCGCCGCCGGCGAACCCCGGGTTCACCGTCAAACAGAATCCCGTGAAGCCGGCCGTGCAGTTCTTGCAGAAGCCGCATGCCACGTTGAAGGGCATGACCACCCGGTCACCGCGGCTGAGTGACGTCACGCCCTCGCCGGTCTCCTCGATGACACCGAGGTTCTCGTGGCCGAACACGATGCCCGGCTCGGCGGCGGTACGGCCCTCGTACATGTGCAGGTCCGAGCCGCATATCGCGGTGGACGTGACTCGGACGATCACGTCGTTCGGGTGCTGGATCCTGGGATTGTCGACCTGTTCGATCGCTACTTCGAACGGTCCTTTGTACACAACGGCCCTCATCCTCGAGCACCTCCACTGTCCGTAATGGATCTCTTACGCTCTGGAGCGGCAGTGCCGGGAAACCGCTGCATGCGTCGCGGTGAAGGCCCCGGCCCGCAGCTCGGCCGGTCTCTTATGTGTTATGCCTCATAGTCCAGACTGGTGCATGATGCGACGATTTGCACCTAGGGGCCTGTTCGGCCTGTTCGTGCTCTTCGGAAGGATCGACTGTCTTGTCACGACGTCTAGGCTCACTGCTCGTCCCGGTCTGCGGCCTGTCCGGCACCACCTATCCGGTGGGAACCCGCGTGGCCATACGCGGCAGCGGCGGATCCGTCGACGGCTTCGTCGACGGGGACTGGCTGCCGCTCGCCTGGTGGGAGTTCGCGGACATCCGGTCGGAGGACGCGGTGGAGGGGTGACACCCCGCCGTGCCCCGCGCCGGGGGCCGTGTCCCGTCGCCGGTCGGCGGCGGAACCGGTGCCCCGCGGGGACCACGTCCCGGTGGCGCGCCGATCACTGAATCCGCCCGCCGCCGCCCGCCACCGCGGGGCTCAGCCGAGGACCCGGGCGACATCCCTGAGCAGGGCGTGCCGCCAGTCCCACTGGACCGACCTGCGCCCCGTTCCCTTACGGCGGCCACGGACGGCTGACCCGGCGGACAGCAGGCTCTTACTCCTCGTAACGGGGTGTCCACTGGGCCTTCGCGATCGCCTCCCGCAGCTGCTCCTCCGTGGCCCGCGGGGCGACCTCGTCCTCGACCGCGGCGAGGGCCGCGGCCAGCGCGATCTCCCGGGCGGCATCCCGCATCCCGGCGAGCGGCGGCAGCAGCGGCACCGGGCCGTCGTCGCCGTCGGCCGCCCGTACCGCGCACTGCGCGACGGCACGGGCGGCGGCCACCAGCATGCGGTCGGTGACCCGCGTGGCGCGGCTCGCCGTCACCGCGAGCCCCATGGCCGGGAAGACGTACACGTTGTTCGACTGCGCCACCGGCACCTCGCGCCCGTCCACCGTCAGCGGAGGGAAGGGTGAGCCGGTGGCGATCAGCGCCCGGCCGTCGGTCCAGCGGGTGAGGTCCGCGGGCTCGGCCTCGGAGTGGGAGGTGGGGTTGGAGAGCGGGAAGACGACGGGCCGTTCGCAGGTGGAGGCCATCTGCCGCACGATCTCCTCGGTGAACGCCCCGTGAGCCGTCGACAGCCCGATCAGCGCCGTCGGCCCGACACGGCGCACCACCTCCGCGAGGCCGGTGCCGTCCCAGTCGGCCACCTCGCTGTCGTCGCGCGCGAACCTCCGCTGCTGCGGCGTCAGTTCGCCGCGTGAGCGCACCAGCAGGCCGTCCACGTCGACGATCCAGAACCGTGCCGTCGCCTCGTCCTCCGGCAGACCCTCGTCGATCATGGCCGTACGGATCATCTCGGCGACACCGATGGCGGCCGACCCCGCGCCCAGGATCACCAGGCGCTGCTCGGGCAGCGGGGTGCCGGCCACGTCGGCCGCGGTGGACAGGGCACCGAGCGTGACGGCCGCGGTGCCCTGGATGTCGTCGTTGAAGGTGAGCAGCCGGTCCCGGTAGCGGGCGAGGATCGGCTGGGCGTGGGCGGTGGCGAAGTCCTCCCACTGCAGCAGCGTGCCGGGCAGCTCCGCCTCGACCGCCGACACGAAGGCCTCGATCATCTCGTCGTACTCGGCACCGGTCAGCCTGCGCTCACGCCGGCCCAGATAGCGCGGGTTGCCGAGCAGCTCCTCGTTGTCCGTTCCGACGTCCAGCAGGATCGGCAGGGTGCGGGCGGGGTGGATGCCGCCGATCGCCGTGTAGAGGCTCAGCTTGCCGATGGGGATGCCCATGCCGCCGACGCCCTGGTCGCCGAGGCCGAGGATGCGCTGTCCGTCCGTCACGACGACGACGTCCACGTCCCGGCGCCCGTGCGGGCGGTTGCGCAGGATGTCCCGGAACCGGTGCCGGTCCTCCCACGTCAGGAACAGCCCCCGCGGCCGCCGGTAGATCTCACTGAAACGCCGGCACGCCTCGCCCACCGTCGGCGTGTAGACGACCGGCAGCAACTCCTCCAGGTACTCGGTGACCAGACGGTAGAAGAGCACCTCGTTCGTGTCCTGCAGCTGGCGCAGGTAGATGTGCCGGTTGAGGGGCTTGTCGTAGCCGCGGAAGGCCTCGTAGGCGCGGGCGACCTGCTCGTCCAGGGTCTCCACGGCGGGCGGCAGCAGCCCGTCGAGACCGAGCTCGGCACGCTCCTGACGGCTGAAGGCGGTGCCCTTGTTGGCCAGCGGGTCGGCCAGGATCGTGACGGCGGGGCTCGTGCTCGTGCGGGGGCGGTGGTACGTCGGCTGGTCCATGGTGTGACGTGTTCCCTTCGCCGGTCCGTTCGTGCGGGTGACCTGTGCCATCCGGAAGCGCCCGAGGGGCTCTGCTCCGTCGTCCCCCAACCCCTTCGGCCCCGAACGGCCCAATGACGCTGCGCCGCAGGAGGCGACGGTGGGTGAGCGGTGTGACCTTGGTGGAAGGGATGTGCTTGCACACCTGGACGAGGAGGCGCGATGGCGGGTGGACTGGCCGAGGGCGGCGTGGCGTGTGCTGTCCCCAGAGGCGAAGCGGAACCCCCGCACGACCGGTCACCCGACCCCTTCCAGCAGGTGAGTGCCGTCGCCGACGCCGTCCTCTACGAGGGTTACCTCCTCTACCCCTACCGCCGGTCGTCCGCGAAGAACCGCGTCCGGTGGCAGTTCGGGGTGCTGTTCCCCCGGGACTGGGTGGAGTCGGACGGCCCTGTCGTCCCGGGCGTGGCCGGCTCCGCCGACTCCTGGTACCAGCGGACCGAGTGCCTGCTGCGGATCCGGCGGCACGGCGACGCGTCCGTACGGGTGCGCATCCGCTACCTGCAGATGCAGCGCAAGCAGGTGGAGCAGACCGGCCCGGACGGCCGGCACCATGCCGTCGAGTCGCTGCGCACCGGCGACGGCACGACGCATCTCACCTTCGACGAAGCCGTGCCCCGGGAGTGCGAGACCGACGTCCCGCTCGACGAGCTGCTGCACGGCGGACACACGGTCCCCGTCGGCGCGGCGGCCGGCGTGGACATCGAGCCACTGCCCGAAGGCGCCGGGCGGATCGTGCGCCGCCGCGACGAGGTACGAGCCGACACCACCGTCACCGCGGAGCGACTCGCCGGCGACCTCTGCCGGCTGCGCGTGCGGACCAGGAACACCGGGACCGCACCGCGAGCGGGGACCGCGCGTGAGGAGGCCATGCGCTGTGCCCTCATCGCCACCCACACTCTGATCGGCGGTGACGGCGTGGAGTTCGTCTCGCTGATCGATCCGCCGGCCGACCTGCGCAGGCCCGCCCGCGAGTGCCGCAACGAGTTCACCTTCCCCGTCCTCGGCGGGGAAGCCGAGGACGCCGCGCACGTCCTGCTGTCCGCACCGATCATCCTGCCCGACCACCCCCAAGTGGCCCCCGAGAGCCCCGGCGACCTGCACGACGCGGCGGAGATCGACGAGATCCTCACGCTGCGCACCATGCTGCTGACCGACGAGGAGAAGCGCGAAGCGCGGGCCACCGACGCGAGGGCGGCCGCGATCCTCGACCGGGTCGACACCATGCCGCCGGAGGTCTTCGAACGGCTGCACGGCGCCGTCCGTTCCCTGGCACCGGCCGCCCCGGTGTCGCCGCCGGCCGACGAGCGCCCCGCCTGGTGGCGGGAAGGCGCCGACGACGAACTCTCCCCGGCCACCGACACCGTGCCCGTCGACGGCGTGCCCCTCGGCCGCGGCAGCCGCGTCCGCCTCCGGCCCCGGGCGCGGGGGGCCGACGCCCAGGACATGTTCCTGGCCGGCCGCACCGCCGAGGTCGCCGCCGTCTTCCACGACGTGGACGGCAGCGTGCGCCTGGCCGTCACCCTCGACGACGATCCGGCGTCCGAACTGCACACCTGGTACGGACGCTTCCACTACTTCCGGACCGACGAGCTCGAACCGCTCGAGCCCGCCGCGGACCCGGACGAGCCGTCGGCACCGGCTCCCGCCGCAGCGAAGACGCGGCACACGACCGACTCCGAGACCCCCGCAGCGGAGGCCGAGTGACATGACAACGCACAGCAGCACCCAAGAAGTCAGCAAGGAACCCAGCCGCGCAGAGGACCGGCAGGGATTCGACGAGATCACGATCCTCTGGATCTCCGAAGGCATGAGCTGCGACGGCGACACCGTCTCCCTCACAGCCGCGGGCCAGCCCTCCATCGAGGACGTGGTGCTCGGCCTGATCCCGGGCCTGCCGAAGGTGAACCTGGTCAACAAGGTGCTCTCCCCGAGCCTGGGCGGCGAGGACTTCCTCGCTCCCTACCGGGCCGCCGCACGCGGCGACCTGGAGCCGTTCATCCTCGTCATCGAGGGCTCGATCCCCAACCAGAACATCATCGAGGGCGACGGCTACTGGACGTCCTTCGGCAACGACCCGGAGACCGGCGAGCCGCAGACGCTGAACTGGTGGATCGACCAACTCGCCCCCAAGGCCTGGGCGGTGGTGGCCGCGGGCACCTGCGCCACCTTCGGCGGCATCCACGCCATGGCCGGCAACCCGACCGGCTGCATGGGCCTCGCCGACTACCTCGGCTGGGACTACACCTCCCAGGGCGGCCTGCCGGTCGTCAACGTGCCCGGCTGCCCGATCCAGCCCGAGAACTTCATGGAGACCCTCGTCTGGGTCCTCTACCACGCGGCCGGTTCCGCGCCCCCGCCCCCGCTGGACCACATGCTGCGCCCGCAGTGGCTGTTCGGGAAGACCGTCCACGAGGGCTGCGACCGCGGCTCCTACTACGAGCAGGCCGGCTTCGCCAAGGACTACAACTCACCCAAGTGCCTGGTGAAGACGGGCTGCTGGGGTCCGGTCGTCAACTGCAACGTGCCCAAACGCGGCTGGATGGCCGGCATCGGCGGCTGCCCGAACGTGGGCGGCATCTGCATCGGGTGCACCATGCCCGGCTTCCCGGACGCGTTCATGCCGTTCATGGACGAGCCGCCCGGAGGCACCCTGTCGTCCCTGGCCATCAAGCCCTACGGGGCCGTCATCCGCCGTCTGCGCGGCATGACCAACGAGCTGGTCAACCACGAGCCCAGGTGGCGCCACAACAAACGCAAGCTGACCAGCGGCTACGACCCGCGCTGGAGGCCCTGATGACGTCCCGTACCCACCCCACCACCACCCACCGGCCGAACACCGACAGCGAGGGGCAGTACCGCCGATGACCACCACCGAGGCCCGGCCCACGGAGCGCAAGCCGCCACAGCTCGTGGACATGTCCTGGGATCCGATCACCCGGATCATCGGGAACCTGGGCATCTACACGAAGATCGACTTCGCCAACCGGGAAGTCGTGGAATGCCACAGCACCTCGTCGCTGTTCCGCGGCTACTCGGTGTTCATGAAGGGCAAGGACCCGCGCGACGCCGGCTTCATCACGTCCCGGATCTGCGGCATCTGCGGCGACAACCACACCACCTGCTCCGACTACGCCCAGCAGATGGCCTACGGCGTCAAACCGCCGCCGCTGGCCGACTACATCGTCAACCTCGGCGAGGCGGCCGAGTACATCTTCGACCACACGATCTTCCAGGACAACCTGGTCTTCGTGGACTTCTGCGAGGCGATGGTCAAGTCCACCAACCCCGGTGTGCTGGCCCGCGCCGAGAGCACCTCGGCGCCCCGCGGCGACATCCACGGCTACCGCACGATCGCCGACATCATGCGGGCCTTCAACCCCTTCGAGGGCGAGGTCTACAAGGAGGCCCTCAAGGTCAGCCGGATCACCCGTGAGATGTTCTGCCTCATGGAGGGGCGGCACGTCCACCCGTCCACGCTGTACCCCGGCGGCGTCGGCACGATGCCGCAGCCGACCACCTTCACCGACTACCTCAGCCGGCTCATGCGGGTCATCGACTTCGTGAAGAAGGCCGTCGCCATGAACGACGACGTCTTCGACTTCTTCTACGAGGCGCTGCCCGGCTACGAGGAGGTCGGCCGCCGCCGCGTCCTGCTGGGCTGCTGGGGCGCCTTCCAGGACCCCATGACCGTCGACTACCGCTACGAGACGATGAACACCTGGGGCAAGCAGATGTACGTCACCCCTGGCGTCATCGTCGACGGCGAACTCGTCACCAACAACCTCATCGACATCAACCTCGGCCTGCGCATCATGCTGGGCAGTTCGTACTACGAGGACTGGGTGAACGAGCAGCCCTTCGTCACCCACGACCCGCTCGGCAACCCCGTCGACATGCGCCACCCGTGGAACCAGACCACCGTCCCGGTACCGCAGAAGCGCGACTTCGACGGCAAGTACAGCTGGGTCATGAGCCCCCGCTGGCTGGACCCGCGCACCGGGGACCACCTCGCCCTCGACACCGGCGGCGGCCCGCTCGCCCGGCTCTGGTCGACCGCGCTGAGCGGCCTCGTCGACACCCCCTACGTCAAGGCCACCGGCCACAGTGTGCGCATCTCCCTGCCCAAGGGCGAGACGCTGCCGGAGACCACGTTCGAGTGGCACATCCCGCGGTGGAGCAACACCATCGAACGCGACCGTGCCCGGCCGTACTTCATCGCCTACGCGGCCGCGATGGCGCTGCAGTTCATCGAGGAGGCCATGGGCCTCGTGCGGGCCGGCGAGACCAAGGTGTTCGAGAACTACGAGGTGCCCGACGAGGCGATCGGCTGCGGCTTCCACGAGGCGGTGCGCGGCGTCCTCTCCCACCACCTGGTGATCAAGGACAAGAAGATCGCCAACTACCACCCGTACCCGCCCACCCCGTGGAACGCCAGCCCCCGCGACATGTACGGCACCCCCGGCCCGTACGAGGACGCCGTCCAGGGCCAGCCCGTCTTCGAGGAGAACGGGCCGGACGACTTCAAGGGCATCGACATCATGCGCACGGTCCGCAGCTTCGACCCCTGTCTGCCGTGCGGCGTGCACATGTACGTCGGCAAGGGCAAGACGCTGACCACCCTGCACTCGCCGACCTACGGGGCGAACCATGGCTGAGGCCGCCGCCCCCGCACGGCTGGCGGACCCGGACGTCGAGGCACGGCTCGCGCTCCTCGACGAGCTGCTGGAAGGGCTGGAGCCCGTCCCCGGGCCCGCCACCGAGGCGGTACGGCTGCTGACCGAGGTGTACGGCGAGGCCCTGGCCCGTGTCCTGGACCAGGCCGGCGAGCAGCTGGCCGGTCGCCTCGCCGACGACGAGCTGCTGGGGCACCTGATGGTGCTGCACGACATCCACCCCGAGCCCGCCGAGCGCCGGGCGGCCCGCGCGGTCGAGCGGCTGCGGCCCGCCGTGCGGGAGCGGGGCGGCGACGTGGAGTGGGCCGGCGTGGAAGGGCAGGTCGGCCGGGTGCGCCTGACGTCCGGCGGCGGGTGTGGATCCGGCTGCGGTGACGGAGCCGCTCAGGTCACCGACGCGGTCCGGGAGGCCGTGCTCGCCGTGGCCCCCGAACTGACGGCGGTGGAACCGCTGCCGAGCACGCCGGCACCCGCGTTCGTGCCGTTGACCACGCTGACGCACCGGGGCGCACGGTGACCACCGACGGTGCGCTGGCCCGCCTGATCCGTTCCTCGGCCGACCGCCCGGCGGCGGCCGAGGCGGAGGTGTGCGACCTGTGCGCCGCGCCGGTGGCCGAGGAGCACGCCCACCTCTACGACACCGGGCGGGAGGAGGTGTGCTGCGTGTGCGGCCCCTGCTCCGTGCTGTTCGCCGGGGCCGGGGCGGGCGACGGCCACTACCGGCTCGTGCCCCGGCGCCGGGTCCGGCTGCCCCACCTGGACACGACCGTGCTGGGCGTACCGGTGGGCCTGGTGTTCTTCGTGCCGAGGGCGGACGGCACGGTCACCGCCGAGGGCCCGAGCCCCGCGGGCGCCATGCGGTGGGAGGTGGACGCGGCGGCCTGGAAGCAGCTGGCCGGGACGTGTCCGCAGCTCGCCGGCGTGGAACCCGACGTGGAGGCCCTGCTGGTGAACACCGTCCACGGCCTCGACCAGCACTGGATCGTGCCGATCGACGACTGCTACCGGATGGTCGCCGTCGTACGCCGGGAATGGCGCGGCCTGTCCGGCGGCGGCCGGGTCTGGCCGGCCGTCGAGCGGTTCTTCGAGGAGCTCACCGAGCGGCCATAGCCACGCACTCCGCAGGTCGGAGGCGAGGAAGGAGAACACCCCATGGGCAACATCAGAGTGGGCCGGCCCCAGGCGAAGCCCGACACCCCCCGGCACGTCGCCGGCATGCACCAGGGCAACAGGGGACGGTACGAGAAGCAGCAGGGTCACCACGAGGACGGCACCGCCGACGCGCGCCGCTCCACGGGGATCCACTGGAAGCGGCATGACGCCCTCGTGGAGTCCATGCCGAACATCCCGCCGGGATGAAAGCCGTGATGAGACCGAGCAGGGAGTCGCCGTGATGAAGGTCCGACGAGTACGCAGACCCGTCGCCCGCAGGCGGGGCGCAGCGAACGGACAGCGGGTACTGATGGCCGAGGCCGCCCTGGTGGGCGGTGCGGTCCTGGCGCTGCTGGCCTGGGAACTGCCGAGCCTGCGGCGCGAGGTGCGGATCTGGCGGATGGCCGGCGGTTTCCGCGCCGGTCGCCGCTACCCGTGAGCAGCCCGTGCACGAGCTGTCGATCGCGACCGCGATCATCGAGCGCGCCGACGAGCTGGCCCGGGCGGACGGGACCGGGGCCGTCTCGGCCGTGACCGTCCGGGTGGGCGAGCTGGCGGGCGTCGTCCCCGACGCCCTGGGCTTCGCCTTCGAGGTTGCCCGCGACGGCACCGCCCTGGCCGGGGCGCGGCTCGTGGTCGAGCAGGTCCCCGCGCAGGCCTGGTGCGGCCCGTGCGCCGAGGAGTTCCCGGTGGGCATGCCCCCGTTCTTCTGGTGCCCGCGCTGCGACCGGCCCTCCAGCGACCTGCGCAGCGGCCGGGAGCTGGAGATCACCGGCATCGAGCCGTCACCGGCCCCGGCCTAGTGCCGGGGCAGGCAACGGTCGCCCGTCAAGGAGCGGCGTCCGGTGCGGCTGCGAGAGCGGATGCCGGACGCCGCGGCACCGCGACGGGGTGAACGCCGCCTGCCGCGGCACCAGCGCCAAGGGCCCCGACGCCGGGGCCCTTCGCGTGCTCGCGGTTCAGCAGATGCGCGGCAGCTGCTCGCCGAGCGGCAGGTCCACCACCCGCGTGCCGCCGAGGCCGGTGGCGACCACGACCATGCCGGGGTGGTCGGCGACGCACTCGCCGATCACCGTGGCGCCCGTGCCGCGCGGATGGGCGCGCATCGCCGCGAGGACCTCGTCCGCCGCCGACGGGGGCACGAAGGCGACCAGCCGGCCCTCGTTGGCGACGTACAGCGGGTCCAGCCCGAGGAACCCGCAGGCGTTCGCCACCGCGTCCGGCACCGGAATGGCACGCTCCCGAAGCCGCACCCCGGTCCCGGAGGCACGGGCGATCTCGTTCAGGGACGCCGCCAGACCACCCCTGGTCGGGTCGCGCAGCACATGGACGTCGGGCGTGACGGCCAGCATCGCCGCCACCAGATCCGCCAGCGGCGCGGTGTCACTGGCGACCTCGGCCCCGAACTCCAGCCCCTCCCGCACGCTCATGATCGCCACCCCGTGCAGACCGATCGGCCCGCTGACGATCACCACGTCACCGGGCCGCGCACGCTGCGGCCGGATGTCCACCCCGTCCGGGACGAGCCCGACACCGGCGGTGGTGACGTACACCCCGTCGCCGTGCCCGGACTCCACCACTTTGGTGTCACCCGTGGCGATGGCGACCCCGGCGGCCCCGGCCGCCGCCCCCATGGCGCGCGCGATCCGCTCCACGACCGTCAGCTCCACACCCTCCTCCAGGACGAAGGCGGCGGACAGGTACGCCGGCCGGGCACCACTCATCGCCAGGTCGTTGACCGTGCCGTTGACCGCCAGGTCGCCCAGGCTGCCGCCGGGGAAGAACAGCGGGCGGACCACATGGGAGTCGGTGGAGAACGCGAGCCGCGCGCCGCCCAGTTCGAGGACGGCGGAGTCGGCGAGGCCGGCCAGGACGGGGTTGCCGTAGGCGGGGGTGAAGACCTGCTCGATCAGCTCGGCCGACAGCGCGCCCCCGCCGCCGTGCCCCATCACCACGACCGGCTGGTCGCGCAGCGGGGCGGGGCAGGTCCAGCCGGCCGGGTCGACGACCTCGGTGAGTTGTTCAGGCAACGGGGTTCATCTCCTCCCGCGCGGCCGGTTCGGCCTGCGGCGTCGGGGCGTTCATCCGGCGGTACAGGTAGTAGGCCGCGCATGCGCCCTCGCTGGAGACCATGGTGGCGCCGAGCGGCGTACGGGGGGTGCAGGCGGTGCCGAACGCGGCACACTCGGTCGGCTTGATCAGGCCCTGCAGCACCTCGCCGCTGCGGCACTCGGCGGGCTCCTCGGTACGGATGCCGGTGACGTCGAAGCGGTGCTCGGCGTCGTACGCCCGGAAGGCGTCGCGCAGCCGCCAGCCACTGGCCGGGATCGGCCCGATGCCGCGCCAGGACCGGTCGGTGACCTCGAACACCTCCTCGATCATGCGCACGGCCGCCGGATTGCCCTCCTCCCGCACCGCACGCGGGTAGGCGTTCTCCACCCGGTGCTCGCCACGCTCCAGCTGGCGGACCGCCCGGCGGATGCCCTCCAGGATGTCCAGCGGCTCGAACCCGGTCACCACCATCGGCACCTTGAACCGTTCGGTCAGCTCCGGGTACTCCGCCGTGCCCATCACGCTGCACACGTGCCCGGCGGCCAGGAATCCCTGCACCCGGCACCGAGGCGCCGTCATGATCGCCTCGACGGCCGGGGGCACCCGCACATGCGACACCAGCAGACTGAAGTTGCCCAGCCCCAGGCGGCGGGCCTGGTGCACGGCCATCGCGTTGGCCGGGGCGGTGGTCTCGAAGCCGATCGCGAAGAACACCACCTCCCGGTCCGGGTGGCGCCGGGCCAGCTCCAGGGCGTCGAGCGGCGAGTACACCACGCGCACGTCACCGCCCTCGCCCTTGACCCGGAACAGGTCGCGGCCGGTGCCCGGCACCCGCAGCATGTCACCGAAGGAACAGAAGACCACCCCGGGCCGCGAGGCGATCTCCAGCGCCTTGTCGATGACCTCCAGCGGCGTGACACAGACGGGGCAGCCCGGGCCGTGGATCAGCTCCACCTGCTCGGGCAGGAGCTGGTCGATGCCGTGCCGGATGATCGAGTGGGTCTGCCCGCCGCACACCTCCATCAGGGCCCACGGCCGGGTCGCGGTGGCACGGATCTCGTCCAGCAGGCGCCGGGCCAGATCCGGGTCGTTGAACTCGTCGATGTACTTCACGCCGTTCCCGCCTCCTTCGCCGCCTGCTCCCAGGCGTCGCCGAACTCCTCCTCCAGCAGCCCCAGTTCCTCGAACAGCTTCAGCGAGGCCAGGGCCGACTCCTCGTCGAGGCGCTGGAGCGCGAAACCGACGTGCACGATGACGTACTCACCCACCCGCACATCGGGCACGTACTCCAGGCACGCCTGCTTCTGCACTCCGCCGAAGTCGATCAGTCCGGTGAGCGGATCCGCGCTGTCGTCGATGGCCACGACCTTGCCGGGCACTGCCAAACACATGGGTCACTCCTCCTGTCGTAGGTGCGCCGCGACCACCAGCTGGCCGAGGGACAGTCCGCCGTCGTTCGGGGGGACCTCGCCGTGGCGGAGCACCGCGAAGCCGGCGCCCGCCAGCAGGCGCGCGCACTCCTCCTCCAGCAGCGCGTTGGCGAAGACCCCGCCGCTGAGGGCGACGACGGCCAGACCGGTGTCCCGCCGCGCCCGCCGGCAGATCTCCGCGACGGCCCGCGCGACGGCACGGTGGAAGCGGGCGGCGAGCACCGGAGCCGGGGTGCCGCGCCGCAGGTCGGTGACCAGGGCCCGCAGCACCGGCGCCGGGTCGAAGGCGCCGGCGGCGAAGCCGAAACCGTACGCCGAGCCGTCGGCGTCCCAGGCGAGGGTCGCGGCGGCCTCCAGCTCCAGGGCGGCCTGGGCCTCGTACCCCGCGCGATGGCACACCCCGACGAGCGAGGACACGGCGTCGAAGAGCCGCCCCATGCTGGAGGTCGCCACGCAGGCCACTCCTCGCGCCAACTGCCGTTCCAGGATTCCCAGTTCCTCTGGTGGGCAGGCGGTGACGCAGGGCAGGTCCGGATCCCACCCGAGGCCCGCCGCCCACAGCCGGGCCAGGGCCGTGCGGCACGGGTTGGCCACGCCCGCGTCGCCGCCGGGCAGCGGGGCGGGGGAGAGGTGGGCGTAGCGCCGGAATCCGCCGTAGTCGGCGAGCAGCACCTCGCCGCCCCAGACGGTGCCGTCGTCGCCGTAGCCCGTGCCGTCGAAGGCGACACCGAGCACGGGTGCCGTCCCGTCCTGGCCGTGCTCGGCCATCGCCGCCGCGACGTGCGCGTGGTGGTGCTGGACCAGCACAGGGGGACGTTCGGTCAGCCGGGCCGCCCACCTCGCCGAGTGATAGCCGGGGTGCCGGTCGGCGGCGACGATCTCGGGGCTGACGCCGGTCAGGGACCGCAGGTGCGCCTCCGCCCGGCCGGCCGCCTCCAGGGCCGTCAGGTCGCCCATGTCGCCGATGTGCGGACCGAACCAGGCGAGATCGCCCTCGCCGAGGCACAGTGCCTGCTTCAGGTCACCGCCCACGGCCAGCGCCGGCCGCACCGGGACCGGCAGCCGCAGCGGCCGGGGCACATACCCGCGGGACCGGCGCAGCACCAGCTCGGTGCCGTCGGGGCGCACCCGCAGCAGGGAGTCGTCGCAGGGCGAGGCGATGGACCGGTCGTGGGCGAGCCAGGCGTCGGCCAGTCCGGCCAGCCGGGTCAGGGCCTCGTCGTCGTCCGTGACGATCGGTTCCCCCGAGCGGTTGCCGCTCGTCATGACCAGCACCCGCGGCCCGGGCGGATCGCCGGGCAGGCCGAACAGCAGGGCGTGCACGGGCGTGTACGGCAGCATCACGCCGAGGTGCGGACTGCCCGGGCAGACGCCGGGTGCGAGACCCGCCCCGTCCTCGCGCCGGCGCAGCAGGACGATGGGGCGCCGCGGGCCGGCGAGGACGGCCTCCTCGGACGCGGAGAGCACCGCGATCCGTCGCACGGTGTCCAGGTCCGGGCACATCACCGCGAACGGTTTGCCGCCGCGGGCCTTGCGGGCGCGCAGCGCGTCGACGGCCCGTGCGTCGGTGGCGTCGCAGGCGAGGTGGTAACCACCGAGGCCCTTGACCGCGACGATCCGCCCGGCGGCCAGCAGCGCCCGCGCCGTCGCCAGGGCGCCGGCGTCCCGCTCCGGACGGACGCCGCTCCCGGAGGCGGGCACCAGGCGGAGCCGGGGACCGCAGCCCGGGCAGGCCACCGGCTGGGCGTGGAAGCGCCGGTCACCGGGATCGCCGTACTCCCGGGCGCAGTCGGCGCACATCGGGAAGCCGGCCATGGTCGTCACCGCCCGGTCGTAGGGCATGCCCGTGGCGATCGTGAAGCGCGGCCCGCAGTGCGTGCACGTGACGAACGGGTGCCGGTACCGGCGGTCCGCCGGATCGCTCAGCTCCCGCAGGCAGTCCGCGCAGGTCGCCGTGTCCGGCGGGAGGAGGGTGCGGCCGGGGGAGCGGTCGGTGGAGCGGATGCTGAAGGTGTCGTCGGCGCCGCTGACGGGCAGGTCCTCGAACCCGACACCGGTGACGGTGGCCAGCGGCGGCGGCTCGGTCGCCAGCCGGTCGCAGAAGCGGGCGACACCCTCGGGCGGTCCCTCCACCTCGATGACGACACCGCTCGCCGTGTTGCTCACGAAGCCGGAGAGCGCGAGTTCCGTGGCCAGGCGGTGCACGTACGGGCGGAAGCCGACGCCCTGGACCGTGCCGCGTACGGTGACGCGGCGGCGCACCGCCGGTGTGACGGGGGCCGTCACGGGACGAGGCCGGCTTCGGCGTCCTCGTGGGAGTGGCTGGGGGTGTGGGTGTGCGGACGGGGCGCCAGGGGAGGGCGGTGAACCGGAGCTCCGTCCCATACGGCGAGCACCCGCTCCAGCAGAGCGTCCACGCCGGCGCCGGTACGGGCGCAGGACCGCAGGACCTCCACCCCGGGGTTGATCCGCCCGACGTGGGCGTCGAAGGCGGCCTCGTCGAACCCGGCGGGCCCGGCCAGGTCGGTCTTGGTCAGCACCACGAGATGGGCGGAACCGAAGGCCGTGGGGTACTTCAGCGGCTTGTCCTCGCCCTCCGTCACCGCCATGAGCACGATCCGCAGGCTCTCCCCGAGGTCGTAGGAGGCCGGGCAGACGAGATTGCCGACGTTCTCGATGAAGAGCAGCGAGGTGTCCTCGGGCAGCCAGCTCTCCACGTGCCCGCGCAGCTGCCGCGCCTCCAGGTGGCACAGCCCGTCGGTGAGCAGCTGCTTCACGGCGGCTCCCGAACGGGCCAGCCGGTGGGCGTCGTTCTCGGTCGCCAGATCGGCGGTGAGCGCGGCCACCGCAAGGCCCCGCTCGACAGCCCTGGCCAGCACCCGCCCGAGCAGTTCCGTCTTGCCGCTGCCCGGACTGGACAGCAGGTTGACCACGCTCACCCCGCGCCGGGCGAGCTCGTCGCGCAGGTCCGCGGCCAGACCGTCGTTCCTCGCCAGGACGGCCTGAGTGACCTCGTCCATGGACTCGCACATGGGCGCCGCTCCTCGCGGTCGGTAGGGAAATCGTTCCGCTACCGATCCTCCGCGCCGTCACCCGCCGTACCCGGCAGCCCGGCCGGGGACAGGGCGGCGGATTCGTCCGGGCGGCTCAACGGGGGCGTGGCGGCCGGGTCGGCGAGCAGCGCCGGGACCATCGTGTGCAGGGCCGCGACGGCCCGTCCGACCGCCGCGCGCACGGTCGCGCTGATGCCCGGCGCGATGTCCTCGTCGGCGGGTGCCCGCAGCTCCGGCTCGCAGGCGAGGACGAGTACGCGGGGGAGCGGCTCGTCGCCCAGGTGGGCGGCCAGGGCCAGGACCTTCGCCGGGTCCATGCCGTGCGCCTCGGGCGGGGCGCCTGTCGCGGCCCGGGCGGGGAGGTCGGGTTCGATCAGCGACAGGGTGCCCGGCTCGTGTCCCCGTGCGGCCGCGTCGACCAGGACGGCCGTGTCGTAGCCGTCGAGCAGCGCGTACGCGAGGTCCATCCCGCGGATGCCGAAGTCCCGTACCCGCACCCCGGGCGGCAGCGGGCGCTGCCCCAGGGCGCGGATGACCTCGGGGCCGAAGGCGTCGTCCGCGAGGAAGATGTTGCCGACGCCCGCCACGAGCAGGCGCGCACTCATCGCGTGGCTCCCAGGGGCCTCGGGGAGCCGGTCGGAAGCTTGCGGACGAAGGCCGCGCGCAGCGCGTGGTACGGCGCCCGCGGGTCGAAGAAGACGGCTCGCATCCGGGCGAGTTCGCTCCGCCGGTACTCGGCGAGGGGCCGCTGGAGCTCGTCCGCGTGACGTGCCGTGGTCTTGGCGGTGATGCGTTGGGTCAGATCCGGGTCGCCGGCGAGTTCGGCGGCCAGACGCTCGACCTCGTCCCGGAACCCCTGGGCCGGGACCGGTACCAGACGGTCCACCAGCCCGATCCGCTCGGCCGTCGCGGCGCTCACCGGCAACGCCTCGGTCGTCAGCCGCTCGGCCGTCTCGGCGCCCACGCGGCGGGGCAGCGAGTACGTCCAGTACTCCGACCCGTACAGGCCCATGTTCCGGTAGTGCGGGTTGAGGACGCTGCCGGTGCGGCACCAGACCTCGTCGGCGGCGAGGGCGAGCATGACGCCGCCGGCCGCCGCGTTGCCGCCGATGGCCGCCACCACCAGCCGGTCGGTGGTGCGCAGGATCGCCTCGACGAGATCGTTCATGGCGTTGAGATTGGACCAGGACTCACCCGCCGGGTCGCTCGAGGCCTCGATGACGTTGAGGTGGATGCCGTTGGAGAAGAAGTCACGGGAGCCGCCGAGCACCAGCACCGACGTGGGGCGGCTGAGCGCGTACCGGTAGGCCGCCAGCAGCCTGCGGCAGTGGGTGGTGCTCATCGCCCCGCCGGGGAACGAGAAGCTCAGGAACCCGATGTCCCCCTGCTGTCGGTAGCGGATGTCGGTCCAGGTGACGCGGCCCGGGGGCAGTTCGAGCGGGGCGGCGATCTCGGGCAGCCAGTAGGGGCGGTCGCTGGAACCCGGCATGCCACGGAATCCGGGCGGGGCCGGGAAGCCGGCCAGCACCGAGGCCGCCGGGCGGCGGAACGGTGCCGGGTCACCCGAGCTCTTGCGAGGGCGCAGCTCGGGGATCCACACGGCTCCGTCCCGGGTGGCCCGGCAGACCGCGCCGGACCGGGTCGCGAGCAGTTCCCCGGGCTCTCCCCGCAGCCGGTCCTCGGGATGCCCGCCGTGCAGGAAGACCTCCCGGCCGCAGAGTTCGTCCCGCACCCCGGGCTGCGAGTCGGCCCCGCGGAGCTTGCGCAGCACCGCCTGGGTGCTGTCGTTCTCCCAGTCGATCCGCCGCTGCTCCTGCCGGAAGAAGTCCCGCCACACCACCTGGATCCCGGGATCACTCTGCGGACGCGGCTTGAACGATCCGTCGGCGAATCGCCGCACCGCCAGCAGGACGGCGGCCGAGGCGGCGTCGGAGACCTCGCCGCGGTACACGTCGCTCTTGCCGGCGGACGGCACCGGGAAGGCCTCGTCCGCCCAGATGTCACCCGCGTCCATCGCCGCCTCGGCCTGCAGGACCGTCACGCCCCACCGGGGCGCCTCCTCGGCGATCGCCCAGTCCAGGGCCGACGGGCCCCGGTCGCCGGGTGGCCCCGGATGCACGATGAGGCAGGTGTGCTCCCGCCACACGTCCTCCGGCAGGGCCGACTTCAGCATCGGGGCCACGACCAGTTCCGGGCGTACCTCCCGAACGGCGTCCCGGACCGCGTCGGGGCCGTGCGAGGCGAGCACGACGTCCACCCGGTGCCCCTCGTCCGACAGTTCGGCGTAGACACGCTGGGACAGGCTGTTGAACGCACTGGCGACGAGCAAGATGTCCATGACATGGCATGGTCGCCGCTCGGGAGAGGGCCGAGAAGAACCACCGCGGCGTTTCGCGGCCCTCTTCCGCTTCCGGGCTATCCGCCTTGCTCTCGCCGGACGGCTGGCGCAGGCTGGTGCTGTGGGTGGGCACGACGGCCCTACGCTCATCACGTCCGTCCAGCGGGCCATGCGTCTGCTGGAGGCGGTGAGCGCGCACCAGAACGGCGCGCCGGCGAAGCAGCTGGCGCGTGAGACCGGCCTGCCCCTGGCCACCGCCTACCACCTGCTCCGGACGCTCGTCCACGACGGGTACGTGCGGAAGCTGGACGACGGGGGCTTCGTCCTCGGCGACAAACTCCAGGCGCTGCGCGGCACCGGCCGCGCCCAGGCGCTGCTCGGCCGTGTCCGGCCCACGCTGGCCGCGCTGCGCGACGAACTGGCGAGCCCCGCCTACCTCACCTTCTACGAGGAGGGCGAGATCAGGGTCGCCGAGATCGTCGACGGGCCGGGGACTCCTCGTGTCGATCTGTGGGTGGGTTTCGAGGACGCGGGGCACGCGACCGCGCTCGGCAAGTCCGTGCTGCGCGAAATGGACGTCGAGGCCCGCAAGGACTACCTCGCCCGTCACCACCTCGCCGACCTCACCCCCCGGACGGTCACCAGCCCGCCGGAACTGCTCCGGCGCCTGGAGACCCCGCCCCTGGCCCCGGCCGTCACCGACCTCGAGGAGTACGCCCTCGGCACGGTCTGTGTCGCCGTCCCCGTCTACAGCGGGAACACCATCGGCTCCCTCGGTGTCTCGCTGCCCGCGAACCGGCTGTCCAGACTGCCGGAGATCCGCGAGCGGCTGCTCCCGACCGCGAGCCGCGTGACCCGGAGCCTCTCGCTCACTATCTGAAATTCCGCTCCTTGCCGGTGTCCCAGTCCACCCCTTTTTCTGGATAAGTCGGATATTTATGGGATGTGCTGCATGCCTCGCATCCCGCACGCAGGTGAGGGACACGGACAAGAACATGAGCCATGCGCGAGACCTCGGTGACGACCACTGGCCTGAACAGCCGGCCGGCGTCCGGGTGGCCGGTGCCGGGGCTTCGGCCCGCAGGCGGGCCCTCGGGCAGCTGGCCGCGGGTACGCCCGTCCTGCCCGTACTGATCGTCATCGCCGTCCTGCTCGCCGATCTCGCCGGCGGCGCCGGGATGATCTGGCTGCCGCTCCTCGCCGCCGGGCCCGCGCTGGCCGCCACGACCAACGGGCCGCGCGGCGTCGTCTGTGTCGGCCTCCTCGCCGCGGTGCTCGGCGCGCTGCTGGGGATCCGGGACGGCGTTCCGGGCCGTGAGCTGGCCGCCGTGCTGTCGGCCCTGGTGGCCGTCACCCTCGCGAGCGGCCTGGCCAGTCTCCTGCGCGGGCGCCGGGAACGGGTGCTCGCGGCCGTCCGATCGGTCGCGGAGACCGCCCAGCACGCGCTGCTCAGGCCCGTACCGGCGAACGTCGGCCCCTTCCAGGTGGCCGTGCGCTACAGCGCCGCGGCCGCCGAGGCCCGGATCGGCGGCGACCTCTACGCCCTGATACCCACCCCGCACGGGGTACGGCTGATCGTCGGCGATGTGCGCGGCAAGGGGCTGCCCGCCGTGGGGACCGCCGCGCTGGTCCTCGGCGTCTTCCGGGAGGCCGCTCACGACGAGCCCGACCTGCTCGCCGTGGTCGACAGGATCGAGCGCAGCCTGGCGCGCAACCTCGGCCACGACGACTTCGTCACCGCCGTGGTCGCCGGACATCCGCCGCAAGGGCATCTGGAGGTGGTGAACTGCGGGCACACGCCCCCGCTGCTGGTGCGCGCCTCGGGGAGGGTCACGCCGGTCGAACCCGATCTTCCGTCTCCGCCCCTCGGGTTGCGCGCCCTCGCCGGTCACTCGCCCGGTCTCCAGGAGCTTCCGTTCGACGAGGGCGACCAGCTGCTGCTCTACACCGACGGCGTCACCGAGGCCCGCGACCACGGCCGCGCCTTCTATCCGCTCGCCGAAGGCCTCGAGCGTCATGTGTCCCACGATCCGGCCCACACCCTCGGCGCCCTGCACGACGAGCTGCTGGCCCACGTGGGGGGCCGGCTCCACGACGACGCGGCGCTCCTGCTGATCCGGAAGCCGGCCCTGTCCGAAGCGGGTGTGCCGGCCGAGGCGGCAGCTCCCGCCGCGGTCTGCGAGGCGCGCTGCCGCGCGTGACGTCGCCGCTACGGCTCGCGCAGGTCCGTGACCCGCTTGAGTTTGCCGAGGGAGCGTTCCAGTGTCTCCGGTTCGACGATCGTCACCTCGACCGTGACGCCGACGCGGTCCTTGACGTCCTGCGCGATCGCCCGGGCAGCGGCCTCGCGCCGCTCGGCGGGCGTGTCCGGGCGGGTCTCGACGCGCACGGTCATGTGGTCCAGGCGGCCCCGCCGGGTCAGCCGGATCTGGAAGTGCGGGGCCACGCCGGGCGTGCGCAGCACGATCTCCTCGATCTGGCTGGGGAAGACGTTCACCCCCCGAAGGATGATCATGTCGTCGCAGCGGCCGGTGATCTTCTGGATGCGGCGGAAGGCGGGCCGTGCCGTGCCGGGCAGCAGCCGGGTCAGGTCGCGGGTGCGGTAGCGGACGACCGGCAGGGCCTCCTTGGTCAGGGAAGTGAAGACCAGCTCGCCCTCCGTGCCCTCGGGCAGCACCTCACCGGTGACCGGGTCGACGACCTCGGGATAGAAGTGGTCCTCCCACACGTGCAGGCCGTCCTTGGTCTCCACGCACTCCTGAGCGACACCCGGGCCGATCACTTCCGACAGCCCGTATATGTCGACGGCGTGGATGTCCGTCCGCTCCTCGATCTCGCGGCGCATCTCCTCCGTCCACGGCTCGGCGCCGAAGACGCCCACCCGCAGAGAGGTGGAGCGAGGGTCGACGCCCTGCCGCTCGAACTCGTCGAGCAGCGTGAGCATGTACGACGGGGTGACCATGATGATCTCGGGGCGGAAGTCCTGGATGATCTGCACCTGGCGCGCGGTCATGCCGCCGGAGGCCGGGATCACCACGCAGCCGGCCCGTTCCGCGCCGTAGTGCGCGCCGAGGCCGCCGGTGAAGAGTCCGTAGCCGTAGGAGATGTGCACCTTGTGGCCGGGCCGTCCGCCGGCCGCCCGGATCGAGCGGGCGACGAGGTCCGCCCACATCGACAGGTCCTTCTCCGTGTAGCCGACGACCGTGGGGCGGCCGGTGGTGCCGCTGGAGGCATGGATCCGGCGGACCCGGTCCATGGGGACCGCGAACATGCCGAAGGGATAGGTGTCGCGCAGGTCCGCCTTGGTCGTGAACGGGAAGCGGGACAGATCCTCCAGGGTGCGGCAGTCCTCGGGCCCCACCCCGGCCTCGTCGAACTTCTTCCGGTACGTCTCCACGTTGTCGTAGGCGTGGCGCAGACTCCGCCGCAGACGGTCGAGCTGGAGTTCGCGCAGTTCCGCGCGTGTCAGGCGCTCACCGTCGTCCAGTAGATCGTGGGGGATCACTTCGTACACCGCCTTGTAGCCCGACCGAACATTCGGTTAGCTTCGGTGCCGCAAAGTAATCAACCAGCGTCGACACCTGTCAAGGGTCAGGGCCTTACCAAGGCGCGCCGGCTTGTCATACCATGGGCCGAACGAATGGTCGGTTGGGAAGTGGGACGGATGGACACGACACACTCCAGCCCCCCGGGGGCGGACGGCGCGGAGCCGGTTCTCCAGCGGCACTTCGACGCGACGATCGCGCGGGACCAGCGGATCGAGCCGCGTGACTGGATGCCGGAGGGCTACCGCAAGACGCTCGTCCGGCAGATCGCACAGCACGCGCACTCCGAGATCATCGGCATGCAGCCCGAGGGCGAGTGGATCACCCGGGCGCCGTCGCTGCGCCGCAAGGCCATCCTGTTCGCGAAGGTCCAGGACGAGGCCGGGCACGGCCTGTACCTGTACTCGGCGGCGGAGACGCTGGGCGCCGACCGCGCGGACCTGACCGAGCGGCTGATCGAGGGCCGCCAGAAGTACTCGTCGATCTTCAACTACCCCACGCTGAGCTTCGCCGACGTGGGCGTCATCGGCTGGTTCGTGGACGGGGCGGCGATCTGCAACCAGGTGCCGCTGTGCCGCAGCTCCTACGGCCCCTACGCGCGCGCCATGGTGCGCATCTGCAAGGAGGAGTCGTTCCATCAGCGGCAGGGCTACGAGCTGCTGATGACGATGATGCGCGGCACTCCCGAGCAGCGGGAGATGGTGCAGGACGCCGTGAACCGCTGGTGGTGGCCGTCCCTGATGATGTTCGGCCCGCCCGACGACGCCTCGCCCAACTCCGCGCGGTCCATGGCCTGGAAGATCAAGCGGCACAGCAACGACGAACTGCGCCAGCGCTTCGTCGACATGACCGTCCCGCAGGCCGGGAAGCTCGGCGTCACCCTGCCCGACCCGGAGCTGCGCTGGAACGAGGAGCGCGGGCACCACGACTTCGGCACCCCCGACTGGGACGAGCTCATGCGGGTCATCAAGGGCGACGGCCCGTGCAACGCCCAGCGGGTGGAACGGCGCCGCACGGCCCACGAGGAGGGCGCCTGGGTACGCGAGGCGGCCACCGCCCACGCCGTCAAGCAGGCCGCCCGCGCGGAGAAGGGAGCGGTGGCATGACCGCCGAGAAGCAGAAATGGCCGCTGTACGAGGTGTTCGTGCGCGGCAAGCGCGGGCTCAACCACGTCCACGTGGGTTCGCTGCACGCCGCCGACGACCGCATGGCGCTCACCCACGCCCGCGACCTGTACACCCGGCGCAACGAGGGCGTGAGCATCTGGGTGGTGCGCTCCAAGCACATCGCCGCCTCCACGCGCGACGAGAAGGACCCCTTCTTCGCTCCCAGCGCCGACAAGGTTTACCGGCACCCGACCTTCTACGACATCCCCGACGACGTCCCGCACATCTGAAGGAGAGGGCATGAGCGACGACCACGTCTACCTGACCCTCGCCGAGGGCCACGAGGACGACACCCGCTGGGCCTACGGCACCGGCTTCGAGGACCCCCTGCACGGCGTGGACACCACCGTGCCCGACGGCGTGGACGCCGGTGGACTGGCCGCCCTGTGCGTCACCCTGGCCGACGACGCCCTGGTCGCGGCGCAGCGGCTGGCCGAGTGGACCACCCGGGCCCCCGAGCTCGAGGAGGAGGTCGCCCTGGCCAACATCGGGCTCGATCTGCTCGGCCAGGCCCGCATGCTCTACTCCCGGGCGGGCCAGGCCGACGGCACCGGGCGCGGCGAGGACGCCTACGCGTATTTCCGTGACGCCGGCGACTTCCGCAACGTGCGCCTGGCCGAACTCCCCAACGGGGACTTCGCGTTCACCGTCGTGCGGCTGCTGGTGTTCTCCAGCTGGCGCCTCGCGCACTTCGAGCGGCTCACCGCCCACCGCGACCCGGTGCTCGCCGCGATCGCCGCCAAGGGCGTGAAGGAACTGGCCTACCACCGGCAGTACGCGGCCGAGTGGGCGGTGCGGCTGGGGGACGGCACCGAGGAGTCGCACCGCCGGATGCGCAAGGCGCAGGAGCAGGTCGCCCCCTACCTGGGCGAGCTGTTCACCGCGTACGACGTCCGCGACGAGGTCGTCGCCGTGCTGCGCCAGGTCACCGAGGCGGCAGGCCTGCCCATGCCCGTCTACCGTCCCCTGCCCGGCTCGGGCCGCGCCGGCGAGCACACCGAGCATCTCACCCCGCTGCTGGCCGAGTTGCAGGGCGTGGCCCGCGCTCATCCGGAGGCGGCATGGTGACCACGCTGCTCGACGCCCGACGGGCCCGGCGCATCGCCGAGCAGGTGCCCGACCCGGAGCTGCCCATGCTCACCCTGGCCGACCTCGGCGTGCTGCGCGAGGTCTGTCTGGCCCCGGACGGGACGGTCGTCGCGAGTCTCACCCCGACCTACTCGGGCTGCCCGGCGATGGCGGAGATGCGGGCGGGTGTGGCTGCCCGGCTGCGCGCCGCGGGATACGCGCGAGTGGAGATCCGCACCGTCCTGGACCCGCCGTGGACCAGCGACTGGATCACCGCGGACGGCCGCCGCAAGCTCGCCGAACACGGCATCGCCCCGCCCGGGGCCAGGCGGGCGGGCGCCACCGGACCGGTCCCGCTGGTGCTGTCGCCGGCCCGCCGTTCGGTGCCCTGCCCCCGCTGCGGCTCCGCCGACACCGAGGAGACCTCCCGCTTCGGCGCCACGTCCTGCAAGGCCCTGTGGCGCTGCCGCGCCTGCCGCGAGCCGTTCGAGCACCTCAAGGAGATCTGATGGAGGACCTGATGGAGCCGGCCCCCGCCCCGGCGGCAGGCGCCCGTGCCCGCCGACGCCCGGTCTTCCGCCCCCTGCGGGTCGCCGCCGTGCTGCCGCTGTGCGAGGACGCGGCGGCCGTCAGCTTCGACATCCCGGACGAACTGGCCGAGGAGTTCGCCTTCGCGCCCGGCCAGTCGCTCACCCTGCGGCGTGAGATCGACGGCCGCGACGAGCGCCGCTCGTACTCGATCTGCTCGCCCGCCGGCACACCGCCCCGCATCGGCGTCCGGGTCGTACCCGGCGGCCTGTTCTCCTCCTGGCTGGTGCGTGACCTGCGCCCCGGCGACACCGTCGAGGTGATGGCACCCACCGGGGCCTTCACACCCGACCTCACCACGCCCGGCCACCACGTCCTCATCGCCGCCGGCTCGGGCATCACCCCCATGGTCTCCATCGCCGAGTCCGTCCTGGCCGCCGACTCCCGCTCGACGGTCACCCTCCTCTACGGCAACCGCCGCACCGGCACCGTGATGTTCGCCGACGAGCTGGCCGACCTCAAGGACCTCTACCCGACGCGCTTCCAGCTCGCCCACGTCCTCTCCCGGGAGCCTCGCGAGGCCGAGGTGCTCTCCGGACGTCTCGACGCCGACCGGCTGGCCGCGCTCGTCGACGCGCTGGTCGACGTACCGTCCGCCGACCACTGGTGGCTGTGCGGCCCGCACGGCATGGTCCGCGCCGCGAGGCAGGTCCTGACCGGTCTCGGCGTCCCCGCCGACCGCGTCCACCAGGAGCTGTTCTACGCCGACGACGAGCCCGTACGCGAGGTGCGGCACACCGAGAGAGGCCCCTCGGGGCCCGTCAGCCAGGTCACCGTCACCCTCGACGGCCGCTCCACCACCTCCGCCCTGCCCCGGGAGCGCACCATCCTCGAAGGCGCCCAGCAGACCCGCCCCGACCTCCCCTTCGCCTGCAAGGGCGGCGTCTGCGGCACCTGCCGTGCCCGGATCACCGACGGCAAGGCCGACATGCGCCGCAACTTCGCCCTGGAACCGGCCGAGGTCGACGCCGGCTACGTCCTCACCTGCCAGTCGTTCCCGGTGTCTGAGGCGCTGACGGTGGACTTCGACACCTGAGCCGGAGCCGGGGTTCAGTCGGTCCGCAGGACGCGCAACGCCGTAAGTGCCACATGGAGTTCGGTGCGCCGTTCGCCGGACTCGAGGTCGATGCCGAGGACGCGTTCGATGGTGCGCAGGCGCTGGTACATCGTCTCCCTGGACAGGCCGCCGCGGCGGGACGCGGCGGTCTTGTTGCCCGCCGCGTCGAGATAGTGGCCGAGGGTCGTCAGCAGGTCGGTGCCGTGCCTGGTGTCATGCTCGATGAGCCGGCCGAGCCGGCGCTCCGTGTAGTCCTGGATCCGCGTGTCCTCGCGCAGGGCGTACAGCAGGCGGCGCAGGCCGACGTCCGGCAGTTCGTGGAAGGAGCGGCCGGCGGGGAGGGGCTGGCCGGGCGGGGTGGCCTCCAGGACCCGGGCCGCCTCCCGGAAGGAGCGCGCGGTGTCGGCGAGGTCGGCCACCTCCGAGCCGGCACTCACGATCGCCCCCGGGGCCAGGCTCAGGGCGGTGCGGCTCAGGCGTTCGGCCACCGGGCGCCAGGGCTGGGCGGGCCGCAGGGCGGGCAGGACGCCGAGGCGGCCGGGGGAGAGCTCGCCGACGAGTGCCGCGACACCCGCCGACCTCAGATCCCGGTGCAGCCGGGCCTCCAGCTCACCGCCGGCCGCCTGCGGCCCGAGGTCGACGAGGATCGCCACGAACCGGCTGTCCTCGGTGGGCAGACCGAGCGCGGCACAGCGGGCGCGGGTGTCCTCGGGGGAGTGGTGGAGCTGCTCCGCCAGCTCCCGCAGCGCGGTGCGGTGGGCCGTGTGCTCCCAGGGCGTGGCATGGATGAGACGGGCGACGGTCAGGGCCATCGCCGTGCGTTCCAGCACGGTCACGTGTTCCGGCCCGAAGTCCGGCCCTTGCGCGGAGAGTCCGAGCATGACCAGGCGGCCCCAGCGTTCGCCCTGGTAGGAGACGGGCGAGGTGAGCCAGCCCTCCGGGCCGCCCACCTCCGTGTGGTCGCCGGGCTCGGCGGCCCGGGAGCGCCGCTCCCACCCGGCGAGGGCGTCCTCGACCGTGCTCCCGGACGGCTCGCAGATCAGCGCCTGGTGCACCAGGTTCTCCAGGACGACCGTGCGGCCGCTCATCTCCGCCGCCGCGCGCACCACGTCCTGCGGTCCCGCGCCGCGCAGCGTCAGGGCGGTGAACGCCTCGTGGATCCGCTGGGTCCGGCGCATCGCGTCGGCCTGATTGCCGAGGATGAGGGCGTGCACGACCTGGGTGACCTCCAGGAAGTTGACGTCCCGGGCGAGGGTGACCAGGGGAAGACGCCGCGCGCGGCAGGCCTGGACGAGGGCGTCGGGCGGGCGGTGGTAGCGCCGTACCAGCTCGATGACCAGGGCGGCCGCTCCCACGTCGGTGAGCTCGTCGACGTACCGGCGGACGCCCGCGGCGTCGTCCGGCAGCGGCATGCCCGTGGTCAGGACGAGCTCGCCGCCCTTGAGGAAGGACGCGGGGTCCGTCAGCTCGGTGATGTGCACCCAGCGCACCGGCCGGTCCAGCTGGGACAGCCCGGTGATCACCTGGGGCTGCCCGGCGGCCAGGACGGGCAGGGCGAGGACGTCGGCGACGGTGGGCGCGCGACCGGCCGGGGCGGAGTCCCGGCCGGTCGCCGGGGGCTGTTCGTTCACGATGTCTCCCTGCTCGCCCGGTCACTCTGACAAGCCGCGCTGACCTGCGCAAGAGCTGTCCACGGGAGGGGCGGGCGGTACCCGGGGGGTTCGCCGGCTGACACAACGTCCGAACATCGCGCTCCCGCTGGACACATCACGCGTTGTCGCCTCTCTGGGTGGCTCGGATGCTCGGATACCGGACCGACGAGCACCCAGACCTCGACGCACGGCCGGGAGACGAACATGACCGCACTGTCGCCGCACCTTCGCCAGGCCACGCCCGTGGTCGCGGCCCGAGGCGAAGGCATCCACCTCTACGGTGAGGACGGCCGCCGTTACCTCGACTTCACCGCCGGCATCGGCGTCACCAGCACCGGGCACTGCCATCCCAGGGTCGTGGCGGCGGCGCAGGAGCAGGTGGGCACGCTGGTGCACGGCCAGTACACGACCGTCATGCACCAGCCGCTGCGGCGCCTCGTCGACAAGCTGGGCGAGGTCCTGCCGGCCGGCCTGGACAGCCTGTTCTTCACCAACTCCGGAAGCGAGGCCGTCGAGGCGGCGCTGCGGCTGGCCCGCCAGGCCACCGGCCGCCCCAACGTCCTGGTCTGCCACGGCGGCTTCCACGGCCGCACCGTCGCCGCCGCCTCCATGACCACCTCCGGCATCCGCTTCCGGTCCGGCTTCTCCCCGCTGATGAGCGGCGTGGTCGTCACCCCGTTCCCGACGCCCTTCCGCTACGGCTGGGACGAGGAGACCGCCACCCGCTTCGCCCTGAAGGAGCTCGACTACACCCTGCAGACGATCTCCTCGCCGGCCGACACGGCCGCGATCATCGTCGAACCGGTGCTCGGCGAGGGCGGGTACGTCCCCGCCAACCGCGCGTTCGTCGAGGGGCTGCGGGAGCGCGCGGACCGGCACGGCTTCCTGCTCATCTTCGACGAGGTGCAGACGGGCGTCGGGCGCACCGGACGCTTCTGGGGCCACGACCACTTCGGCGTCACCCCGGACATCCTCGTCACCGCCAAGGGCCTCGCCAGCGGCTTCCCGCTGTCCGGCATCGCCGCCTCCGAGGAGCTGATGAGCAAGGCCTGGCCCGGCTCGCAGGGCGGCACGTACGGCGCCAACGCCGTCGCCTGCGCCGCCGCCTGCGCGACCCTGGACGTCGTCCGCGACGAGGAGCTCGTCGAGAACGCCGAGGCGATGGGCAAGCGGCTGCGTACCGGCCTGGAGGCGGTGGCCGACCGTACCCCGGGCATCGGTGACGTCCGCGGCCTCGGCCTGATGCTCGCCACCGAGTTCGTCGACGAGGACGGCGGCCCCGACCCCGAGACCGCCGCCCGGGTGCAGCGCGCCGCCATCGACGAGGGCCTGCTCCTGCTGCTGTGCGGCGCCTGGAACCAGGTCGTGCGCATGATCCCGGCGCTCGTCATCGACGAGGCGGGCGTGGACGAGGGCCTCCAGGCCTGGGCGAACGCCGTCGAGGCCGGCACCTCGGGAGCGGCGGACCGATGACCACCGCCACCCGCGACCTGGCGGGTCTGACGGCCCGCATCGCCGAGATCGCGCCCGGTCTGCGGGTGGAGACCGGCCCGGGGGCGACCGGCCCCTATGCCTACGACGCCTCCAACTACCGTGTGCCGCCGCGGGCCGTGGCCTTCCCGCGCACCGCCGACGACGTGGTCGCGGTGCTGCGGGCCTGCCGTGAGGCGGGTGTGCCGGTCACGGCCCGGGGCGGCGGCACGAGCATGGCCGGCAACGCCGTCGGGCCCGGCGTCGTCCTGGACTTCTCCCGGTACATGAACCGGATCCTGGACATCGACGCCGAGGCGCGTACCGCGCGGGTCGAGGCCGGTGTCGTGCTGGACGCGCTGCGCGGCGCGACCGCACTGCACGGCCTGGACTTCGGCCCGGACCCGTCCTCGCACAGCCGCTGCACGCTGGGCGGCATGATCGGCAACGACGCGTGCGGCAACCGGTCAGTGCGCGACGGGCGGACCAGCGGACACGTCGAGGCGCTGGAGATCGTGACGGCCGACGGCGTGCGGGCCGTCGCCGACCGCTGCGGGCTGCGTGCCGCCGAGCCGGGCGACGCGGAGGCTGTGCGGCGCGTCGCCCGGCTCGAATCCGACCTGCGGAAGCTGATCGACGGCAACCTGGCGGCGATCCGGACCGAGCTGGGCCGCATCCCGCGCCAGGTCTCCGGCTACCAGCTGCAGCACCTGCTGCCGGAGAACGGCTTCGACACGGCCCGCGCGCTGGTGGGCACCGAGGGCACCTGTGCGGTCGTCACCGCCGCGACGGTCCGCCTGGTGGCGGCCGCACAGGCATCCACCCTGCTGACCCTCGGCTACGACGATGTGGTCGAGGCGGCCGAGGACGTGCCGGAGATCCTGCGCTGGTCGCCCAGTGCCGTGGAGGGCATGGACGAGGCGATCGTGGCCACCATGAGGGCCCGCCGGGGCGCGGACTCGGTGACCGGTCTGCCCGAGGGGCGGGCCTGGCTGTATGTCGAGCTCGAAGGCGACGACCAGGCCGCGGTGAACGCCCGGGCGGCCGAGCTGCTGGACGCGCTCAGGTCCCGGGGCCGTATGACCGGAGGGCGGGTCGTCGACAGCCCGGCCGAGCGGCGTTCGCTGTGGCGGGTGCGTGAGGACGGTGCGGGGCTGGCCGCCCGGCTCGTCGACGGTGGTGAGTCATGGCCGGGCTGGGAGGACGCGGCCGTCGCCCCCGAGAACCTCGCCTCCTACCTGCGCGGCTTCCGCAAGCTGCTGGTCTCCCACGACCTGACCGGTGTGCTGTACGGGCACTTCGGCGCGGGCTGCGTCCACGTGCGCATCGACTTCGACCCGGCCACCGAGGCCGGGCGGGCGGTCATGCGGCGGTTCCTGTCCGAGGCGGCGGCGCTGGTCGTGGAGCACGGTGGCACGCTGTCGGGCGAGCACGGTGACGGACGGGCCCGCAGCGAACTGCTGGAGGTCATGTACAGCCATCGCATGATCGCCGCGTTCGCCGCGTTCAAGAAGGTCTTCGACCCTGAGGGGCTGCTGAACCCCGGCGTCATCGTCGATCCGGCCCCGCTCGACGGGAACCTGGCGCTGCGTGAACTGCCGTTGGTGGAGACGACGTTCGGCTTCCCCCACGACGCGGACGGTTTCGCCGGGGCGGTGCGCCGCTGTGTGGGTGTCGGCCGGTGCCGCAGCGACACGGGCGGTGTGATGTGCCCGAGCTACCGGGCGACGGGAGAGGAGAACGCCTCCACCCGAGGCCGGGCCCGCATGCTGCAGGAGATGATGCGCGGCGAGGCGTTGCGGGAGGGCTGGCGCTCCACGCAGGTGCGCGACGCCCTGGACCTGTGCCTGTCGTGCAAGGCGTGCTCCAGCGACTGCCCGGTGGGTGTCGACATGGCCACCTACAAGGCGGAGTTCCTCCACCAGCACTACAAGGGCAGGCTCAGGCCCCGCTCCCACTACTCCCTGGGCTGGCTGCCCCTCACCTCGGCCCTGGCCGGATACGCCGCCCGACCGGTCAACGCCGTGCTGCGCGGACCACTGGGCAAGCTCCTCGCCCGACTCGGCGGCGTGACGACCAGACGCAGGATCCCCGCCTTCGCCTCCCGCCGCGCCCTGCGCAGGACCCTGCGCGCGGCGAAGCCGGACGGGCCGGCCGAGGCGGTGCTGTTCGTCGACAGCTTCACCCGCGCCTTCCGCCCCCGGATCGCCGGCGCCACCAGCCGCGTCCTCGCCGACGCCGGCCTCCCGTGCACCGTCCAGGACGCTCTGTGCTGCGGGCTGACCTGGGTCAGCACCGGCCAGCTGTCCGTCGCCCGGCGGATCATGGCCCGCACCGTCGCCGCCCTCGACACCGGCGACACCCGGCCGATCGTCGTGGCCGAACCCAGCTGCGCCGCCGCCCTCAAGCGCGACGTGCCCGAACTGCTCGGCACCCCGGCCGCCCAGCGGGTAGCGGACCGCGTCCACACCCTCACCGGAGCCCTCACCGACCTCGCCGACGAGGGCTGGACGCCACCCCGGCTGCCCGGGAACGTCGTGCTGCAGACCCACTGCCACGAGTACGCCACGTTCAAGGGCCGCCGCCCCGCCGACCTGCTGCGCCGCCTCGGCGTGAGCGGCGTCGACGAGGCCGAGGGCTGCTGCGGCCTCGCCGGCAACTTCGGTTTCGAGGAACAGCACTACGACACCTCCATGGCCGTGGCGGACCTGGCCCTCAAACCCCGCCTCGACGGCCTCGGCGGACGGACCGTCGTGGCCGACGGCTTCAGCTGCGCCACCCAGATCGACCACCTCGCCGGTGACCGGGGCACCCGTGCCCTGCACCTCGCGGAACTGCTCGACCCCGCCGCCGACCGACCAGGAGAGACGACATGACCGAGGTACTGACCCAGTTGTTCATCGGCGGTGCCTGGGTGGACGCCGCGGACGGCGCCACCATGCCCGTCGACGACCCCGCCACCGGCGAGATCCTCTGCCACGTCGCCGACGCCGGCCCCAAGGACGCCAGGTCGGCCGAGGAGGCGGCCGTCCAGGCACAGGCCGAGTGGGCGCGCACCGCGCCCCGGGCCCGCAGCGAGATCCTGCGCCGCGCCTACGAACTCATCCTCGAGCGCACCGACGAACTCGCCCACCTGATGACCTCCGAAATGGGCAAGCCGCTGGCCGAGGCCCGGGGAGAGGTGGCGTACGCCGCGGAGTTCTTCCGCTGGTTCTCCGAGGAGGCCGTCCGCATCGACGGCGGCTGCGGCATCCTTCCCGACGGGCGCAACCGCATGCTGCTCTCCCGCCGTCCGGTCGGCCCCTGCCTGCTGATCACGCCGTGGAACTTCCCGCTGGCCATGGGCACCCGCAAGATCGGCCCGGCCATCGCCGCCGGCTGCACGATGATCCTCAAGCCGGCCCCGCAGACTCCGCTGTCCAGCCTCGCCCTGGCCGGGATCCTCAAGGAGGCCGGCCTGCCCGACGGGGTGCTGAACGTCGTCACCACCTCCCGGGCCGGCGAGGTGTGCGAGCCGCTGCTGCGCGGCGGGAGGATCCGCAAGCTGTCCTTCACCGGCTCCACGGCCGTCGGCCGGCTGCTGCTCGCGCAGTGCGCCGACACTGTCGTGCGCACCTCGATGGAACTGGGCGGCAACGCGCCGTTCATCGTCTTCGAGGACGCCGACCTGGAGGCGGCCGTGGACGGCGCGATGGTCGCCAAGATGCGCAACATGGGCGAGGCCTGCACCGCCGCCAACCGCTTCTTCGTCCACCGCTCGGTGGCCGGCGACTTCGGGCGACGCCTCGCCCAGCGGATGGGCGCGCTGGTCGTCGGCCCCGGCACCCGGGACGGTGTCGATGTCGGCCCGCTGATCGACACCGCCGGGCGGGCCAAGGTGGCGGAACTGGTCGCGGACGCGGTCGAGCGCGGCGCCCAGGTGCTGGTCGGCGGCCGCACGCCGGAGGGGCCGGGCTGCTTCTACCCGCCGACCGTGCTAACGGACGTGTCCCCCGAGAGCCGTCTGATGGACACCGAGATCTTCGGACCCGTGGCCGCCATCCTGACCTTCGACGACGAGGACGAGGTCGTCTCCCGCGCCAACGACACCCCCTGGGGCCTCGTCGGCTACGTCTTCACCGAGGGCCTGGACCGCGCCCTGCGCGTCAGCGAACGCCTGGAGGTCGGCATGGTGGGCCTCAACACCGGTCTCGTCTCCAACCCCGCCGCCCCCTTCGGCGGCGTCAAGCAGTCCGGGCTCGGCCGCGAGGGCGGCCGGGTGGGCATCGACGAGTTCCTGGAGTACCAGTACCTGGCGGTGCCCGTGCGCTGACACGTCCCGGGAGCGACGCATGAAGGAATGAATGAGTCTTCATGTGTTCCTGTATGGTGAGGGGCCTGACGCGCCCCCGCCAGAAGGACCCCCCGATGACTTCCACCCTCACACCGCGGCCGGTCGACCGGCCGCGGTCCTCCCGTCGCGGACCGGTGGCCCGGCGGCGTACCCGGGTCCTCGCCCTCCCCGAGGCGCGCTGGGCCGCGGCCGCCACCGCCTTCTTCCTGCTCGGGCTGCCCCTCCAGCTGACCGGCGCGCCCGCCTGGACCTGGGGCCCGCTGTACGCGCTGTCCTACGTCACGGGTGGCTGGGAGCCGGGCTGGGAGGGACTGAAGGCGCTGAAGGAGCGCACCCTCGACGTCGACCTGCTGATGGTCGTCGCCGCCCTGGGCGCGGCGGCCATCGGGCAGGTGATGGACGGCGCCCTGCTCATCGTCATCTTCGCCACCTCGGGCGCGCTGGAGGCACTGGCCACCGCCCGCACCGCCGACTCCGTACGCGGCCTGCTCGACCTGGCCCCCGCCACCGCCACCCGGCTGACCCCGGACGGCGGCGAACAGACCGTGCCGGTGGAGGAACTGGGTCTCGGGGACACCGTGCTGGTCCGCCCGGGGGAGCGGGTCGGCGCGGACGGCCGGGTACTGGACGGGGCAAGCGAGGTCGACCAGGCGACCATCACCGGCGAGCCGCTCCCCGTGGTGAAGGAGCGGGGCGACGACGTCTTCGCCGGCACCCTCAACGGCACCGGCGCCCTGCGGATCCGGGTCGAGCGCGACGCGTCCGACTCGGTGATCGCCCGGATCGTCCGCATGGTGCAGGAGGCGTCCGAGACCAAGGCGCCCACGCAGCTGTTCATCGAGAAGGTGGAACAGCGCTACTCGCTGGGCATGGTGGCCGCGACGCCGGCCGTCTTCCTGGTGCCGCTCGCCTTCGGCGCGCCGTTCACCGAGTCGCTGCTGCGCGCCATGACCTTCATGATCGTTGCCTCCCCGTGCGCGGTCGTACTGGCCACCATGCCGCCCCTGCTGTCGGCCATCGCCAACGCCGGACGGCACGGCGTGCTGGTGAAGTCGGCGGTGGTGATGGAGCGGCTGGGCCAGACGGACGCGGTCGCGCTCGACAAGACCGGCACCCTGACCGAGGGCAGCCCGCGTGTCACCGACGTCCGGCCGCTCGCCGCGTCAGGACTCGACGCGAGCGAGTTGCTGACGCTGGCGGCAGCGGCGGAACGGCCGAGTGAACATCCGCTGGCCCGTGCGGTCGTCGAGGCGGCCCGCGAGCGTGGCCTCGACCTGCCCGACGCGGACGGTTTCACGTCGACTCCCGGGGTGGGAGTGACCGCCGTCGTCGGTGGCCGCACGGTCGCCGTGGGCGCCCCGGACCGCCTGCTGGACCACGCCGTGGCGACCGTCGCGGAACTCGAGGAGTCCGGCCGTACCGCAGTCCTGGTCGTCGTCGACGGCACCCCCGCCGGCCTGCTCGGCATCGCCGACCGGCTGCGCCCGGACGCGGCCGCCACGGTCGCCGCGCTCACCACCCTCACCGGGGCCACGCCCGTGCTCCTCACCGGCGACAATCCCCGAGCCGCCGCACGCCTCGCCGCCGAGGCCGGCATCGACGACGTGCGGGCCGGCCTCCTGCCGCAGGACAAGCTGGCCGCGGTGCAGGACATGGAGAGCGCCGGACGCAGGGTGCTGGTCGTCGGGGACGGGGTCAACGACGCGCCCGCCCTGGCCGCCGCGCACACCGGCGTCGCCATGGGCCGGGCGGGCTCCGACCTCGCCCTGGAGACCGCGGACGCGGTGATCGTGCGCGACGAGCTCTCCACGGTCCCCGCCACCGTCGCCCTCTCCCGCCGCGCGCGCGGTCTGGTCGTCCAGAACCTCGTCATCGCCGGGGCGTGCATCGCCGGCCTCGTCGCCTGGGACCTGGCCGGGACCCTGCCCCTGCCGCTGGGCGTCGCCGGCCACGAGGGCTCCACGGTCCTGGTCGGCCTGAACGGCCTGCGCCTGCTGCGGGAGACCGCCTGACAGCGGGCGGCCGCCGAGACAAGCGCCTGACCGAGCGGTTTCAGCGCGGCGGGCCGCCGCTGTCCCGCACCACCAGGTCGACGGGGGCCAGGCCGTCCACCCGGGGCCGCTCTCGGGGGCCGTCGATACGGTCCGGCAGCAGCCGCAGGGACCGGGTGCCGTTCTCGGCGAAGTCGGTGCGGACGGTGGTCAGCGGGGGCAGCAGATGCGCGGCCTCGGGAATGTCGTCGTAGCCCACCACGCTGACGTCCCCCGGGGACGGACCGCCCGGACTCGTGCAGGGCGTGCAGCAGCCCCAGGGCCATCTGGTCGTTGGACGCGAACACGGCCGTCACCTCCGGGCGCCGGGCCAGCCGGAGGCCCACGCTGAAGGCGGCCGGTGCGGACGTTCCGGCGCCGCTCGTCGGTGGCTTGCCAGCTCGCCCGCCGGTGGTCGGCGGAGGTCCAGCCGGCCGGGCCGGCGATGTGCCAGACGGTGCGGTGGCCCAGACCGAGCAGGTGCTCGGTGGCCTTGCGGGCGCCGGTGCGGGAGTCGCCGGTGATCAGGGGAGTGTCGTCGTCCAGGGCGTTCTCCAGCACGACCAGGGGAGTATGGACGGGGGCCCGTACCGGGCGGCGTCGAAGGAGATCACCCCGAGCATCCACGCCCTGCCCTCCCGCCACACCCCGCTGATCCCCGAACCCTCCGCACCGTCTGCCGAACCTTCAAGATCCAGCAGGATTGCCCCAGGCTCGATCGGGTACGCGAGCAGAACCGTGTCCGGGACGGATCTTGTCCCGGGCAGGCCGCACGACCGCCGCTATCAGGGAATCTGCCATGGAGACACCCGCAAACGACCCCACGCCCACGCCCGCCCAGCGGGCTCTGGACGTCCTCGCCGACAACACGGAGGACGCGGCGGCTCTGGACGCGCTCGCCAACAGCGACGTGCTCATCCCCGTGCCCGACGACGCGAACGACGCCGACGCGGCCAACCCCTCGGCGGTGGCACTTCCGGTGCTGGAGCAGCCGGGCGGCGAACCGGTGGTGCCCGTGTTCACCTCCGAGGTGGAGATGGCCGGGCTGCTGCCGTTCGTGTCCCGCTACCGCCTGGTGCCGCTCGGCGCCCTCGCCGCCCAGTGGCCGGCCGACGACCTGTCGCTCACCATCGACGGCAGCTCGGAACACCGCCTGACGCTCACCTCGGAGGGAGTGCGCACCCTGCTGGCACGCCCGTAGGACAGGCCGAGACCCGGGGCCGGACGCCGGGGTGGGCTATGTGCCCTCGCCCAGCGTCCGGGCCAGTGCGGCCCGCTGCAGCGGCAGCACCTCGGCGTGCAGGTCACGGCCCTTCGGCGTCAGGGACACCCACACGCCGCGCCGGTCCTCCGCGCACACGGAACGCGTCACCAGCCCGTCCTTCTCCAGCCGGGCGATGAGCCGCGACAGCGCGCTCTGACTGAGATGAACCCGCCCGACCAGGTTGTGCACCCGGCACTGCTCGCCCACCTCGGGCGCCGCGGTCGCGAGAATGTCCAGGACCTCGAAGTCCGACGCGCCCAGGCCGTGCGGATGCAGCACCCGGTCGATCTCGCACATCGTTCGGGCATGCGCCGACAGGATGTCCCGCCAGCGTTCCTCGAGCCGCGCACCAGCCGTTTTCGCCGCCATATCGGAACCGTACACCGCTGTTCGATGACCATACATGCAGTGCGTGGGGTGCGGGTCTACGTCGACTCCCGCTTCACCAGCTCCGTCGGCAAGATCACCGCCGCCGGAGCCTCGCCCCCGATCTGCGCGAGCAGCACCCGGACCATCTCCGTGCTGATGCGGTCCCAGGGCTGCCGGATGGTCGTGAGCTGCGGGCTCGACGCCAGGGCGGCCGGGGAGTCGTCGAAGCCGCCGACCGCGACATCCTGCGGCACCCGCCGCCCCGCCCGCTGCAGGGCCGCCAGTACGCCCTGGGCCATGAGGTCCGAGGCGACGAACACCGCGTCCACCTCGGGGGCCTGTGCCAGCAGCCGCTCGGCGCCCGCCTCGCCGCTGGCCCGGCTGTAGTCGCCGGGGACGACGAGGCGCTCGTCGAACTCCAGGCCCGCGTCCGCGATCACCTCCCGGTAGCCGGCCAGGCGCTCGACACCGCCGGGGGTGTCCAGCGGGCCGGTCACCATGCCCACCCGGCGCCGCCCGAGCGACAGCAGATGACGCACCATGTCGCGGGCGCCGTCGCGATCGTCGGCGGCCACGTAACTGACCTTCGAGCCGAGCCCGATCGGCTTCCCGCACGCCACCAGCGGTACACCGGCCGCGCGCAACTGCTCGGCGACCGGGTCGCCGGAGTGGCTGGAGACCAGCAGCACCCCGTCCACGTGCCCGGCGGTGATGTACCGCGCGATGCGCCGCCGTTCGTCCCCGGTGCCCGCCAGCATCAGCAGCAGCGGGACGTCGTGCGCGGCGAGCGCCTGGGTGCAGCCGCGCAGCAGCACGTTGAAGTTGGGGTCCTCGAAGAACCGCTCCTGTGGTTCCGTGAGCAGGAAGCCGATCGAGTCGGACCGCCCGGTGATCAGGGAGCGGGCGTGCCGGTTGACGACGTACCCCGTCCTGCGGATGGCCGCGTTGACCGCCTCCTGGGCGGCCGGGCTGACGTAGTGGCCGCCGTTGAGCACACGCGAGACGGTGCCGCGCGAGACCCCCGCCTCGCGCGCCACGTCGTGGATCGTGGGTGGCCTGCGCCTGCCTCCCGCAGCGTTCATGGTCATGACTTTACGGCTCCGGACAGCAGATCCAGACTCCAGAACCGCTGGATGACCAGGAAGAGAGCGACCAGCGGGAGCACCGCGAGGAACGCGCCCGTGATCACCAGCGTGTACAGCGCCGGGGAGTTGGCGCCCTGCTCCAGCAGCGTGAACAGGCCGAGCGTGATCGGGAACCTCTCGTCGTCGCTCAGCATGATGTACGGCAGCAGGAAGTTGTTCCAGATCGCCACGAACTGGAACAGGAACACCGTCACCATGCCGGGGATCATCATCGGCAGCGCGATCCGCGTGAAGATCCGCCACTCGCTCGCCCCGTCCATCCGCCCGGCCTCCACCACGTCGGCGGGCACCGCGGCGGCGGCGTAGACCCGCGCGAGGTAGACGCCGTACGGAGAGAGGATCTGCGGCAACAGGACCGACAGGAGGGAGTCCGTGAGGTCGGCCTCCGCCAGCAGCAGGTACTGCGGGACGGCCAGGATCACCGGCGGCATCAGCACACCCGCGAGCAGCACGCTGAAGATCGTCTCGCGGCCCCGGAAACGGTAGGTCGCCAGCGCGTAGCCGCTGAGCGCCGAGACGCAGGCCGACAGCAGGGCGCCCAGCCCGGCGTGCAGGGCGGAGTTGCCCATCCACTGCCAGTAGACGCCGTCGCGGTAGGCGCTCAGATCGCGGACGTTGCCGGCGAAGCCCGTGCCGGGCAGGAAGGTGAACGTGGAGAACAGCTCACGGCCGGACTTGGTGGCCGCGATGACCACCCAGGCCACCGGCAGCAGGCAGTAGAGGGCTCCCAGGAGCAGGGTGACCGTGGGGATCAGGGCGGTCCGGCGGCGCAGCGGCGGGCGCCCCCGGGCGGCGCCGGGCGTGCTGCCCGCCACCGGGTCGGTCTGGGGGACGGCGAGTGAGCTCATCGGGCGGCCTCCTGCTTCTGACGTCGGTTCGCGGCTCGCAGGAAGCCGAAGGACAGCAGCAGGGTGGCGATCGCGATGATCACGGCCTGTGCCGCGGCGCTGTGGGTGTCGCCGTCGCCGAACGCGTCACGGTGCACCTTCATCAGCGGACTCCACGTGGTGGACACGGAGTTGGTGAGGGGCTTGAGGGTGGTCGGCTCGTTGAACACCTGGAGTGTGGCGATGATCGAGAAGAAGAAGGTCAGTACCAGCGAGGGCGCCACCATCGGGATCTTGATCCGCAGGGCGATCTGCAGCGGGCTCGCGCCGTCCAGCCTCGCCGCCTCGTACACCTCGGCCGGGATCGCCTGGAGCGAGGTGTAGATGACGATCATGTTGAAGCCGGTGCCGCCCCACACGGCGATGTTCGACAGCGCCAGGTACAGCGGTCCGCCGTCCAGCAGGTCCGGCTGCGGCAGTCCCAGCCTGTCGAGCACGAAGTAGAAGGGGCTGACGTCCGGCAGGTACAGAAAGCCCCACAGCAGCGCCGCCATCACCCCGGGGACGGCGTACGGCAGGAAGATCGCGAGGCGGGTGAGCGGAGCGAGCCGTACCTTCTCGGTGTCGAGCATCAGCGCGAACAGCAGGGCGAGGCCCAGCATCACGGGGACCACGATGCAGCCGTAGCCCAGCACCCGCAGGGCCCCGTGCACCAGCTCGCTGTCGGTCAGGGCGTCGGTGTAGTTCTCCGGACCGGCCCAGACTTCCCTGCGGGCGCCGGAGCCGAGTCCGAGCCCGGACACCTTCACCTTGTGGAAGCTGAGCCAGACCGCGTAGCCGATGGGCAGCGCGAAGAACAGCGCGAACAGGATCGTCGCGGGAAGGAGGAAGGCGTACGGGGCCCTCTTGACCCCGTACGACTCCCGGCGTGCCGTGCTTTTCACCGAGCGACCTCGAAGCCCTGCTTCTTCATGTCGGCGACGGTGTCGGCCTGCATCTCGCTCAGGGCGGCGCCGAAGTCCGACTTGTTCTTGGCGGCGGCGCCGAAGGCGTCCTTGAAGGTGGTGTAGGCGACGTTCACGTTCGGGCCCCAGGCCGAGGGCGCGGTGGTCTCGGCGATGTCGGCGGCCTTGGCGTAGAAGTCCGCCTGGTTCGAGAAGTAGGCCGGCGGCTTGAGGAAGGCGCCGCTGGTCTGGGCGTTCTTGGCGGCGGGGTAGATGCCGCTCTCCTTGGCCAGCGCGTTCAGGGCCTCGCTGTCGGTGTTCAGCCAGGCGGCGAACTTCGCGGCGGCCCGCTGGTGCTCGGAGTCCGTGGTGACGGCGGTGGAGGAGCCGCCCCAGCTGCCGGTGCGGTTCTCGGCGGCCGACCACTGGGGGAGCGGGGCCATGGCCCACTTGCCCTTGGTGTCGGGAGCGGCGGTGGTGAGCGTGCCCGGTGCCCACACGGCGCTGACCCAGGCGATCTGCTTGCCGGTGTTGAGCGCCTTGTTCCAGGAGGGGGTGTACATGGGCTGGTTGTCGATGGCGCCCTCCTTGACCAGGCCGCCCCAGAACTTGGCGACCTTCCGCGTCGCCGGGTCGTCGATGGAGACCTTCCACTGGTCGCCGGAGGTCGTCCACCACTTCGCGCCGGCCTGCTGGGCGAGGCCCGCGAAGAGCCCGGAGTCGCTGGCGGAGAAGGTGGTGAGGTCCTTGTCGGGGGCCGCCTTCTTGAGCTCCCGGGCGGTCTCGGCGAACTCGTCCCAGGTCGTCGGGACCGACAGGCCGTACTGCTTGAACAGGTCCTCGCGGTAGAAGAACATCATCGGCCCGATGTCCTGCGGGACGGCGTATACGGCGTCCGTGCCGAGCGTCGTCTGCTGCCAGACACCGTCGGCGAAGCTGCTCTCGGCGTCGCCCACGTTCTCCGATATGTCCGCGAGGGCGTCGTTGCTGACCAGCGTGGGCAGCGCCTGGTACTCCGCCTGCACCAGGTCGGGGGCCTTGCCGGCCTTGTGCGCGGTGAGGATCTTGGTGATCAGCGTGTCGCCGGAGGCCTGCTTCTTCACCGTGACCGTGATCTGGTCCTCCTTGCCCGGCCCCTTGTTCCACAGGTCCACGACCTTGTCCATGCCGGGCGTCCAGGTCCAGTACGTCAGCGAGACCGGGCCCGAGCCGCCCTCGCTGTCCCCGGACTCCGTGCCGCAGGCGGCGAGGGCGGTGGTGCCGAGCACCAGGGCTACGGCGGATCTCACGAGGCGGCGGCGCTTCGTGTACGGCATGGATCTCTCCCCTGACCTGGGGTCCTCGCCTGCTGCGAGGACCTGCCATGCTTCTGTGAGCGTTCACAGTAGAGAAACAGCACGGACACTTGTCAATGATTGTTGCTGTGCGGTTATGTTGGCCTGCGCGGTGCATCGCTGTGTGTGCACGTTCCCAATTGATCGACCGACCGGGAGAGCATCCATGCCGGAGACCACCCCCAAGGGCCTCACCGGGCTCGCCTTCGGCGGGGACTACAACCCCGAGCAGTGGCCGGAAGGCGTCTGGCGGGAGGACGTCCGGCTGATGCGGGAGGCCGGCGTCACCATGGTGAGCGTCGGGATCTTCTCCTGGGCGCTGCTGGAACCCTCGCCCGGGAACTACGACTTCGGCTGGCTCGACCGGATCCTGGACCTGCTGCACGAGCACGGCGTCCGCGTCGACCTCGCCACGCCCACGGTCTGCCCGCCGGTGTGGTTCTACCGCGCGCACCCCGAGGCCCTGCCCGTGACGGCCGAGGGCGCGCGCCACGAGTTCGGCTCCCGCGCCGCCATCTGCCACAGCAACGCCGACTACCGCACGGCCGCCGCCACCATCACCACCAAGCTCGCCGAGCGCTACGGCGACCACCCGGCCCTGGCGATGTGGCACGTGCACAACGAGTACGGCGTCCCCGTCTCGGCCTGCTACTGCGACTCCTGCGCCGCGCACTTCCGCCGCTGGCTGGCGACGGCCTACGGCACGGTCGACGCCCTCAACGACGCCTGGGGCACGGCCTTCTGGGGCCAGCGCTACACCGACTTCGAGCAGATCAACCCGCCCCGGCTCACCCCGACGGCCGTCAACCCGAGCCAGGCGCTGGACTACAAGCGGTTCGCCGACGCCACCATGCGCGAGAACTTCCGCAGGGAACGGGACATCCTGCACCGCCTCTCGCCGGGCGTCCCGGTCACCACCAACTTCATGACGGCCCTGAGCCAGTGCGACTCCGTCGACTACTGGGCCTGGGGACGCGAGGTCGACATCGTCACCAACGACCACTACCTGATCACCGACGGCCGCCGCACCCACGTCAACCTCGCGATGGCCGCGGACCTCACCCGCTCCGTGGCGGGCGGCGCCCCCTGGCTGCTGCTCGAACACTCCACCTCGGGCGTCAACTGGCAGCCCCGCAACCCCGCCAAGGCGCCCGGCCAGATGGCCCGCAACTCCCTCGCGCACGTGGCGCGCGGTTCCGAGGGTGCCCTGTTCTTCCAGTGGCGCCAGTCCCGGCGCGGCGCCGAGAAGTTCCACTCGGCGATGGTCCCGCACGGCGGCCGCGACACCCGCGTATGGCGCGAGGTCGTCGAACTCGGGGCCGGACTGGGGGCGCTGAGCGACGTGCGCGGCACCCGTACCGAGGCCGACGTGGCCGTGCTGTGGGACTGGCACTCCTGGTGGGCGCAGAACCTGGACTGGCGTCCCAGCGAGGACCACGACGCCCGCGAGCGCGCCGACGCCTTCTACGAGGCCCTCTACGACCGGCACCTCACCGTCGACTTCGCCCACCCGGAAGCCGACTTGTCGAGTTATCCCCTTGTCGTCGTACCGGCCCTCTACCTGATGACGAGGGCGGCCGGGAACAACCTGCGGGCGTACGTGGAGCGCGGCGGCACGCTGGTCGTCTCGTACTTCTCCGGCATCGTCGACCAGCACGACGCCGTCCACGAGGGCGCCTACCCCGGCCCGCTGCGGGACGTGCTCGGCCTCACCGTCGAGGAGTTCTCTCCCCTGCTGCCCGGTGAACGGGTGCGCGTCACCGGTCCCGACCAAAGCGAACTGGACGCCGACGTGTGGACGGAGTTCGTGGTGCCGCGCGGCGCCGAGACCGTCCTGACGTACGCCGACGGCCTGACCGCCGGCCGGCCCGCCGTCACCCGGCACCGCCTGGGCGAGGGCACCGCCTGGTACCTGTCCACCCGGTTCGGCGCCGACGGCCTGGACGCCCTCCTCGCCCAGGCGATCGAGGACGCGCGGCTCGCCCCGCGCGCCGATCTGCCCCGGGACGTCGAAGTGGTGCGCCGCACCGGTGAGTCGGGCACGTACCTGTTCGCCGTCAACCACACCGGCTCGGACACCAAGGTGGCGCTGGAGACCCCCGGCACCGAGCTGCTGACCGGTGAACGGGCCGCGGGCAGGCTGGCCGTCCCGGCCGGAGCCGTCCGGGTCGTGCGGCTCGACGGCTGAACCGACCGGACGGCCGAACCGACTCCCTCCGCCCGCGTGAGCCACGAGCCGCGGGCGGAGGGGCCCCTCACCCTCCTCCCGGCGAGGGGCACTCCCACACCCCACGTCGAAGGGACGACGGACGGCGATGCTCCATCCCAGACGCACACTCAGAGCCCTGCTGCTCCCGCTCGCGGCGGGGCTCGCCCTCACCGCACTGCCCGCCCAGGCCGCGAGCACCCTCACGAACGGAGGCTTCGAGGCCGGCGGCTCGGGAGCGGCCACCCCCGGCGGCTGGTCCGAGTACGGCGACACCGGCGCCTCGTTCACCGAGTCCGGCGGCCACACGGGCGGCTACCGCCTGAGCCACTGGGCCTCCACCGCCTACAAGGTGGAGACCTACCAGTACCTGTCCGGACTCGCCAACGGCGGTTACCGGCTCACCGCCTGGGTGCGCTCGGGCGGCGGGCAGAAGTCCGCCTACATAGCGCTGAGGAACTGCGGCGGCGCCGAACAGCGCACCGACCTTCCGGTGTCGGCGAGCGGGTGGATCCGGATCGTCGTGCCGGTCCGTGTGACCGGTAACCAGTGCACCATCAGCATCAACAGTGACGCAGGCGCCGGCAACTGGATCAATGTCGACGACCTGACGTTCACGCCGGGCACGTCCGGCACGTCGATCAAGGGTGCCGACGTCTCGTCGCTGCCCAAGAGCGAAGCCAAGGGCGGCGTCTACCGCGACAGCTCCGGCACGGCCGGTGACGCCCTGGCGATTCTCAAGTCGTCCGGCATGAACTACGCGCGCCTCAAGGTCTGGGTGAACCCGGCCGACGGCTACAACGACAAGGCCCGCGTCCTGGCCATGGCCAAGCGGGTCAAGGCGCAGGGCATGAAGCTGCTGGTCGACTTCCACTACTCGGACTTCTGGGCAGACCCCGGCCGTCAGGACAAGCCCGCCGCCTGGTCCGGGCACTCCTACGGTCAGCTCAGGACGGACGTGTACAACCATACGTACGACGTGCTGAACTCCCTGAAGGCGCAGGGCACCACCGCCGACATGGTCCAGATCGGCAACGAGATCAACGGCGGCATGCTGTGGAACGAGGGATCCACCTCCAACTGGCCCCAGCTGGCCGGCCTGCTGGGCTCCGGCTACGACGCGGTCAAGGCGGTCGACTCGTCCACCACCGTCGCCCTGCACCTCGCCAAGGGCGGTGACCTGGAGGGCACCCGCTGGTGGTTCGACAACGCCCGAGCCGCCGGCGTGCGGTTCGACGCCATCGGCCTGTCCTACTACGGGTACTGGCACGGCACCCTGGCCGACTTCCAGACCACCCTCGACGACGCTGCCTCCCGCTACGGCAAGCCGGTCTTCGTCGCCGAGACCGCCTACCCGTTCCGCCTGGACAGCGAGGACTCCCACGAGAACATCATCGACACCGGCGGCGAACTGGTTTCCGGCTATCCGGCGAGCGTGGCCGGCCAGACCCGCTGGATGAACGACGTGGCGAGCATCGTGGAGGCCGTACCGGGCGGCCGCGGCCTCGGCGTCTTCTACTGGGAGGCGACCTGGACCGCCGTCGGCGGCAACGGCTGGGACCCGACGGACGCCGCCTCCGGCAACGCCTGGGAGAACCAGGCACTGTTCGGCTACGACGACCGGGCGCTGCCGTCGACGTCCTGGTTCCGCCACCGCTGACCCGGCGGGAGGGCGGGGCCCGGTCGCACCCCTGCGGCCGGGCCCCGCCCCGTTCCCGCGCGCGGAACACCGAACAGGCCGAACTCCTCACCGGCGCGCGGCGGTTGGGTATCGGTCAAGGACGCGGAGTGCCGGACGCGGCGCTGCCGACTGCGAGACAGTGGGAAGACGCGGCCATGAGGACGTCAGCCGCGAGGCAGGGGTGCGACATGCTGAGGACTCCCACCGACGAGACGCGGCTGCGCATCCTGGCCTGGATGAAGGAGCCCGGACCCGCCGACCGCGGCGTCACCGCGGACGCCGTCGCAGAGAGGTTCTCGATGCCCCGCCCGGTCGCCGTCATCCACCTCCGGCTGCTGGAGGCCACCGGCATGCTCCGCACCAGCCGGTCGGACGGCCCAGTGCGCTACCACCGCGACGAGGTGCGGATCGCCGAGGTCGCGCGCATGTTCGAAAAGGGTTGGTAGGGATCGGCGCCGGTGCGGGTCAGCCCGCCGTCTGCTGGATCCGGTTCCGGGGTGGCTCCCGTCCGGCGGCGCCGGGCGGCGAGGCCGAGTGCGGCGGTGGCGACAGCCCCGGCGAGGGCGAGTGCGCCCAGGGCGTTCGCCAGGGTGCCGACGGCGGAGGTGAGCGCGAGGACCACGAGCGGGCAGATGAACTGGCCGAGGAAGAAGAAGCCCGTCCACAGGCCGGTGCCGCGGCCGCGGTCGGCGAAGTGGAGCTTGGACATGGCGAGGGTGAGCAGGCTCGGCAGCATGATGCCGCTGCCGAGGCAGTTGATCACCGCGCCGGCGATCAGTACGACGGGGTTGGGGGCGAGCCAGATCACCGCGAAGCCGAGGGCGGACAGGCCGAAGGCGGTGGGCAGCCAGGCTTCTGGGCTGCGGCCGGCCTTGGCGAAGACGACGGCGCCGATCACGACCGCTGCACTGGAGCCGGCTGTGGCCAGTCCGATCACGCCGGGGTTGCTCACGCCCATGTCGTTCAGGAGGAATGCCATCTCCACCTGGACGGTGTAGAAGAGGATGGCGCCGAAGAGGGTCAGCGCGCAGGGGCCGGCCAGCGGACGCCAGGGGAAGGGCCGCTCGGCCATCGGTTCCGCGGCGGCGGGGGAGGGCTCGTCCGTTCGGTCGGCTGGTCGCGGCCGCGGCAGGAAGGCGGCCATGGCACGATCTACGCCTATCTGGTGGAGGCCGGCCGCGACCGCGCCACGATCCCGCCGGAGTCCTACGCGCAGGAGATGCGCCGCCTCGCCGAGGGCTACGGCGGTGCCTGGGACGAGATCCGCGACTCGCTCACCGACCCGGCGCAGGTGAACTACACCTGGTTCGACCGGATGCTGGTCGAGGGGTCCTGGCACCGGGGCCGGGTCGTCCTGGTCGGCGACGCCGCACACTGCTGCCCGCCCACGATGGCCCAGGGCGCGGCGATGGCCCTGGAGGACGCCTGGGTGCTGTCCCAGCTGCTGACCAGCGGATCCGCGTGGGACGAGGAACTGCTCACGCGCTACTACGAGCGGCGGATCGACCGGGTCCGGATGGTCGTCGAAGCGTCCGTGCAGATCGGGCAGTGGCAGCTCGACGGCGTGCCCGGTGACGTGCCGGGGCTGCTGGACGCCACCATGCCGGTGCTCAAGGAGCTGCCGTGACGGCCCACCCGCCCCCGGCTACCGCCGGGAGCCGCCCCCAGCCCGACCACCGCCCCTCGCCGAGCGCCGACGCGCGCACTTCCCCGACCGTCGACGTACACGCGCACGTCCTGATCCGCGAGGTCGAGGCCCTGGTGGCCGGCCTGCCGGGCCTGGCGGAGGCCAAGGCCCTCGACGCCCGCCGCAACGGGCCCGCGGCCCTGGCCGTCAGCGGCCCCATGGTCGCCGAGCGCATCCCGGGGCTGACGGACGTCGCCGTACGACTGGCCGCGATGGACGCGCAGGGCGTGGACGTCCAGCTGGTCAGCCCGTCCCCCTCGCATTACCACTACTGGGCGGACGAGGAGACGGCGGAGAAGGTGTACCGGCTCGCGGGCGAGGCGACGGCCGCCCACTGCGCCCAGGCGCCCGGTCGGCTGCACGGTCTGGGCCTCGTCCCCCTGCAGCACCCGGAATCGGCGGTGCGCGCGCTCGAACTCGCCATGGGTATGGGCCTGTTGGGTGTCGAGATCTCCTCGCACGCGCCGGGCCGGGAGCTGTCGGATCCGGCGTACGAACCCTTCTGGACCCGGGCCGAGGAGACGGGCGCGATCCTCTTCCTGCACCCCTTCGGCTGCACGCTCGACGAGCGCCTCGACCAGTGGTACCTGTCCAACACCGTCGGCCAGCCCACCGAGAACGCCGTCGCGCTCTCGCACCTGATCTTCTCCGGCGTGCTGGACCGGCACCCGGAGCTGAAGGTCGTCGCCGCGCACGGGGGCGGCTATCTGCCCACCCACATCGGCCGCTCCGACCACGCCTGGTCGGCCCGCTCCGACGCGGGCGCGGGCTGCGCCCACCTGCCCAGCAGCTACCTCAAGCGCCTGTACTTCGACTCCCTGGTCCACGATCCGCAGGTACTGCGGGCACTGATCGGCGCGGTCGGTGCGGACCGTGTACTGCTCGGCTCCGATTTCCCCTTCGACATGGGCACCGAGGACCCCGTCGGCGCACTGCGCGCGGCGGGGCTGTCCGACCCGGACTTCCATGCCGTACGAGGCGGCAATGCCGCCGCCCTCCTTCGGAAGGACTGACATCATGCGTCTGCTCACCCATCTGCGGCATGTCGACCTGGCCGTGCCCGACTACGACAAGCAGCTCGACTTCTACGCCGGCGTGTGGGGCCTGACCAAGGTCGCCGAGGACTCCGGGATCTCGTTCCTGGCCGCCGAGGGCTCGCCGGAGCAGTACGTCGTGCGGCTGCGCAAGGCCGACGAGAAGCGGCTCGACCTCGTTTCGTACGGAGCGGCCTCAGTGCCGGACGTGGACACCCTCGCCGATCGACTTCTCGCCGGAGGCGTGCAGTTGATCTCCCAGCCGGGCAAGACCGACGCACCCGGCGGCGGCTACGGCTTCCGCTTCTTCGACGTCGACGGCCGCACCATCGAGGTCTCCGCGGACGTCGAGGTCCGGCAGCACCGCAAGATCGAGGAGAAGTAGGCCATCCCGGTCAAGCTGTCGCACGTCGTCCTCAACTCCCCGGATCTGAACCGCACTCGGGAGTGGTACGAGCATCACCTCGGGTTCCGGCTCTCCGACACGCTGATGCATCCGAAGATGGGCGAAGCGATGCACTTCATGCGCATCAGCAACCAGCACCACTCCATGGCCATCGCCAAGGGCCCGCACACCTCCCTGCACCACGTCTCCTTCGAGATGCGCGGTCTGGACGAGTACATGCGCGGCTCCGGCCGCGTGATGCGCGCCGGCGCCGAGATCACGGTCGACGGCGGCCTCACCGCGCACGGCGGCGTCAAGTCCATCTCGGACGCTCTGAGTCCAGCCGCTGCGGATTCGGCTGCTTCGAGTCCGGAGGGGAATCGAATGGGCTGGAAGGAAAGGCGGTCCTGATACTCGGGCACGGCCCGCCGACGGGCTGGCCGCCGCGGCCGCCGAGCTCTTCCTCGTCGTCGCCGGGACCGGGGCCCGCCGGCTCACCCGCTACTGGCTCACCGGGCCGGAGACCGGCCGCGTCGAGCCCTTCGCCGAGCACCTCCCGGGCATGCCCGACGACCTCTGGCGCGGCGCCCCGGACGGACCGGTCCGGGTCGCGCCGGACGGGCCGGTCCGCATGGCCGTACACGCCCCGTTCCGCCCCACCGCACGATCGCCGTCCTGGCCTTCGACGACGCGGGCCGCGTCGTCCACCACCCGGCCCGGCGCCGCTCCGGCTTCCGCATGGTCACCAGCGTCCGCGAGACGGCCGGACACCTGGTGCCGGGCAGCCTCTGGGAGCCGGGTGTGGCGGTCTGCGAGCCACCCGCCCCGAAGTGACCCCGGTCCGCCCCCGGGGTTAACCTGAACGCGCCGTGAGCACCTGGCGCGGCGCGGCGGTGGGGCCCGCCGTACCCGAACCGCGGCGAGGAAGCCGCCAACGGTCCCTACTTGCGACGGCACCCGCCCGCACGCCCCGGGCTCCGGCGAGTAGGAGACGTACCACCATGACAGTCCCCGAAGAGGGCCTCCGCGTTCCGGCTCCCGCTCGGCGTATGCCCTCCTGGCGTGCCCAGGCGCCCGTCGTCGCGGTCGTCGCCCTCGGCGGGGGAGCGGGCGCCGCCGCCCGGTACGCGGCCTCCCTGGGGTGGCCCGCGCCCGCGGGAGGCTTTCCCTGGACGATTCTCTGGGTGAACATCGCCGGGTGCGCCATGATCGGCGTGTTCATGGTGCTCGTCACCGAGGCCAGGGCCGTCCACCCGCTGGTCCGCCCCTTCTTCGGCACCGGCGTCCTCGGCGGCTTCACCACCTTCTCGACGTACGCCGTCGACATCCGGAAGCTGATCGACGGTGGCCATGCCGCGACCGGCCTGGCCTACCTCGCGGCGACCCCTCTCGCGGCCCTCACGGCGGTGTGGCTGGCGACCGGAGCGGCCCGCCGCGTCCTGAAACGGAGGCAGCCATGACGAGGCTGACCGGCAGTGCCCTGCGCCTGACCGTCTTCGTCGGCGAGAACGACACCTGGCATCACAAGCCCCTCTACTCGGAGATCGTCCACCGGGCCCACGCGGCGGGCCTCGCGGGCGCCAGCGTCTTCCGCGGCGTCGAGGGCTTCGGCGCCTCCTCCCTGATCCACACCACGCGGTTGCTGTCCCTGAGCGAGGACCTGCCGGTCGCGGTGGTGATCGTCGACACCGCACCACGCGTCCGCGCCTTCCTGCCGCAGCTCGACGACATCGTCACCGAGGGGCTGGTGACCCTCGAGGACTGCGAGGTCGTCCGGTACACCGGACGCGAGGGCATTCCCGGCACAACGGACACGAAGGGTAAGAAGTCGTCGTGAACTGGCTGCTGGTCGTCGGCGGCGCGATGGTCGGCGCCCCGCTCCGCTACCTCACCGACCGGGCGGTGCAGTCCCGGCACGACTCGGTCTTCCCCTGGGGCACCTTCACGGTGAACGTCACCGGCTGCCTGATCCTCGGCCTGCTCACCGGAGCCGCCGGGCAGCTCCAGCTGCTGCTCGGCACCGGCCTGTGCGGGGCCCTGACGACGTACTCGACGTTCTCCTACGAGACGCTGCGACTGGCGGAGACAGGGGCACGTCTGCACGCCTTCCTCAACGTCGCGGCCAGCGTGACGGCCGGTCTCGCCGCGGCGTCCGCGGGGACGGCACTGGTCCGTATGTGACGCGCGTCCATGAGCTCCGTTCTCGCCGGCGTGTAGTAAGACGGTCCTCTCCGCTGCCGTACGCCCCCGCACAGAACGGGATCCCATGAGCGTCATCAACGTCGGTCAGGCCGTCGTCCTCGGAGCCGTCGAGGGGGTGACCGAGTTCCTGCCCGTCTCCTCCACCGGCCATCTGAAGATCGTCGAGGGGCTGATGGGCATCCCCGTCGACGACCACGCGGTGGTCGGGTTCTCGGCCGTCATCCAGGTCGGCGCGATCGCCGCGGTGCTCGTGTACTTCTTCAAGGACATCGTGCGGATCGTCTCCGCCTGGGTCAGGGGCCTGCGCGACCGTGAGCAGCGGTACCGCCACGACTACAAGTTCGCCTGGTGGGTCATCTGCGCGACCGTCCCGATCGTCCTCACAGGACTCGCCGCCAAGCCGCTCATCCAGGGCCCGCTCGCCTCCCTGTGGGTGGTGGCCGGCTCACTGATCGCCGGCAGCGGGGTGATGTGGGTAGCGGACCGGACGGGCCGGCACAAGCGCGGCGAGGACGACACCTCGTTCAGGGACGCGATGCTGGTCGGAAGCTCCCAGATCCTCGCCCTGCTCTTCCCGGGCTTCTCCCGCTCCGGCGCCACCATGTCCACCGCCCTCATGCTCGACCTGGACCGCGTCGCCGCCACCCGGCTCTCCTTCTTCCTCGGCATCCCCGCCCTGACCGGCGCGGGCCTGTACGAACTCAAGGACGCCCTGGGCACCGGCGTGGGCGCGGCTCCGCTCGCCGCCGGAACGGCCGTGTCCTTCGTGGTGGCCTACGGCTCCATCGCCTGGCTGCTGAAGTTCGTCGCCAAGCACTCCTTCAACGCCTTCGTGATCTACCGGATCGCCGTGGGAGTGCTGCTGTTCGGCCTGCTCGGGACGGGTGCCATCCACAGCTGACCGCCCTCGCGGGCCCCGCGCGGGCCAGGGTGCCGGGCGCCTGAACGCAGGCTTCCGGCCCCCTGAACGATTCCTTTCGGACTCTTGACAGGCACCTCCCGCGCCCCCCAGGATCACCACCGTGAACCTGTCAGACAGCCGGACAGCCGGACAGCCTGTGCGTCGCGTCAGCGCCATGGAAGCGGTGCTGGAATACCTGCGCGGCGCCATCGAACGCGGCGAGTACGCCATCGGTGACAAGCTCCCCTCCGAGGCGGAGCTGTGCCGGACCCTCGAGGTCTCCCGGCCCGTGCTGCGCGAGGCGCTGCGGGCGCTGCAGACCATGGGTCTGACCGTGTCCCGGACCGGCAAGGGCACCTTCGTCGTCGCCAGCACCGTGGAGGACCCCACGTTCGGCGACTACTCGGCCAGCGACCTGCTGGAGGTGCGCCGCCACGTCGAGATCCCCGTCGCCGGGTACGCGGCGCGGCGCCGCACCCCGGAGAACCTCGATCATCTGGCCCACCTGCTGGACCGGATGGAGCGGGAGACGGACACCACCGCGTGGGTCGCCATGGACACGCTGTTCCATCTCGCCGTGGCCGAGGCCGCCCAGAACCCGGTCTTCCGCCGAGTCATCGAGGAGATCCGGGACGCGCTGGCACGCCAGTCGGCCTTCCTCAACGAGCTGGGCGGCCGTCGCGAGCAGTCCAACCGGGAGCACCGGGCCATCGTCGAGGCGCTGACCGACGGTTCCGAACACGACGCGGTGGAGGCCATGTCCCACCACCTCGACCGCGTCGAGACCACCCTCACCGACATCGTGCGTCCCCCGCGCACGGACAGCCCCACGGAAGGCGGACCCGAGGCGTGAGCGAGTCACTCAAGGAAGCCGTACACAAGCCGGCGCACGTCGACGCCGGCGACGCGGGCTACAGCAAGTCCCTCAAGTCCCGGCACGTCAACATGATCGCCATTGGCGGCGCCATCGGCACCGGCCTGTTCCTCGGCGCCGGCGGACGCCTCGCCGACGCCGGCCCGTCCCTGTTCATCGCGTACGCGGTCTGCGGCCTCTTCGCCTTCCTCGTCGTACGTGCCCTCGGCGAACTCGTCCTGTACCGTCCCTCGTCCGGCGCGTTCGTGTCGTACGCCCGTGAGTTCATGGGGGAGAAGGGCGCCTACACCGCGGGCTGGATGTACTTCCTCAACTGGGCGACCACCGGCATCGCCGACATCACCGCCGTGGCCACCTACACCCACTACTGGGGCATGTTCTCCGACATCCCGCAGTGGGTGATCGCGCTGATCGCGCTCGCCGTCGTGCTCACCGTGAACCTGATCTCGGTGAAGATATTCGGCGAACTGGAGTTCTGGTTCGCGATCATCAAGGTCGGCGCGCTCGTCGTCTTCATGTGCATCGGCATCTTCCTGCTGGTCACCCAGCACCCCGTCGACGGCCACAGCCCCGGCCCGTCCCTGATCAGCGACAACGGCGGCGTCTTCCCGCACGGCATGCTGCCCATGCTGCTGATCATCCAGGGTGTCGTCTTCGCCTACGCCTCCGTCGAGCTGGTCGGCGTCGCCGCCGGTGAGACCCAGAACCCCGAGAAGATCATGCCGAAGGCGATCAACTCGATCATGTGGCGCGTGGGCCTCTTCTACGTCGGCTCGGTCATCCTGCTGTCGATGCTGCTGCCGTGGAACAAGTACACGGCGGGGGAGAGCCCCTTCGTCACCGTGCTGTCCAACATCGGCGTCCCCGCGGCCGGCGGCGTGATGAACCTGGTCGTCCTCACCGCCGCGATGTCCTCCCTCAACTCCGGCCTCTACTCCACCGGCCGCATCCTGCGCTCCATGGCCATGTCCGGATCCGCGCCGAAGTTCACCTCCGTGATGAGCCGCAGCCAGGTCCCGTACGGCGGCATCCTGCTCACCAGCGGCATCTGCGTGCTGGGTGTCGGCCTCAACTTCGTCGTGCCCGCCGAGGCGTTCGAGATCGTGCTGAACTTCGCCGCGATCGGCATCCTCGCCACCTGGGGCATGATCATGATCTGTCACCTCCTCTTCTGGCAGAAGACCCAGAAGGGCGAGCTGACCCGCCCGGGCTACCGGCTGCCGGGATCGCCCTGGACCGAGATCGTGACGCTGGCGTTCCTCGCCTCCGTCCTGGTCCTCATGTACGCCGACGGCGGCGCGGGACGGACCACCGTGCTGTGCCTGCCGCTGATCGTCGGGGCACTGGTCGCCGGATGGTTCGGCATCCGCGGCCGTGTCGCTCGAAAGTCCACCACCGGAGCCGACGCGTGAGCGACGCGCCGCTCCACGAGAAACAGGCAGTGATGTTCAGCAGTTCCCTCGCGGACGCACCCCTTGTCCGTGAACCCGTCCACGCCCCCGTCGCCCACCTCATACGCGGCGGAATCGTCGAAGGCATCCACTACGGCTCCGTCGTCGTCCTCGGCGCCGACGGGGCGGTCCAGCTCCAGATCGGAGACATCGAGGCCGCCTTCTACCCGCGCTCCGCGCTCAAGCCCGTGCAGGCCGTGGCCATGGCACGGGCCGGGCTCCCGCTCGACGGCGAACTGCTGTCGCTGACCGCGGCCAGCCACTCCGGCGAGGAACGCCACCTCGCCGGGGCCCGGCGCATCCTCGACCTCGCCGGGCTCACCGAGGACCACCTGCGCAACGTCCCGGACATGCCGTTCGACCCGGTCGTCCGGGAGGCCTGGGTGCGGGAGGGCCGGCTGCCCTCACGGCTCGCCCAGAACTGCTCCGGCAAGCACGCGGCCATGCTCTACACCTGCATGCTCAACGGCTGGTCGCTGGAGGACTACCTCGACCCGGGCCACCCGCTCCAGCAGGCCATCGCCGAGATCCTCGAGGACCTCACCGGGCAGCGCGTCGCAGGGGTGACCGTCGACGGCTGCGGCGCGCCCCTGTTCTCCATCTCCCTGCACGGCCTGGCCCGCGCCACCGCCCGGATCACGACCGCGGCACCGGGCACGCCCGAGGCCCGTGTCGCCGACGCGATGCGCGAGCACCCCGAGATGGCCTCCGGCTCCGGCCGGGACGTCGCGGCGCTGATGCGGGCCGTGCCCGGGCTGCTCACCAAGGACGGCTTCGAGGGAGTGCAGGTCGCCGCGCTGGCCGATGGCCGGGCCGTCGCGGTGAAGATCGCGGATGGTGCGAACCGGGCGCGGGTGCCGGTGGCTGCCGCCGCGCTGGCCAGGGCGGGCGTCGACCCCGAGCTGCTGACCGAGTTCGCGGGCGAGGCGCTGCTCGGGGGAGGCCGGGAGGTCGGGCGTGTGCGGCCCGTTCGCTCGCTGGAGCCGCTCGCCGGTGCTGCCCGCGCCTGACGACATGCCGGATCCCCCCGTCCGGCGGCTGCGGCACCCCTGTGGCTGATCGCGCAGTTCCCCGCGCCCCTGCGGGGCGCTCACTCACTCCTGCTCTTCCCCAGAAAGAGGATTCTCACCTTCATGACCGCCGCCACCCGCCGCGAACACGACCTGCTCGGCGACCGGGACGTCCCCGCCGAGGCCTACTGGGGCATCCACACCCTGCGGGCCACCGAGAACTTCCCCATCACGGGTATGCCCATCTCCGCCTACCCGCACCTCGTCGACGCCCTGGCCGCCGTGAAGGAGGCCGCCGCGCTCGCCAACGAGGAACTCGGCCTGCTGGACGCGAAGAAGGCCGCCGCCATCGCCGCCGCCTGCCGGGAGATCCGGGACG
>NZ_BMWE01000020.1 GCF_014651075.1 Streptomyces djakartensis | reverse complement strand
CGTCCCGGATCTCCCGGCAGGCGGCGGCGATGGCGGCGGCCTTCTTCGCGTCCAGCAGGCCGAGTTCCTCGTTGGCGAGCGCGGCGGCCTCCTTCACGGCGGCCAGGGCGTCGACGAGGTGCGGGTACGCGGAGATCGCGGTGCCGGTGATCGGGAAGTTCTCCACGGCACGCGCCGTGTGGATGCCCCAGTACGCCTCGGCCGGCACGTCACGGTCGCCGAGGAGGTCGTGTTCACGGCGGCACTGATCGGTCATGGGCACAACAAAGTCCTTCGCTGGAGCAGGGGGATGCGGGCGGAGATGAGGGAGCCGGAGACAACTCTGCGGTGCGGCCCTTGTTAAGTCCATCGGCAATTTCGCGGATTGCCTGTGAAGCTCCACTTCACAGCGACGGCGCACGCTGGTCTACTGCTCTCGTGATCGACCCTCGCAGACTCCGGGTGCTGAAAGCGCTGGCGGAGCACGGCACCGTCACCGCGGCCGCCCAGGCTCTCTACCTCTCGCCCTCGGCGGCCTCCCAGCAGCTGTCCGCGCTGGAGACGGAGGTCGGGCACCGGCTCCTGGAGCGGCGGGGACGGACCGTCCGGCTGACGCCCACCGGCGCGGTCCTGGCCGCCCACGCCACCAGGATCGCCGCGCAGCTGGAACAGGCGGAGGCCGACATGGCCGCCTGCTCGGAGGGTCTGGCCGGCGAGGTGGCCATCGCCGCGTTCGCGAGCGCCATCACCGAGGTGGTGGCCCCCGCGGTGGCCGGGCTGCGGGAGCGCGCCCCACAGGTGCGGATCCGGGTCAAGGACGCCGAAGGACACGCGAGCCGTCGGCTGCTCATCGACGGAGCGGTCGACATCGCCCTGGGGGTGGACGACCGGGACACCCCGGGCCAGGACGGGGACCAGTTGCTGCGCCGCCCGCTGTACGCGGAACCGTTCGACGTCGTCCTGCCCTCCGGCCACCCCCTGGCCGGCGCCCCGGACGTCGCCCTGGACGAGCTGCGCGAGGATCCGTGGGTCACGCCCTGGCCGGGCAACCCGGTGCACGACGTCGTCCTGCGAGCGTGCGAGGAGGCGCGCTTCGAACCCCGCCCGGAGTGCCTGGCCGATGACTCACGGGCGGTGTGCGCACTCGTCGCCGCCGGTGCCGGCGTGGCGCTCGTCCCCCGTTCCGCCTTGCACGGCATAGCCTTCAAGGGCGCCGTGATCCGCCCGGTGCGCGGCGGTCGGCCGACCCGGCGGGTGTTCACCGCCGTACGGAGCGGCAGCGAGGGCCACCCGCTGCTGAAGCTGACCCTGCGCGCTTTGCGCGACCAGGCCGCCACGCTCCTCGACTGACCCGGAGCCGGACCGGGAAATGGGTTTGCCGCAGCTCCCCGCCGCCCACAGAATCGTGCCCCATGGGTCATCTCGAAGCCGCGCACCTGGAGTACCACCTGCCTGACGGAAGGGCACTGCTGGGTGATGTGTCGTTCCGGGTGGGGGAGGGGGCCGTCGTCGCCCTCGTGGGACCCAACGGCGCGGGCAAGACCACCCTGCTCCGGCTGCTCGCCGGTGAGCTGAGGCCGCACGGCGGATCCGTCACCGTCGGCGGCGGACTCGGCGTGATGCGGCAGTTCGTCGGATCCGTGCGCGACGAGACGACCGTACGGGACCTGCTCGTTTCGGTGGCCCCGACCCGCGTCCGCGAGGCCGCGAAGGCCGTCGACGCCGCCGAGCACGCCATCATGACCGTCGACGACGAGGCCGCCCAGCTGGCGTACGCCCAGGCCCTCGCCGACTGGGCCGAGGCCCGCGGCTACGAGGCCGAGACGCTGTGGGACATGTGCACCACGGCCGCGCTCGGCGTGCCGTACGACAAGGCGCAGTGGCGGCAGGTGCGCACGCTGTCCCGCGGCGAGCAGAAACGGCTGGTGCTGGAGGCGCTGCTGCGCGGCACCGACGAGGTGCTCCTCCTCGACGAACCCGACAACTACCTGGACGTGCCCGGCAAGCGCTGGCTGGAGGAACGGCTGAAGGAGACCCGCAAGACGGTCCTCTTCGTCTCCCACGACCGTGAACTCCTCGCACGTGCCGCCGAGAAGATCGTCTCCGTCGAGCCCTCACCCGCGGGCGCCGACGCCTGGGTGCACGGCGGCGGATTCGCGACGTACCACGAGGCCCGGAGCCAGCGCTTCGCCCGCTTCGAGGAGTTGCGCAAACGCTGGGACGAGAAGCACGCGCAGCTGAGGAAGCTGGTGCTGACCCTGCGTCAGGCGGCGGAGAACAGCCCCGACATGGCCTCGCGCTACCGGGCGGCCCAGACCCGGTTGCGCAAGTTCGAGGAGGCGGGGCCGCCGCCGGAGCCGCCGCGCGAGCAGGACATCAGGATGCGCCTCAAGGGCGGCCGTACCGGAGTGCGGGCCGTCACCTGCGAGAACCTCGAGCTCACGGGCCTGATGAAGCCGTTCTCGCTGGAGGTCTTCTACGGCGAACGCGTCGCCGTCCTCGGCTCCAACGGGTCCGGGAAGTCACACTTCCTGCGTCTGCTCGCCGGTGACGACGTGGCGCACACCGGTCACTGGAAGCTGGGGGCCCGGGTCGTACCCGGGCACTTCGCGCAGACCCACGCCCACCCGGAGCTCCAGGGCCGCACGCTCCTCGACATCCTGTGGAAGGAACACGCGCAGGACCGCGGCGCCGCCATGTCCCGGTTGCGCCGCTACGAACTGACGAACCAGGCCGAGCAGACGTTCGAGCGCCTGTCCGGCGGCCAGCAGGCCCGTTTCCAGATCCTCCTCCTGGAGCTGGAGGGCGCGACGGCCCTGCTGCTCGACGAGCCGACCGACAACCTGGACCTGGAGTCAGCCGAGGCGCTCCAGGAGGGCCTGGAGTCATTCGAGGGCACGGTCCTCGCGGTCACCCACGACCGCTGGTTCGCCCGCTCCTTCGACCGCTACCTCGTCTTCGGCAGCGACGGCCGGGTCCGGGAGACCCCGGACCCGGTCTGGGACGAACGCAGAGTGGAACGAACGCGCTGAGGGGGCCGCGCCTCAGGGGCGCGGCCCCCTCAGGGGCGCGGGGAACTGCGCGACCAGCCACAATGCACCCGCACACGCGACGTGTGAGGCACCCCTACGGCGCCTGGGCGCACAAAACCCCGCTCACTTCCACCGCAGCAGCGCGCCAAGGCCCCCCACCGGCACCTCCTCCTGGGAAACCGCCAGCGCGGGCGCGTCCGTGGCCACCGCGGAGCGGATCAGCGCGTCGTCCGCCCGGGCGGGCCACGAGTTTTGCTCACCCAGGATCTTCAGGTCCGTACGCCGCACAGCGACCTGGTCCGGATCCTCGCCGATCCACACCTCGCGGTGCGCGTCGGGCCCGTCCAGCCTGATCAGCAGCTCGTCGATACGGTGCTCACGCGCCGCGTCGATCAGCGCCGGCACGCCCTCCACGGCCCCGGCGCGGCCCTCGCCGTCCGGGGTCCGGGCGGCCCTGAACCGGTCCAGCTCCGCCTCGGCCCGCCGCGCCACGTGTTCGGCGCGAGCCCGTTCCACGTCCTCGTCGAGGAGCCGGCTGCCGGTGCCGTGCGGCGCCTCGACGACCAGGTCGTGCAACCGCTTGGGCAGCCGCTCGTGCACGGACCGCCGCTCACGGTCGTCGCCGACGAGAATCAGCAGGTCGGCGTTGGTCTCCTCCTGGCACACGGCGAGCGCGTCGGCGATCTCCGCGGCGTTGTGCTCCCAGGTGTTCTCCACCCGCAGCTGGAAGTGCCGCTCGGACCAGTCCACGGAACTCGTACGGTGCACCGGCCACTGGCGCCCGGTGACGCTCCCGGCGTCCTCGCTGCCGAGTCCGCTGCGCAGCTCGAAGTCCGCGCCCTTGCGGTCGACGTAGGCCACCACGCACACCGGGTCCTCGCCGGCCAGCTCCAGCAGGGGCGTGACCCGCGGCAGCGGAGCCCATTCGGCCCAGTCGCCGCCCCGCGGGGGACGGGACAGCGGCGGGTCGAGGACCACCTCGCCGGCGCGGGCGAACAGGGCCCGGCCGTGTGGTTCGGAGGAGTGCGCCAGATTCTCGATCGCGCTCTGTACGGCTCGGCACGTCGCCTCGTCCGCGCCCTGCGCGGCGAGGTCCCGGGCCATCGCCTGAGCCGTCAGCTGCCGCTCGTGCGGGGTGTCCTCCGTGTGCCGGGAAGTGTCGACGTACACGGAGGCCCAGGGGCCCGGGTGTTCGTACAGGGGGTGCAGAAAGGCGAGATCCATCGGTCCTCCCGGATGCCGCTCGGGGGTAGTGCTCAGTTGTTTCCGGGGCGGGTACCCGGACCGCATGAACGAACACGACGAGCGGGGCGACACCATGACCGGAGTGGACCCGGACCGGCTGGACGACCAGCAGCTCATGAAGGAGCTGGAGACCATCCACCGCACACGCCACGACACACTGCTCTACGGCTCGAACGACGCGCTGCGGACCCACAACGAGCGCATGGCGCAACTCGAGGGCGAGTACCTGCGCCGCAACCCGGACCGCCGGGTGGCCGCGGGCCGCACACGCGAAGGGGCCCGGGAGCGGGGAAGCGGGGAGTCGGCGACTCCCGGCACCCCCGGCACCTGAGCCCCTCAGCTCACCGGCGACCAGGGCGTCGAGGCGGACGCCCTGGTCAACGGCGTGTACGGGATCCTCCGGCCGGAACGCCTGCGTCAGGCGGCCTCCTGGGCGAAGACCTCCAGGAAGGTCTCGCAGAACGCCTTCAGATCGTCCGGCTTGCGGCTGGTGACCAGCTTGTTGGCCCCGTGGTCGCAGACCTTCACCTGCTCGTCGACCCAGGTGCCGCCCGCGTTGCGGATGTCCGTCCGCAGACTCGGCCACGAGGTCAGCACCCGGCCCCGTACGACGTCCGCCTCGACCAGCGTCCACGGCGCGTGGCAGATCGCGGCCACCGGACGGCCCTGCTCGAAGAAGTCCCGGACGAACGCCACGGCCTTGTCGTCCATGCGAAGGAAGTCCGGGTTGGCCACGCCGCCCGGCAGTACCAGGGCCCCGAACGAGCCCGGAGAGGCCTCGCCCACCACCTGGTCGACGGGGAAGGTGTCCGCCTTGTCCAGGTGGTTGAAGGCCTGGATCTCCCCCTGCCGCGTCGACACCAGCACCGGTTCGTGACCGGCGTCCTTCGCGGCCTGCCACGGATCGGTCAGCTCGACCTGCTCCACGCCCTCGGGTGCGACCAGAAACGCGATACGCATGATGTTCGACGTCCTTTCCTGTTGCTCTTCGTAGTCGGCGACGGGGGTCACCCGGCGTCCGGTTCGGCCCGGCTGATGTCGGCGAGCGCCGACGCGGGATCCTCGGCCTCGGCCACATCACCGAGGGTCACGATCCCGACCGGCAGCCCGTTCTCCACCACCGGCAGCCGGCGCACCGCGTGCTCACGCATCAACGCCACCGCGGTCGCCACCCGGTCGTCGGGCGCCACCGTCACCGGATCCTGCGTGCACACGGTCCGCGCGCTCACGGTCATCGGGTCGGTGCCGTCGGCGACCGCCCGAATCGTGATGTCACGGTCGGTGAGCACCCCGATCACGTCCTGCCCGTCGGCCACCACCACGTCGCCGATGTTCTGCGTGCGCATCAACAGCGCCGCCTCGACGAGCGAGGCGTCCGGGCGCACGGCGACCACACCCGGGGTCATCACGTCCTTCACCAACTCGGCCTTCACGGGGACTGCCTCCGTCCGTGACCAGCGCCGGCAGGGGGTCGCGGCCGCACCGGCGTGGTGCGGCCGCGAGACCCCCGCGCGGCCCTTACGCGTACTCCTCCGGCCCGGTCTCCCGGGCCCGGACCAGGGCCTGGGCCAGCTCCTGGACGTTGCCGTAGCGCTCCTTGTGCGGCAGCCGCTCCAGGTCCTCGACGAGGGCGTCGGGCGCCTGGTGTTCGCGCAACTCGCGGACCAGCTCCCGCGCGTTCGCGGGGAACGCCCTGCGGCCCAGGATCCTGGCCAGTTCCAGCCGCACCGACTCCAGGGACGTCGGGGCACGGCTCGGCGTCACCGGCCCGTACGCGACCTCGGGGTCGTCCTCGGCAGCCGGCTCCGGGTCGTGCCACTCCTCACTGCGGGTGGGGTGCCCGGACCTGAGCAGACCCTGCAGTTCGTGCTTCATCTCGTCGTCCCGGTGGACGTTCAGCCGGTCGCTGCCTCGCTGCATGTCTCCCTCCAGACCTTCGGGGTCCGCACCGCGTACCCGTACACCGGAAGCCGACACGGGCTGCGCCCACCGGATCGCCGCGCGCCGCGCTGGTTTGCGCCACCGCCTCCGGGAGACCCGGATCGCACCCCCCCACACATTCCTGGGGAAGGACACGTCATGGCGCTGTTCGCTGTGCTCATCCCGCTGCTCATGCTCGGAGTGGTGCTGGTGCTGGGCCGTTACGAGGAACTGCTGCTGCCGCAGGACGACGCCGACCGGAGCGAACCGGCCGGCGTGCCTCCCGCCCCCGCCGCGGCTACTTCTTCTCCCGCCCCGGCAGGAACTCCTGCACCTTCGCCTTGAAGCCCTGCTTGACCACCGATGCCCGGTCCGCGTCACCCTTCAGGATCGACGCGGCGGTCGCCTCCATCTGGTCCCAGGTGGCGTGCGGCGGGATCGGTGGGACAGCCGGATCGGTCAGGAACTCGACCACCGCGGGACCGTCCGCCGCCAGCGCGGCACGCCAGGCCGCCTCGACGTCCTCGGGCTTCTCCACCCGGATGCCGGTCAGCCCCAGCGAACGGGCGAACGCCGCGTACTGCACGTCGGGCAGCTCCTGCGAGGGCAGGAACGACGGTGCGCCCTCCATGGCACGCATCTCCCATGTGACCTGATTCAGATCGTGGTTGTTCCACACCGCGACCACCAGTCGCGGGTCCTCCCACAGATGCCGGTACTTCGCCGCCGTGATCAGCTCCGCCATCCCGTTCATCTGCATCGCCCCGTCGCCGACCAGCGCGATCGCCGGCCGGTCCGGGTGCGCGAACTTGGCGCCGATGACGTACGGCACCCCGCAGCCCATCGTCGCCAGCGTCCCGGAGAGCGAACCGCGCATGCCCGGCCGCATGGTGAGGTGCCGGGCGTACCAGTTCGCCGTCGAACCGGAGTCGGAGGTGACGATCGCGTTGTCCGGCAGCAGCGGGTCCAGCGCGCGGGCCACGTACTCCGGGTTGATCGGATCGGCGTCGAGCCCCGCCCGGCGCTCCATCACGTCACGCCACAGCGTCACGTTCGCGCACACCGTGTCGTACCACTCGCGCCCGCGTCCGCCCTCGATCAGCGGGATCAGCCGTTCCAGGGTGGCCTTCGCGTCACCGACCAGGTTCACCTCGTACGGGTAGCGCATCCCGACCATGTGCGGGTCGATGTCGATCTGCACACCCCGCGCCTTGCCGAACTCCGGCAGGAACTGGGAGTACGGGAACGACGAGCCGATGGTCAGCAAGGTGTCGCAGTCACGCATCAGCTCGTACGACGGTCGCGTGCCCAGCAGGCCGATCGATCCGGTGACGTACGGCAGTTCGTCGCTGATGACGTCCTTGCCGAGCAGCGCCTTGGCGACGCCCGCGCCGAGCAGCTCGGCGATCCGCTCGACCTCGGCCCGCGCGCCGGCCGCGCCCTGGCCGACCAGAATCGCCACCTTGTCACCGGAGTTGAGGATCTCGGCGGCCCGCCGCACCGAGTCCTCGGAGGGCACCGCCGTCCACGAGCTGCGGTCCAGACTCGAGGGGACCATCTTGAACTCGTGCGTCGGCGGCGAGTAGTCGAGCTCCTGCACATCACCCGGGATGATGATCGCGGTCGGGCAGCGCCGCGCGTACGCGGTGCGGATCGCCCGGTCCAGCACGTTCGGCAGCTGCTCCGGCACCGTCACCGTCTCCACGAAATCGGAGGCGACATCCTTGAACAGCGTGTGCAGATCCACTTCCTGCTGGTAGGAGCCGCCCATCGCGGTGCGGTGCGTCTGGCCGACGATCGCCAGTACCGGCACATGGTCCAGTTTGGCGTCGTACAGGCCGTTCAGCAGATGGATCGCGCCCGGCCCCGACGTCGCGGCGCACACCCCGAGACGGCCGCTGAACTTGGCGTAGCCGACCGCCTGGAACGCGGACATCTCCTCGTGCCGCGACTGTACGAAACGTGGCTCGTTCTCGGCCCGGCCCCATGCGGCGAGCAGGCCGTTGATGCCGTCGCCCGGATAGCCGAAGACCTGCTCCACTCCCCACTCGCGCAGCCTGTGCAGGACGTAATCGGAGACGTTGGTGCTCATGTACGACCTCCCGGACGTAGGGGGAAGGGGCCAGCGGTACGAGTCACCCTGCGCGACGGCGGAAAACCTGGGGCGGGTTTGCGGGCAGGGGCGGAGGGCAGGCGCCCCTCAGTGCTTCGGACAGGAGGCACGTCCGTGAGGGAGCGGCGTCAAGCGCCGCCACCGGCGGTCCTGTCCCACAGCGGCCGAGCTCCCACGGTGACCGGCAACACAAGGCACCTATAAGGGAATTGTGACGCATCATGCCGATTCACACACGCGCGAAGCAGCACCCCCACGACGACGCCCCCGACACGGCCGACGCCTTCCGCAGGCTCGCCGCCCTCCCCGCCGGGCCCGAGCGCGACGCGCTCCGCGACGAGATCGTCGAGGCCTGGCTGCCCATGGCCGACCGTCTCGCCGGACGCTTCCGCAGCCGTGGCGAGAGCTTCGAGGACCTGCGCCAGGTGGCGGCCCTCGGCCTGGTCAAGGCCGTCGACCGGTACGACCCGGAGCTGGGCAACGCCTTCGAGAGCTACGCGGTGCCCACCGTCACGGGTGAGATCAAGCGGCACTTCCGCGACCACATGTGGACCCTGCACGTCCCCCGCCGGGTCCAGGACCTGCGCAACCGCGTCCGGCTGGCTTCCCGGGATCTGTCCCAGACCATCTCCGGCCGCCGGCCCACGGTCGCCGAGATCGCCGAGCACGCGAGGATGAGCGAGGAGGACGTCAAGGCGGGCCTGGAAGCTCTGGAGAGCTTCACCGCCCTGTCCCTGGACGCGGAGCTGCCCGGCGCCGAGGACGGGTACTCCCTGAGTGACGCGCTGGGGTCCCCGGACCCGGCGCTGGACACGGTCGTCGACCGCGAGTCCGTGAAGGCCCGGCTGGCGGCGCTGCCCGAGCGGGAGCGGGCGATTCTGTACATGCGGTTCTTCGGGGACATGACGCAGAGCCGGATCGCCGAGGAGCTGGGGATCTCGCAGATGCATGTGTCGCGGCTGATCAGCCGGTGCTGCGGGCGGGTGCGGGAGCAGGTCATGCGGGACATCGCGTAGCGCGTTCACCCGGTCGGAGGGCGCTGTCCCGCTAATGGGGGCCGGTCGCGCGCGCTGACCTGCCGGGCTGGCTGTGATGGCAGAAGGGCATTCCTGCCGTCGCCCGAAGGAGCTCGCGCCATGTGCCGCACCCTCCACGCACTGTCCGTCGCCGCCCTGGCCGGCTCGGCTCTGCTGAGCTTCGCGCCGGGCGTCGCCGCCGAACCCGCCGCCGAGGTCAGCCCGGCCACCGTCGGGCCCGGAGGCACACTCACCATCTCGGTGAGCTGTGATCCGGACGGCGGGCATCCGCCCGACACCATCGACGCGACCTCGCAGGCCTTCGACGAGGGCACGGTCCCGCTGCGCAGGGTGACCGGCAACGACGACAAGGTGTCCGGGCCCGCCTACCGCGGCACCGCCCGTATCGCCCACGACCTGAAGGGCGACCCCGGCCCGGGCAAGGACTCGGCCTGGACCGTCGACGGCACCTGTCCCGCCGCTCCCGGCGGTAAGGGCAAGGAGTGGAGCGCGACGTTCACGGTGGCCGACGGCGGAGGCGGTCACAGCCCGTCGCACAAGCCGTCTCCCACCACCCCGCCCACCCACGACCCCTGCCGGGCCGACGACCCGGACCACGAACCGGCCACCGGCTGGGCGGGAGAGCCGGGCGACGAAGGGGCCGGCGAGCTGGGCGAGGAGGTGGCTGGTGAGCTGGGCGGTGAGGCCGGTGAGCTGGGTGGCGAGGCGGCTGGTGGCCGGGCCGGTGTGTCGGGCGCTGGCGGGGTCGGCGAACCGGGTGGTGAAGCGGATGGCTCGCTGGGCGGGGAAGGGGACGGCGAGCTGGGTGGCGAGGCGGCCGGCGAGCTGGGCGATGAAGCGGCTGGCGAACCGGGCGGGGAAGTGGCTGGTGAGCTGGGCGGTGAGGCCGGTGAGGCCGGTGAGGCCGGTGAGCTGGGTGGCGAGGCGGCTGGTGGCCGGGCCGGTGTGTCGGGCGCTGGCGGGGTCGGCGAACCGGGTGGTGAAGCGGCTGGCGAACCGGGTGGGGAAGTGGCTGGTGAGCTGGGCGGTGAGGCCGGTGACGCCGGTGAGGCCGGTGAGCTGGGTGGCGAGGCGGCTGGTGGCCGGGCCGGTGTGTCGGGCGCTGGCGGGGTCGGCGAAACGGCTGATGAAGCAGCTGGCTCGCTGGGCGGTGAAGCGGCCGGCGAACCGGGCGGTGAAGCGGCTGGCTCGCTGGGCGGGGAAGCGGCCGGCGAGCTGGGTGGCGAGGCGGCCGGCGAGCTGAGCGATGAAGCTGCCGGCGAGTTGGGCGGTGAAGCGGCCGGTGGGTCGTGGCAGCACGAGGACGACTGCGGAGGAGCGGCCGTGCGGCGCGGGGTGCGGGCCGGTGACGGAGGCGCCTTCAGGGACTCCGTGCCCGCCCTGGTCGCCGGCGGGTTGCTGATCGCGGGCGCGTTCGGAGCCGCCGCGCACCGGCTGCGCAACCGGGAGAGCGATCCGTATCGCTGACCCACCCGCCCCCCACACGCGCCACCGCCCCCGATCGGCCCCTCTTTCCCCGGCCCGGCCCGATCATGCTGTGACCGTCACGACCCGGCGGGGTGCCCATGGGACGGCGGAGACCTGGGTACCCGGAGCCGAGGAAACGAGCCGCACCGCACGGACGAACGGGCATTGGACGGCGCACACGCCGAAGGCGACACAAGGCGGCACCAGGCACTGGCCCTGGCCCTGGCACTGCGGAGGTACGGATGCGGCGGACGGACCCGCAAGGCCACGGCCCCGTCCGGTTCGGGCCGCCGCTCCCCGAGGACGGACTGCCCGTACTGCCGGAGCTGTCCGCGGTGCTCGCCGCCGCGGCCTCCCGCGGTGATCACGAGCCGGTCGGCGGCGGCCCGGCCGTGCGCGAGGCCGCCTGCGCCTACTGGGAGCGGCGCGGCCTGCCCTGTGCCCCCGGCCACGTGGCCGCCGGCCCCGGCGCCCCCGCCCTGCTGCTCGCGCTGACCGCCGCCCTGGGCGGCGACGTCCTGGTGCCCAGGCCGTGCGCCGCCTGGTGGGCGCCGTACGCCCGCCTGCTGGGGCGCCCCGCCTTCCACGTGCCGACCCCGCCGGAGAGCGGTGGGGTACCCGACCCGTACGCCCTCCTGGAGACCGTGCGCCGGGTCCGCGCCGAGGGCGGCGATCCGCGCCTGCTCGTGCTGTCCGTCGCCGACGACCCCACGGCCCGGGTCGCCCCTCCCGAGCTCCTGCACGAGACCGTCGAGGCCGCCCAGGGTGAGGGCCTGCACCTGATCAGCGACGAGACCTGGCGCGACACCCTGCACGATCCGCACGACACGGTGCTGCTCAGCCCCGCCGAGATGCTGCCCGACCGGGTCACCGTCGTCACCGACCTGGCCGGTGCCCTGCTCCCGCCGGGCTGGCCGGCCGCCGTGGCCCGCTTCCCGGCCGGCGACGACGCCGAAGGTCTTCACGCGCGCGTGCTCGACGTCCTCACGGCTCTCGACGCCCGCGTCGCCGCCCCCGTCGCGGCGGCGGCCGCCTACGCCCTGGGAGAGCCGGAACCGCTCAGGGAGCGCGTCGCCACCGCCGTACGCCTGCACGCACGCCTGGCCGCCGAGGCGCACTCCGCCGTGGTCACCGCGGGTGCCCTCGCGCGGCCCCCGCAGGCCGGGCGCCACCTGTACGTCGACCTCACCCCGCTGCGGCCCGCGCTCAGCGCGCACGGCGTCGGCGACGCACAGGAACTCGAGGACTTCCTCTCCGCCCGCATCGGCCTGCCGGCCCCGGGCGGCCACCGCTTCGGCGACGATCTCGAAGCCCCGCGCGTGCGACTGTCCACCGGCGCACTGTTGCACGGCTCCGACACGGAACGCGCGGAATGCCTCACCTCACCCACACCGTTGGAACTGCCGCAGGTGCGGCACGCGTTGATCCAACTGAAGTCGGCCTTCGACGATCTCCGCGACGACGCTCGGCGATGGGAGCCTCCGCGATGACGCAGCAGTCCGAGTCGACCACGACCACCACCACGCAGGAAGCCGGCCACCCGGCCCCTCCGTCCCCCCTGGCACCCCCGTACCCGCCGCTGGCCGAACCGAGGCCGCTGGCCGAACGCCGGGTGTGGCCCCGTACGTTCCACGACCGGCTGACCGCCCCCCTCCCGGGCCTGAAGGCCATGGCCCGCTTCGCCCGCGAAGGCGCCGTGAGACCGGGCCCGGAAGGCCTCGTTGACATTCCCCGGCTGCCCTACGAGCCGGGCCCGCTGCCCCGCGTCGACGCCGGCACGGTCGCCGTCACCTGGGCGGGACACGCCAGTTGGGTGATCCGCATAGGCGGTCTCACCGTCCTCACCGACCCGGTCTGGTCCCGCCGGATCCTCGGGACCCCGGCCCGCATCACACCCGTGGGCGTCCCCTGGGAGGCGCTGCCGCGCGTCGACGCCGTCGTCATCAGCCACAACCACTACGACCACCTGGACGCCCCCACGCTGCGCAGACTCCCGCGCGACACCCCCGTGTTCGTCCCGGCCGGGCTGGCCCGCTGGTTCCACCGCCGCCGCTTCACTCGCGTCACCGAGCTCGACTGGTGGGAGGCGGCCCAACTCGACGGCGTCCGCTTCGACTTCGTCCCGTCCCACCACTGGTCCAAGCGCACCCTCACCGACACCTGCCGCAGCCTGTGGGGCGGCTGGGTCCTCACGGACCAGCAGGGCCAACGCGTCTACTTCGCCGGCGACACCGGCTACGGCCACTGGTTCTCCCGCATCGGGCGCCGCTATCCCGGCATCGACCTCGCGCTCCTCCCCATCGGCGCCTACGACCCGCGCTGGTGGCTCAGCGACGTCCACTGCGACCCGGAGGAGGCGGTTCTGGCCGTCCAGGACCTGGGCGCGACCAGGATGGCCCCCATGCACTGGGCCACGTTCGTCCTGTCGGCGGAGCCGGTCCTCGAACCCCTCACCCGGGTGCGGGCGGCATGGGACAAGGCGGGCCTGCCCCGGGAAAACCTCTGGGACATGCCGGTGGGCGCTTCAAAGGTGCTGTAGTGAACCAAGCCGAGGGGCGCGGGGAACTGCGTGACAAGCCACACACAACCCGCACCCCGAAGACAACAGCGGACGACAACGGCGCTACCGCACCCGCCGCACCACACTCGGCACCGCGCTGATCACCAGGGTCAGCCCGATCGCGGCCACCACACCCTGCCACGGCTCGTCGAACAACGACCCCCCGAGGATCCCGATCAGCTGATACGTCACGGCCCAGGCCAGGCAGGCCGGCAGATTCCCCCGGGAGAACCGCCGCAGCGGCCACTCGGCCAGCAGGCAGGCCAGCATCACGGGGATACGCCCCGCCGGCACCAGCCGGGACAGCACCAGTACGGCGACACCGTGCGCCGCGAGTTTCCCCTGCGCCTGCGCCAGCCGGTCCTCCGGCGCCCGTGCCCGGATCCGCTCCAGCCAGCGCGACCCGTTCCTGGACCTCAGCCCACGCCGCCCCAGCCAGTACAGCGTCGCGTCACCGAGGAACGCCGCGAGCGACGCCGTGACGAACAGCAACAGCAGCGAGAACGGTGCCATCCGGTGGAAGGCGACCACCGCCGCCGAACTCACCAGCGCGCCCGTGGGGATCACCGGCAGCAACGCCCCGACGAGCACCAGCAGGAAGAGCATGGGATACCCGACCGCCTGCTGCGTGGACTCCGGCAGGATCGGCGCCGGGGTGACGGCCGACGCGGCGAGCAGGGCCACGCCGGCCTGCGCTATCGGCGCGGTCCAGCTCATCTCCCGGCCTCCACGCGCACGCTCTGACCGTGCCCGAGCCGGTGCACGGCCACGCCGGGCGCGCGCCTGGCCGCGAGGCGCACGAACTCGTCACCCGGCGCGTGGAACTCGTGGGGGCGCACGGCGTCCATCCCGATCGGCCAGTACGTGCCGTAGTGCACCGGCACCGCACTGCACGGCGCCAGCCGCTCCAGCGCCTGTGCCGCCCGCCCGGCGTCCAGGTGCCCCTCGCCGAGGTACGGTCCCCAGCCGCCCACCGGCAGCAGCGCCACCTCGACCGGCCCGACCTCCTTGGCCATCTCGTCGAACAGCCCCGTGTCCCCGGCGAAGTAGGTGCGGGCCTCGCCGGCTATGACGTAGCCGAGGGCGGGGGAGCGGTGCGGTCCGAGCGGCAGCCGGCGCCCGTCGTGCCGCGCGGGCACCGCCCGTACGACGATGTCTCCGACGGGTGTCTCGTCCCCGGGCGCCATCTCGCCGATACGCAGGTGCGTGAGCCGGCGCAGACCGGGTACCGCCCGGCGCGCCCCCCGGGGCACGAGCAGGCGGGTGCCGGGAGCGAGCCGCATCAGCGACGGCACGTGCAGGTGGTCGGCGTGCAGATGCGACACCAGCGCCACGTCCGCGAGACGGGCTGCCGGGGGTGGCACGGCCCCGCGCCGCCGGCGCAGGTGCGCGAGCCGGCGCGCGAACAGAGGGTCGGTGAGTATCCGTACGTTCGAGTCCTCGACCGTGCACGTCGCGTGACCCCACCAGGTGATCTCCACCGGCACCTCTTTGCCTCCTTCGCGCGACTCCCCGAAGCCTACGTGCAGGAGTAGGGTCGGCGGCGAAACCGGAGGTGAGGGGGACGCCATGATGCCCGTGCGGGTCACGGCGATCGCGAGTCTGACGCCGCTGGAGGAGCTGGACGAGGACCCGTTCCTGGTCGACTCCCGTAGCCAGCACGCGATGTGCGCCCGCTGGGCCGCCGAGCGGGGATACGTGGTCAGCCGGGAGTTACTGGTCCGGGCCCTGCGCCCCGACCACGGCGTGCTGTGGGACGGCGTCCGGCCCGGCCTCGACCTGTTCGTGGCGCCCAGCCGGAGGGTGCTGGAGAGCGCGCTCGCGTCCGTCGAGGAGTTCACCGCGGAGTGTGCCCGGCGCGGGGTGCGGGTCGAGACGGTGGGACACGCGGAACCGGCGTACGACGCGGCGATGAAGGCGTGCGTGCACCGGCGGCTGTCGATGCCGACGGCCGGTTACGACGGCCGCTGACGTCCCGTCGTGGTTGCCCGGGCTGCCGCGGGAAACAAGGAATGCCCTCGGGCCGGAGGAAGAGCGCAGGGACAAAGGGCGTTCCCCCGGCGTTGAGACACTGTGAGCGGCAGGCCCGCGGCGGCGGGCCAGGGACGTGAGGTGGCGGGGCGTGCGGGGCGTGCGATGGCGACGGTTCGCCAGTCAGGTGGGGCGGAGCATCGCCGTGTGGGCGGTCTCCACCGTCACCATGCTCGTCCTCGCCGGAATCCTGCCGGACTTCCGGCTCCGCTCGGAGAACGGCGACAGCGCCACCGACATCGCCGTCACGGCCGCCTTCGGCGCCGGCGCCTTCGGCCTGCTGTCGGCCGTGGTGTGGCCGCTGCTCGTCCGGCTCCTGCTGCTCGTCCCGGCGCTCGTGCTCGGACTGCTGGTGTTCTTCCTCAACGGCGCGCTGCTGCTGCTCGCCCTGTACCTCAACCCGGCCGAGCGCGGTGCCGCCGCGCCGGAGACCGCCGTGGTGGTCGCCGCGGTGATGTCCGCCGTGGCGTCCGCCACCGGCGCCGCGCTGGCGGTACGCGACGACGACGCCTACCGCCGCCGGCTGTACCGGCTGTCCGACCGCCGCCGCAGATCCGGGCCGCCCAGCCCGGCCGCCCCCGGCACGGTCTTCGTCCAACTCGACGGCGTCGGCCACGACGTCCTGCTGGACGCCGTCGGCAAGGGCCTGATGCCCACCGTCGCCCGCTGGCTCGACCTGGGCGACGGTGGCCGCCCCACCCACCGGCTCACCCCCTGGCGCACCGACTGGTCCAGCCAGACCGGAGCCAGCCAGCTCGGCATCCTGCACGGCAGCAACCACGACGTCCCCGCGTTCCGCTGGTACGAGAAGGACACCCGCGAGGTGGTGGTCTGCAACCGCCCGACCAGCGCCGCCGAACTCCAGCGCCGCGCCGTCGCACACGCCGGGCACGGCGGTCTGCTCACCATCGACGGCGCCAGCCGCGGGAACCTGTTCAGCGGGGGCGCGGAGGAACAGGCCCTGGTGCTGTCCATAGCCACCCGCCGCCGCAGCCCGGAGAACCGCTCCCGCGCGGGCTACTTCGCCTACTTCTCCGACCCGGCCAACGCCGTGCGCACCGCCCTCTCCTTCGTCGCCGAGGCCGGCCGGGAGATCGGACAGTCCACCCGGGCCCGCCTGAGCAAGCAGAGACCGCGCGTCTCCCGCGGCGGCCTTTATCCCTTCGTCCGGGCCTTCGCGACGGTCGTCGAGCGGGACGTCGTCGTCGCCTCCGTCATGGGCGACATGCTCGCCGGACGCACCGCCGTCTACGCCGACCTGGTGGCCTACGACGAGGTGGCCCACCACTCCGGACCGATGAGCCGCGACGCGCAGAAGGTCCTCGAACGCCTGGACCGTTCGCTCGCCCTGATCGAGAACGTCGCCGAGCACGCCCCGCGTCCCTACCGGATCGTCGTGCTGTCCGACCACGGCCAGAGCCCCGGCGAGACGTTCCGCTCCCGCTACGGCCTCACCCTCGGCGACCTGGTGCGGGCCGGCTGCGGGCTGCACGTGCCGCGCAAGGCGGAGCGCACCCGCAGTGGGGCGGAGGCGCGTGCCGCGGTGCGCGCCGCGCTGCGGTTCCCGGTGGCGGAGAGCGGCGAGCAGCACCGCCCCGAGCGCCGCGAGGAGCCGATCGTGCTGGCCTCCGGCAACCTCGGCCTGGTCTCCTTCCCGGACGTCACGCACCGGATGAGCAAGGAGGAGATCGACGCCCGCCACCCGGCGCTGCTGCCGACCCTCGCCAACCACCCCGGCATCGGCTTCCTGCTGGTGCGCAGCGACGAGCACGGCGGGGTCGTCCTGGGCGCGTACGGCGCCGAGATCCCGCTGGCCGACCTGGACGACGACCCGGGGCCGCTCGCCCCGTTCGGGCCGGGCGCCGTCGACGCGGTACGCCGCACGCACTCCTTCCCGCACACCGCCGACATCATGGTCAACTCCTTCCACGATCCCGCCGACGGCGAAGTGCTCGCCTTCGAGGAGCAGATCGGCTCCCACGGCGGCCTCGGCGGCGAGCAGGGCAGACCCTTCCTGCTGTCGCCGCTCGTCCTGTCCGCGCCGGCCGGCGAAGGCGAGGAACTCGCCGGCGCCGAACACGTCCACCGCGTGCTGCGCCGCTGGCTGCGCGAGTCGAACGGCCCTCAGGTGCCGCTCGAGAGCACCGGGGAACGCGCCGCCTGACGCGGACCGACTGCCGTTCACCGTCCAGAGGCCCGGTCTTGCCAGTGAGCCGAACCGGAATGTGATCGGATGGGGACGGGACCCGCCCGAGGGGCCCGCACGCGAGTCCGCACGCGAAAGGAAGAACCGTGGCTACCACGCGCTCCGCACACACCGTCTGGGAAGGCAACCTCCTCGAGGGCAACGGCGTCGTCACCTTCGACTCCTCCGGGGCCATCGGCGAGCAGCCGGTCACGTGGGCCTCGCGCGCCCAGGAGGCGAACGGCAAGACCAGCCCCGAGGAGCTGATCGCCGCCGCCCACTCCAGCTGCTTCTCGATGGCCTTCTCCAACATCCTCAACAAGGCCGGCACGCCGCCCACCAAGCTCGTCACCTCCGCCGACGTCTCCTTCCAGCCCGGCGAGGGCATCACCGGCATCCACCTCACCGTCGAGGGCACCGTCCCCGGCATCGACGAGGCGGCCTTCCAGGCCGCCGCCGACGAGGCCAAGGTCGGCTGCCCCGTCAGCCAGGCCCTCAAGGCCACGCCCATCACCCTGACCGCCAAGCTCGCCTGACCCCGTTCACCGACGTCGCGCGGGCCGCCCACCGGGGCCGCCCGCGCGACGTCGTCGGTTCGCCCCCCACGCCGCCGCTCCGGCTCGCTGCTGCCGGGGCCCGGCGACGACGCCGTACCCCTTCCGCCGCCCCGCTCGCCCTCCGGGAGTCCGCGACCATGAGGCCACGCCCCGCCGTCTCCGCCCACCGGGGCGGCTCCGAGCGCGCCGGCGCCGCGACCTGGGAGGCGTACAAGGACGCGATCGGGTCCGGCGCGGAGTACGTCGAGTTCGACATCCGCCGCACGGCCGACGGCGTCCTCGTCGTCTACCACGACCCCCGCGTCGGGCCCACCGGACCGCCGCTGTCCGCGCTCACCCACGCCCAGCTGAGCGAGCGGGCCGGATACGACGTGCCGGTGGTGGACGAGGTCATGGCGCTGATCGCCGGGAAGCTCGTGGCGCACCTGGACCTGAAGGAGGCGGGCTACGAGCGGGAGGTGATCGACCGGGCGGTGGCCCTGCTCGGCGCGGACGGGCTGGTCGTGACGACGCTGGAGGACCGTTCCGTCGCCGCCGTCACGCACGGCTTCCCGGGAGTGCGCACCGCGCTGTCCCTGGGGCGCGACCGCAAAGAGCTGGCCCTGGCGCGGCTGCCCGGCACCCGGCTGAGCGAGCTGTTCCCGGCCCGCCGCATCCGGGCCTGCGGAGCCCACGGCGTCGCCGTGCACCAGCGGCTGGCCAGGACCAACGTGCTGCGCGAGGCGACCCGGCACGGACTGTTCACCATGGTGTGGACCGTCAACGACGACACCCTGATGCGCGCCTTCCTCGCCCATCCCCGCGTGGACGTGCTCGTCACCGACCGGCCCCGGCGCGCGGTGGAGCTGCGCGGGCCGGTCACCCATCCGCGGCATTGACAACAGCGCACTCAAGTTTTGTGCTGGAGAGTGTGGAGAGCCGCCCTGGCGGAAGGGGACAGCGATGGGACGTGCGGTCGGGATCGACCTCGGAACCACGAACTCGGTGGTCGCCGTGCTGGAAGGCGGCGAGCCCACCGTCATCGCCAACGCGGAGGGGGCCAGAACCACACCCTCGGTCGTGGCGTTCGCCAAGAACCGTGAGGTGCTGGTCGGGGAGGTGGCCAAGCGGCAGGCCGTGACGAACGTCGAGCGCACCGCCCGCTCGGTCAAGCGCCACATGGGGGACGCGCACTGGCACTTCCCCGAGCAGGGTGACATCGACGGCACGCGCTACCGGGCGCAGGAACTGTCCGCGCGGGTGCTGCAGAAACTGAAGCGGGACGCCGAGTCCTACCTCGGCGAGGACGTCACCGACGCGGTGATCACCGTCCCGGCGTACTTCGACGACAGTCAGCGGCAGGCGACCAAGGAGGCCGGGGAGATCGCGGGCCTGAAGGTGCTGCGGATCATCAACGAGCCGACGGCCGCGGCACTGGCCTACGGGCTGGACAAGGAGAACGACCAGACGGTGCTCGTCTTCGACCTCGGCGGCGGCACCTTCGACGTGTCGCTGCTGGAGATGGGCGAGGGCGTCATCGAGGTGAAGGCCACCAACGGCGACACACACCTGGGCGGCGACGACTGGGACCAGCGGATCGTCGAGTACCTCGTCAAGCGCTTCAAGGGGCAGTACGGCGTCGACCTGGGCAGCGACAAGATGGCCGTGCAGCGGCTCCGCGAGGGCGCCGAGAAGGCCAAGATCGAGCTGTCCAGCTCCACCGAGACGACGATCAACCTGCCCTACATCACGGCCTCGTCGGAAGGGCCGCTGCACCTGGACGAGAAACTCACCCGGGCCCAGTTCCAGGAGCTCACCCAGGACCTGCTCGACCGCTGCAAGAAGCCTTTCCACCAGGCGGTCGAGGACGCCGGTGTGAAACTCTCCGCGATCGACCACGTGATCCTCGTCGGCGGCTCGACCCGGATGCCCGCCGTGACGGACCTGGTCAAGGAACTCACCGGCAAGGAACCGCACAAGGGCGTCAACCCCGACGAGGTCGTGGCGGTCGGCGCCGCGCTCCAGGCGGGCGTCATCCGCGGCGACGTCAAGGACGTGCTGCTGCTCGACGTCACGCCGCTGTCCCTGGGCATCGAGACCAAGGGCGGCATCATGACGAAGCTCATCGAGCGCAACACCACCATCCCGACGCGGCGTTCGGAGATCTTCACCACGGCGGCGGACAACCAGCCCTCGGTCGGCATCCAGGTCTACCAGGGCGAACGGGAGATCGCCGCGTACAACAAGAAGCTCGGCGTCTTCGACCTGACGGGCCTGCCACCGGCGCCGCGCGGAGTCCCGCAGATCGAGGTGGCCTTCGACATCGACGCCAACGGCATCATGCACGTCTCCGCCAAGGACCTGGCGACCGGCCGCGAACAGAAGATGACGGTCACCGGCGGCTCGGCCCTGCCCAAGGACGACATCGACCGCATGATGCGCGAGGCCGAGCAGTACGCGGAGGAGGACCGCCAACGCCGAGAGGCGGCCGAGACCCGCAACCAGGCCGAGCAACTCGTCTACCAGACCGAGAACTTCCTCCGTGACAACGGCGACCGGATCCCGGCCGAGACGAAGTCCGAGGTCGAGTCGGCCGTCTTGGACGTCAAGGGACAGCTGGAGCAGCAGGCGGACACGGCCGCCCTGCGCGCCGCTGTCGAGAAGCTCGCCTCGGTCAGCCAGAAGATGGGCCAGGCGATGTACGCCCAGGCCCAGCAGACACCCACCGAGGGGACTCCCGCCGAGGAGACCCCCACCCCGCCGCAGGACGAGGAGGGCGTGGTCGACGCGGAGATCGTGGACGAGGAGAAGGACCAGCGCGACCGGGAGGGCGGCGCCGCATAGGCCGAACTCCGGTTGCCGAGAGACTCTCCCGCGAGGTTTCAGTCGCCTCTGCCGGCCTCCTGGGACCCGGTGTGCGCGGGCGGCAGCGTCGCGCACACCGCGTCCAGGACCGTCGCGTACGGCGTGCCGAACGCGGTGAGCTGGGACCGCAGCCGGTCCAGGCCGTCGCGGTGCTCGGTCAGCAGCTCGGCGCTGCCGGTGCGGGCCGCGAACTCCAAAACCGCGGGGAGGAAGTCCGGTGGCTCCTCGCCGGTGGTCTTGAGGCCGTGCGCGCGGTAGATCTCCTCGGAGGGCGCCGGTGCCGCCTCGCGCCAGGCGCTCAGATACAGGCTGAGGTCCTGCCCGGACTCGAAGACCTCGACGTAGTGCGCGGCCAGCTCCCCTGGCGGGGTGAGCGCCGCGTGGTCGGCGAACTCCCTCAGCTGCGGGGCGGCTTCACGCAGCAGCGGCAGGCGGGCTCGGAAGCCGTCGTCGGGGTACATCAGGCACAGCGCGGCCGCCTGGTACAGCACCTCGAACCCGGGCATCGGACCTCCTTCGCGTGCGCCCCGTGGTCCCGACGCTAAGGGCGCGCGGCGCAGCACACCTGCCGACCGGGCCCGTACGGGTCAGAACCGCGCTGTGACCAGGGAAAACGGCCGGGGGTCGGGCTCAGAAGCTGTCGCGGTACTCCCGCAGCAGCCCCTCCGTACGCTGCGGCGACGCGGCACCCGCCGTCATGTGGTCGAGGACCTCCAGATGCGCGGAGACCTCCTTGGCGGAGTCGAGGTAGAGCGCGCCGGTCAGGTACTCGGTGAAGACCATGTCGGGCAGTTCGGGCTCGGCGAAGCGGAACAGCGAGAACGGTGCGTACGTCCCGGGATGCGGCCCGTCCTCGAACTCGGCGACCTGGAGCGTGACGCGGTCCCGCGCGGAGTACTCCAGCAGCTTGTCCAGCTGGTCGCGCATCACCCGGCTGTCGACGCTCACCGGCCGGCGCAGCACCGTCTCGTCCATGATCACCCACAGGTGCGGCGGATTCTCGCGTTCCAGGAGCCGCTGCCGCTCCAGCCGCAGCGACACGTGCCGCTCCACGGCGTCCGGCCCGGAGTTCCCGATGGTGCCCGCCTCCAGAACGGCACGCGCGTACCCCTCCGTCTGGAGCAGTCCCGGAACGAAGTGCGGCTCGTAGGAGCGGATGATCCGGGCGGCGCCCTCCAGGCTCACGTAGAGGCTGAACCAATCGGGCAGCACGTCGTGGAACCGCTGCCACCAGCCCGGCCGGTTCGCCTCCTCGGCGAGCCCGACGAACGCCGTCACCTCGTCGTCGGCCACCCCGTACGCGGTCAGCAGGATCTGCACGTACGGGATCTTCAGCGCGACGTCGGCCGTCTCCATCCGGCGGACGGTCGCGGGGGCGACCCGCAGCACCCGGGCGGCCTCGTCGCGACTGAGGCCCGCCGCCTCACGCAGCTCCTGCAACCGCTTGCCCAGCACCACCTGGCCCACGGTCGGTGCGGCCCGCCGTTCACTCACGCCCCGCCTCCCCAACGCGCCCGTGATCGCGATCAGTGTGCCACGTTCCGCAGCCGGTCCCACAGGGCCGGTGGGGAGGAGATCGCACGAAGGGACCGGGCGCCGGGCCATTACCCCGCGGGTAATCGACCGGGCGCGGCCGGAACGGGATCGTGGACGTACCGGGGGCCGGACCGGCGCACTCCGGCCCGGGCCCCGGGCCCGCTGCCACCCGGCCGTGGCGCCCTGGGCCCGCGGCCGTCCCCAGCCACCGCACCACGACCCGACGGAGGGTGATGCCCCATGTCCACGACCCAGCTCGCCGCGCTCGCCCGGACCTCTTCCCCGCAGTCGACGCTGCGCCGCTTCCTGGCCCTGGACGCCGTGGTGACCGGCGCCAACGCCCTCGCCTACCTCGCCCTCTCCGGCCCCCTCGGCCGCTTCCTCGGCGTCGACTCCGGGCTGCTGCTCGCGCTGGGCGCGTTCCTCACCGTCTACGCCGCGGGCGTGGGCCTGCTGGCGTCCCGCCCGGAACCGCCGGCGCTCGGTGTCCGGGCCGTCGTCGAGGCCAACCTCGCCTGGACGGTGGCCAGCCTGGTGGCCCTGGCGCTGTGGCTCACGCCGAGCACACCGGGCGCCGTGTGGACGGTGCTCCAGGCGCTGGTCGTGACCGGCTTCGCCGTTCTCCAGCACGCTGCCCTGAGGGACCGTCAGAAGGCGAGGCCCTGAAGGTACTTGGCCGTCGCCGGGTCGGCCGGAAGCAGCGTCTCGATGGCCAGCTCCGCGACGGTCACGTCCATCGGGGTGTTGAACGTCGAGATCGAGGAGAGGAACGACAGTGTCCGCCCCTCGTGTTCGATCCGCAGCGGCAGCGCGAAGTACGGCACGGGCTCCAAAGGCTCCTCCGCCGGATCGGCGTCGGGCACCGGATACGCCGCCACCTCCTCGTACAGGGCCCGCAACGGCTCGGAGCGGTGCAGCGCGATCTGCCCCTCCATCTGCTCCAGCAGGTGGTCCCGCCAGGCACGCAGATTGCGGATCCGGGGCGCCAGGCCCTGTGGGTGCAGCGCGAGCCGCATCGCGTTCAGCGGTGGCTCCAGCAGCGACTCGGAGACACCCTCGGCCAGTGTCATCAACCCCCGGTTGGCGGCCACCACGTTGTACAGCGCGTCCACCACCACCGCCGGGTACGGCTCGTAACCCCCGATCAGCCGCTCGATGCCCTCACGCACCGCGCCCAGCGCCGGATCGTCGAGCGGCGTATGCGGGTAGCGCGGGGCGTAACCGGCCGCCAGCAGCAGCGCGTTGCGCCCCCGCACGGGGATGTCCAGATGCTCGGCCAGCCGCAGCAGCATCTCCTCGCTGGGCCGGGAACGGCCCGTCTCGACGAAGCTGATGTGGCGGGCCGAGGAGTCGGCGCGCAGGGCCAGCTCCAGCTGGCTGACCCGCCGCTGCTCCCGCCAGGCCCGCAGCAGCGGGCCCACGCCCTTCTCCGCGGTGGACGGGTGAGTGGTCATGCCAGGACCGTATCCGAGAGCCGGCGGCGCCGGACAGGCGCGCCCTGCGGACACGACCACGACGTCCCGCTGTGGCAGGCTGAGAGCAGGAGGACGACACCGGCGCAAGGGAAGGAGCGCAGCCCATGCCCGTCGAACCGCTGTCGCAGAAGGAGATCGAGGACCGGCTGGCGGAGCTGCCGGGCTGGTCGCTCGACGAGGGCCGCCTGACCCGCTCCTACCGGCTCGGCTCGCACTTCGCCGCGACCGCGATGGTCGTGCACGTCGCCCAGGTCCAGGAGGAGCTCGACCACCACTCCGACCTCACGCTCGGATACAACACGGTGGCCCTGTCCGTCCACACGCACAGCGCGGGCGGCGCCGTCACCGGGAAGGACTTCGAGCTGGCCCGCAAGGTGGAGGACCTGGCCCCCGGGCACGGGGCACACTGACCGGGTGCTCGACTACGACAGGGAAGCGGAGCGGTACGACGCCTCACGCGGTGGCGAGCCCAGGGCGGCCGCCGCCGCGGAGGCCGTGCTGGGATTCGTGCCGCCGGGGACCCGCAGTCTGCTGGACGTCGCCTGCGGCACCGGCATCGTGACCCGGCGGGTCGCCGCCGCGCGCGACGGCATGCGGGTGACCGGCGTGGACCTGGCTCCCGCCATGGCCCGGCAGGCCGCCACCCGGCTGCCCGGTGCCGTGGTGCTCGCCGACAGCCGGCGGCTGCCCTTCCGGAACGACGAGTTCGATGTCGTGAGCAGCGTGTGGCTGCTGCACCTGGCGGCCGGTCCCGCCGATGCGCGGGCCATCATCGGCGAGTGTGCCCGGGTGCTGCGACCCGGCGGGGTCTACGTCACCACCGTCGACAAGGCCGCCTCCCACAACGTGGGCAGTGACATCGATGCCGTCCTGGCCTCCCGCCCGCCCAGCCCGGTCCGCGACGCGGCGGCGGACATAGAGGCCTACGCAACCGGACACGGCCTGGTCCCCGCCGGGCGGGCCCGTTTCCGGGGGCGCGGGCAGGGCCGCAGCCCCCGGCGCACGATCGCCGATCTCCGTCGCGGCTGGTTCGTCACCCTGCCCCCTGGTGACCCGCTGGCCGACGGCTTCGCCGCCCGCCTGGCTGACCTCCCCGACCAGGACCGCCCCCGCCCGGACCCGGTCTTCACGCTCCGGGCCTTCCGGAAACCCGGCCGGCGGACGCCATAACGGTCTGTCAGGTTGCCTCAGGAGTACGACTTTTTTCGTGAGGTGTACAACCATCACAGTTCTTCACGGGTCCTTCACCCGCGTACCATCGAAACCTGGGGAGAACATGTTCCGCACCCGCACCCGCACCCGCATACGCCTCGCCGCCACCGCGGCCGCCGTCGTCGCCGCGTTCGGCCTGACCGCCTGTGGCTCCGGCACCGGTGACGAGATCGTCGACAAGCCGAAGGCGAAGGCCTCCGCCAAGGCCGAAGGCGGCGGCGCCGAGAAGGAGCCCGCCGCCGAGAAGAGTGCCCCTCCCGAGGTCGCCGGGGTGGGCGACACGATCGCCCTCAAGGGCACGGAGAGCGGAAGCGGGCTCGACGTCACCGTCGTCAAGGTCGTCGACAACGCCGAGTCCGGCGACGAGTTCTTCGCCCCCGAGGACGGCAGGCGCTGGGTCGGCGTGCAGTTCCGGCTCGTGAACACCGGCACCAAGGCCTACTCGGACAGTCCCGGGAACGGCGCGCAGATAGCCGACGACCAGGGCCAGCAGTTCGGGACCGTCCTCGCCGACATCACGGCCGGCCCGTCCATGTCGTCCGACGTGCGGCTCAAGCCCGGGGCCAAGGCGCTCGGCTGGGTCGTGTTCGAGGTGCCGAAGGCGTCGAAGGCGGCCACCGTCTCGTTCGCGATGGAATCGGGCTTCGCCGAGCAGGTAGGTGAGTGGAAGCTGTAGGACCACCACACCGAGGGCGCGGCCGTGCCCGGCGCGCGCCCTCGACGGCCCGGTCAGGCGACCGCGCAGCTCCGTTCACCCAGCCTGAACGCGGTCGGTTTCGTGTTCGTCCCCGACCAGCTCGCCGTGAAGCCGAAGCTCACCGAGGAGCCTGTGGCCACGTTGCCGTTCCAGCCGACGTTCTTCGCGGTGACCGTCGTACCCGACTGCGCCGCTTCCGCGTTCCACGCCCGGGTCAGCTTCTGGCCGTCGGAGAAGGACCACGTGAGGGACCAGCCGGTCCAGGGGGCGGTGCCGGTGTTGGTGAGCTGGACCTCGCCCTGGAAGCCGCCCGGCCACTGGCTCGTGACCTTGTAGGTCACCGCGCAGGCACCGCCGGGCGCCGGGCCGGGGCCCGGACCCGGGTCCGTCGTCCCGCCGCCGGAGGTGTCGCCGTAGATGACGCCACGTCCGTTGGTGGAGACGTAGACGCGGCCGTAGACGCGCGGGTCACCGGTGATCGCCGCGCCCGTCCAGCCCCACTGGTGGGCGTCGTCGTTGACGCGAGTCCAGCTCGCGCCCTTGTCCGTGGAGCGGAAGATGCCGCGCACCCCGCCGATCTTCGCGCTGGTGTAGAGGGTCTGGTAGGAGGCGCCGGGCGCCGCCCTGCCGAAGCCGATGGTGTCGGCCTGCTCGACGCCCGGCACCTTCGTGAAACTCGCCCCGCCGTCCGTGGAGTGCCACAGGCCGTACGCCCCGTCGCTCGCGCCGCCCGCCAGCCAGACGTCGCCCTTCCCGCCGGGCAGGGCCTTGAAGCGGACGCTGTCACCCCCGGGCAGCCCGGTCGCCGGGGACTCCTTGAACGTCGCCCCGCCGTCCGCGCTGACGTAGAACTTCCCGGACTTGTAGCCGTAGAAGGTCTTCGGGTCGACGCGGTCCGACTCGACGACCGCCCCGGCGGGGATACCGCCGGACGCCTGCCACGAGGTGCCGAAGCCCGTGGTGTGGTGCACGCCGGCACCCTGCGGGCTCCACACGAACCGGCTGCCGTCCGCCGCCGCGGCGACCGTGCCGCCGCCGCTGACACCGGAAGGGTCCTTTCCGGCGAACCAGTTGGCGCCGTTGTCCGTGGAGAACGCGATGTGCGGGCCCGAGTCGAGGTCACCGACCCGGACGACCGTGTTCGGATCCGACTCGGCGAAGTCCAGGCTCGTGGTCGTGGTGAAGTTGGGCTGGGTGAACATCATCGACGGAACCTTGGTCAGGTCCGTGTGCCGGAACCCGCCGACGTCACCGAGCGCGCTGAGCAACGGCGCGCCCGACGGAGGAGAGGCGAGGTCGTTGACCGCCGTCTCCTCCAGCCCCCGCGCCATCGGCTTGACGGTGAACTTGCCGCCGCTGTCCCAGTTCGTGAGGTTCTCGGTGCCGTAGACCGTCGCGCCGGTCCCGTACATCATGCGAGCGGAGTCGAACGGGTCGATCTCCAGAGCCTCCGTCATCCACCCGAGCTTGGGTGTCTGTTCGGGTGGTTGCGGGTTCCCGCCCCAGGTCAGCCACGGCGAGGACGAGACGTCCATCGTGTAGCGGTTCTCGCGGTCCGGATACGACGTGTAGTCCCACGCCTTGGTCCAGGTCGCACCGCTGTCCGTGGAGCGGAAGATCTGTGTGTCCGGCCACCAGGCGCTGTACGCCGTCGCCATGACCGTGCCGGGCTTTCGGCGGTCCACGGTCAGCCCGCTGAAGCCGTAGGAGGTGTCGGCCGCCGCCACCGGGCTGATGTCCTTCCAGGCACCGGTGCCGGTCGTGTACCGCCACAACTGGCCCTTGCCGCCGTCGTACGGCCCGCCCTTGTCGCTGTAGGCGAGGTAGAGGTGCCCGTTCTTCGCGTCCAGGACGCCCTTGTGGGCGAGGTAGCCGGTGGGCTGCCCGGCCAGCCGCTGCCAGCTCGCGCCCGCGTCCGTCGACCGGTACACCGCGTTGTCCTTGTCGGCGACCCCGACGTAGATCGTCTTCGTGGCGTTCCCGGCGGTACCGGTGGACTCGTCGAAGGTGACCCACACGATGCCCTGGTTGTCGGACGCGTAGCCGGAGGTGTCGCCCGGGTCCTGCACGTAGGTGCCGGCGTTGGGGAAGTTCGCGACCTGCGACCAGGTGACCCCCGAGTCCGTCGACCGCCACAGTCCCTTGCCGCTGGGCGCGCCCAGATACAGCACGCTGTTCCGGTTCGGGTCGACCGCCAGCCGCTCGCCCATGCCCCGTCCCGGCATGTTGCCGCCCAGCTTGAACGGCAGTCCGGTCTTCCGCCAGCTCGCGCCGCGGTCGGTGGACCGCATCACCGCGCCGTTCTTCGGATCCCAGCTGTTGGTGTACGTCCCGACCGCCGCGTACACCCGGTTCGGATCGACGGAGTCCGACGCGATGCTGACGACCCCGGTGTGGCCCCAGTCGTCCCACCCGACGGAGTCGAGCAGCGGCGTCCAGGTCTTCGAGGACTCCTGCCAGCGGTAGGCACCGCCGATGTCGGTGCGGGCGTACGCGAGGTTCTTCTCGGAGCGGTTGAAGACGATCCCGGGGACGAAGCCGCCCCCGTCGATCCGGGCGTTCTTCCAGGTGTACGTATCGGCGGCGATCCTCTCCGGTGGAGGATCGGCGGCCAGGGCGCCGGGGGAGCCCGACAGCAGGCCGGCGGCCAGCGCCAGCACTGCCGTGAGAATGCTGGTTCTTCGCACGGTGGGGTCCTTCCGTGAGGGGAACGTGCGAGGGCCGGGCGGCTCCCAGTGCTGGTGGGAACCGCCCGGCCGAGGTGGCCCCGCGTCAGGTGCAGGGCCGCGTACGCAGAGCTTCGGGCGCACCTTGGTGTTTTTGGGGGCGCGGGGCTGCGTCGACATGCGGCTGCCGCCGCGCGGGCGCGACCAGCCACAACGGACCCGCAGCCGAGATCCCGCCCACCCGCGGAGCGCCCGGCGGGGGCTATTCGAGAAGCTCCGCGTACGAGCCCATGGCCAGCGCGATGTCCGCCTGAGCCCAGAACCGGTGGTACGTGAAGGACGGAACCGCCCCGCCCGCGAGGTAACTCTCGATCTTCGACCAGGCCGGGTCGTCCTCGTAGAAGGACCGGATCGACTCGAACGTCGACGACGAGTTGATCGCGTCACCGTTCGGCATCGTGCCCGTCCAGCCACTCGGCACGACCACCCGGTCGTCGAACCGGTTGTAGTCCGCGCGGGTCTCCGCGACGGCGACCCCGAGTGCGTCCTGGTGGTTGGCCCACATCCCGTCCAGCAGTTTCTTCGCGGCCGCAGCGGCCTCCGTGTCACCGGACCGGTCGGCGTAGTACGTCAGCGTCTTGGCGTACGCGGCCGCCACCCCGACGTCGTTGGTGTAGTCGGCGACGGTGACGTGGAGCCCGCTGTTGGAGCCGGGACTGGCGGCGTTCCAGGTGTCGGGCTGGCCCGACCACTGCAGCGTCGACGGGATGCGGTACGTGCCGTCCGGGTTGAACGTGGTCTTGGACAGCGCCCAGTCGACCCACTTGTCCAGGACCGTCTTGGCCTGCGCGTTCCCGGTCTGCTGGTACAGCTCGGCGACCCGCTCCATGGACCACGCCTGGAAGCCGAACCACTGGTTGGACGGCGGGTCGTGGTACACCGGCTTCTCGTCGTAGTACATGCCGTAGAACGTCGACTTGCCCGAAGGCGGGGTCGCGTACCGGCCCTGCCAGCTGTTGGTGGCGCCGCCCGCGATGGCGCCCTCGTCCGACTGGAGCCAGCGGTAGAACTCCAGCTGCCGGTCCATGGACTTGGCCCAGTCGGCCGCACCCGTCGCCGACTTCGGCTTCAGCGGGGCGTAGTTGGCGAGCGCGTAGGCGGCCAGCGGGTTCTGGTAGCCGCCGTGGGCGTGGCTGGAGCCGATGCGCCAGGCCCAGCCGGCACTGGTGTCCGTGGCGCCGCCCCAGGCGTAGTACCAGGACATCAGGTAGAACGAGGCGTCCTTGCCGGTTCCCGCCGGGCAGGCCGAGGGACCGACGCAGTTGCCGACCTTCTTGAAGTACTTGTCGTACATCGAGTAGCGCAGGTAGTCGCCCATCTTGGCCGCCTTGGCGACCGTCCCGGAGACGTCCCCGCCCTTGCCCTGCTGCTTCGCCCACAGGTCGGCCCAGTAGGCGGCCTGCACGGCGCGCGCGTCGGCGTCCGGGGCGTTGGTGAACTTCCACTGCTTGGCGTAGGACGAGTCACCGGTGAACAGGTCCAGATAGCCGTTCTTGCCGCCGTACTTGAAGGCGTCGCAGGTCGGCTGCGGCACCGTCTCCCACACCGACTCCTGCGCACCGCGCTGGAAGGTGTTGATGTACGACGGGCCGGTGTCCGACGGGCCCGCCTCGCACTTGCCGGGCGCGTTGCCGTAGCCGTAGACGTTGTCGACGTCCTGCAGCCAGTGCATACCGTAGACGTCGTCCGTGCCGTACGCGCTCTTCAGCTCGGCCGCGATCGGGTCCCGGCCCACCGAGACGCCCGAGTCGAGCTTGGCCGGGTACTCGTCGGGGGTGTCCAGCTCCGGGGCGTAGGTCGCCGGCTTGGAGGCGTTGTAGAAGGAGTTCGTCGGCTGGTCCGCACGGGTCGGGATCATGTACTTCTCCATCAGATCCCACGCGCCGTTGAACTTGGACCAGTCGCCGGTCACCTTGCCGTACATGGCCTGGAGCCACAGGAGGTAGCTGTACGCCTCCGAGGTGGTCTCGTGGCCGTGGTCCGGCGCCTCGACGATCAGCGTCTCGACCGAGTGGTACGGGATGCCCTCGGGGGAGAAGTAGCCGTTCGCCGGGTTGGTGATCTTCCCGTACAGCTCCAGGAAGCGGGCGTCGTAGACCTTCGCCGCCGCCAGCTGGGTCACGGTGACCGAGGCCTTGGCGTGGCCCGGCGCGGTCGACTCGAAGACGGCGGAACCGGTTCCGGAGTCCGCGGCCGTGACGGTCACCTTCTGCGCGGTGTTCCAGTTCTGCGGGGTGAAGGTGAGCGAGGCGCCGGCCGACACCGACAGGCCCGAGTTGCCGCTCGCACGGGCCGACGTCACCGTCACGTCGGAGGCCGGCTGCTTGGACAGCTTCACCTCGTACGTGCCCGACTTGCCCGACTGGACGCCCAGTTGGAGCGGCGAGGCGACGACGGTGGGACCGGAGGCGACCGTGATGCCGACCGGAGTGGAGTCCGCGGAGGCCCCCATGCTGTCGTACGCCTTCGCCACCAGGGAATGACTGCCCACGGCCAAGTCCGTCACGGACAGCGTGTAGGGCGCGCTCGTGTCCGTGCCGAGCAGCTTGGTGTCGTCGTAGAACTCGACCTTGCTGATCGTGGCGTTGTCGGCGGCTGCGGCTGTGGCGGCCAGCGGGACCGCCGCCCCCTGGGTGTAGACGGCGCCCGGGGCCGGGCTCGTCAGCACGGTGATGGGCGGCTGGTGCGCGCCGGTGCAGGCGGTGCCGTTGACCGAGAAGGACGTCGGCGCGGTGTTGCTGCCGCTGTAGCTGAACTGGGCACCGGTGGAGACGGCGGCGCCCGCGGCGACCCGCGCGTTGTGGGGGGCGTTCTTCACGGTGATGTTCCGGCCCGACTGCGACCAGGTGCCGTTCCAGCCGTTGCCCAGCCTCTGGTTGCCGGAGTAGGCGTACGTCAGCGTCCAGCCGTCGATGGCGTCCGTGCCGCGGTTGGTCAGGGTCAGGTCCACCGTGAAACCGGAGCCCCAGTCGTTCGTCTTGTAGTCGACACTGCACTGAAGTGCCGCCGCCTGCGCGGGAGTCGACCCTGAGGAGAGCATCGTCAACGGAAGCGCGAGAGCTGCGAGCGCGGCGGTCCACAGACGCCGCACGGCTCTCCGCCTCCGGGGTGGGGGATGCATGGTGCTGGTTCCTCCTTGCGGCTCGGAGAAGTCAAGGCTTGAACCAGTGGGAGCGCTCCCATAGTGAGGACGGGGGTGGTATCGGTCAAGGTCCTTGAAGAGTCGAAAAGATTCGACGCGGTGAGTTGAGCGAAAGTCAGTGACTCCCCTGTTCTTCGCCGGAACTTGGCGCTACCTTCCTGGACACCAGTGGGAGCGATTCCATCAGTCGACGCGTCCGTCACGGCATGCCCGACCTGCGAGGAGTCGCTCGAGCGACACCTCTCGCGTTCAGTACTTTGAGCCGCCGCCGACGCGGCCGTCCCCGGCTGCGCGAGCGCCGGTGCCGGGTAGTTCCCCATGTCCTTGCCGGAGCGCGCCCCGAACGGCCGCCACCCCCACGACCGAAAGGGATATCCCCCCTCATGAGCCGTACCAGAACAGCGTTACTGGCCGCGATGGCCCTGGTCGCCGGCGCGACCGGCACCGCGTTCGCCGTCGACCCCGGCGGGGCCGGCGCCGCCGCCGTCCCCTGCACCGTCGACTACAAGATCCAGAACCAGTGGAGCACCGGCTTCACCGCCGCCGTGACCATCACCAACAACAGCGCCGCGAAGTCCGCCTGGTCGCTGAAGTGGTCGTACGCCGGGAACCAGAAGGTCACCAGTGGCTGGAACGCCAGGCTCAGTCAGAGCGGTGCGGCCGTCACCGCTTCGAACGAGAGCTACAACGCCCAGCTGGGAACCGGGGGTTCGGTCAGCTTCGGATTCCAGGGAAGCTACAGCGGCAGCAACGCGATCCCGGCCGCCTTCACCCTCGACGGCGTGACCTGCAACGTCGACGACGGCGGTCCCGGCGGTCCCGGCGGCCCCACCGATCCGCCGGACCCGGGCGGCCCGTCCAACCGGGTCGACAACCCGTACAGCGGCGCCAAGGTGTACGTGAACCCGGAGTGGTCCGCGAACGCCGCCGCCGAGCCGGGCGGCAGCCGCGTCGCCAACCAGCCGACCGGTGTCTGGCTGGACCGCACCGCGGCGATCAACGGAGCCGGCGGCAAGATGGGCCTGCGCGCCCACCTCGACGAGGCGCTGCGCCAGAAGGGCTCCGGCGAGCTCGTCGTCCAGCTCGTGATCTACAACCTGCCCGGCCGGGACTGCTCCGCCCTCGCCTCCAACGGCGAACTCGGCCCGACGGAGATCGACCGCTACAAGACGGAGTACATCGACCCGATCAAGGCGATCCTCGCCGACCCGAAGTACGCCTCGCTGCGGATCGTCACCACCGTCGAGATCGACTCGCTGCCGAACCTCGTCACCAACACCGGCAGCCGTCCCACGGCCGTCCCGCAGTGCGACGTGATGAAGGCCAACGGCAACTACGTCAAGGGCGTCGGCTACGCGCTGAACAAGCTCGGCGACGTGCCGAACGTCTACAACTACATCGACGCCGGGCACCACGGCTGGATCGGCTGGGACGACAACTTCGGCCCCTCGGCGACCATGTTCAAGCAGGCGGCGACGGCCGAGGGCGCGACCGTCAACGACGTCCACGGCTTCATCACCAACACGGCGAACTACAGCGCCCTGAAGGAGGAGAACTTCTCCATCAACGACAACGTGGCCGGCAAGTCCGTCCGCGAGTCCAAGTGGGTCGACTGGAACCGCTACACCGACGAGCTGTCCTTCGCCCAGGCCATGCGCGGCCAGCTCGTGTCGATCGGGTTCCCCTCCGGCATCGGCATGCTGATCGACACCTCCCGCAACGGCTGGGGCGGCACCGCCCGGCCCACCGGCCCCGGCGCGCGGACCTCCGTCGACACCTACGTCGAGGGCGGCCGTTACGACCGCCGCATCCACCCCGGCAACTGGTGCAACCAGTCCGGAGCCGGCCTCGGCGAGCGGCCGCAGGCCAATCCGGCCGCCGGGATCGACGCCTACGTGTGGATGAAGCCCCCGGGCGAATCCGACGGGGCGAGCAAGCAGATCCCGAACGACGAGGGCAAGGGCTTCGACCGGATGTGCGACCCCACCTACACGGGCAACCCGCGCAACAACAACAACATGTCCGGTGCCCTGCCGGACGCGCCGCTGTCGGGGCAGTGGTTCTCCGCCCAGTTCCGGCAGCTGATGCAGAACGCGTACCCGCCGCTGTCCTGACCGCCTGACACCCCGTCCCCACGGATCCGCCGGGGCCCCGGCCCCGGCGGATCCTTTTTGCGGGAGCGGCAACAGCGGTGGCCCTCTCCCGGTGCGTCGGCGCAGGCTGACGGCATCCGAGCGAGAGGCTGACCACCATGACGCACGAGCACGACCACCACCCCGAGCACGGCCACCGCCACCACCACGACCACACGGACCTCGACTGGGCCGCGCTGGGACCGATGCTGGAGTCCTCGGCGGAACTGTTCGCGCCGCTGTACGAGCGGGCCCTGGCCTGGCTGGGACAGGAGGTGACCGAGCCTGGCCTGATCGTCGACGCGGGGAGCGGACCGGGTGTCGTGTCGTGCCTGTTCGCCGAGGCGTTCCCGGGCGCCCGGATCGTGGCCGTGGACGGCTCCGAACCGCTGCTGGAGCGGGCCCGGGCGCGCGCGGAGCGGCAGGGGGTCGCCGACCGCTTCGGTACGCTCACCGGCGAACTCCCCGGAGTGCTGGACGAGTTGGACTACCCCGCCGACCTGCTCTGGGCGAGCCGCAGCCTGCATCACCTGGGCGACCAGCGGGCCGCGCTCGCCGCGTTCGCGGCGCGACTGGCGCCCGGCGGGACGCTGGCCCTGATGGAGGGCGGTCTGCCTCCGCGGTTCCTGCCGCGCGACATCGGCATCGGCCGACCCGGCCTCCAGGCGCGGATCGACGCGGTGGAGGCGGAGTGGTTCACGCGGATGCGCACGGAGCTGCCCGGCCACGTGGCGGAGACGGAGGACTGGCCGGCCCTGCTGGCCGCCGCGGGCCTGAAGCACACCAGGACACACACGTTCCTCCTGGACCTTCCCGCACCCGTCTCGGACCGGGCCCGCGCCTATGTCGCCGCGGCCCTGTCACACCTGCGCGAGAGGATCACGGACGGGTTCGACCCCGAGGACCTCGCGACCATCGACCGGCTCCTCGACCCCGACGACGAGGCGAGCGTGCACCACCGTCCGGACGTGTTCGTCTTGGAGGCCCACACCGTGCACACGGCGGTGCGGGCGGTCTGACACAGGGCGGCGAACGGGCGGTGCCCCGGTCCGTGCCCCTCAGGGCTCCCGGACCGGGGCACCGCCGTACGGCTCACGCTCCGTTGAACTCCGCGGGGTCCGGGCCCAGGCGGCGGTCCTCGTTGAGGGCGCTGATGGCCGCCAGGTCCTCGGTGTCCAGGCTGAAGTCGAAGACGTCGATGTTCTCCTTGATCCGGGACGGGGTCACCGACTTCGGGATCACCACGTTGCCCAGCTGGATGTGCCAGCGCAGCACCACCTGGGCCGGGGTGCGGTTGTGCTTCCGGGCGATGGCCACGATCGCCGGGACCTCCAGCAGGCCCTTGCCCTGGCCGATCGGAGACCAGGCCTCGGTGGCGATGCCCTGCTCCGCGTGGTACTCACGGGAGGCCTGCTGCTGCAGGTGGGGGTGCAGCTCGATCTGGTTCACCGCGGGGACGACCGACGTCTCGCCGATCAGCCTCTCCAGGTGCTCGGGAAGGAAGTTGGAGACACCGATGGCCCGGATCCGGCCGTCGGCGTGCAGCTTCTCGAACGCCTTGTAGGTGTCGACGTACAGACCCCGCTCCGGCGTCGGCCAGTGGATCAGGTACAGGTCGACGAAGTCCAGGCCGAGCTTCTGCAGCGACGTGTCGAAGGCGCGCAGCGTGGAGTCGTACCCCTGGTCGGCGTTCCAGAGCTTCGTGGTGACGAAGAGCTCCTCACGGGGCAGACCGGACGCGGCGATGGCCTTGCCGGTGCCCTCCTCGTTGCCGTAGATCGCCGCTGTGTCGATGCTGCGGTACCCGGCCTCGAGCGCCGTGGCGACGGCCGTCGCGGCCTCGTCGTCCGGCACCTGCCAGACGCCGAAGCCCAGCTGGGGCATCTCGACGCCGTTGTTCAGCTTGATCGGGGGGACCTTGCTCACGAGCTCTCGATCCTTCGGTAAGTGGTCAGGTGTGCTCCCACCGTCAACGATCACGAGCGGTGCGGTATTCCTGATGACCGCCGGACGGGAGAGTTCCGAAGCGACACATGCCCCGCGGGGCCGACCTCACGCCCGGTACAGTGCCTCGACCTCGTTCTCGTACGCCTTCTCGATCGCCTTGCGCTTCAGCTTCAGGGACGGGGTCAGCAGCCCGTGCTCCTCGGTGAACGGCTGGGCCAGGATGCGGAAGGTGCGGATCGACTCGGCCTGGGAGACGAGGGTGTTGGCCGCGACGACCGCGCGCCGCACCTCCGTCTCCAGGTCCGCGTCGCGCACCAGCTCCGCGTGGGACATCCGCGGCTTGTTCCGCATGGTCAGCCAGTGCTCCACGGCTTCCTGGTCGAGGGTCACCAGGGCGGCGATGTACGGGCGGTCGTTGCCGACGACGATGCACTGGCTGACCAGCGGATGGTCCCGGACGCGCTCCTCCAGCACACCGGGCGAGACGCTCTTGCCGCCGGATGTGACCAGGATCTCCTTCTTGCGGCCGGTGATGGTGAGGTAGCCGTCCTCGTCGAGCGAGCCGAGGTCGCCGGTGGCCAGCCAGCCGTCGTGCAGGGTCTCGTCGGTGGCCTTCGGGTTGTTGAGGTAGCCCTGGAAGACGTTCTGGCCGTGCAGCCAGATCTCGCCGTCGTCGGCGATGTGCACGGTCACGCCCGGGATGGGCCGGCCGACCGTGCCGAACCGGGTGCGTCCGGGCGGGTTGGCGGTCGCGGCGGCCGTGCACTCCGTCAGGCCGTAGCCCTCGTAGATGTGCACGCCCGCCCCGGCGAAGAACAACCCGAGCCGCCGGTCCATCGCCGAGCCGCCCGACATGGCGTGCCGGATGCGGCCGCCCATCGCCGCGCGGATCTTGGTGTAGACGAGCTTGTCGAACAGCTGGTGCTGCATGCGCAGGCCCGCCGACGGGCCGGGCCCGACGCCCCAGGCCTTGGCCTCCACCGCGTCGGCGTACTTGATCGCGATGTCCACGGCCTTCTCGAACGGGCCGGAGCGGCCCTCCTTCTCGGCCTTGCGGCGGGCTGCGTTGAACACCTTCTCGAAGATGTACGGCACGGCCAGGAAGAACGTCGGCTTGAAGGCGGCGAGGTCGGGCAGCAGGGCCGCCGCGTTCAGCTGCGGCTGGTGGCCGAACTTCACCCCGCCGCGTATCGCCGCGACCTGAACCATCCGCCCGAAGACGTGTGCCAGCGGCAGGAACAGCAGGGTGGCCGCCTCGTCGCCGCGCTTGGAGTGGAACACCGGCTCCCAGCGCTCGATGACGGTGTCCGCCTCGTACATGAAGTTGCCGTGCGAGATGACACAGCCCTTGGGGCGGCCCGTGGTGCCCGAGGTGTAGATGACGGTGGCGACCGAGTCGGGGGTGACGGCCTGCCGGTGGCGGTGCACCACCTCGTCGTCGAGGTGCGCGCCGGCGTCGTACAGCTCCTGTACGGCCCCCGAGTCGAGCTGCCACAGGCGGCGCAGCCGCGGCAGCCGGTCGATGACGGTGGCGACCGTCATCGCGTGGTCCTCGTGCTCCACGACCGCGGCCGTCACCTCGGCGTCGTACAGCATCCAGAAGCACTGTTCGGCCGAGGAGGTCGGGTAGACCGGCACGACCTGGGCGCCGATCGTCCACAGCGCGTAGTCGAACAGCGTCCACTCGTAGCGTGTCCGGGACATGATGGCGACCCGGTCGCCGAACCGGATGCCGCTCGCCAGCAGCCCCTTGGCCAGGGCGAGCACCTCGTCACGGAACTCGGCGGCGGTGACGTCCCGCCACTGCCCGGACTCGTCCTTGCGCCCCAGGGCGATGCGCAGCGGCTCCTCCTGGGCATGCTGGAAGACCACGTCGGCCAGACCGCCCACCGGAGGCGCCAATGCCAACGGAGGGTTGGAAAACTCGCGCAAACCCCGCTCCCCGCTCCTCAGCGCTTCTGTCGAGTGACGCTCCGCACAGCGCCATGGAAGCTACCCCACAGGGCCGGGGTACGGGAGGGGGCTGAAGGCCGGCGGCGTCCTCGTCGATGCCGGTCACCGGGGGAAAAAACGCTCACATGGGGAAGGGTCGGACAGAAACCTGACGGTTGAGTAAGTTTCGGTGCCGTGATCTCCACCGAATCTGTACGACTCCGGGCACGGCACGGCATGGCGCGGCGCGGTGCGGCCCCAGGAGGGTCTGGTCTCTCAGAGGGTCTCTTCGAGGGTCTCTTCTCTCAGCGTGACGGCGGCGGATTCCGTCACTCCGGCCGTCACAGGTCCTTGCGTGAGCTGCGGTGCAGGCGGTCCCCGCCGGACAGGATCGCCGCCGCCAGGGCGTCCGCCGCGCCCCGCGCGGAGGTGCGGCGCCGGCCGTGGACCACGACGAAGTCGACCTGCCCCAGCTCCGGCAGGCCCGCGCGGTCCGGGACCCGGACCAGGCCCGGCGGGATGAGGCCGCGGGAGTGGGCCATCACGCCGAGCCCCGCCCGCGCGGCCGCGACCAGGCCGTTGAGGCTGCCGCTGGTGCACACCACGCGCCATTCCCGGCCCTGGCGCTCCAGCGCCTCCAGGGCGAGCGCGCGGGTGATGCCCGGCGGCGGGTAGACGATCAGCGGTACCGGGCGGCCGGGGTCGAGCCGGAGGCGTTCCGCGCCGATCCACACCAGCCGGTCGTGCCGGACCAGTTCGCCGTGCGGGTCCTCGGGCCGCCGCTTGGCCAGAACGAGGTCGAGCTTGCCGGCGGCGAGCTGTTCGTGCAGCGTGCCCGACAGCTCGACCGTGAGCTCCAGGTCGACCTCCGGGTGGTCGTGCCGGAAGCCCTCGAGGATCTCCGGCAGCCGGGTCAGCACGAAGTCCTCCGACGCGCCGAAGCGCAGCCGGCCGCGCAGCCGGGTGCCCGTGAAGAACGCCGTCGCCTGCTCGTGCACCTCCAGGATCCGGCGGGCGAAACCGAGCATGGCCTCGCCGTCCTCCGTGAGCTCCACCGAGTGCGTGTCCCGGCTGAACAGCGTCCGCCCGGTGGCGTCCTCCAGCCGCCGCACGTGCTGACTGACGGTGGACTGCCGCAGCCCGAGCCGTCGCGCGGCCTGCGTGAAGCTCAGCGTCTGCGCCACCGACAGGAAGGTGCGCAGATGGGAGGGGTCGTACATGGCTTCAGGTTATCGCGAAGCGCGATAGCAGTGAGAGCGCTGTACGGGATTCCCGATCGCCGACCGGGGGAGCAGGATGGGAGGGGGCCGCTCCGGCCCTCGTACCGCCCGCACGTTCGAGCCAGTGGAGCACCGTGAAACGCCTGCGCCGACCGCGTCGGATGCCGATCGACCCGTACATCCTTCTCCTGCTCGCGACGGTGGGTGCCGCGGCCCTGTTCCCCGCCCGGGGCACCGTCGCCGATGCCGCATCCGGAGCGTCCACGGCGGCGATCGCCTGTCTGTTCTTCCTGTACGGGGCCCGGCTGTCCACCCGTGAGGCGCTCGACGGGCTGCGCCACTGGCGCCTCCACGTCACGGTCCTGGCCTGCACCTTCGTCGTCTTCCCGCTGCTCGGTCTCGCGGCCCGAGGGCTGGTGCCGGTGATCCTTACCCACCCGCTGTACCAGGGCATGCTCTTCCTCACACTGGTCCCGTCGACCGTCCAGTCGTCGATCGCCTTCACCTCCATGGCCAGGGGCAACGTGCCCGCCGCGATCTGCGCGGGCTCCTTCTCCTCGCTCGCCGGCATCATCGCCACCCCGCTGCTCGCGGCATCGCTGCTGGGCGGCAGCGGCGGCGGGTTCTCCGCCGACTCGCTGCTGAGGATCGTGCTGCAACTGCTCGTTCCGTTCCTCGCCGGACAGCTGCTGCGCCGCTGGATCGGAGGCTTCGTCACCCGGCACAAAAAGGTTCTCGGGCTGGTGGACCGGGGCTCGATCCTGCTCGTCGTCTACACCGCGTTCAGCCAGGGCATGGCGCAGGGCATCTGGCACCAGGTCAGCCCCGTCCGGCTGGCCGGGCTGCTCGTCGCCGAAGCTGTCCTCCTCGCCGTGATGCTGCTGGTGACGTGGTACGGCGGCAAGGCGCTGGGCTTCGGCCGGGAGGACCGGATCACCCTGCAGTTCGCCGGTTCGAAGAAGTCCCTGGCCTCCGGACTGCCCATGGCGAGCGTCCTGTTCGGCGCGCACGCCTCGCCGGCCGTGCTGCCGCTGATGCTCTTCCACCAGATGCAGCTGATGGTCTGCGCCGTGATAGCCAAGCGCCGTTCGCGCGACCCCCGTGCGGAGGTCACCGCCGCGGAGCCGTCCGAAGCGTCACGAACCGAGGTCGGTACAGGGACACGTTCCGGCTGAGCTGTGCCGCGGCGCCCGTCGTTTCCAGCCAGTTGACGTCGTAGCTCAGCACGAGACGCCCCTCGCCGCTCAGCACCGGATGGACCTGCGGGTTGTAGGCGGCCACCTGGCCCTGCGGCAGCGGCGGGCTGAACTCCTTCGCGGGCCCGTGCCACGGCCCGGCCGGGGAGCACGCCCAGTACGACGCCACGGTGGTCAGCCCCTTGGTGCCGGTGGCCATCGTGAACAGCACGTACGCCCCGTCGTCCCGGACGACCGAGAAGGCGCTGCCCACGCCCGTGCGCCGCCCGTCCCCGAGCACCGGCCGGGGCCGGGCGCCGGCGGCCCACGCCGAGCCGTTCCAGTACTGCCAGGCCGCCGGATCCGCGAGTCCGCCCTCCCGCACCCGGGCCACGTACGCGTGTGAGGCGGGTCGGGAGGCGGCCTGGCCGTCGTCGCCGCCGAAGACGTAGCTCCAGCCGTCCTCCTCGACCAGCGTCGTGCCGAACAGCACGCGCCGGGACGGATCCGGCACCAGCTGCTGGTCGAGCACCTTGACGACCGACTCCACCCGCAGACCGGGCAGGGACAGGGTGGCCACCTCGGTGGCGGTGGGGACGCCGTAGACCCACGGGGCCTGGCCGGCCGTGCGCACCCACAGCAGCACCCGCACGACCTGCTCCGGGGAGCCGGGGGAGCGGGGTTCGACCCGGGCCGCGACCGGCCAACGCCACTGGTTCGGGGCCGGGTCGGCGAACAGCGGGGCGGGCAGGGTGCTCCGCAGCCGCCCGTCGCGCATCAGCACGGCCGAGTTGCGCACCAACGGCGTGGTGACATCTCGCCAGGCATGCGGCTCACCGGCGGGGTTGGGCGGGCCGTACACCCGGCCCAGATAGGTGTCCGAGAACAGCCACAGCACCCGGCCGTCGGGCAGCCGCACCGAGTGGGTGCCGTCGCCGCCGGTCCAGTCGTCGGCGCGGCTCGCGTCGTCGCCGTAGCGGGCGAACTCGGCGGTGAGGCCGTCGTCCGCCTGCCAGGAACGGACCGCGCGCGCCCGGCAGGCACCGTAATCGTCCGGACTCTCGTCCTCCGGGAGGGCGATGAGCAGCGCGGCCCCGAGAACCAGGACCAGCAGCAGGCCGATCCCCACTCCCGCGCGCTGTCGTGCTCGTGCTGCGCATGCGTCGTCGGGCACGCCCCGTGACATTAGTTGCTGCCGCTCACCTGGTCCATGGGCAGCCACAGCACCGTGCCCCAGGCGGCCGCGCCCGAGGCGCCGGAGGCCAGCTCCTGGTCGGTCAGGGCCCGGTTCCAGACGCGGACGTCGTCGATCGCCCCCGTCAGGAACGCCCGGCTGTCCATCCGCTGGCCGATGTGCACGCCGAACGGGCTGTTGCGGCTGACCGAGCCCGGCACATCCGCGGTGCTGACCGGCGAACCGTCGACGAAGAGCGTCAGTTCCCCGTCGCCCCGGCGCAGGGCCAGATGGTGCCAGCGGCCGTCGTTGTGGGCGCCGGCGGTCCACACCGAGGCCGACCTGACGGTCGTCGCGCCCGACCGGGTGGTGATGAGCCCCCGGACCCGGTCACTCGCCGGCTCCCCGCGCAGCCAGATCTGGGGCTGGTTGACGCCGATGCCGCCCATCCACAGCAACGGCTGCTCGCCGGTCGTGGCCGTGTAGCGGAAGAACAGCGAGGCCGTGAAGTCCCCGTCCCCGAGCGGGAGCCGGGGCCGGAACGGCAGGCGTACCGCGTCGTCGGTGCCGTCGAAGGACAGCGCGCCGCCGCGCACACCGGCCGTCCGCCCGGCACCACCGAGCACGGCCGCGGGCTTGGCACCGGCCGCCGCGTCACGCGTGGTCGGGTCGCGGCCCCGGCGTGGCTCCAGCCAGTCCTCGCCGAAGCGGGCGAAGCGGATCTCGTCCCGGGCGTCGACCGCGCCGCCCTCGTACAGCAGGCCCACCGTCGAGGAGCCGACCGCGGCCATGTCGGAGTAACCGGACCAGTCCGTGGTGACGACCGTCCCCCGGTCCACGCTGTCCCAGGTGCGCCCGCCGTCGTAGGAGGAGCGGACCATCATCGTCCGGCGGCGGTCGGGGTCGGCCGGGGCGGACAGCAGGATCCTCCTGCCCAGGCGCAGCGTGGCTCCCTGGACCTGCGGGGTGTAGAGATCCGGCAGGGCGCGGAAGGGCGTGGCGAAACTGTCGCCGCCGTCCCGGCTGACGGTCTGGGAGCGGTGGCCCAGGTCGGTGCCGTCCTGCTCCCGGCCGCTGACGAGGATCGCGCCGTCGGCGCGTTCGGTGAGCGTCACCTCGGACGGCTTCTGCCGGAACGTACCGTCCTGAGCTATGGGCCAGGAGTCGGTGGCGCCGACCCGCCAGTGGTCGCCGCCGTCGTCGCTGACGATGAGCGCGGCATGGTTCGCGGTGACCCGGCTGCCGTCCCACGTCTCGGTGTTGACGCCGAACACCAGCCGCCCGGCGTGCCTGCCGCGGGTGAGCTGGATGCCGTGCACGGGCCCGGTGGCGTACCAGGAGTTCCAGTGCTCGGGCAGGATCTGGTCGCTCAGGTCGCGCGGCTCCGACCAGGTCCGGCCGTCGTCGTCGCTGTACTGCAGACGCGGGGTGCGATCGCAGGGAACGGAGCAGCTGCCCGCGTCGGTACGGCCCGTGTTGTACGTCTCGGCCAGCAGGATCCGGCCGGTCCTGCGGTCCACGAGGGGAGCCGGGTTGCCGTGCGTGTCGCCCGCGCCCTCGTTGACCACCTGGAGCGGGCCCCAGGTGCGGCCGCCGTCGGTGGAGCGCTTGACGACGATGTCGATGTCGGCCGCGTCCCCGCAGTTGAGGACGCGGCCCTCGGCGAACGCGAGCAGTGTGCCGGCCGTGCTCCGCACGATCGCGGGGATCCGGAAGCAGGCGTAGCCGGGGTCCTGGGAGGCCTTGAAGAGGATCTGTTGCTCGAACTCCGGTAATGATCTGTCGGGTTGGGCATGCACCGGGCCTGTGGGCGCGAGCAGCGCCGCGGCGGCGAGAACGGCTGTCAGGGTGGATCTCAGACGTGCGCGAAGACTTGACGGCATGGCGCGACCTGCCCCTTCATGGGTCTGTCGGCTGGGCCACCGAGCATGGGAACGGACATCCGGGCGACAGAGATGCGGACAACCGGACATCCCACGTCCCATGTGTGGGGGTCACAGACGGTACTTGTCCTCACACATCCCGACAAGAACCGTGCGTCCGGAGATCAGGACGACCGTTCGTAGGTGGGACCCCGCACCGGCGCCCCGGTGCCCCTGCTTGCCGGAGGGCGAGGCGGGCCCCCAGAGGCGCAGGGGGCGCTCCCCGCAGCTCGGGGTCCCGCCGCGGTGCGGCGGGGGAACCTGCTCAGCCCTGGGCGGTCGCCGCCCGCAGGGCGACGCGGTCCTCACCCGCGTACACGTTCATGGAGCCGCCCCGCAGGAAGCCCACCAGGGTCAGGCCCGCCTCGGCGGCCAGGTCCACCGCCAGCGAGGACGGCGCCGAGACCGCCGCCAGGACCGGTATGCCGGCCATCACGGCCTTCTGCGCCAGCTCGAAGGAGGCCCGGCCCGAGACGAGCAGGACCGCCCGGGAAAGCGGCAGCTCCCCGTTCTGCAGTGCGCGGCCGACCAGCTTGTCGACCGCGTTGTGCCGGCCCACGTCCTCCCGGACGTCCAGCAGCTCACCGCCCTCCGAGAACAGTGCCGCGGCGTGCAGGCCCCCCGTCCGGTCGAAGACCCGCTGGGCGGCGCGCAGCCGGTCGGGCAGGCCGGCCAGCAGCTCGGGGGAGACCCGCACCTTGGGGGTGTCGGCGATGGGCCAGCGGGCCGTCGTCCGGACCGCGTCCAGCGACGCCTTGCCGCACAGGCCGCACGAGGACGTGGTGTACACGTTCCGTTCGAGTGTGATGTCGGGGATCACCACGTCCGGGGCCGTCTGCACGTCGACCACGTTGTACGTGTTCGAGCCGTCGGCCGTGGCCCCGGCGCAGTACACGATGTTCCGCAGGTCCCGCCGCGTGCCCAGCACCCCCTCGCTCACCAGGAAGCCCGCCGCCAGCGCGAAGTCGTCGCCCGGGGTGCGCATGGTGATGGCCAGGGGCTTTCCGTTCAGCCGGATCTCCAGGGGTTCCTCGGTCACCAGCGTGTCCGGGCGGCTGGAGACCGCACCGTCCCGGATGCGGAGCACCTTGCGTCGTTCCGTGACTCGTCCCATGTCCTGATCAGTCCCGGTTCTGTATGTGCCGGTGGCCGAAACGGCCCTTGATGCGGAGATCGCAGTGGGGCACCGGGTCGTCGTGCGGCGAGGTGACCTTCACGGTCTCATTGTCCCGCACGTGCGGCGTCAGGTCACAGCCCACTCCGCTGCCGTACGTGTGCCGGCGACATGGTGCTGCAGTGCGGAGGCCGGGCGGCAAGGGTCCGTGCGCCGACCGTTCGGCGCAGGCCGGCTACCGCTCACCGCACACGGTCGACGCGCCGACTTCTCAACTCCCCTGCGGATCCCTACTGTCCGGGGTTCATGAGTCCCCCCGTAGCACCCCCGGGCTGGAGCCGCTGGCTCGTCCCGCCCGCCGCCCTCTCCGTGCATCTCTCCATCGGCCAGGCCTATGCCTGGAGCGTGTTCAAACCGCCTCTGGAGTCCGCGCTCGGTCTGAGCGGCACCCAGAGCGCGCTGCCCTTCCAGCTGGGCATCGTCATGCTGGGGCTGTCGGCCGCTTTCGGCGGCACGCTCGTGGAACGCAACGGCCCGCGCTGGGCGATGACCGTCGCCCTGGTCTGCTTCTCGTCCGGCTTCCTGCTCTCCGCGCTGGGCGCGGCCACGGAGCGGTACTGGCTGATCGTCCTCGGCTACGGTTTCGTCGGCGGTATCGGCCTCGGCATCGGCTACATCTCGCCCGTCTCCACCCTGATCAAGTGGTTCCCGGACCGGCCCGGCATGGCCACCGGCATCGCCATCATGGGCTTCGGCGGCGGCGCGCTGATCGCCTCGCCGTGGTCGGCGCAGATGCTTCAGTCGTTCGGCGCCGACAGCTCCGGCATCGCGCTGGCCTTCCTCGTGCACGGGTTTTCCTACGCCGCCTTCATGCTGCTGGGTGTTCTGCTGGTCCGGGTCCCGCGCCAGGCCCCAGGGGCGCGGGGAACCGCGCGACAAGCCCCCACCGGCCCACAGGTCTCCGCGAACCAGGCCCTGCGCACCCCTCAGTTCTGGTTGCTGTGGATCGTGCTCTGCATGAACGTCACCGCGGGCATCGGCATCCTGGAGAAGGCCGCGCCGATGATCACGGACTTCTTCGCCGACACCTCCACACCGGTGTCGGTGACGGCCGCCGCCGGATTCGTCGCGCTGCTGTCGGCGGCGAACATGGCGGGCCGCATCGGCTGGTCCTCGACGTCCGACCTCATCGGCCGCAAGAACATCTACCGCGTCTACCTGGGCGTCGGCGCCCTGATGTACGCCTTCATCGCCCTCTTCGGCGACTCCTCCAAGCCCCTGTTCATCCTGTGCGCCCTGGTCATCCTCTCCTTCTACGGAGGTGGATTCGCCACGGTTCCCGCCTATCTGAAGGACCTGTTCGGCACGTACCAGGTCGGCGCGATCCACGGGCGCCTGCTCACCGCCTGGTCCACGGCCGGCGTCCTCGGGCCGCTCATCGTGAACTGGATCGCCGACCGGCAGGAGGAGGCCGGCCGGCACGGCGCGTCCCTGTACGGACTGTCGTTCGTCATCATGATCGGGCTGCTCGCCGTCGGCTTCGTCGCCAACGAACTGGTCCGGCCGGTCGACCCCCGCCACCACGTCCCACAGCCGAAGGAGGCCGACCGTGTCCAGCGACAGCAGTCAGAGTCCGCCTAGCCCGGACCGGCGGTGGCTGATCGCCTTCGCCTGGGTGTGGGTGGGCGTCCCCCTCGCCTACGGGCTGTACGAGCTGGTCCGGAAGGCGACGCAGCTGTTCACCGGCTAGGTGAGGGATACATGTGCGGGCGTCCGAGGATCTGATCGAAGCTGACAACGCGGACGCCCGTTTCCTGTCGCCTTGCCTGCCCGCGTACCGGCGAGTCACTGATCAGACTGGTGTGTCCCGCTACCCAAGGCAACGAGGGGGACCGCCCGCATGAACGGCTCGCGCATCGCCGCAGTCGGCCACTACCAGCCCGCCAAGGTGCTCACCAACGAGGATCTGGCGGGCATGGTCGACACCAGTGACGAGTGGATCAGGAGCCGGGTGGGCATCCGCACCCGCCACGTCGCCGAGGCCGACGAGCCGGTCGACGAACTGGCCGCCCACGCCGGGGCCAAGGCCCTCGCGGCGGCCGGACTGGCCCCGGCCGACATCGACCTGGTGCTGGTGGCCACCTCCACCGCGGTCGACCGCTCACCCAACACCGCCGCCCGGGTCGCCTCCCGCCTCGGCATCCCGCGGCCCGCCACGATGGACCTCAACGTCGTGTGCGCGGGCTTCACCCACGCGCTGGCCACCGCCGACCACACCGTCCGCGCGGGCGGCGCGAGCCGCGCGCTCGTCATCGGCGCCGACAAGATGTCCGACGTGACCGACTGGAGCGACCGCACCACGTGCGTGCTCGTCGGCGACGGGGCGGGGGCGGCGGTCGTCGAAGCCTCTTCGGAGGCCGGCATCGGGCCGGTGCTGTGGGGCTCGGTGCCGGAGATGGGGCACGCGGTGCGGATCGAGGGCACCCCGCCACGGTTCGCCCAGGAGGGCCAGAGCGTCTACCGCTGGGCGACCACCCAGCTGCCGCCCATCGCACGCCGGGCGTGCGAACGGGCCGGGATGGTGCCGGAGGACCTCGCCGGGGTCGTGCTCCACCAGGCCAACCTGCGCATCATCGAACCCCTCGCCGAGAAGATCGGTGCCGTGAACGCGGTCGTGGCCCGCGATGTCACCGAGTCCGGCAACACCTCGGCCGCGAGTATCCCGCTGGCCTTCTCCAAGCTGGTCGAGCAGGGCGCGGTCACCACCGGCGACCCGGTACTGCTGTTCGGCTTCGGCGGGAACCTGTCGTACGCGGGGCAGGTCGTCCGCTGCCCCTGAGGCAATCGATACTGACTCCGCGGTGAGCTTCCGCCGCGCTGTGCACGGCCCTGCCGAGGAGGGGGACCGCGATGCTGTCGACAGGCCTGCCCCAGGGGGCGGTACCCAAGCTGGAACGCCCGGGCCCGCTGCGCGACCGCGTGTACGAGGCGCTGCTCGAACTCATCACCACCCGTGCCCTCCAGCCCGGCCGGCACCTCGTCGAAAGCGAACTCGCCGGGCACCTGGGAGTCTCCCGGCAGCCGGTGCGCGAGGCACTGCAGCGGCTCAACACCGAGGGATGGGTCGATCTGCGGCCCGCCCAGGGCGCGTTCGTCCACGAGCCCACGGAGGAGGAGGCCGACCAGCTCCTTACGGTCCGTACGCTGCTGGAAGCCGAGGCGGCCCGGCTCGCGGCGGCGAACGCGAACAGCGCCGGGATCGCCGCCCTTGAATCGCTGTGCGCGCAGGGCGAGCAGGCCGTCGAGGCGGACGACGTGGACGGCGCCGTCGCCCTGAACGCCCGCTTCCACGCGAAGATCATGGATCTGGCCGGCAACGCCGTCCTCGCGGAACTCGCCGCCCAGGTCGACCGGCGCGTCCGCTGGTACTACACGCCGGTGGCCCGCCGGCGCGGCCACCAGTCCTGGACCGAACACCGTGAACTCATCGCCGCGATCGCCGACCGCGACGAACAGCGGGCCACCCGGCTGATGCGCGAGCACACGGAGCACACGCGCAGGTCGTACCACGCGCGGGCGCGTTCCTAGCGCCTCACCCGGTCGTCAGCACCGGCCTGCGGCTGCGTCGTTCCGGCCCACCGGGGCCTGCCCCGCACGGCCCGCCGCCCCCGTCTTTGTCCTCTGAGTGGAGAAAGTCGGGGGCAATTCCCGCGCGACTTCTTCCCACCCTGGGCAGCCGCTGCTACGTTCCCTCCGAAAGCAGGCCACCGATGTGGCGGAAAGCCGGCGCGCACAGGCCGATGAGGCGGGGAGGGGATCGTGAGACGTATGACCGCACGACCCGGAAACGCCCATCAGGCCCGACTGCTGAAGCTGCTGCGCGACGGCGGGCCCAACTCCCGCGCCCAGCTGGGCGACCAGGTCGACCTCTCGCGTTCCAAGCTCGCCGTGGAGGTGGACCGGCTGCTTCAGACGCGGTTGGTCGTGGCCGACGGACTCGCCGCCTCGCGCGGCGGGCGCCGCAGCCACAACATCCGGCTCAACCCCGAACTGCGCTTCCTCGGCGTCGACATCGGCGCGACCTCCATCGACGTCGCCGTCACCAACGCCGAGCTGGAGACGCTCGGGCACCTCAACCAGCCCATGGACGTGCGGGAAGGCCCGGTCGCGGTCTTCGAGCAGGTGCTGGCCATGGCCGCGAAGCTCAGGTCCTCCGGACTCGCGGAGGGGTTCGACGGCGCCGGTATCGGCGTCCCGGGCCCGGTCCGCTTCCCCGAGGGCGTCCCGGTGGCGCCGCCGATCATGCCGGGCTGGGACGGCTTCCCCGTGCGGGAGGCGCTCAGCCAGGAACTCGGCTGCCCGGTCATGGTCGACAACGACGTGAACCTCATGGCGATGGGCGAGCAGCACGCGGGCGTCGCCCGGACCGTCGCCGACTTCCTCTGCGTCAAGATCGGCACCGGCATCGGCTGCGGCATCGTCGTCGGCGGCGAGGTCTACCGCGGTACGACGGGCAGCGCCGGTGACATCGGGCACATCCAGGCCGTTCCCGACGGCCGCCCCTGTGCCTGCGGCAACCGGGGCTGCCTGGAGGCCCACTTCAGCGGGGCAGCCCTCGCCCGCGACGCCATGGAGGCCGCTCAGCAGGGGCTTTCGGCCGAACTGGCCTCGCGGCTGGAGACGGGCGGCGACCTCAGCGCCGTCGACGTCGCCGCCGCGGCGGCCGCCGGTGACCCCACCGCGCTCGAACTGATCCGCGAGGGCGGCGACCGCACCGGCCAGGTCATCGCCGGCCTGGTCAGCTTCTTCAACCCGGGCCTCGTGGTGATCGGCGGCGGGGTGACCGGACTCGGCCACACCCTGCTCGCCGCGATCCGCACCCAGGTCTACCGCCAGTCGCTGCCGCTGGCGACCGGCAACCTTCCCATCGTGCTGGGTGAGTTGGGACCCGCCGCCGGCGTCATCGGCGCGGCCCGGCTCATCAGCGACCACCTGTTCTCACCCGCGTAAGCGCACGTCAGCACAAGCGCACGTCAGCACAAGCGCACGTCAGCACGCCAGCACCACGCTTTCGGTACCGAGCCCTGCCCTGAACCGGCCCGCACGCCTGCCAAGGGGACCTCATGGCACCAGAATCACCGCTGCTCAGCATGTCCAAAATCACCAAGTCGTTCCCCGGAGTCCGGGCCCTCGACGGCGTCGACCTCGATGTCCAGGCCGGCGAGGTGCACTGCCTCCTCGGCCAGAACGGCGCAGGCAAGTCGACCCTGATCAAGGTCCTGGCCGGTGCCCACCAGCCCGACACCGGCCGCCTCCGCTGGCGCGGCGAGGAGGTCGCCCTCCGTTCACCGATCGCCGCCATGCGTCTCGGCATCGCGACCATCTACCAGGAACTCGACCTGGTGGAGCACCTGTCGGTCGCCGAGAACGTCCACCTGGGACACGAACCGACCGCCGCCGGCTTCGTCGTCCGGGGCAAGGCGGCCAAGGCGTCGACGGCCGCCCTGCTGGAGCGGCTCGGCCATGCGGAGATCGACCCGGCCCGACTCGTCGGGGAGTTGTCGGCGGCACAACAGCAGATCGTGTCCATGGCCAGGGCGCTCTCCCACGACGTGCGGCTCATCGTGATGGACGAGCCGTCCGCCGCCCTCGACCCCGACGAGGTCGACAACCTCTTCCGCATCGTCGGTGACCTCACCGCCGCCGGAGTCGCCGTCGTCTACATCTCGCACCGTCTCGAGGAGATCCGCCGCATCGGCGACCGGGTGACCGTCCTGAAGGACGGCCGGGCCGTCGCGAACGGACTCCCCGCGAAGTCGACCCCGACCCGTGAGGTCGTCGCCCTGATGACCGGCCGCAACGTCGAGTACGTCTTCCCCGGCCGGCCCGTCTCCCCGCCGTCGGGGGAGCCCGTCCTGAAGGTCCGGCAGCTGTCCCGGACCGGTGAGTTCGAGCCTTTCGACCTGGACGTGCGGCCGGGCGAGATCGTCGGCCTCGCGGGACTCGTCGGCTCGGGCCGCTCCGAGATCCTGGAGACCGTCTACGGGGCCCGCAGGCCGACGTCCGGTCAGGTGCTGGTCGACGGCGAGCCGTTGCGGCCGGGAAGCGTCCGGGCCGCCGTCCGGGCCGGGCTCGGGCTCGCCCCCGAGGAACGCAAGGCGCAGGCCCTGCTGATGCTGGAGTCCGTCACCCGCAACGTGTCGGTCTCCTCCATGTCCCGCTTCTCGCGCGGCGGCTGGATCGACCGGGGCGCCGAACTGGGCGCCGCCCGGGCCGCGACCCGCGAGCTGTCGCTGCGCCCCGACAACCCGTCGGTGCCCGTGCGCACCCTGTCCGGCGGCAACCAGCAGAAGGCCGTCCTCGCCCGCTGGCTGCTGCGCGGCTGCAAGGTGCTGCTGCTCGACGAACCCACCCGCGGCGTCGACGTCGGCGCCCGCGCCGAGCTCTACGCGGTCGTCCGCCGGCTGGCCGACGAGGGCCTCGCCGTGCTGCTGGTCTCCAGCGAGGTGCCCGAGGTGCTCGGCCTCGCCGACCGCGTCCTGGTGCTGCGCGAAGGCCGTGTCGTCCACACGGCACCCGCGCGCGAACTCGACGAACACCGCGTACTCGACCTGGTCATGGAAGGAAGCCCGGCGTCATGACGCAGCCCGTCTCCCCGCCGCGGGACAGCAGCACCGACACGGTGCCCACCGCTGAACCCCCGGCCTGGCGCGGCCTGCTGGCCCGCGCCGACGTCCGCACCCTGTCCCTGCTCGGCGTGCTCGCCGCGCTCGTCGTCATCGGCGGCATCACCAAGCCCGACGAGTTCCTCGACACCCGCAACCTGCAACTCGTCCTCACCCAGGCGTCCGTCATCGGCGTCGTCACCGTCGGCATGACCTTCGTCATCGTCTCCGGCGGCATCGACCTCTCGGTCGGCGCGATCGTCGCCCTCGCCTCGGTGTGGGCCACCACCGTCGCCACCCAGGAGTACGGCTTCGCCGGCATCCTCTTCACGGCGGTCGTCGTCGGAGTCGGCTGCGGCCTGGTCAACGGCGTGCTCATCGCCTACGGGGCGATGGTGCCGTTCATCGCCACCCTCGCCATGCTGGCCTCCGCCCGAGGCCTGGCCCTGCAGATCACCGACGGGAAGACGCAGATCGTCACCGTGCCGTCAGTGCTCGACCTGGGCGAGCGCGACGCCTACGTCCTCGGCGTCCCGCCCCTGGTGCTGGTCTTCGCCCTGGTCACGGTCGTCGGCTGGCTGGTGCTCAACCGCACCACGTTCGGCCGCCGCACGGTCGCCGTCGGCGGCAACCCGGAGGCCGCCCGGCTCGCCGGCATCGACGTCCGCCGCCAGCGGCTCTACCTCTACCTGCTGTCCGGTCTGTGCTGCGGCATCGCCGCCTTCCTGCTGATCGTCCTGTCCGGCTCCGGCCAGAACACCAACGGCAACCTCTACGAACTCGACGCCATCGCCGCCGCGATCATCGGCGGCACGCTGCTCACCGGTGGCCGGGGCACCATCACCGGCTCGGTCCTCGGCGTCCTGATCTTCACCACGATCACCAACATCTTCGCCCTGAACAACCTGCAGAGCGACGTCCAGCAGATCGCCAAGGGAGCGATCATCGTCGCCGCCGTGCTGGTCCAGCGCCGTACCGCGAGCACGACCTGAGGAAAGGGTTCCCCGCCATGACAGAGATCACGAGCCGCAGAGGACTGCTCTTCGGGGCCGCCGCCGTCTCCGCCGGTGCCCTCCTCACGGGGTGCACGAGCAACGAGCCGTCCGACTCCAAGGACGAACCGGCCGGCAACGAGCAGCCGGCCGCCGACGACAAGCCCGGCAAGCAGGTCACCATCGGCTTCGCCGGCCCGCAGGCCGACCACGGCTGGCTCAACGCCATCAACGACAACGCCAAGAGCCGCGCCGAGAAGTACTCCGACGTCACCCTGGAGATCACCGAGGGCTCCAACGACACCGCCCAGCAGATCGGCCAGATCGAGACCCTCATCAACAAGAAGGTCGACGTCCTGGTCGTGCTGCCCGCCGACGGCAAGGCCCTCACCCAGGTCGGGCTGAAGGCGATGCGCGCCGGCATCCCCGTCGTCAACCTCGACCGCATCTTCAACACGCCTCAGGCGTACCGCTGCTGGATCGGCGGCGACAACTACGGCATGGGCCTCAACGCCGGCCACTACATCGGCGAGAAACTCAAGGGGAAGCCGGGCGCCCGCGTCATCGAACTGGCCGGCCTGGACAACCTGGAACTGACCAAGCAGCGCACCAAGGGCTTCGACGACGCCCTGAAGAACTACCCCAACATCAAGAAGGTCGCCCGGCAGGCCGCCGAGTTCACCGTCGAGTCCGGGCAGGCCAAGATGGCCCAGTTGCTCCAGGCCCAGTCGAAGTTCGACGCGCTGTGGAACCACGACGACGACCAGGGCGTGGGCGCGCTGCGCGCCATCGAGCAGGCCGGGCGGGACGGCTTCCTGATGGTCGGCGGCGCCGGCGCGCTCTCCGCCTTCCAGGCCATCAAGCAGGACGACGGCGTGCTGAAGGCGACGGTGCTCTACCCGCCGACCATGGCCGCCTCCGCGATCGACCTCGCCCGCGCTCTCGGCCAGGGCAAGGGCATCGGCGGCATGGCCGAGTTCGAGATCCCGTCGTCGGTCACGCTCTACTCGGCGGTCGTCGACAAGACCAACGTCGACCAGTACATGTCCACCGGCTTCAAGTGACCGCGCCCGCACCCCCACCTGCGCCACCCGACCAGGACGAGGAGGACACCCGTATGGGACAGCCGCAGCAGCAGCCAGAGGGGACCGTGGCAGGTAAGCCGCCCTTGCGTGTGGGGATGGTCGGCTACGCCTTCATGGGTGCCGCCCACTCCCAGGGCTGGCGCACCGCGGGCCGTGTCTTCGACCTGCCGCTGAACCCCGTGCAGGCCGTGATCTGCGGCCGGGACCGCTCCGCCGCGCGGGCGGCGGCCGACCGGCACGGCTGGGCATCCGTCGAGACCGACTGGCGGGCCCTGGTGGAACGGGACGACATCGACCTGGTCGACATCTGCACCCCCGGCGACAGCCACGCCGAGATCGCGCTCGCCGCCCTCGCCGCCGGCAAGCACGTGCTGTGCGAGAAGCCCCTCGCCAACACCGTCGCGGAGGCCACCTCGATGGCGCTGGCGGCCGAGAAGGCGTACACCCGCGGGCAGCTGGCGATGGTCGGGTTCAACTACCGCCGGGTGCCGGCCGCCGCCCAGGCCCGGCGCATGGTCGCCGAGGGCCGTCTCGGCAGGCTCCGGCACGTACGCGTGACGTACCTCCAGGACTGGCTGGTCGACCCGGAGTTCCCGCTGACCTGGCGGCTGCGCAAGGAGCAGGCCGGCTCGGGCTCGCTGGGCGACCTGGGCGCGCACATCGTCGACCTGGCGCAGTACCTGACGGGGGAGCGGCTGTCGGGCGTCTCCGCGCTGACGGAGACCTTCGTACGGGAACGGCCCCTGCCCACCGGCGCCACCAGCGGTCTGACCGCCGTCCCGGCCGCGGGCACGGGCGAGGTCACCGTGGACGACGCGGCCCTCTTCACGGCCCGCTTCCCCTCCGGCGCCCTCGCCTCCTTCGAAGCCACCCGCTACGCCACCGGCCGCAAGAACGCCCTGCGCATCGAACTCAACGGGGAGCGCGGCTCCCTCGCCTTCGACCTGGAGCGGCTCAACGAGCTGTCCTTCCACGACGGCACCCAGCCCGGCGCGGAGGCCGGCTTCCGCCGGATCCTCGTCACCGAACCCGACCATCCCTACCTGGACGCCTGGTGGCCTCCGGGCCACGGCCTCGGCTACGAGCACAGCTTCATCCACCAGGCCCGCGACCTCGTCCACGCCATCGCCGAGGGCCGCCGCCCCGAACCCTCCTTCGCCGACGGGCTGCAGGTGCAGCGCGTGCTCGCCGCGGTCGAGGAGAGCGCCGAGAAGAACTCCGTCTACACGCCGATCGCAGTCTGAGGAGACCCGTTCCCATGCCGCGCACCTTCACGCTCTTCACCGGCCAGTGGGCGGACCTGCCCCTGGAGGAGGTCTGCCGCCTGGCCCGCGACTTCGGCTACGACGGCCTCGAACTCGCCTGCTGGGGAGACCACTTCGAAGTCGACAAGGCGCTGAGTGATCCCACCTACGTGGAGTCGAGGCACCAGCTCCTCGACAAGTACGGCCTCAAGTGCTGGGCCATCTCCAACCACCTGGTCGGCCAGGCCGTCTGCGACGCCATCATCGACGAACGCCACCAGGCGATCCTGCCGGACGCGGTGTGGGGCGACGGCGACCCGGAAGGGGTACGGCAGCGGGCCGCGGACCGCATGAAGGACACCGCCCGCGCCGCGGCCGCCTTCGGCGTCGGCACGGTCATCGGCTTCACCGGCTCCGCCATCTGGCACCTGGTCGCCATGTTCCCGCCCGCGCCCGACGCGATGATCGAACGCGGCTACCAGGACTTCGCCGACCGCTGGAACCCCATCCTCGACGTCTTCGACGCCGAGGGCGTGCGGTTCGCGCACGAGGTCCACCCCAGCGAGATCGCCTACGACTACTGGACGACCCAGAAGGCCCTCGACGCCGTCGGCCGGCGCCCCGCCTTCGGCCTCAACTTCGACCCGAGCCACTTCGTCTGGCAGGACCTCGACCCGGTCGGCTTCCTGTGGGACTTCCGCGACCGCATCTACCACGTCGACTGCAAGGAGGCCCGCAAGCGCCTCGACGGACGCAACGGCCGGCTCGGCTCCCACCTGCCCTGGGGCGACCCGCGGCGCGGCTGGGACTTCGTCTCCGCGGGACACGGCGACGTCCCCTGGGAGGACGTCTTCCGGATGCTGCGCTCCATCGACTACCAGGGTCCCGTCTCGGTCGAGTGGGAGGACGCCGGCATGGACCGGCTCCAAGGCGCCCCCGAGGCGCTGACCCGGCTGAAGGCCTTCGACTTCGAACCGCCCACCGCGTCCTTCGACGCCGCGTTCAACAGCTGAGCCCGGCACCCGGCGCAGGCCGGGACGGGGGGCCGGAACCACCGCCGGCCCCCTCTCCGACCTGCACGATTTCTGCTTTGTCCTGTGATGGGGGAAAGCCGAACGGATCCTGACGCAAGGGGTGTTCGCCCCGGCCGGACCCGGTTACCGTCCTTGAAGCGTTCAGGACACACGCACCTCCCGGGGTGACGCGCACCCCGGCGCCCGCACCGCACGTTCACGCACCCACCCGTACGGCCACACCCCGTTCCCGGAGGGACCTCGTGCACAGAAGCAGACTCAGAAGCGCCCACGCCGCGAGGCGTCCCGGACTGCGCACCACCCTCGCGCTGTTCACCGGCCTGATGCTCGCCGTGGGCTCTCCCGCCACCGTCGCGGTCGCTCACCCCGGTCACCCCGAGCACGACCGACCGGCAGCCGCCGAGGGCCAGTTCCAGCAGGTGCCGCTCGCCAAGGGCGAACCCGAGACGGGCGAGCCGATGTCGCTCGCCGTGCTCCCGGACCGCAGCGTCCTGCACACCGCGCGCGACGGCACACTGCGCCTCACCGACCAGGGCGGCGTCACCAAGGTCGCCGGCAGGATCCCCGTCTACAGTCACGACGAGGAAGGCCTCCAGGGAGTCGCCGTCGACCCGGACTTCAAGAACAACCGGGCGATCTACCTCTACTACGCCCCGCCGCTCGACACACCCGCGGGTGACGCCCCGGAGACCGGGACCGCCGCGGACTTCAAGAGGTTCGACGGTGTCAACCGCCTCTCCCGCTTCGTGCTGAACGCCAACGGCACGCTGAACACGGCGAGCGAGAAGAAGGTCATCGACGTCCCGGCCTCCCGCGGCACCTGCTGCCACGTCGGCGGCGACATCGACTTCGACGCGGACGGCAACCTGTACCTGTCGACCGGCGACGACACCAACCCCTTCGCCTCCGACGGCTACACCCCGATCGACGACCGCGAGGGACGCAACCCCGCCTTCGACGCCCGCCGCAGCGCCGGCAACACCAACGACCTGCGCGGCAAGATTCTCCGTATCAAGGTCGCCGAGGACGGCTCGTACACCGTCCCGGAGGGCAACCTGTTCGCCCCGGGCACCGAGAAGACCCGTCCCGAGATCTACGCGATGGGCCTGCGCAACCCGTTCCGGATGAGCGTCGACGACAAGACCGGCACGGTGTACGTCGGCGACTACGGCCCCGACGCGGGCGCCGCCGACCCGAAGCGCGGCCCGGCGGGACAGGTCGAGTTCGCCAAGGTGACCAAGGCCGCCAACTTCGGCTGGCCGTTCTGCACCGGGAACAACGACGCCTACGTCGACTACGACTTCGCCACCAAGGAGTCCGGCGAGAAGTTCGACTGCGACGCCCCGAAGAACACCTCGCCGCACAACACGGGCCTCGTCGACCTGCCGCCCGCGCAGCCCGCCTGGATCCCGTACGACGACGGCTCCGTGCCCGAGTTCGGCGCCGGCTCCGAGTCCCCGATGGCCGGTCCGGTCTACCGCTACGACCCCGGGCTCGACTCCAGCGTGAAGTTCCCCGAGGCGTACGACGGTGACTTCTTCGCGGGCGAGTTCGGCCGCCGGTGGATCAAGCGGATCGAGCAGAACGGGGACGGCTCCGTCGCGAAGATCAACGACTTCCCGTGGACCGGCACCCAGATCATGGACATGGAGTTCGGCCCCGACGGGGCGCTCTACGTCCTCGACTACGGCGTCTCCTGGTTCCAGGGCGACGAGAACTCCGCGCTGTACCGGATCGAGAACGCCGAGGACGGCTTCTCACCGATCGTCGAGGTGAGCGCCGACAAGACGTCCGGGGCGGCCGGCCTGAGGGTGCGATTCACCGGCTCCGCCAAGGACGCCGACTCCACGAACCTCACCTACAGCTGGGACTTCGGTGACGGCACCAAAGGCGAGGGCCTCAACCCCACCCATCGGTACAAGAAGGTCGGCACGTACAGCGCCACCCTCACCGTCAGGGACCCCGAGGGCAACACCGGCAACGCCAGCATCCGGATCGTCGTCGGCAACACCGAACCCAAGGTGCGGATCGACGTCCCGGGCAACGGCAGCCTGGCCGAGTTCGGCAAGCCCGTTCCGTTCAAGGTGACCGTCACCGACCCCGAGGAGACGGTCGACTGCTCCAAGGTCAAGGTCGTCTACAGCCTCGGCCACGACTCCCACGCCCACGAGCTGACCAGCGAGACGGGCTGCGAGGGCACCTTGAAGCCGCCCCCCGGTGACGGCGGTCACGACCCCAACGCCGACATCTACGGCGTCGTCGGCGCCGGCTACACCGACGGCGGGGCGAACGGCCAGGAGGCGCTGACCGGCACCGCCCGCACCGTGCTCCAGCCGCTGCACCGCCAGGGCGAGCACTTCTCCACCCAGTCGGGCGTATCGGTCATCGACAAGACCGGCGCCAACGGCGGAAAGACCGTCGGCGACATCAACGACGGCGACTGGATCTCCTTCACCCCCTACCGGTTCGACGGGCAGCGGAAGATGACCGTGCGGGCCTCCTCCGGCGGCGCGGGCGGCTTCGTCGAACTGCGTACCGGCTCGCCCGACGGGCCGCTGCACGGCTCGGCGTACATCCCGCCGACCGGCGGCTGGGAGACCTTCCAGAACGTCGACGTGCCGTTGCGGGCCCTGCCCAAGCGCACCACGGAGATCTACCTGGTCTTCAGGGGCGGCGACGGCGCGCTGTACGACGTGGACGACTTCGAGTTCTCCAAGGAGCCGTTCAAGGGCGGAAGGAAGGTCCTGGTCTTCTCCAAGACCGCCGGCTTCCGGCACGACTCCATCCCGGCGGGCATCACAGCGCTGAAGGAACTCGGCGGCCCGGCCGGCATCACCGTCGACGCCACCGAGGAGGCCGGGCAGTTCACCACGGCCAACCTCGCCAAGTACGACGCCGTGGCCTTCCTGTCCACCACCGGTGACGTGCTGAACGCCGAGCAGCAGCAGGCGTTCGAGAACTACGTGAAGAACGGCGGCGGCTACCTGGGCATCCACGCCGCCGCCGACACCGAGTACGACTGGGAGTTCTACGGCGGCCTCGTCGGCGCCTACTTCCAGTCCCACCCGGCCATCCAGAAGGCCACCGTCCGCGTCGAGGACCACGACCACCCGTCGACCGCGCACCTCGGCGACGCCTGGGAGCGCACCGACGAGTGGTACAACTACCGCACCAACCCGCGGGAGAAGGCCAAGGTCCTCGCCACCCTGGACGAGACCACCTACCAGGGCGGCACCATGAAGGGCGACCACCCGATCGCCTGGTGCCAGAACTACGGCGGCGGCCGGTCCTTCTACACCGGCGGCGGCCACACCAAGGAGTCCTACGCCGACGAGGCCTTCCGCGCCCACCTGCTCGGCGGCCTGCAGTACGCCACCGGCCAGGTCAAGGCGGACTGCAAGCCCGGCAAGAACCACCGGAAGATCTTCAACGGCCGGACCCTGGACGGCTGGAAGCAGGCCGGACCCGGCAGGTTCGACGTCAAGGACGGCACCCTGGTGTCCGAGGGCGGCATGGGCCTGCTCTGGTACCAGGCCAAGGAGTTGAAGTCGTACTCCCTCAAGCTCGACTGGAAGATGCGGGGCGACGACAACTCCGGGATCTTCGTGGGCTTCCCCGCCTCCGACGACCCCTGGTCCGCGGTGAACAAGGGCTATGAGATCCAGATCGACGCCACGGACACGCCCGAGCGCACCACGGGATCCGTCTACTCGTTCAAGTCGGCCGACATCAAGGCCCGTGACCAGGTTCTGCGGCCGCCCGGCCAGTGGAACTCCTACGAGATCAAGGTCGAGGGCGAACGCCTCCGGGTGTTCCTCAACGGAGTCAAGATCAACGACTTCACCAACAAGGACCCCGCGCGGAGCCTGACCGACGGCTACATCGGTCTCCAGAACCACGGCGCCGGCGACCAGGTCTCCTTCCGCGACATCCAGTTGAAGGAACTGCCCGTCAAGGGCGACTGAACGGCGGCGGGCGGGGACACCGGCCCCCGCCCGCCGTCCCTTCCCCCCGGTTCCGTACGACCAGGAGGCTGCCCATGTCCGCGTCCCTGTCCCGACCGCGTGTGGGGGTGTGGCTGATCGGAGCCCGGGGCTCCGTCGCCACCACCGTCGTCACGGGGTGCGCCGCCGTCACCGCGGGACTGCACCCGCCCACCGGCATGGTGACCGAGACCCCCGCGTTCACGGACAGCCGCCTGCCCGCGCTGTCCGACCTCGTCTTCGGCGGGCACGACACACTCGACTGCCCCCTTCCCAAGCGCGCCGAGTCCCTGACCGCGGGCGGCGTCCTCCCAGCGGGCGTCGCCACCGCCGTCGCCTCCGAACTCGCCGCCGCCGAACGGGAGATCAGGCCCGGAGGTCCCACTCCGGGGGACACCAGGAGCGACGCGGAACTGATCACCGCCTTCACCGACGACATACGCGACTTCACACACCGCCACGAGCTGGACCGGACCGTGGTGGTGAACGTCGCCTCCACCGAACCAGCCTCCCGGGAAGCCGGCGCCCCGCTCCCCGCCAGCACCCTGTACGCGCTGGCGGCCCTGCGCGCGGGCTGCCCCTACGTCAACTTCACCCCCTCCGAGGGCATGAACCACCCCGTCGCCGCCCGCGAGGCCCAGCTGAGCGGTCTGCCGTACGCCGGCCGGGACGGCAAGACGGGTCAGACGCTGCTGCGGGCCGTACTGGGCCCGATGTTCGCGCAGCGGGCGCTGAGGGTCCGGGCCTGGTCCGGCACCAACCTGCTCGGCGGCGGTGACGGAGCGGCCCTGGCCGACCCGGCCGCCGCGGCGGCGAAGAACGCCGGAAAGGAACGCGTCCTCGCCGACACCCTCGGCACCGTCCCCGAGGGAGAGGTGCACATCGACGACGTCCCGGCCCTCGGGGACTGGAAGACCGCCTGGGACCACGTCGCCTTCGACGGTTTCCTCGGCACCCGCATGGTCCTCCAGACCATCTGGCAGGGCTGCGACTCCGCCCTCGCGGCGCCGCTGGTGCTGGACCTGGCCCGGCTGACGGCCCGTGCGCACGAGGCGGGGCTGTCCGGCCCGCTCGGTGCCCTCGGCTTCTACTTCAAGGACCCTGTCGGGGGCGGGCCGTCCGGTCTCGCCGAGCAGTACGAGGAACTGGTCCGGTTCGCAAGGAGCCTGGGGCACACCGAGGGGACAGGGGAAGCGCGGTGAGGGCGCACGAGAGCCCCGGCCGATGCCCGCACACCGCGCGGGGAACCACAGCCGGCGGCAGCGCGGGCGACCGTGCGCCCGCCGACGGCACAGCACCTTCCCCCGGACGCGCCGGCCGCTCATCCCGGGGCCGCGCCTGGGCCGAACTCCTGCGTCTGCCCGCCCTGTTCAGCGTCCCCGGCGACGCTCTGGCCGGCACAGCGGCGACAGGCGCCCCACCCAACGCCCGCACCCTGCTCGCCATCGGCTCCTCCCTCTGCCTCTACGAGGCCGGAATGGCCCTCAACGACTGGGCGGACCGCGACATCGACGCCGTCGAACGCCCGCACCGCCCCCTGCCCTCCGGCCGCGTCCACCCCGCCGGCGCACTCACCGCGGCCTGTGCCCTCACCGGAGCCGGACTGGCCCTGGCCACCGCGGCCGGCCGTCCCGCGCTGGCCGTCGCCGCCCCCCTCGCGGCGACCGTCTGGGCGTACGACCTCGGCCTGAAGCACACACCGGCCGGTGCTGTGGCCATGGGAGCGGCCCGCGGCCTCGACCTGCTCCTGGGAGCCGCGGCCGGCACCGGCCGCACCCGCCGGGCCCTGCCCTCCGCCGCCCTCCTCGGCGCCCACACCCTGGCCGTCACGACCGTCTCCCGCCAGGAGGCCCGGGGCGGCTCACCCCTGGCCCCGCTGGCGGCCCTCGCGGCGACGGCCCTGCTGACCCGTCACGTGACCAAGAGCCGTGAGGAGCCCCCGGCGGAACGACAGGGCGCGGCCGCCCCCGTCCTGCCAGGCCCGCAGGCGGCCCTGCCCCGACGGTCCGCGCCGACCACCCAGCCCACGGCACATCTCACCGCCGCCCTCGCGGCCGCCTACGCCGCGACCACCGCACGCCCCTACTTCCACGCCACCCTCAACCCCTCACCTCCGCTCACCCAACGAGCCGTGGGCGCCGGGATCCGCGCCACGATCCCCCTCCAGGCCGCCCTGACCGCCCGCTCCGGCAGCACCGCCACGGCCCTCCTCATCACGGCTCTCGCTCCACTCGGAGCGAGGTTCGCGAGGAAGGTGAGCGTGACGTGAGCACCCAGGCCCGTGTCTCCGACACCCTGCCTCCGCTCCGCTTCGGCTACGGCACCAACGGCCTCGCCGACCTCCGCCTCGACGACGCGCTCCGCCTCCTCGCCGACCTCGGCTACGACGGTGTCGGGCTGACCCTCGACCACATGCACCTCGACCCGCTCGCCCCCGGCCTCGCCGCCCGCACCCGCCGGGTCGCGCACCGGCTGGGCGAACTCGGTCTGGGCGTCACCGTGGAGACGGGCGCCCGCTATGTCCTCGACCCGCGGCGCAAGCACGGCCCGTCCCTGCTGGACCCGGACCCCGACGACCGGGCCCGCCGCGTCGGCCTCCTGGTCCGGGCCGTCCGGATCGCCGCCGACCTCGGCGCACACGCCGTCCACTGCTTCAGCGGGACCGTCCCGCAGGACACCCCCGCCGACACCGCCTGGAAGCGCCTCGCGGAGTCCCTCACCCCCGTCCTGGACGCCGCCGCCCGCGCCGGCGTCCCGCTCGCCGTCGAACCGGAGCCGGGCCATCTCCTCGCCACCCTGGCCGACTTCCACCACCTCCGCCGCACCCTCGGCGACCCCGCGCCGCTCGGCCTCACCCTCGACATCGGCCACTGCCAGTGCCTCGAACCCCGCCCTCCCGCCGACTGCGTGCGCGACGCCGCCCCATGGCTGCGGCACGTCCAGATCGAGGACATGCGACGCGGTGTCCACGAACACCTCCCGTTCGGGGAGGGGGAGATCGACTTCCCGCCGGTGCTGGCGGCCCTCGCCGCCACCGGCTACCAGGGCCTGACCGTCGTCGAACTGCCCCGCCACTCCCACGCCGGCCCCCACCACGCCGAGCACTCCCTCCCGTTCCTCCGCCACGCCGAGCAGACCGCGTCCGCCACGTCGCCGTCCCCCGCTCCGGCCCTCCAGCAGACCGCGCCACCCCACGGCGCTCCCTCCGCACCCACTGAAGGGAGCAGCAGATGACCCACCCCCGCGCCACCCCCGCGGCGAGCACCGACAGCACCCAGCAGGCGCCGAGCACCGGCACCCACACCGGCCAGACCGTCCCCGCGACCGGCCTCACCACCGCCCCCTCCCTCGCCGACCTCCGCCGTCACCTCACCACGCAGCTCGACCCCGCCGCCCGCACCTGGCTGGAGCACGCCCTCGACGAGGCCGCCGCCCACCCCGGCGTCCACGGGCCGATCTCCCCCTGGGAACTGCGTCTCGCCGAAGCCGGCCGCCGCTGCGGGGCCGCGCACGCCGACGCCGCACGGGTGCTCATCCTCGACGCGGCCCGCGCCGGCACCGACGCCCTGACCCGGGTCTACTTCCAGGGCACCGCCGACGAGCGCCGCGCCGTCCTGCACGCCCTGCCCCACCTGGTGCCCGGACCCGGCGCCCTCCCCCTCGTCGAGGACGCCCTGCGCACCAACGACACCCGGCTCCTCACCGCCGCCGTCGGCCCGTACGCCGCCCGGCACCTGGCAGCCCACGACTGGCGTCACGCCGTGCTGAAGTGCCTGTTCACCGGCGTCCCCGTCGAGCACGTGGCGGACCTGGGCCGGCGCGCCCACGGCGACGGCGAACTCGCCCGCATGCTGGGCGACTACGCCGCCGAGCGCACCGCCGCCGGCCGGCCCGTCCCCGAGGACCTGTACCGCGTCCTGGACCTGACCGAGCCCGTGCCCCCCACCGCCGGCCCGGCCGACCCCCACGGCAAGGAGTCCTGATGCGCATCTTCGACCCCCACATCCACATGACGTCCCGGACCACCGACGACTACGAGGCCATGTACGCCGCCGGAGTGCGCGCCGTCGTCGAGCCCTCCTTCTGGCTCGGCCAGCCCCGGACCTCGCCCGCCTCCTTCCGGGACTACTTCGACTCCCTTCTCGGCTGGGAGCCCTTCCGCGCCGCCCAGTACGGCATCGCCCACCACTGCACCATCGCCCTCAACCCCAAGGAGGCGAACGACCCGCGCTGCGCACCCGTCCTCGACGAACTGCCCCGCTATCTCGTCAAGGACAACGTCGTCGCGGTCGGCGAGGTGGGCTACGACTCCATGACCCCGGCCGAGGACACCGCCCTCGCCACGCAGCTCCAGCTCGCCGCCGACCACGGCCTGCCCGCCCTCGTGCACACCCCGCACCGCGACAAGCTCGCCGGTCTGCGCCGCACCCTCGACGCCGTCCGCGAGTCCGCGCTGCCCCCGGAGCGCGTCCTGGTCGACCACCTCAACGAGACCACCGTCAAGGAGGCCAAGGACAGCGGCTGCTGGCTGGGCTTCTCCGTCTACCCCGACACCAAGATGGACGAGGAACGGATGGTCGCGATCCTGCGCGCCTACGGCACCGAGCAAATCCTGGTGAACTCCGCCGCCGACTGGGGCAGGAGCGACCCCCTCAAGACCCGCAAGGTCGGCGACCTGATGCTGGCCGAGGGCTTCGGCGAGGACGACGTCGACCAGGTGCTGTGGCGCAACCCCGTCGCCTTCTACGGACTCAGCGGCCGCCTGAACCTCGACGTCACCGGCACCGCGGCCACCCACGAGGGCAACTCCATCCTGCGCGGCGTCCCCAAGGACCCGCACGAGCCGGACCCCGCCCCCACCGCGCCGGCTCGCCTCCCCGGCACGGAGGCGTGAGCCATGCGCTTCCGCCACCCCGACGGATCCACCGTCCACCTCTCCTACTGCACCAACGTCCATCCCGCCGAGACGCTCGACGGCGTCCTCGCCCAGCTCCGCGACCACTGCGAACCCGTCCGCCGCCGCCTCGGCCGCGACCGGCTCGGCATCGGCCTGTGGCTCGCCAGGGACGCCGCCCACACCCTCGTGGCCGACCCGTCCGCCCTGCGCGGCCTGCGCACCGAGCTCGACCGGCGCGGTCTGGAGGTCGTCACCCTCAACGGCTTCCCCTACGAGGGCTTCGGCGCCGAGGAGGTCAAGTACCGCGTCTACAAGCCGGACTGGGCCGACCCGGAACGCCTCGACCACACCACCGCCCTGGCCCGTGTCCTCGCCGGGCTCCTCCCCGACGACGTCACCGACGGGACCATCTCCACCCTGCCCCTGGCCTGGCGCACCGCCTACGACGCCGAGCGCGCGCGGACCGCCCGCACCGCCCTGGTCGCCCTCGCGGAACGCCTCGACGCCATCGAGGAGCTGACCGGCCGCTCCATCCGCGTCGGACTGGAGCCCGAACCCGGCTGCGTCGTCGAGACCACCCGCGACGCCATCGCCCCACTCACCGCGATCGGCCACGACCGCGTCGGCATCTGCGTCGACACCTGCCACCTCGCCACCTCCTTCGAAGACCCGCACACCGCGCTGGACGCACTCACCGAAGCCCGCGTCCCCGTCGTCAAATCCCAGCTCTCCGCCGCACTGCACGCCGAACACCCCCACCTGCCCGAAGTCCGCGAGGCCCTCGCCGCCTTCGCGGAACCCCGCTTCCTGCACCAGACCCGCACCGCCACCTCCGCCGGCCTGCGCGCCACCGACGACCTCGACGAGGCCCTCGGGGGCCAGGCCCTGCCGGACGGCACACCCTGGCGCTCCCACTTCCACGTCCCCCTGCACGCGGCCCCCGCCGCGCCCCTCACCTCCACGCTCCCGGTCCTGAAGGGCGCACTGACCCGGCTCGTCGGCGGCCCGGCCCCGCTCACCCGCCATCTGGAGGTCGAGACCTACACCTGGCAGGCCCTCCCGCCCGAGCTGCGCCCCAAGGGCCGCTCCCAGCTCGCCGAGGGCATCGCCGCCGAACTCGCCCTCGCCCGCGACCTGTTGACGGACCTCGGCCTGAAGGAGCTGCCATGAGCACCCGTGAGGACCCGGCCCCGGCCGCCACGGACCGGCCCACCCCGCTCCTCGTCCTCGACGTCGTCGGCCTCACCCCCCGCCTCCTCGACCACATGCCGCACCTCAAGGCACTCGGCCGGTCCGGCTCCCGCGCCCCGCTCGGCACCGTCCTGCCCGCCGTCACCTGCGCCGCCCAGTCCACGTTCCTCACCGGCACCACGCCCTCGGAGCACGGCATCGTCGGCAACGGCTGGTACTTCCGCGAACTGGGCGACGTCCTGCTGTGGCGCCAGCACAACGGGCTCGTGGCCGGCGACAAGCTCTGGGACGCCGCCCGCCGCGCCCACCCCGGATACACCGTCGCCAACATCTGCTGGTGGTACGCCATGGGCGCCGACACCGACATCACCGTCACCCCCCGTCCCATCTACTACGCCGACGGCCGCAAGGAACCCGACTGCTACACCCGGCCGGCCGCCCTCCACGACGAACTCACCGAGAAGTTCGGCACGTTCCCCCTGTTCCACTTCTGGGGCCCCGGGGCGGACCTCGTCTCCAGCCGCTGGATCATCGACGCGACCCGCCACATCATCCGCACCCGCCACCCCGACCTGGCGCTCTGCTACCTCCCCCACCTCGACTACGACCTGCAGCGCTTCGGACCCGACGACCCGCGCTCCCTGAAGGCGGCCACCGACCTCGACGCCGCCATGGCACCGCTCCTGGACGACGCCCGCGCCGAGGGCCGAACCGTCGTCGCGCTGTCCGAGTACGGCATCACCCCCGTCAGCCGGCCCGTCGACATCAACCGCGCCCTGCGCCGCGCGGGACTGCTGGAGGTGCACACGCAGGACGGCATGGAGTACCTCGACCCGATGGCGTCCCGCGCCTTCGCGGTCGCAGACCACCAGATCGCCCACGTCTACGTACGCCGCCCCGAGGACCTCGACGCCACCCGGGCAGCCCTCGAAGGCCTCCCCGGCATCGACCGACTCCTCGACGACGAGGGCAAGAAGACCCATCACCTCGACCATCCGCGCGCCGGCGAACTCGTCGCCGTGGCGGAACCGGACGCCTGGTTCACGTACTACTACTGGCTCGACGACGCCCACGCGCCAGACTTCGCGCGACTCGTCGAGATCCACCGCAAACCCGGCTACGACCCGGTCGAGCTCTTCATGGATCCCCTCGACCCCTACGTCAAGGTCAAGGCCGCCACCGCGCTGGCGCGCAAGAAACTCGGCATGCGCTACCGCATGGCGGTCGTGCCCCTCGACCCGTCACCTATTCGCGGCAGCCACGGCCGCCTTCCGGAGAGCGACGACGACGGTCCGCTCCTCATCTGCTCCACCCCCCGCGCTCTCGGCGACCGCGTCGCGGCCACCGATGTGAAGTCACTGCTGCTCCGACTCGCCGGTCTCGACTGACGCCGTAGCCCTCAGTCCCGACTGGTCACCAGTGAAGCACTCACCACTGACAACGCCCAGCGATCACGAGGAGTTCCACACATGAGCCGCTTCTCCCAGCCCGACCCCGAGCTCGGCCACCGCCTCAGCAGACGAGGCATGCTGGGCGTGGCCGCGGGCGCCACCGCCGCGGCCCTGCTCGGTGCCGCGGCCCCCGCGACAGCCGCCACGAACGACGCTGCGGCCGCCACCGGCACCGCGTCCGGGGCGACGGGCCGGGGCCGCCCCGTCATGCCGCCCGGCCGCCTCGGCATCCAGCTCTACAGCCTGCGCGACAAGGTCTCCACCCTCGGCTTCGGCCCCGTCTTCGCCGAACTGGAGCGTTACGGCTACGACGAGGTCGAGTTCGCCGGCTACACCCAGGGCTCGGCCGGCCCCATCACGCTCGACCGGCTCAAGCGACTGGCCCGCGACCACGGACTCAACCCCATCGGCAGCCACGTCGGCTACTACTCCGACGACCCGAACGCCTACACCTTCGCCCAGAACCTCGAGAAGGTCCTCGACGACGCCCAGGCCCTCGGCCTGAAGCACATCGGCACGGCCGCCGGCCCGTTCCGCTACGGGTCGACCGTGGACGCCTGGAAGCGTGCCGCCGAGGACTTCAACACCTACGGCGCGGCCGCCAGGGCCCGGGGCATGAAGTTCTACCAGCACAACCACTCCGAGGAGTTCTCCTTCGCCACCGACAACCCCAAGGTCCGGCTCTACGACGTCCTGCTCAGGGAGACCGACCCGGACCTCGTCTATCTGGAGATGGACATCTACTGGGCGTACGTGGGCCAGTTCCGGTTCTCCAAGCGGCCCGACGGCACGCCCGCCCCGTTCGAGCCGCTCCACTACGTCCTGCGCAGGCCCGACCGCTACCCGCTGTTCCACGTGAAGGACGGCGAGAGCGACCCGTCGAACCCGTACGGCTACCGCATGACCGACGTCGGCGACGGCGACATCGACTACCGGCGGTTCATCTCCGCCGTGACCCGGCTGCGCGGCCACCGTCTGGCCCACCACTGGCAGGCCGAGCACGACAACCCGGCCGAGTCCTTCACCTTCGCGCGCCGCTCCAGCGCACACCTGCACTCGCTGCGGGAGAAGTGCTGACGGCCGGCGGGTACGCGCCGGAGCACCAGCCACCGCCGTGACACCGCGGGGGCGTCGGCCGGCCGGCGAGCCGGTCAGCCGATGCCCTGCCGGTCCGGGCGCAGGGCGAACGCCCGATCCGCCGGGCTCGGGGCCGCCTCGTCGACCGCCTGCCGGAGCAGCTCGCGATGGCGCCGCAACGGCTCTTGGCGCTCCGGTGGCACGAGCAGCAGCAGATCGTCCAGTCCGGCCAGCATCCGGCGCGACACCTGCGGGTTCCCGACGGCGCACCCCCGTACCTCGGTGAACCCCAGATCGACCAGCTCGGTCCAGCCCGGCACGGGCTGCACCAGCCGCACCGTCCCGCCGCGGTCCCGGTACCGGGCGGCGTCCAGCGGATGCCGGCTCACCGCGGCCAGGAACTGGACGACCCGGTCGAGCGCCTGCACGGCCGTCGTCGGATCGTTGATCGCGGGAGACAGGGCGCGCAGCGCGATGTCGCACAACTGCCGCAGCCCGAAGCCCAGATCCTGGTGGTAGGTCCGCTCCACGCCCACCGAGATCGTGTAGCGCAGTGCGCCGCGCGGCGGCGCGGGGCCGCCGTGCACCGCCAGCACGGGGGTGCCCGGCACCACGAAGTCCCCGATCCGCGGGACCAGCCGCAGCATGACCCGGTGCCTGCGCGCCACCCGCACCAGCCGCGCGACGTGCACGTCCCGCAGCACACCCGCCCGGCCCACGTGCGGCACCCACGCGGTCACCGGACCGGGGCCGGGCGCGTCCTGCCCGCCCGTCGGCGGGGGCATCGAGGCGATCACCCGGAAGGACTCCGTCGCGATCCGCGCGATCACATGGCTGATCCGCATCAGCCGCAGGGTGGTGTTCACGTACAGCACGAAGAGCAGCAGACTCAGCGCGACCATGCAGAGCGTGAGGGCCGACTGCACCAGCGGCAGCGTCGCCACGTCCCGGGGGTCGTCGGCGGTGTCGAAGGCCGTCAGGACCAGCAGGGTCAGCACGAAGGTGGCCAGGAAGACCGCGAAGGTCGCCTTGGTGATCCGGCTCCGCACGAAGAGCCGCACCACACGGGGGGTGAACTGCCCGCTCGCCATCTGCACGGCCACCAGCGAGATGCTGAAGACGACGCCGATGAAGGTCATCATCGCCGAGCTGACGACGTTCACCACCGCCTTCGCGTCCTGCGCGAACCGCTGCAGCTCGGCGAGCGTCTCGTAGTCGCCGTTCTCCCGGAGCGCCTCGACGACGGCCGTGTCGAGGGCCTGCGCCGCCACCCAGACCACGAAGACACTCACCATCGCGGCGGTCGGGGCGAACCAGAACGTGTCCCGCAGATGCTCCCTGAAGGGCGACAGCGCACGCGGGCGACGCCCCGCGGGAGGGCTCTGCGTAACGATCCAGTCACTCATGGTGCGACCTTAGGTGCATCGCGGTGCGAGGTCCCGGACCCCCGCCAGACGGAAGGAAACGCAGGTGAAAGGCACTCCGAAACCTTGGTATGGTTGTCCATGTCGCCGCGGGGCACGGCCCTGGCAGGCGGCGGACACTCGTCCGGGTGGCGGAATGGCAGACGCGCTAGCTTGAGGTGCTAGTGCCCTTTATCGGGCGTGGGGGTTCAAGTCCCCCCTCGGACACAGACCAGCTCGGGTGGGTCGGGAAGCTTCCCGGCCCACCCGAGCTGTTTCCCGACGAGGTGCGGGTGGCCCACCGTGCGGCCGGGCCCCCTCAGCCCCTATATCCCCGCAGTTTGCGGTACAGCGTCGCCCTCCCTATCCCGAGCGCCGCAGCCGTGCGGGCCTTGTTGCCGCCGTGCAGGCGCAGGGCCTGAAGGATCGCGGCGCGCTCCGCGTGTTCCATCGGGCTGAGGGGACGCGCGGCGGGCTCTTCCCGCACGGCGTCCGGCAGCTCCGCCCGGCGGACCGGCCCGGAGGAGCGCCGGTGCTCCGCGAGGGCCCGGACGACATGCGCCAGCTCGGTGACGTTCCCGGGCCACGGATACAACTCGAGAGCACGCAGGGCGTCAAGGGTCCAGGTCAACGGTGGCTGTCCGGGCTCCGGGCGCGGGGCGAGGGCCGACAGCAGCTCCCGTATGTCCTCGGTACGTTCCCGCAGTGGGGGCAGTGTCACCGAGCGGGCGGACAGCTTGTCCAGCAGGCGCTGCAGGCAGGGGCCGACCGGGCTGCCCGGCGTGTAGGTGACCAGGAGCGGGATGTCCGGGTGCGCGTCGAGCAGGGAGTTGAGCGCGGCAACGCCGGGCTGCGCGAGACGCTCGGCGTGACGCAGCAGCAGCGGACGGCCGGCCTGACGGGCGGACAGGACCTGTGCCAGCCCGGTGTCCCGCGCCGCGTCCGCCTCCTGGAGGGGGCCCGGCCCCAGCAGTTGCCGGGCCAGGGCGGACTTTCCCACGCCCCGCTCACCGGTCAGCAGCAGCGGCTCGCGAGACCGCGCGAGCTCGGCCGCACGCGCGACGGCGTGCCGCCACGGGACCGAGGAGCCGGTCAGGGCGACCGGTGGCGTGGGCGGGTCCGGCACCGGGGGCGGCGCGGTGTCGAGCGGTTCCAGGACGGTGACGACCCCCACGACCGTGCCGTCCAGACGCACCGGGGTGATCCGTGCGCTGCATCCGGCCCCCTCCGGCAACCGAACGGGCCCGGACGCCGCCGCCTCGGGCGACGCCGCTGGATCCGTACCGTCCGGGTGCCGCGCGCCGACCGCCGTGCGCTCCAGCGCCGCCAGCACCTGGGATGTCAGCAGCCGTTGCGCCGCGGCGCTGATCAGCCGGTTGCGGCCGTCGAGTACGGCCACGGCCCGGTCCTGCCCGGCCCGCAGATAGGCGTCCAGCAACACCTGTTCGACCCGCCCCGCCCGCGCCCGCAGTTCCGTCTCGACGGCGGCGGCCGCCGCCTCGGCCAGGGCCGCCTGCGGGTGCGGCCGTACCGCGCTCAGCCGCGCCGCGACGGTCACCGTGCCCAGCGGCCGGCCGTTCTCCGGCGCGCGCAGCGGGACGCTCACGGCGGACACGTCCTGCCACCGGTCGAGGAAGTGCTCGGGACCGTGCACCTCGGCCCGGCGCCGGGTGCGCAGGGCGAGGGCGGCGCTGTTGTTGCCGACCTCCTGCTCCGCCAGGACGGCGCACCCGCCGAGCCCGGGCAGGCTTCCCGCCGTGCCCACGACGCGCAGCCGCTCGTCGGTCAGGACCAGGAGCGAACGGCCGGCGTCCAGGGCGGGTCCGATCCGCTCCAGCACCGGCCGGGCGGCGACGAGCAGCGCCGTCTCGACGGGCCGCACCGGATCCGCCGCCTGCTGCTCCAGGTCGTGCGGCACCCCGAAGAACCGGGCCCGCCGCCACGCCGCGACGACCTCCTCCGGCACGCCCCCGGGCAGGGGACGGCCCGACAGGAACCGCTCGCGGGCGAGACGCAGCGAGGGCGGGGCGGTGGCTGCGGGAGAGGGCTCTGTGGTGGTCACGGCACAGCCACCGTAGCGGGTTCCGTTGAACGGGCAACAACCGCGGTGTCCGTCCCGCGGGTGTCTCGTAATGAGACACCCGCGGCCGGACCGCGCAGGCCATGATCATGAATGCCCGATTCCCCGCCGCCACAACACCTTTCGCAGGAGCCCCCCGTGTCCACCGCCGTCGAGACCGACGTCCTCGTCGTGGGCAGCGGCCCGGCCGGTGCCTCGGCCGCGCTCGCCCTGAGCACCTACGGCGTGCCCAACATCATGGTCACCCGCTACGCGAGCCTCGCCGACACCCCCCGCGCGCACATCACCAACCAGCGCACCATGGAGGTGCTGCGCGACCTCGGCGTCGAGGACGAGGTCATCGCGAAGGCCACCCCGCAGCACCTGATGGGCAACACGACGTTCTGCACCAGCCTGGCGGGCGAGGAACTGGGCCGGGTGCGCTCCTGGGGCAACGACCCGCTCGTGCAGGCCGCCCACCAACTCGCCAGCCCCACCCGCATGTGCGACATGCCACAGCACCTCATGGAGCCGGTCCTCGTGAACGCGGCCGTCGCCCGCGGCACCCGCCTGCGCTTCGAGACCGAGTACCTCTCCCACACCCAGGACGCCGACGGCGTCACGGCCACCGTCCGCGACCGGCTGCGCGGCGACACGTACCAGATCCGCGCCAGGTACCTGATCGGCGCCGACGGCGGACGGTCCAAGGTCGCCACGGACGCCGGCCTGCCGATGGGCGGCCAGATGGGCGTGGCCGGCAGCATCAACATCGTCTTCGAGGCGGACCTCACCCGGTACACCGCCCACCGCCCGTCCACCCTCTACTGGGTCCTCGCGCCCGGCGCGACGGTCGGCGGCATCGGCGCGGGCCTGGTGCGCTGCGTCCGCCCCTGGAACGAGTGGCTGATCGTGTGGGGCTACGACGTCACCGCGGGCGCCCCCGACCTGACCACCGAGTACGCCGAGTCGATCGTCCGCAAGCTGGTGGGGGACGACGCGGTGCCGGTGACCGTGAAGTCGAGCTCGGCGTGGACCGTCAACGAGATGTACGCCGAGACGTACGCGAACGGCCGTGTCTTCTGCGCGGGCGACGCCGTGCACCGCCATCCGCCGTCCAACGGTCTCGGCTCCAACACCTCCGTCCAGGACGCCTACAACCTGGCGTGGAAGCTGAAGCTGGTCCTCGACGGCACCGCCCACCCCAGGCTGCTCGACAGCTACACCGCCGAACGGGCGCCCATCGGCCGGCAGATCGTCACCCGCGCCAACCGGTCCATCCGGGAGACCGCCCCCGTCTTCGAGGCGCTCGACGGCCTCTCACCGCAGACCCCCGAGCAGCTGTGGGCCAACATCGCCGCCCGCAAGGACGCCACCGAGGCCGCGGCGAAGCAGCGCGCCCGGCTGCGCGAGGCGATCGCCTTCAAGGTGTACGAGTTCAACGCGCACGGCGTCGACCTCAACCAGCGCTATCCCGCTGAAAGCTCCGCGGCGATCGTCCCGGACGGTACGCCCGACCCCGGCTTCGACCGCGACCCCGAGCTGCACCACCAGCCGTCCACCCGCCCCGGCGCCCGGCTCCCGCACGCCTGGATCACCTCCGGTACCCGCACCCTGTCCACCCTCGACACCGTCGGCCGGGGCCGCTTCACCCTGCTGACCGGCATCGGGGGAGAGGCCTGGGTGCGGGCTGCCGAGGCCCAGGAGGCGGAGATCGCCACAGTGGTGATCGGCCCCGGGCAGGAGTACGAGGACCCGTACGGGGACTGGGCGCGGCTCAGCGAGATCTCCGACGGGGGCGCCCTGCTGGTACGGCCCGATGGGTTCGTCGCCTTCCGGCACGCCTCGGCCGCCCCGGACGCCGGAGAGCTGCTGGCCGACGCGCTCCGGCGGATCCTCGGACACGTCTGAACGCGCCATCATGGACGAAGAAGAGGAAACGGAAGAAGCGGACGCAGACGACGAGGAGCCGGGGATGACCACCGACGCGACCGGGACCAGCGTCACCGAGCAGGCCCTCGCCGCCCTCCGCGGGACCACCGACCCACGGCTGCGCGAGCTGCTCACCGGCCTCGTCCGCCACCTGCACGACTTCGCGCGCGAGACCCGGCTCACCCAGGAGGAGTGGGAGAAGGCCATCGCCTTCCTCACGGCGACCGGGCAGTCCTGCACCGACACCCGGCAGGAGTTCATCCTGCTGTCGGACGTGCTCGGCCTCTCCATGCTCGTGGAGACCCTGGGCGGCCACCACACGCCCGGCGTCACCGAGTCGACCGTGCTCGGCCCCTTCCACATGACCGAGTCGCCGGTCCGTGCCCTGGGCGACGGCATCGACCTGGTCGGCGGCGGCGAGCCGTGCGTCGTCAGCGGCCGGGTGCTGTCCGCGGACGGCACGCCCCTGCCCGGCGCCGCAGTCGACGTCTGGCAGGCCGACGACAAGGGCTACTACGACGTCCAGCAGCCCGGCGTGCAGCCCGCGGGCAACGGACGCGGACTGTTCACCACGGACGCCGAGGGCCGCTTCTGGTTCCGCACCTGCGTCCCGGCGCCGTACCCGATCCCCACCGACGGCCCGGTCGGCGACCTGCTGCGCGCGACCGGACGGCACCCCTACCGTCCCGCGCACATCCACTTCATCGCCACCGCCGCGGAACACACGCCCGTCACCACCCACATCTTCGTGGCCGGGGGCGACTACCTCGACTCCGACGCGGTGTTCGCCGTGAAGCGGAACCTCGTCCAGGACTTCGCTATGACCGACGACCCGCCCCTTGCCCGGGAGTTCGGCGTGCCCAACCCCTTCCGGCACGCACGCTTCGACCTCGTCCTGGAGCGGGCGTCATGACGTTCCAGGACGACTTCTCCTACGAGACCCGCCCCGTGCGCGTCGTCTTCCGTCCCGGCGCCGCCGTCACCGCCACCCCGGGCGAGGCCGCACGCCTCGGTCTGCGGCGGCTGCTCGTCGTGTGCGGCCACCGCGGCGAGCCCGTCGCCCGGGCCGTCGCGGACGCGCTCGGCGACACCTGCGCGGGCGTGCACCCAGAGGCACGGATGCACGTGCCCGTCGAGGACGCGGACCGGGCCGTCGCCGTGGCACGCGCCGCCGGGGCGGACGGGTGCGTCGCGGTCGGCGGCGGCTCCGCCATCGGACTCGGCAAGGCGATCGCCCTGCGCACCGGGTTGCCGCTGATCGCCGTCCCCTCGACCTACTCGGGTTCCGAGATGACCCCGGTCTGGGGCCTGACCGAGCACGGCACCAAGCGCACCGGCCGCGACCCGGCCGTGCAGCCCCGCAGCGTCGTCTACGACCCCCGGCTCACCCTCTCCCTGCCCGTCCCTCTGACCGTCACCAGCGGTGTCAACGCGCTGGCGCACGCCGCGGAGGCGCTGTACGCCCCGGACGCCTCCCCGCTCGTCTCGGTCATGGCCGAGGAGGGCGTACGTGCCATGGCCGAGGCACTGCCGCGGCTGGCCGCCGACCCCGAGGACCTGGACGCGCGCGGCCGGGCCCTGTACGCGGCGTGGCTGTGCGGCGCCTGCCTCGGCGCGACCACGATGGGACTGCACCACAAGACGTGCCACGTACTGGGCGGCACATACGGGCTGCCGCACGCCGAGACCCACACCGTGATGCTGCCGTACGCCCTCGCGTACAACGCGCCCGCCGCCCCGCGGGCGCTGACCGTGCTGCGCCGGGCCCTCGGCGCCGAGGACGTGCCCCGCGCCCTGTGGGAGCTGGCCCGCCGCCTCGGCGCGCCACGGTCCCTCGCCGGACTCGGCCTGACCGAAGACGACGTGGCACCGGCGGCGAACCAGGTCGCGGGCGAACCGTACCCGAACCCGCGCCCGGTGACGGCGGACGGCGCTCGGGCCGTGCTGCTCGCGGCGTACGAGGGAGGCCCGCCGGAGCCGGTCCGGCTCCGGATCGCGGACCGTGGATGACCGCGAGGCTTCCTACGGTCCTCGCATGACACAGACACAGAAGGCTCTCGTCACCGGCGCCACGGGAACCGTCGGCCGTCAGGTCGTCGCCGAACTCCTCGCCCGGGGCCACGCGGTCCGCGCCCTCACCCGGGACGCAGCGCGGGCCGTTCTCCCGGCCGGAGTGGAAGTCGCCGAGGGCGATCTGACTCGGCCCGACAGCCTGGCCTCCGCCCTCGAGGGGGTCACCGGCCTCCATCTGATCACCTTCGGCGGGGCGGCCTTCACCCCGCTGGAGACCGGCCCGCGGATCCTCGAACTGGCCCGCTCGGCCGGCGTCCGCCGGATCACCGTGCTGCACGGCGGCGGGCCGACCCCGCTGGAGGACTCGGTGCGGGCCGCCGACGGTGTGGACTGGACCGTCCTCATGCCCGTCGAGTTCATGGCCAACGCGCTGGAATGGGCGGACGGGATCATCGCCTCGGGAGAGGTCCGCGAGCCGTTCGTCGCACGGCTGAGCGCCATGGTCCACGAGGGCGACATCGGCGCCGTCGCCGCGGTCGCGCTCACGGAGGAGGGGCACGGACATCAGGAGTACGTGATCACCGGACCCGAAGTGCTCACCGTCGGCGACAAGGTGGCGACCATCGCCGCCGAACTCGGCCGGGACATCGCCCTGGTCGAGCTGACCGAGGAGCAGGCCCTGGCGCAGTGGCGGGCGGAGTACCTCCCCGAGGACGTGATCGGCTTCCTGCTCCAGGCGTACGGGAACACCCCGGAGGTGGGCCGTACGGTCTCCGGCACCGTCGAGAAGGTCACCGGCCGCCCGGCGCGCACCTTCGCCCAGTGGGCCGCCGAGCACGCGGACTCCTTCAAGGAGCGGCGGTCCTGACTGTCTCGAAATGAGACACCCGGACCGATTCCCGGACTGGCAAGATCGACAAAGGGGGTGTGACCGCAGCAGGTGCGGCCGTCGGTGTGCGCTGAACCGCCGCCGTACGGCCGCGCACCCCGAAGAAAGGTGAACCACATGGCCCTCGCACTGCTCCGGCGACGGCGGCTCAAGGGCGCCTCCGCCGCGGCGGCGGGCCTCGCCCTCCCCCTTCCGTCCGGCGCGGGTGCCGTGGCCCGCGAGGTCGTCGACCCGATGGGCACGCCCCTGGCCGCCGCGGACGTCACCGTCACCGCCCTGGACACCCACCGGGTGGCCGCCCGCGGGACGACCGACCCGTACGGCTACTTCGTCGCGGCACTGCCGCCCGGCCGGTACAGCCTGATGATCGCGGCGGAGGGCCTCCAGCCGCACCGCGAGACCATCGAGCTTCCGGCGGGCGCGTCGACACCCACCGAGCGGGTCTGGCTGCGACCGGCCGAAGCCCTCCAGCTGCCGACGCCCGGAACCTGGCTCTTCGACCCGCCGCACACCGCGATCCGGTTCATCGCCAAGCACGTCGGCATGGCCAACGTCCACGGCCGCTTCGAGCGCTTCGACGGCGGGATCCAGGTCGCCCACGTCATGACCGACTCCCGGGTGCGTGTCCGCATCGACGCCTCCAGCATCACCACCGGCAACACCACCCGCGACAACCATCTGCGGTCCGCGGACTTCCTGGACGTCGACCGCTTCCCGTACATCGACTTCGTGAGTACCCGCTTCGCCTACCGGGGTGGCAGCAAGTGGTCGCTGCTGGGCTCCCTGACGATGCACGGCGTCAGCCGCTCCGTCTCCCTCGACACGACGTACCTGGGCACGGTGAACGGCGGCTACGGGGAGGAACTGCGCTGCGCGGCCCTGGCGACGGCGGAACTGCACCGCGAGGACTTCACCCTCAACTGGCGTTCCATGCTGGCCCGGGGCATCGCGGTGGTCGGCCCGACGGTGCAACTGGAGCTGGACGTCCAGGCGATGTACCGCACCCACGACACTCCTACTCCGCCGGAATAGCTCTGGAGGCCCGGGCCCGCTCCCACCGGTCTCCCCGCACTCGGCCGATATCCCGTTGCCCCGGAGTCCGCCGCCTGCCGGTCTCGCGCCCATGCCCGCCTTCACAGCTCCGGACGGCACCACCCTCGCCCACCACGTCACGGGAGACGGCCCGCCCCTGGTCTGTCTCCCCGGGGGGGCCGATGCAGGACTCCGTGTACCTGGGGAACCTCGGTGGTCTTTCGGCGCACCGCACCCTGATCCGGCTGGACCTCAGGGGCACCGGCCGGTCGGCGGTGCCGCCGGACCCGGCGTCGTACCGCTGCGACCGGCAGGTCGCAGATGTCGCGGCGCTGCGTGAGGAGTCGGGCCCGCAGCGGCTGGGACAAGTCAGCGGGCCACGACGACAGTTATGGTGTGTGCTGTAGATCACTCACGCGTTGGGGGGCTTCAGTATGGGGCTGGCGAACGAAAAGATCATTTCTCAGATCGGGAACCTGCTGCAGGGCAGGGTCGTCATTCCCTCCATCCAGCGCGACTTCGTCTGGATGAGGCCGGACGTACGAGATCTTTTCGATTCCCTGTACCGGGGCTACCCCGTGGGTGCCCTGCTGTTGTGGAAGACCAATCTGACCGTCCCCTTCAAGACGGCTGCCGTCGTCCAGGCCGACAAGCCGGCGCACCAGCCGCTCTACCTGCTGGACGGGCAACAGCGGCTGACCTCCCTGGCCTGGGTGTACCGGCCGGAGTCGAAGGCGGACGGCCGGCTCATCGACCTGCGCTTCGACGTGCGCACCGAGGAGTTCGTCAACCCGAGCGCGATCCAGGGCAAGGATCCCCTGTTGTTCCGCGTTTCCACCTTGCTGCAGGAGAACGTGCAGTACCACCAGGTGCTCAACGCGGCCGGGGTCGAATACTCCGACCCGCATTTCGGCGAATGGATGCAGCGCCTGCAGAAGGTGCATGACATCCGCAGGCAGGAGATCGCCGTCATCACCTACGAGTCCGACGATTACGAAGAGGTCGCCGAACTCTTCGCCCGGTTGAACAAGGGTGGTCGAAGGCTGTCCAAGGGCGACCTCGTCTACAGCGCCATCGCGGCACGCTGGTCCGACGGCCTGGACACCATGGACGCCTTCCACCAGGAACTGCAGGACAGCAACTTCGCTCTGAACAGGGAAGCCGTCCTGCGTCTCACGAGCCTCCTCGCGGGGACCGGCGCCCATCACATCAAGCTCATCGGGGCGGACATGGACGAAGCCGCGCTGAAGGAGGCCTGGCACGCCACTGAGAGGGCACTGCGCTTCGCCATCGACTTCCTGAAGGGCGAGTGCTCGATCCCCCGGTCCGAGATCCTCTCGTCGCCGAACGTCACCATCGTGCCCGCCCTCTTGCTGCATCACCGGGACGGCAGGCTGCGTCCGGGAGAGGCCCAGCTGTTGCGCCGCTGGGTGTACACGGCGATGGCGTTCAGCCACTACTCGCTGCAGGTCGAGGGCAAGCTCGACGCGGAGGCCAGGCTGATCAAATCCCGTGAGGGAGAGGACCTGTTCGCCGAACTCATCCGCCGGGCCTCCGGCACCCGGTCCAGGGACAGCGCGCTCCACCCGAGGGACCTGGAGCAGAAGTACTCCACGCATCCCTTCTTCAAGTTGCTCTACATCGCGGCGCTGCGAGGCACGGCGCGAGACTGGGCAACCAACATCGCCATCAGCGACCAGCCGATGAACAGCAGCGCCAAGATCGAATTCCACCACGTGTTCCCGCGCGCCCGAGTCCAGGGGACTTATGCGAAGGAGGAGTGGAACAGCCTCGCCAACCTGGCCTTCGTCACCGGCCAGACGAACAAGATGATCTCCTCCAGGCTGCCCGCCGAATACATGGCGGGGATCGCGCCTGAGCGTCTGGCCGAGCAGTGGATCCCCCGCGATCCGGAGCTGCGGTCCCTGGACCGTTTCCCCGACTTCCTGGCCGCGCGCCGGAGTTTCCTGGCCAACGTCCTCAACGAGCTGCTCGGTCTTCCCCGCTACGACGCGCAGGCCACCCACCGGGACCGCGACGAGCTGCCTGCCGACGAGGAGCTGATCGTGGAGGACCCGACCGCACCCACCTTGATCGGCGCAGAGGTTCAGAAGCTCCGTACGGAGCAGGGGGTGGAGATCCACGCCGTCTACGAGGGCCGACGTACCCAGGCTTACTACGAACCCTCGTCCCGCACGGTGACCATTCCTTCCGGGCCTGGCCGCGGTGAGTACGAGACCCCCAGCGGAGCTGCAGTCGCCCTGGTGCACGCCCTGAACCCGCACGTCAATCCGAATCGCAACGGCTGGTCGTTCTGGACCGTCACCGCCACGGGGCAGCTGTTGCAGAGCATTCGGTAGCGGACAGCTCTTCTCCTCCGCCCCGCCTACGCGCCTCCGCGCTCATGCGGTCTGACGTAGGTGTGTCCCTTCGGAAGCCTGTGGGTTCCGGTAAGGCCCGCGCTCCGATGAGCCTCGGCGTACGCGGCTTGGGCCGCATCGCTGGCCTGCTTGCCCAGGTGCTCGATCTTCATCAGGTGCCCGGCCACGCCGTGCCGGGAAGAGGCGCTCGGCAGATGTACGACCCGTTGACTCTTCGGCTTGGGCAGTACGAAGGGCGTGTAGCAGACGAGACGGACCGTTCTCTCGCCCGGGCGGGCCGGAAAGTGGAGAACGCCGTCGGCCGCGCAGCTTCCCGTTCGCCAGGTGAGGCGCTTTCGGTTGATGAGCTCGTTCACCGAAGCCCGGATCGCGTCGCTTGAGAACTGTCCGGAGGCGCCACGGCTTCGAACCCCGCGGATCAGGTTCTCCACCGGCAGCAGCGCGCTGCCCGCCTCGTCCAGATAGCCGAGCTTGCGGATCGTCTCCTGCACCAGCACGTCGAGTGACGCACCGACACCAGCCGGGCTGTGCGTCAGGCTGGTTGGGAGTTCACGGGCGATGATCCGGGGGTCGTACTCGTAAGGGAACCTCGTCTTCGCGATGAAGACGGGACGTTCCAGAGGAGTGAGGAACAGGCGAAGCCTGCTCCGGTCGAGCCTGGCTGTGATCCGTGTGCCCGGCAGGAGCTCCGCCCGCGGCCAGCGGATGCCCCGGAGGTGCTCTTTGGTGATCTTCTTGCGGAGGGAATCAAGCAGCACTGTGGGGAAGGCGCGGCCGTCGTGAAGATGCACCACTTTCGCTGTCCGGATCGCGCGTGCGGCCTGCGCGGGCAGTGGACACTGGCCATGGTCCAGGTGACGCCGACGAATCACGAACGTCCACTGGAGTTCGGAGGTCGTCTCGACCACGTCATGGGGTTGGCCCGGATCCGGTTGCCGGACAAGCACCACCTGGTCGAGCCCTGAGGTCTTTGCCTCTTCAGTACCGTCAAGAGGCGGGGCGCCAGCTCCGGTCGTGGAATCAGCCTCGCGGGCACCGGTCGCGTTGGTGACTCTTTGCCGATGGCAGTCCGCGCAGTGAGGGTGTTTTCTGCCCGCACTCGTGGTCTTGATCGCGACCACGACGTCCGTGGTCATGCGCCCGCATTGACTGCAGGAGAAGGACACCGGCTCGGACATCCGCTGCAGAGTCCAGCGGACATGGGTGCGCATGCTCTCCAGGACCTTTACCCCCAGGAACTGCGCGTCCTCAGAACTCACGATCGGCCCCCTACCGCTGCACGGAATCGCCGTGCCCCGCCCTGATCCGGTGGTCGTGCGCCACCCGTCGACGTCGGCTGCTGAGACGTCAAGGCTGGCGATCAACCTGTTCCACGTTCGCGTGCGGACGTGAAAAACTCGTGAAGAGTCTGCCTGAATCGTGGCGGCATCACCAGATCGGCAGGCCCCTCGCTTCACACCCCCGCCTCCGCCAGGAACGGGCTCGGCTTGCCGGACCAGGAGACGTACAGGCTGTCGCGAGCCCGTGTGCAGGCGACGAAGAGCAGGCAGCGTTCCGACAGCATGTCCGTCTCGTGCTGCTTGGTGTCCACCTCGGGTGGTGTGACGGCCTTCGGGAACGGCAGCGCGTCCTCGGTGACGCCGATGACCGCGACGCAGCGGAACTCCAGGCCCTTGAACGAGTGCATGGTTCCGACCCGCACGGCCGTCGTCCCGTCCCCGGTGGCGCTGTCGGCGGCGCGCAGTGTGACGGCGGGAATGCCGGCGTCCTTCAGACGCGCCACGGCCTTCGCGCACGTCTTGTTGAAGCGGGCGCTCACCCCGATCTCCCCGGCGCCCACACCCGCGTCCCTCCACGCCCGCACCTGGTCGACGAGCATGTCCAGTTCGCCCTCCTCCGTCGGCGCGTCCCGTACGACGGGCCCGTCGCCGTGGAGGGCCGAGCGGTAACCGAGCAGGGTGTCGCTACGGCCCTCGTCGTCCAGTTGGGCGATCGGACGGCCGATCAGAAGGGCCGTGGACCAGCGCAGGATCTCCTGCGTGCTGCGGTAGTTCTTGCGCAGCTTCACCGACCGCCCGGTCACCTTGATGCCGAGCGACCTCAGCGACACCTTCGAGTCGTAGATGCGCTGGTGCGGGTCGCCCGCGATGAACAGGTCGTCCGGGCGGGCCGGGACGGCCGCGCGCAGCAGCCGCCACTGCGCCGGGTGCAGGTCCTGCGCCTCGTCCACCACGACGTGCCGATACGGCGGCCCCTTCGCCTCCAGCAGCCGTGCCGCCTCCGCGCACGTCTGCAGCCAGGTCCGGGCCCCGTCCGCGGCGAGATCGGCCGTGAACCGCTCCACCGTCTCCCACACCAGCGGCCGCTCGGCGGCCGTCAGCCGGCTGCCCCGCCCCCGCCGGTCCGCCGCCTCGTACTCGGCCAGGGTGGTGATGCCCTGCGCCAGGACGACATGCCGGTACTCCTGAGCCAGGAACTGTGCGCTGCCGGTGAAGCCCGTCGCCTTGGCGGCCTTGCCCCAGCGGCTCACCTCCTCGTTGCTCATCAGCGGCCGCAGCGGCACCGCGTTCGGTGCCTCCGCGACGACCCGGCTCGCGAAGCCGTCGACGGTCGAGATGTCGACACGTTCGCGCAGTTCCGGGTCGTCCACCAGGGACTCCAGACCTGCCCGGAGCGCGTTGACGAGCGCGTTGGTATAGGTGGTGAGGAGGATGCGGTCACCCTCGCGCAGGTGGCCGAGCAGGTGTTTCACCCGGTGCAGCGCGACGACGGTCTTACCGGTGCCCGGCCCGCCCGTGACCTGCGCGGGACCCGAGTACGACGCCCGGTAGGCCACCTTCCGCTGCGAGGGGTGCAGGAAGACCCGCCAGGCCGCGAAGGGCTTCTCGAGGATGTCCCGCAGCTCCTCCGGAGCCGACACCAGCGCGATGCGGGCCCGGCTGTGCCGGATCGCCGTCTCGTAGTCGCGTGTGTCCACCGGCTGCGTGGACGCCTGCAGGGCGGGTGCCACGATGTCCTGCCAGACCTCCTCGACCGTGCAGCCCGCGGCGAGGTACTGCAGCACCTCCCGCTGGTCCTGCGGCAGCAGCGGCGCGAAGACGTCCAGCTGTTCCTGGTCGACCAGCGAACGGGCCTGCCGCAGCGTCTCGTCGTCGATGCCGAGGGCCTTCATGTCCCCGTCGGAGAACTTCGCGAACAACCGCTCCCTCGACGAGGTCTCGGCCACCCGCTCGTACGCCGGTGTGATCTCGTCCAGGGTCGCCGCGTCCCGGATCTCGACGGCCCGCGTCACCTCGTTGATGCTGGACTTCTGCTTCAGCGCCCAGGCGATGGCCTTGTCGTGCGGCATGACCCTGAGCAGGACGAACGTGTCCCCGGAGGGCGGAGCCAGCACCACCCCGCGCCAGAACTGGTCGATGCGGATCGTCCGGATCTGCTTGTCCTTCGCCTTCGTCAGGCTCTCCAGTTTCAGCCCCGGGTCCTTGAAGAGCTGGTCCAAGGTGAGCCGGTTGAACTTCTCCCAGGCGTCGAGGACGCCCTTCCTGACCGGCGGCTGGAGCTTGGGGAGTTCAGCGAAGAAGCCGATGTCGAAGGCGAGTTGCGGCATGCGGTGATCCTAGTGGGGCGGGCGGGCTGCGGTGCGAGGAAGCGGCAGGTCAGGGAGGGGAACCGGCGCCGCCACCGTCGAGATCCAGACGGATCACGGCCAGCGTCTCGGCGACCTCGGCGGTGAGTTCGTCGTCGGGGCCGTACACCACGCACAGGTCCGCGTGCAGTGGCTCCAGGACGGCGAAGGCGTCGGCGGCCCGCTGCTGTGCGAGCAGCAACATGCCGATGTCCCGGCGCAGCTCCACCGCGTTCTCGCTCACGTCGCCGTCGACGGCGCGGACGGCGTCGAGCACGCCGTGCAGCCCGGCCAGCGCCTCGGTCACCTGGCCGAGTTCGCCACGGCAGCGCGCCGCCTGCGCCCGGCACTCCAGGGCCTCCTCGCTGCTCCGGCCGCTCACCCGTGCGTAGGCGTCAGCCAGCGCCTCGAATTCCGGCAGCGCGGCCCGGTGGTCGCCCGCCAGCTGACGGCTCACCGCCTGCCGCGTACGCAGCCGCAGAACGGCCTTGTTCTCCGAGCCGAGAGCCCGCGCGGCCGGTTCGATCATCTCGCCCACCACCTCGGCGGCCTGCGCGTAACGCTCCTCCTCCATCAGGGCCAGGTAGTGAGCGCGCACCTCGCGGAGCTGCTCCCTCAGTGCCTCCCGCTCGGCCGCGGGGACGACGGCCGGCGCCGCGTCCGGTCCGGCGGCGGACACGGGCGCCTGCGCGCTTCCGGTGCCGGTGCGTGAACGGGGCGCGTAGGGGCGCCGGAAGATGCCGGTCGGGTCGGGTGCCCCGGCGAGCCCCGCCACCTCGGGTTCGGACTCCTCGCCGGGCACCGGCAGGAAGGGCCGCAGCCGCTCGTACACCTCCTGCACGTCCGCCGGGCGCGCCTCGGGCGCCTTGCGCAGCAGGTGCAGGACGAGGTCCTCCAGGGCCTCCGGTACGTCGGCCCGCAGCCCGCGCAGCGGCACCGGGGCCGCGCTGACGTGCTGCATCATCAGCTGCCACTCGCTGTCGCCGCTGAACAGCGGCCGCGCGCACAGCAGTTCGTACAGCACACAGCCGAGCGCGTACAGGTCGGTGCGCGGCGTGACCCGCCCGCCGCGCACCTGCTCCGGCGCCATGTACTGGTGCGTCCCGATCGGACTGCCCGTCGCGGTCAGCTTGGTGACGTCCGTGCGCAGGATCGCCGCGATGCCGAAGTCCAGCACCTTCACCGTGCCGTCCCGGGCGACGAGGATGTTGCCCGGCTTCAGGTCACGGTGGACGACGGGCACGTCGTGCGCGTACGACAGCACGGTCGCCACCTGCGCCGCCACGGCCACCGCCCAGCTGACGGGGAGTGGCGGCCGGTCCGGGCGCACGTACGCGGTCAGCGGCACGCCGTCGACCAGTTCCATCACCAGGAACAACTGCTCGTACGACTCGTCGAGCACCGCGTCGAACACCTGGGGCACGCCCGGATGCTGGATGCGCGCGGTGACCCGCGCCTCGCGCCGGAACCGCTTCTCGAACTCCTCCGCCAGGTGCGGCGACGTCACGGCCTGCGGGCGGATCAGCTTCACGGCGACCGGACGGTCCAGCACGGCGTCGTAGCCGCGCCATACGTCCCCCATGCCACCGCGACTGAACTGCTCCAGCAGCTCGTAGCGCCCTGCGATCCGTCGTCCGTCCGGCACCTGGCCCTGGCCCCCGCCCGCGTCGAGTTTCCGAAGACTTCTTCAGAGGTGTTCGATGTGGTCCGGGATCAGTCTTCCGGGTGAGGGCGATCGCGTCCAACCTGCGTGGGTCCGGTTGCGTGATCAGGTCAGGCGGGGTAAGCGGTGCACTCCGCCCAGACGGTCTTGCCGGGCCCGCCCCCGGCGCGGGGCGAACAGCCCCAGCGGTCGGCCAGCGCCGCCACCAGCAGCAGACCGCGCCCGCCCTCGCCGTCGGGTGAAGGGACGGTGGGGAGGAGTGGGAGGCTCTCCCCACGGGTGTCGGTGACCTCGATCCGTACGGTGCGGGTCGGCGGGGAGGCCGTCAGGTGCACCTGGAAGTCCCGTCCCGCGACGTGCCCGTGCTGTACGGCGTTGGCGCACAGCTCCGCGGCCACGAGCGTGATCGCGTCGTGGGCCTCGCTGTCGTACGGGACGCCCCATGCGTCGAGGCAGTGCTCGCACATGCGGCGGGCGAGACGGGCACCTCGCGGGGTGGAGCTGAAGCGCATCGTGAATTGGTGCACCGTGACGGGTGATTGTGTTGCGGTCATGTACTCACGGTGGCGTGCGGTGGCCTAGCGTGACCAGTGGTGACGCGCCGCTTACGGGCCTTTGTACGAGGCGGGCGCGGGCGCTGTACGGGTCGGTACGCGGGGGAGAGGCGGCAAGGCGATGACCGAGGTGAGCGACGGGCAGCAGCAGCGGCCGGAGGACGAACCGGGGACGGGCGTGGTGACGGCGTTCGGGCGCCAGTTGAAGCTGCTGCGGACGCGGGCGGGGCTGGAGCGGGCTGAGTTCGGCAAGCGGCTCGGCTACTCGGCGGACACGGTGGCGTCGATCGAGCAGGGCAGGCGGATCCCCAAGCCTCAGTTCATCGAGAAGGCGGATGAGGTGCTGGGGGTGGGTGGGGTCCTCACAGCACTGAAGGAGGAGGTGGAGAAGGCTCAGTATCCGGCGTTCTTCCGGGACATGGCTCGGTTGGAGGCTGGGGCGATCGCCCTTCATGTGTACGGCGCCTTGGCCGTACCAGGCCTGTTGCAGACAGAGGACTATGCGCGTGCGGTCTTCACCATGCGGCGCCCGCTTCTTGATGACGAAGTTGTCGAGCAACGCATTGGGGCTCGGCTGGAGAGACAACAGATCTTCTCGCGTCGACCACTCGCCACGCTGAGCTTTGTGATCGAGGAGTCCGTTCTGCGTCGGCCGATCGGCGGGCGATCGGTGCTGCGGGGACAGTTGGAGCAGATCCTGTGGTACGGACAGCTCAGGAACGTGGAGATCCAAGTCATGCCCACCGAGGCGGCCGAGCACTGCGGTCTGGGCGGGCCGTTCACCTTGATCGAGAACAAGGACGGACGGAGGATGGCGTACGTGGAGGTACAGCGGACCAGCCGCCTCTACACCGACCGTGCAGAAGTGCGGGATGCTGAGGAGCAGTACGGCATCCTGCGGGCTCAGGCCCTGACTCCACGCGAGTCGCTGGCCTTCGTCGAGGGACTCCTGGGAGAGAGATGACCCATCGAGTGAGTGAGCTGACCGTTCCCGAATCAGCTTGGTTCAAGAGCAGCTACAGCAGCGGGGAAGGTGGGGAGTGCGTGGAGGTCGCCGCAGCCTCCGATGCGGTCCTCGTCCGTGACTCGAAGCAGTCCGCAGGGGCCAGGCTCGTATTCGACCTTGAAGCATGGAGTGGCTTCGTGCGGATGGCCGTCGAGCGCTGAACCGGCGGACGTACGACGAACAGGGCCCGGTGCGATGCACTCGCACGGGGCCCCACTCGCGTCAGATGTCGTCCAGCCCTTCCTCCCGGCGGATCATCCGCCAGGCCGCGCGGCGGGCGCTGCGGTCGAGGTTGGACTTGAAGTCCCGGTCCGTACCGAAGTAGCGCTTGCCGAGGGTGTCGATCGTGGAGACATGGTCCATCATGTTCTCCTCGAACTTCTTGTCGAAGACGATGCCGAAGTTCTCCTCGTCGTTGACGAGGGCGGCGGCCCGCACCTTCGGGTCCTTCTTCGTGGCGTTGAAGGCCGGGAGGACGTCCTCCTCGGTGAACTCCGTGCCGAACTTGGCGTTGAACTTCTCGATCAGCTCGGACAGCAGTGACTTCTCGGCGTCCTTCGCACCGCCGACCCCGTCGCCGAACCCCTTGAGCTCGGCGGGGCCCTCAGGGTTGAGGGACACGTCGTGCTCGCCGGTCTTCTCCACGCGCAGGTGACTCAGGTCGACCTCACCTATGTCGACGCCGCCATCCGCGAGGCGCGGGAGCCGGTTGAGCAGGTAACGCCCGTACAGGTACAGCCGCTCCAACTCGGCGTCCCGGTACGGCACGATCTGCGCGAGGAAGCCGTACTTACGGACGTAGTCGTTGAGGTGGGCCCGGAACTCCTCGGCGGTCTCGACGTCATCCTCCTCCTCGCTCTCCAGCAGGGCGGCAAAGCGGGTGACGGCGGGGGAGAGGAGCCGGTACAGCTCGGCGTGCAGCTTCTCCCACTTGGACTGCGAGCCGCCGGCCTTCTCCTGCGCCTCGAAGTACGCGGCGGCGAACTCGTCCATGTCCTGCTCCGAGATGATCGGCGCGGACATGACGCGGCTCTGGGCCGTGTAGAGGAGGTTGGGGTCGGTGGGGAGGGTGTGCGCCTCCTCGAAGTAGGGGCGGAAGGCGTCCCGGATGTCCTCGGCCTCGTTGACGAAGTCCAGGACGGCGAGGTCGGCCTGGGACTTGCGCTCGGCGGTGCGGTTGAGGCGGGAGAGGGTCTGGACGGCCGCGATGCCGGTCAGCGTCTTGTTGACGTACATCGTCGTCAGGAGCGGCTGGTCGAAGCCCGTCTGGTACTTCTCCGCGACGACCAGGATGCGGTACTCCTGCTGCCCCTTGCCGCCGGCCTTCGCGGCCTTGTCGTCGGCGCGGGTGTAGGCGAACGCCTTGGGCAGCGCGTTCTCGGAGAGGCCGCCGTTCTCCTTGACCTCGGTGGTCTCCTCGCCGTCGATGGTGAGGGTGCCGGAGATCGCGACCAGCACACCAAGGTCCGGGTACTTGGTGTCGTACTCCCGGTCCTTGATGTAGCTGCGGATGGCGCGGGCCATCTGCACGGCGGAGTGGCGGGAGGCGGTAACCACCATCGCCTTCGCTCGTCCGCCGAGCCGGCCGCGGGTGTGGGCGAGGAAGTGCTCGACGATCACCGTGGCGTGCTGGGACACGGTGTGTTCGTGCATGAGGGCGAACCGGGCGAGATGGCTGTTCGCCTTGGAGGGGTCGACCTCCTTCTCGTCGCGGTTGAGGTTGGCGAGCTTCCAGTAGGTGTTGTAGGTGACGTAGTTGCGCAGCGGGTCGAGAATGAAGCCTTCCTCGATGGCCTGGCGCATGGAGTAGGTGTGGAAGGGCCGGTAGACGGTCTTGCCGTTCTCCACGCCTTCCGTGCCGAAGAGTTCGAGCGTCTTGGACTTGGGCGTGGCGGTGAAGGCGAAGTAGGAGAGGTTGGCGGCACGGGAGCGCGCCACGGCCTTCGCCTTCAGCTGGTCGTCCACGGTGACCGTGGTCGCGCCCTCGTCGTCCGAGTCGGCGTCCAGGCCGAGGTCGCGCAGGGCGGACTTCACGGCGGTGGCGGCGTCGCCGGACTGGGAGGAATGCGCCTCGTCGACGATGATCGCGAAGCGGGTGCCCTTGATCTCGGTGGGGTTGCGCTTGATGTAGTCCAGCAGCGCCGGGAACGAGTGCAGAGTGACGGTGACGATCTTGCCGGTGTCCCGGGAGAGCGCACGGGCGAGCTGCTCGCTCTTCGCGCCGTGCTTCTCGTCGACCTTCACGACCAGGCCGTCCGTCTGCGAGAAGCTGCCGACCGTCGCCGAGAGCTGCGCGTCCAGGGCGCGGCGGTCGGTGATGACGATGACCTTGTCGAAGACGGGCTCGCCGGGCTTGATGCGGCCGTCGGCGAGAGCGTCGGGCCTGAGAACGGCCGGGTCGGTGCGGGCGTGCAGGTCGCTGAGGCGGTGGGCCAGCCAGCCGATGGTGTTCGACTTGCCGGACCCGGCGGAGGCCATCACCAGGTAGTTCTGGCCGGCGCCGTGGACGGACGCGTGCGCGGTGAGCTTCCGGACCACGTCCCACTGGTGGAAGCGGGGGAAGATCGTCTTCTTGGTGGTGCCGCCGCCGGGTGTCTTTTCCTTCTGCTGGTGCACGAAGCGCTGGAGGAGGTCGAGCCAGTTGTCCCGCTGCCAGACCTGTTCCCAGAGGTAGGACGTGGAGTGCTGGAATGGGGTGGTGGATGCCGGGTTTCCTGCCCCGCCGGGCTGGCCGGGGCCGTTCGAGCCGGTGTTGAAGGGCAGAAACTGGGTGCTCTTGCCGCGCAGTTGCGTGGTGACGAAGACCAGGTCCGGGTCGACGGCGAAGTTCGCGATCACGCGCCGCGTGAAGATCAGCTCGGTCGGGTCCCGGTCGGTCCGGTACTGCTCCTTGGCCTGCTCGACGCCCTGTCCGGTGAGAGGGTTCTTCAACTCGGCCGTGGCGACCGGTATGCCGTTGAGGAACAGGGTGAGGTCGAGCCGGTGGCCCCAGTCGGCCTGCTTGGTGGCGTAGGGGAGTTCCCGGACGACGGTGAGGCGGTTGGCGCGGTAGCCGTTGAGGACGGAGTCGGCGGAAATGAGGTTGGGCTTGAAGTAGGCGACGCGGAGACGGACGCCGCGGTCCTTGACGCCGTTGCGGAGAACGTGGAGCAGCCCGTCATCGGCGATGGCCCGGTCGAGCCGCTGAGCGAAACCGCGCTGTGCCTCGTTGGCGTTGCGGCCGTAGACGGCGAGCAGTTCGTTCCACTCGTCGGGCTGGGTCGCGCCGATGAAGGTGAACAGCTCGTTGGTGTCGAGCCCGAGGTCGGCTTGGTAGTCCTCGGCGTTCGCCTCGCGCCAGCCTCGCTCGCAGAGGGCGGCGACTATGGCAGACCCGAAGGAGGACTCGTCGTGCACGGGGCTCATACGGTTACTCCTTCGGTTACGTTGCGTCCGCTGGCGGTGGTTACGTCGAACTGACCGGTTACGGCGGCGGTAATGAGCGCTTGGCGGCGCTCGCTGAGCAGGGCGAGCTGTCTCTTCGCAAGGTTGACGAGCTGGAGGCCGTCATCGCGGCCTCCTTGGATCTGAGTGACCAGCGCATCCTGCTGTTCTAGCGGCGGGCAGAAGACCTGAAGCTTGAGGCCGTCTCCGACGCGCATGTGCTCGTGGAGTGATCCGGCTCCGAGTAGACGTAGCTGGCGGTTCATGTGAGAACTCAGGAAGTTGAAAAGAAGGAGTTCCTTCCTGATGCGCGACTCGTTGGCCCGATAGAGCATGATGCGCTGCCCGAGGAAGACATTTTCATCCCCGCGTAGCATTCCAACCTGACCCAATGGGGCTTCACGGGTGAAGAGAACATCCCCGGGGCGAGGAGCGCCACGTCGGTTCCACTCGATGAAGACATCCTTCTCAACGCAGAAGGCGTCGGTCAGGTCCACCTCGCCGTTTCGGATGTTGGAGGTTCTGATCATCTTGTACGGGGTAGTCTCGGCTGACACCGGAGCCGTCTTGTTGACGCAGTCGACGATGGCACGGCAGACAGCCGACACCGGAACGCGAGAGTCCACCTGATATTCGGCGAAGGCGTCGTCGACCACAGCCCGGACACGCTCTTGAGCGAGATCGGTGAGTCGACGGAAGCGCTGGGACACAGCGTCGATGCGGGCGGTCTCGGCGTCGAGGAAGTCGGCAATGCGGCGCTGCTGCTCGGGAGGAGGGACGCGCATCGAGATGTTGGCGTAGCGGTCGGCGTTGAAGTTCTGGATGGTGGAGGCGACGGCCTCGGAATGCACCGTTCCTTGGAATCTGGCGGACTGTGTCGTGTAGTTGAGGAAGCGGGCTTCCACTTCCGGTTTAGGGCGGAACCGGATGAGAAACCCAGCGAACGTGTGTCCCTGCGCCTGCTCCGGAACGAGGAATGAGCGCCCCAGGGTGCCGCTGCGAGACAACAGGATGTCCCCCGGGAGCAATTGGTGCCGGGCCTCGATGGCCATGTCGACATGCACCCCGGACTCGGGGTCCCTCAGGGTGCCGTCGGCAGCGATGTCGGAAGTCCTTATGAGGCGGGTTCCGGTTGCCGAGTAACTCTCGGCGGCGACGTTCAGGCCGTACTGTCCCGAGTCGACGCACAGGTGCTTCAGCCGCGTCTCCTTCCAGGTCACTCCGTCACTTCCTTAAGAAGCTCCTGAATCTCCGCCTCCAGCGCCTTCAGCTCCGCGTCGATCTCCGCCAACGGCCGAGGCGGCTCGTACACATAGAAGTGCCGAGTGAACGGAATCTCGTACCCGATCTTCGTCTTACTGCTGTCGATCCACGCATCCGGCACATGCGGGTGAACCTCGCGCATCAGGTACTCCTCGACGCTTTCACCCAACGGCACGTTCTCGTAGTCCCGAAGCTCCCCATCCGGCTCCGGCTGCCCCTTGACGAGCTGCACCTCGCCCTCCGGATCCCGCACCCCGATGACATCCCGCAGTGCCTTGTTGAACGGCGCCCCCGTGGGCCACGTCCCGCCGGCCTGCACCACCGCGTCCTTCAGCGCGAGCCAAGCTTCCTGCTTCGTGCCCCAGCTCGCGCCCATCAGGGACTTGAACGCGTCCGCCAGAACCGGCGCCTGCGGCAGCTTCTGGATCGCCTTGGACACCTCCAGCGCCGCCAGCGCCTCCTCCGTCACCTCAAACCGCAGCCGCAACGGCCGCTCTACCGTGATCCGCTGGTAGCCGAAGTCCTCGTTGCGGAAGACCTTCACCTTGCCGTGCAGCGGGTGCTCCGGGTCGTCCACCACGGCCAGCGCCTCGCCGTACAGCTTGACCACCGTCGCGATGTGGTCCGAGCCCAGCTGCTTGCGCTTGTCGCCGAGCGACTTCCGTATCTTCTGCCACTGGTCGCGCGCGTCCAGCAGCACGACCTTGCCCTTGTGGTCCGGGCTCTTCCTGTTCGTCAGGATCCAGAAGTACGTCGAGATGCCGGTGTTGTAGAAGAGCTGGTCCGGCAGGGCGACGATGCCCTCCAGCCAGTCGTTCTCCAGGATCCAGCGGCGGATCTCCGATTCGCCCGAGCCCGCCGCACCCGTGAACAGCGGCGAGCCGTTGAAGACGATCGCGAGCCGCGAGCCGCCCCCGCCGTTCACATCCACCGGCTTCATCTTCGAGATCATGTGCTGCAGGAACAGCAGCGACCCGTCGTTGATACGCGGCAGCCCCGCCCCGAAGCGGCCGGCCTCGCCCAGCGTCTTGTGCTCCTGCTCGACCTCGTCCTTGACCTTCTTCCACTCCACGCCGAACGGCGGGTTGGCCAGCATGTAGTCGAAGGACTTGCGGGCGTGGCCGTCGTCGGAGAAGGAGTTGCCGAAGGCGATGTTCTCCGGGTCCTGGCCCTTGATCATCAGGTCGGACCGGCAGATCGCCCAGGACTCGGGGTTGAGTTCCTGCCCGTAGACCTCGACCGTGGCGTCCGGGTTGAGGTCCTTGATGAGGTCGTCCATCGCGGAGAGCATGCCGCCCGTGCCGCAGGCCGGGTCGAGGACCGTGCGTACCGCGCCCGGGAGCTGCAACGCGTCGCCGTCCGGGGCGACCAGCAGCCGTACCATCAGCTGGATGACCTCGCGCGGCGTGAAGTGCTCACCGGCCGTCTCGTTGGACTGCTCCGCGAAGCGGCGGATCAGCTCCTCGAAGATGTAGCCCATGTTGTGATTGGGCACGACCTCGGGACGCAGGTCCAGGTCCGTGAACTTGCCCATGACCTGGTAGAGCAGCCCGGCCGCGTCCAGCCGCTTGATCTGCTGCGCGAACTCGAAGCGTTCCAGCACGCCCCGCGCGTTATCGGAGAACGCCCCCACGTACACCTGGAGGTTCTGCGCCGCGTTCTGCGGGTCCGCGGCGATCTTCTTCAGGGTCAGGCTGGAACGGTTGTAGAAGGAGTGGCCCGAGGCCCGCCGCAGGAAGCGGTCCGGGTCGATGCCGCTGTCCTTGTGCTGCTCCGCGATCTCCGCGACCTTCTCGCGGGTCGGCTCCAGCACGCACTCCAGTCGCCGCAGCACCGTGAACGGCAGGATGACCTTGCCGTAGTCGGACTGCTTGTAGTCCCCCCGCAGGAGGTCGGCGACGGACCACGCGTGGTTCGCCAACTCCGTGTGCTTACTGCTGTTCAACTGGATCCCCGGATTCCTTCCGCAATGTCCCAACCCCACCGCCCGGGCCGATCAGCCGACCGGGACGGTCCGACAAGTGTGGTCTATGTGTGAGGCGCCGCGTGCCTAATGGGGCGAATCGTCACCCCGGCCGCGTACCGCGTCCCCCTCCGCCGCCTCCCCTGCCGGCAGCAACTGCCCGCCCGTGAGCCCGCCCGCCAGCAGCCGCGCCGTCTCCTCCGCCAGCAGGGTCGCCCGCCGCGCCTGCGCCCGGAGCTCGTGCACGTGCCGGAACGCCTCCCCGTACCGCCGCTGCTCCTCCAGCGGCAGCAGCGGCACGCGCAGCCGGCCCGGGCTGACCGTCAGGACCGTGCTGCCCGTCGACGCGGCCGCGATGTTCTCCTCCGCGCCCAGGAACCCGGCGAGGAACCAGGCGTCCAGGCGCGCCGGGTCCGGCCGGAAGAGATGGACGTGAAGCCCGAGCAGCGCGCCGGCGTCCTCCTCGTCCGCGACCCTGGCCATCGAACCGTCCTCGCTGGCGACCGCCCGTACGAGGACGTCCCCGAGGGCGATCACGGGCGCCGTGTGGCCGGGCAGCTCCGCCGGGTCGCCCGTAGGACCAGACCCGCGTGCGATGTCCGAGCCGGTGAGCACCGCGCGGGCCGTGTCCGGCCGCTGCCCGCTCCCGCTCCCGCCGCCGTCCGCGCGGCCCCGCGCGCCCTCCGGCAGGGACCGCAGCAGGGTGAGTGCCCCGCCGCGCGCGAGGTCGGAGGCCGTAGCCGTCCGCCACTCCCGGGCCGAGGCGCCCGCGGCGCTCCAGCCCTCCCGGCCCGCCGTCCGCGCGAGGGACCGCGCGGCGCCGACGAGGCCGCGGCGCGCGGTGTCGAGCCCGGCCGACAGCTCCGCCGGGTCGACCTCGGCCCGCGACGCCCGCACGAGCCGCGCCGGGGTCAGATCGACCACGTCGTCCAGCAGATCCACCACACCGACCGCGTGCGCGACACCGGGTTCGCCCTCGAAGGCGTCCGGGTTCTCCGTGAACGCCCGCCACGCGCCCAGGGCGCGCCCTGTGACGCCCTCCCAGTCCACGGACGAGGACCGGCCCCCGCCCCGCGCCCGCGCGGTCACCGCCGTTCCACCTCGCCCGGCCGCCGTCGCCGTACCCGTCGCCGCGTCCGCCGCCGTGTCAACGAACAGCACCGACTTGCGCTCCGGGCCGCCCGGTTCGGGCCGTTGCAGCACCCACACCTGGAGCCCGACGTGCAGCGGCACCGACGCGCCGGCCGGTAGCGCGATCACCGCGCGCAGGGCCCCGCTGCGCACCAGTTCCGCCCGCACGCGCCGCCCCGACGCCCGCCCGGCCGTGGCCGGCGGCAGGAGCAGCGCCGCGTAACCACCGGGCGCGAGATGGGCGAGCGCGTGCTGCACCCACGCCAGCTCCGACTCGGCGCGCGCCGGGACGCCGTACGCCCAGCGCGGGTCGTACGCCAGCTCGTCGTGGCCCCAGTCGCGCACGCCGTACGGCGGGTTGCACAGCACCGCGTCGGCGAGCAGGTCGGGGAAGGCGTCCGCGCGGAGGCTGTCGGCGGCGCGCACGCTGACCGCGGCCTCCGGAGCTGTCAGCATCAGACTCACGGAGCTGCGCAGCGCCTGCACGGGCAGGGTGTCCTGGCCGTACAGTTCACGCGCGCCCTGACGCGCGGCCGCCGCGAGCAACGTGCCGCCGCCGCAGGCCGGGTCGAGGACGCTCGACGGAGACCCCGGAACCAGGCGGGCCAGCAGGTCCGCGAGCGGCGCGGGGGTCAGGTACGCGCCGGACGCGGCGCTGTCCTCCAGCTCCCGCTCCGCGAGCACGCCCAACGCGGCCTGGCCCCCCTCGTCACGTACACACGCGTACAACGCGCGCAGCACCGCCGCGTCGCCCGCACCGAAACGGACGGGACCGGCGGCCGGCACGGCGTCGGCCGCGGTGACGGCGTCACGCTGCGCGTGCGCGACGAGATCCGCGTCCGACGACTCCGTTACGGCCGTCAGTTCCTCCGGTGAGTGACCCGCCGCCGCGAGGACCAGGAGCAGCAGGCCCTCCGACACGCCGCTCCCACCGCTCTGCGCGCGCAGACGCAGCGTCGTACGGAGCTCCTCCGACGGGCTCGCCGCCGAGACGTGCCCGCGCGCGGACAGCCAGGCCCGCACGGACTCGAGGTCGTACAGCGGGCTGCTCTCCGTGCCGCCGGACGGCGCGGGGAAGTCCTCGTGCCGACGGCGCCAGTTGCTGACCGTGGCGCGCGTGACCCCCGCGATGCGGGAGATCTCGGCGGCGGTCACCTGCGCGGATGACTGGGGCATGGCGGGAGTCCTGAGCCTCTCTGGAGTGAACAGTAAACAACCTACAACGTCCGTCAAATCTGTCAATGTGATTGACGATGCTTTCACTGTCATGCTTCTCTGGTGTTGCTTCCGAAGGGGAAGCCGACCGCAGAATCTCCGGGGGAGTCTTCATGCTTCTGACCATGCCGACCGCCGTCGTCGAAGGCACCCAGCTCACGGTGATGCCGTTCCGTGCCGACGCCGTCGTCGGAACGATGTCCGTGCCCACGCTCGTCCAGCTGGTGCCCTCGCCCCGCGCCGAGGAGGACCCGCGCAAGCTGAAAGCCGCGTCCGGCCTGGTGCGTCGGCACGCCGAGCTGCGGGCCACCGTGCAGCGCACGCTGAAGTCCTCGCAGAAGGGCAAGAACGTCGGCCCGTACGCCGAGTACATCGCCGCCGGCCTCAAGGGCGAGCTCGGCGCCGCCTGGTCCACGCCGCCGGTCACCCTGTGGCACGCCGGACCGCTCGCCGCCCTCAGCGACGAACTCGTCCCCGGCAGCGGCCTGCGCACCCTCACCGTCGCGCCGGGCACCATGGTCATCGCCATCGACGGCGAGACCCAGACCACCGCCTGGCACGACCTCTACGACGACCCCGAGGCGTACGGCCTGACGTACCCCGAACTCGCCCAGGTGCGCCTGCCGTTCGAGCTGTACGTCGACCTCGCGCCCGCCGACGCGCGGCAGATCTTCTACGACCGCAACGTGCAGGGCGTGGCCGTCGCCAAGAACCTGGCCATGTCCATGGACCAGCGCGACTACGGCACCCGGCTCGCGCACCTGGTCGCGGACGCGGTCAACGTCGACGTGGACGGGCAGCGGGTGCCCTTCGCGCGCCTGGTGAACGTCAGCAAGCGGCAGGTGTCCGCGACCGACCGCGAGGTCGTCACCCTCTCCGCGCTGCGTGCCCTCGTCGTCACCACTCTTTACGGGCGAGGCGGCCTCCAGCGGTCCGCCGAGTCCGTCCAAGAGGACGAACTGCCGACGGGGTACCGGCCCGAGCAGGTAGAGGCGGCCCTCGTACCACTCCTCGCCCAGCTGATCGCCCGCCACGCCCGCGATTTCACCGAGCGCACCGCCATCACCGCGCCCGCTGTCCTCGCGGGTATCGGCATCGCCGCCCACCACACCATGCCGTGGGCCGACTCGGCGTCCGCCTTCCGCACGGACGATCTGGTCCGCCTCCTCGACGGCATCCGCTGGGAGCGGGAGGCCAAGTACTGGGACGGCGTGGCCGCCAAGGCAGGCACGTCCGGACGCCTCAACTTCAGCGGTGGGGTCAAGGACTCCGGCGGCCGGGTCGCCGAGGCGATCCTCTATCCGGCGACCGAGGCGGGCCGCAGGATCCGCGGCTTCTGACCCGGGCGTTCAAGGGGAGCACGAGGACGGGCCGTTAGTGGTCGTCTCCAACGACAATTTCGCTCCCTTTCAGATGGGCAACCCTTGGCTTCTGGACGATGGCAGGGTGCTGGGCGCCACTCATTCCCAGGGAGTGTGGGTTTTCGACCCACGCAGGCCCAACGTGGCCGGATCAGCGGGGCGTCGGCGCTGACGTCGGCTCGGCCGACCGGGGCTGCCGCAGAGGACGTATGGGAGGCGGTGCGGCGCTCGGCAGCGGTCGGTGGTAGCGCGTCACCACCGGCGGCACGACCGGGTGCGCCGCCTTGGTCCGAGCACGGCGCACGGCGTCCTCAATCCGCCCGCACCGTGATGTAACGGACCGGCCGGTCCTCCACCTTCGTGAGCAGGCCCTTCTGTGCTAGATCCCGGAGGATCCGGCGGGTGTGCTTGTCCTGCGGGTCGTGTCCGGCATCGCGCAGCGCGCGCAGGCTGCGTTCGGTGTCCCAGTAGCCGCCGTACGTCCGCACCGCTTGCTCGAGGTCGGCGCGCTGGCTGGTGGCCGGAGTCGCCTCGGTCATCGTTCGCCGCTCCTCAGACAGGGTCGGTGAGCGCGGTGGAGTGCGCCCGTTTGGTGTGGTGGGCGATGCTCGCGCGGGTGCCTGCGTAGTCGCTCGACGAGCACCTCCCATCCGCACCAGCCGTCGTCATGACGTCACCGTAGGCCAACGACGAGGGCCGGACGGGCAGTTTGCCGTGTTCACCGACCCAGGCGGAGTCCGCCGCCGCAAGGCACCGCCCGGTCGAGTTCCGGGTCGCCGAACTCAGCGCGCAGGGCCTGGAAGGCGGTCACCTTGTCCTCCCCGAAGCGGCGGACGTGGGCGGCGTATTCGTCGGGGGAGAGGAACGCGGATGGCCTGGACTTGGTGTGGAACTTGTCCGCGTACATCACCAGTCTCTCCTCCTCCGTGACCGCCAGGTAGTCGGCGGGAGGGATGGGCAGCCCCTGGCTCACGATGTCGTGTCGCGTGAGTCCGACTCCGGTGTGGTGGGAGCAGAAGCGGCGGAGGGTTTCCGGGAAGCCCTCCGCTTCGAGGATCTCGTGGCCGAGCAGGCCGTGCCGGATGTAGTTCTCGTGGTCCAGGCGTCCGTCCTCCCCGTAGAGGCGGTAGACGCCGATGTCGTGCAGGAGGCAGCCGGCGCGGACCAGTTCGGCGTCGAGGTGGGCGAGGTGGGGCGCGGAGAGGAGCTGCTCGGCGATTCCCCAGACGATCTCGCAGTGCGTGTGGACGAGCGTGAACGCCTCGGCGGTGGGCGCGTGCTTCTCGTGCAGTGCTCGGATTTCTTCGGGGCCCGGAATGCTCACCGGGGGAGCGTAACAACCGTCGATCCCGCCCGGTCGGCCAGTTCCCACGCCACCTGTCTTCACGCGATCGGGTGAGGGTGAGGAGAAGCGGGCACGGGCTGGGATCGCGGGCCGTTCGAGCTGGTGACGGGGGCTTCTCGTCCATCGCCATCACGACAACAGCGGGAGCACACCATGGGCCTGCACTTCCACCGCAACCCCGACGGCACCACGACCGGGCGCAACGAGGCCAACGGCTTCACCGTGACGCATGCCGACGAAGAAGAGGTGAAGCGGCAGTTGTACGAGGACGCCGGGTGGGAGTACACGCCTCCACCGCCTCCGGTTCCGCCCGGGTTCCACAGGTTCTCGTTGGTGCACGACGAGTTCAGGGCCTCCGGGTTCGAGGACGAGAGGTATGCGGGGCTGAGGGCGCGTCCGCCGGAGGGGTGCGTGCCGGTCGACTGGGGGTGCTTCGCCCTGGAGTGCGAGCGGCCGGGGAAGACACTCATGGACGCGGTCGCCGGTACCGTCGCGGATATCCGCAGAGAGCACGGGCTGGTGATGAACAGCCTGGGTGTCGAGAAGCCCCAGGAATGGTTCGACGCGGACGACAAGAACGGCTACGCGGCGAAGATCGTCGCGCACTTGGTGCTGATGGCCGCCGACCGCGCCCGACTGCTCGGGTACGGGCGCAAGGACGTGGTCCGGCTACTCGACGCCACAGGGATCGAGTAGCCGGCGAAAGACGTGGTGGGTGTGCTGTCCCTCAGGTCAGGCCGGCCGGACCCGGCACATACCCCGGGTCCACCTGCGCCGCCAGGTCCTCGCCCGTCCGCGCGTCCCCCCACGCCCGCGCGTTGCGCAGGTGGAACTCGACGGCGTGGCGGTGCAGTCGGTCCCAGTCGCGGACGTGGGAGTCGACCGTCTCCCGGAGCACGCGGAGGGCGTGGAGGTTGTGCGGTTCCAGGGACGCCAGCGCGTCCGGGCCGGGCTCGGTGCGTCCCTGTTCCGCCGCGCGGATCCAGGGGGACTGCACCAGGTGCGTCAGGAGGTCGTCTCCCACCTGCTCCTTCAGGAAGAGCAGGTCGTCCTCGCACGTCACCTTGTTGCCGACGACCGCCACGCGGATGCCGAACCGTTCCGCGTGGTCGCGGTACTGGCGGTAGACCGAGACGCCCTTGCGGGTGGGTTCCGCCACCAGGAAGGTGATGTCGAAGCGGGTGAACAGGCCGGAGGCGAAGGCGTCCGCGCCCGCCGTCATGTCGACGACGACGTACTCGCCGGGACCGTCCACCAAGTGGCCGAGGTACAGCTCCACCGCGCCGAGCTTGGAGTGGTAGCAGGCCACGCCCAGGTCGGACTCGTCGAACTCGCCCGTGGCCATGAGCGGTACGCCGCCCGCGCGGCCGACGTGCCGGGCGTGGAGTTCGTCGTCGCCGAGCGGGCGCAGGAGGCGGGAGCCGCGGCCCGGCGGGGTCGTCTTGATCATCGCCTCGGGGGAGGCGATGCGAGGGTTGGTGCCGCGCAGGTAGTCCTTGATGGAGGTCAGGTGCTCGCCCAGGGGAGGGGCGGACACCTCTGTGGGGCCGAGCGCCTCCGCCAAGTGCTGGTTGATGTCGCCGTCGACGGCGAGGACCGGGGCGCCGGATCGGGCCAGGTGGCGCGAGAAGAGCGCCGACAGCGTGGTCTTGCCGCTGCCGCCCTTGCCGACGAAGGCGATCCTCACGACCGGTCCTCCTTTTTGAAAATGGATGTCATGTGGTCAGGTTTAGGGAGTGACCGTCACGGGTGTCAAATTCCTTGGGCCGTTCGGGGGTGACGCGCCTTGATGCATATGCTGTGCAAGTGCGTTTGAAGAGCATCAAGAGCCCTGTCTGGTTCTTCGCCGTCCTCGCCGCCCTCGCCGTCGTCCCGGCTCTGGCCGGGTGCTTCGCCTCCCCGGGTGGGGAGTCGGCGTCGGGCGGCGGACAGTCGGGGGCCCGGCTGCGAGTCGCCCTCGCCTTCCCGCCCGCCGAGAACTTCTCGCCGTACGGAGCCGACGCCACGCTGCTCAGTCGGCTCGGCGTCACCGAGGGGCTGACCGCCCTGGACGCCAACGGCGGCGCCACCCCCGCGCTCGCCCGGTCCTGGCGCCGGGAGAGCGACCGCACCTGGCAGTTCACCCTGCGGGACGCCGCCTTCCAGGACGGCACGGACGTGACCCCGAAGGCCGTGGCCGGGGCGCTCACCCGTGCTGCGCAGGCGGAGCCGCCGCCCGCCGCCCTCGCCGGTGTCACGCTGGACGCCCGGGCCGACGGCGGCCGCCGCGTACGTATCACCACTGGGACGCCCGATCCCGTCCTGCCCGTGCGTCTGTCCAGCCCCAGCCTGGCGATCCTGTCCCCGAAGGCGTACGGCAAGGGCAACCCCGACCCGGTCGGCACCGCCACCGGACCCTTCGAGATCACCAAGGTGAGCGGAACCGGCTCCGCCACCCTCGACCGCTTCGACGACTACTGGGGAGGCCGGGCCCAGGCCTCCGGCATCGACGCCCGCTTCGTCAAGGACGGCACCGCGCGCGCCAACGCGGTGCGCAGCGGCGACGTCGACATCGCCGAGGCGATACCCGTGGCCCAAGCCCCCACGCTCGACAAGGCGACCCTCACGGAAGCCGGCACCACCCGCACCACCAGCCTGCAGCTCAACACCGGGTCCGGGCCCTTCGAGGACCCGAAGCTGCGTGCCGCCGCCCGCCAGGCGATCGACTCCTCCGCCATCGTCGAGGGCGTCTTCGAGGGGTACGCCGACCCGGGCGCGGGCATCTACGGCCCCGCCGTCACCTGGGCCGAGGGCAAGAGGGTGAAACCGGCCGGGCGCGCGGACGCCGCCCGGCCCGACGGCACGCGGATCACCCTCGCCACCTACGACAACCGGCCCGAACTCCCCGAGGTCGCCCAGGTGGTGCAACAGCAGCTCCAACAGGCCGGGTTCGAGGTGGAGCTGGAGGTGCGCGAGTACTCACGGCTGGAGAGCGACGCGCTGGCCGGGAGGTTCGACGCGTTCATCGGCGCCCGCAACAGCCTCCTGGACACCGGCGACCCCGTCGGCATCCTCGCCAGTGACTACACCTGCGACGGCGGTTACAACCTGGCGCTGCTGTGCGACAAGAACGTCGACCGGGCCGTGAAGAAGGCCGACGGGACCGACGGCACCGGTGAACGGCAGGACGCCGCCATGGCAGCCGAGGCCGAGATCCTCGGCACGGACGCGGTCGTGCCGCTCGCCCACCAGCGGATCATCGCCGGTGTCTCCACCAGGGTCCGGGGCGTCATCCTCGACCCGTACGAGCGGACCCTGGTGGGGGCCGGAACGCGTCGCTGATCAGCGCGTCATGCGGGCAGCCTGGTGTCGACCACGCAGCTGATCTCGACCAACTGCCCGGGGAAGGTCAGTTCGGTGACCCCCAGGGCCGTGGTGACCGGACGGTGGGCGCCGAAGTAGGCCCGGTTGGCCTCCGCCGCCGCTCCGGCGTTCCGGATCAGGTCCACGGCGTACACCGTCTGCGAGATGATCTGGTTGCGGGTGGCGCCGTAGTGGGCGAGGACCTTGTCGATGTTGACATGGGTCCGCTTGAGCTGGGCGGCGAAGTCGTCCTCGGGACGGAAGTCGCCCGCGTCGTCGAACGCGAGCTGCCCGGAGACATGGATCAGGTCGCCGGATCTGATCGCCTGCGCGTATCCGAAGTGCTCCTCGGCCGGTATGCCGTGGTCGTAGACGTCGGTGGTGGTCATGGTTTCCGTCCTTCTTTCGCCGAGCGCGGACCCGCGCTCTCTTGTGGTTACCCGGAAACCGTAGGAGAGTGAGCGCCGACCTGGAAGAACGCACTTTTCAGTGACTGGGGAACCAGATGGTGACCAAGCAGTTGAGAGACCTGCCCGAGAACGCGGACCTGCGGCGGGCGGACTCCCTGGCGCGGGAGATCTTCTCGGACGTGGCCAACAAGTGGGCGTTGCTCATCATCGAGGCCCTCGGCGAAGACACCCTGCGCTTCAGCGAGTTGAGGGACGCGGTGGAGGGCGTCAGCCACAAGATGCTGACGCAGAACCTGCGGATGCTGGAGCGCTACGGCCTGGTCGACCGGAAGGTGCATCCCACCGTGCCGCCGAAGGTCGAATACACCCTCACCGAACCCGGCCGGGCCCTGCGCGCCACAGTCGACCTGCTCTGCGGCTGGACCCACCAGTACCTGGGCCATATCGAGGCGGCGCGCGACCGGTTCGACGGCTGAACAGGGCCGGGCGTCAGCCCGCGACCAGCTCCCGCACCTGCCGCGGGGCCGAGCGCTCGCCGGGCTCCTCGGCGCGCGAGGTCCGGTACAGCCACAGCACGTCCCGCCCGAACGACCACACCAGCAGGCCCAGAGCCAGCGCCGCCACACCGAAGTTGGCCGCGTACGGCAGCAGACCGGCGCCCGCCAGCAGCAGGAGCACGCCCTGGAGCGCCGCGACCGTCTTCCGGGCGGTGCTCGGCGGGAGCGCCGCCGTCAGCCACGGCCACACCTTGGCCGCGGCGACGAAGACGTACCGCATGCCGCCGATCAGCAGGACCCACGGGCCGAGTTCCATCGACACGTACACGCTCAGCACCAGGATGAGGAACGCGTCGACCTCCATGTCGAAGCGCGCGCCCAGCGGGGTCGAAGTGCCGGTGCGGCGGGCCACCTTGCCGTCCACACCGTCGAGGAGCAGTGCCACCGCCGTCAGGCCGACGAACAGCGACACGGGCGGCGAACTCTGGAAGGAGTCCGCGACCAGCGCGGTGACCCCGCCGACGAGGGTGGCCCGGCCGAGGGTGACCCGGTTCGCCGCGCCGAAGCTGCGCAGCCCGGAGCGGTGCAGGGCCCGGGAGAGCACCGCCCAGGTGGCGAATCCGAACGCGAGGCCGCTCAGCCAGCCCGCCGGGCCCATGCCTATCGCCGCGCCGATCAGGGCCAGCAGCAGGACCTGCACCCCCGCCCCCACGGCGGTCTCCTGCTGTACGAGCCTCGCGTCGTAAGTGTTGTTCAGGGCCACCGAACACCCTCCGGCCGTGTGACAGAGTCGATCAACGCCGCTACCTTGTGCGCGGCCTGTGCACCCCTCGGTACGCAGGCGGCTTCCCGATCGTTCAGGAGGACTTCGATGAAGCACACCGGACGTGCGTTTTGGATCGACTCGCCTGGGAAGGGGGTGATCCAGGATGTCACCCTGCCTGAGCGTGGCGACGGCGAGGTGCTGGTCCGCACGCTGTTCTCGGGCGTGAGCCGCGGCACGGAGACGCTCGTATTCCGCGGTGGCGTGCCCGTCAGCCAGCACACCGCGATGCGGGCGCCCTTTCAGGAGGGCGACTTCCCGGGGCCGGTGAAGTACGGCTACCTCAACGTCGGTGTGGTGGAGGAGGGGCCCGAGGCGCTCGCCGGCCGAACGGTCTTCTGCCTCTATCCGCACCAGACGCGGTACGTCGTCCCCGCGAGCGCCGTGACGCCCGTGCCGGACACCGTGCCGGCGGAACGGGCCGTGCTCGCCGGGACCGTGGAGACCGCCGTCAACGCCCTGTGGGACGCCGCCCCCCTGGTCGGCGACCGGATCGCCGTGGTCGGCGGCGGCATGGTCGGCTGCTCGGTGGCCGCCCTGCTCGCCCGGTTCCCGGGCGTCCGCGTCCAGCTGGTCGACGCCGACCCGTCCCGCGCCGAGGTCGCCGCGGCGCTCGGCGTCGGTTTCGCCTCACCCGGGGACGCCCTCGGCGACTGCGACCTGGTCGTCCACGCCAGCGCCACCGAACAGGGCCTCGCCAGGTCCCTGGAACTGCTCACCGCGGAGGGGACCGTCGTCGAACTGAGCTGGTACGGAGACCGGCGGGTGAGCCTGCCGCTCGGCGAGGCCTTCCACTCCCGGCGTCTCGTCATCCGCTCCAGTCAGGTCGGCACCGTCTCCCCGGCCCGCCCCAACCGCACCTACGCCGACCGGCTCGCCGTCGCCCTCGACCTGCTCGCCGACCCGGCGCTCGACGCCCTCGTCACCGGCGAGTCCGCCTTCCAGGACCTGCCTGACCTGCTGCCGAAGCTCGCCTCCGGCCAGGTCCCGGCGCTCTGCCACCGCGTCCGGTACGACGAGAGCGATTGACGCATCGGCAGACTAATCGTTCCATCAGGTACGGCATCGTCCCCGGCAAGAGCGCCTGACCTGAGAAAAGACGTACCCGAGGCTGAACAAGGGAAGGCAAGGACCCGTATTACCCGTCATCCCCGGCAGCAATCAGCGGGGGAGCAGACGCGCCGCACCTGGAGGGTCGTCCGTTGTTCAGCATCACCGTCCGCGATCACATCATGATCGCCCACAGCTTCCGCGGCGAGGTCTTCGGACCGGCGCAGCGCCTGCACGGCGCAACGTTCCTCGTGGACGCCACGTTCCGGCGCGAACAGCTGGACGAGGACAACATCGTCGTCGACATCGGGCTGGCCACCCAGGAACTCGGGGCCGTCGTCAGCGAGCTGAACTACCGCAACCTGGACAACGAACCCGACTTCGCCGGGGTCAACACCTCCACGGAGTTCCTCGCCAAGGTCATCGCCGACCGGCTCGCCGAGCGCATCCACAAGGGCGCCCTGGGCGAGGGCGCCAAGGGCATCGCCGGCCTGACCGTCACGCTCCACGAGTCGCACATCGCCTGGGCGAGTTACGAGCGTGCGCTGTGACCGACACGACGATCGAGCGGCCGGGACCGACCGGAGGAGCACCGGCGCGGCTGAACTACGTGCCCGTGCAGCACGCCGCCCTGAAGAACGCCGAGATCATCCCCATGTCCCTGCGCACCGTGCACTTCGTACTGCCGGGCGGCGTCGACGACCCGGCGGCGCCCAGCGGCGGCAACGCCTACGACCGGCGCGTGTGCCTGGACCTGCCCGGCTTCGGCTGGCAGGTGACCAAGCACGCAGTGGCCGGTGACTGGCCCCGGCCGTCGGCGGCGGCCCGCACGGAACTCGCCCGCGCCCTGAGCGGCCTGCCGGACGGTTCCGCCGTCCTGCTCGACGGTCTGGTCGCCTGCGGTGTCCCGGAGATCGTCGTACCGGAGGCGGAACGGCTGCGCATGGCCGTCCTCGTCCACCTCCCGCTCGGCGACGAGACCGGTCTCGACCCGGCCCTGGCCGCCGAACTGGACGCCAAGGAGCGGGCGGTGCTGCGGGCCGTCCCGGCCGTCGTCGCCACCAGCGACTGGGCGGTCCGCCGTCTGGTCTCGCACCACGGCCTCCCTCCGGAGCGGGTGCACGTCGCGGCGCCCGGTGCCGACATCGCGCCCCTGGCCCCCGGCACCGACGGTGTCTCGCGGCTGCTGTGCGTGGCCGCCGTGACGCCGCGCAAGGGACAGCACCGGCTGGTGGAGGCGCTGGCCACGGTGACGGACCTGCCGTGGAGCTGCGTGTGCGTCGGCAGCCTGACCCAGGACCCGGAGTACGTCGCCCACCTGCGGTCCCTCATCAGGGACCACGGGCTGCAGGACCGGCTGGAGCTGGCGGGCCCGCAGACCGGCGCCGCCCTCGACGCCAGCTACGCCAAGGCCGACCTGATGGTTCTCACCTCCTACGCCGAGACCTACGGCATGGCCGTGACCGAGGCGCTGGCGCGGGGCATCCCGGTCATGGCCACGGACGTCGGCGGACTCCCCGAGGCGGTCGGACGCGCCCCCGACGGCGGGATGCCCGGCATCCTCGTGCCGCCGGAGAACTCCGCCGCCATCGCCGCCGAACTGCGCGGCTGGTTCGGCGAGGCGGACGTGCGCCGCCGTCTCAAGGCGGCCGCCCGCGACCGACGTGCCGCCCTCGACGGCTGGGCGACGACCGCACAGAGCCTGGCGGCGGTCCTGCGCCGGCTCCCTACCGACCCCTGGAGGGCGGCATGACGAACCCGGTGACGACCCACCAGAACGGGACGATCCCGGCCCAGCCCGGGCCGAGGGAGGCCGCGGAGTCGATGGACGGCGTGATTCCGGGTGCCGGCCCCAGTGGCAAGCCCGGCTCGCGGCCCACGGTGAAGCTGCGCGAGGCCGGACCCGAGGACCCGCCCCGTTACGCACCCGAGTGGCTTCAGCTGCGGGAGCCGGCCGACGCCGCCGCGCGGGCCCACGACCTGCTCGACCCGCTGCGCATCCGGCTTGCCAACCTGCCGGGCAAGCCGGGCGGCGTCGTCATCCACGACCTGGGCTGCGGCACCGGCTCGATGGGCCGCTGGCTCGCGCCCTGCCTGGACGGTGCCCAGCACTGGATCCTGCACGACCGCGACCCCTACCTGCTGCACTTCGCTGCGGTCGCCTCCCCGCGCTCCGCCGCCGACGGCAGCCGGGTCACGGTGGAGACGCGGCGCGGCGACATCGCCCGCCTCACACCGGACGCCCTGCAGGGAGCGTCCCTGGTGACCGCGTCCGCCCTGCTGGACGTGCTCACCCGTGAGGAGATCGGCACCCTCGCCGCCGCCTGCGCCGGAGCCGGCTGCCCCGCGCTGCTGACGCTCTCCGTCGCCGGCCGGGTGGAGCTGACCCCCTCTCACCCGCTGGACGCGGAGATCGGCCAGGCGTTCAACGAACACCAGCGCCGCGACGGACTGCTCGGCCCCGACGCCGTCACCGCCGCGGCCGAGGCGTTCTCCGAGAACGGTGCGACGGTACGGCTGCATCCGAGTCCCTGGCGGCTCGGCCCCGACCAGGCGGCCCTCACGGAGCAGTGGCTGCGCGGCTGGGTCGGGGCAGCGGTCGAACAGCGCCCCGAGCTGCGGGCCGAGGCCGACGCGTACCTCGCCGAACGCCTGGCGGCCTGTGCGGCCGGCGAACTGCGGGTGACGGTCCACCACACCGACCTCCTGGCCCTGTGCCGCCCGGCGGGCGGAGCGTCATGAGCCCTCAGGCGACGGGGACGAAGGCGGTACCGGGAGGTGCGGCGGCGGGGGTGTGTGAGCGGCCGGCGCCCGCCGACGCGGAGTGGTTCCCGGAGACCGGCAGTGCCCGGTGCCCGTCCCTCGGGACCGGCACCGGCGGTACGGACGAGGCCGGCTTCCAGGCCCTGTCCGTCACCGCCCCGTCGCCCCGTCGCCGCATCCGCGGCGCCCTCACCCGGTTCGGCTCACCGAGAGTCCGCACCCACCTCGGCACCTGTGCCGGAGCCGTCATCCTCGGTGTGCTGATGTGGCGGCTGGGTACCGGAGTCCTTCTCGACGGGCTGCGGCGGATCGACGTGCAGACGTTGCTGCTGGCCCTCGGGCTGGGGCTGGTCACCACCGTGTTCAGCGCGTGGCGCTGGGCGCTCGTGGCCCGGGGCCTGAAGATCCGGCTGCCGTTCGGGCCGGCCGTCGCCGACTACTACAGGGCGCTGTTCCTCAACGCGGCCCTGCCCGGCGGCATCCTCGGTGACGTCCACCGGGCGGTGCGGCACGGGCAGAGCGAGGGGGATGTACGCAGGGGCGTGAAGGCCGTCGTCTTCGAACGCGCCGCCGGGCAGATCGCGTTGTTCGCCGTGGGCGCGGTGGTCCTGCTGACCATGCCGTCCCCGGTGCTCGCCGACGCCCGGCACATCGCCCCGCTCGCCGTCCTGGCCGCACTCGGCGCGCTCGCCGTCGTCCTCGCCCTGCGCATGAACCGGACGGCACCGTCCCGCCGGAGGCGGGCCCTGCGCGGCGCGCTCGCCGAGGCGCGGGAAGGGCTGGTGTCCCGCCGCAACTGGCCCGGAGTCATGGTCAGCTCCGTGGTCGTTCTGGCAGGCTACGTCGCCATGTTCGTCCTCGCCGCCCGGGTGACCCAGGTCGCCGCCTCCGTGGCCGTACTCGTGCCGCTCGCGGTCCTCGCGCTGCTGGCGATGGGCGTGCCGCTGAACGTCGGCGGCTGGGGACCGCGGGAGGGCGTCACCGCCTGGGCGTTCGGCGCCGCCGGCCTGGGCGCCGGCCGGGGGCTCGCCGTCGCGGTCGTCTACGGCGTGCTCAGCCTCGTGGCGAGCCTGCCCGGCCTCGTCGTGCTCGTCGCCCGCTGGTACGCGGGCCTGCGCACCGCAGGCCGGTCCCGGGCCGTCGCGCCGGACCCGGAACCCGCCCCCCGGGCGGCCGGCTACGCGTCGGAGGTCAGCAGCGAGAAATACGCCCCGAAGGAATCCGCAAGGCTCGCCAGGAGTTCCTTCCCCTTTTCCGCCGAACCCAGCGAAGGCCGGCCGATGACACCGGAATCGGTATAGCCGGACATGCCGAGGGTGAGCAGATGACGCCGGTCGTCAGCGACGAAATCCGAAGTCTCATAACCGGGTCGGAGCATTTCGGGATGAGCGTGCAGAAGGATGGAGGTCTCGATTTCCCCCGCGTGCATGTCGGTGAGCAGCGAGGTCACCACACCCGCCCGCTCCCGCGCCGCCTCCCAGTCCTCCGCGGCGGGGAAGAGCGCGGTCCGCTCACCGCGGGCGGAGGACTCCTGAACCACGTTGCCCAGTACGTAGTTCCCGCCGTGCCCGTTGACCACCACCAGGGCGTCGACCCCGGACCGGCGGAGCGAATCCGCAATGTCCCGTACCACCGCATGAAGGGTCACCGAGGAGATGCTGACGGTCCCCGGCCAGGCCGCGTGCTCGTGCGAGCACGAGATCGTCACCGGAGGAAGGAGGTGCACCGGGTACGCGCCGGCTATCTCCCGCGCGACGGCACAGGCCACGAGTGTGTCGGTCGCCAACGGAAGATACGGGCCGTGCTGTTCGAAGCTCCCCACGGGAAGCACCGCGACCTGCCGTGAGACACCGGCCCCCCGCGTCCGTACGTCTTCCGTGGTGTCCGCCGGCACCAGATCACTCATATCGACACGGCCTTTCGTCTCTGCTTAGGAACTCGAGAATCATGACAGAAAAAATTGGCGTACTCGGCAAGAAGGCTCCGCAGCGGACCGGTGTGGAACGCGTCGTGAATGCCCCCTTGCCCACCGTGTACGGGAAATTCCAGGCGATCGGCTACATGGACCACGACCGCGGTGACGAACAGGTCGCGCTGGTCTACGGCGAGATCGGCACCGACGACGTCCTCATCCGTCTGCACTCGGAGTGCCTCACCGGCGACGCCTTCGGCTCCCAGCACTGCGAGTGCGGCGACCAGCTCGACGCCGCCCTGCGCGCGGTCGTCTCCGAGGGCGCCGGTGTCGTCGTCTACCTCAGAGGACATGAAGGCCGAGGCATCGGCCTGCTCGCCAAGCTGCGCGCCATGGCCCTGCAGGCGGAGGGCCTGGACACCGTCGAGGCCAACCTCGCGCTCGGCCTGCCGGTCGACGCCCGCGACTACGGCGTGGCCGCCCGCATCATGGACGACCTGGGCGTGAAGAGCGTCCGCCTGATGTCCAACAACCCGCGCAAGCGGGAGGCGCTGGTGAGCCACGGCATCCGCGTCGCCGAGCAGGTGCCGCTGCTGATACCGCCGTGCGAGAACAACATCACGTATCTGCGGACCAAGCGGGAGCGCCTCGACCACCACCTGCCCCACCTGGACGCGGTGGTCAGCTCCTCGTAGGCGGGCCGCGTACGCTTCTGGACGTCCGCCCCTTGAGCGCCGGCCCGTCAAGCGGCCGGCGCGGTCCACGTCCGGAGGCCCACCCGGTATGACCGAGCTCCATCTGTGGCTGCGCCACGAGGCCCGCACGACCGAGCGGCGCACACCGATCGTGCCCGACGACGCCCGGCGGCTCGTCGGCGACGGTGTGGCACTGACCGTCGAGGAGTCCCCGCAGCGCGTCTTCCCCATCGAGGAGTACGCGGCGGCCGGCTGCCACGTCGCCCCCGCGGGCTCCTGGGTGTCGGCGCCGCGCGACGCCGTCGTGCTCGGCCTGAAGGAACTGCCCGCTGAACCGGCCGAGCTGACCCACCGGCACATCTTCTTCGGCCACGCCTACAAGGGCCAGCCGGGAGCGGGCGACCTGCTGCGCCGGTTCGCGGCCGGCGGCGGGGCGCTGTTCGACCTGGAGTACCTGGTGGACGACTCCGGACGGCGCCTCGCCGCCTTCGGGTTCTGGGCCGGTTACCTGGGCGCGGCCCTGGCCGTGCTCCAGCACCGGGGCCGGCTGCGGGCACCGCTCGCGCCGACGACGAAGGAGGAGCTGGACGAGACGCTGAAGCCCGCAGCCGGCGACAGCGCGTTCACCGGCCTGGTCATCGGCGCCCTCGGACGCAGCGGCCGCGGCGCCCGCACAGCCTTCGCCACCGCCGGTGCCGACCCGACCTGCTGGGACCTCGCCGAGACCCGCGACCTGGACCGCGCCGCCCTGCTGCGGCACGACGTGATGGTGAACGCGGTGCTCGCCACCACCCCCGTCCCGCCCTTCCTGCGCGAGCGTGACCTCGACACCCCCGGCCGCCGCCTGCGCACGCTGTGCGACGTGACCTGCGACGTCGGTTCCCCCCTCAACGTCCTCCCGGTGTACGACGACACCACCGACTGGGACGAGCCCGTGCGCCGGCTGCGCGAGGAACCCCCGCTCGATCTGATCGCCATCGACAACCTGCCCTCGCTGCTGCCGCTGGAGTCCAGCGCCGACTTCTCGGCGGCCCTGCTGCCCCAGCTGCTCGACTTCGGTGTCACCGGGCCCTGGGGACGCTGCCTCGACCGGTTCCGCCAGGCGTCCCGGGAACACGGTCTCGGCACGCCCCGGGCCGACCGGTGACGGATGTCAGCGCACCACGGCCTCGTGGACCAGCCGCTTGAGGTCCTTGAAGACCGTGTGTGAGGACCTGGGACGCACCTGCGTCATGAACTGCACCGTCAGGTCACGGCCCGGGTCGACCCAGAACGTCGTGGTGGCCACCCCGCTCCAGCCGTAGGCGCCGGGCGCGGAGGGCACCTGCGTGCGGGACGGGTCGATCACCACGGAGACGTTGAGGCCGAAGCCGACCCCGTCGTTGCCGGGCTCGTCGTGGGCGGGGCGGCTGCCGAAGGCGCGCAGGTCGGCGCCGCCGGGCAGCTGGTTGCGGGTCATCAGGTCCACGCTCTGCGGGGCGAGGAGACGGACGCCGTCGAGCTCGCCCCGGCGGCGCAGCAGCTCCATGAAGCGGTGGTAGTCGTGGGCGGAGGCCACCATGCCGCCGCTGCCGGACAGGAACCGCGGCCGGCCGCCGCGCAGGGGCAGTCCGGGGAACGGCGCGATGCCGCCGCCCTCCTTCTCCCCGTACATCTCGGACAGCCGGGGCGCCTGCTCGTCCGTGACGTGGAACCCCGCGTCCGTCATGCCGAGCGGCCCGAAGATCCGCTCGGCGCAGAACACGTCGAGCGGCTGCCCGGACACGACCTCGATGATCCGGCCCAGGACATTGCTCGCCACCGAGTAGTTCCACTGCGTCCCCGGCTCGAACTGCAGCGGCAGGCTCGCGTACACCTCGATGGTCTCCGCCAGGTCCGCCCCCGGCGGCACGGACGACTCCAGACCGGCCGCGCGGTACAGCGCGTCGACGGGGTGGGTGTGGTAGAAGCCGAAGGTCAGACCCGAGGTGTGGGTCATCAGGTGCTTCACGAGGATCGGGCCGTCGGCCGGACGGGTCCGGACATCGGCCCCGGAGCCGCTCACGTACACGCGGGGTTCGGCGAAGACCGGCAGGTGGCCGGCGACCGGGTCGTCCAGCGACAGCCGGCCCTCCTCCACCAGCAGCAGGGCGGCGACCGCCGTGACCGGTTTGGTCATGGAGTAGATCCGCCACAGCGTGTCGGGCTCGACGGGCAGCCCGGCCGCGATGTCGCGCAGGCCGTGCGTCGTGAGGTGGGTGACGCGCCCGTCGCGGGCCACGGAGACGAGGAAGCCCGGCAGCCGCCCCTCGTCCACCAGGCGGGCGAAGTGCCGGTCCAGGCGGCCCAGCACCTGCGGATCCAGCCCGGCCTCAGCCGGGTCTGCCTCTTGTCGCAGCCGTGCCATCGCTCGTCCTCCGTCGCGCTCGTCGAGGTGAGATCCGGCATACCCAGCCGGGGCCGCCTCAGACCCTCTCCAGGTGCGGGAACCTGACAGGCAGGTCGTCTCACCGTCGGCGCATCCTGGACGGGCCGGGGCTCCATGACCGCTCAAGACCGACTCACCGGAGAACAGCTCATGAGGATCCACATCACCAGCGTGTTCGTCGACGACCAGGAGAAGGCCCGGCGCTTCTACACGGAGGTGCTGGGCTTCGTGAAGAAGCACGACGTCCCGGTGGGAACGGACCGGTGGCTGACCGTGGTCTCGCCGGAGGACCCCGACGGGACCGAACTGCTCCTCGAGCCCTCGGGCCATCCCGCTGTGCAGCCGTACAGGACGGCGCTGGTGCAGGACGGCATCCCGGCCGCCTCGTTCGCCGTGGACGACGTACGGGCGGAGTACGAGCGGCTGCGCGGCCTCGGCGTGCGCTTCACCCAGGAGCCGCTGGAGATGGGCCCGATCACCAGCGCCGTGCTGGACGACACCTGCGGCAACCTGATCCAGATCGTGCACACCGAGTCCTGAGGCGTAGGCCTCCAGGCGCAGGACCGATGGCCGATGTCACGTGGCGGTCGGCTTCCTAGGCTGGGGGGCATGGACGCTCGCAGCCACATCCGTATCGCCCGCCCCTCCCGCGACCTCGCGGCGGCCGAGCGCTTCTGGAGCGCGGGACTCGGCCTCGACGTGGTGTGGCGGTCCGAAGGCGGATCCGCACCGGACCACCACGACCTGCTGATGCTCGGCATGCCCGACGCCGACTGGCACCTGGAGCTCGTGCACGAGCCGGCCCGGCCGGTCGAGCCGCGCCCCACCGAGGAGGACCTGCTGGTGATCTACCTCGACGGCCCCGTCCCGGACGGCCTGGTCGCGCGGCTGGAGGCACACGGCGGCAAGCGGGTGGAGTCGCCGAACCCGTACTGGAACGAGTGGGGCGTCACCGTCGAGGACCCCGACGGCTACCGGCTCGTGCTGTGCCGCCGGGGCTGGTCCAACGGGTGAGGTGGCGCCGGACCGCGGTCCCCGGTGTCAGGCCGTCACCTTCTCCGTCCGGACGGCCCGCGGCGCGACGCGCTCACCCAGGGCCTCGGTCGGGACCGTGTGGGTCTCGCGGGCGGACAGGGCCGCGATCACCGGCGGTGCACACAGCGCCGCCGTGAACAGCGCCACCGCCGACCAGTCGTCACCGCCCGGCCCGGCGATCCGCGCGGCGAACGTCACCGCGAACCCGGCCGCGGCGAAGCCGATCTGGGTACCGATCGCCACCCCGGACAGCCGCACCCTGGTGGTGAACATCTCGCCGTAGAAGGCCGGCCACACACCGTTCGCGGCGCTGTAGACCACGCCGAAGCAGAGGACGCCCGTCAGGAAGGTGAGCGGGTAGGAGCCCGTGGAGATCGCCCACAGGTAGAGGAACATCGTCGCCGCGCTGCCCGCCGCGCCGATCAGGAACACCGGACGGCGGCCGATCCGGTCGGACAGCGTCGCCCACAGCGGGATCGCGGCGAGCGCCACCACATTGGCCAGGGCGCCCACCCACAGCATGGCGGTGCGTGACATGCCGACCGCGTCGCTCGTGGCGTACGCCAGCGCCCACACCGTGAAGATCGTGCTGACCGAGGCGATCAGCGCACCGGCGATCACCCGCAGCACGTCCGCCCAGTGCTCGCGCAGCAGTACCGCGAGCGGCAGCTTGACGACGCCCTGCTCGGCGGCCTGCTGGGCGAAGGCCGGGGTCTCGTCCAGGTTGCGCCGGATGACGTAGCCGACGACGGCGACCCCGACGCTCAGCCAGAACGGCACCCGCCAGCCCCAGGACAGCAGTTGCTCCTCGGGCAGCGCGGCGACCGGGATGAAGACCAAGGTCGCCAGCAGCTGGCCGCCCTGGGTGCCGCTGAGGGTGAAACTGGTGAAGAAGCCGCGCCGTCCCGGTGGCGCGTGCTCCAGCGTCATGGAGTTGGCGCTCGCCTGTTCGCCCGCCGCCGAGATGCCCTGCAGCACCCGGCACAGCACCAGCAGGACCGGCGCGAGCGTGCCCGCCTGGGCCCGGGTCGGCAGACAGCCGATGAGGAACGTGGACAGGCCCATCAGCATCAGCGTGAAGACCATGATCTTCTTGCGGCCGAGCTTGTCGCCGAAGTGGCCGAGGACCAGCGCCCCGATCGGCCGGGCGGCGTACGCGACACCGAACGTGGCCAGCGACAGCAGCGTCGCGGTGGCCGGGTCGGACTCGTCGAAGAACACCTCGGGGAAGATCAGCGCGGCGGCGCTGCCGTAGAGGAAGAAGTCGTAGTACTCCAGGGCACTGCCGATCCAGGCGGCGGTGGCGGCTTTTCTGGGCTGACCGGGCGGGACGGCGGCCCCTCGGGGCGTGGCGGGGACGGACACGGCGGCTCCTTGGTGGCTCCGCTCTGGGCGGAGCGGGCGGAAGGACGGTGCGGAGGGGACGGCCGGATCGCGGCTAATTAACCCACTGGATAGTTAGTAGGGGATGGCGAGTGATGCTGCGCCCGTGTGCCGCCGGTGTCAAGGGGTCGCGCGGCGCGACGTCTCAGCCCGCCGTGCGCTCCGCCGTCAGGTACGCGATCACCATGTCGCCGAGCATGGCGCGGTAGTGCGCGCGCTGCGCCGGGTCGACCAGGTCGCGGCCGAACAGCGCGCCGAAGGTGTACCGGTTGGAGACCCGGAAGAAGCAGAAGGAGGAGATCATCACGTGCAGGTCGACGGCGTCCACGTCGGCCGTGAACAGTCCCGACCTGCGGCCTTCCTCGAGGATGCGGCGGATCACGTCCAGGGCGGGGGAGCCCATCCTCCCCAGCTTCTCGGAGGCCGCGATGTGGTGCGCCTCGTGGATGTTCTCGATGCTGACCAGGCGGATGAAGTCCGGGTGCTGCTCGTGGTGGTCGAAGGTCACCTCGGCCAGGCGCCTGATGGCCGCGACGGGGTCCAGGTGCTCGACGTCGATCCGCTGCTCGGCGTCCCGGATCGCGCCGTACGCCCGCTCCAGCACAGCGGTGAAGAGCTGTTCCTTGCCGCCGAAGTAGTAATAGATCATCCGTTTCGTGGTGCGGGTGCGGGCGGCGATGTCGTCCACCCGGGCCCCGTCGTAGCCGGCCCGGGCGAACTCCTGCGTGGCCACGTCGAGGATCTCGGCCCGGGTGCGGGCGGCGTCACGGATGCGCTCGCGCTCGCCTGGACGTGCCGGTTCTTCGACGCTGGTCATCAGGTTCCTTGGGTCGCGGGGGCGGTGCCCGGTGATTGTAGAAGCGGAGCCCGCCCGCCCGAGGGGTCTTCCGGAGCCCGCACCGGGCTGATATAGCTAACGTACTGGTTCGTACATTAGTGAGCCGCTCGGGAGGGCGTGTGCCCAAGGACTCGTATCTCGTCGGACTGATCGGTTCCGGCATCGGCCCGTCGCTCAGCCCGGCCCTGCACGAGCGGGAGGCCGACCGGCAGCGGCTGCGGCTGCTGTACCGGCTGATCGACATCGAGACGCTCGGAGTGCGGCCGGACGCGGTGGGCGACCTGGTGCGAGCCGCCCGTGACCTCGGCTTCGACGGGCTCAACATCACACACCCGTGCAAGCAGCTCGTCATCGAGCACCTGGACGCACTCGCCCCGCAGGCCGAGGCGCTGGGCGCGGTCAACACCGTCGTCTTCGAGGACGGCCGCGCCGTCGGCCACAACACCGACGTCACCGGCTTCGCCGCGTCCTTCGCCCGCGGGTTGCCCGACGCACCACTGGAACGGGTCGTCCAGCTGGGCGCCGGCGGGGCGGGGGCCGCCGTCGCGCACGCCATCCTCACCCTCGGCGCCGAGCGGGTCACCCTCGTCGACGCCCTGCCCGAGCGGGCCGTCGCCCTGGCCGACTCCCTGAACCGCGCCTTCGGCGCGGGCCGCGCGGCCGCCGCCTCCCCGGACCGGCGGGCGGAGCTGCTCGCGCACGCCGACGGCGTCGTCCACGCCACGCCCACCGGCATGGCGGCCCACCCCGGCCTGCCCCTGCCCGCCGGGCTGCTCCACCCCGGACTGTGGGTCGCGGAGGTGGTCTACCGCCCGCTGGAGACCGAACTGCTGCGCACCGCCCGTGCGCTGGGCTGCGCCACCCTCGACGGCGGCGGCATGGCCGCCTTCCAGGCCGCCGACGCGTTCCGCCTGTTCACCGGGCGGGAACCCGACGCCGCCCGGATGCTGGCCGACCTCACAGAACTGGCCGGGGCCGTAGGGGCCCGGAACTGAAGAGAGGTACCGACGTGCGCACGTCCATCGCCACCGTCTCCCTCAGCGGATCCCTGACCGGGAAGCTCACGGCCGCCGCCCGGGCCGGCTTCGACGGGGTGGAGATCTTCGAGAACGACCTGCTGGCCAGCCCCCTCACCCCCGAGGAAGTCCGCGCCCGCTGCGCCGACCTCGGCCTCACCATCGACCTCTTCCAGCCGATGCGGGACATCGAGGCCGTCCCCGAGGCCGAGTTCGCCCGGAACCTGCGGCGGGCCCGGCACAAGTTCGAGCTGACGCGGAGACTCGGCGCCGAGACCGTCCTCGTCTGCTCCAGCGTCTCCCCGCAGGCGGTGGACGACGACGCCCTCGCCGCCGAGCAGCTGAGCCGGCTCGCCGACCTCGCCCGGGAGTCCGGCGTCCGGGTGGCCTACGAGGCGCTCGCCTGGGGCCGGCACGTGAGCACGTACGACCACGCCTGGCGCATCGTCGAGACGGCCGGCCACCCGGCACTCGGCACCTGCCTGGACAGCTTCCACATCCTCTCCCGCGGCACGGACCCCAAGGGCATCGCGGACATCCCCGGCGAGAAGATCTTCTTCCTCCAGCTCGCCGACGCCCCGCTGCTCGCCATGGACGTCCTGCAATGGAGCCGCCACTACCGCTGCTTCCCCGGGCAGGGCGGCTTCGACGTGGCCGGGCTGCTGCACCACGTGCTGCGCACCGGCTACGACGGCCCGCTCTCCCTGGAGGTCTTCAACGACGTCTTCCGCCAGGCCGAGGCCGGCCCGACCGCCGTCGACGCCCGGCGCTCCCTGCTGGTCCTCCAGGAGGCGGTGGGCCGGGCACCGCTGCCCGGGCCCGTCGTCCCCACCGGTGTCGCCTTCGCCGAACTGGTCACGCCCGACGCCGAACCCCTCTCGGCCCTGCTCGGCGCCCTCGGCTTCACCCGCGCCGCCCGTCATCGCGGCAAGCCCGTCGCCCTGTGGGAGCAGGGGGACGCCCGGATCCTCGTCAACACCGGGCCGGCCGTGCGCCGGGACGGCACGCGGCTGGCCGCGATCGGGCTGGAGTCACCCGACCCGGCCGGAGCGGCCCGACGCGCCGAGGCACTGCTGGCACCCGTCCTGCCGCGCCGCCGGGCACCCGGGGACGCCCCGCTCGACGCGGTCGCCGCCCCCGACGGCACGGAGCTCTTCTTCTGCGCCACCGGCCGCCCGGACCTGCCCGACTGGCGGTCGGACTTCGAGGACACCGGCCGGGAAGCCGGGCCCGCGCACATCCGCGGCATCGACCACCTCGCCCTCACCCAGCCCTGGCACCATTTCGACGAGGCGGCCCTGTTCCACCGCGGTGTGCTCGGGTTGCGGGCCCAGGAGAGCGTGGACGTCGCCGACCCCTACGGGCTGATGCGCAGCCGGGCGGTCACCAACCCCGACGGCAGCGTCCGGATCGCCCTCACCGTGGGCGCCGCGCCCACGGACCACACCGTCCACGCCCAGCACATCGCCCTGGCCACCGACGACGTGGTGGCCTCGGCCCGCCGCTTCCGGGAGGCCGGCGGCACGCTGCTGCCCGTCCCGGCGAACTACTACGACGACCTCGCCGCCCGCTTCGAGTTCGCCGACGGCGAGCTGGAGACGTACCGCGGCCTCGGCATCCTCTACGACCGCGACGCCCACGGTGTCTTCCGGCACTGCTACACCCGCACCGTCGGCCGCGTCTTCTTCGAACTGGTCCAGCGCGACGACGGCTACCGGGGCTACGGCGCCGCGAACGCGCCGGTTCGGCTGGCGGCGCAGCACACCGTGCGGGCGCTCACTGGCGGCTGACGGTGCGGGTGATGCCGGTGATCACCGTCGTGGCGAGGATCCAGCCCGTGAGGACGAGGGCGTAGGAGAGCCACTGGTACCAGTGGTCGGGGGCGAAGGCCTGCTCCTGCCCGAAGGAGATCACCGGCAGCAGCAGGTCGAGGGTGTAGAACACCGGGTTGAACTGCGGGGCCTCGTCCGGCTTCAGCGGCTCGGGATGGTGCAGCGCGTAGGTGACGGAGCCGATCAGGAGCAGTGACACCAGCCATCCCGCGGCCCGCAGCGGACGGAATCCGTAGCCGACGGTGGCGTCCTGCACATAGCCCCACAGCCGTCCGTACCACGGCAGGGTGCCGCGGTGCCGGCGCTGTTTGGCGAGCTGGACGAGACGTGCGGCCTCGTCGTCCCCGATCCGGCGGTAGGCGGCGGTCAACTGCTCGTAGGCGTGCGGGACGTAGCCCTCGCCGTCGCGCTCCAGCATCGCCAGGCGGCGCTCGGCGGGTTCGTGCGGGGAGAGCGACGTGTAGACGAGGCTGTCGAGCAGGACCTCGTCGGGTACCGACTCCGGCTCCAGGAACAGGACGTCCAGCTGGGCACGGCGCAGGTTGAGGGTGCCCTCCATGGGCGGGCTCCTGCGCACCCAGAGCTCCCCGATGGTGCAGCTGCTGGCCCGCAGCGCCGCGTCCCCCGGGTTCGACAGCCGCGCGTGCGACAGGTCGAGGCGGCCCGCGACCCGGGCACCGCGCAGGCCGATCCAGCCGCGCACGTCCACGCCGCGCAGCAGGACGTCGCCCTCCACCGCGAGCGTCTCCGCGTCCAGGGCCACCTCGCCCGGTCCGACCTCCATCCGGGACGCGTTGAAGGTGATCGACCCGGCCACCGAGGCGCCCGTCAGACGTATCTCGCCCCGGACGCGCAGGTCCGGCGCCGACAGCCCGTCCCCGACGCTCACGTGATTGAGCTGGAGCACCGGCTGATCGGAGGGCGGTCCTTCGACGCGGGCCCCGTCCATGAAGAGCGCCCCGGTGATCTGCGCGCCGCCGAGGCGGACGGGCCCGTCGAACAGGCAGTCCGACAAGCGCAGCACGCCGTCCACCCGCAGGGTGGCCGCGACCAGGCCGGGCAGCACGGACCCGCGCAGGTTCAGCTGCCGCAGCCGCGCCCCGTACAGCACGGGCACGTCCTCGAAGCAGCAGTCGCTCAGGCGCACGGCGTGGTCGATGTCGGCGTACTGGAGGCGCAGCGCCCCGGTGACGCGGGCGCCCGCGAGTCTGAGGGCGGCTATCTCCCCGTCCTCCTGCGGCGCGCTCAGCAGCAGGGCCCGTAACACGGACGCGCGGACGGTCCGGTCGGGGCCCCATTCCGCGCCACGCGCCGGGTCCTCGTCCGCCGACTGCCGGAAGTCCACGTCCTGCCCGCGCGGAAAGGCGCGCCACACCCGCTCCTCGGCGGGCGTCAAGTTGTCGATCTCCATCAGCGGGGACTCTGGCGCGTCGGCCGGGGGCTGTCAACCAGTGCCCCGTCAGGCATCGTTCGTCCGTCGAGGAGCGGCGTCCGGTGCGCGCTCCCGGCGGGCCGGCCGGAAGCCCTCGTACCGGGTGTACTGGGGCTTTGGGCCCGTTGCGGTGTGCGTGCGCACCGGACGCCGCGACCGGGCGAACGCTGCCGGCCGGGGGACCAGCCCCCCGGCCGGCGGCGAGTCACGCCCTGGTGTTCCACTCCGCGATGACGGGCCGTCCGTGCTCGGTCGACAGCCGGCAGACCGTGCCGGTCTCCAGGCGGAACAGCCGCCCCTCGGCCGGTGACAGGCCCAGGCGGCGGGCCGTCAGGACGCGCAGGAAGTGGCCGTGGGCCACCAGCAGCACATCGCCCTCGGGCAGCGCCGCCGTCACCCGGCCCAGCACCCGGTCGGCCCGCTTGCCGACCTCCTCCGGGGACTCACCCGGGGCGCCGTCCGCCCCGGGCGGCGCCCCGTCGCTCCACAGGACCCAGTCGGGGCGGTCGCGGCGAATCTCGTCAGTGGTGACGCCCTCATAGGCGCCGTAGTGCCACTCGTGCAGGTCCGCGTCCCGCTCGGTCCCCGTCAGGCCCGCGAGTTCGGCGGTGCGTACCGCGCGGGCGAGCGGGCTGGTGAGGACCAGCGCGAAGGAGCGGTCCGCCACGAGCGGAGCGAGCGATCCGGCCTGCTCCTCACCGCGCGGGGTGAGGGGCAGGTCGGTGTAGCTGGTGTGCTGCCCGCTCCGGCTCCACTCCGTCTCACCGTGGCGGACCAGCAGCAGATCGCCCACGCCCTACGCCTTCTTCGCGGACTCGACGGCGTGGCCGCCGAACTGGTTGCGCAGTGCCGCGATCATCTTCATCTGCGGCGAGTCGTCCTGCCGTGAGGCGAACCGCGAGAACAGGGAGGCGGTGATCGCGGGCAGCGGCACCGAGTTGTCGATCGCCGCTTCCACGGTCCAGCGTCCCTCACCGGAGTCCTGGGCGTAGCCCCGGAGGTTCTCCAGGTGCTCGTCCTCGTCGAGCGCGTTGACCGCGAGGTCGAGCAGCCAGGAGCGGATCACGGTGCCGTCCTGCCAGGAGCGGAACACCTCGCGGACGTTGTCCACCGAGTCCACGGCCTCCAGCAGCTCCCAGCCCTCGGCGTAGGCCTGCATCATGGCGTACTCGATGCCGTTGTGGACCATCTTCGCGAAGTGCCCGGCGCCCACCCGGCCGGCGTGGACGAAGCCGTACGGGCCCTCCGGCTTGAGCGCCTCGAAGATCGGCCGGAGCCGGTCGACGTACTCCTTCTCGCCGCCGACCATCAGGGCGTAGCCGTTCTTCAGGCCCCACACACCGCCGGAGACGCCCGCGTCGACGAAGCCGATGCCGCGCTTGCTCAGCTCCTCGGCGTGCTTCTCGTCGTCCGTCCAGCGGGAGTTGCCGCCGTCGACCACCGTGTCGTACGGCTTGAGCAGGTCCGCCAGACGGTCGATGACGTGCTGGGTGGGGTCGCCTGCCGGGACCATGACCCAGACCGTGCGCGGCGCCTCCAGCTGGTTGACGAGGTCGGCCAGGCTGGCGACGTCGGACTTGTCCGGGTTGGTGTCGTAGCCGATGACGGTGTGGCCGGCGTTGCGCAGGCGCTCGCGCATGTTGCCGCCCATCTTGCCGAGACCCACAAGACCGATCTGCATGTCAGTTCACTTCCCGAAGATTGCGGTAGGCGGCCCCCAGCGCGGCCGTGGACGGGTCGAGACCGGGGACGTCGGCGCCCTCGGTCAGGGCGGGCTCGACGCGCTTGGCGAGCACCTTGCCGAGCTCGACGCCCCACTGGTCGAAGGAGTCGATGTTCCACACCGCGCCCTGCACGAACACCTTGTGCTCGTAGAGGG
>NZ_BMWE01000019.1 GCF_014651075.1 Streptomyces djakartensis | reverse complement strand
GGCGGCGCGGCCGGCTCCGGCCCGGGCCGGCCGGACGCGTGGGCACCGGTGCTCCGGAACGAGGCCGGACCGCCCGCGGCGTCGCGCTCGGCCCGGTGGGTCGAACGCGGGGCGCTGGCCGCCGGAGGCGTCTCCTCGGGGTCGATCCGGGTCAGCAGATGGCTGTCCACCCGCAGCACGGCCCGGACACCGCCGTACGGTGAGGGGGAGGAAAGGTCCACGCTCAGGTCGAACTGCCGGGTCAGCTGACCGATGGCGGCCAGGCCCATGCGCGGCGGGTCGCCGAGCTCGGTGAGCAGGATCGGTTCGGAACCCGCCACCATCCGCTGGGCACGGGCCCGTTCGTCGTGGGTCATGCCCAGCCCGGCGTCGTCCACGGTGACGCAGACGCCGTGGTGGACGGCCTCGAGGTTGACCACGACGTCCGTGTCGGGCGCGGAGTGCCGCAGCGCGTTGTCGAGGAGTTCGGCGACGATGATGGCGACCGGCTCCACGGCGTGGGAGACCAGCGCGGTGCCCGGAGCCAGGTGGTTGTGGACCCGGACTCTCCGGTAGCCCGCGAGCCGTGCCTGACCGCCCGTCACCGCGTCGACGAGGTGGGACTCCTCACGGGCCAGCCCCACCCACGCCCCGCACACCACCGCGGCGATCTGCGCGCGGCGCAGCGACTGCTCGTTCTCGTGGTCCAGCGCGAACAGGGTCTGTGCCAGCTCGGGGTCGTCGTAGCGTTGCTGCAGACCGCGCAGGGCGTCCTGCAACCGGTACAGCGCCGCCTGGATCTCCCGGGTGGCCCCGCGCATACCGGCCTGTGCCGCCGCGTCGATCCGGGTGCGCTGCGCGGCGAGTTCGGCGTGCAGCCCCTTGAGCACCTGGTCCAGGGCGACGCCCAGGGACGAGCCGGCGAGCTGCGGGTTCAGCGGCCCGGGCACGGTGAGGTGCGGATGGGCGACCTGCCGGGCCGCCGCGGGCACGCGCTGCGCCGCCAGGTGCTCGACCTCCGCGGTGAACGCCCGTGAGGTTCCGTCGAGTCGGGCGCGCAGGGCGGCCGTCTTCGCGCGCTGCGCACGCAGTTGCCGCCGCGCGCCCAGCAGCCCGCCGCCGAGGGCGAACGCGGACAGTGTGCCGAGGGCGAGACCACCGACGGCCAGGTCCGGTAGATCGATCATCGAGTGGGTTCCAGGGGGAGTGGGGCAGGGCGTGGTCCGAGGTGGTCTGTTCGAACCACCCGCAGCACAGTACACACCGTCACAGACCGATCTCGCACCGTGGAGGACCACTTCTTTCTGAAAGTGGAAGATGTCTGTTCGCTTCTGCGGTAACTGTCTGTATTGCCGCCCCGGGGGCGGGAGTTGGGGGGGCCTCGTCGATCTGCCCCGCAGTGGTGATCGCGTGAGCACGGAAAGCAACGGCGACGGTCTGTGTGTCAGCCCGCACGGGAGGGTACCCGTCCGGCGCCTGAAGAGGTCCGTCCCGGGAGAAGGAGGTCCGAATGAGCAGCCAGACGGAGACCGGCGGTGTGACCGGTACACAGGACAAGGACTACAACCTGATCTGGTACGTCGAGGCGTGCCTGAACAATGCCCTCCGCCTGGAAAATTACATCCAGGACGCGGAACGCGCCAAGGACACGGAGGTCGCGGACCTGTTCCGCAAGGCGCAGGCGGACAGCCGCAAGGGCGCCGAACTGGGCAAGTCGCTCCTGCGCGCGCGCCTCAACGAAGGCTGAGGCCCACCGGGCCGACGGCCCGGACCCCGCCGCGGCGGGGTCCGGGCTCGTTTTCGGCGTTTTCCGCGCCGCGGCCGGCACGGGAGCCCGGGGTGCGTGACTGATCCGCCTCACCGGGTACCCGGGCGGTCCCGCCACGCCCGGCCGGGCGGCTGCTCGCGGTGCCGCCCCGGCCGGCCGCCGGCCCGAGCCGAAGGAGCCCACGCATATGACGGACGTATCCGGTACCGGTCCCGCTCCGGGCGACGACCGAGAGGTCCTCACCAACCGCCAGGGCCATCCGGTCTACGACAACCAGAACCAGCGCACGGTCGGTGCCCGCGGCCCCGCCACGCTGGAGAACTACCAGTTCCTCGAGAAGATCAGCCACTTCGACCGGGAACGCGTCCCCGAGCGCGTGGTGCACGCCCGAGGCGTCACCGCCTACGGACACTTCGAGGCCTACGGCACCTGGGGCGACGAACCGATCAGCCGCTACACCCGGGCCAAACTGTTCCAGGAGCGCGGCAAGCGCACCGATGTGGCCGTCCGTTTCTCCACCGTCATCGGCGGCCGGGACTCCTCCGAGGCCGCCCGGGACCCACGTGGTTTCGCGGTCAAGTTCTACACCGAGGACGGCAACTGGGACCTGGTCGGCAACAACCTCGGCGTCTTCTTCATCCGCGACGCCATCAAGTTCCCGGACGTCATCCACGCCCTCAAGCCGGACCCGGTGACCTTCGAGCAGCAGCCCGGCCGCATCTTCGACTTCATGTCGCAGACGCCCGAGGCCATGCACATGCTGGTCAACCTGTTCAGCCCGCGCGGCATCCCCGCCGACTACCGCCACATGCAGGGCTTCGGGGTCAACACCTACAAGTGGGTGAACGCCGACGGCCACACCAGGCTCGTCAAGTACCACTGGATGCCCAAGCAGGGCGTGCGCAGCATGACCGAGGAGGACGCGGCCAACGTCCAGGCCGACACCCTGGGCCACGCCACCAAGGACCTGTACGAGGCGGTCGCCCGCGGTGACCACCCGGAGTGGGAGCTGCTCGTCCAGATGATGGACGACCACGACCACCCGGAGCTCGACTTCGACCCGCTGGACGACACCAAGACCTGGCCCGAGCAGGACTTCCCGCCGAAGCCGGTCGGCCGGATGGTGCTCGACCGCATGCCCAGGGACTTCTTCGCCGAGAACGAGCAGATCTCCTTCGGCACCGGCGTCCTCGTCGACGGCCTGGACTTCTCCGACGACAAGATGCTGGTCGGCCGGACCTTCTCCTACAGCGACACCCAGCGCTACCGGGTCGGCCCGAACTACCTGCAGCTGCCGGTCAACCAGGCCAAGAACGCCGAGGTGCGCACCAACCAGCGCGACGGCCAGATGGCCTACTACGTGGACGGCGCAGGCGAGAACCCGCAGGTGAACTACGAACCGTCGATCACCGGCGGCCTGCGCGAGGCGCGGTACCCCACGCACGACGAACAGGGACCGGAGATCCAGGGCCGTCTGACCCGCAAACGCATCCCGCGCACCAACGACTACCTGCAGGCCGGACAGCGCTACCTGCTCCTGGAGGACTGGGAGCGCGACGACCTCGTGAAGAACTTCATCAATCAACTGTCGCAGTGTGACCGGCAGGTGCAGGAGCGCATGGTCTGGCACTTCCTGCTGGTCGAGAACGATCTCGGCCTGCGGGTCGGCGAGGGACTGGGCATCGGCCCGGAGGACGTGGCCGGCCTGGAGCCGCTGGCGAGCCAGGACCTCACCGACGAGGACCGCGAACGCCTGTCGAACCTCGGCAAGAACAAGCCGCGTGACGTCGAGGGGCTCACCATGACCCACTGCGTCCCCGACGAACGGCATGTCGTGACGCGCTGAGTCAGCCCGCCAGGGCCGTACGGGCCACGGACAGGGCCCGTTCCGCGTAGCCCCGGCCGAACAGCACGGCGTGCACCAGCAGGGGGAACAGCTGGTGCACGCCGACGCGTTCCGCCCAGCCGTCGGCGAGCGGCGCCTGTTCCCGGTAGCCGTCCAGCACGTGCTCCAGATGCGGGCAGCCGAAGAGCCGCAGCATCGCCAGGTCGGTCTCGCGGTGCCCGCCGTGCGCGGCCGGATCGATCAGACGGACGTGCCCGTCGGCCGCCCACAGCACATTGCCGTTCCACAGGTCACCGTGCAGCCGCGCCGGTGGCTCGGCGGGCCCCGCGAGTTCCGGCAGCCGCTCGCACAGACGCTCCACGGCGGTCGCCTCACCGGGGCGGATCGTGCCCTGGTCGACCGCGCGGCGCAGATACGGCAGGACGCGATGCTCGGCGTACCAGCGCGGCCAGTCGGTGCCGGGCTCGTTGCGCATCGGGGCGAGCCCGATCCAGGCGTCCGCCGGCCCGTCCGGCGGGGGCGCGCCGAACGCGGGAGCCCCGGCGCCGTGCAGCGCGGCCAGACCACGGCCGAAGGCGATGGCCGCCTCCCGGCTCGGCCGCCCTGCCGTGACCCGGTCGAGGACCAGCCAGTTGCCGTCGTGGCCGTGTACGGCCGGTACGCGCACCGAGCGGGCGCCGGCGAGCCAGCGCAGCCCTGCCGCCTCGGCCCGGGCCGCCCCGGGATCGCCGGAGCGCTTGACGATGACGACCCGCTCGTCGTCGAGGGTGACCTCGGTGAGCGACGCGGACAGGGGCCTCTCGCTCCTGACCGTCCGTCCGGTGAGCCGGGCCGCCACATCCGCACGGCTGGTCATGCGGGGCTCCCTTCCAGCTGCGCGCTTGATCAGCACCCAGCGTAGACCCGGGACATGCGCCACGCGCCGGTCACGCGGGACGGTGAAATCCGGCCGTGGGCCGACAGAAGGGGTGGCCGCCCGGGGAGCAGTCGGGGCATGACGAGTTCATCGTTCCAGAGCACCATCGTCCTGCCCGCCCCCGTGTGCGAACAGGCCGCACAGCACCTGGAGCAGGCCGTACAGCGGGCCATCGACGGAGCCGAGATCCCCCTGAAGGCGTTCCGCGCGGCCGCCGACAACGACTTCACCTTCCCCGTCCCGGTCGTCGAGCAGGCGGCGGCCTGTCTGCTGGTCCTGGCCACCGAGACCGCCCAGACCGTCCGCCCGTCCGCCCTGCGCGCCGTCATCAGCGTCGCGCTGCGGCTGCGGGACGCCGTACACCTGGCGCATCAGCCCGCCCTCAGCAGCAGGTTCTGGTAAGCCTGGGCAGCCGCCGGACGCCGGACGCCGGGCCTGCCCGGGGCACCGGCACCGCTGCCGTCCGGCCCCGGGCCCGGCACCCTCGCGGCTGACATCGGCCCAGGTGACGATCGCGGGCGCCGTACCACTGGCGCCGGCCGGCCCGGGCACTGCCGTGGGTGCGCGCGCCCGGCAGCAGCCGGGCCGGCCGGTCTCACAGCGCGTCCGGCCCGCACGGGCGGCGATCACGCCCGGCACCGTCCGCAGCGCGAGTCCCGCCAGACCCCTGCGGCCGGTGCGCAAGCGCAGGTCGAGCCGCGTCGCGGAAACCGCCCAGTGCGGGCCGTCCGCGCCCCGCGCCCTGACCGGTGCGGTGCACACCTCGTCGAAGTCCGCCGTCCTCCGCGAGGACGCCGGCAGCAGCCGGTGCCCGCCCGCGTCTTCGCACATCACGTCGCTGAAGGGCCCGAAGGGGGGAAGCCGCCCGGTGACCCGGCACCACCCGGGCGCCGGACTCCGTTCCCGGCCCCGCGATCCAGCCGTCGAAGCGCGGACGGCGGGGTGACCGGCCGGTTGTCCGCGGCGGGCGGGGGATTCGCCGGACGTCTCAGCTCCGTGGAAGGGCACGCGGGCCGGGTGTCCGGCTCGGTTCCGCGGCGAAACGGGACTCGCGTCGTGCCGATGTGGCCGAGACCACGTTCCGGACGAGGCCCCCGTCACGTCCCGGGCCGCGGGGCGGCGGCTACCGTCTACGACCACGTCCCCCCCTCTTCCCACCCCTTCCGGACGGCCCGGCAGTGCACGCAGATCTCTCCCCTGTCATCGCGGCGACCGCCCAGTGGCTGACCCGCTCCTTCCCCGCCTCCGGCGGCGCGCTGGCATCCGCCCTGTGCGAGGTGCAGGCCCGGCAGGCCGTGACCGTGGCGGCATGGCTCAGGTACCCGACCGCCATGGACGCCGCTCTGCTCGGCATGGCCGGCCCCGGCGGCTCCGCGCGGCTCGACTGGGTGACCGGCGCGGACGCGGCCCTGGACGACGACACGGACGCGCACGCCTGGCGCACCTGGGTGGACGAGGTCGTGGCGAGCTGGGCGGCCGGCCTGCTCACCGACCCCGAGCTGGCCGCACTGGCGGTGGCCGCGCTGGCCGACGGCAGCCACAGCACCGGCGGCCACGCCGAGTTCCGCCGGCTCCTCGCCCCCGACGACCGCGACCGCGAGGCCGCGGCCCTGCTCCGCCACCCCGACCTGCTCGCCCCCGTCGCCGGACTCCACCGCAGTCAGCTCCTCGACCGCCTCAACCAGGGCCGCACCCTGATCGCCTGACCCACCACCGCGTCCCCAGCGGTGGGAGCGGATTCTGACGTCTCCGCCCACCACCCTCCAGTCGCGGGAACCGCCCGCGCCCGCACGCTCACCCTCCGTGACTCACCGGTTTGCCGTACGCGACCGTGCCTCGCCCTGACGGTCGGCGGACGCTGATGCTGGGCCCCACGGACTCCGGCCGGCCTCGGCGGCCCGAGGCGCGCCACGTCCGTGCCGGGCAGTGCCGCCACTGACGGAGGAGAGACCGAGATGACCACCGCCCCCTCACGGAGCTGGAAACACGCCGTCGTCACCGGTGGCGCCGGGTTCGTCGGCTCCCATCTGTGCGCCGCCCTGCTGGACGCGGGCACGGCAGTCACCTGCGTGGACGACTTCAGCACCGGGCGGCCCGAGAACATAGCCCCTCTCCTCGAGCAACCACGGTTCACCCTCCTGCAGGCCAACGTCGCCGAGGGACTGCGGGTCAAACGGCCCCCCGACCTCGTCCTGCACTTCGCCTCCCCGGCCTCCCCGGCGGACTACCTGCGACTGCCGCTGCACACCATGGAGACCGGCAGTCTCGGCACCCGCAACGCGCTGGACCTCGCGCACTGCGCGCGCGCCCGCTTCGTCCTCGCCTCGACCTCCGAGGTCTACGGCGACCCGCAGCAGAACCCGCAGGACGAGCGCTACTGGGGCAACGTCAACCCGGTCGGCCCACGCAGTGTCTACGACGAGGCCAAACGCTTCGGTGAGGCGCTGACCACCGCCCACGCGGAGACGCACGGCACCGACACCTGCATCGTCCGGCTGTTCAACACCTACGGCCCCCGGATGCGCGGCCACGACGGACGCGCGGTACCGACCTTCGTGCGGCAGGCCCTGGCCGGCGAGCCGCTCACCGTCACCGGCGACGGCCGGCAGACCCGGTCGCTGTGCTACGTCGACGACACCGTCCGCGGCGTCCTCGCGGCGGCCGCCCACGGCATGCGCGGCCCCGTCAACATCGGCAACCCGACCGAGATCACCATGTTCGACCTGGCCCGACTGGTCGTCGAACTCGCCGGGTCCCCGTCGGAGATCCGCTTCATCGAACGCCCCGTGGACGACCCGGCCGTGCGCTGCCCCGACATCACACTCGCCCGCGACAAGCTCGGCTGGGACCCGCAGGTGCGCGCCGAGGAAGGCCTGCGGCGCACCATCGCCTGGTTCCGCGAGGACGGAACGGACGGCTGACCCACCCCTCGGGCACACCCCGGCCCGCGCCGCGCACCCCCGCGTCGGCACCGGTCCCGCCCACCCGCCGAAAGGCCCGGTACGCCCATGCGCATCCTCGGAATCAACGCCCTCTTCCACGACCCGGCCGCCGCCCTGGTGATCGACGGGCGGACCGTCGCCGCCGCCGAGGAGGAGAGGTTCTCGCGGCGCAAGCACGGGAAGAGACCCCTGCCGTTCTCCGCCTGGGAACTGCCCGAGAAGGCCGCCGCCTGGTGTCTGAAGCGCGCCGGGCTGCGCCCGGGGGACCTCGACGCGGTCACCTACTCCTTCGACCCGGCGCTGGCCCTGCCCGCCAGGGACATGGGACTCGACGACCCGTGGGACCACCTGCGCCTCACCTACGCCCGCGAGGCACCCGGCTTCCTGCGGACGGCCCTGCCCGGCCTCGATCCCGGCGTCGTCCGCTTCGTGCCGCACCACATGGCCCACGCGGCCTCCGCCGCCTTCGCCGCACCGGACGCGGGCAACTCCTCCGTGCTGGTCCTGGACGGCCGCGGCGAACGCGCCTCCCACCTGGCCGCACGCCGCGCGGGAGACCGGCTGGAGGCGCTGCGCGCGCAGGAACTGCCGCACTCGCTCGGCCTGGTCTACGAGGACCTCACCGCACACCTCGGCTTCCTGCGCTCCTCCGACGAGTTCAAGGTGATGGCCCTCGCCTCCCACGGCACCCCGCGCATGCTGGCCGAACTGCGCCGCCACGTGTACCCCACCGGTGACGGCGGCTTCCACGCCACCGCGGTGCCCTGGCAGGAACTGTGCCCGCCGCGCGGGCCGGACGAGCCGTGGACCCAGGACCACGCCGACGTCGCCGCGAGCGCCCAGGCCGTGCTGGAGGAGACCCTCCTCGACCTGGTCCGCTGGCTGCACGGCCGCACCCACGACACGGTGCTCACCCTCGCCGGTGGCGTCGCCCTCAACTGCGTCGCCAACTCCCGGGTCGCGCGCGAGGGCCCGTTCTCCCAGGTGTGGGTGCAGCCCGCCGCCGGTGACGCCGGTACCGCCCTGGGCGGCGCCCTGCTGCTGTCCGCCGCCGAGGGCGACCAGCCGAAGCCCATGCCCGGCGCCGACCTCGGCCGGGACTGGTCCGACGCGGAACTCGGAGCCTGGCTGAAGACCGCGGCCGTACCCTTCGAGCGGCCACCGGACATCGCCACGACCGTGGCCCGCGCCCTGGCCGGCAACGCGATCGTCGCCTGGTTCCAGGGCCGCTCCGAGTACGGCCCACGGGCACTCGGCCACCGCTCCCTGCTGGCCCACCCCGGGCACGCGGGCAACCTGGAGCGGCTCAACGACGTCAAGGGCCGCGAGCAGTTCCGGCCCGTCGCCCCCATGGTCCTCGCCGACCGCGCCGCCGAGATCTTCGACGGTCCGCTGCCCAGCCCGTACATGCTGTTCGTGCACGACGTCGCCCCTCAGTGGCGGGACCGCGTCCCGGCCGTGGTGCACGTCGACGGCACCGCCCGGATCCAGACCGTCGACCCGGCTCGCGAGCCGCTGGTGGCCCGCATGCTGGGCGCGTTCGAGCGGCTCACGGGACTGCCCGTGGTCGTCAACACCAGCCTCAACACCGCCGGCCGGCCCATGGTCGACGACCCGCGCGACGCCCTGGAGTGCTTCGGCTCCGCGCCCGTCGACCTGCTGGCCATCGGACCGTTCGCGATCCGGCGCGCCGACCTCTTCCGCACCGACGGGCGTTCCGGATCGCTTTCCGAATCCTGCTCCGACTTGCGTTCCGCATTCCGTTCCGACGACGCCGGAGGCCCCCGATGACCGAGCCCGACGCCCTGGCACGGGACGCCGAGTACGCCGTCGTGGTCCCGACGCTCGGCCGGCCCAGCCTGCGCGCCTGCCTGCACGCCCTGGCCGAGGCGGCCGGTCCGGGGCCGGTCCGGGTGGTTCTCGTCGACGACCGGCCGGACCCCGGGCGCCCGCCCCTCACCGCCGACGTACCGCCGTCCCTGCGCTCGCGCACCATCGTCGTGCCCGGCGGGGCGCGCGGACCCGCCGCCGCACGCAACCTCGGCTGGCGGGCCGCCGGTGACGTGCAGTGGATCGTCTTCCTCGACGACGACGTCGTACCCGGCCCCACATGGGGCGACGACCTGACCCTGGACCTGGCCGCGGCGGCCGACCGGACCGCCGGGATCGCCGCCCGGATCGAGGTGCCCCTGCCCGCCGACCGCCGTCCCACGGACTGGGAACGCAACACGGCCGGACTCGCCACCGCCCGCTGGATCACCGCGGACATGGCCTGCCGCCGGGCCGCGCTGGCCGCCGTCGGCGGCTTCGACGAGCGCTTCCGGCGGGCCTTCCGTGAGGACGCCGACCTCGCCCTGCGCATGATCGACGCCGGCTGGACGCTCACCGAAGGCCGGCGCACCACCACTCACCCCGTACGGCCGGCCGGGCGCTGGATCTCCGTCCGCCTCCAGGCGGGCAACGCCGACGACGTGCTGATGACCCGGCTGCACGGCCGCCACTGGTGGCGCCGGGCCGGGGCACCCCGTGGGCGCCTGCCCGCGCACCTCGCGGTGACCGGGGCGGGAGTGACGGCGCTGGGCTGCGCCCTGCTGGGCCGGCACCGCCCCGCGTGGGCCTGCGCCACCGCGTGGCTGGCGGGCACGGCCGAACTCGCCCTCGCCCGGATCCTGCCCGGCCCGCGCACCCGCGACGAGGTGCTCACCATGGCCCTGACCAGCGCATTCGTCCCACCGGCCGCGACCTGGCACTGGCTGCGCGGCCGACTGGCCCACCGCACGGCCCGGCCGCACGCCCCGTTCGCCACCGCCGAACCGGCGCCCCCGCCGCGCCCGGCGGTAAGGGAACGGCTGCGGTCATGACGGTCGCGAACATGACGCTCGCGAGCAAGACGGCTTCGGAGCTGACGGGAGAGCCGCGATGAGCCTTCTCCGTTCCCGCGGGGAGCTGCCCCGCACGCTCGTCGTCCGCCTCGACAGCGCCGGGGACGTGCTGCTGGCCGGGCCCGCCGTCCGGGCCGTCGCGGCCGGGTCGTCCCGCACCGTGCTGCTCTGCGGACCGCAGGGCGCGGCGGCGGGTCGGATGCTGCCCGGCGTGGACGACGTGCTGATCTATGACGCCCCCTGGGCCGGGCTGGAACCGCCGCCGGTCACACGGGCGGCCGCCCGGCGCGTCGTGGAGACGCTCACCGCGGGCCGCTTCGACCGGGCGCTCGTGCTCGTGTCGTACCACCAGAGCCCGCTGCCGGCCGCGCTGCTGCTGAGGCTGGCCGGGATCGGACGGATCGCCGCCGACAGTGAGGACTACCCGGGCGCGCTCCTCGACCTGCGGCACCGCAGGGCGCCGTACCGCCACGAGGTCCTGGCCGCCCTCGACCTGGCCCGGGCCGCGGGTTTCGCGCTGCCGCCCGGTGACGACGGCGCCCCGCGCGTCGCACCCCCGCCCCGCACCATCGGCCTCACCGGGCCAGGACCGTATGTCGTCGTCCACCCGGGCGCCGCCGTGCCCGCGCGCGCCTGGACTCCCGGGCGGGCCGCGCGGGCCGTGGCGGCACTGACCGCCGAGGGCCACCGGGTCGTCGTCACCGGAGGCGGCGCCGAGCGGGAGCTGACCGCGCGCGTCGCCGGCCGGCACGCACTGGACCTCGGCGGGGCCACCGATCTGCCGCAACTGGCCGGAGTCCTCGCCGGGGCACGCGTCGTCGTGGCCGGGAACACCGGACCGGCCCACCTCGCCGCCGCCGTCGGCACCCCCGTCGTCAGCCTCTTCGCGCCGGTCGTCCCCGCCGAACTGTGGGCCCCGTACGGCGTGCCGCACGTCCTGCTCGGGGACCGGCACGCCGCGTGCGCGGGCACGCGGGCCCGGCACTGCCCCGTGCGGGGCCACCCCTGCCTCGACGGCATCGGCGACGCCGAGGTGCTCGCCGCCGTGGCCGCCCTCACGGGCGACCCCGCGGACCAGGGAGAACAGACGGAGCGAGGAGCGGCCGTATGAACATCCTGCTGTGGCACGTACACGGCCCCTGGACGACCGCGTTCGTCCAGGGCCCGCACACCTACCTCGTCCCCGTGACCCCGGACCGCGGCCCGGACGGCCTGGGCCGGGCCCGCGCCTTCTCCTGGCCGGCCTCGGTGCGCGAGGTCGCTCGGGAGGAACTCCGCGACACACCCGTCGACCTGGTCCTCCTGCAACGCCCGCACGAGCTGGAACTGGCCGGTCTCTGGCTCGGCGGGCGCCGCCCCGGCCGGGACGTGCCCGCGCTCTACGTGGAGCACAACGCGCCCGACGGCGACGTGCCGGACACGCGCCACCCCTGCGCCGACCGGGCCGATCTGACGGTGGTGCACGTCACACACTTCAACCGGCTGTTCTGGGACTGCGGCACCACCCGCACCGCGGTCGTCGAGCACGGCATCGTCGACCCCGGCCACCGCTACACCGGCCGGCTCGCCCGTGCCGCCGTCGTCGTCGACGAACCCCTGCGGCGCGCCCGCCACACCGGTACGGACCTGCTGCCCGCCCTGGCCGAGGCGGTGCCGCTCGACGTGTTCGGCATGGGCACCGAGAACCTGGCCGGGCGCCTCGGCCTGCCGGCGGACCGCTGCCGCACCGCCGACCTGCCCCAGGGCGAACTGCACACGGCCATGGCCGAACGCCGCATGTACCTGCACCCGGTGCGCTGGACCTCCCTCGGGCTGTCCCTGGTGGAGGCGATGCACCTCGGCCTGCCCGTCCTGGCACTCGCGACCACCGAGGCGGTCGAGGCGGTGCCGCCCGGCGCGGGCACCCTCTCCACCCGCCCCGACGTCCTGGCCCGCACCGCCCGCCGCTACCTCCACGAACCCGAGGCCGCGGCCCAGGCCGGAGCCCGGGCCCGGCAGGCGGCCCTCGAACGATATGGGCTCAAGCGCTTCCTGGCCGACTGGGAGCGCCTGATCACGGAGGCGTGCTCATGACCCCGTCCCGCGGCTCCGTGCGCACAGCACCGTTCACGGGAGCCCCCCTCGATCCGGGTGTCCTCGCGATCGCGCTCGTCTCGGAGCACGCGAGCCCGCTCGCCGAGCCGGCCGGGGCCGACGCCGCAGGGCAGAGCGTCCACGTCGCCTGCCTCGCCGGCGCACTCGCCGACCGGGGGCACCGCGTCACCGTCTACACCCGCCGCGACGCACCCGACCTGCCCCGCCGGGTGGAACTCCGCGACGGCGTCGAGGTGCACCACGTCCCCGCCGGGCCGGCCGAGCCGCTTCCCGAGGACGCCCTGCTGCCGCTCATAAGCGAGTTCGGCAGCCACCTGGCACGCCGCTGGCGCACCAGGGCACCGGACGTGGTGCACTCGCACTACTGGATGTCCGGCCTGGCCGCGCTGCGCGCCACCCGGGCACACGGACTGCCCCTGCTGCACACTTACCACGCCCTCGGCACGGTCAAGCGACGGCACCAGCGCCTCGCCGACACCAGCCCGCCGGAGCGGATCCCCGCCGAGATCGAGGTCGGGCTGGGCTGCGAGCGCGTCGTCGCCACCTGCCGCGACGAGGCCGCCGAACTGGCCCGCATGGGCATACCCCCGCACCGGGTCGCGATCGTGCCCTGCGGCGTCGACCCCGGCCGCTTCACCCCGAACGGCCCGGCAACGCCGCGCGGACCCTACCCGCACCGGCTGATCCAGCTGGGCCGGCTGGTGCCGTGCAAGGGCGCCGCGGTGGCCGTCCAGGCGCTGGCCCGGCTGCCCGGCACCGAGCTCGTCGTGGCCGGCGGACCGCCCGCGGACCGGCTCGACGCCGACCCGGAGGTGCGCCGCCTGCGCGGCGTCGCCCGGGACACCGGCGTCGCCGACCGGGTCCGCTTCACCGGCGCCGTGCCCGGCGAGGAGGTGCCTGCGCTGCTGCGCTCCGCCGACGTGGTGGTGTGCCCCGCCGACCACGAACCCTTCGGCATCGTCCCGCTGGAGGCCATGGCCTGCGGCGTGCCCGTCGTGGCCAGCGCGATCGGCGGACAGCTCGACACCGTGGCCGATCCGGGCACCGGGCGGCTGGTGCCGCCCGGCGACCCGGAGGCCCTGGCCCGCGCCGTCGCCGGTCTGCTCGCCGACCCGGCGCTCCGAGCGGCCTGCGGGGCGGCCGGTCGCCGCCGGGTCCTGAGCCGGTACGGCTGGGGCCGGGTCGCCGAGGCGACCGAGGCCGTCTACTGCGAGGTCCTCGACGCCGAGCCCGCCGCGACGAGCGCAGGCTGACCCACCCGGCCCGACCCCCCGGCGGCCACCGACGCCCGCAGGCCGAAGGAGGCGCGGTCCCAGCACCGCCCGTCCGAGCGGGGGAGAGGTCTCGCGGAACGCCGGCGCGCCGCGGGCGTCTCCCTCACCCCGGTGACCGGGGGTCGTGCTGACCCGGCCGGGTCAGGCACCACGATGCTGGTCCCCGTGCCCTACCGGGCCACCGGAGATCCGTGCGGCGCGCCCGAAGCGGAGGCCGTGCGCTCCGGGGGCGGCCAGGCCGTGGTCCCGCCGTACCTCGACGACCGCTCCACGCCCGTGCCGACCCGCGGGGCGGCGCGGGCGGCCGCGGTGACCTTCAGAGCGCCGGGCTCGTGAGGTCTTCTCAGGCAGCCGTGCTCAGGTCGCGCTGCCCCGCCACGTCGCCCTCCCCCGTGCGGAGCACCACCGTGGTCGCGGTCCGGCGCTGCCGGAGCAGGTGGCCCGCGCCGATCGCACCGGCGATCAGCAGGCCACCGGTGACGAGGGCACCGCGGGCCCCGGCCAGCTCCATGAGCAGGCCGAGGGCGGGCGGGCCGCCCAGACTCCACACGGTGCCGACGCTGCCCCACACACCCAGCACCCGGCCCCGCAGGTGCGCGGGCGGATCGGTCTGCAGGACGGCCGTACCGGCGGTGTCGGAGACCGACTCGACCACGGCCATCGGCAGCACCAGCACGATCAGCACCGCCAGCGACGGCGACAGCCCCGCCACCACCTGCAGCAGCGCCCCGGCCGCCGCGAGCGCCCCCACGAGCCGCACGGACGGCCGGCGCAGCCGGGCGCCGAGAACCGCGCCGAGGATGCCGCCGGCGGCGAGCACCGTCGACACCGTGCCGAACGAACCCGCCCCGCCCGCGAGCGGCCCGGTGACCAGCACCGCCAGGGTGAGCTGGTAGTTGCGGCCGAACACCGCGCTGAGCCCGGTCACCCCGGCCAGCGCCATCAGACGGGGGCGGCGCGCGAAGAATGCCAGGCCCTCGCGCACGGTCATGCCGGAACCGGTGTCCTTCGCGTCCGGGGCGGCCTGCCGGACCGCTCCGGCCGCCGGGCGCAGAAACGGGATGACCGAGGCCACGAACAGGAACGACAGCCCGTTCGCGAAGTACGCGGCGGACGTGCCGAGGAACCCGACGGCCACGCCGGCCAGAGCCGCCCCCACGAGCCGCCCCGCCTGGTGCACCAGCGCCCCGACCCCGATGGCCGAGGGCACGTCCTCCGGCGGGACGAGGTCGTTGCCCAGCAGCGCGCACGCCGGATTGTCGACGGTCGCGACGACACCCGTGAGGGCGGCCAGCACCATCAAGGAGGTCATGTCGAGCTGGTCCAGTGCCACGAGGACGGCCGTCGTGAACGCGATCGCGCCGAGCAGCGCCTGGCTCACGGCCGCCGTCAGCTTCCGGGGCCACCGGTCGACGGCCGCGCCGCCCAGGACGCTCATCAGCAGGGCGGGGGCCGCCTGCACGGACATGGACAGCCCGGTCGCGGCGGCGGACCCGGTGATCTGCAGGACCAGCAGGTTCTGCACCGTGAGCTGCATCCACGTGCCGGCGTTCGACACGAAGTTCGCGGCGGACCACCAGCGCATGCTGCGGTACCTCAGCGACCGCCAGGGCGAGCGGGAGGTGGGCTGGGCAGGGGAGGGCAAGGAGGAAGACACAGTGCGTTACTCGTCGTCGAGTCCGAGGACTCAGGAGAGGGAGGACGAGGGGAACGGGAAGCACCGGCTGCGCTGCGCGGTGGCTCCCCTCGCCGGGACAGGCGCCGACCATCGTGGCAGAGGCACGCCCCGAGTCGGCGCCGCCCGCGGCTCGCCCGCCGCCTGCGCACTACTCAAACGCGCCCGGAAGCAAAGGATTTGGCGAAGCCAGTGTGGTTGATCACAGTTGACGATCACGGGCCGTGCCCGGCCCTGTCCCGGTGATGCGGGACACACCACGAGGGATGCGGCACACACCACGAGGGAGGGGCCCGTCGCTCAGGCGACGGGCCCCTCCCTCGTGCGGCTGCGACCGCGTCACCCGGATTTCCCGCGGCCGGTCAGCGCGTCCCGGAGCCGGTCGACCATTCCGGTGCCCGGAGCCAGCAGCTTGTTCGCCGGAGGCTTGTCCGGGGCCGCCGGATGGGGCCGGGTCGGGGCGGTCTTCTTCGCGCTCCGCACCTTCTCGCCCAGCTCGTCGAGCGCGTCCGCGGGACAGGCCTGCCGCAGCGCCGGGAAGAGGTTCTCCTCCTCGTCCGCGATGTGCGAGCGGATCTCGCTCATCAGCATGCCGACCAGCCGGTCGAAGTCGGCGTCACCCGGGTCGCAGCCCTCCAGATCCTTCATGATCCGCTCGGCCGTGGCGTGGTCCTGCAGCTCCTGGTCGGCGAGCTCGTCCCCGCCCGCCACGTGCTTGCGCACGGCCGGGTAGAGGTAGGCCTCCTCGGCCACCGAGTGCCGCACCAGCTCGATCGTGACCTGGTCCGCGTACAGCTTGCGGTCCTTGTGCCCCGGCGGCAGCGCCTCGATCTTGCCGAACATCTCCTCGACTTCGCGGTGATCGGTCACCAGCTCGTCGATGACGTTCCCTCCGTGTCCCATGTCCTTCACCTCCAGCCCACGGGGTTCCCCGGGGCTCCGGGAGCTAACGCCGGGCAGGACCCGCCTCACCCGGACGGATCAGGCGGGCAGCTTGGCCCGCACCCGCCCGGCGACCGCGGCCGGGCGTGCGGTGGCACGGACGGAACGGCGCACCAGCCCCGCGTCACGCCGCAGACCGCGGGCGGCGTGGGTGCCGCGCCACAGCAGCGAGGGGCGGGCACCGGTGTCGTCGGCGGCGATCAGAAGTCCGCCGAGCATGGACATGTTCTTGAAGAAGTGGATGCGCTGTTCGGCACGCTCCGAGGGATCCTCCACCTCCCAGAAGCGGTGCGCGGCCAGCGTCGTGGGCACCAGGGTCGCCGCGATGGCCAGCGCGGCCGGACGGGGCATGCGCCCGGTGGCCAGCATCAGCCCGGCCGCCACCTGCACCGCGCCGCTCAGGCGAACGACCTGCTCGGTGCGGTCGGGCAACGCCGGGACCCGCTCCGTGACGGGCTGGACGACAGGCTCCGCGATCGGGGCCACCTGCTCCGGCTCCCGGACGGAACTCAGGCCGCCCGTGAGGAACATCGAGGCCAGCATGGGGCGACCGAGCAAGCGCATCAGACTCATGGCCCTCTCCAGGGGTGTCGGTGGTACGGCGTTCGCCGGGTTCCCCGCCAGGGGCACACGCACTCACCCTCCTCGCGCCGCCCGGTGCCGCGCCCACGCCTCCCCGCGCAGTTCGCCCGACCGCAGTACGTCGACGGCGGTGCACGCGAGGGCCTCCGTCACGGCGATCAGCACCTCCCGGGCCCGGCCGGACGCGGCGGCCTCGGCGAATTCCGGGGTGTGGTCGGAACCGTCCTCGTCCATGATCGCCACGAACGGGTGAATGGCCGGGACCCGCGTACTGACGTTCCCGATGTCGGAGGACCCCAGGTACACCCCCGGCGCCGGCGGTGACAGCGTGATGCCGGCCCGGGCCAGGTGGGCGGCGAACCGTTCGGACAGCACCTCGCTGTCCTGGAAGTGCTCGTAGCGCACGGTGGCACGTTCCACCTCGGCGGTGGTGCCCGTGGCCCGGGCCACACCCTCGGCGCACTCCCGCAGCCGGCCCGCCAGCTCCCGCAGCGCCCCCGTCGTGGCCGCGCGCAGGCCGAACAGGCCCTCGGCGTACTCCGGGACGATGTTCGTGGCGGTGCCGCCGTGCGTGACGATGCCCTGCACGTGCGAGCCGTCCGGCAGCCGCCGCCCCACCACGCCCAGCACGTTGAACAGCTCCACGAGCGCCGCCAGCGCGTCGATGCCCTCCGTCGGATTCCCCGTGGGGTGCGCCGCCCGGCCGTGGAAGGCCACCCGGTACTGCACCTGCGCGGTCAGCGGCGCCCGGGCCCAGCTGTGCACGCCGGGGTGGAACATCAGCGCCGCGTCCACGTCGTCGAACACCCCGGCCTCCACCTCCAGGGCCTTGCCGCCTCCGCCCTCCTCGGCGGGAGTGCCCACGGCCAGCACCGACCCGCCGGACGCCTGCGCGGCACCCACCGCCAGAGCGGCTCCCAGGCCGGCCGCCGCGATGAGGTTGTGGCCGCACGCGTGGCCGAGGCCGGGCAGGGCGTCGTACTCCATCAGCAGCGCCACCGCGGGCCGGCCCCGGCCCGAGCGCGCCGTGAACGCGGTGGGCATCCCGGCCACGCCGCGCTGCACGGCGAAACCGGCGCGCTCCAGCTCGCCCGACAGCAGGGCCGCCGCCCGGTGTTCGGCGAAGCCGTACTCGGGGTCGGCGTGCAGACGCAGGGCCACGTTCCACAGCGCGTCCGCCCGGACCGCCACCTCCTCCCGAACGGCTCGGTACGCGTCCTCGCGCATGCGGTCCACGGGGCCTCCCCGGCGTCGGCAGCGGTGTGTCCGCACCCGGGTTTCACCGCACGCCGCGGCGACACGCGCCGCGTCTCCGGGCCGCAACGCGCCCCTACCAGGCCCACTCCGCACCGGATCGCGGGCCGCACCGCGACGGTGCCGCGATGCGCGGCGGCGTTTCGAGCGGTGCAGTCGTGCAACACGGTCTGTACCCGCCGGGCCACGACAGCGCGGACGACGCGGTGCCGGCCGGGCGGGCCGGACCTGGGAGGAAACCATGGACCACTCGCGCGTGCCCGTGCTTGAGGCGCTCGAGGCCTTCCGGCGCCGGGGCGACATCGCCTACGGCCCGCCGGGCCACAAGCAGGGCAGGGGAGTGGACCCCCGGGTCGCCGAGATCGTCGGACTGGACGTGTTCCGCTCCGACGTGCTCTCCCTCAACGGACTGGACGACCGCCGCCAGTCGCAGGGGGTCCTGAGCCAGGCGCAGGAGCTCATGGCGGACGCGGTCGGCGCCGAGCACGCGTTCTTCTCGACCTGCGGCAGCTCCCTGTCCGTGAAGACCGCCATGCTGGCCGTGGCCGGGCCGGGCGAGAAACTCCTGCTGTCGCGCAACGCCCACAAGTCCGTCATCGCCGCCGTCGTCGTCAACGGTGTCGAACCGATCTGGGTGCACCCGAAGTTCGACGCCGAACGGCATCTGGCCCACCCGCCCGAGCCGGAGGACGTCCGGCGACGGCTCCGGGAGCACCCGGACGCCAAGGGCATGCTGCTCATCACCCCCACCGACTGGGGATCCTGCGCGGACGTCGGGGGAGTGGCCCGGGTGTGCCACGAGTTCGACGTGCCCGTCATCGTCGACGAGGCCTGGGGCGCCCATCTGCCGTTCCACCCCGCCCTGCCCGCCTGGGGCATGGACGCCGAGGCGGACCTGGTGGTGACCAGCGTGCACAAGATGGGCGGGGCCGTGGAGCAGAGTTCCGTCTTCCACCTGCAGTACGACCGCGTGTCGCCCGAGGTCCTCGCGCAGCGCGAGGACCTGCTCGGCACCACCAGTGCTTCCTCTCTCGTGTTCGCCACGCTCGACGGCTGGCGCCGGCAGATGGTGGAACAGGGCCAGGAGCTGCTGGAGGGGGCCATCCGCCGCGCCGGACGCGTCCGGGAGGCGGTGGCCGAGATGCCGGGCCTGCGCACCATGGGGCGCGAGGTCGTGGAGGAGGGGCTCACCGCCGACCTCGACCCGCTCAAGCTCGTCATCGACGTACGCAAGCTCGGCATGAGCGGTATGCAGGCCGCGGAGTGGCTGCGCACCTACCGGCACGTGGACGTGGGCGGCTCGGACAGCTGCCGCATCAGCGCCTCCATCACCCACGCGGACGACGACGAGACCGAGGAGATCCTGATCGACGCCCTGCGTTCGCTCGTCGAGCACGCCGAATACGTCGAACGGCGCCCCCCGGTCCGGCTCCCCGAACCCTCGGCGCTGGAACTGGAGCAGGCGATGCTGCCCCGCGCGGCGTTCTTCGCCCCGGTCGAGCACGTGCCCGCCGAGCGGGCCGCCGGACGGATCGCCGCGGAGACGATCAGCCCCTACCCGCCGGGCGTGCCCGTGGTGGCGCCCGGCGAGGTCATCACCGACGAGGTCCTGGACTACCTGCGCAGCGGGGCCGAGCACGGCGTCCTCATCCCCGACGCGGCAGACTCCTCCGTCCGGACGCTGCGGGTCGTGGCCCGGAGCTGAGCCGCGGGAGCTGATACCTCGTCACACCCGCTGCCACAGCGCCGGAGTGCGGGCGGGTGCCCAGGCACCCTGCGCCTGGTGGGTCTGCAGGCACTGGTAGCGCGCACCGGCGTGGCTCACCACGGCACCGGCCTCGTAGACACGGCCGGCGGTCCACGTCCGCGCCACGTCGTCCTGCGGGGCCGCGGCTTCGGCGGCCGTGGTTTTCAGGGTGAGGCCGAAGTCGCCGAGCAGCGGGTTGACCGGCTGGTAGAACGTGCTGCCCCCGCGGACGCAGTCGCCGGTACCGCCGGATAGGACGCCCTGCGCCTGGACGCCCGCGACATAGGGCCCGCCGGAGTCGCCCGGCTCGGCGCACACGGTCGTCCGGGTCAGCCCGTTCACCCTGCCCTCGGGGTAGCTGACGCTCGTGTCGTGCTGCTCGATCCGGCCGCAGTGCCACCCGGTGGTGGAGCCGGAGCGGCAGACCGCGGCGCCGACCAGCGCCTGCACCGAGCCGGCGATCCGCACGTTCTGACCGCCCTCGCCCCGCACGTTCGCGGTGGCCGTCCACTGGTCGTTGACGGCCACCCACGACATGTCCTTGCCGGGGAACGTGGACGCCTGGAACCTGCCCTGCGCCGTGTCGTCGTACCCGGTCGTCCTGGCACCCGTCCTGCCGCAGTGGCCCGCCGAGGCGAAACCCTGCTGTGTGCCCCTGGTGACGGAGAAACCGACGGAGCAGCGGGCGGTGCCGTTGATGTAGTAGGCGTCGCCGCCGGTGATGTCCGCCAGCAGACGCGGCCGCGTCGCCGTCACCCTGACACCCACGCTCTTGGCGTCCAGGCCCGCGGCCTTGACGAACGCGGCGGCCGCGGCCTTGCTCCCGGCCTCCACCGCGACCCGGTTCGCCGGGACGTCGACGTACCACAGGGGCGTGTCGCGGGTGTTGAGGCCGACCGCCGCCGTGTCCAGTTTCCGCTTCGCGGCCCGGAGGTCATGGAGCGTCCTCTTCACTACGACCGCCTTGGCCCCCTGGGCGCTGATGGCGGGCACGTCCGTCGGGTGGGTGGTCGCGACGACGAGTTCCTGCGACATCGTGCCGCGCAGCCAGGCCCCCGCGAACCTGCCGCCCAGGGCGTTGCGCAGCCGCCCCGCCCGGGCACCCGCCTCCGCCTCGTTGACCAGCCGCCGTGACGCCTGAGCCGGGGTCAGCCCGAGGTCGCGTTCCATGGCGCGCAGCACCGGAGCCGACGGCCGGTCGGCGCCGAGGGTCTGGGCGGCCGACGGCAGGGGGCCCGCGGGCGGCGCGGGCTCGGCCGCCACGGCGGAGGGGATCCCGGCGACGAGCGCGCCGAGCACGGTCAGGGCCACCCGGCGGCCGGCCCCGGCATGTCTGTGGACCATGCGTTGTGTCTCCTTCGGTCACGGTGAAAGGCTCGTGAACCCATAGGCCTTGCCGGAACGGCCCGGAGTGATGTCCAGCGCTGCCCCGTTTCGCGCTTGGGCGCGGGGAAGGACGCCAAGTGCAGTACTGCGGACGCCGGCCGGGTCAGGCGGGCTTCAGGCCTGGCGAGCCCGCCTCCCTGACGAAGGACCCGGACGTCGTACCGCCGCAAGCGCTGACCGCCGGGAAACGACGGCGGGCGATGTGCGGCGCCGCCGCGCGCGGTACGTCGTCGTGCAGGGGAAGGTGTGCTCGGACAGTGCTCTCCGACGGCCCGTCAGCGCCATCTGACGCCCCTCGTCCGGGCCCGCCCCGCCCCGGGCGGACGCGACGGACCTGGCGGACCTGCAAAGCGCGGAGCACGCATGCCGAGGCGAGCGGACGGGTCGGCGGCACCCGCCGCCACACACGGAGAACGCCGCCGGCGTCGGCCGGCGGCGCAATGGGAGAGGGGCGTCGGTCAGCGGGCGGCCTGTGCGGCGACTCCGGTGGCCGCGTGGTCACGGGTCGGCAGGTGGTAGACGTGGAAGGCCCGCCCGATGACCGGCTGAGCGACGTTGCGCACCCGTACGCCGCCGCTCGTCATGCCGTGCTCCGTGCCGGCGTGCGCGTGCCCGTGCACCGCGAGGTCGGCGCCGGCCGTGTCGATCGCCTCGGCCAGCAGGTAACTGCCCAGGAAGGGATAGATCTCCAGCGGCTCGCCGGCCAGCGTGTCCGGGACGGGGGAGTAGTGGGTCAGGGCGATCCGCGCGTCGCAGCCCTCCTCGCCCAACTCCTGCAGAGCCGCCCGCAGGGCGTCGGCGCGCCGGCGCGAGTACCTGACGAACTCCTTCATGACCGGCTCGCCGAACTCCCCGGCGCAGCGGCCGACGAAGCCGCCGCCGAACCCCTTGGTGCCGGCCACGCCGATCCGGGACCCGCCGCTCTCCACGACTGTTCCCTGCCCCTCCAGGACATGGGCGCCCGCGTCCCGGAGGATGGCCGAGACCTCGTCGGGCCTGTCGTCGTGATGGTCGTGGTTGCCCAGGACGGCGACCACCGGGACGCCGAGGTCCCGGACCTCCCGGGCCACCACCCGCATCTCCTCCGGCGTGCCGTGCCGGGTGAGGTCACCCGCCAGCAGCAGAAGGTCGGCGCACTCGGGCAGGGTCTCGAAGGCAGGGCGGAGCACGCCCTGACTCTCGGGCCCCATGTGGATGTCTCCGACGGCTGCGATGCGGATCATGCGAGTTCCTCCGCGTGGTCGGGGGAGGACGCCTCCGTGACCACGAGGTCGCTGTGCACCGGGATCCCGGCGAGCTCCTCGTGGACGGTGCGCAGAATCTCGTCGCGGCAGGGCGCCGAGGGCACGGTGCCGGTGAGCAGCACCGTCTGGCCGCGGGCCTCGGCCCGCACGCCCAGTTCGCCGAGCTCGCCGGAGGCGAGGCGGTCCTGCAGGTGGGCGATCCGGTAGTCCAGGTTCTGCGCCGGCTCCCCGCCGCCCGCCTGCTCCGGTCCGTGGGTGGTCATGGGTGTTCCCTCCGCTTCAGATGACGTTCAGGCGCTCCAGGAGGAAGAAGAAGGCGGCGGGCATCGGGGCGTCCCCGCACTCGCGCCGCACCCGCTCCCAGTCGACCTTCTCGCGCAGCGCACGCGCGATGGGCAGGGCCGCGCCGAAGTCGCAGTGGTGCTCGGAGAAGGCGGCGAGCAGGCTCCACAGGAGGTCGGTCGGCGCCAGGACGGGCATGCGCACCGAGTCGACCGACACCTCCTCCGCCCGCCGGAGCATGTCCGCGCCGACCGGCTGGTGCGCCAGCTCGAAGATGATGTCGACCGGCTGGCCGAAACACGTGGCCTTGATCAGCCAGTCCTCCGGCGGGGTGTAGACCGTCAGCCCGGCCTCACGCAGAGTGGCCGCCACCGCGTCCGCGTCCTCGGGGCGGATGGCGAAGTCGACGTCGTGCTGGAGGTTCTTCTCGCCGCCGTGCGCGTAGGCGGCGACGCTCCCTGCCAGCGCGAAGAGGTGCCCTTTCCGTTTCAGCAGGGCACCGACCTGCTTGGCCGCCTCCAGCAGCGCCTGGTTGCGGTCCAGGGGCAGCTCCTGTGGCGGTTCCCCGGCCTGCGGGTCCTGTGGTGGCGCGACCTCGGTAGCGTCCGGGTCCATCCGGAGGTCCGGGATCCCCGGTCGCCGGACGAGCGTCGCGTCATCACCGTTCTGCGTCATGACCCCTCCATTCGCCGGACCGGACACCGCGCTGCCCGGACCCTTGACGGCCTGCGTGCCCGCTCTGAGTACCCGGCGCTCCCGGACCGACACGGCAGGCTGTCACCCTCCCCGTCTCCGGACACGGCAAGCGGCCGGTCGCCGAAAAGCGGAATATGGGAAGAAAAGCTGGGAAACCGGTTGAAGGCCGCTGGACAGCGCGCTCGTGGAGGTCGACATGAACCAGGAGACATCACGTTCGCCCGATCTTCCGCAGCCGTTGCGGGCCGTCGCCTCGGGGCTGAGGCATGTGCCGGGTGCGGAGCAGGTGGGCAAGGTGGCCGGTGGCGCACTGGACCGGATCGGCGCGGTGTCACCGCGCGGCCGGCGGGTGGCCGTGTACGCCGGTGCCGGGGTGCTCGGCGTGGCCGGCGTGGTGGAGTGGCCGGTGGCACTGACCGGCGCGGCCGTGGCCTGGCTGACCCGTCCGCGGCCCGGGCACGGGCCCGACGGCGCGGCAGCAGACGGCGCCGCGCAGGCCGAGCGGGCCGGCGAACGCCTCTCCGGGGCCGGTGTGACGGACACCCGGGACGAGCCGGACACCTCGTACGGCCCCGGCGACAAGCTCGCCTCGTCGCACTACCGGCACGACCGGCCGGAGCAGCACGTGCACGAGCAGCCCGCCAAAGTGGGCGACACCGCCACCGCCTCCGCGCTGAAACAGGTCGCCGAGGCCACCACCCACCACGACCCGCACGACGAAGAACCGGACCGGGAGCAGGGCCACCGGCACGGACACGACACTCGCCCCACGAGCTGAGTCGGGACACCAGCAGATGCTCACACGCTTCGACGTCGCCCCGCTCGTCGGGGCCGTGGCCGGGGCGGCCGCAGGCGCCGCCCGCAGCACCGCCCAGGGAGTGACGTCGGCCTACGACACCACGCGCCGCGTCCGCAACGTCGCACGCAACGCCCTGACCGGCGGACAGCACTGGAAGGCCGGGCAGCGCGTCCACGTCGCGCTGCGGCGCTCCGACGGCGACACGGGCGCCCCCGCCCGCAAGCTGGCCGGGGAACTGCTCGAGCACCCGGACGTGTTCTTGGCCTACTGGGACGAGGGACTGTCCCGCCTGGTGGTCACCGCGGTCGAGGAGGCCGCCACCGACCGGGTCACCGAACGGGCCATCGAGCTCGCCGCCCGCCTCGGCCTGACCGAGGGCTCCCACCCACCGGCCCCGGAGGTCTCACACCCCGGCGACCCCGGCGAGGTACGCGTCTCCGCGGCGGGGATCCTGCTGGACGCCGCGGGCGCGGCCGGTGCCCTGGCCGGCCGGTCCCTGCGCCTGCCGCCCACCTCACGCATCGTGACCGCCACCGTCTCGCTGCTGCGTGAGAACCCCCGCTTCCGCGCCCTCCTGAGGCAACGGTTCGGCAGCTCCGGTATGGAACTGGTGCTCGCCGCCGGCAACGCAGCCGCGCACGGAGTCGGCCAGACCCCGCTGGCCCTCGTGCTCGACGGCGTACTGCGCGGCGTCCAGCTGACCGCGGCGGTGTCCAGGGCCGCGGCCTTCGAGGCGCTGCACGACGACATCTGCCTCGAACGGCGCACCAGCCTGCCGTGCCCGGCCGGCACCCGGCCGCCGCTGCGGGTGACACCCGCCCAGGAGTACGCGTCCCATGCGAGCACCGGCAGCATCGCCGGTGCCGCCGCCACCCTCCTCGTCACGCACGACGCGAGGGAAGCGGCCGAAGCGGTCCTGGCCGGATCCCCGAAGGCGGCCCGTTACGGACCCGCCGCCTTCAACGCGACCCTCGGCACCTTCCTGGCCCACTCCGGGATCCTCGTGCGCAGCGCGGAGCGGCTGCGGCAGCTGGAGATCGCCGACGCCCTCGTCCTGCACGCGGACGCCCTGCGCAGCCGGCGTCCCCGGAGCGACGGCGACTTCGGCAGCGCCTCCGACGGCCTGCCCGAGGACCCGGTCGACCCCTTCGCCGAGGCCGTTCTCGACGCCGCCCGCAGGGCGGGGCTGCACGTCGTGATCGCGGGCGGCTCCGACCTGAAGGACATCACCCGGCTCGCCGACGAGGTCGCCCCGAGCGGGACACCGTTCGCGGACGTCGTCCGAGGCCTCCAGGACGACGGGCGCGTGGTCGTGACCGTCGCCCGGCTGAACGAGTCCGGTGAAGGGCACGTCGCGGCCGGGCTGCCCGCCGGCGACGTCGCCGTCGCCCTCACCGACGGGCGGGCGGCCGTCCCGTGGGGCGCCGACGCGCTGGCCCCGGGGGGACTCGCCGACGTCTGGCGGCTGCTGACGGCGATCCCGGCGGCCCGGCGCGTCGGACGACGCTCGCAGACCCTGGCCCGCGCGGGCGCGGCCCTGTCGGGGCTCCTGGTCGCCCGCGGCGGACAGGCCCCGGGCCGGGCCGGCCGGTGGCATCTCACCCGGCACGCCCCCGTCAATATCGCCGCCGCGAACGCCCTGCTCGCCGGCTGGCTCGAAGCCACCCGGGTGGCGCGGGCCACCCCGCCTCCGCCCCGGCTGCACATCCCCTGGCACGCCCTTGAGGCCCACGAGGCCCAAGCCCGGCTGGCACGGGCCGACAGGGAGGAGGAGCCCCGCGGACTCGCCCTGGTCACCGACCGCACGCGACAGCAGACGGCCCGCCTGGCCCGCCACCCCGTGATGACCCCCGCCCGCTGGACCTGGGAGGCGGCCGGCGCCGTACGCCGCGAACTCGACGACCCGCTCACCCCCGTCCTGGCCACGGGCGCCGTCGCCTCCGCGCTGCTCGGCTCGCTCGTCGACGCGCTGCTGGTGGTCGGCGCCATGGACCTCAACGCGGTGACCGGCGGACTCCAACGGCTGCGCGCCGAACAGGCACTGGCCCGGCTGGCCGCCCGGCAGCAGCCCAGGGCCCGCAGGAGGGAAGGCCGCACCGGCACGGTCACCGTCGACGCGGCCCGGCTCCGGCCCGGGGACGAGATCACCCTCGGCGCCGGTGACGTCGTACCCGCCGACGCGCGTCTGCTCGACCTCGACGGGCTCGAAGTCGACGAGTCGGCCCTCACCGGCGAATCGCTGCCGGTCACCAAGGCCCTCGACGCCACCCCCGGCGCGCCGGTGGCGCAACGCGCGTGCATGGTGTTCGAGGGCACGACCGTCGTGGCCGGGAACGCCACCGCGCTCGTCGTCGACACCGGTGACCGGACCGAGGCCGGCCGGGCCGTCACGCTCGCCGCCCGCACCCCGCCGCCCGCCGGCGTACAGGCCCGGCTTCAGGAGCTGACCCGCAAGGCGCTGCCGGTGACCTTCACGGGCGGCGCGGCCGTGACCGGGCTCTCCCTGTTGCGCGGCAGCCCCATTCGACGCGCTGTCAGCGGAGGTGTCGCGGTGGCCGTCGCCGCCGTACCGGAGGGGCTTCCGCTCGTGGCGACGGTCGCGCAGATGGCGGCGGCCCGCCGGCTGTCCCGGCGCGGTGTGCTGGTGCGCACCCCGCGCACCCTGGAGGCGCTCGGGCGGGTCGACACCGTCTGCTTCGACAAGACCGGCACCCTCACCGAGAACAAGCTGCGTCTGATCCGCGTCGCCACCGCTGACGGCACCGTCCTGGACGTGGACGGCGAAGAGGCCGTACCGATCGTGCGCCTGGCCGCGCGCGCCTGCCCGCAGGAGGAGACGGGACAGGGCCGCCGCGTCGCGCACGCCACCGACGAGGCCGTCCTCGAGGTCGCCCCGCCGGACGAGGGCTGGACACCGACCGGCGAACTGCCGTTCGAGGCGCGCCGGGGCTACGCGGCGGCGCTCGGCCGCGACGGCGACCCGGACCTCGGAGAGGTCCTCGTCGTCAAGGGCGCCCCGGAGACAGTCCTGCCCGCGTGCCGGGACCTGCCCGGTCACGCGACCGACACCGCCCACGAACTGGCCGGACTGGGCCTGCGGGTCCTCGCCGTCGCCCACCGCCCCTGCCGGGCCGGCGACGTCGGCGACGCACTCGACGCGCCCCTCGCCGACCTGGAGTTCAGCGGGCTGATCGCGCTCGCCGACGTCCCACGCGACACCTCGCACTCGCTCCTCGCGGAACTGCGCCGCTCCGGCATCCTGCCCGTCATGCTCACCGGCGACCACCCGGAGACCGCCCGCGCGATCGCCCTGCAACTGGGCTGGCCGGAGGAGACCGAAGTCGTCACGGGCGACGAACTGGTCGCCATGGAGCGCCGCGAACGGGTCCGGGTCCTGCGGGGCGCGGGCGTCGTGGCCCGGGTCGCGCCCGAGCAGAAGCTGCACGTGGTGGAGGCCCTGCAGCAGGCCGGCCGGGTCGTGGCGATGGCCGGCGACGGCGCCAACGACGCGGCCGCCATCCGCGCCGCCGACGTCGGGGTCGGCATCGAGGCCCGCGGTTCCGCGGCGGCCCGCAACGCCGCCGACCTCGTGCTCACCACCGGCGACCTGTCCGTCCTGGTGGACGCGGTCGTCGAGGGCCGGGCCCTGTGGCGCAGCGTCGCCGACGCGGTGAGCATCCTCATCGGCGGCAACGCCGGCGAAGTCGGCTTCAGTGTCCTCGGCACCCTGCTGGCCGGGGCCTCGCCCCTGTCGACGCGTCAGCTGCTGCTCGTCAACCTGCTCACCGACATGTTCCCGGCCATGGCGGTGGCGGTCACCCCCAGCGACGACCCCTCGACGGCCGAGCGCGCCGCGACCGGCCCGATGGGCCTCGACGTCCTGGGCGCGCCCCTGCTGCGCTCGATCCGGCGACGAGGCATCACCACCTGCTTCGGCGCCGTCGCGGCCTACCTCATCGGCCGTCTCACCCCCGGCACGGAACGCCGCTCCACCACCATGGCGCTGTGCGGCGTGGTCGGGGCTCAACTCGTGCAGACCCTCTCCGGCCGCCGCCGCAGCCTGCTGGTGTGGGCGACCGCCCTCGGCTCGGCCGCCGTGCTCGCCGCACTCGTCCAGACCCCTGGCGTCAGCCACTTCTTCGGCTGCACGCCGCTCGGCCCGGTGGCCTGGGCGGGCGTGGCCCTGGCCATCGCCCTCTCGGCCCTCGCCCCCCGCCTGGAACGCCTGCAGGCGGTGCACAGCCTGTACGACACGGCGGCGCAGGTCGCCCTGCGCCTCGGCGAGCTGAGCGAGAAGGCCCGGGAGCTGCTGCACAGCGGGATCGCCAAGCCGGTGGTGGCGTAGGGGCATCGCACCTTCGGGCCGGCGAGCCACACGAAGCGGCCGCCACCACGAGTCGTGGTGGCGGCCGCCGCTTCCGCCGGGTCAGACCTCGCCGCGCCAGGCTCCCGTCTCCGACCCACGGGCTTCCATGAACCGCTTGAACCGCTGCAGATCACCGGAGACCTGCCGCTTCACGAACCCGAGCTTGTCGCCCACCGTCTCGGCCACGCCACTGGGGTCGAAGTCCATCTGGAGCATGACCTTGGTCGTGTCGTCCTGGATGCGGTGGAAGGTCACCACACCGGCCTGCCTGGCCTCGCCGCTCACGGTCGTCCAGGCGACCCGCTCATCGGGGATCTGCTCGGTGATCTCCGCGTCGAACTCCCGCTGCTGGCCGCCGACCTTCGTCACCCAGTGCGTCAGGGTGTCGGTGCGCTGCTCGATGCGCTCGACACCGTCCATGAACTCGGGGAACGACTCGAACTGCGTCCACTGGTTGTACGCGGTGTGGACCGGGACGCGGACTTCGACGGATTCCTCTACCTGGGACAAGGCGGTCACCTCTCTTCTCGTACGGAACGCAACCGCCGGGTACCAGATCGCGCGCCGTTCAGTCATGGTCCTCGCGACTTGTAGGGTCGGGCGACGTGGCCACCTTGCTGATCGTTCATCACACTCCCTCACCCAACTGCCAGGCGATGTTCGAAGCCGTCCTCTCGGGTGCGAGCGACCCCGCGATCGAGGACGTACGGGTCGTACGCGTGCCCGCGCTGTCCGCCACCGCTTCCGACGTCCTCGCAGCCGACGGCTACCTCCTCGGCACACCCGCCAACCTGGGATACATGTCGGGTGCCCTCAAGCACTTCTTCGACCAGGTCTACTACCCGTGCCTGGACGCGACCCGCGGACGGCCCTTCGGCTACTGGGTCCACGGCGGGAACGACGTCACGGGTGCGGTGCGGGGCATCGAGGCGATCACGACGGGTCTCGGCTGGCGCCGCACCGCCGAGGCCGTGACGGTGACCGGCGAGCCGGACAAGCGGGATGTCGGGAGGTGCTGGGAACTGGGCGCGACGGTCGCCGCCGGACTCATGGAGTGAGAACCGCGAGGGCGGTCAGCCGTCCTCCATATGGCGCCGGTCCTGTTCGTCCCACGCCTGCGTGTCGCGGGGCTCGGTGTACGGCTCGGCCTCGGGCGGATGCCCACCGGCGATGGCCCGCTGCCGTGCCGTCTCCGCGTCGAACTCCAGGCCCAGCAGGATGGCGAGGTTGGTGATCCACAGCCACACCAGGAAGACGATGACGCCGGCCATGGTGCCGTAGGTCTTGTTGTACGAGGCGAAGTTGGCGACGTAGACGGCGAAGCCCGCGGACGCGACCAGCCAGATCAACAGGGCCAGCACGCTGCCCGGCGTGATCCAGCGGAAGCCCTTCACCTTGGCGTTCGGGGTCGCCCAGTACAGGATCGCGATCATGATGGTGACCAGCACGACAAGGACCGGCCATTTCGCGATCGACCACACCGTCAGCGCGGTGTCACCGATCCCGAGCGCCGTGCCGACCTGCTGGGCCAGCCCGCCCGTGAAGACCACGATCAGCGCGCTGATCGTCGCCAGCGTCATCAGCACGACCGTCACACCCACCCGCACCGGCAGCAGCTTCCACACCGGCCGGCCCTCGGGAATGTCGTAGACGGCGTTGGCGGAGCGGATGAACGCCGCCACGTAGCCGGAGGCCGACCACACCGCAAGCACGAGACCGACGACGGCCATCAGGGAGCCGATGCCGGCGTTGCCCTGCAACTGCTCGACGGCCCGGGTGATGATGTCGCGGGCCGAGCCGGGCGTCAGCTGCCGGAGGTTGTCGAGCACTTTGTCCGTGGCCGATTCGCCGGTGAGGCCCAGCAGCGACACCAGCACCAGCAGTGCCGGGAACAGCGCCAGCACCCCGTAGTACGTCAGCGCGGCGGCCCGGTCGGTGAGTTCGTCGTCCTTGAACTCGCGCAGGCTCCCCTTCAGCACCGCACCCCACGACTTCCGCGGCAGCTCGCCCAGCGTGTCCGGCGCCGCCCGCTCCACTTCGGGAGTCGGCCCGGGCTCCGCCGCGGCGGGCTCCGAACCCGGAGCCTCTGTCGCTTGGTGTTCTTTTCGTCCAGGAATATGCAGCTTCACCATGGGAACCGGGTAACCCCCGCCGGTGCCCTTAAGCCAGGTTCGTAGCGCCGACCTGGGCCTTCTCTCGACGAGGAGCGGGGGAAGCCCCCGGGCCGGGCACGGCCCGAGGCTGCCGCATCGATTGCGCCAGGAGAAGCGGAACTGGCGCAATCGCACATTGCCGACCCGCCTCTTCAGGCGCAGCCTGTGCACTGCGGGAGCGCTCCCACGCGCTCTCGCACTCCCCACGGAAGAGCTCCGGCAACCCCCACACCCGAAAGAGGTAGATCATGAATTGTCATGGTCATGTTCTTAGCCGCGGCCTCAGGTCGCGGTCGCGTCTCACGCTCGCCCTGACCGTGCTGGTCGCCGCCCTGCTGAGCCTGATCCCGTGGAGCGGCACTGCTGTCGCACACGGCTCCGTCGTCGACCCGGCCTCCCGCAACTACGGCTGCTGGCAGCGCTGGGGCAGCGACCACCTGAACCCCGCGATGGCTCAGCAGGACCCCATGTGCTGGCAGGCGTGGCGGGCCGACGCCAACGCCATGTGGAACTGGAACGGCCTCTACCGCAACGGCTCCGGCGGCAACTTCCAGGCCGTGGTCCCCGACGGTCAGCTGTGCAGCGGCGGACGCACCGAGGGTGGCCGGTACAACTCCCTGGACGCGGTCGGGGCGTGGAAGACCACGGACATCAGCGGCGGCAACTTCACCGTGAAGCTGTACGACCAGGCCAGCCACGGCGCCGACTACTTCCTCGTCTACGTCACCCGGCAGGGCTTCAATCCCGCCACCCAGCCGCTGACCTGGAACGACCTGCGGCTCGTGACGCGCACCGGCAGGTACGCGCCCAGCCAGAACTACCAGATCCCCGTCAGCACTTCGGGGCTGAGCGGCCGGCACATCGTCTACACGATCTGGCAGGCCTCGCACATGGACCAGACCTACTTCCTGTGCAGTGACGTGAACTTCCGCTGACCTGCGCTTTCCCGCCGGGCGATCGCGTCCGGCGGGGTTCGCGTGCCGGGTGCTTCCTGAGAGTTTCCGAAGAATTCCGGGGACGCTTGAACGCGCCGGTCCTCCCGCACGTATGGGACGGGGGATTTTCATGCCCGGTACGCCACCAAGCGCAGGAGAGCACCCTTGGGACGCAAGACGCGAAGACGCCCCGCAGGCCCACGACGCGCGACCTTCGCCGCATGCGCGCTGATACTGGGCGGGGGCGGCCTGATGGCGGCGAACGTCTACGCCTCCGCCACCGACGGCGGTTCGGGCGGTGACTCCGCCCAGACGCGGTCCGGTACGGGGGTCCGGACCGCGGGCGCCACGATCGACTGTCCGGACGTCGGCACCGAGCTGACCTCGGTTCCCGGCCCAGCGAGGCCGGAGGTCGACAAGGAACTCGCTCTCCTGGACGAGCAGACGGCCAACGCCTACCAGCGGCTGAGCGAGTCGGCCCAACAGGTGCGGCAGGACGCGGGTTTCGCCGACGACGCCATCATGAACCCGCTGAAGGAGAAGCGGGCCGCGACCCTCGAGCGCATCGCCCTCGCCATCGAGCGCGTGGGGGACCGCCCCGAGGGGCTCGGCGCCCTCGCCGCCTGCACCGTCCGGGACTCCGGCAGCCAGGCTCCCGCGCAGGGTGAAGGCCAGGACGGCGCCGCCGGCGAGCAGCCCGGCCAGGAGCAGGACGGCGGCGGCCAGGACCAGGAGGGCGGCCAGGGCCAGAGCGGAAACGGCGGCCAGGCGGGCAACGGGCCGGTCGCCGCCGACTTCGCGCCCGTCACCAGCGTCCAGCCGGACGCCACCCGCCCGCGTCAGACGGCGGACGCCTCCCGCGGCTCCTTCGCCACCGACTGCGGCGTCAACGACAACGGCCTGTTCAACTCCGACAACATCATCGCCGCCCCGGGCGTCACCAACGGCGCCCACCACTTCCACGACTACATCGGCAACCAGGCCAACAACGCCTTCGCCGCCGACCAGGACCTCGCGAACGCCGAGACCAGCTGCGCCGACCAGGGCGACAAGTCCTCCTACTACTGGCCCGTCCTGCGGCTGCAGAACGGTGCGCAGGAGCAGGACGCCAACTCGCCCGGCGGCGGCATCGAGGGCAACGCCGGCGAGATCGTCACCCCCAAGCAGGTCACGCTGACCTTCCAGGGGAACCCGCGCGGCAAGGTCACCGCCATGCCGCGACTGCTGCGCATCATCACCGGCGACGCCAAGTCGTTCCTCAACGGCCCGGCCAACGCCAACGCCTCGTGGAGCTGCACGGGCTTCGAGGACCGGCGGCTGAAGGACAAGTACCCGCTGTGCCCGCCGGGCAGCGACGTCGTGCGCACCTTCGAGTTCCAGAGCTGCTGGGACGGCCGCAACACCGACAGCGCCAACCACCGTACGCACATGGCGTTCGCGGACGCCGCCGGCGGCTGCCCGTCCGGCTTCCGGCCCGTTCCGCAGCTGGTCCAGCGCATCGTCTACGACGTCGACGCGCCGAGCCTTGAGGACGGCGGCCGCACGACACCGCTGTTCGCGGTGGACTCCTTCCCGGAGCAGCTGCACAAGCCGGTCACGGACCACGGCGACTTCATCAACGTCTTCGACGATGATCTGATGCGGGAGATGGTCGACTGCATCAACGAGGGCCGGACGTGCGGAGCGGGCGCGGAAGCCGAGCCCGGCGAGGAGCCGGGCGCGGGGGAGGAGCCACAGGAGCCCACCAGCACTCCCCAAGCCCCCCAGGAGACGCCGACGAAGGCCCCTGAGGAGCCGCAGGAGCAGCCCACGCGCACGCCGGACGCCCAGCAGGGCGGAAACGCCGGCGGCGAGCCCGGTGACGGGGAGGACTCCGAAGACGGGAAGGGTTCCGACGACGGGAAGGGCGAGGCCGCCCGGCCGCCGGCCACGAACGAGCCGGCCCCCGAACCGGACCCGGACGGTGAGGCCCCCGGCACCGACGCCCCCGACGTGCTGGCGACGGTTACGGCCGAGGCGGGGACCGGGGCCCCGGGTGACGAGGGCGGCTCGAAGGACGAGACCGGCGAGGACACGGACGGTCTCGGCCAGTCGCAGGCAGTCGGCACGGCGACCAGCTCCGCCCCGGCCCCCTCGGCCCCGCCCCGGACCGAGCCCCAGGCGGTCGGCAGCGGCGGCCTGGCCGACACCGGAGCCCAGCTCTGGCCGGCCGCGGCCGGCGCCGTCCTGGTACTGGCGGGCTTCGCGGTCCTTCGCCGCGTCCGGCGCGGCTGACACCACATCACCCTCGCCCCGGGGGCGGCAGGACCCCCACGGGCCCTGCCGCCGTTCCGGCTCCCACCCGGTGCGCCGGCAACCGCCCCCGGGCTACGTCCGTCCCCCCTCGGCGTCGATGTGGGGCAGCACCCGGTCCAGCCAGCGCGGCGTCCACCAGGCGTGCCGCCCCAGCAGCGTCATCACCGCCGGCACCATGAGCAGCCGAACGACGGTGGCGTCGATGAGTACGCTGACGGCCAGCCCCAGCCCGAGCATCTTCACCACGATGTTGTCGCTGACGATGAAAGCCGCGAACACACTCACCATGATCAGCGCGGCACAGGTGATGACCCGGGCAGTGATCTCCAGCGCGTGCGCGACGGCCCCCTTGGCGTCCCCGGTGCGCAGCCAGGCCTCATGGACGCGCGACAGCAGGAAGATCTCGTAGTCCATGCTGAGACCGAAGACGATGGCGAACATCATCATCGGCACGTAGCTCTCGATGGGCACCTTGCCGTGGACGCCGAGAGCGGGACCGCCCCATCCCCACTGGAAGACCGCGACCACCACGCCGTACGAGGCGGCGATCGACAGCACGTTCAGGACGGCGGCCTTGACGGCGACGAGAAGCCCCCGGAACACCGCCAGGATGATCAGGAACGCCAGGCCCACCACGACGGCGATGATCACGGGCAGCTGGGAGGCGACGATGTCACGGAAGTCGACCTGGGTCGCCGTCGTACCGGTGACGTACCCCTTGGCGTCCGTGCCCTGGACGGCGTCCGGCAGCGTGTCGTCGACGAGACGGTTGGACAGGTCCGTGGTCGCGGCGTTCTGCGGGGACTTGGCCGAGTAGACCGTGCCGATCAGGACGTCGCCGTCCTGCGTGGGCGTCAGGGGGGTGACGACGGCGGCGCCCTCGGCCTTGTCGAGCGTCTGCTGGGCCTTCGAGGCCAGGGCCGAGCGCTGCGACTGCGGTACGTCCGTCTGATCGATGACGACCGTGAGGGGGCCGTTCGAGCCCGGCCCGAAGGCGTCGCTCATCAGGTCGTACGCCCGCCGGTCGGTGAAGGAGGCCGGGTCGGCGCCGTCACCGATGTGGCCGAGCTGCATGGAGAACAACGGGATCGCGAGGATGACGACCACGGCGACACCCCCCGACAGGAACCACAGCGGCCTGCGCTCCACTCGCTGGGCGTACCGGTGCCAGGTGCCCTGCGACGTCTCACCCCCCTCGGCCTCGGTCTCCGCGACGGGACGGCGCACGTGGTAGCGGTCGATGTGCCGGCCGATGAGGCCGAGCAGGGCCGGCACCAGGGTGAGGGCGCCGGCGACCGCCGAGACGACGGTGACCGCGGCCGCGAGACCGAGCAGGGAGATGAAGGAGACGCCGGACGCGGACAGGCCCGCAAGAGCGATGATCACCGTGCAGCCGGAGACGAGCACGGCATGGCCGCTGGAGCTCGCGGCCTGCCCGGCCGCCCGCACCGGGTCCGCGCCGTCGATGAGGTTCTGCCGATGCCGGGTGATCATGAACAGCGCGTAGTCGATCCCGACACCCAGGCCGATCATCGTGGCCAGGGTCGGTGAGACCGTCGCGAAGGTGAAGGCCGCCGCCAGCAGCCCGAGGATGGCGAGACCACCGACAACGCTGATCAGCGCGCTCAGCAGCGGTACGACCGCCGCGATCACGCTGCCGAACCCGATCAGCAGCACGATGACGGCCACACCGAAACCGATCAGCTCGCTCACCCGGTCGTCGGCGGCCGGCCGGGCCAGTTCGCCGAGCGGGCCGCCGTATTCGACCTGCGCGCCGGCCGACCGCAGCGGCTGCACGGCCGTGTCGACCCCGTGGAGGTAGTCGTCGCCGAGTGTCGAGGGCTGCACGTCGAAACGGACGGTGATGTAGGCCGTCTTCTTGTCGTCCGACAGCGGCCCCACGTTCTGCTGGGCCTGGCCACTCGGCGAGCTCGGGGCGGACAGCGGGTTCTGGGCGGACAGGACGTGCGGGAGTTTCTCGAGGTCGGCGACCGTGGTGGACATCTGGGAGCTCAGCCCGGTCAGGGGCTGCTGGTCGTCGTGCAGCACGATCTGGCTGCTGTATCCGCCGGCCTGGGGGTCGTGCTCCTTGAGTACGTCCAGGCCTTTCTGGGCCTGCGACTGGGGCAGGCTGAAGTTGTCGGAGTACGTCCCCCCGAATTCACGGCTGACGACCTGCAGAGCCACCAGCGCCACCAGCCAGGCGATGATGACGATCAGGAAGTGGTGCGCACACCACTCGCCCAGCCGCCGCAGCACGCCCGCACGCGCGGGGTCCTTGCCCTTCTCACCGGTGCGGGTGTGCGGCATCGACGTGGCCTCCTGTGCCGGCCGAGACGTTCGGTGCCGTCCATTAGATGCGTGCGGGATCACTCCGGCCTGCCGGAAACGGCGTCGTCACGCCTCCGGGCCGGGCCGTTCCCCCGAAAGGCGGTCAGCCGGCAGGGCGTGGCCGACCGTGCGGCTCACCGCCCGGGGGCCACGCCCAGATCTGCTGACGCGCCGCCCGCCGCTCGCAGAAGGCCGCGTGGAGCGGCGGTCAGTCGATGCGGTAGCTGTCGCCGTAGACCTTCCAGACCAGCGGCGGATCGAGGTCGAGGTTGCGCTCGCGCAGGAAGACGCGCTGCGCCGTGTCGACCCTGCTCGTGTCCCGGTGGGCCTCCTCCTGCCGCATGGCCCACACGCGCGCGTCGAGGAAGGCGTTCAGGTAACTCACCTCGTCACCGCCCCGCGACGGCGCCTTGGCCGTGCGCAGCGCTCGCTTGCGGATGCTGCGGAAGCTCAAGGGGTCGCTGCCGTCGCCGTGCATGACGATGGCGTCGTAGTACGCGAACTGCCCCAGCGCCCGCAGCCCGTCGGCCTTCCCCTGCCGGACCGCCGGATCGAAGTACACCCGGTCGCGTTCGTCGTCCTGCGCCTGCCGGAACCCGGCGTCACGCGCCGCCCTGCGCCAGTCGCCGGGGTAGCCGGGGTCGAGCCCGTCGTGCGAGTCGGAACCGTCGACCCGGCGCAGCGCCGGCAGGTACTCGGCGAGGACGTTCCCGGGCTTGCGGTCGGTGTAGAGCTCGACGAGGTCGAGCATGTCGCCGGTCCCGGAGCAGAACCCGATGATGCCGGCGGTGTAGCCGCGGCCGTCGCCGATGTCCTCGATGTACGGGTACTGCGCCTTCCAGTCGAGCGAGGAGTTCTCCGCGCTCGAAACGAGCCGCATGGCGATCTCCTTCTTCGCCGGGTCGTCGAGCCCCACGGCCCGAACGGTGGCCGTGGCCTGCGGCGGCCTCAGGAACGGGGTGGCGGCCAGGGCGGCACCGAACAACGCCAGGACGGTGCGCCGAGCCGCTGGGCTCGAGGGGTTTCCCACGGATCCTCCAAGCAGGGTGGGGGTGGAAGAGCTGTCCGTGCAGAACTGATAGGAAGGTTTCCTATCATTGGCGGCCCGGGAGGGGAACAGCCGCGCGCGAAGTTGCTCCCACCGCCCCCGCCGAACACCGCCTCACGGCACGACGTCCGGCTGAGCGACTGCACGGGAACCATGGGCCCGTCTCGCACGTCAACTCCTGTACCGGAGCAGGGTCGATCAGGAGGCCGGCCGGAGAGGGGAATCGCCGTGGAGGACGCGACTGTGCAGCAGGGGAGTGAGGCGGAGGCCGCCGCACGCCGGGCCCGCTTCGGGGCGCTGCCGGAGCCGGTGCGCGTGGAGGACATGGTCGAGGAGCGGCCGGCCAGCGTCCCGGACCCGGACCGCACCGCGTACAACCAGGACGAATGGATGGTTCGCTACTGCTTGTGAGCCGGCCGGTCCCACCGCCGGCCGAGAGGCGTGTCCTGTCCTGCGACCCGCTCTGCGCGCCCAGGCCGCGCAGCCACCGCACCACGTCGGCGGCGTCCTGGGCGCGTGCGACACCGAGCGGGGTCCCGCCGTCGTAGCCGCACCGGTCCGTCGGCGCCGTGCCGGTGGAGGTACTGCGCGGTGGCCAGGTGACCACCGTGACAGGCGCCCCAGAAGGCCAGGTGATCTCGTCCGGTGACGGGGGCGGGCCGGTCTCGACGTATGAACGGACCCGGTCGAGCAGTCCCAGCGTGGCGGCGTCCTGGAGGGTGGTGCGGGCGCCGTGCTCGACCAGCCGGTGCGCGGCGCGCCACTGGCCGAACGCGCGGGCGTCGGCCAGCGGGGTACCGCCGGCGATCACCGCCCCGGGCGCCTCGATGCCGGCCCCGGCGGCGATGAGCGCGTCCAGGACGGGCACGTCGTCGTTGCTGGCGGCCCAGTGCAGCGGAGTTTCCTCGTGCGCGCCCTCGAAGCGGGCGTCGGGATCGGCCCCGGCGGCGACGAGTGCGGCCACCACCTCGGGCCCGCGGGGAAGGTGACCGGGCCAGTCGGTCGCGATGTGCAGCAGACTGCGTGTGCCCTCGCCTTCCTCACCCTGCTCGGTGATGCGCGCGGCCGCTAGTGACCTGAGTCAGAGATTCCTCGTCAGATCGGAGGCCGTCAACCGGATGCCGTGCGACTGCCAGGTCCGGACAGGCTTGCTGGAATCCGGCCTCCGGCACGCCAGGCAGCTCGCGAGAACTACCCGAATATCTCCGACTCAGGTCACTGGACCCGGATGATCGCAGAGCAGCTTCCGGAGCCCGGGCAGATCGCCGCGCCGGATCGCCTCGGTGACGGCGACGGCGAGTGGATCCCGCGATGTCAGCGTCCGCAAGTCCAGCCTCCCGCTCGCACGTCAGGCCCTCGATTCTGCCAGTGCGCCACGCCCGACCGCCCACGCTCCCGTCACGAGGTCCCACGACGACATGCCCCCGCGCCCGGCTGGGCGTAGCGTCCGGGTATGAGTGGGAGGACAGTATGTCCGGGAGCAGCGAGCCAGTCAGGGGCGCGGGAACGCTGGACGACGCACTGGGGGTGGCCCTGGCCGACATGGTGCGCGGCACCGGCGCCTCGATCGGTGGCCTGTACCTGATCGAGGAGGCGGAGCCGGTGCTGCGCCTGGTGGCGCTGTGCGGCCTGCCGGTGGCTTTCAGCGCCCCCTGGCAGCGCCTGCCGCTCACCGCGCCCGTCCCGGTCGCCGACGCGATCCACGACGACGCCCTGATCTGCATCGGCAGCCAGGACGAGATGGCCCGCCGCTACCCGCGGGCGGCCGCCGTCCTGCCCTACCCGTTCGCCCTGGCCGCGGTCCCGCTGACCGGTGTACGGCGGAGCTGGGGCGGCATCGTGCTGATGTGGCCCGCGGCGCGTCCCCGCGAGGTCACGCCACGCGAACGGGGACACATCACCTCCGGCGCCCGCCGCACCGCCCGCATACTCGACGACGCCACCCGGCCGCCTACCCTGCCCGACCATCCGCGCATCGTCCCCGTCGACTCCGCACACCACCCGGTGCAGACCGGCCTGGCAGCCGCCGACTACCTCGAACGCCTCCCCGAGGGTGCCCTGGCCCTGGACCTGGAGGGCCGGATCATCATGGCCAGCACCACCGCGGCGTACCTGCTCGGCTGCCGCGCCGACCGGCTGCTGGGGACCCGGCCCTGGCAGTCCCTGTCCTGGCTGGACGACCCCGTCTACGAGGACCACTACCGCACGGCGGTCCTCAGCCGCGCCCCCGTGTCCTTCACCGCGCTGCGCCCGCCGGACCAGTGGCTGACCTTCCAGCTGTACCCCGACACCAGCGGCATCAGCGTCCGCGTCGTCCCGAGGACGGAGCCGCCCGGCGACACGGTCCCACCGCCCGCCCGGCCCGTGGCCGCCTCACCTACGGGTCGCCTCTACCAACTGGTGCACCTGGCCGCGGCGCTCACCGAGGCGGTGACCGTGCGCGACCTCGTGACACTGATCGCCCACCAGATCCTGCCCGCCTTCCGTGCCCAGGGCATGGTGCTCTCCGTCGCCGACGCCGGCCGCCTGAAGATCACCGGCCACCACGGCTACCCGGCCCACACCATGGACCGACTCGACGCCCTGTCACTGGACACCGACCTCACCCCCGCCGGCCAGGTCCTCGCCAGCGGCTCGCCCGCCTTTTTCGCCGACCCGGCCGAACTGGCCGCCACCTACCCCCGGGCACCCCAGATCAGCGGTAAACAGGCCTGGGCGTTCCTGCCGCTGATCATCTCGGGCCGGCCGGTCGGCTGCTGCATCCTGTCCTACGACCGACCGCACACGTTCACCGCCGACGAGCGCGCGGTCCTGACCTCGCTGTCCGGCCTGATCGCCCAGGCCCTCGACCGCGCCCGGCTCTACGACGCCAAGCACCGTCTCGTCCATGAACTGCAACGCGCCCTGCTGCCCCGGGCACTGCCGCACCTGCCCGGACTGGAGGTCGCGGCCCGCTACCTGCCGGCCGGCCACGGTCTCGAGGTCGGCGGCGACTTCTTCGACGTTCTGCGCCTCGACGACACCACCGCGGCGGCCCTGATCGGCGACGTCGAGGGCCACAGCATGGCCGCCGCCGCGCTGATGGGCCAGGTCCGCACCGCCATCCACGCCCACGCCACCGCCGGTGCCGCACCCGGCCAGGTCCTCGCCCGCACCAACCGGCTGCTGGGCGACCTCGACTCCGAGCTGCTCGTCTCCTGCCTCTACGTCCACCTCGATCTGGCACGCCAGGAGGCGGCCTTCGCCAGCGCCGGACACGTGCCCCCGCTCCTGCGCCACGCCGGCCGCCCGGCCGGTGTCCTCGACGCCGAGCCCGGCCCCCTGCTGGGCATCGAAGCCGGCGCGGACTACCCGGTCACCACCGCGCCCCTGCTTCCCGGCACCACCCTCGCCCTGTACACCGACGGACTGGTCGAACTCCCCGGCACCGACACCACGCGGGCCACGTCCGACCTCGCCGGGCGGCTGGACGCAGGCGACGGACACGATCTGGAACGGCTCATCGACCGGCTCGTCCGCCACAGGACACCCACCGGGCAGCACACCGACGACATCGCGGTGCTCCTTCTGCGCGCCACGCGCAGGCCGGACGGTCAGTCCTGAGCAGAGGAGTCCGCCCGCACGTGCCCCGCCACATCGCGCAGCTTGATGTTGTGCTCCTGCGAGAGGCGCCGCAGCACGGCGAAGGCCTCGTCCTCGCTCAGCCCGTGGCGCTCCATGAGGATGCCCATGGCCTCACCGATGGCGTGCCTGGTCTCCAGGGCGTGCTCGAGCTGCTCGACGGTGCGGGCCGTGGACAGCGCGACGGCGGCGTGGGAGGCGAGCAGCCAGCCCGCGGACTCGATGTCCCTGCCGAACGCCCCCGGCCGGCGGGAGTAGAGGTTGAGCGCGCCGAAGTCCTGCTGGTCGGTGTAGAGCAGTACGCCGGTCATGCTGCCGATCCCCAGCTCGCGGGCCTTCTGGCTGAACCGCGGCCAGGACGGCTGCGGCATGGTCATGTCGGCGATACGGAACAGCCGCTCACCGTCCACGCGCCGGGCGGCGTCAAAACACGGCCCCTCGCCCAGCTCGCCCTGCAGCCGGTCGGACTCCTCGACCATGTCCCCGCACGCGGACAGCGTCACGGCCCGGCCCTTGGAGACGGCCAGGATGCCCGCGGCCTCACAGCCCTCGATCAACTTCACCGCCGCCGCCGCGATCTCGTCCAGCGTCCCCTGCACGGAATCCTGCGCCAGCAGGTCCCGGGCGAGCAGCGCCATCTGTTCGGCGTACTGCCGCCACTCCACCACCGACCACCGCCTCGCTCATTCCGGCCAGTCAACAGTACCCCCGCAGCGTGGAAGCGGGCGCCGCGCGGCCGGCCGACGGCCCCACGGGCGCTCAGCGATACGCCGTCAGCAGCAGTGCCACGTCGTCCGGCCGTTCCCTGGCGCCCCGTGCCGTCAGCACCAGCCGGTCGGCGAGGTGCTCCACCGAGTCCGCCTCAGTCCCGGCCAGAACGCGGCGGACCTCCTCGATGCCCGTCTCGATGTCACTGCCCGGCTGCTCGACGAGCCCGTCGGTGTAGAGGGCGAGCACGCTGCCGGGGGTCAGGGTGAGCGCCGTGACGGGATACACCGCGTCGGGCTCCACCCCGAGCATGACGCCGCCCGCGAGGTCCAGCGTCTCGGCATGCCCGTCGGGGTGGCGCAGCAGCGGCGGGGGATGCCCGGCCCGCACGGCCAGCGCACGTCCCGTCCGCGGGTCCAGTTCGATGTAGCAGCAGGTGGCGAAGACGTCCGCCTCCAGCTCGGCCAGCAGCCGGTTGGTGTGCGTGATGACTTCCTGCGGCGGCCGCTCGCTCGCGGCGAAGGCGTGGACGGCGCTGCGCAGCTGGCCCATCACCGCGGCGGCACCGACACTGTGCCCCTCCACGTCCCCGATGATCAGCGCCACTCCACGACCCGTGGTGATCACGTCGTACCAGTCGCCGCCGATGGCCATGCCCTGCGTGCCCGGCAGATAGCGGCCGGTGGTGCGCAGCCCCTCCACGGCGGGCAGCCGGTGCGGCAGCAGACCCTCCTGCAGGCCGCGGGCGACGGCGGACTCCGAGTCGTAGAGCCGCGCCCGCTCCATGGCCTGGGCGGCCAGACCGCTCAGCGCGGTGAGGGCGGAGCGCTCGTCGGCGGTGAAGTGGTGCGGGGTGTCCCAGCCCAGGATGCAGGAGCCGACGGGATGTCCGGAGGCGATCAGCGGCAGGAACGCCCAGGCGTTCATACGGTCCAGCCTGATGCCCGGGTACGCGACGGAGAGGTCCTCGGGCGACTCGAAGAACAGGGGGAGCCGCGTGGTCAGCGCGTGCACGCCGGGCAGGTGCGTGTCGAGCGTGACCCCCTCGAACGTGTCGAGAAAGCCCTCCGGGTAGCCCGACTCCCACAGCAGGTACATCCGGCCCTCGCGGACCGTGTACAGCGCGAGTTCCCGCGCCCCGAAGGCGGGCAGCAGCTGCTCCGACACGGCCCGGCACACGTCCCGCACCGTGACCGCCTCGGTCAGCACGCTCGCCATCTGCACCACGTGGTACAGCGCCCCGGCGCGCGCCGCGGCGACCGGGCCGGGCGGCGCAGTCCCGGCCGCGGCCCCCGGCAGGGGCGTACCGGCTCCGGCCCCGGCTTCGCGCTCCGTCTCGTCCCCGTAGGGCGCGACGGTGGGATAGACACGCCCCGTCAGCCCGTGCACGTCCGGGTACAGCACAAAGCCCAGCCAGTGCGCGTCAGGGTGCCGCACGAGGAAGGACACCTGCTCCTGCGACAGCATCGCCGCCCGGTAGCGGTCCTCGTAGGAGGGATCCCCGAGCCAGGTGATCGCCTCCCAGGGATGGCGGCCCAGGAGCTCCTCCCGGCCGGAGCCCAGCAGTTCCTCGCAGCGGCGGTTGGCGTACGTCAGGCGGCCGTCCTGGTCCAGGGAGAACAGCCCGTCGGGCAGCCGCTCGGTGGCCTCGGCGGCGGTGAGTCCGCCGACCGCGTCGACCAGGGCGCCCACCAGGACCCGGGCGGACCCGGCTTGGCCGCGCACGAGATGCCCCCACAGTTCGACGGGCCGGTAGCCGGTCTCCAGGCCACCCGAGGACTCGTCCCGGATCCGGAAGTGCCGGGACCTGACCCGGCCGTGCGTGAGCGCGTCCTGCCGGCTGGCCCGCAGCTCATGCAGGTCGTCGGGGCTGACGCGGGCCTCGATGTCCGCGATCCGGCCGCTGAAGTGCGCCCGGTCGATGCCGAGGAGGACGAGGGCCTCGTCGTCCGGTGAGCACCGGTCGCTGTCCAGGTCCCAGTCGATGAGTCCGACCCGCACGGGGTGGGAAGCGGGCGTGGGCAGCCGCACGCCGACCGGTTCGTCGTCGTACTCGATCCGGTAGGCGGCGCTCCCCGGAGCGGACCGGGCGGCGGCGAGACGGCCGAGGCGCTGCTCCATGTCCCGTACGGCGGGGCGCAGAGCGAGATCCACGGCCTCCGCGTCCATGGGAGACCGGGCCGCGGAGCGCAGCACGACCAGAACGCCTACGGCCTCGCCGCCGATCCGGACGGGCCGGTGCGCCGACCCGAAGGAGTACGGCAGTCCGGCGGTGAAGTGCGGGAAGCGGACCATGGTGGCCCGCTCGTCCGGCAGCCACAGGCTCTCGCCGTGGCGGTAGGCCTCCGCCATGGGCAGGGCACCGCTCACGGGCACCCGCCACCAGGACCTGAGCAGTGACCGCGGCGCCCCGGTCACCAGCGCGAGCACCAGCGAGCGCCGGTCGCGGGAACGCAGGTAGACCAGTCCGCCGTAGCCCTCCAGGGCCCGGACCGCCTCGATCAGCGGAGCGGCCAGGGCATCCTCGACCCGGCCGGTGTCCCCGGTCCGGGACCGGCCGTCACCACCGCCCCGGCCCCGGCCGCCAGGTGACCTTGGCCCGTCCGGCACGGCGGTTGGCTCATCCATCTCGCGTCCTCCCGGTACGGACGCACCGGACACCCATCGCTCCCCACCAGGATGTGCCATCGGCGGCACTCCGGCGCGGCGGGCGCAACCTTTCGGCGGCAGCGGTCGTCTCACCTCATACCAGCAGCACACGAGCCTCGGGGGCGGCAATGGTACGAATCAGAACAGCATGCGCGACTCTCGCGATCGTCGGCGCCACGGTGGGGGCGGCAGCGGTCCCGGCCGGCGCGGCACCGGCCGCCGCCCGTGCCGCCACAGCGGCCACGGCGTGCCCGACCGGCTGGGGGAGCCTGGCCAAGACCGACACCAGCGCCACGATCTCGCCGGTGCGGGACGTCAGGACCGGCCGTCACGACTGCTTCGACCGGATGGTCATCGACGTGCCCGGCGGGGGCAGCGACGTCGGCTACTCGGTCCGGTACGTCGACCGTCTCTACCAGGACGGCTCGGGCCAGTACATCCCCGTGGCCGGCGGGGCCATCCTCGAGGTACGGGTGTACGCACCCGCCTACGACCCGGAGACCGGCGCCCCCACGTACCCCGGACGGGTCGCGCGCCCGCTGCCGGGCGTGGACCTCACCGGCTACCGCACGTTCAGGGACACCCGCTACGCCGGCAGCTTCGAGGGCGAGACCCAGATCGGCCTCGGCGTCCGCGCGCGGCTGCCCTTCCGGGTCCTGCAACTGGACGGCCGCGTCATCGTGGACGTCGCCCACAGCTGGACCGCCACCCGCTGACCGGGGCGCGCCCGGCTCTCCGGAGCCGGGCGCACCGCCGTCCGGCCCAGGAGCAGAGCCCCCCCTCGCGCCCGCTCGCCCGGACGACGAGCCGCGGGGCACCCGCCGCCCCCCAGGAGGTGTCCGCGAGGTCCCGCCTGCCCGGCGACGCCCGGCACGCCCCAAAGTTCGCGGCTCCGCGCGCGCAGGAAGCACCCACCCCCGTGCGGGGCCCGCACGGGGGTGTCCGTACAGTGACGCCGTCCGCGCCCGTTGCGAACGTGCCCTCCGCCGCGCGGCGCCCCGCGTCCGCGAGCCCGCACCGCGACGCCCGGCAGGCTCTCCGAGCAGGACCCCGCTCGCCGCACCGGACCAACACCCGGTACGGCCGGCACGCTCCCGTTCCGTGTGGCGACCACCGGCCCGGGACCAGCGCCATGGCACGAGAGGCTGGGCGCAGAGCCCGCGTCGCACTCATCGGCCGCGCAGCCGCCCCACACCCTCCAGTGCCCGTGCCGCCGCGCCGGCCAGGCGGGGCCGGTTGCGTACGAAGCCACGGGCGGCCCGTGCCGGTTCCCGGCCCAGCCAGTGCACGGCCCCTCCCGGCACCGGCCGCACCACGGACCCCTCGTACACCCGGAGGTCACGGGTCTTGAACGAGTCCTTGTAGCGGGCCGGACCGCTCCCCAGGTCCACCGTCTCGATCCCGTCGGCGGCCGCGGCCTCCAGCATCCTCAGCTGAAGGACGAGGCCGGGGGAGTACCTCGCGTACGCGCGGTCGTACGCCGGGAACCACCAGGACAGCACGGTGCGCGAGCGCAGCCCGAAGTGCGCGGCCACGGGTCGGTCCGCGGCGTACAGCACGGACAGCACGCCACGGCACTCCGCCTCCTCGCCTTCCCCGAGCAGTCCCACCAACCGGGTGATCCACTCCTGCGCGAACCGGTCCCGCCGGCCGGTGCGCCGGTACTGGGCCGACTTCCACGCCATCAGCGCCCGCAGCGCGTCCGGGTCCCGGGCGTCGTGGACGAACCGCACCTCGCCGGCCCGCCGGGCCAGCTTGCGCTCCCTGGCCAGGGTCTGTCTGAGGAAGCTCGCGGACCGCGCGCGCAGCCGCTGCCTGTACCGCTCGAATCCCTCGCCCAGGTCGACGACGGGGGAGGGGAGTTCCTCCGCCGCGTGCGGCACGAACACCCCCTGGCCGGCTTCGAGGTTGTCGAACTCCCAGGACGACAGCGCGCAGGACCGCAGCAGGCGTCGGGCGTCCAGCCGTATCCCGGGCCGTAACACGGCCCCCTGACAGTCGGACACCCCCAGTCCGATGGCCCGGCCCCGCCCCAGAGGGCCCCTCTCGTACGGGAAGTACCCGACCGGCGAGCCGTCCTCCTGCAGCACCGCCACTCTGGTTCCCGGCCGGACCCGGCCGACGGCCGTGGTGAACACCGGATCCATGAAGGGATTCGACGGGGCCCGGGACTCCGTCCGTAACGCCCGCCACATCTTCCAGTCGTCCGGGCCGAGTTCGTCCGGCCGCAGAACGAGAACGCGCTTTCCAGGCACCTCTGCCTCCTGTGTCATCGGCATGGGGACACACGAGGGCCCGCACATCACCACGTACGGCACCGGGCAGTACTCGGGCCGCACGGTGCGGGCCCCTGTCGGTACTGCCGTCGCTCAGCAGCGGAACGTCTGCAACTCGACGGCGTCCGGGGAGGCTGCGACCGCCCCCGTACGCCCGCCCTTCCTCACCGCGCCGGTGCCCGCGCCGCCCCGGTCCACCCCGGGCGCGGCAGCCACCACGGCGCTCGCCCCGGACGCTCCCGCGGCCCGCGGAGCGCGTGCCACCGGCTGGCGGACCGACGCATCCCTCTCGCACGGACAGGGCTCCCCGGCCCCCTCGGCCTCGGCACTCGCCGTCCCGGCCGTCTCCACCGCGCCCGGGCCGACGGCCGTCGTGACCGCGGCATCGGCCGCGCGCCCGACGTGCCCGAGCCCCAGGACGACGAGAGGCAGCGACAGCAGGCAGGCCACCAGGCCCGCCACCACTGCCCGTCGTCGCCGCACCATCGGCCCCCTGACCTACGTGTCGCGGGGAGGGCGGAGTGGTCCGGCCCGGAAGAGCCGACGCCGGACGGGCCCCCCGACTCGGCCGGCTGCGCCTTCCAGTAGGCCGAGCGCAGTGCGCCCCGTCAAGCCCCTCGTGGACTGATTCGCCCCGCTGGGCCGGTTCCTGCCGAAATCCAACGGAAAGCACCTGCCTCCTGAGAGACCGGGACGACGGCCGCCGCGCTCTCGGTGACGGGTGACGGGTGACGGGTGACGGGACCGGCCGCGCCGTCCCGGTCGTCCGCCTGCCGGTGACTGCGTACCTCCGCCGGGACCTCGCCTCCCCGCCCCAGGCGGGCCCCCGTGCGCGGAACCGCGTGCGAAGGGCCACGTACGCTACCGGTGGCTCCGCCCGGAGGGTCTTCATGTCCGACGTGCCGCCGACGGGGGAGCCGTCAGGGATGGCAGTGGCCGAGCCGATCCGTCGGCGGGCACCATGTTGATGGGCCGGGCGCGGCCCCGAGGGCCGTCCGCGCCGGCCTTCGAGCGGAGGACGAGATGGCAGCGGCGATGAGCGAGCGTTATCACCGCCGGCAGAGATGGGCGGCCCGGGGAGCCCTGGCCGCGGTGGCGCTGGCGGCGTTGCTCCCACTGGTTTCCGGCGGCCTGAGAGGACTCCTGCTGCTCACGGCCGGCATCGCGGGCCTCGCCCTGACCGCGGCCGCACTCTGGTGGGTGCTTTCCCGCCGGGGACCGGCACGCGTGGCGGCGGCGACGCTGGCCGCCGTCACCCCGGTCGCCGTCATCACCCTGTTCGCGATCGCCAATCTGCTCTGGGTCGTCTTCGTCTCCCTGTTGCTGTGGTGCCTCGCGGTGTGGAGCGGCCGCTACGCACTGCGCAGCACGGGCCTGCGGCCGGCCCGGGTCAGGGAGTACCGCACACCACCGCCGCAGCGCCCCTTCCTGCTGCTGAATCCGCGCTCCGGCGGCGGCAAGGTCGAGAAGTTCGCCCTCAAGGAGAAGGCGGAGGCGCTGGGGGCCCGAGTCGTCCTGCTGGACCCGGACCGGCATCAGGACGTCACCGAGCTGGCCAGGGCCGCCGTGGCCGAGGGGGCCGACCTGCTGGGCGTCGCGGGAGGCGACGGCACACAGGCTCTGGTCGCCGCCGTAGCGGCGGAACACGGCCTGCCGTTCCTCGTCATCTCGGCCGGCACCCGCAACCACTTCGCCATGGACCTGGGCCTGGACCGTGACGACCCGTCCACCTGCCTGGACGCCCTCACGGACGGCGTCGAACTCCGCGTGGACCTCGGGTTCGCCGACGACCGTCCCTTCGTCAACAACGCGTCGTTCGGCGTGTACGGGGCGGTCGTCCAGAGCCCCGGCTACCGCGACGACAAGGTGGGCGCGGCGCTGGAGCGGCTGCCGGAGCTGCTCACCCGGCAGGCCGGCCCGCGTCTGACGGCCCGGGCCGACGGCACCACCGTCGCCGATCCGCAGGCCATCCTGGTGAGCAACAACCCGTACCGCATGGACGACCCGTTCGGCTTCGGGCGGCGCGAGCGGCTCGACTCCGGGAAGCTGGGCGTGCTCGCCGTCCGTGTGGACAGCGCCGTGGAGGCGGCCGAACTCCTGCTGTCCCCGAGCCCGGAGGGGCTGACGGTGCTGACCGCGCAGCACGTCCTCGTACAGGGCGACGAACCGCAGCTGCACGTCGGTCTGGACGGCGAGGCGCTCACCCTGCCCGCTCCCGTGCACTGCCGCATCGCACGCCGGGCCCTGCGGGTGCGGGTGCCCCGCGACCGCCCCGGAGTCCCCGAGGCGCCACCGCGCCTGGACTGGCGCCGGCTCCGCAAACTCGCGGCCGCGGTCGGCCGCACTGCCGCCCCCTCACGCTCCTGGCGCCCCTGAGCGCGGGACCGGCCACTCTCCTGTGCGAGGTCCCCGTGCGCACGAGCGGCACGGGGGACCTCGCGACCAGGCGTCCTACGCGCCCTTCGGACCCGCCTGCTGCACGACCTCGAAGGACCAGAGGGTCGAGTCGCTCGCCGCGGGCCTGGGCCGCTCGCCTCCCTCGCCGCCGCCCTGGTGGGCGGCCTTCATCGGCCCCTCCATCCAGGCCTTGAACGACTCCTCGTCACGCCACCGCGTGTAGACGAGGTAGGTGTCGGTGCCCTCCACCGGACGGAGGAGCTCGAACCACTCGAACCCGTCGGAGCTCTCCACGGTGTGCGCGCGGGAGGCGAACCGCTTCTCCAGTGTCTCCCGCTGCTCGGCGGGCACGGTCAGCACATTGATCTTGACTACGCTCATGGCCCCCATCTTGCCCGACGGCACACAGGCGCGGGTTCAAGTGCCGCACCCGGGAGTTCCGGCTCAGCTTCGCCCCTTGCCCTGCTCGCCCTGTTCCAGGGCCTTGCCGGTCATGTCGGTGACCTGCCCGGCCGGGGGCGCGTCCGCCTCCACCTCGGTGCCGAAGTCGGTGAAGTCCATGACGGTGCGCACGGTGGCCTCCCGCTGCGACGACGAGGCGTCGGCGGAGGAACGCTGCGCCGACGGCTGGGCCTTGAGCGTCATGTCGATCTGCTGCCGGCGCATGCGGCCCTCGTCGTCCAGCCACACGTCCATCGGCAGGTTCGGACCGGTCTGCCGGCGCAGCGTGTCGCCACCGGGCAGCTTCGCGACATCGACAAGGACGCGGTAGTGAGTGGTCTTCACCCCGTTGATCGTGTCCGTGCCCTTCTCGGTCACGTCCTTGTCGGTGATCGCCTTCGCGTATGCCGCGGACCGCGCCGGGTCGCTCATGGACCGGTCGCCGACGCCCTGCCGGGCCGCGACCTTCCCCAAGTCGATCTTGATCCAGGGCTTGCCGCCCGGCGTCTGCCCCTTCGGCATCTTCTGGTACAGCACCTGGTCGACGACGCGCTGCTCGATCCGCTGTCCCTGCACCGTGAGCGTCATGACGCTGTCGCCGTCGTCCAGGTCCACCGCGCCCTGCCCGCCGGCGGATCGCGAGGCGCCCTCGGCCGACGTCTGCACCCGCAGCTTCACCCGGGCGGTGTCCTCCTCGGCGGTCTTGGCGTAGGCCGAGCGCACCGCCTGTGTGCCCTGCTCCCGCGCCCCGGCACCCGTCTTCGCCGTGGAGCCCCGAGCACCGCCTCCCGTGTCCCCGTCGTCCCCGCAGCCGACCAGCAATGTTCCCGCCAGGACACCGGCGGCGCCTAAGGCACAGACCCTCCTGCCGTAACCTGCCCTGCCCATCGAACCAGCTCCTCTCCTGCCTTTCCGTGTGGTGCGACCCAGGTGCCCATGTCGGGCATGAACACACTTGTCGCTTCGAGGAGTTGGGCTCGCAAGCTTTCGGCGGCGGGGCCCGCGGACGGTCAGTGGCGACCGCGCAGCCTGCCCAGCAGGCGCTGCGCCTGGGCTCGCTTGCGAGGGTCGGCGGCGGCCCGTCGCGCCTCCGCGATGGCCCGCTGCCCCTGCGGGCTCCGGGCGAACTGCTTGATGCGATTCAGAATGCCGGCCATGACGCACCCTCCTACGTGTCCTGACGCCGTCCTGCCTGTGGCTCGCCTACCCCCTCGGTGGCGTGCTCAGGCCTCCGCCCGGCCGGACGGTGCGCGACCGAATGTGTTTGCCGCCGGAGTCAGAGGCAAGTCGGTGTCCATGACGGAAGAGAACAAGCGCACGAATCAGAAGCCGGCCACGAGCCAGGCGACCCAGTCCAAGGCTCGCCGCACCGCGGACAAGGCGAGTGCGTCGACATCCCGGGCCGCGAACCGCGCGGCGGGCAAGGCCGATGACGCGGCGTCAGCGGTCAAGTCCGGCGCCGAGCGCTCCGCCGAGACGACGTCGGCGGCCGTGCAGACCGCGGCCAAGGGCGTGGAGGCGGGCCGCCAGGCGGTCGTCGCGGCCTCGGGCCAGGTCGCGGCCACCGCCAAGACCGCCTGGACGGTCATCGCTCACCGCAAGCTCGTCGCCGCGGGCGTCGGCGTCGGCCTGACCGCCCTGAGCGCCGCGTCGTACGCGGTGGGGCGCCGCGCGGAACGCCACACGTACGGGCCGCTCACCCGGATGACCGGCGGGCGGATCTGACGACGGCGGGACGCTGGGCACCCGCCCACGAGGCCGTCAGGCGGCGTGGCGCATCCACCGGACCTCCCGGTGGTCCGCCCCGCCGCCTCGTCGTGCCCGAGGGCGCGGTCGTGCGGTCTCTCGCGTGGCGTGGCCCACATCCGTCCCTCACCTTCGTGCCCCTCTCGCGCGCCACCAGGGTGACGGGGAAGGATGTGACCGCAAGCGAAGTATCGACCCATGTGGAGGAGCGGGCCATGCAGCACGAGCGAGCGGGCAGTCCGGCCGGTCCCGAAGATCTCGTCGACGTCGCTCGGCTGGTCACCGCGTACTACGCGCTCCACCCCGACCCGGAGGATCCGGGGCAGCGCGTGACGTTCGGGACCTCCGGACACCGTGGATCGTCACTGGCCGGCGCGTTCAACGACGACCACATCGCCGCGACCAGCCAGGCCATCTGCGAGTACCGGGCCGAGCGGGGAGTCGACGGGCCGCTGTTCCTCGGCGCCGACACGCACGCCCTGTCGGAGCCCGCGCGGGTCACCGCGCTGGAGGTGTTCGCCGCCAACGAGGTGACGGTGCTGATCGACGACGCGGACGGCTACACGCCGACCCCGGCCGTCTCGCACGCCATCCTCACCCACAACCGCGGCCGCGGCACGGGTCTCGCGGACGGTGTCGTCGTCACGCCCTCCCACAACCCGCCCGCGGACGGCGGGTTCAAGTACAACCCGCCCAGCGGCGGTCCCGCCGCCTCCGACGCGACCACCTGGATCCAGGACCGGGCGAACGAGATCATCCGGGGTGGCCTGAAGGACGTACGGCGCATCCCTCACGCCCGGGCCCTGGCCGCCCCCACCACCGGCCGTTACGACTTCCTCGGCACCTACGTCGCCGACCTGCCCGCTGTGCTCGACCTGGACGCGATCCGCGCGGCCGGGGTGCGCATCGGGGCGGATCCGCTGGGCGGGGCGTCCGTCGCCTACTGGGGCCGTATCGCCGAACAGCACGGCCTCGACCTCACGGTGGTCAATCCGCACACCGACCCCACCTGGCGGTTCATGACGCTGGACTGGGACGGCAAGATCCGGATGGACTGCTCGTCGCCGTACGCGATGGCCTCGCTCATCGAGCAGCGCGACCGTTTCCGGATCGCCACCGGAAACGACGCCGACGCCGACCGGCACGGCATCGTCACACCGGACGCGGGTCTGATGAACCCGAACCACTATCTCGCCGTCGCCATCTCCTACCTGTACGCCCACCGCGACGGCTGGCCGGCCGCCACCGGTGTCGGCAAGACGCTGGTGTCCTCCGCCATGATCGACAGGGTCGCCGCCGACCTGGGCCGTGAGCTGGTCGAGGTGCCCGTCGGGTTCAAGTGGTTCGTGGACGGGCTGGCCGGGGGCACCATCGGATTCGGCGGGGAGGAGTCGGCCGGGGCGTCCTTCCTGCGCCGGGACGGCTCGGTGTGGACCACGGACAAGGACGGGATCATCCTGGCGCTGCTCGCCGCCGAGATCACGGCGGTCACCGGCAAGACACCCTCGGAGCACTACGCTGGCCTGACCGCCCGCTTCGGGCAGCCGGCGTACGCCCGCATCGACGCCCCGGCGACCCGTGAGGAGAAGGCCCTGCTCGCCAGGCTGTCCCCGGCGCAGGTCAGCGCGGACACGCTGGCCGGCGACCCGGTCACCGGGGTGCTCACCGAGGCCCCCGGGAACGGCGCGGCCATCGGCGGCATCAAGGTGACCACGGACAACGCCTGGTTCGCGGCCCGCCCTTCGGGCACCGAGGACGTCTACAAGGTCTACGCCGAGTCCTTCCTCGGCCCCGACCACCTCGCCCGGGTCCAGGAGGAGGCGAAGGCCGTGGTCCTGGCGGCACTGTCCGGCTGAGCGCGCTCCCGCTGTACGGGACACTGGAGGAAGATCCGACCCGGGAAGGACCGTCACGTGATCATCTTCGGCACCAAGGGTTACCTGTACCGGCTGGCGATACTGACGCTGGTGTGCGGCCACTGCGGTAACCCCGCCGCCCACACCCTCAGCAAGCGCGTCACGAAGTTCACGCTGTTCTTCGTGCCGCTGTTCCCGATCTCGACGAAGTACCTGACCCAGTGCACCTTCTGCGGGGCGGAACAGAAGGTGACCAGGGAACAGGCGGAGCAGCTCCAGGCCCAGGGGACGGGCGGGAACGGCGCCCAGACGCACGGGCAGCCGCAGCAGCAACCGCGGTTCTGACGCCAGAGCGGCGCAATCCGTGTGGCTACCGGAAGATCTTGGGTACTCGTCGCACGGGCCGATGGGCCTCCAGCAGTCGAGCAGGAAAACGGAGGCATGCAGATGAGCACCGTCAAGGAAACCGTGGAAGTCGGCGTCCCCGTCCACACCGCCTACAACCAGTGGACCCAGTTCGAGGAGTTCCCGAACTTCATGGAGGGCGTCGAGGAGGTCAGGCAGCTGGACGACCGCCACAACCACTGGACCACCAAGATCGGCGGAGTGCGGCGGGAGTTCGACACCGAGATCGTCGACCAGCTGCCCGACGAGCGGGTCACCTGGCGTACGACCAGCGGGGACACCCATCAGAGGGGATCGGTCCGCTTCGAGCGCGTGGACGACACCCACACGAGGGTGGAACTGGTGATGGACATCGAGCCCAGCGGAGCCGTGGAGAAGGTGGCGGACATGATGGGCACGATCGACCGCCGCATCAAGGGCGACATGAAGCGCTTCAAGCAGTACATCGAGGAGCGCGGAGCGGAATCCGGCGCCTGGCGCGGACGTATCCAGCCGGGCGGCGGCAGCGGCCCCACCTTCTGATCACCTCCGGCCGCCGCTCTCCGGACCCGGCCTCCACCGCTGTGGAGGCCGGGTCCGCGTGTGTCCGCCGTGTCCCCGGCGCGGGGAACGCGTGGTGATTCAGTCATCTTTATGACATGCACCTGTCCAAACCGGTCTCCCGGTGGCACGCTGCCCTCTGACTGCGCGCAGCGACACCCCTGCCTGACCGGGTGGATGACCCCTCCACCCGGCCCCCACAGCAGAAGGAGACCGCGTGATAGGCAGACCCCGTAGGCTCCGCCCCTCCGGCGGGACCCGCGTTCGCCACACCGTCCTCGGCGCCCTCGCGGGGATCGCCGCACTGCTGGCGACCGGAGTCACCGCCACGCCGGCGGGCGCCGCGCCGGAGCCCGGCGCGGTGACACCTTCGGCGCGGGAACGCGCCCTCGCCTTCTGGACCCCGCAGCGGATGCGCGAGGCCACCCCGCTCGACGTCCTGTCCGTCGACCGGTCCGACGTGCGGACGTCGGCACCCCGCACGGGCAGGGAGACCGTCGTGGCCCCCAGCGCACCCGGCGCACCCGCCTCCGCCGTGGGCCCCCTGGCGTTCCCCCACGGCGGAGGCCCCTGGTCCGGAGGCGGAGCGGTGTCCCGGACCGCCGGACGGGTGTTCTTCACCTACCAGGGGCGCACCGCCTCCTGTTCCGGCAACGCCGTCACCAGCGCCAACAAGAGCACCGTGATGACCGCGGGCCACTGCGTGAAGCTGGAGGGGGCCTGGCACACCAACTGGGTGTTCGTCCCCGGCTACCACGACGGGCAGCGGCCGTACGGCACCTGGACGGCGTCCCGGACCCTCTCCACACCGCAGTGGACGGCCAGTGAGGACATCAACTACGACATCGGCGCGGCCGTGGTCGCCCCGCTGGACGGCAAGAAGCTGACCGATGTCGTCGGCGGGCAGGGGCTGGCCTTCAACACCGGCTACAACAAGGCCATGTACTCCTTCGGCTTCCCGGCCGCGGCCCCGTACGACGGCGAGAAGTTCATCTACTGCAGCGGCACCACCTTCAGGGACTTCCTGCTGTCCAGCGACCACGGTCTGACCTGCGACATGACCGGCGGATCCAGCGGAGGCCCGTGGTTCACCCGGTTCGACGAGGCGACCGGGACCGGCCTGCAGTCCTCGGTGAACAGCTTCAAGTACAACTTCCTGCCGAACGCCATGTACGGCCCGTACTTCGGCGCGGACGCGCAGAACCTGTACCAGAGCGCGCAGTCGTCCTGAGCCACCGGCCGGCCAGGGGCCGGGTCCCTCCCCGGAGCGGTGGGGGAGGGGCCCGGCCCGGCTCCCGGTCGCTCGGGCGACGGCCAACCGGCCCCTCCCTGACCGCCGCATGACCGCGTGTCGCCGGATCAGCCGGTCGCCTCGGCGAGCAGCCCCACCTGCTCGAGCCCCGACGCCGCGGGCACGAAGACGAGCTCGTCACAGCCGGCGGCGGCGTACGAGTCGGCATACGCCGCGACCATCTTTGCGCTCACCGCGGCACCCGCCGCGATCTGCGCGGCCGTGTCACCGAGGAAACCGTAGTAGTCCCGGAGGTAACCGTCCGCGTGCGCCCGGGCGTCCGGGCCGAGCGCGAAATAGGCCAGCGCCAGCTTGCGCGGCGCTCCGGCCCGCCCCGCCTCCTTCCACGCGGCATCGACGCCGGCCGAGGCCTCCGCGAACATCTCCGGCGTGCCACCGCCCATGATCCAGCCGTCGGCCAGCCGTGCCACACGCCGGAATCCGGCCGGGGTTCCACCTCCCAGGATGAGTTCAGGACCGCCCTCGCGCACGGGTGTCGGCCCGATCGCCCCGGCATAGCCTCGTTCCTCGCCCGACCAGACGCGTTTCATCTCCGTCAGCTGCTCCTCCAGCCGACGCCCGCGGCCCTCGGTGGGCAGTCCGCTCGCGGCATAGTCGTCGTCGCGTCCGCCCAGCCCCACACCGAGCACGAACCGCCCCGCGGACAGCCGGTCGATCGAGGCCGCCTGCTTCGCCAGCAGCGCGGTGTTCGCGTACAGCGGTCCCAGCAGCACACTCGTGGTCAGCCGGATCCGGCTGGTGACCGCCGCCGCCGCACTCAGCGCGACCAGCTCCTCATACCCCGGGTACACCAGCCGCCCGATGGTGCCGAGCGTACTGAACCCCGCCTCCTCGGCCCGCCGGGCCCACTCCACGAGGACCGAACCCTCGGTCCCGGGAACGGTGTTGGGAAGGCCGATGCCGATGTCCATGCGCCACCTCCGGTCATGAGACGGGCCTCCTACCCGCCCCGGGTCCCGTCAACCGGCTGTGACGCACTGATCATCGGAGGGCGGGATTCCTGATCCGCGCAGTGGGCATGCGTCGACCGTGTGTCGCCCTGACAGGGAGTAAAACCGGCCATGAACGCTCCCGCGACGCCCCCACCCGCACGGTCCCGGCGGACTCCCCCTGATCGGCCACGGCCTCCAACTCGCCCGCACCCCCTGTCCTTCAGCGGGTCATCCGGCAGCCGACAGACCCGGGACGCCCGCGGCATGGGCCTCCTCCGGGTCAGCTCCAGCCGAACCGGCGGTCCACCACCGCGCTGAACTCCTCCAGGGTCAGTACCGCGTCCCCGTTCTGGTCGGCGGTGTCGAAGAACGCGGAGGACGCTTCGACGTCCTGCACTCCCCAGAACGGCACGACGCCGGAGGCGGCCAGGGACGGCCCCTTCGTCCGCAGGGCGACGATCACCTCTTCCCGGGTGAGCACCCCGTCGTGGTCGAGGTCCAGCGCCTCGAACAGTCTGCGAGCCTTGTCACTCATCGTCGTCCCCGTCACATGGTCGTAGGCGTATACCCGTCCCGCTCGCCAGGAGAGACGCCGGGCGAGCGGGACGGGTTGCCCGGCGCGGAGGCAGGTTCCAAGCGCACACAGCAGTAGCCGGGACCCGGGGCCAGGCAGGCCTGGAGACCGTTCTGGCCGAGACCCTCGAGGGCACCGCGGAGCAGGTGGAGGTTCATGCCGCAGACCGTCTCGGTGTGTGCGCGGGCGAGCGTGTGGAAGGGGCAGTTGCCCAGCACGATCGCGTCACCCTGCGAGCGCGGCTCGAAGCCGTACCGCTCCAGCAGGTCGAGCACGCCCGAGTCGCTCCGGCCGGCGAGCTGGGCACCGAGCTCGTGGGCCTTGCTGTGCAACACGGCCCGGACCGGTTCCCCGGTGGCCTCCGATTCCTCCACGGCCTGGGCGAGGAGCCGCCCGGCCAGCTCGTAGTGCCGCTCGGGCAGGCTGACGGCGACCTGCTTGGCCGAGCGCTTGTACAGCTTGGCCGGCCTGCCGGCTCCCGGACCGGTACGGCCGCTGCGCCGCTCATAGACGACGTCGAGGAGCGACTCGTCCGCCAGGCGGTCCAGATGGAACGCCGCGGTCCGACGTGCCAGCCCGAGGGCGCCGGCCGCCTCGTCGCGACTGACGGGCCCCGGCTGGCGCACGACGTGGTCGTACAGCCGCCTGCGGGTCGGCTCGTCCAGAGCGGCGACCGCGGAGACGTCGCGGTCGGGTCCTTCTTCCTGGTCCACGAACACCAGTGTAAAACCCACGGCCCTTGACTAAAGACCGGGCCCGCGCTTCTATCGACAGTGAGAGTTGTCAATAGAAAGGTGGGCGTCATGTCGTCCGCAACCACAACCCCGCCCCCCGCCGTCTCCCGCAGGGCCGTGTTCACCGACCCCGGCTACCAGGCGTTCGCCATCCTGCGCGTCGGATTCACCGTGGCGCCGGTCCTGGTCGGGCTGGACAAGTTCGCCAACCTGCTCGTGGACTGGCCCTCCTACCTCGCGCCGTGGATCGACGACGTCGTGCCGGGCAGTGCCCAGGCGGCGATGTACGCCGTGGGCGTCGTCGAGGTTCTCGCGGGGCTCGCCGTGGCCTTCGCCCCGCGCTTCGGGGGCTGGCTGGTGGCCGGATGGCTGGCCGGCGTCATCGTCAACCTGCTGACCATCCCCGGCTTCTACGACATCGCGTTGCGTGACTTCGGTCTTCTGCTCGGCGCGGTCGCCCTCGCCCGCCTCGCCCAGCGCCACCACGGCGAGCGGAAGCCGGGCTGAGAGCCGGGCGGTCGCCCGGCCTCGGCGGCCCCCTCGAGGAAGGAAATGGCCAGGACCACCCCCAGCCACAGAAACGTGACACCGGCACCTGTGGCATGGTGGCCAACCGATGACTGAGACAGAGACATCCCCCGGCGCGGACGGCGCTCCCGAACCGCGTGTGCTGTGCGACACGGAATCGCTCATGGCCGCCGACTCGGCTCCGGCCGGCGCCCTGTGGCGGCTGGCCGAGCCGGGGCGGCAACTCGATGCCAACCTCGTCCGCATCCCGCCCGGAGGGCGCATCGGCGCGCACACCGAGCCCGACCTCGACGTGCTGCTGCTCGTCGTCGCCGGCGACGGCGCCCTCGACCGTGCGGCGGACCCGCAGCCGCTGGCCCCGGGCAGCCTGGTCTGGCTGCCCCGCGGCAGCGCCCGAGGCCTGGTCGCCGGCAGCGGCGGCCTGTCCTACGTCACCGTCCACCGGCGCCGCCCGGGCATGCAGATCGGGACAAGGCCCGGCTGGTGACCGGGCCCGCCGGGTGTCAGCGGCGTCAGGCGACCGCGGCGATCGAGAAGCCGATGGCGATGAACAGCCGGCCGGTCGTCAGCTCCCAGCGCCGGCGGACCCCCGGCCGGGCGAGCAGCGCCCGCGGCCGCGCGGCGACACAAGCGTCGCCGGGTTCCTGCTGGGCGCGGACCCGTTTCGGCCGGGTCCGCTGATCCAGGCGCATGCCGTGAACGCGGCGGCACCGGCCCTGGCCTGCGGCCGCGCCACATGCGCGGTTGTGTCGTGGATCACAGCCGCTGGATTGAGTCGGAGACCTGGGGCGGTTCCGTACCTTCCGGTGACGTGCGGGACCCGGGACTGCGAGGATGAGACGCCATGACCGCTGGGTGGTGTTCTCGCGCGCTCAGAGCCGCTGTCTTCGCGGCCGTCTGCGTGCTGCTCGCCTCCCTGGGCCACGTCATGATGTCGGGGACCGCGGTGCCCCGGTGGGCCATGGCCGCGGGAGCGGTGGCGACCGCCGGCACGGCTTGGGTGCTGGCCGGCCGGGAGCGCGGACCGGTCCTCGTCGGATGCGTCGCGGTCGCCGCCCAGGCCCTGCTGCACGCGGCGTTCTCGCTGGCGCAGGCGGCCGGGCACGCCGATGGGCCCGACGGCGGCGGCGCGCTCGTCATGGACCACACGAGAAGTCACGGTTCGGCTGCTGTACACCCCCTCGGGCCGATGGGGCACGCGGTGGCCGCGCACCCGGTGGACCACGGCACCGGCGGCATGTCGTCGACCGGCATGCTCGCCGCGCATCTGCTGGCCGCGCTGTTGTGCGGCCTGTGGCTCGCCCACGGTGAGCGCGCCGCGTTCCGCGTCCTGCGGGCGCTCCCCGGATGGCTCATGGCGCCGCTGCGTCCGCTCCTCCGGCTGCCCACACCGCCGCACCGTCCGCGCGTCCGCGCCCGGAGCCGCTCCGACCGTATGCCGCGGCGGCTTCTCCCGGCTCGCACGACCATCTCTCGGGCCCCGCCCGCCGGGACGACCGTCACCTGACGGCAGCCGGTTTCCCGGGGCCGCGCAAGCGGGCGCGGCACACCCGTCCGTCACGGCACGCGTTCACCCCGCCGCGACCCCTTCACCTTCACCCCCTCACCGGTTCCGCCGCGCCGCCCGCCGGTCTGCCACGCCGGCGCCCGCCGCTGCCCGACCGCTTCCCCATGCCAGTGCACACGCGTGCACGTCACAGAAACAGGAGCGCTCTCCATGACTCGTAAGACCTGCGCCAGGGCCGTCGCCCTCTCCGCGGCCGCGTTCGCGGTCGCCGTCGCCACCGCGGGACCGGCCGCGGCACACGCGGAGGTGGAAGCGGACGGCGCCCGGGCGCTCGACCGGAACGTCGCGCTGACCTTCTCCGCCGAGTCGGAGTCCTCCACGGCCGGGATCAGCAAGCTGGAGGTCGTCCTGCCCAAGGGCATCACCCCGCGGGACGTCACGTACGAGAAAGGCCCCGAGGGCTGGAAGTTCGCCCCGACCGGCCGTGGTTACACGGTGTCCGGGCCGAAGCTGGCCGCGGGCGAGGACGCCGAACACGTCGTGACGGTGCGGCAGCTGCCCGACGCGAGGGAACTGGTCTTCAAGACCCTGCAGACCTACAGCGACGGCAGGACCGACCGCTGGATCCAGCTCGAGGAGGAAGCCGAGGGGGACGGGCACGGGCACGGCCATCCCGCGCCGCGCCTGAAGCTGAAGGCCGCCGCACCGGGCGCCGAACTCGTGAGCCCCGGCCCCACGGAGAAGCCGAAGACTCCAGCCCCGTCCACGGGAACGGCCTCCAGTGAGCGCGCCGACCGGCCGTCCGCGGAGCCGGTGGCGAAGGACGCCGAGGGTGACGGCATGTCCACAGCCGTGCCCGTGGGCATCGGCGCGGTCGTCCTCGTCCTGGGCGGCGTCGGCGCCTGGTGGCTCAACAGCCGTCGGAGCCGGTCCGGGGACGGCACCGTCTAAGAGGATATTTATTCCAATTTTCATGATTATACTGAAGTTCATGCCATGTCGGTCCGATGGTGTGCCACGTCGGGCCCGTGCTTGCTACAGGCAGGACGAGCGCGATGCCGCGACGAGGAACGACCGGAAACGACGGGACGGGCCCGCAGTCGGTACCGGTCGTCGACGACACGGCCACGGCCCGGGCCGTCGTGGACGCGCGCGGCACGGTGACCGGGTGGAGCGAAGGCGCACACCGTCTGGTGGGCTACCCGGCATCGGAGATCGTCGGCCGCCCGGCGGCCGTGCTGCTCGCCGGGGAAGCTCCCGCCCGCGAATTGCGATCCCTCGACGGGATGCGGCGGTGGAACGGTACGGCGACCCTGAGACACCGCGACGGACATGTCCTCCCGGTGACCTTGCTGGCGCACCGCCGTGAGCGGAACCGGAGAACCGACGGCGACGCCCATGAGTGGTTGCTGGTCTCACCGGTGGCACGCACCCGTGCCGAGTTCGACGAGGACGTCCTGATCGGCTGGTCGCTCACCCAGTCGCCGTGCACCACCGCCCTGTACGACACCCGGCTGCGGCTGCTCAGGGCAAACGCCGACATGGAACGCGTGATGGGACTCTCCGAGGCGGAGATGCGGGGGCTGCGGGTGTCGGAGCTCATTCTCGACCCGCAGGGCGAACGCACCGAAGAGCTGATGCTGAAGGTCCTCAGCAGCGGCGAACAGCAGCACCTGAGGGCGTCCCTGCAGTTGGCCGGCCATGATCACGAGAGTGTGTGGTCGGTGTCCCTGGCGCCGGTGAACGACGACCACGGGGTGGTGCGCGGGGTGCTGCTGTCCGCGCACGACATGACCGAACAGCACCAGGCCCGGCAGCGGCTCGCCCTGGTCGCCGAGGCCGGCGTCCGCATCGGCACCACCCTCGACCTGGCCCGCACCGCCCAGGAAATGGCCGACGTCGCCGCCGGGCACCTTGCCGACTTCGTCACGGTGGATCTGCTTCCCGACATCGAGGACGACCGGGAACTGCGGGCCGTGACACTCCCCAGCCCGGTCCTGCTGCGGCGAGTGGCCAACCAGTCGGTGCTGCCGGGCTGCCCCGAGGCCGTGGTCCCGTTGGGCGAGGTCGCCACCTACCCGAGCACCTCGCCCGCGGCCGAATGCCTGGTCGCCGGACAGCCACTGATCCATCAGATCACATCGGACGGGGTGGACCGATGGGCGGACCTGGCCCCTGACCGGGCGGAACGCGTGCGGCGCTTCGGCTTCCACTCGGTGCTGGCGGTGCCGATGAGCGCCCGCGGCATCACTCTCGGCGTGGCCACCTTCTCCCGCCACCGCCGTCCCGAGCCCTTCGAGCAGGACGATCTGCTGCTGGCCCAGGAGATCACCGCCCGGGCCGCCCTGAGCATCGACAACGCCCGCCGCTACACCCGTGAGCGTGACACCGCGCTGACCCTGCAGAGCAGCCTGCTGCCGCAGCGACTGCCCCGGCAGCCCGCCGTGGAAGTCGCCTCCCGCTATCTGCCGGCCAGCGCGCAGGTCGGTGTGGGCGGCGACTGGTTCGACGTCATCCCCCTCTCCGGCGCCCGCGTGGCCCTGGTCGTCGGCGACGTCGTCGGCCACGGCATCCAGGCCTCCGCCGCCATGGGACGGCTGCGGACCGCCGTACGCACCCTCGCCGACGTCGACCTGCCTCCCGACGAGCTGCTGACACATCTGGACGACCTGGTCAACCGGCTGTCGGCGGAGACCGACGGCACGCCCGGCGCCGCCCCCGACACCGGCACCACCTGCCTGTACGCCGTGTACGACCCGGTCTCCCGGCGCTGCACCCTGGCCCGCGCCGGCCATCCGGAGCCGGTGCTGCTCACCCCGGACGGCGAGGCTCGTGTCCTCGAGCTGCCCGCCGGCCCCCCGCTGGGACTCGGCGGCCTGCCGTTCGAGGCGGCCGAGATCGAGTTGCCCGAGGGCAGCCTGCTGGCGCTGTACACCGACGGCCTGATCGAGGCCCGGGGCCGCGACATCGACGACGGCGTGGCCCTCCTGCTGCAGGCGCTGGTCAGGTCGGACACGTCCCTGGAGAGCGCCTGCGACACCGTCCTGCGGGACGTTCTCCCGGCCCGGCCCGCGGACGACGTGGCGCTGCTCCTGGCCCGCACACACGTCCTGGACACGGCCCACGTGGCCACCTGGGACGTACGGCCGGAACCGTCCGCGGTGGCCGAGATCCGCGACAGCGCGAACCGGCAGCTCAAGGAGTGGGGTCTGGAGGAGTCGGCGTACGTCACCGAGCTGGTCATCAGCGAACTGGTCACGAACGCCATCCGGTACGGCGAGCCGCCCCTGCAGCTGCGCCTGATCCTCGACCGCAACCTCATCTGCGAAGTCTCCGACGCCAGCAGCACGGCACCGCACCTGCGCCGCGCTCGCGTCTACGACGAGGGAGGGCGCGGCCTCATGCTGGTCGCCCAGCTGTGCGAGCGATGGGGCACCCGCCACACGTACCACGGCAAGACGATCTGGGCGGAACAGGCCCTGTCGGCGGACTGACGACCGCGGCGCTCCGAAATCGCCAAATGCGGACCGGAAGTCGTCTGGACCACCCCCGAGTCTTGAACGCTTCGGTTCGGTTCTGCTTGGGTTGCGGACCAATGGCCGCTGTCCGGCGGCGTATTGGGGGGATGGTTCCTGCGCAGCCGCTTCCCCGTGGCGCGCGCGACGGGGCGACAGGGCGATCCCGGACCCCATAGCCACACCCTTCGTGCGGACCCGAGGGAAGGTGCATGAGGTACTTCCGTCTGCTCGTCCTGGGCAACGGCATCTCGGCGTACGGCAGTTACCTGAACATGGTGGCGCTGAACGTCTTCGTCTACGACGCCACCGGCAGCGCGCTGGCCGCCGGCCTGTTCATGGCCGTACGCCTGGCGACCAGCGTCGTGTCGGGCTGGGTGAGCGGGCGGCTCGTCTCGGTCTGCGACCGCAAGCGCCTGATGGTCGGCGCCGACCTGTGCCAGGCGCTGGCACTGCTGTCCCTGCTGCTCGCCCCCGACGGCGTGCGCCCCGGCCTGCTGTACGTCCTGGCCGTGGTCACGGGCGGCTGCTCGACCCTCTCCCAGGTGGCCCTGCGCACCAGCATCCCCGAGATCGTCGGCGCGGAGCACCGCGTCCGGGCCAACGGGCTGCTGGTGACGGGGCGTTCGCTCGCCATGATCGCGGGCTTCGCCTCGTCGGGCGTGGTCGTGGCGCAACTCGGCTACTCCGCCGCGTTCGCCCTGGACGCCGCGACGTTCCTGGTCTCCGCGACGGTGCTGTTCCTGCTGCCGGTACGCACCCGGGCGGCCATGGACGCCGCGGGCGGTGACTCAGCGAAGGCATCGGGCGCCGCGCGCCTGACGGTCCGGATGCTGCTGGGCACCGCTCCGCTGCTGATGGCCATGATCGCCATCCGGGCGGTCGACGGACTGGGTTCCTCGTCCCACAACGTCGCCCTGCCCATCTACTCCAGCAGCCTGGACCCCGACCACCCGGCCACGTTCATCAGCCAGTTCTGGGCCACCTGGGCCATCGGCAACATCGTCGCCCAGCAGGTGATCGGCCGGGTCACCGGGAAATCCGGGCGGACACCGGGGGAGCGGGCCTTCGCGCTCGGCGCCTGCGTGATGTCGGCCGGGTTCATCATGGTCTTCAGCGGGATGCCGACCGTGCCCGCCGTCATCGCCGCGCTCGTCGCCGGAGCCGCCGACGGATTCACCGAGATCGTCTACGTGTCGAGGCTGCAGACCGCCCCCGACGACCAGCGTGGCCGCCTCTTCGGGCTGTCCGCCTCCGCCGAGAACACCGGCTTCGGCCTCGGCATGCTCGTGAGCGGCGCGCTCCTGGAGAACTTCTCCCCGCTGCAGGTGGTGGCCGCCTTCCACGGCCTCGCGATCGTCCTGTGCGCGGCCCTGCTGGTGTGGCTGGCCGGGCGGGGCGGACCCACCCCGCCAGCGGGGGATGCGGCAGGCCGTGACCAGCCCACGGTGACGGAGGGGCACGACAGATGAGCACCACCGATCTGGACCCGCGGATGGCCGTCATCGGAATGGCCTTCCGGCTGCCGGGCGCCGACACACCCGAGGAACTCTGGCGGATCGTCCGGGACGGCACGGACTGCGTCACCCGCTTCACCGACGAGGAGCTGGCCGCCGCCGGCGTCCCCGCCGCGGAGTACGGCGCGGAGGACTTCGTCGGCGCTTCCGGAGTGCTGGACGACATCGCCGGCTTCGACGCCCAGCACTTCGGGATGAGCGCCCGCGAGGCCCGGCTCACGGACCCGCAGCACCGCATGTTCCTGGAGTGCGCCCAGCACGCCCTGGAGAACGCCGGCTATCCGGACGAACGGGACGGCACCCGCGTCGGCGTCTACGCCAGCACCGGATATCACCTGTACACGTTCCAGAACTACCTCCTCAACAACGTGTTCCCGGCCCACACGGTCTCCGACTGGACGGCCGGCATGCAGATCACGGTCGGCAACCAAGCCGACTTCACGGCCACCCGGGTCGCCTACCGACTGGGCCTGACCGGACCCGCCGTCAACCTCCAGACCGGCTGCTCCAGTTCTCTCGTCGGTGTGCAGACGGCCGCCCAGTCGCTGCTCATGGGTGACTGCGACATCGCCCTCGTCGGCGCCACCGCCGTCCATGTGCCGCAGATCCTGGGCTACCGTTACGTCAAGGGATCGATCCTGTCCCGGTCCGGCCGGCTGAGGGCCTTCGACGCCCGCGCCGACGGCACCGTGGGAGGCACGGGCGTCCTGGCCGTCGTACTGAAGCGGCTGGCCCGGGCCGTCGCCGACGGCGACACCGTCCACGGCGTCGTCCGGGGCTGGGGCATCAGCAACGACGGCGCTGGCAAGAAGGCGTTCACCGCCCCGAGCGCCGAGGGCCAGCGCGCGGCCATCCGCCAGGCGCTGCGGCGCGCGGGCGTCGGCGCGGACACCATCGGCTACCTGGAGACCCACGGCACCGGCACCCTCAAGGGCGACCCGATCGAGTTCGACGGCGCGGCCCGCGCCTACCGCGAGGACACCGACCGCGACGGCTACTGCGCCCTCGGCTCCACTAAGGCCAACATCGGCCATCTCGACGCCGCCTCCGGCCTCGCCGGCCTCGTCAAGGCCCTGCTGGTGCTGCGCCACGCGGTGATCCCGCCGATGGCGAACTTCAGCGAGCCCAACCCGCTCATCGACCTCGACCACAGCCCCTTCTACATCCCCAGGACCGCACGGCCCTGGCCCGCGAGCGGCGTACCGCGCCGAGCGGGCCTCACCTCACTCGGCGTCGGCGGCACCAACGTCCATCTGATCCTGGAAGAGGCGCCCGAACCGGCGCCCAGGACCGGCGCGTTCTCCCCGCCGGACGTACTGCTGGTGTCAGGCAGCAGCCCGCAGGCCCTCGCGGACAACGCCCGCGCCTTCAGCGACCGGTTACGCAGGCCACCAGCCCCGCACCTGGCGGACCTGGTCACCACCGCCGCCCTCGGCCGTGCCCACGGCCGCCACCGGCTCGCGGTCCGCGGCTCCACCCCCCGATCCCTCGCAGACGCCCTCGATGCCTGGCTTGCCGGAACAGCCGGAACGGCGGCGACCACCGGGACGAAGCCCGCGGAGGGCGCCCCGCGTGTGGCGTTCCAGTTCACCGGACAGGGCAGCCAGTACCCCGGCATGGCCGCCGCCCTCTACGCGCGTTTCCCAGCCGCCCGCGAGGTCCTCGACACCTGCGACCAGCTCCACCGCGACCTCACCGGTGACTCACTGCTCACCGCGCTGTGCGCGGATGACCTGCCGGACGGCCCACGCGAGGTGCCGCCCGACACGGACACCGCGCAGCCGGCGCTGTTCGCCCTGCAATGCGCCCTCGTCCGGCTGTGGCGCGACGCAGGCGCCGAACCGTACGCCGTGACCGCGCACAGCGTCGGGGAATACGCCGCGCTGTACGCGGCCGGAGCTCTGTCGATCGAGGACGGCGTACGGCTGACCACCCGACGCGGCCGGCTGATGCGGCGGCGCTGCGCGCCGGGCGCGATGGTGGCCGTGGCGCTCGACCGGGCGGCCGCACTCGCCCTGACGGCCGAGGTCGACCAACTGGAGGCGGCCGTGACCAACGGGGACCACGCCCAGGTCCTCGCCGGCCCCGTCGCCGCCGTCGACCGGGCGTGCGCGCTGCTGGACGAACGCGGCACCCCGGGGCAACGGCTGCCGGTGACCCGCGCCTTCCACACCGCGCTGATGGAACCGATGCTGGAGGAGTTCCGGAAGGTCCTGGACGACGTGGAGTTCCGGCCCGTGCGGGTCCCGTTCGTCAGCGCGCTGGACGGATCGGCCCGCCCGCCCGGCTGGAGGCCGGACTCGGAGCACCTCCTGCGGCACACCCGCGAGCCCGTCCGTTTCGACAAGGCGCTGCGCGGCGTCGGCGCACAGCGGCCCCGCCTGCTGCTCGAGATCGGACCGCACACCACCCTCAGCGGCCTGGCCCGCCGGGCGCTGCCCGACGTGCGGGTACTGCCGTCCCTGCGCCGAGGCACCGGGCTCGGCGCGCTCTGGGGCGCGGCCGCAGAACTGCACTGTGCCGGAGTGGACGTCGGCTGGGAGGCACTCCTGGCCGGCAGCGGAGGCAGACGCATCCCGCTGCCCGGATACCGGTTCCAGCACAAGGACCACTGGACGGGGCCCCGGTTGACGCCCCTGAGCAAGAGAACAGCAGCGAGAAAGGGAACAGAAGTGGTGCAGCAAGAGGCAGCGGTCGCACGCGTACTCCACAGCATCGTCGAAGCCACCGCCCGGCACCTCGGCGAGGACCCGTCGCAGATCGCCGCGGACGCGTCCTTCTTCGACCTCGGTGCCGACTCGCTGCAGATGATCAGTGTACTGCGCGAGCTGGAGCAGAGACATCAGGTCAAGGTGACGATGCGGCAGCTGTTCGAGGAGACGGGAACGCCGCGCCGGCTCGCGGAGTTCATCGTCGCCCACATGCCGGGCGGTACCGGGACGGCGCCCACCGAGTCCCCGGCGCGGCGGTCCGAGCCGGCGCAGCCCGCCGCAGCGGCGCCGGCTGCGGAACCCGCCCCCTCCGGCACGGCAGCCGCTCCCCGGTACGCGACCCGTGAAGAGCTGGAGGGCCTCGCCGACAAGATCCACCAGATATCACAGATACAGCTGCAGATGATGTCCCAGCTCTCCCAGCTGCTCGCCCTCCAGACCGCCTCGGTGACGGACCGGCTCAACGGCAAGGCGGCCAAGTGACCGGGCTGAGCGGTATATCCGCGGCACTGGACCAGGACCTGGCGGCGATGACCGAGCTGTCGCAGCGCATCGCCGAGCAGATGGGCGGGGCCGCCGCTCCGGCCCCGCCGCCGCGGGTCCACGGGCCCCGGGTGACGGTCGCGAGATCCTCCGGCATGGTGCGGGACGCCTCCCCGCGCTCCCAGCAGGAGCACCTGGACGACCTCGTCCGCCGGTACACCGCCAGGACGCCCACCTCCAAGCGGATCGCCCAGCGTTACCGCCGCGTCCTGGCCGACAGCCGTGCCGTCGTCGGCTTCCGCAGCGGCACCAAGGAGATGCTGTACCCGATCGCGGGCCGCCGCGCCGGCGGGGCACGTCTGGAGGACGTCGACGGCAACGAGTACGTCGACATCACCATGGGCTTCGGCGTTCTTCTCTTCGGCCACGAGCCGGACTTCGTCACGGAGGCCGTGCGTGAGCACCTGTCCCGCGGCATTCAGCTCGGTCCCCGCACCGTCGAGACCGGCGAGGCGGCGGAACTCCTCGCCGAACTCACCGGACTCGAACGGGTGGCCTTCGCCAACTCCGGTACGGAGGCCAACTCGGCGGCCATCCGCCTCGCCCGCGCCGCCACCGGCCGCGACAAGATCGTCACCTTCCTCGGCGCGTACCACGGCCACGCCGACAACGTCCTCGGCCGGGCCTCCGGCAGCGGCGCCGGCACCGCCACCGTGCCCGTCTCCCGGGGCATACCGCAGGCCGCCGTCTCCGATCTGCTGGTCCTCGACTACGGCAGCGACACCGCCTTGGAGACCATCGCCCGGCACGCCGACGACATCGCCGCGGTCGTCGTGGAGCCGGTGCAGAGCCGGCACCCCTCGCTCCAGCCGGCCGGGTTCGTCCGCCGACTGCGGGAGCTGACCCGCCGTCACGGCATCGTGCTGCTCTTCGACGAGATGCTGACCGGCTTCCGTCCGGCGCCGCGCGGCGCGCAGGAGCTGTACGGCGTCACCCCCGACCTCGCCACCTACGGCAAGCTGCTCGGCGGTGGCTTCCCCATCGGCGCGATCGCCGGCCGCGCCGACATCATGGACGGGGTCGACGGCGGATACTGGTCGTACGGAGACGACAGCTATCCGCCCGCCGACACCACCTTCTTCGGGGGCACGTACATCCAGCATCCGGTGTCGATGGTCGCCGCACGCGCCGTACTGACCCACCTCAGGGAACACAGCCCACGCCTCCAGGAGCGCCTCAACGCGCGCACCGCCGAACTGGCCGCCACGCTCAACGGCTTCTTCGAGGCCGAGGAGTACCCGCTGCGCATGACCCACTTCGGCTCGCAGTTCCGCTTCGAGCACCGCGCGGACATGGAGCTCCTCTACCACCACCTGATGCTGCGCGGCGTGCACGTCTGGGAGTGGCGCAACTTCTTCCTGTCCACCGCCCACGCGGACTCGGACATCGAGTTCATCGCCGACGCCGTACGGGACTCGCTGCGCGAGCTGCGGTCGGCGGGCTTCTTCCCGGGCACGCCACCGGTGGCCCCGAGGACAGCGCAACGAAGGCCGGTACCCACCGTGCCCGCGCCACCGCGGCCGACCCCGCCCGAGGCCACTACAGCGCCACCGGCACCGGCCCCGTCCACGCCTCCGCGACCGGCATCCACCGCCTCGGCCCCACCGCGCCCGCAGCCACCGGCCGCCACCCCCGTGGCCGCCATGGCCTGGAACGCCGCGGCCGCATCCGCCCCGCGCACGCACGCCGTGAAGGAAGTCACCCCGCGCACACCCGACTTCAGCGTCTACTTCTTCGGCGACTACCCACAGGACACCTCCGCCCCCCGCCAGGGCCAGTACGAACTCCTCATGGAGGTCGCCCGGTTCGCGGACCGGCACGACTTCCACGCGCTCTGGATGCCGGAGCGCCACTTCCACTCCTTCGGCGGCCTCTTCCCCAACCCGGCCGTGCTCGCGGCCGCGCTGTCCCGGGAGACCGAGCGCATCCGTCTCAACGCCGGCTCCGTCGTCCTGCCCCTCCACGACCCGATCCGGGTCGCCGAGGAGTGGTCGATGGTGGACAACCTCTCCGGCGGACGGGTCGGCATCGGCGTCGCCAGTGGCTGGAGCGCCAAGGACTTCGCCTTCTTCCCCGACCGCTTCGGCCGGCACAAGGAGCTGATGTACGAGCAGCTGCAGGAGGTACGAAGGTTCTGGCGCGGCGACGCCGTGCGCCGCACCACCGGTGACGGCGAGGCCGGCCTGCGGCTCTTCCCACGGCCCGTGCAGGACGCCCCGCCCCTGTACACCGCCGTGGTCGCCAACCCCGCCTCGTACGAACTGGCCGCCCGCCACGACCTGGGTGTCGTCACCAACCTGATGACCCAGACCGTCGAACAGCTCCAGGAGAACATCACCCGCTACCGGAGCACCCGGGCCCGCCACGGCCTGGACCCGGACACCGGCCGGGTGGCCGTCCTGCTCCACACCTACCTGGCCGCGGACCGCGACACCGCGCGCACGGAGGCGTACGAACCGCTGTCCCGCTACATGCGCGCGTCCCTGTCCCTGTTCAGCGGCGTCACCAACAGCCTGGGGCACAGCGTCGACCTGGCCGCGCTCAGCGAGGACGACCTGGAGACGGTGTTCCGCCGCGCCTACGGCCGCTACTGCGACCAGCGCGCCCTCATCGGCACGGCGGACAGCGTCCGCCCGGTGGTGGACGCGGTGACGGCGGCGGGAGCCGACGAGATCGTGGCGCTCGTCGACTTCGGGGTCGCGGCGCACGAACTGCGCGCCGGCCTTTCACACCTGGACGCCCTGCGCCGCCACTACCGGCATCCGTCCGCTGCCGGCGCGGCACCCGAGACGACGACGCCGGAGCGCCCACCGGCCGGCCCCGCACCCTCGGCCGCCGGACCCGCCCCCGCCGACGCCCCCTTGTCGCCGGGCCAGGAACGGATCTGGTTCCTGGAGCGACTGCTCCCGGGCCGTACCGCCTACAACGAGATCAAGGCGGTACGTCTCGACGGCCCCCTCGACGTGCCCGCGCTCCGGGTGGCGCTGCGCGGCCTCGTCGCCAGGCACGAGGGCCTGCGCACGGTCTTCCGGGAGCTGGGAGGCGAGCCCCGGCAGGTGGTGCGGGCCTCCGCCGAACCCGACTTCGAACTCGTGGACGCCACCGGCGACCCACGGACCGTTCTCCACGACGTCCTGTCGGCCGAGAGCGCACGCCGCTTCGACCTGGCGGACGGCCCGCTGTTCGTCACCCGGCTGGTCAGGCTCGCCGACGCGGAGCACGTCCTCGTCCTTTCCCTCCATCACATCGTCGTCGACGCGGCCTCCGCCACCGTCCTCGCCCGCGACCTGTCCGCCCTCTACCGGGCCGAACGCGAGGGCGGCACCCCCCGCCTCCCGGCCCTCACCTTCAGCTACGCCGACCACGCCCGCGAACAGGCGGCGTCCGCGAGCGGCGGCGGGACCGAGGAGGACCTGGCGTACTGGCGCCGCATCCTGGGCGGCGAGCTGCCCGTCCTGGCGCTGCCCACCGACCGGCCGCGCCCGTCGCGGATGACCTCCAACGGCCGTGCGGTCTTCCACACCCTGGACCCGGAACTCTCCAGCCGCTTACGCGAGTTGAGCAGGAACAGCCGCGGCACCCTGTTCATGACCCTGCTCGCCGGCTACGCGGCGACGCTGCACCGCGTCACCGGACAGACGGACATCGTCGTCGGCACCCCGATCTCGGACCGCCCCGAACGGGCCGAGCACCTGCTCGGTTTCTTCGTGAACACGCTCGCGCTGCGCCTCGACCTGTCCGGAGACCCCGCCTTCACCGCGCTGCTGGCCCGCGTGCGCGCGGTCGCCCTCGACGCGTACGACCACGCGCGGGTGCCCTTCGAGACGGTGGTCCGCGAGCTCGCCCCGGCCAGGGCGATCGACCGGACACCGGTGTTCCAGACCATGGCCGAGTTCCAGCGCGCCGAACCGTTCCGCTTCGACCTGCCCGGTATCGAGGCCACACCGCTGGACATCGGCCCCGACAAGTCCCTCATGGACCTCACCGTCTACTTCACCGACCAGCCGCACGGCATCCGCTGCCATCTGGAGTACAACACCGACCTGTTCGACCAGCACACCGTGGACCGGTTCTTCGTCACCTTCCGGGACCTGCTCACGGCAGCGGTCGACGCACCTGAGGCACCTCTGTCACAGCTCGCCCCCGCGGCCGCCGGCACGGCGGTCGCCGGGGACCCCGTACCGCGGTCCTGGCAGCACGGTCCGTCCCGCCCGCCCGAGGACACCACGGTTCACGCCCTCTTCGCCAGGCAGGCAGCCGCACAACCGAACAGCACGGCTGTGATCAGCGGCGACCACCGGCTGACCTACCGCGAACTGGACGACCGGGCAGAGCAGCTCGCCGCCGCCCTGCGGGAACAGCACACGGCGAGCGGCGACGAGGCGGTGGCGCTGTGGCTGCCGCGCTCAGCCGACCTCGTCGTCGCCATGCTCGCCGCGCTCAAGTCGGGCCGCCCCTATGTCCCGCTCGACCCCTGCCTCGGCCGGGCACGCGCCGAGCAGGTCATCACCGAGTGCGGGGCCCGGACGCTGGTGTCGACCCGTGAGGAGGCGGCCGCCCTGAGGCTGCCCGGGCAGGTGACCGTCGTACCGCCGGACGCCACCGCACCCCGCGGGCAGGTCCTCGCGCCCGCCACCGACGGCCGGTCCCCGTGCTGCGTCCTCTACACCTCGGGCAGCACCGGCACCCCCAAGGGGGTCGTCGTGGCGCACCGCGGCGTCGTCGACCTGTGCGCGTGGCAGCACCGGCGCTTCGGCTTCACCCGGGCCGACCGCAGCGCCGCCGTCTGCAGCCAGAGCTTCGACGCCTCGATCCTGGAGATCTGGCCGGCGCTGACCGCGGGGGCATCGGTCGCGATCGCCGACGAGGAACTGCGCAGGGACCCGCGGTCCCTGGCCCGCTGGTGCGCCGAGCAGGGCATCACCTTCTCCATCCTGCCGACCGCCCTCGGCGAACAGGTGCTCCGCCTGCCCCCGGCCGACCAGCCGCCCCTGCGTCACCTGCTGCTCGGCGGCGACGTGCTGCGCACCCGGCCGCGGCCCGAGGCACCGTACGAGACGGTGAACGTGTACGGGCCCACCGAGGTCACCGTCCTGTGCACCACGCACACCGTGTCCCCTCAAGGCGGGGATCCCACCCGCACGATCGCCATCGGCCGCCCGGTCGACAACGTGACGCTGAGCGTGCTGGACGCCTCCGGCAGCCCGGTACCCGCCGGCGCGGTGGGGGAGTTGTACGTCGGCGGCCCCGGCGTGGCCCTCGGATATCTGCACCGCCCGGACCTCACGGAAGGGCGCTTCCTGCCGGACCCGCACGGGGGCGAGGACGCCCGCCGGTACCGCACCGGCGACCTGGTCCGCTGGAACGACGACGGGGAACTGGAGTTCTGCGGCAGGGCCGACGACCAGGTGAAGATCCGTGGCTTCCGGGTCGAGCCGGAAGAGGTCGCCCGCCGGCTCAACGCCCTGGACGGGGTGAGCGAGGCGGCCGTCCTGGCCCGCCGCAACGACCGTTCAGAGGCGTACCTGGCGGCCTACGCCGTCCCCGCCGACCCGATCGGCGCGGCGGCCGACGACCGGCAGGCGTGGGCCGACCTCCTGGCGGAGGAACTGGCCTCCCGGTTGCCGGAGTACCTGGTACCGCGTGCCTGGCGGGTCCTGCCCGCCCTGCCCCGGACGGACAACGGCAAGCTGGACCGGTCCGCGCTGCCGGCGCCCGACCTCCTCACGACCGCCCCGCACCACAGGCCGGGCGCCCCCGGCGACCCTCAGCCGACGGCCGCTCACCGCACGGACCTCGAGCGGCGCGTGCGGAGACTGTGGGCGGCCGAGTTCGGCATCGACGCCGACGACATCGCGGACGACGCCTCGTTCTTCGACCTGGGCGGCCACTCGATCACCGCGATGCGACTGATCAACCAGGTGCGGGAGGAGTTCGGCACGGAGTACCCGATGCTGAGCTTCTACCAGGAGCCGACACCGAAGGCCATGACAGCCTGGCTGGCCACCAAAGGGGAGGAGACGGAGCCCGTCTCGGTTCCCGCTCCCGACGCCGCCCCCGGCACAGTGGAACGCCGGGCGCCGGCCACCGCCCAGCAGTCCCGCTTCGCTGCGGTCCACGCCGACCATCCCCTCCCACAGGTCTTCAACGTCGCTCTGCGGATCACCCTCTCCGGCCACCTGGACGTATCGGCCCTGCGCACCGCGCTGACTCGGCTGACCGACCGGCACGAGGGGCTGCGGACCCGGCTGGCCCGCAGCGGCGACGGCTGGGAACAGCAGGTACTGCGGCCCCGCCCGGTGGCGCTGCCGACCAAGGACCTCACCGCACGGCCCGCGCACGAGCGGCAGGCGGCCCTGGAGCGGGCCAGTACGGAGGCCGCCGAAACACCCATCGACCCCGCCGGCGGAACACCGATGGCCGTGCGCCTCCTGCGCACCGGGGAGAGCACCTGGGCTCTGCTCCTCGTCCTGCATCACTCCGCCTGTGACGGGTGGTCCGTCAGCCTGCTGCTGAAGGAGCTTGCGGCGCTCTACGGCTCCGCCGTGCGGGGCGGACCCGACACCCTGCCGCCCGTGCGGTGCCAGCCCGTCGAGTACGCCCGTTGGCAACGGGACCAGGCGGACCGGGCCGCCGAGGAAGGCAAGCTGCGGTTCTGGCTGCGCGCACTCGACGGCGTGCCGTTCACCGTCGACCTGCCCCTGGACCGTCCCCGGCCGGAGAAGCCGAGCGGCCGGGGCGGTGCCGTGACGTTCACCGTGCCGGCCGGCGTACGGGCCGCCGTGGAACGCCTGGCAAGGCAGCGGGGGACGACGCCGTTCGTGGTCACGGCGGCGGCCCTGGGCCGGATGCTGGCGCGGAAGTCCGGGCAGGCGGACGTGGTGTTCAACATCTCCTACGCCAATCGTGAGCGCCGTGCGTTCGAGTCGCTGCTGGCCTGCACGATCACCGGCTTCCCGCTGCCCGTGCGGGACGCGGCCACCGGTTCCTTCGCCACCCTGACGGACCGCGTCGCCCGGACGGCGGTGGAGTGCATGGACCGGGCCATGCCGGTACGCCTCATCGCCCCCGCGCTGCAGGAGCGCACGGGCGTCGACGTGCCGGACCGGCTGGACGTGGGCTTCGCGTACCAGAGCTCGCTGGAGGCCGAGGTGGAACTGGATGGGCTGACCACGGCCGTGGAGGACCTCGCCCCTGCCGCGTCCCGCACGGAACTGACCTTCGGACTCGTGCCGGCGGGGGACGCACTGCAGGGCTTCGTGGAGTACTCGGCCGACCTGTGGGACCGCGCCACGATCGAGGGCTGGACCCGCGACTACGTCGGCCTCCTGCTCGACGAGACCGAACGGGACCTTTGGAGCTGACCCTTCCACGACGCCGACAGGAGGTGCGCCGGCACCGGCGCACCTCCGCCCCCACTCAACCGACTGGCGCACAACTCATTGACAGGTCCGGACCAAAGCGCAACGCTTGAGAGCGCTCTCAGAACTCCCGGAGCGGCCCGTCGTCGAACGGAGGCAGAGCATGTTACGGAAACTCAGGCGCGGAACCACCACCATGAGCCTGGCCCTCGCCGCGGCCCTGACCGGCTCCCTGCTCGCGGCCGGAGCAAGCGCACCTGCCCACGCCGAGGTCCCGGCGACCGTCCCTCTGAAGATCACCAACAACTCGTCACGCGGCGAGCGTGTGTACCTCTACAACCTCGGCACGGAACTCTCGACCGGCCGCCAGGGCTGGGCCGACGCGGCAGGCGCCTTCCACCCCTGGCCGGCAGGCGGAAACCCGCCGACCCCCGCCCCCGACGCCTCGATTCCCGGCCCGGCGGCCGGACAGTCGGCAATCATCCGCATCCCGAAGTTCTCCGGCCGCGTCTACTTCTCCTACGGACAGAAACTGGTCTTCAGGCTCACCCCCACAGGCCTGGTCCAGCCCGCCGTGCAGAACCCGGCCGACCCCAACCGGAACATCCTGTTCAACTGGTCGGAGTACACACTCAACGACTCGGGCCTGTGGATCAACAGCACACAGGTCGACATGTTCTCCGCGCCGTACGCCGTCGGCGTGCAGCGGGCCGACGGCAGCACCACGAGCACCGGCCGGCTCAGGCCCGGGGGGTACAACGGCTTCTTCAGCGCCCTCAGGGGACAGCCCGGAGGCTGGGCCAACCTGATCCAGACCCGCCCCGACGGCACCGTGCTGCGCGCGCTGTCGCCGCTGTACGGACTGGAGACCGGAGCGCTGCCCGCCACCGTCATGGACGACTACATCGACCGCGTCTGGCGGAAGTACTCCACCTCCACCCTGACGGTCACGCCGTTCGCCGACCAGCCCGGCACCAGGTACTACGGCCGGGTCTCCGGCGACGTCATGCACTTCACCAACAGCTCCGGCGTCACCGTCACCAGCTTCGAGAAGCCGGACGCCTCCTCCGTCTTCGGCTGCCACAGGAAACTCGACGCACCGAACGACCTGGTGCGCGGCCCGATCTCACGCACCCTGTGCGCCGGCTTCAACCGCTCCACGCTCCTGGTCAACCCCAGTCAGCCGGACGCCGACGCCGGCTCCTTCTACAAGGACGGCGTCACCAACCGCTACGCCGGCCAGATCCACGCGAACATGGCCGACGGCAAGGCGTACGCATTCGCCTTTGACGACGTGGGCCACCACGAGTCACTCGTGCACGACGGCAGTCCGCGCCAGGCCTACCTCACCCTCGACCCCCTCGACTGACGGCAGGCGGCAAGTCGACGTCCTACACGTCATGTTGACGGCTCATCATTTCGGGTTATCAAGTACAACTTTGCCTTTCCTTGGTGTAGCTGGGCTGCGGTTTACGTGAGCCTCGTTGGCACCAGGCGGTGGTTGCAGGCCCTCCTGCAACAGGGGGCCTCGTCACCGACCCCCCACGCAATGGTGAGAGGCACCGACGATGACGATGAATCGCACGCTGCGGTACGGCGGCCGCACGCTGGCACTGACGGCGACAGCGCTCGGGGTGATCGCGGCGGGCGTACCCGCTTCGGCCGAGGAACAGCCCACCGCTGAGCAGATCATGGCCGACTGCGCTTCCGGGGAAGGCAAGTGCACCTTCAACTCCCCCAAGATCGGCGCGGCTTACCTCGGTGAGCCCCGTCAGGTCTCCGAGCTGCTGTTCAACTGCACCGATTCGCCCGCCGCCCAGTCCATGTCATGGGCCGACACCGTGGGCTCCTCCCACTCGGTGGGAGGCTCCGTCACCGTGGGCGGAGGCATCGAAGGCATCATCACGGCCAGCGTCACCGCGACCTACAACTACACCTGGCAGAGCTCCCACACGGAGACGAGTTCCTTCACCGTGAACGTGCGGCCGGGGGAGGTCGGCTGGATCTCCCGGGCCCAGGTGATGCAGCAGGTGTCCGGCACGTGGCAGACCCACTACGACGACCCGAAGTGGGGCCACTACTACTGGTTCGTCCCCGACGTGGTCACCGGCCCGGCCCCGAACGGCACGGACGGCAAGCACAGCGCGGTCGTGGTCAAGTCCCGCAAGATGACGCCCGCCGAGAAGAAGCTGTGCACCACCGGCTCCACTCAGGACAGGGTCTTCACCCGCGGCAGCTGACGACCGGGCAGGAGCCCGCCGGAGAACTTCGCCGGCGGGCTTCGCCGCCTCCTCGGTGGCGCAGGCACGGGCCGACCACGAGCAGGGGAGCCGTAGGTACGCCTACGGGGCCGCGGTCAGGCCGTCGTGCCGGTCACCGACGCTTCCCGACTCGTTTCCTCGTCATCACATGCACCTTCCATGGGGGGAACCCACGGAGAAACACTTTCGTTTGGCGGGGTGGCTGGCGTCGCCGGCCTCGCTGGTAACTGTCCGCTGGTCTTCCGCGAAGGTTTCTTCCGGAGTTTCGGTTCTTCCGCGAAAGGACTCGATGAGGGTGTCGAGCGTCTCCGAGCCGGGCACCACCTTCAGCAACCCCGTGATCCCCGGCTTCCATCCGGATCCGAGCATCTGCCGGGCGGGCGACGACTACTACCTCGCGTGCTCCAGCTTCGAGTACTTCCCCGGCGTGCCCCTCTTCCACAGCCGGGACCTGGTGCACTGGACCCAGATCGGCAATGCCCTGGACCGGCCGAGCCAACTGCGCCTGCCGCCCCGCTCGCCGTCCTCAGGGGGTGTCTACGCGCCGACGCTGCGCCACCACGACGGCCGGTTCTGGCTGATCGTCACAAACGTGAGCGGCGACGGGAACCTGCTGTTCACGGCCACGGATCCGGCGGGCCCCTGGTCCGACCCCGTCCGGCTGCCCGGCGTGCACGGCATCGACCCCGATCTCGCCTGGGACGACGACGGCACCTGCTGGTGCACCACGGCCGGAGTGGCGCAGATCCGCATCGACACCCGCACGGGGGAGACCCTCGGCGAGCGGCGGGGCATCTGGTCCGGCACCCCCGGCGCCAAGGCCCCCGAAGCCCCGCACCTCTACCACATCGGCGACCACTGGTACCTGCTCATCGCCGAGGGCGGCACCGAGCGGTGCCACGGCGTCTCGATCGCCCGCGGCAGCTCCCCGCAGGGCCCGTTCGAGCCCTGCCCGGCCAACCCCGTCCTGACGCACCGGGGCACCGACCATCCCATCCAGAACACCGGCCACGCCGACCTGGTGCAGGGTCCGGACGGCTCATGGTGGATGGTCCTGCTCGGGGTGCGGCCGCAGGGCGGCACGCCCGGATGGCACGTGCTGGGCCGCGAGACCTTTCTGGCCCCGGTGACCTGGTCCGACGGCTGGCCGGTCGTAGGGGAGCTCTCACCCGTGATGGCCGAACCGCCGTGGCCGCTTCAGCCGCCCGCCGCCTCCCCACTGGTTCGCGACGACTTCGATGCCGGGGAACTCGCCCCCCTCTGGATCTCGCTTCGCTCCCGTCCCGCGCAGGACTGCACCACGAAGGAACGGGCCGGCTGGCTCACCCTGCGCGCCCGGGGGCAGTCCCTCGACGAGCCCGACGTCACCTTCGTGGGCCGCCGCCAGCAGCATCTCTCCTGCCGTGCCCGGGTGCTGGCCGACCCTGCCGACGGCCGCGGCGGACTGGCCGTACGGCTTGACGAGCGGCACCACTACGAGATCGAGGCGACGCCGGGCGAGGTGCGGGTACATGTCCGGGTGGGACCCCTGCGCTCCCTGGTGACGTCCCGTCCGGCGACCGGCGGACCGGTCGTGCTCAGGATCGAGGCAAGCGCCTCCCGGGAAGTCACCGACGCGCGCCAGGGACCGGACACCGTCTCCCTCGGCGTGGAGGACGCGGAGGGCACGTACACCGAACTCGCCGCACTCGACGGCCGTTACCTGTCCACCGAGGTCGCCGGCGGCTTCACCGGCCGCGTCATCGGCATGTACGCCGCCGCGGGGACCGTCCACTTCGACTGGTTCGACTACGAGCCGCTCGACGACTGAGGGGCGTGATGACGCCGTTCCCGGCGCGGCGGGGGAGCCGGCAGGCAGGACGGCCTCCAGGGCGGGGCCGGACGGCTGAGCCGCGCCTTTCGCCGTCGGCCGACACCGGGACGAGTCAGAGCGCGGTGCCCGTTTCCTCTGCCAACGTCTCGACCAGGCGATCCTGGAACGCCTCGTCGTGGACCGCGCCGTGCGGCTCCTGCCGGCGGCCGTGATACCAGTACCCGCCGGTGGTGAGGGCCTCGGGCTCGTCGCTCGTCGCGAGCCACTCCTGCGTGCGGTGGCCGAGCTCGAGGTCGTCCGGTGCGCTCGGCCCGCCCATCTTCGTCGGCACCCAACCGGGATCCACGGCGTTGCTCAGCACTCCGGGGCGCAGACGGGCCACGGCGGCCGCGAGGGTCGTGACGAAGAGCTTGCTGTCGGAGTACGAGCCCGCGCTGTCGCCCCGCCAGTCGACGCCTTCCAGTGCGGGGCGCCCGCTGAAGTGAGAGCCGCTGCTCAGGTACACCAGCCGGCGCGGCCCACGGAGCAGGGCAGTCAGCAGGTACGGGGCGATGATGTTGACCGGCATGACCGCCCGGCCGCTCCACACGCCCGCGTTGTGGATGACCGCGTCGAGCGGCCCGCCCTCGTTCAGCTCGTCGGCCATGCGGCGTACCGCGTCCCGGTCGGTGAAGTCGCCGGTCACGAGGCGTGCCCCGCGGCCGACCAGCACGTCGAGGACGGCGGCCCGCTCCCGGTCGCGGGCGTGTACCACCACCTCGTGTCCCGAGGACAGCAGAGCATCCGCCGCATGCCGTCCGAGGCCGTCCGCGGAACCGGTCACCAGGATCCGACTCAAGATCGCTCCACTCCTTGGACGCTCTGCCTTCGCACTGAGCTCCGGCCGGGATTCGATGGACCTCCACTGTGCACGACCGCCCCGGGTCCTGCCGGACAGCGGTGAGCCGCTGCTCAGGCCGCAGCGGCGAACGCGGCGGCGACGGCGGTGTCGGTACGGGCGTGGACGACCAGCCGGGTACCGGCGGTGTCGGCGTTCTCCTCCAGCGCCCGGCGGGTGGGCGCGCTGCTCGAGGCCACCGACATCAGAACGCCCAGGTGGCTGCAGAGCCGGTGGGCGCGGAGAACCACGCTGACCACCGCACCCGCCGGGGCCGGGCAGTCGAGGACGACGACCACGGGCGCCGGCCGGAAGGCGTGCACCAGGTCGCTGATGCTCGTGAGCAGCGTGGCTCGCCCGCCGATGCCGGGATCGCGGTGGACCGTGATGACGAGAACTCCGTGATCGAGAGAATGGGAAAGCAACACGGCCTCCGTGCCTCCGTTTCCACCTTCGGCGGGTCGTTCCACCTGGAAGTACCCGGAGGTGCCCCTCCGAAGCGTCGCTCGGCATTGAGGGATGAGACCGTCACGGCCACAGGTGCCTCTCCCGCTCCCGCTGATCGCCCTCGGGGTGCGCACCGCCCCGGGCGCTTCCCGCACCGTGGTGGCCCCTACCCTGATCGCCGGCCGGCTGGTAGCCGCTGATGTCGTAGCGGACCTCGTCGTCGACCGCGTTCTCCTCCCGGTCCAGCGAGATCCGCACCGGATGCCCGTCCTTGGCGTACTGCGCCTCGGCCGTCTCCGCGTCGTCCCGGCGTGCCTGTTCCAGCTCCCCGAGGAGTTGCCCGATGCTCGGCACCGCGTCGGCGGACCCTTCGACCGAACGCCGGCCGGTGTCGTCGAGACCCACCGCCTTCACCACGGCGCCGTCGCGCACCGAAATCCGGAGGGTGCCCAGCAGGGCTCGCTCTCCCCCGCTCGACCGGAGTGTGTAGGCGTAGGAGGCGGGCTCCTGCCAGGGTGTCCGGTGCTGAACGAGGCCGCACCGTACGCGGGAAGACCGAACGTCCGCCCGTGGTGTGCGCTGATCGTCCGTCACCAGGTCATCTGTCCCGGACTCTTGACTCGTGATGCGGAACTGGCCATCCTCGTCCCACCATGGACGGGGTCATGACAATCGGGTGTCGCCCCGAGACGGCCGTCGGGCCCAGAGGGGCCCGCGACGTCGACCGTGCCATCCCGCCGACCGAGGACGTGGGCCGTGACCAGTGCCGAACGCCCGTACCGCAGACGCAGGAACGTCACCGCTGTGTCGCTCCTTCTGCTCGTGCTCGCCGTCGTGCTCGGCCCGTCACCCAGTTCGGCGGCCGGCACCGACTGGTGGGAACCGGCCGCGCGGCCCGCGCCGGACTCCCGGGTCGACGTCACGGGCGAGCCCTTCACCGGCACCGATGCCAGGGGCGAGGTACGCGGCTTCGTCGACGCGCACGACCACATCTTCGCCAACGAGGCCTTCGGCGGTCGTCTGATCTGCGGGAAGCCGTTCTCCGACAAGGGCGTCGCCGACGCGCTCAGGGACTGCCCCGAGCACTACCCGGACGGTTCCCTCGCGGTCTTCGACTTCATCACCAAAGGCGGCGACGGCAAGCACGACCCCGTCGGCTGGCCCACCTTCAAGGACTGGCCGGCCCACGACTCGATGACCCACCAGCAGAACTACTACGCATGGGTGGAGCGGGCCTGGCGTGGCGGCCAGCGCGTGCTGGTCAACGACCTCGTCACCAACGGCGTCATCTGCTCGGTGTACTTCTTCAAGGACCGCGGCTGCGACGAGATGACGTCCATCCGGCTCCAGGCCAAGCTGTCCTACGACATGCAGGCGTACATCGACAAGATCTACGGGGGGCCCGGCAAGGGATTCTTCCGCATCGTCACCGACAGCGCGCAGGCCCGTGCGGTCATCGAACAGGGCAAGCTGGCCGTCGTCCTGGGCGTCGAGACCTCCGAGCCCTTCGGCTGCAAGCAGGTCCTCGACATCGCCCAGTGCAGCAAGGCGGACATCGACAAGGGCCTGGACGAGCTGCACGCGCTGGGCGTGCGCAGCATGTTCCTCTGCCACAAGTTCGACAACGCGCTGTGCGGGGTCCGCTTCGACTCGGGCACGCTCGGAACGGCCATCAACGTCGGCCAGTTCCTGTCGACCGGCACCTTCTGGAAGACGGAGAAGTGCACCGGCCCGCAAGCCGACAACCCCATCGGCGACGCCTCCGCGGCCGAGGCGGAGAAGAAGCTCCCGGCGGGCCAGGAGGTCCCCTCGTACAGCGCGGACGCCCAGTGCAACGTCCGAGGCCTCACCGGACTCGGTGAGTACGCGGTCCGGGGCATGATGCGACGCGGGATGATGCTGGAGATCGACCACATGAGCGTCAAGGCCACGGCCCGGGTGCTCGACATCTTCGAGGCCGAGTCCTACCCCGGCGTCCTCTCCTCGCACAGCTGGATGGACATGGACTGGACGGAGCGGGTCTACGGCCTTGGCGGTTTCATCGCCCAGTACATGCATGGCTCCGAGGGCTTCGTCTCGGAGGCGAAACGCACCGAGGCCCTGCGCGACAAGTTCGGCGTGGGTTACGGCTACGGCACCGACATGAACGGCGTCGGCGGCTGGCCGGCCCCGCGCGGAGCGGACGCGCCCAACAAGGTCACCTACCCCTTCAAGAGCGTCGACGGCGGCTCCGTCATCGACCGTCAGACCACCGGCGAACGCACCTGGGACCTGAACACCGACGGAGCAGCCCACTACGGCCTCGTCCCGGACTGGATCGAGGACATCCGCCGGGTCGGCGGCCAGGACGTGGTGGACGACCTCTTCCGCGGCGCCGAGTCCTACCTCGACACCTGGAAGGCCTCCGAGAACCACGAGGCAGGAGTCAATCTCGCGACCGGCTCCACCGCGTCGGCCAGTTCCTCGGAGTGGAGCCTGTTCACGAGCTACGGACCGGACCGGGCCGTCGACGGCGACAGCGGCACCCGCTGGGCGAGCGACTGGAGCGACGACCAGTGGTACCAGGTCGACCTCGGGTCCACCCGGCTCGTCAAGCGGGTCACCCTCGACTGGGAACGCGCCTACGGCAAGGCGTACCGCATCGACCTCTCCACCGACGGAGTGAACTGGCGCACCGTCTGGTCCACGACGGCCGGCGACGGGGGCCTGGACACGGCCGGCTTCACCGCCACCCCGGCCAGATACGTCCGCGTCCAGGGGCTGGCACGCGGCACCGAATGGGGCTACTCCCTCCAAGAGGTCGGCGTCCACAGCACCTGACACCCACGCAAGAAGAGGGCACCATGGCACGGTTGCCGTCCGCCGAGCGGCGGCGACAGCTCACCGAAGCGGCGATCAGAGCGATGGCCCGGGACGGCGTCCCCAGGACGACGACCCGGTCCATCGCCGCCGAAGCCGGCGTCTCGCTGAGCGTCTTCCACTACTGCTTCGACTCCAAGCAGGAGCTGATCGAGTCCGTCATCACGACCATCACCGGGCACTACGTGACAGTGGTCAAGCAGGCCCTACGGCCCAGGGCCACCCTCGAGGAGACCGTCCGGGCCGGCTTCCAGGCCTACTGGGACCACGTCCGCGCCCACCCCGACGAGCACATGCTCACCTACGAGCTCACGCAGTACGCCCTGCGCCAGCCGGGCTTCCACCATCTGGCAAGACGCCAGTACGAGTTGTACGCCGAGACGTACAACGAGCTCATCGACCGACTGCGGGAGACGATGGGATTGCGTCTGCGGGTACCCGCCCCGGTCCTGGCGCGCTATCTGGCCGCGATGACCGACGGCCTGACCCTCAACTACCTCGTGCTCGGCGACGACGCCGCCTGGGAGGGCATCCTCGACACGGTCACCGCGCACGTCGCCGGCCTGGTGCGCGAACTCTGAAGCAGCCCCGTGCGGCGGCCGCGCCGCCCGCCTGCGCACCCGTCCGCTGACGCGGTGCACCGCATCGACACGCCATGGCCTCGTGTCATCCCCACCCTGGCGTCCGATTTGTCGTATTTTCCGATCGTACGACGTCTCTCTTGACACGAATACAGAGGCCTGCACCGCCATGCCCGACGGACGGAACCGGACGCACACCCTGAGGATCTGCGCCGCCTGCGCCGCCACCGCGATCGTGGCGTCGCTCGCCGCCTGTTCCGCGGCCGACACGTCCTACGAGGCGCCCTCGCCCCTGACGCGCGCGGGGGCGCCGGCCCCCGGAGCGGCGGTACCGCCACGCGAGAACCGCGGCGCGACTCTCGCGAGGGCGCTCAGGCCCATCCTGCCGGGAGGTGACGCGCGCCTGGCGGTGGCGGTGCTCGACCTGGACAGCCCCGGCCAGGAGATCGTGTCCTACGGGCGTGACGCGGTGTTCGACACCGCCAGCATCATCAAGGTGGGCATCCTCGCGGCGCTGCTGCTTCAGGCACAGGACGAGGGCCGCGAACTGACGGCGACGGAGCGCCGGAATGCCGAGGCGATGATCCGGGCGAGCGACAACGAGGCCACGAACGTGCTGTGGCAGGTCATCGGCGAGGCGGAAGGGCTCGACGCGGCGAACGAACGGCTGGGGCTCACCTCGACCCGGGGCGGCCCGGGCATCAGATGGGGCCTCACCCAGACGACAGCGACCGACCAGGTCAAGCTGTTGCGCGCGGTCTTCGGCCGAGGGCCGGCAGTCTCCGCCCGCTCGTCCGAAGGGCTGAGCCGGACCTCACGCGCGTACATCCGGGGTTTGATGAGCCAGATCGAGGAAGACCAGGACTGGGGAATCTCCGCGGCCGGCTCCCGAGGCAGCCGATGGGCCCTCAAGAACGGCTGGCTGCAGCGGAGCACGACCGGCCGGTGGGTCATCAACAGCATCGGTCAGGTCACGGTGCACGGGCGTCGGTACCTGGTCTCGGTCCTCAGTAACGGCAACACCTCGATGGAGAGCGGGGTGGCGCTCGTCGAACGGGCGGCGAAAGCGGCGATCGGCGCGGCAGGCGCACGCGTCCGCCCGTGGCCCTGGCCACAGTGAACGGCCCGGAGCGACACCGGGGCGGACCACGCGGCACGAGACCCGCATGCACCGGTCGTGCTCATACATGGGACAGGGCGAACGAGACCAGAAAGCCGCTCACGGTGACGAGCCCGATCGCCAGATGCGCTTCCCGGAACGCCTCCGGGATCATCGTATCGGCGATCATGGCCAGGATCGCGCCCGCCGCAACGGCAGTCACCGCGGCCACCACAGCCGTGGAGAAGCCCCCCACCACCGTGTAGCCGAGCACCGCCGACACGGTGCTCGCTGCGGCGATGGCCCCCCACACGTTGAAGACGTAGCCCTTGCCGCGTCCGGCCTTCTTCATACCGGCCGAGCTGGACAAGCCCTCGGGAACGTTGCTGATGAACACCGCCGCCACGGTGACCGCGCTGACGGCACCGCCGTCGAGCAGGCTCACACCGATCACCGCCGACTCGGGCACACCGTCCAGCAGCGCCCCCAGCGCCAGGGCCAGCCCCGAGCCGCCCTGGTCCTCCTCGGAAGGCTGAGCCTGACCGGCGTGATGGCCCGAACGTTTGCGGTGACGGGCACCGCGGCGGGCCAGCCACAGGTTTCCGGCCGTGTAGGCCCCCGCTCCGGCCAGCGTCCCGACGGCGGCCGGGCCCAGTCCCCCCTCCTCGTAGGCTTCGCCGACCAACTCGAAGGAGACGGCCGAGAGCAGCACTCCGGCACCGAAGGCCATCACCAGCGCGATGACCTTCTCCGGCACGCGCAGCCTGTAGCCGAACACCGCTCCCAACAGCAGGGCGGAGCCGGCCAGCATTCCCCAGCCGCCTGCTTGGATCACCTCGGACATGCGGCCCGTCTACCCGCATCGAGCGGTATTCATCGCTCACGACTGCTGGTCCCGGCCCGGGCATCACCCGGTCCCTCACATGTACCGGACGAGGCGGGGCATCTGTGTAGCCGCCCACCAGCGAACACCAGCGAAGGGAACAGATCGTGGCAGTCGCCGCCGTCATCGCCGTGTGCGCGGTCCCGGCCGTACCGGCCTTGGGCCGCACGTCCTTCCGACCGGTGGTAAGGAACGAGCGGGGAGGCTGGTCATGAACGCCGAAGACGCGGACCGGTTGCTGGACGGGCTGACCGTGGACACCAGCCGCCGCGAGCGGCCGATCGTGCTGGACGCGGACGGACGTCCCATCCAGACCTGGCGGGAGAACCACCCCTACGACCGGAAGGTGGGCCGCAAGGAGTACGAGCGGACCAAACGCATCCTGCAGATCGAGCTGCTCAAGCTCCAACGGTGGGTCAAGGACAGCGGCGCGCGTGTGGTCGTCGTCTGCGAAGGGCGTGACGCGGCGGGCAAGGGCGGGACGATCCAGCGGCTCACCGAGCGGCTCAACCCGCGCGGCGCACGCGTTGTCGCCCTGGACAAGCCCACCGATCGCGAGGCGGGCCAGTGGTACTTCCAGCGGTACGTCGCGCACCTGCCGACAGCCGGGGAGATCGTCTTCTTCGACCGCTCCTGGTACAACCGGGCCGGTGTGGAGCGAGTCATGGGGTACTGCTCCAAGGACGAGTACGAGCTGTTCCTCGACCAGTGCCCGGCCTTCGAGCGGATGCTGGTCGACGACGGGATCCTGCTGGTGAAGTTCTGGTTCTCGGTGTCCCGCTCCGAGCAGCGCACGCGCTTCGCGATCCGGCAGGTCGACCCGGTGCGCCAGTGGAAGCTCTCGCCCACCGACCTGGCCTCGCTCGACCTCTGGGACGCCTACACCGAGGCGAAGGTCGACATGTTCCGTGCCACGGACACCGCTCACGCCCCCTGGACCGTCGTCAAGAGCAACGACAAGCGGCGCGCCCGGCTGGAGACCATGCGCAGTCTGCTGTCGCGCATCGACTACGCCAGCAAGGACGACGATGCCGTCGGTACCCCCGACCCTCTCATCGTCGGCGCCGCCGACACCCTTCTGGAGCCGGGCGAGGAGGACACCAAGCTGTCCCCCACTCCGCTGTCTCCCGGCGCCCACGGGCCGGGCAACCACCCCGGGACAACCGACTGACACGCACGAGCCCCCCGGCCCGTCCGCTACTCAACTGCCGCCATCGGGCCGGTCGGAACTCACATCGGAGCTCACATCGGCGTCGGCATCGGCGTCGGCGGGACGGAAGCACGCCGTCACTGTCTTGCCGTGCCGCTGGCACTTCATCCCCCACTCATCGGCGAGCTCCCGCACGATCGCCACACCGCGGCCCGACACCTCCTCCGGCTCGGGTTCGCGCTGTCGCGGCAGTGCCGGGTCCTCGTCGTGGACGCTCACATGCAGACAGTCGCCGTCCCAGGTGAGGACCAGGTGGGCGTCGCTGTGCGCGTGGATGTGCGCATTGGTGATCAGCTCGGACACAGCCAGCACGACGGAATCCACTGTGTCCGGCTCGGCGGCGGCCCAGGGCAGGGACTTCAGGCGCTCACGCGTCCACTCCCGCCCGGCGCGCGCACCCTCGGACATGGGGAACGAGTGTGCCCACCCCATCGCCTTCACTGCCACTGCCCGGCCCCTTCTCCTCAGCCCACACAAAACTCGCGTGGGAACCGATTACCCGGCGCCCGCTGCGACAGACATCAGCGCATCGCTGCGTCCCGGGCCGGATCCCCGGGTATCCGGGATGGATCGACTGGGAGGTGCCGTTGCTGATCGGTGAGGGCTTGGGCCTGGATGACGTGCTGCGGGCGGCGGAGGACGCCGCCCCGGTGGAGTCGGTGGACGTGGTGGCCCGGAACCTGGAGAAGCGGGTCTCGGCGAGCGAGGTGTCGTTCTGGTTCGTCGACATGCTCGGACGGGAAGCCGTCCGGCTGCCCAGAGCCGGCACGGCCGCGCAGGCGGGAGGCCGGGTGGCGAAAACCGGGCTTGCGGGCAGCGTCTACGACCGGGTGCTGCGTTCCCAGCGCCTGCATCAGGAGCCGGACGAGGAGGGCGGCAGCCGGTTGGTGGCCCCGGTGACGAACCGCGGCGACTGCATCGGCGTCCTGGACCTGGTCGTGCCCTACGCGGACGACGGCGTGCGTGACGCGGTGGCGGAGGCGGCGCACGCACTCGCGTACATCGTGGTCACCGACCGACGTTTCACCGACGTCTATCACTGGGGCCGGCGCACCACCACGGTGAGCCTGGCAGCGGAGATCCAGCACCAGCTGCTGCCCTCGGCGCCCTGCTGCGAGGCAGCCCAGTTCACCCTGGCCTGCGGCCTGGTCCCGGCCGACGACATCGGCGGCGACACCTACGACTACGCCCTGGACCAGGACACCCTGCACCTGTCCATCACCGACGCGATGGGGCACGACACTGCGTCCGCCCTGCTGGCCACGCTGGCCGTCAACGCCCTGCGCGGAGCCCGCCGGGCGGGACGCGGCATCCTCGACCAGGCGTACACCGCCCACCGCGCGATCATCAGCCACGGCCGCGGCATCACCACCGGCCAGCTTCTGCGCATCGAGCTGGAAACCGGCGCCTGTGAGCTGGTCAACGCCGGCCACCCCTGGCCGCTGCGGCTGCGCGGCAGCCGGGTGGAGGAACTGACCGTCAAGGTCAACATGCCGTTCGGCGTGCCCGCCCCGGTCACCTACGAGGTGCAGCGGCTGCACCTGGAGCCCGGCGACCGCCTGGTACTGATCACCGACGGCATGCATGAACGCGCCGCAGCCGCCGTCGACCTGCCCGCCCTCCTTCACGCCACCCGCGACGAACATCCCCGTGAAGTGGTCCGGACCCTGACCTCAGCAGTCCACGACGCCTGTGGGGGATCGCTGCCCGACGATGCCACCACCCTGGTGCTGGACTGGCGGGGCAGCCGTTCAGGCCGGCGTTGGCGGCGACGGCTCTGACACCGGCCCCTGTCTCACCTGAGCCCTTCATCCGGGCGCCGCGGCATCTCGCGGGCGGTCCGGAGCAGGCCGCAGCGCCCCTGCGGCAGGGGCCGCCTGCCCCGCACGGCTCACGATCCGGCACCTGCCTTCCCCCGCCCCGCTGCCCAGCCTCCCGCCGGGGCGGCCTCCCAGGGCCGGGGACCGGTGCCGTCCGTCCACGCCTGCAGGCATTCCCGGTCCACGCACACGATGCCGCAACTCTCGGCGTACTCCGCCGCCGGCGCGGTGAAGTCGCTGGTCGTGACCAGCACGGCGACATCGGCCTCGTGGACGGTGAAACACGTACCGCCGAAACGCTGCAGATCCTGGGAGCCGACCCGGTGGGAACCGCCGTAATGCTTGCACTGGATGACGATCCGGCGCCCGTCGGGGGTCAGGGCCACGACGTCGGCGCCCAGGTCCCCGGCCCCTCCCACGACGTCGACGGCGGAACAGCCGTCGCGTTCACACAGAGCGCCGATCGCCTCCTCGAACTCCTCGGGCGTCAGGTCGTCGTAACGGACGCCGGCTTCGGCGCCCGCGCGCTGAGGCGGAATCGTGAGAGCCTCCAACTCGTCGGCCGCCTCCCTCGCAGCCGCGTCGAGCGCTGCCGCGGCCCGGCGGGCCGCCCTCGCCACATGCCACCGGCGCCGCAGGCCGACGAGACTCGCGACCCCCACGACGACCAGGACGGCCACCCAGGCGGGACGTCGCTCGACAGTGCCCGCCACCATGCGCGCCGCGAACCCCAGGACGCTCACCACCACAGCGAGGAAGACGAAGAACAGGGTGGTCGAGCGAAGATCGAATCCCCCGCGGCGCCGGTTCACAGCCGATTTGCCAAACGCACGTGCGGTCACGACATGCCCCTCCTCATGGGACCGATGAAAGATCACTTCCACCGTCTTCCCAAGATCAGCACCTTCATCGTCCCGCCGCCGCTCTCCTGGACGCACGCGGTCGGACAGCGTGAGGCGCGACCGGGGCGCTATGCCTGTGCGAGCAGCGGGTCGAAGGGGGTGGAACGCCGGCGGCCGGACATGAAGGACAGGAAGTCCCTGACGAACGCGCTGCGCGTGTACGCCGCCTCGGCGCCCGCTGTGTCGCGGTGGAAGGCAGTTCGGAACAGGGCGCGGTGTTCGTCGGCGTCGATGGTCTGGTTGCCGTCCTTGTCGGTGGCGTCGAAGAGGACTTCGGCGACTTTGATCAGTGCGGGCCCCGCCAGGGAGGGGACGGCCGCCGCGTACTCGCGGGCGCTGATGCGGCCGTCGCCGTCGGCGTCGAGGGCGGCCTGCAGTTCCCGCCACCAGTCGGCGAAGGCGTCGTAGAGCCTGGTCTCCTCGGGTTCGTCCAGGTCGAGGCGGCCGGCGAGCTCGCGGGCCATGGCGGCGAGGTCGGGCCAGTCCAGGTAGCCGTTGCCGGACTGGTCCAGCACCTGCGCGAAGAACTCTTCCGCGCTGCGCTGCAGCCCGCCGTCCGCGGTGCCGGGCACCGGCTCCGGGGGAAGAGGGGTGATGAGCCGGATGAGGGCTCCTGCCCGGTTCATCCTGTCGCGCAGGGCGCTGATCGTGCGCGCTCGTGGGTCGTCGCTGTCGGGGGAGAGGGCGAGCAGATCGATGACGCTGTCCGCTTTGATCCAGCCGCCGGGGAGGAAACGGGCCAGGCCGGCAGCGAGGTAGGCGCCCTGCATCGCTGTCTGTGCGCCGGGCAGTTCGGGCAGCCCGGCCCGTCGGCGGAATGGTTCGGGCAGGGACGCCACGGTGATCGCCCCGAGGACGGGACCGGCCACGGTGCGGCCTGCCGCCCACAGAGTGGGCAGCCCGTTCAGCAGCGGCGGCGCCGGCAGGTGGTCGAAGAGCTTGTAGAGGATGATGCGCATCGCCTCCGTGTTCTCCAGTTCCTCCTCGACCACCTGGTCGTAGTAGCTCCAGAACTCCTGCAAGGAAGGCGGCAGGTGACCGGCTTCGTCCCCCAAGGCCGCGAGGAACGCCTGGAACTCCGCGTACAGCCGCTCCATGGCCCTCTGTTCCAGGGGCTGTCCGCTCAGCCGGCACATCGTGACGGCACTCTCGAAGAGCGTCGCCACCACCCAGGCCCGCACGTCCGGGTCCATCGCGTCGTAGGGACGGTTGCGCGCGTCCGTGCCGCCCAGCCGCGCGTGCAGGCGGTTGAGCCGCGCCGCCTCCCGCTGCCGGACGTGATCGTCGGCGCCGAACATGCGCTGCAGGCTCACGAGGGTGTTGCGCAGCCGCCGCCAGGGATGGGCGACGAAAGTGGAGTTGTCGATCAGGGCCGCGCCGATCTGCGGGTGGGCCGCCTCCAGGACGGTCGCCCTGACCATCGCCATGGCCCAGCGGGGGTCGTTGAAGAACTCGTGGAACTGCGAGCCGGGCCCGAACACGGGCGGTGTACGGTCGTCTGTTCCGGACCACGATGACCTGCCGTGGGGAGACGCAGCGCCGGCGCCGATGCGGCCGGCGGAGCCGCTGTCTGTGTGGGTCACGGTCGGGATTCTCCGTTCTGGTGCGGCAGCACGCCGCCGAAGCGGCGATCGCGTTGCTGATAGGTGTGCAGGCATTCCAGGAAGTGCGGTGCCCGGAAGTCGGGCCACAGCACGGGAGGGAAGACCCACTCGGCGTAGGCGACCTGCCAGAGCATGAAGTTGGAGATGCGCTGCTCTCCCGAGGTCCGGATGACCAGGTCGACGTCGGGGGTGTCGGGGAAGGGCAGGTGCGCGGCGAAGCACTCCTCGTCCACCGCCTCGGCCGGTACACCACCGCGGATGAGCGAGCGCGCGGCCTCCACGATGTCCCTGCGCCCGCCGTGGTCGAAAGCGACGGTCAGCGTCATGCCCCGGTTGTCGCAGGTCAGCGTCATCAGGTCGGCGAAGTCCCGGGCCAGCGCCGCGGGCACCCGCGGATCGGTCACACCGAGGAAGCGGCAGCGGATACCCCGGGCGTGCAGCAGCGGGGCGTGTTTGCGTACCACGCGGCGCACCAGGTGCATGAGGAAGTCGACCTCGGCGTGCGGGCGGCGCCAGTTCTCGGTGGAGAACGCGTACAGGCTCAGCCATCCGACGCCGGCCGAACGGGCCGCCTCGATGACGTCGATGACCGCCGTCTCCGCGGCACGGTGGCCCGATGTCCGCGGCAGTGACCGCTGCGCGGCCCACCGGCCGTTGCCGTCCATGACACAGGCGACATGACGGGGCACACGCCGCGGTCTTACGTCGCCCGGAACAGACGAATGGGAAGTCGTGCCAGCAGCTTGGCGACGCGTCACATCCACCCCCTCAGCACCCGACCGGGACGTCTCGGTTGCACGAGAAGACCCGGCAGACCCACGCGACATCGCACATCGGCACGACAAGCTCGACGCTACGCACCGACCCCAGCCCCTCAAGAGGGTGCCAGTACGCCTCCCGGCAGGCGGTGCCGCTTCCGACACTTCACCCTTGGCACTCCAGTCCGAGCCGGTGAGCCCGCCGCGCGCGGCGAACGCCGGCACCTGCCTGGCTCCGGCCGTCGCATTCCACCCGACAGGCCGCCGGAGAATGCCTGCAGCCGACCATACGGACGGTTACTGGTCGTAGCGCCTGAAGGCCTGCCGCAGGGTCTGCCTCCTGTGGCCGTTCACGGCCGGCCTCACCGGCGCTGCGGGGCGGACGGAGTCCGAATCGGTGTCGTCCTCGAAGCCGCGCGACGGCCCCCTGACATTGCTGATGACCTTCTGGCCCTGTTGGTCGATCAGCCGGGTCACCGATTCCTGGGCGACACCGAAGAGGAGCGACCAGGAGAGCACCTGCGCCGAGCTGTCCAGATTGGAGAATCCCGGAATGAACCCGCCCTGGATGATCAGCAGGCCGAACACGGCGGCCAGGGCGCCGACCGGCAGCCGCAGCAGCAAGAGAAGCATGGGCACCATGTAGGGCGTGGCCGTACCTCGCATTTTCCGCAGGGAGACAGCGCCCGCCAGGGCCGCTCCGCCCAGGCCGAAGAACTCCACTATCAGCACGTCTCCGCCTGACGGACTGGTACCGATCGGGCAGAACGGGTCGCTGTCAGGGGGTGGTGTGGTGAAGCAGAGGTTCTTCGCCACCGCCCGCGGTTCGACGTACCCCCACAGCACGAGCGTCCCCGCGATGAGGGTGGCCAGGATGACCGATGTCAGCAGGATGTTGCCGAAACTCCGTAGCCGTGACCGCTCGAGATCTTCCGCGTCGTTCGCCGCACGCAGGGCTCTGACAGCCAGGTCCTTGAATCGCCAGCCGAGTCTTCGGTTGTGCGCCTTGACCTGTGACTCCAGTTCCTTGCGGATCGGGTCCCCGGCGCCCAGATGCTGTTCGGCGCGCGCCAGCACCTCAGTTCCCCACCAGGCGAGGTCCTCCTCGTCGGTGAGCTTGAGGATGGTCAACTCGGCCCGATGGATGTTCGCCCATGATCGGTCCACCAGCGAGCCGGAGAACCTGGCGTGCAGTGTGTCCCTCTCGTTCAGGGCCTCCCGGGCGGCATTGAGCTGTACCTCTGCCTTCTCCAGCAGGCTCTTCGTGTCCCTCGGCAGATGTCCCGAACTCTCGCTGCGAATCTTGAACCTGTCCAGTTCCGCCTGGAGTTCGGCGACATAGGCCGAGGCACGTTGATGCCACGAAGATCTCCGACGCCCTGCGACGTCCCCGGCCGCATCCGGAATCGTGCTGTGCTGGACGCTTGGCATGTCTCGGCCCTCCGTAAGGGGCGAACCGGTCGCAAGGCCCGCACGGGCTCGGCGCATCCGACCTGCACCACCTCCTCATCCCAGTCTCCGATGTGCTCTGGCGATCGCAACCGGAGGTGCGATCTCACGGGGGCCGTGCTGTCAGGAGATGCGGATGTCCGACCAGTCGGTGGTCCTGGCGACCTGGGAGCGGCTGTCGAAACCACCCCTGCCGTTGCCCCGGTTCAGCCAGGCTCGGCCGTCCTTGTCGAGTGAGACAAGGTCGGCCCGGCCGTCGCCGGACAGGTCGAGTCCTCCGACCACGTCCTTGTAGGAGGTGCCCCAGTCTCTGAAGACCAGCGACCGCGGCTTGAAGGTGCCCGCACCGGTCCCGTCGTACCGCCACAGCTCGTTCGACGCGTCGATGGCCAGGAGATCGTTCTTGCCGTCGCCGTTGAGGTCTCCCGCGCCGATCAGCCTCTTGTAGCCGCCGAAGCCGGACCCGGCGAGCGCTCGGCCCCTGAAGCCGCCGGCGCCGCTGTTCGCGTACATGTACAGCTTCCCCGTCGAAGCGGACCGGGTCAGCAGGTCGGCCCTGCCGTCGCCCGTCACGTCGCCGGACGAGACGACCGCGTTGTACGCGCTCCAGTCCGAGGAGACCTTCACGAAGAACGACTGCTGGTCGGGCAGCCCGCCGCCGCAGATCGTCGGGTGGACGCGGGCCTCGCCCTTCGGGTAGCGGACGAACACGTCGTTGCAGCGGTCGCCGTCGAGGTCGCCGAAGGGCAGCACGAGCGTGCCCGTCGGCCAGCCGCTCGCGCGCTGCCCCGCGGTCAGCTTCGTCGCGTCACCCGCGTACACCTTGAGTCCGGCGCTGCCCCGGCCGAACAGGTCGGCCTTGCCGTCGTCCGTGTAGTCACGCCACTTGGGCAGCGCGCGGCCGGTGGTGGTGGCCTGGTACACGCCGTCCAGGACGGTGTTGTTCGTCTCGCCCACCAGGTACTCGTCCCACAGCACCACGGGGCGGCCGAGCGCGTCGGCGGCCACCTGGGGCGCCCCGGTGAACTGGGCGCTCTTCGCGCTCAGCCGGCGCGGGGTGGACCAGGTGCCGTCCTTGAACACGGCGGCCATCGTGTACTCCTCGTACGAGTAGCCCTCCCGCCACGTCACCGTGACCGTGCCGCCCGAGGTGGCGGCCGCGGCGACATGACGCACCTTCTGGTGAGTGGAGAAGCGCTGGGAGTACGGCAGCCAGTGGCCCGCGGCCGCCGAACGCACCGCGTACCAGGGGGTGGTGGGCCCGCCGGCCACGAAGAGGTCGCCGTTGGGCAGGTAGATGGGCGCCGTCATCCGGTACGTGCTGCCACGGCTTTCGGCGGACTGCGGGGGGCTCCACTGCGTCGCGCCGGCGGGCCGGCGGGAGTGCATGAGGTGCGCGTAGTCGTCGTAGAAGACGTCGAAGCCGCCCTTCGGTTCGGCGAACACCTTCGGACGCGCGAGATCCTTGTCGGGGACGGGAAAGCCCTGGACCGCGGTCCAGGCGGCCGCGCCGGGGGCCTTCTCCAGGGCGACGACGGCCTTGCTCGCCTGCCACTGCCACACCAGCAGGGCGGAGCCGTCCTTGGCGACCGCGAGGTCCATGTTGGCGATGTCGCGGCTGCCGGACGGCGGCTGCTCGTTGAGGTCGGCCGGAGCGGTCCACGCGGCCAGCGGACCGCTCTTCTCGGCGGCCCTCACGACACCGGAGACCGACCACACAGCGACCAACCGGCCGTCGGGGGCCGCCGCCAGATGGTGGTAGCCCTTCTCAGGGACCGCGGCGACGTATTCCGGCTCGGAGAAGGCGGTCGCACCGGGCGTGAGGGTGGCGACCCTCAGCCAGTGGTTGCCATGGTCGTCGGCCCGCTTGGCCCGCCAGGCCAGGCGCACCGAGCCGTCGCCGAGCGAGACCAGCTCGGTGTTGTATCCGCCGGCGTCCGGCCAGGTCTGCGGGGTGAGCCAGCGGGTGCTGCCGGCGGGCCGGATCCGGGTGGAACGCCCGTCGCCGGCAAGAGAGACGAGGGTGCCGTCGCCGGCCGACACCAGGGCGTTCAGCCCGCCCGAGGCGGAACCGGGGTCGGGGGCGGGAGCGTGGAGGGCGCGGGTGCTCCACGGGCCCGGAGCACGGGCCTCGACGGACGCCACAGCGGTGCCGGCGGTGGTGGCGGTGTCAGTGGCCGCGGCGCTGTGGGCGGCGCTCGGCTCGGCGGCCGCCAGAGCCAGGACGGGAACGAGCGCGATGCCGAGCACCGCGCGGGACTGCGAAGTCATGGGAATGCCCCCCCCGGGCAGGACGAATCGGTTGGCATGGATTCGCCGAACTGTTCGAACAGGTCGGACGCAGCGTATATCAACCAAGATCGTCCCGCGTCGGGAATTCCTTCACGTTCTGCCTGTGAACCGCCGGGCCCCACCGCGGATCCCGCGGGTCCGGCAGCAGGGCGGGATCAGCCGCTGACTTCCCGGGCCACGCGCTCCAGTCTGCTTCGGTGGCCCTCCCACCAAGCCTGATCCTGTGGTGGGATGCCGTCCTTGCCTCGCAGATGCCCGACGGATCCGTCGATGAGCTCTCGCACGATGTCGGCATGGCCGGCGTGCCGCTGAGTATCGGAGATCACGCGCACCAGGACGTGGTGCAGTGTCACCTCTCGTCGTTCCTCCGGCCACCACGGGACGTGGCCCTTGGAGTCGAGCGCCAGCGTCGCGATGGTGCTGTCGGAGTGCTTCCACGCCTGCCGGTACAACCCGACGATCTGTTCCCGTGACTCGTCCGCGGCGGCCCACATGTCCGAGCCCGCTTCCGGCTCCTCGGTATACCACCAGGCGGGCGGCTCCTCGCCGAAGAACGGCCGCCCGAACGCGTCACCGAGGTAGCCCAGTTCCACGCCGGCGACATGCTTGACCAGCCCCAGCAGGTTCGTGCCCGTGGGGGTCAGCGGACGACGGACGTCGTACTCCGAGAGCCCTTCGAGCTTCCACACCAGGGCATCACGTGCCTCTTGCAGGTATCGGAGAAGGTCCGCTTTCGGGTTCGGTTCGCTCATGCCGGGAGTTTTCCACCCGGCACTGACAGTGGGGAGTGACACCGGACCGCTGCGGTGTGGTCGCCGCGGTCGTATCTGTGCGACGGTGGGGAAGACAACGAGACCGACCGGCATCCCTGGTGCCGGTCTTTCGGGGAATTCGGGCGTTGCCCCCACCCCGGGCACCCGAGCCCCGCCATCGTCGTACACCCGTTTCCAAGGGGTGTTTCGCCTTTGGGCTCACAACCCCCGAAAAGGGGGGCACGCTCCGCATGAACATCACCACCACCATCGACGGCACCCACGCACGCATCTCCCTCAGCGGGGAGATCGACTTCGACACCCTGCCTCCGCTGCGCGCCGCCGTGGACGCGCTGCCGCAGCAGGTGACCGACCTGCAGTGGGACCTGACCCGCACGCCCTTCATGGACGTCGCCGGCCTCCACCTCTTCTTCGACCCCACGACCAGCGGCCCGGGCCGCCGGGCGACCGTGACCGGACTGCGCGCTCAGCCGCTGTGGCTGCTGCTCACCGCGGCCGACGTCAACCCCACCGTCTTCGAGCTCTCACGTCTCCTGCCCGACACACCCCCGGTCGGCTTCCGGCCCGCGGCCCCGTGAGCGCCACCAGCGCGGCAGCACTCCCGACGACAGCCGCGTCAGCCCCGACCGATGAAACACATCGGCTTACCGTCAGGGGAGGAGGGTCCTGCCGATGCCGGAAGCGGAGGAAACGGCGTACTGCTTGGGGCCGTGGACGCTGACGCTGTCGGTGCTCAGGCCGCTGCCGGTGCCGCGCAGCTGCCACACGGCGCCGTTGCCGCGGTCTTCATAAGGGGCGGAGACGGCGAGGTCCGCCTTGCCGTCCCTGTTGTAGTCCGCGAGGTGGACCTGGGAGCCGAAGACGTCCGCGCTCTCGGCGCTACCGGGGATCCCGGTGGTGTCCTGTGAGTAGCGTGCCGCGCCGGTGGTGGTGAGCCCGTTGGAGCCGCCGCGCAGCACGAGTACGTCGCCTCCGCTGACGGCCCTGCCGAGGGTCTCGTGCGGAACGCCGACAGCGAGGTCCGCGCGGTGGTCGCCGTTGATGTCGCCCATGGACATCGCCGCGCCGAACTCGTCCTCCTTCTCATCGGCGCCGGGGATGCCGGGGGAGTCCTGGTGGTAGACGCGGCCTGAAGGGGCAAGGCCGCTGTCGTACGACGGATCGCCGTATCGAACGGTGATGTAGCCGGAGCCGTTGCTGGGATCGGCCAGTCCGTTGGGATTGAGGCGGGGATTGGACAGGGCGACGGCGAGGTCGTCGCGGCCGTCCCCGTTGAGGTCGCCTGCGGCCACGTTGTCTCCGCCGGGAAGGCGCGACTCGGCGGTGAAATGGTCAGTGCCGGTCGTGCCGGGGACCTGGCCGTAGATGAGGGTGGTCTTCTGCTGGACGACGGCCAGTTCGTCCTTGCCGTCGCCGGTGAAGTCGCCGGCTGCGAGGTGGCCGCCGGCGATGGGGTCGGGGCTGCTGACGTCATGGCCCGCGGGGGCTTTGGTGCGGGTGAACGTACCGGAGTACAGGCGCAGCGACGTCTGCCCGGTGACGGCGATGTCCGGGCGTGAGTCGCCGGTGAAGTCGCCGACGGCGATCTCGCCGCCGAACAGGCGCGAGGGATACGACGGTCCCGAGGGCAGCGCGAGAGCACTGCCGAACGGTGAGGTTCCGCCCCACAGCACGGTGACCGAGCCGTTCCCTGACGCATCCCCCTCGCTGCCGACCAGCAGGTCCGCGTACCCGTCGCGGTCGAAGTCGCCACTGGCGAAGCTGCTACCGAAGTAGTCCTGGTAACCGGGCGTGCCGGGCACGCCTGAGGAGTTCTGCGTGACGTAGACGCGCTTGCTGGTCAGGCCACTGGCTGAGCCGAAGGCGACGAGGACTGCGCCGGCGTCCTGCTTTCCGCTGATCGTCTTCCCCGGCATGCCTACGGCCAGGTCGCGGTAGCCGTCGCCGTTGAAGTCGTCGGACAGCCTGGACCCGGCGGCCACGGCCTGGTCGGCCGACACGGCCACCAGACTGCCGGTCAGGCAGGCCGCGAGGGCCGCCGCCACGGCAAGACGGACTGAATGACGCACGAATACCTCCTGCTGCACCGCAGACGCCGACGGCATCCGCGAAGGGGAACGGTGGCTCGCGACGCCGTGCCCAGCGTGCAATCCGCTCGAGCACACGCGCGAAGCAATCAACAGACGCCCCGACAGCACCGATGGTTGTACCGCCTTCCGAGACGAAACGCGCGGGGACCTCAACCGCACCGCCCTCGACCGCGCGCCGCCGCAGGTACGCCCCCCTCAACCCGCCTCATCAGCAGCGAGATCAAGCGCGGTGGAAACCCCGCTCGCGCTCGACGTCGGTGACCTGCCCGCGGTGCCAGGTGAGTTCGGACTGGGCCGCGCGGGCGTAGTGGCTCATGACCGTCTCCCCGAGTGCGTCGTACACGAGCTTGTTGCCGATGAAGTTGTTCACGGCTTCGGTGAGGTCGGCCGGCACGGGGGTGGCGTCGCTTGCCGTGTAGGCGTCTCCGCCGCAGGGCGCCGGAAGCTCGGGGCGGTCCTGGATACCGTGGATGATGGCGGCGCAGGCGGCAGTGAGGGCGAGGTAGAGGTTGGCGTCGGCGCCCGGCAGACGGACTTCGAGGTGGGCGCTCCGGCCGACACCGGTGACACGAACGGCGCAGGTGCGGTTGTCGAAGCCCCAGGTGTAACTGGTCGGGGCGAAGGTGTGCGGAGCGTACCGCTTGTAGGCGTTGGGGGTGGGGGCATACAGCGGAGCCAGGTGTGGCATGCCGGACACCAGACCGGCAATGGCCCGTTCCAACACCGCAGGCAGATCCGCGCTCCGGTGGTAGGCGAACGCGTTGCCGCCGGCGGACCACAGTGACAGGTGCAAGTGCAGGCCGCTGCCGATGCCGGTCGCGGGTGCGGCCATGAACGTCGGAGTCATACCGCGCCGCTGAGCGAGGTCCGGCACGATGAGCCGGAAGGCGGTGTAGGCGTCGCACGCCGACATCACCTCGCCATAGGCGAAGGTCACTTCGACCTGGCCTGCCGCACCCTCGGTCTTGATCGCCTCGACGGGAACCCCAGCTTTCCGCAGAGCATCGTGGAGGTGCTGGAGGAAGTCGGCGACCTCCGGGGGATGGCTGAGGGCGTAGTCGAGGTCGCCGGACCAGGCCGGGCGCAGATCACGGTATGCCGACCTGTGTGCCTCCTGGCCGGTGCCCTGGTACAGCACGAATTCAACCTCCGTGCCCAGCGCCACGTGATAGCCGAGATCGGCCAGGCGCTCCAGCTGAGTGCGCAGCATCTGGCGGGGAGCGACCTCGACGGGTCGGCCGTCGTGGTGGAAGACGTCACCCATGATGAGGGCCGTGCCAGGCTGGTGGGGCAGGAGGCGGATGCTGCTCGGATCCGCCTTCACACCGAGGTCGCCGTAGCCCTGCTCCCAGCCGGTGAGGGCGAAGCCGTCGAGCGGGGTCATGTCGACGTCTGTGGCCAGGACGTAGGCGCACATCTCCGCCCCGGAGTTCATCCGGTCCACGAAGACGGGAGCGGTGAGGATCTTGCCCTTGGGCCGACCCTGCATGTCCGGCACGGCGAGTCTCACCGCTGTGATCTCCCCACTTCGGACGGATTCCTTGAACGCCCCCGGCGTGACGGCTCCAGTGGGCCAGGACCCGAGTGCCGTGCGTTGCTCGTCGTGCTGTTCGTCGTGGCTGTGCATCAGACGTCCTCCTCTAGTCAGCCCTGCTGGGCGGTGCTGGCGGCTCATACCGCCGGCGAGGTCGCAGATGACGCAGAAGCTGATCGCGAAGTCGCCGAAGGCGGCTGTCTTTCGGGCGAGTCCGGCCTCGACGCCGAGCTGGGCCAGGATGGCGTCTGAAGATACGGGCGACGAAAAGAGGACGGAAAGGAGGCAGTCTCAGCCAAGGGGAGGGGTCCGGAGGGGTGCCCCGGGGACGCCGTACCGCTGGAGCACCGCGGTGTCCGGCTTCCCGGTGTGCACAAGCCGAGCCGGTGCAGTGAGGCTTCCAGGTTTCGTTCCGCTGCGTCGCGGAAGCCGGGATTTTCCGGCAGGGCGTCGAAGAACGCCGTGAAATCGATGTCCGCACCGCGGACCAGGCCCCGGCTCGTTCACGCAGCCGAGGCCGGCCAGAGGAGGGTGGGCTGGCGGAGTCCGACCTGGAAACTTTCCTTCGGCCGCCTCCCGCCAGGCAGTACGAGGCTGGGTGGAGTGACGATGGAGGGGAACCGATCCACCCCTCTACCGGGAAGGTGAGGCGGCATGACATCCCCCTCCGCAACCCCAGCAGGCACCGGCACCATGCCCGCGCCCGGCACCGCATTCCAGGCCCCTTGCTCGGCGGAAGCCTGGCGCCCTCGGCGAACATGGGCCGGCAATTCCTTCTCGCCTCCTGAACACAGGGAGTGGATGCGGTGATGGCCGGCGCTCGGACGCGTGCCCGGGTGGTGATCGTGATGAATCCACGCTCGGGCGGCGGCAAGACGGCTCGTTACGGCCTGGCACAGCGGGCCGAGGGCATGGGAGCCCAGGTCTGGACGACCAGCACGGAGGGGGACGCGGTGTCGCTCGCGAGGAACGCCGTGGCGGAGGGGGCGCAGTTGCTGGGGGTCGCCGGCGGTGACGGCACCGTGTCGGCGGTCGCCGCGGTGGCCGCCGACACGGGCCGGCCGCTGGTCGTGGTCCCGGCGGGTACCCGCAACCACTTCGCCCGGGACCTGGGCCTCGATCTGCGCGATCCGGGACGGGCGCTGGACGCCCTGGTCGACGGTGAGCCCGCGCAGGTGGACCTGGGGATGCTCGGTTCGCGTGTCTTCGTGAACAACGTCTCTTTCGGCGTGTACGCCGACGCCCTGCTGGAGCCCGGGTACCGGCAGGACAAGCCGCGCGCGTTCGCCGCAGTGGCACCCGACTACGTCAAGGGCAAGCAGTGGGTCGAGGCCCGCGTGGACACACCGAGGGGAACCGTCGAGTTCCCGCAAGTGGTGCTGATCTCCAACAACCCTTACCACCTGGCCACACCGCGTTGGCTGGGGCGTCGCTTCTCCCTCAGCACGGGCCGGCTGGGCGTCATCGTTCTCAAGCGCCCGGCGCAGGCTCCCCCGGATCTCCTGCGGCATCTGCGGGGCGAACTGCGACAGGACGAGCGCGGTGCCGGGTCGGCGGGGGACGGAGCCGTCATCTGGTCTGCTCCCGGCATCACGCTGCACGGTGAGGTGCCGCACCTTGACGCAGGCGTCGACGGCGAAGCGGTGCGGCTTGCTCCGCCCGTCGTCTGCGCCATCCGGCCGGGTGCCCTGCGTGTGCTGCTGCCGAAGGACCGGCCGGGGACGCCGCCGGAGCACGCGATGCGTCACTGAGGGAAGTCCTTGACTGCCGGACTCCCGTATCCCTTGCCGTCCCTTGCCGGAGGCGGCCGGGTGCTGACCGAGGTGCCCGCCCACTGCACGGGGTGCCGCTTCGCCGCTCGTCCGTGGTGGGCCGGTCCGGTCCCGGTGATCAGTGCTGGGGGTGCGGGCGATGGAACAGGGGCCGCCGCTCGGTGGCAGTGCCGCCCGGAGCGAGGTGGCCGAGCTCGACGCGCATCCTGATGGCCTGGAACACCTCGACCACCCCGAGCACCAGGGCCATGACGCCCACCGCCAGGGTGAGTGCGGCGATCGAGGTGAACGGCGAGACGATCAGCACGATGCCCGCCAGAGTGCTGAGGATCCCGTAGAACAGCTGCCAGCCGCGTGCCGGCATGTCGTCGGCGGAGGCCGCCGCAGCCGTCACCATGATGCCGCGCAGCAGCCAGCTGAAGCCGATCCACAGGGCGAGCAGGAAGATCGACTGCACGGTGCCCCGGAAGCAGATCAGCCCCAGCAGGACGGAGAGCGCACCCGTGAGGAAGTGCAGCACCCGAAGATGCCGGGGGACGTGCGTACCGAAGGCGGCGGCCAGCTGGAACACGCCGGTAGCCAGCAGGTAGATGCCGAAGAGTACGCCGACGACCCGCAGCGTCTCCTCCGGCCAGGCGAAGACCACGACGCCCAGACCGATCGTGGCCAGGCCCGTGGTGAGCAACATCTGCCAGCCCATGTTCGCCAGCGCGCCCAGGCCATCGGTCAAGGGGGCGTCCTGTGGCTCGGTGCCGCGCGGAGGGCCGGTGCCCGAGGATTCAGAGGGATAATTCATGCCACTGCCTCCTTCTGGACAAGCGCGGTCGGGTCGTACACCTCCATCGTCACCCAACCGGCTCCGATTCTCCTGGCGGCGGCCTTGGAAAGCCCGCTCAGGAACGGCCGTTGCGGCGCAGCAGACCGCGCAGCCGCGCGACAGCGGCAGACCGTCCGTGCGCGGGTAGCGCCGGCCGTCCTGTGTCTGCAGAGCATCCGCCACGTCGTACCGGCTTCGGGCCGGTGTACGTCCGGCGCCCCGGGCGGTCATGCTTCGGCCACGAAGAAGGCTTCGGGGGACCCTGGTCGTCGCGAGGCCGGCGAGAGACCGGATGGCGGTGGCGTACTCGTGGCGCTCCGCCCCGACGGCGGCCTACGCGCTGGGCACCGAGGGCGCCGGGTGGGCGGCAGCGCGGTGGACGCCGGACGGGGCGTCCTGCGGTCGGGGCGCCCGTCCAGTCGGCGGATAGGGCATGTCATGTGGCGGCAGCCTGTGCAGGCCTCCCTGGCTCCGTCCGCTCGGCGGCGTCCTGCTGACCCTGATCATGCCCGGCGCGCTGCCGTGAGGCGTGCTCACGTGTGATCACTTCGGTGGCTCCGCCGACGGCGACCGCGACCGGCCATGCGATGAATCCGCCTGCGGCCATGCCGCCGAGGACGCCGTAGAGGAACAGCTTGCGGGGCGAGGGAAGCAGGGAGGTCGCCGTGGAAGTGGCCGTGCGCGCGTTGCGGAACGCGTCGCCCGGCGTGACGTACGGGATGGGCACTCGAGGGTGCGCGGTATGCATGTGCAGTACCTTGCCGCCCTTCCGCTCCTCCTGCGTCTCTTCGGCCGGCCTCTCCGGCGAGGGCTGGGTCGGCTGCTGCTCTTGCTGGGGTTGTGGCTGGGTGTTCGCGGGCATCGTCTCCGCCCTCCCGTGCTTGCTGGGAAGTGAGATCGACGGGGTTTTCCTCACCGGCTTCCATCCCCCAGCGCATATAAACCACTCAAAAAGGACAAATAGGTGAGAGGCTCGTTCAGGCACGCGAGATGTGAGAGGCACGTACATGTACCTGTTCCGTAGACCTGCGGCCACCGCCGCCCTGGCGACCGCCGTGCTGCTGACCGTGGGCTCGTGCGGTGGTGCCGCGAGCAGCGAACCCGGTGACAGCGGTGTCGAGGGAGACCTGTCCGGCACGGTCCGGATCGACGGTTCCAGCACGGTGGCGCCATTGTCGACGGCGGCGGCCCAGCTGTTCCAGGGGGAGAACCCCGGCGTCAGGGTGACCGTGGGCACCTCGGGCACGGGCGGCGGGTTCGAGAAGTTCTGCGCGGGAGAGACGGACATCTCCGACGCCTCACGTCCCATCGAGGACGACGAGAAGGCGGCCTGCCAGGAGAACGGCATCAAGTACGAGCAGCTCCAGGTGGCCAACGACGGGCTGTCGGTCGTGGTCAACAAGGACAACGACTTCGTGCAGTGCCTGACCGTCGGGCAACTGAAGAAGATCTGGGAACCGGGTTCAAAGATCGACAACTGGAACCAGGTCGACCCGAAGTTCCCGGACGAGAAACTCGAGCTGTTCGGTCCGGGCACCGACTCCGGCACCTTCGACTACTTCACCAAGGCCATCAACGGCAAGGAAGGCGCCTCCCGCACCGACTACTCGCCGAGCGAGGACGACAACGTCATCGTCCAGGGCGTCGCCGGCTCCCCGGGCGGCATGGGCTACTTCGGCCTGTCGTACTTCGAGGAGAACAAGGACAAGCTCAAGGTCCTCAAGATCGACGGCGGTGACGGCTGCGTCGCGCCGGACACGCAGACGGTGCAGAACGGCACGTACAAACCGCTGTCGAGGCCCCTGTTCATCTACCCGAACGCCGCCTCCCTGGACAAGCCGGAAGTCGAGGCGTTCGTCGAGTTCTACGTCGGCAACGACGCGGAGATCGCCGAGAAGGCCCAGTTCGTGCCGCTGAACCAGCAGCAGCAGGCGCAGCTCGACAAGGACCTGGACAGACTGAAGGAGCAGCACGGGTCATGAGGCCCCCCGGCGCCGGACACAGGGCCGCTTCGGGAAGGCCGGACTTCCTGAAGCGGGCCCAGCCGCGCTACGGCGAAAAGGCCGTGAAGGTGCTGCTCGTGGCCGCCTCGCTGGTCTCGGTCGCGACCACGGTCGGCATCATCGCGGCCCTGGTTCCGCCGGCCCTGGACTTCTTCGGAGAGGTGGGGTTCGGCGACTTCATCACCGGAACCGACTGGTCCCCGCTGTTCAAGCCGCCGCACTTCGGTGTGCTCCCGCTGGTGACCGGCACGCTGGTGGTCACGGCCATCGCGCTCGTGGTCGCGGTGCCGCTCGGGCTGGGTGCGGCCGTGTACCTGAGCGAGTACGCCCGGCCGCGGGTCCGCTCCTTCTTCAAGCCGGTCCTGGAGGTCCTCGCCGGCATCCCCACCGTCGTGTACGGCTTCTTCGCGCTGCAGGCCATCACCCCGCTGCTGCAGGACATCTGGCCCGGCGGCAGGGGCCCGGAGGTCTTCAACGCGCTCTCGGCGGGCTTCGTCATGGGCATCATGATCATCCCGACGATCGCGTCGCTCTCCGAGGACGCCATGAACGCCGTCCCGAACGACCTGCGCGACGGCGGCTTCGCGCTCGGATCGTCCCGTATGCAGGTCGCCACCCGGGTGGTCTTCCCCGCCGCGCTGTCCGGCATCGTCGCCGCGAGCGTGCTGGGCGTCTCGCGCGCGATCGGCGAGACGATGATCGTCGCCGTCGCCGCCGGCGGCCGTCCCAACCTGTCGTTCAACCCGCTCGAGGGAATGCAGACCATGACCGCGTTCATCGCCGCCGCCGGCATCGGCGACCTGCCCACCGGCTCCCTCGGCTACCAGACGATCTTCGCGGTCGGCTCCCTGCTGTTCGTGATGACGCTGGTGATGAACCTGGTCAGCATTCGCCTGGTGCGCAGGTACCGGGAGGTGTACGAGTGATGGGTTCCCGTGTTCTCGGCGAGGGAGTCGCGACAGGCGTGCCCGAGGGGCGCCGGCTCGAACGCCGAAGGACCCCGTGGCGGGAGCGGCTGTTCCAGCTGAGCCTCGGGGCCTCGCTGGCCGTCGGTGTGGTCTTCCTCGGCTCCCTCCTCACCTACGTCGTGGTGGAGGCGTGGCCCCGGCTGGACTTCCGGATCCTGACGGACTTCCCCGACATCATCGACCCGACGCAGGCCGGGGCCCAGTCGGCGATCACGGGGACCATCTGGGTGATCGCCTTCACCGCGCTGTACTGCCTGCCCGTCGGCTTCCTCACCGCCATCCACCTGGAGGAGTACGCCGACCGGCACCGCTGGTACAACCGCGCGATCGAGATCAACATCCAGAATCTGGCGGCGGTCCCGTCGATCGTCTACGGCATCCTCGGGCTCGGCATCATCTCCCGCGGCCTGGGCTTCGGACAGACCGTGCTCACCGCCTCGCTCACCCTGTCGCTGCTGGTCCTGCCCACCGTGATCATCGCTGCCCGGGAGGCGATCCGTGCCGTACCGCAGTCCATCCGTGAGGCTTCCCTGGCGCTGGGCGCCACCCAGTGGCAGACGATCTGGCGCCAGGTGCTGCCCGCCGCCGTGCCCGGCATGGCCACCGGCGCCATCCTCGCCCTGTCCCGTGCCATCGGCGAGGCCGCACCCCTGCTGCTGCTCGGCGGCCTGACCTTCATCACCTTCAACCCGACCGGACTGGACAGCGCGTACACCGTGCTGCCGATCCAGATCTTCAACTGGATCAGCCAGTCCCGTGCCGAGTTCGCCCCTCTCGCCGCCGCCGCGATCGTGATCCTTCTGGTGATTCTTCTGGCCATGAACTCCCTGGCCATCTGGCTCCGCAACCGCTACTCCCGCCGCTGGTGACCACGCCATGAGCTCCGAGATTCCCCCGACTGCGCAGACACCCACGACGCCAGGGGCGGCCGGGGAACCTCCCTCGGCCTCCCCTGGCGACTCCGGCAACGGCACTCTGACCCCGCAGGTCTCCTTCCGTGACGCTCCGCCCCTGGCCGGCCCGGTCTTCGAGGTCGGCAGCCTGTCGGTCTTCTACGGTGCCCACGAGGCCGTCCGAGACGTCAACATGACCATCGGCGACCGTCAGATCACCGCGATGATCGGCCCCTCCGGCTGCGGCAAGTCCACCATGATCCGCTGCTTCAACCGGATGAACGACCTCATCCCCACGGCCCGCGTAACCGGCAAGATCCGCTACCACGACCAGGACCTCTACGGCCGGGACGTCGACCCCATCGAGGTACGCCGCCGCATCGGCATGGTCTTCCAGAAGCCCAACCCGTTCCCCAAGTCGATCTACGACAACATCGCCTACGGGCCACGGGTGGGCGGCTTCAAGGGCAACCTCGACGACCTGGTCGAGGAGACCCTCACCCACGCCGCGCTGTGGGAGGAGGTCAAGGACAAGCTCAAGACGTCCGCGCTGGCCCTGTCCGGCGGCCAGCAGCAGCGGCTGTGCATCGCCCGCACCATCGCGGTCGAGCCCGAGGTGATCCTCATGGACGAGCCGTGCTCGGCTCTGGACCCGATCGCCACGGCGAAGATCGAGGACCTGATGGAGCACCTGGCCCAGGAGTTCACGATCGTGGTCGTCACCCACAACATGCAGCAGGCCGCGCGCGTCTCGCACCGCACCGCCTTCTTCGGCTCGGACGTGGACGACAAGGGCGAACGGCACGGCCGTCTCGTCGAGTACGACGAGACGGCACGCATCTTCTCCAACCCCTCGGACCCGCGGACCGAGGACTACATCTCGGGCCGATTCGGCTGACGCCTCCGCGGCCGCGGCGACGGCCGCGCCGTCCCGCGCGTCGTGCGCCGGGGAGTTCGGGACCGCTCACGCGCGGGTGCTGAGGCGAAAGCTCCGCCCGGACCCTCGCCGGTCAGGCCTGAGCAGCCACCGGACGCCTGCTCCCGGCGAAGGCCTTCGAGAGCTGCAGGAACAGCCGCACCAGGGCGGCCTCGACCAGGGCGACCGCGACCTGGGCCAGGACGCCCCGGCAGTATCGCCCCGATGAGGGACTCGGACGCCCCCGGGGCGGCTTCACCAGCAAGATCCGCCTCGCTGGGGAGGGTTCTGAAAACCTTTCGGGCGGTAGCCACGAGGTTCGACAAGCGCGCCTATGTCTTCCACGGCACCGTCACTGTCGCCGCTATCCGTCTGTGGCTCAGGCCGTGACGTGACCAGCCCGGCAGTCCCTGGACGGCTTCAGGAACACGGCAAGAAGCGAGCGATCTCCGCTGCCACGGCTTCGGGGACAACCGACGGTGCGAAGTGCATCTGGCCGGGGAACGTCGTGTAGGTGACGTGAGACAGTGCGGTCGCGAGCCGGTCGAGAGTTGCCGGCATCGGCTGCCAGGTGTCGGCGCCCCGCATCAGCAGCGTCGGGACGGTGACCGTGGACCAGCGCTCCACGTCCACCGAGTCGACGGCCATCGATTCGAGGTCACGGCACCAACCGGGCGCTTCCTCGGGTTCGTTGTCGGCGGACTCGCCCGCATCCATGAGGTCCAGCAGCGCGGCCGGGACGCGGGCCACCTTCTCCGCCAGCAGCCGATCGGCTCGCCGCCGGTCGCCGTTTGCGGTCAGTTCCTCGAACTCGCCCAACACGGGTGCCAGTTCATTGCCGGCCGCGTACAGCGGCGGTTCCCACAGCACCAGCGAGCGAATCGGCAGTCCGGCTGTTGCGGCGTGCAGGGCGACGGTGGCGCCATAGGACATGCCGACCAGGTGCACAGGGCTGCCGATCTTGGCGATCAGTGCCTCAAGATCGTCCACCTCGTCGGCAAAGCGCTTCGGTGATCGGCCCGGCCCGCTTGGGGCGTACCCCCGGCGGGCGGGCATCCAGAGCTCGAAGTGGTCGGCGAGGTGCTCGGCCACCGGCTGCCAGGAGTGCAGTCCACCGCCGGAACCATGGACCATGACGACCGGTGGCCCCGAGCCGAGCTGCCGGTAGCTGATGGCGGTGCCGTCGAAGGACTCAAACGACGCAATGACCCCGAAGGCCCCTGACAACTCGATCTCGCTCGGCATGCCAGCACCGTTGCACGGTCCATCCGGGCCGGTCCACCGAGTTTCCGCAGCTGAAGCAGACGCCGGCTCCATGATCCGCCGGACAGGCCCTGGGTTCGGACCATGACGATCACGTATGAGTGGCGAGGGGACGTCGACACCTCAGCTCTGAACGAGTTGCATGCCGAGGGGTTCGATCACCGGTCGGGCAGACGGACTGGGGTGCAAGGCCTCAGAAGCCGGGGAGCCTCCCCCTGAGTGGTGGACACCCTCGGCTGAACGGACTTCAACGGCTGGCTGCCAACTCTGCGGTTCGGGAACCAGGCATGCGCCAGCAGCGCAGCCTGTGTGGTGAAGCAACTCAGCTCGGCGATGGCCCGTTGGGTTCCCTGTAGGGAACCGGCCGACCTGTGTAGGCGTCCAGAAGTACACGGTCGCCCACCGGCCGGTCGAGCTTCACCGTTACGGACCGGGCCCGCAGCTCACTGCTGCATGGGCCGTCGCTCGAGTCGACGAGATACGCCGACAGCACCACGCTGCCGCTTGTTTCCCACACGTCTATGGCGGAGCCGTTATCGCAGGAGCCCTGGTTGGCCGTCACGGTGACGGAGCGGCCGTCCTCGGCGATCCTGGACAGGCCTCGCAGCGGTTCCAACTCCCTGGCGGACAACTGCCGCGCCGATGTGATCGGCGGATCGGGAAGTTTCGAGGGGGCCACAGCTGTGCGCCTGAGCGGTGTGTCGTAGCCCTGCACGGTGAACAGCCAGGCTGGGACCGTGGCTTTCCCACGGCTGGTGGGCACAGTCATCTCGCCGAGCTTCGCCCCCGTCACCACCAGACGCGGCTGTTCGGCGCCGTTGCGGTCCATGGCCTCGAACGCTGTCCTGGCCTCCAGGAGTGGGAGCTTGATCGAGCCTCCGCTCGACCAAGTCACTTCGACGTTCTTGGGCGCGCCCTCGGGCAGGTCCCCCTGCAGCACGAAGTTCTGCGACTCGAAGGCCTGCTGGTCGGCTTTGTTGTGCAGTCCCGTCTCAGGGAGTTGGACCGTTTCCCCCATCGGGTAGTAGCCGTTGCGCCATGCCGCAGCGGCGCTCGAGCCGTCCCAGGCTTTGGCGACGGCGTGGGCCCGGGCCGTCCGTGCTGGTGCCGGGTCTGTCTCCGGCGCCAGTGTGCCACGCTTGTCTGCCTTGTCATCGGCGCAGCTGGCTGTGGTTGCGCAGACCACAGTGAGCAGGGCGAGGATGAGCAGTGGCCGGACGGCGTTCTTGGCACTCGTTTGCATGGTTCCTCCCGGAGGAAAGGCATCAATGTGAAACGGCGCGCGTAGGACCGAGCCGGCCTGTCTTCTCTTCAGGACGAGGGCAGACAGAGGCCGCTAGTAGGCGGCGAGATCGTGGGTGATGAGCACTTGCTGCACCGGGTGGTAGAACGATGACCGGTCCGCCTGGGAATCAGTGTCGCCGCAGGGTTCGTCGACGTAGTTGCCACCGGACGTGATGCCCAGTGCCGTCGTGCCCGTGAACATGGCTCCTCCACTGTCGCCGCGGACGTTGCAAAGGCTGCTTTCGATCATGTTGTGGAGAGTCGCGCCTGTGTCATAGTTCACGGTCACGCTGGGATTGAGCACCATGCCATCAAGGTCCTGGCTCATGGTCCCCACACGCTTGACCTTCTCGTTGTCCACGACCCAGCGAGAACCTGTGATCTGCGACGCCGTTCCATCCTTGTACTGGACCATGCCGTCGGCGGCGACATCGGGATTGGTGTACTTGATCACGGCCCAGTCGCCGGGCTCGTAGGACCAGTCGGTCACGCTTCCCAGTGAAATGCCGCCGCTCCATCGATGCCAGGTGGTATTACCGCCAACCACGCAGTGTCCGGCGGTGAGCAGGTACCGCTGCCCGGTGCTGAGGTCGCCGTCGTTCGGAGTGACGCTGAACGCCGCACTGCAGAGGGTGCCTTGGCTGGACTCGATACCGAGGCCGCCGCGCATCTCGTAGGCGGTTTGCTCGATCCTGCCGGAGTGCCGCTCGACGCGCACGGCGTCACCATGAGCCGCGGCCACCTCGTTGATCCGCTCCCGGTCGGCGGCCGATACGCCGTCGTATATCTTGACGACCACCTGGTTGCTGCTGGGATTGGCACCCCACGAGGTGTTCGGAATGCCTGCCAACTCGTCGAGATCGTTTTGTGCTGAGGTGAGCGCCGCCGTGCTGTGGGCGACGACCTTTGCCGTTCCGCCTGCTTCACGGACGGATGCTGCGGCGGCTTGGTCGGTCACGGCAAAGACGAGACGCCCGTCTTGGCGGTAGACACCGGCAGTGCGGTTGGGGCCGAGCTCCGCTGTCAGGGCGTCCGCCTGGGCAGGATCAGTGAGTGGTGCAGGTACCGCATGGGCGGCGGATACGGTCCACGCCGAGGGCAGCACGCTGATTGCCATCGCCATGAAAGCCGCGTACAGACCAGATCTTCTCATCTTCTCCCCTGGGGCTTGTGGTGATCAACAAGCCAGAGGAGGGTGTCTGTCGCTGGTTGCCCGTGAATGAACGGCAGTTGGACAACCTGCCAGGTGAGAGCACGTTGGCTCATTTTGTCAGAGACATGGCGAAAATTGCCGCATCCCGGCATCGTTCCGTGGCGGTTCCCTGGCCTGCTGAACCCGCTTGCTCTGGAGCAGTGGAACAAAGCAACGCCCCGCTGCCTTGCGGCAAGCCCCGTGCAGCAAGCAACGGCAAGAGAGAGACGCCGACAACGTCGAGAAGCCAACGTTCTCGCTCTGGTCAGGAGCGAACCCTGAGCAGGGTCGCGAGGGCCGAGCTGGGCGATCTCGCCCTCGGCGCCGGCGAGGCTGACCCTCAGTCCCTCGACCTCGCCGAGCCAGCCCCCTCGTTCGGCCTCGGTGACGCGGTCGACCAGGTTGTCTCGGATCTCGACCAGTCGGCCGCGCTAAGCGCGGTCGGATCAGAGCATCGGGCTGCGGACGCAGGCGTGTCTGGTTGGTGAGGACGCCCTGGTCGGCGCGGCAGACGAGGTAGCCGCGTGAGGTCAGGCCACCTGGAGAAAGCCATTGGTTCCACGGACCCATGGGTCGTCTCCTTCGTCGTGCAGCCGGTTGGCGAGTACCTCTTGGAGACGCCTCCTGGTGCCGCGCCTCGTGGTGGAGTGGGGCTGTCGGGCGCTGCTGTAAAAGGCGTGGCTGCCCGTCAGTCGTGATGCGACGATCAGTTCCGCATCTTGATCCATATCCGCATCCCGGAGGTCCGTATGGACGTCACCTCGCTGCTGCCGCTGATCACGCCCCGGTTGTCGCTGCGTCTGTTCACTCCCGGCGACGCCGAAGACCTGTACGCCTACCAGAGCCTGCCGAGCGTGGCGCGCTACTTGTACCGGCCGGCGCACACGCGGGAGCGCAGTGAGCAGGTTGCGGCCGAGCGCGCGGCGCACTCGGTTTGGCGCGCCGACGGGGACAAGCTGGCGCTTGCTGTGTGCCGACGCGATGAGCCAGGAGTCCTTGGCGAGGTGACACTCACCCTGGCCAATGCCCGCGCCGCCCAGGCCGAGATCGGCTGGACTCTCGACCCACGTCACCAGGGGCACGGCTATGCGACGGAGGCGGCCAAGGCGCTGGCCCGGTTTGCCTTCGACAGGCTGGGCGCGCACCGGCTCTACGCACGGCTGGATGTGGAGAACGCCGGGTCTGTGCGGGTCTGTGAACGCCTCGGGATGCGTCGGGAGGCGCACCTGGTCGAGAACGACCTCGACGGGGATCGCTGGGGCAGCGAGTACATCTACGCGGCGCTGGCCGCGGACATTGGCGGTCAAGTGGGCAGTTGAGCCCGACGCCGCCTCCTGTTCGTCACCTTCCATATGGAGGAATCCTGGTATGTCGGGTGGAGGTGGCCTGTTCGAGGTAGTTGCGGCGGTGGTGGCGGAGCCGCAGACCGCGCCGATGGTGCCGGCGAAGAAGACGTTCCGGGTGTTCGTCCCGATCAGATGATGTCGCTACCGCCGTCGCTGGATGAGTGGTTGCCGCAGGACCACATGCCGCGGTTCGTCGCCGAGTTGGTCCGAGATCCTGGACGTGGTCCCGACACAACCGGGGGCGCTCGTCGCGGGCGATCGAGCGCCGGTGCGTGGACGACATGTGGCCTTCCACTACCTGGCCGCCGGGCCGCCCCGGATTACCGGTCGATATCCAGGTTCCGGGCCCGGCACCTGGATGCCCTGGCCGGGATCTTCACCCAGTCGCTGCTCGCCGCCGGCGTGCGAGCTGCTTCACCGCGTTCTCACGGATGATCTCGTTTTCGGCGTCGCGCAAGCCCTCGAGGGCTTCCCGGGCCTCCGGGCCGGGAATGCCGCCGAGCGCCCAGATCGCCTTCACCGCGAGCGCCCGGCAGTCGTCGAAGTCCAGGTGCTCGGGAACCCAGCGAGTCGCCAAGACCAGCGTCGGCACCGTCCTGGGCGAGTGGAGCGTGCCCAGCATGGACACGATGTCCTCGTGGCCCCTGTGCCATTCGGCAGGGAACAGCTCTATCAACAGCTCCAGGAACTCCTCGACCGAGGCGTCGGCGGCGCCATGAACGATCAGCGCCATCTCGACGTCGTCGGCGTCCTGGCGCTCCATGGCATCCTGGAACAGCCGGAGCGCCAGGGCCCCACCGTCGGACTCGCCGAAGTGGGCGAGCACCTCGTCGAGCGTGCGCGTCGGACCGTCACCCAGTCCGACCGCCAGGTCCATGATCAGATCCTGCTCCTCAGGGGTCATCGCCCCACCACCTTCCATGCGTTGAACGGCCGCCACCCCGGGTGGAAGGGATGCAGATCCGCCAGGAGCCACGTCCGAGCCAGGATCCAGCGGGACTGGGCCGGAGCGTTCCCCACAATGTTCCGTTCAAAGGCATCGGTGCGATTCTCGCTGCCACCGCCGAGCAGGGCCGAGTCGATAGAGGCACCTGAACACCCGGGCCTGGAAACTTTACCTCGCCCGCCTGGCCGCCGAGACCGGCCTGACCATCACGGTCTGCCATCTGCCGCCGGGCACCTCGAAGTGGAACAAGATCGAGCACCGGCTCTTCCCGCACATCACCATGAACTGGCGCGGCCGCCCGCTGACCAGCCACGAAGTCATCCTCGAATCGATCGCCGCGACCACCACCCGCACCGGACTGCGCGTGAAGGCCCGGCTGGACACCGATATCCCACCGGCATGGGTGTCGGCGACGCGGAGATGGCAGCCTGCCGCTGACCCGACACACCTTCCACGGCGAGTGGAACCATGCCCTGGGCGCGCACGCGGTCAGGAGCTCGTCGGCGTCAGGTCCTGCAAGCCCACCACCCGCAGCAACTGCAAGCGCTCGGACGACTCCGTGCCCGGGCGGGCCGTGTGGATGACGAGTTGCTGGTTGTGGTCGGAGTTGACGAGGATCTCGCAGTCGAGTTCGAGGATGCCGATCGCAGGGTGCCGGAAGCGTTTTGTGGCGGCGCGGCGTACGGCGACCTCGTGTTCGTCCCAGAGGTGGGCGAACTCCTCGCTCGCGGCGCGCAGTTCGGCGACGAGGGAGGCGGGTTCGGGGTCCGTGGGGCGGGCCGAGGCCACCGCTCGCAGGCCGGCGACCTGCTCGCGGGCGCGCTCCGGGCGGTCCTCGGGCGGGAACAGCTCCTGGACCGCCGGGTCCAGGAAGAAGCGGCGGATCATGTTGCGTCCTCGGGGCGGGCGGGCGAGCACGTCTCCGCTGAGCGCCCGCGACAGCGCGTTCTGGGCCAGGACCTCGCCGCAGTCGGTCACCACCATCGCCGGGGTGTCGTGCAGCCGGTCCAGCACCAGGAGCAGGCCCGGGCGCACGTGCGTGCTGGTCGCCTCCCGGCGCGGCGGCTCTTCACCGGTGAGGTGGAAGAGGTGGTCGCGTTCGTCCTCCGTCAGGCGCAGGGCGCGGGCCAGTGCGGTGAGCATCTGGCGGGACGGGCGCGGGCCCCGGGACTGTTCCAGCCGCGTGTAGTAATCCACGGACATGCCGGCCAGCTGGGCCACCTCCTCGCGGCGCAGCCCCGGCGTACGGCGCCGGACTCCGGCTGTGAGACCCACGTCGGAGGGGTCCAGGCGGGCGCGAGCACGGCGCAGGAAGTCGGCGAGTTCGGCTCGGTTCACCCCTCCAGGGTGTGGGACGCCGGCCGGCTTATCCAGGGACTCTCGATCCCCTGATGAAGAGGTCTCTCCCGGTCGTCCCCGCATCCACCGAGGCTGGTCACCGACGAAAGGCGACACAGTGCGTGAGGAGCACATCATGCTGACCTTGGTGACCGGTACAACGGGACAGATCGGACGCCGCTTCGTGCCGAGGCTGCTGGCCCAGCGGCAGCCGGGCGAGCAGGTGCGGGTCCTGGTACGGGACGCGGCCCGCGGCGAGCGCTTCGCGGAGCTGGGCGCCCAGGTCGCCGTAGGAGACATGCGCGGCGAGGAGACACTCGGTAAGGCGCTCGCCGGCGTGCACGCCGTCGTGAACGTCGCCGCATCCTTCCGCGGGGTGCCCGACGAGGAGGCGTGGGCCGTCAACCGGGACGCCGCGGTAGCCCTCGGCCGCGCCGCGCAGGCCTCCGGCGTGGAGCGGTTCGTCCAAGTCAGCACGAACAATGTGTACGGCGTCGGACGGGGCCGCCCGCTGACCGAGGCGGACGAGAGCCGGCCGGGCGGCGAGATGTGGGGCGCCTACCCCGAGTCCAAGGCCGAGGCCGAGCGCGAACTGCTCGCGCTCAAGAGCCTGGACGTACGCATCGGGCGGCTCCCCTTCGTCTACGGCGAGGGCGACCCGCACCTCGCCGACTCCTTGCACTGGGCCGCCCGTTGGGCGCCGCACCAGCGCCTGCAGATGGCCCACCACGCGGACGTCGCCCAGGGCCTGATGCGCCTGCTGTACGCGCCGGGCATCGCCGGCCGGATCTACAACATCGCCGATGACGCCCCCGTCACGACGGTCGAGCTGTACCAGCTCAACGGCGTCGAGGTGCCCGCCGGGCTCCACGAGCTCACGGACCCCGACCCGTGGTTCGGGATCATGTCCAACCAGCGGATCCGCCGGGAGCTCGGCTTCCGGCCGATCTACCCGAGCGTCTGGACGGCCCGGGACGCCGGAGCCCTGTGACGGTCACTGCGCCGGGTCAGTCCACCCCTGTGATCCGCCCCACCAGCACCGCCTCCGCCACGCCGATCACGGCCACCACCAGGGTACGGCACCCGATAGCCGCCCAGGTACGTCACGATCGGCGCGGCAGGGGCGGGCGCCACGACCTGCGGCAGCGCGTTCACCACGTTGATCACGCCGGGGTCTGCTGGTGACACGTAACGCGCCGTATCGGTGACAACCACTGTGCTTCGCCCGACTGAAGCCGCAGTTCAGCGGATGCCAGGTAGGTGTCACATAGGCAGGCTGGTTGTCACTGACGGCGTTGTGGGTGGTTGTCGATGTGACTGAGCGCTTCAGTTGGCCGGTGAGCGGCCGAGTCGGCCGGCCGAGCGTTCGACGTCAGGCGCCTGGCGGGTCCAGAGGGTTAGGTCGCTGCTGGTGGCGACGGCGAGGGTGCGTCCGGACGGCGAGAAGCCGGCGGCTCGCAGTTCGGAGTAGTTGGAGTCGAAGATGTGCCACCAGCTTTCGCCGTGCGGTCCGTTGTGGGGGATGCCTCCGTCAGCGGACAGCAGGACGCGGTCGTGCGGCCACTCGGGGCTGACGACCTCCAGGGTCCAGCCGTCCTCGGTGGTGGTGTGCAGGCCGCCTCCGAAGAGTCCCGCGATGCGTACTCGGCTCGAGGCGATGGGGCCGAGCCCTGGGCAGGAGAGATCTGGCACTGCGTCCGGGGTGCTGCCGTCGGGGTCAGGGTCACGGTCCCGGGCGATCCTCTCGCCGGTGACGGTGTCGAAGAGCCCGTGGCCGTCGACGGAGACAACCATGACCAGGTCGCGGCCATCGTCGGGAGCGAGAGCGAAGCCGACGCCGAGCAGGCCACCGATAGGGATGAGCCCGTTCGGGACCGCGTGCCACGGGACAGGCGGCGCAACGACAGGGACGGACAGAAACTGCTCTCGCAGACGCCGCTGGTAGTCGGAGATCAAAGTTCCTCCAGTAGGGCTGGTGATCAGTTGTGCGGTGCCGGTGGAACACGTTGTGTCGCTCCCTGGTCCAGACGGCGCGTAGTGCCGGGTCGGGGGAGAGGTGCGGTGGGCAGGGTGCGAAGTCGGGATCGCCTTCGGTGACGAGGGTCCACATGTAGGCGCTGACGGCCAGGCGCCTGCGGTCGTCGCTGAGGGGCTTTCGGTGGCTGGTGAGGTCCGGGAGCCGGGTGAGCATGTGCTGCCAGTGTCGCTCACCGTGTCCTCAGCGCCGTTGTAGTGTCCACGCTCATCGCGGTCGGCGGGGTTGTACTTGGTTATCCGGTAGGCGAGGACGGCGGCACGCTGCTCCCTGGCCTGTGGGAAGGGGATGTCAGCGTAGTTCCTGACAACGGCCTGCCGGATGCCTGGCGCGACCTTGTGCGCGGTGCACGCTGCGCCGCGGAGAACGTAAATGCGTCGACAGCGCCCCTCGGCACCCTGCAGAGTGGCCCTCCGTGACGAGCAGTGAGCTGTGGACCCGTGCGACCGCCGACCGCTACGACGCCGAGGAAACCGAAATGTCCTCGGCTGCCGTTCTCGGACCGACTCTCGCCTTCCTCACCGACCTCGCCGGAGAAGGCCGGGCACTGGAGTTCGCCATCGGAACCGGACGAGTGGGAGTCCCGCTCCGGGAACGCGGCGTGCCGGTAGTGGGCATCGAACTGTCCGAGCACATGGCAGCGGTGCTGCGGCGCAAAATCGACGAGGACAGGCTCCCGGTGGTCATCGGGGACATGGCCACCACCGTCGTTCCCGGTGAGTTCACCCTGGTCTATCTCGTCTACAACACCATCACGAACCTGCTCACCCAGGACGAGCAGGTCGAGTGCTTCCGCAACGCCGCACGGCATCTGGAGCCCGGCGGCCGATTCGTCATCGAGCTGGGTGTGCCGCCGCTGCGGCTCCTGCCACCCGGCCAGGTCGCGGTGCCGTTCGATGTCTCCGAGCAGCATCTCGGCTTCGACACCTTCGACCTGGTCGAGCAGATCCTCGTCTCCCACCACCTCACCCGCGACGGCGACGACGGCCACTACCGCCGCGACAACTCCCGGCACCGGTACGCCTGGCCGGCAGAGCTCGACCTGATGGCACGGATCGCCGGGCTCGAGCTGGAAAGTCGCGTCGCGGACTGGGACGGGTCCCCGTTCACCCAGGACTCCACGAAGCACATCTCTGTGTGGCGCAAGCCAACCTGAGGTCGGCCACCGGGCTGTCAATGTAGCCGCGCCTGTCTTGAAACTTCTCAATCACGTTGCTCGGGGGCCTCGTTGAGCGGATCTCCACGGCGAACAGGCTGAAGCCCCGCGTGTCCCACTCACGCTCCATTGCCTCGATGCCGCGGCGAGTCTGCTGTTCGTCACGGACACCGCCGTCACCGATCCACCGCATCACCTCGGGATCTGCATTGACAGCTGCCATGGGCACAACGTCATCCGCGCGCCAACGACGCAGGACTCATCGGGGAGTCTCAACCATGACCATCCGAGCATTCTGGCTTACGGACGAACCCCGAACCTTCCTACCTGGGACTTCCGACACACGGCCTAGCAGTCGTTCATCACCGGCTGTCATCCTGCCGCCGGACAGCCGCTACGGCTGTCCGGCGACGCCTCCACCCGATTGGGCAGCGCAGTACTGAGGAAACGAGTGGTTGATCAGGGGCAGTTGACGGCCGTATCGCCGGTGTCGCGGTTGCAGGTGTCGAAACCGAGGCCGCCATCGAGGCCGTCGTTGGCGATGACGTTGTCCACGGCGTTGAGGGTGTCGCTTCCCTCGCCGCCGATGTGCGTGTCGTTGCCGCGGCCTCCGGTGAGGGTGTCGTTGCCCTGGGCACCCTCGAGTGTGTCGTTGCCGTCGTCGCCGTTGAGAGTGTCGTTGCCGGCATTGCCGTAGATGGTGTCGTTGCCGGCCAGCCCGGAGATCGTGTCGTTGCCGGGGCCACCGTTGATGGTGTCGTTGCCCGGCGTCGCCCGCAGGCCAGTGGCATCCGGGTCGTCGCCGACGAGCCGGTCCGCCCGGGGACCGCCGTTGAGGCGGTCGTCACCCGCACCGCCGATCACCGTTCCGGCGGCTTCCAGGTTCGGGGAGATGCTGACGCTGTCATCGGAGTCGTTGGCGTTGACCCGTATCGATGTGACGGGCAGCGGACACTCCGCCGTGTGCGTCCCCGTCGACTGACAGGGGGCAACGGCGGACACGGTGTCCCCCGCGTCCGTCACCACGACAACGTTGCCCTGACGCCGGATGGTGATGTCATTCGCCACACCCTGGGCGGCCGTGACGCTAAGGGTGTCGCCCACCGCCTGCACGACCGTGGTGTCCGCCAGGCTTCCGCCGGGGGCCGCACCGGGCGCGGCGGAGGCGGCGGTCAGCGGAGCGCAGGTGAGTGCGCCGAGGGCCACCACCGTGGTGCAGATACCTCGTGTTCTCATCGGTGCCCGCCTTTCGTGTTGTCTCGCCGTGTACGGGTGCTGGCGTGCTGCTCACTCACGCTGGTCAGGGGCATCCGCTGACGTTGTCTCCCAAGTCGGCGCGGCAGTCGTCCACGTCAGCGCCGCCTTCGACGTAGTCGTTGCCGCTGACGTTGTCCACGGTGTCGATGGTGTCCCGGCCGTTGCCGCCCTCGGCGTAGTCGTTGCCGGCGCCAGCGACGATGCGCTCGTTGCCGCTGCCGCCGTAGATCACATCGTTGTCGGCACCGCCGTCCACGATGTCCGAGCCGCCGCGTCCCTCGATGGAGTCGTTGCCGGAGCCGCCGAAGATCCTGTCCGCCTCGGCTCCACCGGTCAGGGTGTCGTTTCCTGCGACGCCGGAAAGGAAGTCGGATCCCTCGTCGCCTTCGAGGGTGTCGTTGGCGGATCCGCCGTAGAGGTTGTCGTTGCCGGCACCGCCGATGAGGGTGACGCCGAGGGCCGCCAACGAGGAGGTGACGGTGTCGTCCTGGTCGCCGGCGTTGACCACCAGTTCGGTCGTGTCGGCGGCCCTGCAGGCGACTTCGGTCGTGCTGATGGCGGTGCAGTCGCCGGACGGTGCGACCGTGTCTCCGGTGTCTCTGATTCTGATGTTGCTGCCCGACTGCCAGACGCTGATCGTGTTGCCCCGGCCGACTCCGGCGGTGACCGTGATCGTGGTGCCGGTCTTGTTCACCAGCGTCGTGGCGAAGAGATGTGGCGTCGGTGCGTCGGCCGCGTGGGCCACGCCAGGGAGGCACAGAGCGAAACCGCACACCGTGGCCAGAAGTGCCCCGGTGCGATGGTGCGTTCTCTTCATGACCTGCTCCTGAAATAGGGCGTTGAATGTCGATCTCGCAACAGTGCGCAGTGCTTCCCGGCCGAAAATGCCGTGTTCGCTCGAAGGAGCGTTGCCGTTTGCCGTTTGCCTTCTGCTGACCGCGGCCGGGACCTGATAACCGGCTCCGGCGGAGTACCGGGGGAAAGGGTGTGGCCGCAAGCGCCGAACGTTCGGTGCGGCCCACCCCGGCGCGACACCCGAATGTCCCTGCTGCATTTAATAGCCTCAGTCCGCGCAGACTCCTCCCATTCCGCCATGGCCGACGCCTGCTCGACCGGTGATCGGCGCTGGCGCTTGGGCACCCAGAGCATGTCGGGATGTGAAGCCGTGCTGAAGCCGAATTTGCGCCATTGCCGAACACAAGGGTCTCCGCGCGTGGATCGTCGCCCTGGCCGGGAATGGGATCACCTGGGGCATGCCGTCGTTTGACTTGCATCTGCCCCGGAGGTGTCAATCAACGATTCACTCGTACCGCATTCAATTGTCGCGGTACGGGTGATCCGCGCAGCCCGCGAGCTGGACCTGCCGATTGTGGCGCTGCGCTCCCGCGACGAGGCGGACGCGCTGCACGCCCGCATGGCCGACGAGGTGTGGTGCTCGACGAACGCGAACTGCTGCACTGGACCCGCCCCCGGAGCCACTGGCACCTCACGACGCCCCGCCACAGGCCCACCCCCTTGAATGGCACTCACATGCCGGCGAGCCAGGCTACGAAGCCCGGACAACTCTCGCAAAGACCGTCCCACGCCATTGTTTGGTTGCCGCAGTGGCCCTCCCGAACAATCCGCCGGCCGTTGGAATTGATGCCGCAAGCCCGGAAGACCTGTCCGGGCAGGGGCTGCCAAGACAGCCGTCAGGAACCAGGCGCAAGCCTGCACGCAGCCCTCCACCGTTCCGAAGCCGTGGAGTCGTACCTGATCCAGAGCTGGCCCGCCGCACACCAGGACGCTCTCCTGGTGAAGGCGACAGACACCTACGGGGTCCAGGTACGAGCCCAGCCGGCCAACGACACGACCGTCATCGACCACGAGGACTCACTCGACACCCAGACCGGCCGGGAACGCGACATCCTGCGCAGGGCTGGACGCGGCGACTACTCCTGACCCGCGAATCCTGCGCGCCTTCGGTTGGGGCGGCACAGCCGCCCCAACCGAAGAACGCTGGGTAACCTGGCAGGGCGTTGAAGGCATGATCTACGGCCCCGCGATACGCGGTGGAGGTCACGATGGTGCAGAAGGCCCGGCAGCGTGCAGGTGAGCACGGCTGGACTGCCGACGTACCGCAGGGCCCCGGTGTGCGCAGCGTCCCGGGCCGCACCGGAACGGCTTGAGGGCCGGCTGCGTGCCCCGCAGCCGGCCCTCGCCTCTATCTCATCCGGTTCGTGGTCAGCCGTGGAAGGTGATGTGCCCGTTGCCGTCGCGGTCGTTGCCGGACTTGGTGTAGGAGTGCACAGCGGCGCGGGCGCCGGACGGCTTGTAGAAGTAGACCGTGAGCGTTTTCAGAGTGGCCACCGGTCGGGTGACGGGGTGGCTGGCATTGTTCACGAGTTTCGACAGCAGATGTACGCCTCACCGCGCAGCGCGGTGGACGGCGGCGTGTTCGATGTTCATGAGAAGTGACAGCGGCCGTGAGGCGGCTGGCCGAGCAGTCGCCTCCGCCGGTCGAGGACTGAGCCACGGTCACGGCCTGGTGGCCAACCAGACGGTCACGGCCGCGGTGGCGGTGAGTGCGACATTGAGTGTGATCCGGCGATCTTCTCCGGTCAGGTGAACGGCGATCGCACCGGTCTGCAGAAGTACGAAGCCGAGGGCTGCGGCCGACGCCAGCCAAGGAGCGGTACCGGTCAGCGGTGGCAGGACCAGACCGGCCGCGCCGAGTATTTCGACCGCCCCCAGCGCCCTGAGGGCGGGCAGGGGAATACGGTCGACCCAAGCCATCATCGGTCGGAGTTGATCGCGGCTGCGGATCACCTTCAGCGTGCCTGCGTAGAAGTAGAAGAGCGCGAGCAGTCCCGCGACGATCCAGTAGGCGATGTTCATGGTTTCCGTTCACGGGGCCCCGGTTCGCGGGGTCCTGTCGATTGCGTCGAGTGCCAGGAAAGCCCCTGGAGACGGCCGGTCCGTCGTCCGACGGGTTCGGAACGCGAAGGCGGGAGCGCCACGGCCCCAGAGGCCGAAAGGAGGGCGGCCGGGCCGTTCCGTCCCGCCGACTTCAGGCGAGGTCGGTCGCGGGCTGTGTCGCGTAGCGGCTCATTGTGGCGACGTTGGCCTGTGGCGTCAGCGGCTGTCCGGATGCGAGCACCTCATGAAGGTCTCGGAAGTACTGCACATACAGGTCGGGTGTGAATGTGCTGAGCATGACGGCGGGTTGGTCGGTCAGGTTGGCGAAGGTGTGCGGGGTGCCGGGCGGAACCATGACGAGCGTCCCCGCGGCGGCGTTGTAGTCTTCGTACCCGACGGTGAACCGCACGGTGCCGGAGAGGACATAGAAGCCCTCGTCGTGTTGGCCATGGCGGTGCTGCGGCGGGCCCTGCGTGTGCGGGGCGAGGACGGACTCGGCGATCGCGAGGCGGTGCCCGGTGTGGCTGCCGTCCTCCAGAACGCGCATGCGCGTGGCGCCCAGTACGATCGTCTCGCCGTCGTGGGGACCCACCACCGATACGGCGGGGTCGGCCTGCGGCTCTCTGGTCTTCGCTTTTTCGGTCATGGTCACGAGTGCACCTCCGGGACCTCGCCGGTGTCCAAGACCTATTCAGCAGAGCCGATACCTCATGGGTATCGTTGCAGCGTGGAGCTACGGACCTTGCGCTACTTCGTGGCGGTCGCCGAGGAACTCCACTTCGGCCGGGCCGCCACCCGACTGCATATGAGTCAGCCGCCGCTGAGCCGGGCGATCAAGCAGTTGGAAGCCGAGGTCGGGGCCCTGCTCTTCGCCCGCTCGACCACCGGCGTCACGCTCACTCCAGTGGGCGCGCTGCTGCTCGACGAGGCGCGAGCCCTACTCGACCACGCCGACCGCGTCCGGTTGCGTGTGAGCGCAGCAGCCGGCGTCGCGACTATCACCGTCGGCATCTTGGGCGACGGCACCGACCCGGGAGTGGCCAGGCTTGCCGCGGCCTACCGCCGAAACCACCCCGGAGTCGACATCCGCATCCGCGACACCGATCTGACTGACCCGACGTGCGGACTGCGCGCTGGACTGGTCGACGTCGCCCTCACCCGGGCACCGTTCGACGAGACCGCCCTGACGGTGCGTGCGCTGCGGACCGATCCGGTCGGCGTGGTCCTGCGCGCCGACGATCCGCTGGCCCGCCACGATGAGCTGCGGCTGGCCGAGCTGCGCGACCGCCGGTGGTTCCAGTTCCCGCAGGGCACAGACCCCATCTGGCAGTCGTACTGGAACGGTGGCAGGCCGCGGGAGGGACCAGTGGTGCGCGCCGTCCAGGAATGCCTGCAGGCTGTGCTGTGGAACGGCACGGTCGGCCTGGCCCCGCTCGGACACGACCTGCCCGCGGAGTTCACCGTGGTGCCGCTGATCGACATGGCGCCGAGCCGAGTGGTGGCGGTGTGTAACGAAGGAGACACCAACCCGTTGACCCGATCATTCATCAAGATCGCGACAGCCGCGTACCGCCACTGAGGATCGGCAATGGCGCTGCCGCAGCTCGTGAACGATGCGAACGCCGCAGCCCTCGTGACCGCCTCCGGAAATGGTGAAGATCTGCTGTCGCTTCTCGTGAACAAAGCCAGACGGGCACAGTGCCGCACAGCCGTACGCCGTGCAGCGCGCCCATGAGTTCGCTGGTTGTCTCCCACAACTGGGGCAGCTGGCCCAGCAGTACCTTGTCCGCCGCACGTCCGGCCTCGCGCCGCAGGTGGGCGAACTGGTAGGCGTAGCCGAACGAGCGCGTGGAGGCGTCCAGCAGCCGCCGGTACGCCTCCGCCCGGTCTTCCTTGCTGCCCAACCGGGGGACGCCCGTGGGCCGGTAACGCCCGATCAGCGCGGAGGTGACGCTGCCCGTGGCCTTGACACCGGCAGCGGCGACACCCGACGTCGTGAAGGTCATGCCCGGTTCTACCACCTGGCGAACGCGGCGCGGTCCGGGTCGGCGCAACAACCGCACCACGCGGGCCGCGCACTTCAGCCGCTCCTGGTGCTGTGGCGGGCGCGCGCGAGAGGGCTGGGAGCAAAGCCGGACGCTCGCCCCATCCGGAGCCGTTTCGCGCCGAATCCCTCGCCCGGCACGGAAGTTGGTGATCCGCTGACTCCGCCGGGGCCGCCGTGACACGATGCTGACCTTGGGTGCGCGGGCGATCACGGGGGTGCGGCGGTGTCGCGCAGGTTGCTTTCGTTCGGGGACGCGCTGGCGCTCCTCGGGCAGGATCCACCCGCGACGGCCTCCGTGGACCGGGCGGTCGGTGGCGCGCTGAACCTGGCCACAGGCGGCCTGAGCGGCGAGGTGCTCGGCATGCTGGGCGAACGCGGACGCATCCTGGGGCTGGGTCGGGCGGCGACCCGGAGCCTGGGGGACCGCCTGCGCGGCGCCGACGGGCGCGCGGCGCGCACCCGGCTGCTGGAGGCGGCCCATACGGTCATCGTCGTGCTGGCATTCTTCGAAGTGCTCCAGGAGACTGAGCTCCCTTTCTCTTGGGACGACGTACGCCTCACTCGCCGGGAACAGATGCGGCTCGTGACCGGCCGGCCGCCCGCACCGGAGGGGCTGGCACAGACTCTGGCTCAGGTCGATGCACCCTGTCCGGCCCCGCATCTCCCCTACGAGGACACCCTCGTCGCGCTCGGGCAGTGGTACGAGTCCCTGGGCGGCCGCATCACGCGCTTCCTGGAGGGACTCGACCTGTGGGCCCGGCTGCCGAGCCGTGAAAGGCAGACAGCCACGGACATCGTGCACCAGAGACTGCCGCGCCGTGCGGTGGAGCGGTACGAGGAGCTGTACCGCCGACTCGTCCAGGAGGCCCCGGAGTTCCTCTACTGGACCGGTCAGCTGGAGCACCAGGCGACGAGGGCCGAACTGCGCCGGGCGCTCGCGCAACTGGAACAGGTCCTGGCGTCCTCCGCCGCTCTGAGCCACCCCCCGGAGCATGCGGCGCAGGCACTGGCACGCGCCCACCAGGCGGCGCTCGGCCGCCGCATCCTCGCCGCTGACTCGCCTCCCGAAGGCATGCGCATGCCCACCCTGGACGAGGTCTACCTGGACCCCGACTTCAAGGTGCGCGCCGTCGGCGACCACGACAACCCCGCCGACGAGGAGTGGTGGGCCGGGGTACCGGTGCGCAGCGACCTGACGGACTACCTGGCCGGCGCCCTCACCTCACCGGGTCTCTGGGACGTTCCGCTGCTGGTGCTCGGGCAGCCGGGCGCGGGCAAGTCCGTCCTCACCCTGATCCTTGCGGCCCGGCTGCCCGCCACGGGCTTCCTGCCCGTCCGGGTGGCGCTGCGCGACGTGCGGGCCGACCACGACCTCCAGGACCAACTGGAGCAGGCCGTGCGCGACGCGACGGGGGAGCGGGTCGGCTGGCCGGAACTGGTCCGTTCGGCCGGTACGGCAGTCCCCGTCCTGCTGCTGGACGGCTTCGACGAACTCCTGCAGACCACCGGAGTGCGGCAGAGCGACTTCCTCACACGCGTCGCCCGCTTCCAGGAGAGGGAGCGCGAACAAGGCAGGCCCGTACTGGCGTTGGTGACCAGCCGGACCGCGGTCGCGGACCGGGCCCAGCATCCGCCCGGCACGGTCGCCCTCCGGCTCGAACCCTTCCAGCCGGACCAGATCAGGGTGTGGATCCAGCAGTGGAACAACCGCAATGCCCGCAGCCTCGTCGCCCGTGGAATATCCACCCTCAGCTGGGAGTTGCTGGCACCGCACCGCAGACTGGCCGAACAGCCCCTGCTGCTGACCATGCTCGCTCTCTTCCACGGCGCCGGAAACGACTTCCAGGGCGAGGACGGCCGTCCCCTGGACGAGGCCGAACTCTACGAGGCTCTGCTGATCTCGTTCGCGCGGCGTGAGGTGCGCAAGAGCGCCGGGGACACCCTGTGGGACAGCCAGGTCGACGAGCGCGTCGAGAGCGAGTTGCAGCGGTTGTCGATCGTGGCCTTCTCCATGCTCAACCGCAGGCGCCAATGGGTGTCCAGCAAGGAACTGCAGGACGACCTCCAAGCCATCTACGGGCAGTCGGAGGAGCGGTCGGACAGCTTCCGCAAGCCGCTGGACCAGGCCGAGGCTGCGCTCGGCCGGTTCTTCTTCGTGCAGCGGGCCCAGTCCATCCGGGACGGGGAGCGGCTGTCCAGCTACGAGTTCCTGCACGCCACGTTCGGCGAGTACCTCGCCGTGCGCCTGGCGGTCCAGCAACTGGTACGGCTCCTCGGCCATCGGCCTGCCCTGCTGCGGAGCGCGGAGCCCCTGGACGACGACCTCCTCTACGCCTTGGTGTCGTTCGCGCCCCTGTTCTCACGGCAGATGCTGAGATTCGCGCACGCGTGCGTCGCCCGGCTCTCGGCGGAGGAGCGGGAGCGGATCGCCGACCTGGTGGTGCGGGTGCACTGGGAGCGGGGCCGGGAGGAGCGGGGGGACAAGCGGTCGTACCCGACGTACAGCCCGCGCCGCATGCGTGTCTCCTCGCGGCACGGCATCTACAGCGCGAACCTCGTCATGCTGGTCGTCCTGCTGACCAGCGAGACGACGGCGGCAACCCTGTTCCCTGCTGAGGACGACCCCGGTGAGGCCTGGCACGCCCACACACTGCTGTGGCGCGCCTCGCTCCCGGAAGTGGAGTGGGCGGACTTCGCCCTGGCCCTGAACGTCAGTCACGTCAGGGACGCCGCGGGCCGGGACCTGCGTATCTGCCTGCGGCAGGAGGACGACACCGCACGCCCCGAAGTCGTCGACGCCCACTGGATGTACCAGGTAACGCCGCGCGAGGCAGGGGACGTGACCTGGCACGTCGCCTACTGGGACGACATGTGGCACAAGGCCCGTCTCGCCGCCGGGACGACCGAGGGCGTGCTGCTCCAGGTCGCCCAGCCGCTGCTGGAGTCGCTGGGGCCGCTGGTGACCACCTTCAACGGTGGCGGGGGCCGCCCCGCGACCTCCGTCGTGCACGACTTGCTGCGGCTATGGCTGGACGCCGGGTCGGCACTACCGGACGAGGAGGTCAGGCAGTTGTACGCGCGCGTTGCCGCCGGACTCGACACCGCCGGGCCGGACGTCACGGTGGGTCGGCGCCTGCTGCCCCTGCTGTCCGACCTGGTTGACCGGGACCGCGACCGGTTAGGGTCGCACGCCCGCCCGATCGTGGAGGCCTTGGTCTCCTGCCTTCCCGCGGAATTGAGCGAGCACATGAACAGGCACCACGCCGACCTGTTCGGCCTTCCCTCCGGATGAGCCGTGACCACGGGGCCGGCCGCACGGACCGCGCACCGGACTTCCGCGCACCCGTAAGAACGGCCGCGCCTGGGCGTGGCCGGGACGTGGATGCCGCGGCAGCCGGACCTGCTGGGAGCTTCTTTGTGGACGATCGCGAAACTCCCCAGGCGGAAGTTCACGTAATTCCCCAGCTACTGACGTGAGCTGACGGTGAGGCAGACCGTGAGCTGTTTCCAGCCTCAGCTTGAGCAGGTCAGATGCAAGGTGAGGACCGCACCCGCAGCAACCGCTTCAAGCGCTGAACACTTCGCGAAGAACCCGCTGCAGGCGGTCGCGAGCTGGCAGGTCGGCAACGACGACGAAAGGCGGATCAGCGCGCCGGCTCAGACGTGCCTCGCGCCTAATCGCGGCTGGCGACCACCAGGTATCCATCGCTCTCGGGGTCGAAGGTGGTGGACTGCACCGTGAGCCCAACGCTCCGCAACTGCGCCACGAGGTCCTCGTACCGGTAGGGCCAGATGGACAACCGCTCCGAGCAGGCTCGCACCGCCCCATCCGGCTCGATCTGGGCGACCGCGATCTCGAGGAAGTGTTCCTGCTCCCAGCGCTGCTCGATCTGCCAGTAGTAGCTGACGACCGCATCGCGGTCGTTACGGCGGATGAGTCGATCGCGGACGTCTACCCGTGAGCCGGCGGAGCGCACGAGCTCCCAGTTGCGTGAGTGGAGCACAAGGCGTCCGCCCGGATTCAGCAGCCGCGACATCGCGTCCAGTGCGGTCAGGCGCCCGGCTGCGCCCTCAGCGTGCCCGAGCGAATTGCCGACACAGAACACCAGATCGAACGTGGAGTCCTCCAGGTGGTCGGGCAGCTCGTCCCAACTCGCGCGGAGGGCTCGAAGCGAGACACCCTGCTCGTCGGCGACCTTCTCGGTCCGGCGAACCATCCCATCACTGGCGTCTGCGGCGACCACGTCAAGGCCAAGACTCGCGAGACCGACGGCGAGCTGGCCGGTTCCACACGCGCAGTCGAGGACGCGCGCGTTGGGCGGCAGAGAGCCCACGACATCGCTGTAGTAAACCGCGGCTGCCTTGGCGGGGGTCAACCTGTCGTCCCCGATCAGCCACTCGTACACGTCGGAAAGCGCCTCATAACCAGCCACCGCGATAACCTCCATCACTCGACGACACCGCGGGCCAGACCGCGCCTGAGATTCGGACCTTGCGCCTCGCACTGTGCCGGGCCGTGTCAGCGAAGCATTGAGCAGGACCCAACCACTTCCGGCCGCTGAGACTCCACCGGATTTCGTGGGCAACCGCGACACGCCGCACAGACGCAGGTCCCCACTCCACCGGCGCCCCATCGGCCACGATGGGGGCCGCGGCCGGCAAGCGCGCGTTCACTGCGGAGCGCTTTTAGGCACTGCCATCCAAACTGATTGCCGAAACGCCGCCTCCGGATGAAGGACCGCCAGCGACCGCCTCTACTGCCAAGTATCCCGACGACGTCCACGGGTTTTTCCTATTTGGTCTTGTCGGTGGGGTGGTTCCTGGGCCGCTTGTTCGGGCGGTAGCTGGGTCCGTTCGTGATCACCTGATGGCTGGTGTTGATGAGCCGGTCCAGGAGGGACTCGGCGACGACGGGGTTGGGGAAGAGGGGATACCAGTCGCTGGGCGCCCTGTTGCTCGTGATGATCAGAGACCGTCCCTGCCGCTCGGAGACGAGTTCGTAGAGGTCGTCGGCCTGGGCCGCGGACAGCTGGCGCACGGCGAAGTCGTCGAGGATGAGGACGTCGGGGCGCACGAGTTCGTGGACGCGTTCCTCCCATGTGCGGTCCGCGTGGCCGCCGGCGAGGTCGGCGAGGATGCGGCTGGTCTTGGCGAAGCGGACGTGGGCGCACTGGCGGACGGCGAGGTGGCCGAGGGCCTGGGCGATGTGGGTCTTGCCGACGCCGACGGGGCCGAAGAGGATGACCGATTCGCCGGCGTGGAGCCAGCGCAGGGCTCCCAGGTCGCGGATCTGGGCGGCGGGCAGTTTCGAGGAGGCGGTGTGATGTCGAACTCCTCCAGGGTGACCTGCTGCTCGAACCCAGCCCGCTGCAAACGCCGTTGGAACGCGACGGTCTCCCGGCGGGTGATCTCGTCCTGACAGACATCTGGAGGAAGTCGAGGTGGCCGAGCTCGCCTCCGTGGGCCTGGGCGAGGCGAGCGTCGAGGGTCTCCAACATGCCGGACAGTCGCAGGGCCTTGAGCGACTCCCGCAGGGCGGCGTCCATCACGGTCATCGGGCTTCCACCTCGGCTTCGTCGTGCACCTGGTCGTCGTGGTCGTCATCCGTCGCGTCGGGGGTCGCGACGGTGGCGAAGAGCCGGGCGGGGCCGTGCAGGAAGGCCGCAGCCCGGCATCACCGCTGGTCTCGGGCTCGGGCTCGGGGTCGGTTTCGGTGCCAGCGATGAGGTGCGCGACTTCCCCGAACTCGCGGAAGAGGTCGGACGACGCGCCGTCACGATGAGCCAGGCCGACGCCGACGCCGCCCACCGTGAGCGCACCGCGCAGATGATCCGGCTGGCAGAGCTGATGGCCGCGGGGGGCCCCGGGTTCCGGGCCGGGCTGGCCCCAGTTGGCGGTTGTCAACGGAGCTTGTGACCGGGCACGTTGTTATCTGCTGACGGCGAAGCGGAGAGTGCACGGCTTCGACGGTGCCTAGGTTGTTCGTATGGAGATCGTTGAGCTGTTGCCGGAACTGCATATGCTCCGGTTCGAGGTCGGGCAGGCGTATCTGTGGCGTGACGCGGACGGGGTCACGTTGATCGATTCTGGGGTTGCGGGGGCCGGTCCGGCAGTCGCCGATGCCATCTTGAGCATGGGCTCGAAGCCCGGGGACCTGCGGCGTATCGTGCTCACCCACTTTCATGAGGACCATGCTGGCGGTGCTGCCGAGATCGCCGAGTGGGGTGGGGTCGAGGTGTTCGCGCACCGTTTGGACGCCGGGGTGATCCGTGGGGAGTCACCGGCTCCGTCACCGGTCTTCACGGATGCTCCGGCCTGGGAACGTGCCTTGTTCGAGAGCAAGCCGAAGCTGCCACCGGCACCTCCGGTGCCGGTGGACCACGAGGTGGGTGATCAAGATGTGCTTCCCTTCGGTGGCGGGGCTCGCGTGGTGGCTGCGCCAGGTCATACTCCGGGCAGCACTGCGTTTCATCTCCCTGCCTTCGGGGTGCTCTTCCTGGGCGACGCTGCAGCGAACGTGGGAGGCAAGACCATGGTCGGCGTGTTCAACACCGACCGCTCTCGTGCACTGGAATCCTTGCGGGCCTTGAGCCGGCTGGATGCGGAAGTGGCATGCTTCGGTCACGGCGAGGCGATTGTGGGATCGGCTTCGGCAGCTCTGCGTACTGCGGCAGCTTCCTCAAGCGGCAGTTGAGGATGTGGCGGACATGACGGTGGATCATTTGTCCGAACCTTGCTGCTTGGCTTTGGTCCGGGCAAGGCGGTAGGACTCGGTGCCGGTCTCGATGATCGTGCCGTTGAAGGTGAGGTCGACGATGGCCGCGCAGAGCCGTGGGTCGGTGAAGGTCTTCGTCCAGCCTCCGACCGACTCGTTCGAGGCGATGGCCACGCTGTTTTTCTCCTCGCGTTCGGTCAGAGCCCGGAACAGCATCTCGGCTCCGCGACGGTCGAGTTCGAGGTAGCCAAGTTCATCGATGCAGAGCAGGTCGACGCGTCCGTAGCGGGCGATGGTCTTGGTCAGCTATTTGTCGTCGGTTGCCTCGACCAGCTCGTTGACGAGTTTTCGCCTCCTGGGCGGCCGGGCCGGCCGCCTGGCCGCCGACCTTGCCCGCGGCATCGATCCCCACCCGGTCATCCCCCGTACGCCGCCCGCCTCCGCCACCGTCCGCTCGACCTTCCCCCCGGCACACCCTGGACGGCGCCGAAGTCCGCACTACCCTCCTCCAGACCGGCGAGCAGCGGGCGGATCTCGCCGATGGCTTCGGTGACGGTGGAGCGGCCGACCCTGTACAGCTCGGCGAGCGCGGGGTGCGGGAGCTGGGTACGCAGGTGGACCAGTGCGACCAGCACCCGGTCGGTGAGCACCAGTTCGTGCTTGCGGCCCGCCTCCGAGGCACGGTGACGCTTCCCTCCTCGCCGCTGATGCACTGCCGATTCCCGCTGGGCCTGCCACGGCCCGGCCAACTCCTCGATCAAACTGCCGAGGTGTGCACGCGAGACGCCTGTGAAGGCAGGATGGGACAACACCGGGCCCACTTCTTGGTCACACTCGAAGAACCGTGCGGCCGTTCACACGTCACGGCCTGTGACCGTGCTCATGGTTGGCGGGCAGGATGGAGGTTCTCCTGCAGGAACGCCGAAACCGCCTCGGTGAACGCCTCCGGCGCTGCGTGGTGGATCAGGTGTCCGACTGGGATGGTGACCAATCGCCCGCCGGGGATGCGGCGGGCCAGCTCGGCGACGCCGTCCTGGGGAACATGGCTGTGTGGGCCGCCTGCGAGCACGAGGGTCTTGGCGGTGATCTGGCTGAGTCGCTCCAGCCATCTGGGGTCAGGCACATCGATCTGCCGCCTGACTGCCAGCACCATCTCCCAGTCGAAGGTCAGGGCGCCGTCCGGCCTGGTCGGGGGGGTCTGCTCGCGGGGACGCGGGATGGGAACGTCCTCCAGGATGAGCCGGCTCACCCGCTGCGGATGGTGCTGTGCGAGCAGGTAGGCCACGATTCCGCCCATGGAGTGCCCGATCAGATCCACTGGGCCAAGTCCCAGTGTGTCCATGAACCGGAGCACATCGGCCTGCATGAGTTCGAGCGAGTAGTCCCCCGGCCAGTCGCTTCGGCCGTGACCGCGAAGATCGAGGGCATACGCCCGTCGACTCCGGGCGAGGACGGGCACGACCGCCTCCCAGTCGGTGGCATCCTCGCCCAGCGCGTGCAACAGGACGAGCGGCGGAGCATCCGGCGGACCCGAGATCTGATAGGCCAGCCGGAGCCCGCCAACGTCGACCGAGCGTTGATCAACCATGTCCGGAGGATATGCGGGCGGGTCCTGTCGGAGGATCGGCGTTCACCAGCGGCCGAACCACCATCCCAAGTCAGCACCCCGGGCCCTCAGCCACACGGTTCTCGCCCCGACCTTCAATAGCCGACAACACCGTTAGGTCCCGAGAAGCGGCTCGTGCCCCCTGAGGCCAGCACGTCGAGAGGGCCAATCTCGTTCGCTAACGGATCTGATCGGGAGCACCTGGTCCAGGCCACCAGCCCCCCTGCCGAGACGCCTGCACGCAGTCGGCGCACCGACACAGGCCGCGGCCGGTTCGCAGTCCGAACCGCAAGCTCACACCCTGGGCCTGTGAGCTGGTGGAACCACTCGTGTGACACGACGTCAACTCCCATGGAGGGAAGTGACATCAGGTGCGACTTCCTCACCCGCGACGAGGGTCGACACCCTACGGACACGAACATCCTTCCCAGCTTGTGTCCCCCGTCGCCCTGACCGAGGACAACATCAAGCCACGGTCATCAGGGACGGCATCTGCAAGGTGTCCTAGATCGGCACGAGGGACAAGGCGCACTGCTCGGAGACATGCTGAAATGGGGAGCCTCCTCCGCAACGGCTAGATTCGGCACGCCAACCACGAGTTGCTGGGGGACGCCATGACAGATGAACCGCAGCAACACTCCGAGCCCGGGCCCCTGTTGAACTTGGGCTGCCTGATGTTGCTGGTGGTATTCGGCGGCCTGGCGACGATGCTGTACGGCCTGGGAGTGC
>NZ_BMWE01000018.1 GCF_014651075.1 Streptomyces djakartensis | reverse complement strand
GTTCGGGGTGTTTGCGGTGGAGGGTGGGGATGGTGGTGGGGTTGTCGAGGGTGTGGTGCAGGAGGGTGGTGAGGGTGGGGTGGGGGCCGATCTCCAGGTAGGTGGTGGTGCCTTGGTCGTGGGCGGTTTGTAGGGCGTCGGCGAAGCGGACGGTGTGGCGTGCGTGGTCGACCCAGTAGTCAGGGGTGCACAGCTGGTCGGGGTCGGCGATCTGTCCGGTGAGGTTGGAGATGAGGGGGATGGTGGGGGGCTGGTAGTTCAGGGTGGTGAGGGTCTCGCGGAAGGCGCCCAGCATGGGTTCCATCAGTGCGGAGTGGAAGGCGTGGGAGACCTTCAGCCAGCTGTGGCGTATGCCCTGTCGGTGGAGGTGTTCGGCGGCTTGCTGCAGGGCGGTGCGGGGTCCGGACAGGACGCAGTGGGTGGGTCCGTTGACGGCGGCGATCTCCACGCCGTAGGTGTCCGTGAGGTCGGTGAGGTGGTGTTCGCTGGTTTGGACGGTGAGCATGGCGCCACCGTGGGGGAGTTGTCCCATGAGGTGGGCGCGTGTGGTGATGAGGCGGGCGGCGTCGGGCAGGTCGAGGACGCCGGCGATGTGGGCTGCGGTGATTTCGCCGACGGAGTGGCCTGCGACGAGGTGGGCTTGGATGCCGTGGGCGGTGAGGGTGCGGTAGAGGGCTGTTTGCAGGGCGAACAGTGCGGGCTGGGTGTATTCGGTGCGGTCCAGCAGGCCCGGCTGGCCCGGCCGGTCCGGTTGGTCTGGCTGGTCGGGGGTGAACATGACGTCGCGCAGGTTTTTGATGCCGCAGCGTTGTAGTTCTTCGCAGACTTCGTCCAGGGCGGCGGCGAAGTGCGGGTCTGCTGTGTAGAGCTGGTGGCCCATGCCGGGGTGTTGGGCGCCTTGGCCGGTGAAGAGGAGGGTGAGGCGGGGGTTGGGGTGTGCGGTGGCTTGGATGGCGTTGAGGGTGTGGAGTTTGGTGTGGAGTTCGGTGGTGGTGCGGCCGGTGATGACGGCGCGGTGTTTGAAGTGGGTGCGGGTGGTGGCCAGGGCGTGGGCGATGTCGTGGGGGTTGGCGTCGGTGTGGTGCAGCCATGAGTCCAGGCGGGCGGCCTGGGCGCGCAGGGCAGCAGGACTGTGGCCGGACAGCGGCCAGGCGATCACAGCCGGCGGCGCTTGAGTTGGGGTGGGTGCTTCGGCAGGCGCGGGTGGTTCTTCGATGATGGCGTGGGCGTTGGTGCCGCTGACGCCGAAGGCGGAGACGGCGGCGCGGCGCGGCCGGTCGGGGTCGGCGGGCCAGGGCTGGGCGTCTGCGAGGAGTCGCAGGGAACCGGTCTCCCAGTCGATCTTGGTGCTGGGGTGGTCGGCGTGGAGGGTGCGGGGCAGGGTGTTGTGCCGTAGTGCCTGGATCATTTTGATGATTCCGGCGATGCCGGCGGCGGCCTGGGTGTGGCCGATGTTGGACTTCAGCGACCCGAGCCAGAGCGGTGTTTGGCGTTTGGGGTGTCCGTAGGTGGCGAGCAGGGCGCCGGCTTCGATGGGGTCGCCGAGGGGCGTGCCGGTGCCGTGGGCCTCTACGGCGTCGATGTCGTCGGGGGTGAGGCGGGCGTCGGTGAGGGCCTCACGGATGACTTGTTGCTGGGCGGGTCCGCTGGGGGCGGTGAGGCCGTTGCTGGCGCCGTCCTGGTTGACGGCGGTGCCCCGCACCACGGCCAGAACGGGGTGGCCGAGCCGTTCGGCGTCCGACAACCGCTCCACCAGCAGCACCCCGACGCCTTCGGCCCACGCGGTGCCGTCGGCGGTGTCGGCGAAGGGTTTGCAGCGTCCGTCGGGTGCCAGCCCCCGCTGGCGGGAGAACTCGACGAACATGCCGGGTCCGGACATGACGGTGGTGCCGCCGGCGAGGGCGAGGTCGCATTCCCCACGCCGCAGCGACTGCACGGCCAGGTGCAGCGCCACCAGCGACGAAGAGCACGCGGTGTCCACGGTGAGCGCGGGCCCACGCGTCCCCAGGGCGTAGGCGATCCGGCCGGAGGCCACGCTGGCCGTGGTGCCGGTGAGCAGGAAACCCTCGTATCCGTCTGTTCCCTCGTGCAGCCTGGGCCCGTACTCCGGTGCGGCCGTGCCGACGAACACACCGGTCCGTCCGCCACGCAGAGACTCCGGCACGACCCCGGCGCGCTCCAGCGCTTCCCAGGAGGTTTCGAGCAGGAGTCGTTGCTGGGGGTCCATGGCGGTGGCTTCGCGGGGGCTGATGCCGAAGAACTCGGCGTCGAACTGGGCCGCGTCGTGGAGGAAGCCGCCGTGGCGGACGTAGCTCTTGCCGGGTGTGCTCGGGTCGGGGTCGTACAGGCCGTCCAGGTCCCAGCCGCGGTCGGTCGGGAACGTGGAGATGGCGTCGGTTCCGGAGGCCACCAGCTCCCACAGATCGTCCGGTGAGGTCACACCGCCCGGGAACCGGCAGCCGATACCGATGACGGCGATCGGATCACCCGCTTCCGCCTGCCCCGTCCGGCCGTTCACCTCCTGGTCGGCAGTGGACTCGCCGAGCAGCGTCTTCGCCAGGTGGTCGGCCACCGCCCGTGGCGTCGGCAGCTCGTAGACGAGGGTCGGATCGAGCGCGACTCCGGCGGCCGTACCGAGCAGACCGGCCAGTTCCACCGCCGTCATCGAGTCGAGGCCCTGTGAGGTGAACGGCCGGTCCAGGGCTACCTCGTCGGGACCGTCGAGTCCCAGGACACTCGCGGTGGTCTCGCCGACGAGCCGGACCAGAGCCTCGTACGACACCGGACCCGCCACCATCGCGGGTTGCGGCTCGGCGGCAGGACGAGCCGCAGGCGCATGATGCGGCGTCAGCCCCGGTGCCCAGTGGGTGCGGCGCTGGAAGGCATACGTCGGCAACTCCACCCGCCGCGGCCGGCTCGCTCCAGAGAGCACGGCCCAGTCGATGCCGTCAGTCCGCACGCCGACGGCCGCGATGGCCTGCGTGAGGGTTTCCGGTTCGGGGTGTTTGCGGTGGAGGGTGGGGATGGTGGTGGGGTTGTCGAGGGTGTGGTGCAGAAGCGTGGTGAGGGTGGGGTGAGGCCCGATCTCCAGGTAGGTGGTGGTGCCCTGGTCGTGGGCGGTTTGTATGGCGTCGGCGAAGCGGACGGTGTGGCGTGCGTGGTCGACCCAGTAGTCGGGAGTGCACAGCTGGTCGGGGTCGGCGATCTGGCCGGTGAGGTTGGAGATGAGGGGGATGGTGGGGGGCTGGTAGTTCAGGGTGGTGAGGGTGTCGCGGAAGGCGCCCAGCATGGGTTCCATCAGCGCGGAGTGGAAGGCGTGGGAGACCTTCAGCCAGCTGTGGCGCACGTTTTGTTCGCGGAGGTGTTGGGCGGCTTGCTGCAGGGCGGTGCGGGGTCCGGACAGGACGCAGTGGGTGGGTCCGTTGACGGCGGCGATCTCCACGCCGTAGGTGTGGGTGAGGTCGGTGAGGTGGTGTTCGCTGGTTTGGACGGTGAGCATGGCGCCACCGTGGGGGAGTTGTCCCATGAGGTGGGCGCGTGTGGTGATGAGGCGGGCGGCGTCGGGGAGGTCGAGGACGCCGGCGATGTGGGCTGCGGTGATTTCGCCGACGGAGTGGCCTGCGACGAGGTGGGCTTGGATGCCGTGGGTGGTGAGGGTGCGGTAGAGGGCGGTTTGCAGGGCGAAGAGTGCGGGCTGGGTGTATTCGGTGCGGTCCAGCATGCCCGGCTTGCCTGGCCGGTCCGGCCGGTCCGGCTGGCCCGGCCGGTCCGGCTGATCCGGGGAGAACATGACCTCGCGCAGGTCTTCGATGCCACAGCGTTGTAGTTCTTCGCAGACTTCGTCCAGGGCGGCGGCGAAGTGCGGGTCCGCCGCGTAGAGCTGGCGGCCCATGCCGGGGTGCTGGGCGCCTTGGCCGGTGAAGAGCAGGGTGAGGCGGCCGTCCGCGTCCGTGCTTCCGATCCGCACGCCCCGGGGAGTCTGCCCGGCGGCCAGTCCGGCGAGGGCCGAGGACAGGCGGTCCGGGTCCCCGCAGGGCACTGCCGCGCGATGCTCGAACCGGGTGCGGGTGGTGGCCAGGGAGTAGGCGATGTCCAGCGGGTCGGCGCCGGAGTCTTCCAGGTGTTTGCGCAGCCGTGCCGCCTGTTCCCGCAACGCCCGCTCCGAGCGGGCCGACAGCAGCAGCATCGGGGACGCGGAGAAGAGGCACCCATCCGCCCGCCCCGTGCCGGCCGGCTGCCCCACCCCGGGCGTCTCTTCCAGCACCACATGGCAATTGGTGCCGCCCATCCCGAACGCGCTGACCCCGGCGAGCAGCGGCTCACCCCCGGGGGCGGGCTCGAGTGCCGCGTGCGCCGTCTGCACCTTCAGCCGCAGCCGCTCCAGCGGTATCGCCGGATTCGGTGTCTCGAAGTTCAGGGACGCCGGCAGTGCCCGTTCGTGCAGGCACAGCGCGGCCTTGACGAACCCGGCGATGCCGGCGGCGCCTTCCAGGTGCCCGATGTTGGTCTTGACCGAGCCGACCAGGAGGGGCTTGTCCGCAGGGCGTCCGGTGCCGTACACCGTGCCGAGCGCCTGGGCCTCGACCGGGTCACCGGCGGGGGTGCCGGTACCGTGCAGCTCGACGAAGCGTACGTCCGCGGGACGTACCCCGGCCTGGTCGCAGGCCGCCCGGAGCACCGCTTCCTGGCCGGCGCGGTCGGGGACGGTCAGCCCAGGGCCACCGCCGTCGTTGCCGGTCGCGACGCCGCGTACGACGCAGTACACCCGGTCGCCGTCGGCCAGCGCGTCGGCGAGAGGCTTGAGGACGACGATGGCGCCGCCCTCGCCGCGTACGTAACCGTTGGCGCGGGCGTCGAACGTGTGGCAGCGGCCGTCGGGCGACAGGGCTCCGGCCCGTTCCATGGCGGCCGAACCCTCCTCGGCGAGGACCAGGTTGACGCCTCCGGCGAGGGCGATACCGGACGTGCCGCCGCGCAGGCTCTCCACCGCGAGGGCCACGGCGACCAGCGAGGACGACTGGCCGGTGTCGACCACCAGGCTCGGGCCGCGCAGGCCGAGGAAGTACGACAGCCGGTTGGCGATCATCGAGTGCTGGAGGCCGGTGGCGGTGTAGGTGTCTGTCGGGGCACCGGCGCGGTGCAGCAGCGTCGCATAGTCGTCGTTCATGGCGCCGACGAACACGCTCGCCGCCTCGCCGCGCAGTGACTCCGGCACGATCCCGGCGTCCTCCAGCGCCTCCCAGCCGAGTTCCAGCACCAGGCGCTGCTGCGGGTCGGTGGCGGCGGCCTCGCGGGGGGACATGCCGAAGAAAGCGGCGTCGAAGTCCGCGGGCGCGTCGATCGTGCCGCGCCGCCGGCCGTCGGCCGCCGGGACGACCGCGTCGGCCCCGCTGCTCAGCAGCTGCCAGAATTCCGCCGTTCCCGGTGCTCCCGGAAAACGGCAGGACATGCCGATGACAGCGATGGCATCGGACCGGTCTTCGCTTTTCTCCGCGTCCTGCGCCTTTTGCGCGGTGGCGTCACCATGCCCTGCCATGGAGTTCCTGCCTCCCCGATACACGCGCCACCGACAACAGCAGCGATCGGACAGTACTCAACAGCAAGGGGGAGGAGCGGGACAACGCGGCGGTGGCGAATATGTCAGGTCCCGGCGGGAGAGGACTCGGGACCGCAATTGTGTCAGGTCCGTCTTGGCGCGGGGCCGCACGGGTTCCTATGCTCCGCCAGCGTCGAGGGTCTTGAAAACTTTCCGCTAGGAGAATGCCGATGGTCGACAGCATGACCGGGCCGATGGAGCTCAGTAAGGACGCGAATGCCAAGGAGCTGCTCGACTGGTTCAGTCATAACCGGACCCACCATCCCGTCTTCTGGGACGAGGGCCGTCAAGCGTGGCAGGTGTTCCGGTATGACGACTACCTGACCGTCTCGAATCACCCTGAGTTTTTCTCGTCGGATTTCACGGAGGTCGCGCCGACCCCGCCCGAGCTGGAGATGATCCTCGGGCCCGGCACCATCGGCGCCCTGGACCCGCCCGCCCACGGCCCCATGCGCAAACTGGTCAGCCAGGCGTTCACACCCCGGCGGATGGCCGGTCAGGAGCAGCGGATCCGGGTCATCGCCGAGGAACTGCTGGACCGGGTGCGTGGCCAGAAGACCATCGACGTCGTCGGTGACGTCGCCTACACGCTGCCGGTGATCGTCATCGCGGAACTGCTGGGCATCCCCGCCAGTGACCGGGATCTGTTCCGGGAATGGGTCGACACCCTGCTCTCCAACGAGGGCATGGAGTACCCCAACCTGCCCGACGACTTCGCCGAGACGATCGCCCCCGCGCTGCGGGAGATGACCGAATATCTCCTGGGACACGTGCACGCCAAGCGGGAGAATCCATCCGGTGACCTGATCAGCGGTCTGGTCCAGGCCGAACAGGACGGGCGCCGTCTCACCGACCTGGAGATCATCAATATCGTCGCGCTGCTGCTGACCGCGGGGCACGTTTCATCGAGCACCCTGCTCAGTAATCTCTTTCTGGTGCTGGAAGAGAACCCGCAGGCATGGGAAGATCTGCGCGCCGACCGTGAACTGGTGCTGGGTGCGATCGAGGAGACGCTGCGCTATCGCAGCCCCTTCAACAATATCTTCCGATTCCTCAAGGAAGACACCGACATACTCGGCCCCACCATGCGGAAAGGGCAACTGGTCATTGCCTGGAGCCAGTCGGCGAACCGCGACCCCGAGCATTTCCCGGACCCCGACACATTCGACATCCGGCGTTCCGGCGGCACCCGGCACATGGCGTTCGGACACGGTATCCACCACTGTCTGGGTGCCTTCCTGGCCAGGCTCGAAGGCAAGGTGCTGCTGGAACTCATGCTGGAACGGATCGAGGGGTTCCGCATAGATCACGACAACGCCGGCTACTACGAGGCCGACCAGCTCACCGCGAAGTACCTGCCCGTCCACATCGAGTGGCGCTGACGAGAGCCCCCGGGCTTCGCGGTCCGGATGACGGTCGTGGAGCCGCGCCGCCTGAGAGGAGCGCCGCCATCGCTGAGAAGACAGCCGAGCCGTCCAACGCCCATCGGGTCGGCAGGATCAAGCCGTGCCGGCTGATCGGCCTCGAACAGCACACCGACCCAAGGGGCAGCCTTTCCGTTGTCGAGGCCGGCACGACCGTGGACTTCGCCATCGAGCGCGTCTACTACATGCACGGCCAGGACGAGTCCTCGCCGCCCCGCGGTCTGCATGCCCACCGCACCCTGGAACAGCTGGTGATCGCCGTGCACGGGTGGTTCTCGATCACTCTGGACGACGGCTTCCACAGCACCACCTACCGGCTCGACGAGCCGGGCGCGGGGCTCTACATCAGTCCCATGGTGTGGCGGGTCCTGAAGGACTTCTCCGCGGACTCCGTCGCCCTCGTGCTGGCCTCGCAGCACTACGAGGAGTCGGATTACTACCGCGACTACGACGCCTTCCTGCGCGACGCCTGGAGCCTGAAGTGACCGCACCCGCCCCTACCGTGCCCTTCGTCGACCTGAAGGCGGCCTACCAGGAGGTGCGGCCCGGCATCGACGCGGCCCTGGCCCGGGTCGCCGCGTCCGGGCGCTACCTGCTCGGCGCCGAACTGGCAGCGTTCGAAGCCGAGTACGCCGCCGCCTGCGGCAACGAACACTGCGTCGGCGTCGGCAGCGGGACCGACGCGCTGGAACTGGCGCTGCGCGCCCTGGGGATCGGCCCCGGCGACGAGGTGATCGTGCCCGCACACACCTTCATCGGCAGCTGGCTCGCCATCTCCGCCGCGGGGGCGCGGCCGGTGCCCGTCGACCCGGATCCGGACGGGCTGTCCATGGACCCAGCCCGCGTCGAGGCCGCCCTCACCCCGCGCACCAGCGCCGTGATGCCGGTCCACCTCTACGGCCATCCCACCGACCTCGACCCGCTGCTGGCCCTCGCCGAGCGGCACGGTCTGGCCGTCGTGGAGGACGCCGCCCAGGCCCACGGCGCCCGCTACCGGGGCCGCCGCATCGGCTCCGGCCATGTGGCCGCGTTCAGCTTCTACCCCGCCAAGAACCTGGGCGCCATGGGGGACGGCGGCGCCGTGGTCACCGCGGACGCCGCGCTGGCCGAGCGGATACGTGTGCTGCGCAACAACGGCTGCCGCGAGCAGTACCTGCACGAAGTGCGCTCCCCGCACTCCCGGCTCGACGAGTTCCAGGCGGCCGTCCTGCGGGCCAAGCTGCCGCACCTCGGCGCCTGGAACGCCCACCGGGTCCAGGTGGCCGGCCGCTACACCCGCGCCCTCGCCACCGTCCCCGGTGTCACCGTCCCGCCCCGCGCGCCCTGGGCGGACCCGGTGTGGCACCTCTACGTCATCCGCAGCCCCGAACGCGACGCGCTGCGCCGCAGACTCCACGCGGCCGGGGTGGAGACCCACATCCACTACCCCGTACCGCCGCACCGGTCGCCGGCCTACGCCGACGACCCGGCCGGCGGACCGGCGGGCACCCACCCCAACAGCGAACGCCTGGCCGCAGAGGTGCTCAGCCTGCCCATGGGCCCCCACCTGGGCGAGGACGCGGTCAGCGCCGTGGTGGACGCGGTGCGCGCCGCCGCCGAGGCGGCCGACGACAGGCTCCTGCCGGTGACGGAGCGGCCATGACCGACACCACGTCACGGCGTCCCGGCAGCGGCCGCGGCGTCAAGGGGATCATCCTCGCCGGCGGCGGAGGCACCCGGCTGCGGCCACTGACCGGCGTGCTGTCCAAGCAGGTGCTGCCCGTCTACGACAAGCCCATGATCCACTATCCGTTGTCCGTGCTCATGCTGGCCGGCATCCGCGAGATCCTGGTCATCTCCTCGCCCGAGCACCTCGACCTGTTCCGGCGGCTGCTCGGCGACGGCTCCCGGCTCGGCCTGGACATCGGCTACGCCGAGCAGCCCGAGCCCCGGGGCATCGCCCAGGCCCTCACCATCGGCTCCGGGCACATCGGCGACTCGCAGGTGGCGCTCATCCTCGGCGACAACATCTTCCACGGCCCCGGCTTCTCCTCGGTCCTCCAGGGCAGCATCCGGCACCTCGACGGCTGTGTGCTGTTCGGCTACCCGGTGAGTGACCCGTGCCGCTACGGCGTCGGCGAGATCGACGACCAGGGGCTGCTGCTGTCGCTCGAGGAGAAGCCCTCCCACCCGCGCTCCAACCTCGCCATCACCGGGCTGTACCTGTACGACAACGACGTCGTCGACATCGCCGCGGACATCAGGCCGTCCGCGCGGGGCGAACTGGAGATCACCGGCGTCAACCAGGTGTACCTGGAACAGAAGCGGGCCCGGCTGGTCGAACTGGGCCGCGGCTTCGCCTGGCTCGACATGGGCACGCACGACTCCCTCCTCCAGGCCGGCCAGTACGTACAGCTGCTGGGACAGCGCCAGGGCGTGCGGATCGCCTGCGTCGAGGAGATAGCGCTGCGCATGGGGTTCATCGACGCGGACGCGCTGTTCGCGCTGGGCCGGGAGTACGGCAACTCGACGTACGGCGCCTACCTGATGGAGGTGGCCTCCCGCACGGCCGACGAGGGCGGCCTCACCGACGGCTTCACGGAGGCCCGGCGACCGGAGAGCGCCCAGCGGACCTGGTGGCAGCCCCCGAGGAAAGGACGATGACCCCCGTGTCGACATCTGCGGATCTGCGTAACCTGTGCGACCTGTGGCTCCGCCGGTACCGTCCGAGCACCGCGCCCGTGGCACGGCTGGCCTGCTTCCCGCACGCGGGCGGCTCGGCGAGTGCCTTCCTGCCGCTGATCCGGGAGCTGCCCCAGGAGATCGAGGTGCTCGCCGTCCAGTACCCGGGCCGGCAGGACCGCCGGGCGGAGCCGCTGGTCGACAGCATCGAGCAGCTGGCCGCCCCGCTCGCCGACGTGCTCCAGGCGCAGACCGGGCCGCCCCTGGTGCTCTTCGGGCACAGCATGGGGGCCACCGTCGCCTACGAGGTGGCGCGCATCCTGGAACAGCGGGGTGCAGGGCCTGCCGCGCTGGTGGTCTCCGGCCGCCGGGCCCCCACCGTGAACACGGTCAGTGCGGTGCACCTGTACGACGACGACCGGCTCATCGAGGAACTGCGCTCCCTGGACGGCACGGACAGCAGCCTGCTCTCCGACCCCGAGTTGCTGGAGCTGGTCCTGCCCGCCATCCGCAACGACTACCGCGCGGTGGGGCACTACGTGCACCGTCCCGGCACGCCGCTGGCCTGCCCGCTGACCGTCCTCACCGGCGCCGACGACCCCAACGTGAGCGCGGCGGAGGCAGCGGCCTGGAGCCAGGTGGCCGCCGCCGACCCCCATGTGCACACCTGGCCGGGCGGCCACTTCTTCCTGTTCGAACGACCGGCGGAGGTCAGCGCGGCTGTCGTGGGCGCGATCGCTCCCGTACTCCCCCCGGGAACGCCGCCCCTGCCGCCGGGGCCCCCGGGACGCGGATACGGAACACCGGGGCCCTCGGCGGAAACGCCGCGGCCGGCGGCGGGGAACCCGGGGCCCGTGAGGGAAGTGGCGGCAATGCCGGGGCATTCGGCGGGAATCCCGGGACCCGCGAACGGAGCGCCGGGACACCCGGCGGGGCCGGCGAACGGAAGGGGGGCGCGGCGGCCGGAGCCTGGGGCCGTGTCCGGCGCCGACTACGTCGACAGGCGGCGCACGGCCGAGCGAGTGCGTGTGTCGGCCGACGCGGCCGACAGCCGGGTGCACCCGATGGCGGAGGTGCCCGGATGGCTGGACGGCTACGCGCGGGCCCACCACTTCCACGCCGAGCCGATCCCCTTCGACCGGCTCCGGCGGTGGTACTTCGAACCCGGCACCGGAGACCTGCGCCACGAGAGCGGCCGCTTCTTCGCCGTCGAGGGGCTGCGCACCGGCTCGGACAGCGACCCCGCCGACCGGGTGCAGCCGATCATCGCGCAGCCCGAAGTGGGGCTGCTGGGCATCCTGGCCCATGAGTTCGACGGAGTTCTGCACTTCCTGATGCAGGCCAAGCCCGAGCCCGGCAACGTCAACGGGCTGCAGCTGTCACCCACCGTGCAGGCCACCCGCAGCAACTTCGACGAGGTGCACCACGGCCGCCCGACCCCGTTCCTCGACTGGTTCATCCAGCACCCGGGCCGGCGCGTACTGGCCGACAGCATCCAGTCGGAACAGGCCGACTGGTTCCTGCACAAACACAACCGCAACATGGTCGTCGAGACCGACGCGGTGGTGGAGGCGGACGACGCCTTCCGCTGGCTGACGCTCGGTCAGATACGGCAGCTGATGCTGCGGGACGACCTGGTCAACATGGACACCCGCAGCGTCCTGGCCTGTCTGCCGACAGCGGGCGGGGCCTCCCACGGGGCCGGGACGCCGGACGGCGGGGAGGAGTTCGCGGGCGCGCTGCGCGATTCCTTCTACGGTGAGGCCGAGCCGCTGTACGAGCCGCACGCCATCACCGGCTGCCTCACCGACGTGCGGGCGCTGCGCATCCTGCGCCAGCAGAGTGTGCCGCTGGAGCAGGCCTACGCGCACGGCTGGGAGCGTACGGAGACCACGATCCGGCACCGCGACGGCCGGCACTTCGAGATCATGGCCGTCGAGGTCAACGCGGAGCGGCGTGAAGTGGCGTCCTGGACCCAGCCGTTGCTGCGGCCCTGTTCCCAGGGGCTGGTGGCCCTGATCACCCGCCGCTTCGACGGCGTGCTGCACGCCCTGGTGGCGGCCCGGTCCGGCGCCGGGACACTGAACGTGGCTGAGTTCGGCCCGAGCGTGCAGTGCAGGCCGGCCGAGTTGTCCGCAGACGCACCCCCCTACCTCGACTATGTCCGGGCCTGCGGGACCGACCGGATCCGATACGACGTGATCCATTCCGAGGAGGGCGGCCGGTTTTATCACGCGCGGAATCGCTACCTCGTGATCGAGGCAGGCGCGGAAATCCCGGCGGACTGTCCGCCCGGTTTCCGGTGGGCGACCTTCGGACAGCTCACCGAACTGCTTGCGCACGGAAATTACCTCAATGTCGAGCTTCGCACGCTCATCACCTGCGCACACGCGACCTACTAGACGAGGGCTCCCGGCACAGCTCGGTGGCCGTAGGAGATCGGTGAACGGCGCAGGTCAGCACCAGGACCCGCTGGACTGCCGCCCGGTTTTGAGCAGGGATTTCGCGCCTCCGCCCGCACGGCGGGGCCGGCCACGGTCCGGCGTCCGCCGCCGGCGCCGCGCCGCCCCCGCGGCCGCATCCCGTACCCCTGGGCTGCGGCCGCTTCGGCTTTTCCGCTGCCGCGGCTTGATTTCGTCTCCTCGGGCTGTGCGTGCTGGCAGCGAAGGTAAAGGGAGGTTAAGGTGTCGATCCGCCGGGATTCCTGTACGTAATGGCTGCGCTCCGGAAGCGCAAACCTAGGAGACGCATGGCTGAAAAGAGGCCAGGACGCGGGCACATGGCCGCAGCGCGTACAACCGGGGCGCAGTGGCGCAAAACCGCGCAGCAGTCGGGCCGGAGCGATGCCGGCCGCAGAAGAAGAGTTCACGGACAGAATTTCCTCATCGACCGCGAAACAGTACGGCGGTTTGTGCGTTTCGCCGATCCGGACCCGGGGGAGGTCGTTCTCGAGGTCGGTGCCGGTAATGGTGTGATCACGCGCGAGCTGGCGCGATTATGCCGACGAGTCGTGGCGTATGAGATCGACCGGCACTTCGCGGACCGATTACGTGAGGCGACCGCCGGGGATCCGCGGATCGAAGTCGTCGCCGGCGACTTCCTGAAGTCCTCGCAGCCCAAGGTCCCGTTCTCCGTGGTCGGCAACATCCCGTTCGGCAACACCGCGGACATCGTGGACTGGTGCCTGAACGCGCGGCGGCTGCGTACGACCACCCTGATCACCCAGCTCGAATACGCCCGCAAGCGCACCGGCGGCTATCGCCGCTGGTCACGGCTTACCGTGGCCACCTGGCCCGAGGTGGAGTGGCGGATGGGCGAGCGGATCAGCCGCCACTGGTTCCGGCCCGTCCCGGCCGTCGACTCCGCGGTACTGCGACTGGAACGACGACCGGTGCCGCTGATCCCGCCCGGTCTGATGCACGACTTCCGGGACCTGGTGGAGACCGGGTTCACGGGCAAGGGCGGTTCGCTGGACGCCTCGCTGCGCCGGCGCTTCCCGGCCCGGCGGGTGGCCGCCGCGTTCCGCAGGGCCCGCCTGGAGCAGGGCGTGGTCGTCGCCTACGTCACCCCGGGCCAATGGATCACACTCTTCGAGGAACTCCGCGGGCGCTGACGCACACGGCTGCGGGGCGCGCCCTCGGGCACGCCCCGCACCGGTCGTCCCGCGTCGGCTACGGAGTGCCGGACGGGGCGGGTTCGGACCTGGGTGTCGGGCCGGCGTCCGGGGCCCGCCGCGGCCGTCCCAGGGTTCGCATGACCGGCTTCTCCACGAAGAAGTGCAGCAACGCCGACAGCCCCAGCGCCAGCGCGAAGGCGAGCAGGGTCAGCCCGACGGCGGCCGGTGTGTCCCACTGCCGGTAATAGCCCTGCTTCCCGCCGGCGAAGCGGTGCCCGTACTGGATGATCAGGTAGTGGACGAGGTAGAAGGCGAAGGTGAGTTCCCCCAGCAGCACCATCGTCCTGGTCCCCAGCCAGGAGCGGACGCCGCGCACGTCGCCGAAGGCCACCGAGGCGAGCAGCAGCGCGATCACCGGGACGGTCACCGCGCCGGGGTCGTAGTGGTTCGGTACCGCGAACGTCACCGCGAACACCGCTGAGAACAGCGCGACGCAGGCCAGGGGGCGCGGGCCCCTCCAGCGTCCCCGGATCACGATCTGGGCCATGAGCATCCCGAGCACGAACTCCAGCAGCCGGACCGGCGGGAACATGTAGATGAACCACCACCGCAGCTGCGGCATGTCCGGGTCCCACGGCAGGGGCGGACTGGCCGGCAGCAGCAGTGCGACCAGGGGGATGGAGACGGCGGCCACGGACACCGCGGCGGCCCACCGCCACAGCCGGTCCGTACGGACCTTGGTGAAGAAGGCGAACAGGAACGGGAACATGGCGTAGAAGAACAGCTCGCAGGAGAGCGACCACGCCACCGGGTTCATGCTGCCGTACTCGTGGTGGTCGGGGAACCACGCCTGGATCAGCAGCAGGTTCGTGAGCAGTCCGTCCCACACCGATCGGCCCATGTTGGGCTCGTTGAGGGCCAGCACGATCAGCAGCGTCACCAGCAGCACGGGCAGGTGCAGCGAGTACGCGCGGACCGTGCGCCGCCGCCAGAAGTTCACCTTGGACTTGTCGGGCAGACCCGCCCAGGTGAGGACGAAACCGCTGAGCATGAAGAAGAACGAGACCGTCAGCGGGCCCAGCCGGTTCAGCGGGAACTGCAGCGCGGAATTGATCTCTGTGTTCTTGAAGAACGGCTGCGTCGATATATGGGAGGTGAATACCAGCAGAGCGGAGATGAAACGCATCCCGCCGAGCGCGGGAAGATGTTTCGGCAGGGGCATGGGTGACCTCGCGGCGGACGGGTGGGTGGGAGCAGATGTCTAAGGCACCGCGCGGCCGCCGGGCAAGGCGTATCTGACAAAGAGTGTGAGCCGTCGCGCAACGGTGGTGTGTTCCCACCGCTGCAGGGCCGGTGACGGTGGGTTCGTCACCGGGCGACGCGGATTTAATCATCCTGAAACGCCGATGAAGGCTCCTCGCGGCGTGAGGCGCGAGGTGTGCCCGAAGAATTGTGTGGCCTCGGCACCTGGATTTACGGAACGAATTAGCTGAGGCTGGCCAGCAGGTCTTTTCCAGTGGATCAAGCGGCTTGTGAGGGTCATGATGCACAGTATTTCGTGTGGCTCAAAACCGTCGGCCTCCATGTGGGACACCGGTGTCGATGACGACTTCGACGCGCACATCTCCGAGACCTGCTCGGAGCTGTTCAGTTCGCTGCGCCGGGCCGACCAGCGCAAGAGAGGCGAACAGTACGTCCGTGGTCTGCTCACCGCTCAGGGGCGCAAGACCGCGCGCAATCTCGCCGCGTTCGTCGGTGAAGGCGCCGCGGACCAGAACCTCCACCACTTCGTGGCCGGATCGACCTGGGACTGGCGCTCCGTGCGTGCCGCGCTGGCTCGCTACGCCGACCAGACGGTACGCGGGGACGCGTGGGTGATCCGCCCCATGGTGGTCTACAAGGCAGGGGGACGGTCGGTCGGCGTGGGCCGGCGTTTCGTTCCCGACCTGGGGCGGGTGGTCAGCTGTCAGCAGAGCTACGGGCTCTGGCTCGCCTCCGACACCATGTCGGCACCGGTGAACTGGCACCTGACGCTGGGCTGTGGGCCGGGAGACCATCACGATCGGCAGCTGAGCGCGCACGGCGAGGAGGAGAAGCTCGTCGACCTGGTGACGGAACTCACGCACACCAACCGGGCGTTGGCGCGTCCGGTGGTGATGGACGCGCGGATCGCCACGCTGCCCCGGTTGGTGCGGGCGCTGTCCGCGGCTGATCAATCGTTTCTGTTAAGGGTGAGCGGCGATCTTCCGCTCGCCCCCGCCGGCGGCCGGGGCCAGCTGGACCGGCGTGCGCAGGTCTCGCCCGCCCAGCACCTCATGGAACAGCTCAAGCGGCTCAGGCGCCCGGTGGAGTGGCAGGGGTCCGTCAGCTTCGTCGCCCCGTGCAACGTGGTGCTGACCGATCAGCTGCCGCAGCGCACGCTGCTGCTGCTCGGGGTGTGGCGCGCCAACCGCAGGCGACCCGCGGACCTGTGGCTCACCGACCTCACGTCCTGGAACCGTGGCGCACTGCTGCGGCTGGCCATGCTGACCTGCCGCGTGGACGCCGACTTCGCCCGCGTCAGCCTGGGCGTCGGCGTCCGCGACTTCGAGGGCCGCTCCTTCCAGGGCTGGCACCGCCACGTGACACTGGCCTCGATAGCCCACGCCCTGCGCCTCTCCCGCACCGACACCTCCCGCACCCCCGCGGTCCCCGCCCTGTCCCGCTGACGGAACACCCCGCCCGGGTGCCCGGCGGGATGCGCCGAGTACGTGGCCGCGTCGGCGGGGAGCCCCGCTCGCGGAGCGGGGCTCCCCGGGTGGCTGCCCAACCAGGTCACTTCCGCTCGCCGTGTTCGTCACACCCCGGCCCGCGGGCAAGCCTGCCGCGGGTCGGGCAGGCGAGGGCCGTCAAGGGCCGCGCACCGCTTCAGGTCCCCCCCGGAGCGCCCTCCCTCAAGCCGCCCCCCGGCGGCCCGACAGCGCCGAGCGGACCTGGTGGAGGCGTAAGGCCAGTTGGATGTCCAGTACGCGGTCCGGGGTCTGCCAGTCATCGCCGAGGAGTTGGGAGATGCGCTCCAGCCGCCGGGACACCGTGTTCGGATGGACGTTGAGGATGTCCGCGGCGCGGGTGGGGCTTCTGCCGGACTCCAGATAGACTCGCAGCGTGCCGACCAGGTCGGTGTACCGTTCGGTGTCGTAGTCGACGACGTCTCCGATGACCTGGTCGATGTACCCCGGGACATCGTTGTCCTCGGCCAGCAGCATGCCGAGGAAGCCGAGGTCCGAGGCGCAGGCGGTGCCGCCCTCACCACCGAGGGCGAGCAGGGTCTCCATGCACTGCGTGGCCTCCCGGTACGCCTCGCCCACGGAGTCGACCGTGTCGGCGGGCCCGGCGGCTCCCACGGTGACCGGGTGGTTCAACCGCCCCGACAGTTCCTGCCGGGCATCTTGCGCCGCCGCGTCCGGGTCGTCGCCCGGCACGAGCAGGACGACGGCGTCGTCCCGCGCGCTGCGCAGTCCCCCCAGCCGGCGCGCGTACGCGGTGGCGCACGCCGCGAACTCCTGCGTGACCTGCCGCGGGCCGCGCGCGACGAGCACGACATGCGGGCGGCCCAGCGTGAGGGAGAACATCAGGGCGCGTTCCCGCCTCAGTTCGAGGGAGGGCAAGGCCCCGACCAACTCGTCGAAGAACTCCTGCCGGTAGCGGTCCTTGGCCGGGGTGCCGCGCCGCAAGCGCAGATGCAGGGCGACGGCCTGCGAGATGACGACGAGCAGGGGGGCGACGGTGTGTTCGGCCGTGCCGCCCGTGTCGGCCATCAGGAAGCCGGTGTCCCGCTCCTCGGGGTCCAGCGCGACCAGCCAGAAACCGTCGGTGACGCGGACCGGCCGCCCGGAGCTCAGCGCGCCGGCGCAGGCCGTACGCAGGTCGGCGCGGCCGACCCGGCGCAGCCGCCCGTGTTCGGCGAGCGGCTCGCCCCGCACCCCGCAGATGCCCACCCCGCCGCCCAGCGCCTCACCGGCGGTGCGCAGCAGCGCGTCGAGCCCGCTGCCGTCGAGGAGGACCTCGATGAGGTCCGACTGGAGCCGTGAGGAGTCGCGGGCGACCGCGAGCACGGCACCGGCGCTCGACGCGTTGGCACGCAACTGCCGGATGTCCCCGCGCAGTTCCTCCACCAGCAGGATTCCCTCCATGGTGGCGGCGGCGAGATCGGCGAGCGTCCCCAGCAGGGTGACCTCGTTGGGGCTGAAATACCGGACCTGACGGTCGGCGATGAACAGCACGCCCAGATGGTGATCACCCACGCGTAACGGCACGCCGAGGACGGCGCGCAGCCCTTCCGCCCGGATGACCTCGTCGATGTCGTCCTCGTGCGGGATGCCCGGATCGGCCAAGTAGTCGGAGGTCCAGAAGGGTGCCTGGCGGGCGCGCACCATGCCGGCCAGTCCGCTGCCGGCGGGCACCTTGAGTCCGACGAACAGCGGAGTGGCGTTGCCGTCCGCGCCCCCCACCATCATCCCCGGCCCGCCCTCGTCGTCCGCCAGGTCCATGAGGATGTAGGAGACGCCCGCCTTGAGCAGCAGCCGGGCCCGGCGGGGCACGGCGTCCAGCAGCTCCCGGTGGTGCCGCGTGGCGGCGAACTCGTGCGCCGCGTCGATCAGGGTCAGCAGCTCGGCCTCGCGGTTGCGGCGGTACTCGATCAGCGAGTGCGCGGTGTGCGCGAGCCGGTTGAGCCGCTCCATATGGCGCAACCGCTTTTCGTCGGCGCCCTGGCGTTCTGCGAGCGCGACGAGTTGATCGTATTCCGCCCGTGGTGCGGATCGCGCCACTAACTCCAGGAATGCTAAGGAGTCTTCTGCCTGGTTTTCGGTGTCTTCGTCTTCCCCGTCCGCAGAAGCCAGGTCACCCATGCACGCCCCTCGTTCCATGCTTTGCTCGGTCTTTAAGCAGGGTAGAGGGCGCTAGTGTGCTTGTCCAGGGGCCCTGGGAATGGGGGGAGGCACAGGATTGCGCGAAACCATTGTATAGGTCGTACGCCGATGGCTACCGGTTTTTGGCCGCTTTCTCAGAAGTAGGTGTGTCCGGAAATGAACAGTAGGCCCGCAGGCAATCCTCGTAGGTGGGCAGGAGTCCCCGGTCCGCCGCGGCGTCCAGCGTCGGGGCCGCGGCGTCCCGCGCGGACCGTACCGGGGGCTCCGACAGCTCCCACGGCAGGCCGAGCGCGGGGTCGAGCGCGTCGATGTCGATGATGGTGCCGGGGACGTACTCCTGCGTGCACAGGTAGTTCATGCAGGTGTCGTCGTCGAGGGTGAGGTAGGCGAGGCCCAGCCCGTCGGCCAGGCACAGCGCGGTGCCGGAGCGCGCGTCCTGCCGTACGGCGTCGTGGGCGCCAAAGGTCGGCGAGCCCACCCGCAGGTCGACGACGACGGTCAGCGCGGCGCCCCGTACACATGTGACGATCTTGCCCTGGCCGGGCGGCAGCGTGGTGCCGTGGATGCCGCGCAGGACGTTGCGCCCGGAGACCGTGAAGTGGACCTGCCGGACCTGCAGGGGCCGCCCGGTGGCGGCCAGCAGCGCCTCGTGCCGCAGCGACTCGTAGAACACGCCCCTGTGGTCCGGTATCGGCTCCGGCTCGGCCCGGTAGGCGTCGAGCACCGCCGTCTCGGTGATGAGCATCATGGGCCCCCGGCTGGTCGGAAGTGGTCGCGACAGGAAGGCGCGGTGTGACGAAAAGGCACTGCGCGGAAGGCGGCGACGCGCGGAAGAGCGGCCTGGGAACCTGCGTGAAGGGAAACCGCAGGGGGAGGCGGTCGCGCGCCCGCCGGGGATGACGGGCCGGCCCTCAGGTGGCCGGGAGCAGCCCTTCGATCGCGTCGGCGGCGGCCGCCGCGCCGCCCGCCGCCCGGATCTCGTCCCGCATCCGCCGCAGCCGGTCCGGGATCCCGGGGTCGGCCAGCACCCCGCGGACGGTCTCCCGCAGACTCTCGGCGGTGAGGTCGGAGGCGAGCAGCTGGGCGCCGAGGCCGAATTCGGTGATCCGCCGCGCGGTGGCCCGCGGTTCCGGCATGACCGGCACCGCCACGACCGGGACCTCGTGGGCGAAGACTTCCATGGACGTGCTCATTCCGCCGTGGTTCACCACCAGGGAGGCATGCGGCAGGACGTCGTTGAACGGGACGAAGTCGCGCACCTCCACGTTGTCGGGCAGCGAGCCCAGCTCCAGTGCGGCCAGGCCGCCGCCGAGCACCAGCAGGACGTGCCAGGGCTCGTCGCGGAACGCCTCCACGCAGGTGCGGAAGAACTGCGGCCGCGCGTTGTACAGCGTGCCCAGACTCACCATGATCAGCGGCCGGCCGTCGCCCGGCGGAGACCATGTGCCGTGCAGCGCGACACCCGGCGGGCACGGGCCGACGAAGTGGTGGTCGTCGTCGAAGGTCTCGCCCGCGTACTGGAAGGAGCGCGGCATGTAGAGCAGTGCCGGCCCGCCGTGCAGGACCTCGGTGAAGGCGGCGAGGTCGCCCTTGGCGCCCTGGTCGTGCAGCAGCCGCTCGATGCGGTCCAGCAGGTCGCGCAGCTCGGGGTCGTCGGGCGGTGCCGCGGTGTCGACGGCCGGGTGCAGCGACCAGTGCTCGTTGACGGCGTAGGTCGGAGTGCTGCGGATGACCGGAATGTCCCAGCGGTCCGCGAGCAGCCGTCCCGTCCAGAACGAGGAGGGATCGTTCACGATCACATCCGGCCGGTCCCCGGCGAAGACCTGCTCGAGCGCGGGCAGGGTCTGCCGCGTCATGTCCAGCAGCCACTCCAGTACGCGGGTGAACTCGTCCTGATCGGTGTAGGCGTCGGAGTCCTGCTGCGGCACCATCTGGGCGAGGAAAAGCTCCCGGTCCAGCGGATAGGTGACGACCTCGGCGCCCACCAGGCGGGCCCGCTCCGCGAGGTCGCCGGACAGCGCGTACGTCACCCGGTGCCCGCGGGCCACCAGTTCCTCGGCCACCCCCAGGGTTGGATTCACATGACCGGCGGCCGGCAGGATGAAGAATGCGATATGAGCCATGTGAGAAACTCCGGAAATGTCGGCGGCAACTGGCCGACGGAATCATGAGCGCGGGAACGGAAAAACACAAGACCGAGATGACATAGTTCCGCGAATTACGGCCGGAGTGGGTCTCGGCGGTCTCCATCTGACAGAGTCCCGTTAGGTTCGTGGTTCGTGTGCCCGGCGCGGGAGACAATCTCGAAATCCGCCGTGGATTTCTGAGAAACAGCGTCCGGGAACTGGAGGGTTTCGGTGTCCGACAACAATTCGGATGAGCCGCTCGCCGTGGTGGGGGCGGGTGTGATGGGCACGGCCGTCGCGGCGCTCGCCGTCGGTCATGGACATCCGGTGACATTGATCGACAGCTCACCGCGGGCGCGCGAGGACGCCCCCGACCGGGTCCGGTTCCAGCTGCGTACCGCGCGGATGATGAACGCGCTGCCCGAGGACCGGCCCGTGGGCCCGCTCACCGTGGCCGGCACGCAGGACGCCGCGGCGGGAGCGTCCGCGGTGATCGAGGCGGTCACGGAGGACCCGAAGGAGAAGGCGGCGGTGCTGGCCGGCCTGGCCGCCGCGACGGGCCCCGGCACGCTGCTGGTCAGCAACACCTCCGGCGTTCCCATCGAGGAACTGGGCGACGCCGTGCCGCACCCCGAGGACCTGGTGGGGGTGCACTTCATGAACCCGGCGTACCTCATCCCGACCGTCGAGGTGGTCCTCGGGCCGCGCACCGGCGACGCCGCGGCGAGGGCCGTGCACACGCTGCTGGCCGGTCTCGGCCGGCGGGGCATCGTCGTCGGCGACGGGCCCGGATTCGTCACCAGCCGGCTGCTGCACCGGATGATCAACGACGCGATCGAGCTGGTACGGGAGGGCCGCGCCACCCCCGAGACGGTGGACGCGCTCATGCGCGACTGCATCGGCCACCGCACCGGGCCACTCGCCACCGCCGACCTGATCGGCCTGGACAATCTCGCCGACTCGCTGCGGGTGCTGCACGACAGGACGGGCGACGCGGCCTTCCGCCCGAGCGAACTGCTCCTGGAGAAGGTCCGGCGAGGCCATCTCGGCCGCAAGAGCGGCCGGGGATTCTACGACTACGAGGAGGCCATACGATGACCACGCCCTCCGGCCGGACGGACGCCGTTCACACCGCGGGCCCGCTGCCGAGCGACGAGGACATAGCCGCCGAGCTGCTCGACTTCCTCGCGGAGCGCACCCGCACCCGCTGGGAGCCCGACCAGGACCTGTTCGCCGTCGGCGGCATGTCCTCCCTGTTCGCCATGCAACTCGTCGTCCACCTCGAACAGACCCACCAGATCGCCATCAGCGGCGCCGACCTGATGCTCGACAACTTCCGCACGGTCGAAGCGATGGTGCGCCTGGTGAACAAACTGCGCGGCTCCGCCCCCGCCCCCGGATCCGTCGGTGAGTGAGACAACGGCCCCCGCCGCCCCAGGCCCGGACCGGGAAGCCGAGGAGCTGTTCACCGAGTTGGCCGGCGACCGTGCCGGTGAGTGGGACCGGGCCGGGGAGATTCCGCGGGACGTGCTGCGCAGGCTCGGGGCCCGGGGGCTGCTGTGCGCGCAGGCGCCCGTCGTGCACGGCGGGCTCGGCTACACCAGCAGGCGCAACGGGGAGCTCACCGCCCATGTGGGGTCCCTGTGCAGCTCGTTGCGCAGCGTCATGACCTCCCAGGGCATGGCCGCCTGGACACTGCGCCGCCTCGGCGACGCCGGACAGCAGGCCGACCTCGTGCCCCGGCTCACCGGCGGTGAACTGGCCGCCGTGGCCTTCACCGAGGCGGAGGCGGGCAGCGACCTGTCCGCCCTGGCCACCCGCCTCACCCGGTCCGGCGACGAGGTCGTCGTCGACGGTGCCAAGGTGTGGACGACCAACGCGGCCTACGCCGACCTGCTCGTGGTGTTCGGCCGCACCGAGGACGGCGTCGGCGCCGTCGTCGTGCCCGCGTCCGCGCCCGGCGTACGGATCGAGCGGATCACCGACGCGCACGGCTGCCGGGCGGCGGGACACGCCGACATCCGCCTGGACGGTGTCCGGGTGCCGGCCGACGCCCTGCTGCGGGGCGTCGACCGCAGCTCCGCCCTGCTCGTCACCACGGCGCTGAGCTACGGGCGGATGTCCGTGGCCTGGGGGTGCGTGGGCATCCTGCGCGGTTGTCTGACCGCCGCCGTACGGCACGCCGTCGGCCGCAAGCAGTTCGGCACCCGGCTGGCGGACCACCAGCTCGTCGCCCGGCACCTCGCCGAACTGCTGATCGCCGAGCAGAACGCGGCCAGGGCCTGCGAGCACGCCAGCGACCTGTGGGACCGCGGCAGCCCCGACCTGGTCACCGCCGTCGTCCTCGCCAAGCACGTCGCCGCCACCGGCGCCGCGGCGGGCTCGGCACGGGCCATGCAGGTGCTGGCCTCGGCCGGCGCCCACGACGGGCACGTGGTGGCACGGGCCCACCGCGACGCCAAGCTCATGGAGATCATCGAGGGAAGCAGTGAGATCTGCGAACTCATCCTGGCCCAGCACGCGGTGGCGACCGCGTGATGACGTCTTACGGAGGGGACATCATGCGCCGTGACGACACCACCACGACCACGAACACCACCGCGCCCACCGTCAAGTGTCTGGTCTGGGACCTCGACAACACCCTGTGGCAGGGCACGCTCCTGGAGCACGGCGAGGTCCGGCTGCTGCCGGGCCTGCGCGACACGCTCGCCGAACTCGACGCGCGCGGCATCCTCCACTCCGTGGCCAGCAAGAACGACCACGACCACGCCTGGGAGCAACTCGAACGGCTCGGCCTCGCGGAGTACTTCGTGCTCCCGCGGATCGGCTGGGGCCCCAAGTCGGAGTCCGTCCGCTCCATCGCCGAACGGCTCAACTTCGCCCTCGGCACCATGGCGTTCATCGACGACCATCCGGTCGAGCGGGCCGAGGTCGCCTACACCCTGCCCGAGGTCCGGATCTACGACGCCGAGCAGGCCCCGCACCTCGCGGCCCGCCCGGAGTTCACCCCGGCCACCGTCACAGTCGACTCGCGGCGCCGCCGGTCGATGTACCAGGCGTCGTTCCGGCGCGACGCCGAGCGGGCCGAGTTCACCGGGCCGGACGCGGACTTCCTGCGGTCGCTGGACATCAGGATGCGGATCGGCCGCGCCACCCCGCAGCAGCTGTCCCGGGCCGAGGAACTCACCTTGCGCACCAGCCAGATGAACGCCACCGGCGTCCACTACTCCGAGGACGACCTGCGGGACCTGATCGACGACCCCGGGCACGAGGTGCTCGTCGTCACCCTCAGCGACCGCTTCGGCCCCTACGGCGCGGTCGGTGTCGTCCTGCTCCAGCGCCTCCCCGGCAGCTGGCGGATCAAGCTGCTCGCCACCTCCTGCCGGGTGGTGTCACTCGGCGCCGGCGCGGCGATCCTGCGCTGGCTCACCGACCAGGCGCACCGCGGCGGAGTCCATCTGAACGCCGACTTCCGCCCCACCGAACGCAACCGGATGATGGAAGTGGCCTACCGCTTCGCCGGCTTCACCGACGACCCCTGCCCCTGCCAGGCCGCCCTGGAGCGCACCGCCGGGATCAGCCCGCTGCACCTCGTGCCCTCCGCGCAGCCCCCCGCCGACACCCTCCGGCTGGAGGCTCCCGAACTGGCGCGCACCTGAGCCGACGCCATCGCACGCCGCCACCGCCGAGCGCCCCGAAAGGACCCCGATGATCGTCAACGCGTGCCGCATCTGCGCCAACAGGGAGCTGCTGCCCGTACTGGACCTGGGAGAACAGGCGCTCACCGGGGTGTTCCCGACGCGCCGCGACGAGGTCGTCCCCTCGATCCCGCTGGAACTCGTCAAGTGCTCGCCCGGAGGCTGCGGTCTGGTGCAGCTGCGGCACACACCGGACCCCGGCCTGATGTACGGCGAGGGGTACGGATACCGGTCCGGGATCCGGCCCTTCATGATCAACCACCTGCGCGGCAAGGTCGCCGCCGTCCGTGAACTGGCCGACCCCGGCCCCGGTGACCTGGTCGTCGACATCGGCAGCAACGACGCGACGCTGCTGCGCGGCTATCCCGCCGACGGGCCCCAACTGGTCGGCATCGACCCCACCGGCGCGAAGTTCCGCGAGCTGTACCCGCCGAACGCCGAGCTGATCACCGACTACTTCTCCCGCGAGACCTTCGCGAACCGGTTCGGGGCGCGGCGCGCCAAGGTCGTCACCTCCATCGCGATGTTCTATGACCTGCCGGACCCGATGGGCTTCATGCAGGACGTGCGCGACATCCTCACCGAGGACGGGATCTGGCTTCTGGAGCAGAGCTATCTGCCCGCCATGCTGGAGGCCGACGCCTACGACGTCGTCTGCCACGAGCACCTGGAGTACTACGCGCTGCGGCAGATCGAGTGGATGGCGGAGCGGGTCGGCCTGACCGTGATCCGTGCCGAACTCACCGACGTGTACGGCGGTAGCCTCTGCGCGATCCTGGCCAGGAACGGCACCCGCCACCGCCGGGACGAAGCGGGCCTGGACCGGATCCGCGCCCGGGAGAGCGAACTCGGGCTCGACACGATGGCGCCCTTCGAGACGTTCGCCCGGCGCGTCCGCGGTCAGCGGGACACCCTGCGGGAGTTCCTCGCCACCTCCCGTGAGGCCGGTCTGCAGACCCTGGGCTACGGCGCCTCCACCAAGGGCAACGTGATCCTGCAGTACTGCGGGCTCACCGAGGCGGACCTGCCCTGCATCGGCGAGGTCAGCGCCGAGAAGGCGGGCCGCTTCACACCGGGGACGGGGATCCCCATCGTCCCCGAGGAGGAGGCGAAGGCCCGGAAGCCCGACCAACTGCTGGTCCTGCCGTGGATCTACCGAGACGGCTTCGTCGAGCGCGAGCAGCAGTTCCTGGACAACGGCGGCAGACTGGTCTTCCCCCTGCCGCGGCTCGAGGTCGTATAGGCAGCAGGGGCCACGCCCCCGTCCCGCACGGTTCCGGTCTGCTCGCCGCCCCTGACCGCCCCGCCCCGCCCCGTCGTTCGGGGGCGGGGCGGCCTGGCGTTCACGCAACCACCCGGGCCGCCCGGTCCCCGACTCAGGCGATCCAGGCCTCCGGGGCCTGCCCGCCGTTGCCCACGGCCGGGAAGATGTCGTCCAGAGCGGCCAGTTCGTCGTCGCCCAGGACGAGGTCGAGGGCGCGGAGGGCGGAGTCCAGATGCTGTGTGGTGCGCGGCCCGATCACCGCACCGCTGATGCCGGGCCGGGACAGCACCCACGACAGTCCGACAACGGCGGGATCCTCACCGATCTTCTCGCAGAACCGCTCGTACGCCTCGACCGCGGGCCGCACCTCCGGCAGCAGACGCTGGGCCCGTCCCTGCGCCGACTTCACCGCCGTGCCGGCCGCGAGCTTGCGCAGCACCCCGCTGAGCAGACCCCCGTGCAGCGGCGACCAGGCGAACACGCCGAGGCCGTAGGCGCGGGCGGCGGGCAGCAGTTCCAGGTCGGCGTGGCGCACGGCCAGGTTGTACAGGCACTGCTCGGCCACCAGCCCGAACGACTGCCGGCGCATCGCGCACTCCTGCGCGGCGGTGATGTTCCAGCCGGCGAAGTTGGACGAGCCCACGTACCGGACCTTCCCGGAAGTCACCAGCTGGTCCATCGCCTGCCAGATCTCGTCCCACGGCGCGGAGTGGTCCACCCGGTGCATCTGGTACAGGTCGATGTGGTCCAGCTTCATGCGCCGCAGCGACTGCTCGCAGGACGAGATGATGTGCCGGGCCGACAGGCCGCCGTCGTTGACCCGCCCGCTCATCTCCTCGCCCACCTTCGTGGCGATCACGATGTCCTCGCGCGGTACGCCGCTGCGGGCCAGCCACCGCCCCAGCAGTTCCTCGGTGTGCCCCTTGTGGACGCGCCAGCCGTAGATGTCGGCGGTGTCCACGCAGTTGATGCCCCGGTCGAGGGCCTCGTCCATGAGGCGGATGGCCGCGGAGTCCGGGACCCGCCCGCTGAAGTTCACCGTGCCCAGCCACAGCCGGCTCACCAGCGTCGCGCTGCGCCCCAGCCGGGTGTACCGTCCCTGTCCGCGTTTCTCGCTCACCGGATTCCGCCCTTCGATCGCCCTGTCGTCGTGGCCGTGGTAGCAGTCGTGGCCGTCATGGCCGTCACCAGATCGTCCAGCCCCTCTCGCAGCGGCACCCGGGGGCGCCAGCCCGTCACCGCGCGGAAGACGGAAGGGTCGCAGCGCGGGCTGTCGAAGTCGCCCGTGTCGGCGTACTCCGGGGGTGCCACGGAGACGACCGGGACCGGCGCCCGTCCGGTGTGCTCGGCGACGAGCGCGGCGACGTCGGAGAAGACCTCGCCGAGCCGCGCCGTGGTGCCGGTACCGACGTCCCACGGCACGCCGCCGCGCACCGCGTCCACCCGCGGCAGCGCGGCGACGAACGCCCGGGCCGCGTCCTGCACATGGAGGAAGTCACGCCTGACCGAGCCGTCGTGCCACATGGTCAGGGGCTCGCCGCCGATCGCCCGCCGGGTCATCGCGGTGAGCACACCCCGCCCGACGGAACCCGCCGGTGTGCTCCGGCCGAAGACGGTGGTGAGCCGCAGCACCGCACCGCGGACCATCCCCTCGGACGTCGCCCGCGCCAGCACCCGTTCGGCGGCGATCTTCTGGCGCGCATACGGCCCCGGCCCGGTACCGCCCGCGGCCGCGGCCTGCACGGTGCTGGCGAAGACCAGCGCCGGCGGTGTTCCCGCGCCGCCGCCCAGTGCCCCGACGACGTCCCGCATGAGGGCGGCGGCCACGTCCTGCGACCCCTCCGCGGCCGATCTCCACGACCGCGCCCCGCCGATCTCGGCGGCGAGGTGGATCACCGCGTCCGCGCCGTCCACGGCGTCACCGGCCGCACCCGGCCGGGTCAGGTCCACTCGGCACACCGTGAGGTCGGCGGCACCGGCTGCCACGTCCGCCGGGACCGGCTCGGTGCCGCGCGTCACCACCCGCACCCGTACCGGGAGACGGGCGAGTTCGCCGACCACAGCGGACCCGATGTAGCCGGAAGCCCCGAGCACGGTGATGAGCGGCCCGCGGGGGTCGTTCGAGCGGTTGAGCGGTTCGAGGTCGGTCCTCACCGCGTACCTCCTCCGAGGCGTTCCAGCAGGGCGACGGCGTCCGCGGGCGCCGGCATCAGCGCCATGTCGTCGGCGAGCCGGTCCGTTGCCTTCGCGTACGCGGGGTTTCCGAGCAGTTCGGCGCAGCCCGCCGAGACGGCCGCGGGTGTGGCGTCCGACGGCGGGATGAGCACCGCGGCGCCCGCCGCGGACAGGGCCTCGGCGTTGTCGAACTGGTCGTCCAGGTGCGGCACGACCACCTGTGGCAGGCATGCGGCGACCGCGGTCAGCGCCGTTCCCTGCCCGCCGTGCGTCACCACCGCGTCGCAGGCCGGCAGCACATCGGCCAGCGGCAGCCGCCCGGCATGGCGGACGGAGGAGGGCAGCGACGGCCAGCCGACGACGACGTCGTCGTCCACCGCCACCACCAAATCGGCGTCCAGCAGGGTCAGTTCATCGATCAGGGCGGTTATGCGGCCGGGTGCTCCGGTCGCCCCGTAGCGGGGCAGGAGGGTGCCGAGCGTCACGCAGATCCGGGGCCTGTCGCGCGGTTCGAAGAGCCAGTCCGGCAGGGGCGCGTCACCGTTGGCCGCGACATGCCGGACACCGTGGTGGCCGACGGCGTGGGCGGCGCGCAGACCTGCCGGCCACGGGTCGAGGACGAGGGCCGGCTCCGGTGGTCCGGGGATGCCGAGCCGGTCCAGTTCCGGGGCGAGTTCGACGTCGGCGGCGTCACGGTACTCGCGCAGCTCGGAGACCGACCAGTGGTACCGCACCCAGGGGATGCCGAGGGCGGCCGCGGTCAGCGGACCGGCGGACTCGGCGCGTTCACTGACGATCAGATCGGGGCGCCACGCCCGGGCGAGTCTCCCGATCCCGGCCAGGCTTCCGCCCGCCATGCGCGCCAGTACGCGGCCGTGCGCGTAGCGCTGTCCGCCCCTGTCGTGCGGCATGCCCACGGTGTCCGGCGGGGTCGCACCATCCGGCGGCGGCTCACCGTCGACCAGGTCCGTGAACTCGGCGGCCGGACCGCACGAGACGGCGGGCAGTCCCGACCGCAGGGCCATGGGAACGGCATTCTGGCGGGTCGTCAGCAGTACGTCGTGGCCCGCCGCTCGCAGGGCCCAGGCCACAGGGACGAGGGGAAGCAGATGACCGGCCAGGGGCGCGGTGGTGAAGAGGACCCGCATGTGCGTCTCCAGTCTGGCGTCAGTGAACGGTGCGGGAACGCGTGCTGTCGGTGACGGGGTGGGCCACGGGCGGAGTGTGCCAGGGCGGGGCGGTCCGGCGCAGGCGCAACCTGACGTATCAGCGGCCGCCTTCGCCGCCGGGTGACCGCCCCCCGCGGGGAGCCGCGCTCGCGCTTCCGTACGGCAACGGCGCACCGAAGGCGTGGCCACCGGGCCGAACGAACGGCGCGACCAGGGCGGCCGAGGTCACTGAGGGGCCGCCGCCGACCCGCGGCCGTGGGAGCTGATGGTGAAGGCGTTCAGCGCGGGGGTCTTCCCCCGCGGCCCGCGCGGGAAGCGCAGGGCCGCAGCGGTGTCCCGCCGGTTCGCTGCGGGGGACGACCGGCCCGGGCGGTCGGGCGCACCCCGGACTGAGGGTCTGACACCGCCCTGGGCCGATGCCTTACTCCATGTAGTCCTCGTCGAACAGCGGGTCCTGCTCGCCCTCCTTCGCCTGGCGCAGCCGCCTCGCCCGCGCCCCGACGATCACCGCCGTCCCGGCCGCTGCCGCGGCGAATGCCGCCGGGATCATCCAGCTCCGGTTCACGGCGTGGCCGAGGGCGTGGTCGAGGGAGAGCCGGCCCGGGCCGGTGATGGCGAGGCCCGCCGCCGTGAGGCCGAGTGTCGCCGCGTATTCGTAGCCGCCGCCCTGGTTGAAGAAGCCGTTCGGGGTGTGCACCGCTGCCGCGCCGGCCATCGCGCCGGCGGCGGCCGCACCCGCGGCCGGTGTGGCGAGGCCCAGGGCCAGCAGCGTGCCGCCGCCGGCCTCGGCGAGGCCGGCCGCCGTCGCGCTGGCCTTGCCGGGGGCGTACCCGACGGACTCCATGAACTGGCCGGTGCCCTCGATGCCGTGTCCGCCGAACCAGCCGAACAGCTTCTGCGCGCCGTGCGCCGCCAGCACACCGCCGGTCCCCGCCCGAAGCAGCAGCAGGCCCAGATCACGTCGGTCGTAACGCCTCACGTCGTCTCCCGGAGCAGACAGCAGACACCAGACAGCGGACAGCAGACAGCAGACAGCGGACAGCGGACAGCAGACAGCTGAAGCGGCAGAACGCTCCCCTTCGCGTCTCCACCGTCGCACCGCTGGCGCCCCGCGACATCCGGCGGACCCGTCCGGGACGCCGTTCGGGTGGCACGGGTGGCGGGGTGCGAGGGCCGGTACGAGGCTGGCTCGCATGACGATTCAGACCACGCGCCTCAGTGATCCGGCCGTCCGCGCCTTCGTGACCGCCGTGAACCACCACGACCGGGAGGGCTTCATGGAGCTTCTCGCTCCGGGCGCGACGATGGCGGACGACGGCTCCGACCGCGACCTCGCCGACTGGGTCGACCGGGAGATCTTCTCCACCCACGGCCACATGGAGGTCGACAACGAGTCCGACGGAGGCCGGTCCCTCATCGCCCGCTACAGCAACGACACCTGGGGCGAGATGCGGACCCGGTGGAGCTTCACCGTGGACGACGACGGAAGGATCTCCCGCTTCGAGACCGGTCAGGCCTGACGCCCCGCATCACCGGGCTGTGCGGCAGTCGTTCCACGCGCACCGGTGCGCACCCCGCGGTCCCACGCCGGGTCCACCCCCACCCGGTGCCGTGGAACGACTGCCGCCTCCCCCCTGGATGTGGCTTGTGGAAGCCTCTTGCTCCAAGTGTGAAGCTTTGGTGTAGGAGAGTTGAGCATAAGGCCCCGAACGGCCGCAATACCCCGGACGCTTATATTCCGGTTGTGCAGGTTGACGAGTTGAGGAGTTGGCGAGTCGGTGCGCTGGCGCGTCATGCCGGTCCGGGTGGCGGCTCAAGCCGGCGAGAGCTCCGCCGTGAGGTCCTCGTCCGGGGTGTCGTCCGGGGTCTCGCCCGGGTAGCGGACGCCGACATGGTTCCGGATCGCGTCGAGCGTCCGCATCACGGCGAGCGTGCCGTCGAGCGGGACCAGCGGGGACTCGGTCTCGCCGGCGCGCACGGCACGCATCACCTCGGCCGCTTCGTGACGGAGGCTGTTGCGGGGCCCGTCGGCCGGGTCGGCGGTGAACTCCTCGGGGTCGCGGCCGTCCCGGTGCAGGACGAAGCGGTCCGGGAAGAAGAAGCCGTGCGGGATGTCGACACGGCCCTTCGAGCCGGTGACCGAGGCGGAGGTCGCCGTACCGCCCACGATGGAGCAGTGCAGCGAACCGAGAGCGCCGCTCTCCCAGGAGAGCACCGCTGCCGTCTGCAGATCGACGCCCTCGTCCGAGAGGACCGCCCGCGCCGTCACGTCCGACGGCTCCCCGAGCAGCAGCTGCGCGAACGACACCGGATACACGCCCAGATCGAGCAGCGCGCCCCCGCCCAGCTGAGGGTCGCGCAGCCGGTGCGAGGGCGGGAACGGCCCGGCCAGTCCGAAGTCCGCCTGCACGCTGCGCACTTCACCGATCGCCCCGTCGTCGACCAGCGTCTTCAGCCGCCGCACCAGCGGATTGCAGTACATCCACATCGCCTCCATCAGGAAGCGCCCGTGCTCCCGCGCCAGCGCGACGAGTTCCTCCGCCTCGCGCAGATTCAGCGTGAACGGCTTCTCGCACAGCACGTTCCGCCCGGCCGCCAGGCACAGACCGGCGGCGGTCCGGTGCGCCGTGTGCGGCGTGGCGACGTAGACGACATCGATGTCCTGGTCCTGTGCGAGCGCGCTCCAGTCGCCGTACGCCCGGGGGACACCGAACCGCTCGGCGAACGCCCGCGCCGACTCCTGGGACCGGGACGCCACCGCCACGACCTCCGCGTCCGGCAGGTCGATCAGGTCCGCGGTGAACGCGGCCGCTATCCCTCCGGTCGCCAGAACCCCCCACCGCACCGTGTCCGCCGTCGCCGTCATCGTCGCCCCGCCTTCAGCCTCGTGACCCCGAGCATTCGTACGAGCTGAGAGCATAGGTGGCGATCGACTCGAACAGGGAGGGACTCATGCCCGAGGGTGGGGCGTCCATATCGAACACCGCGCGAGGGGCCGCAGCCGGGACGGAGCGGCCCGACCGGACCTCGCACCGCCGCACCGGGCTCCTGGTCACCTTCCTCCTCGGCAGCCTGACCGCCGTACCGCCGCTGGCGATGGACATGTACCTCCCGTCGCTGCCGGAGGTCACCCGCTCCCTGCACGCCCCCGCCGCGACCGTCCAGCTCACCCTCACCGCCTGCCTGGCCGGCATGGCGCTCGGCCAGCTCGTCGTCGGGCCGATGAGCGACCGCTGGGGACGCCGCCGCCCGCTGCTGACCGGCCTCGCGGTCTTCGTCGTCGCGACCGTCCTGTGCGCGCTCGCCCCCACGGTCGGACTCCTCATCGCCTTCCGCCTGGCGCAGGGCCTCGCGGGCGCCGCCGCGATCGTCATCGCCCGCGCCGTCGTGCGCGACCTGTACGACGGCATGGCCATGGCCCGCTTCTTCTCCAACCTGATGCTGATCTCCGGCGTCGCCCCGATCGTGGCGCCGCTCATCGGCGGGCAGGTCCTGCGTGTGACGGACTGGCGGGGCGTGTTCGTCGTCCTCACCGCCATCGGCGTGCTGATCGGAACGCTGGTCTGGGCGAGGCTGCCCGAGACCCTGGAGCCCGCCGAACGCCACAGCGGCGGAGTCGGCGAGGCCCTCCGCGCGATGCGCGGTCTGCTCGCCGACCGATGCTTCGCCGGCTACATGCTCACCGGCGGCTTCGCCTTCGCCGCGCTGTTCGCCTACATCTCGGCGTCCCCGTTCGTCATCCAGGAGATCTACGGCGCCTCCCCGCAGACGTTCAGCCTGCTCTTCGGCGTCAACTCGGTCGGGCTGGTCCTCGTCGGCCAGATCAACGGCAAGATCCTGGTCGGCCGGGTCAGCCTGGACCGGGTGCTGGGCATCGGCCTGACCGTCGTCATCACCGCCGCGACCGCGCTGCTGCTGATGTCCACGGGCGTCTTCGGCGAGGTGGGCCTGGCGCCCGTCGCCGTCGCGCTGTTCGTCCTGATGTCCGCGATGGGCATCACCCTGCCCAACACCCAGGCCCTCGCCCTGATGCGCACCAAGCACGCCGCCGGCTCCGCGTCCGCCCTGCTCGGCACGTCGTCCTTCCTCATCGGCGCGATCGCCTCCCCGCTCGTCGGCGTGGCCGGGGAGGACACCGCCGTTCCGATGGCCGTCGTCCAACTGGCCGCCGCACTGGTGGCACTGGTCTGTTTCGTGGGAATGTGCCGACCCTGGAAGGCGGAGAGCACGCGCGCGAACGCGGAGGGAGCGGAGAGCTGAGCGCACCGAGACTGCGCGACGGCACCCCGGAACGGGCCGGCCTCGATCCCGCGGAGCTGCGTCACCTCGTCCGGGAGGTCCACGTCCTCACCACCGGCACGCGCCCCTGGGCACCGGGAGCGGTCCTGGTCGTGGGGCGCGGACCGGTGATCGCCGTCGAGGAGGCGGCGGGCTGGGCCGTGCGGTACGCGGCCTACGACGAGGACGCCGACGCCGGTGTGGAACTGCCCCCCGAGGAGCGGGTCCCGATGACCGTCGGCACGCCCTTCGACCTGGCGTCCCTCACGAAACTGTTCACGTCGGTGGCCGCCGTGCAGCAGATCGAGCGCGGGACGCTGGGCATCGACGCGCGGGTGGGCGCGTACCTGCCCGACTTCACGGCGGCCGCCCGGCACGGCATCACCGTACGGCAGCTCCTCACCCACACGTCCGGGCTGCCGCCCGAACTCCCGCTGTACGACTACCCCGACCACGCGCGGCGCCTGGCCGCGCTCCGCTCGGAGCCCCCGGCCGGCGGAGCGGGCACGTACCGCTACTCCGACCTGAACATGCTGCTCCTCCAGCACCTCCTGGAACGCGCCACCGGCCGCACGCTCGACGTCCTCGTGCGTGACGGCATCACCCGGCCGCTCGGTATGACGGCGACCGGGTTCGGTCCGTGCCCCGGGGCGGCGGCGACGGAGGACCAGCGGCGGCCGTGGGCCAAGGCCGACCGGGGGATGCTGCGGGGGGAGGTCCACGACGAGAACGCGTGGGCGCTGGGCGGCGTGGCCGGGCACGCGGGCCTGTTCTCGACGGGCCGGGACCTCGCGGTGTTCTGCCGCACCCTCCTCGCCGGCGGCTCCTACGGCCCCGCCCGCATCCTCGGCCCCGACTTCGTCGAGCTCCTGTTCACCCCACCGGGCCTAGGCTTCTCCCTCGACCAGCCCTGGTTCATGGGTGACCTCGCGGGCCGGGGCGCGGCGGGCCACACGGGCTTCACGGGGACGTCCCTGGTGCTGGACCGGGCGACGGACACGTTCCTGATCCTCCTGACGAACGCGGTCCATCCGCGCCGCCGCCGCCCGGACAGCGCGCCGAGGGCGGCGGCGGGAACGCGGGTGGCCCGGGCGGTCCGGGGAGCATAGTGAAAGGACCCCTCAGCCGGCGGACCTGAGAGAATCACCGGGTGAACGCCCCCGTACGCCCCGACGAGACCCTCCGTGCCGCCCTCGCCGGCCTGCTCGACGGACTCCCGCCCCGGCAGGCCTCCCAGGCGGTCGACCGGCTCATCGCCAACTACCGCGGCGCCACCCCGACCGACGCGCCGATCCTGCGGGACCGCGCCGATGTCGCGGCCTATGCCGCCTACCGGATGCCGGCGACCTTCGAGGCCGTACGGTCCGCCCTCGAGGCGTTCGCGGACGCCGCGCCCGAGTGGGTGCCGGGAGACCATGTGGACATCGGCGGCGGTACCGGCGCAGCGGCCTGGGCCGTGAGTGCCACCTGGGACGGGCCGCGGCCCGTCACCGTCCTCGACTGGGCCGAGCCCGCGCTCGACCTCGGGCGGGAGATCGCCGCGGCCAACCCGGCGCTGCGGGACGTACGGTGGCAGCGCTCCCGGATCGGAGCGGCGCTCACTCTCGAGAGCACTGATCTCGTCACCGTCTCCTACGTCCTCAACGAGCTGACCGCGCCCGACCGCACCGCCCTCGTGGACGCCGCGGCGGCCGCCGCCCGAGCCGTCGTGATCGTCGAACCCGGCACCCCCGACGGCTACGCCCGTGTCATCGAGGCCCGCGACCGGCTGATCACCGCCGGCTTCCGTGTCGCCGCCCCCTGCCCGCACAGCGCCGCCTGTCCCATCGCCCCCGGCACCGACTGGTGCCACTTCTCCGCCCGGGTCAGCCGATCCTCCCTGCACCGGCAGGTCAAGGGCGGCTCGCTCGCCTACGAGGACGAGAAGTTCAGCTACGTCGCCGCCACCCGGTTCCCCGTGGCCCCTGTGCCCTCCCGGGTCGTCCGGCGCCCCCAGATCCGCAAGGGACAGGTCCTGCTCGACCTGTGCGAGACGGAACCGTCCCTGCGCCGTACGACCGTCACCAAACGCCACGGCGACCTGTACAAGGCGGCCCGGGACACGGACTGGGGGGACGCCTGGCCGCCCTCCGGCCCCGGCCCTACGTCCCCGGCGTCCCCGTGAGGTGCCCCCGGCCCGCCCAGCGGGCCAGCGCGTCCTGTGCCGACGCCCGGTCGGCCGGGGGCAGGTCGGCGATGTCGACGCTGTGATTGCCGCCGGGCACCCACAGGGCCCGTGAGTCGGCACCACCGGGGCGGAAGTACTCGGCGACCGACGGGTCCTGGGTGCCGTACACGAACAGCAGCCGGCTCCCGCTGCGGCGGACCCAGCGGTCGATGTCCGGCATGGCGGCCGGGTCGAAGACCATGGGGATGTCGCGGGGGACGAAGTTGCGCGCCGCGATGCCGTCGGGGTGGCGCAGCAGGTCCGCGAGGTGCGCGGTGGGGACGTCGCCGTACCCCAGCTGCGTGCCGATCTGGTACCAGTAGGGGACGTACCGCCGCGCCGCCGTGTCGGCGTACAGGGACAGCCCCGCCCAGTCGTCCAGCCACCTGTACAGCTCGTCGGCCGTCGCGTCCGGGCCGGGGATCGCGGCGACGTCGGCCGGAGTCGCGCGCTGCCAGAACATGGACAGCACACGCAGGACGGCGATCTCGAACGCCTTGTCCGCGCCGCCGATGATGCGGAACGTGTCGCTGCCGGCCGCCGCCCAGGCCTCGTAACGGGCCACCATCTCGGCCCGGTCCAGCAGGAGCCGTCGCTGGGCGGACTTGACGGCCTCGCGGCCGGCGGGGGTGCCGACCGTCTCCAGGAAACGCAGGTAGGCGGAGTCGTCGCGGTCGTCGATGTTGTTCGGGGCCGAGTAGACCACCGTGCCGTCCACGTCGTGCGGGTGGAAGCGGCGGTGGTAGACGCTCGCCATGCCGCCCTTGCTGCTGCCGGTGGAGATCCACGCGCCGGGACAGAGCCGGCGGAACAGCCGGACGACGCGGTGGTGGTCGTCGGCGGCCTGGCGGATGGTGAGGTGGGTGTAACCGGGCTCCGCCGGACGTGACTCGCCGAAGTAGCGGTGTTCCACCTGGAGTTGGTTGGCGCCCAGCAGGACCGCCGGTTCGCTGAGCCGGGGTGTGAGGAGTGCGTGGTAGCCCGTGGTGGTGAGCACGGTGGGCCGGTCGGCGGCGGTGTGGAGGAGGGTGAGGCGCTGCTCGAAGGTGCCGGCCGCGGGGTTCGTGTGGTCGACCGGCTGGCGCAGGCCGAGGACGAAGTGCCGGTAGCCCGGTTCGGCGTCCTGCCGCTCCTCGATCAGCCGCAGTCCGGGCAGTGCCCGCAGGGCGTCCGCGATGTCGTCGTGGGCGAGGCGCGCGGCCCTCGCGGGTGCGGCGGTCAGGGCGGCGAGGCCCGCCGCCGAGGCTGCGGAGGTGAGCAGCCGTCGTCTCGTCCACACGCGCATCGTGTTCCTCCCGGGTGTCCGTGGGGTGTCTGGCAGTGGCCGCGGGGTCGCGACCGCTTCAGTACATCCGCCGGACGTCCCGGGAGGATCCCGCGCGCGAGGGGACCGTCTCCCCCGGGCGGGGGAGGTTCACGACGACGTGTCGGTCGTGCCGCCCTCCTGCTGTTGCTGTCGTTTCTCCTGGAGCTTGCGCAGCAGCTCACGCTTCTGGGCCTGCGGATCGAGTCCGCCGCCGATCCGGCCGCCCTGACCGCCGCCGCGCAGCGCCTTGCGGCCGAGGTTCTTGCGCGATCCGCCGACGCCCAGCATGTTTCCTCCGCTTCGGGCCATCTCGGGCTCCCTCCATGATCCGAGTGCGGCACGAGACGGTTCGTCTCGACCGTACCCTCTACTCTCAACGAGACGCGACGTCTTGTCAACCTGCTAAATTCGGTACATGGCCGTCCAGAAGTCCGCTCAGCCCGCCAAGTCCGTTCCCGACTCGACCCGGCGCAGTGAGAAGTCCCGCCGGGCCATCTACGACGCCGCCCTCGCGCTCGTCGTGGAGGTCGGCTACCCGAAGACCACCATCGAGGGCATCGCCGCCCGCGCCGGTGTCGGGAAGCAGACGATCTACCGGTGGTGGTCCTCCAAGGCGGACGTCCTGATGGAGGCGTTCCTCGACCTGGGCGAGCGGCCCCTGGGGGAGGTGAAGCCGGAGCCGTACGCCTTCCCGGACACCGGCGACGTCGCCGCCGACGTCAAGGACGTGCTGCGGGCCACCGTCGACCAGCTGCGCGACCCGAGGTTCGAGGCGCCGTCGCGCGCGCTGGCCGCCGAGGGGGTCGTCAACGAGCAGCTCGGGCGTGAGCTCGTGGCCAAGCTGATGCAGCCGTCGCTCGACCTCTACATAGGCCGGCTGCGCGCCGCTCAGGAGGCCGGCCAGGTGCGGCCCGATGTCGACCCGCGCATCGCCCTGGAGTTCTTCGTCTCCCCGCTCGCCCAGCGCTGGCTCCAGCACACGGGTCCGATCTCCTACGAGTACACCGACACCCTCGTCGACTACGCCCTTCAGGGTCTCGCGCCCCGCTGACCCTCCCGCGCAGCCGCACGCCGGGCCTCGCGCCGGGCGTCCCGCTCGGCTTCCCTCCGGTCGGCTCGCGCCAGACGCCCCGGGGTGTCCGTGATCACCCCGTCGCAGCCGAGCGCCAGTACGCGGTCCCGCTGTGCGTCCGTCACCACGGTGTGCGCCCACACCCGCCGGATCCCGGACCGCACCGCCCGCGTCAGATCGGCGTCCCTCGCCCGGTGGTCCACGTCCAGCAGATCCACGTACGACCGCCAGCGCTCCGGCCGGTCCGTGCGCAGCTGCCGTGCCGAGCGCCACAACTGCGACAGCAGGCCCAGGCGATGGGCGCGCCGGGCCACCTCCGGGTCGTTGGAGTTCACGAAGACCGAGCGGGTCAGACCGCGGGCCCGGATCAGCCCGGCCAGCCGGTCCAGGCTCGGTGGGTCCTTCGCCTCCAGCATCAGCACGATCCGCCCGCCGAAACGATCCAGCACCTCGGCGACCGTCGGCGGCCGTTCCGACCGCCAGCTGCCCGGCAGCGCGTCCTTCGGGCGCAGCCGTACGCCCTGCCACTCCCGGGCGTCCAGGCCGCGCACCTCGCCGCCGAGGTAGGTGGTGCGGTTCAGGGTCTCGTCGTGGAACACCACGGGCGTGCCGTCCCGCAGCAGCCGGGTGTCGAAGTCCAGCACCTGTGCCGTGCCGCGCTCGTAGGCGGCCATCAGCCCCGACATGCTGTTCTCCGGGACCTCGCGAGCGCCGCCGCGGTGGGCGACGTACGTGATCCGGGGGAGTGCCGCCACCGTCAGCGGGCCCTCGCCCCACTCCAGCGGGGCCGGGGTGGCGGCGGCCGGTCCCGTGAGGGTCAGCGAGACCAGGGAAGCCGCGGAGGCCAGGCCCGTCAGCGCGATCCATGTGACCATGGCGACCACGGTAGGACGATATGTCATGGCAAAGCGGGCAATGACACCAGATGCTGGTGTGGAGTGCGCCTCGCCCCGGTGGCATATGCCTCGCCCCTCCTGCCCCCGGATGTGGGCACTGGCCCCCCGCTGCGCGGGAAGATGGGACCATAGGGCATGCTGTTCCGCACGACGGCGAGGCGAGGGGATAGATGAGCGCGGAGTTCGGCGGCCGGAACGGCCTGCAGGGCAAACTCACCCAGTGGCTGCGCGCCGGGCGCCGGCCCAAGGAGACCGCCGGTGACGGCGGCCGTGAGGCCCTGCTGCTCGCCGCCGCCGACGCGGGACTGCCCCTCGCGCCCGCAGCGCACCCGTCCGGCTACCGCTGCTCCTGCGACCGGGTCGGCTGCCCCACCCCAGCCCGGCACCCGGTGTCCTTCGCCTGGCAGACCCAGTCGACCACCGACCGCGCCCAGATCGAGCGCTGGGCCCGCCATCAGCCGCAGGCCAACTTCATCACCGCGACCGGCATGGTGCACGACGTCCTCGACGTGCCCCTGGACGCCGGTCGCGTCGCGTTGGAGCGGCTGCTCGGCGCGGGCGTCGAGGTCGGGCCGGTCGCCGAGAGCGACGACGGCCGCATGCTCTTCTTCACCCTCACCCGCGGTACGCCCGAGGACGAGGACGAGTGGTGGCCGTGCGAACTGGACTGCCACCCCGAGACGATGGACGAGCACCCCGGCCTGCGGTGGCACTGCCGCGGTTCCTACGTCCTGGTACCGCCGGCGCGGCTGCCCGGCGAGGACCAGACGGTGCACTGGGTGCGGGGGCCGGAGCATCCGCTGCCGGACCCGTTGAGCCTGCTGGAGGCTCTGACCGAGGCGTGTGCCCGGTACGCCGGTGAGGAGCCGGACCACTCGGGTGCGGGCTGGCCCCTGCGGCACTGAACCGGGCCGGGTTCTCCTTCCCCCGGAGCGGCGTTACGAGCCTTCCGCGGCCGTCATGCCCTGGATCCGGCCCAGGATCGTCACCTTGCCGGTCCCCGGTGGGTCGACGGCCACCTCGTTGGAGACGAACTCCAGGGTGAGGGACTGCTTGATCTCGCCGGTCGTCAGGGCGAGGACGTCCTTGTCGGGGGCGGGGACCGAGGTGCCCGCGTGGGCGGTCTGCTTCTCGTAGTGCCGCGTGGTGAAGAACACGAGTGCCCCGCCGTCCGCCGTACGCAGGGCCAGCGGCGCGTAGTCGCCGCTGTCCAGCGGCTCGTCGATGTACTGGGTGACCATGCCCGGCCTCTCGGAGTTCTTCTTGCGCAGGGCACGCCACTGACTGGTGTGGAGGCCGTCCGTGAAGCCGTCCCCGCCGTTCTTCAGGTACGTCGTGTAGTCCCGGCTCAGCTTCCCGGGGCCGGCGGTGAGACCGGTCTCGTTGGCGGGGACCGACTCCGCCCAGCCGTCCGCGTCCTTCTTGAACTCCGGGACCTTGCCGGGCGCGACGAGGGTCAGGTAGGCGACCTGGAAAGGGTCGTCGAGGCTGCTGCGGGTGAACACGAGCAGCCAGCGGGCGGTGCCGCCCTTGTTGCCGGCCGCGTCGACGAGGAACCAGCGGGGCCAGCCGGCCTTCTTCGGGATCGTGAACTTCGCGTCCGTCAGCCTCAGGGGCGTGTGATTCGGGTTGCCGTCCGGGTTGTTGGCCTTCCCGGCCTTCAGACGGGCCGAGTCGATGGCGGCGAGGGCGCCGGTGGTGTGTCCGGCGTCCAGCGAGGCGTCGTAGGCCTGGTCGGCCTCGTTGTACGCGGCCGTGAACTCCTGGAGGGCCTTGGCGGCTTCGGCGCGGGTGGTGGACGGGAGGACCTCCCGTTCGCCGTGCACGACGACGCAGCCACTGGCCGTCAATGACATAGCGGTCATCGAGGCGGCTATGAGTGCACTCCGGGCGGGCCTGCGGAGCGTTCGAGGGTCGCGATCCCAGCTCATCGGCTTCCTTCACCTTCCCCTTTCCGGAGGCGAACCCTACCGGGTGCCTTCGGTGGTTGGGGGCTCGGGCCGTTGCGCGCTCGGCTTCGTGGGGGGTCGGGGACGTGCCGGGGGGTGTCCGTCCTCGGAACGGCGCGACGGAGTCGGATACCGAGTGACTCCCCGTTGACGCGCCAACCGCTGCGGGCGGACACCCCCCGACACGTCCCCTTCCGTGCGTGCGCGGCTGCGGGCCGTCCTAGCTGCGGGCAGCCGCCCCGCCGCTGCGGGCAGTCGTGGCCGCCCCAGCTGCGGGCAGTCGTGCCGCTGGGGCGGCACGGGTGGGCGCAGCGGCACCCCGCAACGCCGGGCTGCGCAACGCCCCCGCCCCCGCACCCACGCCGAGGGCCTCGCAACGCCGAGCTGTGCACGCCCGGGTCCCAGCGTCAACGCCCAGCAACCCGCAACGCCGGGATGCGCAGCCCCCGGCCCGGCATCCGCCGAGCACCTCGCAAACGCCGGGCCGCGGGCCCGCCCCTCCTCAGCTGTCCCGGGCGGGAGTTGTCGTCGTCCGGCGCTGTCCGAGGCCCGCCGGCATCAGGAACAGAGCCAGCGTCGGAACCAAGTACAGCAGCCACACCACGACTTGGAGCACCGTCGGATCCGGCTGGAAGTTGAACACGCCCTTGAGCAGCGTCCCGTACCAGCTGTCCGGCGGAATCGCGCTGGAGATGTCGAAGGCCTTGTCGCCGAGGCCGGGCAGGAAGTCGGCCTCCTGGAGGTCGTGGAAGCCGTAGGCCAGTACGCCCGCCGCGACGACGACCAGCATGCCGCCGGTCCAGGTGAAGAACCGGGCGAGGTCGATCCGCAGCGCACCCCGGTAGAACAGCCAGCCCAGGAGGACCGCGGTCAGCAGGCCGAGGGCGACGCCCAGCAGCGGCCGCGGCGTGCCGTCGCTCGCCGCGTGGACCGACGCCCAGACGAACAGGGCCGTTTCCAGGCCCTCCCGGCCCACGGCCAGGAACGCCGTCGCGACCAGCGCCCCCGTGCCCATCGCCAGCGCCGCGTCCAGCCTGCCGTGCAGTTCCGACTTGAGGTGCCGGGCCGTGCGGCGCATCCAGAACACCATCCAGGTCACCAGGGCGACCGCGAGGATCGACAACGATCCGCCGAGCGCCTCCTGGGCCTGGAACGTCAGCTCCTGGGAGCCGAACTCGAGTGCGCAGCCGAAGCCCAGGGCGAGGGCCACCGCGACGCCGATGCCGGTCCAGATCGGCTTCAGCGCGTCCCTGCGGTCCGTCTTCACCAGGTACGCGATGAGGATGCAGACGACGAGGCTCGCCTCCAGGCCCTCGCGCAGACCGATCAGGTAGTTCGAGAACACGGGTTCAGGCCTCCTCGGAGAACAGCGTCCGGCCCCACCAGTCGTCCTTGTCGCGAACGCCCGGCGGGATCGCGAAGAGCGCCGAACCCACATGCTGGATGTACTCGTTGAGCGCGTCGGTGGCGAGGTTGCGCTGGATCGGGATGAAGCCCTCGCGGACGTCGCGCTGGTAGGCCAGGAAGAACAGGCCCGCGTCCAGGCGGCCCAGTCCGTCGGTGCCGTCGGTGAAGGAGTAGCCGCGGCGCAGGATCGTCGCGCCGTGGTTGGCGTCGGGGTGGGCGAGCCGGACGTGCGCGTCGGGCTTCATCGCCTTCAGGAACGGCTCGTCGCGTTCCTTGGCCTTGCCGACCGGCGCGCCCTCGCCCTTGTCGCGGCCGAAGATGTCCTCCTGCTCCTGGAGCGAGGTGCGGTCCCACGTCTCGATGTGCATGCGGATGCGGCGGGCGACGAGGTACGAGCCGCCCGTCATCCACTGCGGGCCGTCCGCTTCGGGCACCCACACGAACTTGCGGAGCCGGTCCGTTTCGGTGCCGGCGATGTTGCGGGTGCCGTCCTTGAAGCCCATCAGGTTGCGGGGTGTCTGCGCCTCGGGTGTCGTCGACGACGTCTTGCCGAAGCCCAGCTGCGACCAGCGGATGACGACCTTGCCCATCCCGATGCGGGCCAGGTTGCGGATGGCGTGCACGGCGACCTGCGGGTCGTCCGCGCAGGCCTGGACGCACAGGTCGCCGCCGCTGCGGTTCCTGTCCAGGTTGTCGCCCGCGAACTTCGGCAAGTCGACCAGGGCCTCGGGGCGGTGCCCGGCCAGGCCGAACTTGTCGAACAGGCTCGGGCCGAAGCCGATGGTGAGGGTCAGGCGGGAGGGCTTGAGGCCCAGGGCCTCGCCGGTGTCGTCGGGGGGCGCCTCGGGCAGGCCGCCGTAGCCGCCCTCCCCGACCGGGTGTCCGGCGGTCATCCGGCGGGCGGCCTGCGTCCAGTCCTTCAGCATCTGGACGAACTCCGCCCGGTCGCTCGTCTGCACGTCGAAGGCCGCGAAGTGCAGACGGTCCTGGACCGGGGTGGCGATGCCGGCCTGGTGCGGGCCGTGGAAGGGGATGGCGGATCCGGCGTCCGGTGGGGGCGCGTCGTCGGTGCGGGCCATCGCCACCGCTCCGCCCGCCGCGGCGGCGCCCAGGGCCAGGCCCGCGCCGCCCCAGCCGAGCAGGGAGCGCCGGGAGGGGGAGGAGGGGGTGTCCTTGTCCGTCATGGGTGGGGTTCCCTACTTCACGACGACGGCGGCGGCGAGCTTCGACAGGGGCTCCGCCAGCGCGTTGACCGCGTCTGAGAGCTCCTTGCGGTCGGCCTTGCCGACCTTGTCGTACGAGGTGAACTCGTACGACGTCGTGCTCGGGCGGTACTTGTCGAGCAGAGTGTTCAAGGCGGCGAACTGCTTGTCCAGTTCGGTGGTGAGGGCCTTGTCGTTCTCCTGCGCGACCGGCTTCAGCAGTTCGTACGACTTCTGCGCGCCCTCGACGTTGGCCTTGAAGTCGACCAGGTCGGTGTGCGAGTAGCGCTCCTCCTCGCCGGTGACCTTGCCGGTGGCGACCTCGTCGAGGAGTTCCTTGGCGCCGTTGGCCATGGAGGTGGGGGTGATGTCGGCCTTGCCGACGCGCTCGCGCCAGTCGGTGAGGTCGGTGATCAACCTGTCGGCGAGTTCCTTCTCGCGGTCGCCGGTCTTCTTGTCCTGCCAGAGGGACTTCTCCAGGCGGTGCCAGCCGGTCCAGTCGGTGGCGGGGTCCTGGCCGTCCTCGAGGCCGTCCTCCCGTACGTCGACCTTCGGGTCGATGTCGCCGAAGGACTCGGCGACCGGCTCGGTGCGCTCCCAGCCGATGCGGGAGGGGGCGTAGGCCTTCTTCGCGGCCTCGATGTCGCCGTCCTTGACCGCCTTGGCGAAGGTCTCGGCGAGCGGCAGCGTCTCGTCGGCCTGCTGCTGTACATAGGCGCGGTAGTCGGCGACGGCCTTGTCCAGGCGCGGGTCGCGCTTCACCGCCTTGCCGCCGGTGGCCTTGACGGCCTGGCGGATGCCGGCGCCCTTCATGCCGGGCTTGCAGGCGATCTGGTAGTCGCCGGCCTTCACCTCGGCGGTGACGCGCTGCCGCGTGCCGGGGCCTATGTTCTCCCGCTCGGTGACCACGCGGTCGTCGGGGAAGAGGACGTAGACCTCGGTGACCTTGGACCCCTTGTTCTCGACGGCCAGTTCGACGTGTCCGGCCGGGAACTCCTTCGTCGAGACCTCGCACTTGTCGTCCGTCGCCGTCACTTTGACGACGTTGCCGCCGTCCTTGGCGTCACTCTTCTCGGTGCAGCCGGTGACGGCGGCCAGAGCCGCCGCGGCGGCGATGACGACGGAAACGGGGCTGGCGGGTCGCATGCGGGCTCCAGAAGACGGAAAGGTGAGGCTCACCTAAGCTACATAAGGATTGCCTAAGTGGCCAAAAAACGACCTCATGAACGAGTCAAGGGAGGGTCAAGAGGTTCGGGCCGCCCGCCCCCGCCCGGCCGGTGACGCCCCGGCCGCCCTGGCGGTGCTTGAATGCCCCAGTGACGGACTACGACGTGCTGCGCGTCTTCTGCGGGCCCAACGGCGGATACGGCAACGAGCTCGGGGTCGTTCGTGACGGTTCGGCGCTGCCCGAGCGGAGCGAGCGGCAGGCGCTCGCCGCGAAGCTCGGGTTCAGCGAGACCGTGTTCGTCGACGATCCCGAGCGTGGCGTGATCGACATCTATACGCCGGCCCTGCGGCTGCCCTTCGCCGGGCACCCCTGTGTCGGGACGGCGTGGCTGCTCGACGTGCCCGAGCTGATCACCCCCGCCGGCGAGGTCGGGGCCCGGCAGGACGGGGAGTTCTGCTGGATCGAGGCGCGGGCGGAGTGGGTGCCGCCGCGGACCCTGCGGCAGTACGGCAGCGCCGCCGAGGTCGACGCCCTGGCCGTGCCGCCGCCGGGGGAGTGGGTGTACGCCTGGGCGTGGGAGGACGAACCCGCCGGGCGGGTGCGGGCCCGGGCCTTCCCCGGGCGCGGTGACGGGATCGACGAGGACGAGGCGACCGGGGCGGCGGCCCTGCTGCTCACCGACCGGCTGGGACGCGCCCTCAACATCACCCAGGGGGCGGGCTCCCAGATTCTGACCGCGCCGCAGCCGGGCGGATGGACCGAGGTCGGCGGCCGGGTGCACCTCGAACGCTGACCAGGGCGTCCGGCGGCGCGGCTCACGCCGACAGCGGGAACTCCTCGCCCAGCGCCCGGAACACCGCGTTGTTCAGCGCGTACGCCCGCTCGCACTCGGCCACCGCCCGCTGCCGCTCCAGCTCGTCGCCGGGCACCGAGTCCAGCAGTTCGTGGTAACCGCGCTTGTAGGCGGCCGGGTTGGGGATTCGCTCGAAGACGTAGAAGCGGACCCCGTCGCCCTTCCTCGGCAGACCCCACGCCTTCTCGGCGGCGTCGCGGATGATCTGCCCACCGGAGAGGTCGCCGAGGTAGCGGGTGTAGTGGTGGGCGACGTAGCCGGCCGGCCAGGCGCGGGCGCACTCGGTGATCCGGCGCGCGTACTCCCGCGTGGCGGGCAGCGCGCTGATGCCCGACCGCCAGTCCGGCCCGCGCAGGTGCTCCAGGTCCCGCTCCAGCGCAGCCGTGCGGAACAGCTCCGGGCGTACGAAGGGGCCGGCCACCGGGTCCCCGGCCAGGCGCTCCGCGCCCGACTCCAGCGCCCCGTACACGAACCACAGCTGTTCCGTGTAGCGCGCGAACGCGTCGACCCCCAGTCTGCTCCCCAGCAGGTCGCTCAGGAACGCCGAGCCCCTGACCTGCTGGTGCTGCTCACGGGAAGCGGCCCGAAGGAGGGTCGAGAAGGATTCCATGGGCCCGCTTCCCTGCTTGCCGACGTCGTGTCGGTAAAAACGCTACTCCGGTGCGGGGCCGGACGCCATGGGGAAGGCCCGCCCTCCGAGGAGAGCGGGCCACGGGCGGCGGCTGGGCCGGGATGCTACGGCAGCGTGAGGATCTCGGCCCCCGAGTCCGTCACCACCAGCGTGTGCTCGAACTGGGCCGTCCGCTTGCGGTCCTTCGTCACGACCGTCCAGCCGTCGTCCCACATGTCGTACTCGTGTGTGCCCAGCGTCAGCATCGGCTCGATCGTGAACGTCATCCCGGGCTGGATGACCGTCGTGGCGTGCGGGCTGTCGTAGTGCGGGATGATCAGGCCCGAGTGGAACGACGAGTTGATGCCGTGGCCCGTGAAGTCCCGCACCACGCCGTAGCCGAAGCGCTTGGCGTACGACTCGATGACCCGGCCGATGACGTTGATCTGCCGGCCCGGCTTGACCGCCTTGATCGCACGCTCGAGGGACTCCCGGGTCCGCTCCACCAGCAGCCGCGACTCCTCGTCCACGTCGCCGACCAGATAGGTGGCGTTGTTGTCGCCGTGCACACCGCCGATGTACGCCGTCACGTCGAGGTTGACGATGTCGCCGTCGCGCAGGACCGTCGAGTCCGGGATGCCGTGGCAGATGACCTCGTTGACCGACGTGCACAGCGACTTCGGGAAGCCCCGGTAGCCGAGCGTCGAGGGGTAGGCGCCGTGGTCGCACATGTACTCGTGCGCCACCTTGTCCAGCTCGTCCGTGGTCACGCCCGGAGCGATCAGCTTCGCGGCCTCCGCCATCGCCCGGGCGGCGATCCGGCCGGCGACCCGCATCGCCTCGATCGTCTCGGGCGTCTGCACCTCCGGTCCGGTGTAGGGCGTCGGCGCGGGCTTGCCGACGTACTCGGGGCGACGGATGTTTCCGGGCACGGAACGGGTGGGGGACAGCTCCCCCGGGACGAGCAGCGACTGGCCAGACATGCCAGCGAGTCTAACCAGCGGCCACGGGGGAACATGTCGTTGGCGAGAGGAGCTGGTCATGGCCCTGTTCAAGAAGCGGACGGTCGGCAAGCCGGGCGAGTGGTACTACTGCCTGGAACACAAGAAGGTCGAGGAGGGGCCGGAATGCCCGGGCAAGGACCGTTTCGGCCCGTACGCGAGCCGCACCGAGGCCGAACACGCGATGGAGACCGCCCGCGAACGCAACCTCCAGTGGGAGAACGACCCCAAGTGGCACGACAGTCCTGCGGGCGGCCGTAAAGAGGAGTAGCCCGGTAGCCCCTCGTACGGCTGTGGCATCCGCGGCCGCACCACCGGCGGGACCGGCGGCCCTACCAGCGCGCGGGCGGTGGGGCCGTCAGGTGTTCCGCCAGCCTCCACACCCTGTCCCGGAAACGCCGCCGGCCGCGCGGCGTCGGCAGGGAGTTCTCCCCGGCCGCCGCGCTGACCAGGTGCTGCACCGTGTCCAGGTCCAGCTCCGAGCCGTCGGGGACGGCCAGGCACTCGTGAGCCATCCCGGGCAGCTCGCCCTCCCCGGGGCCGAGGGACAGCACCGTCGCACCGGCACGCCGAGCGCCGGACACCCGTTCCAGGAGGGGGGCGGCAGGCCCCTCCGGGGACACCACCAGCAGCGTCTCACCCCGCCGCGCCGCCTCCAGCCGGCCGAGACCGACCGCCAGGTGCGCCGGATCCGAGGGGCGCGCGTCATGCCGCACCAGCGTGGGGGCCAGTTCCGGCGTGCCCGACCACGCGGCCTCGTCCACCAGGTGCGCCGCCAGGTGCCACGGCTCGAACTCCGGCGTACCGACGAGCAGCAGGCCGCCCCCGTGCGACACCACCGACCCGCGCAGCGCGCCGGCGAACCGCCGCGTGGCCCCGAGCCACTCCGTCCCGGCGAGCACCTCCCGGAGCAGCGCCACCCGTACCGCGTCCATGGGCCGCATCCTGCCCCGGCCGGGTCACCCTTAAGGCTGGGTTCACCACGCATTAGCCCGGCTCGGGCAAGGGGGCCGGTCATGCGTGCCGATCTCGAACGGCAGGTGGAATCCGAGGGGGCCCCGGCGGCCGTAGAGTCGGGGCCATGACCTCTACCGACAGTGCTGCCACCGACAACGCCCAGAAGGCCCCGGCCAAGGACCCCTGGGACCTGCCCGACGTCTCCGGACTCGTGGTCGGGGTGCTCGGCGGGACCGGGCCGCAGGGCAAGGGCCTCGCCTACCGGCTCGCCAGGGCCGGCCAGAAGGTGATCATCGGCTCGCGGGCGGCCGAGCGTGCGCGGGCCGCCGCGGACGAGCTCGGACACGGCGTCGAGGGCGCCGACAACGCCGAGACCGCGCGCCGCAGCGACATCGTGATCGTCGCCGTGCCGTGGGACGGCCACGGCAAGACCCTGGAGTCCCTGCGCGAGGAACTGGCCGGCAAGCTCGTCGTCGACTGCGTCAACCCGCTCGGCTTCGACAAGAAGGGCGCCTACGCGCTGAAGCCGGAGGAGGGCAGCGCCGCCGAGCAGGCCGCCGCCCTGCTGCCGGACTCCCGGGTCACGGCCGCCTTCCACCACCTGTCGGCGGTCCTGCTCCAGGATCCGGGGATCGACGAGATCGACACGGACGTGATGGTGCTCGGCGAGGTCCGCGCCGACGTCGAGATCGTCCAGGCCCTCGCCGGGCGCATCCCCGGCATGCGCGGCATCTTCGCCGGACGGCTGCGCAACGCCCACCAGGTGGAGTCGCTGGTGGCGAACCTGATCTCCGTGAACCGCCGGTACAAGGCACACGCGGGGCTGCGTGTGACCGACGTGTGAGCGGCTGAGGCGCATGGGGGACACTGGACGGCACAAGCAGTGCCAGCAGTGTCCCCCGACAGGAGTCGACCGAAATGCCCCGCCTCGCCGTTTACGCCTTGATCGTCTGCGTCCTGTCCGTGGCCGCGGCCGTGGTCTCCTTCGTGGAGGGCAGCTGGCTGGGGATCGTCTGGGTGCTGCTCGCCGGACTGTCGTCGAACATGGCCTGGTACTACGTGAAGCGCGGCCGGGCGCGGAAGTCGGTCACCGGCTGACCCGTCAGGCCGGTGCCGAGCAGAACTCGTTCGAACCCTGCCAGAAGCGGTACAGCTCCTGACCGCAGTAGGTCTCGAAGTCGCTGATCCCGAGCGACTTCAGGATCGCGTCGATCACGTCGAAGAACACGCCGTTCACCGCCGGCAGCCACAGCAGCGCGAACACGAACAGCAGGCCGAACGGCGCGAACGGCTCCACCTGCCGCCTGATGCCGTACGACAGCCAGGGTTCGATCACGCCGTAGCCGTCCAGGCCCGGCACCGGCAGGAAGTTCAGCAGCGCGGCCGACACCTGGAGCAGGGCGAGGAACGCCAGGGCGAAGCGGAAGTCGGTCGGCACACCGTCCAGGGCGCCCAGCCAGAACGGCGCCGTGCACACCACCGCGAACAGCACGTTCGTCAGCGGACCCGCGGCCGAGATCAGGCTGTGCTTCCAGCGCCCCCGGACCCGCCCCTGCTCGATGAACACGGCGCCGCCCGGCAGCCCGATCCCGCCCATGATCACGAAGAGCACCGGCAGCACGATGCTGAGCAGCGCGTGCGTGTACTTCAGCGGGTTGAGGGTCAGATAGCCCTTCGCCCCCACCGAGATGTCCCCGCTGTGCAGGGCGGTGCGCGCGTGCGCGTACTCGTGCAGGCAGAGCGAGACGATCCAGGCCGCCGTCACGAAGAGGAACACGGCGACCCCGGGCTGCTCCGCGAACCCGGTCCAGGTCGCCCACCCGGTGACCGCCGTCACGGCGAGGATCCCGATGAACACGGGACTGATCCGCCGCTCGCTGTGGCGGCTGGTGGCGGTGGTCATGGAACTCCCTGCACTCTCGGAGACGCGACGGGACGGAAGGGGACGGCCCGACGGTACCGGGCACAGGGGAAAAACGTCTCGCGCGGGGCGGCCGGTTCCGGGGAGGGTGGGGACATGGGGCTCCGGTACGTGATCTACGAGGACTGGCGGATGGAGTGCTGCGGCACACCGTTCGGGGTGGGGGACGAGGTGAGCTGGCCGCCGCTGACGGCGCTGCCGGAGAGCCTGAGCACGGCTGCCGTACCGGCGGGGCGGCCGACCTGAGTGAGCGCCGTCGCGGGGCCGGTCCGGCCGCGTCCGGCGTCACCGCTGACCCGAACCCGCACCCGGCCCCACCGGCCCACCTCCCTCGACAACGCCGTCACGCAGCCGGTCCGGCCGCAGCCACCGCGCCGGCCGGGAAGCCGGCCACCCCGTGAACCCCGCCGCGCCGCCCACCGCCGTGAGCCGGCTCGTACCACCGGAGACAATGAACCCCGTGCGCTACCGCATCCTCGGCACCACACAGGCACTCCGCACCGACGGCACGGCCGTTCCGGTGGGCGGGGCGCGGTTGCGTGCGCTGCTGACCGTGCTGGCCCTGCGGGCCGGCCGTACCGTGCCCGCGGGGACGCTGGTCGACGAGGTGTGGGGAGGGGAGCCGCCCGCCGACGCGCCCGGCGCGCTGCAGGCGCTCGTCGGACGGTTACGGCGGGCGCTCGGGGCGGACGCCGTGACCTCCGTGGCGGGCGGATACCGGCTCACGTCCGGGGCCGACGACATCGACCTGCACCGGTTCGAGCGGCTCGCCGGTGAAGGGGTGCGCGCCCTGGCCGACGGCGACCCCGCCAAGGCCGCCGCGGTGCTCGACGAGGCCCTCGCGCTGTGGCGGGGACCGGCCCTCGCCGACCTCCCCGACCGCACCGCCGAGGCGGCCCGCCTGGACGCCCGCCGTCTCGACGTGCTGCGCGCCCGTCACGGCGCCGCCCTCGCCCTGGGTCAGGCCGAGCAGTCCCTGCCGGAGCTGACCGCCCTGTGCGACAGCCACCCCCTGGACGAACCCCTCCAGGTCCTCCGCCTGCGTGCCCTGCGCGACGCCGGACGCACGGCGCAGGCGCTGGACGCGTACGAGGACGTCCGGCGGCTGCTCGCCGACCGGCTCGGCACCGACCCCGGTCCGCAACTGCGTTCCGTGCACGCCGAGTTGCTGAGACCGGGCGACGGCCCGGCGCCCGCCCGCGGCAGCGGGGCACCGCCGCCCGCCGGCAATCTCCGCGCGCGGCTCACGTCCTTCGTCGGCCGCGAGAGCGACATCGAGACCATCCGGGGCGATCTCGCCACCGCCCGGCTCGTGACGCTGCTCGGGCCCGGCGGGGCCGGCAAGACACGGCTGTCGCAGGAGGCCGCCGAGGCCGTGCGGCCCTCCATGCCGGGCGGTGTCTGGCTCGCCGAACTCGCCCCGGTGGACGACCCCGCCGCCGTACCGGAGGCCGTGCTGACCGCCGTCGGTGCCCGCGAGACCGTGCTGTACGGCGCCGGCGCCGAGGGCATCCGGGCCGCCGTCGCCGACCGGCTCGACGACCCCGTCGAGCGGCTCGCCGAGCACTGCTCCCGGCCCCGTATGCTGCTGATCCTGGACAACTGCGAGCACGTCGCCGACGCCGCAGCCCGGCTCACCGAGGAACTGCTGGAGCGGTGCCCAGGCCTGACCGTCCTCGCCACCAGCCGGGAACCCCTGGGCGTGCCGGGGGAGTTGCTGCGGCCCGTGGAACCGCTGCCCGAACTGGTCGCGCTGCGGCTGCTCGCCGACCGGGGCGCGGCGGCCCGGCCCGGCTTCCGGATCGAGGACGACCCCGAGGCGTGCGCCGAGATCTGCCGGCGCCTCGACGGCCTGCCCCTGGCCATCGAACTCGCCGCCGCCCGGCTGCGGATGCTCACGCCCCGCCAGATCGCCGGCCGGCTCGACGACCGCTTCCGGCTGCTCACCTCCGGCAGCCGTACCGTCCTGCCCCGCCAGCAGACCCTCAGAGCCGTCGTCGACTGGTCCTGGGACCTGCTCGACGAGGACGAGCGGGACGTGCTGCGGCGGCTGTCGGTGTTCGCGGGCGGCTGCGACCTGCCCGCCGCCGAGGCCGTGTGCGGGCCGGTCGCCATGGAGGTGCTCGGGTCGCTCGTCGACCGCTCCCTGGTCGTGGCCGCCCCGACCGGCGAACCGGGCGACGAAGGGATGCGCTACCGGCTGCTCGAGACCGTCGCCGAGTACGCCGCCGAACGGCTGGACGAGGCCGGGCAGCGCGGCTCGGCCGAGCGGGCCCATCTGACGTACTACCGCGAACTCGCCCGCACCACCGAGCCGTTGCTGCGCGGCCCCGGCCAGCTCGCCGCCATCCGCCGGCTGGAGCGCGAGCACGAGAACCTGCGTACCGCGCTGCGCCACGCCGTCGCCCTGCGCGACGAGCAGGAGGCGCTCTGCATGGTGCTGTCCCTCGGCTGGTACTGGCAGATGCGCGACCTGCGCATCGAGGCCCGAAACTGGTGCCGCGAGGTCATGGCGCTCGGCCCCGACCCCTTCGCCGAGCACGTCCGTCCCGCCGCCCCCGTGTGGCAGCGCTGCACCGACGCGCCGCCCCCGATGACGGGCGAGGTCCTGTGGGAGGCCCGGCGCGGGGTCCACCTGACCCATCTCGCCTGCATGGACACCGAACTGGACGCCTGGCAGAACCCCCGCTCCCAGCGGAAGCTGCGGACCATCGCGCGGACCTACGAACCCGGCCTGCCGCAGAACTGCCGGCTCCCCGGCCTGTTCTGGTTCTTCGCCGTGATGCTGACCGGTGACACGGACCGGCTGCGCGTCATCCTCGACGCCTCCATCCGCACCTGCCGGCGGACTCCCGGCTTCGACTGGGAGCTGGCCTCCAACCTCCAGATGCGGGCCAACTTCCTCGCCAACCGCACCGACTGGGCGGGCGACGCGGCCCGCGACGCCGACGAGGCGCTGGAGATCCACCGGCGCCTCGGCGACGACTGGGGCATCGCCGAGGCCCTCTCCGCACGCGCCGAGGCCCACGAACGCAAGGGCGACCACGAACCGGCCGCCGCCGACTACGAGGCGGCCGTCTGGCACGCCGAACGCCTCGGCGCCCGAGCCCAGGCGGCCGTCCTCACCGCCCGGCTGGGCATCGCGCTGCTGGAGGCCGGCGACGGCGAGCACGGTGAGCGGCTGCTGCGCGAGGTGATCGCCCAGCACGAGGACGCGCACAGCGCGGCCATGCCCGCCGCCCGCCTCTTCCTGGCCGGCCGGCTCGGCATGACCGGCCGCCTCGCCGAGGCGCGCGAGCAACTGCGGCGGCTGCGCCAGGACTTCCGTATCGCCCACTTCATCGTCTTCGACGCGTACATTCTCGGCGCCGAGGCCTGGCTGGACGCCGCGGAGGGACGGTACGAGGAGTGCCTGGACCGGATCCGCAAGGCACTGGAGCAAGCCGTCGACCCGGTGTCGGCGGCTGTCGCACCCACGATGCCCGCCGCGTACCTCACCACCGGGGCAGGGGCCCTGACCGCCCTCGACGGCGGGCGCCGTGCCGCGGACGCGGCCCGCTGCCTCGGCGCCGCCGACGCCCTGCTGCCGCCCGGCCATGTCGCCCGGCGGCAGGAGCGCGAGACCCGCGAGCAGACGGAGCGGCGGGCCCGGGCGCAGCTCGGCGACCAGGCCTACGAGGCCGCGTACGCGGAAGGCGGCGGCCTCTCCCTCGAGGAGGCCACCGCCCTGCTGTGACGCGGACCGGTCCCGCTTCGTCAGTTCTTGGTCCGGAACTTGTGGATGGCGACGGGCGCCATCACCGCCGTGATCGCCACCGACCAGCCGAGCGTCACCCACAGGTCGTGCGCGACCGGCCCGCCCACCATCAGACCGCGCGCCGCGTCCGCCAGCGTCGACAGCGGGTTGTAGTCGGTGAACGCCTGCAGCCAGCCCGGCATCGACGTCGTCGGCGCGAAGATCGACGAGCCGAACTGGAGCGGGAACAGCACCAGGAAGCCCATCGCCTGCACGGACTGCGCGCTCTTCATGATCACGCCCAGGGTGAGGAACACCCACATGATCGACGAGGCGAACGCCGTGGACAGCGCCACGGTCGCGAACAGCCCGGGCCAGTTCGTGATCTCGAACCCGACCGCGACGGCCACGACCATCAGCACGGCGGTCGCGAACAGCATCCGCAGCAGTTCCACCGAGATCTTCGCGAACAGCACCGAACCGCGCCCGATGGGCAGGGACCGGAAGCGGTCCATGACACCGGAGTTGAAGTCCTGGCTGAAGCCGGTGCCGACGCCCTGGGACAGCGTCATGCTCATCATCGCGATCATGCCGGGGATCACGTACTGCACGTACTGGTCCTGGCCGCCGCCCAGTGCCTGTCCGATGGAGCCGCCGAACACGAACACGAACAGCAGGGTGAAGATGACCGGCATCAGCAGCGCGTCGGCCATCGACTCCGGGTCCTGGCGGATCCACAGCAGGTTGCGGCGGACGAGCGCGCCGGTGTGCCGCAGGTGCCCGCGCAGCGTGATGCGGGCGTCGTCGGTGGCGGCGGGGGTGGAAAGGGTGGTTCCAGGGGCGGCGCGAAGCGCCTCGTTCGGGGTGGTGGTGGGCGACGGGTGGGAGCTCATACGGCGACCTCCTCGCGGTCCTCGGCGGGCACGGTGTCCTGCGGGGCACTGGCCCGGTGACCGGTCAGCGACAGGAACACCTCGTCCAGGCTGGGCAGTTCGGTGGTGATGGAGGCGAGCGTGATGCCGCGGGCGGTGACAGCGCCCACGACGGCGGTCAGTTGCTCGTCGCTGAGGATCGGTACCAGGAGGGTGCCGGTGCCGGTGTCCACGGTGGTGGACGCGAGCCCGGTGATGCCGAGATCGTCGAGGTGCCCGGCGAGCGGCCGCAGGTGCGTGCCCTCGGCCGGCCGGATCCGCAGGGTCCGTCCGCCGACCTTGGCCTTGAGTTCGTCGATCCTCCCGTCAGCGACGACCTTGCCCCGGTCCACGACGGTCAGCTCGGAGGCGAGCTGCTCGGCCTCCTCCATGTACTGCGTGGTCAGCAGCACGGTCACGCCGTCCCCGACCATGGCCTTGACCTCGTCCCACACCTCGTTGCGGGTACGGGGGTCGAGCCCGGTGGTCGGCTCGTCGAGGAAGAGGACGGCCGGCCGGCCGATCATCGAGGCGGCCAGGTCGAGCCGCCGCCGCATACCGCCGGAGTAGGTGGCGGCCGGCCGCTTCGCGGCCTCCGTCAGCGAGAACCGCTCCAGCAGCTCGTCCGCACGCGCACGGGCCTCCTTGCGGGGCAGGTCGAGCAGCCGCCCGATCATGTAGAGGTTCTCCCAGCCGGGCAGCTTCTCGTCCACGGACGCGTACTGCCCGGTGAGCCCTATCACCCGCCGCAGCTGCCTCGGCTGCCGTGCGACGTCGTACCCGGCGACGGCCGCCTGTCCCGCGTCGGCCTGCAGCAGCGTGGACAGGATCCGCACCAGGGTGGTCTTCCCGGCCCCGTTCGGCCCGAGCACCCCCATCACGGTGCCCTCCCGCACGTCCAGGTCGACCCCGTCCAGTGCCTTGGTCTCCCCGTAGTGCTTCACCAGCCCCCGCACGGTGACAGCGGCGCCGCCGGCTTGTGTGTCGATTCGCGTCATGAGACAGACGGTCGCAGCCCTCACCGACAAATCACCGACAAGCCACCGACAACCCGCCGACGAGCACCGCAACCCTCAGTTGAGGAACCACGACGGCGAGGAACCACGTCCGCGAGAGCGGCGCCGGCTCAGGCGCGAAAAGGGGACGGCCCGCCGACTGGGGGAAGATCGGCGGGCCGTCCGTGTGGTGCGGGAAATGGCCTAGTGCACGGAGTTCTCCTCCTGCGGGAACGCACCGCCGACGACCTCGTTGGCGAACGCCTTCACCGCGTCCCCCATGACCTCACGCAGATTCGCGTACTGCTTCACGAACTTCGGCACCCGCCCGCCGGTCAGACCGAGCATGTCGGTCCACACCAGCACCTGGGCGTCCGTCTCGGGGCCGGCCCCGATGCCCACCGTCGGAATGTGCAGCACCCGCGTCACCTCGGCCGCCAGCTCCGCCGGAACCAGCTCCAGCACCACGGCGAACGCACCCGCGTCCTGCACGGCCTTCGCGTCGCGCAGCAGCTGCTGGGCCGCCTCCTCGCCCCGCCCCTGCACCCGGTAGCCCATCGCGTTGACGGACTGCGGGGTCAGCCCGATGTGCGCCATGACCGGGATGCCGGACTCGACGAGCAGCCGGATCTGGTCGTGCGACCGCTCGCCCCCCTCCAGCTTCACGGCCTGCACGCCCGCCTCCTTCACCAGCCGGGTCGCCGAGCGCAGCGCCTGCACCGGACCCTCCTGGTAGGAGCCGAAGGGCAGGTCGCCGACGATCAGGGCGCGCGAGGTGCCCCGTACGACCGCCGCCGACAGCATGGTCATCTCGTCGAGGGTCACGGGCACGGTCGTCTCGTACCCGAGGTGGCAGTTGCCCGCCGAGTCGCCGACCAGCATGACCGGGATCCCGGCCTCGTCGAAGACGGACGCGGTCATGGCGTCGTACGCGGTGAGCATGGGCCACTTCTCGCCCCGCTCCTTGGCGGCGGCGATGTCACGCACGGTGATACGGCGGGTGCCCTTGCCGCCGTACAGGGCCCTGCCGCCGTCGGAGGGCTTCTTCTGAGCGGTCTGGGCAGCCGGAAGCTGCGTCATTGCACGGCTCCTTACACGTCATCTCGAGGCGCCCTGACGGCGTCCCCGGACCACGTCCATGGTGGCACCTCGTGCCATCCAGGGCCAGGGGAGCCCGTGTGAGTTCTGTCCGGGCCGGTCCGGGCGCGCGCTGTGCGCGATCGCCGGCACCCTCCCCTGAGGCCTACGCCCCGTCAGTTCCGGGCCCACGGCCCGGGTGAGTGTGCGCGTTCTGTCACAGAGGGCGCTTACCCCCGGCGCAGCCGGAACTCGCCGCGCGGGCTCGATCGTCCTCGCCCCCGTACGGCCGTCGAGGGGCGGCGTAACGGAACGGATCATCCCCTAGGGTCGTAGGACACGGGGGGCGATGGTGTGCACGGCAGGCAGTGAGGCGACGGTATGGCGCAGCAGGCGTACATGACGGAGACGGACAACGGCGGCTCGGGACCCGAGCCACGGGGAGACCGGCTTCGGCGCCTGTTCGACCGGCTGCTCGGCGGCCGGCGGGGCGACCCGCGGATCTGGCGGCGCGGGATGTTCGTGGCCGCGTGCGCGGTGCTGCTGGCCGTGATCATGGTGCTGCACTCGCACATCCCCAACGCGATCGGCAACCTGGGCAGCCTCACCGAGACGTTTCTGCCCTGGCTGGGTCTGCTGGTCCCGGTGCTCCTCGTGCTCGCCCTGGTCCGCAGGTCGGCGACCGCGCTGATCGCCGTGCTGGCGCCGTCGGTGGTCTGGCTGAACCTCTTCGGCGGCCAGCTCACCGACAAGACCGCCGGCGGCGGCGACCTCACGGTGGCCACCCACAACGTCAACGCCGAGAATCAGGACCCGGCGGGCACCGCCCGCGACGTGGCCGCCTCGGGCGCGGACGTGCTGGCCCTGGAGGAGCTGACGGAGGAAGCGGTCCCCACGTACGAGAAGGCGCTGGCGTCGACGTACCCGTACCACTCGGTGCAGGGCACGGTCGGCGTGTGGAGCAAGCACCCGCTGAGCGGCGTACGCGGCGTCGACCTGGACATGGGGTGGACGCGGGCGATGCGGGCCACCGTGACCGCCCCGGCCGGGCAGGTCGCGGTCTACGTCGCCCACCTGCCGTCGGTGCGCGTGAAGATGGAGGCCGGGTTCACGGCCCGGCAGCGCGACCGCAGCGCCGACTTCCTGGGCGAGGCCATCGCCCGCGAACCGCTGAGGAACGTCGTCCTGCTCGGCGACCTGAACGGCACGATGAACGACCGCGCGCTCAACGCCGTCACCGCTCAGATGCGCTCCACACAGGGCGCGGCCGGCAGCGGCTTCGGGTTCAGCTGGCCCGCGTCGTTCCCGATGGCCCGCATCGACCAGATCATGGTCAAGGGGCTGAAGCCGGAGAGCTCCTGGACCCTTCCGAGGACCGGCAGCGACCATCTGCCCATAGCGGCACGTGTGAGGGTCACCACAGGCGGCTGAGCGGGAAATAGTCGGGCCGCGAGACTTTGTTCCGTACTTGAACATACGAAGTACGAATCCCCAAGCAAGTCTCGAGAGGTTCTTCATGCCCCTGGCCCTGCTCGCCCTCGCCGTGGGCGCCTTCGGCATCGGCACCACCGAGTTCGTGATGATGGGGCTGCTGCCCGATGTCGCGGACGACCTGCACATCTCGATACCCAGCGCCGGCCACCTGGTCTCGGCCTACGCGCTGGGCGTCGTCATCGGCGCCCCGCTGCTGGCCGCGGTCACCGCCAGGATGTCCCGCCGCACGGTCCTGATGGGGCTGATGGGGCTGTTCGTCGCGGGCAACGCGCTGTCGGCCCTCGCGCCCGACAACGGCTGGCTGCTGGCGGCCCGCTTCCTGAGCGGTCTGCCGCACGGCGCCTTCTTCGGCGTCGGCGCCGTGGTCGCCACGAACATGGTCGCCCCCGAGCGCAAGGCGCGCTCGGTCTCGCTGATGTTCCTCGGCCTGACGGTCGCGAACGTCGCGGGCGTGCCGGTCGCGACCCTCATGGGTCAGCACCTCGGCTGGAGGGCGACCTTCCTCGGCGTCAGCGCCATCGGCCTGGCGGCGATCGCCGCGCTCGCGTCCCTCATCCCGCACGACCACGAGCACGCCACCGCGCGGGGCCTGCGCGGCGAACTCGCCGCCCTGCGCTCCGTCCCGGTCTGGCTGTCGCTCGGCACGACCGTCGCGGGCTTCGGCGCCCTCTTCGCCGCGTACAGCTACATCACACCGATGCTCACGGACGCCGCCGGCTACGCCGACGCCAGCGTGACCCTGCTGCTCGCCCTGTTCGGTGTCGGCGCGACCGCCGGCAACCTGCTGGGCGGCCGCCTGGCCGACCACTCCCTGCGCGGCACGCTGTTCGGCGGCCTGACCTCGCTCGTGGCGGTCCTTGCGGTGTTCCCGCTGCTGATGCGCACCGAGTTCACCGCCGCCGTCGCCGTCGTCCTGCTCGGCATGGCGGCCTTCGCCACCGGCTCCCCGCTCCAGCTGATGGTCATGGACAAGGCCTCCTCGGCCCCGTCCCTGGCCTCCTCCGCCAACCAGGCCGCCTTCAACCTGGCCAACGCCGGCGGCGCCTGGATCGGCGGCCTCGCCCTGGCCGCGGGCTTCTCGGTCACCTCCCCGGCCCTGGCCGGCGCGGCCCTGGCCGTCCTCGGCCTGGGCGTGGCGTCGCTGGCCCACGCGGTCGACCGGCGCGCGCTGCCGGCCGGCGGGCATGAGCGGATCGTGGCGAGCCATGTCCCGCAGGAGGCCGAGACGGTGCGCCACTGACGCCGTCACCGGCCCACTGAGAGGAGCGGCGGTTCGCGGGTGAGCCCCGCGGTCCGCCGCTCCTGTGCGTCCGGTCAGCCCCGGCGGACCGCGACCATTCAGTTCACGGGAAGGACCCAGCTGTCACCCTCAGAGAACGGCTCAAAAACCACGGTCTTCAGGCCTTTCGTCGGAGCCGTCCTGAAAGTCGTACCAGTTCCCTCCAGTTCCGTAGTGTGACGTTCTCCATCTGCGGTCCAATGGATGACCGGAATCCAGGTGCATGCGCAATGTGTGGTGGAAACCGTGAGCAGAATCTCGAAGAAGTCCCCTTGGTGGAGAACGGTAGGAAGTCCCTTGTTTTCACCGGCTGTCGGATAGGTGTTTCTCAGGTTCCCGGGGCCGTCAAGAGTGGCAGTGGCCGTCAAGTCGGCACGAGGTGTTTCGGAGGCTGCACAGTTCATGTAAGGAGAGAACTCGAGATGGGTTGACGTCTTCGGGGACACATTCTTGTCTCGGTCGACGATCTTCAATTTGATCTCCGAGATCTGAATTGCGTTGTCGCCCTTCGATTCGATCGTCAGTCGGGCCACAGTGCTGTCGGCGTCTGCCGCAGTCGTGTAGTCCGGGTACGGAAGTTTCCGATTCCTTCGGAAGTGCTCTGGGGGCTTGAAATAGACCCAAGCATCGGATGAGCAGAGGTCTCCGTCGCTCCCGAAACTCACCCCGGCTGTGCCTAGTTCGCCATTTATGGTCTGTTGATTCACCTTACTTCTGTGGCCTTCAGGATTTCCGTCATGGCCGGTGCGACTACTGCTCGGGTCCACATGTGGCTTGTCCCTGTCTGTGGAGACAACGACATCAGGCTGATCGCCGAACAGCGCATCGAGCAGAGAAGAGAATCCGCCCGTGATCACAGCTGCGATGATGCTCACGGCAATGGGAGCAAATATCGCGGGCCAATAAAACGCCGGTTGACGCCAGAGGGGTGTATTTCCTGTGTCAGTGTTCCCCGTGTCAGTGTTCCCCGTGCCGGTCATGATCTCGCCCCCGAACGACTTGCCCCTGGCAAGCCTAGGCAGGCTGCGGTGAAGATCTGCGCCTTGATGGATACCGAGCGGATGTCGGCACATCTTGATCGTTCAGGAACGAAGGGCGGTACAGTGCGCTGCCGTTGTCTGACAAGGGGGCGTCCGAAAGTGAAGGGGCCGACGGTCCATGACCGCCGGCCCCCGTGCGTATTGCTACGAGAAACCCACTCTGACCTGCCCTACAACGCCGGCAGGTTCTTCCGCAGCTCGAACGCCGTGACCTCCGAGCGGTACTCCTCCCACTCCTGCCGCTTGTTGCGGAGGAAGTGGTGAAGCGCGGAGGTGACCTCAGGTGAGCCACGTTGCTGCAGCGCTGGCTCTCTGTCGAGGGGCCATTGGTGGTCGTCGTTGGTCGCCCTGGGCCGCCCTTCGACGGCCCACAGACGGCCCGAGCTCTGGAGCACGGCCGTCTCACAACAAGCCCAGGAGCGCCTGCTGTCGGGGGACACCCGAGGCGAAGCAGCGTCAGCGCACGGCTGACAGATTCCATGCTGCGGCGGCGAGATGTCAGTGGTCGCCACTAGGCTCCTACGCGCGGTCGAGGTCAAGGAGTTCAGCCTGTTGCGCGACTTCATAACCTTGCCGTTGCAATCTGACTGAACCCAAGAGGAGTTTGTCTTTACTTAGCCATCTTGGAGGCATGAATGGCAATGGTCAGCCCATCTCAGGTAATCGAATACCTGGAACGCTACATTGACTACTACCAAAAAGAATACGCTCGTTTCACTGCGCCGCCCCCTAAGGGTGGCGGGTATCCCCGCATTCTTTCATCCCCCTATATCGATGGGGGTGACCTGGATTGCTATTTGGCGCGAGACGGTGCCGTCATTCTAAGCGAGGTCGACCCGCCTCACGAGTGGTACATTGCCGGAGGACCGGCATTCGTGGTCGACACAGAGCGCACCCAAACCCCGCCTTGGGTACTGGTAAGACAAAAAGCCCTAGGATTGGAAGCTAGTACCCCGAAAGGCTTATACCGACTCGCCCTCCCTCGCGTTCCAGAGCAAGTGTGGAGTGGCCAACTGGGTTCACCCGAGAAGACCGTCTCCAGAGTTGTCAACGCCAACCGAATCACCGTTTACAAGTATCGCCACGATTGGCAAGAGCTGATTCGAAGGCTTACATTTGGCGCGTTCGAGCTTGCCCTCGATCTACACCTCCCCGCTAAGGTGGCAGACTATTGGAGAACCAGGAGAATCCATAACCTTGGTTTCCTGACGGCAGACAGAAACAATCGCAGGTTCGTCCGATACGGCGAGCTGCTTCGCCACGTTGACCAGGCGGCCTGGGAGCCGCGGTCAGCCTGGGCGCGCGCTCACGTGGACCTAAGGATGCACTTCACGCACGCCGTTGCAGATGCAGGAAACGGACTAGGCGCCATAGAGATTCCGCACGAGCAGGTACCAATTGGGCGTTTCGCGGACCGACTTACTGCGCTAGAACTGGCCACATCAGAATTGGAGAAGCTTCTCCGTTTGCCTGATGCTCCAGAGAGTGTATTCCATGAACTACTGGTTCGCAGTCCGGTGCTTCTGGACGCGTATGGCGATGTCGAGTCAAAGCCGCGCTGGCGCTACCCTCCAGGGGAAAGCCCCACAGGGAAATCGTACGTGGAGCCGGACTTTGTGATTGCGCGCCAGAATCAAACGTACCGACTCGTAGAGATCGAGCGGCCCGACCATCAATTCGCGACCCGAGGCCCGGGCCATCCCACTGCAGCCGTAACGCACGCTGCATTCCAGATTGGAGAGTGGAAAGACTATATAAATCATCACTACGACAAGCTCAAGAAAACCTACCCGAACATCGCTGGCAATATTTCCACGGCTATCGTCATTAGCCGTTCTCAGCAGAAACAGTTTGGCACGACTGGAGCAAATCGGTATATCTCGGTCGCTCGACAGCAACTTGGCGTAGATGAGATTCTCACTTGGGATGACCTACTTGAGCGCGCGAAAACGATGGTGCGTCAACTCACAAGCCTCTCTGACTCGATCCATGTAGGCAGCGGCTGAGGTCCGGAGAAGTGGGTGATTGCGGCTTCCTCCCGGCCGGGCCAGCGCGAGACCAAGGCAGGAGCGCAGGCCTGGCCGAGGGCCGGGCCGCGCGATGAGTGGAAAGAGTCGCCGGATGGACGGCCGCCCTAGGAGTGCCAAGTCTCCGTCTTCCAGTCGCTTGCTGCGACCGTCGGGACGAGGCGGCTCGTGAAACCGCCAGCAACGAGATGGCGATACGCCGTCTCAACGTCCGCCGGAATCTCCTGACGGATCATGAACCCTTCATCTGGGTAGATCATGAGTCGCTGCTGTGCTCCGACCAACATGTCAACGACCAGCCGTTCATCGCCGATTGAGGCGATGTACTCCGCAAAGCTCATCGGTGCGGAAGCGCAGACCCACTCCACATCGGGCCACAGCTTCCGCGCTGTTGCGTACGCTCGCCGCTCCTCGTACGGCTTGCAGACGAGCAGGACAGACGACACCACAACTCCCTGATCGGCAAGCAGCGCACGCGAAAACGTGATGTTCTCTCCGGTGTTCCGGGCGTTCGGTTCGACAAGGATGGCGTCCGCCGGCACCCCGAGTTCCAGGGCCCGCTCCCGGTAGTGCTCTGCTTCGCCGCGCGGCATCCGGTCACGGGTGGTTCGGCTGGTCGCTCCCGTGAAGACGATCAGGGGAGCCATGCCGTCCCGGTACAGGGCCGCCGTGGTGTCGGCCACCCCGAGGTCATGGCTCCCCAAGCCGATGGCGACCGAACACGGGCGCACCTCGTGGCCCATCTGCTGGAAGTCCCAGAGTCGTCGCGCATCCGCCCATGACTGCTGCGAGATCACTTCTTGTCTCCGTCTTCCGCTGCCGAGTCGGGCACCTTGAAGTCGTACGTCCATGAGAAGCGTGTGGCCGCGTGCACGCCCAGCGCGAATTCGACCACCGTGCCGTCGGCCGTGAACGTCGTTCGGTGCAGCTCTACGACCCACTCACCGGGGGAGAGCTGCAGGAGCTGGACTTCGTCAGTGGTGGGGACTCGAGCGAACAGCGTCTCTCGCATGTGGTCGATCTCGTACCCCGCGTCGTACAGCACGCGGAACCCGCCGCCCCTGCCGGCCGGGCCCGGAGTCGGGTCGACGATGCGCGTGCCCTCGACGTGTTCCGGGCGGTAGTAGCTGGTCAGAGTGTGCGTGGGCTGCGTTCCTTCCTTGACCAGTCGCGCGCGAGCGTAGACGTCGGCTCCCTCGGGCAAGCCGTGCGCTGCCGCGACTACAGGTGGCGCAGGGACCTTGCTGACCGTCTGAGTCTGTTCGTTGCGCCGGTAGGCCCGGCCGGACGCCAGCCGGTCAGCGATGAAGGCGACTTCGTCGCCGTCCCTCCACTTGGCCTTGTCGTACCGCTCGATTCCGAGCCGCTTGAGCGGCGGCCGGTCACGTACGACAGTGCCGTGGCCGCGGGAAGACGTCACCAACCCCTCGGCTTCCAGTGCCTTGTAGGCCGCGTGAACAGTGGACTTGGAGCCTTCACCGGCCTCCACCAAGTCCCTGATCTGCGGCAACTGCTCACCAGGGGCGTATTCGCCGGACCGGATCTTCTCTGCAATCCGGTCCGCGAGCTCCCGCCACTTCGGTGCCATCAGAACCTCCCGTCGACTTCGACCAGTGAAACACAGTCCCAGGACTGTTGACAGTCCTGGGACTGTGAGCCATGGTCTTCTCAAGCGCCTCGCAGTCCCAGGACTGCAGCGCTCTGCGGGGCCTTCTTTGGGCTGCGCACATGCACGGGGCGGGGACGCTGCAATCCCGCTAAAGGCCAGGTGGAACAGGGCTTCGGCCCGTACTGGCGAGGTGGCCCGGTGACCGCGAGCAACGGCCGGAGAGTGGGGACGCGATCCCCCTTGCAGTGCTTCACCTCTAGTGATCTCGACTGAGAGGAACCCCGGTGTACCGAAGACATCTGTGGGGCGCCGCCGTGCTGGACCGGCCGGCGGCGTCCGTACGACATTCCCGGTCCGCTCTCTTCCTGGCATCGCAGCGCCTAGTGCTGCGGCCGGCTGCCTCTCCCGCCCGTCGACCGCCCTCATCGCGGCTGGTCGACGGACGGGGGTGCGGGGAGCCGGAACGTCCGACTTCAACGGCGCGCGGCCCCGGTGCTGGAACACCGGGGCCGCTGTCTGGGCCGTATCACCCTGAGAGGAACCACGACCCATGAAGCACATCGGTGCTGTTCAGGCGGTTGTTACCGCCGACGAGTTCGACCGCGAGCCGACCGCTGCCGAGCTGGACGCCATCGCCAGCGAGACGCCGCTGATCGTGGCGGAGGTCGAGTTGCTGGACGTACAGATCAGCCTGCTGGACCGGCCCGCGACGGAGTGGGACACGCGCCGACTGCGGCGGGCCCGCCGCAAGGTGCTGACCGCGCGGCGTGAGCTGACCAACCGCGGCACCACGGTGCCCGGGGTGGTGGCGTGATGGCCGGCGAGTTCACGGCGCAGATGTCGACGCGTCGGGGCCGGTGGCACCTGTACGTGGTGCTGATGAACACCACCGCGCGGTGGCCGGAGCACACCTTCGACCGTGGCGGGCCGGTGCCGACGCTCACGGACCGCGTGAACGCGCTCAGCGTGCTCGGCTTCGAGCCGGTGCCGGACGCTGAGTGGCAGTGGACCGAGGACAGCGAAACCCCCTTCGACCCGTCCTCGCCAGTGCTGCTGATCGCAGCGATCCGGGTGCGTTCACGAGCGGGGGTGGGCGCGTGAACGGCGTTCAGATCCGTTCAGCCGAGCGCGCGCTGTCGGCCGGTACATGGCTGATCGTCGCGGGCGCGATGCTGTACTCGATCCTCACCGTCACCCCGCTCGCGGCGGAACACACGCCGGATGAGTGGGACTGGACGGCGCCGATCCTGCCGCTCGTGGTCGATGCGGCCGTGGTCATCGTGGTCCGCCTGGACGCGGCGCTGGCCCGTCTCGGCGGGCATGGCGGGTGGTGGCCGGTGGCGCTGCGCTGGATGACCGGCTGCATGACCCTGGCCCTGAACGTCGCAGAGTCCGCCCTGGCCAAAGACCTGGTGGGCGTGGCTGTGCACGCGGTCGCGCCGCTGCTGCTGATCGTCACCGCCGAGACCGGGCTTGCCTACCGGCGCGCGATCGCCGTCGCCGTCAGCGCATTGGAGGACAAGCAGCGAGCCGAGCGTGAGGCGCGCGAGAGGGCCGCTGCAGAGCGGCGTGAGGCTGCCGCGCAGCGGGCCCGTGAGGAGCGCGAGCACGCCGCGATGCTGGCGCGTGAACAGCGTGAACACGAGGCCCGGTTGGCCCGCGAGCAGGCCCAGCGGGAAGAGCGGGCCCGGCGCGAGGAACGGGAGCGGGCGCAGGCTCGTGAGCGTGCCGAGCGCGAGGAGCGTGAACGCGCTGAACGCGAGCGTGAACGGCTCCGGCTGGAGCGTGAACGCCGTGAGCGCGCTGAGGCCGAGCGCCGCGAGCAGGAGCGGCAAGAGCGGGCCGAGCGTGAGCGCCGTGAACGGGCCGAGCGCGAGGAGCGAGCCGAGCGTGAACGCGCCGCGCTGCTGGCCGCCGGACCGGCCGCGGACAAGCTCCCCGAGGATCGCGCCCGCCAGATGGTGCGGGCCGCGTTCGAGGCCGGGTTGCCGGTGCGGGCCGCCGCCGAGCTGTGCGGCTGGTCGGTGGGGTGGGTCTCCGCCCGCTACGCCGAGCACCGCGACCCTGGCAACGGCGGGGCTGAGCTGGCCATCGCGAGCCGCTGATGGCCGCCGTCCCGGTCTACCCCTGGCGCCTGGCGCCAGACGGGTTGGCCACCCGCCGGCAGCTGCGCGCCTGCGGGCTTCGGCCCGGTGGTCAGGACGTGGCCGCCCAGCTCGAACGCCCCCGCCGCCGGCGGGGGCCGCTGGTCGCCTACCTCTACCGCATCGAGCAGGCCCAACCCGTGCGGCCCATGACCCCGGCACGCTGGGCGGCCCTGGCCAAAGCCAACGCCGCCCGCCGTACCTGCCCGCAGTGCCACAACGACGCCGGATACGTCATCCCCGCCGCACTCGGGATGTGCGTGCCCTGCGCCTACCCGGACGACGAAGAGCGCGCCGCCTGAATCCCTCCGACTGCCCTGGGAGTTTCGCTGTGTCCAGCCGTACCCGTACCCGCACCGTGAAGACGGCCGCGGGCATCCACACCGTCCGCATCCCCCGCCAGCGCGGGCGCCGCTCCGAACCGTTCGTGATCGTCGTTCCGGAACGCCCCTCCCTGACCCGTGAAGCCCTCGGCTTCGTGGGCCGCGGCCTGTGGGCGTTCCGCAGGGCCCTCGCCCCCACCGGCCTGTCGGTGCTCGCGTTCCTGGTGGCCGGGCTGCTGCACGTGATCGCCTGGTGGTCCTCCCTCGTCATCGCCCCCGTAGCGGCGGTGCCGCTGGGATGGCTGCTGGTCATGCAGCGCCGCCGCCCGGCCCGCAGCACCGCGCTCGCCTGGCGCATCGGCCTGGCCGCCCTCGCCACGCTCGCCGCGGTGTGGCTGGCACTGGCCGCCGGGTTCGGCCCGCTCGCCGGGCCGCTCGCGCTGCTGTGGCTGCTCATCTGGATCACCGGGCAGACCGCGTGGCTCATCATCCGCCCGTCCCGCTGACCTGAGGGAGAGATCGTCTGATGGCGCAGAACACCAACGGCCAGCGTCGTGCGCGCGGGCCTGTGAGCGACCCCAAGACCGGCAAGTTCGCCAACGCCGGCGCCGCCGCCGGCGGGTTCGTCGGAGCCCTGGGCGGCTCGATCGTCCCGCCGATCAACGTCACCGTGAACAAGACCAAGCAGACGGGCGGCTCCAGCGGGCGCCGCCCGCACGCCGAAGCCCTGCTCCCCGCCCCGGACTTCACCTCACCGGCTCAGGTGCGCAACTACTGCAACACCTTGCGAGCGGCGGCCGTCACCCTGTCCATCGAGGTCGCCATGGGAACCGAGATCCTCAAGGGTGTGCTCGCGGCCGTGCCGGACCCCGAGGGCCGGGCGTTCGGCTCCCGGATTCGCGCGGCGAAGGTCGCCCGGAAGATGAACCGCGCCGCCGAGGACCTGCGCAGCGCCGCGAAGAACGCCGCCGCCTGCTACGCCACGTTCCAGCAGGAGTTCGAGGAAGAGATCAACCGCGTGCGCCACCGCGCCCGCAAGCCGCAACAGCCCGTCATGAACTGGGCCCAGCAGTAAGGAGGTCAACCCATGGCAAGGAACAGCAACAGCCGCGTGCAGCACACGGACTTCCTCGACAACGGCCGGACCACCGACTACACCGGCCCCGGTCTCTTTACCGGCCAGGCCACTGGCGGGGTGGGCGGCTACCTGCTGCAGCGCGCGATGCCGCACCTGCCGCCGTGGGTGGCCGCCGCCGGTATCGGGATCGCCGGCGGGTTGGGTAGCCTCCAGTGGGCCGAGAGCGCGGCGGCCGGGGTCGGCCTGACCCTTGCCTCCGTCGGGCTCACCGGCGCCACCTGGTGGATGGGAAAGGCCACCACTCCCCAGCGGCGCCTGCACTCCGCCATCACCGTGGCCGCGGCGTCCGCATGGACCACGGCCGCGTGCCTGGCCGGGCCTACCGCGGGCCCGCTGCCCGACCTGTACCTGATGGGCGCCCCGGCGGTGGCGCTGTCGTGGAACATCCGCATGATCCTGCGCCGCAACGACGCCCCCACCGCCGAGGGCGGGGACAAGGGGCTGCTGGAGAAGGTCGGCCTGGCGCGGGCGCAGATCGGCAACGCCAAGGTGGAGCCGAACCGGGTCACCGCCCCGCTGGCGGTGGAGGCCGGTGAGCAGACCAACGACGACGTGTCCAAGGCCCTGGGCCGGATCGCCTCCGCGCTGGACCTGCCCACCTCGGCCGTGCGTTACCAGCCCGACCCCGGCTCCTCCCGGCGCGGCGAGCTGGTCATCGTGCCTGAGGACATGCTCGCTGAGGCCGCGTACTGGGAGGGGCCGTCGAACCTGGGCGGCTCGATCGCCGATCCGCTGGTGATCGGCCGCTACGACGACGGCTCACCGATGTTCCTGTGGCTGCCCGGCGACCCCGACGCCGGCCGCAACGGCACCCACGTGCTGATCGCGGGCGGAACCGGGTCGGGCAAGGGTGAGACCGCCCTGAACCTGCAGACGGAGATCCTGTCCCGGCGGGATGTGCTGCTGTGGCTGTCGGATCCGAAGATGTTCCAGGACTTCCGTCCGCTGCTGCCCGGCATCGACTGGGCCGCCGAGGGCGGAACCGCCACCGAGGTCATGGTGGAGGCGATCCAGGCCGTCATCCCCGCCCGCACCCGCTGGCTCGGCCAGCACAACTACCGTCAGTGGGTCCCCGCGGCTGCCCAGGTGCAGAGCGACCCCGAGCACTCCTGCCGCACGGACGGCCGGGCCTGCGGCTGCCCGGGGATGCCGTACCTGGTGGCCTGGATGGAAGAGGCCGCCAGCACCCTGCGCAACCTCGGGGACGACGCCTTCACCGGCATCGCCCAGGAAGCCCGGTCCGCCGGCGTCTCGCTGATCGTGTCCCTGCAGCGGCCGTCCTACGACCAGATGTCCACCAGCACCCGCGCCTCGCTGCCGTCCGTGATCGCGCTCGGCTGTGACCCGCGCGACGAGTCGTTCTCCCTGCCGGACACGGTGCTGGACGCAGGCGCACACCCCGGCGCCTGGGGCAACCGCCGCCCCGGCTACTGCTACCTCGTCACCCCCGGCATCGACGAGACCCGCTACGCCTCCCCCGGCCGCACCTGGGGCTTCGGTCCCAACGCGGTCTCCCTCATGGAAGTCCTCGCCGACTGGGCCCAGCGCAACGGCGCCACCGCCGACCCCATCACCGCCGGCGCCGCCTCCAGCGTCGCCGGAAACGCCTACACCGGCCGCCCCACTCCCGGCGGCAACCCCGCCGGGCACACCGCCACCGACGAGGACGACATGGACGACACCGGCTACGGGCCGCTGGTCGACCCCGAGGATGCCGACATCGACCCCGAAGCCGAACTCCCCGACGACGAACCGGGCGACGACGCCCCGATCTTCGGGCAGGAGACCGGCCGCAAACCGTCGCCGGAGGAGGCCCGGCGCCTGTTCGCTCAGGCGCTGGAGGAGTTCGAGCGGGCCGGGCACATGGTCGTCGGTCCCAAGGACTTCATGGACTGGTGCGACCGGAACAACCTCTCCCGCCCGTGGGTCTCCGCACGGCTCAAGGAGGCCGCCCTGGAGGGCCGCCTGGAGCCGACGAAGACCACCGGCCGGTGGCGCATAGTCCCCGCCCTGACGGCCGCGTGACGCCTGACAGCGTCACGGCCGCCTGACACCCAAACCCCTAGGCAGACGCGGTGTCACGCACTCCTGACACCGTCGTCTGACATCCCCCTGACACTCACCCGCACGGGCCCGCGCCGCCACCCTGGCGCGGGCCCGCCGCCATTCCGGAGGGATCCCCCGTGGCTCACCCCGAACCGCCCACGGCCGTCGAAGTCCACCAACCGCATCCCATCACCGTGCAGCCGCCGGCCGCGTCGTTCCTCCCCGTCCAGCCGCACGCCGTTCCGGCCGTCGCGAGCGTCATTCTCCCGGACGGGCGGGTAGTCACCGGCTACGCCATCGAACCCACCAAGCCCGAACCAGTCATTGCCAAACCGGTTGTCTCCCGAACGGCGGTGAACGTCGCCCTCGGGGGTGTCGGGTTCCTTGCGGTGTGCGGCGGCTTGCTGCTGCTCACCACATTCATCACCGCTCTGACCGCACTCATCACCCAGCTCATCACCCTCGCCGCCGTCATCTTCGGCGGCTGGATCGCTCTGCAGGTGTTCGGCGGGAGCAGCCACCAGGGCGGCGGAACCTCGGTCAGCATCCGCAAAGCCGTCTTCAAGCGCAACCACTTCCACGGCTGAGGGGAACTGCGATGCGACTGCGTGTCCAGCTCATCCGCTGGCCCCGCCGGACTGTCGTCCTCACCGACACTCCCGACCCGAAGTGTCCCCTGTGCGACGGCGACGGCGGGATCAGCCGGAACTACGGCGACCCCGAGACCGGCGAGTACGCGGGCACCGACTGGGAGCCCTGCACCTGCTGGAACGGCACCCGCCGTTGGGTCCTGCTGCCCCTGCCCCGCTGGTTCCGCCGCACCTCGACCCATTACAGCGACGAACCGCCCTTCTAGATGCGCCAAAGGCGGCCCCCTCTCACCAAAGACCGGGGCCGCCCTTGCCCACCTGCCAGCAACAGACCTGTGGAGGTCATCCAGCATGACGCAACCGACCCTGATCCGGCGAGGGCACGGCGGCATGAGCGCGCTGCCCGAACCTCTGCGGACCGCGCTGAGGCTGGCCGCTACCGGTGTGCCGGTGCTGCCCCTGCGCGCGGGGAAGGCCCCCTTCGGCAACTGCCAGCAGTGCAATGCGTGCGGCGGCCGGCCGAACATGAAGAGCGCGGGCGCCTGCACCTGCCCGGCGCCTTGTCACGCTTGGGCCGCCGCCACCACCGATCCGGACGTGATCACCTCCCCGGCCTGGATGACTGCGTGGCGGCGGGCCGTCTGCGTCGCCTACCACCCCGGCGCCGCAGGGCTGACCGTGGTCGACCTCGACGACGCGGCGGCCGTCGCATGGGCCCGCACCGCCCTGCCTCCCACCCAAACCGTGGAAACGACCCGCGGTGAGCACTGGATCTACCGGGGCGCGATGTCGTCGCACAACGCGGTCCGTCCCGGTGTCGACATCAAGTCGACCATGTCCTACGCCCGCTACCTCGGCCCCGGCACCGGCACCGTGACCGCCCTGCCGGACACCGTCTGCGCGCTGGCCGTGAAGAAGCCCTCCCCGGCCCGGCCTGCGCCGCGGGGCCTCACCGTCCCAGCACCAACCGGGAGGGCGGAGTGCCCTCACCGCACGCCCGCCTACATCGAGCGCGGCATCGCCATGGCGGAGCAGCGCATCACCGAGGCTCGCAGCGCCGTCCACGCCACCGTGTACCGCACCTTCCTTGCCGTGCTCTCGACGCATGGCCGGTGCGGCTGCCTTGCCGACGCGCACGTGGCACGGCTGTTCGCCGCCGCGCAGGGCAAAGGCGAGACGCTGCGGCACTGCACGGACGCGTGGTCCAACGCCCGCACCAGGTTGGGGCTGTGAGCATGTCCGACGACGACAAGACCCCGGCCCGTGAGGTCATCACCGACTACGCACAGGCCCACTTCCGGTACTTCCGCACCGCAGACGGGACCGTGTACGCGCAGCGCAACGGCCACCCCGTGGCCCGCCCGATCCGCTCCCAGGGCACGACGGGCAGCCACCGCCAGGAACTCATGGTCGGTCTCTACCGCGACGGACTGGGCGTGTTCAACGGCACCGCGCTCAAGGAGGCGTTGGACTTGATCGAGGCCCTCGCGCTGACCGAGGACGTGCAGCCCGTCCACATCCGCGTGGCCCCCGGGTTCGACGGGGCGACGTGGCTGGACCTGGGCCGCACCGACGGCCAGTCGGTCCGTATCCACCCCACCGGGTGGGACATCGCCATCCCCGACCCGCGCGAAGTGTGCTGGCGCCGCACCCAACTCACGGGCGAACTGCCCCTACCGGTCAAGGCCACCGACGGCAAAGGCATCGACGCCCTGCTCCGGCTGTGCAACTTCGCCGGCGCCGAGACCGAGTGCCTGGCCATCGCCTGGCTGATCGGCTGTCTCGGGCCGTCCGTGCCCGTCCCCGCACCGTTCCTGACCGGTCCGCAGGGCGCGGGCAAGTCCACGGGCGGGCGGATGCTCGTGCGGATCATCGAGGGCATGGGCGGCGACCTGCGCCGGGCCCCGAAGGACGAGGAGAACCTGATCGCGGCCGTGGCCGCCGGATGGGTCACCGCCCTGGACAACCTCTCCCATATGACCCCGGACCTGTCGGACGCGATGTGCTGCATCGTCACCGGCGCCGAGAACGTCAAGCGCGCCCTCTACACCGACGGGGACGTGGTCCGCGCCCGCTACCGCCGCCCCATGCTCCTGACCGGCATCGACGTCGGCGTCATCCGCCCCGACCTCGCCGAACGCCTCCTGCCCCTGCGCCTGGAACGCCCCCGCGTTCGGCGCACAGAGGCGGAGCTGTGGGCCGAATACGCCGAAGCCCTGCCGGTCATCCTCGGCTCTCTGCTCGACCTCACGGTCAAGGTCCGCGCGGCTGAGGCGGAGACCCCGACCGATCTGCGGATGGCGGACTTCGCGCACCTGTGCGCGCAGCTCGACGCCGCGACCGGCCTGGGAGCCCTCGCCGCCTACCGGCGCAGCCTCGACGACCTCAACGACGACGTCATTGAGGGCGACCTGCTCGCGCAGACCGTCCTCAAGCACGCCGAGACCATCGAGCCGGGAGGCGAGCAGCGGATGACCTCCACAGAGTGGCTGCACTGCCTCAGCCGCCTCTACTGCGGCGACGACATGCGGCCCCTGCCCAAGGGCTGGCCGACCACGGGCAAGGTCCTCTCCGACCGGCTCAAGCGCCTCCAGCCCACGCTCGCCGCCCGCGGAGTCCTGATCGAATCGGGCCGCACCAGCGAGGGCCGCTACCTCGAAATGACCCACCTGCAGACACCGCCGCCCCACGAGGAGAAGCGGATGTTCTGACCCGCGCCCCCGCGGTCGCCCGACAAGCAAGAAGAGCACCACAGGCCATCGCCGTGCGTGCTCTTCTTGCTGTTCGGCGGCGAGAGCCGCCCTGCGAGGGACGCGCCGCGCAGCGGCTCGCTCTTCACGCTTGAAGCGGCACCGCACCACAACAGACGCCACCCCTCTCCCTTGTCCCAAGGGGAGGAACCCTGCGTCATCTGCGTCACGCAAACCGAGAAACGGCCCCTGACCTGCGGCTAGAGGCATGACGCAGACGGCCATGTCTGCGTCAGCCTGCGTCATCTGCGTCACCCGATGACGCAGCCCATGACGCCCCGATGACGCACCCCCACTTCACTGCGTCACACAAAGCCGCAGGTCAGCAGCCTGGATGACGCTGATGACGCAATGACGCAGAAATCCGCACTTCGGACAGACACGGCCACGCCCCCGCCCTGGAGCTCCTATGGCAAAGCCGAGAGACCTCGACCCCCGCGCCACTCTCCGCGGTGGCCTCCCTGACCGGTACCTCACCCCCGACGACATCGCCGAGATGTTCGAGGTGCCCCTGGAGACCGTCTACCAGTGGCGCAAGAAGCGCACCGGCCCGCCGGGCTTCCGTATCGGCAAACACCTCCGCTACGACCCCGCCGACGTACGGGCCTACGTCGATCAGCGCAAGCACGCCGACGCCACCGCCGCCTAACCGAACACCCACCACACAGCAGGGAGGGCCGCCCGTGCGGCTCTCCCTGCCGCATGTCGAGAGGACCACTGCCTGATGGCAGGCCATATCCAAGACCGGTGGTACAAGACCGAACCCGACGCCGCCGGCAAGCCCCGCCGCGTACGCACGTCCCGCTACGGCACCGGGATGCGCTACCGCGCCCGCTACATCGGCCCGGACGGCACCGAGAAGAGCAAGTCGTTCCCGGACGGGCAGAAGCGACTGGCCGATCAGTGGCTCGCCCACATCGAGGCGGACATGTCCCGGGGGCAGTACGTGGACCCGGCCGCGAGCCGCGTGACGTTCCGGCAGTACGCCGAGAAGTGGCTGAGCACGCAGACCACCGACATGACCACGCGAGAGTCGGTGGAGTCAGCGATTCGCGGCCACGCCATCCCCTACCTGGGGCCGCGGCCTCTCGGCTCGTTCAAACCGGAACACATCCGGAATTGGCTCAGCGAACTGGAACGGGCTGTCCCCGCGTCGTCATACCGGCGCGTGATCTACAACAACGTATCGACGGTCCTCAACGCGGCCGTGGACGACGGCCACCTGTCGAAGAACCCGTGTCACGCGCAATCGGTTCGTCCGCCGGCCGCGGGAAGTGGCCGTGTTGTGCCGTGGAGCGCACAGCGCGTCTTCGCCGTACGAGCGGCGCTGCCGGAGCGATACCGCGCGACGGTCGACCTCGGAGGCGGGTGCGGGCTCAGGCAAGGGGAAATCTTCGGGCTGCCCGTCGATGCAATCGGCTTCGACTCCGGATGGCTGCACATCGCGAACCAGGTCAAGGTGACGAAGCAGGGTCTCGTATTCTCCCCGCCGAAGCGGAACAAGGTCCGTAATGTCCCCTTGCCGGATCGTGTGGCGCACATCCTCAAGACCCACATGGAGTCGTTCCCCCCAGTAGAGATCACCTTGCCGTGGCTCCGGCCGGATGGTCCGCTCGTCACGAAGCGGCTGCTGTTCACCCGTCTCGATGGAGCAGGCGCGGTCCGACGGACCGACTTCAATGACCGCGCGTGGAAACCCGCCCTCGTGGCCGCCGACGTGATTCCTCAGCCGAAGCCAGGCCAGCGGTACCAGGCTGCCCGCGAACACGGCATGCACGCCCTCAGGCACTTCTACGCCTCGGTTCTCCTGGACGCCGGGGAGAACGTCAAAGCACTGAGTCACTACCTCGGTCACAACGACCCTGGCTTCACGCTCCGCGTCTACACGCATCTCATGCCAAGTAGCGACGCGCGGGCCCGGAAGGCTGTGGACAGCATGTATGAATGATCTGGTCTTATGCGAGTAGTGACCTAGACGGGGCACTCCGCGTTTAGGCGACTAAGGTTAATCAAACAAGTTACAGCTGTACTTCGGCGGCTACGCCCAGCGTCGTTCTAGCTGGGGTTTACGGGGCCGCACTTCTACGCCCTAGTGGCTTCGACTCTATGGGCAGACGCAACCGTTGCTGAGCCTTCCGGCGTGCGTCAGGCAAGCAGCAAGGTGGATCGTTGTTCACTTAGATCCATGCCAGAGCCATCACTTATACCCCCAGCGTTTGCGGTTGGTCGATTCGTGCTGGATCGGTTCGGACGCAAAGGTTGCTGCGGTGACCATCGGGTCCGAAGTGCCGAATGGCGCGCTGAGGCGCACGATTTGTTCATCCAGGCTTGGTCATCGCACTGCGTCTCGCAGATCTTTCGAGAGACAAGCGCAGCAGAATGGTCAGATTTGCTTAGGGCTCTCAACCTTCTCTATGTCAGGAGCAGCCGCGAAGTGTATGTGATGGCCAAAGCGCTCGTTTACAGAGAGGGCACGGTGAGTGAGGAGGAACTATTAGAGGCGTTCAGGCGGGTCACAGGTGTAACGCCGCCACGCTGGCATCTGATCAGGGTGCACCGGGAAGCCGAGGACCAGTGGCGAGCCGATCAAATTAGCTGCCGGCGTAACCATGCTGGTCAACTCAATCAGATGATCGTGGGCTCCGTGGTCCCGCCGTTTCAGCCGTATTGGTTCGCTGTGCCAGTGCCCCGTCCACTGTTCGCGGAGGATGGATCACCCGCGCTGGTCTGTGAGCTGGTACCAGGCACCTGGTACCTAGCTCTCGAGCAACGTGGCCCGAACTTGGTCACGCAGACCGCAGACGGTCGTAGGGGAGTGCTCACGGACGTTAGCGGTGTCCAGAAAGGGGCGTGACATCTTCAGCGCTCGACGGCCCAGAGACGGCCCCAAGCCGGTGACACACTATGGGGCCGACGGTTCGCAACCGTCGGCCCCATCGGTCGAATCAGCGGGAAACCCACTCTGACCTGCGCCTACAGCGCCGGCAGGTTCTTCCGCAGCTCGAACGCCGTGACCTCGGACCGGTACTCCTCCCACTCCTGCCGCTTGTTGCGGAGGAAGAAGTCGAAGACGTGCTCGCCGAGCGTCTCGGCGACGAGGTCGCTGCGTTCCATCAGGGTCAGGGCCTCGCCGAGGTTCTGGGGGAGCGGCTCGATGCCCATCGCGCGGCGCTCCGCGTCGGAGAGGGCCCAGACGTCGTCCTCGGCGCCCGGCGGGAGCTCGTAGCTCTCCTCGATGCCCTTCAGGCCGGCGGCGAGCAGGACGGCGTAGGCCAGGTACGGGTTCGCGCCGGAGTCGAGGGAGCGGACCTCGACCCGGGCCGAGCCCGTCTTGCCGGGCTTGTACATCGGGACGCGGACCAGCGCCGAGCGGTTGTTGTGGCCCCAGCAGATGTACGACGGCGCCTCGCCGCCCGCGCCCGCCGTGCGCTCCGCGCCGCCCCAGATGCGCTTGTAGGAGTTGACCCACTGGTTGGTGACGGCGGAGATCTCCGCCGCGTGCCGCAGCAGACCCGCGATGAAGGAGCGGCCCACCTTCGACAGCTGGTACTCGGAGCCCGACTCGTAGAACGCGTTGCGGTCGCCCTCGAAGAGGGAGAGGTGGGTGTGCATGCCGGAGCCCGGGTGCTCGGAGAACGGCTTCGGCATGAACGTCGCCTGGACACCCTGCTCGAGCGCCACCTGCTTCATGACCAGGCGGAACGTCATGACGTTGTCGGCCGTGGAGAGCGCGTCGGCGTAGCGCAGGTCGATCTCCTGCTGGCCGGGCGCGCCCTCGTGGTGGGAGAACTCGACCGAGATGCCCATCGACTCCAGCATGGTGATCGCCTGGCGGCGGAAGTCCATGCCGACGTTGGTCGGGGTGTGGTCGAAGTAGCCGGAGTTGTCGGCGGGCGTCGGGCGGCTGCCGTCCAGCGGCCGGTCCTTCAGCAGGAAGAACTCGATCTCCGGGTGCGTGTAGAACGTGAAGCCCAGGTCGGAGGCGCGGGCCAGGGAGCGCTTGAGCACGTAGCGCGGGTCGGCGAAGGAGGGGGAGCCGTCCGGCATGAGGATGTCGCAGAACATCCGGGCCGTGCCCGGGGCCTCGGCGCGCCAGGGCAGGATCTGGAAGGTCGACGGGTCCGGCTTGGCGATCATGTCGGACTCGTAGACCCGGGCGAAGCCCTCGATCGCGGAGCCGTCGAAGCCGATGCCCTCGTCGAAGGCCTGTTCCAGCTCGGCCGGGGCCACGGCGACGGACTTGAGGAAGCCCAGCACGTCCGTGAACCACAGGCGTACGAACCGGATGTCGCGCTCCTCCAACGTCCGGAGCACGAACTCCTGCTGCTTGTCCATCTTCCGCTTCCCCATCCTTGCTGGTCAGGCCGCCTGTCATTCCGTACCACGGGAGGCGGTCGGGCACCTGAGCATCCCACCACACCACCATTTCGTACGCGTTGCGCACCATGATCGCCCGGCCGGCCGGGGCCGACCGCCTCGCGTGCGGCGGGTGAACCGCTCTTCCGCCCATAGTGCCTGCTCGCACCCGCATCCGTAATGGCCGGTCCGGTTCGCCGCCCCACCACTTAATTTGCATCTCATATGCAACTTTAAATACCGTGCCTCCAGTCGAGCACAGAGGAGCCCCGATGCTGTCCGAGCAGTCCGCCGCCACCGTCCGCGCCACCCTTCCCGCCGTCGGCGCGGCCCTCGGCACGATCACCGAGCGCTTCTACGCCCGGCTGTTCGCGGCCCACCCCGAGCTGCTGACCGACCTGTTCAACCGGGGCAACCAGGCCGCCGGCACCCAGCGGCAGGCGCTCGCCGGTTCGGTGGCCGCCTTCGCCACGCACCTGCTGGACCACCCCGACCGGCGGCCGGACGCGATGCTGCACCGCATCGCCCACAAGCACGCCTCGCTCGGCGTCACGCCCGAGCAGTACCCGATCGTCCACGAGCACCTGTTCGCCGCCATCGCCGACGTGCTCGGCGACGCCGTGACACCCGAGGTCGCCGCCGCCTGGGACGAGGTCTACTGGCTGATGGCGAACGCCCTCATCGCCGTGGAGAAGCGGCTGCGGGAGGAGCGCGGCGGGCACGTCTGGCGGCGGTGGGAGGTCGTCGAGCGTGTCACCGAGACCGCCGACGTCACCACGTTCCGGATGTGGCCCACCGACGGCGGCCCGGTGCGGGACTTCCTCGCCGGCCAGTACGTCTCCGTCCGCGTCACCCTCCCGGACGGCGCCCGGCAGATACGGCAGTACAGCCTCTCCGGAGCGCCCGACCCGGCGCTGCGGCAGATCAGCGTGAAGCGCGTGCACGGCGACGACGCCCCCGACGGCGAGGTGTCCAGCCACCTCCACGCGCACGTGGCGGCCGGTGACGTCCTGGAGCTGTCCGAGCCGTACGGCGACCTGGTCCTGGACGCCGGCCCCGACACACCCCTGCTGCTCGCCTCGGCGGGCATCGGCGTCACCCCGATGACCGCGATGCTGGCGCACCTCGCCGGCTCGGGGCACCGCGCCCCGGTCACCGTCGTCCACGGCGACCGCTCACCCGCCACCCACGCCCTGCGCGCCGACCACGAGGCCTACGCGGCGAAGCTGCCCGGGGCCGACGTCCACTTCTGGTACGAGCAGGACGCCCCGGCGGGCACCCGCTCCGGCCTGGTCGACCTGACCGACCTCCCCGTCGCGCCGGGTACGCGCGCCTACCTGTGCGGCCCGCTGCCGTTCATGCGGGCGGTACGGGCCCAGCTGATCGGCAAGGGCGTGGCGCCGGCCGACATCCACTACGAGGTGTTCGGGCCGGACCTGTGGCTGGCAGGGCAGTCGTAGGTCCCCGAGGCCTGTCCGACGGCCCGTCCGGTCAACACGTCCGGGGCCCCCGCGAGATCCCCAGCAGCAGCGCCCCGGTCGGCTCCGCCACGATGTCCGTCACGGTGACCGGGTCCAGCGAGGCGAAGAACGCCTCCTGGGCCCGGCGCAGGGCGACCCGCAGGCGGCAGGCGGAGTTCAGGGGGCAGGGGGTGGTGCCCTCGCAGTCGACGACGTCGCCGTCGCCCTCGAAGGCCCGCACCACGGCGCCCACCGACGCCGTACGGCCCTGCTCGGTGAGGGTGAGCCCGCCGCCCCGGCCGCGGCGCGCCGCCAGCAGGCCCATGTGCTGGAGCTCGGCGACCACCTTCGCCAGATGCGTGTACGGCACGCTCATGCCGTCCGCGACGTCCCGCGTCGTCGGACTCGACTCGCCCGCGACGGCGAGCCGCATGAGGACCCGCAGGGCGAGGTCGGTGGAGCGCAGCAGCCGCATGCCCGCAGCGTAGGTAATAGGAATCCGCGGTTCAAATAATCCGGCGGAAGGTCAGCGGCAGACCAGGGGGTGTCCGCGACCGCGCCCGAAGCTGTCGGGCCCCTGCCGGTGCCGTATCGATTCGGCCCATTCCCCCAGCCGCCCTACGAGGGGCCCTGTCTTCCCCACTACGATCAGCGCACCCGACCGTCCCACTTCTTTCACGAAGGACACCTCATGGGCTCCGCCAACCAGAGCAGCACCGGACGCAAGGCGCGAATAGAGGAGATGCGGCGTGCCGAGCAGGCCCGTGAGCGCCGTAACCGGATCCTCGTCGTCGCGGCCAGCGTCGTGGTCGTCGGCGGCCTCGTCGCGGGCGGTGTGGTGCTCGTGCGGTCCCAGTCCGACGACGGTGGCAGCGTTGCCGCGGCGAAGGACTCCTCGGCCGGGGGGAAGTTCGTCACCGGCGAGGACGGCGTGAAGACCTGGCAGGGGAAGCTCGCCCGCAACCACGTCACCAAGGCAGTGAAGTACGCCTCCGAGCCCCCGGTCGGCGGCGACCACAACCCGGTATGGATGAACTGCAACGGCGACGTGTACACCAAGGAGATCAACAACACCAACGCCGTGCACTCGCTGGAGCACGGGGCGGTGTGGGTGACGTACAACGCCGACGCGAAGAAGGCGGACGTGGACGCGCTGGCGGCGAAGGTGAAGAAGACGCCGTACACGCTGATGAGCCCGATGGACGACCAGAAGGACCCGATCATGCTCTCGGCGTGGGGCCGCCAGCGCACGGTGACCGGCGCCGACGACCCGAACGTGGACAAGTTCCTCGAGAAGTTCGTCCAGGGCAAGCAGACCCCCGAGCCTGGTGCGGCCTGCACGAACGGGCTGGCGCAGTGAGGCATGCCGGTCTGATCGCGGGGGCGGCGGCGACGGTGCTCGTCGCGGCCGGCGCGATCACCTACGCCGTCGCCGGGGACGACGGCGGCGGCAGGACGCCCTCGGCCGAGTCCGCGGACGCCGGGTTCGCGCGGGACATGGCGGTGCACCACCAGCAGGCCGTGGAGATGTCGTACATCGTGCGCGACCGCACCGAGGACGAGGAGGTGCGGCGCCTCGCGTACGACATCGCGCAGACGCAGGCCAACCAGCGCGGCATGATGCTCGGCTGGCTCGACCTCTGGGCGCTGCCCAAGGTGTCCTCCGAGCCCCCGATGGCCTGGATGGGCATGGGCGGCATGGCCTCCGGCAAGGACGGCGCGCTGATGCCGGGCATGGCGACCAACACGGAAATGAAGAAGCTCGGCGAGCTCAGCGGGAAGCAGGCCGAGGTCTTCTACCTGCAGCTGATGACGGACCATCACAAGGGCGGTGTCCACATGGCCGAGGGCTGTGTGGAGAAGTGCGCGGTCGGCGTCGAGAAGCGGCTCGCGCAAGGCATGGTCGAGGCGCAGCAGTCGGAGATCGACCTGATGGCGGACATGCTGAAGGCGCGGGGCGCCGAGCCGCGGGCACACCGCACCGGGGAGTGACCCAGGCCACCCCATTGCGTCGCTCTGACGATTACACTGGGCGGCGTGCCTCAACTTCGTCTCGCCCTGAACCAGATCGACTCGAGCGTCGGCGACCTCGCCCGGAACGCCGAGTCGATCGTCCGCTGGACCCGGCACTCCGCCGAGCAGGGAGCGCACCTCGTGGCGTTCCCGGAGATGGTGCTGACCGGGTACCCCGTCGAGGACCTGGCCCTCAGGTCGTCCTTCGTGGAGGCCTCCCGGGTGGCGCTGCGGAGCCTGGCCGCCCGACTGGCCGAGGAGGGCTTCGGCGAGCTGCCGGTGATCGTCGGCTATCTCGACCGCTCGGCGACCGCCCAGCCGAAGTACGGTCAGCCGGCCGGCGCGCCGCAGAACGCCGGGGCGGTGCTGTACGGCGGCGAGGTGGTTCTGAGCTTCGCCAAGCACCACCTGCCGAACTACGGAGTCTTCGACGAGTTCCGCTACTTCGTGCCCGGCGACAGCATGCCGGTGCTGCGGGTCCACGGCGTGGATGTCGCCCTGGCCATCTGCGAGGACCTCTGGCAGGACGGTGGCCGTGTCCCGGCGGCCCGCTCGGCGCAGGCGGGCCTGCTGGTCTCGATCAACGCGTCCCCCTACGAGCGCGACAAGGACGACACGCGCCTGGAGCTGGTCCGCAAGCGGGCCCAGGAGGCCGGCTGCACGACGGCCTACCTGGCCATGATCGGCGGCCAGGACGAACTGGTCTTCGACGGCGACTCGATCGTGGTCGACAGCAACGGCGAGGTGGTGGCGCGGGCGCCGCAGTTCGCCGAGGGCAGTGTGGTCCTGGACCTGGACCTGCCGGCGGCTTCGGCGGACGCCCCGGCCGGCGTGGTGGACGACGGCCTGCGCATCGACCGGGTGATCCTCTCGGAGGACCCCCTGGCGCCGTACGAGCCCGAGTTCACGGGCAGCTACGCGGACCGCCTGGACGACGACGAGGAGGTCTACTCGGCGCTGGTGGTGGGCCTGAGGGCGTACGTGGCGAAGAACGGCTTCAAGTCGGTGCTGATCGGCCTGTCGGGCGGTATCGACTCGTCGCTGGTCGCGGCGATCGCCTGTGACGCGGTGGGCGCGCAGAACGTATACGGCGTCTCGATGCCGTCGAAGTACTCCTCGGACCACTCGAAGGACGACGCGGCGGAACTTGCCCGGCGCACCGGCCTGAACTACCGCACGGTTCCGATCGAGCCGATGTTCGACGCCTACATGGGCTCCCTGGGCCTGTCCGGCCTCGCCGAGGAGAACCTCCAGTCCCGGCTGCGCGGCACGCTGCTCATGGCCATCTCCAACCAGGAGGGCCACATCGTGCTGGCGCCCGGCAACAAGTCGGAGCTGGCGGTCGGCTACTCGACCCTCTACGGCGACTCGGTCGGCGCGTACGGCCCCATCAAGGACGTCTACAAGACGTCGGTCTTCCGCCTCTCCGAGTGGCGCAACCGGGCCGCCCGGGAGCGCGGCCAGACCCCGCCCATCCCGGAGAGCTCCATCACCAAGCCCCCGAGCGCGGAACTCCGCCCCGGCCAGGTCGACACGGACTCGCTCCCCGACTACCCGGTGCTGGACGCGATCCTGGAGCTGTACGTCGACCGGGACCGGGGCGCCGACGAGATCGTCGCGGCCGGCTTCGACCCCGCCCTGGTCGCGAAGACCCTGCGCATGGTCGACACGGCGGAGTACAAGCGGCGGCAGTACCCGCCGGGCACGAAGATCTCGGCGAAGGGCTTCGGCAAGGACCGGCGGCTGCCGATCACCAACGGCTGGCGGGAGTCGCTCTGACGAACCCCGCCCGGGATCTCACAAGTCCGCCGTCTGCGACGCCGGTGCCCAGGCGAACCCGTCCGGGTCCGTGAACGCCCCGGCGTCGCCGCCGATCGTGAGCCGGTGGGAGCCGGTGCCGTCGGGGGAGACGCCGGCGACCTTGGCCAGGCCCCGGCGCTTGTACAGCGCCAGTTTGACGGGAGCCGACCCGGAGTCGAACTCGACGTACTTGCCGCCGAAGCTCTTGCCCACGGTGAGGCCGCGCTCGACGTAGAACTGCTTGGCGGCCTTCACGTCCTTGACGCCGAGCAGCAGGACGAGCTCGTCGAAACGCTTCGACGCGGGGCCGGTGTTCTTCTTCGACGACGTCGCGATCTGCCAGATCGTTCCGTCCGGGGCCTGTACGACGCCCCCGTAGCCCCACAGCGACCTGGCGGCGGGCTTCAGGGTCGTGGCACCGGCCGCCACGGCCGCGTCGACGAGGGCGTCGACGTCGGCGGGCTGGGAGACCACGAGGGACAGGGTGAACCCGCGGAACCCGGTGCTCGGTGCCTCCGAGGCCCGCAGGCGCACCTGCCCGCCCAGGCCGAAGGCGGTGGTGTAGAAGCGTTCGGCGGCGGCGAGATCGGTCACCCCGAGGGTGACGCATGCGATGGACGTCATGGAAACGACGCTAATCGCGGCGCCGGGACCCCGCTTCTCGATTCCTGACCGGTAGACCGGTACGGCGCGGCCGGGTGCGGTCAGCCCTCCTGCTGTCGCTTCAGACCGGCCAGCAACTCGTGCAGCGGCTCCTTCGCCCGCCGCCGGTACTCCTGGACCGCCCAGCCGTTGCCGTCCGGATCCTGGAAGTGCATGAAGGTGGCGCCGTCGCTGGGGGCGTACTGGACCGGCTCCGAGACGTCGAGCCCGCGCGCGACGAACTCCGTGCGGGCCGCCTCGATGTCGGACACGCACAGTTGCAGGCCCTGGTAGGAGCCGGGGGCCGGGGTGGGTCCGGGGGTCATCTCCCAGATCGAGTGGCCGAGGGCGATCGAGCAGCCGGAGCCGGGCGGCGTCAGCTGGACGATCCGCATCCCGGGTATCACCTCCTGGTCGATGTCCACGTGGAAGCCGACCTTGTCCCGGTAGAAGTCCCGGGCCCGGTCGATGTCGCTCACGGGCAGCGGGATGACTTCCAGGGTGATGTCCACGGCGAGACTCCTTCGTCCGGCGTCAGGCGAACCGCCACCTCGTCTGGCTGAACGGCTCTCCCTTACCGAAGCCGAAAACGGTGCGTGGCGCCACCGAGTAGACGACCGCGTGGCCCGCGCCGTGGTGGAAATACCCGTCCCGCACCTCGAAGTGCCAGAAGCCGCCGTACTTCGCCTCCCACCCGGCGGCCAGTTCCCGTAGCCGGGCCTCGTCGGTCACGCGGGCCGCCTGGCCCTCCACCACCAGGTCGTAGCCCGCGTTCCAGGTGTTCGTGCCGGTGGTCAGCACGACGTGCGGGTTCTCCGCGAGGTTCCTCGCCTTGCGTTCCTCCGGGCCCGTGCAGAAGTGCAGGGCGCCGTGCGACCAGACCGCCGGAAGCGGGGTGACGTGGGGTCGTCCGTCCGGCCGTACCGTCGTGATCCAGAACAGCTCCGCCGCCCTCAGCCGCGCCTCGGCGTCCTCCCAGTCGGTCGCGGTGGCTGTCTCGTCGCTGTACCGCCGGTCGAGCCTGGTCTCGGGGTGCGTGGTGGTCATGAGTGTCCTCCCGGCCTCTCGCTTCACAGGGCAGACCCCGTCCGTCCCCCGAACTCATCGGAGCCCGGCCCCGGGTCTGCGGTTAGGCTCAAAGCCGAAAGACCTTGATCCGGGGAAAAGCACGAGGCGAGACCGAGGGAGGCCCGGGATGACGGCGGCGCCGGGGCGCAGGAGCAGTACCTTCACACGGCTGCTGCGGCACGGCTTCACCGACGCCTCCGCCGCCGAGCGGCTCCTGGACAGTCCCGAGCTGGTGCCGCTGCGCGACGACCCGGTGCTGCTGGACGCCCTGGGCGCGACGGCCGACCCGGATCTGGCGCTCCTCGGGCTCGTCCGGCTGCTGGAGGCCCAGCCGGGCCCCGGCGCCCGCCGGGAACTGCTCGACACGCTGATCTCGTCCAAGCCGCTGCGCGACCGGCTGCTCGGTGTGCTCGGCGCCTCCACGGCCCTCGCCGACCACCTCACCCGGCACCCGGAGGACTGGCAGGCGCTCGTCATGTACGAGGCGTACGACCTGCACCCCGGCGTGGAGGAGTTCGAGGCCGGCCTCGCGGAGGCGGACGACCCCGTCTCGCTGCGCGTCGCCTACCGGCGCTGCCTGCTGTCCATCGCCGCCCGGGACGTGTGCGGCACCACCGGCGTCGCCGAGTCCGCCGCCGAACTCGCCGACCTCGCCACCGCCACCCTGCGCGCCGCCCTCCGCCTCGCGCGGGCCGCCGCGCCCGAGGACGACGCCCTGTGCCGGCTCGCGGTCATCGCGATGGGCAAGTGCGGCGGCCACGAACTCAACTACGTCTCCGACGTGGACGTCATCTTCGTGGCGGAGCCCGCCGAGGAGGCCGACGAGACCAAGGCCCTGCGCGCCGCGACCCGGCTGGCCTCGCACCTGATGCGGATCTGCTCGGAGACGACGGTCGAGGGGTCCATCTGGCCCGTGGACGCCAACCTCCGGCCCGAGGGCAGGAACGGCCCGCTGGTGCGGACCCTCTCCAGCCACCTCGCCTACTACCAGCGCTGGGCCAAGACCTGGGAGTTCCAGGCCCTGCTCAAGGCCCGTCCGGTCGCCGGCGACCTGGAGCTCGGCGAGGAGTACGTGGCCGCGGTCCAGCCCCTGGTGTGGAAGGCCGCCGAGCGCGAGAACTTCGTCCCCGACGTGCAGAAGATGCGCCGCCGGGTCGTGGAGAACATCCCCGCCGCCGAGGTCGACCGCCAGCTGAAACTGGGGCCGGGCGGCCTCAGGGACGTGGAGTTCGCCGTGCAGCTGCTCCAGCTGGTGCACGGCCGGACCGACACCTCCCTGCGCAGCGGCACGACTCTGGACGCGCTGGGGGCCCTGGCAGCCGGCGGTTACGTGGGCCGGGCCGACGCCGCGCAGCTCGACGAGGCGTACCGCTTCCTGCGCTCCATGGAGCACCGGATCCAGCTGTTCCGGCTGCGCCGCACCCACCTCGTGCCCGAGGAGGAGGCCGAGCTGCGCCGCATCGGCCGCTCCCTCGGGCTGCGCACCGACCCGGTCGCCGAGCTGCTGCGCGAGTGGAAGCGGCACGCCACCGTGGTGCGCCGGCTGCACGAGAAGCTGTTCTACCGGCCGCTGCTCGACGCGGTCGCCCAGCTCGCCACCGGCGAGGCCCGCCTCAGCGCCGAGGCGGCCCGGGAGCGGATGGTCGCCCTCGGCTACGCCGACCCCGCCTCCGCCCTGCGCCACCTGGAGGCACTGGCCTCCGGCGTCACCCGCAAGGCCGCTATCCAGCGCACCCTGCTCCCCGTCCTGCTGGGCTGGTTCGCCGACTCGGCCGACCCGGACGCCGGTCTGCTGAACTTCCGCAAGGTCTCGGACGCCCTCGGCAAGACGCCCTGGTATCTGCGGTTGCTGAGGGACGAGGGCGCCGCCGCGGAGAACCTCGCCCGGGTCCTGTCCGCCGGCCGGCTCGCCCCCGACCTGCTGCTGCGCGCACCGGAGGCGGTGGCGCTGCTCGGCGACGGGGACGGCGGTGGTCTCGAACCGCGGTCCCGCGCCCACCTGGAGCAGGAGATCCTCGCGGCGGTCCGCCGGGCCGACGGGGCCGCCCAGGCGGTCACCGCCGCCCGCGGGGTGCGTCGCCGCGAGCTGTTCCGTACGGCCGCCGCCGACATCGTCGGCTCCTACGGCACCGAGGAGCAGCCCGCCGAGGCGGACCAGGGCGCCCTGGTCGACCGGGTCGGCGGCGCGGTGTCCGACCTGACGGCCGCGACCCTCGCCGGCACGCTCCGCGCGGTCGTGCGCGACGGCTGGGGCGACAGCCTGCCCACCCGGTTCGCGATCATCGGCATGGGCCGGTTCGGCGGCCACGAGCTGGGCTACGGCTCCGACGCGGACGTGCTGTTCGTGCACGAGCCGCGCGACGGCGTCGACGAGCGCGAGGCCTCCCAGGCGGCCAACAAGGTCGTCTCCGAGATGCGCCGCCTGCTGCAGCTCCCCAGTGCCGACCCGCCCCTGCTCATCGACGCCGACCTGCGCCCCGAGGGCAAGTCCGGGCCGCTCGTGCGCACCCTCACCTCGTACGCGGCGTACTACCGCCGCTGGTCCATGACCTGGGAGTCGCACGCGCTGCTGCGGGCGGAACCGGTCGCCGGGGACGAGGACCTCGGCCGCCGGTTCATCGAGCTGGTCGACCCGCTGCGCTACCCGGCGGACGGGCTCGCCGACGAGGCCGTCCGCGAGATCCGGCGGCTGAAGGCCCGGATGGAGTCCGAACGGCTCCCGCGCGGCGCGGACCCGAAGCTGCACGCCAAGCTCGGGCCGGGCGGTCTGTCCGACGTGGAGTGGACCGTGCAGCTGCTGCAACTACGGCACGGCGCGGCCGAGCCGGGCCTGCGGACCACGCGGACCCGTCAGGCCCTGGCCGCCGCCCGGGCGGCCGGGCTCATCACGGACGAGGACGCGGCCACCCTGGACGAGGCCTGGGTCCTCGCGACCCGCGTCCGCAACGCGGTGATGCTGGTGCGCGGCCGGGCCGCCGACACGTTCCCGGCGGAGGCCCGCGAACTGGCCGCCGTGGGCCGGTACCTGGGCTACGGCCCCGGCCACGCCGGGGACATGCTCGACGCGTACCGGCGGACGGCGCGCAGGGCGCGGGGCGTCGTGGAGGAGCTGTTCTACGGGATCACCGAGCGGTAGGAGGCGAGGGATCAGACCCTCGCCGCCGGCTGCCCGTCCTCTGCCCGGGCCCCGGCGCCCGGCTCGTCCTCGGCCCCGGGCGGGCCCGGCCGCTGGGCAGGCACCACCTTCGGCAGGGTGTACGGCTGCCTCCCGTACCAGAGCCTCGCCACCGCGAAGCCGAACGCCAGGCACAGGATGCCACCGACGGCATCCAGCCAGAAGTGGTTGGCCGTGGCGACGATCACCACCAGTGTCAGCGCCGGGTACAGCACGCCCAGCACCCGCGCCCAGGGGACCGTCGACAGGGCGAAGATCGTCAGGCCGCACCAGACCGACCAGCCGATGTGCATCGAGGGCATCGCGGCGTACTGGTTGGACATGTTCTTCAGGTCGCCGGACGCCATCGAGCCCCAGGTCTGGTGGACCATGACCGTGTCGATGAAGTCGCCGCCGTGCATCAGCCGCGGGGGCGCCAGTGGATACAGGTAGTAACCGGCCAGGGCTACGGCGGTCGTCGCGAACAGCACCAGGCGGGTCGCCGCGTAGCGGCCGGGATGGCGACGGTACAGCCACACCAGGACACCCAGCGTCACCACGAAGTGGAGCGTCGCGTAGTAGTAGTTCATGCCGATGATCAGCCAAGTCACCGAGTTCACGGCCTGGTTGACGGACTCCTCGACGGCGATGCCCAGGAAGTGCTCGGCCTTCCAGATCCAGTCGGCGTTGCTCAGCGCCTCGGCCCTCTGTTCGGGCACGGCGTTCCGCACGAGCGAGTACGTCCAGTAACTGACCGCGATCAGCAGGATCTCGAACCAGAACCGGGGACGGCGGGGGGTGCGCAGCCGGTGCAGCGGACCCGGCCCGTTCCCGGCCGCGACCGGCTGTGGAAGGGCCGATTCCCGGCCTTCCGGCGTCGTCACGGTCGAGTTACCCATAGGCGCAAAGTCTGCCAGAAAAGGACTTCCCCACCGATCATCCCGCGGCCCGGTGCGGGCCGCATGTTCTGCGGCGGGATCAGGCCACGGACCGGCCACGGACCTGCGACGGACCTCAGGAGCGAACGCGGTCCCCGGGAGCCGACGCGGTCGAACCGCGCACCACCAGTTCCGGCATGAACACGAACTCGCTGTGGGGCGCGGGCGTCCCGCCGATCTCCTCCAGCAGTGTGCGCACGGCCGCCTGGCCCATCGCCGGGACCGGCTTGCGGATCGTCGTCAGCGGCGGGTCCGTGAAGGCGATCAGCGGCGAGTCGTCGAAGCCGACCACGGAGATGTCCTTCGGCACGTCCAGGCCGTGCTGCCGGGCCGCCCGGATCGCGCCCAGCGCCATCATGTCGCTGGCGCACACCACGGCCGTGCAGTTCCTCTCGATCAGCGCCGCGGCCGCGGCCTGACCGCCCTCCAGGGTGTAGAGGGAGTGCTGGACCAGCTCCGACTCCACGGTCCCGGCGCCCAGACCCAGCTGGTCCTGCATGGCGCGCACGAACCCCTCGATCTTGCGCTGCACCGGCACGAACCGCTTGGGCCCCAGGGCCAGACCGATCCGTGTGTGCCCCAGGGACACCAGGTGTGTGACCGCGAGACTCATCGCGGCACGGTCGTCGGGCGAGATGAACGGCGCCTGCACCTTCGGAGAGAAGCCGTCGACCAGCACGTACGGCACGCCCTGCGCGCGCAGCCGGTCGTAGCGCTGCATGTCGGCGGTGGTGTCCGCGTGCAGTCCGGAGACGTAGATGATGCCGGCGACCCCGCGGTCGACGAGCATCTCGGTCAGCTCGTCCTCGGTCGAGCCGCCCGGGGTCTGAGTGGCCAGCACCGGCGTGTAGCCCTGCCGGGTCAGCGCCTGGCCGATGACCTGCGCCAGAGCCGGGAAGATCGGGTTCTCAAGCTCCGGGGTGATCAGGCCCACCAGGCCCTCGCTGCGCTGCCGCAGCCGCACCGGGCGCTCGTAGCCCAGCACGTCGAGCGCGGCCAGCACGGACTCGCGGGTGGTGGCGGCGACGCCGGGCTTCCCGTTGAGGACGCGGCTGACGGTCGCTTCGCTCACCCCCGCCTGCGCGGCGATGTCGGCAAGCCGTGTGGTCACAGCACTGGACTGTAGCGGCCGGGGTTCCGCTTGCGTACCGACGGGACGCCTGGCGCGCGCCGTGGCACGGCCCGCTGCGGGTTGCTTGGTCATCGCGGTCCCTCGAAGTTCGTGTCGGCGTCCGGTCCGCAACGGATGATTCCCCCGGCGGAAACGGATAGCAAGTGCTTGCAGAGTCTTGCACAGGTGCCCCACTCCCCGCTGAACGCCTGAAATCCGGGGTCACAGCGGCCCAGCGGGAGGTCACGGCGGGATAACCATCCGCACCTCTTGCAACTTTTTGCTGCAAGGTCTTTCGCAACTCCTTCAAGCGCGGCTAATCTCACCGACGCCCGGCGGCCAACGGCGCAGTCGGCAGCACGAAACGGGCTTCACCCTCAAGGAGAACTCATGCGGCGTGGCATAGCGGCCACCGCGCTGGTGGCGTCCCTCGCCCTGGCGGCGACGGCGTGCGGCGGAAGCGACAGCGGCGACAAGGCCGACGGTCCGGTCACCATCACCTGGTGGGACACCTCCAACGCCACCAACGAGGCGCCGACCTACCAGGCCCTCGTCAAGGAGTTCGAGGCCGCCAACAAGGACGTCAAGGTCAACTACGTCAACGTCCCCTTCGACCAGGCGCAGAACAAGTTCGACACCGCCGCCGGCTCCAAGGGCGCTCCCGACGTGCTGCGCTCCGAGGTCGGCTGGACCCCGGCCTTCGCCAAGAAGGGCTTCTTCCTGCCGCTGGACGACACCGAGGCCCTCGCCGAGCAGGACAGGTTCCAGCCCAGCCTGATCGAGCAGGCCAAGTACGAGGGCAAGACCTACGGCGTCCCCTTCACCACGGACACCCTCGCCCTCGTCTACAACAAGGAACTGTTCAAGAAGGCCGGCGTCGAGGCACCCAAGACCTGGGACGACCTGAAGAAGGCCGCCGCCACCATCAAGGACAAGACCGGCGTCGACGGCTACTGGGGCTCCACCCAGGCCTACTACGCCCAGTCCTTCCTCTACGGCGAGGGCGCCGACACCGTCGACGTCGACGCCAAGAAGATCACCGTCACCTCGCCGGAGGCCAAGAAGGCCTACGGCACCTGGCAGAGCCTCTTCAAGGGCAAGGGCCTGCACAAGGCCGACACCACCGCCGACGCCTACGCCCACATCCAGGAGGCGTTCGTCAGCGGCAAGGTCGCCTCGATCATCCAGGGCCCGTGGGAGATCACCAACTTCTACAAGGGCTCCGCCTTCAAGGACAAGGGCAACCTCGGCATCGCCACCGTCCCGGCCGGCTCCACCGGCAAGGCGGGCGCCCCGACCGGCGGCCACAACCTCTCCGTCTACGCCGGCTCCGACTCCGCCCACCAGAAGGCCGCGCTGAAGTTCGTCAACTTCATGACCTCGGCGAAGGCGCAGGAGACCATCGCGCTGAAGAACTCCACGCTCCCCACCCGCGAGGACGCCTACACGGCGGAGGTCAAGGCCGACCCGGGCATCGCCGGCTACCAGGGCGTGCTGTCCGCCGCCCGGCCGCGCCCGGCGCTGCCCGAGTACAGCTCCCTGTGGACCCCGCTGGACGACGAGCTGATCAAGATCGCGGGCGGCAAGGAGTCCCTGGACAAGGGCCTCGGCAACGCCGAGACCGCCATCGCCAAGCTGGTGCCGGACTACAGCAAGTGACCACCGTGTGGCCGCCGGGTCCCCGGTCATGGGGGAGGGGACCCGGCGGCCACCGGCCTGCGCCCTTGCCCGGGCAGCCCTCCTGAACTCCTTGAACTTCCAGAAGGTGTCGAACCATGACAGTCGCCATCGACCGAGCGACCGGCAAGCGGCGCGGTGAGCGGGCACCACGGCCCGGGCCGGCCCAGCGGCTGAAGAACGGCTTCCGCAAGCACTGGTACGCCTACGCGATGATCGCCCCGGTGGCGATCGTCCTCGGGGTCCTCGTGCTGTACCCGCTGGCGTACGGCCTGTACCTCACCCTCACCGACGCCAACAGCCTCAACAGCGCCCGCACCATCGGCGTCAACCACATCGACGCCACCTACAGGTTCATCGGCCTGGACAACTACGCCGACATCCTGTGGGGCCCCACGGCGTACGACCGCTTCTGGTCGCACTTCCTCTGGACGATCTTCTGGACGGCGGCCTGCGTCGCCCTGCACTACGGCATCGGCCTCGGTCTCGCCCTGCTCCTCGACCAGAAGCTGCGCGGCCGCACCCTCTACCGGATGATCCTGGTGCTGCCCTGGGCGGTGCCCACCTTCGTCACCGTCTTCGGCTGGCGGTTCATGCTCGCCGACGGCGGCGTCATCAACGGCGGCCTCGACCTGCTGGGGCTGCCGACGCCGCTGTGGCTGGAGGACACCTTCTGGCAGCGGTTCTCCGCGATCATGGTCAACACCTGGTGCGGTGTGCCGTTCATGATGGTCTCGCTGCTCGGCGGACTGCAGTCGATCGACGCGAGCCTGTACGAGGCCTCCGAGATGGACGGCGCCAATGCCTGGCAGCGCTTCCGGTACGTCACCCTGCCCGGCCTCAGGTCCGTCAGCACCACCGTCGTGCTGCTCGGCGTCATCTGGACGTTCAACCAGTTCCCCATCGTCTTCCTGCTGTTCGGCAACACCGCCCCCGACGCGCAGATCCTCGTGACCTGGGCCTACCAGCTGGGCTTCGGGCAGCAGCCGCGCGACTACGCCCAGTCCGCGGCCTACGGGATCCTGCTCCTGTCCATCCTGATCGTCTTCACCTCCTTCTACCGCCGCTGGCTGAACCGCAACGAGCAGCAGCTCGCGATCTGAGGCAGGAGTTTCGAAAATGAGTACGACGAGTACGACCGCAGTCGAGACCTCCGCCGAGGTCACCCGGCGGCGCCCCGCCGATCGCCCGCGCAAGGTCCGAGGCCGCGGCGAGCGCAGCCGTGCCGCCTCCCTCGCCTCGCACGCCGTGCTGATCGGCGCGAGCCTGATCGCGCTCTTCCCGGTCGCCTGGCTGGTGTTCCTGTCCCTCGGCCCGGACAAGGACGACTACCTCCACCCCGGGCGCATCTGGGGCAGGATGACGCTCGACAACTACGCGTTCGTTCTGCAGGACACCGGCTTCTTCGACTGGCTGACGAGCACGCTGGTGGTGGTGCTGGGCACCACGCTCATCGGTGTCGTCGTCGCCGCGTCCACCGGTTACGCCGTCTCCCGCATGCGGTTCCCCGGCTACCGGAAGCTGATGTGGGTCCTGCTGGTCACCCAGATGTTCCCGATTGCAGTACTGATCGTGCCGATGTACCAGATTCTCTCGGATCTGCAGCTCATCGACAGCTACCTTGGTCTCATCCTTGTCAACTGCACCACGATCGTGCCGTACTGTGCCTGGCTGATGAAGGGCTATTTCGACACCATCCCGTTCGAGATCGACGAGGCCGGGCGCGTCGACGGACTGACCCCGTTCGGCACGTTCGCGCGGCTGATCCTGCCGCTGGCCAAGCCGGGCCTCGCGGTCGCGGCGTTCTACAGCTTCCTCACGGCCTTCGGTGAGGTCGCGTTCGCCTCGACCTTCATGCTGAGCGACGACAAGTACACCTTCGCCGTCGGTCTGCAGACCTTCGTGAGCGAGCACGACGCGCAGCGCAACCTGATGGCCGCGACGGCTGTGCTGATCGCGATACCGGCCGCCCTGTTCTTCTACCTCGTGCAGAAGAACCTGGTGACCGGGCTCACCGCGGGCGGTACCAAGGGGTGACGTTTGCTCGTGGGCCGGCCGCGGCGCCGTCGTGGCCGGTCGCGCAGTTCCCCGCGCCCCTGTGGGGGCGCGGTAGGGCGGCCGTGGTGCCCATCCGACCCCGCTGTGCCGCGGCCGCCCGGGCCCACCCACGCTTCCCATGACCGACATCCTGTTACGCATCAAGGACGACATGAGCCAGCACTCAGCCGCACCTGTCCCCACCCCCGCGTCCGCAGTGGCCGTCGCCAAGCGTGGCGACTGGTGGCGGGACGCGGTGATCTACCAGGTGTACCCGCGCAGCTTCGCCGACAGCAACGGCGACGGCATGGGCGACCTGGAGGGTGTCCGCACCCGCCTGCCGTACCTGCGCGACCTCGGCGTGGACGCCGTGTGGCTCAGCCCCTTCTACGCCTCGCCGCAGGCCGACGCGGGTTATGACGTGGCCGACTACCGGGCCGTCGACCCCATGTTCGGCAACCTCCTGGACGCCGACGCGCTGATCCGCGACGCCCACCGGCTCGGTCTGCGCATCATCGTCGACCTCGTGCCCAACCACTCCTCCGACCAGCACGAGTGGTTCAGGAGGGCCGTAGCCGAGGGCCCCGGGTCTCCGCTCCGGGAGCGCTACCACTTCCGGCCCGGCAAGGGCGCGAACGGCGAGCTGCCGCCCAACGACTGGGAGTCGATCTTCGGCGGTCCGGCCTGGACCCGGGTCACCGAACCCGACGGCACACCCGGTGAGTGGTACCTGCACCTCTTCGCCCCGGAGCAGCCCGACTTCAACTGGGAGCACCCAGCGGTCGGCGACGAGTTCCGCTCCATCCTGCGCTTCTGGCTGGACATGGGCGTCGACGGCTTCCGCATCGACGTCGCCCACGGTCTGGTGAAGGCGGAGGGGCTGCCCGACCTTGGATCCCACGACCAGGTGAAGCTGCTGGGCAACGATGTCATGCCGTTCTTCGACCAGGAGGGCGTGCACGAGATCTACCGGCAGTGGCGGCTCATCCTCGACGAGTACGCCGAAAGGAAGGGGCCCGAAGGGCCTTCGTCAGAAGGGCGGTGGTGGGAGACGGGAGGGCGGATCTTCGTGGCCGAGGCGTGGACGCCGACCATCGAGCGCACCGCCCACTACGTCCGCCCGGACGAGCTGCACCAGGCCTTCAACTTCCAGTACCTGAGCACCCACTGGGACGCCGAGGAGATGCGCGAGGTCATCGACCGCACCCTGGAGGCCATGCGCCCCGTCGGCGCTCCCGCCACCTGGGTGCTGTCCAACCACGACGTGACCCGGCACGCCACCCGCTTCGCCAACCCGCCCGGCCTCGGTACCCAGATCCGCCTGGCCGGCGACCGGGAACTGGGGCTGCGCCGGGCCCGGGCCGCGACCTTGCTGATGCTGGCCCTGCCCGGGTCGGCGTACATCTACCAGGGCGAGGAGCTCGGCCTGCCCGACGTCGTCGACCTGCCCGACGAGGTGCGTCAGGACCCGGCGTACTTCCGGGGTGCGGGCCAGGACGGCTTCCGTGACGGGTGCCGGGTGCCGATCCCATGGACCCGGACCGGATCGTCGTACGGCTTCGGAGAGGGCGGCAGCTGGCTTCCGCAGCCGGAGGGATGGGGCGAGCTGAGCGTCGAGGCGCAGACCGGCGTGCCGGGCTCGACGCTGGAGCTGTACCGGGCCGCGCTCGCGGTGCGCCGTGAGCAGCGCGACCTCGGCGCCGGTTCGTCCGTGGAGTGGCTGCGGGCGCCGGAGGGAGTGCTGGCCTTCCGGCGCGGGGAGTTCGTGTGCGTGGCGAACACCACCGGCGAGTCGGTGGCGATGCCGGCGTACGGCCGGCTGCTGGTCGCGAGCGGGGAGATCGTCCACGTGGACGACGAGGCGAAGGTGCCCGCCGACACCACGGTGTGGTGGACCACCGTGGTCACCGCCTGATTTCCTTTGAATCTCGTACGGCCCGCTGCCCTTTCGGGTGGCGGGCCTCTACCATCTGCGTGACCGCAAGGTTGCTGAACCTTGCAGCAAGAACCTTCAACGACGAAGGAAGCCCCACATGGCACGCAGACATCTCTCCGCCGCCGTGGCGCTCGCCGCGGCTGTGATTGTCATGAACCCGACTAACGCCCAGGCCTCCCCACCTGGCACCAAGGACGTCACCGCCGTCCTCTTCGAGTGGAAGTACGCCTCCGTCGCCCGCGAGTGCGCGAACACCCTCGGGCCCGCCGGATACGGCTTCGTCCAGGTCTCACCGCCCGCCGAGCACATACCGGGCCCGCAGTGGTGGACCTCGTACCAGCCCGTCAGCTACAAGATCGCCGGCCGGCTCGGCGACCGCGCGGCCTTCCGGAACATGGTGGACACCTGCCACGCGGCCGGTGTGAAGGTCGTCGTCGACACCGTCGTCAACCACATGTCGGCGGGCAGCGGCACCGGCACCGGGGGCTCGTCCTACAGCAAGTACACCTACCCGGGCCTGTACTCCCCGTACGACTTCGACGACTGCACCGGCCGGATCGGCGACTACCGGGACCGGTGGAACGTCCAGCACTGCGAACTGGTCGGGCTCGCCGACCTCGACACCGGCGAGAACTACGTCCGCGGCGCGATCGCCGGGTACATGAACGACCTGCTCTCCCTCGGCGTCGACGGCTTCCGCATCGACGCGGCCAAGCACATGGACGCCGCCGACCTCGCCGGCATCAAGTCCCGGCTGAGCGATCCGTCGGCGTACTGGAAGCAGGAGGTCATCCAGGGCAGCGGAGAAGCCGTCCAGCCCACCGAGTACACGGGCAACGGCGACGTCCAGGAGTTCCGCTACGCCTACGACCTCAAGCGGGTCTTCAACAGCGAGAACCTCGCCTACCTGAGGAACTACGGCGAGGGCTGGGGCTACCTGAACAGCGGCGTCGCGGGCGTCTTCGTCGACAACCACGACACCGAGCGCAACGGCTCCACGCTGAGCTACAAGGACAACGCCACCTACACCCTGGCCAACGTCTTCATGCTGGCCTGGCCCTACGGCGCCCCGGACATCAACTCCGGCTACGAGTTCACCGACCCCGACGCCGGCCCGCCGGGCGGGGGCCAGGTCGACGCCTGCTGGCGGGACGGCTGGAAGTGCCAGCACAACTGGCCGGAGATCAAGTCCATGGTCGCCTTCCGCAACGCCACGCGCGGCCAGGCCGTCACCGACTGGTGGGACAACGGCGGCGACGCCATCGCCTTCGGCCGGGGCGGCAAGGGCTTCGTGGCCATCAACCACGAGTCCGGCTCCCTGACCCGGACCTACCAGACGTCGCTCGCGGCGGGGACGTACTGCGACGTGCAGAGCAACAGGACGGTGACGGTGGACTCCGGCGGGCGGCTCACGGCCACCCTGGGCTCGAACACGGCCCTGGCGATCCAGGCGGGCAAGTCCGGTTGCTAGAGGTGTGAGGCGGGCCAACTCGGTTCGTTGAAAGTTCTTTCCAACTGTTTCAGGACTCTTGCTGCAAGCGTTTCGGCAGCGATACGGTCGCGCGGGGTCGGACCCGAGAGCCGCAATCGCAAGGAGTCCACGTCAGTGATACCGAGATGGCGTGCGCCCGCAAGGCGCCCAACCGCCCATGCCGGACGGGTCGCTGCGGTCACCGCGACCGCACTGGCCGCAGCGCTCGTCCAGCCGCTCGCCGCGGGGGCCGCCACCCCGCCGGCGCCTCCGTCCGACGCGAAGCTCGCCGCCGAGCCCGCCCGCCACGACGCCACCCGAGAGCAGTTCTACTTCGTCCTGCCGGATCGTTTCGCCAACGGCGACCGCCGCAACGACAAGGGCGGCCTGACCGGATCCCGCCTCGCCACCGGCTACGACCCCACCGACAAGGGCTTCTACCAGGGCGGCGACCTCAAGGGCCTGACCAGGAAACTCGACTACATCAAGGGCCTGGGCACCACCGCCCTCTGGATGGCCCCGATCTTCAGGAACCAGCCCGTGCAGGGGACCGGGGCGAACGCCTCCGCCGGCTACCACGGGTACTGGATCACCGACTTCACCCACGTCGACCCGCACTTCGGCACCAACAAGGACCTCGAGACCCTCATCGACAAGGCCCACGCCAAGGGCATGAAGGTGTTCTTCGACGTCATCACCAACCACACGGCGGACGTCGTCGACTATGAGGAGAAGTCGTACGACTACCTCTCCAAGGGGGCGTTCCCCTACCTGACGAAGGACGGCGTGCCGTTCGACGACGCCGACTACGCCGACGGGCGGCGGGACTTCCCCGAGGTCGACCGCGACTCCTTCCCGCGCACACCGGCCGTTCCCGCCGCGAAGAAGAACCTCAAGGTCCCGTCGTGGCTCAACGACCCGACGATGTACCACAACCGCGGCGACTCCACCTTCGCCGGTGAGAGTTCCACCCACGGCGACTTCTCCGGGCTCGACGACCTGTGGACCGAGCGGCCCGAGGTCGTACGGGGCATGGAGAGGATCTACCAGCGCTGGGTGCGGGACTTCGACGTCGACGGCTTCCGGATCGACACCGTGAAGCACGTCAACATGGAGTTCTGGACGCAGTGGGCCACCGCCCTCGACGCCTACGCCGCCCGGCAGGGGCGCGACGACTTCTTCATGTTCGGCGAGGTGTACTCGGCCGACACGAACGTCACCTCCCCGTACGTCACCCGGGGCCGCCTCGACGCCACGCTCGACTTCCCGTTCCAGGAGGCGGCCCGCCAGTACGCCTCGCAGGGCGGCAGCGCGCAGAAGCTCGCGGGTGTCTTCGGCGACGACTACAAGTACACGACCGGCAAGGCCAACGCCTACGAGCAGGTCACCTTCCTCGGCAACCACGACATGGGCCGCATCGGCCACTTCATCGAGCAGGACAACCCCAAGGCCACCGACGCCCAGCTCCTCGCCAAGGACAGGCTCGCCAACGAGCTGATGTTCCTCAGCCGCGGCAACCCCGTCGTCTACTACGGCGACGAACAGGGCTTCGCCGGGGCGGGCGGCGACAAGGACGCCCGCCAGACCATGTTCGCCTCGCGCACCCCCGACTACCTCGACGACGACCGGATCGGCACCGATGACACCCACGCCGAGGACGCCTACGACACCAGAGCGCCGCTCTACCGCCGGATCAGTGCTCTCGCCGAGCTCCGCAAGGCGAACCCGGCCCTCACCGACGGCGTCCAGCAGCAGCGGTACGCGGCCGACGGCCCGGGCGTGTACGCCTTCTCCCGCACCGACGCGCACACCGGCACCGAGTACGTCGTCGCCTTCAACAACGCGGCGCAGAAGAAGACGGCGACGTTCCCGACCGGCTCGGCGGGCATGACCTTCAAGGGCCTCTACGGCACCGGCGCCTCCGTGAAGAGCGACCGGGACAGGAAGCTCACCGTCACCGTCCCGGCCGGCTCGGCGATCGTGCTCAAGGCGACCGGCAGGCCCGCCGTCCCCGTCATGATGCCGGTCATCACCCTGAAGGCCCCGGCGAGCGGCGCGACCGGCACCGTCGAGCTCACCGCCGACGTGAGGGGCGGGCAGCTCAACCGGGTCGTCTTCGCCGCCCAGGTCGGAGGCGGAAAGTGGCGGACCCTCGGCTCCGCCGACCACGCCCCCTACAAGGTCACCCAGACCATCGGCACCGACGTACCGCCCGGCACCGCCCTGCGTTACAAGGCGGTCGTGATCGACTCGGCGGGCCGCACCGCGAGCGCCCTGGCCGCCTCCACCACCGGCACCCCGCCCACCGAGGAGCCGCCCTCCGCCTCCTCCCGCGACTACGCGATCGTCCACTACAAGCGCACCGACGGCGACTACGCCGACTGGGGCCTGTACGCCTGGGGCGACCTGGCCGACGGCGAGGCCACCCCATGGCCCGCCGGCCACCCCTTCACCGGCCGTGACGCCTACGGCGCCTTCGCCTACGTCAAGCTGAAGCCCGGCGCCTCGACCGTCGGCTTCCTCGTCGTCGACAAGGACGGCACCAAGGACGTCGCCGCGGACCGCACCATCGACGTCACCAGGACCGGCGAGATCTGGATCGAGCAGGGCAAGGAGACCGTCACCACCGAGCGCCCCGACTCCCCGGCGCCCGACAAGACCAAGGCCGTCCTGCACTACCACCGGGCCGACGGCGAATACGACGGCTGGGGCCTGCACGTCTGGACGGGCGCCGCGAACCCCACCGAGTGGTCGAACCCCCTGAAGCCGGTCAAGACTGATACCTATGGTGCGGTCTTCGAGGTACCGCTCACCGACGGTGCCACCAGCCTCAGCTACATCCTCCACAAGGGCGACGCGAAGGACCTGCCCGCCGACCAGTCGCTCGACCTCCGCGCGCACGGCCACGAGGTGTGGCTGTTGAGCGGGCAGGAGAAGTACCTGCTCCCGCAGCCCGCGGGCGCCTCGGGCGCGCTCGACCCGACCACCTCCAAGGCGGTCTGGATCGACCGGAACACGCTCGCCTGGAACGGCTCCGACGCCGCCGCCTCCACCCAGCTGCTCTACGCCCGCGACGGCTCGATCGCGGTGAAGGACGGCGTCCTCACCGGTGCCGCCAGGTGGCTGCGGCTGTCGAGGACCGAACTCAGCGACGCCCAGCAGGCCAGGTTCCCGCACCTGAAGGAGTACGACGCCTGGACCGTCGACCCACGCGACCGCGACCGGGTCCGCCAGGCCCTGCGCGGCCAGGTCGTCGCCACGCAGCGCGCCGCCGGCGGGGCCGTGCTCGCGGCGACCGGCGTCCAGATCGCCGGTGTCCTCGACGACCTGTACTCCGGCGCCACCAGGACCGCTCTGGGGCCGGTGTTCTCCCACGGCCGCCCCACCCTGTCCGTGTGGGCGCCGACCGCGCGGCACGTCTCACTGGAGATCGGTGACACCACCGTGCCGATGCGGCGCGACGACACCACCGGCGTCTGGTCCGTCACCGGCCCGAAGTCCTGGAAGGGCAAGCCCTACCGGTACGTCGTCAAGGTCTGGGCGCCCAGCGCCGGCGAGGTCGTCACCAACAAGGTCACCGACCCCTACGCCCTCGCCCTCACCGCCGACTCCGAGCGCGGCCTCGTCGTCGACCTGCGCGACAAGGCCCTGAAGCCCCGCGGCTGGGCCGCCCTGGCGAAGCCGAAGGCCGTGCCCCTCCGGGACGCCCAGATCCAGGAGCTGCACATCCGGGACTTCTCCGTCGAGGACCGCACGGCGAAGCACCCCGGCACCTACCTCGCCTTCGCCGACAAGGACAGCGACGGCTCCCGGCACCTGCGCGAGCTGGCGAAGGCCGGCACCTCGTACGTCCACCTCCTGCCCGCCTTCGACATCGCCACCATCCCGGAACGCAAGGCCGACCAGGCGAAGGTCGACTGCGACCTCGCCGCCTACCCGGCCGACTCCGACAAGCAGCAGGAGTGCGTCGGGAAGATCGCCGCGAAGGACGCCTACAACTGGGGCTACGACCCGTACCACTACACGGTCCCCGAAGGCTCCTACGCCACCGACCCGGACGGCACCGCCCGTACCGTCGAGTTCCGCGAGATGGTCAAGGCACTCAACGAGGACGGCCTGCGGGTCGTGATGGACGTCGTCTACAACCACACCGCGGCGAGCGGCCAGGAGCGCACCAGCGTCCTCGACCGGATCGTGCCCGGCTACTACCAGCGACTCCTCGCCGACGGCTCGGTCGCGAACAGCACCTGCTGTGCGGGCACCGCCACCGAGAACGCCATGATGGGCAAGCTGGTCGTCGACTCGATCGTCACCTGGGCCCGGGAGTACAAGGTCGACGGCTTCCGCTTCGACCTCATGGGCCACCACCCGAAGGCCAACATCCTCGCGGTCCGCGAGGCCCTCGACGCGCTCACACCGGAGAAGGACGGCGTCGACGGCAAGAAGATCATCCTGTACGGCGAGGGCTGGAACTTCGGCGAGGTCGCCGACGACGCCCGGTTCGTCCAGGCCACGCAGAAGAACATGGCCGGCACCGGCATCGCCACCTTCTCCGACCGGGCCCGCGACGCCGTGCGCGGCGGCGGCCCCTTCGACGAGGACCCCGGCGTCCAGGGCTTCGCCTCCGGCCTGTACACCGAACCCAACTCCTCCGAGCACAACGGCACTCCGGCCGAACAGAAGGCCCGCCTGCTGCACTACCAGGACCTCATCAAGGTCGGCCTCTCGGGCAACCTCGCCGACTACCGGTTCACCGGCACCGGCGGCAAGGAGGTCAAGGGCTCCGAGGTCGACTACAACGGCGCACCCGCCGGTTACGCCGCCGCCCCCGGCGACGCCCTCGCCTACGCCGACGCGCACGACAACGAGTCCCTCTTCGACGCCCTCGCCTTCAAACTGCCCGCGACGACGAGCGCGGCCGACCGGGCCCGGATGCAGGTCCTCGCCATGGCGACCGCCACGCTCTCCCAGGGCCCGGCGCTCTCCCAGGCGGGCAGCGACCTGCTGCGCTCCAAGTCCCTCGACCGCAACTCCTACGACAGCGGCGACTGGTTCAACGCCGTCCACTGGAACTGCGCGGACGGCAACGGCTTCGGCCGCGGACTGCCCATGGCCGCCGACAACGCCGGCAAGTGGCCGTACGCCAGACCCCTGCTGAGCAAGGTCAGGGTGGGCTGCGAGCAGATCGAGCAAGCCTCCGCCGCCTACCGCGACCTGCTGCGGATCCGTACGACCGAGAAGGACTTCTCGCTCTCCACGGCCGGGCAGGTGCAGTCCAGGCTCTCCTTCCCGCTGTCCGGCGAGAACGAGACACCCGGCGTGATCACCATGCGGCTCGGTGACCTCGTCGTCGTCTTCAACGCCACGCCCGACCGGCGGGAACAGCGCGTCCCCGCGCTCGCCGGCACCGGCTACCGCCTGCACCCGGTGCAGACGGCGGGGGCGGACCCCACCGTCCGCTCGTCCTCCTACGCGGCGGAATCCGGCACGTTCGCCGTCCCGGGGCGCACGGTGGCGGTCTTCACCGCCCGTTAGCCGTACCAGCCCCGCCGGGCGGGGAGAAGCGGACCGTCCACGGACCGCATCTCCCCGCCCTCGGCGCTGCGGCTAGGGTGAGCCCGTTGGCCGCCCGGAACAGGAGCACTGATGCCGCAGATCACCGTCGACTACTCCGCCGGTCTCGGTGACGGTTTCGACCGGCCCGGATTCGCCAAGGCGCTGCACGAGGCGACGGTCGGCATCGCTGCCGCCAAGCCACCGGCCTGCAAGACGCGGTTCCGCCGGACCGAGGACATCGTGGTCGGCCCGGAGACCGACGGACACGCCCATGTGCACGTCCACATCGCCCTGCTTCCCGGCCGCACCGACGAGACGAAGGCCCGGCTCACCGAGGCAGCGCTCGAGCTGCTGCGGGCCCACCTCGAGGTCGCCGAGGGGCTGGTGCTGCACGCCTCCGCCGAAGTGCGCGACCTGGACGCGTCCTACCGCAAGTTCGAAAGCTGGTGAGCGTTGCCTGCCCCGGCACTGGACGCGGTGCCGGCTCAGGCCGCCAGTGCGGTCAGCCGGCCGGCCAAGTGGGCGAACGGGCCGTCGGCCGGCTCCGCCTCGACGATGCGGCGCAGCAGCGCGGCGATCTCCTCGTCGTAGGTGGCGCTGACCGCGGCGAGCGCGGCGAAGTCGTTGACGAGCTGGGGCTCCAGCTCCTCACGCGGGATGCGCCGGCCGTCCAGCCAGATCAGCGCCGTCGACTCGGCGAGCGAGATCCAGGAACGGACGACCAGTTCCAGACGCGCGGACGGATCGGTCACGCCCAGGTGCGAAAGGATCTGGACATACGCGGCCTGCCGCACGGAGTCGATGAGCGCGTTGGTCGCAGACGAGCCAACCGCGGGCCCACCGCGCATCAGGGCGGAGAAACCGGGCCCGTGCTCGTCCACGAAGTCGAAGAAGCGGTGCATCACGCGCAGCAGCCGCGCACCCAGGGGGCCCTCATGGGGCTCCACGAAACGGGCCGCGAGATCGTCCGAGGCCCGCTGCAACGCGGCCTCGTACAGGCTGAGTTTGCCGGGAAAGTAGTGGTAGACCAGCGGGCGTGAGATGCCCGCGGCCGACGCTATCTCGTCGATCGAGACCTCGTCGGGCGAGCGGCGGCTGAACAGTTCGAGGGCGACGCCGATCAACTGCTGCCGACGCTCCTCGACTCCCAATCTGCGGCGAACCCCGGTAGTCATGCGAACACCTTACCGATCGATTCCAGCCGCGAACGGGCCCGGATCGGTCATGGACGTTCACCCGCGTCCACCGGGCGGGCGTACGAACCGACCGTCAGTGCAGTCCGCCGACCGAACGCCCGTTCTTCAGCGTGCCCTTCAGCTCGGCCCGGACCCCTCGCTCGGCCGGCACGGTCAGCAGGCTGCCGCGCGCCGACCCGCTGACCCCGCCCGACGCCCGGACCGACGCCGTCCGGCGGCTGCCGGCGGCCAGCAGATACCAGTCGCCCGCCTCCGACTTCCACCACACACCCGCCAGCACCTGCGGGTCGCGCGCTGAGCACGCCGGCACGTTCTCCGCCTTCGCCGCCACCGCCCCGTACCTCCCGCCCGGCGTGTGGAACTGCGCCAGCACCCGCGCCCCACCACCCCGCCAGGTCTCGGCCCGGGTGCACACCCACGCCGCCGAACCGCTCGCGTCCGGCAGCGGCTGTTCGTTGAACGTCCAGGCGTTGACGCTGCGCACGCCCGCGGAGCGCAAAGTGGCCAGCGAGCAGGCGAACGGCTGCCAGGTGCGCAGCGCCTCGGCGCCGGACGCCTCGCGGGGGGAACCGGGCCGCCCCGTGGTGAGCCGGGCCGGCACCAGTTCGCCGAGGTCGGTCAGCAGCCGCTTGCCCGTACCGTCGGTCAGCTGCAGCACGTTCCACGAGGTGCACGCACCGGGCCGCAGGTCCGGGCCGGCCAGCGGCGCCGTGACACCCTCGGCGAGGGCGAGATCCATCGCGCCGGAGCCCGGCTTCATCAGGTCCCGCTCGCCCGCCTTCTTCACCCAGGGGGCGGTCAGGTAACGGACGTTGCCGTCGGTCCGGCCGAGGACCACCGCGCTCGCCCCGGCCCGGTCGGCGCCGTCGACCCGGGCGAAGTCGAGCGCGGCCCCCTCCGTGCCGTCCGTCGGTTCGGCGTACCGGGCGATGCGCAGGCCGTCGTAGAGGATCACCACCCGGGCCGCGTCGACCCTCCCCGCGAACAGCAGCTGGGGCGGCCCGGCCGGGCCGCCGGTCGGCGTACCGGGCGTCGCCGACACCCTCACCGTCCCGCCCGGGCGGGCCCAGACGGCCAGGGCGCGGCGCAGCAGCGCCATGTCGCCGGTGAGGCCGCCGCGGGCCGGCCACACGGAGAAGTCGGTGCGTGCCGAGTTCCGCCACCCGGCGGGGGAGACCCTGGTCAGCTTCGCCGGGTCCAGGGCGGCCTGGGCGGCCGGGTTCCGCGCGTAAGGGGGAGCCACGGCGTCGTCGGGCTCCCAGCCCCCGCCGGGCAGACCGAACAGCGCCCCGGACACCAGCAGGGCCACGCCGGCGGCCAGCGCCGCCTTCAGATGACGGCGGCGCCGCATCAGGTCGGTGGGGCGGGCCTGGAGCGAGCAGGGGTCGAACTCGGGGGAGTCCAGCAGCCCGAACTGGTCGGGGATCCCACCGGCCTCGAGCAGCGCGCCGTCCGCGTCGGCGACGCCCGCGGCCGTGAGAACCTCCCTGACTGCGTCGTCCTCCAGCCGCTCCAGACCGCGCAGCGCGTAAGCGGCCCGGGCGGGGCCGGACAAGGTGGACAGCCGCTGGTCCAGGGCGAGTTCGTCGGCGCCGCCGGATCTCGGGAACAGCTTCAGTCCCCACACCTGCGGCAGCAGCGGCGGCAACTGGGACCTCTTGGGCCACGGCTTGAGCTTCAGCGGCAGCCCCGCCTCCAGCGCCCTACGCAGCACCTCGAGACGGACCAGGGCGTACCCGGGATCGCCGTCACGTCCCTCCCCCAAGCTCTCGACTCCGCTCGAGCAGGGGGCACCCCCATTCTGAGCGGGGATCACCGGGGCGGGGCTGCGGCTGCCGCGGGGCAGGGCCCGCTGAGTGAGGGCGTGTGCGGTCAGGACGCGCCTGCTGCGGCCCATGCCCGGCGCCAGCACCAGGTAGGCGAGCCGCACGAGCCGCGGATAGTGCTCGACGAGCGCGGCCTCGGCCTGCTCGACGTCGACGACCTGGGCGGCGGGGGAGGGGGGCGCGGGGCGCTGGGCGACATCCTGTGACTGCACGTTCAGCAGAACGAGCGAATCCAGGGATGGTCACTGACCACGGACGTCAGCCCTCCGGTGGCTCCTCGGGCTCCACCAGCAGCCGGGCGTAGTTCGCCATCGACCGCTGGTAGCGCGGCAGGTGCGGGGCCAGGGCACCCAGGGCAAGCGACAGTGCCTCCCGGTCGCGGCCGGCGCTGGACAGGCACAGCGCGAGCGTCGCGCGTACGGGGTCGTCCAGCTCGTCGGAAGGGGCGTCCAGCTCGGGCGTCAGCAGCGCGATGCCCTCCTCCGCCCGGCCGATGTTCCGCAGGGAGCTGGCCAGCTGGATCTTCGTCCGCCGGGTCTTGTAGGCGCTCACGTCGGCGAGTCCGCGCTTCAGCGCCTCCTGGTACAGCGGGACCGCGTTGTCCGAGCGCCCCGTCGAGTCCCAGGCGCAGGCCTGCTCGAACACGCCGAGCGGGCTGCCCTCCGGCAGTTCGGCCACGAGGGCGTCGACCTCGGCGCGGAAGCGGGCCTCGCCCTCCTCTTCCTCGGCGTAGTCGTCGAAGCGGGCCCACAGGGCGGCCACTCGCTCTTCCCAGTCCTGGTTCACCGGGCCACCCTCGCACGGACGTGCCCACCGGGACACGGGATTTTGAGCACCGCGCGCCCCGCAGCCGTATCGAAGACGAGGAGCCTCGCGCCGGGGCTCCGTGCGGCATGCGTCCGGACCGTGCCGTGACGAGGACCGGAGGAACAGATGAGGGTGACCCGACCGATGCTCGCGCTGAGCGGCGCGGTGGCGATACTGGCGCTGGCCGGCTGCGGATCCGGCGGCAAGGACGAGGCGGCCGTCCCCAAGGAGGTGACCGGCAGCCTGGAGCACATCGCCGCCGAGGCGAAGTGCAAGCCGAACATGCAGACCGACGCCGACACCATCCGCCAGGCCATCTGCAAGAAGGGCAAGGAGAAGTACGTTCTCGCGACCTTCGCCACCGACCGCGGCCAGCGTGAGTGGCTGAACAGCGCCAAGGACTACGGCGGCTACTACCTCGTCGGCCGCAAGTGGGTCGCCGTGGGCGAGGAGAAGACGGTCACGGCGCTCCAGAGCACGCTCGGCGGGACCATGGAGGAGGGGTCCGAGCACATGAACCCCGGTGGCAGCCACAACAAGAGCGGAAGCCACCACGGCTGACCGCACGGGTCCGGAAGCACCAAGAAGCCGGCGGTGGGAATCCCACCGCCGGCTTATTCCTGGCCTAGGGCTACTGGCAGTCCTGGCCGCTGTTGATGCACTGGACCATCTCGTTCATCACGTTCTCGTCGAAGAAGTTGATGAAGTCGTTGTGGTCGGTGATCGCCTTGTGCAGCTGCTCCGGGAAGGAGTCCACCGCGAAGGCGTTCTGCACCTGCCCGTTGTTGATCTGCGGCGCCTGTACGTCGTAGACCAGGCGGACCTGGAGCTGGGGGATGGCCTTGAAGCCGTTCGAGCAGCTGCCGTCCGCCTCCACGAAGTCCACGTGGGTGCGGTGGTTGGCGCTGTCGATGTTCTGGCCGTCCCAGCAGCTCTGGAAGTTGGACAGCCGGACCACGCTGCTGCCCTCGGGGCACAGCGGGTACTTGTCCGTCACCTGACGGTCCTCGAAGCCCGTGCAGGTCCAGGAGGTGTTGGCGTTGTTCAGGCCGTTGGTGAAGGACTTGGCGTCACCGGTGATGATCCGCAGGGCCTTCGGCATGGCGACGACGTCGCTGGTGCGGTTGCCGACGAACTTGAGCTGGGCCTCGGCCGGCTCGACGATCTTGCCGACGTTGCCGTCCTGGCCACCACCGGGCTGACCCGCGTCGATGTCGTCCGAACCGTCCTGGATGCGCAGGACCGGCCAGAAGTACGAGGACTTGTCGCCCTGGTTCTGGCAGGTGGTCTGGGCGTTCGCCAGGTCCTCGTCGCTCGCGAAGGCGTTGTTGCTCTGGTTGCCGACGTAGTCGTGCTGGTGCTGGGCGCCGTTGGACACGCCGGGCGCCACGATCACGTTGTCCGAGTTGCGGTTCTCGTTCTCGTTGGTGCCGCAGTTCGTGGTGAACGTGCCCGTGGAACCACCGTCGCCGTTCGCGGCGAGACCGTTCGGCAGGTTGCGGGAGTTGGGCTGGACGTCCTCGATGTTGATGAAGTCGTTCGCCGTGGGGCCGTTGTTGGCCTGCCCGCCGTTGCCGCCCTGGTTCTGGTCCTGACCGCCCTGGTCCTGGCCGTCCTGGTTCTGGCCGTCCTGGTTCTGATCGCCCCCGGCCTGGCCGTCCTGGTTCTGGCCGTCCTGGTTCTGATCGCCCCCGGCCTGGCCGTCGGTGGTGTCGGCCTCGGCGGCCATGCCCTTGCACTCGGCCATCTCGGCGAGGTTGGCCGGAGCCTGACCGCCCACCCGCTTGATGTTGATGCCGATCCGGTCGATGACCGCGACCCGCTTCGACTTCAGCGGGCCGAGGATGGCGTTGTCGACGAAGCCGGAGTCGCCGGCCTGGGCCTGGCGCGTGGAGGCGAGCCGGGTGTAGGCCTCGCTGATCTGCTTGTCGAGATTCGCCAGCTCCTTGTCGACACCCTGCCGCGCGCCGTCCGGCACATCGGTGAGCTGCTGGCCCACGTCCGGGCACTGGATCGTGGCGATCTGCGCACCCGCGGCCTTCGTCTGGTTCGCCGAGTTCTCCTCATGCGCCGAGGCATAGAAGTTCGCCCAGATCAGCCCGCCCCCACCGAGCGCTAGGGCCGCCGATGCGGCTATGGCCTTGGTGGCCATCGGCGTCCGGCGTTTTCTTGTGTTGCGTCCCATGGAACTCCTCTGACTTCCTTTTCCGGGGGCTTCGAGGCGCCCGACAGGAGTGAAGCGGCTCCTTCCCATACGGAGGCCGTCCCAGGGGTGTTCAGATGTCCCGGAAATTGATGCGAGATTCGTGAGAACCGCGTGCCCTCAACAGCCGCTTTGGAAGCAGGAGTTGCCGATCACCCACGGTGGGGGCACGCGCCGGCCCGGTCTCACCGTCCCTGAGAGCAGCTCACGGGCGTACCGCATCCGGGGGCGGCATGCGGTGGTTCACGCGCCGGTGCCCGCCGCCAGTACCTTCGCCTCCACCTCCGGATCGAGTCCCTTCCGCGTCCGGTCCGACCTCTGGGGCGCGACACCGCCGATGCCGCGCAGCCAGCTCCAGGTGCCGGCCACGGTCTCCTCGACGGGCCGGCAGCGCAGGCCGGTGGCGAGCGCGCGGGAGACGTCGGCGCTGTGCAGGGCGTCGTGCATGTCGCTGTCCGGAGGCACCCACACCGGCAGCTGGATCCAGGGTTCGATGCCCGCGGCGAGGATCACCTCGGGCTCGGTCCAGCGCAGCTCGGCCGCACCTCCCGTGACCCGCGCGCACGCGTCGAGGAGCGTCTCCATCGTGGCGTGCCCCGACGGGCTCATCAGGTTGTAGGGCCCGCTCAGCCCCTGTTCCGCCGCGCCGAGGATCCACTCGGCCAGGTCCCGGACGTCGACGTACTGCAGAGGGAGGTCCCTCGGCCCCGGCGCCAGGACGGGGCCACCGCGGGCCATCCGGGTCAGCCACCACGGCAGGCGGCCGACGTTCTCGTGCGGACCGAGGATCAGCCCGGCCCGGACGAGCACCGAGCGGTCCGCGCCGAACACCTCCACGGCGGCCAGCTCACCGCCCCGCTTGTCCCGCGTGTAGTCGGTCTGGCCGGCCTCGGCCGAGGCCCCCTCCACCAGGGGCGCGTCCTCGCCGTAGCCGGCGGGCGGCGACCACGCGTACACCGAGCAGCTGGACACGTACACGTAGCGGCCGGCGCGGCCCCGCAGCAGCCGCGCCGTGTCCCGCACCGCGGTCGGCGCCGCCGACCAGGTGTCGACCACGACGTCCCACTCGCCCTCGGCCAGAGCGGCGAGCCCGCCGGGCGCGGTGCGGTCACCGAGCAGCGACCGCGCGCCCGGCGGCGCCTCGCGCCGCCCCCGGTGGAAAGCGGTCACGTCCCAGCCCCGCCCCAGGGCCGCCTCCACCACGGCCCGGCCCGCGAACTCCGTACCACCGAGCATCAGAAGTCTCATGCCGGTGACTCTGCCCGCCGGAGCGGTCGGACGGGACGGAATCTGCCGTCAGCAGACGAAGTGCCCTGGCCGTCCGAGGGGTCAGGACCCCTGCGGTGGTACGTACTTGTAGCCGACGCGCCGCACGGTCCGGATGGTGTCGCGGTGTTCGGCGCCCAGCTTGCGGCGCAGCCGGGCGACGTGGACGTCGACCGTGCGGCCGTCGCCCACGTGTCCGTAGCCCCACACCGTGCCGACGAGCTGGTCACGGGTGTGCACCCGGTTCGGGTGCGCCACCAGGTGGGCCAGCAGCTCGAACTCCAGGTACGTGAGGTCCAGCGGACGCCCTGCCACCTGGGCGGTGCGCTGGACCGTGTTCACGCGGATCAGCGGGTCGGCCTCCGGCCCGGGGCCGGCGCCGATGTCCTCCGGCCGGTCGGGCACCGCCACGGGGAACGGCGGCTGCTGGTCGGCCGGGACGAGCACCAGGTAGCCGATCATCGGCGGCTGCCCGGGCAGCGCGGGCAGGGTGTGCTGCGGCGCCGGCAGCCAGGTGGCACCCGGCGGCAGCAGGTCCGCGACGGTCACCACCTCGTCCCGGTCGACGGCACGCAGCCGGGGACCGTGTGCCGAGGGGGCGTTGAGCGTGGCGGTGGGCAGGGAACGAGTGGTCGCCATGAGAGGTCAGCTCTTTCGCGCGAGGAGTTCGTCGGGGAGGTCGACGGCCGCGATTCGTGGTCGGGCTCGCCGAGGGACGTACGCGGTTCGCGCTGGCCGAAGGCCGGGGTGTACGGCTTTAGAGGGCCGGCGCGTTCGTCGCGCGGCAACACACCCGGTCGAAGTCGTGGTCCTGGCGGGACGGCCAGAAGGGCTCGAGGTCATGGCGACCTGTCGCGGTGTGCTTCTGGTAGCGGGCCATGGGCCTATTGAAGCAGAGCCGGGCGGGGACCGGGACCCTCCTCTCACAGCTTGGACGCCTCACCTGCAACGCGCAGGGGGCGCCCACCGTGAACGGTGGGCGCCCCTGCGGACCTCTGCGGGAGGATCAGACCTGGCCGGCCTTCTCCAGCGCCGAGCAGCAGGTGTCGACGAGCAGGCGGGTCACCACGTACGGGTCGACGTTGGCGTTCGGGCGGCGGTCCTCGATGTAGCCCTTGCCGTCCTTCTCGACCTGCCACGGGATACGGACCGAGGCGCCGCGGTTGGAGACGCCGTAGGAGTACTCGTTCCACGGGGCGGTCTCGTGCAGACCGGTCAGGCGGTCGTCGATGCCGGCGCCGTAGTTCTTGACGTGGTCGAGCGGCTTGGAGCCCTCACCGAGCGACTCGCAGGCGGTGATGATCGCGTCGTAGTTCTCGCGCATCGCCTTGGTGGAGAAGTTGGTGTGCGCGCCGGCGCCGTTCCAGTCGCCCTTGACCGGCTTCGGGTCCAGGGTGGCGGCCACGTCGAAGTCCTCGGCGGTGCGGTAGAGCAGCCAGCGGGCCACCCACAGCTGGTCCGAGACCTCCAGCGGGGACAGTGGGCCGACCTGGAACTCCCACTGGCCGGGCATGACCTCGGCGTTGATGCCGGAGATGCCCAGACCGGCCTTCAGGCAGTTGTCGAGGTGCGCCTCGACGACGTCACGGCCGAAGATCTCGTCGGCGCCGACACCGCAGTAGTAGCCGCCCTGCGGGGCCGGGAAGCCGCCCTTGGGGAAGCCGAGCGGGTAGCCGTCCTTGAAGAAGGTGTACTCCTGCTCGATGCCGAAGATCGGCTCCTGGGCGGCGAACTTCTCCGCGACCTCGGTCAGCGCGGCACGGGTGTTGCTGGCGTGCGGCGTGAGGTCGATGTTGAGGACCTCGCACAGCACCAGGATGTCGTCGCCGCCGCGGATCGGGTCCGGGCAGGTGAAGACCGGCTTGAGGACGCAGTCCGAGGCGTGCCCCTCGGCCTGGTTGGTGGACGACCCGTCGAAGCCCCAGATCGGCAGCGCGTCCAGACCGGCGGGGGAACCCCCGATGATCTTGGTCTTGGAACGCAGTTTGGCCGTCGGCTCGGTGCCGTCGATCCAGATGTACTCAGCCTTGAAGGTCACGGGCCACATCCTCGGGTGTGTCTGGGCGCGTATCGCGGGTGCTTGCGGCGCTGCGGCACCGGTGCGCCGCGTCTGCTGCCCGGCAGCCTGACAACAGGCGATTTCCCGGCCATTGCTCCAATGTGAACCCCGTGTTACCTGGTGATGCCGTGCGGCACCTCACGCCGTGAGGGCGTCCGGCAGCCCCGGGCGCCGGTCACCGTCCTCCCTCCGTCAGGCCGGTGACCGGCTCCGGGTCGTCCCGGACGGCGCGCCGGTCCTGCTGCCCCTGGCCGGGAGCAGCAGGACCGGTGACACGTACGAGGGGCGGCCGAGGGGTGGCCGCCGCCTCAGTGACTCACTCGTCCGTGACGCCTCACCCCACCTTCTCGATCACGGCCCGGCGGATCAGGAACTTGCCGGGCTCACGGACCTGTTCGAAGGCCGCGTTGTTGAGGAGCACGCAACTGCCGGAGACCGAGGTGACCTCCACCGTCGTGGACTTGTTGTTGTCCAGGTTGGTGACCTTCAGCTTCGTGCCGGCCGGGAACTGGTTGCTGGACGCGGCAGGCGCACCGCCCTCACCGGAGAGCGTGACGGTGGAGCCGTTGCACACCTGCTGCCCGGAGGCCGCGGCGCCGGCGCCGTCCGCCGGAGCGGACTCCGCGGGCTGCGAGGCCGGGGCGTCCCCGGCTGCCTCGCCGCCGGCCTGCTCGCCGCCGGCCTGCTCACCGCCCTGCGCGGGCTGCGACGGCTGCGCGGTCTGGGAGTCCTGAGCCGACTCCCCAACCGCGCACCCCGACGCCTCCTGCTTCCGCTTGATCTCCTCGATGACCGCCTGGCGGTTGGCGATCCGGGCTTCCGACTGGGCGTCGGGATTCGCCTGCTGGTCGGCGATGAACTTCTCGTTGTTGCCGAGAGCGGTGGCGAGTCCCAGACAAGCCGTCGACTCCGCGGCCGACTTGGTGGCCGGTGGCGTGGCGTTCGACGTGCTCGCCATGACGAAGGCCCCGCCGCCCGCCACGGTCATCGCGCTCACCAGCAGCGCGATCTTCTTCTTCGGGCCGAGTGTTCTCCTACGCGACATGCGCGCCTCCTGAAGAGGTAGGGGAGCGTACGCCGCTATGTACGAGATACCGAACGAGGTTACTCAGCGGTTACCGGGGTCATTTGCGTGACCTGCGTCACCGTGCCGGTTCACTTGCGGGACATGGCGTCCTGTACGGCCTCCTCGGTGCGTGCCACCAGGGCCGTACCGTCGTCCGCGGTGATGATCGGCCGCTGGATCAGCTTGGGGTGCTCGGCCAGGGCCTTGATCCACCGGTCCCGCGCACTCGCGACCCTGGCCCACTCCTTGACGCCGAGCTCCTTGGCGGCGGCCTCCTGGGTGCGGGTGATGTCCCAGGGCTCCAGGCCGAGCCGGTCCAGCACCTGCCTGATCTCGTCCTCGCTCGGCACGTCCTCCAGGTAACGGCGGACGGTGTAGTCGGCGCCCTCGGCGTCGAGCAGCTGCACGGCACTGCGGCACTTGGAACAGGCCGGGTTGATCCAGATCTCCATGGATCTCACATTACGCGCACTCGGCTCTGTTCGATTTTCCGGCGACTCACCAGCCCCTCCCGGAGCTGCCGTGACGCAGCGCCAATTTCCCTCTCCACCTGGGCGTTTGCCGGACCCTGCGGACTCCCCGATGTCAGTGCCCGGCGGTAAACTGTAAGCAGTGTTCGAGGGTGGTGCCGGGGACGCCGACGTCCTTCGTGAACCGCCCGACCGCGACAGGAGGATGCCTGTGCCCGCTGCCGCTCTGAAGCCGAAGCCGCTGCCCACCCAGTCCACCGCGAAGCGCCCCGTCCTGTTCGACTCGCCGTACGCGCCCGTGGAGAAGCGGCCGCTGCCGCCGGGCCGGCCACGCGAGTGGTACGTCACGCACAACCGCCGCCTCAAGGCGATGCGACTCGCCATAGCCCTGCTCGACTCCGGCGTCCACATGCCGAACCAGGCCCGCGACGAGACCATCCGTGACACGGCGGAACTGATCGGCGTCCACCCGCCGTCGGACACGACGTGCCACATGGTGCGGGCGCTCATGCGGTACGCGCGCTGACCCGAGCCCTGTCCGAAGCGCCGGGTGCCCTGTTCTTCCAGGGTGCCCGGCGCTCGGTCATGCCGCCCCGGGACCCTGATTTGCCGTCAGTTCCTTCTCCAGCGGCGTGCGGAAGCGGGGCGTGACGCGGGTCGTGCCCACCCAGCCGGTCAGCCGTTCCACCTCGCTCTCGATCGCCGCGCGGGCCTCCCGGCCGACACCCTCCTCATCGAGGATCCGCCAGACGATCTCCCCGTCGGAACGCTGTGCCCAGCCGCCGACCACCCGCCCGTTCCACCACACCGTCGGCCCGACGTTGCCACTGCGGTCGAACAGCGCGGGGCGCAGCTCCGGTGCGAGATACCAGTCGCGCTGCTGCCAGCCCATCGCCGTGGGGTCGAGGCCGGGCAGGAGCGCGGCCCAGGGCTCGTCCGGCTCGGGTGCCGGGTCGGAGTCGCCCTCGGTCACATGGCCCACCCCCTCGTCCAGCTCCACCGACTCCGCCCCGATCGCGGTCAGCGCCCGGCGGACGTCCGTCACCCGCCACCCCGTCCACCACTTCAGGTCGGCCTCGGTCGCCGGACCGCACGCCGCGAGCCACCGTCTCAGCAGCTCCGCCTGCGCCTCGGCCGCGTCCAGCTCGGCATGCCCGGGGGCGACGGCCCAGCGGAACTGGCCGGATGTCCAGGAGCCGAGCGGCCGGCCGCGCACGACCTTTCCCTCGACGCCCAGCACCTTCAGCAGGCGGGTCGAGACCGTGTGCACCCCCTCGTAGCTCTTGCCCGCCGCGTACACGAACTGTTCCCGCAGGCGCGGCTCGTCCTCGGCGAGTTCGGCGGCCGTCGCCTCTCCGCGCCGGGCGAGTGCCGCCAGCGTCGACTCCTCGACTTCTTTCAGCCAGGCCGCGCCCGGCGCCCCGGCCGTCGCCATGTCCCTGAGCAGCGCGGCCCTCTCCCGGGCGGCGACAGTCCGTCCCGTCGAGGCGTGCACGACCGCGGTCAGGGCCGTGGGGAAGACGAACACCGTGTGCCGCATGCCGTGCATCCGCACCAGGGAACGGTCCCCGTAGAGGGCGCGCCCGGTGTCGTCCACCGTCGTCGCGGGGTTCACGAGCCGGGCGCCCACGGCCAGGTAGACCGCCGCCGGGTCCGTGCCGTGCAGCGCCACCAGCGACTCGGCGACCTGCTCGGGTGTATCCGCCCGTGCCTGCCCGGCCAGCCGCTGGCGCAGCCCGAGCCGGGCCCGCCGCTCAGCCACGCCGATGTACCGCCGCGAACCCATGACCCCTCCACTCGTCGTCGCCTTCCGGATAGGAGTGCATCATCGCGGACGCCACTGACAATCGACCGTCACCAATCCTCGGCGTACCGCTCCAGCAGCCCCGCCACATACGCCTCCAGCCTCCCGCCCAGCACCTCCGGCGTCAGGTCGGTCCGCCCCAGCTCCCGCCACGGCCCCGCCAGCTTCGCAGCGTCGGGGACGTAGGCCAGCGCGTCGAGCAGCCGCCAGTACAGATGGTCCGGACCGTCGGCCAGGAGCCGCCCGCCCTGTGCCTCGTAGCGCTCCCGGAAACCGAGGCCGTACTCGGGACCGTGCAGCAGCGCGAGTGCCGTCGAGCAGTGGGCGACGTCCAGATCGGCCGGTCCCCAGGAAGTCTCCACCCAGTCGACGACCCCGCTGATCCGCAGACCGGCCCCCGACCCCGTGAACAGGACGTTCCCGGAGTGGAAGTCCCGGTGCAGGAAGCAGCCCTCGTACGGCGGCGGGTCCCGGCGGATCATGTCCACCGCCCGCCGCCACATCTCACCGCCCGGGTGGCTCACCCGCTCCGGGGACGTCCATGCCTGGTACACCCGGGGGCGTTCCGAGGGGACGACCCGGTGGATCCTGGCGAGCTGAGCCGCCAGTAGGTCCACCCGCAGGTCGAGGTCCTCCTCGTCCACCCGGACCCGACCCGGCAGCACGGACATCAGCAGGGAGGGGTGGTCACAGTGCTCGGCGGTCGCGTCGACGCCGATCAGTTCGGGGGCCGGAACGCCCTCCAGGTCCGCCAGGAGTGTGAGGATCTCCGCCTCTCGGGCCAGCAGCCCGGGCGCGTGCCGCCGGAAGAAGGGCTTCACGAAGGTCCGCAGGGCGAGCGCGGTGCCGTCGTCGAGGGTGAGCCGTCGCATCTGGGCGCTCCAGCCGCCTTTCAGGAACGTCGACTTGGCGACTGAGCGCTCCTCCGGGAGCTGCTTGGCCACCCACGCGCGGGTCGCCGTCCAGCCGCTCTCGCCGAGCCCGGTCAGCAAGGCGGTGACGAACTCCCGCCGGTCGTCCGGGTGGTCGCGGAACCACAGGCCCAACCGGTGCTCCGCCTCGGGAAGTTCCCAGTGGGTGAACTGCGCGCGCCGGGCCAGCGCCTCCGAGACGGCCTGCGTCACGGCGGGCGGGATGACGTCGTCCGTGCCCGGCACCGCGAGCACCGCCCGTCCCTCGTACGCCGCCAGCACGTCGAGCGCGGGTGAGTCGCGCCAGCTCCCGGGCCGGCGGATGAGCTCGCTGAACGGGCCGTCGCCCTCGCCGAACGGCACGTCCCACGCCTCGGCCGTGTACACCGCGGGCGCGCACAGACACAGGGCCGCCACCCGGTCGTCCCCGTAGTGCCGCACCAGGTCGGCCACCGTCTGGCCGCTCATGCTGAACCCGACCAGGATCAACGGCTCGTCCACGGGCGTGTACGCGTCGATGACGGAGACGGCCTGGTCGAAGCGGCGGCGCAGGCTCAGCTCGCGCAGCACGCCGGTGCTCTCCCCGTGTCCCGAGAAGTCGAAGGCGAGGGCCCGGCAGCCGTGGGCGGCGAACGCGGACAGCAACGGCACCAGCCGCTCCTTGCCGCCGTTTCCCGCGCCGTGCAGCAGGACGGCGGTCGCCCTGGCCGGATCACCGGGTCCGGCACCGCAGTGCAGCCCGCTGAGTCGTTCACCGTCGGCGCTGTGGGTGAAGGGGATCAACTCGCTCATGCGGCCATTCATTCACGCGGCACGGCCTCATGAGGGGTGATCACAGGCCGGGGGCTCCCCAGAGCGGGAACCAGCGGCTCAGGTCCTGCTCGATGCGCAGGTCGTCGGCGAGCGCGGCCCGCACCTGGAGTTCCAGTGCGTTGTCACGCCGTTCCATCCCGCCCGGCAGGGGCGCGAACGGGTAGAAGGTGCCGCGTTTGTAGAGGTAGACCAGAGCGAGCCGCCGCCCGGACCGGTCCCGGAACCCGGCCAGGGAGCACAGCAGTTGGGGCCCGAAGCCGTTGACCTCCATCTGGCTGTTGACGGCGTGCAGGTCGTTCACGAGCTCGGGAAGCTGGTCGGGGGCGCGGTGCGAGACCAGCCAGGAGTAGCCGTAGCCGTCCTGCCGGAGCTCCACCGGCGGGCCGTCGCGGTCGGTGTCCGCGTCGAGCAGAGCCTGCACCTCGCGGTGGCTCTGCTCGAAGGCCGCGCCCTCGACCGTGGCGAAGCACACCGCGCCCTGCCCGGTCGGTGTGAAACCGGCCGCGGCCTCCAGGGTGACGGCCGCCGACGGCAGCGCGAAGAGCCGGTCGAGATCCGCGACGACCGGCTTGGTCCGGCCCAGCAGGATGTCCAGCAGCCCCATGCGCCGTTCACACCCCTCCGGGTGCAGCCGTCTCGCCCAGCTCGGCGGAGATCCGGCCCAGCTGGTCGAGCCGCTGCTCCAGGCTCGGGTGGGTCGAGAAGAGCCGTGCGACACCGGGCTCGCGGCCGAGCGCCGGTGTGAAGTAGAAGGCGTTGAACGCCTGGGCGGTGCGCAGGTCCCTGGTCGGGATGCGCGCGATGTCGCCGGAGACCTTGGTGAGCGCGGAGGCCAGGGCCGAGGGCCGGCCGGTGAGCAGGGCCGCCGCCCGGTCCGCGGCCAGCTCCCGGTACCGGGACAGGGCCCGGATCAGCAGGAAGCTGATCGCGTACACGGCCGCCGAGACGCCCATCACCGCCGCGAAGATCGCCGCCGTGTTCTGGTCTCTGCGGGCCCCGCCGAACACCTGCGAGTAGAAGGCGAACCGCACGATCAGTCCCGCCAGCACGCCGAGGAACGAGGCGACGGTGATCACGGCGACGTCCTTGTGCGCCACGTGCGACAACTCGTGCGCCAGTACGCCTTCCAGTTCGGCCGGCTCCAGCCGCCTGAGCAGCCCGGTCGTCACACAGACCACGGCGTGGTCGGCGTTCCGCCCGGTCGCGAACGCGTTCGGCATGTCCATCTCGGACACGGCGACCACCGGCCCCGGCATGTCAGCGATCGCGCACAGCCGGTCCACCACCCCGTGCAGCTCGGGATACTCCTCCCGCTCCACGACCCGGCCGCGCATCGCGAACAGCGCGACCCGGTCCGAGAACCAGTACTGGGCCCCCAGCAGCCCCGCCGCGACCACGACGACCAGCACCCACGACTTCAGCAGCACGATCAGCGCGGCGACGAACCCCACGTACAGCAACCCGAGCAGGAACAGCGTGATCCCCATCCGGGTGGTCAACCGCCGGTCGGTCCGGAAACGGCTGTGCATCCGCATCACCCCGCAGTCACGCACTCGCCCCACAGCCAGTGTGCACCCGGGGCCGCCCATGAACGGGTCGTGATCGTCCCCAGGACCGGCAAAGACGTCAGCCCTCGCCGGGCACCGCGTAGCCCGGCACGGACGGCCACCGGACGGTGAGCACGACCGACTCCTCCTCCGCCCGCCACGAGTGATCGACGCCCCGCCCCCACACCACGTAGTCCCCCTGCCGCTCCAGCAGCACGCTGCGCCCTGGCAACGCCACCCGGAACCGCCCACTGATCAGCACCAGCAGCGCCGTGCGCTCCTCACCCCGCACCCACCGTGCCCGCTCGTCACCCCGGGGGTGGACACCCCACTTGACCTCGACGGCCTCGCTGTGCCGGGGATCACCGAGATCCTTGAAGTGCCCGAGAAGCCACCCGCGGTCCAGCGCGGCGTCCTTGCCCGCGTTGCCCACGTACACGCCGTCGTCGCTCACGGGGCGGGACGCTAGCAGCCCGCTGACACCCCCTAGTACGGCGCCCGGAAGTTGATGTAGCCGAGCAGCAGGATCACTGCCGCGACGCTGCCGAGGACGACGGCCGTGGAGATCCAGGACGACCGGGAGCGGCGGCCGGAGGACCGGTGGTCGGGGTCGGGGCGGAAGGGGACGGGCCCGGGGGGGTTGTGCTTCCAACGGGCGGCGAGCATCCGGGCCCGTGCCGAGGGTTCCTTGTGCTCGGCGCTGTCCGCCCATGTGAGGTCGAACTCGCGCTCCTGGTCGTCCTGTTCGTGCTCGGGCATCGCCGCACCACCCCCGTGTGAACCTGTCAGCAGAATAGAACATACGCCCGCGCCCCCGCTGTGTGCGGCACAGCGGGGGCGCGGGCGGTCTGCCTGGATCAGGCGTCGATCACACGTCGAAGTACAGCTCGAACTCGTGCGGGTGCGGACGCAGCTGCAGCGGCGCGATCTCGTTCGTGCGCTTGTAGTCGATCCACGTCTCGATCAGGTCCGGCGTGAACACGTCGCCCTGGAGGAGGAACTCGTGGTCGGCCTCGAGGGAGTCGAGGACGGCCGGGAGCGAGGTCGGGACCTGCGGGACGCCCGCGTGCTCCTCGGGGGCGAGCTCGTACAGGTCCTTGTCGATCGGCTCGGCCGGCTCGATCTTGTTCTTGATGCCGTCCAGGCCGGCGAGCAGCAGCGCCGAGAAGGCCAGGTACGGGTTGCCGGAGGAGTCGGGCGCGCGGAACTCGACGCGCTTGGCCTTCGGGTTCGAGCCCGTGATCGGGATACGCATGGCCGCGGAGCGGTTGCGCTGCGAGTAGACCAGGTTGACCGGGGCCTCGAAGCCGGGGACCAGGCGGTGGTAGGAGTTCACCGTCGGGTTGGTGAAGGCCAGCAGCGACGGGGCGTGCTTGAGGATGCCGCCGATGTAGTAGCGGGCGGTGTCCGACAGGCCCGCGTAACCGGCCTCGTCGTAGAAGAGCGGCGAGCCGCCCTGCCACAGCGACTGGTGGACGTGCATGCCCGAGCCGTTGTCGCCGAAGATCGGCTTCGGCATGAAGGTCGCGGTCTTGCCGTTCTGCCACGCCACGTTCTTCACGATGTACTTGAAGAGCTGGAGGTCGTCGGCGGCGGCGAGCAGCGTGTTGAACTTGTAGTTGATCTCGGCCTGGCCGGCGGTGCCCACCTCGTGGTGCTGGCGCTCGACCTTCAGGCCGGCCCGGTCCAGCTCCAGGGAGATCTGGGCGCGCAGGTCGGCGAAGTGGTCGACCGGCGGGACCGGGAAGTAGCCGCCCTTGTAGCGGACCTTGTAACCACGGTTGTCCTCGAGGGCGCCGGTGTTCCAGGCGCCGGCCTCGGAGTCGATGTGGTAGAAGGACTCGTTCGCGGTGGTCGCGAAGCGGACGGAGTCGAAGACGTAGAACTCGGCCTCGGGGCCGAAGTACGCGGTGTCCGCGATACCGGTCGACGCGAGGTAGGCCTCGGCCTTCTTCGCCACGTTCCGCGGGTCACGGGAGTACTGCTCGCCCGTGATCGGGTCGTGGATGAAGAAGTTGATGTTCAGCGTCTTGTCGCGGCGGAACGGGTCGACCCGGGCGGTCGAGAGGTCCGCGCGCAGCGCCATGTCGGACTCGTGAATGGCCTGGAAACCTCGGATCGAGGAGCCGTCGAAGGCGAGCTCCTCGTCAGCGTCGAACGCCTCCGCAGGCACGGTGAAGTGCTGCATCACGCCCGGGAGGTCGCAGAAACGGACGTCGATGAACTTGACGTCCTCGTCCGCGATGAACTTCTTGGCCTCGTCGGCGTTCTGGAACATCCAGCTCCTCCTACTCCCGACCGTCCCGCCGGGGTGGTAGTTCGTTCGTGCGGCCAGTGCGGGTGGCACACGCTGACCTCGACCCTAGGGACGGGTGGTTTCTCTGGCGTGACTCGTTTGTTTCGCACAAGTTAACCGGCTCAGGTTCCACCGTAGCCCCGACGCACCCCGCCGTGCCCTGGTCATTTCCGGGCGCAGTACCGTGGACGGGTGGACAACAGGCAAGCACTCGGATCGTGGCTCTCCGGGCCCCGCGCGGCCGCTGAAGAGGCCGGCGTCGACTTCGGTTACCGGGGCGAACAGCTCGGTCTGCCCGAGGAGGGCCCCGGCTCAATCGCCCGGCCGGGCCGGCGGTTCGCGGCACTCGCCGTGGACTGGGGGCTGAGCCTGCTGATCGCATACGGCCTCATCACCCGGAGCTACAACGAGGCGGCCCAGATCTGGGCGCCGCTCATCATGTTCGCGCTGATGGTGCTCACGGTCGGTACGGTCGGCTTCACGCCGGGCAAGCGGCTTTGCGGCCTGCGCGTGGCCGCCCTGGCCACGGGGCGGGTCAGCCCGTGGCGCGCGGCGCTGCGTACGGTTCTGCTCTTCCTCGCGATCCCCGCCCTGATCTGGGACCGCGACGGCCGCGGGCTGCACGACCGGCTGGCCGGCACGGTCGAGGTCCGCATCTGACCCGAACGGACTCGAACGAGACGAGGGGCGCCCGGTTCACTCCGGGCGCCCCTCGTCTCGTTCACGTCGTGTGCGGGCGGTCAGCGACCGTTCGGCCCGCCCTTCGGCAGCCGCATGCCCTTCGGCATCGGGCCCTTCGGCAGCGGCATGTTGCTCATCAGGTCGCCGAGGGCGCGCAGCCGGTCGTTGGTGGCCGTGACCTGCGGGCCGGTCAGTACGCGCGGGAGCTTCAGCATGGTCGTCCGCAGCTTCTTCAGCTCGACCTGGCCCTCGCCCGTGCCCACGATCAGGTCGTGCACCGGGACGTCCGCGACGATGCGGTTCATCTTCCGCTTCTCGGCGGCGACCAGGGACTTCACCCGGTTCGGGTTGCCCTCGGCGACCAGCACGATGCCGGCCTTGCCGACGGCGCGGTGCACCACGTCCTGGTTGCGGTTCATCGCCACCGCGGGGGTCGTCGTCCACCCCCGGCCGATGTTGTCGAGTACCGCCGCCGCGGCACCGGGCTGGCCCTCCATCTGCCCGAAGGCGGCCCGCTCGGCCCGGCGCCCGAACACGATCGCCGTCGCGAGGAAGGCGAGCAGGAGGCCCAGGATGCCGAGATAGATGGGGTGACCGATCAAGAAGCCGATCGCGAGGAAGACACCGAAGGTGACGATTCCGACTGCCGCGAGTACAAGACCGATCTTCTTGTCGGCCCTGCGGGTCATCTTGTAGGTCAGGGCGATCTGCTTCAGTCGCCCGGGGTTCGCAGCGTCCGCTGCAGGTTCCTTCCTCGCCATGCCACGAAGTCTACGTGGCCCCACAAGCGCCGACGACGGCAGTGTCCGCAGCGCCCCGCAGGGCCCGGGCTCAGGAGCGGGCGGAAAGGGAGACGGACTGATCGAGGACGCGCTGCGCCTCGACCCGGTCCTTGGCGCGACGGCGGTCCTCGAGCACGGAGGTCCAGGCGTTGCGGCGGGCGGTGCGCTGACCGCTGCTCATCAGCAGCGACTCGACGGCACGCAGAGCGGTCGTGAAGGACGGAATCGCGGTGGCGCGAACGGGCGCGGCCTGCATGAGTGAGGTCCCCCCTCGGTGCGGGTGTACGTGCTGTGAGTCCAGCGTCACTGTTTGGTGTTACCAGGGCGTGTCCGACCGGTCAAACGTCCATGAAGCCCCGGCGGGGAGCGGAGGAACGCGGACGCGGCCCTGACACACGCCCTCATCTGCGAGGACGGTCAGGACCGCGTCATATCGGCCGCTACCGGCCAGTAGTGCCTTGTGCGCGAATTCACACGCTTGTCTCGCCCCGGGTGAGAAGGGGTGGTGACGTTTCGTCAGACGGCCCGGGTAGCGGTGCGCGCGTCCCGCTTCTCCATGGCCATCCGGTACAGCCGCCCGGCGCGGTACGAGGAGCGCACCAGCGGGCCGGACATCACGCCGGAGAAACCGATCTGCTCGGCCTCCTCCTGCAACTCCACGAACTCCTGCGGCTTGACCCAGCGCTCCACGGGGTGGTGGCGGACGCTCGGGCGCAGGTACTGCGTGATGGTCACGAGCTCGCAGCCGGCGTCGTGCAGCTGCTTGAGCGCCTCGCTGACCTCCTCACGGGTCTCACCCATGCCGAGAATCAGGTTCGACTTGGTGACCAGGCCGTAGTCACGCGCCTCGGTGATCACCTTCAGGGAACGCTCGTAGCGGAAGCCGGGGCGGATCCGCTTGAAGATCCGGGGGACCGTCTCGACGTTGTGCGCGAAGACCTCGGGGCGGGAGGAGAAGACCTCCGCCAGCTGCTCGGGAACGGCGTTGAAGTCGGGGGCCAGCAGCTCGACCTTGGTCCGGCCGTCCTCGCGCCCGGCGGTCTGCTGGTGGATCTGGCGCACGGTCTCGGCGTACAGCCAGGCGCCGCCGTCCTCCAGGTCGTCACGGGCGACGCCGGTGATCGTGGCGTAGTTCAGGTCCATCGTGACCACGGACTCGCCCACGCGGCGGGGCTCGTCACGGTCGAGCGCCTCGGGCTTGCCGGTGTCGATCTGGCAGAAGTCGCAGCGCCGGGTGCACTGGTCGCCACCGATGAGGAAGGTCGCCTCGCGGTCCTCCCAGCACTCGTAGATGTTCGGGCAGCCGGCTTCCTGGCAGACCGTGTGCAGGCCCTCGCTCTTCACGAGGTTCTGCATCTTCGTGTACTCGGGACCCATTTTCGCCCGGGTCTTGATCCACTCGGGCTTGCGCTCGATGGGGGTCTGGCTGTTGCGGACCTCCAGGCGCAGCATCTTGCGTCCGTCGGGTGCGACTGCGGACACGACCGGCTCCCTAGCGTTTGATTCTTCGGCGCCCTCAAGGGTACGCCCGTTGATTTGAATGCCTGCGTGGGTGCCGGCGCCTCCACCCGCACACCTATGCCGCGGACGTCTTCTCGATCTCCCTGGGCTTCGGCTCGGCGTTCTCCAGGACCTCCCGCAGATGGCGCTCCACCACCGGAAGGACCTCTTCGATCGTCACGTCCCGGCCGAGCTCGCCGGCGAGGGAGGCGACACCCGCGTCGCGGATCCCGCAGGGGATGATCCGGTCGAACCACTTGTTGTCGGGGTTCACGTTGAGCGCGAAGCCGTGCATGGTGACGCCCTTGGCCACGCGGATGCCGATCGCGGCGATCTTGCGGTCCTCCCGGCGCTGGCCCGCGTTCGAGGGCGCGTACTCCGGGCCGTTCATGCGCGGGTCGAACTCCTCGTCGTGCAGCCGGGGGTCGAAGTCCAGGGCCAGGCCGCCGAGGGCGGGGCGCCGCTCGACCGGGTCGCCCAGGACCCAGACACCGCTGCGTCCCTCGACGCGGGTGGTCTCCAGGCCGAACTCCGCGCAGGTGCGGATGAGGGCCTCTTCGAGGCGGCGTACGTGGGCCACCACGTCCACCGGGCGGGGAAGCTTCTGGATCGGGTAGCCCACCAGCTGGCCGGGGCCGTGCCAGGTGATCTTTCCGCCGCGGTCCACGTCGATGACGGGCGTGCCGTCGAGGGGCCGCTCGTTGTCGGCGGTGCGCCGTCCCGCCGTGTAGACCGGCGGGTGCTCCAGGAGCAGCACGGTGTCGGGGACCTCGTCCGCGAAGCGCGCCGCGTGCACCCGGCGCTGCTCGTCCCACGCCTCCTGGTACTCGACGGCCTCGTCACCGAACCCCATGCGGACGAACCGCAACTCACTCACGGCAAGCGCCTCCCTCGAACGGGTTGTAAGGCACGTAACGCGCCCAAGTCACTGTACGTCCGGCCCGGACGCGTCAGTCCCGGGGTCAATCCTCACACGATCGGATGAATGTCCGGGAAAATGTGTGATGGGGTGCTTACTCTCCGCTACATTCGCGCCGTTCGGCAAGGCATAAGGCCTGCTCACAGGCAATCCGCGCACACCCCCAAGGCCGGAAGGCAGGAGACCGCACCGCAGATGACGGAACGACCCGCGCAGCGCACCCCCAACCGACAGCTCGCCGCGCTCATCGCAGAAGCGGGGTTCTCCAACGCGGGACTCGCCCGTCGCGTGGACCAGCTCGGTCTCGAACACGGGCTCGACCTCAGATACGACAAGACATCGGTCACCCGGTGGCTGCGGGGCCAGCAGCCCCGGGGTACCACACCCGCCCTCATCGCCGAGGTCTTCACCCGGCGCCTGGGCCGCCGCCTCACCGCCCAGGACCTCGGCCTGGACGCCTGCGCCCCCGTCTACGCGGGGCTGGAGTTCGCCGCCACTCCCGAGGAGGCCGTCGACATCGTCAGCGGCCTGTGGCGCAAGGACTCCGGCAGCCACGCCGAGCTGCGCAAGATCGCCTTCACCCCGGCCGGGCTCGTCGTGCCCAGCCGGGACTGGCTGATCGGCCGCGCCGACGAGAAGGTCGCCCGGGGCGAGCCGCCCGCCACCCGGATCCCGGCGCAGGGCCGCTCCGCCCTCCGCCCCCCGGACGGGCAGGGCCTGCCGTCCCTGGCGCGTCGGCGCGGCCAGGCCGAACGCGGACCCGGCCAGAAGGTCACCGCCGGGGACATCGCCGCCCTGCGCTCGGTCGGCGAGCTGTTCCGCACCCTCGACGACGCCTACGGCGGCGGCCACGCCCGCCAGGCCCTGGTGCGTTACCTGGAGCACGAGTGCGAGCCGATGCTGCGCGGCACCTACGGCGAGCAGACCGGCCGCCGCCTCTTCGCCGCCGCCGCCGACCTCACCCGGCTCGCGGGCTGGACGTCGTACGACATCGCCGCGCACGGACTCGCCCAGCGCTACTTCGTGCAGGCGCTCCGCCTCGCCCAGGCGGCCGGTGACCGGGCGTACGGGGCGTACGTGCTGGTCACCATGAGCCGGCAGGCCGTCTACCTCGGGCACGGGCGGGAGGCCGTCCAGCTCGCCCGCGTGGCGCAGCAGGGCGCCGGTACCTCCGGCCCGCCCGTCGTCCAGGCGCTGCTGCACGCCTCCGAGGCACGCGGCCACGGCGTGCTCGGCGAGGTCCGGGCCTGCACGGCGGCCCTGGTCCGCGCCGAGCGCGCCCTGGAGACGGCCCGGCCCGGGGACGAGGTCCCGTACTGGGCCAGGTCCTTCGACGAGGCGCAGCTCGCCGACGAGTTCGGCCACTGCCACCGCGACCTGCAGCAGTTCCGCGCCGCCGCCCAGCACGCGGAGCGCTCACTCCAGCTCCGCGCCCCGTCCTACGCCCGCAGCCGCCTCTTCTGCCGCGTGGTCCTCGCCACGGCCCGCCTCGGTCTCGGCGAACTCGACCAGGCCTGCCAGCTGGCCGCGGAGGCGGCGGGCCAGGCAGCGGAGATGCGTTCGGTGCGGGCGGTGGAGTACGTCAGGGACTTCGAACGCCGCCTGGAGCCGTACAAGGACGCGGCCCCGGTGCGGACTTACCGCGACAAGGTGTCGGCCCTGGGGTAAGGGGCCTTCTTGTAAGGGGCGCGGGGCTGTGCCGATGTGCGGCTTCGCCGCGGGGCGCGATCAACCCCCACCCGCCCGCACCCGGCAAACCGCCTATGCAGCCCGCTGAGCACTCGGCACAGGGTCCGCGGCATGCATCGACCGCCCCGCCCCCAAGTCCGCCAGTATCGCCGCGGACGCCCGGTGTCCAGAATGCAGCGCACCCTGGACAGTGCTGGTGTCCCGGTGATCCCCACACACGTACAGCCCCGCGAGCAACCGCACCGGCCGCCGCAGATCATGCGGCGGCCGCATCACCGGCACGGCCTCCCGCGTCCGGTACACGGCCAACGTCTCCCACCGGGCCGTCGACACCCCGTACAGCCGCGCCAGGTGCATCCGCACCGCCGTGTCCACATCGCCCGGCGGCCGCCCCAGAACCGTCGACGACACCAGCACCCGCCCCGCCGGGGCACGAGTCGGATCGACACGGCTGACCACCGCCGTATGGGCGACCGGCCCGCCCAGGTCCGCGTCGAGCAACAGGGACGCTCCCGTCCCCGGAGGCTCGTCCGCCGTGTGATGCAGCACCGTCACGGGGTGGAACTCCGGCACCCGCAACCCGGGCAGCAACTCGGCCGCGGCCCGCGCGTCCGTGGCCACCAGCACCGCCCGGCAGCGGATCTCACCGTGCTCGGCCGTGGTCACCGAGGTGGTCGACACGGACGTCACGCGCACCCCGGTGCGCACCGTGCCCTCCGGCAACGTGCTCGCCAGCAGTTCCGGCAGGGCCTTGGCCCCGCCCTCCGGCACGCACAGCCGGCCGCTCGCGAAGGCGCGCAGCGCGAGGTCGGCGCACCGGCTCGACGTCGTCAGGCCCGGGTCGCACAGCAGGGCCGCCAGCAGCGGGCGCAGGAAGCCGTCGATGGTCCGGGAGGGCAGCCCGCGGGCCGCGAGGGCCTCGCCCGCGGGCAACTCCGGCCGGGCCAGCAGCCGTTCGGCCGGAGTGCCGGCCAGGCGGGACAGCGCGGCCCCCAGCCGGGCCTGATCGACGGCCGTGCCCAGCGGCGCTCCGGGCCGGCTCCGGGGCGCCGAGACCTGCCGGCCGGGCACGGCCACCGGCCTCCTGGGCGGGCGGGACGCCGACGGCGGTCGCGGGGCGCTCGCCAGGGCTCGCACCGCGTGCAGAGCACCCCGTGCGCCCCCTGCGCCGGTCTGGACGCCCGCGCGATGGTGGCGTCCGTCGCCGTGCAGCAGGACACCGGGAGCGAAGGGGCGCAGTACCAGCCCGCCCAGGCCGGGTGTCAGCCGTAGTTCGGGGTACGCCGTGGACAGCAACTGGCCGACCCTGTCGAGCCGGAAGCCGTCGACCTTCTCCGTCGCCATGCGGCCGCCGACGCCGTGGGCGGCCTCCAGGACCATGGTCGTCACTCCTGCGCCGGTCAGCCGGTGCGCGGCCGAGAGTCCGGCGACCCCGGCCCCCACGACGACCACGTCCGCCTGGTACGTGGGCTCAAGCACGTGCCCCTCCTCGAGGTTGCGCGGGCGCTGGAGACGTCATGCCCTCAACAGGCCGCGGGGATACGCGAGTTCTGGTCGAGGGTAGGGCCGTGATCGGTCAGGGGGAGTCGCGCATGGACAGGGCACGGTCGCACAGCGGTCGCATGAGAACGTCTTGTGGGCATGAAGTGGTCGCAGGGGGCTGTTGGGCGGTTCGGAGGGCTGTCTCAGAACCGCCGGTCGTGGTGTGCGGGACCGCCGCTGGTCAGCGGCGAGCCCTCACAGCGCCGCCCGGATCGCCCCTTCGATCTCCGGGAAGGCGAACCGGAATCCCGACTCCAGCAGCCGCGTCGGCACCACCCGGGCGCTGCCGAGCACATCCCCGGACATCTCGCCGAGCACGGTCCGCAGCACGGGCGCCGGCACGGCGAACGGCGTCGGGCGGTGCAGCACACGCCCCATGGCCGCCGTGATCTCACGGTTCGGCACGGGGTTCGGCGCGGTGACGTTGAACGGCCCGGACAGGCCGTCGGTGTCGATGAGGTGCCGGATCGCGGCGACCTCGTCGTGCAGCGCGACGAACGACCAGTACTGCCGCCCGTCGCCCATCCGTCCTCCGAGCCCCGCCTGGAACAGCGGGAACAGCCGCCCCCACGCCCCGCCCTCGCGGGACACGACCAGCCCGGTGCGGGTGAACACCGTGCGGACACCGGCCTTGCGGGCCGGAGCCGTGGCGCGCTCCCACTCGACGCACAGAGAAGGCAGGAAGCCCTCGCCCGCCGGTGCGCTCTCGTCGACGACACGGTCCCCGGTCTCGCCGTAGTAGCCGATGGCGCTGCCGTTCACGAAGACCCCCGGCCGGTCCCCCTCGTCCAGCGAGGCGACCGCACGGGCGAGCGCCGCCGTGCCGTTCACCCTGCTGTCGCGGAGCCGCCGCTTGTAGGCCTCGGTCCAGCGGCGGCTGCCGACACCGGCGCCCGCCAGGTTGACCACCGCGTGGCACCCGGCGAGCCCGGCCGCGTCCACACGTCCGCCCTCGGGGTCCCACCGGACCTCGTCCGCCGCCCTGGGCACATGGCGCACGAGGCGCACCACCTGGTGCCCGTCCGCGGTCAGGGACCGCACCAGGGCGCTGCCGATGAGACCGGAGGCGCCGGTCACCGCGATGCGTCGCATGACTCAATCTTGCCGGTCGGCGGGGTAAAAGCCCCGTCGGGAGACGCCACCGCGCCATACATTGACCGCCATGCCGCCTCCGCACATACGACACGCACGGCCCGACGACGAGGAACCCCTGGGACGCCTCGACCGCGCCACCTGGTCGCCGCTGCACGCCGTGCAGCCCCGCCCCGAGCCGCCGTACGGTCCGTTCTTCACCGAGCGGGACCCGGCGCGGGAGTGCCTCGTCGCCGAACTCGACGGAGTCGTCCGCGGCTACGTCCGTCTCGGAACCGCGACGCCGCTCGCCTGCAATGCCCACGTCCGGATGATCCGGGGACTGGCGGTGGCCGAGGAAGCACGCCGCCTCGGAGTGGGGCGGGCCCTGCTGCGGGCGGCGCGGGAGGAGGCGCGGCGCCTGGGGGCGCGGCGCGTCACCCTGCGCGTGCTCGCCCACAACACGCCCGCCCGGCGCCTCTACGCGTCCGAGGGGTTCGTGGTGGAGGGGGTACTGCCGCAGGAGTTCCTCCTCGACGGCGCGTACGTCGACGACGTGTTCATGGGGTGCTCCCTGACGGCCGCCTGACCGGACGTCACGACGGGGCGAGGGTCCCGGTGTCCACCGGTGCCGTCGCGCCCGCCGCGCGCCTGGCGTCGGCGCCGACCTCGGCGACCGTCAGGACGTAGCCGGTCTCGGCGTCCGAGGTGGAGCGGGCGAAGACCATGCCGAACACGCGGCCGTCCGTCGTCAGCAGCGGGCCGCCGGAGTTGCCGGGGCGGACCGTGGAGCGGATCGAGTAGATCTCCCGGGTGACGATGCCGTCGTTGTAGATGTCCTGGCCCGTCGCACGGACCCGGTTCGCCACCGTCGCCGCCTGGAGGTTCAGGTCGCCGTCCTGCGGATAGCCCGCGACGACCGCCGAGTCGCCGCGCTCGGCGTCGTCGTCGAACCGCAGCACGGGCGCCCTGAGGCCCGGCACGTACAGCACGGCCACGTCCTTCCGCGGGTCGAAGAGCACCACCCGGGCCTCGTACGTCCGCCCCACCCCGCCGATCTGCACGGTCGGCTCGTCGATGCCGGCCACCACGTGCGCGTTGGTCATCACGTGCTCGCGCGCGTACACGAAACCGCTGCCCTCGCGGCCCTGGGTGCCCGCCACGCCCTCGACCTTCACGGTGCTCAGCTTGGCGGCGCTGGTGGCGGCCGCCGTCACGCTGTCGCCGGAGGGCTCGGCGACCTCGGCCACCGACTCGTTCTCGAACGGGTTGAAGACCTGCGGGAAGCCCGCCTCGGTCAGCGCGGACGTGGCCTCCGAGAACCAGGCCGGAGTGGTGTCCGGCATGGTCCGCTGCACCGCGCCCAGCAGCCGCGAGTCCCGGATCGCCGACGTGACCAGCGGCGACGAGGAGGCGCCCAGCACGCTCGCGGCCACCCACGCCACGATCAGCACGGCGACCGCGTTGGCCACGGCCCCACCGATCCCGTCCGCCACCCTGAGCGGGCCCCCGGCCAGCTCCCGCCGCAGCCGCAGCGCCAGACGGCCCGCCAGCTCGTGCCCCACCACCGCCGGGAGCAGCACGGTGAACACCGCCGCCACCGTGGCCCGCGTCGTCCCCGGCTGTACCAGCCCCATCACCCACGGCAGAACCCACACGCCGACGACCGCACCGCCGACGAAGCCCGCCAGCGACACACAGCCGGCCACCAGCCCGCGCCGGTAGCCGGAGGCCGCGTAGGCCAGGACGACCAGCAGCAGCAGGATGTCGAGCAGGTCCACGCACGCCTTCTTTCTGTCGGACCCCCCTAGGGGTGTCCACGAAGTCCCGCCTGCCCCGCGGGCGGACGACGCGACTTCGCGGACGCCCCCTAGTACGCGGGGGGAGAGCCCGGTGATCAGTCACACGCACGTGGGTGATCGGAATCGGCCACGACCCGTGCATTTCCAAAACGTCGCGGACCGTGACGATGGTTCCACCGGGTGGCACATCACACATCGCGGACGGACCGGACCGGGCCGACAGTGGGACCATGCGTGTCTTCGGTGGACGGCGGGGTGCGCGCGGGCACCGCGACGCCCGGACACCCGGCACAGCCGGACTGCCGCGCGCCGCCCGGGTGCTGCTCGGCTGCCTGCCGGGCCTGGCGGCCGTCGCCGCGCTGGTGCTGTGCGCCTACGGCGTCGAGGACGCCGCCGAGACCGGCGCCCGCCCGGCCACGGCCCGTCCCACCGCCACGCCCTTCACCGCCCCGCGCCCGCCCATCGTGCCCCGGTCGCAGTGGCTGGGCGACGCCGCCCGCCGGCAGCCCCGCCCGCACTACGACGACCGCGTCGCCGCCGTCTTCGTCCACCACACCGACTCGCCCAACGGCTACGACTGCGCCGACGCGCCCCGCATCATCCGCGACCTGTACACCGGCCAGACCGGCATCCGCGACTGGGACGACATCGGCTACAACTTCGTCGTCGACCGCTGCGGCACCGTCTACGAGGGCCGCGCCGGCGGCATCGAGCGGGCCGTCACCGGCGCCCACACCCAGGGCTTCAACCACCGCACGACAGGCATCGCCGCCCTCGGCACCTTCACCGCCGGCATGCCCGTACCGCGGCCGATGATCCACGCGATCGCCGCGCTGTCCGCCTGGAAGCTGGGCCTGACCGGCACCGACCCGCGGGCGAGCGTCCGCCTGGTCTCCAGCAACGGCCTCAGCCGGTACGCGGCCGGCACCACCGCCGAGCTGCCCGCCCTCGCGGGCCACAACGACGGCTACATGACCAGCTGCCCGGGCGCCGCCCTGCACTCCCGCCTGCCGGAGATCAGGCGGCTCGCGGCCCGCCTGCAGGGCCGGCCGCCCGGTGCACACGAAGGCCACAGCCGACGCCCGGTCTCCTCAGATCCGGGCCCCCTACGGTCGTCCCCACAGCCGGCCGACCGGGAGCGGGGACCATGAACAACGACGGCACGAAGCACACGACGGCGCGCACCCGGCACGACGCGGCCAGGGGCCCCTGGGCGGTGCTCCGCGCAGCCCTGACCGTCGTCCTGGGCCCGGCGGCGGCCACCGCGTCCGCCCTGGACCAGGCCAACGCGGCCCCGCCGCACCGCGCTGATCAACCCCTGAAGCGCTCCCACAGCCGGGGATAGCGCTCGGCGAGCCGCCGCTCGTTCTCGAAGTCGAGCGGCGTGCCCTCCGGTTCCGCGGGCGCCGGCGGGATCTCCAGGTCGGGGGCGACCACGCCGGTGAGCTGCTCGTAGGCCTCGTCCGCCGCGTAGCCGAGTTCCTCACCGTCGCCGTCGATCTCCTCGTCGAAGTCGTCCAGCAGCTCGGCGAGCGAGTCCGGGTCGTGCAGGGCGCCCTCGAAGACCTCGCGGCCCTGGCCGATCAGCCAGCACCGGAAGAAGTCGAAGGCGTCGTCGCTCGCCCCGTCGAGCAGCACCCACGCGGCGCCCCACAGGTCCCAGCGGTACGCCCGGTTGTAGCGGGACTCGAAGTGCCGGGCGAAGTCCAGGACCGAGTCCGGGTCCAGCTGGGCGAGCCGCTCCACGAGCAGGTCGGCCTGCTCCTCCGGGTCGCCCTCGGCGGCCTCCCGGGCGTCGTCCACCAGCTCCCAGAACTCCGTCTCGTCCATCACGGGTCAAGCATCGGCCCTGCCGCACGGGGGCGCACCCGGAGTGCGCGTGATCGTTATGCGGGGTCATCGGGCCGGTACAGCCCGGCCAGCCGCAGAGCGTCCCCGGCGAACCGCTCGCGCAGGCTCCGCGGCGCCAGCACCTCCACCTCCGGGCCAAGTCCCGTCAGCTGCGTGTGCGCGACCTCCTCGGACTCCACCGCGAGCTCCACCGTCACCCATCCGTCGCCGTCCGGGGCCCCGGCCTGAGCCAGGGCCTCCCGGGCGGACAGCGAATCGAGGACGTACGGCAGCCGGCGCACACCGTCCGGGGACAGCCGCACCACGACCCGCGCCCGCAGGATCGACCGCGCGAACTGCTCCGCCCGCTCCTCCCAGAAGGCGGGCAGGTCGAAGTCCGGCTCCCGCTCGAAGCGCTCCGCCCCCGCCTCCACCGCCGTGAACCGGTCGATCCGGTACACCCGGAAGGACGCCGCGCCCGTCACCCGTGCGCACAGGTACCAGACACCCGCCTTCAGCACGAGCCCGTACGGCTCCAGCTCCCGGACGACCTCGTCCTCGCCACGCCGGTAGCGGGCGGTGATCCGCCGGTCGTCCCACACCGCGTCGGCGACGGCCGGCAGCAGCTCGGGCGTCCGCGGCTCCCGGAACCAGTTCGGCGCGTCCAGATGGAACCGCTGCGCCGCCGTCCTCGACGCGTCCCGCAGGGAGGGCAGCAGCGCCGCCGACACCTTCAGCCGAGCGGCCGAGGCCGCGTCCTCCAGGCCCATCTCGCGCAGCGCCCTGGGCACCCCGGACAGGAACAGCGCCTCCGCCTCGCCGCGGTGCAGCCCGGTCAGCCGCGTCCGGTACCCGCCGACCAGCCGGTACCCGCCGGCCCGGCCCCGGTCCGCGTACACCGGCACGCCCGCCTCGATGAGCGCCTGCGCGTCCCGCGTGACCGTCCGCTCCGACACCTCCAGCTCACGGGCGAGTTGGGCGGCCGTCATGGAGGGCCGGGACTGGAGCAGCAGCACCATCTTGATGAGCCGGGCAGCACGCATGGGGCCATCATGGTGCGTGTTCGGTGCGGGTGTGTGGGGGGCTCGTCGCGCCCACGCGGCGGAGCCGCATATCGGATACAGCCCCGCGCCCCTGAAACAGGCCTGCTCGGGCACGTCCATTCTTGGGGGCGCGGGGAACCGCGCGCCAAGCCCCCACCGGCCCGCAGTCGATGAACGACCGGGACCGATGAGGGCCGCAGACCTTACAGACCGTACTTCTCGCGCGCTTCCTTCACCGCCGTCGCCTTGACCTCGCCGCGCTTGGCGAGCTGGGCCAGGGCCGCGACGACGATCGACTCGGCGTCGACACCGAAGTGGCGGCGGGCCGCCTCACGGGTGTCCGACAGGCCGAAGCCGTCGGCGCCCAGCGAGGACCAGTCCTGCTCGACCCACTGCGCGATCTGGTCCGGGACCTGGCGCATGTAGTCGGAGACCGCAAGCACCGGGCCCTCGGCACCCTGCAGCGCCTGCCGCACGAACGGCACCCGCTCCTCGCCGCGCAGCAGCGCCTCGTCCGCCTCCAGGGCGTCCCGGCGCAGCTCGCTCCAGGACGTCGCCGACCACACGTCGGCCGCCACGCCCCACTCCTCGGCGAGCAGCGCTTGCGCCTTGAGCGCCCAGTGGATCGCCGTACCGGAGCCGAGCAGCTGGATCCGCGGGGCGTCGGCCGGGGGCGTGATGCCCGCCGACTCCGCAGTGTTGAAGCGGTACAGGCCCTTGACGATGCCCTCGTCGATGCCGTCGGCGGACGGCTTCGCGGGCTGCGGCAGCGGCTCGTTGTAGACGGTCAGGTAGTAGAAGACGTTCTGGTCCTCGCCCGGGGCCGCCTCGCCGTACATCCGGCGCAGACCCTCCTTGACGATGGCCGCGACCTCGTAGGCGAACGCCGGGTCGTACGTCAGCGCCGCCGGGTTGGTGGCCGCGATCACGGGGGAGTGGCCGTCGGCGTGCTGCAGGCCCTCGCCCGTCAGCGTGGTGCGGCCGGCCGTGGCGCCGACGAGGAAGCCGCGGCCGAGCTGGTCGCCGAGCTGCCACATCTGGTCGGCCGTGCGCTGCCAGCCGAACATCGAGTAGAAGATGTAGAACGGGATCATCGCCTCGCCGTGCGTCGCGTACGACGTCGAAGCGGCGATGAAGTCGGCCATCGAACCGGCCTCGGTGATCCCCTCGTTGAGGATCTGGCCGTTCTGGGCCTCCTTGTAGTACATCAGCTGGTCGCGGTCGACCGGCTCGTAGGTCTGGCCCTTCGGCGAGTAGATGCCGAGCGACGGGAACAGCGACTCCATGCCGAAGGTGCGCGCCTCGTCCGGGACGATCGGCACCCAGCGCCTGCCGGTCTCCTTGTCACGGACCAGGTCCTTGACCAGACGGACGAACGCCATCGTCGTCGCCACGTTCTGCGAGCCGGAGCCCTTGTCGAAGGAGGCGAACGCCTTCTCGGCCGGGGCGGGCAGCGGCGCGACCGGGTGCACGCGGCGGGCCGGGGCCGGACCGCCGAGGGCGGCACGCCGCTCCTGGAGGTAGCGGACCTCGGGGGAGTCGGCGCCGGGGTGGCCGTAGGGGACCACGCCGTCGACGAACTGGCTGTCGGAGATCGGCAGCTCCAGCAGGTCGCGCATGTTCTTGAACTCGTCCACCGTCAGCTTCTTCATCTGGTGGTTGGCGTTCTTCGACGCGAAGCCCTCGCCCAGGGTGTGGCCCTTGACCGTCTGGGCCAGGATCACGGTCGGCGCGCCCTTGTGCTCGACGGCCGCCTTGTACGCGGCGAACACCTTGCGGGACTCGTGACCACCGCGCGAGAGGTGGAAGCACTCGAGGATCTTGTCGTCGCTCAGCAGCTTCGCCATCTCCACCAGCGCCGGGTCGGCGCCGAAGAAGTCCTGGCGGATGTAGGCCGCGTCGCGCGTCTGGTAGGTCTGGATCTGCGCGTCCGGCACCTGGCGCAGGCGGCGTACCAGCGCGCCGGTGGTGTCGAGCTGGAACAGCTCGTCCCAGGCCGTGCCCCACAGCGTCTTGACGACGTTCCAGCCGGCGCCGCGGAACTGGGCCTCCAGCTCCTGCACGATCTTGAAGTTGGCGCGGACCGGGCCGTCCAGGCGCTGCAGGTTGCAGTTGATGACGAACGTGAGGTTGTCCAGCTCCTCACGGGCCGCCAGCGCGAGGGCCGCCGTCGACTCGGGCTCGTCCATCTCGCCGTCGCCGAGGAACGCCCACACGTGCGAGGCGGAGGTGTCCTTGATGCCGCGGTTGGTGAGGTAGCGGTTGAAGCGGGCCTGGTAGATGGCCGACAGGGGGCCGAGACCCATGGAGACCGTCGGGAACTCCCACAGCCAGGGCAGCCGGCGCGGGTGCGGGTAGGAGGGCAGGCCGTTGCCGCCCGCCTCGCGGCGGAAGTTGTCGAGCTGCTCCTCGTTCAGCCGGCCGTCGAGGAACGCGCGGGCGTAGATGCCGGGGGAGGCGTGGCCCTGGATGTAGAGCTGGTCGCCGGAACCGTCGGCCTCTTTGCCCCTGAAGAAGTGGTTGAAGCCGGTCTCGTAGAGCCAGGCGGCGGAGGCGAAGGTGGCGATGTGGCCGCCGACGCCGTACTTGCTGCCCCGGGTCACCATCGCGGCCGCGTTCCAGCGGTTCCACGCGGTGATCCGCTGCTCCAGCGCCGCGTCACCGGGGACGTCCGGCTCGGCGGCGGTGGGGATGGAGTTGACGTAGTCGGTCTCGAGGAGCTTCGGCAGCGCGATGCCGGCGCCCTCGGCGCGCTCCAGCGTGCGGCGCATCAGGTACGCGGCACGGTGCGGCCCGGCAGCCTTGGTGACCGCGTCCAGGGAGGCCTGCCATTCGGCGGTCTCCTCCGGGTCCCGGTCGGGGAGCTGGTCGAGCTCGCTCGGCTGGATGGCGTTGGGGTCGGTCATGTCGCCGCCTTCCTCAGTCGAAGGGGGTTCCCTCACGTAAGGGGGGATCGGGGGTGCCCTTGGTCTTTGGCAGGACAGGGCGGAGAGCTTGGGTGGCAAGCCCGTCGGCGACTGTAACTCCCTGATCGATGATCGATCAAAGGGTTGAGGGGCAAAACCTCTTGATCACGAGAAAGTAGGCACGGGGTGCCTTCGGCGGTGGCACGCGGTGACGCGTTTCCGTACGGTTTTCGCAGGTCGGAGGCTTTTGAGCGAGGGCGCGCTCGGGTGTCACGCCCGGGGTGCGCAGCCCAGCACATGGGCCTTCACCAGCTCGGCGATCCTCGGGTCCTGACGCTTGAAGGCGGCGACGAGCTCCTCGTGCTCCTCCGCGTACGACTGCTGCCGGGTGCCCAGCCAGCGGATCGACAGGGCCGTGAACACCTCGATGCCGAGGCCCTCCCAGGTGTGCAGCAGTACGGAGTTGCCGGCGGCGCGGACCAGTTCCCGGTGGAAGGCGACGGTGTGGCGGACCTGGCCGGTGCCGTCGCTCACCCGGTCGGCCTCGTACAGGGCGGTGACGTGGGGCTCCAGGGCGGAGCAGTCCGCGGCCAGGCTCTGCGCGGCCAGCTCCGCCGCGATGGCCTCCAGACCGGCCCGGACCGGGTAGCTCTCCTCCAGGTCGGCGGCGGTGAGGTTGCGTACCCGGACGCCCTTGTTCGGAGCGGACTCGATCAGGCGCAGGGACTCCAGCTCGCGCAGGGCCTCGCGGACCGGGGTCTGGCTGACCTCCAGCTCGGTGGCGATCCGGCGCTCGACGATCCGCTCGCCCGGCTGCCAGCGTCCGCTGATGATCCCCTCCAGGATGTGCTCGCGGATCTGCTCGCGGAGCGAGTGGATGACGGGCGCGGTCATGTGAGCTCCTTACAGGGGTTCGACGTTTAGACAATAAGGCCGGTTCGCTCCGCGGGTGGGGCGGCTGGGGGCGCTTTGGCGCAGGTGAGACGAGGCTTACACGGGGACGTGGGCCGGTCGTTCGACCGACGGTCGTCTGTGGTTGTTCGCGCTCACGCGGCGGAGCCGCACATCGATACAGCCCCGCGCCCCAAGCACAGTGCCCCCGCTCGGAGATGATCCGAGCGGGGGCACCGTGAAGCCGTACCGGCGATGGAGGTCAGAGGCCGAGCTCGACCTCGAACTCACCGGCCTCCAGGATGGCCTTGACCGCCGTCAGGTAGCGGGCGGCGTCGGCGCCGTCCACCAGGCGGTGGTCGTAGGACAGGGTCAGGTACGTCATGTCGCGGACGCCGATGACCGTGCCCTCCTCCGTCTCGATGACGGCGGGGCGCTTGACCGTGGCACCGATGCCGAGGATCGCGACCTGGCCCGGCGGCACGATGATCGTGTCGAAGAGCGCGCCACGCGAACCGGTGTTGGAGATGGTGAAGGTCGCGCCGGACAGCTCGTCCGGGGTGATCTTGTTGGCGCGGACCTTGCCCGCGAGCTCCGCCGTGGCCTTGGCGATGCCAGCCAGGTTGAGGTCACCGGCGTTCTTGATGACCGGGGTCATCAGGCCCTTCTCGGAGTCCACCGCGATACCGACGTTCTCGGTGTCGAAGTAGGTGATGGTCCCCTCGGCCTCGTTGATCTTGGCGTTGATGGCCGGGTGGGCCTTCAGCGCCTGGGCCGCGGCCTTGACGAAGAACGGCATCGGCGAGAGCTTGACGCCCTCACGGGCCGCGAACGCGTCCTTGGCCCGGCCGCGCAGCTTCATCAGGCGGGTGACGTCGACCTCGACGACCGAGGACAGCTGGGCCTGCTCGTGCAGGGCCTTGACCATGTTGTCGCCGATGACCTTGCGGATCCGCGGCATCTTGATGGTCTGGCCGCGCAGCGGGGAGACCTCCAGCGCCGGGGCCTTCTTGGCGGCAGCCGGAGCGGCGGCGGCCGGAGCCGGGGCAGCGGCGGCGGCCTTCGCGGCCTCGGCGGCGGCGACGACGTCCTGCTTGCGGATCCGGCCGCCGACGCCGGTGCCCTTGACGGTGGACAGGTCGACGCCGTTCTCGGCGGCGAGCTTGCGCACCAGCGGGGTGACGTAGGCGCCGTCGTCGGCCGGCTGGGCGGCGGCCGGAGCCGGAGCAGGGGCCGGGGCGGGCACCGGAGCGGCCGGGGCCGGCTCGGGAGCGGGGGTGACCTGCTGCTGCGGGGCCGGGGCCGACGGAGCCTGCGGCGCC
>NZ_BMWE01000017.1 GCF_014651075.1 Streptomyces djakartensis | reverse complement strand
CGACCTCGATCACCGCGTCCCGGGGCGCCCGCAGCGCGGTGTGCAGCACCGCGCGGTTCTCGGTGGTGTTGATCCGCTCACCGCGGAACATGGCGTCCCGCAGCCCGAACACGTCCGTGGCGGCGGCGAGTTCGCGCAGCAGCCGCAGCGTGTCGTCGGTGACCAGGTGCTTGGAGTAGTCGACGTACAGGTCGCCGACCCGGAGGGTGTACGCGGTGCCGCGGCCGGAGTCGGCGGCGAACAGCTCGCGCAGGTGGACATCGCCCAGTTCCTCGCGGTGCTTGGCCAGTGCCGTCCACTCGGGCGTCTGGTTGAGCCTGGTACGGCCGTCTGCGTTCATCTCGGACTTCAGCCTTCTTCCTTGCCTGTGCTGCTGCGTACCTGCCCCGCTGCCGGTCCCAACCTAATTGATCAGCGGATGCCGTGGACTGCCGTCGCGCCGTCCTCGGACGCAACAACAGGTACGTCCGGGCGGCGCACAGGTATCAGCGCGGTGACGGACAGGGTGAAGAAGGCGGCCGCGAGCAGTGCCGGGGTGTTCCCGCCCCAGGCGGTGGCGACGGCTCCGCCCAGCAGCGCCCCGAGGGGCGCGCCCGCGACGGCGAGCGTCCGGAAGGCGGAGCTGACCCGGCCCAGCATGGCGGCGGGACTGCGCTCCTGCATCAGGGTCGTGGTGTTGACGTTCCACACCATCCCCATGAACCCGAAGACGGTCAGAGCGGCGACCAGCACGGTCAGGCTGCGCACCGCACCTGTCGCGACGAGCGCCCCGGTCTGCACGATCCCGGCGACGAGCACCGCGCGCATCCGCCCGACGCGCTCGACGAGCCGGCCGCCCAGCGCTCCCCCGGCCAGGCTGCCGGTGGTGTACGCGGTCATGGCCGCCGCGTACGCCCCGTCGCCCGCGTCCAGCCAGCCGGTCACCAGGACGACGAGGGTGGCGACGAGAGCACCCATGCCGACGTTGCACAGCGCGGTGGCGGCGCACAGTGCGCGCAGGGCGCGGTCGCGCACCAGGGTCCGCAGGCCCTCGGCGGTCTCGCGGCGCAGGGTGCTGCCCGCCGGGCGGGGTTCCCGCTCGGGCACGGGTGTGCGCAGCGAGGCCACCAGCGCGGCGGCCACGAGGAAGGTCAGGGCGTCGGCCGCGAAAGGCACGGCGGCCCCGCCCACCAGCAGCAGCGGTACGACCGGGCCGCCCAGCAGGCCGCCCGCGACGCGCTGCCCGGTCATCAGCCGCGCGTTGGCGCTGCCGAGGGCGTCCCGGTCGACGAGGGCCGGCAGCAGGGCCGTGGCGGCGTTGTCGAAGAGGGTCTGCAGGGTGGTCAGCGCGAAGGCCAGGACGATCAGCAGGCCGATCGAGGCGTGACCGAGGGCGACGGCCACCGCGAAGGCGGCGACCAGCAGCCCTCGCGAGGCGTCCACCGTCCACATGGCGCGGCGCTGGTCCACACGGTCGGCGATGGCCCCGCCGAGCAGTCCGAAGACGGTCCAGGGCAGATAGCCGCAGGCAGTGACGGAGGCGACGAGCAGCGGCTGGTCGGTCAGCCTGACGGCCAGCAGGGGAAGCGCGGCCGTACGCAGCGCGTCTCCGAAGCCGGACAGCACGGCGGCGCTCCACAACCGTCCGAAGCCCCCGCGCCACGCGGGCACGCGCAGGCCCGCCACCTCGATCGTCGCCACCGTCTCCCCCCAGGGTTCGCCCGATGCACAAACCGTAGAGGGCACCACTGACAATCGGGTGGCGGCGAAGGCGGGGATGCAGCTCCGGCCGGGCACCCACTGGTGCCCGGCCGGTTCCGACTCCTAGATCTCGCCCCGCAGTTTGGCGAGCGCCTCGGCGAGGATCGCCTCGCCGTCCGCGTCGCTGCGCCGCTCCCGCACATAGGCGAGGTGCGTCTTGTAGGGCTCGGTGCGCGGCGGGGCCGGGGGGTTGTCCCGGTCCTGCCCGGCCGGGAAGCCGCAACGCGGGCAGTCCCAGGTATCGGGCACCTGCGCGTCGCTGGCGAAGCTCGGCTGTGTCTCGTGTCCGTTGGAGCACCAGAAGGAGATGCGCAGACGCGGCGCGGACTCGCCGCGCTCGGCCTCGCCCATCGGCCCAGCCCCGACCCGGCTTCCCCGGATCGCGTTGCCACTTGCCACGGTCGTAACTCCCTGCGTGATGGTGCCGCGAAGCGAGTCGGCGTTCCGCTTCGCTGCGAGCGCCTCAGTCTACGTAAGGCCCAACGCGCGTCCAGTGATTGGAGTTACAACCCTCACACGTAGACGCAAGCCCCATGATAGGCCGCGCTCAGTTGCGCGTACCGGACATGGGGCCCTACGTACGTCCTGCGTGCGGATCGCCGGTCGGTCAGTTGTTCACCTTCATCAGGATGCCGAGCACGACAATGCACGCGAACCACAGCAGACCGACCACGACGGTGATGCGGTCGAGGTTGCGTTCGGCGACCGAGGAGCCGCCGACGGAGGACTGCATGCCGCCACCGAACATGTCGGAGAGGCCGCCGCCCTTCCCCTTGTGCATCAGCACCAGCAGCATCAGCAGCAGGCTGAAGACGATCAGGGCGATCGAGAACCCCAAAACCACGGCTGGACCAACTTCCTCGGATTCGGATGGACGACGCGGGGTCCAGCACAGTGCTGGACCCCGCAAGGGTACGACGAATCGTCGTTAGCGCATACTCACTGGTCGCGGAAGCGCACGATCTTGACGAACTCGTCGGCGTCCAGTGAGGCACCCCCGATCAGGGCGCCGTCGATGTCGGCCTGCGCCATGATCTCGGCGACGTTGCCGGACTTCACGGAGCCGCCGTACTGGATGCGGACCTTGTCGGCCACGTCCTGCGTGTACAGCTCGGCGATCTTGCCGCGGATCGCCGCGCAGACCTCCTGGGCGTCCTCGGCGCCGCAGACCTTGCCCGTGCCGATGGCCCAGACGGGCTCGTAGGCGATCACGATGGTCTCGGCCTGCTCGGCGGAGAGGTCCTTCAGACCGCCCTCGACCTGGGCGAGGGTGTGGGAGACGTGGTTGCCCGCCTCGCGCACCTCCAGCTCCTCGCCGACGCACAGAATGGGGGTCAGACCGTGCTTGTAGGCGGCCTTGACCTTGGCGTTCACCAGCTCGTCGGTCTCGGCGTGGTACTGGCGGCGCTCGCTGTGGCCGATGGCGACGTAGGTGCACTTCAGCTTGGCCAGCATCGGGCCGGAGATCTCGCCCGTGAAGGCACCGCCGTCGTGCGCCGAGATGTCCTGGGCGCCGTACTTGATCTTCAGCTTGTCGCCGTCGACCAGGGTCTGCACGGAGCGCAGGTCGGTGAAGGGCGGCAGGACGGCGACCTCGACGGCCTCGTAGTCCTTGTCGGCCAGGGCGAAGGCGAGCTTCTGGACGTGTGCGATGGCCTCGAGGTGGTTGAGGTTCATCTTCCAGTTGCCCGCCATCAGCGGCGTGCGCCCGGAAAGATTAGATGCAGCCATTGAGGTCAGTCCTCCAGTGCGGCGAGGCCGGGGAGCGTCTTGCCCTCGAGGTATTCGAGGGAGGCGCCGCCACCGGTCGAGATGTGGCCGAATGCGTTCTCGTCGAAGCCCAGGATGCGGACGGCCGCGGCGGAGTCGCCACCACCGACCACCGTGAAGGCCTTCGAGTCGAGGAGAGCCTGGGCGACCGCCTTGGTGCCCTCGGCGAAATCGGGGTGTTCGAAGACGCCCATGGGGCCGTTCCAGAAGACGGTGGCGGCGTCGACGATCTTCGAGGCGTACAGCTTGCGGGACTCCGGGCCGATGTCCAGGCCCATCTGGCCGGCCGGCATGGCGTCGGCGGCGACGGTGCTGGGCCGGCCCGGGGCCTTGGTCTTGAGGTCCGGGAACTCCGGCGCGACGACGACGTCCACGGGCAGGACCAGCTCGACGCCGTTCTTCTCGGCGCGCTCGATGTACTCCCGGACGGCCGGGAGCTGGTCCTCCTGGACCAGGGACGTGCCGATCTCGTGGCCCTTGGCCTTGAGGAAGGTGAAGACCATGCCACCGCCGATGAGCAGACGGTCGGCCTTGCCGAGCAGCTGGTCGATGACGGCGAGCTTGTCGGACACCTTGGCGCCGCCCAGGACGACGGCGTAGGGCCGCTTGACGTCGTCGGTGAGCTTCCTCAGGACGCCGACCTCGGTGGCGATGAGGTGGCCGGCGTAGTGCGGCAGCCGGGCCGGGAGGTCGTAGACGGAGGCGTGCTTGCGGTGCACCGCGCCGAAGCCGTCGCCGACGTAGAGGTCCGCGAGGGCGGCGAGCCGGTCGGCGAAGGCACCGCGCTCGGCGTCGTCCTTGCTCGTCTCGCCGGCGTTGAAGCGCAGGTTCTCGACGACCGCGACCTGGCCGTCGGTCAGGGCGGCGACGGTGGCCCGGGCGGACTCGCCGACCGTGTCGGTCGCGAACGCCACGTCCGCGCCGAGGAGTTCACCGAGGCGCTCGGCGGCCGGGGCGAGGGAGAAGGCCGGGTCCGGGGCGCCCTTGGGACGGCCCAGGTGCGAGGCCATGACCACCCGGGCGCCCGCTTCGGCGAGGGCCTTGACGGTGGGCAGCACGGCGCGGATACGGCCGTCGTCGGTGATCGTGGTGCCGTCCAGCGGCACGTTCAGGTCGGCACGGACGAAGACCCGCTTGCCCGCGACCCCTTCGGTGAGGAGTTCTTCGATCGTCTTCATAAAAGGGGACTCCTGAAACAGCTCGTGATCGCTCGTAAGCGATCGTGATCGAACAGCTCTGATCTGTACGCGAGTCAGGGCTCGGGCAGCGTGACCATGCGCTGCCCGAGCCCTGCTCTCACATCGTGGTGCCTGATCTATTCGATCAGAGCTGGTTGCCGACGTAGACCGTCAGGTCGACGAGGCGGTTGGAGTAGCCCCACTCGTTGTCGTACCAGCCGATGACCTTCACGTTCTTGCCCTCCTGGACCATGGTCAGGGAGGAGTCGAAGGTGCAGGACGCCGGGGCGTTGACGATGTCGGAGGAGACGATCGGGTCCTCGGTGTACTCGAGGATGCCCTTCAGCTCGCCCTCCGCGGCCTTCTGGAAGGCGGCGTTGACCTCTTCCTTGGTGACCTCGCGGCCGAGCTCGAGGACCAGGTCGGTGACCGAACCGGTCGGGACCGGGACGCGCATGGCCATGCCGTCCAGCTTGCCCTTGAGCTGCGGGAGGACCAGCGCGGTCGCCTTGGCGGCACCCGTGGTGGTCGGGATGATGTTCTCCGCGGCGGCGCGGGCGCGGCGCAGGTCCTTGTGCGGGAAGTCCAGGATGCGCTGGTCGTTGGTGTAGGCGTGCACCGTCGTCATCAGGCCCTTGACGATGCCGAAGTTCTCGTCGAGAACCTTGGCCATCGGCGCCACGCAGTTGGTGGTGCAGGAGGCGTTGGAGATGACGTGGTGGTTCGCCGGGTCGTACTGGTCCTGGTTGACGCCCATCACGATGGTGACGTCCTCGTCCTTGGCCGGAGCCGAGATCAGGACCTTCTTGGCGCCGCCCGCGATGTGCTTCTCGGCGTCGGCCTTCTTGGTGAAGATGCCGGTCGACTCGATGACGATGTCGACGCCCAGCTCGCCCCACGGGATGTCGGCGGGGTTGCGCTCGGCGAGGACCTTGATGGTCTTGTCGCCGACGGTGATGGTGTTCTCGGTGTGCGAGACCTCCTGCTTGAGACGGCCCAGGATTGTGTCGTACTTCAGCAGGTGAGCGGTGGTCGCGGTGTCACCCAGGTCGTTGACAGCCACGATCTCGATGTCTGCACCCTGCTCCAGCAGCGCGCGGAAGTAGTTACGACCGATGCGGCCGAAGCCGTTGATGCCTACGCGGATCGTCACGAACCGATCTCCTCGTTGGTACGCCGGCCATGAAGAGCCGGCGAGCTCTGTTTGGGATGTCCCCGACCGCCTCCGACCCTACCTCCCTGAGGCTCCGGTGGTGACATCCAGATGCCCCATACACGGCAGGGCGGTCCGTACCGGCCAGTAGGGTACGGACCGCCCGCCACCGAGAGCGAGATCACTCGATTTCGCTACTCGACGTGGTGCCTGTTGACCGAGAGTTCCCAGTTCCCGGGAGGTCACACGTCGAGGGACGCGAGCGCCTTCCTCATCAGTGCCGCCCGGTCGGCCGCGGTGACGACGTGCTCCAGGCCGAAGCCCAGCAGCACGGTGTCGTCCGTGGTGACCGCGCCGTAGGTCTGGAACAGGGCCCCGGTGCGGGCCCAGTCCTTGACGGCGGCCGGGCTGCCCGCGGGCGGTCCGGCCACCTTCCAGGCGCCGAGCGAGGTCTCGAAGCCCTCGGTCTCCTTGGCCGCGCCGCCGACGACGAGCGAGGTCTCGTCGGCGAGGACGCCGTGCCCGCCCGTGCCCGGGTCGGTGACGTAGCTGATCGAGACCTCGACCCTCTTGCCCGCGTACGCGCTCAGGTCGTAGTTCACCTGCCGCCAGCCGCCGGAGGCACCGGTGAGGCTGTGCCACTGCCCGGTGCTGCCGGTCGCGGCACAGCCGTCGTCCGACAGCGTCAGGTAGTGCTGCAGCCAGGGGTGCTCACGGAGGTAGAAGCCGCCCTCGCACTCCGTGGGCACGGTCGCCTTGGTGGCGCCGTTCTTCTCCGGCAGGGTCGTCCAGTCGTCGGCGCCCGCCGTGTGGGCCTCGATCAGGACGTTGTCGTAGCCGGGTTCGGTGTCCCACATCAGCTGGGTGCGCAGGGTGGGCTGGTCCCCCGCCGTGACACCGCCGAGATCGACGGTGCGGCTGAGGCGCTTGTAGCCGTCGTCGGTGTGGACTGCGGCGGCCATCGAGGAGCCCGCGTAGGGGCCGTACGGGTTGACCGCCCCGGCGAACTGTCCCGCTCCCCTGCTCGCGAACTGCGGGAACCTGTCGGCGGGCAGCTCGTCGGAGGTGACGCCGTAGCGGCCCGCCTTGTCCAGCGGGTTGCCGGGCGCGGCGCCGAGCGGGCCCGTGAAGCCGCCCAGCTCGCCGGAGCCGGTGAAGCCGGTGGCTCCGGGGGCCGTGGTGCGGCTGTAGGCGCCCAGGTAGTACTGGCTGAAGTCGTCGGACAGGGCGCCGCCGCCGAGGTCGACGCTGCCGCCGGCCTGCTCGCCGGCCTCGATCAGCCTGCCGCCCTCGTTCAGGAAGGCTCGCAGCTGCAACTGGGTGGCGTTGCCGGGCACGCCCGCGCCCGTGTAGTGGACGACGGTGTCGAAGTGGCTCAGCACGCCGAGCGCGTCGGGCGCTCCCCGCCGGGCGACGTCCCAGACGACGGCCTTGCGGCCGTTGGCCTTCAGCGCGTCGACGTACTTCTGCGCCTGTGTGGCGGTCGCGCCCTCCTCGGCGACGACGAGGGTGTTCGCCCGGGGCCGCTCGGCGACGGTGTAGGTGAAGCGCTCGCTGGAGACCTTCTTGCCGTTCCTCGTCTCCGCGGTGAACCACACCTGGACCCGGTCGCCCGGGTCGCCGTCCCTGACCTTCGCCCGGTACTCGTCGAAGTAGAGGTTGTCCTCACCGCCGTAGGTCTCGCCGCCCTTCCAGGGCTTGAGCGCCATGTCCTCGGTGCGGCCGCCGTTGACGCGGTACTTCAGTTCCTTGTCGCGCAGCGACTTCCGCACGACGACGGAGACCTCCTGGTCGCCGCCGCGCGCGTACGACACGGGGAACGCGGCCGGGGTGAAGTCGGCGGCGCTCAGGCCGACCGACGAGGACGGCCTGTCGGGGCGGGAGGCGGACTCGGCGACGGAGAGCGCGAACGGCACGTTCTTCACGAACTCCTGACGGATCAGCTTCTCGTCGTCCGGGAAGGTGAAGACCGACCGGCAGTCGGATGCCTTCCACTCGTCGTTCGGGTCGGCGTCGGAGGCGGACTGACAGGTCGACATCTCGGGGGTGAACATCGCCATGCCGTTGACGTTCGCCGCGTGGCCGTCCGCCTCACCGTTGGTGGTGTACAGCTCGGAGGAGAGCTGCGGGTGGTAGCCGGGGATGGCGGAGTTCTCCGGCGTCCCGGCGAGCGCCTCGTACAGGACGTCGTCCGGGGTGGGCGTGGCCACCTGCCAGCCCACTCCGTAGAGGAGCAGTTCGGCGGCGGAGTGGTAGTTGATGCCGTACGTGAAGCCGATCCGCTTCTGGAAGGCGTCCAGGGCCTTGGTCTCGGGCTCGGAGACCGGGCCCGGCCCCCGGTAGGTCTCGCTGGTGGGGTTGGGTGACGAGCCCTCGTCGTCGTAGCCCCATTTGTAGGCGAAGTTGCGGTTGAGGTCGACGCCGTCACCCGTGCTGATGACTCCGTCGCCGTTCATGTCGCGCAGGTTCTTGCGCCACATGCGGTTGGCGGCACCGGCGTGGGTGTGGTCGTAGCCGTCGGGATTGGCCGACAGGAGGAACCACAGTTCGGTGGAGTCGACGATCTTCTTGACGCGGCGGTCCTTCTTGTAGTTGTCGAGGTAGTGGTGCATCAGGCGCCGGGTCATCTCCGGCGTGATCCACTCGCGCGCGTGCTGGTTGGACATGTAGAGGACGGAGGGCCTGGAACCGTCCTTCGTCTTCTTCGCGCCCTTGGTGAGCTTCAGCGCGAGGATGTCCTGGCCCCGGACCGTCTTGCCGATGGAGACGACCTTGGTGAGGCCCGGGTTCTCCTGCGCCGTCCGGAGGATCTCCTCCTTCAGGCCGCCCTTGCCGCTGTACGGGCGGAACACGCCCTCGGCGGCGTCCCCGACGCGGTCCTTCGCCTTGGCGGAGAGGCTGTGCTCGGTGAGCTCGACGCCCTGCTGTTCCAGCTTCCGCGCCTGCCGGCCGGTCAGATAGACCTCGACGGTGGCGGTGCCCTTCGCGGGCACCCGCTCGCTGAGTTCATGGCCGTCCTGGCCGGCGGCCAGCAGCAGGGGTACCTGCTGACGGGTCACGTCGGCCCGGTAGACCTTGACTTCGTCCGGGTCGGACGAGGCCGCGCTGTCCGGTTGTGCCTGGGCGATGGGTGCGATGCTCGCTCCGCCGATCAGGAGCGCGCCGACAGCGAGGATCGATCTCGCTCTTCGTCTCATGAACCCCCCTAGCGTGGGTTCGCCACAGCAGCGAACAGATGCCAGGCTCATGACAGTCCATGATCGAGTCAAGAGCGCATGGGCGACACGCAAAAGCCGGTGCCGGTCACCCAAATGGATGCCGGCTCCGGCTTTTTGACGGGCTGTGGGATCAGCCCACGAGGTTGTCGGCGAGCTCCTCCTCGGCGAGGTTGGCCTCCGTACCCGGGATCCCGAGGTCGGAGGCGCGCTTGTCGGCCATGGCCAGCAGGCGGCGGATCCGGCCGGCGACCGCGTCCTTGGTCAGCGGCGGGTCGGCGAGCGCGCCGAGCTCCTCCAGGGACGCCTGCTTGTGCTCCATGCGCAGCCGGCCGGCGGCGGCGAGGTGCTCGGGCACGTCCTCACCGAGGATCTCCAGGGCGCGCTGCACCCTTGCACCGGCGGCGACGGCCGCGCGGGCCGAGCGGCGCAGGTTGGCGTCGTCGAAGTTGGCGAGCCGGTTCGCCGTGGCGCGCACCTCACGGCGCATCCGGCGCTCCTCCCAGGCCAGCACCGACTCGTGGGCGCCGAGGCGGGTGAGCAGGGCGCCGATCGCGTCGCCGTCGCGGACGACGACCCGGTCCACACCGCGCACCTCGCGGGCCTTGGCGGCGATCGACAGCCGGCGGGCGGCGCCGACCAGGGCGAGCGCGGCCTCGGGCCCCGGGCAGGTCACCTCGAGGGAGGAGGAGCGGCCGGGCTCGGTGAGCGAGCCGTGCGCCAGGAACGCGCCACGCCAGGCGGCCTCGGCGTCGCAGGTGGCCCCCGAGACCACCTGCGGCGGCAGGCCGCGGATCGGGCGGCCCCGCCCGTCCACCAGGCCGGTCTGACGGGCCAGCTGGTCCCCGCCCGCGACCACGCGCACGACGTAGCGCGAGCCGCGGCGCAGCCCGCCCGGCGCCATCACGATCAGCTCGGAGCTGTGGCCGAAGATCTCCAGGATGTCCCGCTTGAGGCGACGGGCCGCCATCGCGGTGTCCAGCTCCGCCTCGATCACGATCCGACCGCTCACCAGGTGGAGGCCGCCGGCGAACCGCAGGATGGCGGAGACCTCCGCCTTTCTGCAGCAGGTCCGGGTGACGGGGAGCCGGGAGATCTCGTCCTTCACCGCTGCCGTCATCGCCATGGGCCGATCCTTCCATGCATCCGAAAAATACGGTCGTACGCGGCGGCCAACAGCTCCGGGTCGTGCCTCGGGGTTCCGTCGGGCCTGGCCACCGGCGCCAGCTCGACCGCGGCCCCGAACCGCTTGGCGGCATCGGTCAGGGAGTCCCGGTCGGGCACGGCGGCCTCGTCGGCCAGCACCACGTCCAGGGCGAGTTTAGGGGCGTGTCGTCCCAAAACCTCCAAATGACGCTGCGGGGAGAAGCCCTCGGTTTCTCCGGGCTGCGGTGCGAGGTTCAGCGAGAGTACCCGGCGGGCCTTGGTCTGCGTGAGCGCGTCCAGCAGCTCGGGCACCAGCAGGTGCGGGATGACCGAGGAGAACCAGGAGCCGGGGCCGAGCACCACCCAGTCCGCGTCCGACACGGCCTCGACCGCTTCGGGCACGGCCGGCGGGTCGTTCGGCACGAGGTGCACGGACTGCACCTCACCCGGGGTGAGGGCGACCGTGGCCTGGCCGCGGACCGTGTCGATCTCGTCCGGGCGGGCCGGGTCGTGGCCCTTGACCAGGGCCTGGAGCTCCAGCGGCACCGCGGACATGGGCAGCACACGGCCCTGGGCGCCCAGCAGCCGCCCGACCAGGTCGAGAGCCTGGACGTGGTCGCCCAGCTGCTCCCACAGGGCGACGATCAGCAGGTTGCCGACCGCGTGCTCGTGCAGGTCTCCCTGGGACTGGAAACGGTGCTGGATGACCCGGGCCCAGGTCTGGCCCCAGTCGTCGTCGCCGCACAGCGCGGCCAGCGCCTTGCGCAGGTCGCCGGGCGGCAGCACGCCCAGCTCGTCGCGCAGCCGCCCGCTGGAGCCGCCGTCGTCGGCCACGGTGACGACGGCGGTGAGGTCGCCGGTGATGCGGCGCAGCGCGGCGAGCGAGGCGGACAGGCCCATGCCGCCGCCGAGGGCGACGACCTTGGGCTGAGCGCCCCGGCGGCGCGCTCTGCCACCCCGGGCCTCGGCGGGCCGGCCGCTCCTTGGGTCGGTGCCGCCCTCGCGCACCACCCGGCGCAGCCGGCTCAGCCGCGGAGTACGTCGTGTCATTCGCGTCCCATGTCCCGGTGGACGACCACCGTCTCCACGCCCTCGGCCGCTAGCCGGGCCGCGAGCTTCTCCGACATGGCGACCGAGCGGTGCTTGCCTCCCGTGCAGCCGACCGCGATGGTCACGTAGCGCTTGCCCTCACGGCGGTAGCCGGTGGCGACGAGCTGGAGGAGCTCCGTGTACCGGTCGAGGAACTCCTTGGCGCCGGGCTGGTTGAAGACATAGCCCGAGACCTCCTCGTTGAGGCCGGTGAACGGGCGCAGCTCCGGGACCCAGTGCGGGTTCGGCAGGAAGCGGCAGTCGACGACCAGGTCGGCGTCGACCGGCAGGCCGTACTTGTAGCCGAAGGACATCACCGTGGCCCGCAGCTCGGGCTCCTCCTCGCCGGCGAACTGGGCGTCCATCTTGGCGCGCAGCTCGTGCACGTTGAGGCTGGAGGTGTCGATCACCAGGTCGGCGTCACCGCGCAGCTCGCGCAGCAGTTCGCGCTCGGCGGCGATGCCGTCGACGATGCGGCCGTCGCCCTGCAGGGGATGCGGGCGGCGCACCGATTCGAAGCGCCGCACCAGCGCCTCGTCGGAGGACTCCAGGAAGACGATCCTGCGGGTGACGTTCTTCGTCTCCAGGTCGGCGAGGGACTCGCGGAGGTTGTCGAAGAAGCGCCGGCCGCGGACGTCGACGACGACGGCGATCCGGGCCACGTTGCCCTGGGAGCGGGCGCCGAGCTCCACCATGGTGGGGATCAGCGCGGGCGGCAGGTTGTCGACGACGAACCAGCCGAGGTCCTCCAGGCACTTAGCGGCCGTCGAGCGGCCGGCTCCGGACATGCCGGAGATGATCACCAGCTCCGGGATGGCCGCGTCCGGGACCTGGGCCTTGTCGTTGGGCGTGCCCGTACTCACCTGTGCTCCGTCTCCGGTTTGCTCTGTGCGGCCGTCGTGCTCGTTCACATTCATGTCTCCTGCCCCCGTCGTTCGTCCGGGGCTCCCGTCCTCACGGCTTCCCCACTGGAACCCATGGTGCCGGGTTCCTCTTCCATGATCTCTCCAGTCGCCGTGTTGACGGCGGGTGCGGCCGGGGCCGCCCGGGCGAGGGCCACCGCGATGGTCTCGGCGGTCTTGCGGCCTATGCCGGGGACCTCGCAGATCTCCTCGAGGGTGGCGGACCGCAGTTTCTTCAGGGAACCGAAGTGCTTCAGGAGCGCCTGCTTGCGGGTGTCCCCGAGCCCCGGGACGTCGTCCAGGGGGCTGGACCGGAAGCGCTTGGACCGCTTGGTTCGCTGATAGGTGATCGCGAAGCGGTGGGCCTCGTCACGGACCCGCTGGAGCAGGTAGAGGCCCTCGCTGGTGCGGGGCAGGACCACCGGGTCGTCGTCGCCGGGCAGCCAGACCTCCTCCAGGCGCTTGGCGAGGCCGCACACGGCGATGTCGTCGATGCCGAGGTCGTCCAGGGCCCGCCGGGCCGCCGCGACCTGCGGGGCGCCGCCGTCGACGACCACGAGCTGGGGCGGATAGGCGAACTTCTTCGGGCGGCCGTCGTCCTCGGTGAGGGTGCTGGTGAACTCGCCGTTCCCGGTCTTCTCGGTGTTTTCGGTGATCTCGGTGTTCTCGCCGTCCGTCCATTCGCCCGTCTTCTCCTTCTCGGCCAGGTAGCGCCGGAAGCGGCGAGTGATCACCTCGTGCATGGACCGGACGTCGTCCTGTCCCGCGAAGCCCTTGATCTGGAAGCGCCGGTACTCGCTCTTGCGGGCCAGGCCGTCCTCGAAGACGACCATGGAGGCCACGACGTCGTCGCCCTGGAGGTGGGAGATGTCGTAGCACTCGATCCTGAGCGGGGCGCTGTCCAGGTCCAGGGCGTCGGCGATCTCCTCCAGGGCGCGCGAGCGCGTGGTCAGGTCGGAGGCGCGCTTGGTCTTGTGCAGGACGAGCGCCTGCTGGGCGTTGCGCTGCACCGTCTCCATGAGGGCCTTCTTGTCGCCGCGCTGCGGGACACGCAGGGAGACACCGGAACCGCGCCGTCCGGCGAGCCACTCCTGGACGGGCTCCACGGGGTCGGGCAGGGCCGGGACCAGGACCTCCTTGGGCACGGCGTCGCCCGTCTCCTCACCGTACAGCTGCTGGAGCGCGTGCTCCACGAGCGCTCCGGTGGTGATCTCCTCCACCTTGTCCGTGACCCAGCCGCGCTGGCCGCGGACGCGCCCGCCCCGCACGTGGAAGATCTGGACGGCCGCCTCCAGCTCGTCCTCGGCGACCGCGATCAGGTCGGCGTCGGTCGCGTCGGCGAGCACGACCGCGTTCTTCTCCATGGCCTTCTTCAGGGCCTCTATGTCGTCGCGCAGCCGCGCCGCCCGCTCGTACTCCATCTCCTCGGCCGCCTCGCCCATCTGCCGCTCCAGGCGGCGGATGTACGTGTTCGTCCGGCCGGTCATGAAGTCACAGAACTCGTCGGCCAGTTCCCGGTGCTCCTCGGCCGAGACGCGGTCCACGCAGGGGGCCGAGCACTTGCCGATGTAGCCGAGGAGGCAGGGGCGGCCGGTGCGGGCGGCGTTCTTGAAGACGCCGGCCGAGCACGTGCGCACCGGGAAGACGCGGAGCAGCAGGTCGACGGTGTCGCGGATCGCCCACGCGTGCGCGTACGGGCCGAAGTACCGGACGCCCTTCTTCTTGTGACCGCGCATCACCTGCACGCGCGGGTACTCCTCGCTCATCGTCACCGCGAGGTAGGGGTAGCTCTTGTCATCGCGGTACTTGACGTTGAACCGGGGGTCGTACTCCTTGATCCAGGAGTACTCCAGCTGGAGCGCCTCGACCTCCGTGGACACCACCGTCCACTCCACGGACGCGGCCGTGGTGACCATGGAGCGGGTGCGCGGGTGCAGGCCCGCCAGGTCCTGGAAGTAGTTCGCCAGGCGCTGGCGCAGGCTTTTGGCCTTGCCGACGTAGATCACCCGGCGGTGCTCGTCACGGAACCTGTAGACCCCCGGCGAGTCGGGGATCTCACCCGGTTTGGGGCGGTAGCTGGAGGGGTCGGCCATGTCTCACACCCTACTGGCGAGCACCGACAGTCCGACGAGGCCGCGTGGCACGATCACGGGCCCCGCGGGAGGCAGTTTCCAACGGCATGTCCCGCCCCGGGGATTACGGCACGCCGGTAGCGGGAATGGGGCTCACCCACGGGACACGGCGACGCCCTGCGGGCGGAGTCCGTGCCGGTGCAGGCACAGATTGTCGGTGCGGACCGGCCGTCTCCGGCACGGAGCGGGCGGGCCACGGGTCGGAGGGCTGCGCAGATGAAGCGGATGCGGATCGAGAAGACGCGGCGGGCGGTCCGTACCCGCCGGCACCCGGACGAGCCGTTCGCGCTGCCGGACCTCCTGGACCCGCGCGATCCCGAGATCGTCCGGGCCAAGCGCCTGGCCCTCGAGGAGCAGGGCGGAGGCGACGGCTCCTAGGAGAACACCCACTGCCGCGAGGGCCCGGGGCGCGTGCCCCGGGCCCTCGCGTGTCCGGGCGCGCCCGCCCGGGAGTACGTCACTGTCCGGCATCAAGTGTTGTCGGGGGCAGGTCAACACGCTTCAATGCGGGGGAACTCGGGGCACTGAACGACGGCGTACGGATGTGAAGACCTGCCCTGCGCCGGCGGGACGGCCCCGGGCGGCCCGTGCGAACGGCCTGACCAGCCGTTGCCGACTCACAGAGAGGCCCCTGCATGCCGCACGCCCCCCAGCACGCGGACGTCGCCGCCACGGAACTGGACTCGGCCCTGCGAGGCGGCCCCTTCCACATCGCCCTGCGTGCCGCGATCGCCGCCCGCGGGCTGCCGCTGCAGCGTGTGCAGCACCACCTCTCCCGCCACGGTGTGAAGGTGGGCGTCACCAGCCTCAGTTACTGGCAGCAGGGCGCCCGGCGCCCGCAGCGCCCCGAGTCGCTGCGGGCCGTGCGCGCGCTGGAGGAGATCCTGGAGCTGCCCGAGGAGTCCCTGCTGCGGCTGCTCGCCGAGTCCGGCGACAGCCCGAACGGGCAGCGGTCGTCGGCCCGGTCCTACCGCTCCCTGGTCGAGGCGTCCGGGGTTCTGGACCGGCTGCTGGCGGAGATGGGCTGCCCGCCGGACGTGGGCCTGCACTCCCTCGGGCACCACGAGCGGCTCCGGATCGGGGCGCGGCGTGAGCTGGCCGAGCGGGAGGCGCACCACATCGTGCGCGCCCACCGGGACGGTGTCGACCGTTTCGTGGCCGTCCACCATGGCGACCGGGGCGCCGAGCCGGAGCGCATGCGGGTGCGTGCCCTGGAGAACTGCCGTACCGGACGCGTCCGTTGGCACAGCGACACGGGAGTGCTCGCGGCCGAGTTGCTCTTCGACACCCGGCTGCGGGCCGGGGACACGTTCCTCTTCCGCTACGGCGTCGAGGACGGCACGGCGGGGGTGTCCCGCGAGTACGTCCGCGGCTTCGACTCCCCCGGTGGCCAGTACGCGCTGCAGGTGTGTTTCGACGCGGTGGCCCTCCCGGTGCGCTGCCACCGGTTCGCGCAGGCCTCGGCGGCCGCACCGCGAAGCGGGTGCCGGGAACTGGCGCTGAGCGGGCGGCACCGGTCGGTGCACCTGGTCGAGCCGCGGGTGCGCGCCGGATTCCTCGGGATCGGCTGGGACTGGGAGTAACCGGCCGGAGGCTGCGAAGGGCGCGGACGCCGCCCGAAGGGTGCTCGCGACCGGCAGGTGAGGACGCTGCCCGGCATGATGAGCGGGAGGACGTAAACGCTTGCGCAAACGTTTACGTCCGGCGCGGAATGCGATACGTTCCCCGCCGGAAGCGGAGGAGGGAGCACCATGGCGACCATGGCCGACGTCGCACGGAGCGCCGGTGTCTCCGTGGCGACCGTCTCGCATGTGCTGAACGGCACGCGGCCGGTGCTGCCGCACACCCGCCAGGCGGTCCTGGAGGCCGTGGAGGAGCTCGGATACACCACCAACACGCTGGCCCGCTCCCTGGTGACGGCCCGCACCCGGTCGATCGGGCTGGCCGTGTCGGCGATCAGCAACCCGTACTTCACGGAGATTCTGCAGGGCGTCGAGGCCAGTGCCCTGGAACACGGCTACAGCCTGTTGATCGCCGATCCGCACGACGACCCGGAGCACGAGCGCAAGGTCGTCCAACTGCTGCACGAGCGCCGGGTGGACGGCATGATCGTCGCACCGTCCGCGGACCCGCGCGGGCTGCTCGCCTACCTTGGGCGGCACGACGTACCGGCCGTGTTCCTGGACCGGCTGGTGGACGTCCCGGAGACGGACGGCGGTCCGCGCTTCGACCAGGTCTGCGCCGACAATGCCGAGCCGATGTCCCGCCTGGTCACTCACCTCGCCGGGCTCGGCCACCGGCGGATCGGGCTGGTGGCCGGGCGGCCCGGCCTCAGCACCACGAGTGAGCGGATCGCCGGCTACCGGACCGGCCTCGCCTCCGCGGGGCTCCGGTACGACGAACGGCTCCTGGTGCACGGTCACTCGGAGTCGGCCGGCGCCCAGCAGGCCACCGCAGCCCTGCTGTCCCTCGCCGTGCCGCCCACCGCGCTGGTCACCGGCAACGACGCGATGACCATCGGGGCGCTGCGTGCCCTGCGCGCCCACGGCCTGTCCGTGCCCGGCGACATCGCGCTGTGCTGCTTCGACGACTTCGCCTGGGCGGACCTGTTCTCGCCCGGGCTCACCGCGATCGCACAGCCCGGCAAGGACGTCGGCGCCCAGGCCGTACGTGTGCTCCTGGAGCGTCTCGCCGAGCCGGACCGGCCCGCCCGGACCGTGCGGCTGCCCTGCACCTTCGTCCACCGCACCTCGTGCGGCTGCCCGTCCGGGAAAGGAACCCCGTCGTGATCGTCGTCGCCGGTGAGGCCCTGATCGATTTGGTGCCGCAGGGCACGGGTGCCCTGGCGGCGCTGCGGCCCGCGCTCGGCGGTGGTCCGTACAACACGGCCGTCGCGCTGGGCCGCCTCGGCTCCCCCGCCGCCTTCTGCTCAAGGGTGTCGTACGACGCCTTCGGTGAGGCTCTGCTGGAGCGGCTGCGCGAGACAGGGGTGGATGTGTCGTCGGTGCAGCGCGGCACCGAGCCCACGACCCTGGCTGTGGCCACGGTCGGCGAGGACGGTTCGGCGGCGTACTCCTTCTACGTCGACGGCACGGCGGACCGGCTGTTCGCGGCGCCCTCCGCTCTGCCGGCCGGCATCCGGGCGGTCTCCTTCGGCACCTGCTCGCTCGTACTGGAGCCGGGGGCGAGCGCCTACGAGGAGCTGATGCGCGCGGCGGCCGGGCAGGGCGTGTTCACCGCGCTGGACCCGAACATCCGGGCCGGGCTGATCCCGGACGCGGACGCCTACCGCGCGCGGTTCAAGAGCTGGCTGCCGTCGGTGTCGCTGCTGAAGCTGTCCGCGGAGGACGCCGAGTGGCTCGGTGGCACGCCTCGGGAGTGGCTGGCGGCCGGTCCAACGGCGGTCGTGATCACCCGGGGCGGCGACGGAATCACCGCCTACACCGCTGACGGCGGCGAGTACTCGGTGCCGGGCGAGCGGGTCGAGGTGGTGGACACGATCGGCGCCGGCGACACGGTCAACGCCGCGCTGCTGCACGGGCTCGCGGTGCGCGACGCCCTCAGCGAGCAGGCGCTGGCGGCACTGGGCCCCGACGGCTGGCCGGAGCTGCTGGGCTTCGCGGCCCGTGCGGCGGCGGTCACCTGCTCGCGGGCGGGAGCTGAGCCGCCGTACGCGCGGGAGCTGGACGGCTGACGCGAACCGTCGCCCGGGGACGCGCACCCGGACGCCGCGCCGGTGTGCGACCTGCGGTTCGTGGCGCCGGAGAACGGCCGGCGGACACGCCGGCGTGCCGTGCCCCGCAGGTGGTCACCTGCGGGGCACGGCACGCCGGTACGGTTCCTCAGCCCTTGGCCGTCCGTGTCGTCTTCTTCGCGGCGGCCTTCGTGGTCTTGGCCGCGGCCTTCTTGGCGGCGGTGCTGTTGACCGCACTGCTGGCGGTCTTCTGCGCCGGGACGGTCTTCTTCGCCGTCCTCTTGCGCGGCGCCTTCACCGAGGACGCGTCGCTGATGCGGTCGGCGCCCAGGATCTCGCGCAGGAACTTGCCGGTGTGGCTGGCCGGGACCGCGGCGACCTGCTCGGGCGTGCCCTCGGCGACGACCAGGCCACCGCCGGCGCCGCCTTCGGGGCCCATGTCGACGATCCAGTCGGCGGTCTTGATCACGTCGAGGTTGTGCTCGATGACGATGACCGAGTTGCCCTTGTCGACCAGCCCGGACAGGACCTTCAGCAGCTTGCTGATGTCCTCGAAGTGCAGACCGGTGGTCGGCTCGTCCAGGACGTAGACCGTGCGGCCGGTGGAGCGCTTCTGCAGTTCGCTGGCGAGCTTCACGCGCTGCGCCTCGCCGCCGGACAGGGTGGTCGCGGCCTGGCCGAGGCGGACGTAGCCGAGGCCGACGTCCTTGAGCGTGTTGAGGTGCCTGGCGATGGAGGGGACCGCCTCGAAGAACTCCGTGGCCTCCTCGATCGGCATGTTCAGGACCTCGGCGATGGACTTGCCCTTGTAGTGGACCTCCAGGGTCTCCCGGTTGTACCGGGCGCCGTGGCAGACCTCGCAGGGGACGTAGACGTCCGGGAGGAAGTTCATCTCGATCTTGATGGTGCCGTCGCCCGAGCAGTTCTCGCAGCGGCCGCCCTTGACGTTGAAGGAGAAGCGGCCGGGCAGGTAGCCGCGGACCTTCGCCTCGGTGGTCTCGGCGAACAGCTTGCGGATGTGGTCGAAGACGCCGGTGTACGTGGCCGGGTTGGAGCGCGGGGTGCGGCCGATGGGCGACTGGTCGACGTGGACGACCTTGTCGACGAGGTCGTCGCCCTGTACGCGGGTGTGCCGCCCGGGGACGGTCCGGGCGCCGTTCAGCTCGCGGGCCAGGTGCGTGTACAGGATGTCGTTGACCAGGGTCGACTTGCCGGAGCCGGACACACCCGTGACGGCGGTGAAGACGCCCAGCGGGAACGAGACGTCGATGTCCTGGAGGTTGTTCTCCCGGGCGCCGTGCACGGTGAGCTGCCGGGACGGGTCCACCGGGCGGCGGACGTCGGGCAGCGGGATGGCCTTCTTGCCTGCCAGGTACTGGCCGGTCTGCGACTCGTCGTTGCTGAGCAGTTCCTTGAGGGAGCCGCTGTGCACGACCTTGCCGCCGTGCTCACCGGCGCCGGGGCCGATGTCGACGATCCAGTCGGCGGTCTTGATGGTGTCCTCGTCGTGCTCGACGACGATGAGCGTGTTGCCCATGTCGCGGAGCCGTACCAGGGTCTCGATCAGCCGGTGGTTGTCGCGCTGGTGCAGGCCGATGGACGGCTCGTCGAGGACGTAGAGGACGCCGACGAGGCCGGAGCCGATCTGGGTGGCCAGGCGGATGCGCTGGGCCTCGCCGCCGGAGAGGGTGCCGGCCGCGCGGTTCAGCGAGAGGTAGTCCAGGCCGACGTCGACGAGGAACCGCAGCCGCTCGTTGACCTCCTTCAGCACGCGCTCGGCGATCTTCTTGTCGCGGGCGGTGAGCTTCAGCTCGCCGAGGAAGTCCGCGCAGTCGCTGATCGACATCGCGGAGACCTCGGCGATGGACCTGCCCATGATCGTGACCGCGAGGACGACCGGCTTCAGGCGCGTGCCCTCACAGGTGGGGCAGGGCACCTCGCGCATGTAGCCCTCGAAGCGCTCGCGGCTGGAGTCGCTCTCGGCCTCGCTGTGCCGGCGCTTGACGAAGGGGACGGCGCCCTCGAAGGCCGTGGTGTAACGACGCTCGCGCCCGTAGCGGTTGCGGTAGCGGACCTCGACCTGGGTCTTGTGGCCGTGGAGCAGGGCCTTCTTGGCGCGCTGCGGCAGGCCGGCGAAGGGGATGTCGGTACGGAAGCCCAGGGCGTCGGCGAGCGCGCCGATGAGGCGGCCGAAGTAGTCCTTGGTGTGGCCGTGCGACCAGGGGTGGATGGCGCCGTCGTCGAGGCTCTTGTCCGGGTCCGGGACGATCAGCTCCGGGTCGACCTCCATGCGCGTGCCGATGCCGGTGCAGTCCGGGCAGGCGCCGAAGGGCGAGTTGAAGGAGAAGGAGCGGGGCTCGAGCTCCTCGAAGGACAGGTCGTCGTACGGGCAGTACAGGTGCTCCGAGTACATGCGCTCGCGCTCGGGGTCGTCCTCGGGGAGGTCGACGAAGTCGAGCACGACCATGCCGCCGGACAGGCCGAGGGCCGTCTCGACGGAGTCGGTGAGGCGGCGCTTGGCGCCTTCCTTGACCGTGAGGCGGTCGACGACCACCTCGATGGTGTGCTTCTCCTGCTTCTTCAGCGTCGGCGGGTTCGACAGCTGGATGGTCTCGCCGTCCACACGGGCGCGGGAGTAGCCCTTGGTCTGGAGGTCGGCGAAGAGGTCGACGAACTCGCCCTTGCGCTCGCGCACCAGCGGCGACAGCACCTGGAAGCGGCTGCCCTCGGGCAGTTCCAGGACCTTGTCGACGATGGCCTGCGGCGACTGGCGCGAGATGGGGCGGCCGCACTCGGGGCAGTGCGGCTTGCCGATGCGCGCGAAGAGCAGACGCAGGTAGTCGTAGACCTCGGTGATGGTGCCGACCGTGGAGCGCGGGTTGCGCGAGGTCGACTTCTGGTCGATGGAGACCGCCGGGGAGAGGCCCTCGATGAAGTCGACGTCCGGCTTGTCCATCTGGCCGAGGAACTGCCGGGCGTACGAGGAGAGCGACTCCACGTAGCGCCGCTGCCCCTCCGCGAAGATGGTGTCGAAGGCCAGCGAGGACTTGCCCGACCCCGACAGGCCCGTGAAGACGATGAGCGAGTCGCGCGGGAGGTCGAGCGAGACGTTCTTGAGGTTGTGCTCGCGCGCTCCACGAACGATGAGACGGTCGGCCACGCCGGTCCGCACCTTTCTTGAGAGAAGTGACAGGGGCGGGGCCCCCGTCTATCCCAGACTAGGGGGAGCCACTGACAACGCCGGTCGGATGCACGGGTTGCCAGCAAACCCCGGCTATCCAGCATGCCCGACGTCACGTCCGACCCTATAGCACGCACATTCGATTAACGGCACTGCTGCACCACCTTCACCCGAAGGTGTGACGTGGTTAGGGTCAGCACCATGATTGATCACGCGCATGACCTGGAGTCTGTACGTGACGCGACCGAGCGGCTGCTCCTGGCAGTCGGCGAACTGGACAACGCGTCTGTGACCGAGCCGTCACGCCTGCCCGGCTGGACCCGCGGCCATGTCCTGGCCCACCTCGCCCGCAACGCCGACGCACTCGTGAACGTCCTCGAGGGGCGCCCGATGTACGTCTCCGGCGAGGCCCGGGACGCCGACATCGAGCGGGACGCCCCGCGTGCCCTCGACGTCCACCTCGCCGACCTGCGTGAGAGCGCGGACCGCTTCCAGGAGACCGGGGCGGCCCCGGCGGACTGGTCGCGCACGGTGGAGCTGCGGGGCGGGGTCACGGACTCCGCGTCCCGGGTCCCCTTCCGGCGCTGGGTGGAGGTGGAGCTGCACCACGTGGACCTGGGGATCGGGTACGAGCTGGAGGACCTGCCGGAGGAATTCACCGAGCGGGAGATCGCCTTCCTGGCCGACCGGTTCGCCGGGCATCCCGACGTGCCGCCGACCCGCGTCACGGACGGTACGCGCGTGTGGAGCACCGGGCGGAAGCCGGGCGGGCTGGGCCCCGGCGTGAGGGTCACGGGTCCCCCGGCCGACCTGCTGGGCTGGCTCGCCGGCCGCCGCGACGGATCCGCGCTGGCCTCGGCCGGCGGCCCGCTTCCGGCACTGCCCCCGCTATAGGCTGGCGGACATGACGTACAGCGGCGAGGTGACGGTCGGCGGACCGGCCGACGTGCACGAGCTCAAGGACCTGATGATCACCAAGATCGCGGTCGGCCCGATGAACAACAACGCCTATCTGTTGCGCTGCCGGGCCACGGACGAGCAGTTGCTGATCGACGCCGCGGACGGGGCGGACACGCTGCTCGGGATGATCGGCGGCGACGGCATCGCGTCCGTCGTCACCACCCACCGGCACGGCGACCACTGGCAGGCGCTCGCCGAGGTCGTCTCGGCCACCGGCGCGCGCACGTACGCGGGCCGGTACGACGCCGAGGGCATCCCCGTCCCGACCGACGTACTCGTCGACGACGGTGACACCATCCGGGTGGGGCACGTGGAACTCACCGCGCGCCACCTGGTCGGGCACACGCCCGGCTCGATCGCCCTCGTCTATGACGACCCGCACGGGCATCCCCATGTGTTCACCGGGGACTGCCTGTTCCCCGGAGGTGTGGGCAACACCCGCAAGGACCCGAAGGCGTTCGCCAGTCTCCTCCATGACGTGGAGACCAAGATCTTCGCTGTCCTCCCGGACGAGACGTGGGTCTACCCGGGACACGGCAACGACACGACGCTGGGCGCGGAGCGCCCGCAGCTGCCGGAGTGGCACGCGCGCGGGTGGTGAACGGTCGCGCGGGGCGCAGGCGCATTGAGGGATGAGCCGCGCACGCGCCCCGTGTGAATCGCGCGCACCTGCCGGCGCCGTACACACACTCCCCCTCCCTGCTGGTTGAGCGGTCAACTGGTGGCAGCCCCGCGCAGGATGACGGCTCCTGGGCGGATGGGCCGCCGGCCTGTCGATCCCCGCCCTCGGCCGGCGGCCCCGGCGCAGGACGTGTTCCGGCTACGTCTGTGCCTGCCCCGCCCCCACGAGCGCCGCGACGCGCTCCACGCCGAACACGTATCCCTGCACCCCGCATCCCGCGATGACCCCGTCGGCACGCAGGGAGACGTACGAGTGGTGCCGGAACGACTCGCGCCGGTGGATGTTGGAGATGTGGACCTCCAGCACCGGCATGCCGTCGCAGGTGTTGAGGGCATCCAGGATGGCGACGGAGGTGTGCGAGTAGGCGCCCGGGTTGATCACGATCCCGCAGTGGTTCAGCCGTGCCTCGTGGATCCAGTCCACCAGCTCGCCCTCGTGGTTGGACTGGCGGAAGTCGACCGTACCGCCGTGCGCGGCCGCCGCCTTGGCGCACAGGTTCTCGACGTCGGCGAGGGTGTCGGAGCCGTAGATCTCCGGCTGGCGCTGGCCGAGCAGATTCAGGTTGGGGCCGTTGAGGATCATGATCGGGGCGTTGGCCAGGGTGCGGGGCACGGTTCCTCCGGTCCGTTCAGGGTCGGGCGGCCCGTGACGGACCGCTGCTGCGACCCGGTTTATCACGCTGCGGCGGCAGCCCACCGGGCCGTAGCCTCCCGGCATGACGAGCCCTGCCTATCCTCCCAAGCCTTCCCCCGGCGACCGCGTAGCGGTGGTCTCCCCCTCCTCCGGCCTGCCGGGGCTCTTCCCGCTCCCGTACGAACTGGGCCTGGAGCGGCTGCGCAAGCAGTACGGCCTGGAGCCGGTCGAGTATCCGGCGACCCGAACCATGGGCTCCACGCCTCGGGAGCGGGCCGACGACATCCACGCCGCCTTCGCCGACCCCGGTGTCAAGGCCGTCTTCGCGTCGATCGGCGGGGACGACCAGATCACCGTGCTGCCGTACCTGGACCGGGAGTTGATCCGGGCGAACCCGAAGCCGTTCTTCGGGATGAGCGACAACACGAACCTGCTCGCGTTCCTGCGCAACAGCGGAGTCGTCGGCTACCACGGCGCGAGTGTCATGTGTGAGCTGGGCCGGCCCGGTGCCATGCATCCGCAGACCGACGAGTCGCTGCGCGCGGCCCTGTTCACGTCCGGACCGTACGAGCTGCGGCCGGCCCGGCGGTGGCGTGACGTCGACCGGGACTGGGCCGACCCTGCCACCTTCGACGCGGAGCCCGAGACCCGGCCCGGGACCGGCTGGACCTGGGTGAACCCGGGCCGGGTGATCGAGGGCCGCACCTGGGGCGGCTGCCTGGAGATCGTCGCCTGGCTGCTGATGGCCGACCGGGAGATCGCACACGATCTGTCCGAGTACGACGGCGGTGTACTGCTCCTGGAGACCTCGGAGGACATGCCGAGCGCCACGGAGGTCTTCCGCACTCTGCGGAGCATGGGCGAACGCGGGCTGCTCCGGCGCTTCTCCGCCCTCTTGATGGGCCGGCCGAAGACATGGTCCCTGGAACGTCCCAACCCCCCGCGGGAGGCTGCTCGTTACGCGTCCGACCAGCGCGAGGCCGTGCTGCGCGCCATGCGGACCTACGCTCCCGACACCACGATCGTCTTCGACGTGGACTACGGACACACCGATCCGCAGCTGGTGATCCCCTACGGGGGCACCGTGCGGGTGGACGGTCCGGCCCGGCGCATCACCGTCACGTACTGAGTACCCCCCAACCCCTCCACGCGCCCCCGTAACCGGCTGTCACCCTGGGTAGTTGACGCGGCATGCACGACGTACGCACCGTGAGGGCACCCTCCATGCCGCGCCTGGCGGCGGCTTCGCTGGCCGGCACGGCCATCGAGTTCTACGACTTCTTCGTCTACGGGACCGCCGCGGCCCTGATCCTGGGGCCGCTGTTCTTCCCGACTTTCTCGCCGGTCGCGGGTACGCTGGCCGCCTTCGCCACCTTCGGCGTGGGCTTCGTGGCACGGCCGCTGGGGTCGGTGCTGTTCGGGCACATCGGGGACCGGCGGGGCCGGCGGCCGGTCCTCGTGGCGTCCCTGCTGCTCACCGGCGCCTCCACGGTCGCGGTGGGCTGCGTGCCGACGTACGGCACGATCGGTGTGGCCGCTCCCCTGCTGCTCCTGGTCCTGCGTTTCCTCCAAGGGCTCGGGCTCGGCGGGGAGTGGGGCGGGGCGGTGCTGCTGACGGTGGAGCACGCGCCCGCCGGGCGGCGTGCGCTGTGGTCGAGCTTCCCCCAGGTCGGTCCCGCCCTGGGGTTCCTGCTCGCCAACGGTGTGGTGCTGGGGCTGTCGGCGACGCTCTCCGAGGCGGAGTTCGCGGCGTGGGGGTGGCGGGTGCCGTTCTGGGCGGCCGGGCTGCTGGCCGTCGTGGGACTGTGGCTGCGCTCGTCGCTCGCCGAAAGCCCCAGTTTCCTCGAGCTCGACGACCACGCGCGCGTGCCGCTCGCCGAGGTCGTGCGTGACCACTGGCGCCTGCTGCTGCTGACCGGCGGGGCGCTGGCCATCGGTTACGCGATCTTCTACGCCGTGACCACCTGGTCGCTCGCCTACGGCACGGAGCGGCTCGGGGTGAGCCGCTCCACCATGCTGACCTGCATCATGGCCGCGGTGGTGGTGAAGGGCGCACTCACGCCGGCGGCCGCTCTCGTCGGTGACCGCTACGGCCGGCGCCCCCTGTGTCTGGCCGGGTGCGCGGCCGCCGCACTGTGGATGTTCCCTATGGTCGCGCTTCTCGCCACCGGCGAGCCGCTGCCGATGTTCCTCGGTTTCCTCGGAGCGATGCTCGCGTTCATCACGATGTTCGCCGTGATCGCCGCGTATCTGCCGGAGCTGTACGCGCCGCGGGTGCGCTGCACGGGCGCCGCCGTCGGCTACAACCTCGGCGGGGTGATCGGCGGCGCGCTCACCCCGGTCGTGGCGACGGCGCTGGCCGAGCAGGGCGGGCGGGTGCCGTGGGGCGTGGCCGCGTATCTGACGGCGATCGCGCTGTTCAGCCTGGGGTGCTTCGCGCTGCTGCCGGAGACGCGTCCGGTCCCCGTGGCCGCGGCGGAGGCGACCACGGGCTGACCGCCGGCTCCGGGCGCGCCGCGAACAGCCACTGCGCCGAAGCGCCGGGATCGGTGGCCGGCTGTGCGCCGAGCACCGATCCCGGTGATGGTTGTGCCTGCGCCTGGCGCGGTCAGACCTCGATGCTGTCCTTCGGGGCGTTTCCGCTCTGCCCCTGCGCCGCCTCGGCCGCCGCCTGCTTCCTCGTAGCCCGCAGGCTGGTGATCGTGGTGATGATCAGAACGGAGCAGATCACGCCGAGCGAGACCGGAATGCTGATCTCGGGGACGTGCACCCCGGACTCGTGCAGCGCGTGCAGCACCAGCTTCACGCCGATGAAGCCCAGGATGATCGACAGGCCGTAGCTGAGGTGGACCAGCTTCTTCAGCAGTCCGCCGATGAGGAAGTACAGCTGGCGCAACCCCATCAGGGCGAACGCGTTGGCCGTGAAGACGATGTACGGGTCCTGCGTCAGGCCGAAGATCGCCGGGATGGAGTCGAGGGCGAACAGTACGTCCGTGGTGCCGATGGCGAGCATCACGACCAGCATCGGGGTCATGACCCGCTTGCCGTTCTGCTCGATCCACAGCTTGGTGCCGTGGTAGCGGTCGGCCACACCGAAGCGGCGCTCGGCGGCCTTGAGCAGCTTGTTCTCCTCGTACTCCTCGTCCTCCTCGTCCGCGCGGGCCTCCTGGATGAGCTTCCAGGCGGTCCAGATCAGGAAGGCGCCGAAGAGGTAGAACACCCAGGAGAAGCTGGCGAGGATCGCCGCACCGGCGGCGATGAAGACGGCCCGCAGGACCAGGGCTATGAGGACACCGATCAGCAGCACGCGCTGCTGGTACTGGGTCGGCACCGCGAACTTCGCCATGATCAGGACGAAGACGAAGAGGTTGTCGACGCTCAGTGACTTCTCGGTGATGAAGCCCGCGAAGAACTCACCGGCCGGCTGGCCGCCGGCGAACACGAGCAGACCGAGCCCGAAGAGCACGGCGAGAACGATCCAGACGATCGTCCAGATCCCGGCTTCCTTGATCGACACGTCGTGCGGCTTGCGGCCGATGAAGAAGTCGACCGCGATCAGGGCGGCGAGGCCCGCGATCGTCAGGACCCACAGGGTCACGGAAACATCCACTGCGCCTCCGGCAGTCGTTAACGGCAAATGTCAGCGTCGTCGCTGCCGGAGGTCTCTTCCACCCAAGGATGGGCCGACGCCCCGGGATCTGGCCTGATCCGTATTGACGGGTACGCCGCAGCAGACAGGGAGTACTCCCCTCCGTGCGGACAACAGTACCGCAATCACCAAGAACAGGTAAAGCCATCGGCAAAAGAAAGGTCAAACTCCCAGGTCAGGTGAGTTTACGTGGTCTTGGTCCGGGCGGCCGCGACCTGGGTGAGCACGTGCTGGAGGACCTGGCTGCCCGCCGGTACCAGCGAGGGCTCGTACGTCCAGGCATGACCGACCCAGGGGTCGGCGAGGTAGTCGTCGGGCACCGGGGTCAGTCGCAGCAGCGAACGCCACAGCGGGTCGAGCAACGGCCCGTACGCGGAGGACTCCTCACGGTCGGCCACCATCATCAGGTGAACGCCGAAGGCGGGGCCCTCGTCGGCGAGGTAGCGCAGCTGGTTCACAGCCCGGTCGTCGAAGCCGTGCGGGAAGTCGTTGACGATCAGCAGGTGCCGGGACGTGTCGAAGCCCTGCGGAAGGGAGTCGGCGGCGCCTCCCCGTACCGCCATCTGCACCAGGTCGACCCGCTGCGTGAGCCGGGTCAGTACGTCCGCCACCCCCGCGGCGCCGAGCGCGGGCGGGGCCGGGAGCACACCGGTCCGCACCAGGGGCGCCAGCGGCCCTGCCCCCGAACCGGCCGGGTCGATGACGTGGACGGTGAGCTCACCCGCCGGGTACACGGCGAGCAGCCGGGCCGCGTGGGCGACCGCGGTCTCCACGGCGAGCCGCCCCGGGGCGTGCGCGTCGGCGAAAGAGCCGCCGGACGGCCCGGTCCGTCCGCTGTCGATCCACAGACCGCGCTCCAGCGGCAGCCGGACCAGCATCGGAATGCGGATCCGGTCGGCCTCGGGGAGACGGAGGTCGCCCAGCCGCAGGGCCATGGGAATCTCCGTCGGTACGCGGTAGGCCTGCCACACGGGGCTGTCCCAGCGGGCGTACGCCGGCGGCAGGGCCGGTTCGACGACCTCGGCCTCGGCCGTCAGCTGGGCGAGGTCACGCTCGAAGGCCTCTCTGGCCTGGGTGACGAGCTGGGCGTGCCGGGCACGGGCCGCCTCCCGGGCGGCGTCGCCGTGACCACCGAGCCGGCTTCGCGGGTCCGACAGGACCTGCCCCAGCTCCTTGTCCATGCGTGACTCGGCGAAGTCCACGGCGCCGCGGTAGGCGGCGGTGGTGCGGGCGAGGTCCTCGAACATGCCCCACACCTGGTTGTAGAGCCGCTCGTCCATGGACCAGCCGGTCGCGTCGCCCGCGACGGGCGGTGCGGGCTGTGCTGACTGCCCGGGAGCGTCCGACGGCTCGGTCCGCGGGGGCGGGGCGGCGCCCTGACGGCGCGGGTGGCTGTAGTCGATCGGGCCGCCGGCTCCGGCGGGCCGGGCGGGGACGGACGGGTCCGGCGCTCCGCCGGGGTACGCCGACGGCTGCGGTACGGGCTGCGCCGGCCCGCCTGGTGTCTGCCCGCCGTACGGGGGCATCGGGGGGACCCCGTGGGGGGTCGTACCACCCTGGTCCGGCCCGAGGGCCGGGGCCGCCGCCCTGAGGGAACGGCCGCCCTCCGCCGTACGGGGCGGGGGCGCCTGCACGGAACGGGGCGGCCCCTCGGACACCGCGCTGTTGATGACGCCGGCGAGTTCCTGGGCCTGAGGCAGACCCAGGTCGGTGAGCAGTTCGGCGAGGCCCCCCGCGTAGCCCTGGCCGACCGCCCGCACCTTCCAGGCGCCCTGCCTTCGGTAGAGCTCCAGGGCGACGACCGCCGACTCGGTGTCCAGGCCGGTGATGGTGTACCCGGCGATCTCGGCGCCGTCGAGGCCGGTGACGGCCACGAACGGAGCGGCTACGGTACCGAAACGCACCGGGCTCTGCCCGTCGGCGGGCAGGGCGAGCAGCACGCCGACACGGTGGGCGGCTTCCGGTATGGCGTCCAGGTCCACCGCGAGGCAGTGGTCGGCGGCGGCCTGCCGGGAGACCTGGAGCCCCGGCTGGGTGTGGGCGGCCGGATGGGCCACCCACTCGGCGCCGTGGGTCCTGCCGTTCTCGTCGCTGAGCGCGGCCACGGCCACGATCGGTGTGCCGGCCGAGACCCGGATCTCGAGGCGGGTCCGGGAGAGCGGGTGATTCTGTCCCCGCACCAACTCGGCCGTCATCGCCCTCGTCCCCCCTGTGTCGTTGTGTGGTTTCGGGTTCCTCAGAGGACGGGCAGGATCGCCGGCATCAGATCCTGGAAGGTACGGCCGTTGGCCGGGTTGCCCAGGGCCGTCATCGTCCAGCCCGAACCCGAGCGGTGGACCTTGGCCATGATCTGAGCCGTGTACTGGCCACCGCCGGCCAGCGTGTAGCGGGCGAGTTCCTGGCCGTTGGTCTCGTCGACCAGGCGGCAGAACGCGTTCTGCACCTCCTGGAACGTCTGGCCCGTGAAGGAGTTCACGGTGAAGACGATCTGGTCGATGTGGACCGGGACGCGCGCGAGGTCGACGAGGATCGCCTCGTCGTCCCCGCCCTGGCCGACACCGCCGACGAGGTTGTCGCCGGTGTGGCGCACCGAGCCGTCGTCGCTCACCAGGTGACGGAAGAAGACGACGTCGACCGGCTGCTTGTCCGCGAACAGGACGGCGGACGCGTCGAGGTCGATCTCTCGCGTACGGGAGCCGAACAGGCCGCGCCGGGGAGCCGCCTGCCAGCCGAGACCCATGCGCACCGCGGTCAGGCTGCCGCCGTCGTTCTTCTGCAGACTGATGGCCTGACCCTTGGTCATGTTGACGGTCACAGCTGATCCCCTCTCGAACGTCCCCTGCTGCCGCGAAGTCGCGGTTGACCAGAACCCTATGAAGGGAAGACCGACAGCGCCCTGGCCCGGGCGCACTTTGTGTCGGTCTTGCAACACGGCGCGTACAGGGCGGCCTTCAGGCCAGTCCCGCCTCCCGCATCTGACGCAGCTCCTTCTTCATCTCGGCGACCTCGTCGCGCAGCCGGGCCGCGACCTCGAACTGGAGCTCGGCGGCGGCGGCCCGCATGCGCGTGGTGAGCTCCTCGATCTGCTCGGCGAGTTCGGCAGCGGGACGGTCGGTCGGCACCGTCTCCTTGGCCCGGCCCCTGCCCTTGGCGGGCTTGGCGGCCTCGGTCGCCCTGCCACCGAGGGAGGGCACGGGAGCCTTGGTGCCTCCGCCGTCCTTCCTGCCCTTGCGGTAGCCCGAACCGAGCAGCTGCTCGGTGTCGACGTCCTCGCGGGCGATCTGGGCGACGATGTCGTTGATCTTCTTGCGCAGCGGCTGTGGGTCGATGCCCTGCTCCGTGTTGTACGCGATCTGCTTCTCCCGGCGCCGGTTGGTCTCCTCGATGGCCTTCTCCATCGCCGGGGTGATCTTGTCCGCGTACATGTGGACCTGGCCCGAGACGTTGCGCGCGGCGCGGCCGATGGTCTGGATCAGGGAGGTGCCGGAGCGCAGGAAGCCCTCCTTGTCTGCGTCCAGGATCGCCACCAGGGAAACCTCGGGCAGGTCGAGGCCCTCCCGCAGGAGGTTGATGCCGACCAGCACGTCGAACTCACCGGAGCGCAGCTCGCGCAGCAGCTCGACACGGCGCAGCGTGTCGACGTCGCTGTGCAGGTAGCGGACCTGGATGCCGAGCTCCAGGAAGTAGTCCGTGAGGTCCTCGGCCATCTTCTTGGTGAGCGTGGTGACCAGGACGCGCTCGTCCTTCTCCGTGCGCAGCCTGATCTCGTGCACCAGGTCGTCGATCTGGCCCTCGGTGGGCTTGACGACGACTTCCGGATCGACGAGGCCGGTGGGGCGGATGATCTGCTCGACGACACCGTCCGAGCGGGAGAGCTCGTAGTTGCCCGGGGTGGCCGACAGGTAGACCGTCTGGCCGATGCGCTCCTGGAATTCCTCCCACTTCAGGGGGCGGTTGTCCAGGGCCGAGGGCAGCCGGAAGCCGTGGTCGACAAGGGTGCGCTTGCGGGAGGCGTCGCCCTCGTACATGGCGCCGATCTGCGGGACCGTGACGTGCGACTCGTCGATGACCAGCAGGAAGTCGTCGGGGAAGTAGTCCAGCAGGGTGTGGGGCGGGGAGCCGGGCAGGCGGCCGTCGAAGTGCATCGAGTAGTTCTCCACGCCGGAGCAGGAGCCGATCTGGCGGAGCATCTCGATGTCGTACGTGGTGCGCATCCTCAGGCGCTGGGCCTCCAGGAGCTTGCCCTGCTTCTCCAGCTCCGAGAGGCGCTCGCCGAGCTCCTTCTCGATGTCGTTGATGGCCCGCTCCATGCGCTCGGGCCCCGCGACGTAGTGGGAGGCCGGGAAGACGTAGAGCTGCTCGTCGTCGCTGATGATCTCGCCGGTGACCGGATGCAGGGTGGACAGCGCCTCGATCTCGTCACCGAACATCTCGATGCGGACGGCCAGCTCCTCGTAGACCGGGAAGATCTCGATGGTGTCGCCGCGCACACGGAAGGTGCCGCGGGTGAACGCCATGTCGTTGCGCGTGTACTGGATGTCCACGAAGCGGCGGAGCAGCTCGTCGCGGTCGATCTCCTCGCCGACCTTGAGCGGAACCATCCGGTCCACGTACTCCTGCGGGGTGCCGAGGCCGTAGATGCAGGAGACCGAGGCGACCACGACGACGTCGCGGCGGGTGAGCAGCGAGTTGGTCGCGGAGTGGCGCAGCCGCTCGACCTCCTCGTTGATCGAGGAGTCCTTCTCGATGTAGGTGTCCGACTGTGGGACGTACGCCTCGGGCTGGTAGTAGTCGTAGTACGAGACGAAGTACTCGACCGCGTTGTTCGGCAGGAGCTCGCGGAACTCGTTGGCCAGCTGAGCGGCCAGCGTCTTGTTCGGCGCCATCACGAGCGTGGGGCGCTGGAGCTTCTCGATCATCCACGCGGTGGTGGCGGACTTGCCGGTGCCGGTCGCGCCGAGGAGGACGACGTCCTTCTCGCCCGCCTGGATGCGCCGGGCCAGCTCGGCGATGGCCGCCGGCTGGTCGCCGCTCGGCTGGTAGGGGCTGACGACCTCAATGGGCGCCACCGTGCGTTCGATGTGGGAAACGGGCCGCATGGAATCCACCGTACGACCCTGCACTGACAACGGGCTCCGATCAGCGGTTCTGCGGAGCGCGGGAGCCGCGGTGCGCCACGGCGCGGCGGGGGCGGAACCGCAGGCGGTGCGGGTTGTGGTGGTGGGTGTGCGCATGGGCGGGGACGCCCGGTCTCCGCTCGACGGGCGCGACGGTGCGCGTGCCCATGACGATCAGCGGGTCGAACATCACCACGACGCCCGCGAGGAGCAGGAAGGCGAGCGGGCCGATCAGCATCGGCGCGAGCAGGGACGCCGGTGACTCGCCCGAGGCGGGTCGGCCCGTGCCGTGCAGGTGGACGCTGAGGGCGGCCATGCCGGTGTAGTGCATGCCGGTGACGGCGAGCCCCATGACGAGGCTGGCGCCCACGCTCCACAGGAACCCCCGGACCTGGCCGGCCGCCCAGAGGGCGGCGGTGGCGGCGCCCATGGCGATCAGGACCGAGACGCCGACGGTGAAGGTGTTGTACTCCAGGTTCCCGTCGAGGCGCATGCTGGCCATGCCGAGGTAGTGCATCGACGCGATGCCCAGGCCGGTGAGGGTGCCTCCGGTGAACAGGGCCGTCCCACGGGCTCCGCGGTAGCCGACGATGAAGATCCCGACGCCCACCATGACGATCGCGATCGCCAGGCTCGCGAAGGTCATCGACTTGTCGTAGTGGATCGGAGTGCCGCGGACCGTGAACCCGATCATCGCGATGAAGTGCATGGTCCATATGCCGGAGCCGATGGCGGCCGAGCCGAGGGCCAGCCAGCCGGGGCGCCAGGACTGGGCGACGAGCATGGATCTCGTCGTGCAGCGCAGCCCGAGCGCGCCACCGAGGCATGCCATGAGGTAGGCCACCAGGGGTGTGACCAGGCCGTAGCTGAAACCGTCGACCGTGCCCTGCATACGCGGCTGCCCTCCCCGCCCTTTACGTCTCGCGATGTTCGATGTGCGCCCCCTCCCAGGACCGCGCCGGCGGTCAGGGTCGACGCAGAGAGTATGACCCCCACCGGAATGGTCGAACGACTTTCCGGCAAAGAATCACGGCCTTGCCCCAGTTGTGCGGTACCGGTGAGCGGAGTCGGGTCGTTTCCGTTCAGCCTGTGGACATCCTGCGCCCGTCCCGCGTTGACCCTCCGCTGTCAGAGTTGAGCTGTACGTGACGTGATCGCTCGACGCGAGGAGTCCGCATGCACGCGCGCGCCGCCGCCGCCTCCATCTCCGCACTCCTGGGAACCGCCGCTCTCCTCTTCCCCGTCTCCCCCGCGGCCGCCGCGCCCGGGGCCGGTACCCCGCCGCTGGTCATCGCACACCGCGGTGCCTCGGCCCACGCTCCCGAGAACACGCTGGCCGCCGTGGACAAGGCGGCCGAGCTGGGGATCCGCTGGGTGGAGAACGACGTCCAGCGGACCAGGGACGGTGCGCTCGTCGTACTGCACGACGACAACCTGCGGCGCACCACCGATGTGGAGGAGGTCTTCCCCGGCCGGGCCCCCTGGAAGGTGAAGGACTTCACCGCCGCCGAGATAGCCCGTCTCGACGCGGGCAGCTGGTTCGGCCCCGCCTACGCGGGCGCGCGCGTACCGACGCTGGAGCAGTTCGTGCACCGTGTCGAGCGGCATCACCAGAAGCTGCTCCTGGAGATCAAGAACCCGGAGCTGTATCCGGGCATCGAGCGGCAGACGCTCAAGGTCCTCAGCAACGAGGGCTGGCTCGACTCGTCGCATCTGTCGGGCCGGCTGATCGTGCAGAGCTTCAGCGCGGGCAGCGTGCGGACGGTGCACGAGCTGAAGCCCGGGGTGAAGACGGCTCTCCTGGGAACACCGCGGGTGGCGGACCTCCCGGTCTGTGCCGGGTTCGCCGACCAGATCAACCCCTCGCACAGCACACTCTCCTCGGCGTACGTCGCCACGGTCCAGTCGTTCGACGGGCCGCACGGCAGGCCGCTGGAGGTCTTCACCTGGACGGTGGACGACGCGGCGACGGCCCAGCGGGTCGCCCGGTACGGCGTCGACGGGATCATCACGAACAGGCCGGACGTGGTGCGGGAGGCCGTGGGCGGATGAGCCGCTGCGCGGGGGTCGGCCGCCGCGGCCGGCACGCCACCCGGACGGTCGCCGGCGACCCGGCCCGTCCGGGAAAGCGGGGCGTTGTCAGTGGTGGGTCGTACCGTGGGCGCATGGACAGTCAGGGACAGGCCGAACCGCGGGTGGTGTGGGCGGTCGTCGACAGCGGGATCGGGCCGTTGCTGCTGGCCGCCAGTGGGGACGGCCTGGTCAACGTGGTTTTCCATGCCACTGACGCGGTGCGGGACCGGGCCGTCCAGCGACTGGCCGCGCGGTTCGGCACCGAGCCCGCCGAGGCGCCCGGCTCCCCGCTGCTGGCAGAGGCAATACGTCAGGTCGAGGACTACCTCGCGGGTGAGCGCCGTGACTTCGACCTGCCGCTGGACTGGTCGCTGATCTCCGGCTTCAACCGGGAGGTCCTGCGCGAGCTGGCCTCGGACGTGCCCTACGGCACCGTCGTCGGCTACGGCGACCTGGCCCGGCGGGTCGGTCAGCCGGGTGCGGCCCAGGCCGTGGGCATGGCGATGGGCGCCAATCCGCTGCCGGTCGTGGTGCCCTGTCACCGGGTCGTCGAGAGCGGCGGCGGCATCGGCGGCTTCGGAGGCGGCCTGGAGACCAAGCGGAGGCTGCTCGCCCTGGAAGGGGTGCTGCCCGAGCCTCTCTTCTGAGGTCCCGGCCCCGGTCAGTCGTAGTGCCGCGCCTCGAAGACGTTGCCGTCCGGGTCGCGGAAGTAGAAGCTGCGCCTGGCCTTGCCCCGGGCCCCGAAGGAGTCGTACGAGAGGTCCGACACCGGTACGGAGCGCTCCTGGAGGCGGCTGAGGAGGGCGTCGAATTCGCCGTGGGGCAGCGAGAGGCAGACGTGGTTGACGGGGTGACCGGCGCTGTCGGCGGCACCGGGCAGCATCGTCATGTGTTCCGCGAAGGTCAGCGGCATGAGGTCGAGGATGGTCTCGTCGTTGACGCGCACGGAGGGGAAGGGCGCCTCGCCCGCGGCGAACTCGGTGAGTCTGAGCGTCTCCAGTCCGACGGCCTTCTCGTAGAAGTCGGCGGCGGCGACCGGGTCGCGCACCCAGAGGACGACGTGGTCAAGACGTGCTGTGTGGTCCGTCATGCACTCAAGGCTGGTGACGTCCCCGACGGCCCGCAAGGGTTTGGCGCGGCGCGCCGCCCGCCAGAGATGAGGGAGACCGACTGACCTACTGACAGGAGGCAGGCGCGTGGTGCTGGTGGTGTCCGAAGAAGTGCGGGAGGCGGTTGCCGCGCGTCGCCCCGTGGTGGCCCTGGAGTCCACGATCATCGCCCACGGGCTGCCGCGCCCGCGCAATCTGCGGGTGGCGCTGGAGCTGGAGGCGACCGTGCGGCAGGAGGGCGCGGTGCCGGCCACGATCGCCGTGCTGGACGGGCGGCCCCACGTCGGACTGGACAAGGAGCAGCTGGAGCGCGTCGCGAACGAGGACGGGATCCGCAAACTGGGCCACCGGGACCTGCCGCCGGCGGTGGCTTCCGGGGCGAGCGGGGCGACCACGGTGTCGGCGACCGCGCTGCTGGCCGCGCTGGCGGGCATCCGGGTGTTCGCGACGGGTGGGCTCGGCGGGGTGCACCGGGAGTGGACGGTGACGCAGGACGAGTCGGCCGATCTGGGGCTGCTGGCGCGGACGCGGATCACTGTGGTGTGCGCCGGAGTGAAGTCGATCCTGGATGTGCCGGCGACGTTGCAGCGGCTGGAGACGCTGGGTGTCGCGGTGGCCGGTTACGGCACGGACCGGTTCCCCGGCTTCTATCTGTCCGATTCGGGGCATCCGGTGGACTGGACGCTGCGGACGCCGGAGCAGGTCGCGGACGTCATGCGGGCGCAGGACGCGCTCGCCGGGCCGGAGTCGGCGCTGATCGTCGCCAATCCCGTCCCTCAGGCGGAGCAGCTCGATCCGGAGCTGCACGCGCGTGTGCTCGCGGACGCGTTGCAGGCGTGCGAGACGGAGGGGGTCAGCGGCCAGTCGGTCACGCCCTTCCTGCTCGATTACCTTGTGCGGCACACCGACGGGGCCTCCCTGAGCGCCAACCTGGCGGCGGTCCGCGGCAACGTACGACTGGCGGCGCGGATCGCGGCGGCCTGGGCCCGGGGATGAGCGGGGCCGCCCGCACGGGGCACGTGGCCCGTTCGGCGGGGGCCGGTGCGCTGCTGGTGGTCGGGGACGTCATCACCGACGTCGTCGCGCGGCATCGGGGACCGCTCGCGGCCGGGACGGACACGGCCGCCTCGATTGGAACGGTGCCGGGCGGGGCCGGCGCCAACGTGGCGTGCTGGGCCGCGCACCGGGGTGCGGCGGAGGTGCGGCTGCTCGGGCGTGTGGGGGCGGAGGCCGCTGCCTGGCACGAGCGTGAACTGCTGACCCATGGGGTGGCTCCGCGGCTCGTGGTCGACCCCGAGGTGCCGACCGGCACGGTGATCTGTCTGGTGGACGGGGGCGCTTCGGCGGAGCGGACGTTCCTCACCGACAGCGGCGCGTCGCTGCGGCTGGGAGCCGCCGACTGGTCGGACGCGTTGCTCGACGGGGTGGCCCGGCTGCATCTGTCGGGCTATCTGCTGTTCTCGGAACCGAGTCGCGGCCTGGTGGCGGTGGCGGTGCGGGCCGCACGCGCGCGTGGTGTGCCGGTGAGCCTGGACCCGGCGTCGGCCGGCTTCCTCGGGCAGCTGGGCGCCGGGCGCTTCCTCGCGCTCGTCGAGGGCGTGGACGTCCTGCTGCCGAGCCGGGACGAGGCGTGCCTGCTGACGGGTCTGGCCGACGCGGCCGAGGCGGCGGCGGAGCTGAGTCTGCGCGTCCCGTTGGTGGTCGTCAAACAGGGCCACGAGGGGGCGGTGGTGGCCCGCTCGGGGAAGGTGTCCGCCCGCGTTCCCGCCGTACCGGCGACGCCACGGGACACCACCGGCGCCGGTGACGCCTTCACCGGCGCGTTCCTCGCCGCGCTGCTCTCGGGTGCGGGCCCCGAGGAGGCCGCGGAGGAGGGCTGCCGGGCGGGTGCGAGGGCGGTCGAACGGGTGGGCGGCAGACCGCCCCCGCCGGATTGACGACCGCCCGCCCGGCGGACCACAGCCGGCCGGGCACCCGCCCCGGGCCGGGCCGCCACCCGGGACGGCTCACCGGCCCCGGGCGGGCTGCTGCCGCATCCCGGCCGTGCCAACCACCCGAAGGCGAACTGCCGCATACCGGCCCCGCCCACCGCCCGAAGGCGAACTGCCAGGATGAACTGGTGGCTATGGACGATCCGGCCTCTCGGGTCCGACCCAGCGGCCGGAGACGAGGCCAGGCCGCGGGCCGAACCGACGACCCCAGACAACCCGGCACCCGCAGGCCGGATCAAACAGCCCAGGACAAGTCCTGCCCGAGAAGAACTGACGGCCTCGGCCGGGACGGCCCGAGCCGCACGGCTCCTGTGGCTACGGCTTCCGCCCCCACGCCGAGACCATCGGAGCCGTCGTCAGGTCGAGGGTGCCGGACGCGACGTTCGCGAGGTGGCGGTCGATGTCCTGGTCCGTCGCGTGGCCCGCGGTGACCAGCTGGTCCCGGATCTGGCGGATGGTGACGGCCTCCAGGGCGGCACAGGCCGGCGAGGCGAGGGGGAAGTAGGCGTCTGCCTGGACACGGGTCAGGCCGGTTTCCCGGAGCAGGCGTGGGAGGGTGCGGCCACAGGGAAGGTCGGTGCCGCGGTCGGTGAGCAGTCGCCGGAAGCCCTGCCGCAACCGGTTCGCGAGCTGTTGCTCCGGGCCGTGCTCGTCAGGGCAGAGCAGGGGCTGCAGGGTGGGGTCGGCGTCCTCGACGAGGAGGCGGCCGCCGGGGCGCAGCGCCTTGGCCAGGGTCCGCAGCGCCCGCTCCCGGTCGGCCACCTGGACGAGCGCGAGGCGGGCGTGCACCAGGTCGAAGTCCTCTCCCGGCGGGACCCGTCGGCAGAGGTCGTGCACGAGCGTCTGGACGGGCGGCCGGGGCGCCGGAGCGAGCCGTGAGGGGTCGGGGTCGGTCACCACGACCCGTCCGGTCGGGCCGACCTTCTTCGCCAGCCAGGACACCACGGAGACGTTGCCGGCCCCGACCTCCCAGCACCGCCAGCCGGATCCGACTCCGAGCGCTTCGAGATGCCGGAACGTCGTGGGGTCGAAGAGAGCGGCGAAGGCGCTGTAGTGCTCTGCCGCCTCGGTCTGCCGGTTGTCGAGGAGGTACCCATCGGTTCGCATCATGCCGAGATCATCCCAGTTGCCCGACTTGTCCACTGTGGTCGACGCTCCGGAACGGAGAACCGCACGGCACCGGCACGGCGTCGATGTCATCGTCCACAGCCGGGAACAAAGCGGAAGGAGCCGTTTCCACAGGCTTACCCGCAGCTCACGCGGGCCTGGCAGACTGGCGCGCCAAGGCGCGGGAACAGCGCGAGGAGACCCACGCGGGGAGATCCAAGATGTCCATGGCAGGGAATCTGCGGAAGGTCACCGGACTCGGTGGGGTCGGCGGCCTCCGCAGGGTGGCTCGGCTGGCCCGGCGGCGCCCGCGCGTCGACCTGAGTCACCCGGCCCGCTCCCCACTGGGCTCCTCGGTGGTGAACTGCGTGATGTACCGGGACGGGGTGCGCACCCCCGTGCGCGGCGATCTGGTGGAGGTCGTGGAGCAGGTGCGCAAGAGCCGGGAGGGCTTCGTCTGGCTCGGCCTGCACGAGCCCACCGACCGGGAGTTCGCGGGCATCGCCGAACTCTTCGACCTGCACCCGCTGGCCGTCGAGGACGCCGTCGAGGCCCATCAGCGCCCGAAGCTGGAGCGGTACGGCGAGACGCTGTTCGCGGTGTTCAAGACCGTCTGCTACGTGGAGCACGAGGAACTCACGGCCACCAGCGAGGTGGTGAACACCGGGGAGATCATGGTGTTCGTCGGCCACGACTTCGTGATCACCGTGCGGCACGGCCGGCACGGCTCGCTGGGCCCGCTGCGCGAGGAGCTGGAGTCCGATCCACACCAGCTGGCCAAGGGCCCGTCCGCGGTGCTGCACGCGATCGCGGACCATGTGGTGGACGACTATCTGACCGTCACGGACTCGGTGCAGATGGACATCGACCAGGTCGAGACCGACGTGTTCGCGGAGACCGGCGCCCGGGCGGACCCGGGGCGCATCTACCAGCTCAAGCGTGAACTCCTGGAGCTGAAGCGGGCGGTGGTGCCGCTCAGCCGGCCGCTGGAGGACCTGGCAACGCGGCCCATCCGGGCGGTCGACCCGGAGATACAGGCGTACTTCCGCGACGTCTCGGACCATCTGCTGCGGGCGAAGGAGCAGATCGCCGCTTTCGACGAACTGCTCAACTCCATCCTCCAGGCGCACCTCGCGCAGGTCACGGTCGCGCAGAACGAGGACATGCGGAAGATCACGGCGTGGGCCGCGATCATCGCCGTGCCGACGATGGTCTGCGGTGTGTACGGCATGAACTTCGACCACATGCCGGAACTGCACTGGCGCTACGGCTACGGCATGGTCATCGGCGTCATATCCGTCGCGTGCGTGACGCTGTACCGGGCTTTCCGGCGCGGCGGCTGGCTCTGAGGACGGCCGGGGCCCGCGGGGTGCCCGCGGATGCCCCGCGGGGTCAGCCCGGCACGGTCCTGGCGTAGACGCCCTCGGCCCAGGAGGCGATCTGGTCGTCGGCCAGGTGCCGGACCAGGTCGGACTCGCTGATCATGCCGACCAGACGCTTGTCCTGGATGACGGGAAGCCGGCGGATCTGGTGCTCCCGCATCTCGCGGAGGACCTCGCCGACATCGGCGTCGGCGTCGATCCAGCGAGGGGTGCCCTTGGCCATCTCGCCCGCCGTGACCCTGGCCGGGTCGTGGCCCGTCGCGACGCAGCCGACGACGATGTCGCGGTCCGTGAGGATCCCGCAGAGCCGCTCGTTCTCGTCGCTGATGGGCAGGGCGCCGACGTTCAGTTCACGCATGAGCTGGGCGGCGCGGTCGAGGGTCTCGTGGGCGGGGATCCACTGGGCGCCGCGGTGCATGATGTCTCCGGCGGTGGTCATGAAGTACCTCCCGGTGCCGGACGGCCGGCGCGGCACGGGACGCACCGCGAGTCCCGGCGTCCTTCATTCTCGCGGCGTCGCCCGGCCCCCGCACACGGAGCGGCGCCCAGGCAGGCCGGCGGCACCTCAGCCGCCCCACGCCGGATGGCGCGGATCGTCGGCCCGCACCAGGACGTCGGCCGTCTCCGCGGGGCCGGTCTCCCGCTCATAGCGCTCGAAGGCCGGGAGGGTCCAGTGCTCGTCCTGGGGCGTGCGGCGACGCAGAGCACCCGGCGACAGCCGGACGTGGACGCTCAGATCGAAGGGGAACCAGTGCCGAAGGAGGAACGGTCCGTGCATCAACAGCACGCCACCGGGCGGGAGCTGGACGTAGGGGCTGCGGGTGGCCCGGTCCGCCGCCGGATCCCACAGGTCGGGCAGGACCCGACCGTCGCCGCCGGCCTCGAGCGGGCCGAACACCTCGCGCCAGAGGGCGCCGGTGTCGTACCAGCCGCTGTAGTAGGACTCCACGTCCCGGTGGCCGTACTCCAGTCGCACGGAGGCGGGGCGCAGAAAGCCCTCGGTGCCGACGACGAGCGAGGAGCGGCCGCGTACGCGCAGTGCCTCACGGACGCGCTGGGCGAGATCTCCCGGGCGGGCGGCCGGGGCGCCGTCGAAGGCGACGCGCGGCCAGGGACTGCCGTCGGCGGGCTTCAGGTCGAGCAGACGTTCGGCGAGCAGGTCGCCGAGCCGGTCCCAGGTGATCGCTTCGAGTCGCACACGGCCCATGATGCGACAGCCGCGGCCCGACGGAGGTGTCGCGGCTCCCAGGGGGAATGCACCACACATGGTCCCGCGCGCGTCGCTCCCGCCCTCCTTCGGCCTTCTCACCTTCCAGCCCCTCAAGAGGCGGCACTGCGCCGAGTGCCGGCGGGGGCCGCTGCCTCTGCTGGTCCTGGGGGACGGTGCCTCGCGGTGTCTCGACTGCGCCGACCTCGGGCATCTGGTGTTCCTGCCGAGGGGCGACACCGCGCTGACGCGCAGATCGCGGGAGGAGAGCGGGCTGTCGGCGGTGGTGGTGCGGTTCAACCGGCGCAAGGGCCGTTACGAGCGGCAGGGTGTCCTGGTCGAGGAGGCGGCGCTCGCGCGGGCCGAGCAGCGGTGTCTGGCGGACGCCGAGGCGCGACGGCGGCGCCGGGTACGGGACGCGCGACGGCGCGCGGCTCAGGACGAACTGTTCGCTCAGGCGTTCGCGGCGGAGATACGGCGGCTGTTTCCCGGCTGTCCGGCCGCGCGGGCCCGGGACATCGCCGCGCACGCCTCGGAGCGGGGCAGCGGGCGAGTGGGCCGCAGTGCGGCGGGCCGGGCCCTGACCGAGGGGGCGGTGACCGCCGCGGTCGTGGCGTCCGTACGGCATCTGGACACACCGTACGACCGGCTGCTGATGAGTGGTGTGCCACGGCACGAGGCGCGGCGGCGGATCGCACCGTTGGTGCGGACGGTGCTGCGGGGGTGGGCCGAGGCGGGGCTCGGTTCGGCGGGGTGACGGGGCCGCGCACGGGAGCCGGCCGCGCGGCTCCTCGGCAGGTCGCCGCGCCGGTGCGCCCGGTCGGCCGTACGGTGACGCGGGCGCGTCGAGCGGGCCCCTCCGCGCCCGGTCCGTACTCTCGGCGTGCCGGGTGTCGCGGGCGGGACTTCGCGGACACCCCTGGGCCGTGGTCACCGAGTCGGAATGCACTTGTGGTGAGGAAGGGAGCCGGGCAGGATCCCGGCTCGAGGGGCGGGAGAGGCTGACGTGATCGACGGACCGTACTTCGTGGTGACGGTGCTGGGTGTGCTCGGAACCTGCCTGGTGGCCGGGGTGTTCTGCGGCTTCTCGACCTTCGTCATGCGGGGTCTCGCCACGCTGCCGCCCGCGCGGGGGGTGGCCGCGATGAACGCGATCAACACGGCCGCGGTGACACCTCCCTTCATGATCCTTTTCCTCGGGACAGCCGTGCTGTGCGCGGTGATCGCCGTGGTGACGTTCGTGCTGTGGCCGGACGAGGGGACGGTGGAGCTGCTGCTGGGCAGCGCGTTGTACCTGTTCGGCTCGTTCGGGATCACCGTGGTCGCGAACGTGCCGCGCAACGACACGCTGCTCAAGCTGGAGCCGGGCACGGCGGAGGCGGACGCGTACTGGCCGGCGTACGTGCGGGAGTGGACGATGTGGAACCACGTCCGCACCGGCGCGTCGGCGGGCGCGGCGGTGGCGTACGTGCTGGCGCTCACCTGACGCCCGGCCTGCGAGAACGTGCTGCCCGCAGCCCTGCGGGCGGGCCGCCGCGGACGTATCGTGGCCGAAGGAGTGCCGCCCGGCACACGGCCCGTCCCGCGCAGGCAAGGAAGACGGCCATGGGCGATCCCAAGGGTTTCATGAACACGCCCCGCCAGGACTGGCCCCGGCGGCCGGTCGAGGAGCGCGTGCGGGACTGGGACGAGGTCTACGTCCCCGGGGCGCTGCTGCCGATCATCAGCAAGCAGGCCGATCGCTGCATGGACTGCGGCATCCCCTTCTGCCACGACGCCTGCCCGCTGGGCAACCTGATCCCCGAGTGGAACGACCTGGTGTCCAGGGAGGACTGGCGGGCGGCGGCCGACCGGCTGCACGCCACGAACAACTTCCCGGAGTTCACCGGACGGTTGTGTCCGGCGCCCTGCGAGGCGGGGTGTGTGCTGGCGATCAACCAGCCGGCCGTCACCATCAAGAACGTCGAGTGCGCCATCGCCGACCGGGCCTGGGAGGAGGGCTTCGCGCCGCCGAGGCCGCCGGAGCGGCTGTCGGGCAAGACGGTCGCGGTGATCGGCTCGGGGCCCACCGGACTGGCCGCGGCCCAGCAGCTCACCCGGGCCGGCCACACGGTCGCCGTGTACGAGCGGGACGACCGGCCCGGCGGGCTGATGCGCTACGGCATCCCCGAGTTCAAGATGGAGAAGCGGCATCTGGAACGGCGACTGGAGCAGATGCGGGGCGAGGGGACCAGGTTCCGTACGTCGACGGCGGTGGGGCGGGACATCGGGGCGGCCGAGCTGCGGACTCGCTACGACGCCGTGGTGATCGCCACGGGGGCGACCGCGTGGCGTGAACTGCCCGTTCCGGGACGGGAGCTGACGGGAGTTCACCAGGCCATGGAGTACCTTCCGCTGGCCAACCGCGTGCGCGAGGGGGATCTGGAGACCTCCCCGCTGTCGGCGGCCGGGAAGGACGTCGTCATCATCGGCGGCGGCGACACCGGTGCCGACTGCCTGGGCACGGCCGTCCGTGAGGGCGCCGCCTCGGTGACCCAGCTGGACATCTACGCGCTGCCCGGCCCGGAGCGCGACGAGGACACCGAGCCCTGGCCGACGTATCCGGTGCGGGTCTACCGGTTGTCCGCCGCCCACGAGGAGGCCCGTGACCTGCGGACGGCCCCGGTCGCGGACGCGGACGCGCGGCTGTTCGCGGCGTCCACGCTGCGTTTCGACGGTGACGGGGAGGGGCATGTGCGGGAGCTGCGCCTGGTCGAGGTGGACGCGCGGCGCCGCCCGCTGGAGGGAACCGGGCGGACGCTCCCCGCCGACCTCGTGCTGCTCGCCCTCGGCTTCACGGGGCCGGACCGGGAGGACGGACTCGTCGACCAGCTCGGGCTGGACATGGAGCCCCGGGGCACGATCGCGCGGGACGCCGGTTTCGCCACGAACGTGCCCGGTGTGTTCGCCGCCGGGGATGCGGCCCGGGGCCAGTCGCTCATCGTCTGGGCGATCGCCGAGGGGCGGGCCGTGGCGGCGGCCGTCGACCGCCATCTGACGGGCAGTTCGGCGCTGCACGCACCGATCGGGCCCTACGACCGCCCCATGGGGGTGTAGCGCCCCCGCCGCCGGGCCGCCGGGAGGTCACCGCTCGTCCGTGCCGGCCACCTTCCCCGTCGACAGCGCCACCCTGTTCCACGTGTTGATCGCGCAGATCAGGGCGAGGACCTGGGCCAGTTCCCGTTCCTCGAAGCGGGACGCGGCCTGCTCGTAGACGTCGTCCGGGACACCGGCGTCGGCCACGAGCGTCATCGCCTCCGTCAGGGCCAGCGCCGCCTGTTCCCGCTCGGTGAAGAAGTGGCGGGCCTCGCGCCACACGGCGACCATGTGCAGCCGGTCCTCGCTCTCACCGGCCTTGCGGGCGTCGTTGGTGTGCATGTGCAGGCAGTACGCGCAGTGGTTGAGGTGCGAGGCGCGGATCTGGATCAGCTCGACGAGGGCCGGGTCGAGGCCCTCGCGGGCTGCGGCGTCGAAGGCGATCAGGGCCCGGAAGGCCTTCGGGGCGGACTGGGCGAACTCCAGTCGGTGGGTCTTCGCGTGGGTCGTGTTCATGCTCGTGTCCGTCGTCATGCCCTTCAACCTACGAGCCGGAAAGACCCACAGTAGGGTGCATTCTCATGGTGGATTCATGGGTCAATTCCGCGGAACGGATCGGTTCCGACCTTCATCTGGAGCTGACCGGGCCGGGCGGGCGGCGTGCCGCGCTGACCCGTGCGCTGCGCGAGGCCGTACGCAGCGGGCGGCTCGCCCCGGGCACCCGGCTTCCGCCCTACCGGTCGCTCGCGGCCGACCTCGGGGTCGCCCGCAACACGGTGGCCGACGCGTACGCCGAACTCGTCGCGGAGGGCTGGCTCACCGCCCGTCAGGGCTCGGGCACCCGGGTCGGGGAGCGAGCGGAGCCATTGCGGCCCGCCGCCCGTGTGCCGAAGAAGGCACCGCCACGCGCGCGCGGCCCCCGGCACAACCTGGCGCAGGGAACGCCGGACGCCTCGGCGTTCCCGCGCACGGCCTGGCTGGCCGCCTACCGGCGAGCTCTCCAGCAGGCGCCCAGCGAAGTGTTCGGCCCGGGTGACCCCGCCGGGCGGGTGGAACTGCGGGAGGCGCTCACGGAGTACCTGGCACGCGCCCGCGGTGTGCGCACCGAGCCGGGCAGGATCGTGATCTGCTCCGGCTTCGCGCATGCGCTGCGGCTGCTCTTCGGAGGGGGCGTGCTGCGCGGGCCCCTGGGGGTGGAGGCGTACGGGCTCGGATTCCACCGCGAGATCCTCGCCACCGCGGGCGTGCGGACCGTGCCGCTTCCGCTCGACGGACACGGCGCCGAGGTCGACCGGCTGGGGCGCGAGCGGGCCGTGCTGCTCACGCCTGCGCACCAGTTCCCGACCGGCGGACCGCTGCACGCCGCGCGCCGCGCCGCCGTGATCGACTGGGCACGAGCTCGGGGCGGGCTGGTCCTGGAGGACGACTACGACGGGGAGTTCCGCTACGACCGCAAGCCCGTCGGCGCCGTCCAGGGGCTGGACCCCGAGCACGTGATCCACATGGGTTCGGTCAGCAAGAGCCTGTCGCCCGCGGTGCGGCTGGGCTGGATGGTGCTCCCGGAGCGGTACGTCGACGCCGTACTGGCCGTCAAGGGAGAACGGGAGGCGTGGGCGAGCGTCCTCGACCAGCTGGCTCTCGCCGACTTCGTCGCCTCCGGGGCGTACGACCGCCATGTGCGGCGTATGCGGCAGCGGTACCGGGGCCGCCGGGACCGGCTGGTCGCGGCGCTCGCCGAGCACGCGCCGCACATCGAGGCCACCGGCATCGCGGCCGGGCTGCACGCGGTGCTGCGGCTGCCGCCGGGCACCGAGGCGTCAACGGTCAAGGCCGCCGTCTGGCGGGGCGTCGCCCTGGACGGCCTGGCCGCGTTCCGGCACCCCGAGACGGACATGGCGGCGGCCGACGGGATCGTCGTGGGATACGCGACCCCCTCCGAGCACGCGTACGGGCCGGCCCTTCAGGCCCTGTGCGGCGTGCTGCCGCCTCCCTGACCGGCCCCCGCCCGGGCCCCTGGGGCCTGTCGTTTGGATCACGCCGCAGACGCGGGGCATGGCACGCGCATCTGCCGCGTTCTCGTCGGTCGCCGACTTCACCACCCTCGGCTTCGCTCACGCGGGCGGTGCCCCCATCGCGTCGACTCCCTCCGCCGCGTCACCAACCTGTCCGGACAGCACACCTAGGGCTTGCGCGCCACCGCGCCGTACCCAGGGATCACCCCGTCGTCCTGTCCGGGCACGGGCTCGCCCAGTTCGGGATGCCAGCGGTGGGGCACCTCGACGCCGGGTTCGACGAGGTCGAGGCCGTCGAAGAAGCGGGTGAACTCCTCGCGGGAGCGCAGGGCCAGGGTGACACCGGCGGCGCGGAGCTTCTCGGTGGCCGCCTTCGACTCCTCGGGGGTGAAATCGGAGGTGGCGTGGGTGACCACCAGATAACTGCCCGAGGGCAGTTCGGCGAGCAGCCGGCGGACCAGGTCGTGGGCGCCGTCCTCGTCGGAGACGAAGTGCAGCAGCGCGATGAGCGACAGTGCGACGGGCCGGGTGAGGTCCAGGACCTTCCGCGCACCCTCCAGGACGGCGTCCGGGTCGCGGACGTCCGCCTGGAGGTACTCGGTGGCACCTTCGTCGGTGCCGCGCAGCAGGGCCGCCGCGTGGGCCAGCACGATGGGGTCGTTGTCGCAGTAGACGACCCGGGCGTCGGGGGCGATCCCCTGGGCGACCTGGTGGAGGTTGGGCTCGGTCGGAATGCCGGTGCCGACGTCCAGGAACTGCCGTACGCCGTTCCGGGCCAGCCAGCGCGTGGCCCGGTGCATGAACGCGCGGTTGACCCGCGCCATGACCGGCACCCTCGGGTCGAGGGTGAGCATCTGCCGGCCCATCTCCTCGTCGACCGGGTAGTTGTCCTTGCCGCCGAGGTACCAGTCGTACATCCGCGCGGGGTGGGGTCTGGTCGTGTCGATCTGCCCGGTCATGAGGCACTCCATAAGGCACAAGAGGTGGTCAGTTCAGCACCAGCGGTTCAGCAACGGCAATTCGGCGTGGGCGAACAGGGATCAGCAAGTAGGGATCAGCAATCAGGCATCGGCGTCAGTCAATCGAACGAGAGCAACGGCACGCACGTCAGGACAGCAGGAAGTCCGCCTCCCCCGCCTTGGCCCCCTCGATGAAGGCCGTCATCTCGGCGGTGGTGTAGATCAGCGCCGGACCGTCCGGGTCGGTCGACTGGCGGACGGCGATCCGGCCGTCGGCGAGCTTCATCGCCTCCAGGCAGTTGCCGCCGTTCCCGCCGCTCCACGGCTTGTGCCAGCCCTCGTTGCCCAAGTCACGCGCGGGCATGCCGTTGTAGACGTGTTTGCGCGGCTTGATGCGCTCCATTTACAGCTCCTTGCGGAGATCCCGGAGGATCTCCTTCGTGCGATGTGCCGTAGCGGCCTGTGCCGCCATGCGGTCCATGACCTCGAGGTGGGTCGCCACCTCGCTGCGCGCGTCGAGGTAGACCGCGCCGGTCAGGTACTCGCTGTAGACCATGTCCGGCAGTTCGGGCATGGCGAACCGGAACAGCACGAACGGCCCGTACGTGCCGGGATGCGGCCCGTTCGCGAACGGGGCGATCTGCAGCGTCACGTTGGGCAGCTCCGCGGCATCGAGCAGCCGGTCGATCTGGGCGCGCATGACATCCGGGCCACCGGCCGGGCGCCGCAGCGCGGTCTCGTCCATCACGACCCACAGCCGGGGCGCGTCTTCACGGGTGAGCAGCTCCTGCCGCTGCATGCGCAGAGCCACATAACGGTCGATGTCGTCGGGCCGGGTCTGCCCGATGGCGCCGGAGCGGAGCACGCCGCGGGCGTAGTCCTCCGTCTGCAGCAGCCCGGGAACGAAGTGGGGCTCGTAACTGCGGATGACGCTGGCCGCGCCCTCCAGGCTCACGTACATCGAGAACCAGCCGGGCAGGATGTCGTGGAAACGCTGCCACCAGCCGGGCTTGTTGGCCTCCTCGGCCAGCTGGACGAAAGCCTCGGCCTCCTCGTCGGGGATTCCGTATGCCTTCAGGAGCAGTTGCAGGTACGGGATTTTGAGCGCGACCTCGGCCATCTCCATGCGGCGGACGGTCGCGGGGGCGACGCGGAGGATGCGGGCGGCCTCCTCACGCTTCATCCCGGCACGTTCCCGCAGGTCCAACAGGCGTCGCCCGAGGATGACCTGACCGACCGTCGGCGCGGACCGCGGTTCGCTCACGCTCCACCTCCACCAAGAGTTCCGACGAGCCGGCCACAGAAGAACGCTGACAGCCCGGCGGCGTCGTGCGAAGACCTTCTCGAAGAACCGAGCATCCGAGCGAATACTTCGAACAGCTCTTCGAGCAATTCTTCGAGAATCTCAACTGGCGCCGCGCCGGGTGCTGTTGCGAGCAGTGTGCCACGGCCTTCCAGACCGTCACACAGCACTCTGCATTTTTCAGAGTGACACTTGCCAAGTGTGCACGGCGGGGCGATAGTGGCAAGCGTGATTCCGCCCGCCGCGCCCTTAGGAGCAGACGCCGCCGCAGGCCCTTACGGCCTCGGTGCCGCCACGGAGGCCGTCCCCCCGGGGGCCGCTGACGAGCGCCGGTTCCGTTTCGAGCTGGCCGCACACCCGGGTTCCCCCGCACGGGCCAGACGCCTGACACGGGCCCGGCTGGCCGGCTGGTCGGTGTGCGAGGACACGTGCGACAGCGCGGTCCTGGTCGTCTCCGAGCTGGTCACCAACGCCATCGTGCACACGGCGAGCACACACATCGTGTGCGAGTTGCACGACGGTGACGGCCTGGTACGGATAGCCGTGCGGGACGAGGGCTGCGCGCCGGGCCAGCCGCACGCGGCCGCCCGGACCCGGCCCGAGGAGGAGCACGGGAGGGGACTGCTTCTCGTCGACGCCCTCTGTGACGCCTGGGGCGCCCAGGAGCAGGGCCCCGGGCTGCTGGTCTGGGCCGAGCTGCCGCGCACGGCGGACACCTCGCGCAACCCTGTGGAGCCCGGGAACGACCTCGGCTGGGGCCCCCGCCCGAAACCGGGTCCGTCCGACGGCCCGGGCGACGGGGACGAGGCGCACCATGCGCGCCGGCCGCGGGGACCACACGAGACTCCCTCGCAGGAGCGGCGCCGAGAGCCGGGGCCGGCATGAACCCCCGGCCCGGCCGCGTCCTGAGCCTGGACACTCTGACCCGCCTCCAGCGCGGCCTGCGTCCCCCCGGCCAGGGCCTGCGCCTGCCCGTGCCCGACGGCATGACCGCCCCGCTCGGCTGCGACGCGGTCGCGGTTCCCGCCCGGTTCGGCCCCCTGGTCATGCCCCGGTTGCCCCGTGTGGGGTGCGTCTACGCCGACGAGACGACCTGGTGGTGGCTGGTCCCGTCCGACTCCGACCACGCCTTGGAATGGCCGGCCCCCGCGCGGTACGCCACCGGCGCGGTCGTCACGGACATCGCGCGGGTCCCCGACCTGATCCACCGCCCCGACGGCACCCTTCCCTACAGCCCGCCGATCCCGCTGTACCTGGCGCTGTGCCGCGCGACGGGAACAGCTCCGGCCTGGTCGCGGCCGGTCAGCGCGTAAGGCCGCCCGGGCGCGGGCCGCTCCGTCGACGCGCGGATCCTGCCGGGCGTGAGCCGGCGGTCGACGCGAAGACCCGCCACGCGCAGCCCGGCCGGTCGGCACACAGGCCCGTCACGACGAGCCCGACCAGTCGGCACACAGACCCGCCACGGACAGCCCGACCGGTCGGCACACAGACCCGCCACGACGAGCCCGACCAGTCGGCAGACAGACCCCCCACGCACAGCCCGACCAGTCGGCACACAGACCCGCCACACGGCTCGGCCGAGGGACTGAAGGGACCGCCGCGGCCGGTCGCACGACCGGCACCGGTCCACGCCCCCGTGCCACCCGATGCCCTCCCCGGTCGGGCCGTGCGCCCGCACGCACCCGGCGCCCCGGGCTGCGCCCTGCCCGAGCGGGCTCCGCCCCGCAATAGTGGGCCGCTCACGAGCGGGGCACGAGGTGGGGGAGGTCGGTGGACCGTGGGGAAGAAGCGGACCGCGCCGGAGGTGTCCGAGTCGGAGCGGCTGCTCTTCGGCGGACCGCTGCGCTACGACATGGGCTGGAACCAGCACGCCGACGCGTTCCTTGAGCTGAACTTCCGCGCGATGATCGCCCGGCTGCCCTCCCTGCTGGCGTCCAGCCTGCGGCTCGCCCGGCAGGCCGACCCGGGCGCCGCGCGGGTCGTGCTGGCCGCCGAGGCGGGCCGGGGTGTGGCGCAGGCGGTGAGCCTGCTCGCGGTCAACAGTGTGCTGGCCCGGCTCATGGACGGCGGACCGATCGAGGACCGCCTGCGCGGAGCCCTCCCCGCGCTGGTCACGGTCGCCGTCGTGATGCTGCTCGCCGCACTGCTGCGGGCCGCGAGCACCTACGCCACCGGGCGGCTGGAGCCCAAGGTGGAGCGGGTGGCGACCGAGCGGTACCTGGAGCGGGCGGCGGCCGTCGAGCTGGCCGCGATCGAGGACCACGCCTTCCACAAGCTGCTGGACACCGCCCAGTACGGCGCCGCCTCCGCCAGTCGGATGATCAGCTACGGGACGCGCGTGATCAACGCGATGATCTCGCTGGTGGCGGCGGCCGGCGTGCTGACCGTGCTGCACCCGGCGCTCCTGCCGCTGCTGGTGACGATGACGCTGCCGAGTGCCTGGAGCGCGCTGACCGTCGCCCGGCGGCGCTACGAGTCCTTCCACGCCTGGGTGCAACACGTCCGGGCGGGACGGCTGCTGGGCAGCCTTCTGATCGAGCCCGAGGCGGCCCCGGAGATCCGGGTGCACGGAGTGGGTGCGTTCCTGCTGCGGCACTTCCGCGCGATGTCCGAGACGGCGGAGGCCGAGCAGGCCCGCCTCGCCCGGCTGGCCGCCCGCACCGGCCTGATCGCCGCGGCCTGGACGGGCCTGGCGACGGTGGCGACGTACGCGACGCTCGGCGGGCTGCTGCTGGCCGGGGCGATGGCCCTGTCGGTGGCGGGTACGGCCGTGATCGCGATCCGCACCGGCTCACAGAGCCTCGACACGCTCGTGGTGGAGGTCAACGCGCTCCACGAGGAGGCGCTCTTCGTGGGCGACCTGCAACGGCTGTACGACGAGGCCGCGCAGTGGGCGATTCCGGTGGGGGGCGCGCCGCTGCCGGAGGACCCGCGCGAGATCCGCTTCGAGAACGTCACGTTCCGTTACCCGGGCGACTCCGCCCGTCCCGCCCTCGACGACGTGACGCTCAGCCTCCCGCTCGGCCGGATCGTGGCGCTGGTCGGCGAGAACGGCTCGGGCAAGACGACCCTGGTCAAGCTGCTGGCCGGGCTCTACACACCGCAGCGGGGGCGGATCCTCTGGGACGACGTGGACGCGGCGACCGCCGACCGGCACCGGCTGGCTGAGCGGATCGCGATGGTGGCCCAGGACTTCAAGCGGTGGCCGTTCACGGCCCGGGTGAACGTCGCTCTGGGGCGCACATCGGCGCCGGTGTGCGAGGAGCGGCTGGCCGCGTCGATCGCCGAGGCCGGGGCGGAGACGGTGATCGCGGACCTGCCGCGCGGGCTGGACACGCTGCTCGCCCGCAACTTCAGCGGCGGGCACGAACTGTCGGGCGGCCAGTGGCAGCGGCTGGGCATCGCCCGGGCGGCCTATCGCAGGGGCCGCATCCTGATCGTGGACGAGCCGACGGCGGCGCTGGACGCCCGGGCCGAGCTGGAGGTCTTCGAGCGGATCCGCGCCCTGGCCGACAGCGGGCAGACGGTCGTACTGATCACGCACCGGCTGGCCTCGGTGCGTCACGCGGACCTGGTGCACGTCCTGGACCAGGGCCGGCTGGTGGAGTCCGGGACACCGGACGAGCTGCTGGCGACCGGCGGTCTCTACGCCGAGCTGTACGCGCTCCAGGCGGAGCAGTTCGCCACGTCACCCACGACGGCCACGCAGCCGACGACGATTCCTCCGGTCGCGCCCGCCCCGAAGGTGCCGACGCCGAAGGCGGGCTGAGTCACACGGCCCGGGGCCGGGCGTCAGGCCGTGGCGTCGGCGCCGTCCCCGCTGCGCACGATCACCAGGAACATGTCCGTCGCGAGGTCCATGACAACCTCGGCGGGCAGGCCCTCCAGACGCCGCGCCTGCGCGAACTCCTCCGCCGGCCAGGAGCCACGCGGCCCGCCGGCGGGAAAGCGCTCGAGCACCATTCGCCCGTTCACCCTGCACCTCCATGTAGCGCTGTACTCGTAGAGTTAAACGCCAACGATGGGGTGAACGGCTCGCGAAGTGACGGTTCTGAGACGTAGTTGACACTCGTTCACTGCCAAGTGTGACCAACCTCTCAGCTGCTTGGCCTATCTGTTCACCTACCGTGCAGTTCTTCGTACGCGTCGTGACACCATGCCGGCCGCGCTACCCGGCGAGGGGCGTGCGGGGAAGCCGTAGCCCCACCCGCTCCCCCGGCACGGCGAGGTCGGCGAGGACGGCGGCGAGACGCTCCCTGTCGCGCGGGCCGATCCGTCCCGTGTCGTCGAGGTGCACGGCGCACGCGGTCGTCGTGTCGACAAGCCGTTCGAGCACGTCGGCGACTTCGTCCGCGCCTTCGGTGTGCCGGGCGAGAGCGGGCAGTTCGTGTGCGGCGAGCGTGATCGCCGAACGGGCCTCGGCGAGGGTGCGGTAGGCCTCGCGACGCAGCGCCCAGCGGGTGGCGCGGTGGTCGGAGGGGGTGCCCGAGGTGCCGATGCGCGGTGCGTCGGCCTCGGTGAGGACGTGGGTGAGGTAGGCGTGGGCGGCCTCGCTCGCCGCCGTGAGCCGGCCCCGCACACCCCCGCCCTTCTGCCCCGGCATCGTCAGGTGCCCGACGATCAGCACGATCGCGCAGGCCAGCAGTGTCTCGCCGATCCGCCCCATGGAGGCCTGCGGCTCACCGCCGACCATGATCAGGGCGAGGACGAGAACGGTGACGACGGCGGTCTGGGCGGCGAAGTGCCGGGTGGCGACCGGGATGAGCGCTCCGCTGAGGGCGACGAGCGCGATGAGCCCGTCGGGCCGGGGCAGGACGGCGGCGAACCCGGCGAAGAGGACGGCGCCGAGTACGGTCCCGGCGGCCCGGTTCAGCACCCGCGAGGCCAGGGGCCCCAGGTCGGGCTTGACGAGGAATACGGCGGTGGCCGGCAGCCAGTACCAGTGGTCGTGCTGCCCGTACCACTGGCCCTGGTGCAGGGCCTGGGCGACCGCCGAACTGGCCCCGAAGCAGAGGGCGACGCGCAGCCCGTACTCGCGTCCGGCGGTACCGAAGGCGGCGCGCACCCGGTCCCTGACGCTTCGGGCCCGGGTGTGCAGCAGGTCGGAGCCCCTGCCACGGTCGAACACCTCAGCGGCGTGCAGGAGGGCGTCGTCGAGGGCGCGCAGCGCGGGCGCCGAGCGGGAGGGCGCGGGCAGCGGGCCGGTGTGGGTGTTGCCGCGTACGGCGGCGGCGAGCCGCCTGGGACCTTCGGAGGCCCGCTGCGACAGGGCCTGTCCGGCCCACGCGAGCGCGGTGGCGGCCTCGGCGAGGGGCAGGGCGGCGACGTACTGCGCGTGCAGCCGCCGCTCGGTGGAGGAGGAGGCGTACCGCCGCAACCGGGGTCCGGTGAGGGCGTCCTGCGCGTGGTCGAGGGCGGCGGTGAGCGCGGCCCGGCGGCGGATGGCGTCCGGCCCGCCGACGGCGTCGAGGAGGTCGGCGACGGCGTCGTACACAGCGGCTACGGCCGTGCGCTCTCCGTCGAACCGGAAGTCACCGGCGAGCGATCCGGGCGTGGGCAGCACGAGCCGCAGCAGGAGCAGCCACCCGGCGCCGGCCAGGAAGGCGAGCGCCCGCTCCCATCCCGGCTCCGGCAGGGGCATCCCCGCCCCGACAGCGGAGCCGACGAGCAGCTGGGTCCCGGCGGCGGACGCGACGGGCCCGATCGCGCTGATCCCCCCGGCGACGAGTCCGACGAACGTGAGCACCACGGTCAGCACCACCGCCCCGGTCTCCTGTCCGGCATACGTCCCGATCACCAGGCCCAGGGCACCTGCCAGCGCCGGCACGCCGAGCCGCTTGACCGAGGCCCGCCGGCTCCCGGGCCGGTCGTTGATCCCGGCGAGCATGGCGGCGATGGCGGCGACCACGCCGAGCGAGGTACGCCCGATCTCCACGGCGACCAGCAACAGCGGCCCGGCGGACAGGGCCCCGCGTGTCACGGCACTCCACGGCACGGGGCCGCGCTGGGCGCGCAGCGCATGGGCCAGCCAGGGCGGCAACGCGAAGCTGACACGGCGGGTCCGGGACACGGGGCTCCTGTCGTCTCGTCGGAGGCAGGGGTGGGCCTTCGGGCGACGGTGGCCGGGGCTGGGTGTGGGGCCCAGAGTAGGCGGGGTTCCTGGAGGGGAGGTTTCCGGAACGTGACGGAGTGCGTGAGAGCCGGGTTCTTTATGAACGCAATCGGGAGCCGGCCTGCGGGAATCGGCCCGCCACGGAACGGGCCGGCAACCTTTCCGGGCCCGGCGGCCACTGATGAGTCGCAAGCGCGTGATCTCCCGAACCAGGTAAGGACTCATCCGTGGCCTCCCGTTCCCATCGGCGTCCCCTTCGCGGGCGGCGTTCGGCCCTCGTCCCCGCGGTGGCGCTGGCAGCCGTCGCACTCCTCGTGTCCCTGGTGGTGGCACTCCGCCCCGGCGGTGAGCCGGGCACCGTGCGAGCCGCGGCCGCGCCCTCCACGAGCCCACGGGTGAGCGCCACACCCGCGACCCCGAAGGCGACGAAGGCGAAGGCCAAGGCCAAGGCCAAGCCGAAACCGAGGCCGTCCACGAAGGGCCCGGCCCCGGCGCGCACCACGACCCGCCCTTCGGCCCCGTCCTCGCCCGCCGCCGGCCCGCGGCCCGCACCGCGGGCGGTGTCCGGCTCGGCCCCCCTGGCCGGGCGGATCAAGCCGCAGGTCACCTACCAGGGAGTCGCCACGCACTATGACGCCGCGGACGGCGACGGTGCCTGCCTGTACGGCCCGAGCCCCGATCTCATGGTCGCGGCGATGAACACCACCGACTACGAGACCTCCAAGGCGTGCGGGGCGTACCTGCTCGTCCGCGCGGCGGGCGGCGCCTCCGTCACGGTCCGGGTCACCAACGAATGCCCGCTGCCCTGCGCCCCCGGGCAGCTCGACCTCAGCAAGGAGGCCTTCGCCAAGCTCGCCGGCCTGTCCGCGGGCCGCATCCCGGTCACCTGGAGCCTGCTGAGCCCGAGCACGTCGGACACCGTCTCGATCCGCTACAAGACCGGCTCCAGCCGCCACTGGTGCGGCATCCAGGCACTGGGCCACCGCAACCCGCTGGCCCGGCTGGAGGTGAGCACGGGCAGCGGCTGGAGCCGTCTGACCCGGACCGAGTACAACTACTTCCTCTCCCCCGACGGCACCGGCTGTGGCGGTCCCCTCCGGCTCACCGACATCTACGGCGAACAACTCACCGTCGACGGCGTCGCGGTGCGCCCGGACGCCGTGCAGCCGACCCGCGTCCAGTTCGCCCGGCACTGAACGCGGTCATGAAGCGCCGCCGGTTCGCCCGGCGCGGAACAGCGCCTCCGCCTCGGCGGACGAGGAAGGTCCGGTCCGACGGGGCGGGCACGGCGGTCTCCTCGGCGGTCGGGGTCCAGGGAAGGGCAGGAAGGATCACCCGGTCGGCATGAAACGGAATGCGGCTACCGCCGTCCGGGCCTCCCCCACACCCGCCGCTTGGGCGGCGGCTTCGCGTAACCTCCCACCCGGCTCGTGGTGAGCCCCAGTCCCACCAGCGACTCCGCCAGCTTGACCGCCGCGGCGACCCCGTCGACGACGGGGAGGCCGAGCTTCTCCCCGACCACGCGCTGCAGCCCCGTCATCCCGGCGCAGCCCAGCACCAGTACCTCGGCCCCGGCCGCGCACGCCCGTTCGGCGGCGGCCAGGAACGCCGTCTCGGACCGCTCTTCGTCGCCGAGGTCGAGCACGCTCAAGCCGGTGCCGACGATCGCGGCGCAGTTCCGGGCCACGCCCGCCGTCTCCAGGCTGTCCTCGATCTGGCCGCACGACCGCTGCAGCGTGGTGACGACGCCGTAACGGCGGCCGAGCAGGCAGGCCAGGTGCGCCGCGGCCTCGGTGATGTCGACGACCGGTACGTCCACCAACTCCCGGACGCCCTCACGCCCGTGCTCCCCGAAGCCGGCCATGACCACGGCGTCGTACGGCGGTCCGTCGTAGGTGCGCAGCGTGTCCAGGACGGACGCGGCGGACAGGTAGCTGTCGAGCCAGCTCTCCGCGGACTCGGGTCCCCAGGCGGGGGTCAGTCCGGTCACGGTGGTGCCCGGGCCTGCGGCGGCCCGGGCACCTCGTACGATCGCCTCGGTCATCTCCTGCGTGGTGTTGCAGTTGGTGACGACGATCCGCACGTCCTCAGACCTCCGCGGTGGCGCGCTCGGGGCGGCACAGGGCCGCGTACAGCGCGGCGGCGATCGCCGTGCCGATGAACCAGGAGTACGGAGCCACGTCGCTGAAGGTCTTCACCAGCGCGAGCACCGCGGCGACCCCGGCCGCCGGCAGGAACGCCCACAGCGCCTTGGGGTTGAAGCCCCCGCGGTAGTGGTAGCGGGAGCCGGGGGTGGCGTCGAACAGTTCGTCGACGTTCACGCGGCCGCGTTTGACCCAGTAGTAGTCGACCATGATCACGCCGAACAGCGGGCCGAGGAAGGCGCCGAGGCCGCCGAGGAAGTAGTTCACGACGGTCGGGTTGGAGAAGAGGTTCCAGGGGGTGACGAGCAGGGCCGCGACCGTGCTGATCATGCCGCCGACCTTGAAGGTGATCTTCTGCGGCCAGACGTTGGCGAGGTCGTACGCCGGTGATACGAAGTTGGCGACGATGTTGACGCCCATGGTGGCGATGGCGAAGGTCAGCGCGCCCAGTACCAGCACCCAGGTGTTGCCGATCTCGGCGACGAGGTAGGCGGGGTCGGTGATCTCCTTGCCGAAGACCTCGAAGGCGCCCGCGGTGACGATGACCGACACGATCACGAAGGCCGTGGAGTTGACGGGCAGACCCCAGAAGTTGCCGCGCTTGACGGACCTGTAGTCGGGCGTGAAGCGGGAGAAGTCGCAGAAGTTGAGCATCAGGGTGCCGTAGGTGGCGAGGACCAGGCCGATCGCGCCGAACCACTGGCGCCACTGCTCGCCGACGGAGACGGGGTGCGGGGTGGAGGTGAGGGAGATCGTCCAGCCGGCCTTGGCGAGGATCCACACCGCCAGTGCGATCATGACCAGCCAGATCGCCGGGCCGCAGAAGTCCTGGAACTTGCGGACCGACTCCATGCCCCGGCTGATGATGGCCGCCTGGACCAGCCACAGCGCGATGAACGAGACCCAGCCGAGCGTGTCCAGGCCGAGGAAGGAGTTGTGCGTCCAGGACTCCAGGCCCGGCCAGGCCGCGAGCAGCATCACGTTGACGGCGACGGAGGCGAGGTAGGTCTGGATGCCGTACCACATGATGGCGATCACGGCCCTGATCAACGCCGGGATGTTGGCGCCCCAGACGCCGAAGGCGATCCGGCTGACGACCGGGAAGGGCACGCCGTGGCGCTGTCCGATCTTCCCCATCCAGTTCATGCCGATGTAGATGAGCACGAAGCCGGCCAGCAGGGAGGTGAAGACCTGCCAGACGTTCATGCCGAGGAAGAGCAGTCCGGCCGCGAAGGTGTAGTTGCCGAGGTTGTGGACGTCGGACATCCACATGGCGAAGAGGTCGAAGACCTTCCAGTTGCGCTTCTTCGCGGGTGCGAGGTCTTCGTTGGTGAGCCGTGGGTCGGGGACGAAGGCTGGTGTGCCGGTGGTCACGGCACGGTCGGCGAGGGACACGGGGGCCTCCATGAGCAAGGGGACGACGGAGGACTGCTCTGGGGAGAGTTTGGTATACCAAACTGCGCTCATGGTTCGCCGTCAACAGTTCTGACGGATATCGCTCCTGTTAACGCTCCGTAAAAGACGCGGCCTCTCGGCGAAGATGGGCTGTATGACGAAGATCGAGCCTCTGGGAGCGGTGCGCGAACGCGTCACGTCCGAGCTGCGGCAGCAGATCATCGCGGGCAGCCTGCTCCCCGGCGACCGCCTGGTCGAACGCGAGCTGGCGGAGCGTTTCGGCGTCTCACGCGTTCCGGTCCGGGAGGCGATCCGGGCGCTCGTCGCCGAGGGCTTCGTCCACTTCGAGACGCCCCGCCGCACGGTCGTGCGCCGCCTCACCCCGACCGACGTCAAGGAACTGTTCGAACTCCGCGAGGCCCTTGAGGTCTACGCCGCGGGACTCGCGGCGTCCCGCGCGACCCCTGACGATCTGGCCGAGGTCCAGGAGCTCATCGACCGCGCGGCCGCCGCCACCGAGGACGGGGACGCGGAGCTGATCACGGACCTCAACAGCCGCCTGCACGACCGCATCATGGCGATGGCCGGCAACAGCCTGCTGGCCGAGGCTCTGGAACCGGTCGCCGGCCGGCTGCGCTGGATGACCCGGCGCAACGAGGAGTGGCCCCAGCTCCTCGTCGAACACCGCGAGCTGTACGAGGCGATCGCCTCGGGCGACCCGGACCGGGCCCGCGCGCACGCGCTCAGGCACGTCCGGACCAACTACCGCTCCACGGTGCGGCACCTCTTCGGGGAGGAAGCGCCGTAGCTCCGTCAGGCGGCGGTCGCCGGCAGCCCCGCCGCCCGCGCGGCCGTCCGCAGGACGTCCCGGAGCATCTCGGGGGTGAGCCGGCCCGTGAAGGTGTTGCGCTGACTGACGTGGAAGCAGCCGAACAGCTCCAGGCCGTCCAGCGGGAAACGCGCCCCGTGGGCGAAGGCGGGGCGTGGCCGGGGCACGGACCAGCCCGCCTCGGCGAACGCGGGCAAAGCGGCCTGCCAGCCGAAGGCGCCGAGCACGACGACGGCCCGCAGCGTCGGCCGCAGCAGCCGCAGCTCCTGCACGAGCCAGGGGCGGCAGGTGTCCCGTTCCTCGGGGGTGGGCTTGTTGGCGGGCGGGGCGCAGTGCACGGGCGCCGTGACGCGCACGCCGTACAGCTCCAGGCCGTCGTCCGCGTGCACGGCGGTGGGCTGGGAGGCGAGGCCGACGTCGTACAGCGCCTCGTACAGGACGTCCCCGGAACGGTCGCCGGTGAACATCCGGCCGGTGCGGTTGCCGCCGTGGGCGGCGGGGGCGAGCCCCACGATCAGCAGCCTCGCGTCCGCCGGCCCGAACCCCGGTACCGGCCGCCCCCAGTACGTCCAGTCCGCGTACGCGGCTCGCTTGGCACACGCCACCTCCTCACGCCAGGAGACGAGTCGCGGGCAGGCCCGGCAGTCCGCGATGCGCTGGTCGAGGAGGGGAAGACCGCTGGCGTCCATGGACCCACCGTAGGCGGCGGTGGCCACCGCTCCCCCGCCGGGAGGCGGAAGACTCAGGACACGCCGCTGCGCGAGCCCGAGGTGGTGATCGTGCCCGGGACGGACCGCGCCTCGACGCGGCGTAGCCAGAGCAGGGCTGAAAACAACAGCGCCGCACCGGTCAGCAGCCACGGCAACGGGCCCGGCCGCAACGCCCCGACGACCAGGCCGGTGAGCGCGCCGACCAGCTGCAGGGCAAGGGACTGGACGGACAGGGCGGTGGCGCGGCCGGCTCCGGTGACGCGCCGGTGCAGCAGTTCGTTCTGGTTCGGGGACCCGGCGCCGATGCCGAGGTAGAGCAAGCAGAAGCCGACGGCTGCGAGGGGCATGGCGAGCGAGTGCACCGTGGTCGCGGCCGCGGTGACACCGAGCAGCAGCATGCCGACCGCGCCCGTGCCGAGACAGACCAGCACCGCCCGCTCGCCACTGCCCGCGACCCTGGCGGCGAGCGGCGCGAGGTGGCTCCCGAGACCGTTGCAGACGAAGCCCGCGCAGGCGAGCGCGCTGTACACCATCGCTCCGGAGCCGGGCGCTCCTGTCAGCTCGACGGTGCGGCCCGGGACGAGCAGTTCGATGGTGGCCAGGGCGCAGCCCACGGCCGCCGCGGTGAGCAGGATCCGACGGACCAGCACGTCCCGGCCGCCCAGCCGCAGTCCGCCCAGGACAGTGCCCGGGACGCCGCGCAGCGCCGAGCGCAGGGTGGCCGGCGGTCGCGGCGGTTCCCGCAGGACGGCCAGCACGTAACAGACGAAGGCGACCCTGACGGCGGCTCCCAGCAGCATGGGAACGGACAGCGGCAGTACCGCGCCGGACGTCGCCTCGTTCAGGCGGGCGCCGAGGTCGGGCCCCAGACCCAGCAGCCAGGGCAGGGCGCCGCCGAGCAGCATGCCGGCCGCGAGCGCGGCGGAGGTCGCGGAACCACCCCGGGCCAGGCCCGTGCGCAGCTCGGCGGCCGGTCCGGAGCGCTCCTGGACGGTGTCGACGTACCAGGCCTCGGCCGTGCCGCTGGCCAGGGCCCGGGCCACGCCCATGAGCACCAGGCCGGCGGCGAGCACCGACGCGGTGGTGCCGAGGCCGACCAGGACGCAGGCCACCACGTTGAGCACACCGGCCATAGCCAGGACAGGCCGGCGCCCGAGGACGTCGGAGAGCCCGCCCGTGGGCAGCTCCAGCGCGGCCACGGTCAGCGACTGGGCGGCGAAGAGCCCGGCGATCGTGGCCAGGGACATGCCGCGCTCGCTGAACAGCAGGACCATCGAGGCCAGGCCGATACCCGATGGCATCCATAAGAGCGCGCAGACGATGACGTAGCGGCGGCGAGCGGTCCGCATCTCGGGCGGCTCGGGCTGCTGGGTCATGAGGCGCCCCCGCGATCCGTGTCCTCGTGGTCCGTGTCTGAGCGGTCGTGCGGGGCGAGCGGCAGCCCGGCGATGAGGAACATGACGTTCTCGGCGTGGGGGTCGTCCGCGTCCCGGGCCGTCAGCTCTTCCAGCTTCCGGCCCAGGGCGTCCCAGAGTTCGGTGAGCGACGTGGCCGTCAGCCTGGGCATGAGGTCGCTGATGCCGGACGGCTCCACCCACTCCTGGCCGAACCGCCCGGCGGCCATGTCCGCCTCGTGCCGGGCGAGCGACGCCTCCAGGTGCTCGATCTGCCGCCGCCGCGACAGAGTGAGGAAGGCACGTCCCGCCGCGGATGACTCCATCGACTCGTTGCTCCAGGACGTCACGGTGTGCAGCGCCCGCCAGCGCCGCTCCCGGCCGTCGCGGTGCTCCGCCTCGGCGATGAACGCGTACTTCGCCAGCACTCGCAGGTGGTAACTGGCCGAGGCCGAGGACTCCCCCGTCCGCGCGGCCAGTTCACTCGCCGTGGCAGGCCCGTCCAGCCGCAGCAGCCCGAGGAGCCGGATCCGCAGTGGATGGGTGAGGGCCTTCAGGGCTGCGGTGTCGTGCTCGGGGTCCAGTACGCGCTTGTGTTCGTCGCCGTCCATGCCGGGAGGGTAGATCTGGACGGGCATTTACCAAAAGAGTTTTTGCAAAACTTGTTTTGGGAAGGTGGGAGAGGGCGCTTTCGGCTGGACAGGGGGCCCGGAGGGCTAAGGTCGGGGACATGGCTTCTGAAGGTGCGGAGTGCGACGGGGCGGGCGAGGCGAGGACTCTGGATCCGAAGGTCGCCGCGGCGATCGCCGCTGCCGAGGCCGCCGGGCCGCAGAGCGGCCAGACCGTCCGCGTCGACAGCTGGATCTGGTCCGTCCGTCTGGTCAAGACCCGTTCCATGGGTGCCACCGCCTGCCGGGGCGGCCACGTACGGGTCAACGGCGAGCGTGTGAAACCCGCCCACGCCGTACGCGTCGGTGACGAGGTACGCCTGCGGCACGAGGGCCGGGAGCGGATCGTGATCGTCACCCGGCTGACCCGCAAGCGCGTCGGCGCCGCTGTGGCCGTCCAGTGCTACGTCGACAACTCCCCGCCGCCCCCGCCGCGCGAGGCCGTCGCCCCCGCAGGGATCCGGGACCGGGGCGCGGGCCGCCCGACGAAGCGCGACCGCCGCGAGATGGAACGCCTGCGGGGTCTGACCGGTCCCGGTGGAGGGCCCGGCTCCGGCGCCGGCGGTGACCTCGGTAGCGGCTCGGGCAGGCCGCGGCCGTAGCGGGCCGTTACGCGGGCGCGGCGGGTCCGCGGATTCCAGCGGCCGGCCCTCACGGCCTCGCCGGATCGGAGATCGCCGCTCCCTCGCCCTGCTCTGTCACGCCCGTCGACGCAGCAGTCGCACGAGATCCGCGTTGTGCCGCCGCCGCGCCCACGCGATGAGGGCGAGCGGCACCATCAGGATCAGCGGCGTCGCCGCGTGCTCCCCGTCGAACACGGCTGTCTGCACAACGAACGCGCCCACCATCAGCGCGCTCAGCGCCATCGCCGCCACCGACTGGAGCACCGGGACCAACAGGGCGATGGCTCCGGCCAGTTCAAGGGCACCGACCGTGTACATCCCCACGCTGCCCCAGCCGAGCTCGGCGAACGACTCGGCAGCCGAGGGGTGTCCGATCAGCTTGGGCAGAGCACTGGCGATCGCGTAGAAGAGGGCGAGCAGCACCTGCAGACCGCGCAGCGCGATCCGGGCACGCCGCCCACGGGCGGTCGCCGGCCCGGCGATGACGGCCCGGTCCGGGGCGGAGGCGGCGGCAGCGACGGAAGCGGTGGTCTCGGGCATGGAGGTCTCCTGCGGGAAGCGGTCCGTGGTGGTGTCGCAGGGGTAGACCGCCACGGCCCGCGGAACTCATCGCCTTCCGGCAGAATTCCGCCCCGTACGACCCTCACGCGTCCTGGCCGCCTGGGCCGTCGGCACCGCCCTCACCCATATCCGGTCGTCCGTCAGGTACTCGGCTACCCTCAGTCCTGTCTCCTCCAGTGCCTCCTCGAACTGTTCCCTGTTCAGCGGGCGGGCGCGGAACGTCTGGGTCCAGACCGCGTCCGGGAACTCGTACTCCGCTCGCACCGAGTTGACTCCGTCGCCGACCGGCTCGGACGACACGATCCGTACGGTGAAGCCGCTGGGGTCGACCCGCTCGCGCGGCACTTTCGTGTGGTAGTCCTCGCCCTCCCGCTGGATCAGCACACTGCCGCCCTCCGCGACATGGCGCACACAGGTACGCAGCAGTCCCCGCCGGACCTCGGCGTCCCCGGCGTGCACGAGGAACGACGCGAGTAGCACCACGTCGAACCTCTCGCCCAGGTCGAGCTCCTCGACAGGACCGCGGATCGTCCGCGCTCCGCGCACGCGCTCCAGCATCTCGGCGGACTCGTCCACCGCCGTGACCGTGAAGCCGCGCTCCAGCAGCGCGTGCGTCATGCGCCCGACCCCGCTGCCCAGCTCGAGGATGCGCGCTCCCTCGGGCACCGCGGCCGCGATGACGTCGGGTTCGTCCCCGATGGGGAGGCGCGAGTAGAGCTCCACCGCGCAGCCGTCCGGTGTGATGGCCCCCGGACCTGTCCCCTCGTACCCCTCTCGCATTCTCAGCTCCATGCCCGCCCAACGGGCCGCGCCCGCACGTCAGTTCCCCCTTCGACCCTCTTCACCCGTTCGAGTGAGCGGAGTGCCGCGGGGGCGGGCTTCCCCTGATGGTCAGCCGTCGCGCCGGAGAGTACGGTGCGATAAGGAGCGGAGATCGCGATGCGTACAGGCAGTGAGCCGAGGACTGCGCGCAGTGCCCTGCGGGCACGGCTGTGGCTGAGTGTGTGGGGTCTGGTGTGGGCGCTCTTCGGGACGGTGGCGTTCGCGGTGGTGGGGCGCGCCGGGTGGGCCATCGCCTGCGGCGTGCTGCTGGTGGTCGTGACGATCGACCTCGCCGTCGTCCTCAGGCGCATCCGCCAGGGCCCGCACTTCCAGCCCGGCCGCGACATCCCGCCGTACCGGCCGCCGGACGACCGTCCCTAGGGCGGACCGCCGGACCCGGACGGTCCGGACCCGGGGCGACGAGGCTCACGAGTCGAAGCGCGCCGCCTTGAGGAATTCCGGCTTCGGGTCCAGTGCGGCGGCCAGGCGGAAATGCCGCTGGGCTCGGTCGGGGCGGCTCTGCCGCTCATAGGTGCGAGCGAGCGCGAAGTGCGCGAACGCGTTGTCCGGCTCGCGCTCGAGGACGAGGGAGAACTCCAGCTCGGCGGACCTCAGCTGGGCCGCCGCGAAGAAGGCCCGCGCGCGCAGCAGCCGCGCGGCGGTGTTCTCGGGGTGCGCGGCGACGACCTCGTCGAGCAGCTTCACCGCGCCCCGCGGGTCGCGCGCCGCGAGCAGCTGCTCCGCGGCGCGGTAGTCGATGACGTCGGTCTCCGGGGTACGTCCGTTCCAACCGCTGGTCTCGGGCACGGCAGAGTCCTTCCCTCCTGGGACGGATTCAACGCTCCCCGGAGGGGCCGCTATTCCTGAGGGGTCGGCCGGGACGTCTGTGACCTGCGCTCCAGCTCGGCCCAGACGTCCCTGACCCGGTGCTCCAGACGCTCCAGCGGGACGTCGTTGTCGATGACGACGTCCGCGATCTCCCGGCGCTGTTCCCGGGTCGCCTGGGCGGCCATCCGCGCCCGGGCGTCCTCCTCGCTCATGCCGCGCAGCCGGACGAGCCGGTCGAGCTGGGTCTCGGGGCTCGCGTCGACGACGATCACGACGTCGTACAGCGGTGCCAGGCCGTTCTCCGTGAGGAGCGGGACGTCGTGGACGACGACCGCGTCCTCGGCGGCGGCCTCTTCGAGCTCGCGGGAGCGGGCGCCCACCAGGGGGTGCACGATCGCGTTGAGGGTGCCGAGCTTCGCCGCGTCTGCGAAGACGATGGAGCCGAGCTTCGGCCGGTCCAGGCTGCCGTCGGCGGCGAGTACCTCCTCGCCGAAGGCCTCCACGACCGCGGCGAGCCCCGGGGTTCCCGGTGCGACGACCTCCCGTGCGATACGGTCCGCGTCGATCAGCACGGCGCCGCATTCCACGAGCAGCCGTGACACCTCACTCTTGCCGGCGCCGATACCGCCGGTCAGGCCCACCTTCAGCATGAGCCGCAGCCTAGACGCTCCGCTGGGGAGGCGGTCCGGGGTGGTGCGGGTCGGCTTCGGCGTGCGGGCCGTGTTTGGGCTGGTCGCGCAGTTCCCCGCGCCCCTTGGGGGGCGCGGCACGGCGGTCAGTTGTCGCCTTCCCGTTCTGCCAGGAACTTTTCGAATTCCTTGCCGATCTCGTCCGCGGACGGGATGTCCATCGGCTCGGCGAGCATGTTGCCGCGGGACTCGGCTCCCGCGACCGCGTCGTACTGGTGCTCCAGGCCCTCGACGAGCGCCGTGAGGTCCTCGTCGCCCTCGCGGATCTGCCGGTCGATCTCCGTCTGGGTGCGGTGGGCCTCCGACCGCAGGGCGTGCGCTATGCCGGGCAGGACCAGTCCGGTCGCCGCCGTGATGGCCTCCAGGACCGTCAGGGCCGCGTCCGGGTAGGGGGAGCGGGCGATGTAGTGCGGGACGTGAGCGGCCACGCCCAGGACGTCGTGTCCCGCCTGGAGCAGGCGGTACTCGATGAGGGACTCGGCGCTGCCGGGCACCTGCGCCTCCTCGAACGGGCTGCGGTGCCCCGGAACGAGGTCGGTGCGGTTGCCGTGCGGGGTGAGGCCGACGGGCCTGGTGTGCGGGACGCCCATGGGAATGCCGTGGAAGTTGACCGACAGGCGGACGCCGAGCCGCTCGACGATCTGCTTCACGGCCGCGGCGAAACGCTCCCACTCCACGTCCGGCTCGGGGCCGGACAGCAGCAGGAAGGGCGCTCCGGTGGCGTCCTGCACCAGCCGCACCTCGATGGCGGGATCCTCGTAGTCGCTCCAGCGGTCGCGCTTGAACGTCAGCAGCGGGCGGCGGGCCCGGTAGTCCACCAGCCGGTCGTGGTCGAAGCGGGCGACGACCTGGTGGGGCAGCGAGTCGAGCACCCGGTCGACGATCTGGTCGCCCGTCTCCCCCGCGTCGATGTATCCGTCGAAGTGGTAGAGCATGACAAGACCGGCCGACTCCTGGGCCAGCGCCATGTCGACGGCGGCCAGTCCCTTCGGCTCCCATGCGTACAAACCCTGCGGATCAAGCACAGTGACCGCTCCTCCTCGTGTCCGTACAGCACAACGCCCTTACGGATACGGGCATTCCCCCGGGGAGGAGATACATGATCTCCGGGCAACGCCGAGGGGCCGCACCTCGGAAGGTACGGCCCCTCAGTCAGGAACTACTGCTCAGCGGGCGTCAGCTCTGGCCGCCGGCCAGCTTCTCGCGCAGCGCGGCCAGCGCCTCGTCCGAGGCCAGCGCGCCGGAGTTGTCCGGGCCCTCGGAGGAGTACGAACCGCCACCGGACGCGGCCGGAGCCGCACCGGCGGAGCCGGCACCCTCGGCCTCGGCCTGGGCGTCGGCCTCGCGGGACTTGATGACCTGCGCCTGGTGCTGCTCGAAGCGCTGCTGCGCCTCGGCGTACTGGCGCTCCCACTCCTCGCGCTGCTTCTCGTAGCCCTCGAGCCAGTCGTTGGTCTCGGGGTCGAAGCCCTCGGGGTAGATGTAGTTGCCCTGGTCGTCGTAGGACGCGGCCATGCCGTACAGGGTCGGGTCGAACTCGACCGCCGACGGGTCGGCACCGAAGGACTCGTTGGCCTGCTTCAGCGAGAGGCTGATGCGGCGGCGCTCGAGGTCGATGTCGATGACCTTGACGAAGATCTCGTCGTTGACCTGGACGACCTGCTCCGGGATCTCCACGTGGCGCTCGGCCAGCTCGGAGATGTGGACCAGACCCTCGATGCCCTCGTCCACGCGGACGAACGCACCGAACGGAACCAGCTTCGTGACCTTGCCGGGCACGACCTGGCCGATCTGGTGGGTGCGGGCGAACTGCTGCCACGGGTCTTCCTGGGTCGCCTTCAGCGACAGGGAGACGCGCTCGCGGTCCATGTCCACGTCGAGGACCTCGACGGTGACCTCCTGGCCGACCTCGACGACCTCGGACGGGTGGTCGATGTGCTTCCAGGACAGCTCGGAGACGTGGACCAGACCGTCGACGCCACCCAGGTCCACGAAGGCACCGAAGTTGACGATCGAGGAGACGACGCCGGAACGGACCTGACCCTTCTGGAGGGTGGTGAGGAACGTCTGGCGGACCTCGGACTGGGTCTGCTCCAGCCAGGCACGGCGGGACAGGACCACGTTGTTGCGGTTCTTGTCCAGCTCGATGATCTTCGCCTCGAGCTCCTTGCCCACGTAGGGCTGGAGGTCGCGGACGCGGCGCATCTCGACCAGGGAGGCCGGGAGGAAGCCACGGAGGCCGATGTCGAGGATGAGACCACCCTTGACGACCTCGATGACGGTACCGGTGACGATCCCGTCCTCTTCCTTGATCTTCTCGATGGTGCCCCAGGCACGCTCGTACTGGGCGCGCTTCTTCGAGAGGATCAGGCGGCCTTCCTTGTCCTCCTTCTGGAGGACGAGGGCCTCGATCTCGTCACCGACGGCGACGACCTCGTTCGGGTCGACGTCGTGCTTGATCGAGAGCTCGCGGCTCGGGATCACACCTTCGGTCTTGTAACCGATGTCGAGCAGGACCTCGTCCCGGTCGACCTTCACGATGACGCCGTCGACGATGTCGCCGTCGTTGAAGTACTTGATCGTCTCGTCGATCGCGGCGAGGAAGGCTTCCTCGTTACCGATGTCGTTGACCGCTACCTGCGGGGTGGTGGCGGTGGTCTCGGTGCTGCTCGTCATGTGGGAAAGGGCTCCGGTACGGACATTGAAGTCGTAGGTACTGCTACGCCGGGAGCCCGTTTCGCTCTGCAGAAGCCGGACAGCCTAGGAAGCGCCATCTCAGAAACGGTGGCGCCTCGACAACCGAGGGGACATACATACAGATGCGAGCGCAGCCTGCTACGTCTGAGGTGCGCAGGCCCGCAGCGCAACTTGTAGCATACGGGGGCAGCCGGGCAGGGTCAATGCGCGAAGCCGCCCACGCGGGGTGGAACGTCGCATACCCGGCACAAGTCGTGTCGTTCGAGGCCACGAGGGGCGGGCGGAGCCCCCTTCGCGACCCCTCGGGACCGGCTGGACGGAAGAGTACGACCAGGGAGCCGATCATCCAAGAGCCCGAAGCGTCCGAACCCGAGGCCACCCGGCGTGCCGCCGGGGTCACGGAGAGCTCCCGCGCCAATCGTGGCTGGTGGGACCGCAACGCGGACGAGTACCAGGTCGAGCACGGCACCTTCCTCGGCGACGACCGCTTCGTCTGGGGCCCCGAGGGGCTGGACGAGGTGGAGGCCGAGCTGCTCGGCCCGCCGGAGGAGCTGAAGAGCAAGGACGTCCTGGAGCTCGGGGCCGGCGCCGCCCAGTGCTCGCGCTGGCTGACCGCCCAGGGGGCGCGTCCGGTGGCGCTGGACATCTCGCACCGGCAGCTGCAGCACGCGCTGCGCATCGGCGGCTCGTTCCCGCTGGTGTGCGCCGACGCCGGTGCGCTGCCCTTCGCCGACGGCTCCTTCGACCTGGCCTGCTCGGCGTACGGGGCGCTGCCCTTCGTCGCGGACCCGCGTCAGGTCCTGCGCGAGGTGCGCCGGGTGCTGCGCCCCGGGGGCCGTCTCGTCTTCTCCGTGACGCATCCGATCCGCTGGGCCTTCCCCGACGAGCCGGGGCCGGAGGGGCTGTCGGTGGCGTCGTCGTACTTCGACCGCACGCCCTACGTCGAGCAGGACGAGCAGGGCCGCGCGGTCTACGTGGAGCACCACCGCACGCTCGGCGACCGCGTCCGGGACGTCGTGGCGTCGGGTTTCCGGCTGGTCGACCTGGTGGAGCCGGAGTGGCCGGCCTGGAACACCTCCGAGTGGGGCGGCTGGTCGCCGCTGCGCGGGAACCTGATCCCGGGGACGGCGATCTTCGTGTGCGTACGAGACTGAGTGCGTGATCCGTTACGACGCCCTGGCCGATCTGCCCGTACGCGATGCCCTGCCCGGCCTGACCGAGGCCCTGGACGCCCACGGCACCGCGGTGCTCGTCGCGCCGCCCGGCACCGGCAAGACCACCTTGGTGCCGCTGGCGCTGGCGGGGCTGCTCGGGGACGGGCCCCGGCGGCGGGTGGTGGTGGCCGAGCCGCGGCGGATCGCGGCCCGGGCGGCGGCGCGGCGGATGGCGTGGCTGCTGGGCGAGAAGACCGGCGGATGCGTCGGTTACACGGTGCGCGGGGAGCGGGTCACCGGGCGGGACACGTGCGTGGAGGTCGTGACGACCGGTGTACTGCTCCAGCGGCTGCAGCGCGACCAGGAGCTGTCCGGCGTGGACGTGGTGGTGCTCGACGAGTGCCATGAGCGGCATCTGGACGCGGACACGGCGGCGGCCTTCCTGTGGGACGTCCGGGAGACCCTGCGGCCGGAGCTGCGGCTGGTGGCCGCGTCGGCGACGACGGACGCGCAGGGGTGGGCGCGGCTGCTGGGCGGTGCGCCGGTGGTGGAGGCGCGGGGTGCCTCGCATCCGGTGGAGGTCGTCTGGGCGCCGCCGGTACGCCCGGTACGGCCGCCGCACGGGATGCGGGTCGACCCGGCGCTGCTGTCGCATGTGGCGTCGGTGGTGCGGCGGGCGCTGGCCGAGCGGGACGGGGACGTGCTGTGTTTCCTGCCGGGCGTCGGGGAGATCACCCGGGTGGCCGGGCAGCTCGCGGGGCTCGGTGATGTGGACGTGCTGCGGGTGCACGGGCGGGCGTCGGCCGCCGTGCAGGACGCGGTGCTGATGCCCGGGGAGCGGCGGCGGGTGGTGCTGGCCACGTCCGTCGCTGAGTCGTCACTGACGGTGCCGGGGGTGCGGACCGTCGTGGACTCGGGACTCGCGCGCGAGCCGCGGGTCGACCACGCGCGGGGGCTGAGTGCGCTGACGACGGTGCGGGCGTCACAGGCGGCCGGGCGGCAGCGGGCGGGGCGGGCCGGGCGTGAGGCGCCGGGGGCGGTGTACCGGTGCTGGGCGGAGGCCGAGGACGCGCGTCTGCCGCGTTTTCCCTCGCCGGAGATCAAGGTGGCCGATCTGACGGCGTTCGCGTTGCAGGTGGCGTGCTGGGGGGATCCGGAGGCGTCCGGGCTGGCGCTGCTGGATGCGCCGCCGGTTGGGGCCATGGCGGCGGCGCGGGGTGTTCTGGCGGCCGTGGGGGCGGTTGACGACGTCGGGCGGGCCACGGAGCGGGGGGTTGCTCTGGCCCGGCTGGGGGTGCACCCCCGGTTGGGGCGGGCGTTGGTGGATTCGGTGCCGTTCGTGGGCTCCGATGTGGCGGCGGAGGTCGTCGCCCTTTTGAGCGAGGAGGCGCCCCGGGAGTACGGGGATGATCTGGCCGTAGCCTTGCGGCGTGCTCGGCGTGGGGGTGACGCCTATGCCGCGCGGTGGCGGAGTGAGGTTCGGCGGCTGCGGGCCGTGGGTGCGGAGGTTTCCCGCCCGCCCGCCCGTGACCGCAGCCACTCGGAGGATCGGCAAGCCGGGCTGGTCGCCGCCCTCGCCTTCCCCGAGCGGGTCGCCAGGGCAGACGGCGGGTCGTACCTGATGCTGTCCGGGACGCGCGCCGAGGCCGGTGCGGGCAGTGGACTGAGTGGCGCGGACTGGATCAGTGTCGCGGTGGCCGACCGGCCCGTCGGGAAGGGCCACGCGCGCGTGCAGCTCGGGGCTGTCGTCGACGAGGACGTGGCCCGGCTCGCCGCGGGGGCGCTGCTGGAGGTCCGGGACGAGGTGCGCTGGGACGGCGGGGACGTCGTGGCGCGGCGGGTGGAGCGGCTGGGCGCCGTGGAGCTGTCGGTGCGGTCGCTGACGGACCCGGACCCAGGGCTCGTACGCGACGCGCTGCTGGAGGGGCTGCGGCGGGAGGGGTTCGGGCTGCTGCGGTGGCCGGCGGAGGCCGGTGTGCTGCGGCAGCGGCTCGCGTTCTTGCGGCTGCATCTCGGGGAGCCCTGGCCCGATGTGTCCGACGGCGCGCTGCACGCGCGCGTGGAGGAGTGGCTGGAGCCGGAGCTGAGCCGGGCACGGCGGCGGGCGGATCTGGCCCGGATCGATGCCGGGGAGGCGCTCGCGCGGCTGCTGCCCTGGGCGTCCGGAGAAGCCGGGCGGCTCGACGAGCTCGCCCCGGAGCGGATCACCGTGCCAAGCGGGTCGAGGATCCGGATCGACTACGCGCGGCCCGAACAGCCGGTGCTCGCCGTGAAGTTGCAGGAGATGTTCGGGCTCCAGCAGTCGCCACGGGTCGCCGGTGTGCCGCTGCTCGTGCATCTGCTCTCCCCGGCCGGGCGGCCGGCCGCCGTCACGGCCGATCTCGCCTCCTTCTGGAGGGACGGCTACCAGGGCGTACGGGCGGAGCTGCGCGGGCGGTATCCGAAGCATCCGTGGCCGCAGGATCCGGCCGCAGCCGAGCCGACCCGGCACACCAACGCCCGCCTCAGGCGCTGACCGGCGACGGTTCCCCGGCCGACGCGGGGGCCGGACCGGAGGGGCGGCGGCTTCGGGCCTCGAGATACAGCGCGAGGGCCAGCAGGAGCAGGCCGAGGGTGAGGGAGCCCCAGGGCAGCCAGGACGTCATCAGCAGGATGAGCAGGCGCTGGGACTTCACCAGGTCGACGGTGTGGGTGATGTAGTCCTCCCGCATCTTCACGTGTCCGGCGAACGCGGTCACCTTGGCGCGGTCGCCGAGGAGCGCGCCGCCGCGCAGTTCCTCCCGGTGGAGCTCCTCGCCGTAGACGGGGGCGCCGGTGAGGGGTTCGACCCAGAACCTGCGGACCGTGGTGTACCAGCGGGTGGTGCCGGTCTCGGCGACCGCCTCGGGGGTGAGGCCCTCGACGGGCAGGGTCTTGGGGATCCTCACCTTGGTCCAGGGGATGGTCTGCTCGAAGTAGTACACCTCCAGGCCGCGGAAGTCCCGGGTGCCCTTGTAGTGGATGGGGGCGGTGACACGGGCCTGGGCGTCGAAGTACTCGTAGTTCCGTTTCTCCGTGAGGAAGGGCCACTTGAACTCGATGCCCTCGCGGCGCACCGGATCGCCGTCGACCATCTCGCCGGTGGCGCGGACGGGTTCCTGGGTGTGGGCGTCGAAGATGTAGCGCTCGGGGATCCTGGACACCATCCTGCCGTCGGGGCCGACGACGTAGGACAGGCCGTCCCAGACGACCACGTCCCGGCCGGCCGACTCCTCGATCCGCTCGGAGGCTTCGACGTCGCCCTTGAGGGTCTGCACGATGGTGACCTTGGGGACCTTCTTCGCCCGCATCGTGCCGTAGTCGAGGAGGGTGGCGTTCTCCGCCTCCAGGACCATGTCCTGGTAGTGGTTGGCCGGGACCTTGGCGAGGCGCGGGAAGGCGTACCAGCGCAGCAGCGGGGACAGTGCCGCGAAGAACACGGCGAGGGCGAGCAGGACCAGGCCGGCCTTGCGGCGCATCTCGGCCTCCCTCCCGGGCGGGCGGTCAGGGGTGTGCGGGCACCGTCGTCAGCAGCGGCTTCGGGGACGTGCCGCCCGAGGACGTGCCGAGGGCGGTCAGCGTGAGTACCACGGCGAAGGCGACGGCGAGACCGGTGGCGGCGGCTACGAGGGCGCGCATACGGGGCCTCCCCACGGCTTGAGCTGATGCATCGTCAGCTTTCTGGCACGGTAGCAACGGGCGGCCGGGATGAGAACACGTTGCACACACAACGAACGCCCCTCCCTGGGGAGGGGCGTCGCCGGTGCCGTCCGGGGGCTACGCGCTCGGACTGGCCGACGGGCTGGGCGAGGACGCCTCGGCCGCCGCCACGGTCAGTTCGGCCGTGAGGGTCGCTCCGCCCGCGGTGGTGACGCGCAGCAGGAACGTGCCGGTCGTGTCGTCCGCGTACAGCTTCGGCAGCTTCAGCAGGCCCTTGGCGTCCGTCTTGAGGCCCGCCAGGGTGCGTACGGCCTTGCCGTCGGCGTCCTTGAAGTACGGGCCCTTGTCGTTGGCGGTGGGGTCGTCCGCCGACTTGATCAGCGTGGCGGTGGCCGCGACGCCGTCCGCGACGGCGCCCTGGTAGGTGGCCTTCACCTCGACCTGGCCGGTGAACTCGCCGCCCGGGATGCAGGTGAGCGCGGTGTCAGCGGTGCGGGCGAGCTTGTCGGCGGCCCGTTCGGTGACGGTGGCCGTGTAGTCGAGGCCCGGGAGCACACGGCCCACGACGGTGGCCCGGACGGTGACGTCGCCCGTCTTCTCGCCCGCCTGGAGAGCGGGCGCCACGGCGACGCCGGAGCTGTTGGTGGCGATCGTGGCCACGCTCTCGCCGCCGGTGAAGGTGGTGTCGGTGTCGCCGACGATCGTGAAGCGGATCCTGACCTTGCCGACGGCCTCGCCCGACCTGGTCTCCGCACGGGTGCCGATCCGCCGGTCGAACGTGTCGCCGGCCATCGCGGTGAGCTTCGCGGTGCCGGCGTCCTCCAGGTGGTGCACCCTGTCCGTGGGGGTCTCGGGAGGTGTGGAGGGCGGGGCGCTCGGGGTGCCGCCGGGGTCGGTGGGCGGCTTGGGGGTGGTCGTGCCGCCCCCGCCGGGCTTCTCGGGCCCGGGGCTGGGCGCGGGCTTCGGGCCGCCCGGAGCCGGCCTGTTCGGTGTACTCGGCGTCTTGGGCGTCTTGGGCGTCTTGGGCGTCTTGGGCGTCTTCGGCGTCTTCGGAGTCGAGGGCGTGGGGCTCACCCCGGTCGTGCCGTCGCTGCGGTTGCCGGGCAGCGTGCCGGTGCCGTCGGGGATCTCGTGCGTGCCCTTGCGGTAGTACTCCAGCCACCTCATGACGAGGTTCAGGTACTCCCGCGACTGGTTGTAGCTGAGAATCGCCCGGTCGAGGTCACCCTGGTCGGACAGGTCCCAGTTGTTGCGGCAGAGGTAGTGGCCGGCGGCGAGCGCGGCGTCGTAGACGTTGTTGGGGTCCCTCTTGCCGTCGGCGTTGCCGTCGCGGCCCGCCCATGCCCAGGTGGACGGGATGAACTGCATGGGCCCGACGGCCTGGTCGTAGGCGCTGTTGCCGTCGTACGCGCCGTTGTCGGTGTCCTTGATGAGGGCGAAGCCGTTGCCGTCGAGCTGCGGGCCGAGGATCGGTGAGATGGTGGTGCCGTCGGCGGCGACCCGGCCGCCGCGGGCCTGGCCGGACTCCACCCGGCCGATGGCCGCGAGGAGTTGCCAGGGCAGGTTGCAGCCGGGCTTGCTCTCGCGCAGTGCGGCCTCGGCCTTCTTGTAGGCGTCGAGGACGGTGGCGGGAATGCCCGCCTCGGTGGCACCGGGAGCGACGGGGCCGGTTCCGGTGCTCGGCGACGGGTTGGGGCTGTTGAGCGGCGGCAGGTCCGTGAAGTACGGCGAGTTGCCGGTGGCGCTGCCGTCGGAGGAGCTCGCGTCGGGTGAGGGCATGGCGTCCGCGGCGGTCTGTCTGCCGTGGTCGTTCACGCCCGGAGCCTGGGAGGCGGACAGGGCCGCGACCGCTACCGCGGCCACGGCGGTGGTTGCCGCCCCCTTGCGCAGCCTCCTGCCGAATTGCGCCGCCATAGAGTGAACCCCTCCCGTGGGCGCCCGAGCGCCCGTCTCCGCCTGTCGCGCGCTGTCGTGCTGCTGTGCCGCGTTCGTGCTCTTGTGATGCGTACGCGTTCTGTTGTTGCGTTCGCTCTGTTGTGACGATCGACCGGGCCGGGTGGTTGCCCTCCGGCCGGCAGGATTCCGGCCCCCGGCACGGTGACCCTGGCGACCCTACGACAAGTTCCTTTGCCCGGGCACCCGTTCGTGCCCGTTTTTCACCAGTTACTCATGTGGCGGGCACGGCGGACGGCCGATGACCGGGATCCCGCATACTGGGCCCCTCCGTTCTCCCTGGCAACGACCGTCACGAGGAGCCGAGTTGCCCTTCACACTGAGCCACGCGGCTGCCGTGCTGCCCGCCGTGCGCACCGACGGCACCGGCCGGGGCCCGCTGGTGCCGGCCGTACTCGTGGCGGGCTCCTTCGCGCCCGACATGACCTACTACGCGGCGAGCGTGGTGTCCGGGGCGATGGAGTTCGGTGACGTCACGCACTCGCTGCCGGGCGTGTTCACGGTCGACGTGCTGGTCGCCTGGACGCTGGTGGGACTGTGGCTGCTGGTGCGCGAGCCGCTGGTGGCGCTGCTGCCGCGGGCCCGGCAGGGACGGGTGGCCGCCCTGCTGCGGTGTGGGGCGCCGCGCGCGCGGGTGCGGCCGTCCCTGGTGCTGTGGTGGTACGTGTCCGCGGTACTGGGCGCGCTGACGCACGTCGTGTGGGACGCGTTCACCCACCTCGACCGGTGGGGAATGCGGCTGTTTCCGGTGCTGGGCCGGGAGGTGGCGGGCTCGCCGCTGTACTGGTACCTGCAGTACGGCGGTTCGGCGGTGGCCGCGGTCGTGATCGCCGTGTTCGTGACGCTGGGGCTGCGGCGGACGACTGCGCGCGAGCCGGTGGGGATGCCGGTGGGGATCGCCGTGCTGTCGGCGCGGGACCGGTGGGCGGCCGGTGCGGTGATCGGCGGTTTCGCGCTGCTAGGGGCGGTGCAGCGGGCGGCGCGGTGGTGGGCCTGCTGGGGCTCGGCCGCGAAGCCGTGGGAGATCATTCCCACGGTGTGCTTCGGCGCCGGTGCGGGGCTCGTCCCGGCGCTGCTGCTGTACGCCGTGGGGGTCAGGGCGTGGCGTCCGGTGCGGGTCCCGGACGGTCCTGGGCACGCCGGTGACCCCGAGCCGAGCCGTCCGGTGGTCCGCTGAGGGAATCGGTCGTCCGCACGATGAACACCGTGATGGTGCCCGCGGAGCGCGGCCGTGGCCGCAGGACGAGGACGAGGGTCAGGTAGCCGCGGGCCAGGCCGGCCCAGGGGCCGGAGGGCCTGACGGGGGCGTCCGGCGTGCCGCCGCGTGGGGGCGGAGCGGGCGTGCCCGCGCGGTTCGCGGGGTCGGTGACGGCAGGCAGGGCCAGTGGGCCGGTGACGTCGAGGGGGCCGGTGACGTCGAGGGGGCCGGAGGCGGACGCGGGACCTGTGCCGGTGGCGCCTATGCCGGGGGCGCCTGTGCGGGTGGTGTCGGCCGGCCGCCGTCCGGGGGCCAGGCGCCGGCGGAGGTCCGCCGTGGTGCGGCGCAGGACAGTGGCCGGTGTGACGCGGACACGGAGGGTGCTTGCTGCGGCCGCGAAGACCGGGACCGGCGGGCGTGCCACGCCTGGTGCCGTGCGGCGGAGGAGCGTGCGTATACCCATGCCCCGCATCCTCGCGATCGCCGTGGCCGGGGGCGCCTTCTCGGGGGCCACGCGGGTGATGCCCCACGGGGCGCGCGGACGGGTGCCCCGGCTCCGCGCGGGGACCGCGCGGATGCGCCCCCACAGGGCACGCGAACCGGTGCCCCGGCCCCACAACGGGGACCACACGGATGCACCCCCACGGGACACCCGAACCGGTGCCCCGGCCCCACAACGGGGACCACACGGATGCACCCCCACAGGGCACGCGAACCGGTGCCCCGGCCCCACAACGGGGACCACACGGATGCACCCCCACGGGACACCCGAACCGGTGCCCCGGCCCCACACGGGGACCACACGGATGCACCCCCACAGGGCACGCGAACCGGTGCCCCGGCCCCGCACGGGGGCCAAGGGCACCCCGCCTCCCACTGCTCCGGGACTGCCGGGGCGGCGCGCTCGGGGAAGGAGGTGTTCGCGAAGTCCCGCCGGCTCCGCGACGTCCGGCGCGCACGCTCGCCGCGGGGACCCGCCCCTTCGGGCGGACGGCGCGACTTCCCGGACTCCCGCCGGGGCCTGTTGGTGGCCTCCGCCGCCCTCCGGGCGACGAGGCCACTGTCGCGGCAGGCCTTACGGGTCCTTTCACTGGGAGCGCCCGATCAGGTCGCGTGGTCCGGTGCCGTGCATCGCATGGCGCCGGAGCGCCTTCGATGGGGGCCCCTGCTCGAGCGAAGCCGAGGGCTTGGGGGAGGAGCCACGCAGGCGTTTGGGCAACGCGGCGAGTCGCGGTGCCGGGCCGCGCGACCCGGGCGGGCATGGTGAAGGAACCCCTCAGTGGGCCGCCGACTCCCAGTCCGGCCCCGCGCCCACCGAGACGCCCAGGGGGACGCGGAGCCGGACGGCGTTCGCCATCTCGCGGCGCACGAGTTCCTCGGCGGCCGGGCGCTCCCCCGGGGCGACCTCCAGGACGATCTCGTCGTGGACCTGGAGCAGCATGCGGGAGGTCAGACCCGCCTCCTTCAGCGCGCTGTCCACCTTGAGCATGGCGATCTTGACGATGTCGGCCGCGGTGCCCTGGATGGGAGCGTTCAGGGCCATCCGCTCGGCGGCCTCGCGGCGCTGCCGGTTGTCGCTGTTGAGGTCGGGCAGGTAGCGGCGGCGTCCGAAGAGCGTCGCCGTGTAACCCGTCGCCCGGGCCTCGTCGACCGCCCGGCGCAGATAGTCCCGTACGCCGCCGAACCGCTCGAAGTAGGCGTCCATCAGGGCGCGGGCCTCCGCCGCCTCGATGTTCAGCTGCTGGGAGAGGCCGAAGGCGGACAGTCCGTAGGCCAGGCCGTACGACATGGCCTTGATCTTGCGGCGCATCTCGGCGTCCACCGCGGCCGGCTCGACCGCGAAGACCTGGGAGGCGGCCGTGGTGTGCAGGTCCTCGCCGGAGGTGAAGGCCTCGATCAGGCCCTCGTCCTCGGAGAGGTGCGCCATCACGCGCAGCTCGATCTGGCTGTAGTCGGCCGTCATCAGGGACTCGAAGCCCTCGCCCACGACGAAGCCACGGCGGATCGCCCGGCCCTCGTCGGTGCGGACGGGGATGTTCTGGAGGTTCGGGTCGGTCGAGGACAGGCGGCCGGTGGCGGCGACGGTCTGGTTGAACGTGGTGTGGATCCGGCCGTCCGCGGCGATCGTCTTGATCAGGCCCTCGACGGTGACGCGGAGCTTGGCCTGCTCGCGGTGGCGGAGCATGATCACCGGAAGCTCGTTGTCCGTCTGGCCCGCGAGCCAGGCGAGCGCGTCGGCGTCCGTGGTGTAGCCGGTCTTGGTCCGCTTGGTCTTGGGCAGGGCCAGCTCGCCGAAGAGGACCTCCTGGAGCTGCTTGGGCGAGCCCAGGTTGAACTCGTGCCCGGCCGCGGCGTGGGCCTCCTTCACCGCCTGCTGGACGGCGCCGGCGAACATCTGCTCCATGGCCTCCAGGTGGGCCCGGTCGGCCGCGATGCCGTGCCGCTCCATGCGGGCGAGCAGCGCGGACGTGGGAAGCTCCATGTCGCGCAGCAGGTCGGCGGCGCCCACCTCCTCCAGGCGGCTCTCGAAGGCCTCACCCAGGTCGAGGACGGCGCGGGCCTGGATCATCAGGGCCTCGGCCTCGGCGGCGTCGTCCGCGCCGAAGGCGAGCTGGCCGTCGGCCGCGGCGGCGGGGGCCAGCTCGCGGTGCAGGTACTCCAGGGAGAGCGCGTCCAGGTCGAAGGAGCGGCGGCCCGGCTTGACCAGGTAGGCGGCGAGGGCGGTGTCCATGGTCACGCCCTCGACGCTCCAGCCGTGCTCGGCGAAGACGCGCATGGCGCCCTTGGCGTTGTGCAGGATCTTGGGCCGGCCGGCGTCGGCGAGCCAGGCCGCGAACGCCTTCTCGTCGGCCTCGTCCAGCTGGGAGGGGTCGAACCAGGCGGCCGGTCCGCCGGGGGCGGCGAGGGCGACCTCGGCGACGGAGCCCGTGCCCAGTGCCCAGGCGTCGACGGTGGCGACACCCAGGGGCTGGGTGCCGTGCTCGGTGAGCCAGGCGGTCAGCTCGCCGGTGCCGAGCACCGTGCCGTCCAGCCGCACGCCATCCGTGCTGATCGGGGTGGTCTCGGCCTCCTCGGCGCCGGGGTCGACGGCGAAGAGCCGCTCGCGCAGGGAGGGGTTGCGGATCTCCAGGGTGTCGAGGACCGTCGCGACGGCCTTGCGGTCGTAGGCGGCCCGCTCCAGGTCGGCGACGCCCTTGGGCAGCTCCACCCGGCGCTCCAGCTCGGTGAGCCGGCGGTTGAGCTTGACCGCTTCCAGGTGGTCGCGGAGGTTCTGGCCGGCCTTGCCCTTGACCTCTTCCACCCGCTCGACGAGTTCCGCGAAGGAGCCGAACTGGTTGATCCACTTCGCGGCCGTCTTCTCCCCGACGCCGGGGATGCCGGGCAGGTTGTCGGAGGGGTCACCCCGCAGGGCCGCGAAGTCGGGGTACTGGGCGGGCGTCAGCCCGTACTTCTCGAACACCTTCTCCGGGGTGAAGCGGGTCAGCTCGGAGACGCCCTTGGTCGGGTAAAGCACCGTGGTGTGCTCGCTGACCAGCTGGAAGGAGTCCCGGTCACCGGTGACGATCAGCACTTCGAAGCCCTCGGCCTCGGCCTGGGTGGCGAGGGTGGCGATGACGTCGTCCGCCTCGAAGCCGTCGACCGCGAAGCGGGCCGCGCCCATCGCGTCGAGGAGCTCGCAGATCAGCTCGACCTGCCCCTTGAACTCGTCGGGGGTCTTGGAGCGGTTCGCCTTGTACTCGGTGAACTCCTGCGACCGCCAGGTCTTGCGGGAGACGTCGAAGGCGACCGCGAAGTGCGTGGGCGCCTCGTCGCGCAGCGTGTTGGCCAGCATCGACGCGAAGCCGTAGATCGCGTTCGTCGGCTGGCCCGTCGCGGTGGTGAAGTTCTCCGCCGGCAGCGCGAAGAACGCGCGGTAGGCCAGCGAGTGCCCGTCCATGAGCATCAGTCGCGGACGGCTGCCGCCGGAGGTCTTGTCGGTCGTCTTCGATGCTGTCTCTGCCACGTACCCGATCCTGCCACGCCCCACTGACACTCCACCCCACCCCCGATGTCACCGGCCCGTGCGAGGATCGGACACTGACCTCACTGCGCAGTCGAAGAGGAGCGTGCGATGGCGTCGAAGCCGCCCAAGAGTGATCCGGTTCAGGATGCGCCGCAGGTCACCGGGAAGCAGCACGCGGCAGCGGGGATCCCCGCGATCGGGCACACGCTGCGTGTCGCGAGGCAGCAGATGGGTGTGAAGCGCACCGCGCTGACGTTGCTGAGCGTGAACCAGAAGGACGGCTTCGACTGCCCGGGCTGCGCCTGGCCGGAGCCGGAGCACCGGCACCGGGCCGAGTTCTGCGAGAACGGCGCGAAGGCCGTCGCCGAGGAAGCCACCCTGCGCCGGGTCACGCCCGAGTTCTTCGCCGCGCACCCGGTCGCCGACCTGGCCGGCCGCAGCGGCTACTGGCTGGGACAGCAGGGGCGCCTCACCCACCCCATGTACCTTCCGGACGGGGGCACGCACTACGAGCCGGTCACCTGGGAGCGCGCCTTCGACATCGTCGCCGAGGAGATCGCCGCCCTCGGCTCCCCGGACGAGGCCGTCTTCTACACCTCCGGCCGCACCAGCAACGAGGCCGCGTTCCTCTACCAGCTCTTCGCCCGCGAGCTGGGTACGAACAACCTGCCCGACTGCTCGAACATGTGCCACGAGTCGTCCGGCTCCGCCCTGTCGGAGACGATCGGCATCGGCAAGGGCAGCGTCCTGCTGGAGGACCTGTACAAGGCCGATCTGATCATCGTCGCCGGCCAGAACCCGGGCACGAACCACCCGCGCATGCTCTCCGCCCTGGAGAAGGCCAAGGCGGGCGGCGCGAGCATCATCAGCGTCAACCCGCTGCCCGAGGCGGGCCTGGAGCGATTCAAGAACCCGCAGACCCCGCAGGGCATGCTCAGGGGCGCCGCCCTCACCGACCTGTTCCTGCAGATCCGCATCGGCGGCGACCAGGCCCTCTTCCGTCTCCTCAACAAGCTGATCCTGGAGACGGAGGGCGCGGTCGACGAGGCGTTCGTACGGGAGCACACCCACGGCTACGAGGAGTTCGCCGAGGCCGCCCGCGCCGCCGACTGGGACGAGACGCTCGAGGCGACCGGCCTCAACCGGGAGGACATCGAGAAGGCCCTCGGCATGGTCCTCGCCTCCCGGCGCACCATCGTCTGCTGGGCGATGGGCCTCACCCAGCACAAGCACTCCGTGCCCACGATCAGGGAAGTGGTCAACTTCCTGCTGCTGCGCGGCAACATCGGCCGCCCGGGCGCGGGCGTGTGCCCGGTGCGCGGCCACTCCAACGTGCAGGGCGACCGCACGATGGGCATCTTCGAACGCCCCGCACCGGCGTTCCTGGACGCGCTGGAGCGGGAGTTCGGCTTCGCCCCGCCGCGCGAGCACGGTTACGACGTCGTACGGGCCATCCGCGCCCTGCGGGACGGCGAGGCCAAGGTCTTCTTCGCCATGGGCGGCAACTTCGTATCGGCGTCCCCCGACACGGAGGTCACCGAGGCGGCCATGCGCCGGGCCCGGCTGACCGTGCACGTGTCGACGAAGCTGAACCGCTCGCACGCGGTCACGGGCGCGCGTGCCCTGATCCTCCCCACCCTCGGCCGGACCGAGCGCGATCTGCAGGGCGGCGGCGAGCAGTTCGTCACGGTCGAGGACTCGATGGGCATGGTGCACGCCTCGCGGGGCCGACTGGAGCCCGCGAGCCGGCAGTTGCTGTCCGAGCCGGCCATCGTCTGCCGCCTGGCCCGCCGCGTGCTGGGCGAGGACAGCGCCACGCCCTGGGAGGAGTTCGAGAAGGACTACGCGACGATCCGGGACCGGATCGCCCGCGTGATCCCCGGCTTCGAGGACTTCAACGCACGGGTGGCCCGCCCCGGCGGCTTCGCACTCCCCCACGCCCCGCGCGACGAACGCCGCTTCCCCACGGCCACCGGCAAGGCCAACTTCACCGCCGCGCCCGTGGAGTACCCCGAGCTGCCCGAGGGCCGCCTGCTGCTGCAGACGCTGCGCTCGCACGACCAGTACAACACCACGATCTACGGCCTCGACGACCGTTACCGGGGCATCCGGGGCGGCCGCCGGGTGGTGCTGGTCAACCCCGAGGACGCGCGGGCCCTGGACCTGGCGGACGGCGGTTACGTCGACCTGGTCGGCGAGTGGAAGGACGGCGTGGAGCGCAGGGCGCCCGGCTTCCGGGTCGTGCACTACCCGACGGCCCGGGGCTGCGCCGCCGCGTACTACCCGGAGACCAACGTGCTGGTGCCGCTGGACGCCACCGCGGACACCAGTAACACCCCGGCCAGCAAGTCCGTCGTGGTGCGTCTGGAACAATCGGCCACCGACTGAGCGTTCGCTCAGCAGCGAGGCAGCCGATCGACGAGCACGAACGGAGCAGGGCCCCATGGGTGAGCAGCAGCATGTGAAGTTCCCGCAAGAGGTCATCGACGAGTACGCGGCGCTCGGCGTGGACCTCCTGGCCCTGTTCTCCGCGGGCCACCTCGGATCCCGGATGGGCGTCCAGATCTCGGAGGCCTCGGCGGACCGGGTGGTCGGCACGATGCCCGTCGAGGGCAACACCCAGCCCTACGGCCTGCTGCACGGCGGGGCCTCCGCGGTGCTGGCCGAGACCCTCGGTTCCATCGGGTCGATGCTGCACGGCGGCAGCTCCAAGATCGCCGTGGGCGTCGACCTGAACTGCACCCACCACCGCGGGGTGCGCTCCGGCCTCGTCACCGGTGTGGCCACGCCCGTGCACCGGGGGCGCTCGACCGCCACATACGAGATCGTCATCACCGACGAGAACGACAAGAGGGTGTGCACCGCCAGGCTGACCTGTCTGCTGCGCGACGTGCAGCCGGGCGACGAGGCACTCATCCGTTCCGCGAGCTGAGCGACATAGGGAAAACCCTGGAGAGGCGGCCGTGCCCTTGTAGCGGCCGCCGCCAGGCGCTTCACTGACGCTCCACCCCCACAGGAGAAGACCCGTCCCACCCCTAGAAGGGTTTCTCTTGACCACCGTACGTGCCATCGCCGTCACCGCCACGGCATGCGCCGCCGTGCTCGCCACCGCGCTGCCGTCCTCCGCCATCAACTCCTACAACGCCACGCCCGCCCCCGAACGCACCGAGGTCGGCGCGCTCGTGGCCACCTGGGACAACGACGGCGACCCCGCGACCCCCGACCGGGTCGACTGGGTCTGCTCCGGCACCATGATCGACCGGGACACCTTCCTGACCGCCGCGCACTGCACCACCGACTGGCCGGACAACGTGCGGTTCTACGTGTCCCTGGACCAGGACGTGCAGGCCGGGCTCGACGCCGCGGCGAAGAAGCACCCCGGCGACCCGGCCGCGCAGGCCGCCGCCGTCGCCGTCCCCGGCACGGCCCACTCGCACCCGGACTACCCGGGGCCCGCCTCCGACACCCACGACATCTCGGTGGTCCAGCTTTCCGCCGCCGCGGTCAAGGCCCGCTGGACCTTCACCCCGGCCGCCCTGCCCACCGCGAACCAGCTCGGCAGACTCGGCCCGCGAGGCCTCAACGACACCGACTGGACCGTCGTTGGATACGGCACCCAGGAGGCCGTGGGCGGCCCCGGCGGCCAGACCCACCCCGGCGGCGGCGTCCGCATGAAGGCACCCGTCACCTTCGACGCCCTCAACGACTCCTGGGCCCGCCTCGCCATGACCGCGCCGCAGGGCAACGGCGGTGCCTGCTACGGCGACTCGGGCGGCCCCAACTTCGCGACGATCGGCGGCAAACGCATCCTCGCCGCCACCACCATCACCGGCGACACCCCCTGCTACGCCACCAACGTGACCTACCGTCTGGACACCCCGGGCGCCCGCGCGTTCCTGTCGCCCTTCACACAGCTGCCGTAGCCCCGCGACGGCCGCACCGCACCACCGACCGCCCCGCCGCACCGGGCCCCGCCCCGGAGCGGCGGGGCGTCGCCATGCCCGCCATCCGAGCCGAATCGCCTTTCCCGATGGCTCCGGAACTCCCCTCGACGCCCACACTTCTTTCCACGGCGTAACGCTGCGTAACAAGCACGCAATGCGGCATCACGGTTTCGTCTTCGGCCGCGCCCATTCCCACGCCCTTTCCGATCTTGTCCGCGTCGCCCGCGCACCGCCGACCGCACGATCTCGGCCAGGGCCAACCGGAAGTGCGCGTTCTCAAAATGCGGACAGCGGCCAAAAACGACCAAACCCGCCGAGAGGGGCCGCCACCGAGACCGGGCATCCACGACGTCATAACAAGAAAGTCACAAGCCAGCCCGCGCCGCTGACCCTGCCCTTATCCCGGGCTTAGAGTCACGGCCAGTCACCGCTCCATCGGGAGTTCGGTACCAGCGCGGCACTCACCCCCCGACCAGGGCGGGGCCTGCCTGTGAAAGGACTGATTGTGCGACAGCGTTCCTTGGTGATTCTTACCTCCGTTCTCACGACCGGAGCTCTGACTCTCACCGCCTGCGGCTCCCGAGACGACAGCGGTGACAAGGGCGGAGACAGCGGGAACAGCACCACGCTCACCATCGGCGTGGACGCCCCCCTCTCCGGTGAGAACTCCACCACCGGCCTCGGCATCCAGTACGGCGCACAGATCGCCGTCGACGACGCCAACAAGAACAACTGGGTCCCGGGCGTCAAATTCAAGCTCACCGCCCTCGACGACAAGGCGCAGCCGGCCACCGGCCAGTCCAACGCCACCAGCATCGTCGGCGACAAGACCGCCGTCGGCGCCGTCGGCCCCCTGAACTCCGGCGTCGCCCAGACGATGCAGCAGGTCTTCGCCTCGGCCAACATGGTCCAGATCTCCCCGGCGAACACCAACCCCGAACTGACCCAGGGCAAGAACTGGCAGACGGACAAGAAGCGCCCCTACAAGACGTACTTCCGTACCGCCACCACCGACGAACTGCAGGGCAGCTTCGCCGCCGGCTACGCGTACAACGGCCTCAAGAAGAAGAAGGCCTTCGTCGTCGACGACAAGCAGACCTACGGCGCCGGCCTGGCGAAGATCTTCGCCGAGCAGTACAAGAAGATGGGCGGCAAGGTCGTCGCCACCGACCACGTCAACACCGGCGACAAGGACTTCGGCTCCCTCGTCACGAAGATCAAGAACTCCGGTGCCGACCTGCTCTACTACGGCGGCCAGTACGACGAGTCCGCGCTGATCACCAAGCAGCTCAAGGACGCCGGCGTCAAGATCCCGCTGTTCGGCGGCGACGGCATGTTCGCCTCCACCTACATCGAGGCAGCCGGCAAGTCCTCCGAGGGTGACCTCGCCACCGCCATCGGTGTCCCCGCCGACACCCTGCCCGCGGCCAAGCAGTTCATCCAGACCTACAAGTCCAAGGGCTACAAGGGCGACTACGGCGCCTACGGCGCCTACGCCTACGACGCCACCACCGCCATCATCAAGGCCGTCAAGGCCGCGGCCGACGCCAACGGCGGCAAGGTGCCCACCGACATCAACGACCTGCGCTCCAAGGTCGTCGACGGAGTCCAGAAGTCCGACTTCGAAGGCCTCACCGGCAAGATCTCCTTCGACGAGTACGGCGACACCACCAACAAGCAGCTGACGGTGTACCAGGTCGAGAAGGGCGCCTGGAAGGACGTCGAGACCGGCACCGCCGACCTGCAGTAGTCCGGCCCCCACATAGCCGCACCACGGGCCGCGCGGGAGGACGACCCCGACCGCGCGGCCCCTTTTCACACCCCCACACAGCACGCGACCACGCACTCATCCAGTGCACACGACCACCAGCGACATGGAGGCCATGCGGTGAACACCCTGCCGCAGCAGCTGGCCAACGGGCTGCTTCTCGGCTCGATGTACGGGCTGATCGCCATCGGCTACACGATGGTGTACGGCATCGTCCAGCTCATCAACTTCGCGCACGGCGAGATCTTCATGACCGGAGCGTTCGGCGCCCTCACGGTCTACTTCTACATCCTGCCCGACGGCACCTCGATGGCCCTCGCCGTACCGCTCATGCTCCTCGGCGGCGCCCTCGTGGCCATCCTCATCGCCGTCGGAGCTGAACGATTCGCCTACCGGCCACTGCGCGGAGCACCACGCCTGGCACCGCTCATCACCGCCATCGGCCTCTCCCTGGCCCTCCAGGAAGTCGTCCGCAACTTCTACCCCGGCGCCGACCGCGCCCGCGCCTTCCCCGGCCTCGACGCCACCCACGACATCGGCTCCGTCACCATCAAGGACGCCGACATCTTCCTCATCCTCGCCGCCGTCATCTGCATGGCCGCCCTCGCCCTCTTCGTGCGCCGCAGCCGCACCGGCCGCGCCATGCAGGCCACCGCGCAGGACCCCGACACCGCACAGCTCATGGGCATCGACACCAACCGCATCATCGTCATCGCCTTCGCCATCGGCGGCTTCTTCGCCGCCGTCGCCGCCGTCGCCTACGGACTCAAGTACGGCAACGTCGACTACCGCATGGGCTTCCTCATGGGCCTCAAGGCCTTCACCGCCGCCGTCCTCGGCGGCATCGGCAACATCTACGGAGCCATGCTCGGCGGCGTCGTCCTCGGCATCGCCGAGACCCTCGCCTCCGCCTACATCGACGAGATCCCCGGCATGCAGCAGCTCGGCGGCCAGAGCTGGGCGAACGTCTGGGCCTTCTGCCTCCTCATCCTCGTGCTGCTGTTCCGGCCCCAGGGCCTGCTCGGCGAGCGCGTCGCGGACAGGGCGTGATCACATGACCGAGACGACCAAGACCCCCGCACCGGACGCCGCCCCCACCCCGCCCGCACCGCGCGGCCTCATACCGCTGCCCGCCACGGCCGCCCGCGCCCTGGTCCTCGCCGGCGGCATCGCCACCACGGCCTCCGCCTACCTCGCCTGGACCTGGACCGACCAGTTCCCCGGCGACCTCACCATCAACGGCTACCCCGGCGGCCTTCAGTGGCTGACCTTCACCGCCGGCGTCCTCACCACCCTGTTCGCCCTCGCCTCGTACGGCGTCCGCGGCCTCGGCTGGCTGCTGCCCGCCCGCAACAACGCACCCCTCACCCTGAGCGCACTCGGCGGATTCACCGTCACCTGGTTCACCGTCATCGCCATCAGCGTCGAACTCGGCGGCATCGTCAACCTCGAACCCGGCGGCTGGATCGCGGCCATCGCCTCCCTCCTGCCCGTCATCGGCGCCTTCGCCCTCCCCCAGGAGCGCACCGGCACCGACGGCACCAAGGAAGCCCTCAAGGCCTACGTCGCCAAGCCCGACCGCATCCCCGCCGCCCAGGCCACCGCACCCTGGATCCAGCGGGCCATCATCACCGTCGTCACCATCATCGGCCTCGGCGTCTTCACCTACGGCATCGACACCGAGTACGGCGAACTCTTCATCGGCTACCTCTTCGTCGTCGTCTTCGCCATGTGGGCCGCCCACACCGCCGGCCTCCTCGACCGCTTCTCCGCGCTCGTCGCCGCCAACCGCAGCCTCACCCTCGCCATGGGCTTCGCCGCGGCCATCGCCTTCCCCTTCACCCAGACCGACGACCACTACGCCAACATCGGCGTCAACATCCTGATCTTCGGGACCGTCGCCCTCGGCCTCAACATCGTCGTCGGCCTCGCCGGACTCCTCGACCTCGGATACGTCGCCTTCCTCGGCGTCGGCGCCTACACCGCCGCCCTCGTCTCCGGCTCCGAGTTCTCCACCATCTCCGGCGTCCACCTGCCGTTCTGGGCCTCCGCCCTGACCGGCGCCGCCGCCTCCCTGGTCTTCGGCGTCCTCATCGGCGCCCCCACCCTGCGGCTGCGCGGCGACTACCTCGCCATCGTCACCCTCGGCTTCGGAGAGATCTTCCGCATCGCCGTCAACAACATGGACGGCCAGTCCGGACCCGACGTCACCAACGGCCCCAACGGCATCCCCTCCATCCCCGACCTGAACCTCTTCGGATTCAACCTCGGACAACCCCACGACATCGGCGGAATCACCCTCGGCCGCTTCGCCAACTACTACCTCCTGATGGTCCTCATCATGGCCATCGTCGTCCTCGTCTACACGAGGGCCGCGGACTCCCGCATCGGCCGCTCCTGGATCGCCATCCGCGAGGACGAGACCGCCGCCACCGCCATGGGCATCAACGGCTTCCGCGTCAAACTCGTCGCCTTCGCCCTCGGCGCCTCCCTCGCCGGACTCGCCGGCACCGTCAGCGCCCACGTCACCTACAGCGTCGTCCCCACGCCGTACCAGTTCGCCGGCTCCACCCCGCCCAACTCCGCGTTCCTCCTGGCCGCGGTCGTCCTCGGCGGCATGGGCACGGTCGCCGGCCCGCTCCTCGGCGCCGCCCTGCTCTACCTGCTCCCCGAGAAGCTCGTCTTCCTCCAGGAGAAGTCGCTCCTCGCCTTCGGCATCGCACTCATCCTCCTGATGCGCTTCCGCCCCGAAGGCATCATCGCCAACCGCCGGCGCCAGCTCGAATTCCACGAGACCGGCCAACTCGACGTACCCAAACAGACCACGCTGACCGACGAACCGGCCGTCACCAAGGCGGGGGCATGACCACGATGACCACACAGCCCACACCTGTACTCGAAGCCCGCGACGTCACCATGCGCTTCGGCGGCCTCACCGCCGTACGCTCCGTCGACTTCACGGTCAACGCCGGCGAGATCGTCGGACTCATCGGACCCAACGGCGCCGGCAAGACCACCTTCTTCAACTGCCTCACCGGCCTGTACGTCCCCACCGAAGGCACTGTCTCCTACAAGGGCACCGTCCTCCCGCCCAAGCCCCACCTGGTCACCCAGGCCGGCATCGCCCGCACCTTCCAGAACATCCGCCTGTTCTCCAACATGACGGTCCTGGAAAACGTCCTCGTCGGCCGCCACACCCGCACCAAGGAAGGCCTCTGGTCCGCCCTCCTGCGCGGCCCCGGCTTCAAGAAGGCCGAACGCGCCAGCGAAGAACGCGCCATGGAACTCCTCGAGTTCATCGGCCTCGCCCACAAGCGCGACCACCTCGCCCGCAACCTGCCCTACGGCGAACAGCGCAAGCTGGAGATCGCACGGGCACTGGCCAGCGAACCGGGCCTGCTGCTGCTGGACGAACCCACCGCCGGCATGAACCCCCAGGAGACCCGGACGACCGAAGAACTCGTCTTCGCCATCCGCGACAAGGGCATCGCCGTCCTCCTCATCGAGCACGACATGCGCTTCGTCTTCAACCTCAGCGACCGCGTCGCCGTCCTCGTCCAGGGCGAAAAGCTCGTCGAAGGCACCCCCGAGATCGTCCAGGCCGACGAACGCGTCGTCGCCGCCTACCTCGGCGAACCCTTCGAAGGCGACCCCGGCGAAGCCGAAGCCGCCGAGGTCGAGGCCGCCGAAGCCGCCGCCGACGCGACCAGCACCACCAGCAGCACCAAGGGAGAAGCCAAGTGACCGCACTCCTCGAGGTCGAAGACCTCCGGGTCTCCTACGGCAAGATCGAAGCCGTCAAGGGCATCTCCTTCAGCGTCGAAGCCGGCCAGGTCATCACCCTCATCGGCACCAACGGCGCCGGCAAGACGACCACCCTGCGCACCCTCTCCGGCCTGCTCAAGCCGACGTCCGGGAAGATCGTCTTCGACGGCAAGCCGCTGAACGGCGTCCCCGCCCACAAGATCGTCGCCCTCGGCCTCGCCCACTCCCCCGAAGGCCGGCACATCTTCCCCCGCCTCACCATTGCGGAAAACCTCCAACTCGGAGCGTTCCTCCGCAAGGACAAAGAAGGCATCGAGAAGGACATCCAGCGCGCCTACGACCTCTTCCCCATCCTCGGCGAACGCCGCAAGCAGGCGGCCGGAACCCTGTCGGGCGGAGAACAGCAGATGCTCGCCATGGGCCGCGCCCTGATGTCCCAGCCCAAACTGCTCATGCTCGACGAGCCCTCCATGGGCCTCTCCCCGATCATGATGCAGAAGATCATGGCGACGATCTCCGAGCTCAAGTCACGCGGCACCACCATCCTGCTCGTCGAGCAGAACGCCCAGGCCGCGCTGTCCCTCGCCGACCACGGCCACGTCATGGAGGTCGGCAACATCGTCCTCTCCGGCACCGGGCAGGACCTGCTGACCGACGAGTCGGTCCGCAAGGCCTACCTCGGCGAGGACTGAGCCCCCGCCCATATCCGCACACGAAGAGGCCCGCCCCCTGGCTGAGGGGCGGGCCTCTTCGTGTGCTGCTTCTCAGCCCTTGTCGGCCTTCTTCTCCTCAGCGTCCTGAATGACCGCCTCCGCGACCTGCTGCATCGACATACGGCGGTCCATGGACGTCTTCTGAATCCACCGGAAAGCGGCCGGCTCGCTCAGCCCGTACTCCGTCTGCAGGATCGACTTCGCACGATCCACCAGCTTCCGCGTCTCCAGCCGGAGCGTGAGGTCCGCGACCTCCTTCTCCAGCTCCTTCAGCTCCGTGAAGCGCGACACGGCCATCTCGATCGCCGGCACCACATCCGTCTTGCTGAACGGCTTCACCAGATACGCCATCGCACCGGCGTCCCGCGCCCGCTCCACCAGATCACGCTGCGAGAACGCGGTCAGCATCAGCACCGGCGCGATGCTCTCCTCGGCGATCTTCTCGGCCGCGGAGATGCCATCCAGCTTCGGCATCTTCACATCCAGGATCACCAGGTCGGGCCGGTGCTCACGGGCCAGCTCGACGGCCTGCTCGCCGTCACCGGCCTCACCGACGACGGTGTAGCCCTCCTCCTCCAGCATCTCCTTGAGATCGAGCCGGATCAGGGCCTCGTCCTCGGCGATGACGACCCGCGTCGTCATCGGAGGCACGTGCGACTTGTCGTCATCAGGCACGTCAACGGGCTGGGGCGACTCGGGGGCGCTCACGTGGGCTCCTTGGTAGGGGCAGGCCGGTACTGCTCCCAAGAGCGTACCTAGCAGCAAGGGTCCGCAGTGAACCGGTACACTTCTGGTCGGTCACCCGACCTGCCCGGTTGGAGGAACTGGTCAGACTCGCGGCACTCAAAATGCCGTGCCCTTTGGGCATGTGGGTTCGAATCCCACACCGGGCACCATGGCCGGAAGCGGAGGATCACGATCGCGTGGTTCTCCGCTTTTTGCTGCCCCCAGTCCCCCTCGGTGACTCACAGTAGTCGCATGAACATTCATGGCACTGAAGTGCGACAGAAGGCGCTGACCCTGCTGCGCGGGGGTACGAAGAACGCGGACGTGGCCCGCAGCCTGAATGTGCCGCTGGGAACGGTCGGCTACTGGAAACACCTGGACCGGGCCACACGCGGCGAGTGTCCCGGCAGGCATGATCCGAAGTGCCCCCGATGCGACGGGCGCGAACTCGACGAGCCCGCCTACGCCTACTTGCTCGGGCTCTATCTGGGCGACGGCCATATCAGCCACTACTCCGCGCACCACGTACCCAACCTCATGATCACCTGTACGGAGTCATGGCCCGGGCTCATGGACGACTGTGAGCGGGCCATGCGTGCGGTGTTCCCCGACAACTCGGTCTGCCGCGTCCGCAAGACCGGCTGCCGCAATGTGAAGGTCTACTCGAAGCACCTGCACTGCCTCTTCCCCCAGCACGGCCCCGGCAAGAGACACGAGCGCCGGATCGTGCTCGAACCCTGGCAGCAGGCCATCGTCGATGCCCACCCCTGGGAGTTCGTCCGGGGGCTCATCCACTCCGACGGCTGCCGGATCACGAACTGGACGACCCGGATGGTCGCCGGCGAGCGCAAGCGCTACGAGTATCCCCGGTACTTCTTCACCAACGTCTCCGAGGACATCCGGCGGCTGTACACCGGCACCCTGGACAAGCTCGGTGTCGAGTGGACGCACTGCACCCGCGGCGGCAACCCGTTCAACATCTCCGTGGCCCGCAAGGCCTCCGTAGCCCTCATGGACGCCCACGTCGGGCCCAAGTACTGATGCCTTACCTCGGGACGTCGTCCTCGCCGATGTGGTGGACCCGGACCATGTTCGTCGAGCCCGAGACGCCGGGCGGGGAGCCCGCCGTGATGACGACCGTGTCGCCCGGGCGGCAGCGGCCGTAGCGGAGCAGCAGTTCGTCGACCTGGGAGACCATGGCGTCCGTGGAGTCGACGCGGGGGCCGAGGAAGGTTTCCACGCCCCAGGTGAGGCTGAGCTGGGAGCGGGTGGCCTGGTCGGGGGTGAAGGCGAGGAGGGGGATCGGGGAGCGGTAGCGGGAGAGGCGGCGGGCGGTGTCGCCGGACTGGGTGAAGGCGACGAGGAAGCGGGCGTCGAGGAAGTCGCCGATTTCGGCGGCGGCTCGGGCCACGGCGCCGCCCTGGGTGCGGGGTTTGTTGTGTTCGGTGAGTGGGGGGAGGCCTTTGGTGAGGATGTCTTCCTCGGAGGCTTCGATGATGCGGGCCATGGTGCGAACGGTGTCGATCGGGTGTTTGCCGACGCTGGTCTCGCCGGAGAGCATGACCGCGTCGGTGCCGTCGATGACGGCGTTGGCGACGTCGGAGGCCTCGGCTCGGGTGGGGCGCGCGTTGTCGATCATCGAGTCGAGCATCTGGGTGGCGACGATGACGGGTTTGGCGTTGCGTTTCGCCAGTTTGATGGCGCGTTTTTGGACGATGGGGACCTGCTCGAGGGGCATTTCGACGCCGAGGTCTCCGCGGGCGACCATGATGCCGTCGAAGGCGGCGACGATGTCGTCGATGTTCTCGACGGCGTGTGGTTTCTCGACTTTGGCGATGACGGGGAGGCGGCGGCCTTCTTCGTCCATGATGCGGTGGACGTCGTGGATGTCGCGGCCGGTGCGGACGAAGGAGAGGGCGATGGCGTCGAAGCCGGTGTGCAGGGCCCAGCGGAGGTCGTCTTCGTCTTTTTTGGAGAGGGCGGGGACGGAGAGGGCGACGCCGGGGAGGTTGAGGCCTTTGTGGTCGGAGATGATGCCGCCCTCGATGACGGTGGTGTGGACGCGGGGGCCGTCGATGTCGGTGACTTCGAGGCAGACCTTGCCGTCGTCGACGAGGATGCGTTCGCCGGTGGTGACGTCGGTGGCGAGGCCGGCGTAGGTGGTGCCGCACATGTGGCCGTCGCCTTCGATGCCTTCTTCGACGGTGATGGTGAAGGTGTCGCCGCGTTCAAGGAGTACGGGGCCTTCGGTGAAGCGGCCGAGCCGGATTTTCGGGCCTTGAAGGTCGGCGAGGGTGCCGACGCTGCGGCCGGTTTCGTCGGCGGCCTTTCGGACCCGGTGGTATCGCTCCTCGTGTTCGGCGTGGTCGCCGTGGCTGAGGTTGAGTCGGGCGATGTCCATTCCGGCGTCGACCAGGCCTTTGATCTGGTCGTACGAGTCGGTGGCGGGGCCCAGTGTGCAGACGATTTTGGCTCGGCGCATGGGGGTGACCCTATGAGTTACCGGCGGGTAGAGAGTTGGCCGCGCGTGACTACACAACAGACTTTGCATGAAGCGTTATGGACAAGTGTTGAATTGTGCGGCCGGGCGCTCCGATGAGCATTCGATTGGGTTCGATTGAGTATTCGATCGGGGAATTCGTTCGCGTTTTCGCTCCGCGCTACAACCGCGGCGGCACCATCGTGAAGCGGGCGTTGATCTGGGCGTGGACGTACTGGCGCTGGGGTTCGAGGTCGAGGGGGGCCGCGGTGGCGTTCTCGGCGGCGCCGGCGAAGGCCGCGGAGCGCATGCGGCCGCCGGGGGGCTGGGGGAAGGCCGGCGGGGTGTTCTCGGCGCCGATGTCGGCGAGTTCGACGAGGGCGGCGAGGCTGGTGCCGAGTGCCTCGGCGTATTCACGGGCGCGCTGGACGGCTTCTCCGACGGCCTTCTTGCGGGCTTCGCGGTGGGCCGGTGAGTCGGGGCGCAGGGCCCACCAGGGGCCGTCGAGGCGGGTGAGTTCGAGGTCGGCGAGGCGGGTGGTGAGTTCGCCGAGGGCGGTGAAGTCGGTGAGTTCGGCGGTGACATGGACGCTGCCCTGGTAGGTGCGGACGCGTTCGCCCCGGCCGTGCTTGACGAGTTCGGGGGTGATGGAGAAGGCGCCGGTCTCCAGGCGTTCCACGGCGTCGCCGTAGGACTTGACGAGGTCGAGGACGGAGGCGTTGCGGCGGGTGAGGTCGTCGAGGGCGGAGCGGCGGTCGCGGCCGCGGGCGGCGATGGTGATGCCGATGCGGGCGATCTCGGGGTCGACTTCGAGGTGGGCCTCGCCGCGGACGGCGATGCGTGGGGCGTCTGGTGTGCCGTAGGGGACGGCGGGTTGGGCGGCATCTCCGGTGGGCGCGGTCATACGTCCCACTCTGTCATGTCTTGGCTGGTCGCAGGTGTGGAAGGGGCGACTCGAGTCATCTAATCGCAACCCTTGGGGGCTGTTGCTGCCGGTCATGTGCGGGTCAGAATCTACGCGCGTTATCTACGCGCGTCGTTCACAGATTCCGCGAGGAGAGTCAGCCATGCCGTTGAACCGCCGGAAGTTCCTGGAGAAGTCCGCCGTGACCGGGGCGGGGGTGGCGCTGGCCGGTGCGGTCTCGGCGCCGGGTGCTCGGGCGGCCGAGGAGAGCGGCACCGCCGAAGAGGGCGCGAAGCGGTACGCGTTCACCGTGATGGGGACGACGGACCTGCATGGCAACGTCTTCAACTGGGACTACTTCACGGACAGGGAGTTCGACGACAAGGACCACAACGACGTCGGCCTCGCGAAGGTCTCGACGCTGGTGAACCGGGTCCGTGCGGAGAAGGGCCGCCGCAACACGCTGCTGATCGACGCGGGCGACACCATCCAGGGCACGCAATTGTCGTACTACTACGCCAAGGTCGACCCGATCACCGCCGAGGGCGGTCCGGTGCATCCGATGGCGCAGGCGATGAACGCCATGGAGTACGACGCGGCGGCGCTCGGCAACCACGAGTTCAACTACGGCATTCCGGTGCTGCGGAAGTTCGAGCAGCAGTGCCGTTTCCCGCTGCTGGGCGCGAACGCGCTGGACGCGCAGACGCTGCGGCCGGCGTTCGCGCCGTACAGCATGCACCGGCTGCGCACGCCGCACGGGCGGGACGTGAAGGTGGCGGTGCTGGGTCTGACCAACCCGGGGATCGCGATCTGGGACAAGGCGAACGTGCAGGGGAGGATGACGTTCCCGGGTCTGGAGGAGCAGGCGGCGAAGTGGGTTCCGAAGCTGCGGTCGATGGGCGCGGACGTCGTGATCGTCTCGGCGCACAGCGGTTCGTCGGGGACGTCGTCCTACGGTGACCAGTTGCCGTACATCGAGAACGCGGCGGGGCTGGTGGCCGAGCAGGTGCCGGGCATCGACGCGATCCTGGTCGGGCACGCGCACACGGAGATCCCCGAGTACTTCGTGACCAACAAGAAGACCGGCAAGCGGGTCGTGCTGTCGGAGCCGCTGAAGTGGGGGCAGCGGCTGACGCTGTTCGACTTCGAGCTGGTCTGGGCGAAGGGCTGCTGGCAGGTCGAGAAGGTGGGCGCGAAGGTTCTCAACTCCAACACGGTGGAGGAGGACTCGAAGATCACGCAGCTGCTCTCCGACGAGCACCGGAAGGTCGTGGCGTACGTCAACCAGGTCATCGGCACCAACGCGGCGGAGATGACGTCGGCCGAGGCGCCGTACCGGGACGTGCCGATCATCGACCTGATCAACCACATCCAGGCGGACACGGTGAAGCAGGCCCTGGCGGGCACCGAGTACGCCGCGCTGCCGGTGCTGTCGCAGGCCGCGTGCTTCTCGCGGTCGGCCAGGATCCCGGCGGGCGCGGTGACGATCCGGGACGTGGCGGGCCTGTACGTCTTCGAGAACACGCTGGAGGCGCGGCTGATGACGGGTGCGCAGATGAAGGCGTACCTGGAGTACTCGGCGAACTACTTCGTGCAGACGGCGCCGGGTGCCGCGGTGGACCCGGCGAAGCTGACCAACGCGAACGGCACGCCGGACTACAACTACGACGTGGTGAGCGGGCTGCAGTACGAGATCGACATCGCCAAGCCGGCTGGTTCGCGGGTGACGAACGTGCGGTTCGAGGGGCAGCCGCTCGCGGACGACGCGAAGTTCGTGTTCGCGGTGAACAACTACCGGGCCAACGGCGGCGGGAACTTCCCGCATGTCGCCGCTGCCCGGCTGCTGTGGTCCAACTCGGAGGAGATCCGCAACACCATGATCGCCTGGGTGAAGGCGAAGGGGTCGATCGATCCGGCCGGGTTCGCCGCGGTGGACTGGCGGCTCACGCGGGACGGTGCGCCCGTCTTCTGAGCCCGGGGCTTTGTCACCTTCGGTCGACGAGCGGGGTCAGGACCGGTGCCTCGCGGGGTGGCGGTACCTGCTGCGGCCGGGTCAGGCCGAAGGTGGTGAAGGCGGTTCGGCGCGGCAGCGCGTACGCCTCGCGGCCGGTCAGGGAGTTGAGGATGAGCGCGCTGCGCCAGGCGGTGAGGCCGAGGTCCGGGGTGCCGATGCCGTGGGTGTGGGTCTCGGCGTTCTGGACGTAGACCGTGCCGGTGACGGACGGGTCGAGGACGAGGCGGTGGTCCTCGTCGACGCGGGGGCGTTCGCGGTTGTCGCGGCGCATGTAGGGGTCGAGGCCGGCGAGGATGCGGTCGAGGGGGCGCTCGCGGTAGCCGGTGGCCAGGACGACGGCGTCGGTGGTGAGGCGGGAGCGGCTGTTCTGCGGGCCGTGTTCCAGGTGCAGTTCCACCTTGGTGGTGGCGACGCGGCCGGCGGTGCGTACCCGGACGCCGGGGGTGAGGACGGCGTCGGGCCAGCCGCCGTGCAGGGTGCGGCGGTAGAGCTCGTCGTGGATGGCGGCGATGGTGGCGGCGTCGATGCCCTTGTGGAGCTGCCACTGGCCGGCGACCAGGCGGTCGCGGGTGGGCTCGGGCAGGGCGTGGAAGTAGCGGGTGTGGTCGGGGGTGAAGTGCTCCAGGCCGAGTTTGGAGTACTCCATGGGCGCGAAGGCCTCGGTGCGGCCGAGCCAGTGGAGTTTCTCGCGGCCGGCGGGTCTGCCCCGCAGCAGGTCGAGGAAGATCTCGGCGCCGGACTGCCCGATGCCGACGACCGTGACGTGCTCGGCGGCGAGGAGGGCGGCGCGGTGGCCGAGGTAGTCGGCGGCGTGCAGGACGGGCACGCCGGGGGCTTGGACGAGGGGCTTGAGGGGGTCCGGGACGTGGGGCTCGGTGCCGATGCCGAGGACGACGTTCCGCGTGTGGGTGCGGCCGAGGGCCTCGGCTTCTCCGTCGGTGCCGAGCTGGGTGAAGTCGACCTCGAAGACGTCGCGTTCGGGGTTCCAGCGGACGGCGTCGACCTGGTGGCCGAAGTGGAGGCCGGGGAGGTTCTCGCAGACCCAGCGGCAGTAGGCGTCGTACTGGGCGCGCTGGATGTGGAAGCGTTCGGCGAAGTAGAAGGGGAAGAGCCGCTCGTGGGATCTGAGCCAGTTGAGGAAGCTCCAGTGGCTGGTGGGGTCGGCGAGGGTCACCAGGTCGGCGAGGAACGGGACCTGGATGGTGGCGCCGTCGATGAGCAGGCCGGAGTGCCATCCGAAGGCGGGGCGCTGCTCGTAGAAGGCGGTGTCGAGTTCGCGGAGCGGGTGGGCGAGCGCGGCGAGGGAGAGGTTGGCGGGGCCGATGCCGATGCCGACGAGGTCTCGGGGGGCGTGGGGCTCGTGGTGCGGGTGGGGTTGCGGGGTGGGGCCGGGGGTGGGGGCGTTCATCGGGGGGTGTTTCCTTCCGCGAGTGTCGCTTGCCTCGCTGCGACGAGGTGCAGCAGGGCGGCCAGGTCGTCGGGGCCGGTGGCGGGGTTGAGGAGGGTGGCCTTGAGCCAGAGCCGGCCGTCGAGGCGGGCCCGGCCGAGGACGGCGTGCCCGTCGGTGAGGAGCGCGCGGCGTACGGCGGCCACGGTGTCGTCGGTGGCGTCGGTGGGCCGGAAGAGGACGGTGCTGATGGCCGGTGGGGAGTGGAGTTCGAAGCCGGGGTGCTCGTGGACGAGCCGGGCGAACTGGCGGGCGTGGGCGCACACCTGGTCGACGAGCGCGCCGAGGCCGCCGCGTCCGAGCGTCTTGAGGGTGACGGCGAGTTTGAGGACGTCGGGGCGGCGCGTGGTGCGCAGGGACCGGCCGAGCAGGTCGGGCAGGCCCGCTTCGGTGTCGTCGGCGGCGTTCAGGTAGTCGGCGCGGTGGCGCAGGGCGGTGAGGTCCTGGGAGTTTCTGACGGCGAGGAGGCCTGCGGCGACCGGCTGCCAGCCGAGTTTGTGCAGGTCGAGGGTGACGGTGTCGGCGGTGTCGAGGCCGGTGAGCCGGGGGCGGTGGCGGTCGCTGAGGAGGAGGCCTCCGCCGTAGGCGGCGTCGATGTGCAGGCGGGCGCCGTGGGCGGTGCAGCGGTCGGCGATCTGTGGCAGGGGGTCGATGAGCCCGGCGTCGGTGGTGCCTGCGGTGGCGGCGACGAGCAGCGGGCCGGGTGTGCGGGTGAGTGCCTCGTCCAGCGCGGCCGGGTCGAGGCGGCCGGCCGGCGCGGGGAGCACGAGGGGCTCGGGCAGGCCGAGCAGCCAGGCGGCCCGGGCCAGCGAGTGGTGGGCGTTCGTCCCGCACATGAGCCGCACGGTCCCGCCGTACGTCTCCCGTGCGAGGAGGAGGGCGAGTTGGTTGGCCTCGGTGCCGCCGGTGGTGATCAGGGAGCCGGCTGTCGCGCTGTGCGGGTAGACCTCTTCGGCCAGTGCGGCCGTCACGAGGGCCTCCAGCTCCGAGGCCCCCGGTGCTTGGTCCCACGAGTCGAGGGACGGGTTGAGGGCGCAGGCCGCGAGGTCGGCGGCTGTGGCGAGGGCGAGGGGCGGGCAGTGGAGGTGGGCGGCGCACAGGGGGTGGGCCGGGTCGGCCGCGGTCTCGGCGAAGGCGTGGACCAGGGTGTGCAGGGCGTGCGGGTCTCCCTGGCCGGGCAGGATCTCCCCCACCGTCTCCCGTATCCGCGCCGCGACCGCGTCCGGCCCGCCCGCCGGCAGCGGCCCGCCCCGTGCCCTGGCGCCGGTGTCGAGCGCTGTGAGCACGGTGTGCAGCAACGGCCGCAGGGCGGACGGGCCTTGGGGGCCTGAGGCGAGGGGCGGCGTGCTCATGGGCTGTCCTCCGGGGCGCTGGGGCGGCGCGCCCGGATAGCCCAACGACCGGATGGGGCATGAGGTACCTCCGTGCGGGGGAACCTGCCGGAACCCGCGGGGCGGGCTGTCGTCCCGCTACGTCGTCCGCCCGGTCCTCGCCCCGGTCCGCGCGGGGGCGGGCAGGGTGGTCGGTGCTCTCCCGGACGGTGACCGCGCTCTGCGGCGGCGTGCCGACCGGGCGGCGGACGGCCTCAGCAGGCGCCCCCGGCGGGGTACGTGGGGATGGGCTCCGGCCCGCCTCGTCGCGGCGGACCGCGCCCGGAGGCCGGGGGAACACTCACCGCCCGCCCGTCTTGGCGGGAACAGCCTGCCGGCCCGCGGACAGGGGCCGCCGGCCCGGCCCGCCGGCGAGGGGACGGGACAGGTGACGAGCCCTTGCCGCGCCTCAGTCCTCCCGCGGGCCCCGCTGCACTCGCAGGGCCCGTGCCAGGTCGTCGAGTTGGTCGGTGAGCTTGCGGCGGAGCGCGGGGATCGGCGCGGCGTCGCGCAGGCACTCCTCGCCGAGTCGGAGGTTCTCGGCGTCGACGGCGTGGGCGGGGAAGGCGTCGTGGCCGACGGCGACGGCGATGGCGGGGCCCCGGCGGTCGGCGACGGTGACCGCGTCGGTGTAGTAGCGCGGTACGTACGCGCGTACCAGGTCGGCCTGTTCGGGCTGCCAGAAGCCCTGGGCGGTGGCGGTGAACAGGTAGGCGGACAGGTCGTCGGAGTCGAACATCGACTGCCAGGCGCGCGCCTTGCCCTCCGGGTCGGGCAGGGCGGCCCGGCAGCGGGCGGCGCCCTCCTGGCCGGTGGCGCTCGGGTCGCGTTCCAGTTCGGCGGTGATGGCTGCCTCGTCGGTGGCGCCGAGGACGGCGAGCCGGGCGAGGACGCGCCAGCGCAGCTCGGGGTCGAGTTCGGGGCCGCCCGGCACGGTGCCGTCGGCGAGCCAGGCGGCGATGGTGTCGGGGTGGGCCGCGACGTCGATGCGGTGGCGTACGGCGATCAGGCGCAGGCCGGGGTTGTCGCCGTCCTCGGTGCGGCGGATGAGGTCCCGGCACAGTTCGGTGAGGGTGGCGAGGGCGGCGGGCCGCTCCTCGGGCGTGACGTAGCGGTCGGCGATGTGTGTGGCCGCGAAGGCGAGCACGCCTTGGACGATGGCGAGGTCCGTCTCCAGCGGGAGATGGGCCCGGGCGGTCTCCAGGTAGGCGGCGGGTGCCAGTTCGCCGTCCCGGACGGCGTCGCGCAGGGCGTTCCAGACGACGGCCCGGGTGAGGGGTTCGGGGAGGCCGGACAGGTCCTTGCGGACGGTTTCGAAGGATTCCGGGTCGAAGCGGACCTTGGCGTAGCTGAGGTCGCCGTCGTTGAGGAGGAGCAGGGCGGGGCGCTTGCCGATGGGGTGGGCTGTGGTCCGCGGCAGGTCCAGGTCGAGGCGTTCGCGCAGGACGAGGTGTCCGCCGTCGTCGCCGAGGTCGCGGTCGTACAGGCCGGCGGCGATGTGGTGGGGGCGGCTGCCTGCGCGGTCGACGGTGAGGGCGCAGGTGCCGTGGTCGCCGGGGGCGACGTGCGGGGTGAGGGTGTCGACGCCGGTGGTGCGCAGCCAGGCGTCGGCCCAGGCGGGCACGTCGCGTGTGGTGGCGCCGGCGAGGGAGTCGATGAAGTCGGCGAGGGTGGCGTTGGCGAACCTGTGGCGGGCGAAGTGGGTGTTGATGCCGGCGAGGAAGTCCTCCTCACCGAGCCAGGCGACCAGTTGACGCAGCGCGCTCGCGCCCTTGGCGTAGGAGATGCCGTCGAAGTTCATCAGTGCGGCGGCGGTGTCGTCGACGGCCTCGGGGGCCACGGGGTGGGTGGAGGGGCGCTGGTCGGCGTCGTAGCCCCAGGCCTTGCGGTTGATGCCGAAGTCGGTCCAGGTGTCGCGGAAGCGGGTGGCTTCGGTGAGGGTCTGGTAGCCCATGTACTCGGCGAAGGACTCGTTCAGCCAGATGTCGTCCCACCACTTGAGGGTGACGAGGTCGCCGAACCACATGTGGGCCATCTCGTGGGCGATGACCATGGCGCGGGTCTGCCGCTCGGTGTCGGTGACGGCGGAGCGGTAGACGAACTCGTCGCGGAAGGTGACCAGTCCGGGGTTCTCCATGGCGCCCGCGTTGAACTCGGGGACGAAGGCCTGGTCGTAGGAGTCGAACGGGTAGGGCTCGTCGAACTTCTCGTGGTAGCGGTCGAAGCAGGCGCGGGTGACGTCGAGGATTTCGTCGGCGTCCTCGTCAAGGTGGGGGGCGAGGGAGCGGCGGCAGTGCAGTCCGAAGGGCAGGCCGCGGTGTTCGGTGCGCACCGAGTGCCAGGGGCCGGCGGCGACGGCGACGAGGTAGGTGGAGATGAGGGGGGTGGCGGCGGCCTTCCAGAGGCCGTCGCCGGTGTGTTCGGTGATGCCGTTGGCGAGGACGGTCCAGCCTTCCGGTGCTTTCACGGCCAGTTCGAAGACGGCCTTCAGGTCGGGCTGGTCGAAGGCGGCGAAGACGCGCTGGACGTCGTCCATGAACAGCTGGGTGTAGACGTAGGTTTCGCCGTCGGTGGGGTCGGTGAAGCGGTGCATGCCCTCGCCGGTGCGGGAGTAGCGCATCCGCGCGTGGACGCGCAGTTCGTGCTCGCCGGCGGTGAGGTTCTTCAGGGGCAGCCGGTTGTCTTCGAGGGTTTCGGGGTCCAGGGGTTGTCCGTCGAGGGTGACGGAGCGCAGTTCGGCCGGCTTGATCTCGACGAAGGTGTCCGCGTGCGCGCGGGCGCTGAACCTGATCAGGGTGCGGGAGTCGAAGGTCTCCGCGCCGGTGGTCAGGTCGAGTTCGATGGCGTAGCGGGTGACGTCGAGGAGCTCTGCTCGGGTCTGCGCTTCGTCGCGCGTCAGTACGGACATGAAGGACATGCTGCCTGATGGCACCGGCGAGGCACAGAGGCGGATCGGTATGCGCCCGATGTCCGCTCTACGTACGGTCTTTTTCCAGTTCCCCGGCGTGCGCCCCCATGGGTCGCGGGGGTGGTACCCGCGTGCCGGGAGGCATCAGGGAGGGGCGCGCGGGGTCCGCGTCGGTGCCTTCGTGCTCCTGGACGACGGCGCGCAGGCGGCGCACCTCTCGTTCCAGGGCGAGGTGGCGCCGGCGCGCGTCGAAGAGGTAGCGGACCTTGGTGCGCAGGGCCCAGGGGTCCACGGGTTTCAGGACGAGGTCGGCGACGCCGAGGCCGAAGGCGGCGGTGGTCAGTTCGTGGTCGGCGCCGAATCCGGTGAGCAGGATCACCGGGATGTGCTGGGTCTGTTCGACGCGCCGCATGTAGCGCACGACCTCCAGGCCGCTGACGCCTGGCATGCGCACGTCGAGCAGGAGCAGGCCGACCTGGCCGCGTAGCACCTGTTTGAGTGCCTCGTCGCCGCTGGTGGCCCGGCCGAGCAGGTAGCCCAGCGGGGCCAGTGCGCTCTCCAGCGCGTACAGCGTGTCCTCGTGGTCGTCGACGATGAGGATCCTGGTATCCGACGGCATGGCCCGACGCCCCTCCCTCGTGGAGGACCAGAGTAGTCCGGGACACTGACGCGCAGTGCTCGTCAGCTGACATGCTGTGCACAGCGCAGCATGCCCCGCGCGCGCCGTGGTGTCACTCCCCCTGCGGGAGCTCGCGCGCCGTCAGTCGTGGCCCGGCGCGGTGCCGTTGAGTGCCTCCTCGGCGATGCGCTCGTGGTGGCGGATGACCTCGGCGACGATGAAGTTCAGGAACTTCTCGGCGAAGGCCGGGTCAAGTTTGGCGTCCTCGGCGAGCGCGCGCAGCCGGGCGATCTGGCGGGCCTCGCGGGCCGGGTCGGCGGGTGGCAGCTGGTGCTCGGCCTTGAGGTGGCCGACCTGCTGGGTGCACTTGAAGCGCTCGGCGAGCATGTGGACGACGGCGGCGTCGATGTTGTCGATGCTGTCGCGCAGCCGGGCGAGTTCCTCGCGGACGGCGGGGTCGACGTCACCGGTTCCGGTGTTGCTGGTGGTCATGGAGCGTCAGCCTACGGGGAGGGCGCCCGGCGTCCGCGGGGTGTCTCACGACTCGGCGGGGCTCAGGCGCTTGTGGAAGCAGACGTCCTCGTGCCCGCCGGGCACGCCCTGGACGCGGCCGCTTTCCCGGTACCCGAGCCTCGGGTAGAAGCCGGGCGCCTGGAAGCTGTAGGTGGAGACGATCATGTCGGTGCAGCCGCGCCGGACGGCCTCGGTCTCCGCCGCGCGCATCAGCCGGCTGCCCCAGCCGGCGTGCCGCTGGTCCTCACGCACCCAGAGCAGGTCGACGGAGCACAGGGTGCCCCAGGTCCAGGCGGTCAGGCCGCCGATCAGATCGCCGCTCTCGTCGGTGATGCGGACCGAGAGGGGTTCGGTGGTGGCCCCGCCGGCGGCGGCGGTGTTGAAGGCGGTCAGCTCCTCGTCGAGCCGCTTTTCCAGTTCGTCGTCCTGGCCGTCCACCCGGAGCCGGGCGGCGACGGAGCGCTGTTCGCTGGTCACGGCACGGATTGTGCCAGCGGCGGCGGGCGGCCACGACCGGTTTTCGCGGCCGCGGCACGGTCCCGTGGCCGTCACACTTCCGTAGAGTGGAACCGGGTTCTGGGCGTCTTGGGGGTGAGGCGTGGCGAACGACGGGCCGGTCGAGCACGGCTACCCGCATCTGGAGACGGTGCGGGCCGCCGTCACGGCGCTGTACAGGCGGCTGTCCTGGGACACGATCCAGACGTTCGGGACCAGTGTGCTCCCCGCCGACGTGGCGTTCTGCGACACCGACGACCTGTATCTGGGGGCGCAGCGGGTGGCGCGCGAGCTGGTGCGGCACTTCCGGCTGCCGGACGCCCGGCTGATCGTGAGCTTCCGGGAGATGCGGCACGCGGCGAGCGTCGAGCTCGCGGCCGGGCCGGAGTACTTCGTGGAGCTGAACGACCGGTTCCGTACGCATCGGCGGGACATCGGGGCGGCCCTGGCCCACGAGGTGGCGCACGTGTATCTGCACCGCCTGGACCTGTCGTTCCCCGGCGTGAGGGACAACGAGATCCTGACGGACACGGCGACGACGTACCTGGGCGCCGGCTGGCTGCTGCTGGACGCGTACCGGGAGCACGGGGCGTCGTCGCAGAAACTGGGGTATCTGACGCCGGAGGAGTTCGGGTACGTGCTGGCCAAGCGCGCGCTGGTCTTCGGGGAGGACCCCTCGCTGTGGTTCACCAGCCCCCAGGCTTACACGGCGTACGTCAAGGGCATGACGCTGGCCCGCCGCGACGGGCAGGAGCCGCCGCTGACGGCGGCGGGATGGGCCGGGCGGCGCCGCTACGCACGGGACCGGCGGCACGCCCCGGCCGGACCGCCGCAGCCGGGGGTGCGCTACCGGTTCTCTCCGGACGGGGGCGGGCGGCTGCGGGTGTCGTTTCCCTGCCCGACCTGTCATCAGCGGATCAGGGTGCCGGTCAGCGGGCGGGTCCGTGCGCGGTGTGCGCTGTGCCGGAGCGTGCTGGAGTGCGACACCTGAGCGGCCGGCGCGTTCAGTGCCGGTGATCGCCGCTGGTGATCTCCCGGTACTCCTCCACCGTCGGCTTCTCGATCCGCGCGTCGGGCCCGAACATGGCCTTCGCGAGCCGGGCGCGCAGCCGCTCGGAGCGCTTGACCCTGCGGCGCACGCCGTGCGCGTCGACCACGGGTCCGATCTCGTACGGCGGGTTCTGCTCGTGCTGGGTGAGGGTGAACAGCTGATCCTGCGACAGGGGCTCGTGCACCTCGGTGTACTCGCCGGTGGGCAGCCGTTTGACGGTGCCGGTCTCCCTGCCGTGCAGCACCTTGGCACGGTCGCGGCGCTGGAGCCCCATGCAGATCTTCTTGGTGACGACGAAGGCGGCGACCGGCAGCACGAACACGCCGATCCGCACGAACCAGGTGATCACGTTGATGGACAGGTGGAGATGCGTGGCCACGATGTCGTTGCCGCCGCCGATGAGCAGCACCGCGTACAGGGTCAGCCAGGCCACGCCCAGGCCGGTGCGCACGGGCGCGTTGCGGGGCCGGTCCAGGATGTGGTGCTCGCGTCTGTCGCCGGTGATCCACGCCTCGACGAACGGGTAGACGCCGATGGCGAGCAGGATCAGCGGGAACAGCGAGAAGGGGATGAACACGCCGAGCACCAGCGTGTGGCCCCAGAGGTTGATCTCCCATCCCGGCATCACCCGGATCAGGCCCTCGGAGAAGCCGAGGTACCAGTCGGGCTGGGCACCGGTGGTGACCAGGTCGGGGCGGTAGGGGCCGAAGGCCCACACGGGGTTGATCTGGGCGAGGGCGCCCATCACCGTCAGGACCCCGAAGACGAGGAAGAAGAATCCGCCGGCCTTGGCCAGGTAGACCGGCAGGAAGGGCATCCCGACGACCGACCGCTCCTTGCGTCCGGGGCCCGGGAACTGGGTGTGCTTGTGGTAGAAGACCAGGATCAGGTGGGCCGTCACCAGGCCCAGCATGAGCCCGGGCAGCAGCAGGATGTGGACGGGGTACAGCCGCGAGATGATGTCCTCGCCCGGGAACTCCCCGCCGAAGAGGAAGAACGACAGGTAGGTCCCGACGATCGGGATCGACAGGATCGCGCCCTGCGCGAAGCGGATGCCGGTCCCGGACAGCAGGTCGTCGGGGAGGGAGTAGCCGGTCAGGCCGGTGATGATGCCGAGCATCAGCAGCGTCCAGCCGAACACCCAGTTGAGTTCGCGCGGCTTGCGGAAGGCTCCCGTGAAGAACACCCGCATCATGTGCACCAGCATGCCGGTGATGAAGACGAGCGCCGCCCAGTGGTGGATCTGCCGGATCAGCAGCCCGCCACGCACGTCGAAACTGATGTCCAGCGTGGACTCGAACGCCTTGGACATGAGCACGCCGTTGAGTTCCGTGTAGGAGCCGTCGTAGACGACCTCCTGCATGCTCGGTTCGAAGAAGAGGGTGAGGTAGACGCCGGTGAGGATCAGGACGACGAAGCTGTAGAGGGTGACCTCGCCCAGCATGAACGACCAGTGGTCCGGGAAGACCTTGCGCATGTTGGCCCTGGCCAGGGCGTAGAGGCCCAGCCGCCCGTCCGCCCAGTCCGCGAGCTTCTCACCCTTGCCGGCCGGGGGCCTGCGGTGAGCGGAACCCGTCCCGTACACCCGGCGTGCGCCGTCGTCGCCCATGCGTCGTCGCCTCCCCGTGGGATCCTTCCCAGCGTGGCACGGCGCGGCCAGGGCGCAAACGGGGCGACAGCCAGCTGGGCCAAGGGGCGGGTTGAGGGCGAGCGGCGTCTCAGCGGTCCTCGGGGCCGGGCACGATCCCCCGGGCCCTGGCGGCCACCAGCCACCTCGGGAACTCCCCCACCAGCCGGTCGTACAGCTCCTCGTCCGGCACGCTCCGAGGATTTTCACCCGCGGGGAAGAACCCGGCGTTGTCGACGATCCGCTTCTCCGGTACGGCCAGCTCGTCGAGCCCCCGCAGGAAGTCGAACTGCTTGCCGCCCGGGTCGCCGAAGCCGATGAACTGCCAGAACAGGGGCAGCTTCGCGGCCTTGCACAGGTACCGTTCCGCGGCGGGTCTGCTGCTGGGCCCGCCGTCGGTCTGGAAGACGACCAGGGCGGGATCCCGGGACCCGCTGTCCAGGTAGTGGTCGATGACGGCGTCCATCGCCAGGTGGTAGCTGGTCTTCCCCATGTGGCCGAGCCCGGCGGCGATCCGGTCGATCCGCCCTTGATGGCCGGCCAGGGCGATCTCGGTCTCGGCGTCGACACCGGTGGAGAAGAACACGACCGGCACGGTGCCGTCGTCGTCCAGGTGCGCCGACAGCCCGAGCACCCGGTCGGCCAGCGCCTGCACGCTGCCGTCCTTGTAGTACGGCCGCATCGAGCCGGAGTGGTCGATCACGAGGTAGACGGCGGTGCGCAGCCCGTCGAGGCCGTGCTCGGCGAGGGACACGCCGGCGCTCTTGTAGAGGTTCACCAGCGCGGGAGCGGTCTGCTGGACCTTGCTCAGACTGATCGCGGCCATGGCCGACAGCCTTTCACGCCTCGACGACCACTCCGTCGCTCAGTTCCAGCACCCGGTCGGCCAGGCCGAGGAGTTGGGGGTCGTGGGTGGCGACGAGGGCCGTGACGCCCTCGCTGCGGACCACGGCCCGCAGCAGTTCCATCACCGCCAGAGCGGTGGCCGCGTCCAGCTGGCCCGTCGGCTCGTCGGCGAGCAGCAGGGCCGGGCGGTTGGCGAGGGCCCGGGCGATGGCGACCCGCTGCCGCTGACCGCCGGAGAGCTCGGCGGGCCGCTGCGCCTCGTGTCCGGCTAGACCCACCAGGGCCAGCAGCAGCGCCACCCGCTCCTCGCGGTCACGCGGCTCGGCGCGGCGCAGCCGCAGCGGCACGCCCACGTTCTCGGCGGCCGTGAGGATGGGGATGAGCCCGAAGGACTGGAAGACGAAGCCGATCCGGTCGCGGCGCAGTTCCAGCAGTTCGCTCTCGCTCAGCGCCGACAGGTCGGTGCCGTCGACGACGACACGGCCGGCCTGCGGCGAGTCGAGGCCGCCGATCATGTGCAGCAGCGTCGTCTTGCCGGAGCCCGAACGGCCCCTGAGGGCGACCAGTTCACCGCGCCGCACGGAGAAGGAGGCCCCGCGCAGCGCGTGCACGGCCCCGGCGCCCGTGCCGTAGGAGTGGTGGACGTCCTCCACCCGCAGCATCTCCTCGCCGGACGCGTCGCCGGCGAGGGCGGCACCGGATCCCGGGCTGGTGTTCTCGGTCATCACCGCATCCCATACGGAACCGGTCGGGAAGGTCAAGAGCTGGACGACCGGCGCTCGAACTCATGTGCCGGGCCGGTAACTCCGTGATATTCATGCGGGGTTGGGGAAACGGCTGGGCCGACGGGTGGGGAAAGAGTGACGGGCTTACTGCTGCTGCGCGCACGCGCGCATCGGCTGCTGCTCACCGCGGCCCTGCTCGCCGTACTGCTGACCACCTCGGTACTCGCCGCACTCGCGGCCTTCTCCGGCTCCGTCGGCGACACGGCGCTGCGCGGTGCCCTCAGCGGCCGGGCCGCCGGCTCCACCGCCCTGCTCGTCGAGGCGGACGTCTCCGGAGAGGACCGGGAGGCGGCGCAGCGGGCCGTGGCGCGCGGGGCGCGGGAGGCGTTCGGCGGACTGCCGGTGACCGTGCGGAGGCTGGAGCGGTCCGGGCCGTACGCGCTGCCCCGTTCCCTCCAGGACGCCGACGCCCGCGCCGGGCAGCCCGACCTCACGCACTTCGCGGCCCTCGACCGGTCGCGGATCAGGCTGGTCTCGGGCAGCCTGCCGGGCCCGGCCCCGGCGGACCGCACCGCCGCCGTGCCCGTCGCCCTGCCCGAGGCGGCCGCCGGCCGGCTGGGGCTGCGGCCCGGAGCGCGGCTCACGCTCACCGACCGGCTGGGCGACGAGCCGCTCCGGGTGCGGGTGACCGGCGTGTACCGGGCGGCCGACAGCTTTGATCCCTACTGGCAGGCGGACGCCCTCGGCGGCCATGGCGTGCGCACCGTCGACTTCACCACGTACGGGCCGCTGCTGGCCGACGCGTCGGTGCTGGCCTCCGGCCGCACCTCCGCGGACGGCACCGGCTGGGTGGCGACCGCCGACTACCGCACCTTGACCACCGACGGCATCGGCGGGCTCCGCGCGGCGGCGGTGCGCGCGGCCGAGTCGCTGCGTGAGGCCCCGGAGCTCGGGGGCGGCGCGGACGTGCGCACCAGGCTGCCCGAGGTGCTCGACCGGACCGAGCGGGCCCTGCTGGTGTCCCGGTCCACCCTGCTGATCGTCTCCGTGCAGCTGGTGCTGCTCGCCGGGTACGCGCTGCTGCTGGTGGCCAGGCTGCTGGCCGGCGAGCGGGCGGGCGAGACCGAGCTGCTGCGGGCCAGGGGCGGCTCGCGCGGCCGGATCGCGGCACTGGCCGCGCTGGAGGCGCTGCTGCTGGCCGTACCGGCCGCCGTCTGTGCCGCGCTGCTGTCCGGCCCGCTGGCCCGGCTGCTCGCCCGGTGGTCCTCGCTCGACCGGATCGGACTGCGGCTCGGCGTCGTCCCGGCGGCCCAGGTCTGGCTGGTCGCGGGCGGGGCGGCGGTGGCCTGCGCGGTGGCGGTGGTGGCGCCCGCGCTGGCGACGGCGGGCACGCCGGTGCGGCTGCGGCGGGTCCGGGCCGCGACGTCGGCGGCGCCCGTGCGCGCCGGAGCCGATGGGGCGCTGCTGCTGATCGCGGGCGTGGCGTACTGGCAGCTCGGCCGGCAGACCGACGCGACCGGCGGCGGGGTGCTGAGCCGGGACCGGGCCGGCCGGCTGGGCATCGATCCGCTGCTGGTCGTGGCACCCGCGCTGGCGCTGCTGGCGGGCACGGTGCTGACGCTGCGTCTGCTGCCGCTCGCGGCCCGGCTCGCCGAGCGGCGGTCCGCGAGCGGGCGCGGGCTGCCCGCGGCGCTGGCCGGATGGCAGTTCAGCCGGCGCCCGCTCGCCGGGGCCGGTCCGGTGCTGCTGCTGGTCGTCGCGGTGGCGACCGGGATGCTGGCGATCGGGCACGGCGCGTCCTGGGACCGGTCGCAGGGCGACCAGGCCGACTTCCGGACGGGCGCGTCGGTCCGGGTCCTCGACTACCGGCCCGGGAGCCCCGGGCAGACCGGTCTCTACGCGGCGCTGCCCGGGGTCCGGGAGGCCGCTCCCGCGCACCGCGCGGCCGTGGGCCTCTCCGGGGAACGGCAGGCGACGGTCCTCGCCCTGGACACGGCCCGCGTCGGGGACGGGATGCGGATGCGCGGCGATCTCGCCGGCGAACCCCCGGCGGAGCTGCTGCGGGCACTGGCGCCGCCCGCTCCGGACCGGGACCGGGCCGTGCGGCTCCCCGAGGACACGCGGCGGCTCGCCCTCGACGTGCGGATCAGGGACGAGCAGGCCCGGTCGGGGCGCTCCCCGTCCGGCCGTTCACCCGCGCTGACCGCGGTCGTCGAGGACCGGTACGGCATCGCGTACCGGCTGGGCGCCGGGAACGTCCCGGTGGACGGCCGGGTCCACCGGATCACGTTCGGGCTGGACGTGACGGCGACGGGCCGCCGCGCCGCCCCGGCCGGGCCGTTGCGGCTGACCGGACTGCAGCTCGACGACACCTCCCCCACCGGCCGCGCCGAACGCCACCGGTTCACCGTCGAGCGGCTGCTCGCCGCCGGCCGCGACGGCTTCGCGCGGACCGTGCCGGTGCCCGCCGGGACACGGTGGCGGGGCGGCCGGACCGTGACGAAGAACGGCGAGGTCGTCGCCCGTGGGGCCGTGGAACCCGCCGCGTCGGGGAGCGCGCCGCCGGCCGTGTCGTACGGCACCGGCTCCGACAGCGGCGAGGCATACGGATCGGCTCAGACCTGCACCGTCCGCGTCGACACCGCCGGGGCCGAGGCTCCGAGGACCCTCAACGCCGTCGCCACGCGAGACTTCCTGCGGGCGGCGGGGGCCGAGCCGGGCGACACCGTCGACGTACCGCTGTCCGGGGAACAGCTGCGGGTGCGGATCGTGCGGTCGGCCGAGGAACTGCCCACCACCGCCACCGACCTGGCCGGTGAGACCATGACAGGTGGAGCGCTGCTGCTCGATCTGCGGGCCGTCGAAGCCGTGCTGGCCCAGCGGGGCAGCGCGCCGCTCGCCCCCACCGAGTGGTGGCTGGACGCCTCCCCCGGCAAGGCCGCCGAGGTCGCCGCCGCGCTGCGGACGCGCCCGGACCTGCAGCCTCAGCAGGTGCTGGTGCGGGACGAGACCGCGGCCGAGCTGCTGCGGGATCCGCTCGGCGCCGGGCCGCGCTCGGCGTTGACGGCGGTGACCGTGGCCGCCGTGGCCCTCGCCGCCGGGGGTTTCGCGGTGAGCGCCGCCGGTGCGCGGCGGGAGCGGTCCGCGGAGTTCGCGGTGCTGCGTGCTCTGGGCACGCCCCGCCGGGATCTCGCCCGGCTGGTCGCGACCGAGCAGAGTCTGCTGATCGGTGCCGGTCTGCTCGCCGGGCTCGGCCTCGGCACCCTGCTGGCCCGGGCCGTCGTGCCGCTGATCGTGCTGACCTCCGGTGCCGCACGGCCGGTTCCGCCCGTGCTCGTCGAACTGCCGGTGTCCCGGGTGGTTCTGCTTCTCGTGGGGGTGGCCGCCCCGCTGCTGCTGATCACCGCCGCGTCGGCGCTGCGCCGGGCGGAGCCGGCGGCCGCGCTCCGCCATCAGGGAGAGGACTGACATGCCGCGCAACACTCGGGGCGCGCCCTGGGTGCGGACCCGGCTGCGGGCCGCGCCCTGGTCCGCTGTCGCGTTCGGGGCGCTGGTCCTGGTCACGGCGTTTCTCGTGGCCGTCCTGCCCCGGGCCGTCGAGGCGTACGAGACGGAGGGGCTGCGCGTGTCCGTCGCCACCGCCGCCCCCGAGTCCACGGTGCTGGAGCTGAGGGCGCCGCGGCCCGGTCTCGAACAGCCGGACGAGGCGCGTGCGGACGCGGTGCGGCCGGAGGCGCTCGCGGCGGTCGGCGGCACGGCGCGAGCACTGCTGCCCGAGCCGCTGCGGGCGGACCCGGCCGAGTCGGCGTACGGGCTGCGGACCGGGCAGAGCCTGGAGGGCCTGGACGCGGCGCTGCCCCGGCCGGACGGACTGCCGCCCCGCTTCACCCTGCTCGCGCAGTCGGGTGCGGCCGGCCACGCCACCGTGCGGGAGGGCCGGCTGCCCACCGCCGGCACCTCGGTGACCATGGAGACGCGGGCGGTGGAAGGCGCCGTGACCGCCGAGACCGCCCGCACATTGCGGCTGCGGGCCGGGTCCACGCTCACCCTGGCCGGCTTCCCGGACGGCCCGCTGACCGTGCGGATCACCGGCGTCCTCGAACCCCGGCATCCGCAGGGCAGTTACTGGTCCGCTGAGCCGGTCCTGCGTACACCGGCCCTGGCGAGCACCAACGCCCGTCCGCCGCGGTACTACTGGGAGGCGGGCGTGCTGCTGGCGCCCGGGGCCGCCCCGGCGCTGCTGGGCGGCCAGGGCGAGCCGGAGAGGTACTGGCGGTTCGCGCCCGCGACGGGGCGGCTCACCGCGGCGGACGCCCCGGCGCTCGTCGAGGCGGTCGCGTCCCTCGAGGACGGGCCGGGGCTGGTGCGGATGCGGGGAGCCGCCGGTCCGACGGCGCAGTTGTCCACCGGCCTGGAGCAGGTCGTCGGCGCCTATACGGAGACGCGTGAGGCGATCACGCCCGTGGTCGCCGTCGCGGCCTTCGGGATCGCCACGGTCGCCGTGATCGTCCTGGTCATGAGCGGTTCTCTGGCCGCCGCCCGCCGCTACGCCGAACTCGCCCTGCTGCGCGCCCGGGGCGGCTCCCTCGGCGGCATCGCCGGGCGGCTGCTGGCCGAGAGCGCCGTTCCGGCGGTGCCCGCCGCGGCCGGCGGTCTGCTGCTCGCGGTGTTCGCCGTGGAGGGGGCCCGGTCGCTGTCCTCCGTACTCGGGGCGGGTGCCGTGGCCCTGCTCGCCTGTGCCGTGCTGCCGGTGCGCGCCGTGGTGGCGCATCGCCGGCCGCGGGCGCACCAGGAGCGCGACGACCTCGCCCACGCCAGACCCGGCGGCCGCCGCGCGGTCGCCGAACTGACCCTGCTGGCGCTGGCCGCCGGCTCGGTGGCGGCGCTGCGCCGCCGCGGTACGGACGGTGGTGCGGGCGATCTGCTGGTGAGCGCCGCCCCGGTGCTCGTCGGGCTGGTCGCCGCCCTGCTGCTGGTGCGGCTGTACCCGCTGCCCCTGCGGTGGGCCGCGGGTCCGGCCGGGCGACTGCGCGGCGTGGTCGGGTTCCTGTCGCTGGCCCGCGCGGGCCGCTCACCGGCGGCGGTCGCCACGCTCCCGCTGCTCGCCCTGCTGACGGCCCTGACTACGGCCGCGTTCGGCGGGTCCGTGCTGACGGGCGTGGCGGACGCCCGGGACCGGGTGGCGCTGCTTGAGACGGGTGCGGACGCGCGGATCGAGACGACCGACGGCGCCCCGCTCCCGGCCGGGCTGGCGCGGGCGGTACGGGATGTGGCGGGCGTGCGGCAGGTCACGGCGGTGGGGATCGGGTTCGCGTCGGAGCGCGCGTCCGACGACAGGAGGTCGCTGACGGTGGTCGGGGTGGAGCCGGACACCTACGCGGGGCTGGCCCGGCGGACGGGGCTCGGGGGGTTCGCGCCCGAGCGGCTGGGGACCGGGGGCGGGGTGCTGGACGCTGTCGCCTCCCCCGGGGTCGCCGAGCGGCTCGGGCGGTCGCCGCGCAGGATCTGGACGGACGGCGGTGCCGTCACCGTGCGGATCACCACCGTGCGCTCCCGCACCCCGGCCGTCCCCGATGGTGAGTTCCTGCTGGTCGACGCGGCGGGCCTGAAGGGCTTCGGCGGTCCCGCGATCCTGCTGGCGACCGGTGCCGGGCTCGACGCGAAGGCGCTGCGGGCGGCCGTGCGTGGCGCCGGACCGGATGTCTCGGTGACGCTGCGCGCCGAGGAACGCGCGGCGCTGTCGGACTCGCCGTCGCAGTCCGGCGCCGAACGGATCTACGTCTGGGCCGTCGCCGCGGGCGCGGGATACGCCCTGCTCGCCGTGGTGCTCGGCATGCTGCGGTCCGCGCCGGAGCGGGCCGCGCTGCTGGCCCGGCTGCGCACCCTGGGCCTGACGACCCGCCAGGGGCGAAATCTGCTCGGTCTGGAGGCACTGCCCCTGGCGCTGCTCGCGGCCGGCGGCGGGATGGCCGTCGGCTGGGCCACGGTGGGGCTGCTCGCCCCCGGCATCGACCTGGACCGGCTCGCCCTCGCCGACGCGTCCGGCACCGTGGGGCCGGGAGCCGCCGTGCTGCGGGCCGACGTGTGGTCACTGGCCCTGCCCGCCGCGTGCGCGGTGCTGCTGGCGGGGGCGGTGGCCGTCGCGCAGGCATGGTGGGCGGGCCGTCGGACACCGGTCACTCACCTCAGGGCAGGAGACATGCGATGAGCGGTACGACTCGGTCGCTGGCGGAGCTGGAGCGGCGGGCGGCGCGGCACCGCGACCGGCCGGCGTACGGGCACGACGCGCTGATCGCCTGCGACCGGCTGGTGCGGATCTTCGCCAGGCGCGGGGGCGGGGACGCCGTGGAGGTGCAGGCGCTCCAGGGCCTGGATCTCCTGGTCCGGGAGGGCGAGTTGATGGCCCTGGTGGGGGCGTCCGGCAGCGGCAAGTCGACGTTGATGAACATCCTCGCGGGCCTGGACGTCCCGACCGCGGGCGCCGCGAGGGTGGCGGGCCGCGACCTGCTGACGATGGACGCGAAGGCCCGGCTGCGGTACCGGCGTGAGGTGGTCGGCTTCGTCTGGCAGCAGACGGCCCGCAACCTGCTGCCGTATCTGACGGCGGCGCAGAACGTCGCCCTGCCGCTGCAGCTGGCGGGCCGCCCGCGGCGGGAACGGGCCGGACGGGCGGAGGAACTGCTGGGCCTGCTCGGGGTCGCCGACTGCCGGGACCGGCGTCCGCGAGCGATGTCCGGCGGGCAGCAGCAGCGCGTCGCGATCGCCGTCGCCCTCGCCAACTCCCCCGCCGTCCTGCTCGCCGACGAGCCGACCGGCGAGCTGGACTCGGCGACCGGGCAGCAGGTCTTCGCCGCGTTCCGCCGGGCCAACGAGGAGCTCGGCACGACGATCGTCGTCGTCACCCACGACCAGGCGGTCGCCGGCGAGGTCCGCCGCACGGTCGCGATCCGTGACGGCCGCACCTCGACGGAGGTCCTGCGCCGCACCGAGGTCGACGACAGGGGCCAGGAGTCCGTGGTGGCCCGTGAGTACGCGATGCTCGACCGCGCGGGCCGCCTCCAGCTGCCGGCCGAGTACACCACCGCCCTGGACATGCGGGACCGGGTGCTGCTGGAACTGGAGGAGGACCACATCCAGGTGTGGCCCGACGTGAACGGGAACGGGACCGGGACCGGCTGAGGACGTGCGACAGCGCCTGCCCGGCGTCCGGTCGGGGACTGTGGGGCAGGCGCTGTCAGTGTTCCGCACGCCGTTGTGCGGGACGTCTATAGGGGTGCCGGTCAGACCATCAGCGCACGGTCCGTCGGCTTGATCGGCGCCGGCAGCTCGCTGGCGCCCGTGAGGTGGCGGTCCACCCCGCGCGCCGCCGAACGGCCCTCCGCGATCGCCCACACGATGAGCGACTGGCCGCGGCCCGCGTCACCGGCGACGAACACGCCCGGCACGTTGGTCTGGTAGTCGCCGTCGCGGGCGATGTTGCCGCGCTCGTCGAGCTCCAGGCCGAACTGCTCCACGAGGCCGTTCTCGCGGTCGGTGCCGGTGAAGCCCATGGCGAGGGTGACCAGCTGGGCGGGGATCTTGCGCTCGGAGCCCGGCTTCGGGGTCAGCTTGCCGTCGATGAACTCCACCTCGGTGAGGTGCAGCCACTGGACGTTGCCGTCCTCGTCGCCCTCGAAGTGGGTCGTCGACACCGAGTAGACGCGCTCGCCGCCCTCCTCGTGAGCCGAGGTGACCTTGTACAGCATGGGGAAGGTCGGCCACGGCTGGTTGACCGGGTGCCGCTCGTCGTTCGGGCGGGGCATGATCTCCAGCTGCGTGACGGAGGCCGCGCCCTGGCGGTGGGCGGTGCCCACGCAGTCCGCGCCGGTGTCGCCGCCGCCGATGACCACGACGTGCTTGCCCTCGGCCGAGATCGGGGGCGCCACGAAGTCGCCCTCCTGCACCTTGTTGGACAGGGGCAGGTACTCCATGGCCTGGTAGATGCCCTTGAGCTCGCGGCCGGGCACCGGCAGGTCCCGGGCCGTGGTCGCGCCGACGGCCAGGACGACCGCGTCGTAGCGCTTCTTCAGGTCCGTGGCCTTCAGATCGCGGCCGATCTCGATGCCCGTGCGGAAGCGGGTGCCCTCCGCGCGCATCTGCTCGATACGGCGGTTGATGTGCCGCTTCTCCATCTTGAATTCGGGGATGCCGTAGCGGAGGAGGCCTCCGATGCGGTCCGCGCGCTCGTAGACGGCGACGGTGTGGCCGGCGCGGGTCAGCTGCTGGGCGGCGGCGAGACCGGCCGGGCCCGATCCGACGACCGCGACGGTCTTGCCGGACAGGCGCTCCGGGATCTGCGGGGCGACGTCCCCGGTCTCCCACGCCTTGTCGATGATCGAGACCTCGACGTTCTTGATGGTGACCGGCGGCTGGTTGATGCCGAGCACGCACGCCGACTCGCACGGGGCGGGGCACAGGCGGCCCGTGAACTCCGGGAAGTTGTTGGTCGCGTGCAGGCGCTCGGAGGCGGCGGCCCAGTCCTCGCGGTAGGCGTAGTCGTTCCACTCGGGGATGAGGTTCCCGAGCGGGCAGCCGTTGTGGCAGAACGGGATGCCGCAGTCCATGCAGCGGCTGGCCTGCTTGCTGATGATCGGCAGCAGGGAGCCGGGGACGTAGACCTCGTTCCAGTCCTTGACGCGCTCCTCGACGGGGCGGGACCTGGCGACCTCGCGCCCGTGGTTCAGGAAGCCCTTCGGGTCAGCCATTGATCGCCGCCTCCATCATCTTCTCGTGGGTCTCGGTCTCGGAGAGACCGGCTCGCTCGGCGGCGTCCTTGGCGGCGAGCACTGCCTTGTACGTACTGGGGATGATCTTGCTGAAGCGCTCGACGGCGGTGTCCCACTCGGCCAGGAGCTTCTCGGCGACGGTGGAGCCCGTCTCCTCCTGGTGGCGGCGGACCACGTCGTGCAGCCACTTCTTGTCGGTGTCGTCCAGCGCCTCGATCGCGTCGACGTTGCCGGCGTTGACGTTGTCCCGGTCGAGGTCGATGACGTACGCGATACCGCCGGACATGCCGGCCGCGAAGTTGCGGCCGGTCTCGCCGAGCACCACCGCGTGACCGCCTGTCATGTACTCGCAGCCGTGGTCGCCCACGCCCTCGGAGACGACCGTCGCGCCGGAGTTGCGGACGCAGAACCGTTCACCGGTCTTGCCGCGCAGGAACATCTCGCCGCCGGTGGCGCCGTAGCCGATGGTGTTGCCGGCGATGACGCTGTACTCGGCGAGGTGGTCGGCGGCGCGGTCCGGGCGGACCACGATCCGGCCGCCCGAGAGGCCCTTGCCGACGTAGTCGTTGGCGTCGCCCTCCAGGCGCAGCGTGACACCGCGCGGCACGAACGCGCCGAAGGACTGGCCGGCGGATCCGGTGAAGGTGATGTCGATGGTGTCGTCGGGCAGGCCCGCACCGCCGAACTTCTTCGTCACCTCGTGGCCGAGCATGGTGCCGACCGTGCGGTTGATGTTGCGGATCTGCACCTGTGCGCGGACCGGCTGGGCCTCGGTGGCGTCCGTGGCGGCGAGGGCGTCGGCGGCGAGCTTGATCAGCTCGTTGTCGAGCGCCTTCTCCAGGCCGTGGTCCTGCGCGATCACCTGGTGGCGCACCGCGCCCTCGGGCAGCTCGGGCACGTGGAACAGCGGCTCCAGGTCCAGGCCCTGCGCCTTCCAGTGGTCGACCGCGCGGGTGACGTCGAGGGTCTCGGCGTGGCCGACGGCCTCCTCGATGGAGCGGAAGCCCAGCTCGGCGAGGATCTCGCGGACCTCTTCGGCGATGTACTGGAAGAAGTTCACGACGTACTCGGCCTTGCCGGTGTAGCGCTCGCGCAGGACCGGGTTCTGCGTGGCGATGCCGACCGGGCAGGTGTCCAGGTGGCAGACGCGCATCATGACGCACCCGGAGACGACGAGCGGCGCGGTCGCGAAACCGAACTCCTCGGCGCCGAGCAGCGCGGCGATGACGACGTCGCGGCCGGTCTTCAGCTGGCCGTCGGTCTGGACGACGATGCGGTCGCGCAGGCCGTTGAGCAGCAGCGTCTGCTGGGTCTCGGCGAGGCCGAGCTCCCAGGGGCCGCCGGCGTGCTTGAGCGAGGTCAGCGGCGAGGCGCCCGTACCGCCGTCGTGGCCGGAGATGAGCACGACGTCCGCGTGCGCCTTGGACACACCCGCGGCGACCGTGCCGACGCCGACCTCGGAGACCAGCTTCACGTGAATCCGCGCCTGCGGGTTCGCGTTCTTCAGGTCGTGGATCAGCTGGGCCAGGTCCTCGATGGAGTAGATGTCGTGGTGCGGCGGCGGGGAGATCAGGCCCACGCCCGGCGTCGAGTGACGCGTCTTGGCGACCCACGGGTAGACCTTGTGACCGGGCAGCTGGCCGCCCTCGCCGGGCTTGGCGCCCTGGGCCATCTTGATCTGGATGTCGTCGGAGTTGACCAGGTACTCGGAGGTCACGCCGAAGCGGCCGGAGGCGACCTGCTTGATGGACGACCGGCGGGCCGGGTCGTACAGGCGCTCCGGGTCCTCGCCGCCCTCACCGGTGTTGGACTTGCCGCCCAGCTGGTTCATGGCGATGGCGAGGGTCTCGTGCGCCTCCTGGGAGATGGAGCCGTACGACATGGCGCCCGTGGAGAAGCGCTTGACGATCTCGGAGACCGGCTCGACCTCGTCGATGGAGATCGGCTGGCGGTCCGACTTGAAGCCGAACAGGCCGCGCAGCGTCATCAGCCGCTCGGACTGCTCGTTCACGCGCTCGGTGTACTTCTTGAAGATGTCGTAGCGGCCGGAGCGCGTGGAGTGCTGGAGGCGGAAGACCGTCTCCGGGTCGAACAGGTGCGGCTCGCCCTCGCGGCGCCACTGGTACTCGCCGCCGATGTCCAGCGCGCGGTGCGCCGGGGCGATGCCGGAGGCCGGGTAGGCCTTGGCGTGCCGGGCTGCGACCTCCTTGGCGACGACGTCGATACCGACGCCGCCGATCTTGGTGGCGGTGCCGTTGAAGTACTTCTCGACGAAGGCCTCGTCGAGACCGACGGCCTCGAAGACCTGGGCTCCGCGGTAGGAGGCGACGGTCGAGATGCCCATCTTGGACATGACCTTCAGCACGCCCTTGCCGAGGGCGTAGATCAGGTTGCGGATGGCGCGCTCGGGCTCGATGCCGGGCAGGAAGGTGCCGGCGCGGACCAGGTCCTCGACGGACTCCATCGCCAGGTACGGGTTGACCGCGGCGGCGCCGTAGCCGATGAGCAGGGCGACGTGGTGCACCTCGCGGACGTCACCGGCCTCGACGAGCAGGCCCACCTGGGTGCGCTGCTTGGTGCGGATGAGGTGGTGGTGGACGGCCGCGGTGAGCAGCAGCGACGGGATCGGCGCGTGCTCGGCGTCGGAGTGGCGGTCCGACAGGACGATCAGACGGGCGCCGTTCTCTATGGCGGCGTCGGCCTCGGCGCAGATCTCCTCGATGCGCGCGGCCAGCGCGTCACCGCCGCCGTGCACCCGGTACAGGCCGGACAGGGTGGCGGCCTTGAAGCCGGGCATGTCGCCGTCGGCGTTGATGTGGATGAGCTTGGCCAGCTCGTCGTTGTCGATGACCGGGAAGGGCAGCACCACGCTGCGGCAGGAGGCCGCGTTCGGGTCGAGCAGGTTGCCCTGCGGGCCCAGCGCGGAGCGCAGCGAGGTGACGAGCTCCTCGCGGATGGCGTCCAGCGGCGGGTTGGTGACCTGCGCGAACAGCTGGGTGAAGTAGTCGAAGAGCAGCCGCGGGCGGTCCGACAGCGCGGCGATCGGCGAGTCGGTGCCCATCGAGCCGATCGGCTCGGCACCGGCCTTGGCCATCGGCGCGAGGATGACGCGCAGCTCCTCCTCGGTGTAGCCGAAGGTCTGCTGGCGGCGGGTGACCGAGGCGTGGGTGTGGACGATGTGCTCGCGCTCGGGCAGGTCGCCCAGTTCGATCTCGCCGGCCTCCAGCCACTCCTCGTAGGGGTGCTCGGCGGCGAGCTCGGCCTTGATCTCGTCGTCCTCGATGATGCGGTGCTCGGCGGTGTCGACGAGGAACATGCGGCCGGGCTGCAGGCGGCCCTTGCGGACGACCTTGGAGGGGTCGATGTCCAGGACGCCGACCTCGGAGCCGAGGACGACGAGGCCGTCGTCGGTGACCCAGTAGCGGCCGGGGCGCAGGCCGTTGCGGTCGAGGACCGCGCCGACCTGGGTGCCGTCGGTGAAGGTGACACAGGCGGGGCCGTCCCAGGGCTCCATCATCGTGGAGTGGTACTGGTAGAAGGCGCGCCGGGCCGGGTCCATGGAGTCGTGGTTCTCCCACGCCTCGGGAATCATCATCAGCACGGAGTGCGGCAGGGAGCGGCCGCCCAGGTGCAGCAGTTCCAGGACCTCGTCGAAGGAGGCGGAGTCGGAGGCGTCCGGCGTACAGACCGGGAAGATGCGCTCCAGGTCCTTCTCGGAGGAGCCGAACAGGTCGGAGACCAGCTGCGACTCGCGGGCCACCATCCAGTTGCGGTTGCCCTTGACGGTGTTGATCTCACCGTTGTGCGCGACGAAGCGGTAGGGGTGTGCCAGCGGCCACGACGGGAACGTGTTGGTCGAGAACCGGGAGTGCACGAGCGCGATCGCGGAGGCGAACCGGCGGTCGGACAGGTCCGGGAAGAAGGGCTCCAGCTGGCCGGTGGTCAGCATGCCCTTGTAGACGATGGTCCGCGCGGACAGCGACGGGAAGTACACGCCGGCCTCGCGCTCGGCGCGCTTGCGCAGCACGAAGGCCTTGCGGTCGAGGGCGATACCCGTGGCGGGCACCGCGGCGTCGTCGCTGACGAAGATCTGGCGGAAGACCGGCATGGTCGACCGGGCGGTGGCGCCGAGCAGCTGCGGAGCGACGGGCACCTCGCGCCAGCCGAGGACGGTGAGGCCCTCGTCGGCCGCGATGGTCTCGATCTGCGAGATCGCTTCGGCGGTGGCGTTCTCCGGCAGGAAGGCGATGCCGACGGCGTAGGCACCGGCCGCCGGCAGTTCGAATCCGGCCACGTCACGGAAGAAGGCGTCCGGGACCTGCGACAGGATTCCGGCACCGTCACCGGAGTCGGGCTCGGAGCCGGTGGCACCGCGGTGCTCCAGGTTGCGCAGGACGGTCAGGGCCTGCTCGACCAGCGTGTGGGACGCCTCGCCGGTAAGGGTGGCGACGAAGCCGACGCCGCAGGCGTCGTGCTCGTTGCGGGGGTCGTACATACCCTGCGCAGCAGGGCGAGCATCCATGAACGACCAGTTCTGGCCATTCGCGGAGTGCTGGGACGGCTGGCGCGGCGTACGCATCGGCTCTCCCGTCGTCGTCATGTGGCATATGCAAAGTGCCGAGGGACGACGCTGGCCCTCGCGTGATCGCAAAATTTCGTGCAGGTTACATGATGGAGCGGTTCTCGGGAACCGGGATAATCCGTTCCAACATGCGGACACTGCGGGTTCGCGGCAGGGGTTCCGCGCCAGCAGTGGAGGCTATGGGGGGCCACGTGGAACGATCGGGTGAGATCGTCCTTCGTCGGCCCGGGGGCGGGTAGGGCGCCTTCGCCCACCCCGCCGAGGTGCGCGGCGAGCCTCATTGCCCACAGCGCTTACGGCTCATGCCCGGTGGTCATGCGTCTGAAACCAGCGAGTAACGGCTATTTATGCGGCCGAGCGCATAAACGCAAGCCGAGCTATCCTACGGCCGTTCCGAACAAAGTCCCCAGGGCGTACGTCACACCGGCCGCCGCGCCTCCCAGGTACAGCTGCCGCAGGCCGCTGTACCACCAGGTGCGTGCCGTCACCCTGGCCACCACCGCACCGCACAGGAAGAGCCCGAGCAGCGCCGGCAGCACGGCCGCCCAGAGGCTGCTCGCACCCAGCAGGTACGGCAGTACGGGCACCAGCGCGCCCAGCGCGAAGGAGCCGAAGCTCGACACCGCGGCCACGGTGGGCGAGGGCAGATCCCCGGGATCGATACCCAGCTCCTCCCGGGCGTGGATCTCCAGCGCCTGCTCGGGATCCTTCGACAGCTGCCGGGCGACCTCGTCGGCCAGCTTCGGCTCGACCCCTCTCGCCCGGTAGAGCGCGGCGAGCTCGGCCTCCTCGTCCTTCGGATGCTTGCGGAGCTCACGCCGCTCCACGTCCAGCTCGGCCTCGACGAGCTCGCGTTGCGAGGCGACCGAGGTGTACTCGCCCGCGGCCATGGAGAAGGCGCCGGCGGCCAGCCCCGCGAGCCCGCTCAGCACGATGGTGTGCTGACTGACCGCTCCGCCGGCCACGCCGGTCATCAGTGCGAGATTGGAGACGAGGCCGTCCATCGCACCGAACACCGCGGGGCGCAGCCAGCCGCCGTTCACGTCCCGGTGGGTGTGGTTGTCCCGGTGCGCCTCGTGCAGCGTCGCCTCGGTTTCGATGATGGCCATGAAGGCTCCCCACTTCCCGCTGCCGGAACGGCTTCTTGGACAAGTTCCAGACTTTTACAACAGCCAAACTACGCCGCGAATTCCGTTCCCGCCAGCAAGGAAAGGCTGGGCTAACCTGCGGTTTTGCCGCTCAACGTGCCGAGGGGCGCCCGGATCGTTCCGGGCGCCCCTCGGTGTCGTGCCGCTGATCGTCAGGTCTTCTTCGCCGACCCGGCCTCGTTCTTGGAGTCGTCGTCGGCGTCGCCGTCCTCGCCTTCGGTGCCGGCGCCGGGCTCGCTGTCGGACTTGCTCTCGTCGCCGGCGTTGCTCTCACCGTCGCCCTTGTCGGCCGCGGCGGTCTCGCCGCCGGGGACGGCGGGCTCCACCACGGCCTCCCGGCCCGGGCGCTTCTTCGCCGACAGTACGAGGTACGTGACCGCGAGCAGGAAGACGAAGATCGCCGTCCACACGTTGAGCCGCAGCCCCAGGATGTGGTGGGCGTCGTCGACACGCATGTACTCGATCCAGGCCCGGCCCGCGCAGTACGCGGCGACGTAGAGCGCGAACGCCCGGCCGTGGCCCAGCCGGAAGCGGCGGTCCGCCCAGATGACCAGCAGCGCGACACCGACGCACCACAGTGACTCGTACAGGAACGTCGGGTGGTACGTGCCCGGAACCCGCCCGTCGGCGGAGGACGTGATCTCCAGGGCCCACGGCAGGTCGGTGGGCTTGCCGTACAGCTCCTGGTTGAACCAGTTGCCCCAGCGGCCGAGTGCCTGCGCGAGGGCGATGCCCGGCGCGACGGCGTCGGCGTACGCCGGCATCGGGATGCCCCGGCGCCGGCAGCCGATCCAGGCGCCCAGCGCGCCCAGCGCGATCGCGCCCCAGATGCCGAGGCCGCCCTCCCAGATCTTGAAGGCGTCCACCCAGTCGCGGCCCTCGCTGAAGTACAGCTCGTAGTCCGTGATCACGTGGTAGAGCCGGCCGCCGACCAGGCCGAAGGGCACGGCCCAGACAGCGATGTCGGCCACCGTGCCGGCCCGCCCGCCACGGGCGATCCAGCGCTTGTTGCCGAGCCATACGGCAACGAAGACGCCGATGATGATGCAGAACGCGTAGCCGCGCAGCGGAATGGGACCGAGGTACAGCACCCCGCGCGACGGGCTGGGAATGTAGGCAAGTTCCATGGCAAGGTCGACGCTACCGTGCCGGACCAGGGCCGCGGCAGGCAGCCCGGCTACGGGTCCATAACGGGCGCGTGAGAAGGGTTGTTACCCCTTGTTCTGCGCCTTGTTCCGCTGTTTGTCCTTCTCCTGCACCATCTTCTTCAGCTTCGCCGGGGTCATCGTGCGGTCCTGGTAGATGTTCTCGCCGTCGAGCAGCACGGTCGGCGTGCCCGAGAAGCCGCCCTTGCCGAAGGCCTGGTGGGACTTGTCGACCCAGCCGTTGTGCGTGCCCTTCTCGACACACTGGCGGAAGGCGGGGCTGTCCAGGCCGTCGACCTTGCCGGCCAGATCGATCAGCTTGCCGGTGTCGGCGTAGGCGTCGTCGACCTCCGGGGGCTGGTTGTCGAAGAGCACGTCGTGGTACGCGGAGAACTTCCCCGCGTCCTGGGCGCAGGCCGCGGCGTTGGCCGCGTTGCGGGAGCCGGTGCCGCGCATGTTGCCGTCGATGAGGGTGACCAGGTGGTACTCGGCCTTGAGCTGTCCGGCTTCGGTCAGCTCGTGGATCACCGGCCGGTACGCCGTCTCGAAGGACCTGCAGGCCGGGCAGCGGAAGTCCTCCCACACCGTGAGCGTGGACCTGGCGCTGTCCTTGCCGACGGGGATGGCGAGGCCGTCCTTGCCCTGCGCTCCCGAGGGGGCCACGACCGGGCCCGACGCCTCGCTGCCGTCGTCCTTTCCGGCGTTGGCTGCGACGACGCCGATCACCGCCGCGAGCCCCAGGACGGCGACGACGGCCCCGCCCACGATCATCGCGCGCCGGCGCTTCTCCGCGGACTTCTGCTTCTCGCGCTCGACCGCCAGCCGCTCACGGGCGGTGCGCTTTGCCTCATGGTTCTTCTCGCTCACACCCCGGAAACGAACCGGGGAGGCGCACCGCGCCTCCCCGGCCCCAGGTCCACCCGTACGAGCGACCGGTATGACTTCCGGTTCGTCACGCCTGCCGGCGCACGCCCTTCGCGAGGTCGCCCGCCAGGGCGCGGACGGCCTCGACACCGGCCGCGTCGTCCGGCGCGTCCAGCATCGCCTTGACGAAGGCCGAGCCGACGATCACGCCGTCGGCGAATCCGGCGACCTCGGCGGCCTGGGTGGCGTCGGAGACGCCGAGCCCGACGCAGACCGGCAGGTCCGTACCCGTGGCCCGGGTGCGTCCCACCAGGTCCTCGGCCTGCGAGCTGACCGACGCACGGGTGCCCGTGACACCCATCAGGGAGGCCGCGTACACGAAGCCGCTGCCCGCCGCGGTGATCCGCGCGAGCCGCTCGTCCCTGCTGCTGGGCGCGACCACGAAGACGGTGGCGAGGCCGTGCTTCTCGGCGTGTTCCCGCCACAGCGCGGATTCCTGCACGGGCAGGTCGGGCAGGATGCACCCGGCGCCGCCCGCCTCGGCGAGCTCGGCGGTGAACCGCTCGACGCCGTAGCGGTCGATGGGGTTCCAGTACGTCATGACGAGGACGGGCTTGCCGGTGGCCGCGTGTGCCTCGCGGACCGTGCGCATCACGTCGGCGATCTTCACGCCGCCACGCAGGGCGATGTCGTCGGCGGTCTGGATGACGGGGCCGTCGAGGACGGGGTCGCTGTGCGGCAGGCCGACCTCGACGACGTCGGCGCCGCCGTCCAGGACGGCCTTGATCGCCTCGATGCCGCCGTCCACGGTCGGGAATCCGGCCGGGAGGTACGCGATGAGGGCGGAGCGCCCTTCGGACTTCGCCGTGGCGAGGGTGTCCGTCAGCAGCTGGATGTTGCCGCTCACTTGGCGTCTCCCTCGATCTCGGCGGTGCCGGCGTCCGCGTCGGCGGCGACCTCGGCGTCGGTGTCGTAGAGGCCGAAGTAGCGGGCGGCGGTGTCCATGTCCTTGTCGCCGCGGCCGGAGAGGTTGACCACGATCAGCCCGTCCTCGCCCAGCTCCCTGCCGACCTCGAGGGCGCCGGCCAGGGCGTGGGCGCTCTCGATGGCCGGGATGATGCCCTCGGTGCGGGACAGCAGGCGCAGGGCCTGCATGGCCGCGTCGTCGGTGACCGCGCGGTACTCACCGCGGCCGGAGTCCTTCAGGTAGGAGTGCTCCGGGCCGATGCCCGGGTAGTCCAGGCCGGCCGAGATCGAATACGGCTCGGTGATCTGGCCCTCCTCGTCCTGCAGGACGTAACTGCGGGAGCCGTGCAGGATGCCGGGCTCACCGGCGGTGAGGGTCGCGGCGTGCTCACCGGTCTCCACGCCGTGGCCCGCGGGTTCGCAGCCGATGAGGCGGACGGACTCGTCGGGGATGAAGGCGTGGAAGAGGCCGATGGCGTTGGAGCCTCCGCCGACGCAGGCGACGGCCGCGTCGGGGAGGCGTCCGGCGCGCTCCACGAGCTGGCGGCGGGTCTCCACGCCGATGACGCGGTGGAAGTCGCGGACCATGGCCGGGAAGGGGTGCGGGCCGGCGACGGTGCCGAAGAGGTAGTGAGTGTGGTCGACGTTGGCGACCCAGTCGCGGAAGGCCTCGTTGATGGCGTCCTTGAGCGTGCGGCTGCCGGACTTCACGGCGATGACCTCGGCGCCGAGCATGCGCATGCGGGCGACGTTCAGAGCCTGGCGCCGGGTGTCGATCTCGCCCATGTAGATGGTGCAGTCGAGGCCGAAGAGCGCGCAGGCCGTGGCCGTGGCGACGCCGTGCTGGCCGGCGCCCGTCTCGGCGATGACGCGGGTCTTGCCCATGCGCTTGGTGAGCAGGGCCTGGCCGAGGACGTTGTTGATCTTGTGGGAGCCGGTGTGGTTGAGGTCCTCGCGCTTGAGGAAGACGCGGGCGCCTCCGGCGTGCTCGGCGAACCGGGGCACTTCGGTGAGCGCCGACGGGCGGCCGGTGTAGTTGACCAGGAGGTCGTCGAGTTCCCTGGCGAACTCCGGGTCGTGCTTGGCCTTGTCGTACTCGACTGCGACCTCGTCGACGGCGGCGACGAGGGCCTCCGGAATGAACTTGCCGCCGAACGCCCCGAAGTAGCCTTCGGGGCTGGGTGTCTGACCCTCGGGGTCGGGGATGAAGAACTGGCTGGGCATGCGGATACCTCACGGTGAGTGTGTGTGTTGATCACTAATCGCCGTGGGGGCGGGGTGTCGATGTGGGCTGCGAGCCGCGTGTGGCTGATCGCGCAGTTCCCCGCGCCCCTAACGGGCGCGCTGCCATCGCATGCCGTTGACCTGCCCGGGCTCGTCACCGATGACGTAGCGGACCCGGCGGCCGTGGACCCGGCGGGCGGGGGCACGGCAGCCGCGGGGGCGGCAGCCGCGCGCGAGGCGGGCGTACCGGTCCACGGTCGTCATGGTGAGAGTCATCGGGGCAAGCCTATCGGGTGATCAGCTCCGGCCGTGCCGGATCGCGGGGTGTTCTCCTGCCGCCACCAGGTCGGCCACCGCCGTCTTGGGGTCCTTGCCGGTGACCAGGGACTCGCCGACCAGCACCGCGTCGGCGCCGGCGTTGGCGTAGGCGATGAGGTCGTGGGGGCCGCGGACGCCGGACTCGGCGATCTTGATGATGTGGCCGGGGATCTCCGGTGCCACGCGCTCGAAGGTGCCGCGGTCGACCTCGAGGGTCTTGAGGTTGCGCGCGTTGACACCGATCACGCGGGCGCCCGCGTCGACCGCGCGCTCCACCTCGTCCTCGTCGTGCACCTCGACGAGCGGTGTGAGCCCGATGGACTCGGCGCGCTCGATGAGGGACTCCAGGGCGGGCTGCTCGAGGGCGGCGACGATCAGCAGGACCACGTCGGCGCCGTAGGCCCGGGCCTCCCACAGCTGGTACGACGTGACGATGAAGTCCTTGCGCAGGACCGGGATGTCCACGCGGGCGCGGACGGCCTCCAGGTCGGCGAGCGAGCCGCCGAACCGGCGCTGTTCGGTGAGCACGGAGATGACGGCCGCGCCGCCCGCCTCGTAGTCGGCGGCGAGACCGGCCGGGTCGGCGATGGCGGCCAGCGCCCCCTTGGAGGGGCTGGAGCGCTTGACCTCGCAGATCACCTTGACGCCGTCGCCGCGCAGTGCGGCCGCGCCGTCCTTGGCGGCGGGAGCCTTCGCCGCTCGCTCCTTGAGCTCGTCGAGGCTGACGCGCGCCTGCCGCTCCGCGAGGTCGGCACGGACTCCGTCGATGATCTCGTCGAGCACACTCACGCGAGCGGCCCCCTTCCAGACTCTTGACAGTTCCAGCGACCGATCGAAAACCGATGGTCACTGCGATGGTATCCGCAGCGGGGCGTAGGCCCCGCATCCGGTTGACGGCGGTCCCGGAACCTGGACAGTCCGCCCGTGGATCAAGGGTGGAGCCAGCCGCCGAACTGCAGGTTCCGGACAACCGTGAAGACCAGCAGCAACGCGCCCAGGCTCCACACCAGCCCCGGGCGGGGGTCGATCCGCAGCGGGCGCCCGCGGACCGCGTGGACCACCCATACGGTCCAGAACACGGCGAAGGCCAGATAGCCGAGGACGGCGAGCGCGTTGGCGTGCAGCGCCGCCGGGAGGTCGCCGTGGACGAACGCGTGCGCGCTGCGCAGTCCGCCGCAGCCGGGGCAGTACAGGCCCGTGTACCGCAGGAGCGGGCAGGCGGGATAGTGGCCGGGTTCGTTCGGGTCCACCGCGCCCACGTAGGCGAAGGCGGCGGCGACGGCCGCGGCCACCCCGGCGGGGACGGCCAGGCGACCGGGGACGCTCCGCGTCGTCCTTGGGTTGTCGGCGTTCACGCCAGGCATTGTGCCCCGCACACGCGTGAGGGGCGGTCCCGGCACCCGAGTGCCGGCCGCCCCTTGTGCGACAACGCGGTGTTCCTGCCGGGGGTCAGCCCTCGGCGCGCGCCGGCTCGCGGTCGCCCGTCATCTGGTGCGGCTGGTGCAGGTCCTTGGGCTGGCCCAGGCCCATCATCCGCATGATGCCGCCGACGACACCGCCGAGCAGCACGACCACCATGCCCGCCCAGAAGCCCACCGGCTGGTCCATCACCATGAACGCGCCCGCGACGCAGAAACCGATGAAGGCGATCGTGACACCGGTCCAGGCGGCCGGGGTGTGACCGTGGCTGCTGCCCGCCATTGCTTGCTCCTCGTTGCTGTGTGCGTGTCTGAGCAGGACGCTCGCGCCCATTGTCCCGCACCCGCGCGTGAGCGGTGAGCGGGGGTGCGCCTCGGGTGTCCCCGCGACTCCGGACGGGCCCGGTGAAAGGTTCCCTCAGGCCCCGGTCGGGTCCTCGCCCCGGTCCAGCGCCTTCCACAGGTCCTCGGGCCGGTCCGGGTCGACGGCGGGCGCCTCGCGGCGCGGCCTGGGCGCGCCGTCCCTCTCGTAACGGCCGGACATCGCGGGCCACAGCCGGCCGTAGCGCAGGGCGAGCAGCCCGGCCAGGAGGAGCAGCAGGCCGCCGGCGGCCGCGACGAACGGCCAGGCGGTGTGGCTGAGGGCTTCCACGGAGGCGGAGGTGTCACCGGAGGCCTCCGCGGCCTTCTCGTCGAGGGCGGAGCCGTCGAAGGCGCCGATCAGGGCGGCGGCGACGGTGCCCGCGCCGGTCAGCGCCAGCAGCGCGGCCACGACGACGCGGCCGGCTCGGCGGACGGCGAAGACGGCGACGAGCGCGGCGAGGCCCACGACGGCGAGCGCCGCAGGGACGCCCGTGACGTCGCTGCCCTTGGCGGTCAGGGGGAAGGCGCCGCCGGCCACCGTCGCGGTGCCCTCCGCCCAGCGCTGCCGGGTGGCGAGCAGCGCCACGGCCGCGCCGAGCGCGCCGGCGAGGAGGGCCACGGCGAGGCTCAGGCGGCCGGCCCGGGCGGATCCGGCGGCTTCGGAACGGGAGGGAGGTACGGCAGTCACGTACCCCACTATCGCTCGAACCCCGGGCGAACCGTCACCCGGGGTTCGTCTCACGGTTCCCTCAAGCCTTGCCCAGCCGGTTCGCCGTGTGCACGGCGCGCAGGACCGCCGCGGCCTTGTTGCGGCACTCGGTGTCCTCGGCGACCGGGTCGGAGTCGGCGACGATGCCCGCGCCGGCCTGCACATACGCGGTGCCGTCGCGGAGCAGGGCGGTGCGGATGGCGATGGCGGTGTCGGAGTCGCCGGCGAAGTCGAGGTAGCCGACGCAGCCGCCGTACAGCCCGCGGCGGGACGGTTCGAGTTCGTCGATGATCTGCATGGCCCGGGGCTTCGGGGCGCCGGAGAGGGTGCCGGCCGGGAAACAGGCGGTCAGCACGTCGAAGGCCGTGCGGCCGGGGGCGACACGGCCGGTGACCGTCGAGACGATGTGCATGACGTGCGAGTACCGCTCGACGGACATGAAGTCGACGACCTCGACGGAGCCGGGCTCGCAGACCCGCCCCAGGTCGTTGCGGCCCAGGTCGACGAGCATGAGGTGCTCGGCGCGCTCCTTGGGGTCGGCGAGCAGTTCCTCGGCGAGGGCCTGGTCCTCCTGCGGGGTGGCGCCGCGCCAGCGGGTACCGGCGATGGGGTGGACCATGGCCCGGCCGTCCTCGACCTTGACCAGGGCCTCGGGCGAGGAGCCGACGACGTCGAAGCCGTCGAAGCGGAACAGGTACATGTACGGCGACGGGTTGGTCGTCCTCAGGACCCGGTAGACGTCCAGGGCGCTCGCCGTGCACGGGGTCTCGAAACGCTGGGAGGGGACCACCTGGAAGGCCTCGCCGGCCCGGATGCGCTCCTTGATGTCCTCGACGGCCTCCTGGAAGTCGGGGCCTCCCCACAGGACCGTGTGGTCGGGGAGCTCGGAGGGCGGGAGCGCCGCCGGGGGCTGGGCCACCGCGCGGGACAGGTCGGCCTGCATGGCGTCGAGGCGGGCGACGGCGTCGGCGTAGGCCTCGTCGACGCCCGTGTCCAGGTCGTTGTGGTTGATCGCGTTGGCGATCAGCAGGACCGAGCCCTCCCAGTGGTCCATGACGGCGAGGTCGCTGGTCAGGAGCATGGTCAGCTCGGGCAGTCTCAGGTCGTCGCGCTCGCCGGGGCCGATCTTCTCCAGGCGGCGGACGATGTCGTAGCCGAGGTAGCCGACCATGCCGCCGGTGAAGGGCGGCAGGCCGTCGTGGTGGGGGGTGTGCAGGGCCTCGACGGTGGCGCGCAGCGCGGCGAGGGGGTCACCGTCGACGGGGACGCCGACGGGCGGGGTGCCGAGCCAGTGCGCCTGCCCGTCGCGCTCGGTCAGCGTGGCGGCGCTGCGGACACCCACGAACGAGTAGCGGGACCACGAGCGGCCGTTCTCCGCGGACTCCAGCAGGAAGGTGCCGGGGCGCTCGGCGGCGAGCTTGCGGTAGAGCGCGACCGGGGTGTCGCCGTCGGCGAGGAGCTTGCGGGTGACCGGGATGACCCGCCGGTCGGTGGCGAGCTTGCGGAACGTCTCGAGGTCCATGGCGGCCGGCCTCACCGATCCGTCGTGGCGGCGTCGGAGCCGCCGTCCTCGAAGAGCACGTCCGCGTCGAAGCAGGTGCGGGCTCCCGTGTGGCAGGCGGCGCCGACCTGGTCGACCTTCACCAGGACGGTGTCGGCGTCGCAGTCGAGGGCGACGGACCTGACCCGCTGGAAGTGGCCGGAGGTGTCTCCCTTGACCCAGTACTCCTGGCGGCTGCGTGACCAGTACGTGCAGCGGCCGGTGGTCAGGGTGCGGTGCAGCGCCTCGTCGTCCATCCAGCCGAGCATCAGCACCTCTCCGGTGTCGTACTGCTGGGCGATGGCGGGCAGGAGACCGTCGGCGCTGCGCTTGAGGCGGGCGGCGATCTCCGGGGCGAGGCGGCTGTGCCGGGGGGACATGCTGGTCATGCCGACCATTGTGCCGCGCGCCACTGACCGGCCAGGTGGAGTGTCCACTGTGCGGACCCGGCACGCGGCCGTAGGCTGGCCGCATGTCGACCCATGCCAAGCGTGAACGACTTCTCCTCGCCGACCTGTTGGAGACCGCGGGCTCGGACGCGCCCACTCTGTGCGAGGGCTGGACGACCCGGGACCTCGCCGCGCACGTGGTGGTGCGTGAGCGACGCCCGGACGCCGCCGGCGGGATGCTGATCAAGCAGCTGGCGCCGCGTCTGGACCGGGTGATGGCGGAGTACACGGACAAGCCGTACGAGGAGCTGATCCAGCTGATCCGTACGGGCCCGCCCCGCTTCTCGCCCTTCTCGCTCAAGCCGGTGGACGAGGCGTCGAACATCATCGAGTTCTACGTCCACACGGAGGACGTCCGCCGCGCCCAGCCGGACTGGTCCCCGCGCGAGCTCGACCCGGTGTTCCAGGACGCCCTGTGGTCCCGGCTGGAGCGCACCGCCCGCCTGATGGGCCGGGGCGTCCCGACGGGCCTGGTGCTGCGCCGCCCGGACGGCCAGACGGTGGTCGCCCATCGCGGCACGCCGGTGGTGACGGTGACCGGCGAGCCGTCCGAGCTGGTGCTGTTCTCGTACGGCCGGCAGAGCCAGGCCAAGGTGGACCTGGACGGCGACGAGGACGCGATCACGAAGCTGCACGAGACGAAGCAGCTGGGGATCTGAGCCGGGGCCGGGCGTCACCTCACGGGATGCCCGGCCTCCCGCAGCGTCTCCTTGACCTGGCCGATCCGCAGGTCCCCGAAGTGGAACACCGACGCCGCGAGCACCGCGTCCGCGCCCGCGTCGATGGCCGGGGGGAAGTGGGACAGCCTGCCCGCGCCGCCCGAGGCGATGACAGGGACGGTGACGTGTTTGCGTACCGCCCGGATCATCTCGAGGTCGTAGCCGTCCTTGGTGCCGTCCGCGTCCATCGAGTTGAGCAGGATCTCGCCGGCGCCCAGCTCGGCGGCCCGGTGTGCCCACTCGACGGCGTCGATGCCGGTACCGCGACGGCCGCCGTGGGTGGTGACCTCGAAGGAGCCCGACTCGGTGCGGCGGGCGTCCACCGAGAGGACCAGGACCTGGCGGCCGAAGCGTTCGGCGATCTCACGGATCAGCTCGGGGCGGGCGATCGCGGCCGTGTTGACGCCGACCTTGTCCGCGCCGGCCCGCAGCAGCTTGTCGACGTCCTCGGGGGTGCGGACGCCGCCGCCGACGGTGAGCGGGATGAACACCTGCTCGGCGGTGCGGCGCACCACGTCGTAGGTGGTCTCGCGGTCGCCCGACGAGGCGGTGATGTCCAGGAACGTCAGCTCGTCGGCGCCCTCGGCGTCGTACACCTTGGCCATCTCGACGGGGTCGCCCGCGTCGCGCAGGTTCTGGAAGTTGACGCCCTTGACGACCCGGCCGTTGTCCACGTCCAGGCAGGGGATGACTCGGACCGCCAGGGTCATGTGGTCACGGCTCCTCTGAATGCTTCTATTTCCACGGACACCAGCACGCGCGGGTCGATGAACCCGTCCACCACCAGGAAGGTCGCGACCGGGCGCGCGGTGTCGAACAGTTCCTTGTGGGCGCGGCCCACCTCTTCGAGGTCACGCGCGTGTGCCAGGTACATACGCGTACGGATCACCGCTCCGGGTCCGAGCCCGAACTCGGCGATCGCGTCGAGTGCGCTGGAGAAGGCCACCTTCGCCTGCTCGTACGGGTCGCCCTCCCCGTACAGCACGCTGCCCTTGAAGGACGTGGTGCCCGCCACCAGCACGTGGTCGCCCGCCGCGACGGCACGTGCAAAACCGAAGGACTCTTCCCAGGGACTTCCGCTCTGCACCCGCCGCACGGCTTCCGACGTCATGACGACACAGCCTCCAAGGCTTCCTCGAGGGTGAACGCTTTCGCGTACAGCGCCTTCCCTACGATCGCGCCCTCGACACCGAGGGGGACGAGGGCGGCGATGGCCCGGAGGTCGTCCAGCGAGGACACGCCGCCGGAGGCCACGACCGGGCGGTCGGTGGCGGCGCAGACGTTCTTCAGCAGTTCCAGGTTCGGGCCCTGGAGCGTGCCGTCCTTGGCGATGTCCGTGACGACGTAGCGGGCGCAGCCCTCCTTGTCGAGGCGCTCCAGCGTCTCGTAGAGGTCGCCGCCGTCCCGGGTCCAGCCGCGGCCGCGCAGGGTGGTGCCGCGGACGTCGAGACCGACCGCGATCTTGTCGCCGTGCTCGGCGATGACCTTGGCGACCCACTCGGGGGTCTCCAGGGCGGCCGTGCCGAGGTTCACCCGGGTGCAGCCGGTGGCGAGGGCGGCGGCGAGGGTGTCGTCGTCGCGGATCCCGCCGGAGAGCTCCACCTTGATGTCCATCGCCCTTGCGACCTCGGCGATCAGCTCGCGGTTGTCGCCGGTGCCGAACGCGGCGTCCAGGTCGACCAGGTGCAGCCACTCGGCGCCGGAGCGCTGCCAGGCGAGGGCGGCGTCCAGCGGCGAGCCGTAGGAGGTCTCCGTACCGGACTCGCCGTGCACCAGGCGGACCGCCTGGCCGTCACGGACGTCGACGGCGGGGAGGAGTTCGAGCTTGCTCACAGTGTTCCGATCCAGTTGGTGAGGAGCTGGGCTCCGGCGTCGCCGGACTTCTCGGGGTGGAACTGCGTGGCCCACAGGGCGCCGTTCTCGACGGCGGCGACGAACGGCTTGCCGTGCGTGGACCAGGTGACCTTGGGGGCCTCCATCGCCGGGTTGTGCGTCTCAAGCGACCAGTCGTGGACGGCGTAGGAGTGCACGAAGTAGAAGCGGGCGTCCGCGTCCAGGCCGGCGAACAGCTGTGAGCCGGGCGCCGCGTCCACGGTGTTCCAGCCCATGTGGGGCACGACCTCGGCCTGCAGCGGCTCGACGGAGCCGGGCCACTCGTCGAGGCCCTCGCTCTCCACGCCGTGCTCGATGCCGCGCGCGAAGAGGATCTGCATGCCGACGCAGATGCCCATGACCGGGCGGCCGCCGGAGAGCCGGCGGTCGACGATCCAGTCGCCGCGCGCCTCGCGCAGGCCGGTCATGCAGGAGGCGAAGGCACCCACGCCCGGCACGAGCAGCCCGTCGGCGTTCATGGCCTTGTCGTAGTCACGCGTGATCTCGACGTCGGCTCCCGAGCGGGCGAGGGCGCGCTCGGCGGAGCGGACGTTGCCGAAGCCGTAGTCGAAGACCACTACCGTCTTCTGCTTCTTCGATGTCTTCTCAGGGGCGCTCAATTCCACACCTCCAGCCTCAGGACACCGGCCGCCAGGCACATGGCCGCAGCGATGGACAGCAGCACGATCAGGCCCTTGGGCATCTTCTGCTTGACGAACGAGTAGATCCCCCCGGCCAGGAACAGGCCGACGACGATCAGCAGGGTCGAGATGCCGTTCACAGGGCGCCCTTCGTGGACGGGAGGATGCCGGCCGCGCGCGGGTCGCGCTCGGACGCGTAACGCAGGGCCCGGGCCAGGGCCTTGAACTGGCATTCCACGATGTGGTGGGCGTTGCGCCCGTAGGGCACGTGCACGTGCAGCGCGATCTGGGCCTGGGCCACGAAGGACTCCAGGATGTGCCGCGTCATGGTGGTGTCGTACTCGCCGATCATCGGCGCCATCTTCTCGGGCTCGGTGTGCACGAGGTAGGGGCGGCCGGACAGGTCGACGGTGACCTGGGCGAGGGACTCGTCCAGCGGGACCGTGCAGTTGCCGAAGCGGTAGATGCCGACCTTGTCGCCGAGGGCCTGCCTGAAGGCGGCGCCGAGGGCGAGGGCGGTGTCCTCGATGGTGTGGTGCGAGTCGATGTGCAGATCGCCCTCGGTCTTCACGGTCAGGTCGAACAGACCGTGCCGGCCGAGCTGGTCGAGCATGTGGTCGTAGAAGCCGACGCCGGTGGAGATCTCCGTCTTGCCGGTGCCGTCGAGGCCGATCTCGACGAGGACCGAGGTCTCCTTGGTCGTCCGCTCCACGCGTCCGGTGCGGCTCATGAACTCTGCTCCTTCTTCAGTGCACGTACCGCGTCCAGGAACGCGTCGTTCTCTTCGGGGGTTCCGGCGGACACCCGCAGCCACCCGGGGATGCCGTTGTCCCGGACCAGCACGCCGTGGTCGAGGATCTTCCGCCAGGCCGTGTGCGCGTCCTCGAACCGGCCGAACTGCACGAAGTTGGCGTCGGACTCGACGACCTCGTAGCCGGTCGCGCGCAGTTCGGTGACCAGGCGGTCCCGCTCGGCCTTGAGCTGCTCGACGTAGCCCAGCAGCGTGCCGGTGTGCTCCAGGGCGGCCAGGGCGGTCGCCTGGGTGACCGCCGACAGGTGGTAGGGCAGCCGGACCAGCTGGACGGCGTCGACGACGGCCGGGTGCGCGGCGAGGTAGCCGAGGCGCAGGCCCGCCGCGCCGAACGCCTTGGACATGGTGCGGGAGATGACGAGGTTCGGGCGCCCCTGAAGCAGCGGCAGCAGCGAGTCGCCGTGGCTGAACTCGATGTACGCCTCGTCGACCACCACCATCGACGGCTTGGCCGCCTGGGCGGCGTCATACAGCGCGAGGACCGTCTCACGCGGCACGGCGTTGCCCGTGGGGTTGTTCGGGGTGGTGACGAAGACGACGTCCGGCCGGTTCTCGGCGATGGCCTTCTCCGCGGCGGCGAGGTCGATCGAGAAGTCGTCGCCGCGGGGGCCGGAGATCCAGCCCGTGCCGGTGCCGCGCGCGATGAGCCCGTGCATGGAGTACGACGGCTCGAAGCCGATCGCCGTGCGGCCCGGCCCGCCGAAGGTCTGCAGCAGCTGCTGGATGACCTCGTTGGAACCGTTGGCCGCCCAGACGTTCGCCAGCCCGACCTGGTAGCCGGAGGTGTCGGTCAGGTACTTCGCCAGCTGGGTGCGCAGCTCGACCGCGTCCCGGTCCGGGTAGCGGTTGAGGTCGCGGGCCGCCTCACGGACCCGCTCGGCGATGCGCTCGACCAGCGGCTCGGGCAGCGGGTAGGGGTTCTCGTTGGTGTTCAGCCGAACGGGGACGTCCAGCTGGGGCGCGCCGTAGGGGGACTTGCCGCGCAGCTCGTCCCGTACGGGGAGATCGTCGATGCGTACGTCGCTCACTTGCCCTGGGGAACCTTCCAGTCGAACCTCGCCTTGATCGCCGCGCCGTGGGCCGGCAGGTCCTCCGCCTCGGCGAGCGTCACCACGTGGTGCGCGACGTCGGCCAGCGCCTCCCGCGTGTAGTCGACGATGTGGATGCCGCGCAGGAAGGACTGGACGGACAGGCCGGAGGAGTGGCACGCGCAGCCGCCGGTCGGCAGGACGTGGTTGGACCCGGCCGCGTAGTCGCCCAGCGACACGGGCGCCCAGGGGCCGATGAAGATCGCGCCGGCGTTCCTGACCCGGTCGGCCACGGCGGTGGCGTCGGCGGTCTGGATCTCCAGGTGCTCGGCGCCGTACGCGTCGACCACCTTCAGGCCCTCCTCGATGCCGTCGACCAGCACGATCGCGGACTGCTTGCCGGACAGGGCGGGGACGATCCGGTCGTCGACGTGCTTGGTGGCGGCGACCTGCGGTGCCAGCTCCTTCTCGACGGCGTCCGCGAGGTCGGCGGAGTCGGTGACCAGGACGGCGGCGGCCAGCGGGTCGTGCTCGGCCTGGCTGATCAGGTCGGAGGCGACGTGCACCGGGTCGGCCGTGTCGTCGGCGAGGACCGCGATCTCGGTCGGGCCGGCCTCGGCGTCGATGCCGATCCTGCCGGTGAAGTAGCGCTTGGCGGCGGCGACCCAGATGTTGCCGGGGCCGGTGACCATGTTGGCCGGCGCGCAGGACTCGGTCCCGTAGGCGAACATCGCGACGGCCGTGGCGCCTCCGGCCGCGTACACCTCGTCGACGCCGAGCAGGGCGCAGGCGGCGAGGATCGTGGGGTGCGGCAGGCCCTCGCATTCGGCCTGGGCCGGCGAGGCGAGCGCGATGGACTCGACGCCGGCCTCCTGCGCCGGCACCACGTTCATGATCACGGAGGACGGGTACACCGACCGGCCGCCGGGCGCGTAGAGCCCGACACGCTGGACCGGAACCCACTTCTCGGTCACGGAGCCGCCGGGCACGACCTGGGTGGTGTGCGTGCCGCGGCGCTGCTCGCGGTGGACGGTCCGGGCGCGCCGGATCGACTCCTCCAGGGCCGCGCGCACGGCCGGGTCGAGTTCCTCCAGGGCACGGGTGAGCGCGGCGGCCGGCACCCGCACCTGGTCCAGCCTGACCCCGTCGAACCGCTCGGCCGCGTCGATCAGCGCCGCGTCGCCCCGATGATGCACGTCCTCGCAGATCGGACGCACCTTCTCCAGGGCGGCCGCTACGTCGAACTCGGCTCGGGGCAGCAGGTCGCGCAGGGCGGGGCCCTCGGGAAGGGCGTCGCCGCGCAGATCGATTCGGGAGATCACGTGCTCAATTCTCTCAGACCCGAATTGCGCGCCGTCCGCACGTATCAATGGCTGATACGGCACACCGCGCAAGCCTGGAAGATCCCCTTCACGTTTCGCGTTCGCGGCGTCACTCAACGGGCATGAACGGTTGTACGAGGAGCTTTACCCGCGAGTACCGGAGGAGGAAGGAAGAGACGTGACCGAGGGGGCCGGCGTGCGCGCCGGGGAACCGCCCGGGGACCTGACCGCGGCCGAGGCCGGCATGTGGCAGGCCTTCCGCAACGGCAGCGTGTACGACCTGAGCAGCGGCGACCCGGTGGTCGACGATCCGCACGGGGGTCACCCGTGGGGCGAGGAGCGGACCGTGCGGGCCCGGATCGTCTGCTGGCTGCTCCTCGACGGCCCGCCCGCCCTGGCCGGCCGGGTGTCCTCGCTGAAGCTGGCCGGTGTGCGGGTCAGCGGCTCGCTGGACCTCGCGGGCGGCACGGTGGTGCCGTACGCCGAGATGCGGCAGTGCCGTTTCGAGCAGGACGTGCTGCTTCCGGAGGCCCGCTTCACGACCCTGCGGATGGTGGACTGCTCGGTGCCGCGACTGGAGGCGGCCCGGGTGCAGACCGAGGGCGATCTGCATCTGCCGCGCTGCCGCTTCCATCGCGGCATCCGGCTCACCGACGCGCAGATAGGCACGGACCTGATGCTGAACCAGGCGGTCGTGCACCGGGACCGCAGCGGCCGGTCGGTGGCCGCGGACGGCCTGACCGTCGGCCAGGACTTACAGGCGGAGCTGCTGGAGTCGCACGGCGAGCTGAGTCTGCGCGCCGCCACGATCGGCGTGTCGCTGAGTCTGCGTGGTGCCCGGCTGGCCAACCCCTACGCGCGGCTCGCGCTGAACGCCCCGCAGCTGACCGTCGGGCGCAGCCTGTATCTGACTCCGGCGGGCGTCGGCGCCCAGGCGATGAGCGGTATGACCCCGGCGCAGGGCACGCGCATCCAGCGGTTCGAGTGCGAGGGCGGGGTCCGGCTGGACGACGGGCGCTTCGGTGACGCGGTCGACTTCGAGCGGGCCCGGTTCACCCTCACGGAGGACCAGGAACTGTCGATGCGCCGGATGCAGACGCCGGAGCTGCGGTTCCTCGGGGAACAGCCGGCCCGCGGGCAGGTGGTGCTGTCGGGGGCGAAGATCATCAACCTGATGGACCGGGCGGACGCCTGGCCCGGCCCGGGGCGGCTTCACATGGGCGGCTTCACCTACGAGAACCTCGTTCCGCGCGGCCCGTTCCCGCTGGCCGAGCGGCTGGACTGGGTGGCGGCGGCGACCGCCGAGTACAACCCGGAGCCCTATGAGCGGCTCGCGGCCGTACTGCGGGCCGGCGGGGAGGACGAGGACGCCCGTGAGGTGCTGCTGGCCAAGCAGCGCCGGCACCGGGAGAGCCTTCCGCCGGCCGCCAAGCTGTGGGGCTACGCCCAGGACTGGACGGTCGCCTACGGGTACCGGCCGGGCCGGGCCGCGGTGTGGATGGCGGTGCTGTGGGCGGCGGGCTCGCTCGCCTTCGCGCAGGCCGGCCATCCGCCGATGAAGCAGGGTGAGCATCCGGAGTGGAACCCCGCCCTGTTCACCCTCGATCTGCTGCTGCCGGTCATAGACCTGGGCCAGGTGGGGTTCTGGCAGCTGCGCGGGGGCTGGCAGTGGCTGGCGACGGCGATGATCCTGCTGGGCTGGATCCTGGCGACGACCGTGGCCGCCGGGGCGACCCGGCTGCTGCGGCGCAATTGACGGCGGCGGCGTCCGCTTCGCGCTGCCCCTGATGCCGGTGTGACCAGCGTTGTGGAACTGGCACACCTTTGCCTCCTCTTGACCACGCGCCGTACAACTTTCCGCGAGTTCCATGAACCTACTGGCGCCCTCGTGACCAGCGGTCTTTCAATGGTCGGCACCATGGCTCTGCAGCTGCCCTTCATCCGCGCCGGCCGGATCACCAGGACCGCCTCCCACCTCGTCGGCGGCCCGAACGCCGACGACGAGGTGCTGCTCGACGCGCCCGACGCACGGCTGAGCCCCGCGCTGGTGGCCGCCGCCCGCGGCGACCACGGACCGGCCGCCGGGCTGCTCCACGCCACGCGCGCGGCCGCCGAGTGGGAGCGGCGCGACCGGTACGTGACCCGGCTGGCCGCCTTCGCGCGCTCGCGTCCCGAGTGGCTGGACGCCTGGCTCGCCACCACGCCGAAGGACCCGGACGCGACTCTGGTCGCGGCCCAGCTGGCGGTGGACGGAGCCTGGCGGTCGCCGGCCCGGGCCGAGGCGCTGCGCGAGGTGACCCCGCTGATCACGGCGGCGGCCCGGGGCGACCGGCGGGACCCGGTGCCGTGGCGGCTCGCGCTCGACCACGCCCGGGGCGGACAGGCCGGGCACAAGTACTTCGAGGAGCTCTGGGCGGCGGCCGTACGCCGCGCCCCGCACCACTACGGCTGCCATGTGGCGGCCCTGCGCTACCTGGCCTCCTCCTGGCACGGCTCACACCACGAGTGCTTCGACTTCGCCGACCGGGCCGCGCAGGACGCGCCCGCCGACGCCCTCGTCCAGGCCCTCCCGCTGCGGGCGGCCTTCGGCTACCTCACCGACGGCTGCGGGCCCGAGGTGCCGCGCGAGCGGCTGGACGCGGCCGCCGACCGGGCGATCGCGCTGTCACCGCGGCTGCCGGCGGCCGACCCCTGGCCCGCCCGGATGCGCAACCTGCTCATCTTCGTCCTGGTGTGCCTGGAACGCTGGGCGGACGCCCAGGAGCAGCTGCGCCTGAACGGCCCGTACGCCACCTCGTTCCCCTGGGACCGCGCGTCGGACGATCCGCTCGGCCACTTCCTGCGCGTCCGTGACGACATCCGGCTGCGGGCGGCCGGCCGGCCCTCCGGGCATCCACGGAGTGAACGGGGCGGACGAGTCCGCTCGGGCGACCATTAGGCTTTTGCGTCGTGACCACCGTCCGGCTCCCGCTCTTCCCCCTGAACTCCGTGCTGTTCCCGGGGCTCGTGCTCCCGCTCAACGTCTTCGAGGAGCGGTATCGCGCCATGATGCGCGAACTGCTGAAGACGCCGGAGGACGAGCCGCGCCGGTTCGCCGTCGTGGCGATCCGCGACGGCCACGAGGTGGCCCCCAGCGCCCCCGGCATGCCCGACCCGACGGCCCTGCCCGAGCGGGGGGCCGCAGCCGGTTTCGGCCCGGACCCGGCCGCGTCGTTCCACAGGATCGGCTGCGTGGCCGACGCGGCGACGATCCGGGAGCGCACCGACGGCTCCTTCGAGGTGCTGGCGACCGGCACCACCCGGGTGAAGCTGCTGTCGGTCGACGCGTCGGGTCCCTTCCTGACGGCCGAGCTGGAGACGCTGGAGGAGGAACCCGGCGACGAGGCGGCGCCGTTGGCGGAGGGGGTGCTGCGGTCCTTCCGCCAGTACCAGAAGCGGCTGGCGGGCGCGCGGGAACGGTCCCTGACGACCGGCGCCGACCTGCCCGACGAGCCGGGCGTGGTCTCCTACCTGGTGGCCGCGGCGATGATGCTGGACACCCCGACCAAGCAACGCCTGCTCCAGGCGCCCGACACGGCCTCCCGCCTGCGCGACGAGCTGAAACTCCTTCGCTCCGAGACGGCCATCATCCGTAGTCTGCCGTCGTTGCCGTCGTCGGACCTGACGCGCGGCCCGACGAGCCTCAACTGAAACGGGCGGGGATGGCGAAGAAGCCGAAGAAGCAGCAGGGCGGCGGCACGCCCGCGACGGTCGCGCTGACGACCGCGGGCGTGGAGTTCACGGTCCACTCCTACGACCACGACCCCGCCCACCCCTCCTACGGCGAGGAGGCGGCCGAGGCGATGGGCGTCTCCCCGGACCGCGTCTTCAAGACACTGGTCGCCGACGTCGACGGCACGCTGACGGTGGCGGTGGTCCCGGTCGCGGGCCAACTCGACCTGAAGGCCCTGGCGTCGGCGGTCGGCGGCAAACGCGCGACGATGGCCGACCCGGCCCTGGCGGAACGCACCACGGGTTACGTCCGCGGCGGCATCTCCCCCCTGGGCCAGCGCAAGAAGCTCCCGACGGTCCTCGACGCCTCGGCGTCCTCCCACCCGACCATCTGCGTCTCGGCGGGCCGCAGGGGCTTGGAGGTGGAGCTGTCCCCGCAGGACCTGGCGAAACTGACCGAGGCGGTCCTGGCGCCCATCGGGCGCGTCGGCTGAGCTGCGGGCAATCGTCCGCTGGGGCCATGGGGGTCCCCCTGCTCGAGCGAAGCCGAGAGCTTGGGGAGGGCGGGCGCAGCGGCACCCCGCGGCTCGCTTATCGGCCGTGTCAGCCGAGCTGCGGGCAGTCGTGCCGCTCGGGGCGGCACGGGTGGGCGATGGAGGTGCCCCCTGCTCGAGCGAAGCCGAGAGCTTGGGGGAGGCACCCCGCAGCGCCGGGTTGCGCACAGCCCCGCCCCGGCAAGAACGCCGAGCACCTACGAAACAGACGGCCCCTGATACGCCCCGTCCCCATACTCCGGATACTCCGGTTCCGGATCCCGCGGCCCGAACAACGCCGTGAGCCCGAGATGCAGCACCAGCGCGGCAAGCGGCCAGGCCAGCAACGCCCCCTTCGCCCCCAGCCGCAGCGGCGCGGAGAACGTCACGCCCCGCCCCACTTCCCTCGCCCGCGCGACCACATCCTCCGCGGGCCCGAGCCACACCCCGACCCGCCAGGCCAGCAACGACCCGAGCAGTCCCCCGACGGCCAGCCCCACCACCAGCGGCACACCCCCGCGCCGCCGCAGCAGAAAGACGACCAGAGCGCTGACGGCCCCGAACCCCAGCCCGAGCATGGTGAACGTCCCGTCGACCCCGACCGCCTGCTCGCCCTCGGTGTCCTTGAGGAAGACGACCCAGTCGCCGTCCACGACGTCACCGACCAGCGGCACGTGCGGCGCGAGCCACCACCACAGCACCCCGAGCAGCACCCCGCCGAGCGCCACGGCCACCGAGATCACGGCGGCCTCCCGTACTTCCGTCTTCATCCCGGGCCCGTCCTGTCCGTACCAGCCGTGCCCGGCGTACCCGGCATGCTGGGACCCGGGAACCTGAGTCCCCCGGGCCTGGGGCCCGTGCGCCGCGGACCCGGCGTCCGGCGGCTGCCACGCATCCTGTGCGGAACGGTCGTGCGGGGGCGGTGGCGGAGTCAGTGGTGCGGTCACCCTGCCATCGTGCCAGGCCCGCCTGTGCTCCGCGTCACCGGACGATCCCTCCCCGCTCACCGGACGGCCGCCCGGCGGTACGCCCAGGTCGCCACGGCCAGCGAGACGACGCCCACGACGGCGCACACGGCGAGATCCCCCAGGACGAAGGCCCAGTCGGGATCAGCCCCGAACGTCCGGGCGAAGGCCTCGACGCCGTACGTCGACGGCAGCAGATCCCGCGCGAAACGCACGATCTCCGGCATCCGGTCCGCCGGCAGCACACCCAGCAGCAGCGCCGCGGACATGCCCAGCTGACCGAGCAGCGTGGCCAGCTCCGGCCGGGGCGCGAGCAGCCCCAGCGCCGCTCCAAGGCCGGCGAGCGCGGCACCCGCGAGCGGGATCACCGCCACGAGGATCCAGAGATGAGCCAGCGGCAGCCCGAACAGCACACAGCCGAACACCGCCGTCACGACGGTCCCCGGCACGGTGAACGACGCGTACGCGCCCGCCGCGCCCAGCACCACCGCCGCGGGCGGCACCGGCAGGGTCGCGTAGTGGTCGAGTCCGCCGCTGGCCCGCAGCTGCCCGAAGTACTGGGCGAGGAGGTTCAGCGCGACGAAGGCGACCACCAGGACCGACGACCCGGCGACGACCGCCTGGGCCTCCGCCCCGTCGTCCACCACGCCGCGCATCAGGACCATGATCCCGATCGACTGGAACGTCGCCACGAACAGCAGCGGGATCCGCGCCACCCGTGCCCGGGACAACTGCGCCCGGTACACGGCCGCCAGCGACGGCCACAACCGCGCGCGAGGTCCGAGCTCGGCCGCGCCGGCCGCGGGCTCCTCAGCGGCCAGGGCGCTGCCCGGCAGGACATCGGCGGGTACGACACTCACGTCGTGCTGCTCCCCTTCGTCGGGTCCACTGCGGCAGTCGGTACGTACGCGGCGGCCCGCGCGCTCAAAGGGTTTCTCACGCCTTCACCAGCCCCTGCCGCACGGCACCGCCCAGGGCCAGGTACACGTCCTCCAGGCTCGGCGTGGTCAGCGTGAAGTCGTCCAGGGCGGCGAAGGCGGCGCCTCCGGTGACGGTCGCGACGACCGCCCGGGCCTCCTCGGGCCCCAGCCGGAGCGTCCAGCGGCGGCCCGACTCCACGACTCGGTCCCGCAGCGCGGCCACCTCGGGGACGTGCAGCGGCGCCGCGTCCCGCCACACCAGGTCCACCCGCACCTCACCGGCCACCTGCTCCTTGAGCCCGCCGGGCGTGTCGCAGGCGATGACCCGCCCCCGGTCGAGGACGGCCACCCGGTCCAGCACGGTCTCGGCCTCGATGACGTTGTGGGTGACGAGCAGCACGGTCGTGCCGCGCTCGGCCCGCCGCCGGTCGACCGCCGACCACACGGCCCGCCGCGCCACCGGGTCCATACCGGTGGTCGGCTCGTCCAGCACCAGCAGCGGCCGCTCCCCCACCAGCGCCGCGGCGAAGCACGCCAGGCGCCGCTGGCCCCCCGAGAGCTTCTTCAGCGGCCGCCCGGCGAGCGCCGCGAGCCCGAGCTCGTCGAGCACCTCGTCGCGCTCGGCCCGCGCCTGCCGTACGTCCAGGCCGCGCAGCCGCCCGGTGGTCTCGGCGGCGAGCGACACGGTCAGCTCGTCCAGGGCGGTCGACTCCTGGCCGAGGTAGGCGAGGATCCGCGCGGCCCGCTCGGGGTGGCGCACGATGTCGTGCCCGAGGATCTCCACTCGGCCGGCATCGGGCCGCATCAGCCCGGTGAGCTGGCGTACGAGGGTGGACTTGCCGGCGCCGTTCGGCCCGAGCAGGCCGAAGATCTCACCGCGGCGGATGTCCAGCGTCACGTCGTCCGTGGCCCGGACCTCGGGTGTGCCGGGCGCGCCGCGCCGGCCCCGGACCGCCGGATAGGTCTTGGTCAGCCCGCGCACCGCGCACACGACGTCACCATCGTGCCGAAATGCCTGTGCCGCGCGCTTACTCACAAGGGACGAGACTACGGGGTCGGGCGCCCCGGTCCGCTCCCGGGTCGGTCCTGGGCGGCAAATCCGACGGCCACGATCTCAGTCGGCGACGGGTGCGTGCTCCACGCCCGTGCGCACGCCGATCTCCTTCCAGAAGCCGGCCCGGATGGCGTAGCGGTCCCGCTCGTCGATCTGGTCGTCCTTGTGGGCGAGCAGGCCGAAGCGGGCGGCGTAGCGCAGCAGCTCCCCGTCCACGCGGTGCGGGATGCGCGGGTACATCCCGGACAGTTTCTGCAGATGGCTCTGGTCGCCCAGGCGCTCGACCCAGCGCCGGGCGAAGACCTGCCCCACCTCGAAGGGGTCGCCGCCGACCGTGGTGATGTCCTCCTCGCGGTCGGCCCACCGCTGCTCGGCCGTGGTCAGCTGGGCGAGCGTCGGCATCGAGGCGGCCTCGGGGGGCTCGGGCGCGGGCCGGTCGACCCAGCCCTTGTCTGAGGACCAGCGCAGGGTGGCGGAGGCGGGATGCTGGGTGTGCTGGGTGCCGGGGGCACGCAGGGCGGCCAGGTCCTTGGGCGTGGGGACCCCTTTGGCGGCGGGCACCCGTTCCTCCGTGCCGTTCTGCCCGGGGCCGGCCGCCGGATGCGGGGGCTGCGGGGCGGGCCGTTCGGCCGCGGCGGCGAGGGAGGAGTCGGGCAGCGGCGCGGAGAGGATCGCGGCGATCTCCGGCCGGGACGCGGACTGCGGGGCGCACACGCCGGTGTACTCCCTGGCGCGGACGGCCTTGGTGATCCACGCACGGTCCAGGACGCGCCGCTCGTCGGCCTCCGCGACCAGGTCCTCGGACTGGTTGTAGTCCCCGTCGGCGGCCTGGACGGCCCACAGGTGGACGGCGACACCGTGTTCCTTGGCGGCCATCATGCCGGGCAGCAGGTCCCCGTCGCCGGTGACGAGGACGATGTCGGAGCAGGCGCGGTTGCGGGCCAGTTCGGTGAGCTCGGCGTGCATCGCCGCGTCCACGCCCTTCTGCGCCCAGCGGCCGTCGCTGCGGGTCAGCGCCCCGAGCCGGACGGTGACCCGGGGCATCACGCGCAGCCTGCGGTGCTCGGGCTGCGGAACGCGGTCGGGGGCGCCGTCGAACCAGTAGATCCGCAGCAGCGGCTGCTGGGTGTCGGACTCGGCGCGTTCGCGCAGGCCCTGGATGAGGGCCGTGTGGTCGACGGTGATACGGGACCGTGAGGGCTCCCCGGCGAGGAGGCTCGCCGCGGCTCCCAGCAGATACCCGGCGTCCACCAGGACGATGCAGCGGTCCACGCGACTCACCCTCTTCCCAGGAGGTTTGTTTCGGGCTTGCTTCGAGTCTGCCCGACGGCGCGGAGGTTAACGGCCGGAACTCGATCTTCGGCGTGGCGTTTCGGAGGTTCCCGGCGCGACCAATCCTGTCACGCACGGTAATTGTCCGACATGCGATCGATGTCGGCCTGTGTGAATCTGGTCCCGGCCCTGGCCCCTAGATCCCCCACAGGAGGCATCACCATGGCCAAGAACAAGAACCGTGACCGTAAGCAGCAGCGTCCCACCGAGCGTGGCCAGCGGGCGGACCGCCGCCCCGCGGCCGAGGCGGAGCCCCAGCAGGAGGCCGAGATGACCCCCGGCGACGTGGCGTCCCGCAAGCGGAAGCGCAGCTTCGGCCACAACTGACATCCGCGTGACGGGTCGTCGGGACCCGGACACACCGAGGGGCGTACCCGGTGCCGGGTACGCCCCTCACGCGCGTCGAGTGCCCTCAGGGGTCCTGGGTCAGCCCGCCAGGCAGGCGGGGCCCAGCAGCACCTTCAGGTCACCGAAGAGCGCCGGATCCGCCTTCACACGGTGCCGGTCGAGGCGGAGCACGGTCGTCTTCGTCGGTCCCTGGAGCTTGATCCGGACCTCGCTGTCACCCTTGTGGTGGCTGAGGACCTCGCCGAGGCGGCTGACCAGCGGCGGGGTCACCCGGGTGGCCGGGATGGTGAGGATCACGGGCGCGTTGGTGCCCGCGTTGGACAGGTCCGGCACCATCAGTTCCATCGCGACGAGCCGCGGCACGTCCTCGCGCTTGTCGAGCCGGCCCTTGACGAACACCACGGCGTCCTCGACGAGTTGGGTCGAGACGAGCTGGTAGGTCGCGGGGAAGAACATGCACTCGATCGAGCCGGCGAGGTCCTCGACGGTGGCGATGGCCCAGGCGTTGCCCTGCTTGGTCATCTTGCGCTGCAGGCCAGAGATGATGCCGCCGATGGTCACCACGGATCCGTCGGAATAGTCACCACCGGTCAGCTGGGAGATACCGGCGTCGGCCTTGTCGGACAGGATGTGCTCAAGGCCGAACAGCGGGTGATCGGAGACGTACAGACCGAGCATCTCCCGCTCCTGGGCGAGCAGATAGGTCTTGTCCCATTCCTCGTCGGTGAACTGCACGTCGAGGCCGAAGCCGGGCTCGCTGCTCTCCTCCTCGCCCATGCCGCCGAAGAGGTCGAACTGGCCCTCGGCCTCCTTGCGCTTGACGGCGACCACGTTGTCGATCATCGGCTCGTACTGCGCGGTCAGGCCCTTGCGGGTGTGGCCCATGGCGTCGAAGGCCCCGGCCTTGATCAGCGATTCGGTGGTGCGCTTGTTGCAGACCACCGCCTCCACCTTGTCCAGGTAGTCCGGGAAGGAGACGTACTTCCCCTTGGCCTTGCGGCACCTGATGATCGACTCGACGACGTTCGTACCGACGTTGCGGACGGCGGAGAGGCCGAAGAGGATCACGTCGTCGCCCTGGGCGGCGAAGTTGGACATCGACTCGTTGACGTCCGGCGGGAGCACCTTGATGCCCATGCGGCGGCACTCGTTGAGGTAGACGGCCGACTTGTCCTTGTCGTCCTTCACGGAGGTCAGCAGCGCGGCCATGTACTCGGCGGGATGGTTCGCCTTGAGGTACGCCGTCCAGTACGAGACGAGTCCGTACGCGGCGGAGTGGGCCTTGTTGAAGGCGTAGCCGGCGAAGGGGACCAGCACGTCCCAGAGCGCCTGGATGGCCTCGTCGCTGTAGCCCTTCTTGCGGGCGCCCTCCTGGAAGAGGACGAAGTTCTTCGCCAGTTCCTCGGGCTTCTTCTTGCCCATCACGCGGCGGAGGATGTCGGCCTCGCCGAGCGAGTAGCCGGCGATGATCTGGGCGGCCTTCTGCACCTGCTCCTGGTAGACGATCAGGCCGTAGGTGACGTCCAGGACCTCCCTGAGCGGCTCCTCCAGCTCGGGGTGGATGGGCGTGATCTCCTGCTGGCCGTTCTTGCGCAGCGCGTAGTTGGTGTGGGAGTTCATGCCCATGGGGCCCGGGCGGTACAGGGCTGACACGGCGGAGATGTCTTCGAAGTTGTCCGGCTTCATCAGCCGGAGCAGGGAGCGCATGGGTCCGCCGTCGAACTGGAAGACGCCGAGGGTGTCGCCGCGCTGGAGCAGTTCGAAGGTCGTGGGGTCGTCGAGCGGGAGGCTCAGGAGATCGACGTCGATCCCCTTGTTGGACTTCACCATCTTGACGGCGTCGTCCATGATCGTCAGGTTGCGAAGACCCAGGAAGTCCATCTTCAGCAGGCCGAGCGACTCACAGCTCGGGTAATCCCACTGCGTGATGGTCACGCCGTCGGTGTGCCTGACCCAGACGGGCACGTGGTCGGTGATGGTCTCGCTGGACATGATCACGCCGGCGGCGTGCACGCCCATCTGCCGGACCAGGCCCTCGACGCCCTTGGCGGTGTCGATGACCTTCTTCACGTCCGGCTCGTTCTCGTACATCGCCCGGATCTCGCCGGCCTCCGAGTACCGGGGGTGCTCGGGGTTGGTGATGCCGTCCAGGTTGATGCCCTTGCCGAGGACGTCGGCGGGCATGGCCTTGGTGAGGCGGTCACCCATCGCGTACGGGTAGCCCAGCACGCGCGCCGAGTCCTTGATCGCGTTCTTGGCCTTGATGGTGCCGTACGTGCCGATCATGGCGACCTTGTCGGCGCCGTACTTCTCGGTCACGTACCGGATCACCTCGACGCGCCGGCGCTCGTCGAAGTCGATGTCGACATCGGGCATGGAGATGCGCTCGGGGTTGAGGAACCGCTCGAAGATCAGGCCGTGCGGGATGGGGTCGAGGTCGGTGATGCCGAGGGCGTAGGCGACGATCGAGCCGGCCGCGGAACCACGGCCGGGGCCGACCGCGATGCCCTGCTTCTTGGCCCACATGATGAAGTCGGCGACCACGAGGAAGTAGCCCGGGAAGCCCATCGAGATGATGGTGTCCATCTCGTACTCGACCTGCTTCATGCGGTCGTCCGGGATGCCGTCCGGGAAGCGGCGGTGCATGCCGCGCATGGTCTCCTCGCGGAACCAGCTGACCTCGGTGTACCCGTCCGGGATGTCGAACTTGGGCATCAGGTCGCGCTTTTCGAACATGCCCGTGGTGTCGACCATCTCGGCGATCAGCCGGGTGTTGGCGCAGCCCTCCTGCCAGGCGTCCGAGGAGTCGATGGCGTACATCTCGTCCGTGGACTTCAGGTAGTAGCCGGTGCCGTCGAACCTGAAGCGGTCCGGGTCGGAGAGGTTCTTGCCGGTCTGGATGCACAGCAGGGCGTCGTGGGCGCTCGCCTCGTGCGAGTAGGTGTAGTGGGAGTCGTTGGTGACCAGCGGGGGGATGCCGAGCTTCTTGGCGATGTCCAGCAGGCCGTCGCGGACCCGGTGCTCGATCTCGATGCCGTGGTCCATCAGCTCCAGGAAGTAGCGGTCCTTGCCGAAGATGTCCTGGTAGTCGGCGGCGGCCTTCAGGGCCTCGTCGAAGTGACCGAGGCGGAGCCGGGTCTGGACCTCGCCGGAGGGGCAGCCGGTGGAGGCGACGATGCCCTCGGACCACTTGGCGATGGTCTCCTTGTCCATCCGGGGCCACTTCTGCAGCCAGCCCTCGGCGTACGCGTCCGAGGACAGCCGGAAGAGGTTGTGCAGACCGGTCTTGTTCACGGCCCACATCGTCTTGTGGGTGTAACCACCGGAACCGGAGACGTCGTCCCGCTTCTGGTGCGGCTGGCCCCACTGGATCTTGCGCTTGTTGCGGCGGGACTCGGGCGCGACGTACGCCTCGATGCCGATGATCGGGGTGACCCCGGCCTTCTGCGCGGAGTGGAAGAAGTCGTACGCCCCGTGGAGGTTGCCGTGGTCGGACATGGCGATGTGCGTCATGCCCATCTCGTTGCACGCGTTGAACATGTCCTTCAGCCGCGCGGCACCGTCCAGCAGCGAGTACTGGGTGTGGACGTGCAGGTGCGTGAACGGCGGCTTCGACATGCGGCGGCCTCCAGAGAAAACATACGACGAATGGGGCCCGGCAGGCTGCGGACAGTCTGGGGGACAGCGTCGAAGTCTATGCCGCGACGGTGACACCAGGGCGCGTGACCCGCGTACCTTCGGGCGGGGATCGCGGGCACTCCCGCGGACCGCCGCACGTTGTGCGGAGGGCGGACCCGCCGTCCCCCCGATGAAGCCAGACGCACGCACCAGGAGGCACCCAGCGATGTCGTTCCCGCAGCTCGACGACGAGCACCGCGGTGAGGAGATCCTCGCCGTCTTCGACACCGCCTTCGGCGAGCTCCTGGCCGCCGACCCGGCCGCGTTCCGCGTGAAGTTCCGGAAGATGGCGGCCTCGGCCTTCGCCTTCTACCGGGGGACGGCGTGCCTCTTCTACCACGACCTCGACGAAGCCGGGCG
>NZ_BMWE01000016.1 GCF_014651075.1 Streptomyces djakartensis | reverse complement strand
GGACAGCGCGACGGCACCGGCCGCCAGGTCACCGGCCCGCAACCGTCGCCGCAGCACCGCCGCGTACCGGCCCGCGGTGGCCGGCCGCCCCTCCCGCGCGCCGCGCAGCACCGCGCACGCGCTGGACAGGGCGGCCGGGAAGGTCACCAGCGGGAGGCAGGCGAAAGCCGTGGCGAGACCGACGCTCAGCATGTCGGCGAACAGGGTCAGCCGGGGTCCGAAGACCTCCCCGGGCTCGCGGGTCCCTGCCCCGCTCACCCCTTGACTCCCGAACTGGCCATGCCTTCCACCAGGAAGCGCTGGAAGGCGAGGAAGAACAGCACGATCGGCAGCAGCGCGATCACCGACATCGCGAACATCGGGCCGAACGCCGACGTGCTGGAGGCGTCCACGAAGGAGCGCAGCGCCAGGGTCAGCGTGAACTTGTCCTGGTCGAAGAGGTAGATGAGCTGGGTGAAGAAGTCGTTCCAGGTCCAGATGAAGGTGAAGATGGCCGTGGTGATCAGCGCCGGGCGGGTGAGCGGCAGGACCACCCGGAAGAAGCTGCGGAAGGGACCGCAGCCGTCGATGCGGGCCGCCTCCTCCAGCTCACGCGGCAGGCCGCGCATGAACTGCACGATGAGGAAGACGAAGAACGCCTCGGTGGCGAGGAACTTCGGCAGGATCAGCGGCCAGTAGGTGTTCACCAGGCCGAGCTGGTTGAAGATGATGTACTGCGGGATCAGCACCGCGTGGTGCGGCAGCATGATCGTGGCGATCATGAACGCGAACAGCGGCCCGCGCAGCCGGAACCGCAGCCGCGCGAAGGCGTAGGCGGCGAGCGAACAGCTGAGGACGTTGCCGACGACCGCGCCGCCGGCGATCAGCAGGGAATTGCCGAGCAGCCGCCAGACGGAGACGTCGTTGACGCCGTCGAGGGCGGTCCGGTAGTTCGACCACTCCAGGTGGCCGGGCAGCAGGTCGAGGCTCGCGACGACCTCGTCGGCGGGCTTGAGCGAGGTGGCCAGCAGCCACGCCAGCGGGTACAGCATCACCAGCAGCGCGGCCAGGCAGCCGAGGTGCACGGCTATCCGGCCCCGGCCAAGCGGCTTGCGGGAAACGGCGGTCGAGGTCATCGGTCCCCCTCGGAGGCGTAGAAGACCCAGGAGCGCGAGGTGCGGAACAGCACCGCCGTGACCACACCGATCACGGCGAGCAGGACCCAGGCCATGGCGGAGGCGTAGCCCATGTGGGAGGCGACGAAGCCGCGGTCATAGAGGTACATCGTGTAGACGAGGGTCGAGTCGGCCGGCCCGCCCTTGCCCGCGCTGATCGCGAAGGCGGGCGTGAACACCTGGAAGGCCTGGATGGTCTGCAGGACCAGGTTGAAGAACAGCACCGGGGACAGCATCGGGACCGTGACCGACAGGAACTGCCGCCACGTCCCGGCGCCGTCCACCGCCGCCGCCTCGTACAGCTCGGCGGGTATCTGCTGGAGTCCGGCGAGGAAGATGACCATCGGGGCGCCGAACTGCCACGCCGTCAGCAGTGCCACGGCGAGCAGCGCCCAGCCGGGCTTGTTGACCCAGCCGCCGGTGCCGAAGAGGTTGTCCACCGTGCCGCCGTCGTTGAACACGGCCCGCCAGACCAGCGCGACGGACATCGACGCGCCGAGCAGCGAGGGCGCGTAGAAGGCGGAGCGGTAGAAGGCCTTGCCGCGTTTCATGCCCTTGAGGGCCAGCGCGACGACGAGGGCGAGTGCCAGTTGCAGGGGCACGGCGACGACGACGTACGTCAGGGTCGTCACGACCGAGCGCCAGTAGCGGGGGTCCTCGGTGAACATCTGCGTGTAGTTGCGCAGCCCCACCCACTCGGGCGGGCTGAACAGGTCGTAGTCGGTGAACGACAGGTACAGCGACACGGCCATCGGCAGCAGTGTGAGCACGATCGCGCCGAGCACCCAGGGCGACAGGAACACCCAGGCGGCGCCTTCGCGTCGGCGTGCGGTGCGGCTCCGGGGTGAGGCGGCGGGGGCGCGCTTCGCCTCCGGGGGGATCGCGGTGGTGGTCATGACCTCAGCTCCGCCTTCGCCTCGGTGACGTAGTTCTCGGCGGCCTCGCGGGGCGACATGCGCTCGTAGGACACCTGGTCGTAGTCGCGCTGGAAGGTGCTCTGCAGGGCGTTGTCGCCCGATGGCGGGGCCTGGGGTGGGTCCTTGAGCCTGCCGTCCAGGGAGGACTGGAAGTCGGCGATGGTCTTGTCGAAGTCCTTCAGCTGGGGGCCGATCGCGTCGCGGATGGTCTCGTTGACGGGGATACCGCGACTCGCACCGAGGATCTTGGCGGCCCTCCGGTCGTTGATCATGAAGTCGACGAGCTGTGCCGCCTCCTCGGGATGGCCGGTGTCGGCGGAGACGCCGAGGAACATGGACGGCTTGAAGTACTGGCCTGGTGTGCCGTCCTCGCCGGACGGCATGGGGGCGAGCGCGACACCGGTCGGGACGAGGGCGAGGAAACCGCTGGCCGGGGCGTCCCAGTTGGCGTCGGTGACGGACTGCCCACGGCCCAGTGGGGTGTTCTCGACGGAGCCGTCGAGTTGTGTGGTCTGCTCGGCGGGCGAGACGGCGCCCTCGCGGCGCAGCTCGTCGGTGAAGGTCCACCAGCGGGCGAGGTCGTCGGCGGTGAAGCCGAGCCCGCCGTCCTCGGTGTAGAGGGATCTGCCCTGGCCGCGCAGCCAGACCTCGAAGGCGTCCTCACTCTGACCGGGGTCGGTCGCCCCGGGCTTGCCGGTCTTCTCGGCGAGGGCGCGCATGCTGTCGGCCCACTGGCTCCAGGTCCAGCTCCCGTCGGGGAGGGGCACGCCTGACTTCTTCCAGGTCTCGACGTCGTAGGCGACGGTCTCGGTGCCGCGGCCCTGCGGAACGGCGTACTGGACGTCGTCCACGCGGCCGGTGGCGAGCAGCCCCTGGTCGATCTCTGAGGTCCGCAGTACGGCCTTCTGTTGCGCCAGGTCCAGCAGGACGCCGCCGGAGGCGTACTGGTCGATCTGGCGGTAGTCCAGCTGCATCACGTCCGGGGCGTCGCCGCCGGCGGCCTGGGTGGCGAGCTTCTGCTTGTAGGCGTCGTAGCCGGAGAACGACGTCGTGACGTCGATGTCCGGGTGCTGCTTCTCGAACAGTGCGACGGCCTGCTCGGTGCGTTCCGCGCGGTCGGGGTTGCCCCACCATGTGTAGCGCAGTACGACCTTGCCGCCGTCGGCGGACTCCTCTGATCCTCCGCAGCCCGCCAGCACGGCACACAGTGCCAGTGCGGCGGCCGACGCGCAGAACCCCTTTGTCCTGTGTCCGGGCATGCCGAGGTCACTCCTCTCCTGGGAGTATCGGTTGAGCCCCCCTCAGATCCCTCTCGGGCCCCCTGCGGTTACTCCCCCCGGTACGGCAGTGTGGTCCCGGGCAGCGCGTACTCGTCCCGGCGGCCACACATGCCGAAGCCGCCGCGCCGGGTGGGCGTCGCCTCGTACGCCGTGGCCTCGTCGAGGTAGGCGGGCTCGCCGGCGGCCAGGGCGTCGAGCTGGGCGCCGGTGCGTTCGGCGGCGGCCACGGCACCCGCCCGCCACAGGGCGCGCCAGGTGGGCACCTTGTCCCGCACGATCCGCGCGGCGGCGCGCTGGAACTCCCGGTAGGGGCCGTTGTCTGAGTCGGCCAGCGCCTCGCGCAGGATGAGGTAGCCCTCGACGGCGAGGTCTCTGCGGCGCCGGGCGGCCGCGGCCGTGTCCGGGCCGGTGCCGGGCGGGAGGGCCGCGGCGGCCGCGTACTTCTCTGGGTCGGCCAGGACCTCGGGCGGGAAGGTGAAGACCGCGTCCCCGGCCTCCGGCAGACCGCTGTTCTGCATCAGCACGGTGATACGCAGATCGCCGCCCTGCACCATGCGGTGCACGGTCCCGGGGGTGAACCAGGCGATGGAGCCGGGCTCCAGGGGAATGTCCCGGTAGCCGTCGGGGCTGAGCGTCTGGACGGCGCCCCGGCCGCCGGTGACGACGTACGCCTCCGTGCACACCAGGTGCAGGTGCGGGCTGCCGCCGCAGACGCCGTCGGCGGCCTCCCAGTCGTAGGCGCTCAGGTGCGACAGGCCGACGGCGCCGGGCAGCGGGTGCGGCAGGGCGGGCTTCGGGCCGGTCACCACGGCAGGCCCTGAAGGTACGTGCCGACCCGGTCGCGGTCCCAGGCGCCGTCGGCGATCACCAGCCGGTAGCGGTAGGCGAAGGACTCTCCCGGGGGCAGCTCGAACTCCTCGAAGAACGCCCAGGAGAACGCGACCGTCGGGAAGGGTTCGGAGCGGACGAACCAGTGCGATTCGTGGATCGCGGACGTCTCGTCGAGGTTCTCGGGCGCGTGCGCGAAGACGAGCGTGGAGTGGGCGTCGACGTCGTCGTGCTCGGTGCTGAAGGCGAGCCAGGGGCCCTGGGTGCCCATCAGCTTGCCCGCGTCGGCGTCGGTGTCCGGGGCGAAGACGGTGCCGCCGGTGAAGTCGCGCGGGCCGCGCCACTGCAGTCCGGTGTAGCCGGCCATGTCACGGCCCGCGGTGGTCGGGGAGCCGAAGGCGAGCGGCTCGGAACGGACGTTGGTGAGGCGGATCGACCAGTCCAGGGCCCAGGCACCGGCCTGCTCGTCGACCGAGTGGACGGTCAGCCCGCGTACCTCGCGGGCCCATTCCCCGCCGCCGTTCTCGACCCAGGTGAGGTTCTCGGTGAGGGCGAGGCGGCCGTCCTCGACCGTGAGGTCCGGGAAGCCGTCGTGCCGCATCGAGCCGACACGCTCGGGCAGGGGCAGATAACCCCGGCCGTGGACGTAGCAGTTGCCGCCCCAGAAGTTCTGGCCGGACAGATGGCTCGCGGTCATCTGCAGGCCCTTGTGCCAGCGGTGGTCGTTCGGCCGGTAGCCGGTGACGGTGCGGCCGGACAGGGTGCGCACCGGGTGGGCGTACGGCTTGCGGGACTCGAACGGATCCGGGTCCGGACGGTAGACGTAGCGGAGGATCTCCGTGCCGTTCGCCGCCGTGACGGCGATGTCCTCGCCGTGCGTGTGCGTGACGCGGATGCTCATGCGCGCTCCTTGGGGGCCCAGTCGGGGTACTCGCCGTGCATGGCCTCGTAGAAGGGGTCACCGGGGCCGATCTCTCCCGCCCGCACGGAGCGGCCGGTGAACGCCGCCTTGTAGAGGGCGGCGGCGAACTCGAGGGTGGCGCGGGCGTCCTGGCCGCTGCCCGGCGGCCGGGCACCGGTGTCGTAGGCGTCGAGGAGCGCTCCCAGCTGGGCGGTGTGCGAGCTGGGCACGTCGCCGGCCGGGGTGCGCCAGGCGGTGGCACGGTCGGCCGCCACGTGCGGGGCCGGGGTGTAGACCCAGCTGTCGTTGGTGTGGCCGTACAGGTGGGTGAGTTCCACGGTGGCGTCCGAGCAGTCGACGCGGATGCGGCTCACCTCGTCGGGCGACAGCACGCTGTTGACCACGGTGGCGAGCGCGCCGCTGGTGAAGCGGACGAGCGCGGTGGAGACGTCCTCGCTCTCGGTGTCGTGGACGAGCCGGGCGGCCATGGCCCGGATCTCCTCCCACTCTCCGAGCAGGTGCAGCAGCAGATCGTACTGGTGGATGCCGTGGCCCATGGTGGGCCCGCCGCCCTCGGTGGCCCACTTGCCGCGCCACGGCACCGCGTAGTACGCGGCGTCCCGGTGCCAGGTGGTCTGGCAGTGCGCGACCAGCGGGGCGCCCAGCTCACCGCTGGTGATCAGCTCCCGGGCGTGCACGGCGCCGGAGCCGTAGCGGTGCTGGAAGACGACCGAGGCGTAGGCGCCGGAGGCCTCCTCGGCGGCGGCGATCTCGTCGTACTCGGCGAGCGACAGGGTGAGCGGCTTCTCGCACAGCACCCAGGCACCCGCCTTGAGCGCGGCCACCGTCTGGTCCCGGTGCAGGGAGGGCGGCGTCCCGATGAGGACCAGGTCGGGGCACACGGCGTCCAGCATCGCGTCCACCGACGTGTACCCGGCGACCTGTTCGCCGGCCAGCTCACGGAACGCGTCGAGCCGCTCCTGGTCCACGTCGACGGCGGCCACCAGCTCCACCCGGTCGCGATGGGCCCGCAGCGCGGGCAGGTGGCTCCCGCTGACGATGGCTCCGGTACCGACGACGGCCACGCGGCGGCGGGTGGGAGACCCTGGGGTCACGGACATGCGGCGCTCCTCGGACGGCCGGCGGACTCACGCTTGGAAAGCGCTTGCACTCGGAAGGTGACCCTAGGCGCGAGAGAATGTCTGGACAACCCCCCTGCAGTGACCTGCACAGGGTCTGCCCGAGCATCACCCCAGCTCGGGAGAAGTCTGTGATGGTTGCCGACGCCATGGAAACGCCGTTGCCCGCCGCTCCGCCGGGGCCGACCCAGGGCTGTGCGGCGGCCAGGGCCCCGGCCCGCGGGGCGCTGCACCGGGAGCATGCGCATCAGGGCCCGAGCGGGAACATACTTGCGTGTAGAGGTGAGACCCATGGCGCCTGTGCGAGACGAATTCGACGCGCCTCCGCCCGTAGGACCGAGTGACCTCCTCGACGCGTCCGACGACGCGGTCGCGCTGGTGTCGGCGGACGGCACGGTGATCGGCTGGACGCGGGGCGCCGAAGCGCTTCTCGGCTGCGCCAGCGCGCAGGTGGTCGGGCGCCCCGCCGCGAACCTGCTGGCGATGCCCGGGGACCCGGTGCGCGTCGCCCGTATCGCGGAACGGTGCCGCGCGGGAATGGGCTGGAGCGGCCGGGTCGCCGTATGGCGCGACGGCGCCCCCGTGGAGGTCGGCCTGCGTGTGTCCGGGTCCTTTCACGTCGGCGAGGACGAGTGCTTTCTGATCTCGGCACGACAGGAGCGGCAGCAGTGGACCGTGGGCGAGTCCGTCCTCGACGGCTTCCTGACCCGCTCTCCGGTCGGCATGGCGGTGATGGATCTGGATCTGCGCTACGTCTGGCTGAACGACACCCTGGAGCGTTTCGGCGGTGTGCCACGTGAGCAACGGCTGGGGCGCCGGCTGAGCGAGCTGCTGCCGGGACTGCAGGGGGAGACCCTCGAGGGCGTGATGCGCAAGGTCCTCACGACCGGTGTGCCGGTCACCGACTACGAGTACGTGGGATGGAGCTGGGCGGACCCGCACCGTCAGCACGCCTACTCCACCTCGTTCTTCCCGCTGGTGGATGCCGGCGACTCCGTCACCGGGCTGTGCTACATGGTCACGGACGTCACCGAGCGCTGGACCGCCCGCCGGCTGCTGTCGCTGGTCAGCGAGGCCGGGACCGGCATCGGCAGGACGCTGGACGTGATGCGCACGGCGCAGGAACTCGCCGACTTCGCTGTTCCGCGCTTCGCCGACTTCGTCATCGTCGACCTTCTCGAGCCGGTCCTGAGCGGTGAGGGTCAGGGGGCCTGGCTGCCCGACGCCGGACCGGCGCCGACCCGGCCGGTGATGCGCCGGGCCGGAATGAGTTCCGTACGACCGGGCTGCCCGGAGGCCGTCGCACAGATAGGGGACAGGGTCGACTTCGTCCCCCCACCGCACGACGCGAACCTGCTCGTCGATGGCGAACCGATCTTCATACCCGTTCTCGACCCGAGCGATCCCCTGTGGACCACCGAGCAGCCGGCCAGGGCCGCGCGCATGCGCCAGTTCGGCCTGCACTCCCTCATCTCGGTGCCGATGCGGGCGCGCAACACCGTCCTCGGTCTCGCCTCGTTCGCCCGGTCGCTGAACCCCACCTCGTTCCAGCAGGACGACGTGCTGCTGGCCCGGGAGCTGGTGGCACGGGCGGCGCTGTGCGTCGACAACGCCCGCCGTTACACGAGGGAGCACACCGCGGCGGTCACGCTGCAGCGCAGCCTGCTCCCCCACGCCCTGACGGGCGGAACAGCGCTGGAGGTGGCCTCCCACTATCTGCCGGCGGACGCGTCGGACGGGGTCGGCGGCGACTGGTTCGACGTGATCCCGCTGTCCGGCGCCCGGGTGGGCCTGGTCGTCGGTGACGTGGTCGGCCACGGCATCACCGCGGCGGCGACGATGGGCCGGCTGCGCACCGCCGTCCAGACCCTCGCCGACATGGACCTGCCTCCCGACGAGCTGCTGGCTCACCTCGACGACCTGGTGCTCCGGCTGAGCGAGGAACCGGCCACCGACCAGACGGCCGACCAGACCGTCACCGCGTTCCTCGGAGCGACCTGCCTGTACGCCGTCTACGACCCGGTGACGCAGCGGTGCACGCTGGCCCGGGCCGGCCATCCACCGCCGGTCGTCGTCACTCCGGACGGGCAGGTCTCCTTCCCGGAGCTTCCCGCCGGTCCTCCGCTCGGACTGGGCGGCATGGCGTTCGAGGCCGCCGAGATCGAGCTCCCCGAGAACAGCGTCTTCGGCCTCTACACCGACGGCCTCGTCGAGGGGACCGACCGCGACATCGAGCTCGGCATGTCCCGTCTCGGACACCTGCTCTGCTCGCCCGGCTCCGATTTGGAAACGCTGTGCGCGAGCGCGGTGCGCCGGCTCGTCCCCGCCCCGCAGCGCGACGATGTCGCCCTGCTGCTCGCCCGCGCCCACGCCCTGGGCCCCGAGCAGGTCGCCTCCTGGGACGTGCCGCTGGACCCGGCCGCCGTCGGTGACATCCGGGCCGCCGCGACACGTCAGGTGGAGACCTGGGACTGCCGGGAACTGGCCATGACGACGGAGCTCATCGTCAGCGAGCTCGTCACCAACGCGATCCGCCACGCCTCGGGCCCTGTACACCTGCGACTGCTCCGTGACGCCCGCCTGACCTGCGAGGTCGCCGACGGCAGCAGTACGGCTCCGCGCCTGAGGCATGCCCGCAGTACCGACGAAGGCGGCCGCGGGCTCCTCCTCGTCGCCCGGCTCTCCCATCGCTGGGGTGCCCGGTACACGCCCGGGGGGAAGATCATCTGGGCCGAGCAGGAGCTCCCGTGACCGCGACGTCCGCATGCCGGCCAGGCGCCCTCGATCACGTCCGATCCGCTCTTTGCGGCGGCGAGGGGGATGCCCCGCCAGGCGTCGACCGCCCGGCCGGGCGGTCGCCGAGGGCAGTGAGCGGCTTCAGGCGCGTGCCTGGTCGTTCGGGAGCAGCCGGCCGGGCAGGTCACGGAAGCGGTAGCGGCGCTCGGGCCTGCCCGTGACTCCGTAGCGCAGGGACACATCGGCGCGCCCGACGGTCTGGAAGTACTCCAGGTAGCGGCGGGCGCTCACGCGGGAGACGCCGGTCAGGGCGGCGCACTCGGTGGCCGACAAGGTGCCGTCCGCCTCGCGCAGGGCCCGCTCGACCAGCTCGGCGGTCTCCACGCTCATACCCTTGGGCAGGGCGGGGGCGGCCGGGCCCGACCCCGCCGCCCCGGCCAGTACCCGGTCGACGTCGGCCTGGTCGCGCACCACCGTGCCGAGCAGCCGGCCCCGCCGGTCGGCGTACCGCTCCAGCCGGGTGCGCAGCTCCTCGGCGTCGAACGGTTTGAGGAGGTAGTCGACCACCCCGTGCCGGACGGCCCCGCGGACGGTCTCGGCCTCCCGGGCGGCGCTGACCACCATGACGTCGCAGTCGTGTCCGGCGGTGCGCAGCCGCGGGATGACGTCCAGGCCGAAGATGTCCGGCAGGTGGAGATCGAGGAGAACCAGGTCGGGGTGCAGGGCGTCGACCGCGGCGGCGGCCTCTTCGCCGGTGCCGGCGACGCCGACGACGCGGAACGGCTCGACGCGCCCGACGAAGGCACGGTGGACCTTGGCCACCATGAAGTCGTCGTCGACCACGAGGACGTCGATCGTGCCGGGCTCGCTCGTCATCGTGCCGCTCCTTCCGTGCCGGGGCCGCCCATCATGGCGCCCACCTGCGGCGAGGGAAAGACCGGTGCACGGGACTCACCGCGACCGCAAAGACCAAAACCTCCGTCGGTTCCGCAAGCGAGACAGCTCGTCGCGGCGCCCGGTGCGGCATGTGGCCCACATCACCCTCCCCACACGCTGTTCGTCGGCATGGTGCTGCTGCTCGCGCTCACTGCCGCCGGCGCCGGTGCGGGCGAAGCTGCTGCGCGTTCCGCGGTCGCATCTGTACGCCCGGGATCCTGTTCTTCGCGGCGGTCGGCGCGTACGCGGTCGGCGGTGAGGTCATCGATCCGGTGATCCTGCTGATCATCGGGCTGATCGCTTCGGTGTGCGCCGCTACGGCCTGACCGACGCCGCCCGCCGTCATCGGCGTGATCCTCGGCCCGAACGCCGAGCAGCGGCTGCGGCGCGCACGCAGATCAGCGACGGCAGTGTGACGGGACCGGTCAGCACACCGTTCGCGGTGACGGTGTACGCGGTGATCGTGATGCTGCCGGCCTGGCCGCTGCTGACGCGGTGCGGCGCGGGCGCGTGGCGGCCTGACGTTCACAGCCGCCGGGGGTGCGGCTCGTTCGAGCCGCGCCCCCGGCCTGTCTCACGGCTCGACTGCCCTCGGCACCGGCCAGGCCCGGTGCGCCTTCCCTCTTGACGCGTCAATGACAACAGTGGCTTGATGCCTGGGAGCGCTCCCACCACACTCTCAGGTAAGGACGGCCATGCCCAGAACCCGCCACGCGTCTCCACGCTTACGCATCCTCCCCGTACTCGGCCTCCTGGCCACCCTGCTCCTCCCCCTCGGTCTCACGCTGGCACCCGTGGCCACGGCTGCCACCGCGGCGAACCCCGTCCGCGTCATGCCGCTCGGTGACTCGATCACGGGCTCGCCCGGCTGCTGGCGGGCGGTGCTGTGGAACCGGCTCGTGAACGGCGGATACCGGGACATCGACTTCGTCGGCACCCTCCCGGCGCAAGACTGCGGACAAGCGCACGACGGCGACAACGAGGGGCACGGCGGCGAGTTGGCGACCAACGCGGCCGACCGGAACCTGCTGCCGGGCAGGCTCGCCGCGACCCGCCCGGACATCGTTGTCATGCACTTCGGCACGAACGACGTGTGGAGCGGCATCGCCCCCGACCGCATCCTCGCCGCGTACACCAAGCTGGTGACGCAGATGCGGGCGTCCAACCCGGACATGCGGATCCTCGTCGCGCAGCTCATCCCGATGAACCCGGGCGGTTGCGCGGCCTGCGCGCAGCGGATCGTGGACCTCAACGCCCGGATCCCCGGCTGGGCCCGGGCCACCGGCACCGAACGCTCGCCCATCACCGTGGTCGACCAGTGGACGGGCTTCAGCACCGCGACGGACACCTACGACGGGGTGCACCCCGACGCCTCCGGTGACGACAAGATCGCCGCACGCTGGTATCCGGCCCTGACGGCGGCCCTCGACGCGGGAGTCCCGCAGGACCCCGGTGGCCCCGGGGAGCCCGCGGCCTGCACCGCGAGCTTCCGTGCCGTCTCCACCTGGCAGGGCGGGTACCAGGGCGAGGTGACGGTGACGAACACGTCCGGCTCCGCTGCCTCGAGCTGGGCCGCGACCGTCGTACCGGCGAACGGCGCACGCCTCACCCAGGTCTGGAACGGCGCCCTCACCACGGCGGCCGACGGCACGGCCACCGTCACCAACGCGGCGTGGAACGGGGCGCTGGCCCCGGGCGCGAGCGCCTCGTTCGGCTTCGTCGCCACGGCCCCGGGGGCGGCGGGCGCCCCGGCGGCGACCGTCACGTGCACGACGAAGGCCCCGGCGGCCTGACCCCGGCACCGCCCACCGCAAGGACTCGACGCACCCCAGAACGGTCCCACCCCGATCCGACCCCCACTTCTGGAGCCGCCATGAGATCCCGCACCGCCCCCACCCCACGCGCGGCCACCGTGGCCGTCGCCCTGCTCGGCCTCCTGCTCTGCGTCCTCGCCCTCGGCACACCGGCCCACGCCGCCCCCACCGGCTTCCGGATCGAGAACGGCCGGCTGCTGGAGGCCTCCGGCGACGACTTCGTCATGCGCGGCGTCAACCACGCCCACACCTGGTATCCGGACCGGATCAGCTCCCTCGCCCACATCAAGGCGAAGGGCGCCAACACCGTCCGGGTGGTCCTCTCCAGCGGTGACCGCTGGACCCGCAACGACGCCGCCGACGTGGCGAACGTGGTCTCCGAGTGCAAGCGGAACCGGCTGATCTGCGTGCTGGAGGTGCACGACACCACCGGCTACGGCGAGCAGAGCGGAGCCGTCACGCTTTCCCGCGCCGCCGACTACTGGATCAGCGTGCGGAGCGCGCTGACCGGCCAGGAGGACTACGTCATCGTCAACATCGGCAACGAGCCGCACGGGAACCTCGGCTACACGGCGTGGACGGCCGACACCAAGGCGGCCATCCGAAAGCTCCGCGGTGCCGGATTCGACCACACGATCATGGTCGACGCGCCCAACTGGGGCCAGGACTGGGCGTTCACCATGCGGGACAACGCCGCGTCCGTGTTCGCCGCGGACCCGGACGCCAACACGATCTTCTCGATCCACATGTACGGCGTCTTCGACACCGCCGCCGAGATCACCGGCTATCTGAACCGCTTCGTCACCGCGGGGCTCCCCGTCGTCGTGGGCGAGTTCGGCCACGACCACTCGGACGGAAACCCCGACGAGGACACCATCCTGGCCGTCGCCCAGCAGCTCCGCCTGGGCTACCTCGGCTGGTCCTGGAGCGGTAACGGCGGAGGGGTCGAGTACCTGGACATGGTCACGAACTTCGACCCGAACCAGCTCACCTCCTGGGGACAGCGGCTCTTCAACGGCGCGAACGGCATCGCCGCCACGGCCAAGGAGGCCGCGGTCTACTCCGGCGGCGCCGGCGACACCACGCCCCCGACGGCCCCCGGCGCCCCGGCCGCCTCCGGGGTGACCCCCTCCTCCGTCAGCCTGCGGTGGGCCGCGGCGACCGACGCGAGCGGCGTCACCGGCTACGACGTGGTCCGGGTCAGCGGCGCTACCGAGACGGTGGCCACCTCCACGGCCACCACGACCGCCACCGTCAGCGGCCTGTCTCCCGCCACCTCCTACACGTTCGCGGTCTACGCCCGGGACGCCGCCGGCAACCGTTCGCCCCGCTCGGCCACCGTGACGGTCACGACCTCGCCGGGCGGCGCACCGTCGGCCTGCGGCGTCGGCTACCGGGTCACCAGCAGCTGGCCGGGCGGGTTCCAGGGCGAGATCTCCCTCCGGAACACCGGCACGTCGGCGATCGACGGCTGGACGCTGCGCTGGAGTTTCCCCGACGGCCAGCGCGTCACCAGCCTCTGGGGCGGCACGGCCACGCAGACCGGCCCCGAGGTCAGTGTCGCGGCCGCCCCGTACACCGCGACGATCCCCGCGGCGGGTTCGGTCACCCTCGGCTTCACGGCCTCCCGCGCCACGGCGAACTCCAGCCCGACGGCGTTCACGCTGAACGGCGCGCCCTGTTCGGCGAGCTGACCGGCACCGCCACTCCCCCGCCGGCGCGGCGGCATCACCACCCACGGGTGTGATCCGTGCGACACCCGCACAGAGAGCGGTTTACGCCGCCGCACAGTGGTCAGGCGGCGGAGATGTCGCACCGGCACCCCAGCGCCGCCAGCCCGGCAAGACGCGTATCCGCCCGTCGCGCCTCCCCGCACTCCGTGCGGGAGGCGCGATGAGCGAGGACACCCTGCGCATGCGGACCGTGGCGAGCCCGAGCGGTGAGACGGGGGCGAGCGCGTCGCGCGAGACGGCCGCCCCTGCGCAGCCGGCCGGGCAGCGGGACGCGTTCTTCGACAACGCCAAGTACGCGGCGATCGTGCTGGTGGCGATGGGCCACGCCTGGGAGCCGCTGCGGGACGGCAGCCGCGCGGTCAGCGCGCTCTACATGGTCGTGTACGCCTTCCACATGCCGGCGTTCATCGTGATCTCCGGCTACTTCTCGCGCTCGTTCGACGCGAGCCCGGGGCGGATCAGGCGGCTGGTCACCGGGCTCGTGGTGCCGTACGTCGTCTTCGAGACGGCGTACACGCTGTTCACCCGGTGGACCGACCAGGAGCCGGGCCGGCCCGTCAGCCTGCTGGACCCCCTGTATCTGACCTGGTTCCTGGTGGCCCTGTTCGTCTGGCGTCTGACCACGCCCGTCTGGCGGCGGGTGCGGTGGCCACTGCCGGTCGCCCTCGTCCTCGCGATGCTGGCCACGCTCTCCCCGGACATCGGCAACGACCTCGATCTGCAGCGCACCCTGCAGTTCCTGCCGTACTTCGTCCTCGGCCTGTACCTGAAGCCCGAGCACTTCCGGCTGGTGCGCCGCCGTGCGGCCCGGGTTCTGGCCGTGCCGGTCTTCGCCGGTGCGCTCGTCGTGGCCTACTGGGCGGTGCCGCGGATGTCCGGCGCCTGGTTCTACCACCGCGACAGCGCCGAGGAACTCGCGGCGCCCGCCTGGTACGGGCCCGTGATGACGCTGGTCACCTTCGCCTGTTCGCTGGTGCTGGTGGCCTGCTTCCTGGCCTGGGTGCCCGGGCGCCGGGCGTGGTTCACGGCGTTGGGCGCCGGGACCTTGTACGGCTACCTGCTGCACGGCTTCGTCGCACAGGGCTCCAAGTTCTGGGGCTGGTACGAGCCGGCGTGGGTCCACCGGCCGCTCGGGGAGATCGTCGTGACGGTCGTCGCCGCGGTGCTCGTGACCGCGCTGTGCACCGCTCCGGTGCGGCGGCTGTTCCGCTGGGCGATGGAGCCCGAGATGGCGTGGGCGTTCCGCCGGGACGCGCGTGATGAGAAGCGGGAGCAGTACGCCGTACGCGCCTGACGAAGGCCTCCTACCCGTCCTGTGTGAGCCGGATCAGCAGGACGCCGGGCGTGCGCGGCACCGTCACGGTCAGTCCGCCGCCGTCCCACACCGCCTGTCCGGCATCCGCCGAGGACGGGTGGAGCACCTCCGCGCGGACGGTCCCGCCCGCCGGCAGCCGGACGGGGATCCGGAGCCCGGCCGGTCCGCCGCGGCGCCAGACGGAGAGGTACGCGGTGCGGTCACCGGGGATCCGCAGGCCCAGCGCCAGCCACTCGTCGGTCCAGCCGGGCAGGCCGAGCGGCCAGAACGGCAGGGCCCGGGCGAGGTCGCCGCGGATCGACTTGTAGACCGTGACCGCGTCGGTGACGAGGGCCAGCTGGTGGTCCGACATGCGGTTCAGGTGGCCGGAGAGGTGGATACGGCCGAGCAGTGCCCCGCCGAGGGTGGTGGTGATCAGATCATCGTCGGACTCCGGCTGCGGACAGGCCCAGACGGCGCCCTGCTCGGGCGGGACCGCGGTCGGCGCGGCGGCGGCGATGGGCGGGTAGCGCAGCGGGTCCTGCTGGTCGCTGGTGGACTGCAGCTGGGCGACGGCCAGGGTGGCGCCGTCCATGCGCATGCCGCCCGAGGCGCAGTTCTCGACGACCAGCCCGGGGTGGCGGTCCAGGACGGCGGACAGCCAGTCCAGGTAGGCGTGGGCGTGGCCGAGCAGGCCCGCTCCGGGCGCCAGGTCGCCGGGTCCCTGGGTACCGGGGTCGACCAGGATGTTGTAGTCCAGCTTGAGATAGCCCACGCCCCAGTCGCCGACGATCCGGTCCACGGTCCTGTCGAGGTGGGCGCGGGCGGCCGGGTGCCGCAGGTCGAGCTGGTGGCGGCCCTGCTCGGTCAGGCGGACGCCGTCGCGCTGGAAGAACGCCTCGGGCGGCAGCTCGGCCGCGACGGGGCTGCGCACCCCGACCACCTCCGGTTCCAGCCACAGCCCGGGCGTCATCCCGCGCTCCCGGATCCGGTCCAGGACGGCCTGGATGCCGCCTCCGGGGAAGCGCCGCGGCGAGGGCTGCCAGGCGCCGACGCTGTCCCACCAGCCGCGGGTGCCGTCGTCGTACCAGCCCGAGTCGACGCAGAAGTACTCCGCGCCGGCGTCGGCCGCGGCGTCGATCAGCGGCAGCAGTCTGGCCGTGGTCGGGTCGCCCATGAGGGTGTTCATGTAGTCGTTGAAGACGACGGGCAGGGCGGTGTGGTCCGGGTGCGGGCGGCGGATCGCCCGGCGGTAGGAGGTCAGGGCCCCCATCGCCTCGTCGAGGCCGGTGCCGAGGGCCAGGGCACCGGGCACGGTGGTGAACTCCTCGCCCGGTTCGAGGCGGATCCGCCACTGGTGTGCGGCGTCGGTGGGGCCGTTCAGCGCCAGGTAGCTGCCGTGGGCGCGTTCGCCGAGGTCCCACCGCCAGCCGGCCGGGGACTCGACCTGCCAGACCCAGGCCCGGCCGCCGTCCCGCTCGGTCAGCGCGCCCATGGCGAGATGGCCGTCCGTGGGCCAGCTGCCGCGCCCGGTGAGGACGAGGGCGGCACGGCTGTCGTGCTCGTGGACGTCGACGTGGATGTCGGCGACGGCGGCACGCAGCGGCTCGGCGTACCAACGGCATTCGGCGAGCCAGTCGTTGCGGGCCCGGTGGACGTCGAGGGTGTCCGGGGCGGGCAGTCCGCCGAGCAGCAGGCTGCTGACGGACTGGACGACCAGGGGTTCGCGCCCCTCGTTGCGGAGCCGGACGCGGGAACGCAGGACGGGCAGTCCGGTGGGTGAGGTGAGCTCGGCGAACGCCGTCAGCCCGGTGCCCGGGTCGTGGAGTTCGACGGTGAGCCGGTCCCAGCCGTCGCGTCGGTCGGCGTGGTGGGTCCGGTGGGCGAGCCGGGCGCCGAGGGCCGTGCCGGTGAAGCGGGGGCCGGACCAGCCGCTGCCGTGACCGAGCGCGGTGAGCTCCACGAGCGGGAGAGCCGCCTGGCCGGCGTCCGGGCGCAGGTCCTCGGGATGAGCCAGCCGGACCAGCCGCAGGGTCCCGTCGGCGGCGACGGCGAACCGTGCCCGCAGGGCCTCATGGCCCCAACTGAACTCGTGCTGCCGCTGGTTGGAGGCCATGTACGCCGCATCCGCCGTGCCGGTCAAGGTGCTCCCTTCCTGGCTCCGCCCCTCTCACGGGGTACGGAGGTCCGCGCGCGTCCCCCGTCGCGTTCTCTTGACGGCTCAAGTGTGACCGGTCACAATCCTGGCATGAATGTGACCGGTCACACAAGGCGCCCGGCGAGCATCAGGGACGTGGCCACCGCAGCGGGCGTCTCGTACCAGACGGTCTCGCGGGTGATCAACGGCCATCCCAGCGTCCGGCCGTCCACCCGGGAGCAGGTGCTCGCCGCCATCGACGAGCTGGGCTTCCGGCGCAACGCGACCGCCCTCGCCCTGGCCAGTGGACGCCGCCGGGCCGTGACCGTGCTCACCTCGAACACCACCCACCACGGCTACGCCTCGATCCTGCAGGGCGTCGAGGAGGCCGCCCGCACCGCGTCGTACGCGGTCGGGATCGGGGTCCTGGAATCCGCCGAGGACACGGCCGTGGCGGCCGGGGTGCAGCGCGCGGCGGACGCGGGCGGCGGCATCATCGTGATCGCCTACGACCCGGCCGGTGTCCGGGCGCTGGCGGCGGTGCCCGCCGGGCTGCCCGTCGTGGGCGTGGTCGAGACACCGGCGAGTCCGCCCGGCGGCGACCGCCCGTGGGTCTGGGCCGACGACCGCGAGGCCGCCTATCAGGCCACCCGCCATCTGCTCGATCTCGGACACGAGACCGTGCACTACGTCGCCATCCCGTCGGGCACCCGCCGTACCAGCGCTCGCACCAGTGGCTGGCGGCAGGCGCTGCGGGAGGCCGGCGCCCCGGAACCCCGGCCGGTGCAGAGCAGCTGGGGACCGGCCGGCGGACATGCGGCGGGGCGGAAGCTGGCGGAGGACAGGTCGGTCACCGCGATCCTGTGCGGCAACGACGACCTGGCGCTCGGCGTGCTGCGCGCCCTGCACGAGACGGGCCGAGCGGTACCGGGCGAGGTCAGCGTGGCCGGTTTCGACGACGCCCCGCACTCCGCTTTCCTCACGCCGTCCCTGACGACCGTACGCCTGGACTTCGCCGGCCTCGGTCGGGCCGCGTTCGCCCTGCTGCACGGCGTGCTGGAGGAGTCCGCGCCGGTCGCCCCGCATCCCGTGTCGGTACCGGAACTGGTGGTGCGGGAGAGCTCCGGGCCGCCGCCCCCGGATGCCTGAACCACCGGTACCGGCGCAGCGCTGCGGCTGCGTCACCGCCGCCGTGTTCCTCGCCGGCCGGCGAAGGACCGTGTCCGCAATCACCAGTGGAGCCGTCAAGTGACTGGAGGTCCAGCAGCGTGATCACCCCCGTCCGCGCCAGATCCCGAACCGGAACCGCCCTGACATCCGCACTCCTTGGAGCAGCCGCCATGGCAGGCACTCTCCCCGCAGCCGGGCACGCGGCGGCCGAGGCCGGCCCGCAACGCCTCACCGTCGATCTCAGCGCCTCACAGGGCCCGGTGATGCTGGGCGCCAACGGCTCGCTGTACGGGCTCAGCGACGACGGCGTGCCCAGCGACGCCGCGATGGAACCCCTGAAGATCACCAGCGTCTCGCAGAAACCGGAGGGCGGCGCCCAGCACCCCAACGGCGACGCGCTCACGGTCTCCAGGTCGTTCTTCCGCAACGGCGGCGGCGAGATCAACGTGATGATGCAGGACATCTACGCCAAGTGGCCGTACGAGGACCTCGGCATCGACGACTATCTGCCCAAGGTGGACAAGATCGTCAAGGAGGTCTCGGCCGTCCCGGACAGCGACCGCTTCGTCTACATCCCGTTCAACGAGCCCGACCAGATCTGGTACAAGCTCGACGTCGCCGACCAGGCACAGTACGAGAAGAACCGCGACCGGTTCTTCGGGGACTGGAAGACGGTGTACCGGCGGATCCGTGCGATCGACCCGGACGCGCGCATCGCCGGCCCCAACGAAGCCGCCTACCACACGCGCCTGCTGAAGGACTTCCTGGCCTTCGCCAAGCGGGAGGACGTGCTGCCCCAGGTGATGACCTGGCACGAGCTCGGCTCGGGATCCCTGCGCGACTTCCAGGCGCACTACGACGACTACCGCGAGCTGGAGCGCGAGGCGGGCATCGCCCCACTGAAGATCAACATCGACGAGTACGCCAACCGCCGCGACCTGTCCGTGCCCGGACAGCTGGTGCAGTGGGTGTCCATGTTCGAGCGCAACAAGGTGTACGCCAACATGGCGTACTGGGACGCGGCCGGGAACCTCAGCGGCCAGGTGGTGCGGTCCAACATCCCGAACGGCGGCTGGTGGCTGTTCCGCTGGTACGCGGGCATGACCGGGGACACCGTGAAGGTGACTCCGCCTCAGCCCAGCACCGTCGACACTCTCCAGGGACTCGCCTCCCTGGACACCTCCCGCCGCCAGGCGCAGGTGCTGCTCGGCGGATCCGACGGTGACTGCGACGTGGTCGTGCGGGGCGTCCGCCGGTCCGTGTTCGGCCGTACGGTCACCGCCACCGTCGCCGAGGCCGCCTGGTCCGGATACGAGGGACAGCACGCGGCGCCCCGGGTCCTCGCGCGCACCAAGGCGAAGGTCGCGGACGACGGTTCGGTGACCGTCCCGCTGCGCGGCCTGCACAGGATGTCGGCGTACCGGATCGTCCTCACCCCCGGCGGCTCAGGAAGCCCGGCCACGGCCTCGGTCCCCTGGTCGGCGTCGTACGAGGCCGAGGACGCGGCCATCACCGACGGCAAGGTCTACACCCAGGGCACGGTCCAGAACGCCAACGGCTACGCGGCCTCCGGCACCAAGGACGTCGGCTCCCTCAACCAGCCCGGCAGCGAGGTCGCCTTCTCGGTGACGGTGCCGGAGGACGGCACCTACGACCTGGCGATCCTGTACGGCAACCAGTCCGGCGGCCCCGCCACACAGAAACTGTCGGTCGACGGCGGCGACCCGGTGACCGTCACCTACCCCTCCACCGAGAACTGGACCTACCGCGCCAAGAACGACGTCACCGTCCGGTTGAAGGCGGGCCCGCACCAGCTGACCCTGTCCAAGGGCGACGCCGAGGTCACCCTCGACCGGATCGACCTGACCGCGCGCGCGGGCGCGCCCTCCGCGTCGTACGAGGCCACGCTGGCGGACATCAGCGGCGATCCGTCGTACGACTACTCCTCGTCCGCCGGTGTGGGCACGGGCGCCCTGGTCCTGCGCTCCGGCGACAAGGCGGTGTTCGACGTCTACGCGCCGCGCGACGGCTACTACACGGTGGTGCCGCGCGGTTCCGCGGCGGTGCAGCTCACGCTGTACGGGGAGACGGTCACGGCGGCGCCCGGCCGCCCGCTGCGGCTCTACCTGGCAGCGGGCAACAACCGGATCGCGATGACGTCGGGCCATGCCGCCGTCCGCTCCCTCGACGTCTCCGGCGACGGTTCGGCCGCCGGCGCCCTCTCCTACGAGGGCGCCTCCGCCGAGCTCGCGGGCGGGGCCGAACTCGTCGACTCCCCGCACGCCTCGTCCGGTTCGTACATCGGCCGGCTCGGCAACAGCCCCGCCAGCACCGCCCGGTTCACGGTGGAAGCGCCCCGGGCCGGCCGCTACCTCCTGGTCGTCCACTACGCCCACAACGACCGCCGGGACAACGGCCACGCCTACAACACGGACATCATGTCCCGTACGGCGGAGATCACGGTCGGGTCCGGCGCGCCGGTGAAGGTCACCTTCAAGAACACCTGGAGCCGGGACGACTACTGGACCGTCGCGGTCCCGGTCGACCTGCGCAAGGGCGCCAACCAGGTGAGGTTCGGCAACGCGAGCGCCTGGGCGCCGGACATCGACCGGATCGAGCTGGGCCGCGTCGTGGGCTGAGCCGCTCCCGTCCGGCCCGGTGCCGCAGTCCACCACGGAGGCGGTCCGCCATCCGGGTCCGGAGCCCACGCGTCACGAAGGAGCGTCCCGCGGGAGTTTCCCTGTCCAAGAGCGGCAACGTCTCGCTCAGCGAGGAGGCACCGGGCGCCGCCGCCGTCCTGGTCGGCTCGGCTGGGACGTGCGCGGCACCTGGGCCCGCGATCCGGGACGGCTGCCACGCCCTGCTCCGCGCCCGATACGCTCACGCCGTGCCCGGCCCGGGCGAGAAAGGACAGGACACCATGTTCGGACTGAGCGAGCTCGCGATTCTCCTCATCGTCGTCATAGCCGTCATCGGGATCAAGAAGTTCCCCGAACTGGCCCGCTCGGCCGGAAAGTCGGCCCGCATCCTCAAGGCCGAGGCGCGCGCCGCGAAGGAGGAACAGGACGGGACGGGCCCCGCGCCGCGGGTGGTCCGGGGCGAGGTCGTCCCGCCGGGCACCGGCACGACTCCGCCCGGCGCGCGCGGCGCGGACACCCCGGACCACCCCTGATCCGTCCGCGGCCTACAGCGTGCGCTCCAGGCGGTCGGCCACGAGCTTGACGAAACGCGCCGGGTCCTTGGGCCGGCCGCCCTCGGCGAGCACCGCCAGCGTGTGGAGCAGCTCTGCGGACTCGACGAGACCCGAGTGGTCCTCACGCTCCTTGTACGCCTGGTTCAGGCCCTTGACGAACAGGTGGTCGGGGTTGAGCTCGAGGATCCGCTTGGTGCGAGGCACCTCCTGGCCCATCGCCCGGTACATGTTCTCCAGGGCCGGGGTGAGGTCGTGGGAGTCCGAGACCACGCAGGCCGGGGAGACGGTGAGCCGGGCCGAGAGGCGCACCTCCTTGATGTCCTCGTCCAGCTGCTCCTGCATCCAGCCGAGCAGCCCGGCGTACTCCTCGGCCTGCTTCTCCCGCTCCCCGTCGGCCTTCTCGTCGCTCTTGCCGTCGAGGTCGATCTCGCCCTTGGCGACGGACCGCAGCTTCTTGCCCTCGTACTCCCCCACGGCGTCGACCCACACCTCGTCGACGGCGTCGGTGAGCAGCAGGACCTCGACGCCCTTGTCCCGGAACACCTCCATGTGCGGGGAGTTCTCGATGCTCTCCCGGGACTCGCCGGTGATGTAGTAGATGTCGTCCTGGCCGTCCTTCATCCGCTCCACGTACTGCGCGAGCGTGGTCGGCTCCGCGGCGTGCGTCGTCGCGAACGAGGAGACGGCGAGGATGGCGTCCCGGTTCTCGGAGTCGGTGACCAGGCCCTCCTTCAGGGCGGTGCCGAACTCCCGCCAGAAGGTGGCGTAGCGGTCGGCGTCCTTGGCCTTGATCTCCTTGATCGTCGACAGGACCTTCTTGGTCAGCCGGCGCTGCATCATCCGGATGTGCCGGTCCTGCTGGAGGATCTCCCGGGAGACGTTGAGCGAGAGGTCCTGCGCGTCGACGACGCCCTTGACGAAGCGGAGGTAGGGCGGCAGCAGCGCCTCGCAGTCGTCCATGATGAAGACGCGCTTCACATACAGCTGGACACCACGCTGGAAGTCCCGCGTGAACAGGTCGTGCGGCGCGTGCGCGGGCACGAAGAGCAGGGCCTGGTACTCGAAGGTCCCCTCGGCCTGGAGCCGGATCGTCTCCAGCGGCTCGCGCCAGTCGTGGCTGATGTGCTTGTACAGCTCGTGGTACTCGTCGTCGGACACCTCGTCGCGCGAGCGCGCCCACAGCGCCTTCATCGAGTTGAGCGTCTCGGGCTCGGGCGCGGCGTCCCCCTCACCCGCCGTCTCCGGGACCATCCGGATCGGCCAGGTGATGAAGTCCGAGTACCGCTTGACGATCTCCCTGATCTTCCACGGGGAGGTGTAGTCGTGGAGCTGGTTCTCGGGGTCGGCGGGCTTGAGGTGGAGCGTGACCGAGGTGCCCTGCGGCGCGTCGTCGGCCCTCTCCAGCGTGTACGTGGACTCACCGCGCGAGGTCCACCGGGTGCCCTGGCTCTCGCCGGCGCGGCGGGTCACCAGCGTCACCTCGTCCGCCACCATGAACCCGGAGTAGAAACCGACGCCGAACTGGCCGATGAGACCCTCGGCGTCACCGCCCTCCTGGGCCTCCCGCAGCTCCTTCAGGAAGGTGGCCGTGCCCGAGTTGGCGATGGTGCCGATGAGCCGGCCGACCTCCTCGTACGACATCCCGATGCCGTTGTCCCGCACCGTGAGGGTGCGGGCGTCCTTGTCGACGTCGATCCTGATGTGCAGGTCCGACACGTCGGCGTCGAGCGAGTCGTCCCGCAGCTTCTCCAGGCGCAGCTTGTCGAGCGCGTCGGAGGCGTTGGAGACGAGCTCGCGCAGAAAGACATCCTTGTTCGAGTAGACCGAGTGGATCATCAGCTGGAGCAGCTGACGTGCCTCTACCTGGAACTCAAACGTCTCTGTCGTCATGGTTCGCGAATACCTCACAGGTCCCACGGTCGCCTGAACTGGTGTTGTCACTCACTGTAAGACACCGATGCGGACCGGGGGCCCGGATGTCAGACGAGGTGGGCGAAGACCACCAGGTTCTCCGTGTAGTCGCGGGCCTTGCGGTCGTAGGCACCCGCGCACGTGATGAGCCGGACCTGGGCGTCGGGGGCGTCACCGTAGACGCGTTCGCTGGGGAAGCGGTCCTTGTCGAAGGATTCCGTGTCGTCCACCACGAAGGCCGCCTTCCTGCCGTCGGCCCGCACCACGTGGAACCGGTCGCCCTTCTCCAGCTCGCCGAGCCGCGCGAAGACGGCCGGGGACGTCGCGGTGTCCACGTGCCCGGCGATGATCGCGGTACCGGTCTCACCGGGCGAGACGCCCTTGGCGTACCAGCCGACCAGGTTGGTGTTGTCGGGCGGCGGAGGCTCGAGCTGTCCCGAACGACCGATGGCGAGGCCGGTGAAGGGGGCGTCCACCGAGATCTCGGGGATGAGCAGCCGGACCGGCCGGGACCGCGGCAGATGCGGGCGCGCCTCGGAGGCACCGGAGCGGTGCGGCCCGGCCGGCGCGTCGGATCCCCTGGACGCGGCCGGGGTGGTGCTGGAGACGGCCGGTGGGGTGTGGGGCGGGGAGCCGTCGTCGGACGGTTCGTCCCACCCGGCGACCAGGTGCACGGTCAGGACCAGGGCGGCCACGGACCAGAGGACCGTCACGAGGGTGCGGAATCGCCGCCTCGACGGCGCGGGGCCGGACTCGCCGGGGGAAAGAGGGCTGGCTGCCATCGAAAGACCACCTCACTCGGGCACGGCAGCGGACGGGGCACGCGGGAGGACGAGCCGGGCCGCCGCGACGCGAGGGACACGTGCGGCGGCCGCTGCGGCTGTGGGATCAGGCATCGGTCATGCCGCGCCCTGCGCTGCCTTCTGGCGCCTCAGGGCGTAGAGACCGGTACCGGCCACCGCCAGCACCGCGAGACCGCCGGCCGTGACGCCGGGCACCGAGGCCAGTGCGCCGCCACCGGCGTGCACCCCGCCGTGCGGCTTGTCGTGCTCGCCCTTCCAGCCCTTCTCGTGGTCGTCTTCCTTGCCGTACTCGTCCTTGCCGTAGTCGTCCTTGCCGTACTCGTCCTTGCCGTACTCGTCCTTGCCGTACTCGTCCTTGCCGTGGTCGTCCTTGCCGTACTCGTCCTTCTTGTCCCCCCACGAGTCCTTGGTGTGCGCGTCCTTGTAGGTGCTCTCGTCCCAGTCGTCGCTCGACGCCACGGACAGCGCTCCACCACCCGTGTGCACCCCGCCGTGCGGCTTCTCGTACTCCTTGCCCTTCTCGTGCTCCTTGCCCTTCTCGTGCTCCTTGCCCTTCTCGTGCTCCTTGCCCTCCTCGTGCTCCTTGCCCTGCTCCTTGGTCTCGTCCCAGTCGTCGCTCGACGCCACGGACAGCGCTCCGCCACCCGTGTGTACCCCGCCGTGCGGCGCGTGGTCTTCGCCGTCCTTGTCGTGCTCCTTGCTGTAAGAAGACTTGTCGTGGTCCCAGTCACCCATCGCCTGGGCGTAGGCGGCGGGTCCGGCGATCGCGAGGGCGGCCGTGGCCGTCGCCGTCGCGAGCAGCATGCGGGCAGAGCGCATCGGTGTGTCCTTCCGTCACGGGCCGAGCAGCTGACCCCACGCCAGCTCACGAGCCCGGCCTCGACGTCAACCACCGTCAGTCATGCGGGGGCACCTCACCACCCGGAGCGTTCACACGGGTTAAGGCAGCACCCTGACGGCGGCACCCTGCCGCCCTCCGCCCACGGGGTCCGCCGGAAAGATGGCAACCTCTCACCCGCCGCGGCCGTCTCCCACAGCGACGACACGGGGAGGCACGGACCGCTCTCCCCTGACATCCGCGGGAGGCGTTCATGGCCATGGTCGGCCTGTTCTGGATCAGCGAGGAATCCGTGTACGTGGGGGCCGAACCCGCGGGAGCGGCCTCCGGAGTGCGACTGTCCAGGGACGGGGTCGCGGCGCCCGGGATCGGCGAGGGCAGGTTCTGGACGTGGGACGAGGTGGTCCGGATCGAGACGCACGACGTGGCCGTGCGGTCCGGGGCGCGACGGCTGGCGGCCATGGCGTTCGACGCGGCGTTGGTCGCGGTCACGGGAGACGGCGTGTTGCCGCCCGCGTTCTGCGTGGACGTGGTGACGGCCGAGGAGACCGTACGGGCGGACGTGTTCGCCGCCGTCGCCGGCGGGATCTACCTGTCCTCGGAGTACGAGCTCTCCACGACCCTCCTCCAGCGGCTCGCCGACGGAACCGCCGACATCGCTGACCTCCTCGCCTGGGGCCGCGACCACGCGGCCGAGGGCACTCCGCCGCGCGAGGAGCGCGAGGCGCTGCTGCGGAAATGGGCCGGGGCGTAGCGCCGGTGCGGTGACGGCCGGCGCGAGGGCGGTGGCCTGTCACAGGTCAGCGCCGACTCGGCCCCAGGCCACCCAGGCGGGACGGGTCCGGATCGGCCAGTTGGGCCGCCGTGCCGACCAGGACCAGTCCGGCCGCGATGAGGAGTCCCTGGGCCAGGGCGATGCCCGAGCCCAGTACCGCCAGGCCGAGTGCCAGCCCCCACCACGCGCCGGTACGCCGGTACTGCCGGGGCCGGGCCGGGCGGCCGGATCTCCTGGCCCGGGCGAACCCGGGGTCCTCCCGCTCGAGTCGTGCTTCGAGGTCGACGAGACGTGCGTCTTCGGACTGGGGCACGGCTTCTCCCTTCCGGAACCCGACGGCGCTCCGAGGCAGGGCACGGCCGAGGCCACGGCAGGTCCTGGGGCGCCGGGCCACGCGACGGCGCGGAGGCGGACAGCGCGGCGCGGCCGGTCTCACCGGGGCTTCGGCGTCTCCCCCCTCCAGCGGCCTTCGCCATCGGGCTCGAACCTCATTCTTCCCGGTGGCGATGCTGTACGAACGCCCCGCCGTGAGGCGGGGGTCCGAACTCGAGGACGGATGCTGTCACGGGATGACGGTGGGGCGGCGCCACCTGGGACCTGTCGCCCGGCCTCCGCGGGCAGTCCGGGTGGGCACGACACCCATGTCCCCGTCATACCTGCCGGTGGCCGATGCCCAGCAGGCTCGCCGCCGCCCTGAAGTCGGCCGCGTGGTGGCCGACCGCGAGGGACCAGTGATGGCCGACCCCGGTGACGCTCCATGCGTCGACCCACTCGCCGGGGTCGCGGCCGAAGTCGACGCGGCTGGTGGTGTTGCCGATCTCCAGCAGCGGTCCCGGGACGACGGTGCCCTCGGAGGTGATGAACGACAGACCGCCATCGGCGTCCTGGCCGAGGCCGAGCAGGGTGACGGGTCCGTGCCGTACGTCGAACTCGACGCTCACGCCCCAGCCGCGTTTGCCGTGGTAGACGCCGAGTCCGCGCAGGAGGGGATCGCGAGCGCCGACCGCCAGGTGGGCGGGGCCGTCGTGGCCCATCTCCACCACGCCGTCCTCGAAGTCGAGGGCCTGGATCTCGGTGAAGGAGCCTCCGGCGCCGACGCTCTGGGAGGCGAGCTGGGCGACACTGGTGCGCAGTTCGTACTCCCCGGCGGCCGGCACGCCCCGGGCCGTGAGCAGGGAGGCGCCCAGGATCATGCCGGCGCCGAGCCGCTCGTGCAGTTCGCCGTCGAGGCCGCGGTGGTAGTAGGCGAGGCTGTCGAGCGCGAAGTCCTCCACCAGCCGGTCGAGGGCGACCGACACGGTCGCGCCCCAGGCGAAGTCCTCCTCCACCACGCTGTCGTCGAGGGTGAAGACCTGCCGGGCGAGCGCCATCCGCTCCCGGGTCTCGGCCTCGGTCACGCGTTCCACCCGGTGCCGCAGGTCGTCGAACTCCAGCACCTCCACGTGCGAGCCGAACGTGGCGGACAGCAGCGTCGGATCGGTCTGCACGTCGAGCATGCCGGGGTACACGTGCCCCATGAGGCCGTGCCGGGCGTGCCGGAGCGCGGCGCGGATGTGCGCGGCCCGGATCCACTGCTCGATGCGCCGCCAGGCGGACTCCTGCCGCAGCCAGCCGGAGACCGACCGGAAGGGGATGCCGGCGCGCCGGAAGACGTTGCCGACCTCGGGGACGGGGCACTGCCCGCAGTAGGCCAGCCAGGCCCCGGTGTCGAAGGAGGCGTGGTCCATCCTCGCGGTCGGCTGGAGGTCGATGACCAGCACCGGCGTGTGCGAGCGCTGTGCGATCGGCAGCACCATCGAGGAGGTGAGGTAGGTCGTCAGGAACAGCACGATCAGGTCGCAGTCGGCCCTGCGCAACTGCTCGGCGGCGCGGGCCCCTTCCTGGGCGTCGGAGATGAACCCGGCGTCGGTCACCTCCGCGTCCATGTCCCGGAACCGCTCGGCGACGTAGGCGGCGGACTCCCGCAGCCGCGGGAGGAGTCCCGGGAACTGCGGCCAGTACGTGCCGAGTCCGCCGGCGACCAAGCCGATGCGGGTGCGGCGCCGGGTGACCGGCGGGAGCAGGTCGTGCAGGGCGGCGGTCCGAACGGCCGTGCGGTCCGCGGTCGTTGCCATGGGCGGTGCTCCTTGTCAGGTCTGCTGCGGCTGCTCGGTGCCGGCGACGCGCAGGTCCGCTCTGTCACGCGGCACGGCGGGGGAACGCGGAACCAGCACGCGGATGATGAACACGCCGGCGCACGCGGCCGCCGTCATGCAGGCGGTGATCGTCCAGAGCAGGACGGACGGGCTGTAGTCGAGCAGCGCCGGGGTGAAGAACGCGGCGACCGCGTAGACCGCGCGCGACAGGGCGTAGGTGAGCCCCTGGGTGGTGCCGCGGGTGTCCGGGGGCAGTGTGAGCTGCGACCACACCTTGTAGTTGGTCTCGCCCGCGAAGGGGTGGGAGATCTGGTACAGGACGAAGAACACGAGCATGCCCACGAGGGCCCCGGCCGTCAGCGAGGCGATGACGAAGGCGAGGATCTGCACGGAGGCGGCCAGGTAGAACAGCCGGTCGCGCCAGGGGGTGTCGGCGAGCCGCACGAAGGCGAGGGTCAGCAGCACGCCGATCGGGATGAAGGCCAGGTTGATGCCGGTGGCCAGGCTCTGTGAGGCGTCGCTGACGGTGACGAGCAGGTACGTGCCGAACTGGCCGAAGGTGTTGGCCCCGAGGCCCCAGGTGACGTAGAAGACGAACGTCGCGGCCATCGGCAGCAGGGCGGCCCGCGTCCACACGTTCCGCAGCGCGACTCCACTCGGGGCCCGCTCCCCCTCGGTGCGGGGAGCGTCGTCGTCCTCGTACTCGCCGGAGAGCTTCAGCCGGGAGCGCATGGCCCAGGTGACGAGCGCGGCGACGGCCAGTTGCCCGGTGATGAGCCTGGCCCCGGTCATACCCGTGGTCGACAGGACGAAGCCGAGGAAGATGGCGACGGCGATGCCCAGCATCCACATGACCTGGGTGAAGGCGACGAGCCTGCCCCGGGCCCAGGAAGGCGCGGCGTCCGAGACGACGGCCAGGGACGTGGGCAGGTCGGCGCCGGCGGCGAGTCCCGCGATGAGGACGCCGGCCAGCAGCGTGATGTCGTCCGGCGCCAGCGTGATGACGATGGCGCCGAGCGCGAAGCAGAAGATGTCCCAGTTGTAGACGCGGCGGCGGCCGAAGAGGTCGGCGAGCCGTCCGCCGATCAGGGAGCCGACGGCGATGCAGCCGGTGACGATCGCGCTGATCGCCCCGGCCATCCACACGCCCATGTCGTAACTGTCGCGGTAGATGGCCAGGTTGACGGAGATGCTGACGATCAGCCCGGCGTCGAGATAGGAGGCCATGCCCGACAGGGCGGCGGCCTTCCAGAGCTGCTTGGGAATGGGGCGGTTACCGGCCATGATGCGACTCCGTCGTCTGGTGACATCGCGGTTCCGGGGGCCTGGTCGCAGCGAATATAGGGCGAGAAAAACGTTGCAACAAGGTGTCGCGCGGACATCGGCGCATCCGCCGGGACTGCCGCCGCGCCCTCCCGGGATATGGCGTGATCCTTCCAGCTCGCCTACGGTGAAGGCGGTCTGAAAACGTTTTAGGGGAAGGGCCGCCTCAGTGATCTCCCCCGCGCTCCGGCACCTGTTCGAGAACCCGCCCCGCGACTTCGGGCCGACGCCGTTGTGGTGGTGGTCGGGCGCGAAGGTCACCCGCGATCGGCTCGCCTGGCAGATGCGGGCGTTCGCGAAGGGCGGTGTCCACAACCTCGTCGTGATCAACCTGGCCCCGGCCGGTCCGGCGTTCGGCGCCCGGGCCGACGATCCGGTCTGGTTCGGTGAGGAGTGGTGGGCCCGCTTCACCGACGCCTGCGAGATCGCAGCGGAGTTGGGCACCCGCCTGTGGTTCTACGACCAGCTCGGTTTCTCGGGCGCGAACGTACAGGGCAATGTGACGCGACGTCACCCGTCGGCCCGGGGTGGCGCGTTGCGCTGCCGCGACGTCACCGTCTCCGGGGGCGCCGTCGTCCTGCTGGACGCCGAGACCCCACTGGGCGCGTACTCCGCACGGGGCGGGCGCCTCGGCCTCGCCGCGGACGGTCCGGGCACCGTACGCGTCGACGCCCCCGACGGGCCCGGCGTGCGGCTCGTCACCACCGTCCCCACGGCGTTCGACTACCTGGACCCGGCCGCGGTCGGCCTGCTGATGGACGCCGTGCACCACGAGTACGACCGGCGCGTACCCGGCCACCTGGGCACCGTCATAGCGGGCAGCTTCCAGGACGAACTGCCCGCCACGAACGCCTGGAGCCGGCGCTTCCCCGAGGAGTTCCGCACCCGGCGCGGCTACGACCTGCTCGACCACCTTGCCGCCCTGTTCGGCACCGACGCCACCGTCCCCGAGACGAAGATCCGCGCCGACTACTACGCGGTCCGCGCGGAACTGGCCGAAGAGGCCCTGTTCCGGCCGCTGGCCGCATGGCACCGGGAGCGCGGGATGCTGCTCGGCAGCGACCAGAGCCATCCGGCGCGGGCGGGCTACCCGGCCCAGTCGACGCAGATCTACACCGACTACTTCCGCACCCACCGCTGGTACGGTGCCGCGGGCAGCGACCATCACGGCGACGCCAAGGTGCACTCCTCCATGGCCCACCTCTACGGCCACGAGCGGGTGTGGATCGAGGCGTTCCACTCCTCCGGCTGGGGCGGCACGCTGGAGGACACCTACCACTGGCTGCTGCCGTTCCTGCGCAGCGGCGCCAACCTGTACAACCCGCACGCCAGTTACTTCGGCACCGCGGGCGGCTGGTTCGAGTGGGCGCCGCCGTCCACGGACTGGCGCCAGCCCTACTGGAAGCAGTACCCGGCGTTCTCCCGGGCCGTGGCCCGGATCTGCTCGATCATGTCCTGGGGAGGTTACGCGGCCGACGTGGCGGTGCTGCACCCCACCGCCACCATGCAGGCCCTCGTGCCGCTGGACGCGCCGGTCCAGCACTTCGGCGACGGCCGGCTGGGCGACGGCCACGCCGAGGCCGACGAGACGCAGCGCCACTACCTCGACCTGTGCGGCACGAACAACTGGCTGGGTCCGCGCGTGGGCGCCCTGGACCGGCACGGCATCTCCTTCGACATCGTCGACGACGCCTCGGTCCAGCGCGCCGGGACGGCCGAGGGCGCCCTGCGGATCGGGGACCTGGCGTACACCGCGGTGCTGCTGCCGTCGGCGAGCGTGCTGGAGGAGGAGACGGCGCGGCGGCTGACCGGACTGCTCGACACGGGCGGACGGGTCGTCGTGGTGGGCCGCCCGCCCGCCACGGCCTCCGGCCGGTCCGGCGACGACTCGGTGGTGGCGGCCCTGGTGGCACACCCCCGGCTGGAGCGGGTGGCCGACGCCGACGCGGGCGCGGCGGCGGTCGCCGACGCGGCCGGGTACGCCACGGCCGATGTTCCGCTGCTCGTCAGACGGAAGGGCGACGAGGCCGTGGCGCTGGTGACGTCGGCCTTCCCCGAGATCGGCGCGCATCCGCTGCGGACCGGTTCCGCCACGGTGGCCGACGGCCGCGGCACCTCGTCCGTGACCGTGCGGGCCGGGGTCGCCGAGGCCGAGGTGTGGAACCCGGCGACCGGCTCCCGCACCCCCGCACGGGTCACCGTCTCCGGCGACGGCGCTTCCTCGGCCGTCGAGGTGCCGCTGGACGGTGCTCCCGCGGCCCTGGTCGTGTGGCGTGAGGGCCGGCCGGCGCAGGAGCGTCCGGAACGCAAGTGCGCCGCCCGGGTGATCGACGTCTCGGCCGGCTGGGAGGGCAGGCTGGTCCCCACGATGGACAACGCCTGGGGCGATCTGGCGCTGCCGCCTGGATCCCCCGTGGACGAGCCGCAGATCTGGTCCATGGACTGGACCGAGGGCGGGGTGTGGGAGCGGGCCCGGGTCACCTACGGCAACCGGGTCCGCGTCCTGCCCCCGGTGCCCGTCGGTCAGGTGCCCGAGCCGCTGGATGCCGAGGCCGCCGAACGGGTCCTGGCCGGCGAGTCGCCCCTGACTCCGCCGGACGGGGGCTGGGACGTCGGCGTGTACTCGTCGAGCCGAGGTCTCCCTGATCCCGGCGGGCTGCTGGGCCTGAAGGGGCTGGTGAACGAGGAGTTCGTGCGCGTCCCCGTGCCGGTCCGCGCAACGGCCGCCCGGGTGCGGACGATCGTGGAGACCGGCCACCGGGGACCCGCCGAACTCCATGTCGGCGCCGAGGCGGCCAAGCGCGTGTGGTGGAACGGCGAGCCACTGCACCCGGACGGCGGCGGTTACCTGGCCTCCGCCCGGGTCACGGTGAGCCGGGGCCGCAACGTGCTCGAGTACGAACTCTCCGACGCGCAGAGCAGGCCCTCGACGATCTCGGCCGTCGAGGACACACCGCTGGGCAGCTTCTTCTGCCTGTCGGCGCCGGGCGGACTCGGGCCGCGTCCGAGGTTCATGCGTCCGCCCGACGGGGTGCGGCCGGACGGCCGGGTGGCGTATCGCGGGCGGATCCACGTCCCGTGCGAGGGTGCGCGGGCGGTACTGGTCGTCGGCGCGGCCTCGGCTGTCACCGTGCTGCTCGACGGGGATGTCGTGGCACGGCAGGAGAAGGTGGAGTACTACGAGGCCGACTGGGGCGCCGTGCCGATGTTCTTCCGCCACGAACCGGCGCTCGGGGCGGGACCGCACACCCTGGAGGTGGTGGCCGACACCGCCGACGCCCGGGACGCGGTCTTCGTGGACATGGTGGTGTGTTCCGGGACCGAGGTGACGGCCCTGGTCAGCGGTGCCGGATGGGAGGCCTCGGCGGGCGGCTGGCACGGCCGGACGGTCGAGGACCGGCGCAGGCGGGGCGAGTTGCAGCACTGCCACGCCGTGGTGCGGTCGCACCCGCTGCCGGACACGGCATGGCTGACCGGCGCGCCGGTGCTGGGGGGTGCCGTGTGGGCCGCCCGGTCGACGGACGACGTCCACGCGGTGCCGCAACGCTTCCGCTTCACGGTGCCGGCGGGAACGGCGTCGCTCGGCCTGCCGTTGGCGCTGGACGCCCGGGTTTCGGTCGGGGCCGACACCGAAATCAGCCTGGAGGGACCGGTACTGAGACTGCGTCAGCCTCTCGCGGAGACGACTCGTGTCGAGGTGGTCACCGAGCCGACCGCGGTCCTGCGGGGCGGATCCGCCTGGACCGGACCGGTGCGTGCCCGCACCGTACCGGCGCCGCTGCCGCTGGGTGACTGGCGGGAGCTGGGACTGGGCGGTTGGAGCGGGGGCGTGACGTACGCCCGTGTGGTGGAGGTGCCGCCGGGGGCGGATCCCGTGCTGGACCTGGGGCGGGTGCGGGGCAGCGTGGAGGTCTCGGTCGACGGCGAGTTCGCCGGGGAGGCGTTCTGCGCGCCCTACCGCTTTGCGTTGCGCGGCGCCGCCGGGCGTACGGTCCGGCTGGAGGTGACGGTCCGCGGCACGCTGGCGCCGTATCTCGCGGAGGCCACACCGACCGCCTGGGCGTTCGACTCGCAGCTGTCGTCGGGGCTGCTGGGGCCGGTGACGCTGAGGATCCCGGGCTAGGAGGTGTCCGGCGGGCCATACCGAGAACGCGGGGCTCGGTACGCCCGTCTGCGTCGTCGGACACCGCCGCTTTCCCGCGCCTGATCCGCTGGACAGGCTCAGGGCTTGTCGTTTGGATCACGGCGCAGGGAATCGGCAGCGCTTGTCAGTGCCGGTGAGCGGGGCGTGGTGCGCGGAAGGCGGTCGAGTGGAGGCGCGCAGGACGAGACCGGGGGCGAAGACGCGGGTCTCGTGGGCGTGTTCCGCGCGGGCCTCGATCTCGTCGAGGAGCATCTCGACGGCGGCCCGGCCGAGGTCCTCGACCGGCTGCCGGACCGTCGTCAGGGTGGTCGCCCCGAAGCTCGCGATGTCGAGGTCGCCGTAGCCGACCACCTGCACGTCATCGGGGATGCGCACGCCTCGTTCGGTGAGCCCCCGGCACACTCCCGCCGCGAGGAAGTCGTTGGTGCAGAACACTCCGTCGGGCACGGCGTCGAGCCCGTCCGCGATCTTCTTGCCGTACGCGACGCTCATCTGCTCGGCGACGACCTGGTCCAGGTGTGCCTCGCGCCGGCTGCGCACGGCCTGCCGCGCTCCCTGGTACCGGTCGGCGCACTGGCGTATGCCGCGCTCGCCGTTGACGACGAGGATGTCGCGCGCCCCGCTGTCGAGGAGGTGCTGTACGGCGATGCGGCCGCCGGCGATGTCGTCGACGGAGGCCGAGCAGCCGTCCCGGTCGGGCATCGCGCGGTCGGCGAGGACGAGTGGGATGCCCCGCTCGCGGAGCCTGGCCAGCCGGCCCGGGTCGGCACTGAGCGGCACGACGACCACACCGACGGCCCGCTGCTCCACGAGCATGCTGAAGTAGCCCTGCTCCCGCTCCGGTGCGTCCCCGCTGTGGCAGAGGACGAGGGAGTAGCCGTGGCCGTAGGCCGCGTCGGCGGCGCCCCTCGCGATGCGCGCATAGAACGAATTGGTCACGTCGGGCAGCACCAGCCCGATCGCGCAGGCGCGTCCGGTGCGCAGGCCGGCGGCTCCCGGGTGGGGGACGTAGTCGAGTGCGGCGATCGCTGTGCGGACGCGCTCGGCGGTCTGTGCGTTGACGCGCTCGGGCCGGTTGAGCACGTTCGACACCGTGGACACCGAGACGCCGGCGGCGGCCGCGACGTCCTGGATGCGGGCGGGGCGTGCCGGGATGGCGTCCACCCCCTCGCTGTCGCAGCCGTGCGACCAGGCACGACGATGGTCTCCTCGGGCGCCGCAAGTATAACGTGACCGGATGTAGAACGTTTTTCGTGAACATGGACGCGCACCCCGAGGTGTCGCACCAAGGCCGACGCCTGGGCTGCCGGCCGGTCAGCGGCCGGGGGGCCGCCGTCCCGGCCGGGTGACACCGCCGGACGCCGCCGCGTCGAGAAGGCCGCGGAACGTGGGGCACTCCAGATGACTCGGCGCCGGGCACGCGGCGGCATGCCGCAGGGAGTCGCGCAGCAGGACGAGTTCACGCACCCTGCGGTCGAGTTCGTCCGCCCGGTCCGCCAGCATCCGCCGGTCGATGCGCGGCCGGCCGTCCGGCGCGAACATGTGCGCGATCTCGTCGAGGGAGAACCCGGCCCTCCGTCCCAGCGCGATCAGCGCCAGGCGCTCCAGCACACCGGAGTCGTACTGACGGCGCAGACCGCGCCGACCGGTGGAGACGATCAGACCCTTCTCCTCGTAGAACCGCAGCGTCGAGGCGGGCACCCCCGCGCGCTGCGCCACTTCGGCGATGTCCAGCTCCGTCATGACCTTGACCTCAAGTCGGCTTGAAGTAGAAAGCTGTCATCCGCATCCGACGAGGTCAAGGAGAAGGAGAATCACGAGCATGGACGCCGAGCGCAGGACCGACGACGAACAGGCCGCTCGCTGGAACGGGCGCGCCGGACACGCCTGGGTCGACCTCCAGGCGGTGCTGGACGAGATGTTCCGGCCCTTCGAGCACCTGCTCGTCGAGGCCGTGGCCTCGGAGCGGGCCGGCCGTGTGCTCGACGTGGGCTGTGGCACGGGCGGCGTCACACGGGCCGTCGCCCGACGCGTCGGCCACTGCGTCGGGGTCGACATCTCCGGCCCGATGATCGACGCCGCGCGGGCGTGGTCCGAGCAGGAGGGCGTACCGGCGTCCTTCGTCCGCGCCGACGCGCAGGAGCACGCGTTCGAGCCCGGTGCCTTCGACGCCGTCGTCTCGCGTTTTGGTGTCATGTTCTTCGACGACCCCGTACGGGCTTTCGCGAATCTGCGCAGGGCCGTGCGGGACGAGGCCGCGCTCCGGTTCGTGGTCTGGCGCGGCCCGGACGAGAACCCGTTCATGACCACGGCCGAGCGCGCCGCCAGGCCGTTCCTGCCGGACCTGCCCGCCCGCCGGCCGGACGAACCGGGCCAGTTCGCCTTCGCGGACCCGGACAGGATCCGCGGCATCCTCTCCGGGAGCGGGTGGACCGACGTCGACATCCGGCCGGTCGACGCGGTCTGCACCCTGCCCGAGAGGGAGCTGGCCCGCTACTTCACCCGGCTCGGCCCACTCGGCATGTTCCTGCCCGAGGTGGAGGACGAGCAGACCCGCGCCCGGATCGTCCAGGCGGTCCGGGCGGCCTTCGACCCCTTCGTGGAGGGATCCGGCGTCCGCTTCACCGCGGCGTGCTGGACGGTCGGCGCACGGGCCGCCGAGGCGAAACTTTCGTGAGGCGCCGGCCCCTTTCGTGAGCGCGGGCGCCCGGCGCATAGTGAGGTCCCTATGACGCCGAAGAATGCCCTTGTGGTGCGTGGCGGCTGGGAGGGGCACCAGCCGGTCGAGGCGACGGAACTCTTCCTGCCCTTCCTCCGGGACAACGGCTATGCCGTCCGGGTCGAGGAGTCGACCGACGTCTACGCGGACGCCGCCGTCATGGCCGGTACCGACCTCGTCGTGCAGTGCGTCACGATGTCGCAGATCACGCGTGAGCAGCTGACGGGGCTGAGTGCCGCGGTCGTGGCCGGCACCGGTTTCACCGGCTGGCACGGCGGCATCGCCGACTCGTTCCGCGCGTCCTCCGACTATCTGCACCTGGTGGGGGGCCAGTTCGCCACCCACCCGGGCAAGGAACCGTGCGAGCGCCGGGGCGAAGCGGAGGACAACTTCCTGCCGCACACCATCAGTCTCACCGAGGCCGGACGCGAACACCCCGTCACCGCGGGCCTCCAGGACTTCGAGCTGTGCACCGAGCAGTACTGGGTGCTCCACGACGACCTCATCGACGTCCTGGCCACCACCACGCATCCCACCCGGCCGTGGGAGCCCTGGCACCGGCCGGTCACCTCACCCGCGGTCTGGACCCGCCGGTGGGGCGCCGGGCGGATCGTGGTGACGACGCCGGGGCACAGCGTCGACGTCCTCGAGAACACCAACGTCCGCACCATCATCGAGAGGGGCATGCTGTGGGCGACGCGCACCGCATCGGAGTCGTAGGGCTCGGAGTGATCTCCCGCGCGTACCTCGACACGCTCACCGGCCGCTCCGCCGTACGGGTCACCGCGGTCGCCGACCTGGACGCCTCCCGGTCGGCGGCGGTCGCCGCCAGGCTGCCGGGCGTCCGGGCGCTGCCGGTCGAGGAGTTGCTGAGCAGCCCGGACGTGGACACGGTCCTGAACCTCACCACCCCTGCCGCGCACGCCGCGATCGCCCTCGGCGCCGTCGGCCACGGCAAGAACGTCTACGGGGAGAAGCCGCTCGCCACCACGCTCGCCGACGCGCACACCGTCGTCGACGCCGCCGCGAAGGCAGGCGTGGGCATCGGGTGCGCGCCGGACACCGTCCTTGGCACGGGCGTTCAGACGGCCCGGGCGGCGGTGGAGGCCGGGAGCATCGGACGCCCCCTGTTCGCCTCGGCCATGATGGTCACCCCGGGCCACGAGCGCTGGCACCCGCAGCCCGACTTCTACTACACCGCCGGCGGTGGCCCGCTGCTGGACATGGGCCCGTACTACCTCACGGCTCTGGTCCATCTGCTGGGACCGGTGCGCGCGGTGACCGGGGCTGCCGGGAGGCTGCGCGGCGAGCGTGTCATCGGTTCCGGGCCGCGCGCGGGCGAGCGCATACCGGTCGAGGTGGACAGTCATGTCTCCGGGGTGCTGGAGCACGCGAACGGGACGCTGACCACCATCACGACGAGCTTCGACGGTGTGGCGACCACGGCCGCGCCGATCGAGGTCCACGGTGAGACGGCGACCCTGTCGGTCCCCGACCCGAACCGTTTCGACGGCGAGGTACGGCTCCACCCGCTGGGCGGCACACGCTGGCACACGCTCCCGGTGTCGGCGGGGTACGAGGACGGGGCACGGGGTGTCGGGCTGCTCGACTTCGTCGCCGCGGGCGGACAGCGGGCGAACGGCGAACTCGCCCTGCACGTACTGGACACGATGACCGCGCTGCTCCGCTCGGCGGTCGAGGGACGGCGTATCGAGCTGACGACGTCGGCGGAGGTGCCCGCCCCCGTTCCGCTGACACCGGCCGAGGGCTGGCGGGGCCGGGCCACGCCCAGCCCGGCGTGAGCAGGTCAGTCGACGGGCCAGGTGTGCGCGGGGGCGTTCATGTGCATGTAGTCCATGTACGTCGAGGTCATCTGCCGTAGTGCCTCCCGCCGGTCGGAGATGCCGGCCTTCTCCAGCTGGTGGACGGTCTCCGCCTGCCAGAGGGCGCCGTTGCGGGCGGTGACGCAGCGCTGCTCGATGATGCCCAGCAGCGGTTCCCGCCAGGCGGCGTCCATGCCGGCCAGCTCCAGACCCCGGTGGGCGAGCGGCAGCAGGCGCCGCAACACCAGTTCCGTCACCGGTACTTCGCCCGCGCCCGGCCAGTACAGGCGGGCGTCGATACCGTCGCGGGACGCGGTGTGCAGGTTCTCCTCGGCGACCGCGAAGGACATCCGTGTCCACACCGGCCGGTCCTCGTCGACGAGGGCCCGGGTCAGTCCGTAGTAGAAGGCGCCGTTGGCGATGATGTCGGCGACGGTGGGGCCGGCGGGCAGCACCCGGTTCTCGATGCGCAGGTGCGGGCCGCTTCCCGTGACCGCGTAGACGGGGCGGTTCCACCGGTAGATCGTGCCGTTGTGCAGGGTCAGTTCGCCCAGCTGGGGGATGCCGCCGCGGTCGAGCACCTCCTGCGGGTCCTCGTCGTCGCACAGCGGCAGCAGGGCCGGGAAGTAGCGGACGTTCTCCTCGAAGAGGTCGAAGACGCTGGTGATCCACCGCTCCCCGAACCACACCCGCGGCCGTACACCCTGGGCCTTGATCTCCTCCGGGCGGGTGTCGGTGGCCTGTTCGAACAGCGGTACGCGGGTCTCGCGCCACAGCTCCCGGCCGAACAGATAGGGGGAGTTCGCCGCCAGGGCGATCTGCACCCCGGCGATGGCCTGGGCGGCGTTCCAGTAGTCGGCGAACTGCTTGGGGGCGACCTGGAGGTGGAACTGGGTGCTGGTGCAGGCGGCCTCGGGCGTGATGGTGTCGGCATACGTGGACAGGCGCTCCACGCCGTCGATCCTGATCCGCAGATCCTCGCCGCGCGCCGCGAAGATCTGCTCGTTGAGCAACTGGTACCGCGGGTCGCCGGAGAGGGCGGCCCCGCTCACGTCCGGCTCCCCCAGCGTCGGCAGGATGCCGACCATGATCAGGTGCGCGCCCACGGCCGAGGCACGGTCCTCGGCGTGGTTGAGGGCGTCCCGGATCGCCAGTTCCCAGGCGCCGGGGCCGCCGGCCGTCAGCTCACGGGGCGGGATGTTGATCTCCAGGTTGAAACGGCCCAGCTCGCTCGACCAGGAGGGGTCGGCGATCGCCCGGAGCACGTCGGTGTTGCGCATCGCCGGCAGTCCGTGGTCGTCCACCAGGTTGAGCTCGATCTCCAGCCCGACCCGGGGGCACTCGCTCTCGAAGCTGGACTCGCGCAGCATCCGGGTCAGCACTTCCAGGCCGGTGTGCATCTTGTCCCGGTACCGACGGCGGTCCTCCCGTGTGAACACCAGGGCCGGCACGTCACGTCCCATCGCGCCCCTCCCGAGTCCCCTCGGCGGATAGCTCTCGTCCCAGAGTCGCACCTTGTCGCGACGACCGCACCCACCTAGCCTGCATTTGTGCCGCAAATAAACAAACCCCGTCAGCACAGTGCCGTGCCGGGCGACGGCCGCTCCCTCACCCGACTCCGCGTCGCGCTCACCGTCTTCTTCGCCCTGGACGGCTTCGTCTTCGCCGGCTGGGTCGTGCGCATCCCCGCCCATCAAGGAACAGACGAACTCCTCCGCCAGCGCCCTCGGCCTCGCCCTCCTGGGCGTCTCGGCCGGAGCCGTCGTCACCATGGTCCTCACCGGACGCCTGTGCCGGCGTTACGGCAACCACCGGGTCACCGTGGTCTGCGCCGTCGCGCTCTCCCTCAGCGTCGCCCTGCCCCCGCTGACCCGCTCGGCCCTGGCGCTCGGTCTCGTTCTGCTGGTCTTCGGCGCCGCGTACGGCGGGATCAACGTCGCCTTCAACAGCGCCGCCGTCGATCTCGTGACCGCGCTGCGGCGGCCGGTCATGCCGAGCTTCCACGCCGCTTTCAGCCTGGGCGGCATGATCGGGGCGGGGCTGGGCGGGCTGGTCGCGCACGCCCTCTCCCCCACCCGGCATCTGCTGCTGCTCACCGTCGCCGGGCTGCTCGTGACCGCCGTGGCGGGCCGTACGCTCCTGCGGTGCGAGCCCCCCGCCCCACCGGAGCGGCGGCGACCCGAGGCGAGTGCCCCGCGTCGGCCGCACCGCCGCACCAGGGGCCTGGTGCTGGTCTTCGGGCTGATCGCGGGGTGCACCGCGTACGGCGAGGGGGCGCTGGCCGACTGGGGTGCCCTGCACCTCGAACAGGACCTGGACGCCTCGCCGGGCGCCGCGGCCGTCGGCTACTCCTGCTTCGCGCTCGCCATGACGGTCGGCCGCCTGACCGGCACGACGCTCCTGGAACGCCTGGGACGGACCAGGACCGTCGTGGTCGGCGGCACCACCGCGGCGGCGGGCATGCTGCTCGGCTCGCTCGCCCCCTCCCTGTGGGCGGCCCTGCTCGGGTACGCGGTGACGGGCATCGGCCTGGCGAACCTCTTCCCGGTGGCGGTGGAACGAGCGGGCGCCCTCGCCGGCCCCGGCGGGGTCGCCACCGCATCCACGCTGGGCTACGGCGGCATGCTGCTGGGGCCGCCCGCCATCGGCTTCATGGCGGACTGGTTCTCCCTCCCCACCGCGCTCACCAGCGTGGCCGTCCTGGCCGGCGTGGCCGCGGTCGTCTGCCTCGCGGCACACCGCGCCGCGGGCCGCTGACGCGCACGGCCCACGCATCGCGGGGCCGCCGGCTCAACTCGCCTCGCCATCGAGGCGAGCGGGAACAGGCCGAGCCTCGCGAACCCGGGGGTGAAGCCGCCCCGGGCCGAGCCACCGGGCCTCCTGGTCTCCTCGGTGGCGTGGAAGGCCGCGCCCCGTCCCGGGCGGTGGACCTGATGCCGGCGGCGCCGGCGTCCGACCGTCCTTCGAGGTGATCGGTGTCCCGGCACCGGGGTACCCGGGACTCGCCCGTTGTGATCACCGGGCTCACCATGGACGAAGGAGGCAGACCCGTGACCGGACAGCAGCACCCCGGCGAACAGCACCCCACCCCGGAGTTTCCCTCCCAGGACCAGCCGCATCCGGGCTGGACCGGCCCCATGGACCCGCCCCCGGACCATGGTGAGGAGTCCTACCGGGGCAGTGGCCGGCTGGACGGCCGCAAGGCTGTGATCACCGGCGGGGACTCCGGCATCGGCCGCGCGGTCGCCCTGGCGTTCGCCCGCGAGGGAGCCGATGTGCTCTTCACCCATTTGGACGATGAGAAGGACGACGCCGCCGAGACCGCCCGGCTGGTCGAGGAGGCCGGACGGCGTGCCGTACCCGTCTCGTGCGACGTACGGGAGGAGGAGAACTGCCGGGCGCTGATCGACCGTGCCGTCGCGGAATTCGGCCGGATCGACGTCCTGGTGAACAACGCGGCGTACCAGATGTCGCAGCCCGACGGCATCGAGGCGATCTCCACCGAGCAGTTCGACCGGGTGATGCGCACCAACCTGTACGGCATGTTCTGGCTGTGCAAGCTGGCCCTGCCGCACATTCCGGAGGGCGGGAGCATCATCAACTCGACGTCGGTGCAGGCCTACAAGCCCAGTCCGCATCTGCTGGACTACGCGACGACCAAGGGCGCGATCGTCACCTTCACGCAGGGGCTGGCGCAGATGGTGATCGACAAGGGCGTCCGCGTCAACGCCGTGGCACCCGGACCGGTGTGGACGCCGCTCATCCCGGCGACGATGCCGGACACCAAGAAATTCGGCCAGCAGGCGCCCATCGGGCGGCCTGCGCAACCGGCCGAGATGGCTCCGGCGTACGTCTTCCTCGCCTCCCAGGACGCGTCGTACATCACCGCGGAGATCGTCAACGCCACGGGCGGCACGCCGCTGCCCTGACGTCGCCTGGGAAATTCCGGCGCCCGAGTGCGCTTCGTGCGGCAGACTCGCGTCATGGAGACCGCCGAGTTCCTTCGAACGCTGGAGACTGAGGGCCGGTTGCTGGCCGCGGCCGCCGAGGAGGCCGGGACGGACGCCAAGGTGCCGACGTGCCCGGAGTGGTACGTGCGCGATCTGCTGCGGCACACTGGCGCGGTGCACCGGTGGGCCGCGTCGTACGTCGCCGAGCGGCACACCGAGGGCCGTCCGCTGGGTGAGGTCCCGGACCTCGACGGTGCGGAGCTCGTGGCCTGGTACCGCGACAGCCACCGTCTCCTCGTCGGCACACTGGCCGACGCCGCGCCCGATGTGAAGTGCTGGTCCTTCCTGCCCGCGCCGTCCCCGCTGGCCTTCTGGACCCGGCGGCAGGCGCACGAGACGGCCGTGCACCGGTTCGACGCGGAGTCCGCACGCGGGTCAGGAACCACTGCCGTCGCCCCGGACTTCGCGACCGACGGCATCGACGAACTGCTGCGCGGCTTCCACGCCCGCTCCAGGAGCCGGGTGCGCACGCAGGAGCCGCGCGTCCTGCGGGTGCGCACGGACGACACCGGCGCCGTGTGGACCGTACGGCTGTCGTCCGAGCCCCCGGTGACCACCCGAGGCGCCACCGGGGAGGCGGAGTGCGAACTGTCCGGCACGGCCGAGCGGTTGTACTTGGCGCTGTGGAACCGGGCTCCCCTGCCGTCGGTCAGGGGCGACCAGGCGCTCGCCGAACTGTGGCGGGAGACATCCGGGATCTGACTGGACCAGGTGTGCTGTCCAGGGCTGGGGATCGGCCCGGACCATCCTGTCCTTCGCCGCCGTCGCCGTTTGCTGGCGGCCTTCGTCACCGTCGAGCGGCGCAGCCCCGCCCGCCGATCCGGCTCGGCGTGCTGCGCTCGGGGCCGCAAGTGGGTGCGCGGCTGGGCGCGTTGACGTTCCTCGGCAGCTACATCGGCTTCCAGTTCCTGGTGACCCTCTACAGCAGTTAGTTGCTCGGCTGGTCGGCGCTGCACACAGCCCTAGCCTTCCTGCCGCCAGGCGCGCCGGTCACGCTGTCGGCGACGAAGGTGGGGGCCGTCATCGACCGGTTCGGCACGGCCCGGCTCCCTCAACGTCCAGGCACCAACGGCGTCGACGAGCACGAGCAGGGCATGGTCTCCGGCTGCTCGACACCTCGGTCCAGGTGGGCGGCGCGATTTTCCTCGCCGTGGTGACCGCGGCGGTGACGCGAACTCCCCCGAGCAGGGCAACGCCTCCCCGCAGGCCGTCCTCGACAGCTACCGGCCCGGACTGGTGATCGTGACGCTGCGTGACCTGTGAGGGGACGCAGGGCGAGGCGCGAAGCGCAGCCAATCGAAAAAGTGTACGTTTTATGCTTTTCCGGATTACGAAAGGGTCTTACCCTCATGTACAGATGGCGGGCGATGGCCGGCCAGTCGACCACCGCCGCATGTACATGAGCGGAGGCGGAGATGAAAGCGTCGATACGGCGGTCCGCGATCTTCGCGAGCGCGGCCGCTCTTGCGATAGCCGTCTGCGGTACGACGGGCACCGCCCAGGCCGAGCCGGGCGATGGTGAGCTCCAGTTCGGCTACGTCCTGCCGGAGACGGGACAGCTGGCCTACCTCGGCCCACCCCAGATCGAATCGTTGAAGTTCGCGATACAGAAGATCAACGACGCCGGCGGAGTCCTGGGCAAGTCCGTGCCGACTGTGGTCTCCAGTGACGAGGCGGGCCAGGAGGCCGTCGCCGCGCAGTCGGCGGACCGGGTCCTCGCGGCAGGCGTGGACGCGATCATCGGCGCCGCGGCTTCCGGCATGTCACTGTCCTTCATCGACCGGGTGACCGGAGCTGGTGTGGTGCAGTGTTCGGGGTCGAACACCGCTCCCACCTTCACCGACTACGAGGACGACGGCTTCTACTTCCGTACCGTCCCGAGCGACGCCTTGCAGGGGCCCATCCTGGCGGATGTCGTCCGCGACGACGGCCACAACCGGGTGGCCCTGGTCGCACGGGCGGACGACTACGGGCGCGGCCTGATGGAGTCCACCCGGAAGTCGCTGGAGGAGCGCGGTGCGACGGTGACGCTGGCGGAGACCTACGACCCGAAGGCGACCAACTTCGACCAGGTCGCCCAGCAGATCGAGAACTCCAGGCCGGACGCCGCCGTGGTGATCGCCTTCGAGGAAGGCGCCCAGATCCTTCAGGGCATGATCGAGTCCGGAATCGGACCCGACCGGATCGGCGTCTACGGCGCCGACGGACTGCGCAGTGAGGAACTGCCCTCGCTGGTCGCCCCGGGCCAGCCCGAGAGGCTCTCCGGGATGAAGGGGACCGCACCGGCCTCGGCGGAGAACGAGCAGTACGTGAAGGACCTCAAGAAATTCGCGCCGAAGCTGAAGGAACTGCAGTTCGCACCGCAGGTGTTCGACTGCGTGACGACGATCGCGCTCGCCGCCGAGAAGGCGGAGTCCGACGATCCCGGCGAGTACGTGAAGGAGATGAACGGGATCACCAAGGACGGCGAGAAGTGCAACTCGTTCGCCGCCTGCAAGGAACTGCTCGCCGACGGCAGGAACATCGACTACGACGGTGTGAGCGGTCCGCTCAACTTCACCGACAAGGGCGAACCCGGCCAGGCGACGATCGAGGTGTACGGCTACGACGACAAGGGAGCGTTGCAGACCCTGCGTACCGAGACCAGCAAGGCCGAGCAGTGACCGGGAGGACCGACAGCGGGAGTCAACGGACGCGGGCGAGCGTGCCGAGGTAGAGCTCGATCACCTTCTCGTCGTGCAGCAGGGCCGTGCCCGTACCGGTGTACGCGTTGCGGCCCTGGTCGAGGACGTAGCCGCGGTCGCAGAGCTGAAGGCACCTGCGGGCGTTCTGCTCGACCATGAGCACGGCGACGCCCGCGCTGTTGATCACCCTGCACCGGTCGAAGACGTGGTCCTGGTGGACTGGTGACAGGCCGGCCGACGGCTCGTCGAGCAGCAGCAGCTGCGGCTCCATCATCAGGGCACGGGCCATCGCGAGCATCTGGCGTTCGCCGCCCGACATCGCGCCGGCCTTCTGCCTGCGGCGGTCGGCCAGCATGGGGAAGAGCTCCTCGACCGCCGCGACCCGCCGCGTGTGGTTCCTGGGCCGCAAATAGCCCCCCATCCGCAGGTTCTCCTCGACGGTCAGCGTGGGGAACACGTTCTGCAACTGCGGTACGTAGCCCACACCCCGCCGGACCAGTTCGTGCGCGGGCCGGCCGGTCATGTCCTCGCCACGCAGCCGCACCGTCCCGCCACGCACCCGCAGCAGCCCGAAGACGGCCTTGACCAGCGTCGACTTACCGGCGCCGTTGGGGCCGATCACACCGACCACCTCGCCCGGCCGCACCTCGATGCTGCATCCGCGCAGTACGTCGACTCCGGGGACGTAACCGGCGACGATGTCGTCGGCCGCCAGCACCGGTGTCTGTTCCTCGGCGGACATCGCTACTCCTCCTTTCCCTGTTCCTCGCCCTTCTCCTCGGTCGCCTCCGGCTCGTCGTGGCGCTTACCCAGGTAGGCGTCCACGACGGCGGTGTTCCGGCCGATCATGTGCGGTGGGCCCTCGGCCACCAGGCGCCCGTCGGCCATGACGGCCACCCAGTCGCTGATGCCCATCACCACGTCCATGTCGTGCTCGACGAAGCACACCGTGAGTCCCTCGTCGCGCAGTTGAGTGATGTGTCCGAGCAGCGACTGGGTCAGCGCGGGGTTCACCCCGGCCATCGGCTCGTCGAGCAGGAGCATCACCGGCCGGGCCATCAGCGCACGGGCCAGTTCCAGCAGTTTGCGCTGCCCCCCGGACAGCGTGCCTGCGTGGTCGTCGCGCAGGGGCCCGAGCCGGAACCGGTCCAGCAGTTCGTCGGCCCGGCGCTCGGACTCCCGCTCCTGCCCGCGCCACAGGGGTCGCAGCAGCGCGGGCAGCGCCCGCTCGCCGCGTTGCCCGGGCGCGGCAAGCAGCATGTTCTCCAGCACGGTGAGCCGGGCGAGCGTCCTGGTGAGCTGGAACGTACGGACCATTCCGCGCCGCGCCACCCGGTGCGCCGGGGAGCCGGTGAGCGGCTGTCCGTCGAACGACCACCGGCCGCCGTCGGCCCGGTCGAACCCGCTCACCACGTTGAACAGCGTGGTCTTGCCGGCCCCGTTCGGCCCGATGAGCGCCGTGATGGCCCCGCGCTGCACCTCCAGGTGCTCGACCCGCACGGCGACGAGACCGCCGAAGGTGCGGGTCACCTGGTCCAGGACCAGCAGGGGGTGGGGTTTGCGCACCCCCGGCTCGGGATCGATCGCGGAGAGCCGGCCGGTGCGGGATACATGGGTGTCAGCGGCCACTGAGCAGCATCTCCTTCCGGCTGCCGAGAATGCCCTGCGGCCGGAACGCGACCAGCAGGATCAGGGCGACCCCGACCAAGGCGAACCGCACCGCGCCGACCTCCGAGGTGCTGATGAGGTCCGGTGAGATGTACTCGGCGTCGATGGCCTGGCGGAGCGCGCTGTCGAGGAAGCTGAGGACGAACCAGAACAGGATCGAGCCGAGGACCGGCCCGAGGATCCGCCCGGCGCCTCCGAGAACGAGCAGCGTGTACAGGAAGAACGTGACGCCCGGGTCGTAGTTGTCGGGGTTCACGGACTGCACCTGGATCGCCTGCACCATTCCCGCGACCGCCCCGATGACCCCGCCGAGCACGAGGCTCTGCATCTTGTACGCGTAGACGTTCTTGCCGAGGCTGCGCGCGGCGACCTCGTCCTCACGGATCGACCGGATGACACGGCCCCAGGGGCTGTGGATCAGCAGGGCCAGCAGACCGCCGACCACCAGCACCAGCGCCCATCCGACGATCATCACCCAGAGGTCGCGGGAGCTGAACCGCACGAGCCAGACACCGTAGGTGCCGGGCTCGATGGGGTTGAGCGCGTAGAAGTCGTTCGCGAACCTCTGGAGCCCGAACACCCCACCGGTGACCGGCTCGGCCCAGTTGGAGCGGTAGAACAGCCGTAGCGTCTCCCCCGCCGCGATCGTGGTGATCGCGAGGTAGTCGGCGCGCAGCCGCAGGGTGGGCAGGCCGAGGAGCAGTGCCAGCACGATCGCGCAGGCCATTCCGCCGAGGACGCCGAGCCACATCGGGCCGTCGTACGTCGACACCGTGATGGCGAGCCCGTAGCCGCCGACCATCATGAAACCGACCTGGCCGAAGTTGAGGAGCCCCGTGTAGCCGAAGTGCAGGTTCAGCCCCATCGCGGCGAGCGCGTAGACGGCGGCGATAGGGCCGATTCCCGAGCGCAGGGCATCGGTGACGATGGCGGAGAAGTCCATGGCGCACCTCCTCACCCGACGCGTTCGGCCCGGCCGAGGATGCCCTGCGGCCGGACGAGGAGAACGAGGATGAGGACGATCAGCGCCCAGGCGTACTGCAGGTCCACCGGGAACCACAGGGTGGACATCTGGGCGACGACGCCGATGACGAGGCTGCCGACCATCGCACCGTAGGCGGAGCCGAGCCCTCCCAGGATGACCCCGGCGAACATGAGCAGCAGGAGCTTGAAGCCCATGTCCCAGCTGACGATCTCGACCAGGCCGAAGAAGACCCCGCCGAGCGCGGCCAGCCCACCGGCGAGCATCCACACGAACAGCACCACCCGCTGCACGTCGATGCCCGACGCCTCCGCGAGATCGCGGTTGGCGGAGACGGCCCGCACGGCCGTGCCGATCCGCGTCCTCTGGAGGAGCGCGGCGACGCCGAGCAGCACCAGCACGGCGAGCAGGGTGACGGTGAGGTCCCGTGGGGTGATGCCGGCCGGCCCCAGGTCGATCGTGCTCTGGATGTCGTACTGCGCGTAGGAGGCGGGCCGGGTTCCGTACAGCACGAGGACAACGTGGCGCAGCACCAGCGAGAGCCCGATGGTGACGATGAACATGTTGATCAGCCCGGTGCCCCGAGCACGCAGCGGGCGCCAGATGCCGCGATCGACGGCCCCGCCGAGCAGGGCGCCGAAGACCACCGCGGCGAGGGCCGCGGGGACAAGGTGCCAGCCCGGACCGGCCGCGGAGACGTTGAGGAAGAACGCGAAGGTGGCGCCGATCGTCACGAACTCGCCGTGCGCGAAGTTGATCAGGTGGATGGTGCCGAAGATCAGCGAGAGCCCGACCGAGGTGATCGCGATGATCACCCCGAACTGGATGCCGTCGATCAGCGCCTGAAGAGCGCGGGCGGCGAAGGTGGGGCCGCGCGGAACTTCCTCACCCTGTGCCCGGGCGGAGATCGCGGGCACCGTCAGGAGGATCAGGGCGAGGGCCGGTACGAGCAGCCGCTGATAGCGCACGACGGTTCCGGTACGTCACGAACATCCCTTGTGGGCCCAGTGTAAGCGCAGGTCGGGGCGGTGACACGGGCAGTGCGAACCCGGTATCGGTGCCCACGGGAAGCGGAGGATGCGGGATGGACGACAGCCAGGACCTCGCGCGTGCGTACGGCGACGACAGTGTGCTCTTCCGGGTGCTGCGGCACCTCGGCTGGGACAGTCTGGCCAACATCGGCTACTTCACGCCGCTCACCCTGCCGTTCGCGGCGCTGACCGGGCCGGTGCCCTTCCAGCGCCGTCTGGTCCGCCGGTCGCTGGCGCTGCTGGACGCCCGGCCCGGACAGCTCGTCCTGGACGCCGGATGCGGTCGCGGCGACACGACGGCGCGGCTGGGCGCCGCGGGGTGCCGGGCGCTGGGGGTGGACATCCAGCCCGCGCAGATCGACCAGGCGCGTCGCCGCTTCGGCGGCCTGACCGGCGTGCGTCTCGCCGTCGGCGACGCCACGGCTCTGCCGCGGCGGGCAGCGGAAATCCCACTGGCGGATGGTTCGTTCGACCGAGTGCACTGCCTGGAGGCCGCCTTCCACTTCGGCCATGAGGGCCGCAGGTCGTTCCTGAACGAGAGCTTCCGCCTGCTCCGCCCAGGCGGCCGGCTCGTCCTCGTGGATGTCACCTCCCGTACGGATCAGCCGGTCGAGACCCTCGACCCGAACGGCCTCGTACGCGGGACCTGGCGCTTCGACGACATCGAACCCTGCGAGCGGTACCCGCTGATGGCTTCCGCCGCCGGCTTCACCACGCGCCGGATCGCCGACTGGACCACTCCGGTACTCCACAGGGCGGCCCAGCTTTGTGCCCTGTTCGCCGCCACCGCGTCCACCCGGGCCGGCCGGCAGGCCCTGTGCGTGCGGTGGCCCGGCCTCAGGACACTCGACGCACGGGACTGGGACGAGGTCATCGCCGTCGTCCGGGCTCACCGGGCCATCGGGCGCGTCACTCGCTACACGGCGTACGTCCTCGACAAACCCGCAGGCTTGCCCACCGGGCGCCCTCCTGTTTGACTCGGCGAATGACCAGTCACGGGGGACGGCGCACCCAGGCCGAACGGGACGCGATCACCGTCGAGATCGGGTACGCGCTGTGCAGTGCGGCCTTCGCGGCGGCGCTCGTCTTCGGGGCCGTGGCCGGTCCCGCGCTGCTCTTCGACCTCCCGGACACTGCGGAGAGCCTGCTGCTGCGCGCCGGGCTGGTGCTCGCGCCCCTACTCTTCGCCGCCCGGGTCGTCAGTGTGCTGCTCCGGTTCCGCTCGGGGGGTCAGCCCAGCCGGCCCAGCCGCACCGGCCCCGACTCGTAGGCGAGCACGACCATGGGCCCGGTCGCGGGCGCCCGGCTTCACCATCGTGCGGCTGACGTGAATCTTCGCGGTGAGCGGACCGACGACCAGGCGGCGGGCGATCTCATCCGGAAGGCGGCGAGGTCCGGGCCGGGCGCGAGGCCCGGCAGCTCGCCCTCGACGTCGACGGTCAGGCCCGCGCTCTCCGCCTGCTCCACCAGCTCGGGCAGCCGGTCCAGCCCCGGCACGGGAGCGCGCGGCGCGTCACCGTGTGCACGCAGCGTGTCGAGCACCGACGACAAGACCCCGATCCTGCGCGCCTACCTCAGGCGCTGGAAGGCCCGAGGTCGGGGTCTTCTTCAACGGAGTCGGCCCGGACTCCCCCGACGACCAGCTCCGCCGCATCGCCCCCGACCACCCGGTCTTCGAGGTCACGATGACGCGCTGACCTCGTCCGTCTGCGCCTCGCCCGTCACGGCGGGACGACGGTCGAGCGCGGTCAGGGCCCGCTGGGCCACCGGACGCGTGCGGACGATCTCGCCCAGCGACGTCGCCCCCTGCGTGATGTCCTTGAACGCCCGCCATGCCGGACGGAAGCTCGTCAGCGCCATGTGGAACAGGCCGGGACGGCGCTCGAACGCGCTCAGCAGCCGCTTGCCGACGCTCATCTCCACCCCGAGACCGGCCTTGACCGCGAACGCGTAGTTGAGGGCCTGGCGGCGCGTGTCCACCGCGTCGTGCGCCTCCGCGATCCGTACCGCCCACTCCCCCGCGAGCCGGCCGGAGCGCAGCGCGAAGGAGATGCCCTCGCGGGTCCACGGCTCCAGCAGCCCCGCCGCGTCGCCGCACACCAGCACCCGTCCGCGCGACAGCGGCGAGTCGTCGGCACGGCACCGGGTCAAGTGACCGGAGGAGATGCTCGGTTCGAAGCCGGCGAGTCCCAGCCGCGCGACGAAGTCCTCCAAGTACCGCTTCGTCGCGGCTCCTTCACCCCGCGCCGAGATCACCCCGACCGTCAGGGTGTCGCCCTTGGGGAAGACCCAGCCGTAACTGCCCGGCATCGGGCCCCAGTCGATGAGAACCCGCCCCTTCCAGTCCTCGGCGACGGTGTCCGGGACGGGAATCTCGGCCTCCAGGCCGAGGTCGACCTGGTCGACCTTGACCCCGACATGGGCCCCTATGCGGCTGGCGCTGCCGTCGGCTCCCACCACGGCCCGCGCGAGCAGGACCTCGCCGCCCTGGAGGACCACGGCGACCGTGCGCCGGTCGGGCACCGCCGAGCCGTGCTGCTCGACCCGCTGGACCGTGACGCCCGTCCGCAGCTCGGCGCCCGCCTTCTGCGCGTGCTCGACGAGCTGCTGGTCGAACTCGGGCCGGTTGATCAGCCCGAACAGCATCCGCTTGGACCGGCGCGTCCGCGTGAAACGGCCGTTGTGAGAGAACGTCACCGCGTGCACCCGGTCCCTGAGCGGCAGTTCGAAGCCGGGCGGCAGCGCGTCGCGCGAGGGGCCGATGATGCCGCCGCCGCACGTCTTGTACCGCGGCAGCTCCGCCTTCTCCAGCAACAGCACGCGTCTGCCCGCGACCGCCGCCGCGTACGCGGCCGAAGCGCCCGCCGGTCCCGCGCCCACCACGACGACGTCCCACACCTGCCGCGCGTCGTCCGCTGAAGAGTTCTCGCTGCTCACGATGGTCTACTGCTCCCGATCAAGCCGCCTGCCGCTGCTACCTCCCGCATCCTACGGCCGACCTGGTCACAGGCCACTGTGGGAGGATCTACAGCACTCACCGCTACAACGTCGCACCCACGAGGAGCGTGCCCATGTCGTCGAATCCGGTCGCCGAGACCGTCGCCTCGCTGATGCCCAGGGCGAAGGAGGAGCTCGCCGAACTGGTGGCCTTCCGGTCGGTGGCGGACTTCGACCAGTTCCCGAGGAGCGAGAGCGAGGGCGCCGCACGCTGGGTCGCCGACGCGCTCGCCGCCGAGGGCTTCAAGGACGTGGCCCTGCTCGACACCCCCGACGGCACGCAGTCCGTCTACGGCTGTCTGCCCGGCCCGCAGGGTGCCAAGACCGTCCTGCTCTACGCCCACTACGACGTGCAGCCGCCGCTGGACGAGGACGGCTGGACGACCCCGCCGTTCGAACTGACCGAACGGGACGGGCGCTGGTACGGGCGAGGGGCCGCCGACTGCAAGGGCGGCCTGGTCATGCATCTGCTGGCCCTGCGCGCGCTGAAGGCGAACGGCGGCGTGCCCGTCACCGTGAAGGTGATCGCCGAGGGCTCGGAGGAGCAGGGCACGGGCGGCCTCGAGCGGTACGCCGAGGAGCACCCGGAGCTGCTGGAGGCCGACACGATCGTCATCGGCGACACGGGCAACTTCCGCGTCGGCCTGCCGACGGTCACGTCCACTCTGCGAGGCATGACCGCGGTCCGCGTACGGGTCGACACCCTGGCCGGCAATCTGCACTCGGGCCAGTTCGGCGGTGCGGCGCCCGACGCCCTCGCCGCGCTGATCCGCGTCCTGGACTCGCTGCGTGCCGAGGACGGTACGACGACCGTCGACGGACTGACCGCGGACGCGGCCTGGGAGGGGCTGAGTTACGACGAGGAGCAGTTCCGGCAGGACGCCAAGGTGCTGGACGGCGTGGAGCTGATCGGCTCCGGCACGGTCGCCGACCGCATCTGGGCTCGGCCGGCCGTGACGGTCCTCGGCATCGACTGCCCGCCCGTCATCGGCGCCACCCCTTCCGTGCAGGCGAGCGCCCGTGCGCTGGTCAGCCTGCGGGTGCCGCCGGGGGTGGACGCGGCCGAGGCGACCAAGCTGCTCCAGGCTCATCTGGAGGCGCACACGCCGTGGGGCGCGCGGCTGAGCGTCGAGCAGATCGGGCAGGGCCAGGCCTTCCGCGCCGACACCACCAGCCCCGCCTATCAGGCGATGGCGGACGCGATGGCGGTCGCCTACCCGGGTCAGCGGATGCAGTACGCCGGCCAGGGCGGCTCCATTCCGCTGTGCAACACGCTCGCCGCCCTGTATCCGCGGGCGGAGATCCTGCTCATCGGGCTGAGCGAGCCGGAGGCGCAGATCCACGCGGTGAACGAGAGCGTCTCCCCCGAGGAGCTGGAGCGGCTGTCGGTGGCGGAGGCGCTGTTCCTGCGGAACTACGCGGTCAGCGCGGGCTGAGTCCGCCGGCGCCACAGGGCCGGGCCCGGGCCTTGCACACGGCCGGGCCCGGGCCTTGCACAGGGCCGGGCCCGGACGATTTCAGGACACGCTCCCGCCCCGGCTCAGGTGGGGCCGCTCTGTTGCCGCCGCGCCTCGTCCGTGACCTGCCTGCCGGATTCACGGGCCTGGTCGGTCACTCGGGTGGCTTGGTCGCGGGCCTCGTCCTGAGTGGTACGTGCGGCGTCCGCCGCCGTGTCCTTCACTTCCCGCGCCGCGCTCTGCGCGGTGTCCTTGGCCTCTTCCTTCAGTTTCTGAGCGGAGTCGAGTGCGGCCTGCTTCACCGGCTCCAGCGCCTCGCCACTGCCCTGCATCACGTCGGCGGCCTTCTGCTGCTCCACCTCTGAGGCGGGCAGCATCGAGGCGACCAGCATGCCGGTGCCGAAGGCGATCAGGCCCGCGCCCAGCGGGCTGCCCTGGGTCTGGCGCATGGCCTGGTCCGGTGCCTGCCGTACGGCTTCCCCGGCCTGCCCGGCCATGTCGCGAGCCGTCTCGGCCGCCTGCTGGGTCCCTTCCTGCAGCGAGCCGGCCGCCGACTGGGCGCCGCCTCTGACTCCGTGGGCGGTTTGTGCGGCGGAGCCCATGACCCGCTCACGCATGCCCGAGACCGCGCCGCGCATCCTCCGGGTGCGGCGGCGGACCACACGCCGGGGGCTGGCCCGCTCCGCGAGCCGGTCCACGTCCGCGGACAGCCGCTCCCGAGTCGCGCCGATCTCGGCCCTCATCTGGTCGGATGACGTGCCCATTGCGCATTCTCCTTCATGGTTTCGACTGTCTGCTCGGGCTTCGGTGACACGGTGCGCATCCGCGTGCGGCCCCGCTGGTACAGGACGGCCGCGATCACGGCCCACACGGCGGTGACGATCAGGGCGGCCCAGCCCCCGTCCATCACGTTGGCCAGCCCCAGCACGGCGGCCAGTGACAGGAACAGGAGCACCATGTAGCCGGCGAATCCGGCGCCGCCGTACATGCCGGCGGCCTTGCCCGCCTTGGTGGCCTCCTCCTTGACCTCCGTCTTGGCCAGTTCGACCTCCTGGCGGAACAGGGTCTGGACGTCCGTCGTGACGTCGGACAGCAGCTCGCCCACCGAGCTGTCCCGGCCGTGCGCCCGGGTCGGGCTGGACTGGAGCGAGGACATCGCTCACACCTCCGGATACGGACGGGACGGCGCACCGCCGGAGGGCACACCGGGAGCCGGCGGGGCCTGTGGCGGAGCCGGGGCCACCGTCGGCGGCGACTCCCGCCCGGTGCCGGGCGGCACCTGCTCCGGCGTCCGCGCGGCCTCCTGATGCCCGTTCCCGGAAGACCGGTCGGCCTTGGCCGCCACCTTGACCAGCCGTCCTACGGCCAGCCCGGCCAGGAGCGCACCTCCCAGGAAGGCTCCGGGGCGGCGGCGGGCGAAATCCTGGACATCGGCCAGGACGCCCTCGACTCCCTGCTTCTCCAGGTAGTCGGCCGCCCGGTGACCACCATCGGCCGCCTGCCCCGCCAGGCTGCGGGCAGGTGAGTCGCTCTGGGCGTTCTCCGCCAGTCCGGACAGGTCGTCCGCCCACTGGCGGAGCGTCCCGGCAGCCCGCTTGCTCTGCTCCTCGACCTCGCTCATCGCGCGGCTTCGCAGGTCGCGGACCGCGACGCCGGCCTGCTGCCGCGCCTCACCCGCAACCGCCCTGGCCTGATCCGCGGCGGTACCCGCGAGCTGTCCTGTGGCTTGCCTCGCCTCACCGGCGGTGGCCGACGCCTCTTCCCGGGCCGTGTCGCCGGTCTGTTGCAACCGCGCCGCGTTGCCCTGCACTGCGTCACTCATCAGCCACTCCTCCTCGACACCCGTTCACACGTTCACACGTTCAGTCCGATTTATTCACGAGTGTCTTCTATGCCCGCATTCACACGTGAAAAGGAGGATTTCTTGGCCGTGCACAGGCCGTCGGCGCCATGGCGTTCGCCTTCACGGCGGTGCACCATGCTCCGGCTGCCACGACGACGTGCCGCGATCTTCAGCCGCCGCCATTCCGGCCGCGTCAGGACTTCCCCTCGGGCCCGGCGAGCGCCGGGTCCAGGACGATGTCCTCGGCCCGCGCCCGGACCGACGGCTCCTCGGGAAAATGACAGGCGGTCAGATGGCCTGCCGCGCTGCCGTCGGCCCTCAGCAGGGGCGGTTCCTCGGCGGCACACCTGTCCCGGGCCTTCCAGCAGCGGGTGCGGAAGCGGCAGCCGGAGGGCGGGTCGATCGGTGAGGGCACGTCCCCGGCCAGCCGGATGCGCTCGCGCCGCCGCATGGCGTCGGGGTCGGCCTCGGGGACGGCGGACAGCAGCGCGTGGGTGTAGGGGTGCCGGGGACGGGTGTAGAGGGACTCCCGGTCGGCGACCTCGACGATCTTGCCGAGGTACATCACGGCGACCCGTTCGGAGAAGTGCCGTACGACGGCGAGGTCGTGGGCGATAAAGACGAAGGCGATCCCGAACTCCCGCTGGAGGTCCTGGAGCAGGTTGACCACCTGGGCCTGGATGGACACGTCCAGCGCGGAGACGGGCTCGTCGGCCACGATCAGCTTCGGCCGCAGGGCGAGGGCGCGGGCGACGCCGATGCGCTGGCGCTGGCCGCCGGAGAACTCGTCGGGGTAGCGGTTGTAGTGCTCGGGGTTGAGGCCGACCGTCTCCAGCAGTTCCTGGGCCCGCTTCTTGTGGCCCTGCGGCGGGTTGACGCCGCCCAGCCGCATGGGCGTTTCGATGATGGTGCCGACGGTGTGCCGGGGGTTCAGCGAGGAGTACGGGTCCTGGAAGATCATCTGCAGGTTGCGGCGGGCCCGCGCCATCCGCGCGGCGGGCTGGTGGGTGATGTCCTCGCCGTCGAAGACGACTGATCCGCCGGTGGGTTCGAGCAGCCGGGTGATCAGACGGCCCGTGGTCGACTTGCCGCAGCCGGACTCACCGACGAGCCCCAGCGACTCCCCCGGTCCGACCGAGAAGTCGATGCCGTCGACGGCGCGTACGGCCCCGACCCGCCGCTGGAAGATGATGCCCTGCCGCAGGGGGAAGTGCTTGTGCAGACCGCGCACTTCGAGGAGGTTCTCTCCGGCCGGGCGGTCGGTCGTCCGCCCGGTGAGGGGCTGGGTGGTGCTCACGGCGTGTTTCCTTTCGTCCGCCGCCGTCACCGGGCGGCCCGTGTGGTGCCGGTACCGCGTTCTTCCGTTAGGCCGGTCCCGCCGCGGATCTCCTGCCTCGCCGCGTCGGTGAGATGGCACGCGGTGAAGTGCCCCGCGGCGCCGGCGACGGGGCGCAGCTCGGGCCGTTCCACGGTGCAACGCCCTTGAGGAACCCAGCCCTTGCAGGCGCAGCGCGGGTGGAAGGAACAGCCGTCCGGCCGGTTGATCGGACTCGGCGGTGTGCCGGGGATCGGGTTCAGCCGTTCGCCGACGTCGCCGGTGAGGTGCGGCATCGACTGCAGCAGGCCCCAGGTGTAGGGGTGCTGGGGTTGCGTGAGCACCTCGCGGGAGGTGCCGTACTCGATGCGGCGACCGCCGTACATCACCAGGATGTCGTCGGCGACGTCGCTGACCACGCCGAGGTCGTGGGTGATGATGACGACGGCGGAGCCGAACTCCTCCCGCAGATCGCGGATCAGGTCCAGGATCTGCGCCTGGACGGTGACGTCCAGGGCGGTGGTGGGTTCGTCGGCGATGAGCAGGGCGGGGTCGCAGACCAGGGACATGGCGATCATGGCGCGCTGGCGCATACCGCCGGAGAACTGGTGCGGGTAGTCCCTGACCCGGCGTTCGGGCTGCGGGATGCCGACCCGCCTCAGCATCTCCACGGCGCGGTCCCTGGCCTCCTTCTTGGACACCTTGTGGTGCACGCGGTAGGCCTCGGCGATCTGGGAGCCGACCGTGAAGAAGGGGTGCAGCGCGGACAGCGGGTCCTGGAAGATCATGGAGACCGTGCGGCCGCGCAGGGCGCGCATCTCCGTCTCGGGCAGGGCGACGAGTTCCCTGCCCTCCAGCCAGATCTCGCCCGACACCTGGGCTCGGGTGCCCTTGTGCAGTCCGAGCAGGGCCAGTGATGTCACCGACTTGCCGGATCCGGACTCGCCGACGATACCGAGGGTTCTGCCCTTCTCCAGGGTGAAGGAGACGCCGTCGACGGCACTGACGAGGCCGTCCTCGGTCGGGAAGTGCACCCTCAGGTCACGGACGTCGAGGAAGGGTGCGGGCGCGGGCGCGAGGCCGGCGGGCCGCGGTGAGGTCGATACGGACACGGTTGTTCCCAAGGACGAGGAAGGGCTCAGGCGAGGCGCACGCGCGGGTCGACGAGGCCGTACACCAGGTCGACGACGACGTTGGCGAGGACGACGAAGCTCGCGGCGAAGAGCGTGGTGCCGAGGATGACCGGCAGATCGGAGTTCTGCACGGAGTCGACCGCGAGTTTGCCGATGCCGTTGATGCCGAACACCGACTCGGTGATGACGGCTGAGCCGCCGATCAGGGAGCCGACGTCCATGCCGAAGATGGTGATGATCGGGGTGATGGCCGCGCGAAGTCCGTGCTTGAGGACGACGGTGGCGGCCGGCAGGCCTTTGGCGCGGGCGGTGCGCATGTAGTCCTCGGCGAAGACCTCCAGCATGGAGGAGCGGCTGAGCCGGGTGTACATCGCGAGGTAGACGATGACCAGGGTGGTCCACGGCAGGATCAGGCCCTTGAACCAGCCGGCCGGGTCCTCGGTGATCGAGGTGTACCCGGAGGCCGGCAGGATCTGGAACTTGTCGACGAAGAGGTACAGCAGCAGCAGGCCGATGAAGTAGATCTGCACCGACACGCCGAACAGGGCCAGTCCGACCGCCGCCTTGTCGGCGGCCCTGCCCCTGCGCACCGCGGCGACGGTGCCGAGGCCCACGCCCAGGACCAGGAAGGCCACCGCGGCTCCCAGACCGAGGGAGAGGTCCGCCGGGAAGTCCGACAGCAGGGTGGTCAGGACCGGGGTGTCGGTCTGGAAGGAGACACCGAGGCAGGGCGCGCCGCAGTGGATGCGCACGCTCTGGTCGCCGAAGTCACGGCCGGCGAACAGCCCCTTGAGGAACTCCCAGTACTGCGTGAGGTAGCCCTGGTCCAGGCCCAGAGAGTGCTTGATCTCCGCGAGGCGCGAGGGGGAGCACGTCTTCCCGCAGGCCAGGAGGGCGGGGTCGGACGGCAGCGCGAAGAAGACGAAGAAGGTGATCGTGGTGATCACCAGCATGATCAGGGCCGCTGCCAGCAGGCGTCTGACGAGGTAACGAAACATGGGGTGCCGGGACCTGACGTGAGTGGGATGCCCGCCGGCGGCCGGGGCCGCCGGCGGGGCTGAAGAACAGGTGCGTCAATGCTTGACGTAGACGTGGACCAGGCTCGGCTCGGCCAGGATCGTGTCGGGGATGACCCCGCCGACCTTGGAGCCGGACATGTCGCTGAAGTTCATGTACGTCAGCGGGACCACGGCGGCGTCCTTGAGGATCTGCCGGTCCATCTGCCCGTAGGCGGCGTTGCGCTGCTTGACGTCCGTCATCCCGGCGGCCTTGTCGATCAGCGCGTTGACCTTCGGGTCGTTCAGGTACGACAGATCCTGGTTGGCCTGCGGGTTCTTCTTGATGAGCCGGCCGTCGAAGAGAGTGGGCAGCACGGTGGAGGCGTTCGGCCAGTCGGCGATCCAGTCGCCCCAGGTCAGGTCGTACTGGTTCTTCACGTTGTCGACGGTGCTGAAGTAGTCGGCAGCGTCGATCGGGGAGATGTTGACGTGGATGCCGATGCGCCCCAGCGCGGTCTTCACCGCGTCGGCGAAGTGCTCCTGGGTGGGGGTGTTCTCCACGGCGATCGACATGGCCGGCCTCGGGTTGCCGGCCTGCTGCATCAGCTCCTTGGCCTTGGCGAGGTTGCCCGCCGGATTGGCGCTGTACAGGTTGAACTTCCGGTATCCGCCGATGCCGGGGCTCAGCATCGTGGTGGCGTAGTCGCCGTACGCCGAGCCGCCGAAGGCACCGCGGACCGTGGTCTTGTCGATGGCGTACTCGATCGCCTGGCGGACCTTCAGGTCCTTGACGCGGGTGGTGTTGATGGCCAGGTAGTTGATGCCGGGCGCGGGGATCTTGTAGTAACGGCTCTTCAGCGAGGGGTCGCCTGCCAGCTGGGCCAGGTCGGAGCCCGCGATCGGCCACTGCTGGATCGAGGTCCGCGCGGTGCCGGCGTCGGCCTTGATCTGCTGGTCGATGGCTGCCTCGTCCTGGCCGAACTCGACGTCCATCTCGTCGACGTTCTGCTGCCGGATCGGGTCGGTCGACTGGGACCAGTGCGTGTTGCGGGTGAGGATCAGTTCCTTGTTCTTTGTGTACGACTTGATCATGTACGGGCCGTCGGACCAGACCTTGGTGTCGTACGTCGAGCCGGTGTCATGGGCCTTGGGCACGGCGGACCAGCCCGGCATCGCGGTGGTCTCGTTGAAGTCGGCCACCGGCTGGTTCAGGTGGAAGACGATGGTGTACATGTCCGGCGTCCGGATGGAGCCGAGTTCCTTGCCCTGGTAGGGGCCCTTGTAGTCGGCGCCGCCGACGAGCCACTGGGAGGCGTAGGGCGGGCCGCCGTTGATGTCGGAGGAGAAGAACCGCTCGACGCCGTACTTGACGTCCGGTGCGGTGACCTCGGTGCCGTCCTGGTATTTGACGCCGTGCCGCAGGTGGAAGGTCCACACCGTGGCGCCCTTGCTGGGCGTTCCTGTGTCGGTCGCCAGGTCGCCCACCAGCTTCGGCTTCGGACCCGTCTCGTCCCAGCCGGTGAGGGTGCGGACGATCTCCTCATCCATGCTCGAGCCCTCGGTCGTGTAGACGCGCTGGGGGTCGAGGTGGTCGAAGTCCGCCTTGTCCAGGATGGTCAGCGTGCCGCCCTTGCCGGGAGCGCCGCTGCCGCTGCCGCTGGAGGGCCCTGCGCATGCGGTGGCTCCGAGGGCGATCACCACGGCGGTTGCCGAGAGAGCGACCGTGCGCGATCTGCGCGTGGTGCGCGGTGTGCGCGTCATTGGGGAAACTCCGTTCTTGCTACGGGCGAGGCGGCCGTTGGTGGGACCGCCGGGCCGACACTCGGGGGTGCTTGTCAGCCGCGCCTGGCACGGGGGTCCAGGGCGTCCCGGACGCCGTCCCCGAGGAGGTTGAGCGCCAGGACCAGGAGGAGGAGCAGGATGCCGGGCACGAAGAGGTACATCGGGTCCTGCAGGAAGAACTGGGAGGCGTCCGACAGCAGCGCTCCCCAGTCGGGGCTGGGCGGGATGACACCGACGCCCAGATACGACAGGGCCGCCTCGGTGGTGATGTTCTGCGGGACGGCGAGCGCGAAGGAGATGAGGACCGGCGCCCACAGGTTGGGCAGCAGCTGCCGGAAGAGGATGTGCCGCCGGCCTGCGCTCATCAGCCGGGCGGCGTCGACGAACTCCCGCTCGCGCAGGGACAGTACCTGTCCGCGCACCAGGCGGGCCGTGTAGGCCCACGCGAACACCGCGATGTTCAGGACCAGCACGAGCAGGCGGAGGTTCTCGTCCGTGCCGCCGTGGCTGTCGGTCTGCAGCGCGTTCTGGATGACCGGGGTGAGCGCGATGATGAACAGCAGCTGCGGAAACGCCAGCATCACGTCCATGACCCGGGACAGCAGGGAGTCGACCCAGCCGCCGAAGTAGCCGGCCGCGAGCCCCGCCACGACACCGACGGCCGTGGAGAGCACGGCCGAGGCGAAGCCCACGTAGAGGGAAGTGCGCAGGCCGTAGACGACGCGGGCGAAGAGGTCGTAGCCCGTGCCCGGTTCCACGCCGAGGAGATGCTCCGCGCCGATGCCGCCCAGCGACCCGTAGGGGAAGTTGCCCGTGTCCGGGTTGATCGCCTTGTTGTCGGGGGTGATCGGTCCCCAGCCGGTCAGCGAGGTGAGGACCGGAGCGAGCAGTGCGACCGCGATGAACAGGAGGGTGGCCACCAGGGCGACGGTGGTGACCTTGTCCCGCCTGATCCGCTTCCAGGCCATCCGGGCCGGTGAACGCCCGGCGACGACCGGGCCGCCGGGTCTGGAATCCTGTGTCGGCGGCTCGGTCGGCGGCGCGGTGCCGCCACCGGTGTCGACCGGCTGGTGTTGCGTGGTCATCGTACTGACATCCCGGATCTGCCCCTGGGGCAAGGAAATTGATCGGCGGTCGTGAACGCCGCCGTGAGACATTGCGGACTTTCGCAATGGCACTTGAGTCCGGTCAAGGCGAGCAGGGGCCGGGAAAGGGATTGTTTGCCGTCATGGAGGAGTGTTGACGCGGGCTGGGAATGTGATTACCCGGAGCCTGAAGGAGTGCGGGGGATTCCTTGGGCAGCGATTGGCGGTGACTGCGGCGCCGTTTCCTCTTGCTTCTCCTTCTGAATCCCCCACCCCGGGTAAAGTGCACTTCGGACGGGCCGGCTTCAGCCGACCGGTACTCCGGCTTCCAGATAGATCGCCGCCCCGCGTTCGCGTGCCCGCAGCGCCCAGCGCAACCGCTCGTAGCGCACCGGGGGCAGCAGTTCGGCCGCCTCCTCCTCGGTGACGAACCGCCAGTCGCGCAGCTCCGGCCCGGGCAGCACCAGCCGTCCGGCGTCCGCGGAGTCGAGGAGGCCGCCGTCGAAGAGGAGCCGCAGACCGCCGAATCCGGGGGGTGCGGGGCGTTCCCAGTCGACGACGAGCAGGGTCGGCGGCTCGTCGAGGCGGATACCGGTCTCCTCTGCGACCTCCCGCACCCCGGCACGCGCGGGCGCCTCACCGGGCTCGACGACCCCGCCGGGGAACTCCCAGCCGGGCTTGTACGTGGGGTCGACGAGCAGCACGCGGTTCCGCTCGTCGAAGAGGAGCACACCGGCGGCGACTGTCTCGGCGGTGGGCTCGGGGGTCTGCACGATGTCGCAGGCGGGCACGGAGCCGTTGCTCACGGCCTCGGCGATACGGGCGGCGGCCTGGTACGGCGTGAGGTCGCTGGTGTCGACCGGGTGGGCGTCGGCGGTGAGCCAGGAGGCGAGGGCCGCGCGGTACGGCTCGATGTGGTCGAAGGACCACTGACGTATTCGCGCCTCGCCGTCGGGAAGGTCGGGTGGTACCTCGCGGCCCGCTATACGTTCCCGCAGGATCGTTTCGGCCGGAGTGAGCAGGATATGACTGACTTCGATCCTGCGGGCGGCCAGACCGCCGAAGATCTCGTCGCGGTACTCCTGACGCAACAGGGTCATGGGGACCACCAGGGTTCCGCCCAGCTCCGCGAGCATCGCGGCCGCGGTGTCGATCACGAGCCGTCGCCAGATCGGCAGGTCCTGGAAGTCACCGACCGCGGCGAGGTGTTTGGGTGGCAGCAGGTGGGCGAGCGCACCGCCGATGACCTCCGGGTCGAAGAGCGTGCTGTTCGGGATCAGTTCGATCAGTTCCCGTGCGGTGGTGGTCTTCCCCGCACCGAACGCGCCGTTGATCCAGACGACGGTCACAGGTCCCCCTCTGCTGTTGGCCCCCTGAGGCTTGCCCGCTCCACCCTGCCACGGAAACCAGGTCCAGTTGAGGGCGCATGACAACGGCGCCGGCGCTCCCCTCACGCGGGAAGCGCCGACGCCGTGGGCCCGGAACCGGAGCGGATCGTCAGCCCTTCTTCTTCGCCACCTTCTTGGTGGCCCTCTTGACGCCGTCCTTCTTGGCCACGGAGAGGCCGTCCTTGGCGACGGTCTGGTCGAGCGTCTTGAGGGTGTCGTCCACGCTGATGGGGCCGAGGCCCTCTCCGACGGCATGCGAAGGAGTGACCGCCGCGACGACGAAGCCGGTGGCGAGGGAGGCGATGGCGAGCATGCTGCGCTTCTTCATGCTCGGCACAACTGCGAAAGGCGCCCCGGGGTCACGCGACTGGTCCATCCGGGGGAAGCGGCACCGTCACGCGGAGTCAGCGGCCCCAGGTGCCGGGCCCGCCGCCGCGCCACTCGATCAGCCCCGACGCCGCCGCGTACGCCTCGTCCGCGTCCTCGATGCCCGCCCTCCGCAGGAACTCGGCGACGTCCAGCAAACCGTACGCGATCCCGAGAAACCGGCCGTCCACGCTGACCCGCCGGCCGCCGTCCGCGGCGGGCGGGTGGACCACGACGGGTTTCACGGACGCCATGGCACCAGGGTGCGCGCCCACGGTGCCGCGGGCTCGCCGGAGTGGGCCGTTCAGCCGGCTTTCCGCGGCTGCCGGAACTCGTGGACGTCGGCGGTGAGGGTGCCGTCCTGCTGTTCGTAGTGGGACAGGGCGAGACCGAGGCCGAAGAACGTCGGGGCCCACTCGCCCACGAAGATGCCCCAGCGGTCGGCGCGGGCGAGGCCGGTGCCGTGCTCCATCTTCAGCGAGCCCACCCAGGCGACGACGCTCAAACCGACGGAGGCCACGGCGGCCATGTAGGCGTGCTCGCTGCGGACGCCCATCTCGTGCATCTTCTTGATGATCATCTGCGGCTCCGTTCTCTGTGGGGTTCCAGGGAACGGAGTGCCCCGTGAGTCGTCACGCTATTCACTTTTGCTCCCGCTATGTCCGTAATTGGCGGTTCCGGAGCCTCGCTCAGGCACCGACGTAGGCCGCGAGGTGCTCCCCCGTCAGGGTCGAGCGGGCCTTGACCAGGTCCGTCGGCGTGCCCTCGAAGACGACCCGGCCGCCGTCGTGTCCGGCGCCGGGGCCCATGTCGATGATCCAGTCGGCGTGCGCCATGACCGCCTGGTGGTGCTCGATGACGATGACCGACTTGCCCGAGTCGACGAGCCGGTCGAGGAGTCCGAGCAGCTGTTCCACGTCAGCGAGGTGGAGGCCGGTGGTGGGCTCGTCGAGGATGTAGACGCCGCCCTTGTCGGCCATGTGCGTGGCCAGCTTGAGCCGCTGCCGCTCGCCGCCGGACAGCGTGGTGAGCGGCTGGCCGAGGGTGAGGTAGCCGAGCCCGACGTCGGCGAGCCGCTCCAGGATCCGGTGCGCGGCCGGGGTGCGGGCCTCGCCGTCGCCGAAGAACTCCTCGGCCTCGGTCACCGACATCCCGAGCACCTCGCTGATGTCGCGGCCACCGAGGCGGTACTCCAGCACCGACGCCTGGAACCGCTTGCCCTCGCAGTCCTCGCAGGGGGTGTCGACGCCCGCCATCATGCCCAGGTCGACGTAGATGACGCCGGCACCGTTGCACGCCGGGCAGGCGCCCTCGGAGTTGGCGCTGAACAGGGCCGGCTTGACGCCGTTGGCCTTCGCGAACGCCTTGCGGATCGGTTCGAGCAGTCCGGTGTAGGTCGCGGGGTTGCTCCGCCGTGAGCCCTTGATCGGGCTCTGGTCCACAGCGACCACCCCCGCGTCGGCCGGGATGGAGCCGTGCAGGAGGGAGCTCTTGCCGGAGCCGGCGACACCGGTGACGACGGTGAGCACCCCGAGGGGGATGTCGACGTCGACGTGCCGGAGGTTGTTCGCCGACGCGCCGCGGATCTCCAGCGCGCCGTCCGGCACGCGGACCGTCTCCTTGAGCGCGGCCCGGTCGTCGAGATGACGGCCGGTGACGGTGTCCGCCGCCCGCAGCCCCTCGACCGTGCCCTCGAAGCAGACGGTGCCGCCGTCCGCACCGGCGCCCGGACCGAGGTCGACGACATGGTCGGCGACCGCGATCGCCTCCGGCTTGTGCTCGACGACGAGCACCGTGTTGCCCTTGTCCCGCAGGCGCAGCAGCAGGTCGTTCATCCGCTGGATGTCGTGCGGGTGCAGTCCGATGGTGGGCTCGTCGAAGACGTAGGTGACGTCCGTGAGCGAGGAGCCGAGGTGGCGGATCATCTTGACGCGCTGCGCCTCGCCGCCCGACAGCGTGCCGGCCGACCGGTCGAGCGAGAGGTAGCCGAGGCCGATCTCCACGAACGAGTCGAGCGTCCCCTGCAGGGGGGTGAGCAGGGGCGCCACCGAAGGCTCGTCGAGGCCACGGACCCATTCGGCCAGGTCACGGATCTCCATCGCGCACGCGTCGGCGATGGAGATCTCCTTGATCTTGGAGGATCGGGCGCCCTCGCTGAGCCGGGTGCCGTCGCAGTCGGGGCAGACGGTGAAGGTCACCGCCCGCTCCACGAACGCCCGGATGTGCGGCTGCATCGCCTCCTTGTCCTTGGACAGGAACGACTTCTGGATCTTGGGGATCAGCCCCTCGTAGGTGAGGTTGACGCCGTTGACCTTGACCTTGGTCGGCTCCCGGTAGAGGAAGTCGTGCATCTCCCTCTTCGTGAAGCTGCGGATCGGCTTGTCCGGGTCGAGGAAGCCCGACCCGGCGTAGAGCCCCACGGTCCACACGTTGTCCGACTTCCAGCCGGGGATGGTGAACGCGCCCTCGGCGATCGACTTGGAGTCGTCGTAGAGCTGGGTGAGGTCGATGTCGGAGACCTTGCCGCGGCCCTCGCAGCGGGTGCACATGCCGCCGGTGCGCTCGAAGGTCGCCTTCTGGGCCTTGGTCTTGTCGCCGCGCTCGACGGTGATCGCGCCGCTCGCCCGGACCGAGGCGGTGTTGAAGGAGTACGCGCTGGGCGGGCCGATGTGCGGCTCGCCGAGGCGGCTGAAGAGGATGCGCAGCATCGCGTTGGCGTCGGTGGCGGTGCCGACCGTGGAGCGCGGGTCACCGCCCATGCGCTGCTGGTCCACGGCGATCGCGGTCGTCAGCCCGTCGAGGACGTCGACCTCGGGCCGGGACCGGTTCGGCATGAAGCCCTGGAGGAAGGCGGGGTAGGTCTCGTTGATCAGCCGCTGCGACTCCGCGGCGATCGTGTCGAACACGAGCGAGCTCTTGCCCGAGCCGGAGACGCCGGTGAACACCGTGAGCCGGCGCTTGGGGATCTCGATGCTGACGTCCTTGAGGTTGTTCTCGCGCGCGCCGTGCACGCGGATCACGTCGTGGCTGTCGGCGACGTGCGGCCCGGACGACATGGCGTTCGTCCTCGTGGCCATGCTCATCGGTCTCCCTCTCTTCTACGAACCCGGCTCGGGCGGTGCGTCGGTCAGCGGGACTGCTGCTGGGTGGGCTCGCGCCTACTGAGTCGGCTTGCGCTCCTGAATGCGGATCATGTTGCCCGCGGGGTCGCGGAAAGCGCAGTCGCGCACCCCGTAGGGCTGGTCCATGGGCTCCTGGACCACCTCGGCGTCGCCCGCCTGTACCCGCTCGAAGGTGCCGTCGACGTCGGGCGTGGCGAGAACGAGGCTGGCGTAGGTGCCCTTGGCCATCATCTCGGCGATGGTCTTGCGCTCGTCCTCGGTGACACCGGGGTCGGCGGCCGGCGGATGCAGGACGATGCTGGTCTCCGGCTGGCCGGCGGGGCCGACGGTGATCCAGCGCATCCCCTTGAACCCGACGTCGTTGCGGACTTCGAAGCCGAGGGTGTCGCGGTAGAAGGCCAGGGCGGCGTCCGGGTCGTCGTGCGGAAGGAAACTGGCGTGAATGGTGAGGTCCATGGCCATCACGCTAGTTCCGGCCCGGGGCGGGCGCTTCTCGATTCCTGACCGGTCTCGTCACCTGCTTCGACACGCAGGACGGGATTCCCGCCGTGGCCTGGTTCGCCGCGCGCCGGTAGGCACTGGGCGGCATACCGACCAGCTCGGTGAAACGCGTGCTGAACGTGCCGAGGGAAGAGCAGCCGACCTCGAAGCACACCTCGGTGACGCTGAGGTCGCCACGGCGAAGCAGCGCCATCGCGCGCTCGATGCGCCGGGTCATGAGATAGCTGTAGGGCGATTCCCCGTAGGCGAGCTTGAACGCGCGGCTGAGGTGCCCGGCCGACATGTGCACCCCCCGGGCCAGCGCCTCCACGTCCAGGGGCTGCGCGTACTCCCGGTCGATCCGGTCCTTGACCCGGCGCAGGCGGGCGAGATCGTGCAGGCGCTGCGCCGGGGCGGGTCTGCTGCTCACATGCGCGATCGTGCCACATCGCACGGGCATTCGGTCGTTTTCCGGGGGAAACCCGGTGTCCTGGACCGGCGCAGCTCAGGAACGGTTCGTTCCGCCTCAGGAACGGTTCGTTCCGCCTCAGGAACGGTGGAAAACCGAGCCGCTGGAACGTTCCTGCCCGGTCTCAGACACCCGCCGCGGCCGCGTCCGTCCGTCGGTTCATCGCGGCCGCCGCCGCGCCCACCAGACCCGCGTCGGTGCCCATCCGGGCCGGTGCCACCGTCAGGTGCCGGACGAAGGACAGCGTCGCGTAGGCGCTCAGGGCCTTGCGCAGGGGCGCGAAGAGGACCTCGCCCGCCTTGCCCACTCCCCCGCCGATCACGGCGATCTCGATCTCCACCAGGGTCGCGGTCGCGGCTATCCCCGCGGCCAGGGCCTGGGCGGCCCGCTCGAACGAGGCCACGGCGACCGGATCACCGGCCCGGGCCGCGGCGGCCACCGCCGCGGCGGACGCGTCGCCGTCGGGGCCGGGCCGCCAGCCGTTCTCCACGGCGCGGCGGGCGATGTTGGGGCCGCTGGCGATGCGCTCCACGCATCCGCGCGAGCCGCACGGGCACGGATCGCCGTCGATGTCGACGCTGATGTGGCCGATGTGGCCGGCGTTGCCGGTGGGCCCGGGATGCAGCCGGCCACCGAGCACCAGACCGCCGCCGACGCCCGTGGAGACGACCATGCACAGCGCGTTGTCGTGACCCCGGGCGGCGCCCTGCCAGTGTTCGGCCGCCGTGATCGCCACCCCGTCGCCGATCAGCTCGACTGGCAGTCCCCCGGCCGCGGCCCGGACATGCCCGACGAGCGGGTAGTCGCGCCAGCCGGGTACGTTCACCGGGCTCACCGTGCCCGCCGGCCTGTCCACCGGCCCCGCGCTGCCGATCCCCACCGCCGCGGCACGCTCCCACAAGGGCGACACGGTGAGCTCGCCGAGCACCTCCTCGACAGCCCGCATCACGGTGTCGCCGTCCTCCCGGGCGGGCGTCGGCCGCTGGGCGCGGACCAGGATCCGGCCGTGGCCGTCCACCAGAGCGCCGGCGATCTTGGTGCCGCCGATGTCGAGCGCGGCCACGAGGTCGGTGTGCATCAGTGTCGGATCTCCCGCTCGACGGTGAAAAGGACTGGACCGGCCGGGCGGTGGGGCGCCGTCCGGAGATGACGGTGGACAGTCTCCCCCGAGCCTGACAACGTTGTCCAGGCCCTATGCTCGACGCCACATCCTCATACAAACCCAGGACCGACGCACCCCCGTGGACGACAGGACAGGACACCGCACCGTGCCCCAGACCAACCTCCGATCCGCAAGGCGCTACGGCACCCGCCCGACCATGAAGGACGTCGCGGCACGCGCCGGGGTCGGACTCAAGACGGTCTCCCGGGTCGTGAACGGGGAGCCGGGCGTCACACCGGAGACGGAGCGCCGGGTCCAGGAGGCGATCGACGCCCTGGGTTTCCGCCGCAACGACAGCGCGCGGGTGCTGCGCAAGGGCCGCACGGCGAGCATCGGCCTGGTCCTGGAGGACCTCGCGGACCCCTTCTACGGTCCGCTGAGCCGGTCGGTCGAGGAGGTGGCCCGCGCGCACGGCGCCCTGCTGATCAACGGTTCCAGCGCGGAGGACCCGGACCGTGAGCAGGAGCTGGTGCTGGCGCTGTGCGCGCGACGGGTGGACGGGCTGGTGGTGATCCCGGCCGGTGACGACCACCGGTATCTGGAGCCGGAGCTCAAGGCGGGTGTCGCCACGGTGTTCGTGGACCGTCCGGCCGGGCACATCGACGCCGACGTGGTCCTGTCGGACAACTTCGGCGGCGCCCGGGACGGGGTCGCCCACCTCATCGCGCACGGGCACCGCAGAATCGGCTTCATCGGCGACATGCCCCGGATCCACACCGCCGCGGAGCGGCTGCGCGGCTATCGGGCGGCGATGGAGGACGCGGGCATACCCGTGGCGGGTTCCTGGATGTCGCTCGGCGCCACCGACCCCGAGCGGGTGCGCAGGGCCGCCGAGGAGATGCTGTCCGGTGCGGACCCGGTCACCGCGGTGTTCGCGGGCAACAACCGGGTGACGGTCACCGTGATCCGGGTGCTCGCCGAGCATGCCCGCCCCGTCGCCCTCGTCGGATTCGACGACATCGAGCTCGCCGACCTGCTCCAGCCGGGCGTCACGGTCGTCGCCCAGGACGCGGCGGCCCTCGGCCGTACCGCCGCGGAACGCCTCTTCCGGCAGTTGGACGGCACACTGGTCACACCGGAACGTATCGAGCTGCCCACCCGGTTGATCAGCCGCGGCTCGGGTGAGCTTCCCCCGGCGGACTGAGCTTGTCATGGATCACGACGCCGACCGCACACTGCGGGCACTCGGCCTGGCCGAGGCGCCGCGTGAGCATCCTCTGCTCTATCCGGGCGCGTGGCCGGCCGGCTCCGGGCTGCTCGACGGGGACCGCTTCCTGCCGCTGGACCGGACGTGGTACGCGGACCGCACACCGGTGCTCGCCATCGGCTCGAACGCCTGCCCTGGGCAGTTGCGGCACAAGATGCTGGAGTTCGGGATCATGTCGCCGATCCCGATGGTGAGGGCCCGGGTGACCGGCGTCGACGCCGGTGTCTCGGCGCACGTGAGCCGTATGGGATACGTGTCGGCCTCGCCGGTCAGCGCCCCGGACACGGTGCGGGAACTGTTCGTCCTCTGGCTCGACGACGAGCAGCTCGCGGTGATCGACGCCAGCGAGGGCGCGCCGGTGCCGGGCGGGAACTTCGACCGGGCCTGGCTGCCCGCGCCCGACGTGCGGATAGGCCTCGCTGACGGCACCCGCCTGCCGGGCGCGTACGCCTACGTCAACCGGCACGGTGTCCTGCACGACGGCACCGGCAAGCCGCGCACCCACCCGGGACAACGGGAGATCCTCACCGAACTGCTCATCGGCCTGCCACGCCTGCGGGAGCTGTTCGGCGTCGTGCCCGAGGAGTTCTGTGAGCGGGCGCGCGCCGACCGGCGGTTGTGCGAGCGCGGCACGCGGCTGTTCATCGAGGAGAAGCTGGTGACGGCCTCCGGTCTTGAGCGGTACGTGGCCGCCTCAGCGCACGACGGGAGCCACGGGACGGGCGCGTCGCCGCAGCCCCTGACGTAGACACCACCGAGGCGGCGGACCGGGGTTGTGCCCGGCGGGAGAAGTGGGCGGCGGTGGCCGCGAGTCAGGCGGAAGCCGTCAGATCGCCCCGCCGGGGCGCCGCGAAGCTCTCCAGGTCCGCGCGGGTCAGGCCGGTCAGCCGGGCGACCTCGCCGATGTCCAGGGCGCCGCAGTCCAGGCCGCGCAGCAGATAGCCGCTGAGGGCCTTGGCGGTGGCGGGTTCGTCCATGACGTCACCGCCGATGCGGCCCGCGTAACGGGCGAGGCGGGCGGCGGCCTGCTCGAAGCCCTCACGGTAGAAGGCGAAGACGGCGGCGTAGCGGGTCGGGATGTGGCCGGGGTGCATGTCCCAGCCCTGGTAGTAGGCGCGGGCCAGGGCGCGCCTGGTGAGGCCGTAGTGCAGCCGCCAGGCCGCGTGGACCTTCCCGGTGGGGCCCACCGGGAGGACGTTCGTCGAACCGTCCGAGACGCGGACGCCCGTACCGGCCGCCGCGACCTGCATGACCGCCTTGGCGTGGTCGGCGGCGGGGTGGTCGGAGGCCTGGTGTGCGGCGGAGACGCCCAGGCAGGCGCTGTAGTCGAAGGTGCCGTAGTGCAGGCCCGTGGCACGGCCCTCGGCGGCCTGGATCATGCGGGCGACGGTGGCGGTGCCGTCAGCGGCGAGGATGGACTGGCTGGTCTCGACCTGGATCTCGAAGCCGATCCGGCCGGGCTCCAGGCCGTGTGCCTTCTCGAAGGCGTCCAGCAGCCGTGCCATGGCGGTGACCTGCTCGGGGTACGTCACCTTCGGCAGCGTGAGCTTGAGTCCGGCGGGCAGGCCGCCGGCCTCCATCAGGCCGGTGAGGAAGACGTCGAGGGTGCGGATGCCCCGGTCGCGGACGGGCGCCTCCATGCACTTCATACGGATGCCCATGTACGGGGCCGCGGTGCCGTCCTCGTACGCCTCGGCGATGATCCGGGCGGTGCGGGCGGCGGCCGCGTCCTCCTCGGCGCCCGGGCGGCTGCCGTAGCCGTCCTCGAAGTCGACGCGGAGGTCCTCGACGGGCTCGCGCTCCAGCTTGGCGCGGACCCGGTCGTACACGGGCGTCGCGAGCTCGTCCCCGAGGCCGAGGACGGCGGCGAAGGACTCGGCGTCGGGAGCGTGCTCGTCGAGGGCGGCGAGGGCCCGGTCGCCCCAGGTGCGGACGGTGTCGGCGGCGAAGACGTCTCCGGGGACGTAGACGGTGTGCACGGGCTGACGGGTGCCGGGGTCTCCCGGGTAGCGGCGCTCCAGTTCCGCGTCGACGGGGGCGAGTGAGGCGCTGATCTCCTCGCTGACGGCACCCGCGAGACTCGTCGCCACGTTCTCCTGCCGACCCTGCCCCATTCCACACCCTCCATTTTCCGCACAGCGGAATCCGTAGTCCGCAGATCGAAGCTATCTGCCGGTCTTCTCCCTGGTCAACACCGTCTTGAAGTGCGATTGACCATGCTTCACCATCGGCCGCTGATGTCCCGGCGTCTTCTTCCGTATTCAGAAGGAAAGCTTCATCCTGACGCACAAGGGGAGGAGACCACGTGCCGAACGAGGCCGGAGTGACACGCCGCCACGGGCTCAAGGCAGCGGCGGCCGCCGCCGTCGCAGGACCGCTGCTCACCACCGCGGGCCCCACCCGGCCCGCCTCGGCCGGCGAGCACCCGGGCGCCCTGAACGTCATGACGTTCAACGTGCGCTTCGCGACCGTCGTCGACGAGACACCGCGCTGGGCCGTGCGCCGGCCGGTGATGCGGGAACTGCTGCGCCGCGAGCGACCGCACGTCATCGGCATCCAGGAAGGGCTGTACCGGCAAGTGCGCATGATCGAGAGGGATCTCGGCGAGCACTACGACTGGATCGGCACCGGACGCGGGGGCGGCAGCAAGGACGAGTTCATGGCGGTCTTCTACGACACGCGCAGACTCGAGCCGGTCGAGTTCGACCACTTCTGGCTGTCCGACACCCCGTACACCATCGCCTCGAACACCTGGAACGCGGACTGGCTGCGCATGGTGACCTGGGTCCGTTTCGCCGACCTCGCCGACCGGGGACGGGAGTTCTACGTCCTCAACACCCATCTGGACAGCGTCAGCCAGTACGCCCGGGAACGCTCGGTGGGGCTCATCGGCGAGACGATCGGCGGGTGGGACCGGTCGTCACCGGTCATCGTCACCGGCGACTTCAACGCGGGCGCCCACGACAACCGGGTGTACGACCTCATGCTGGACATCGGGCTGGTGGACGCCTGGGACGCGGCGGCCTCACGGGGTCCGGCGTACGGGACGTACCACGGCTACCGGGGGCCCAGACCCGGCGGGCGGCGCATCGACTGGATCCTCACAACGCCCGGGGTGACCACGCACTGGGCCGGGATGAACACCTTCAGCATGGGCGGGACCTACCCGAGCGACCACCTGCCGGTGCAGGCCACGATGACCCTGGGATGAGAAGAGCCCCCGTGACCGTTCGCACGGTCACGGGGGCCTCGCAGCCTGAGTCGATCAGCCCTTGCGGGTCTTGATCTCCTCGGTCAGGGCCGGGACGACGTCGAACAGGTCGCCGACGACGCCGTAGTCGACCAGGTCGAAGATCGGGGCCTCGGCGTCCTTGTTGATCGCCACGATCGTCTTCGAGGTCTGCATACCGGCCCGGTGCTGGATCGCGCCCGAGATGCCGGAGGCGATGTACAGCTGCGGCGAGACGGACTTGCCCGTCTGGCCGACCTGGTTGGTGTGCGGGTACCAGCCGGCGTCCACCGCGGCACGCGAGGCACCGACGGCCGCACCGAGGGAGTCGGCGAGCGCCTCGATGATCGCGAAGTTCTCCGCGCCGTTGACGCCACGGCCACCGGAGACCACGATCGCGGCCTCGGTCAGCTCCGGACGGCCCGTCGACTCACGCGGCGTACGGCCGGTGACCTTGGTGCCGGTGGCCTGAGCGGAGAAGGACACGGACAGGGCCTCGACCGCGCCGGCGGCCGGGGCCGGCTCGACGGCGGCGCTGTTGGGCTTGACCGTGATGACCGGGGTGCCCTTGGAGACACGGGACTTGGTGGTGAAGGAGGCGGCGAACACCGACTGGGTGGCCACCGGGCCCTCGTCGCCGGCCTCCAGGTCGACGGCGTCGGTGATGATGCCGGAACCGATGCGCAGCGCCAGACGGGCGGCGATCTCCTTGCCCTCCGCGGAGGACGGGACCAGCACGGCGGCCGGGGACACGGCCTCGTGCGCCGCCTGCAGGGCGTCCACCTTCGGTACGACCAGGTAGTCGGCGTACTCGGCGGCCTCGTGGGTGAGGACCTTGACCGCGCCGTGCTCGGCGAGGGTGGCGGCGGTGTCACCCGCGCCGTTGCCCAGCGCGACGGCGACCGGCTCGCCGATGCGGCGGGCCAGGGTCAGCAGCTCGAGGGTGGGCTTGCGGACGGCACCGTCCACGTGGTCGACGTAGACGAGAACTTCAGCCATGGGACTTCTTCTCTCCTGCTTGCGAAAGATGAGGGGCGGTCAGCGAATGCCGGGCTCAGATGAACTTCTGGCCCGCGAGGAACTCAGCGAGCTGCTTGCCGCCCTCGCCCTCGTCCTTGACGATCGTGCCCGCGGTACGGGCCGGACGCTCGGCCGCGTTGTCGACCGTGGTGTAGGCGCCCTCCAGGCCGACCTCCTCGGCCTCGATGTCGAGATCGGACAGGTCCCAGGACTCCACCGGCTTCTTCTTGGCCGCCATGATGCCCTTGAAGGACGGGTAGCGCGCCTCGCCGGACTGGTCGGTCACCGACACGACCGCCGGCAGGGACGCCTCGAGGTTCTCGGAGGCGGCGTCGCCGTCGCGGCGGCCCTTGACCGTGCCGTCCTCGACGGAGACCTCGGAGAGCAGGGTGACCTGCGGGACACCCAGACGCTCGGCGAGCAGCGCGGGCACGACGCCCATGGTGCCGTCGGTGGAGGCCATGCCGGAGATCACCAGGTCGTAGCCGGCCTTCTCGATCGCCTTGGCCAGGACCAGGGAGGTGCCGATGGCGTCGGTGCCGTGGATGTCGTCGTCCTCGACGTGGACGGCCTTGTCGGCGCCCATGGACAGCGCCTTGCGCAGGGCGTCCTTGGCGTCCTCCGGACCCACCGTCAGGACGGTGATCTCCACGTCGTCGTCGGAGTTCTCGGAGATCTGCAGCGCCTGCTCGACCGCGTACTCGTCGAGCTCGGAGAGCAGACCGTCCACGTCGTCCCGGTCGACGGTCAGGTCATCGGCGAAGTGCCGGTCGCCAGTGGCGTCGGGCACGTACTTCACAGTGACAACGATCCTCAAGCTCACGCCGGCTCTCCTACTGCATCGTCATTTCTCGGTGCCTGCTTGCAGGCAGCATAGGCGCCTCAAGCGGCCGATCCCGGTCGGGGCGGCCCACGCTCCGAGCGAAATATTACTCGTCAGTACATCCAGTTCATGCCCGCTAAGCAAGCGCTTTGAACTGTGACCTTCGCAACGCAGCGTAACCGGAACTCGACGGCCCCGCAGCCGGGGGTACGCGGGTCAGTCGCGCAGACGGCCGAAGCGTCCCTGGTGGTAGAGGAGCGGCCGGCCGGTGCCCGAGGAATCGCCGTGCACGACCTCCGCGATCACGATCCGGTGGTCTCCGGCGGGGACGCGGGCGACGACCCGGCCCACCAGCCAGGCGAGCACACCGTCGAGCACGGGGACGCCCTCCGGCCCCTCGCGCCACCGGGTGGGCGCCGCGAAACGATCGGCCCCGCTGCGGGCGAAGGTCGCCGCCAGCTCCTGCTGGTGCTCTCCGAGGATGTGCACGCCGACATGGCCGGCACCGGCGATCGCGGGCCAGCTGGAGGAGCCGGTGCCGACCCCGAAGGACAGCAGGGGCGGCTCGGCCGAGACGGAACTCAGGGAGGTCGCGGTGAAGCCCACCGGACCGGCGCCGCCCCGCGCGGTGATCACGGCGACACCCGCCGCGTGCCGCCGGAAGACCGAGCGCAGGAGATCGGGCGTGGCGAGGAGGTCCGGAGGCATGGGGTCAGGCTGACGATAAATGGTTCGCGCAGTCAAGTCCGTTCCGTGATGTGGGAGATGACTCACTGCCCGCGTCACCCGGCTCATACCGCCTCCCCCAGCGCGGCGATCACGTCGGCCTTGCGGGGCTGGCCGGTGGCCCGCCGCACCACCCGGCCGTCGGCGTCCAGGACCAGCACGGTCGGGGTCTTGAGGATGTCCAGCCGTCGCACGAGGTCCAGGTGGGCCTCGGCGTCGATCTCGACGTGGGCCACCCCCAAAACCATGCCGGCGACCTCGCCGAGCACCCGCCGGGTCGCCCGGCAGGGCGCGCAGAACGCGCTGGAGAACTGTACGAGCGTGGCCCGCTCGCCGAGTTCCGCGCCCAGCTCCGACGCGTCCAGCCGCTTGCCGTCGTCCCGCCCGCGCACCCGCACTCTCCCGCTCCGCCGCCGTTGCAGCACTCCGCAGGCGCTCGCCGCCGCGAGCACCGCCACGCACACCACCAGTCCGGTCATCACCCACTGCAAGCGTTCACGAGACCGCAAAGATTCCCGCCCCTGCACAGGGGCCGCGATGCGGAATGCTTGGTTCCCATGGACATCGACGCAAGAGGGCCGCGCTTCGGTGCGGCCGTGACGACCGTCGTCCTGGCGGTCGTTCTGGTCACCGGGAGCGTGTGGCTGCTGGCCTGGCAGACGTTCGCCTTCCTGCTGGGCGCCGCGGGCGGGGTGAGCCGGTCACCGTACGGCCGGCTGTTCCGCGCGGCCGTGCGGCCGCGGCTCGGGCCGCCGACCGGGTTCGAGGCGCCCGAACCGCCGCGCTTCGCTCAGGCGGTCGGGCTGCTTTTCGCCGGGCTCGGTCTCGTCGGCTACACGCTGGGGCCCGGCTGGCTGGGGCTCGCGGCGACGGGCGCGGCACTGGCCGCCGCGTTCCTGAACGCGGCGTTCGGGTACTGCCTGGGATGCGAGTTGTACCTGCTCGTGCGACGGGTGACGGTGCCCGCGGAGTAATGGGGCCGTAAAAGCCCGAGGTGGAGTCCGGGAGGTGACGTGACGAGAATCTCGCCGCGCGCGGGCACGAGGACTGGCTACCCGGCCGTTCTTGGGGCACGATCTGCGACAAGCCGCAAACCTACGGCTGCGTAACTTCTTCACTGGGAATCCCTTCCCAGGCAGAGCAGGAAGGGTCCGACCCGCCCATGGCAGAGCTCGTCTACCGTCCCGTCGTCGGTTTCGCCCGCACGCTCTTCAAGGTGTGGGACCTCAAGATCGACTGCCAGGGTTCGGAGAACATCCCGCGCTCGGGCGGCGCCGTGCTGGTGAGCAACCACATCAGCTACCTGGACTTCGTCTTCAACGGCCTGGCGGCGCTGCCGCAGAAGCGTCTGGTGCGGTTCATGGCGAAGGAGTCCGTCTTCCGCCACAGGATCTCGGGCCCGCTGATGCGCGGGATGAAGCACATCCCCGTGGACCGCAAGCAGGGCGAGGCGGCCTACGCGCACGCCCTGGACTCGCTGCGGTCGGGCGAGATCGTCGGGGTCTTCCCGGAGGCGACCATCTCGCCGTCGTTCACGCTGAAGAGCTTCAAGTCGGGCGCCGCGCGCCTGGCGCAGGAGGCCGGCGTGCCGCTGGTCCCGATGGCGGTGTGGGGCACTCAGCGGCTGTGGACCAAGGGGCACCCCCGCAATTTCAAGCGGAGTCACATCCCCATCACGATCCGGGTCGGCGAGGCGATCGAGGCCTCCCGCGACAAGTACGCGGGCGCCATCACCCGCCAGCTGCGCGAGCGCGTGCAGGAACTCCTCGAGGCCGCCCAGCGCGCCTACCCGGTGCGCCCGAAGGGCCCGGACGACACGTGGTGGATGCCGGCGCACCTCGGCGGCACCGCGCCGACGCCGGAGCAGGTGAAGGCGGCCGAGGCGCTCTGAGGCGGCAAGCCCCCCCCGGCCGGGGGGGGCTTGCCGCCTCAGAGCGCTCTGGGAGCGTCAGCGGGCCATCTCCTCCTTGAGCGCCGCGACGAACGCGTCCACGTCGTCCTCGGTCGTGTCGAAGGCGCACATCCAGCGGACGACACCCGCGGCCTCGTCCCAGAAATAGAAGCGGAAGCGCTTCTGGAGGCGTTCGCTCACGTCGTGCGGCAGGCGCGCGAACACGGCGTTGGCCTGCACGGGGTACAGGATCTCCACCCCGTGCACGGAACGCACGCCCTCGGCGAGGCGCTGGGCCATCTCATTGGAGTGGCGGGCGTTGCGCAGCCACAGGTCCCGGGCGAGCAGGGCCTCGAACTGCACCGACACGAAGCGCATCTTGGAGGCGAGCTGCATGGACAGCTTGCGCAGGTGCTTCATGTGACGGACGCCGTCCTGGTTGATCACCACCACCGCCTCGCCGAACAGGGCGCCGTTCTTCGTCCCGCCCAGGGAGAGGATGTCGACACCCGCGGCGTTGGAGAGCGTCCGCATCGGGACGTCCAGGGTGGCGGCGGCGTTGGCCAGCCGGGAGCCGTCCAGGTGCACCTTCATGCCGTGCGCGTGGGCGTGCTCGCACAGGGCGTGTATCTCCTCCGGCGTGTAGACCGTGCCGAGTTCGGTGGCCTGGGCGATGGAGACGACCTGCGGCATGGCGCGGTGCTCGTCGTCCCAGCCGTACGCCTGCCGGTCGATCAGCTCGGGGGTGAGCTTGCCGTCCGGTGTCGGCACGGTCAGCAGCTTCAGGCCGCCGACCCGCTCGGGCGCCCCGCACTCGTCGACGTTGATGTGCGCGCTCTCGGCACAGATCACCGCGCCCCAGCGGTCGGTGACCGCCTGGAGGGCGACCACGTTGGCGCCGGTGCCGTTGAACACCGGGAACGCCTCGGCGGTGGGGCCGAAGTGGCTGCGCACGACGCTCTGGAGGTTGTCGGTGTAGGCGTCCTCGCCGTAGGACACCTGGTGTCCGCCGTTGGCCAGGGCCAGCGCGGCGAGTACCTCCGGGTGGGCCCCGGCGTAGTTGTCGCTGGCGAAACCGCGGACTTCGGGGTCGTGATGGCGACGCGCGTCGGTCTTGGGCGGGTTCACGGCTTCTCGGTGAGCCACAGACGGTTTCCGTTCACTTCGGCGGCGGGCTTCTCCCAGACCTCGGCGATGGCCTCGGCCAGGTCGTCGACGTCGGTGAAGCCCGCGAACTTCGCGTTGGGGCGGTCGGCGCGCATCGCGTCGTGCACCAGCGCCTTCACCACCAGGATGGTGGCCGCCGAGGTCGGGCCCTCGGGGCCCCCGGCCTTGCGGAAGGCGTCGGCCAGGGCGAGCGTCCAGGCCTCGGCCGCGGCCTTGGCGGCGGCGTACGAGGCGTTGCCCGCGGTGGGCTTCGAGGCACCGGCGGCGCTGATCAGTACGTACCGGCCGCGGTCACTGCGCTGGAGGCTCTCGTAGAAGGCGAGGGAGGTGTGCTGCACGGTGCGGATCAGCAGCAGCTCCAGGAAGTCCCAGTCGTCGAGGCTCGTCTTGATGAAGGTCTCGCTGCCGCGCCAGCCGCCGACGAGGTGGACCAGGCCGTCGACGCGGCCGAAGTCCTTCTCGATGTGGCTCGCCCAGTCACGGGTGGACCGCAGGTCCAGCAGGTCGACCGGTTCGCCGGTGACGGTGGCGCCGCCCGAGGCGTAACGCGCCGCGTCCACGGCCTCCGCGAGCCGCTCGGGATCGTTGTCCGCCGCCGCGACGGTCGCGCCCGCCTCGGCCAGCCTGAGCAGCGCCGCCCGGCCGGCGGGGCCGCCCGCGCCGGCCACCGCGATCACCGCACCGCTGAGAGCTCCGTTCCCCGCCATCTTCTTCGCCTCCTGAGCAGTGTTCCCGGTCGCGCGCACGGTGCCGCCGCTCACGCGGCGATCCGCTCGGCGCCGTCCGCCGTGATGCCCTTGGTGGAGGCGATCACGTTCTTGAGCTTCTTGGACAGTGCCTCATAGAACATGCTCAGCGGAAACTCGTCCGGAAGCACGTCATCGACGAGTTTCCGGGGCGGCTGTGTCACGTCGAGCGCGTCGGGGCCCTTGGCCCACTTCGAGCCCGGGTGCGGGGCGAGGTAGGTGGAGACCAGCTCGTAGCCGGCGAACCAGTGGACGAGCTTGGGGCGGTCGATGCCGTCGCGGTACAGCTGCTCGATCTCGGCGCACAGCTGGTTGGTGACCCGCGGGGCACGCTCCCAGTCGATGGTGAGCTTGTTGTCGGTCCAGCGGACGACGTCGTGCTTGTGCAGGTAGGCGAAGAGGAGCTGGCCGCCGAGGCCGTCGTAGTTGCGGACCCGCTCGCCGGTGACCGGGAAGCGGAACATGCGGTCGAAGAGGACCGCGACCTGCACGTCACGGGCCTGCGGTACGCCGTCCTGGGCGAGCTTCACGGCCTCCTTGAAGGCGGTGAGGTCGCAGCGCAGCTCCTCCAGGCCGTACATCCAGAACGGCTGGCGCTGCTTGATCATGAACGGGTCGAAGGGCAGGTCACCGTGGCTGTGGGTGCGGTCGTGGACCATGTCCCACAGGACGAAGGCCTCCTCGCAGCGCTTCTGGTCGTGCACCATCGCGGCGACGTCCTCCGGCAGCTCCAGGCCCAGGATGTCGACGGCGGCGGCCGTGACACGGCGGAAGCGGGCGGCCTCGCGGTCGCAGAAGATGCCGCCCCAGGAGAACCGTTCCGGCGCCTCGCGCACGGCGATGGTCTCGGGGAAGAGGACGGCCGAGTTGGTGTCGTAACCGGACGTGAAGTCCTCGAACTTGATGCCGCAGAAGAGCGGGTTGTCGTAGCGCGTGCGCTCCAGTTCGGCCAGCCACTGCGGCCAGACCATGCGCAGCACGACCGCTTCCAGGTTGCGGTCCGGGTTGCCGTTCTGCGTGTACATCGGGAAGACGACCAGGTGCTGCAGGCCGTCGGCGCGGTGGGCGGCCGGCTGGAAGGCCAGCAGCGAGTCGAGGAAGTCGGGCACCTGGAAGCCGCCGTCCGCCCACCGGCCGAGGTCCGTCACCAGGGCCTCGTGGTAGTCACGGTCGTGCGGGAGCAGCGGGGAGAGCTGCTGGACCGCGTCGGCGACCTGGCGGACGGCGTGCTCGGCATCGGCGCGGTCCGGGGCGCCCTCGGCGCCGAAGTCGATCGACCCGTCCTTGGACTGCCATGGCCGGATCCGCTCCACGGCATCCTTGAGCACGGGCCATGCCGGGTGCTCCACCACCCTGGCCACGGGAGGAACCCGCTCCTCCGAACCCACCTGCACAAGAATTTCCGTCATGTCCCATCCTCCACGGGAGAATCTCACGTGTGCAGACCGTATACACGCGAGGTTCCTTCCAGCAAGGGCGGCCTCAGGAAATTATCCTGCCTCACAGGGGCCTTCACCGCACTTTTTCCTGCCGGTCATGCTTGTGCCCGTATGTGCGTCAGCCATGCCCTCTCCCTCTGCAGGGGGTGGCCACAGGCGATACGGTCCAGGTGGGCCGCAAGGCCCCCAGTGCCGCCTGTCGACGGAAGAGAGTCGCGTCTTGAACTTCCTCACCATCGGTCACCGCGGAGTCATGGGTGTGGAGCCCGAGAACACCCTCCGGTCCTTCGTCGCCGCCCAGGAGGCCGGTCTCGACGCCATCGAACTCGATCTGCATCTGAGCAAGGACGGCGCGCTCGTCGTCATGCACGACACGGACGTGGACCGCACGACCGACGGCACCGGTCCGATCGCCGAGAAGACACTCGCGGAGCTACGGGCCCTGGACGCCGGCCTCGGCGAGCGGGTCCCGGTCTTCGAGGAGGTCCTGGAGGCCGTTCAGGCGCCGCTCCAGGCGGAGATCAAGGATGTGCAGGCGGCCCGGGCCCTGGCCGAGGTGATGAACGCACGGGACCTGGCCGGCCGGGTCGAGGTGTCCTCGTTCCACGACGAGGCGATCGCCGAGATCAAGCGCCTGGTGCCGGGCGTGCGCACCGCGCTGATCTCCAGCCTCCGCCATTCTCGGAAGAACTCGAGCGGGGGGACCCCCACCGGCACCGACATCGTGGAACGCGCCGTCGCGGCCGGTGCCGCGACCGTCTGCCTGAACATCCGCCGTCTGACCCTGGAGATCGTGGAGCACGCGCGCAAGGCCGACCTGAACATCATCGGCTGGGTGGTGAACACGCAGGACCATCTGCGTCTCGTCCGGGCCTTCGGGCTGGACGGCGCCACCACCGACCACCCGGACATCAAGCGCACGGGCCGCTTCACGGCCTAGTCATCGCACGAGCTCCTTGACCAGCAGCTCGAACTGCAGGTCGTCTCGCCGGGGTATGCCGAAGCGCTCGTCGCCGTACGGGAACGGGGTCATCCGTCCCGTACGGCGGTAGCCGCGGCGCTCGTACCAGGCGATCAGGTCGTCGCGTACGGAGATCACGGTCATGTGCATCTCCGTCACGCCCCACGTCTCGCGGGCCTGTCGCTCCGCCTCCGCCATGATCACCTTGCCGAAACCCGCGCCCTGCAGTCGGGGGCTGACCGCGAACATCCCGAAGTAGGCGTGGTCACCGCGGTGCTCGAGCTGGCAGCAGGCGACGATCCGCCCCTCCCGCTCCACCGTCAGCAGCCGGCTGTCCGGCGACTTGATGACGGCCCGCACCCCCTCCGGGTCGGTCCGCTGCCCCTCCAGGATGTCCGCCTCGGTGGTCCACCCGACCCGGCTGGCGTCACCCCGGTACGCCGATTCGATCAGCGCGACCAGCTCGTCCACGTCGGCGTCGGAGGCGTCGCGGAAGATCAGTCCGGTGGCGGCGGTGTCCATGAGTACGTCTCCCTTTCCGAGCGCGGCTCGAGCACGGAAGAGGGTAACGCCCCCAACAGTGCCGCGGCACTAGGCTCCCGTGCATGGTGCATGTACTCAGCAGCCGGATCCTGCTCCGCCCCACCGATCCCGGGCGTTCCCGGGCCTTCTACGGCGAACAGCTGGGGCTCCCCGTCTACCGGGAGTTCGGCACGGGCCCGGAACGCGGCACGGTCTACTTCCTCGGCGGCGGCTTCCTCGAGATCTCGGGGCGGTCCGAGACTCCCCCCGCGCCGGCCACGCGGCTGTGGCTTCAGGTCGACGACGTGGCCGCGGCCCGGGAGGAGCTCCGTGCGAAAGGGGTGGAGATCGCGCGGCCGCCGGTGAAGGAGCCGTGGGGCCTGGTCGAGATGTGGATCGAGGACCCGGACGGCACGCCGATCGTGCTGGTGGAGGTGCCGGCGGACCATCCGATGCGCTACCGGCCGGGCATCTGAGGTCACCCCGGGCGGTGCTCCCACCCCCGGTCGGTACGCGTCAGCTCGCGAAAGCCCGCGCTGGTCAGGAGATCGAGCCCGGCGCCGTCGCCGGCGGTTTCGCAGGCGGCGAGCCGGTCGACGCCGCACATGCGGAGCCAGTCGCCGGCCTGGGCGAGCAGCCAGTGTTCGAGGCCGGTGCCCTGCTGCGCGGGCTCGACGTGGAGATTCCCGATGTCGGCCAGGCCGGCCGCGCGGGGGTGGCGTTCCGGGCGGGCCAGGCCCGTGTCGATCTCGACGAAGCCGAGGACGCGCGTGCCGGCACAGGCCGTGAGACGGGTGCCGCACTCCCCCAGCGTGCGCTCGACCGAGACGCCCGGCCGGGGCTCGGGCTCCGGCAGGTCGGCCACGCGGGTGATCAGGACGACCTCGGTGTCCCCGACGTGCCGGAAGCCCGCGCGTTCGTAGACGGCCCGGATGTGCGGCCAGTTGCGGGGCAGGCCGTAGACGAGGGGGGCGGGCAGCGCGCCGTCGGCGTACCGGACGCGGACGTCCCAGCGGGCGAACCGGGCCAGGCACGCCCGCATCAGCAGGTCCGCGGCCTGGTCGGCGTCCGGCCAGAAGGAGGCCGCCGGACGGCACACGAACCAGTCGATCCCGGCGGCGTCCCGGTAGGCCTCGCCGACCTCGCCGTCGGCGCGGTAGCGCAGCAGGTGCGCGGCGGCGACGACGTGGCCGCGCTGCTCGGCGACGAGCGTCGTCCGCTCGGCCACCCACGGGTCGGTGATGAATTCGCCGGGCTGCCGCTCCAGGCCGCCCAGGACGGTGTTCACGGAGACGGAGACGCCGGGGACGACGGCCGCGACGTGCATGTTGACCAGATCGGTGAGCTGGTCGCGGTCGGCTCGGCGAAAGGGCCGCACCTCGAGCACGGGCATGGGAAACCTCCGGGCAGGGTGAAGGAGCCGGCGGCCGCCACACGGTGCGGTACGGGGCGAGCGTACGGCGGGCGGGTACGGCACACCAGTGGGTTTTCCCGGATGGCAGGCGGGACGGGCAGCGGCTTAGCGTGCAGGAGAACCTCACGTCCGGGGGCTCCCCCTGCGGAAGGAACGCCATGAAGCTCGACGCACCGGTGACCGGCGGTCCCTGCTGGGCCGAGCTGGGCACCACGGACCTCGAGGCGGCCCAGCGGTTCTACACCAGGCTGTTCGGCTGGCGGCCCGAGCGGGACCCGCGTCAGGAGGCGGGCGGGTACACCGTCGCGCACCTCGGGGACGCGGCTGTGGCCGCGCTCGCCCCGCTGTACCAGCCGTCGCAGCCGGTCGCGTGGAACGTGTCGTTCGCGGTGACGGACGCGGACGGCACCGCCCGTGCGGTGACCGAGGCGGGCGGGACGGTGCTGCTGGGACCGATGGACGTGTTCGACGTGGGCCGGTTCGCGGTGGCCGCGGACCCGGCCGGTGCCGTGTTCCAGCTGTGGCAGGCCGGGACCTTCCCGGGCGCCGGGCTGTTCAACGTGCCCGGTTCGCTGGGCTGGGTGGAGCTGTACACCCGCGACCCGGACCAGGCCGTGGCCTTCTACGCGCGGGTGTTCGGCTGGACCGTCGCCCCCTCGGACCGCTATACCCAGTGGGGTGTCGGCGGCGCGGACTTCGGCGGCATGGTGACGATGGACGCCAAGTTCCCGCCCGAGGTGCCGGCGCACTGGCTGCCGTACTTCGCCGTGGCGGACGTGGACGCCACGACCGCCGTGGTCCAGCGGCTCGGCGACGTCCTGATGGTGCCCACGTCCGTGCCCGACGGGCCGCGCATCGCGGTGCTGCGGGACCCGCAGGGCGCGATGTTCGGCGTGTACCGGGCCGGTGACGAGGGCTGATCGCCGGCGTCCCACAGGCGGGCGGGTTGCTGCCTCAGGTCCGCAGCGCGCCCAGCCGGCCCTCCAGCTGGCCGAGCAACTCCCCGAGGAGAGAGGCGAGTTCGCCCTGATCGGGGGCGTCCATACCGGACAGGACTGCCGCCTCGTAGGCGAGCTGGGCGGGCAGGATGCCGTCGACCAGGTCGCGTCCGGCGTCCGTGAGGCGGAGATGGGCGACCCGGCGGTCGCGGGCGTCGCCGCGCCGTTCGACCAAGCCGCGTTCGGTCAGCTGCTTGACGCGCTTGGTGACGGCGGCCCCCGAGGAGAAAGTCTCGCGGGCCAGCTCCCCGGGCGTCAGCTCGTGCCCGGTGCGACGCAGCGCGCCGAGCAGATCGAACTCGGGCCGGCTGAGCCCGGCCCGGCGCAGGGGGGCGTCCTCGGCCTGCTGGAGCAGGGCGGCGCAGCGGTTGATCCGCCCGATGACCTCCATCGGCCCGGTGTCGAGCCCGGGGTGGACGGCACGCCACTGCCGCACGACGGCGGCGACGGTGTCGCCCCGCCGGCCGCCGGCCGGACCCTCCCGGTCCTCGGGAGGCTCGCCGGCCTGGTCCCGCTCGGACGATGGTCCCTCCGTCGCCGTCATGGCCGCACGTCCTCCGTCTCGTTGTCCTTGTCCGCGCCTGCCCCCCGGTCCGGGAGCAGCCCCTGGCGCCGTACCGTCGCGGCGAGCGTACGGTGTCCGGACTGCTCGGTGAGCACGACCCGCTCCTCGGGCAGGGCCCGCCGCCACCATTCGCCGGCCGCGGCGTCAGCGGTGGCTCGCAGGTCGGCCAGGGCGACGGCGAGTGCGCGGCGGGCGGACTCCAGAGCGGCGGGGCGGGGGGCCGGCTCGGCCAGGAGCCGGGCGGCGCGCTCGCGGGCCCGGTCGGCGGCTGTCAGGGCGCGTTCGACGCGGTCGCCCGCGCGCCGGTCGGTGACGGCCAGGGCGGCGGCGAAGCCGACCAGGGCACCGACGACGGTGTCCACGACTCGCTCCGTCATCAGCTCGCCCGGCTTCCGGTACCCGGCGAACTCGGTGATGAGCAGGGCCATCGGGGTCACGCAGACGCTGCCCAGCCAGTAGTTGCGGCTGATCAGCAGCTCCGCGCCGAAGCTGAACGCGAGGCAGCACAGGACGAGGGCCGCCTGGTTCAGGTGCGCGAGCGGCGCGACCGCCGCGAAGACGAGCACTCCGGCGACGTTGCCCACGACGCGCTGGACGGCCCGGCTGCAGGTCAGGGCGACGTTGGCCTGGTAGAGCGAGGCGGCGGTGACCAGGGCCCAGTAGGGGCGTCCGACGCCGAGCGCGAGGGAGGCGTAGCCCGCGAGCGCGCAGCCGAGTACGGTGCGCACGGCGATCGGGGTCAGCGGGCCGAGCCGGGTCCACAGCGGCCGGGCGGCGTCCACCCCGAGCAGCTCGTCGGTGGCCGGCCGCGGGAGTCCGGTCCGCGGGACGGGCCCGGTGCCGCGCAGCGAGCGCGCCCAGGCGGCAAGGCGTTCGGAGTCGGTTTCCGTCGGCGCCGCGAGGGCGATCTCGGCCCGGACCACGAGCCGTTCGAGGCCGCACCGGGTCGGGGAACGCCTGTCCGTCGCGCACAGTGCCTGCCAGGCCGCGTGCACGGCGGCGTAGCCGGCGGCGCGGGACCGGGCATGCCCCTGGCCCGCGCCGCCCGTGCCGGCGTACGCGGCGGCGGCCTTCAGGGCGTGGGCGGTGGCGCGGCGCTCCGGTCCGTGGGGGCGGACGAGCGCGGGCGCCATGCAGACCAGCCAGGCCCAGGCACCCGCAGCGGTGGCGAGGGCCAGGTGACCGGGGACCTGGGCGAGGGTCTGCGGCGCGAACAGCGAGGCGGAACTGACGAAGGTGAGGACGACGTTGCCCGGCGGGCCGATCCCGGTGGCGTCGCACATGGCCTTCTGCGCGGCGGCCAGCAGCGCACCGACGGTGACCAGCGCCACGGCACTGCCGGTCAGCGAGGCCGTGACCAGGGCCACGGCGAGCCCGCCGACCATGCCGAGCACCACCCACACCAGGACCCCGGCCCGGGCGGCGTACGGGCGGTTGTGGGCGTACAGCGCGCACAGGGATCCGGCCATCGTGTACATCGCCAGGTCGAGCCGGCCGAGCGCCAGCAGGGTGAGGTTGGGCGGAGCGATCGCCGCGACCACGCTCAGCGCGGGCTTGAACCAGATGTCCGACGGCCGCCCGACGCGCAGCGCGCCCGCCAGCGGAAGACGCCGGGCGGACGGGGAGGCGGGGGTGGGCGTGGGGGTCGCACTGCTCATGGGAGGCAAGGTTAGCAGGTGTTTTACTCGTGAAAGATACTTCCTGGCCTCGGGTGCTCCGTCGAATGCCCCCCGTCTGCACCCTTGCGCTCGCGTACGCGCCGCATGGCCCGGGCATCGAATGACCGACCGTCGAGCGGGGAGGTGCACGTGCACGGACCGGCTTCGTCCGGCTGGCTGCTGGTGGCGCTGTGCGCGGCGACCGGCGTCTCCTGCCTGCTGCGGATGCGCGGCGGCGGCGAGGAGCAGCGCAGCGCAGCGGGCGGCGAGGCACTGATGGGTTTCGGGATGGCAGCGATGGCGGTGCCGGCGGCGGTCTTCACCCCGCCCTCGTGGGCCTGGCCCGGCTACGCGGCCGTGTTCGGCGCGGCGGCGGTACGCGCACTGTGGGCGGCACGGTCGGGTGCGCATCACCTGCACCACCTGGTGGGGGCCGGCGCCATGGTCTACATGGCCGTCGCCATGGCCGCCGCCCCCGCGCACCCGCACGGACCGGGCGGATCAGGGGTCCCGCTCCTGACCGGGGCACTGCTGCTCTACTTCGCCGGGTACGTGCTGCTGACCGGCGTACGGCTGGTTCCGGTCGCCGCCGTGGCCGGGGGCGGCGGGCGGGCCGGGTGGGGTGACCGCCCGGAGCTGGCGCGGGCCTGCCGGCTGTCCATGGGGATCTCGATGGTGGCGATGCTGCTGGCACTGTGAGCGGGACCGCCCGCTGCCGCCGTACGGTCCCGTTGCCTGCGTCACTTCGGCGCCACAAGCCGTACCCGTGGGCGGCGCCGCGCTCATAGGCTGCCCCTCATGACCCTCCCCGCGGCACTGTTGCTGCTCGGCGCCCTGACCGCCGTGGTCGCCCCCCGGCTGCTCGCCCGGGCGGACTGGCCCGACCGCGAGCCGGTGGTCGCGCTGTGGGTGTGGCAGTGCGCGGTGGCGGCCGTCATCCTGTGCTGTGCGCTGTCGATGACGCTCAGCGCGGCGGCCGCATGGAACGCGGTCGGCGGGCATGTCTTCGCGACGGCACCGGGTCCGGTGGCAGAGGCCTACGCCCTCGGCACGGCGGGCCCCTGGGCGGCGACCACCGCGGTCGCGCTGGCCTGCGGCGGGCTGTGGAGCGTGGCCATGCTGGTCCGCGAGGTCGGGCGGACCCGCGCCCGGCGCCGCAGCCGGCGGGCCGATCTGCTGGTCCGGGCTCCGCTGCTGCCGGGCGAGGTGGCGGTGTCCGGCCGGCTCGTCGTCCTGGAGAGCGAGCGGCCCGACGCCTGGTGGCTGCCCGGCACTCCGCCGCAACTGGTCGTCACCACGGGTGCGTTGCGCCGGCTGAAGGGCCGCAGACTGGACGCCGTGCTCGCCCACGAGCAGGGGCACGCACGGGCCCGGCACGACTGGCTGCTCAACTGCTCCTCAGCGCTGGCGGGCGGGTTTCCGCAGGTGCCGGTGTTCGCCGCGTTCCGCGACGAGATGCACCGCCTGGTCGAACTGGCCGCCGACGACACGGCGTCCCGTCGCTTCGGCAGCCTGACCACGGCCCTGGCCCTGGTCGAACTCAACGAACACCGCGGCGTGTTCGGCCCCTGCCCGGCGCCGCAGGCCCATGTGCCGGCGCGGGTGCACCGGTTGCTCACTCCCCCGGACCGGCTGCCCGCCGCTCGGCGCCTGCGGCTGACGGCGGCCGCCGCGCTGGTGCCCGTGGTGCCGGTGCTGGTGGCGTTCGTACCGGGGCTGCGGGCGCTGGGGTAGACGCGTGTGCGACGCGGGCGCCTCGGGGCCTTCGCGTCGAGGCAGGCGTGGCCGAAGCACGCCGTCCCGGGTCCGAAGATCCTCGGCGTACTGGATCCGGAGCCCCCGCTTCGGCGAGGATCGCATCATGCACACCACGTCCGTCGAGTCCCCGCCCCGTCCGGAGCCCCGCACCGCCGCCCGTTCGGCCGGCGCCCTGGCGCTGTGCTCGGCTCTGCTGCTGACCCTCGTCGCGGCCAGATGGAGCCCGCTGATGAGCGCGGACGGGGACGTCTCCGCCACGGCGCACCGCTGGGCGGTGGAGGAGTCCGCCATCACCCGGGCGTGCCGCATCCTGACGGACTGGGTGTGGGATCCGTGGACGATGCGCCTGGTGTGCGCGGTCGTCGTGGTGTGGCTGGTGGTGCGACTGGCGGCACGCTGGACCGCGGCGTGGCTGGCGCTGGCCGTCACGCTGGGCTCGCTGCTCCAGCAGGGACTCAAGACGGCGGTGGACCGCCCCCGTCCGGTCTGGCCGGACCCCGTCGACTCGGCCCACTACGCGGCCTTCCCGTCGGGCCACGCCATGACCGCCACGGTCGTCTGCGGCCTCCTCCTGTGGCTGCTGCACCGTCACGGCGTCGGCCGCGCGGTGTGGCGCACGGCCCTGGCCGTGTCCGTCGTCTCGGTGACAGGTGTCGGGCTGACCCGCGTCTGGCTCGGCGTCCACTGGCCGTCGGACGTGGTGGGCGGCTGGTTGCTGGGCGCCCTGGTGGTGGCCCTGGCGGTGTGGACGTACGAGCACCGGCAGCCGCGGACCAGGCCCGACGACGCGGCCCCCTAGGGGGTGTTTCGAAAGTCCCGCACAGCACCCACGGGCCCGGCACGCACTCTCGCCGCACCGGCCGCAAGCCCGAGTACGTCCAGTACCAGGGCTTGCGTCCGGCACGCCGAGAGCACGCACCGGACACCGCGCACCGCACAGGACTTTCGAAACACCCCCTGGGCCGGACTCCGGATCGCCGAACTGGGCGTCTCCGCCGCGGCGCGGGCACGGGAGGCGGCCCGGGGCGCGGGCCCCGGGGCCGCCGACCCGCAGGACGCCGGAGGGCTCGCCGACGCGTGGGCCGCTCCGCGACCGCAGTGCCCCGCACCGCACCGACTGCACCGGCTCCTGCCGACTGGCCGCACTGCCGGCCCCGGCGGCGCGCGCCGCGCCGCACGACCGCCGGGTGAGTTCCCGCCGGGTGGGGCACCGAATCCGGACGTCGCCTGCTCCCGCCCTCCGGGAGGCACGATGCGAGGCGCTCGGCGCTGATCCGCGCCGGTCTGGCGGCCGAAGCAGTAGCCCGAGGCCACCACCTGACCGTCCGCTCGCCCGCCCCGGACGATCCCCCGCGTCGCCCGAGGCAGGCGGCATTCCCGGCCTGGACAGCGCGGTCCCGGCCGGACGACTCCGAGTATAGTTGGCTGGCAGCCAGTCAACGAGGAGTTACAGCATGTCCCCGCGCAGCGCCTCGGTCAACGAAGAGTTGCGGAGGCGTTCGAAGGAGCGGCTTCTGCAGGCGGCGGTGGAACTGGTCAGCGAGCACGGCTTCGAGGCCACGACGCTCGGCGACATCGCCGACCGGGCGGGCTCGGCGCGCGGGCTGGTCTCGTACTACTTCCCGGGCAAGCGCCAGCTCGTGCAGTCCGCGGTGCACCGGCTGATGCACCGCACGCTGGAGGAGGCGCTGGAGCGCGAGCCGCGTACCGGGGACGGCCGGGAGCGGATGGCCCGGGCCATCGACGCGATCCTGGGCCTGGCGAGGGACCGGCCGGTACTGATGCGCCAGCACATGGCCGGGCTGCTGCAGGCCGAGGGTTTTGTGACCTGCCCGGAGCAGCGCCGCCTGGCCGAACTGCTGCGGGACACCGTCGCCCGGCACGGTTCCCGGGACGTCGACAGCGACTACCCGATGCTGCGCGCCCTGCTGATGGGTGCGGTGTACGCCGCTCTGGTGCCCGGGGTGCCGATGCCGGTTGCGGTGCTGAGGGCCGAGTTGTTCAAGCGCTACCGGCTCGACTGGGAGCTGGGTGTCCCGCCGGAGACCGGGGCCTCCGGCGGGAGCGGGGAGAGGGATCTGTCCCGGTTCTTCGCCACGGGGGCCGAACCGGAGCGCGATCCGCTGGGTCAGTAGAAGTAGTCCGGCTGCGTCTGCACGTTGAGCTCGCGCATGTGGACCCAGCGCGCCGGGGCCGTGCGCCGGTCGTCGATCCTCAGGACGTCGAAGCCCCGGGCGTACTCGTTCGAGTAGATGTAGCCGTTGTAGTAGTACGCCGACCACGAGCCGCCCGACTTGATCGTGTCGGTGGTCAGCGGGCCGCGGTCGAAGTAGGCGATCTCCTCGGGGGCGGCCGAGTCGGTGAAGTCCCAGACGGAGACGCCTCCCTGGTACCAGGCCTGGACCATGATGTCCCTGCCCCTGACCGGGATCAGCGAGCCGTTGTGGGCGACGCAGTTCTCGGTGTCCGCCTGGTGGCGGGGGATCTTGAAGTAGCTGCGGAAGACGAGCTTGCGCTTGTCGCCCTTGCCGACGATGTCGTAGATGCCGTCGGCGCCGCGGTCCGGACCGATCTCCGCGTTGCAGGTGGCCGCGCTGCCGCCGCCCAACTCGTCGGTGTAGACGACCTTGTTCGCCTTCTGGTTGAAGGTCGCCGAGTGCCAGAACGCGAAGTTCACGTTGTCCTGCACGCGGTCGATGACCTTCGGGCGTTCCGGGTCCTTGATGGAGAGCAGGATGCCGTCGCCCATGCAGGCGCCCGCGGCCAGGTCCTTCGACGGCAGCACGGTGATGTCGTGGCAGCCGGTGGTCTTGGAGACGCCCGGATTGGTGGGACCGCCCGGGTTGCCGCCGCCGTCCGGCCCCTCACCGGGGAACAGCACGGGGAAGCCCACGACCGCCGCCTTCTCCGGGGCGTGGCGCGGCACCTTGATGACGGAGATGCCGTCGTGCGGCGGCTGGCAGTCGGGGTAGGCGGCGTTCGGCGAGTACGAGGAGACGTACACGTAGATGTCGCGACGCTCGGGCACCAGCGTGTGGGTGTGCGAGCCGCAGGCGGTCTCGACGGCGGCGACGTACCTTGGGTTGCGCTTGTCGCTGATGTCGAAGACCTTCATGCCCTCCCACGAGGACTTCTCGGTCGCGGGCTGGGTGGTGCTGGAGCAACTGCTGTCGCTGCGCGAGGAGTCGGTGGACAGGAACAACAGGTTGCCGGAGACGGAGATGTCGTTCTGCGAACCGGGACAGAGCACTTGGGCGACGGTCTTCGGTGACCCGGGGTTGCCGATGTCGAAGATGCGGAAGCCGTCGTAGTTGCCGGCGAAGGCGTATCTGCCCTGGAAGGCGAGGTCCGAATTGGTGCCCTGGAGGACGTCCTTGGGGACATGGGCCAGGTGCTGGATGTTGTCCGAGTGGACGATCTCGTCCTGTCCGGGTATCGCGCCGGTCGCGATGGCCTCACGCACCTCGGCCTGGGCGCTCTTGGAGACCTCTTTCGGCGCGGGCGGCGCGTCCCCCGGATCGGGGGTGGCTCCCGCCGGGGCAGCGGTGAGGAGCGCGGCCAGCAGTCCACCGGCGACTGCCGCAACTCCCACGCGTCTGCGGCGCGTTCTGCGGTCGTTCAACAGGATCACTGTTTTCCTCCCTGGTTCCGTTCACTGCGGAACGGTTCACGCACCACGCAGTATCGTCTTAGTCATGCACATCCCAACAGGGGGCAACGGGAGGGCATCAGGGGCTCCCGGACCATGACTCACGGGAGCGCGCCCGCATGGACCCGCACGTCCACGAGTTGTCCCGCAACCCGCTCGCCCCAGGAGGTCGTTGTGCCCTTCCGCCGCGCGTCCCGTGTATCCGTCCTGACCACCGGGCTGGTCGCCCTGGCCGCGCTGACGGCGGGAGGCTGCGACTCCGGTTCCGACCGCGGGCGGGCCGCCGCGGACGGGCCCGCGGTGATCGCGCCGGGTGAGCCCGGCGAGGCGAACCGCACCCTGTCCGCCGAGGAGGCCGCCGACCGGAACGCGGAGAACGACTCCCCCAACTCGGCAGACGTCTCCTACGCCCGCATGATGATCGAACACCACGCACAGGCCCTGGTGATGACGGAGCTGGCTCCGAAGCGCGCCGCGTCGACGGAGGTGAAGCGGATCGCCGCGCGGATCGCCGCCGGGCAGAGACCGGAGATCGAGGCCATGAAGGGCTGGCTGAAGTCGTACGGCAAGCCGCTGAAGGCCGAACGGCACGAGCACACCACGATGCCCGGCATGGCCACTGCGGCGCAGCTGAACAAGCTCCGCACGGCCGAGGGGCAGGCGTTCGACCGGCTCTTCGTGGCCCTGATGACGACCCATCACCAGGGGGCGGTCACCATGGCCTCGGACGTGAAGGGACAGGGCAACAACATCCGGATCGAGGAGATGGCCGACGAGGTGATCGCCCAGCAGACGAGCGAGATCACCAGGATGCGGGACATGCTCTGAACTCGTTCTTCGCCGCCCGCCCTGGTCACGTTCGGTGATCATTTCGGCTCGCGGCTCAGACCACCCGGTCCCAGCTCACGCCCCCGTACCCACACCGACCAACATCCCCTCCTGCAGCGGTGAGACGATCTCAACTCAGCAGTGTCACAGGTTTTCTGATGCCCCATCGGGAAACTCGCCCGCCACCGGCCGGGACGGCCCCGGCCGGGAGGGAGTTTCGATCATGAACCGGACCCGCTTACACCGCCGGTCGGCCGCGATCCTGGCGAGCGCGACGGCAATGGCCGTCCTGCCCTCGGTCACCGCCGCGGCGGCGCCCACGCAGGCCCAGCCCTGCGTACAGAAGATGGCTGTCGTCAACAACGCCGGCTTCGTCCTTTCCTGGGCCGCCACGGCCCGCACGGGCGAACAGTCGGCCCCGACCGACGACTATCCGATCAACCAGGCCAGGGTCATCGACCTGTCCACCACCTCATGGCCGGAGGGCACCGACGTCCGTCCGTACGTCCAGGCAGTCGGTGGGACCAATGAGTTCGGCAGCTCCTATGTGTCCTACTGCGACAACGGTCAGACGGCCACGTACACCGTCACCGGAACCACCTTCGACTACTCGGTGACCCGTCTGACCTGACCCAGCGGAGCGCCCGGGCCGGTTCCGGGGAACCGGCCCGGGCGAAGGAGACACATCTCGATGCCGGACACCCGGGACCTTCCGGGCCGGCGGTTGACTGATTACGCCGTTCGCCCCGCCCGTCCCCACCACACACCGTGCCCCGCCGATCCGCGGGCCGGCACGCCGACTCGGCCTCACACGCCGGCGGCCACCGACGAGCGCCCGGCACCGCGGCACGCCGGCTTCCGCACCGCGGTCCTGCGACACCGTCTCAGCGCCCGTGGCGCGGCGCCAGGAGACCCGCGTCCCGGGCCTGGCCGATCAGCCTGAGCGACTTGCGGCGGCTGTGTCCGGTCGCGCACATCACGGCGAGGACCGGGTCGGCGCCGTTGCGCTGGGCCGCACGGTACTCCTGCGCCACCAGCCACCGCCCCTCCGCACCGCCCGGCCAGGCCGGCCGGGCCCGCCGCCCCTGGCCCGCGCCGCCGTCCGGAGCCGCACCGGCACCGCACGCCTCGGCCAGCGAGTCCTCGATCCAGTCGGCCAGCACCGCCAGGTCGTCCAGGGACAGCGCCGGCTGAGCACGTACGTCCTCGACTCCGACGTTTCCCCCGGCCACGACGGCCAGCACGTCGACGCGGGCGCCGTCCATGAAGGCCAGGCAGACGTCGAACCACCGTGTCGCGTCCCCGTTCTCCCGCACTTCCCATGCGGGCCGTACGGACACCGCTCCGTCCGCCGGAGAGCGATCAGAAAGATTAAGAAAGGATGCTTCCAGCACACACGGAACGTAACCGAATGATCACCTTCCCAGTAGATCGGACACGCGCCCCGAGCGGAGCACAGCACCCTGTCAGCGGAGCCCCGCCGGTGCGATGCTGGAGGCGTCAGCGCTCTCCGGAGATCCGCCGGGATCCCTCGGGTAAGGAGTTCCGCCGTGCTGCGAGTCGCCGTCGTAGGGTCCGGGCCGAGCGGGTGCTACACCGCCCAGAGCCTCGTCCAGCTGGACCCCGGGGTGCGCGTCGACGTCCTGGACCGGCTGCCGTGCCCGTACGGCCTGGTCCGCTACGGCGTGGCTCCGGACCACGAGAAGATCAAGTCGCTGCAGAACAACCTGCGTGCGGTCCTGGAGCACGAGCGGGTCCGCTTCCTCGGGGGCGTCGAGGCCGGCCCCGGTGGAGTACCGGTCGCCCGGCTGCGGGAGCTCTACCACGCGGTGGTGTACTGCATGGGCGCCGCCACTGACCGGCGCCTGGGCATCCCCGGCGAGGACCTGCCGGGGAGCTGGTCGGCGACTCAGTTCGTCGCCTGGTACAGCGCCCACCCGGACGCCGTGGACGGCGGGTTCCTGCGGGACGCCCGGTCGGCGGTGGTGATCGGCGTGGGGAACGTCGCCGTGGACGTCACCCGGATGCTGGCGCGCGGCCTGGCCGACCTGAGCCCGACCGACATGCCGCAGGCCGCCCTGAGCGCGCTTGCCGCCAGCGGGGTGACGGAGATCCACATGGTGGGCCGGCGCGGCCCGTCCCAGGCCCGGTTCACCACGAAGGAACTGCGCAAGCTGGGCACCCTCCCGGGGACGGAGGTCACCGTCGATCCGGCGGAGCTGGCGCCGGACCCCGGCTACCGCGACCCGTCCGCGCTGCCCGCCCCGCAGCGCCGCAACGTGGAAGCGCTGCGCGGCTGGGCCGAGGCACCACCGGCGGCCGCGCGGCGCCGTATCAGGCTGCGTTTCTTCCTCCGCCCGGTCGAACTGCTCGCCGAACGGGACCACGTGCGCGCGGTCCGCTTCGAGCGCACGGCACCGGACGGGCAAGGCGGCGTGAGGGGCACGGGGCGGTACGAGGACATCGAGGCGCAGCTGGTCCTGCGCTCGGTGGGCTACCGCGGAGTGCCCCTCGAGGGATTGCCGTTCGACGCGCGCACCGGCACGGTGCCGAACCTCGCCGGGCGGGTCCTGCGTGAGGGCGTCGTAGCCCCGGGCGAGTACGTGGCCGGCTGGATCAAACGGGGCCCGACCGGCGTCATCGGCACCAATCGCCCGTGCGCGAAGGAGACCGCCACGTCCGTGCTGGAGGACGCGCACCTGCTCGAACGGAAGACCGTCCCGGACGACGCGCTCACGGCCCTGCGCGCGGAAGGCGCCCACCCGGTCGAATGGCGGGGCTGGCAGTCGATCGAGCGGGCGGAAGCGGAACTGGGGGCGTCACTGGGACGCGGAGTGGTCAAGATCCCTGATTGGCGGTCCCTGCTGAACGCCGCGCACGGTGGCGCCCCGTAAGGGACGCGGCGAACCGGGCGACGAGCCAGGAGGAGCCTGGGGCGCGGGAGTCGTGCGGTGGTGTGCGGATGCCGGACCAGTACCACCGGTCGGTCCGGTCCGGCATCCGAGGGCGCGCCGGCGAGGGCGGACCCGCGGCGTCCCGTGGGCGACCCGGCGCCGCCGGGCGTCACGCGGGACTTCGCGGAGCCGCGGCGACGTCAACCGGTCGCGCACGCCGTCCCGTTGAGCGTGAACGCGGACGGGGCGGCGCTGTTGCCGCTGTGACTGGCCTGGTAGCCGATGCTCACGCTCGCGCCCGGCGCGATGGTGCCGTTGTATGAGACGTTGGCCGCGGTCACCGACCCGGACGTGGGTGTGTAGGTGGCGCCCCAGCCCCCGGTGACCGTCTGGCCCGCGGGCAGCGTGAAGCCGAGCTTCCAGCCGTTGACCGCCGTCGTAGCGGTGTTGGTGATGGTCACGGAAGTGGTCAGGCCGGTGTTCCAGGCGTTCACGGCGGCCGTCACCTTGCAGGCGCCGGGCTGGGGCTGCGGGGCCGGGCCCGGCCTGTCGAGGCCGAAGAAGGTGAGCACGCGGGACGCCATGCCCTGGGCGTACAGATTGTGGCCGACGCCCTGGAGACTGACGGCCTCCACCGGGGCCCGGTCGCCCGTTCCGCCGTAGCGGGTGCGGGTCCAGCCGGACTGGGGAGTGTCGGTGGCGGCCGGGGTCTGGCTCACGCCCTGGACGTTCGTCCACTGCTTGATCTGTTCCCCGAAGTTGGGATAGCGCAGGACGTCGTCCTGGGTGCCGTGCCAGATCTGCATCCGCGGCCGGGGACCGGTGTAACCGGGGTACGCGTTCCGGACCAGGTCGCCCCACTCCTTCGGGGTGCGGGTGAGCGTGCCGCCCGAGCAGGCGCTGTTCCACTCGGAGCCGTCGGTGGTGGCGAAGCAGCCGAACGGGACGCCGGAGAAGGCGGCACCCGCCGCGAACACGTCGGGGTAGTCGCCGAGCAGGACGTTCGTCATCATCGCGCCGGAGGAGATGCCTGTGGCGAAGACCCGCCCGGTGTCGGCGTCATAGGTGCGGGTGACCCAGTCGATCATCGACTTGATGCCGACCGGGTCACTGCCGCCGCCCCGGCGCAGGGCCTGGGGCGAGGAGACGTCGAAGCACTTGCTGCTGCGGGTGACGGACGGGTAGAGCACGATGAAGCCGTACCGGTCGGCCAGCGTGTCGTACTCGGTGCCGTTGTACATGTCCGGGCCCGAGCCGGTGCACCAGTGCACGGCGACTATGACCGCCGGGTTCGGTGTGACGCTTTCCGGTACGTACAGGTACATCCGCAGGTTGCTGGGGTTCGTACCGAAGTCCGCGACCTCGGTGAGGGTCGCGGCGGGTACGGCCGCCTCACGGACCAACCCGCGGGCGGCGGCCGCCGGAGCGGTGACCAGGGTGCCCGCCGGCAGCGTCAGCAGGGCGGCGAGGAACGCGAGGAGCACCGACCGCAGCGGTCTCCTCGCCGTGCGGTGGTGGGGAGTGGCAGGCACGTCCGTGTCCCTTCCGTTCGAGGTGCGGATCGCAGGACGTCGTTCGCGGTCGAGCACGTGGGGGATACGTCCGGACGCCGACCGCCGCGAGCACGGGCGGGGAAGCGTCCGACCGGCATGGTGGCATGGACATGGCTTTCATGGAAGCGCTCCCACCCTCCTCGCCCGCCACCACCAGGGTGACTGAATGCCGCCTGCGCGGGGCGTTGACTAGAAAGCGCTTACCCCCTACGTTCCGTTCAGCAGTGTGACCCGCCGACGCCGTTCTGCCCGGTGGGATACGACACTGCCGGACAGCATGCTGAACACTATTCACATAGATGGCCAGCATATGTACACACTTGAGGACCCGAAGGGACGCACCCCACATGCGTACTCATCCCCCACGCACCCGCTTACCCGGATCCCCCCTGGCGGTCGCCGCATCCGCGCTGGCGACCCTGGCGGTCCTGGCCGTTCCCCAGCCGGCCGGGGCCGCCGAGGCCTCACCCGCCGGGTTCGGCGCGGGCACGACCGGCGGCGGTACCGCCCCGGCGGTCACCGTCTCCACGCTGAGCGCCTTCAAGTCGGCCGTCACCGGCAACTCCGCCAAGGTCGTCCGGGTCAACGGCCTGATCTCGCTGAGCGGTCAGGTCGACGTCGGATCCAACACCACCGTCCTGGGCATGGGTTCGTCGTCCGGGATCACCGGCGGCGGACTGCGGCTGAAGAAGGTCTCCAACGTCGTCGTCCGCAACCTGAACATCAGCAAGCCGGTCGCGCCCGCCGACGGCATCACCGTCGAGGCGTCCACCAAGGTCTGGATCGACCACAACTCCTTCTCGGCCGACCGCGACCACGACAAGGACCACTACGACGGCCTGCTGGACATCAACCACGGCGCGGACGGCGTCACGGTGTCCTGGAACACCTTCAGGAACCACTTCAAGGGCTCGCTCGTCGGCCACAGCGACAACAACGCGAGCCAGGACACCGGTCACCTGAGGGTGACGTACCACCACAACCACTTCGCGAACGTGTACTCGCGCATCCCCAGTCTGCGCTTCGGCACCGGGCACTTCTACAACAACTACGTCGAGGGCGCCGAGACGGCCTGCCACTCGCGCATGGGCGCCCAGCTGCTGGTCGAGAACAACGTCTTCCGCTCGACGAAGGTCGCGGTCACCACGAACCGCAGCAGCGACGTCGACGGATACGCCAACCTGCGCGGCAACGACCTCGGCGGAGCCGCGACCGAGGTCTCGCGGGTCGGCACCTTCACCAACCCGCCCTACGGCTACTCGGCGGAACCGGCCTCGTCCGTCGCCACCTCGGTGACGACGGGTGCGGGCGCCGGAAAGCTCTGACACCCCGTCCGCCCGACACCCACATCCGCTCAGACGACAGAAGGAACCGGGACATGACTTCTGCGACACCTCCGCGCGCCCGCAGGCGCGCACTGACCGGGGCGCTGGCCACCCTCGGCCTCTCGGTTGGCATGATCATGACTATCAACGCACCCACCGCGAGCGCCGCCACCTGGCCGGCCCCCAACGGCAGCCAGGGGACCTCCGCCACCATCTCCGTGTCCGGCACCAAGGACTACGGGATGAAGCGGTTCTACGGGACGGGAGGCCTGGCCGGTGACGGCCAGGAGGAAGGCCAGGACCCGATCTTCAAGCTGGCCGACGGCGCGGTGCTGAAGAACGTCATCCTCGGCGCCCCCGCGGCCGACGGCGTCCACTGCGAGGGCAGCTGCACCCTGCAGAACGTCTGGTGGGAGGACGTCGGCGAGGACGCCGCCACCTTCCGGGGTGGCAACGGCGCCACCTACCAGGTGATCGGCGGCGGCGCGAAGAAGGCCGCGGACAAGGTCTTCCAGCACAACGGCGGCGGCACGCTGACCATCTCCGACTTCGCGGTGCAGGAGTTCAAGACGCTGTACCGCTCCTGCGGTGACTGCTCCACGCAGTACACCCGCAAGGTCAATCTCAACACCATCGACGTGACCGGCACCGGCTCCACCGCGCGGCTCGTCGGGATCAACGTCAACCGCAACGACGTGGCGACGCTGCGGGGCATCACGATCCGCAACGACTCCGGCCGCAAGGTCGTCCCCTGCCAGAAGTACAACAACAACACCGCCGTCGGGTCCGGCCCCGACAGCAGGAACTGCCTCTACTCCACCTCGGACGTCACCTACAGGTAGCCCGGGGCAGCACTCCCCCCACGGTGAAGACGGCCGTGCGCAGCGTTCCGGCGGGCGCTGCGCACGGCCGTCCGCGTACGGCGGCGCGGAGGACGTGCCCGCCCTGCCCGGGCACGCCCTGCCTCGCGAGGGGCCCACCTGCCGTCACCCCGCCGTACGTCCCCACAGCGGTCCGAAGCGGGACCACTCGGCGTCCCACTGGTCGATGCGGCGGCGCTCCAGCCGGCGGCGTACCGCACGGCCGCCCGCGAGTGGCACGGCGGCGGTGAGGAAGCCCGCCACGCCGCCGATCAGCACGGCTCGTACACGGGCCTGGGTCTCGGTGACGGGGCGGTTGACCTGGCGGCCGTCGCGATCCGTCCACACCGTGACCGGTGTCCCGGCGGCGCTGCCCGCCAGGGCCCGCACCTGGCCGGAGTGCGACGAGCCGTCCGCGGCGGTCCACCGTGCCTGCGCCCACACGTGCTCGGTACGGGACACGGAGCCGTTCCCGGAGGCCCTGCCGGGGGCCTTCTCGGCGAGCCGGGCCACGAGGGGGCGCCACTCGACGCGCTCTCGGGCCAGCCCGTCCTCGACAGAGCGGCTCACGGTCGTGCCGGCCAGCACCCCGACGAGCACCGTGAGCGTCCAGACACCCAGCACGACCCAGGCCTCCACTCTGTCGGCGCGGCGCTTGAGCGGATTGCGCCGCCAGCGCCACAGCCACACCTTCGGACCACGCAACGCCATCGGGCATCCTCCTCATGCACGCATGACCATCCCGCCGCCCTCCCCATACGGAACGGGACCCCTGGATGCTCACTGCACGTACCTCGGGACGGCCTCACAGGCACCGCCGCGCCGGGGCCCCTCGGCGTGTGCGGTGACGGGCGGCAGGCCGGGCCCCGTCGGCGACACGGCCCTGACCTGCGCCGGAGCCGGTTCCGGAGGTGACTGTCAGTGGTGGGGTGCAGACTGGCCGGTGTCTGGGACGAAGGCGTCAATGACGACGCCGCGGAGGTGATCGGCATGACCGAGGTACTGCTCGCCGTGGGCACGCGCAAGGGACTGTTCATCGGGCGCCGGCGGGGTGGTGGCGCCTGGGAGTTCGACGAGAGTCCCTACTTCAACGCACAGGCCGTGTACTCGGTCGCCATCGACACCCGGGGCGAGAGCCCGCGGCTGCTGGCCGGCGGCGACAGCGCGCACTGGGGCCCGTCCGTGTTCCACTCCGACGACCTGGGCCGGACGTGGACCGAACCGGCCCGGCCGGCCGTCAAGTTCCCCAAGGACACCGGTGCGTCCCTGGAGCGGGTGTGGCAGCTGCACCCGGCCGCCGCCGAGCAGGACGTCGTGTACGCGGGCACGGAACCGGCCGCGCTGTACCGCTCGGCGGACCGCGGGGAGACCTTCGAGCTCGTCCGCCCCCTGTGGGAGCACCCCACGCGGTCGAAGTGGATGCCGGGCGGCGGCGGTGAGGGCCTGCACACCGTGCTCACCGACACGCGGGACCCGAAGGCGGTGACCGTCGCCGTGTCGACCGCCGGCGTGTTCCGCACCCTGGACGGCGGCGCGAGCTGGGCGCCCTCCAACTCGGGGGTCTCCGCGGTGTTCCTGCCCGACCCCGACCCGGAGTTCGGCCAGTGCGTGCACAAGATCGCCCGGGACGCGGCGACCCCAGACCGGCTCTACCTGCAGAACCACTGGGGTGTGTACCGCAGCGACGACGCGGGCGCGCACTGGACGGACATCGGCGAGGGCCTGCCGTCCACGTTCGGTTTCGCGGTGGCCGCGCATCCGCGCAGAGGGGACACGGCGTACGTGTTCCCCATCAACGCCGACGCCGACCGGGTCCCGGCCGACCACCGGTGCCGGGTCTACCGGACCGCGGACGCCGGCAGGAGCTGGGAGCCGCTCTCGGCGGGACTGCCCCGGGAGAACCACTACGGCACGGTGCTGCGCGACGCGATGTGCACAGACGACGGGGACCCGGCAGGCGTCTACTTCGGCAACCGCAACGGCGAGGTGTTCGCCTCGGCGGACGACGGCGACAGCTGGCAGCAGCTCGCCTCGCATCTGCCGGACGTGCTGTGTGTGCGGGCCGCGTTCGTCGGATGAGGTGAGGACCGGGCGGAACCAGCAGCGCTGCCTCCCCCCGGGGGGCTGCGCGGGTGAATGTTCCACCGGCCGGCCCCACGGGAGACCTTGTCGGTCAAGCGGATCGGCATACTGCGTGAATGCGGATGCAGCGGACGATTCCCGCCTTGATTCACCAGACCTGGAAAGACGCCGACGTCCCCGAACAATGGCGGAAATGGGCCGATTCATGGCGCCTTCATCACCCGGACTGGGGATACCGTTTGTGGACCGACTCCGACAACCGCGCATTCCTCCAGGAGCACTATCCCTGGTTCCTGCCGGTCTACGACGGCTACGCCGAACCCATCATGCGGGCCGACGCGATTCGCTATTTCCTGCTCGACCATTTCGGCGGTCTCTATGTGGACCTGGACTTCGAGTGTCTGAGCCCGGTCGACGGAATCCTTGACGGGCGGGAACTCGTCCTCGGCTGCGAGCCCCAGGCGCACACACAGCTGCTGCTGGCCCGCCGGCGCGGACTCAGCCGCATCGTCGGCAACGCGTTCATGGCGTCACGACCGGGCCATCCCTTCTGGGCTCATGTGCACCGCCAACTGGTCGGCGCCCACAGAATGCCCGGTGCACTGGATGCCACGGGCCCCTTCTTCCTCAGCAGAGCGATCGACAACGCCCCGGAGCCCGCCTCGATCACGATCCTCGACCCGGAGGTCCTGTACCCCGAGGTGAGCCCCTACGCGGCAGAGCTGTTCGGCCGTCAGCAATCCGACTACGGGCGTGCGCTCGCCGTGCACCATTGGTCCGGCAGCTGGACGCGCGACGCCCCCGGGACTCCGCGGACATCGGCCGGCAAGCGGTTCCCGTTCTGGGCGAGCCAGGAGCTGCACCCCCTCGCCGACGGCCTTCTCAGCCTGGACGCGCAACGCCGTCGCTGGACCTCGGGCGCGCCCGCACCGACGGTGTCATGCCTGATGGTGACGAAGGATCGTTCGTCGACGGCCCGCCGCGCGATCACGTGCTTCCGTACGCAGACCTATCTCAGTCTGGAACTGGTCGTCGTGGAGGACGGCACGGACGACGCCCTCGAGCAGTACATTCGCGAGCTGGGCGACCCGCGGATCCGCCATCACCGGCTCCCCCCGGACGGGCGGCCGTTGGGCGAACTGCGCAACGAGGCGGTGGACCGGGCCACCGGGCCCTACGTGTGCCAGTGGGACGACGACGACCTGTACGACCCGGAGCGGGTCGAGACCCAGATGGCGGCCATCCTCTCGCTCGGCGCCGACGCCTGCTTCCTCGCACGGGAACGGCTGTGGTGGCCCGCTCGCCACAAGCTCGCGATCTCCTGCGCGCGCGTATGGGAAGGGTCCATGGTGTGCGCCAAGGACCGCCTCCCGCGCTACCCCGCACTACGCCGGGGCGAGGACACCCCGGTGGCGGAAGAGGTGGTCCGCACCCGCCGGGTGGTGTCGGTCGACGCACCCGAGCTCTACACGTACGTGTGCCATGGCGGCAACACGTTCGACGAGGCGCATTTCGCAGAGCACTTCGACGTGGCGACCGAGGTCTGGTCCGAGCCAGGCGCATACGCCGAGCGGTTGCTCGCGATGGCGACGCGGCTGCCGATCGGACCGGAGGACATCGTCCACGCCGAGGCCGGTCCCGCCGCGCAAGCCTCCGAGCGAAGAGCGCACAGGGCTCTCGAACCCGCCCCCGGCCCGGCGGATGAGCGCCCGCCGGTCCTGGTGCTCACCCCTCTCAAGGACGCGGCGGCCTTCCTGCCGGGTTATGTGAAGAGCCTTCGCGACCTGGACTACCCGCGCGAGGCGATCTCCCTGGGCCTGCTGGAGGGCGACAGCACGGACATGACGCCGGATCTGCTCCGGGAGGTGCTGCCCGGCCTCGAGGCGGAATACCGGCGGGTCACCCTCGTACACCGTGACTTCGGCCTCCAGCTGGCCGGACCCCGTTGGGAGCCAGGCATCCAGCGCCGGCGCCGGTCCGTGCTGGCCAAGGTGCGCAACCATCTGCTCTCCCGAGCCCTCGTCGACGAGGAATGGGTGCTGTGGCTCGACGTGGATGTCACGGGCTACCCGCCCGACCTCGTCCAGCGCCTGCTCGGAGCGGGCAAGGACATCGTCGTCCCGCACTGCGCCACGACGACCGGTGGACCCACATACGACCTCAACACATTCGTCCTGCACCCGAGGGCCGGCACGCTCAACTGGTCCCAGTGGCTGCGTGACGGCATTCTGCAGCCACCCAGGGGGTTCGGGCGCACATATCTCGAGGAACTGCGCGGGCAAGGGCTCGTCCGCGTCGACTCGGTCGGCGGCACCGCGCTGCTGGTACGCGCCGACCTGCACCGGGACGGCCTGATCTTCCCCTCCTTCCCCTACCAGCACCTCATCGAGACCGAGGGTCTGGCCGCGATGGCCCGGGACATGGGCACTTCCTGCTGGGCGCTGCCCGATCTGGAGGTGCTGCACCCGCACCACGCCTCGGACCTGGCGGACGCGGGGGTCATGGCCCCTTCGTGACCGCTCGGGCCACGAGCAACCCACACGGAGTAATCACTTTGGTACGTTGAGTAACATTTCCCTACGGTGGTGCTGCTGCCCCTGCCCCGCTGCTCACCAGCGGTGGAGGGCAACTCCCAGCCCCCGAAGGAAAGGCCTCACCGTGAAAGCCCGTGTCATGTCCTCCCTGGCCCTGCCCGCCGCACTGGCGACCGCCGGACTGCTGAACACCGCGGAGGCCGCCTACGCGGCCGCCCTCGGTCCGGACACACCGGCCGCGTCGCCGTACACGCACCAAGGACAGCAGATAGGCGGCGACGTCACCCTCACCTCCGGGGACGGACACCCCTGCACGCCCATCGGAAACGTCACCGTCACCGACTACGGCCACTGCTGCACGCCCGTCGGCAACATCACCGTCACCGACTACGGCCACTGCTGCACGCCCGTCGGCAACATCACCGTCACCGACTACGGCCACTGCTGCACGCCCGTCGGCAACGTGACCATCTGTGACTACGGACACCATCAGGAGAACGGACACCACCGCCCCGATCACGTTCCTGGGCGTCCACTGCTGCACAGCTAGCACGTGATCCGGCTGGTCCGCCGCGACGTGGTCCCGTGACAGGGCCCCCCGGGGGGGCGTCGGCGCCCGATGTCGCTCGGTCCGCCGCTCGTGCCGCCCGGATCCCTCCATCCCGTTCCGCTCCAAAACGAAAGATGGCGCATGCCCCACAGATCCGACCCTGTGGTCTCGGTGGTCATCCCCTGCCACGACTACGCCCGTTACCTGCCCGAGGCGGTCTCCAGCGTCATCGCCCAGACGTTCCGCGCCTGGGAGCTGGTCATCGTCGACGACGGCAGCACCGACAACACCGTCGAAGTGGCCCAGGACTTGGCCGCACACCACCCCGACCGGTGCATCAGATTGCTCCGACAGGCCAATGCCGGGGTCTCCGCCGCGCGCAACACCGGAATCGAGGCCAGTGTGGGCCGTTACATCCTTCCGCTGGACGCCGACGACGTGATCGCGCCCACGATGCTGGAGAAGACCGTCGAGGTACTGGACCGTGACCCCGGCATCGCCATCGCCTCGACCGATGTGTTCACCTTCACCGACGACGATCTGCCCCCGCAGGCGATGCCCCTCCCCGCCTACAGCAGGGAACTGCTGCTCCAGCGACTGATCATGTTCTACTGCTCGCTGTACCGCCGGGAGGCCTGGCAGACCGTGGGCGGGTACGACGAGACCATGAGGGCCGGAGAGGACTGGGACTTCTGGATCGGCTGCGTCGAGCACGGCTTCGACGCCCACCACATCCATGAGCCGCTGTTCGGGGCCCGCAACAAGGACACCGGGCTGCACCTGGAAGCCGCCGAGAACGACCTGGCCATCCGGGCCCGGATCGTGGCCAACCACCCTGACCTGTTCAAGCCGATCACCCGTGGCTGGGCACACGCCGTGCTCACCCAGGACGCAGCAGCCTGCCTGTCGGACGAGCAGGTGCCCGACGACATCCTCACCCGGGCCGCCGAGATGGACCAGTTCCTCAGCGCCGTCATGGCCCTGCAGCGCACCACGCGGGTGCAGTACTACCACATCCGGCGACTGGAGCAGGCGCTGGCCGCTCGAAGCGGCGTCGCCGCCCCGTCCGTCCCGCGGGAGGAGCCCACCCCGGCGGCCTCCTCCCGCTGAGACGGGGCGGTGCGGATCACGGCAGTCGCCAGTCCACCGGCTGCGCGCCCTGCCGCACCAGCAGCTCGTTGGCCCGGCTGAACGGGCGGGAGCCGAAGAAGCCCCGGTCCGCGGACATCGGCGACGGATGAGCCGACTCGATCGCGGGGAGATCCCCCAGGAGCGGCCGGAGGTTGCGCGCGTCGCGCCCCCACAGAATGGACACCAGCGGCTTGTCCCTTTCCACCAGCGCCCGGATCGCCTGCTCGGTGACCTCCTCCCAGCCCTTGCCGCGGTGCGCGCCAGGACTGCGCGGAGCAGTCGTGAGCGCCCTGTTGAGCAGCAGCACGCCCTGCCGGGTCCACGGCGTCAGGTCCCCGTTGGACGGCCTGGGCAGCCCCAGGTCGGAGTGCATCTCCCTGAAGATGTTCTCCAGACTGCCGGGCAGCGAGCGCACCTCGGGCGCCACGGCGAAGCTCAGCCCGATCGCCATCCCCGGCGTCGGGTAGGGATCCTGACCGACGATCAGGACACGGACGTCGTCGAACGGCTGCTGGAAGGCCCGCAGGACGTTCGCCCCGGCCGGGAGGTACGTCCGGCCGGCCGCAATCTCGGCCCGGAGGAAGTCCCCCATCGCCGCGATGCGTTCGGCCGCAGGTTCGAGAGCCTTCGCCCAGCCCGCTTCAACCAGTTCATGCAAGGGTCGTGGTGCCACAACGCGTCACTCTACTGGCACGCCGGGGCTCCTCACGGCGCTACTCTTCCTCTTCGCCGGGGCCCTCGAGCCGGTCGGGCGACGGCGCAACCGGTCACCGGGAAGGAGAGGGGAGCTTGGCGCGTCCAGTGGTCGAACATCCGCCAGGGCGGCCGGCCGGTCGACCGGCGCCTGCCGCTCCCGGCGCCTCGGAGGGCCCGGGCTTCCTCGCCGTGGACTCCGGCGGCTCCGGACTCCGCGTGGTGGTGGGAACCGCCGAGCGCGGGCCGCTGGCACACCGGGCGTCCGCCGGGCCGGTACGCACGGGTGACCGGGGGATCGACCCCGGGCACTTCATGGCGCAGCTCGTGCCTCTGGTGCGTGCCCTGACCGCCGAGGCCGGACCGGTGCGGCTGACGGCCGCCGCCGTCGGCGCGGCGGGACTGGCCTCGCTCGGTGACGCGCTGCGCGCCGAGCTGCCGGATGCCCTGGCCCGGGAGTTCGGGGTACGGAGGGTCGCGCTGGCCGCCGATGCCGTGACCGCGTACGTGGGGGCCCTCGGGTCCCGGCCGGGTGCCGTGATCGCCGGCGGTACGGGTCTGATCGCGATCGGCACGGACCTGACCGGCTGGCGCCGGGCGGACGGCTGGGGGCATCTGCTCGGCGACTGCGGGGGCGGCGCCTGGATCGGGCGAGCCGGGCTGGAGGCCGCGCTGCGGGCCCACGACGGGCGGGAGGGCGGTTCGGCCCGGTTGCTGGCGTGCGCCGAGGACGCGTTCGGGCCCGTCGCCGGACTGCCCGGCGCGCTGTATCCGCGGCCGGACCGGCCCGCCGTCCTCGCGTCCTTCGCCCCCCGGGTGGCCGCCTGCGCGGACCGGGACCCGGTCGCCGCGGGCATTCTCCGCGCGGCGGCCCGGCACATGGCCGATTCCGCGGCGGCCGTGTGCCCTGCCGAGGGCGAACCGCGCGTCACCGTCACCGGTGGCCTGTTCAGGATGGGCGACCCGCTCCTCGTGCCCCTCGACGAGGAACTGACCGAACGGCTCCCGCAGGCACGGCGGGTGCCCGCCGAAGGCGATCCGCTGCACGGCTCGGTGCGCATGGCGGCCGAGTTGTGCGCCGGCCCGCTCACCCTGCCGGGGGGTGACGACACGATGCTGTACGTGACCACCCTGTCGGGCGATTGATTCGAACGCGCCCGAACCGTGCGCAACTCATCAGACAAAACCGGACGGATACCGCTCACCTGCCCCCTCCCCGAACAGGGGAGCCCAATAAGCCAGTAACATGCGGCGCCATGAGTTCCCCCACTGGACCCGAGTCCGGCCTCCCAGTACGAATGCCGCGACCCCGCCAGCCGGGACGGCACCGCCGTCCCGAGCCGCTGGTGGCTCCCGAGGGCGCGCCCGCGCTCGTCCTCGCCGTGCCGGGCACGCCCAGTAGCGCCACACGCAGCCTCGCCGAAGAGGTCGTGAGCATCGCCCGCTCCGAGCTGCCCGGCCTCGACGCCCGCATCGGGTACCTCGACGGGGACAACGCGGAGTTCCCCGCGCTGCGGGCCGTGCTCGTGCACGCCGCGGAGGAGCGCACCGCTCGCTTCGAGCAGGCGCGCGCCGCCGGCATGGACGTCAGGGAGCCCGACGGGCCCGTCGCCGTCGTCGTGCCGCTGCTCGCGGGTCCGGACAGCGCGCTGCTGCGCCGGGTCCGCCAGGCCGTCATGGAGAGCCGGATCGCCGCCGAGCTGACCGACGTCCTCGGCCCGCACCCGCTGCTCGCCGAGGCGCTGCACGTGCGGCTCTCCGAGGCCGGTCTGGCCCGCGCGGACCGTGCCCGGCTGTTCACCGTGGCCACCGCCGCCGACGGCATCATCCTGGCGTCCGTGGGCGGTGACGAGGCCGTGCAGGCGGCCGGGATCACCGGCATGCTGCTCGCCGCGCGCCTCGCGGTGCCGGTGATGGCGGCGGCCCTGGACCAGGAGGGCTCCATCGCGTCCGTCGCCGAGCAGCTCCGCTCCTCGGGCTCGCAGCAGCTGGCTCTCGCGCCGTATCTGATCGGCCCGGAGATCGAGCCGGGTCTGGTCGAGGAGGCGGCGAAGGAGGCGGAGTGCTCGGCTGCCGAGTCGCTGGGTCCGTACCCGGCGGTCGGGAAGCTGGTGCTGGCCAAGTACACGACCGCGTTGGGGATCACTCCGCAGCAGGCGCAGGGCGCGCCGGTCCGCTGACATCCGCCCGCAGTGGCGAAGGCCCGTCCCCGTCCGGGGGCGGGCCTTCGCCACTCGCGGTGGAGGAAGCCGGCCGGGTGCGAGTGGCGATGCGGCTGGGCGGGCCCTTCGCCGCACCCCCTGCTGGGGGCGAGTCCCCACCCCCGTCAGCGGCGGCGAACCAGGTCAGCGCGCCCTGGTCGACGCTCGGAGTGCGAGGAGCCCCAGGAGCAGCGCTCCCCGTACGGCGCTCAGGCCCCGACCAGCGGTGACCCCGACGGGGTGCGCAGCGGCCGGGCCAGTTCCGCGAGGGCCCGTTCCAGGCCGTGCAGGTGAGCCAGTGCCGGGTCCGTCACCGCCGGGGTGTCCGTGAGGGGCGAGGCGTCCACGGCCTGGGCCAGGGCCTCGCCGCCCTCGGTGAGGGCCTCGACCGAGGCCTGTACGCGCCAGCAGGCGGCGGCCAGGCGGGCGTCGTGAGAGGCCTCCGGGTCGGCGGCGACGCTGACCAGCCCGCGGATCTCCCGGGCGCAGTCGTCCAGGAGGGCGAGCACGTGCCGGGCCCGCCGCTTGCGGCTCAGCATCGGGTTCAGCGGATGCACCAGCGGGGCGACCGAGAGCCGCACCCGGGCGAGCAGCTGCTCCAGCTCGGTGACCCGCGGGGCCGGGTCGGCGCCGGCCACACCCGCCAGGCGCCGGGCCGTCTCGGCGGCGCAGGCGTGGACGCAGCGCAGGGCCCGCTGGATCCAGGCGTCGGTGACGCTGTGGGTGGTGACGGGAAGGATCAGGATCACGGCCAGCGCGGCGCCGAGCGCCCCGACGCCGGTCTCGGCGAGCCGCAGGGCGAGCAGGCCGGGGCCGAGCACGCCGAGCAGGCCGTAGAGCAGCCCGGCGAGGAGGGTGACCCAGAGCATCATCCAGGTGTAGGACACGGCGGCCGTGTAGAAGATGCCGAAGACGCAAGCGGCGGCGAGCAGGGCCGTGACGACCGGGTCGCCCTGCACGGGCACGGCGACGAGCAGGCCGAGGACGATGCCGACCACCGTGCCGAGCAGCCGGCGGAAGCCACGGACCAGCGTCTCGCCGCGCGAGGTGGTGTTGACGAAGATCCACCACGTGGCGCCGACGGCCCAGTACCAGCGCTGGCCGGACACCAGCTGCCCGACGACGAGGGCGAAGCCGGCGCCGGCGGTCGCCTGGACCGCCTGGCGGGTGGTCACCCGGGCCAGGCCGGTGCCTCCCGGCGGGGCGGGCACGGCGGGCGGGGGCAGGCGGCGCTCGTAGCACCACAGACCGAAGCGCACCACGGCGGCGGCGAGGACGGACAGCAGGACCGCCGTGTACAGCTCGGGCAGCTGGTCCGTGGTCGCGTGCAGGAACTGCGTCACGAAGAAGGTCATGAAGGCGAACACGCCGAGGCTGTGCCCGCGCGGGCCCCAGCGGCGGGCGTACACGCCCGCGCCGACCACGGCGAGGAAGGTCAGGTCCCGCGCCACGGGGTGGTCGTGCAGTGCGGCGGCGACGGTGAGCACGGGCAGGCCCACGGCCGGGAGCAGCGCGGTGGTGACCGCCTGGCCGCGGACCGTGGCGTCGGTGACGGTGAACAGGGCGAGCAGTGCGGCGAGACCGCCGGTGACGGCGCCCGTGAGGGAGTGCCCGGTCGATCCGCACACGGCCACGGCGAGCGCGATACCGAGCACGGCACGGGTGGCGAACCGCAACCGCGTCCGCCCGGGATCCGGAGCCACGAACACCCTCTTCAGCACCGCTTACCGCCCCTTTCGAAACGCCGGCAGGAGAAAGCATGAAAAAGGCGCCGCGGGGTCCGCAGCGCCATCGACGTACCCATATCAGCACCCCGGGCGCCACTGGCTCAACAGCCTCCTCTCAGACTGGTCCATTGGTACAGTGAAAGAGGCCGGAGGGCGGCCGCGGCAGGGCCAACGGACGAGGAGGACGCGGCATGCCCGTGGACGAGCTCGACACCCGCATCCTGCGGCTGCTGCTGGAGCAGCCGCGCACGAGCGTGCGCGAGTACGCCCGGCTCCTCGGCATCGCCCGGGGCACGCTCCAGGCCCGGCTCGACCGTCTGGAGCGCGACGGTGTGATCACCGGCAGCGCACCGGCCCTCTCCCCCGCCGCGCTCGGACACCCGGTGCTCGCGTTCGTGCACATCGAGGTCACCCAGGGCCATCTCGACGAGGTGGGCGACGCGCTGGCCGCGGTGCCCGAGATCGTCGAGGCGTTCTCCATCACGGGCGGCGGGGACCTGCTCGCCCGGGTCGTGGCGCGGGACAACGCACACCTGGAGGACGTCGTCCAGAAGCTGATCAGCATGCCGGGCGTCGTCCGCACGCGCACCGAGGTCGCCCTGCGCGAGCGGGTCGCCCACCGCATGCTGCCGCTGGTGGAGTCCATCGGGCGGGCGGTGCGGACCTGACCCGCCGGGGCCTGGGATCACGGCCCTTTGACATGCTGGCGCCATGAGCGACCTCGGCGGCACGGCGGTCATCTTCGATCTGGACGGAACGCTCGTGGACAGCGAGCCGAACTACTACGAGGCAGGCCGGCAGACCCTCGCCGAACACGGCGTCACCGACTTCACCTGGGCGGACCACGAGCGGTACGTCGGCATCTCCACGCGGGAGACGGTCGCGGACTGGAAGGAGCGGTACGGCCTGCGGGCCGGTGTCGAGGAGCTGTTCACCGCCAAGAACGACCGGTATCTCGAACTCGCCCGCGCTTCCACGCGCGCCTACCCCGAGATGCGCCGGTTCGTCGAGGTACTGGCGGCCGAGGGCGTGCCCATGGCGGTGGCCTCCGGGTCGTCGCCCGAGGCCATCGAGGCGGTGCTGGCGGGCACGGGCCTGGACGCCTGCCTGCGGACCGCGGTCTCGGCCGACGAGGTCCCGCACGGCAAGCCGGCCCCCGACGTCTTCCTGGAAGCGGCCCGGCGACTGGGGGCACGCCCCGAGGACTGCGTGGTGCTGGAGGACGCACCCCCGGGTGCCGCCGCCGCGCACGCGGCCGGTATGCGGTGCATCGCAGTCCCGTACGTCGCGGCCCACGCCGACGCCCTGGAGTTCGCCACGGCGGGGCTGCTTCTGCGGGGCGGGCAACGGGAGTTCACGGCACGATCCGCATACGACTGGCTCGTGGCCTCGGCCGGAGTTTCCTGAACTCGCCGCCCCCGAACCGTTGACGCTCCCCCGCCCCCTCCCTAGGGTCTGGTCGATCACTCGCACAGAGTTCGCTATTTCGAACAGGCGAGCACCGTGGACCCCGTGGAGGAGCACACATGGCACGGCCTCTCTCCAGACGAGCCCTTCTCCAGGCCGCGGCCGTCGCCACGGCCACGCCGGCGATCTACCGGACCACGTCAGGCCGCGCCGCGGCGGTGGCCGCCGTCACCGCTGCCGCCGCCGGCATCCCGTCCGCCTGGACCGTACGGCCCTTCGCCCTGGAGGACGTGAGCCTCGGACCCGGCGTCTTCGCCGACAAACGGCGGTTGATGCTGGACCTCGCCAGGGGCTACGACGTGGACCGGCTGCTGCAGGTGTTCCGCGCCAACGCCGGTCTCGGCACCGGTGGCGCGGTCGCCCCGGGCGGCTGGGAGGGCCTGGACGGGGAGGCGAACGGCAACCTGCGCGGCCACTACACCGGCCACTTCCTGACCATGCTGGCGCAGGCGTACCGCGGCACCGGAGAGCAGGTCTTCGCCGACCGGATCGGCACCATGGTCGGGGCGTTGACCGAGGTGCGAGCGGCGCTGCGGCGAGCTCCCGAGGTGCTCACCGTCGCCGGCAGGTTCGGGACCGCCGCCGACCAGGTACGCGGCTCATACCAGTACGTGGACGTGCCGGCCGCGGTGCTGGGCGACGCGTCGGCCGTCACCCTGTCCGTCTGGGTACGGCCCACGCACGACGCCGACTGGGCCCGGGTCTTCGAATTCGGCGACGACACCCACCGGTACCTGTATCTGGCCGCCCGCAACCAGGCCGGGGTGCCGCGCTTCGCCATCACCACGTCAGGAGCCGGCGGCGAGCAGGGGCTCGACGGCACCGCCCCGTTGCCACTGAACCGGTGGAGCCACCTGGCGGTCACGATCGCGGGCGGCACCGGCACCCTGTACGTCGACGGCACGGCCGTCGCGCGGAACACCGCGATGAGCCTCACCCCCGCGGCCCTCGGCACGCCGAAGCACAACTGGCTCGGCCGCTCGAACTACTCCGCCGACCCGGTCTTCTCCGGTGCCTGCCAAGAGTTCAACGTCTTCTCGCGGGCCCTGACCGCGGCCGAGATCACCGAGCTGCAGACCCGCCGGGCCGCCGACGCCTCCACGGGCCGGGGCGACCTCGCCTCGTACGCCTTCGACGAGACCACCGGCGGTTCCTTCGCGGACGCCTCCGGCCGTGACCTCAACGCCACCCTGCGCCGCACCTGGGGCGCGCCCAGCCACCCCGGATTCCTCGCGGCCTACCCGGAGACGCAGTTCATCGACCTGGAGTCGCGGACGACGTCCGACTACACCAAGGTGTGGGCGCCGTACTACACCGCGCACAAGATCCTGCGGGGTCTGCTCGACGCGTACTCCGCCACGGCCGACGACCGGGCCCTGGATCTCGCGTCCGGCATGTGCGACTGGATGTACTCCCGGCTGTCGAAGCTGCCCAAGGCCACGCTCCAGCGCATGTGGGGAATCTTCTCCAGCGGCGAGTTCGGCGGCATCGTCGAGGCGATCTGTGATCTGCACGCCCTCACCGGCAAGGCCGAACACCTGGCGCTGGCCAAGCTGTTCGACCTGGACCGGCTGATCGACGCGTGTGCCGCGAACACCGACATCCTGGACGGGCTGCACGCCAACCAGCACATCCCGATCTTCACCGGCCATGTGCGGCTGTACGACGAGACGGGCGAGGAGCGCTACCTCACGGCGGCCAAGAACTTCTGGGACATGGTCGTACCGCACCGCATGTACGGCATCGGCGGCACCAGCACCCAGGAGTTCTGGAAGGCCCGGGGCGTGATCGCGGGCACGATCGGTGCGACCACCGCCGAGACCTGCTGCGCGTACAACATGCTCAAGCTCAGCCGGACTCTGTTCTTCCACGAGCAGGACCCGAAGTACATGGAGTACTACGAGCGGGCCCTGTACAACCAGGTGCTCGGCTCGAAGCAGGACCGGCCGGACTCGGAGAAGCCGCTCGTCACGTACTTCATCGGGCTGACGCCGGGTCATGTCCGGGACTACACGCCCAAGCAGGGCACGACCTGCTGCGAGGGCACGGGCATGGAGAGCGCCACGAAGTACCAGGAGTCCGTGTACTTCACCAGCTCCGACGGCAGCGCCCTGTACGTCAACCTGTACAGCCCGTCCACGCTGACCTGGGCCGAGCGAGGGGTCACGGTCACGCAGAGCACCGGTTTCCCCAGGGAGCAGGGCAGCACGCTCACCTTCGGCGGAGGCCGGGCTTCGTTCACGCTGCGGCTGCGGGTGCCGGCGTGGGCGACCGCCGGGTTCCGGGTGGCCGTCAACGGGCGTGCGGTGTCCGGCACTCCCAGGCCGGGGAGCTACTTCGACGTGTCCCGTACCTGGCGCGCCGGTGACACCGTCCGCATCGTCATGCCGTTCCGGACGCGGGTGGAGGAAGCCCTGGACGACCCGTCCCTGCAGACCCTGTTCCACGGCCCGGTCAACCTGGTCGCCCGCGACTCCGCCACGGAGTACCTGAAGGTCGGGCTGTACCGCGACGCCGGGTTGTCCGGGGACCTGCGGCACTCCCTCACGCCGGTGCCGGGCAAGCCGCTGCACTTCACGCTGGGCGGGGCCGAGTGGGCGCCGTTCTTCGAGGGGACGCAGGACCCGACGCACGCCTACTTCCGGCGCTCGGAGCCGAAGGTCGTGTTCGGCGGCCTGGACTCCGGCATCGCCAACCCGGCGAAGACCGGCGGCACCACACTCCTGGACGAGATCTGGGCCGGGGCTCCGTTCCCGCACAAGGGGGCACTGGTGGCCCGGGTGCGGTCCACCGTGGACGCGTGGGTGGAGGCCGGGCTCCTGGGCAGGGCGGACGGCGTCAAGGTGGTGAGCACGGCGGGCGCGGCTTCGTACCGGCCCTGAACCGCCCTCGCGCGGCGGGCCGTTCAGGAACTTGAACGGCCCGCGCGAACTTACGAACTTTTTTGCGGGAGCGGTGATTGTTTCGCTCCTGGCATCCGTACTTCCTGGCGTTGGGCCGTTCATATCCCAGGAGGCACGATGCGCATCTCGCGCAGCACGGCAGGAACCGCGTTCGTGGGCGGCGCGTTGATCCTGACGCTCACCGCACTCGCCTACCCGAGCATGCTGGGCGTGCAGAACACGGCTTCCGGCCAGGACCGCATCATCGCGAACACCCAGTGGGGTCCGCTGACCGAGGCGGACCGCGACTTCGTCGTCCGCGTGCGTGCGGCCGGACTGTGGGAGTACCCCATGGCGCAGCTGATCAAGCAGCGGAGCACGGCGCCGGAGATGCAGGAAGTCGCCAAGCACCTGCTCGTGGGTCACGGCCGGCTCGACGCGGGCTGCCGCAAGATCGCCACGGACATGGGCATCACCCTGCCGAACGAGGCGTCGCCGCAGCAGCAGCAGTTCGTGGCGACGGCGGAAGGGGCCACCGGCAAGGAGTTCGAGTCCACGGCCGTGACCACGATGCGCGTCGCGCACGGGGGCATCTTCCCGACGATCGCCAAGATCCGGGCCACCACCCGGAACAGCCTGGTGCGGGAGCTCGCCGACACGACCAACGACACCGTTCTCGACCACATCACGGTCCTGGAGAAGACCGGCCTGATCAACCAGGAGCAGGTCAGCTTCCAGATCACCGCCCCGGCCAAGCTGCCCCAGGACCAGACGACACCGCCGCCGCCGCAGCAGGGTGCGCCGATCAAGGTACTGCCGGTCCCGGAAGAACTGAAGGATTTCCAGACCGTCGCTCCCAACCCGTCCTTCGGGCAGCCGCAGCCGACTCCGTCGGCGGGCTGAGCGAGGGCGGCCGGCCCCGGTCCGGGGCCGGCCCGGATGCAAGGGCGGTGGGGCCCGCCGGGCTCAGGCGAGCGCCCCTCGCCGTCGGCCAGCGGGGCTCGCGCGGCGGGGAGCCGGGTGCCCTTCCGAGCGCTCGGGTCTGTCGTTCGGATCACGGCGCGGGGAATCGGCAGCGCTTGTCAACGCCGGTGAGCGGGGCATGGTGCGTGGAGCTCGGCACGGCGAGAGCACGCACCGGACGCCGCTCCTCGACGGGCAAACGTCACCTGCACCGGCCCTAGGACCGCCGTCGGGGCCTGCCCCTCTTGCCGCCCTTGGACGTTCCCCCGGGTCCGCCCCCGCGCCGGTTCGCGCCCGGCTGCCCGGCTGCCGCCGGCTTCCGCCGGGCCCCGTCCTTGCCCGTGCCGCCGGTCTTCTTCTCCTGTGCCGGAGGCTGGCTGCGGCCCCGGGTGCTGTTGACCGTCCGGCCGCGGACGATGCCGATGAAGTCCTCCACCCGGTCCGTCGTGGCGTCCTCCGGCCAGGCCAGGGCCACGCTCGAGGACGGGGCGTCCCTGAGGGGACGGTGGGTGAGGTCCTTGCGGTGGTGGAGGCGGGCGAGCGACAGGGGGACGATCAGGACGCCGATGCCGGCCGCGACCAGCTCGACGGCGTCGGCCGTGGTGGCGGGGCGTTCGAAGGCGGGCCGCCCGGGGAGTGTCTCCCAGTCGAGGACGTCGTCCAGCGGGTGCAGCACGATGTCGTCGGCCAGGTCCTCGCAAGTCACCTCGTCGACGGCCGTCACCAGGTGGTCCTTGGGTACGACGACGACCGTCTGCTCGGTGTAGAGGGGGATGGCGCTGAAGACCGTCCGGTCCACGGGCAGCCGTACGAGACCCGCGTCGGCCTCCCCGCCGAGCAGCTGCCCGGCCGCCGCCGCGGCGGGCACCTGCGCGAGGTGCAGCGGGACACCGGGATACCGCTCGTTCCAGACGCGCACCCACTTGTCGGGCATCACCCCGGGGGCGTACACGAGCCGGAACGAGGAGGGAACTTCCGAGCCTGTCACCTGGCCAGGTTACCGGCCGTGGTCGGAGCTCGTGCACGTGCTCGATACCCTGGACCGCATGACGTCGCACCAGAGCACCCAGACCATGAAGCCCGCGACCGCGGCGAAGAAGCTGGGTGTGTACCTCGAGGCCACCCCCGCAGAGTTCCAGGAGGGTGTCGTCTCGCGCGCCGAGCTCGACGAGCTCCAGGCGAACCCGCCGCAGTGGCTCCAGGACCTGCGGCGCACCGGTCCGCACCCCCGTCCGGTGGTAGCGGCGAAGCTCGGCGTCTCCATCGCCGGACTCGCCCGCGGCGGTGTCACCGAGCCCCTCACCACCGAGCAGATCGAGACGCTCAAGCAGGAGAGCCCCGAGTGGCTGGTGCGCGAGCGCGCCACCCAGGCGGAGGTTCGCAAGGAGGCCGCCCGCATCAAGAAGAGGAACGCCGAGCGCAACGGCTGACCTCGAAGCCCGCTCACACAGCCCCCACCGGCCTTCCCGGTGGGGGCCGTTGTCGTTTCTCCGGCATCGAACCGGCAGCGTGTGGCGCCGGTGAGATCTCCCAGCCATGTATTGACATGGCGAGTGATCGATCCGCAGCGGCTCCGCCGCGCGCTCCGCCCGGCAGCCACGCTCGAACACCCTGGAGGTGTGGACCCGGAGCGCCCCGGAGTCCGCCCAGACCTACGATCGGGTGTTCGCCGCCTCCAGCCGGAGTACGGGCTGAAGCTCCCCCGCTGGTGACGGCCGACGCAAACGCCAGGCCGCGCCACCCTTTCCAGTGAGTAGAAATATCTACGAGCATGGGGGTGCCGGACCGGCGCGCGGGGTCGAAACCCCACGGGTCACCGGCCCGTGTCCAGCGTGCGCCCGCCGTGGCGCGGCCGACTGCGCCTGGGGTGGCCATGCAGAGCGTCATGTGGAAGCAAGCCGTCGAGTGGCTCGCCGCGGCCGCCACGGACCCCCAGGAGTGCAAACGGGAGTGGGACCACGGCATGGGCACGGTACTCGTCGAGGCCGGGCGGTACTGGGACGTGCTCAGTGTTCCCGACCGGCTCGGCCTGCTCGCCCTGGACATCCTGTGGCGGGACCCGCTGAAGGCACCCGGCCCCACACTGGTGGACGGCGTCGCACGCCGAGTGGGGTTCTTCCTGCCGCCGGATCCGGCGAGCGAGTGGGTCGGGTTCGGCGTCCGGCATGTCGGGCGCGGTTCCTGGGTCGCCGTGCCGCCGCCGTACCGGCCCGCCGGACGCCTGGAGTGGCTCGTCCCGCCGGACGGAACCGGCACCCTGCACACCCCCGGCGCGCTCGAGTCGGCCTTGCGGGAGGCCACCGGCACGCTCGCGGTGCTGGCCCCGGTCAGCGCGGAGCACGCGGCGGCCGACTGCTGGTGAGGCGGAGGCCGTCGGAAGTGGCCGCTCCCGGCTGCCCGCCGGCGGTCCAGGTGGTGAGGGCGGCCCAGGTCTCGCTCGCGGACGGGGCGGCGAAGGAGACCCACTGGCCGTCACGGTGTTCCGGGACGACTCGGCCCCGGGCCCGCCACTCGGCGACGAGCGGCGCGCAGAGGGGCGGATGCCCGCCGTATCCGCTGGTGAGTTCGGCGTACGACCGGGGCGCGGCGTCGGTCCCGAGAGGACGCCGCGCCGTCTCACTGCTGTCCATGCCAGGGCAACGCGGCACGGCCCGGCGCTGGTACGCGTGCTTGGCTCCGTCCGTCGGGTCGAGTGAACCCGTCACCCGTACGGCGGCACGCGGACCCCGAGTCCAGAGCAGGGCCGCTGTGGGCCGGCCGGTCCCCGAGCCGCTTCGATCCGGCCACGGGGTCGCTCCCCGGCCGTTCCCGCGGAACGGCGGCTTCCGGCTCTGACGGTTTCCTCGACCCCGGCCCCGTGCGTCCGGTAACACTGACCTCAGGCCGAGGACCGGCCCGTGCCCGGCCCGTGCCCGGAGCCGGTCCTCCCGGGACGACGGCAGGGAGAGGCCATGTCACCTGACCTCCGGCAGCGCAGGGCCGTGCTGGAGCACGAGTGGTCCCGCTGGGTGCCGCGGCTGAGCGTCGCGGGCGCGCGGCCGGGCGGCAGCGCGGCGTTGCGCCACGAGGTGACCGAGTCCTGGGCGCGTTCGCTGAGCAGTGTGGACCCCGGGCGGGACAGCGCCCCGGCCACCGACGGCGGCCCGGTGCACCAGCGCTGGACGTCCTCGCCGCTGTACCGGCCGGTCTCCGGCCTGGCCGGGGAACTGCGCAGCATCGCCGAGGACGCCGGGTTCGTCACGGCGGTCACCGACGAGTCCGGCACCATCCTGTGGACCTGCGGCGGCCCGGCCATGCGCCGCCGGGCCGAGCGCGTCAACTTCGCACCGGGCGGCCGGTGGGACGAGCAGGCCATGGGCACCAACGCGCTGTCCCTCGCCCTGCGCACCGGCCGCCCCAGCTCGGTGTTCTCGGCCGAGCACCTGGTGTCGGCCCTGCACGGCTGGGTCTGCTACTGCGCCCCCGTGCACGGCCCGGACGGCCGTGTCCTCGGCGTCCTCGACCTGTCGACCACCTGGGACCGCTCGCACCCGCTGGCCATGTCCACCGTACGCACGCTGGTCTCCACGATCGAGGCCCGACTGGCCACGGAACAGCCTCGTCCGGGCCCGGTGCGGCTGGCGTGCCTGGGCACCGAACAGGCTGAGCGGGAGGGACGTCGAATGGCCCTGCGCCCGCGCCAGCTGGAGATCCTCACCCTGCTCGCGCTCACGCCCGGCGGCTTCCCGCCGGACCGGCTGCGCGCCGCCCTGTACGGCGACCGGCCGGTCACCGCGTCCACCTTCAAGGCGGAGATCTCCCACCTGCGCCGCGCCCTGGACGGCGGCATCGCCGCCCGCCGCTACGCGCTGACGGTCCCGGTGTCCTGCGACGCGGCGGACGTTCTGACCGCTCTTGAGCAGGGCGACACCGACACCGCCCTGCGCCTCTACGGCGGCCCCCTGCTCCCCCGTTCCGAGGCACCGGGCATCGAGGAGTGGCGCACCCGTCTCGAAGTGGCCGTCCGCGAGGCCGTACTGGCGAGCACCCGCCCGGAACACGCCCTGCGTTACGGCGAACGGGCCCCGTACGACGCGGAGATCCACGAGCACGCTCTCCGTCTGCTCGGCCCGGACGACGCCCGCCGGGCGATCGCCGCGGGCCGGCTGACCACGGCCTGGCGCGACTGACGGCCAGGGCGTGACTGACGGCCACGGTCCGGCACCAACCTTGCGCCAACCTCCCGGCAGCACAGTGAGGGCGTCACGACGGCGTGAACCGTCACTCGCCCGTCATCTCACCGAGGAGAGCCGCCATGGTGTACGCGCAGCCCGGAACCGACGGCAGCATCGTCACCTTCGCCCGCCGCTACGACAACTTCATCGACGGAGACTGGGCCGCCCCCGTCGAGGGCCGCTATTTCGAGAACCCGAGCCCCGTGACCGGCAAGTCCTTCTGCGAGGTCGCCCGCTCGTCCGCGGCCGACGTCGACCTGGCCCTGGACGCCGCGCACCGGGCGGCCGGCCGCTGGGGCCGTACGTCCACCGCGGAACGCGCGGGCGTCCTCAACAAGATCGCCGATCGCATCGAGCAGCACCTGGAGAAGATCGCGGTCGCCGAGACCTGGGACAACGGCAAGCCGGTCCGCGAGACCCTGGCCGCCGACATCCCGCTGGCCGTGGACCACTTCCGGTACTTCGCCGGAGTCGTCCGCGCCCAGGAGGGCAGCATCGCGGAGATCGACGCCGACACCGTCGCGTACCACTTCCACGAACCACTGGGCGTGGTCGGGCAGATCATCCCGTGGAACTTCCCGATCCTCATGGCCGCCTGGAAGCTGGCACCCGCGCTGGCGGCCGGCAACTGCGTGGTGATCAAGCCGGCCGAGCAGACGCCGGTCAGCCTCCTCTACGTCATCGATCTGATCGCCGATCTGCTGCCGGCGGGCGTGCTCAACGTCGTCAACGGGTTCGGCGTGGAAGCGGGCAAGCCCCTGGCCTCCAGTCCTCGCGTGGCGAAGGTGGCGTTCACCGGCGAGACGACGACCGGGCGTCTGATCATGCAGTACGCGAGCGAGAACCTCATCCCCGTGACGCTGGAGCTGGGCGGCAAGAGCCCGAACATCTTCCTGCCCGACGTCATGGCGGCCGACGACGACTTCCTGGACAAGGCCGTCGAGGGCTTCGTGATGTTCGCTCTCAACCAGGGCGAGGTGTGCACGTGCCCGTCCCGGGCCCTGGTGCACTCCTCCATCTACGACGAGTTCATGGCCCGGTGCGTCGAACGCACCCGGGCCATCGTGGGCGGCGACCCGCTGGACCCGGCCACCATGATCGGCGCCCAGGCCAGCAACGACCAGTACGAGAAGATCCTGTCCTACCTCGAGATCGGCAAGCAGGAGGGCGCCGAACTGGTCACGGGCGGCAACCCGCGCGCCGTGCCGGGGCTCGAGGGCGGCTACTACATCGAGCCGACCATCTTCCGCGGCACCAACGACATGCGGATCTTCCAGGAGGAGATCTTCGGCCCGGTCGTCTCGGTCACCACCTACGACTCGGTCGACGAGGCCCTGAAAATCGCCAACGACACGCTGTACGGCCTGGGCGCGGGCGTCTGGACCCGTGACGGCAACACGGCGTACCGCCTGGGCCGCGAGATCAAGGCGGGCCGCGTGTGGACCAACTGCTATCACGCCTACCCGGCCCACGCGGCCTTCGGCGGCTACAAGAAGTCGGGCATCGGCCGCGAGACGCACAAGATGATGCTCGACCATTACCAGCAGACGAAGAACCTCCTCGTCTCGTACTCGCCGAAGAAGCTGGGCTTCTTCTAAGAACGCGAAAAACGGCGCCTGAGCTGGGCCTTTGCCCGCCAGGCGCCTCGCTTTCGCGTCGGCCAGGGTGCGACGCGTGGTACCCGGCGTGCGGTCCAGCGTCATCAGCCTCGCTCGCCGACTGTCAGCGAGCCCGGTGCGCGGCACCGGCCGGTGTTCGTCGACCGGCTGCCGACCACCCTCGCCCACGTCCGTCACGGGGCCACCCGCTCCGTGCCGGCCTGCTGGTTCGGCGTGGACCGCTCCACCGTCGCCTGGGGGTACCGGCTCCGCCAAGGCCTGCGCGCCGTCGCCCGGTTGGCTATCCTGATCTCCGTGGGCGTGGTGCTCTTGGACGCGCCGACCCGGACCGGCTCCGGTCGGCAGGAGTCATGCCCCTTCCTCACCAGCTTCCTGGCACGGAGTGATTCGCCAGGACCGGCCGAGTCGTGGCCTGGCACCGGGTGGCCGGTCTCTCCGAGCCCCCACCATCGCACGCCCGTGAAAGCCCTGTCCGGTGCCCTTGGTGTCCTCCCGATCCCACGGACGGCCGGGCCGAACCCCTGATCTGGAAAGGCCAGCACTCATGACCGACCACCGCCCCGGCCCCCTTGCGCTCCTGGACGCCTCGTCGGCGCCGCCGCACGCCGCCGACTGGATAGGCGAACACCTCGACGCGATACGATCCGCGGCGGACGAGCACGGAGCCGTCCTCGTCCGCGGCCTGGTCCTGGACACCCGGGAGACGGCTGTCGCCGCGATCCGGGCGGTCGTCGGCGACGGCATGACCGAACGCGAGGGGTTCGCCCCGCGGGACACGTACGGACCCGGCGTGTACTCGTCCTCGCACTGGCCGGCCGACCAGCCGATGTGCATGCACCATGAGCTCAGTTACGCCTCCGAGGCGCCGCGGACGATGGCCTTCGCCTGTCTGACACCGCCGACGAGCGCCGGGGTCACAGCGGTCGCGGACAGCCGCGCGGTGCTGCGCGACCTGCCGAACGACCTCGTGGAGCGCTTCGAGCGCCACGGCTGGAGACTGACCCGGCACTACAACCCGTACGTCGGCACCTCCTGGCAGGACGCGTTCGGCACCGACGACCGCGCCGAGGTGGAGCGCTACTGCGCCCAGCACGGCATCGAACCGAGCTGGGGGGCGGACGGCGGGCTGCGCACGGTTCAGACCCGCCCGGCCGTGGTCCCGCACCCCGTCACCGGTGAGCGGTGCTGGTTCAACCAGATCGCGTTTCTCAGCGAGTGGACCATGGCCCCCGAGGTACGCGCTTTCCTGGTGGGCGAGTTCGGCCCCGAGGGGTTACCGTTCAACACGTTCTACGGCGACGGAACGCCCCTGGACCGGGCCACGGTCGACCTGATCAACAAGGTGTACGAGGCCCACACCATCCGCGAGCCGTGGCGGCGCGGCGACCTCATGGTCGTCGACAACGTCCGTATGGCGCACAGCCGAGAGCCCTACCGGGGTGAGCGCGAGATCCTGGTGGGCATGGGCGAGCCGTTCCGTCCCTGATCCCGCCCTTCGCGGCGATCCGCCCCGCTGGACGAGATCCAGCGAGGCGGATTCACCGACCGTGCTCAGGCAGACGGGTGCCCTCGGAAAGCTGCGCGGTCTCAGGGGAAGCTCAGCGTGCGGTACACCGTCACGTTTCCGACCAGCTCCTGACATGCCTGGGCGGCGACGGCCAACTGGCCGGGGCAGTGGGGAGCCGCCGTGTTCAGCAGGATTCCGAGCGTGGTGCCGCTGTGCCCGACCACCACTCCGAGGCCACCCACCTCCCGGCAGATGTCGATCAGTGGGTCCAGCGACCACTTGTGGCGCAGCACCTGGTTCATCCGCGCGCTCGCGGTCGCCACCCGGCCGACCTCGGCCAGGTCCTGCCGGGCCACCGCGCGCGTGACCCGCTCCAGCAGCCGGGCGTACTCCCGCTTGTCCGCCGCGGTGAACGGCTTGGGAATGCTGTTGAAGTCGACCGTGTCCACCGCGCCGCCCTCGTCGACGCTGACAACGGCCATCGACGGCAGCGAGCCGAGCCGGGCCCGCAGCCGGACGCTGCGGTGGTGGAAGGCCACGACCGCGGGGTAGAGCACGCCGTCGGTGGGTTCGATCCTCGCAAGGTACGACTCGATGCGCCGGGGCGGCATCGGCTCGTCCAAGGCATTGGCCACCGCCCGAGCGGTGGCCACCAGGTCGGCCGAGGAACTGGCCAGCCCCTTGCCTTCGGGAATGGTGCTGTCGATCTTCAGCACACCTCCTGCGGATCGCCGCGCATCCTCCATGATCATCGAAGTGAGCCACAACGCCTTCCTCTTGTGCGCCGGCCATACCTGCAACGCCGCCGAGTCCGGCACGAGTTCGAACCTTGCCATGGCCCAGCGGGCGACCGGCAGCGTGACCAGGAAGTCCCCGTCCTCCTCGGGCAGCACGCCCTGCAGCAGCTCTCCGAAGGTGCCGAAGGCCGCGCTGACCCCGGTGGCGGCGACGCGGCGGTAGTCCGCATCGGGCGTCAGTGCCGGTTGGCTCGTCGTCACTTGATGGATTCCTCCCGGCCCCGCTGCTCCGGGGCCGCGCAGGCCGCCCGCACCAGCAGGGCGGTCTGTGCCGACCGGGTGCTGACGAAGTAGTGGCCGCCCTGGTCGAGTTCGTGCAGGGTGACGCGGTCGGACACGGCTTTCCACTCCTCGTCTCCCCGCGCCGAACGCGCGGTGGAGGGGTCGTCGAGGGCGAGGACGATGTCGAGCGGGGCGTCGACGTGGTGGGCCTGCGCGTTCTCACGGATCGCGATCAGGTGGCTGTTGGCGGTCAGGACGTCGTGACGGTAGGCCCGCCCGACCACGTCGGCCCGCTCCGGCTTGAGGTCGTCCAGTTCGACGTACGCATTCTCGGCTCGCAACCGGGACAGCAGAGCCTGGTTGTCCGCGGCCGTCACCCCGGCCATCTCCGCGCGCAGCGCCCCGGTGTCCTCCAGCAGCAACGCACCGATGAACACCCGTTCCACGGGCCGCCGTTCGGCCTCCAGCAAGCGGACGGTCTCCAGCGCGGCAGCGGCCCCGGCGCAGTGTCCCCAGACCAGCACCGGCGTGCGGACCTGCCGGAGGATCTCGTCCCGTACCCGGCGGGCGACGTCGTCGACGTCGGCGAGCGGCTCGTCCGCGCCGGCGAAGTCGTGGCCCGGCAGTTCGACGCCCAGCACCGCGATGCCGTCCCGCGACAGTTCCGCGGCCAGGGAGCGGAAGTTGACGGCGTTGCCGCCCGCGTAGGGGAAGCACACCAGGGTGTGGTGCGGGTCGCGTACCTGGGACAGCGGCTGCAGCAGACCGCTGTGGGTGCCGCCGCCCTGCCCGTCGAGGGCCTGGGCGAGATCACTGAGCACGGGGTTGGCCACCAGGTCCTTCAGCGACAGTGCCCGGTCCAGGTGGACCAGCAGCCGTACGGCGGCCAGTGAGGTCCCTCCCAGCTCGAAGAAGTTGTCGGCCCGGCCTATTCGCTCCAGCGGTACCCCCAGCACCTCGGCCCACAGCATCGCCAGCCGCCGTTCCGCGGGGGTGCTGGGCGCGGCGTAGGGTGCGTCGGCGTGGCCGAGGGTGCCGGCCAGCCGGCCCAGCGCCTTCTTGTCGACCTTGCCGTTCTCGGTGAGCGGCAGTCGTTCCAGTTGGTGGATGTAGGCGGGCACCATGTAGTCGGGGAGCAGCCCGGCGAGGAAGTCCCGCAGGCGCTCGGGCGTCAGTTCGTCGTCACCGCTGAAGAACGCGACGAGGTTGCGCAGTTCGCCGGATCCACCGTCGATGACGACCGCCGCCTCGCGCACCCCCGCCATGGTCAGCAGCTTGTTCTCGATCTCGCCGATCTCGATGCGGAATCCACGGATCTTGACCTGCTCGTCGCGGCGCCCCAGGAACTCGATGCGTCCCTCGGGCAGCCAGCGGCCGAAGTCGCCGGTGCGGTACATGCGGGTGTCCGGGCGGAACGGGTCGGGCAGGAAAGCCTGCCGGGTGCGCTCCTCGTCGTTGATGTACCCGCGGCCCACGCACACCCCGGAGAAGGCGATCTCCCCGGGCGAGCCCAGCGGGGCGAGAGCCAGGTTCTCGTCCAGCACGTAGGTGTTGACGTTGCGCAGAGACCTCCCGACGGTCACGAAGTCGCGGTCGGGCACCCGGTCGAGGACCTCGTGCATGGTGTCGTCGGACACCTCGGTGGCGCCGTAGGCGTTGACCAGCTTGATGTCCGGGTGCGCAGCGAACCACCGCTGCACCAGTTCGTACTTGAGCGCCTCGCCGGTGACCGACAGGGTGCGCAGCACGCCGAGGTCGCGGGGGTGCTGCTCGAGGTGGGTGAGCAGCACTTCCAGGTACGAGGGCACGATTTGCGCGACGGTGACCTGCCCCTTGACGAGTTCGTCGGCGAACGCGGCGACGTCGAGCTGCACTTCGGTGTCGACGATGCGTACGCTGCCGCCGACCAGGAGGGGAGCCGCGAACTGCCACAGGGAGATGTCGAAGCACTGCGAGGCGGTCTGTGTCACCACCTCCGCCGCGCCGCCGGTCATCTGCATGTCGTCGATCTTCATGTGCAGGTGGTTGAGCAGGCCCGCGTGCTCGCACAGCGCCCCCTTGGGGGCTCCGGTGGATCCGGACGTGAAGTAGATGTACGCGGCCTGGCCGGGTTCGAGCGGAACCCCGGGCGGTGCGGCGGAGGCGCCCGAAGCCTGGATCCGGGGCACCGACAGGATGCCCGGCGGGTCGGCCAGTTGGGCGAAGGTGTCCCGTACCAGTTGCTCGCTGCCCTCTTCGATGAGCGCGAACGCGCAGGCACTGCGGGCGAACTGGGCGGCCACCCGGTCGGCGGGGAAGTCCGGGCGTACCGGGAGGTAGACACAGCCGGCCTTGAACACTCCGAGGGCGGCGGCGATCCAGTCGAGGGTGCGGTCCATGACGACGGCCACCACGTCCTCGCGCCGCGCTCCGGCGTCCAGGAGCGCGCGGGCCACCCGGTTGGCGCGTTCGTCCAGCTCGCGGTAACTCCAGCGGGTGTCGCGGTGTACGGCCGCGACGGCGTCGGGCACCTCGCGCGCCTTCTCCTCGAAGAGGTCGACGAAGGTGCGCTCGCCGGGTTCCTCGCGCGGCCCGGCCAGACCGTACAGCTGGGTCTCCACCTCCTGCGGGGACAGCAGGCTCTGCGTGTGGTGGTTTCGCCCCGGGTCCGCCGCGAGCAGTTCGAGAGCCGTTACGTGATATCCCGCGAGCCGCTGCGCGTATTCCGCATTGAACGCGGCCCGGTCGTGCAGGACGCGCAGCCCGAGTCCGTCGCCGCCGGGAAGGAAGACCACGCGCAGGACGACGCCCTCGCCGAGTTCCCCGCCTCCGTCATGGGGCGTTCCGTCCGCCTCTTCGATCGCGGACAGGTCGAGGACCACCTCCGGCCGAGCCTCCGCGTGATGGTCGGCGTTCAGCGCGTCGGCGGCACGGGCGGTCATCTCGGTCCACGTGCCGTCGGTGACGGTCATGCGCAGCGGCGCCGTGCCCCGGCCCGCGGCCCGGCCGATGAGCAGGTCCGGCTCGGCGGTCACGGTGGCGAGGACCCGGGCGTGGGCGGCGAAGAGCACCGCCGGCAGCCCCCCTGCCGTCTCGGCGGCGATCCGGCGTAGCTCGTCCGTCACCCTGGTGGACAGCTGTGTCCGGCACTCCCCCGTACCGTGCTCGGCGACCGCCGGCAGCGTCCACCGCGGGATCGTCGTGAACGTGTGCTGAATGTGGTGCTCGCTCATCTGCCCCTGGCTCCTTCTTCCGGTCCGGCCGGCGCTGCCGGCACTGCCGGTTCCACCAGCTCGAATCTGATCAATCGGGCGGCGCTCTCCGCCCGTCGGCCCGCTTCCCCGGTGTCCGCGCCGGTGGCGACGACGCAGCCCAGGCGGTCCTGGAACGAGTGCGTGATCCGCACCTGCCGCCCGACGGCCGCCGTGGCCTGGGCCACCACGACGCCCGGGGCCGCGCTCGCGGCCGCCGTCCCCTCGACGCGGACGACGAGTCCCTCGCCGGCCGCCATGACGAAACGGACGGCTGCGTGTCCGGCCCCGCGGCCGGGGGACGGCGGGTCCTGTCCCGCGGCGCGCGCGACGACGGCGTCCACGAGGTCCGTGCCGGTCGCGGAGGCCACCGCGACCGGGATCATGCCGCCGGCCAGTCTCGGATTGACCTCGATGACCACCGGTCCCGCCTCGGACCAGCGCAGTTCGGTGTGGGCCGCCCCCCAGCCGAGGCCGAGCGCGGCCAGTGCCCTCAGTGCTGTCCTGCCCAGGGCGGCGGCATCGCCGGACGGCACGGGCGCGGGCACGTCGTGGCCCGTCTCGACGAAGTACGGCGTCGCGCCCGTGTGTTTGGCGACGACGGCGACGACGGTGTCGTCGAACGTCTCCACCGAGAACTCGGGGCCGTCCACCGCCTTTTCGACAAGGATCCGGCCCGGTGTCGGGGCGCCCCGCTCGTCCGTTGTCCGCTGAAGCAGCGTGCGGGCCCATTCCGCGGTCTCGGCACGGCTACGGCACAGCCGTACCCCCGCGGATCCGGAACCGCTGACCGGTTTGAGCACCACCGGGTGGCCGATCGTACCGGCGGCATGGACCGCCTCCTGTGGAGAGGAGACGGGTACGAACGGGGGCACCGGCACGCCGGCCGCGGCCAGCAGGGCACGCTGCGCGTCCTTGGCGCGGCACCGTGCGACGGCGTCCGGGTCGGCCGCGGGCAGACCGAGCCTGGCGGCGACGCGGGCGGCGGTCGCCACGAAGTACTCGGAGCTGGAGGCGACTCCGGCCGGTCCGGTGCCGTCGGCGAGGGCGGAGCAGGCGTCGAGCACGGCTGCCTCGTCGCCGGTGTCGAGGACCACCGTGTCGATGCCCAGCTCGGCCACGTACGGATAACGGTCGGGGTCACGGGTGAGCAGCACCGGCCGCAGACCACGCGCCCGGGCCATGACGCAGAACTCGCGTCCGGTGCCTGTGGTGTTGCTCTCCAGGAAGGCCAGCCACGGCTGTGTCGCGCTCATCCCGCGTCTCCTGTTCCCGTACGCCCTCCGGTCGCGACCTCTTCGACGGCGGCGTCGAGGGCGGCCTCCGCCCGGGCGAGCCGCGTTCGGTGGCTCTCCAGCCACGCTCCGTGCCCGGAGAGAGTTCCGCGCAGGGTGCGCACCGTGGTGCCGCAGGTGCCGGGGCCGCCGCCGCGGGTGTGGGCCGCGACCACCTCCGCGAGCGAGGACACTTCGGTGCTGACGCCGGCGGACGCGCCGTCCGGCAGGGTGATCTTCGTCAGTTCGCGTTCGCCCGCCTCTACCGCCTCGCGCACGGCGGCGCCCACGGCGTGGTGCGCGGTGCGGAACGGCACCCCCTGCACCACGAGCCGGTTGGCGATGACCGTCGCGGTCACGAATCCGTCCCTGGCCCGCTGCCGCATCCGTTCGGGCTGCGGACGTGCTCCGGAGACGAGGACCTGGGCGAGGAGCACCGAGTCGCGAACGGTGGCCAGCGCGGCCCACGCCCCGGCCACCGCCTCGGTGCCGACCTCGATGGAGTTGGTGAACGGCGTCGACTTGATCGCCGACGCGGACGCCGTCCAGGCGCCGACGGCAGCCGCGGCCTTGGCCTTGACGTGTTCCAGCAGGAAGGCGTTGCGCTTCTGGGGCATGGCGGAGCTGCCGCCCACCAGCCGCTCGGGGAACCGGACGAAGTCGAACTCCTGCGTGCTCCAGAGCTGGAGGTCGGTGGCGAGCCTGCTGAGGGTGAGCCCCGCGCCGGCCGCCGCGGCCAGGGCACGCAGCAGGGTGTCGCGGGAGGCGACCGCGTCCATGGCGTGCAGCGGCGGTTCGGCGAAGCCGAGCAAGGCGGCGGTGCGGGCCGTGTCGATGGGCAGGTCGGTGCCGGACACGGCGCCGGCGCCCAGCGGGCAGCGGTCCAGTTCGTCCACGGTGTGGCGCAGCGCGATGATGTCCCGGTCCAGCGCGGTGGCGATCCCTGCCAGGTAGTAGCCGTAACTGACCGGCATGGCGGGCTGGTAGTGGGTGTAGACCGGCATCACCGCGTCCTGGTGGGCGCGGGCCCGGGACAGCAGCACCGCCTGCAGGCGCAGTATCTCGCCGGTCAGGTCCAGCAGTTCCGCGCGCAGGCGCATGGCGGTGATGGTGGCCTTGATGTCGTTGCGGGAACGGCCGGTGTGCAGCTTGCCGCCCGCCTTGGCGCCGAGCACGGCCACCAGGTGGCCCTCGTACATCAAGTAGAGGCCGCGCGGTGCCTCCTTGCCGTGCAGCTCCAAGAAGCCGTCGGCGCGGAGCCGGGTGATCTCCCGCAGCAGCGCGGCGGCGGCGTCCGCGGGCAGGAGCCCGCACTCGGTCAGCATGACCACGTGCGCCAGGTCCACGGTGGAGGTGTGGCCCAGCTCGCGGCGGACGTCGTCCGGCCCCGGCTCGCCGTAGACGACGCGGCGGGTGCGGGGGCCGAGGGTGCGGGCGAGCCGGCCGGTGCCGGTCATGACGGCACCCGCTCGGGCAGCGGGTCCTCGGTCCTCGGTACGGTGCCGGGCACGTCCTCGTAGCGGCGTCGTCCCCAGGTGATACGGGTCCAGTCGTCGCCCGCCTCGGCCGGGGAGTCCACCACGGCCGGTTCGGCGGGCGGGTCGGGGAGCAGGTGGCCGTGATCGGCGAGCCAGGCGTCGTCGTACACGGTCGCCTGGTACCGGTAGCCCTCGTCGGGGAGCATCACCACGCAGAGCGCGTCCGGGTTCCGCGCGGCCCACCACTGGGCGACGAGACAGGCCGCGCCGCTGGTCGGCCCCTGGAAGAGGGCGTGGGTGGCATGCAGCTTGCGCGTGGAGGCGTACACCTCGGCGGGCGAGCACCAATGGACTTCGTCGAAGGTGGCGTGGTCGAGGTTGGCGGGCCACAGGCTGTTGCCCAGACCGCGCAGCGCGCGCGGGCCGTCCTGCTGGCCGAAGAGCACGCTGCGGTGCGTGTCCACGCCGATGGCGAGCGTGTGCGGGGTGGACTCGCGCAGTCCGCCCGCGGTGCCGCACATCGAGCCCCCCGAACCCACGGGTCCGACCAGGCAGTCCACCGTGCCCAGGGTGTGGGTGATCATCTCCGCCACCATGCCGTAGGAGCGGGGGTTGTCGGGGTTGCTGTACTGCTCGGGGCAGAAGGTCAGGGGCAGTTCGGCCCGGATCTCGGCGAGCCGGCGCAGCCGTGCCTCCTGGAATCCGCCGACCGGCGCGGGCTCGGGGCAGATCTCGACGACCGCGCCCAGGTCGGTGAGCCGGCGGTGCAGGTTTGCGTCGATGGCCGGGTCGCTGACCAGCACGAGCCGGCGCCCCAGCAAGGCGGTCTCCATGGCCAGCGCGAGGCCGAAGGTCCCCGACGTGGTCTCCACGACCACGGTGTCGTCGTCCAGGTCGCCGCGCCGGACGGCGCGGCCGAGTATGTAGTGGGCGGGCAGCAGCTTCATCAGCGTGAAGCACGCGCCGTACAGGTTGGGACCGAGCCTGATGAGGCGGGGCATCATCTGCGCCTCGGTGATCGATCGGTACATCAGCATGGAAACCGCCATGGAATTTCTGAATGTCGCGGGACAGGAGACCGGGGCCGACGGTTCAGGTGTCTCTCCGTGAACCGGGGAGCCTCATGACCAGGCCGCCGGCTTGCGTCCGGAGACCACGAGTGCCTCCCGGGGCATCGTCACGGTCCACACGGACCTGCTCTCGTCGAACGAGGCCTGGACTTCGCGGTATGCGCCGGCGACGTCCTCGTAGCGGAAGATGTCGCAGACGAGTTCGAACGTGCGGCGGTGAGTGTCCTGCGCGCCGAGTTCGTCGTAGAGCTTCTCCAGGCCGTACATGTCGGCCATGTACCGCCCCAGTTCCAGCTCCGCCTGCTCCTTCGTGGCGCCGGAAACCACGAAGGAGTCGTCCATGAGGACGGGGACGACGTCCTCGAAGCCCGCCGAACCCAGACAGGAGACGGCCTCGTCACGCTCGAAGTGGGGGTAGTCGTGGCCGGTCGCCGCGTACACGTCGACCACTTTCCTGAACCACACGTCCACCGGTGAATCGGTGAGGAAATCGTGGAGGACGAAGATTCCACCGGGCTGCAGGACACGGAACGCTTCCTCGGCCACCGTGCCGCGCTCCGCCACCGGAATGTGGTGGCTGCCGTAGGCGAGCAGCACACCGCCGACCGACTCGTCACGGAAGAGCAGTGATTCGGCCCGCTGCCGCAGCGCCGGAATCCCGCTCGCCCAGGCCTGTTCCACCATGAAGGGCGAGGCGTCACAGGTGGCTATCACGGCGTCGTCCCGCCCGGTCAGCGCCACCACGCGGCTCACCAGTCCGTCGCCGCCCAGCAGGTCGACCAGGATGCGGGAGGCGGCGCGGCTGTTGCCGGTGACGAGGTCGACAAGCTGGTTGATCCCGCGGGCGCGGGTCCGGGTCGAGCGTTGAGCGACGACGTAGCTCTCCCCCCGGCCGCCGCTGCCGGTGTCGCCGAAGTCGTCCGTCCGGCCGAAGAGCTCCAAGGCCCGTCTTTGCTGGTCCTCCACTCGATCGGGATCGAGGCAGGAATGAATATCCGGGTGTTCCTCGGCCAACGCCTGGACCTGGGCACCAACATCCGTCCCGAGCACTGAGTCCTCCACATTTCATCGAACTGCTTGGTGTCGACGCGTTCACGTTCCGGTGAACCAGCCGCGTGATACCGGCCTTCGCCGTCCGGGCGGCCGCTCAGCCCATGTAGACCTTGCTCTCCCCCGCTCGGAACCGGGCCGTGGTCAGGAGCGCGAACAAGGCGGTGAAGCCGAGCAGCGCCCCGACCGGGAGGGCCACCTCGGCCAGGCCGCCCTGCTCCAGCACGACCGCGTGCAGCCCGCGCACGGCCCAGTACGTCGGGAAGCAGGGGGCGACGGCGTCCACCCAGTCCGGCAGGGCGGACAGCGGGACGAAGGCTCCGCCGAGTGCGGCGAACGCGAGCCCGCAGACGCTGCTGATCGTGTTGAGCTGCTGGGATGTACGGGAGACGGCGGTCATCAGAGCACCGAAGGTGCACAGGCACAGCGCGGTGCCGAACAACACCAGGATCAGGGCCGGCCAGGAACCGGAGACCTGGAAGCCGAGCAGGGGTATCGCGGCGACGAACAGCCCGAGCATCTGGACCAGCGACATGATCACCCAGGGAGACACCTTGCCCGCGACGATGTCCAGTGTCGACGCGGGGCTGGCCCGGAGCCGGTCCCAGGTACCCCAGCCGTAGTCGCGGAAGAACGCGAAGCCGGGGCGCCCGGCGCCGAGCGCGGCGAAGGCCACCGCCATCCCCGGGACCGCGAGTTCGGCCCCGCCGGTGCCGCTGACGCTGTTGGTCGGCACGGCACTTGTGAAGAGGCCCTGCGTCAGTGCCGCGAGCACGATCGGCATGGCGATCCCGAAGAGGGTCGAGCCCGGCATGGTGCCGATGACCCGGAGTTCGTGGCGCATGATCATCGCGCCGGCGCGGCCCATCACGACAGCTCACCGCCGGAGGCGTACCGGCGCCCGGTCAGGGCGAGGTAGACGGTCTCCAGACTGGCCCGCACGATCTCCACACCGCGCAGCCGCCCGGCGTCCTCGCCGAGGGCGGGGATCGTCGCCGCGATCGTGGCGGCCGGGTCCGGTGTGGCGATGCGCAGCAGGTCGTCGTGGCATTCGGCGAAGCCCTCGCGGCCCGGCTCCGCCACCACGAGCGGCGCGGGCCCGGCAAAGCGGAATTCCACCGCGGGGGTGGAGTGCCCGGCCACCAGTTCGCGTACCGAACCACGCGCGATCACGGTGCCGGCTTCGAGCAGAGCGACCGACGCCCCGAGCATCTCCACCTCCTGGAGATAGTGGGTGGAGTAGATGACCGCCGAGCCGTCCGCCGCCAGTTCGCGTACGACGTCGAGCAGGTAGGTACGGGTCTCGACGTCCGCGCCCGCGGTCGCCTCGTCGAGCAGCAGCAGCCGCGGCCGGTGCAGCAACGCCATCGCGGTGTGCACGCGTCGCTTCTGGCCGCCCGAGAGCAGGCCCACCGGGCGGTTCAGCAGCGGTTCGATGCGCAGCGCGCGCGCCACCTCGCCGATGCGCGTGCCGAGCTCCCTGCCGCGCAGGCCGGCCAACTCGCCGAAGAGCTGCAGGTTGTGGCGCGCACTCAGCACGGGGTAGACGGCCAGGTCCTGTGCTGCCAGACCTGTCATCCGCCGCGCCGCCCCAGGCTGCGCGAACGCGTCGACGCCGGCGATCGTGACCGAGCCGGAGTCCGCCCGGCGCAGCCCGGCCACGATCGACACGAAGGTCGATTTGCCGGCACCGTTCGGTCCGAGCAGGGACACGATCTCCCCGGAACGGACCTCCAGGTCGACGCCGCACAGGACGGCCGACTCGCCGTAGGACTTTCGCAGTCCTCTCACGTCGAGCACCCTTTGGGCCTCTTCTGGTGCTCGGGGTCCGGCACTGGCCCCCGCCGCGTCGACAAGCGGTCCTGTCATCACGGACGGCTCCTCGGTGGCAAGGGTTCGCAGACGTGGGACCCGGCCGCCCTGAGGCCACGGGACAGGCGCAGGTCGCAGACCGCGAAGCAACGCCGCAGCCACCGGTCCTGCCCGTCATAACGGGGCTGGAAGTCGGTGCGGCCGTGCACAGCGGCCCGGTTGTCCACGACGATCAGGTCGCCGACGTCCAGCACCGTGCCCACGAGCACCGAGGTCATGGCGTCACGCAGTTCGTCGAGCGCCCGCGCCGCGCTCTCGCCGTCCGCTTCCATGGCGTGGAAGTCGGCGATCAGTTCGGGCTCGGCGTCCGGTCCCGACAGGACGGGCAGTGGCGTCGAGACGTCGTCGGTGCCGGTGCCGCCGAACGAGCTGCTGTGGCGGATCCGGAACAACGGCCGGCGCAGCACCGAGACGCACTCGGCGGACAGCCGGGGCAGCGCCTGGGTGATCGCACCGGACATGGTGAACGCGCGGCGCTCGTGGTCGGCGCGCAGGCACAGCAGTGTGACGAAGTCCGGCTTGAAGGGGTGGAAGCCGTCCTCGGTGTGCAGTTCGAGCATCACGCTGCCGCTGTTCTCCTGCCGCCGCTCGGCGCCCTTGACCGGGACGATGTCCTGGACGAGACGGCCGGACTTCTCGTCGGCGTAGGCGATGACGTCGCCGAGCCAGGACACCGTCGCGAGCTGGGCGGCGGTGGCCAAGGACAGCCGCGACCAGTCAGGAACGACACCCTCGGCGGGTGTCGGGGGCAGGTCGTCGTCGATCGGCACGTTCCGCACGATCAGGGTGCCGTGCGCGTTGCCCGCCTTCCGGAAGCGGCTGAGCGCCCGGGCCAGCCTCGGCGGGAGCCAGCGCGCGGCGAGCTCGATGTCCGCGAGCAGGTCGGAGTCGTCGAGCAGCGCCGGGTTCGCCAGGCCCGGGTGCGGCAGGCCGTCGGCCATCTCGGCGGCGACCTTCCGGAACTGCTCCGTCTCCTGCGCCGTCAGCTCCAGCGTCACCTCCTCGACGCCGCCGATGGCGGACTCCTGGTAAGTCAGCAAACCGGTCCTCCTCAAGATCGGATGCGCGTGTACCGACGCGTCAGGAACCGGCCCGGTCCATGGACTCTGCCAGGCTCTTCGGACGCATGTCGGTCCAGTGCTCCTCGACGAAGGCGAGGCAGGCCTCCCGTGTGTCCTCCTCGTGGGCGACCTCCCATCCGGCCGGGACGTCCGCGAAAGAGGGCCAGAGGGAGTGCTGGCCCTCGTCGTTGACCAGCACCAGGTACGTGCCCTCGGGGTTCTCAAAGGGATTGGTCATGGCTGTGCTTCCTTTCTTCCTTCTGCTTTCCCGGACCGGATCACCGGCCGGTCCTCTGGTCTGCCGGGCCTTCGCCGGTTCTCCGGCTACCGGGTGTGCCCGCCCGGCGATGCGGCGCCGTTCAGCCGCTCGACCAGCACGCTGCCGATCCGGGCCAGCGGCTCGGGACCGCACATCTCGCGGTGGGTGCAGTCCACGGCGTACCGCTCCACACGCCCGGTGACGGCGGGCTCCCAGACGGCCGCCGTCGGCACCCCGGGCGGGCGTTCGGCCGTGGCCGTGAAGTGCAGGACGTTCCCGTCGAACCGGCCCGGGACGTGCGTCGCCGAGAGCTTCGTGTTGTTGGTGAAGACCTCGGTGAGGGCCACGACGCGGCGCTCCTCGATGTCCGCCAGGTGCCCGCCGCCGCTCCGCAGGATCTCCATGACATCGGTGATGCGCAGTGGCTCGCCGCCCTCGCCGTCCTCGGCGTGGCCCGCGAAGTCGAGCAGGGTGGCGAGGACTTCCCGCTCGTCCGCGGGCGGAATCGGGGTGCCGGGATCGCGGGGGTAGGAGTCGAGCAGGGCGAGCATGGCCACCTCCTCGCCTTCGGACTGGAGGCGGACCGCGACCGCGTGGGCCGCGAGGCCGCCGAACGACCAGCCCAGGAGGTGGTAGGGGCCGGTGGGCTGCACCGACCGGATCTGCGCCACGTAGTCGGTGACCAGGTCGTCCATCGTCTCCGGGTACACATCGGGCCGCGCGATGCCGCGGGACTGCAGCCCGTACACCGGGAAGTCCGGCCCCAGCAGTCGCAGCAGCCCGGTGTAACACCAGCTCAGGCCGCCGGCGGGGTGTACGCAGAACAGCGGCGGGCGTCCGCCGGAGGTCCTCAGCGGCAGGAGCACGTCGAAGGCGTCGCCCGAGACACCGAGGTCGAGCCGGTCCATGAGGCGGCTCACCGTGGGCGCGGCGAAGAGGTCCCGGACCGACAGGTCGAGGCCCATCGTGTCCCGGATCCGGCTCACCAGCCGGATCGCCGCCAGCGAGTCCCCGCCGAGTTCGAAGAAGTCGTCGTCGATTCCGGCTCCGGCCACGCCGACGAATTCGGCGAACAGACCGCGGAGAACCTCCTCCTCGGGCGTGCGCGCCGGCCGCTTGGACGTCACGAAGCGCGGACCGGGCTCCGGCAGGGCTCGCCGGTCCAGTTTGCCGCTGGTCGTCAGGGGCAGGGCGGCCACCACGGCGACGTGGGCCGGCACCATGAACTCCGGCAGCGCCGCCGCGGCGTGGGCACGCAGATCGGTCTCCCGCGGATCGGCGCCCGGCGCCGCGACCACGTACGCCACCAGCCGGCGCCGTCCCGGCTCGTCCTCGCGTACCACCGCCGCTGCCCGCGCGACCGTCTCGTGCCGGGCCAGTACCGCCTCGACCTCACCGAGCTCGATGCGGAACCCGCGCAGCTTCACCTGGTCGTCCGCACGGCCGACGAAGCGCAGCACGCCGTCCGCGGTCCACAGCGCGAGGTCCCCGGTCCGGTACATCCGCTCCCCCGGGGCGCCGAAGGGGCAGGCGACGAACCGCTCCGCCGTGAGGTCGCGCCGGTTCAGATAGCCGCGGGCGAGCTGGACGCCGGCCAGGTAGACCTCCCCCACCGTGCCCGGCGGCACCGGGCCGAGTCCCGCGTCCAGCACGTAGGCGCGCACGTTGGTGACGGGCCGGCCGATCGGCACCGGGCGGCCGGCCGCGTCCGATCCGGTGGCCGGCTCACGCTCGCAGGTCCAGGAGGTCGCGTGGATGGCGGTCTCCGTCGGGCCGTACAGATGATGCAGGGCCACGTCCAGCACGTTCAGGGTGCGGTCCCGCAGGTCCGCCGGAAGGGGTTCACCGCCGGTCAGGACCCGGCGCAGGCTGGTGCAGCCGGCCGCGGCGGGTTCGTCCAGGAAGACTCGCAGCATCGACGGCACGAAGTGCACGGTCGTCACCGCGTGCTCGCGGATCACCGCGGCCAGGTACACCGGGTCGCGGTGTCCCTCGGGTTCGGCGACCACGATCCGGGCGCCGGTGGTCAGGGGCCAGAAGAACTCCCACACGGACGCGTCGAACGCCGTCGGCGCCTTGTACAGCACGATGTCGGAGGGCTCCAGTCCGTACTCGGCCTGTATGCCGAGCAGCCGGTTGACCACGGCGGCGTGCGGGACGACCACTCCCTTGGGCGTGCCGGTGGAGCCGGACGTGTAGAGCACGTACGCGGGGTGCGTCGGCGTCAGCCGCGTGGCGCGGGCGGTATCGCCCGGATCCGTGTCCGGCTGGTCGCCGGGGTTCCGTACCTGGTCCGGGTCGTCGAGGACGCAGACCGGCCGGGCGTCGTCGAGCACGGTGCGAATCCGCTCGGCCGGATGGTTCGTGTCGATGGGCAGATAGGCCGCGCCGGACTTGAGCACGGCCAGCAGCGCCACGGCCAGTTCGGCCGAGCGTGGCAGGGCGACGGCCACGACCCGCTCCGGTCCGGCGCCGCGCCCGATCAGGGCGTGGGCGAGCCGGTTCGCCCGCGCGTTCAGTTCGGCGTAGGACAGGCTGACACCGGCTGCGGCCAGGGCGGGTGCGTCCGGTGTGCGGGCCACCTGCGCCTCGAACAGCTCCGGCAACGTCAGCGGGGACAGGGGCCGCGCGGTGTCGTTCCACGCCCGCAGGACCCGCTCACACTCCGCGGGCGCGAGGGTGTCGAGCCGCCAGATCCGCTCGTCCGGGTCGGCGGTCACGGCGTCCAGCAGACGCTCGAACCTGGTCACCAGGTCCTCCACCGTCTGCCGGTCGAACAGGTCCGTGCTGTACTCGACGCCGCCCTCCAGGCCGCCGGGCAGGCCGTCCGCGGTGTGCCGCTCGGCGAGCCGGAACAGCAGGTCGAACTTGGCCGACTGCGACTCCACCTCCTCGGCGCGGCAGTGCAGGCCGCTCAGATCCACGGCGAGGTCCTCGGCGTGATGGACGGTCAGCATCACCTGGAAGAGCGGGTGCCGGGCCGCCGAGCGGGCCGGTTTGAGCACCTCGACCAGATGCTCGAAGGGCACGTCCTGGTTCGCGTGTGCGGCCAGGCCGGCCTCGCGGACCCGGCCGAGCAGGTCCACGAAGCTCGGGTTCCCACTGGTGTCGGTGCGCATCACCAGCGTGTTGACGAAGCATCCGACGAGATCGTCGAGCGCGTCCTCGGTGCGCCCCGCGATCGGCGTGCCGATCGGGATGTCGGTGCCCGCGCCCTCCCGGGTGAGCAGCGCCCCCAGGGCCGCCTGGACGACCATGAACAGACTGGCGTTGCCCGCCCGGGCCAGCCCGGCGAGCCGCGCGTGGACGTCCGCACCCAGGCGCAGCGGCACCGTGGCACCCCGGTGGCCGGCCACGTCCGGGCGGGGCCGGTCCCGTCGCAGCTCCAGCTCGGCCGGCAGCCCCTTCAGGGTCTCCCGCCAGTACTCCACCTGGCGGGAGAGCACACTGTCCGGGTCGCCCTGGGCGCCGAGGAACCGCCGCTGCCACAGGGTGTAGTCGGCGTACTGAACGGCAAGCGGCGCCCAGGACGGGGCGCGGCCCGCGCGCCGCGCGGCGTAGGCGTCGGAGAGGTCGCGGACGAACGGGCGGTTGGACGAGCCGTCCCCGGCGATGTGGTGGAGCACGAGCAGCAGGACGTGCTCGTCCGGGCCGAGGGCGAACAGCACGGCGTGCAGGGGTGGTTCGGCCGTGAGATCGAACCGGTGGGCCGCGGCGGCCGCGATCGCCGCGGCGAGGCCGGTCTCGTCGACCGGCTGCACGGGCAGTTCGACGGCCGCGTCGGCGGGGGCGAGGACGCGCTGGCGCGGCGTGCCCCCGGCGTCCGGGTAGACCGTACGCAGCGCCTCGTGCCGGGCCACCACGTCGCCCAGGGCGGCGCGCAGCGCCGAGACGTCGAGGTTCCCGGTCAGGCGCAGGGCGAACGGCATGTTGTAGGTGGCCGACGGGCCCTCCAGCCGGTGCAGGAACCACAGGCGCTGCTGGGCGAACGACAGCGGCAGGTCGTCCGGCCGCTCACCCACGGAGCGCAGCGGCGGCCGTCGCCGGGCGCCCGCGCGCGACGCGTCGAGCCGGCCCGCGAGTCCGGCGACGGTCGGGGCCTCGAACACGTCCCGTACGGCGAGTTCGGCGCCGAGCACCGCGCGGATGCGTGACACCAGCCGGGTCGCGAGCAGCGAGTGCCCGCCCAGAGCGAAGAAGTCGTCGTCGATTCCGGCTCGCGCGATCCCGAGCGCCTCGGCGAACAGGCCGCACAGGATCTCCTCCGCCTGGCTGCGCGGCTCCCGGCCCGCGGCCCCGTGGAGGCCGGGCCCCGGGGCCGGGAGTTCGCGGCGGGCCAGTTTCCCGCTGGGGGTGAGCGGCAGCGCGTCGAGGACGACGATCGCGGCCGGAACCATGAACTCGGGCAGCGTCCCGGCGAGGTGCTCCCGGAGTTCGCCCGGGTGCACGCTGCCGCCGGGCGCGGGCACCACGTAGGCGGTCAGGCGCTGGTCGCCGGGCCGGTCCTCACGCACCGTCGCGACCGCGTGCGTGACCGCGGCGTGCCGGGCGAGCGCCGCCTCGACCTCGCCGAGCTCGATACGGAATCCGCGCAGCTTCACCTGCTCGTCCGCGCGCCCGGCGAACTCCAGCAGTCCGGCGGTCGTCCAGCGGGCCAGGTCACCGGTCCGGTACATCCTGGCTGCCGGCCCGCCGAACGGGTCCGCGACGAAGCGCTCCGCGGTCAGGCCGGGCCGGTTCAGGTAGCCGCGGGCGAGCTGGACGCCGGAGAGGTAGACCTCCCCCACCACGCCGGGAGGTACCGGGCGCAGCCGTGCGTCGAGCACGTAGACCCGCATGTTCTGGATCGGCCGGCCGATCACCGGCCGGTCGCTGTCGCGCACCCGGGCCCCGACGGCGTCCACCGTGCACTCGCTCGGCGCGTAGTAGTTGTGCACCTCGGTGCCCGGGTACGCGCGCAGTGTCTCCCACAGCGCGGCTCCCGTGGCCTCCGCGCCGAGCAGGATCACGCCCGGCCGGTGGCCGGGGCCGTCCAGCATTCCCAGCCCGGCCAGTTCGCTCAGCAGCGACGGTGTGATCCCGAGGTAGTCGACGCCCCGGTCGCGTACGTATTCCAGGAGGGCGACGGCGTCGCGGCGGGTGTCGTCGTCCACGACGTGCAGTTCGTGTCCGGCGACGAGGCCCAGGAGCTGCCCCATGCTCGCGTCGAAGGACAGCGACGCGGTGTGCGCCACCCGCAGCCGGCGCCCTTCCACCGCGGCCGCGGCCGGGGCGAACACCCGGTCGCGGTGGCTGGCGAACAGGTTGGCCAGCCCCTGGTGCGTCACGACCACACCCTTCGGCACGCCCGTCGACCCGGACGTGTACACGACGTACGCGGCGTGGTCCGCGCGTACCGCCGGCAGTTGCGCGCACGCGTTCGGCGGCACGCCGGCGTCCACGTCCGTGTCGGGCAGATCGTCCCTGTCCAGCAGCACCAGGGCGGCCCGGCTCCGGGGCAGGAGTCCGGCCAGTGCCCGCTCGGTCACCACCACGGGCACGGACGCGTCGGCGAGCATGAGCGACAGCCGCTCCGCGGGGTAGCCGGGGTCGAGCGGCACACACACCCCGCCGGCCTTCCACACGGCCAGGACGGCCGCGATCATCCCGGCCGACCTGCGCACGCACAGTCCGACCAGCGTGTCCGGCCCGACACCGTGGCCGGCCAGGCGCCGCGCGAGCGTGTCCGCCCGGGCGTTCAGTTCCGCGAACGTCCACTCCGTCCCGCCGGCGGCCACGGCCACCGCCTCCGGAGTCCGCGCAGCCTGTGCTTCGAAGGCCTCGGGCACCAGCACCGACGGCGGCTCACCCGGCGTACCGTTCCACTCCACCAGCACCTGGGCCCGCTCGTCCGGCGTCAGGATGTCCAGGGCGCCGATCCGTCGGCCCGGGTCAGCGACGGCGGCCTGGAGGACCCGGACCACCCGGCCCATGATCGCCTCCGCGGCTTCGCGGCCGAACAGGTCGCTCTGGTGGTCGAGGCGCAGCCGCAGCGGCCTGCCGGGCATCACCATGAAGTTGAGCGGGTAGTGGGTGACGCCGTGGCTCCGGCTCGCGGTCACCCGCAGTCCGCTGCCGTGCGCTGCGGCGGCCAGTTCGCTCTCGCCGGCCGGGAGGTTCTCGAACACGGTCGCCGTGTCGAAGAGTTCACCGGAGTCCAGGGTGCGCTGGATGCCGGCAAGACCCACGTGCTGACAGGCCATCAGGCGGGTCTGGTCCTGCTGCAGTCGGGTCAGCATGCCGGTCAGCGGCTCCGCCGGGTCGAGGCGGACGCGGACCGGCAGCGTGTTGGCGAACAGGCCGATCATCTTCTCGGCTCCGGGCACCTGGGGCGGGCGCCCGGACACCGTGGTGCCGAACACCACGTCGTCCCGGCCGGTCAGCTGGCCGAGCACGATCGCCCAGGCGCCCAGGAACACCGTGTTCAGGGTCAGGCCCTCGCGCCGGGCGAGGCCGTCCAGCGCGGCGGCGAGGTCGCTCGGCAGGTCGCGGAGAACCTGGCCGGGCAGTTCCGGCGCCCGGGACGGGTCCGAGGGGGCGACCCGGGTGGGCTCGTCGACGCCCTTCAGCACTTCGCGCCAGACGTCCTCGGCTGCCGCCCGGTCCTGGCCGGCCAGCCAGGCCAGGTAGTCGCGGTACCGGGCCGCCGGGGGCATCGCGTCCTCCCGGCCGCCCCGCGTGTAGAGCTGGAACAGCTCGTCCAGCAGCAACTGCACGGACCACCCGTCCAGCACCAGGTGATGGGCGGTGAGGAGGAACCGGTACCGCGCCTGCCCGAGCCGGATGAGCGTGAACCGCAGCAGCGGCGGTCGGGCCGGGTCGAAGCGGCGGACCCTGTCCGCCACCGCGATCCGCTCCGCCTCGGCCTCCCGCTCGGCGGGATCCACCGCACTGAGGTCGGCGTCCTCCCAGGGCAGCGCCACCTCGCGCGGGATGATCTGCACCGGCTCGTCCAGGTCCTCGTGCCAGAAACCGGCCCGGAGGCTCGCATGGCGCCGCAGCAGGGCGCGCGCGGCGGCGCGCAGCGCCTCGGCGTCGAGGGCGCCCTCCAGGTCGAAGGCCATCTGCAGGGTGTAGAGGTCGAGCGCCGCCTCGTCGTAGAGCGCGTGGAACAGCAGCCCTTCCTGCAGTGGCGCCAGCGGCAGGATGTCCTCCAGTTCCGCCTGTACGTCCGCCTGCGTCATCGTTTTCTCCTCCATGCGGCCTCGAGCTGTTCGAGCTTGTCCTGGCTCAGCCGGACCAGCGGTACGTCGGACGGGGTACGGCCACCGGCGTCGGGCCGGGTGGCGTGGGCGGCCAGCGCTTCCAGTACGCGCGCCCAGGTGCCGGCCAGGTGCCGCAGGTCGGCCTCGGTGAACCGGGCCGGCGGCCGGCACCAGGTGGCGGTCAGCCGCGGGCCGTCCGGATGCTCCACGGCTGCCGCTCTGACCTCGATCCGGTACTCCGGCGGCATGCCGGGCTCGCCCGGCCAGGAGCCGGTGGGTGTCTGCGGCAGCCGCCCCAGGTAGTGGAACGCGGCCTGCGGCGAGGGCCGGACGGCGAGGACTGGGGCGGTTTCGGGGTTGAGGTGGCGCAGCAGGCCGAATCCCAGGCCGCCGTCCGGCAGGGACCTCAGTTCCTCCTTGACCCGCTTCAGCGCCGTGCCGACGGCGTGCCCGCCGTTCCACAGCTCGTTCCACTCCACGCCGCCCAGGTCCAGGCGGACCGGATGCACGGCCGTGAAGCAGCCCACGGTGCGGGACAGGTCGACGCCTTCGGCGATGCCGGTCCGGCCGGGCCGCCGTACGTCGATCAGCACGGAGTCGCTCCTGATGCCGGGGGTGTCCGTGCCACTCGCCGGGGTGTCCGTGCCACTCGGCCGGCCGGATCCCCGGTGGCGCCGCCAGTCGGCCAACGCCAGCGCGAACGCGGTCAACAGCACGTCCTCGGCGTCGGCGTGGAAAGCGGCCGGAACGGTGGTGAGCAGCGCCTCGGTGCGCTCGGCGGACAGGGTGATCGTCAGCGTGCCGGCCCCGGCCGCCGTGTCCCCGGAGCTCTCCACCGGCCGAACGCCGGTGTCCCGCCCCGGCTCGTCCGGCTCGGGGCCGGGGTCATGGGACCCGTCCGGCTCGGTGAGGATGCCGGTCCAGCGCGCAAGCTCCTCGACCCGCCGCGCGTCCTGCGCCTGGGCGCGCAGGTGCTGGGCCCATCGCCGGAACGACGTGCCGACCGCGGGGAGTTCCGGGCGGCGGTCCTCGGCGGACGCCGCGCAGGCGGTGGCGATGTCCTGCAGCAGGATCCGCCAGGACTCCGGATCCGTGACGAGGCGGTGCAGCACCAGCAGCAGCCGCCCGGGCCGGCCGCGGCCGGCGTCGAACCAGACCGCCTGGACCACCACCCCGGACTCCGGCGCGAGGCGGGCCGACGCCGCCCGCTCCTCCGCTGCGGTCAGGTCCTCGCTCGCGGCGGCGGTGACCCGGTGCAGGCGGTCCCCGGCCCGGACCGTGCCGGGCGGCGTCACCTCCAGCAGCCACTCGTCCGGGCCCGTCCGCGGGGCCTCGCCGGGGACACGGGTCAGGCGCGTGCGCAGCGCGTCGTGATGGTCCAGGACCGCTTGGAGGGCCGCTTCGAGCCGCTCCGCGTCCAGCCCGGCCGGGACCTCCACGGTCACCGCCTCGTACCGGGTGCCGGGATCGGGGTCCCGCTCCCGCAGCGCGTGGAGGGCCGGTGTCAGGGGCACCGTGCCGATGCCCGCCTGCGGTGCCTCGGCCTCGGCCGGCTCCCCGCCGAGCGTTCCGGCGGCCGCGGCCAGTTCCGCGACGGTCCGGTGCTGGAACACGTCCTGGGGGGCGAGTGCGATCCCGGCGGCGCGAGCCTTGCTGACCACCTGGATGGAGACGATGCTGTCGCCGCCGATGTCGAAGAAGTTGTCGTCGACTCCGACGGCCGGCAGGCCGAGTACGTCGGCGAAGATGTCGCACAGCAGGCGCTCCCGTGCGGTGGCGGGCGGCCGGCCCGCCGGCGCGCCGGAGGACTCCGGCGCGGGCAGCGCCTTGCGGTCGACTTTCCCGTTCGGCGTCAGCGGCAGGGCGTCGAGCGTGACGACGGCCGACGGAACCAGGTATTCCGGCAGCTTCTGCCGCAGCCGGGCGCGCACCGAGGTGCCCAGTGCGACCGGCGCCGTCATGGCCGCCGGGTCGTTGGTGAAGGCCCGCAGCGACGAACGGTCCGCCACCGCGGGGACCACCGGCAGGTACCCTCCCGTGACCGCGGGACCGCCATCGTCCCTGGCGTCGGCGCCGTCCCCGGCATCGGCGAACAGCGCGTCGAAGCAGTCCTCCCCTTCCGTGCCCGACCAGGTGACGGCCACCCACAGCCCGAGCCGTTCGCCCAGCGCGCACAGGACCTCCGGGTCCACGGCCGCCACCGGCGCGGCGGCGGCCTCGCCCGCCAGCCGGGCGTTGGGGATCCCGGTGACCCGCAGCCGGTCCGGCCGGTCCTCGTCCAGCAGTGCGGCGAGTTCCTCGACTCCGCCGGCCAGCTCCGGCCAGCGCACCGCCGGTGCGTCGCCGAACGGCCGGGGCGGTGAGGCCAGCGGCGTGCGGTGCAGGACGACGTCGTAGCGGTAGCGGGACAGCTCGTTGTGGTACCGCCCGCGCTTGAGGCGGATGTCCACGGCCCCGACCTCCGGCACCACACCTGCCAGGGCCGGGAAGAAGTCCGGGTCGACCAGCAGCTCCCGCTCCTGCCCGGCGTTGCCCGTGGCCGCCTGCAGCATCGGCAGCAGCCGCAGGTTGCGGATGTCCCCGAGGAACAGGGCGCCGCCCGGCGCCAGCAGCCGCATCGCGTTGCCGATCACCTCGGTCAGGTAGCCGGCGTCCGGGAAGTACTGGGCCACCGAGTTGAGCACCACGGTGTCGAAGAAGCCCTCGGGCAGCCCGGTGGGGTCGTCCGCCGGCTGTGCCCGCAGCACCACCTTGTCGGCCAGCGCCGGCTCATCGGCGACCTGGGCCGCCAGGGACTCGATCACCGCAGCCGACAGATCGGTGCCCCAGTACTCGTCGCAGTCCGCGGCGAGTTGGGAGAGGATCAGGCCGCGGCCGACGCCGATCTCCAGGATGCGCCCGGGCCGGAGCTCGCGGATCCGCGTGACGGTCGCGTCCCGCCACTGCCGCATCTCGGCTTCCGGGATGGGCTGTCCGTCGTAGCTGCTGTTCCAGCCGGTGAAGTCCTCGCCGAACGGGGCGAGTTCCGACTCGCCGTACAGCGTGTCGTACAGCTGCCGCCACTCGCCCAGCACCCGGTCCGACCCGTTCGGCGCACCACCGGTGTCCGTGGCACGCGCCCCGTCCGCGGTCTCCGCGGTGTCCTTCGCCGGTACGACGTATCCGACGAGGCGGTTTCCGCCGGGCCCGTCCTGGCGGGCCACCGCGACCGCCTGCCCCACGCCGGGATGGGCGGCCATCGCCGACTCCACCTCACCGAGTTCGATCCGGTGCCCCCGGACCTTGACCTGCTGGTCGGCGCGCCCGGCGAACTCCAGATCACCGTCGGAGTTCCACCGCGCGAGGTCCCCGGTGCGGTACATCCGCGTCCCCGGCTCTGCGAACGGACAGGCCAGGAACCGCTCGGCGGTCAGGCCCGGACGTCCGAGGTAGCCGCGGGCCAGGCCCGCGCCCGCCAGGTACAGTTCGCCCACCACGCCCGGCGGCACGGGGCGGAGCCCGGCGTCGAGCACATAGGCCCGGGTGCCGAGGATCGGCGTGCCGATGGGCGGCACGCCTCCCTCGCCGGTCAGCGGCCGGCTCATCGTCCCGCAGACAGTCGACTCGGTCGGCCCGTAGGCGTTGACCATCCGCCGGCCTCGGCTCCAGGCCGCCACCGTCTCCGGCGGGCAGGCCTCACCGGCCACCACCAGGGTGGTCACGGTCGGCAGCTGGTCGGGGGTCATCACGCCGAGCGCCACCGGCGGCACCGTCAGGTGGGTCACGCGGTGCTCGGCCGCCAGCGCGGCGAGGTCCGGGCCGGGCAGCAGCCGCTCGGCCGGCGCCACCACCAGCGCCGCCCCGGTCAGCAACGCCATGCACAGTTCCCAGAACGCCGCGTCGAAGCTCGGCGAGGCGAACTGCAGGACCCGGCTGCCCGGTCCGGCGCCGAAGGCCTCTGTCTGTGTCGCCACCAGGCCGGCCGCACCGGCGTGGGTGACCACCACGCCCTTGGGCCTGCCTGTCGAGCCGGACGTGTAGAGGACATAGGCCGGGTCGGCGGGTGCCAGCGGCCGTACCCGGTCGGCGTCATCGGGGTCGGTGCCCGCCCGGGCGGCCAGGTCCGCGGTGACCTGCGGGCCGGCGTCCAGGTCCAGCCTGGGCAGGCCGGTGGCGCCGGGTACCTCGGCGCCACCGGTGCCGCCCGTCAGCAGCAGCGACGGGCGGGCGTCGCCGAGCATGAAAGCGAGGCGCTCCGCCGGGTAGCCGAGGTCCAGCGGGAGGTAGGCCGCCCCCGCCTTGAGCGTTGCGAGGACCGCCACGATCAGGTCGGCGGAGCGGGGGAAGGCCAGTGCGACCGTCTGCTCGGGCCCGATGCCACGCGAGATCAGCAGGTGGGCCAGGCGGTTGGCCCGCGCGTTCAGCTCGGCGTACGACAGGGTGAGGTCCTCGGCGATGACGGCCGCCGCGTCCGGAGTCCGGGCCGCCTGCGCCTCGAACAGCGCCGGCAGGCAGGCCGGGGCGATCCGGTCGTCGGGGGCGCCGAGCATCCGGGTCCGTTCGGCGGGGGTGAGGAGGTCGGCCTGGCCGATGGGCCGTGCCGGGTCGGCGGTCACCGCCTCCAGCAGCCGGATCCACCGTGCGGCCATCGCCTCGATGGTCTGCCGGTCGAACAGGTCGGTGCTGTACTCCACGGTCGCGCGCACCCCGCCGAAGGAGCCGGCCGCCGCACCCGACGGCGCGGGCCGTTCGGTGACGCTGAAGAACAGGTCGAAGCGCGAGGTCCCCGAGCTGGCCGGCTCGGGCGTGACATCGACGTCGGCCAGCGCCAGGCCGGCCGCCGGTGTGTTCTGCAGCACCAGTGCCACCTGGAACAGCGGGTGACGGTTCGGGGAGCGGACCGGGTTCAGTGCCTCCACCAAGTGCTCGAAGGGCACGTCCTGGTGGGAGTACGCGGTCAGTGCGGTCTCCCGCACGCGCCGCAGCAGCTCGCTGAACGTCGGGTCGCCCGAGGTGTCCGTCCGCATCACCAGCGTGTTGACGAAGAGCCCGATCGCGTCGTCGAGCGCCTCGTCGCGCCGCCCGGCGATCCCGCTGCCGATCGGCAGGTCCGTACCGGCACCGAGCCTGGTGAGCAGGGCGGCCAGTCCGGCGTGCAGCACCATGTAGAGGCTGGCTTCCTCGACCCGGGCCAGGCCCGCCAGCCTGCGGTGCAGTTCGGGGCTCAGATCGAAGCCGAACATCTCGCCCCGGTAGGTGGACACGGCGGGGCGGGGGCGGTCCGCCGGGAGCACGAGCTGCTCGGGCAGGTCCGTCAGGGTCTCGGCCCAGTGCGCCACCTGCCGGGCCAACAGGCTGTCCGGGTCGTTCTCGTCTCCGAGCAGGGCACGCTGCCAGAGCGTGTAGTCCACGTACTGGACCGGCAGCGGCGCCCATGACGGTGCCTCTCCCCGGCGCCGCGCGGCGTAGGCGGTCGCGAGGTCCCGCGAGAGCGGGGCCATCGACCATCCGTCGCCGGCGATGTGGTGCACCAGCACCACCAGCACGTGTTCACGCTCGCCCAGGACCAGCAGTTCGGCCCGCAGCGGCAGGTCGACCGCGAGGTCGAAGGGGTAGCGCGCCGCCTCGCGTACGGCCGCGCGCAGCCCGGTCTCTTCGAGGTGCCGGACGATCAGTTCGGGGCGGGCGTCGGCCGCGCCGAGGACGAGCTGACGGGGCACGCCGCCCGCCGCCGGGAACACGGTGCGCAGGCTTTCGTGCCGCGCCGCGACGTCGGCCAGCGCGGCCCGCAGCGCCCTCTGGTCCACTTCGCCGCGCAGGCGCAGGGCGATCGGCATGTTGTACGTCGCGCTCGGTCCCTCCAGGCGGTGCAGGAACCACAGGCGCTGCTGGGCGAAGGACAGCGGCACCGCGTCGGGCCTGGGCACCGGCCGCAGGGCCGGCCGCACCTCGTCCTGGTGTGCCTCAGCGTCACCGAGCCGCTCGGCGATCCCGGCGACCGTGGGCGCCTCGAACACCGTCCGGACGGCGAGTTCGGCACCGAGGGCGGCGCGGATGCGGCTGATCAGCCGGGTGGCCAGCAGCGAGTGCCCGCCGAGGGTGAAGAAGTTGTCGTCGACGCCGACCGCCGCCACGCCGAGTACCTGCGCGAACAGGTCGCACAGCACCTGCTCCCGGGGCGTGGCGGGCCGGCGCGAGCCCGCCGGCGAGCCGAGGTACGGCGCGGGCAGCGCCGCCCGGTCGAGCTTCCCGTGCGCGGTCAGGGGAAGGTCGTCGAGGATCACCACGGCGGCGGGGACCATGTACTCGGGCAGCTGCTCCCGCAGCGAGGTGGTCAGTGCGGCGACCAGTTCGGCGCGCTGCCGCGCTGCCGCCGGGTCGTTGGCGAGCGCCGCCGGCGGCGCGGCCGACGGGGCCGGGCGGTGCACACCGTCGAGCGCGGTCGCGGCCGGGTCCACGAAGAGCACGTCGAGGCTCTCGGCGTCACCGCCCGACCGGGTCACCGCCACCCGGTAGCCGGCGCGCTCGCCCAGTTCGCAGAAGTCGTCCGGGCCGAGGCGCGGAGCCGACGACCGCTCAGCGGCCCCGAGAAGGGCGAGCAGTTCGGGCAGTGGCCGTCCCTCGTCCAGGGCGCGCAGGGCGGCGGCCTCGTCGGCGACCCGCTCGTCCGGCACCCCGGTGACCCGCAGCGCGGGCACGCGGTTCTCGGCGAGATTCCGTTCGAGTGCCTCCAGTCCGGTGACGTCGTGGCCCCACCGCAGCTCCGGGACCGCCTCCAGGTGCCGCAGACCGGCGGTCGGCCGCTTGTGCAGCACGACGTCGTACCGGTAGCGGTTCAGCTCGTTGACGTAGGCGCCGCGCTTGACCTGCAGGTCGACGCCGGCGATGTCGTCCCGCCGGCCCGCGAACGCGGTGAAGAACGCGGGGTCGAGCAGCAGTTCCTTCTCCAGCAGCACCGCCTGCTCCACCGCGCGGCGTACCACGGCGATGTCGGCGGACGGCGTGGCGCGGCGCAACTGCACCGCCGTGTGCAGACACCGCAGCGTCCGCAGGTCACGTACGTCGCCGAGGAACAGGGCCCCGCCGGGGGCGAGCCGCTCCAGTGCCGTACCGATCACGTCGGTGAGATGGCCGGCGTCCGGGAAGTACTGGGCGACCGAGTTGATCACCACCGTGTCGAAGTAGCCGGCCGGCAGGCCGTCGGCGTCCGTGGCGGGCTGGACACGCAGTTCCACGCGTTCGGCCAGGGCCCGTTCGGCCACCTGGGCCCGCAGCCGTTCGATGGCGTCCGCCGAGATGTCGATGCCCCAGTAGGCCTCGCAGTCCGGCGCGAGCTGGGAGAGCAGCAGGCCACTGCCCACGCCGATCTCCAGCACGCGGCGTGGCCGCAGCTCCCGGATACGCGCGACGGTGGCGTCCCGCCACTGGCGCATCTGCTCGACCGGGATCGGCTCCCCGTCGTAGCTGCTGGTCCAGCCGGCGAAGTCCTCGCCGAACGGGGCCGGCTCGGCGGCGGCGCGCTCGGTGCCGTAGAGGGAGTCGTACACCTCCTGCCAATCGCCGAGCTGGGCCCGGGCCGCCTCGCCGCTGCGCAGCCCGTCGGCCGAGGGGACGACATAGGCCACCAGGTGGGTGCCGGACGGCTCCTCCTCCCGGGCGACGACCGCGGCCTGGGCCACGGCCTCGTGCCGGGACAGGGTCGCCTCGATCTCCGCCGGTTCGATCCGGTACCCGCGGACCTTGACCTGCTCGTCGGCGCGGCCGATGAAGACGAGATCCCCGCCGCGGGTCCATCGGGCCAGGTCACCGGTCCGGTACATCCGGGCCCCCGGCCCGCCGAACGGGTCGGCCACGAACCGCTCCGCGGTCAGGCCGGGCCGGTTCAGGTAGCCGCGGGCGAGCTGCGCCCCGGCGAGGTACAGCTCTCCGGTCGCGCCGGGCGGCACCAGCCGCATCCCCGCGTCGAGCACGTATGCCCGCATGTTCGGGACGGGCCGCCCGACCGGCACCGGACCGTCCGCGATTGCGGTCCCGGGCCGCACGCGGAACGTGATGCAGCCGACCGTGGCCTCCGTCGGCCCGTACTCGTTGACCACGGTGGCCTGCGGATGCGACCGCCGCCACGAAGCGAGCAGGTCACCGGTGAGCTGCTCGCCACCCACGACCAGGTCCGCGACCGCCGCCTCCTGCCCGGGTGAGGCGCCGAGCAGGGCCAGGTGGCTCGGCGTCGCCTTGAGGAATGTGTACGGGCCCGGAACCGGCGAGCCGTCGGACAGGTCGCCGACCAGCACCCGTCCACCCGCGGTCAGCGACGCGAACAGCGCCGTGACGGTCAGATCGAAGGAGACCGGTGAATGCAGCAGCGCGGTCCCGGCTGTGCCGGGGTAGGCCCGGCGGGCGAAGTCCAGGTAGGCGGCCAGGGCGCGGTGCTCGACGAGCACGCCCTTGGGACGGCCCGTGGAGCCGGAGGTGTAGATCACGTACGCGGGATGCGCCGGCCGCAGCCCCGTCTCCCGGTCGGCGTCGGACGGGTCGTGCTCCGGCTGCTCCTCGGCGGCCCGTGCCACCTCGGGGTCGTCCACCGCGAGCCAGTTCAGGCCCGTCTCCGGCAGGTCCGCGGCGAGCGTGCTCAGGGTGAGTCCGCAGGCCGCGCGGGCGTCGGCCAGCACGTAGCGGAGCCGCGCGGCCGGGTGGGCCGGATCGACGGGCAGGTACGCGGCGCCCGCCTTGGCCACGGCCAGCAGCGCGACGACGAGGTCGGCGGAGCGCGGCAGGGCGACCGCCACCACCTGCTCCGGGCCGATTCCGCGGCCGATGAGCAGATGCGCCAGCCGGTTGGCCCGCGCGTTCAGCTCGCGGTAGCTGAGGTCGGTACCGCCGTCGGTCACGGCGACGGCGTGTGGCGTCAGCGCCGCCTGTGCCTCGAACGCCTCCGGCAGCAGCGTCAGCGGGAACTCGGTCTCGGTGCCGTTCCACGTCACGAGCAGGCGCTCGCGCTCGGCGGCGTCGGTGATGTCGAGGGAGCTGATCGGCCGGTCCGGCCCGGTCGCCGCGGTTTCCAGCAGCCGCACGAAGCGGGCGGCCAACGTCTCGGCGGTGCCGTGGTCGAACAGGTCCGCGCTGTACTCGAGTACTCCGTCGACCCGGTCCGGGCCGCCGTCCTCGGTGTACCTGTCGGTGAGGCTGAACAGCAGGTCGAATTTGGCCGCGCCCACTTCGGCGATGCCGGGGGTCACCCGCAGGCCGGGCATGGCGAACTCGGGGTCGGCGTTGTTCTGCAGCGTCAGCATCACCTGGAACAGCGGGTGCCGGGCCGCCGACCTGACCGGGTTGAGCAGTTCGACCAGCTGCTCGAAGGGAACGTCCTGGTTGGCGTAGGCGGCGAGGTCGGTCTCGCGTACCCGCTCCAGCAGGCCGGCGAAGGACGGGTCCCCCGACGTGTCCAGGCGGAGCGCGAGCGTGTTGACGAAGAACCCGACGAGGTTGTCGAGGGCTTCGTCGGTGCGCCCGGCGATGGCGCTGCCGATCGGGATGTCCGTGCCCCCGCTGAGCCTGCTGAGCAGGGTGGCGAGCCCGGCCTGCAACACCATGAAGAGGGTCGCTCCGCGCTCACGCGCCAGTTCGGCGAGCCGTAGGTGCAGGCCCGCGTCCAGCGTGAACAGCACCCTCCCGCCACGGTGGCTGGCCACCGCCGGACGGGGCCGGTCGGTGGGCAGGTCCAGTTGCTCGGGCAGCCCGCCCAGTGTGCGCTCCCAGTGGGCGATCTGGGCGGAGATCAGGCTGTCCGGGTCGTCCTCGCTGCCGAGGAGGCCGCGCTGCCACAGCGCGTAGTCGGCGTACTGGACGGGCAGCGGCGCCCACTGGGGGGCCTGGCCGGAGCAGCGGGCTGTGTAGGCGACCGAGAGGTCCCGGGCGAACGGGGCGTTCGACCAGCCGTCACCCGCGATGTGATGGATCACCAGCAGCAGCACGTGCTCGTCCGGGCCGAGCGCGAACAAGAAGGCCCGCAGGGGGGGTTCGGTCGTCAGGTCGAACCGGTGTCCGGCCGCGGCGGCCAGCGCCCCGGTGAGTCCGTCCTCGTCGATCTGGTGGACCGGCAGCTCCACCTCCGCCTCGCCCGGTCCGAGTATCACCTGTCGCGGCTCCCCGCCGATCTCGGGGAAGACCGTGCGCAGGGTCTCGTGCCGGGCGACGACGTCGTTCAGGGCGGCGTGCAGGGCACCGGTGTCCAGGTCCCCGGACAGGCGCAGCGCGAAGGGCATGTTGTAGGTCGGGCTGGGCCCTTCCAGTTTGTGCAGGAACCACAGCCGGCGCTGCGCGAAGGACAGCGGAAGCACGTCCGGGCGGTGGGCCGCCGCGCGCAGGGCAGGCCGTTCTTCACCCCCGACGTCGATCCGGGCTGCCAGGCCCGCCACCGTGGGCGCCTCGAACAGGTCCCGTACCGAAAGCTCCATCCCGAGCACGGCCCGGATCCGGGAGATCAGCCGGGTTGCCAGCAGCGAGTGCCCGCCGAGGTCGAAGAACCCGTCGTCGACGCCGACGCCAGGGACGCCCAGCACCTCGGCGAACAGACCGGCCAGGATCTCCTCCGCGGCCGTGCGCGGAGCCCGGCCGACGGCCGGTGCGTCGGCTTCCGGGGCGGGCAGGTCCCGGCGGGCCAGTTTCCCGCTCGGGGTGAGGGGCAGCGCGTCCAGGGGCACCACCACGGACGGGATCATGGGCTCCGGCAGCACACGAGCGGCATACGCCCGCAGCCCGGCCGGATCCGGCACCGCTCCCGGCGCGGCCACCACGTAGGCCACCAGCCGCTGGTCGCCGGGACGGTCCTCCCGCACCACGGCGACGGCATGGGCGACGTC
>NZ_BMWE01000015.1 GCF_014651075.1 Streptomyces djakartensis | reverse complement strand
CCCTCTACGAGCACAAGGTGTTCGTGCAGGGCGCGGTGTGGAACATCGACTCCTTCGACCAGTGGGGCGTCGAGCTCGGCAAGGTGCTCGCCAAGCGCGTCGAGCCCGCCCTGACCGAGGGCGCCGAGGTCGAGGGTCTGGACGCCTCCACGAAGGCCCTCGTCGCCGCGTACCGGGAGCTGCGCGGCCGGCAGTGACGACCGCCAGGTGGTAGACGGGCGGTGGCCTGGACTCGTCGAGGTCAGGCCACCGCGCTGAGCGTGTCCGCCAGTCGCCGCCGTGCCGCCCGGGCCGCGGGCACGGCGGCGAGCGCCGCCGCGCAGAGCACCGCCGCCGCTCCGAGCAGCAGCATGAGCAGGGCGGAGGGGCCCTGCGCGATTCCCGCGCCGACGCCGCTCCCTCTGCCCTGGGCGTCGATCAGCCAGTGGGCGAGGGGCAGGCCCAGGGCGGCGGCGGCGAGGACGGCGGCCAGCGCCGTACAGCCGGTGGCCGTCATCGTGATCGCCGTGATCTGCCGGGGGGACAGGCCGATGGCCTTCAGCGCCAGCAGGTCCCGCTCGCTCTCCCGGACGGTGCCGCCGATCGCGGTCAGCAACTCGATGAGCCCGATGAGAGCGAGGACGGCGATCAGCCCGGCGACGACGGCGCGCAGCGGGGAGAGCCCGTCGGCCGGGTTGGTCACGGTGTGCACGTCCAGATGGCCGCACCCGGCCGTGGCCACCCGGTCGGCCACCTCCCGGGGCTCGGCGCCGGGAGTCAGGCGCAGTTCGTACAGGGCCGGGCGGAGCCCGGGGTCGTTCGCGCGCAGGGTGTCCAGGGACGTGGAGATGACCCGCCCCGCGTTCTCCGGCTCGATGCTGCGGCCCACGATGTGCAGGACCTGGGGCTGGTCCCGCACGGTCACCCGCACCCAGTCGCCGACGCGCACGTCCAGCAGGTCGAGCAGCCCCTGCCCCGCCACGGCCTCGTCGGCACCACGGGCGGGGCGGCCCTCGGCGAGGGTGTACGGGTAGGGGTTCTGGCGGGTGCCGAGGCCGCGCAGGGCGAAGGTCGCCGTCTGGCCGGGAACCAGGGCGGCCGTCTCGACACCGGGGTAGGCGGCGGCCACCCCCGGGTCGCGCTCCAGCAGCGCACGGGTCTGCCGCTCGTTCAGGCCCGCGTCGGCGCGGACGCTGAGCGCGGTCGGCAGACCGACCTGCTCGGGCTCGCTGTGGAAGCGGTCGATGGTGGTCCAGGCGCTCATCGCCACGACGATCAGCAGCAGCGGCAGCGTGAGACGGGCGACGGTGGCCAGCGAACGGGGGCGGCGGGTGAACGCCTTGTGCCAGCCCAGTACCAGCGCGGGCGGGATCCGCCCGCCGAGCGCGCGGCGGGCCGGTCCGGAGAGCCGGCCGGTCCGGGGAGCCGCGGGCGGCAGCCTGAGGATCCGGCGCAGCCCGCTCACCGGCCGCCCGTCCGGTGAACTCGTCGCGGGCCGCCGTCCGAGGATCCGGCCGGTCGTCCCTGACCACCGCCCGGCCGGCGCCGCGGCGGGCCTCTGCACCGGGACCGGCGGCACCCGTCCGGCCCGCCAGGCGGCGAGCCCCGTGGTCGCGCCGATGAACAGCACGGCGCCGACCGGTATCGCGACCAGTGCCAGGGTGTGACCGGGCAGTCCCTGCCACAAGCCGACCGCGTCCCCCAGCCGCCCGGGGATCCGGCTGCCCAGAAGCTCCGCCAGCGCGGCGGCGGCGACGGCGCCCAGCAGGGCGTAGGCCAGGTGCTGCAGCAGGAAGACGCGGACCACCTGGCCGGGTGTGAAGCCGATCGCCTTCAGTACGGACAGATCGCGCAGGTGACCGCGGATACGGGTGCCGATCGCCCCGTGCACGGCGAGCCCGGCGGCGACCAGCGCGCCCAGCCCGAACAGGCCCAGCACCTGGCCGAGGAGCCGGTTGTCGCCCTGCGCCTCGGCCCGTGCCTGCTGCCAGGTGGAGACCTCGCCGATCGCCCCGGCGCCCAGCACGGTCACGGCGCGCTGGACGAGGTAGGAGGTGTCGGCGGGGTCGGTCAGCCGCAGCCCGATCACCTGGCCGCCCGGGTCCGGCACGGCCGACGGCAGCGCCCACACCAGGCCCGGCTGCTCACCGGGCCGATAGCGCGGCTCGGCGCTGTCGGCCAGGCCCACCACGGTCAGCTCCCGGGCGGTACCGGGCACGGTGAGGGTGTCGCCGGGCTCGGCCAGCAGCGCCCGGGCGAAACGGCTCTCCAGGACCACACCGTTCGGGGTGGCGGGGTCCAGCCAGTGCCCGGAGACGATCGGCGGCCGGCCGACCGAGGGCCGTTCCGCGGTGCCGCGCAGCTCCGCGGAGGCGCGGTTGCCGCGCGAGGCGACGGTGAGGGAGGCGGTGGGGTAAGGGCCGGCGACGGAGTCCACACCGTCCAGCCCGGCCAGCTCGCCGGTGTCGGTCGCGGTGTCGGTGTGCAGCCACACGTGCGCGCCGTGCGACTGCGTGAACACCCGCTGCCAGGGGTTGGTGGCGTACCCGAACAGGGACGAGGCCAGCAGCAGTGAGGCGACGATGCCCGCCGTGGCGAGGACCAGGAACAGCGCCTCGCCGCGGTGCGTGCGCAGATCGGAGTGCGCCCAGCGCAGGGGGGCTCGCACGGCCCTCAGCCCCTCGGCCCGCGGCGGACGCGGTGGTCGTACACCGGCATGTCAGTCCTTGAGTTCCAGCACACCGGAAATGCCGGGCCGGCGCGGGGGTGTGCCGCCGTCGAGCGCCGCGTCGTCGGCGATCCGGCCGTCGAAGAAGCTGATCACCCGGTCCGCGGCGCTCGCCAGGCGGGCGTCGTGAGTGACCAGGAGGATCGTCTGGCCCCGCTGGTGGAAGCGGGACAGCAGCCGCATCACCTCACGGGTGCCCTTGCTGTCCAGGCTGCCCGCCGGTTCGTCGGCGAGCAGCAGCGGGGGATGGTTGACCAGGGCCCGGGCGAGGGCGACCCGCTGCTGCTCACCGCCGGACAGCTCGCCCGGCATGCTGCGCTCCTTGCCCGTCAGGCCCAGCTCAGCCAGCAGCTGCTCACGCTCGGCCCGCGCCTGCTTCGGCGCGGCGCCGGCCAGCAGGGCGGGCAGTTCCACGTTGTCGGCGACGGACAGGTTGGACACGAGGTTGAAGAACTGGAAGACGATCCCGATGCGCTTCCTGCGCTCCACCGCCCAGCGGGCCTCGCTGTAGCGGTCCGTGCACTCCCCGTCGAGCCAGATGCTGCCCGCGTCCGGCCGCTGGAGCCCGCCGAGCAGATGCAGCAGCGTCGACTTGCCGGCGCCGGACGGGCCGGTGATCGCCACGAACTCGCCGGGCCGTACGCACAGGTCGACCCCGCGCACGGCGTGGGCGGGCGCGCCTTCGCCGTGGTGCGTCTTCACCAGCCCCTCGGCGCGCAGCACAGGAGTGGGGCGCTCGTCGCTCACTCCAGCTCCTCCAGCTCTTCCTGACACCGTTCCAGCCAGTCGAGGTCGGCCTGCAGGTGCAGCATCGCGCCCTCGATCAGCAGGTGGGCGATGCGGTTGTCGCGGTCTTCGGCGGCGGCCAGCCTGGACAGCTGCCGCATGGTGTTCAGATACTGGCGCCGCTGCCGGTTGATCAGCGAGATCTGGTCGGCGAGCCCGGTCTGCGGAGCGAGCGCCAGCTTCATGAAGAACTCGTCCCGGACCCGCGGCTCGTCCTCGGGATCCTCGAACCAGACGCGCAGCGCCTCCCGCCCGGCTTCGGTGAGGTGGTAGACCTTCTTGTTGGGCCGGCTGGACTGCGTCACGTCCTCGCCCTCGATCAGTCCCGACTTCTCGAGGCGGCCGAGGGTCACATAGATCTGGCCGACGTTCGGCTGAGGGTACGCGGAGCCCAGCAGTTGCTCAAGGTCCTGCTTGAGCTCGTAGCCGTGGGCGGGTCCGCGGGCGAGGAGTGCCAGGAGGGGCAGGCGCACGCGTGCAGTCCTCCTGTCCGGTCCAATGTGCTCCAGGCCCTAGTATCGCCCATACCTAACAGGTATACATGGCCTCGGATTCCGGGCAAGGGTGCCCGTCGCCGGTGTACAGGGAGGAACCTATGCGGTGGATCCATGCCGCGGGTAGGGGCCTTCTCGTTCTCGTCGTGCTGCTGACCGGCTATGTCGCAGCAGGCGCACAGGCCGGTGAGCCTACGGGATCCGGCCGCGGCCCGCTCACGCTCGCCACCGCCGGGGACCTCACCGGTTACCTCGGACCCCTGCTGGAGGGCTGGAACCGCACCCATCCCGGCGAGAGGGTCACCCTGGTCGAGCTGCCCGACTCGGCCGACGAGACCCAGGCGCAGATGGCCACCGACCTGCGCGACGGCGACCGCAGCCGGTTCGACGTGCTCAACATCGACGTCAACTGGACCCCGGAGTTCGCCGCGGCGGGCTGGATCCGGCCCCTGCCCCCTGACCGCTTCCCGCTGAAGACCTTCCTCCCCCCGGTCGTGGACACGGCGACCTACGACGGGCAGCTCTACGCCGTCCCGTACGTCACCAACGCCGGCCTGCTCCTCTACCGCAAGGACGTCCTCGCGAAGGAGGGCGTCCGGCCGCCGCGCACCTGGGCGGAGCTGGAGCGGTACGCGAAGACCATTGCCCCGAAGTACCGCCTCGACGGCTACGCGGGGCAGTTCCTGCCGTACGAGGGCCTCACCGTCAACGCGGCCGAGGCCGTCTACTCGGCGGGCGGCTCGATCCTCGGCGACGAGGGCGAGCGCGTCACCGTCGACTCGGCGGCGGCCCGCGAGGGCCTCGGGTTCCTCGCGCGCGGAGTACGTGAGGGCTGGATCCCGGAAGAGGCCCTGACGTACAAGGAGGAGGAGTCCAAGCAGGCCTTCCAGGACGGCCGGCTGCTCTTCCTGCGGAACTGGCCGTACGCCTACGTCGGCGCCTCGGCCCCGGGCTCCGCGGTCGCCGGGAAGGTCGGCGCCGTACCGCTGCCGGGGCCGGACGGGCCGGGGACGAGTGTCCTCGGCGGCTCCAACCTCGCCGTCAGCACCCATACCCGGCACCCCGACTCGGCCGCCCGCCTGATCGCGTACCTCACCAGCGAGGGCGTCCAGCGCCAGGTCCTCACCCGCGGCGCACTGCCGCCGGTACGCGCCGATCTCTACCGGGACCCGGCCCTGATCCGCAGGTTCCCGTACCTGCCGACCCTGCGCGAGAGCGTGATCGCGGCCGAGCCGCGCCCCAAGAGCCCGCGCTACGACCAGGTCAGCCTGGTGGTGCAGGCGGTCGTGCACGACGCCATGGCCGGGCGGGAGACGCCCGAGGCGGCGGTGCGGCGTCTGGCGCGGGAACTCGCCGCGATCTCCCAGCGATAACTCCCCTAGTTACTTGTTAGGTAACGCGGACGTCTCATCTCGATGCGAGATGACCCATTAAGTCCGTATTTCGGCAGCCAACTGGCCAGTGGCCTCTGTGTTTTTCATTGACACCCTCTCGACACGCCTACTTAACATGCATGCATAACCGCTGCCCTCCTCAGAGACAGGTCGATGGGTTGAACAGGCACCACTGGTGGCGTGACGCAGTGATCTATCAGGTGTACGTCCGCAGCTTCCTCGACAGCACCGGTGACGGCATCGGCGATCTCGCCGGCGTCCGGGCCGGACTGCCGTACCTCAAGAAGCTCGGCGTCGACGGGATCTGGCTGAGCCCCTTCTATCCCTCGCCGCAGCACGACCACGGCTACGACGTGGCCGACTACTGCGACGTCGACCCGCTCTTCGGCGACCTCGACGAGTTCGACCGGCTGGTGGGGGCCGCGCGGCGGCTGGGCATCAAGGTGCTGCTCGACATCGTCCCGAACCACTGCTCCAGCGAGCACCCCTGGTTCCGCGAGGCGCTCGCCGCCCCCGCCGGCAGCCCGGCCCGGGCCCGCTTCCACTTCGCCGACGGCCGCGGCCCGGACGGCGCCGAGCCGCCCAACAACTGGCACGCCATGTTCGGCGGCCCGGCGTGGAGCCGGGTGACCGAGCCGGACGGCACGCCCGGCCAGTGGTACCTGCACATGTTCACACCCGAGCAGCCCGACTGGAACTGGCGCGAACCGGAGGTCGCCGCCGAGTTCGACCGGGTGCTGCGCTTCTGGCTCGACCGGGGGGTCGACGGCTTCCGCATCGACGTCGCCGCCGGGCTCTACAAGCACCCCGAGCTGCCCGACTCCGACGACCCGGAGGCCGACGCCCGCACCCGCGACTCGGTCAACCCGCTCGCCTGGAACCAGCCCGAGGTGCACGACGTGTGGCGCCGTTGGCGCTCCATATGCGAGGAGTACACCGAGCGCGACGGCCTCGACCGCTTGCTCGTCGGCGAGGTCTCCGTCCCGACCGCCCGCGAGCACGCCCGGTACGTCCGCCCCGACGAACTGCACCAGGCCTTCTTCTTCGACCTGCTCAGCGCCTCCTGGGACGCCGACGCCTTCCGGAAGGTCATCTCCGAGGCCATGCAGGACATCGCCGGGACCGGCTCGACGGTCACCTGGGTCCTCAACAACCACGACCAGGTCCGCACCGTCACCCGCTACGGCGAACCCGCCACCGAGGGCAGCGGACTCGGCGCCGCCCGGGCCCGCGCAGCCGCTCTGCTGATGCTGGCGCTGCCCGGCGCCGCCTACATCTACCAGGGCGAGGAGCTCGGCCTGCCCGAGGTCGTGGACCTGCCCGACGACGTGCTCACCGACCCGATCTTCCGCCGCACCGGCAGCAGGGCCCGCATCCGCGACGGCTGCCGGGTGCCGCTGCCCTGGTCGGGACAGGCCTCGCCGTTCGGCTTCACCCCCGGCACGGAGAGCGCCAAACCATGGCTGCCGCAGCCGGAGTACTTCGCCGAGTACGCCACCGACCGGGCCCTCGCCGACACCCGGTCCTTCTGGCACCTCTACCGCGACGGCCTCCAGCTTCGCTCCCAGCTCCCGCAGCTGGGCGAGGGCACACTGCGCTGGCTGGACGCCCCGCCCGGCGTCCTGGCCTTCGAACGCGGTGACGACCTGGTGTGTGCCGTCAACTTCGGTACGGCCCCCACCCCCGCGCCGGTCTCCGGCACCCCGTTGCTCGCCAGCGGCCCCTGCCCGCCCGGAGTGCTCTCCGGCTCGACGGCCGCCTGGTGGATCCGTTCCTGAACTCCCCGCAAGTCAACTTCCCGAAGGGACATCAACGATGATGCGACGACGTACCACCCTGCTCACCGGCTGCACCGCCCTCGTCCTGGCACTCGGCGCGACCGCCTGCGGCGGCGGCCCCGTCTCGGCGGGCGGCGGCGACAAGGCACTCAGCGGCCAGACGGTCACCGTGGCCGGTGTCTGGTCCGGCACCGAGCAGAAGAACTTCCAGAAGGTGCTGGACGCCTTCACCGAGAAGACCGGCGCCAAGACGCAGTTCACGTCCACCGGCGACAACGTCTCCACCGTCGTCGGCAGCAAGATCGAGGGCGGTAACGCCCCCGACGTGGTGATGGTCCCGCAGGTCGGCGTGCTCAAGCAGTTCGCGGAGAAGGGCTGGCTCAAGCCCCTGTCGAAGAAGACGCAGGCATCCGTCGACGCCAACTACGCCGACGTCTGGAAGAACTACGGCACCGTCGACGGCACCCTCTACGGCCTGTACTTCAAGGCCGCCCACAAGTCGACCGTCTGGTACAGCCCCGACGCCCTCACCCAGGCCGGTGTGAAGCCGCCGAAGTCCTACGACGAGATGCTGAAGGCCGGGCAGACGGTGTCGGACTCCGGCCTCGCCGCGTTCTCCGTCGCCGGGCAGGACGGCTGGACCCTCACCGACTGGTTCGAGAACGTCTACCTCTCCCAGGCCGGACCCGAGAAGTACGACGCCCTCGCCGCGCACAAGCTGAAGTGGACCGACGCCTCCGTCGTCGACGCCCTCACCACGCTCGGCAAGCTCTTCAAGGACAAGCAGCTCATCGCGGGCGGCCAGAAGGGCGCCCTGAACACCGACTTCCCCGGCTCGGTGGAGAAGGTGTTCGGGCCCGAGCCCGAGGCCGGCATGGTCTACGAGGGCGACTTCGTCGCCGGCGTCGCCAAGGACCAGTTCGGCAAGACCATCGGCGAGGACGCGAACTTCTTCCCGTTCCCGGCCGTCGGCGGCGGCGAGGCACCGGTCGTCAGCGGCGGTGACGCCGCCGCCGTCCTCAAGGACGGCAAGAACCAGAAGGCCGCCCAGGCCCTCCTGGAGTACCTGGCGACCCCGGAGGCCTCCGCGGTGTGGGCCCAGGCGGGCGGCTTCCTCTCCCCGAACAAGAAGCTCGACCTCGCCGAGTACGGCGACGACGTCACCCGGGCCACCGCCAAGTCCCTCGTCCAGGCCGGGGACTCGGTCCGCTTCGACATGTCCGACCAGGCCCCGGCGGCCTTCGGCGGCACGAAGGGCGCCGGCGAGTGGAAGCTCCTGCAGGACTTCCTGCGCGACCCCTCCGACCCGAAGGGCACCGCGGCGAAGCTGGAGGCCGCGGCGGCCAAGGCGTACCAGGACTGATACCCGATGACAGCCACCCTCGTGAAAAAGACGAGCCCTCCCGCGCCGCCCGGCCCGGTCGCCGACCGCACCCGGCGACTGCGGCGGCGCGGCAAGGCAGTCGCCCTGCTGTTCGTCTTCCCCGCGCTGCTGCTGCTCGGCGCGCTCGTCGTCTACCCCGTGCTGTTCAGCATCGGCCGCAGCTTCTTCGACGCCTCCGGCACGACCTTCGTCGGCGGCGACAACTACACCGAGATGTTCCGCGACCCGGCGACCCTGAACGCCGTCCGCAACACGGCCATCTGGGTCGTGGTGGCCCCCGCGCTGCTCACCGGGCTCGGCCTGATCCTGGCCGTCCTGGTGGAGAAGGTCCGCTGGGCCACCGCCTTCAAGCTGCTCCTCTTCATGCCGATGGCGGTCTCCTTCCTCGCCGCCGGCATCATCTTCCGGCTCGCCTACGACGAGGACCCGGACAAGGGGGTCCTCAACGCGGCGGTCGTCTCCGTCCACGACGCCTTCGAGAGCTCGTCCTCCTACCCGACCGCCCGGGCGCGTGACGGGCAGGGGCTGACGAAGGAGAAGGACGGCTCGTACCGCACGAGCACGGCCGTCTCGCCCGGGGACGCGGTGACGCTGGGCCTGGTCGGCGTGCAGCCGGGCGACCTGCCCGGCGACGCCCGGCCCGCGTCCGCGGCCGCGGGACAGAAGGCCGCCCCCGGCGAACTGCGCGGTGTCGTCTACCTCGACTTCACGCCCGGCGGGGGAGGGGAACAGGGCAAGGTCGACGCGCGGGAGAGCGGACTGCCCCAGATGAAGGTCGAGGCGGTGCGCGAGGGCAAGGCGGTCGCCACGGCCACCACCGCCTCCGACGGATCCTTCCGCTTCGAGAACCTCGAACCGGGCTCCTACCAGGTGAAACTGCCGTCGTCCAACTTCGCCCCGCCCTACGAGGGCGTCTCCTGGCTCGGACCGGCGCTCGTCACGCCGGCGATCATCGGGGCGTACCTGTGGATCTGGACCGGCTTCGCCATGGTGCTGATCGGAGCGGGCCTGTCGACGCTGCCCAGGGACGCGCTGGAGGCGGCGCGGATGGACGGCGCCAACGAGTGGCAGATCTTCCGGCGGATCACGGTGCCGCTGCTGGCACCGGTGCTGACGGTCGTCTTCGTGACGCTGGTGATCAACGTGATGAAGGTCTTCGACCTCGTCTACATCATCGCGCCCGGGCCGGTGCAGGAGGACGCGACCGTGCTCGCGACGCAGATGTGGCTGGTGTCGTTCGGCGGCGGCAACAACCAGGGGCTCGGCAGCGCGCTCGGTGTGCTGCTCCTGCTGCTGGTGGTCCCGGCCATGGTGTTCAACGTCCGCCGTTTCCGAGGGAGTCAGCGATGAACGCGGTCCGGCGCGGATTGGGCAACGGGGTCGTCCAGGCCTTCCTCGTGGTGGTGGGCCTGGTGTGGATGACGCCGCTGGCGGGGCTGTTCCTGTCCTCGCTGCGGTCCGCCGAGGACACCGCGAAGGGCGGCTGGTGGACGGTGTTCACCAGTCCCGGGCAGCTGTCCTTCGACAACTACTCCTCGCTGCTGCAGAACGCGGGCATCACGCAGGCGTTCTGGAACACGGTGCTGATATCGGTGCCGGCGACCTTGCTGGTCGTGGTGATCGCGGCGCTCGCCGGGTACGCCTTCGCGTGGCTGGACTTCCCCGGACGGGAGGCGATCTTCCTGGTCGTGGTCGCGCTGCTGGTGGTGCCCGTGCAGATCGGACTGCTGCCGGTGGCGAAACTCTTCGGGCAGCTGGGGCTGTTCGGCACGATCCCCGGTGTCGTCCTCTTCCACGTCGCCTACGGCCTGCCCTTCGCGGTGTTCCTGCTGCGGAACTACTTCGCCGAGATGCCGAAGGAGATGCTGGAGGCGGCCCGGATGGACGGCGGCACCGAGTGGCGCATCTTCACGCGGCTCGTCCTGCCCGTGGGGCGGCCCGCGATCGCCTCGCTGGCCATCTTCCAGTTCCTGTGGGTGTGGAACGACATGCTGGTGGCGTTGCTGTTCGCGGACAGTGCGTCGCAGCCGCTGACGGTGGAACTCCAGTCGCAGATCCGCCAGTTCGGCAGCAACATCGACGTCCTGGCGCCGGGGGCGTTCGTGTCCCTGGTCGTCCCCGTCGTCGTGTTCTTCGCGTTCCAGAGGCACTTCGTGCAGGGCGTCATGGCCGGGTCGGTCAAGTAGCCGGTACCCGAAGCGGTACCAGGGGGCTCCGCCCCCTGGACCCCCGCCTATGCCCACCCGCCACCCGAAACGGCCCTTGAATGGGGCAACCGGCGAGTCCGGCCTCTTGGCCGACTGCTTCGGGTGGTGGGTGGGCGAAGGCCCGGGGGTCCAGGGGGCGGAGCCCCCTGGTGGCCTAAGCCGAAGCCGGCGGGTACAGCGAACGCGGCAGTTGCGAAGCCGCCGCCCCGTCCAGCAGCCACAGCGTCCGGCTGCGGCCGTACGCCCCGGCCGCAGGGGCCTGGATCTCGCCCGCGCCCGACAACGCGATCGCCGCCGCCCGCGCCTTGTCCTCCCCGGCCGCGAGAAGCCACACCTCACGGGCGGCACGGATCGCCGGCAGCGTCAGCGTCACCCGCGTCGGCGGCGGCTTGGGCGCGCCGTGGACGCCCACGACCGTACGCTCCGTCTCGCGCACCGCCGGCAACTCCGGGAACAACGACGCGACATGCGTGTCCGGCCCGACGCCCAGCATCAGCACGTCGAACGTCGGCACGGGGCCGTGGTTCTCCGGGCCCGCCGCTCCCGCCAGTTCCTCCGCGTACGCGGCCGCCGCCGCTTCCACGTCGTCGCCGTGCGGGCCGTCCGACGCCGGCATCGCGTGCACCCGCTTCGGATCGAGCGGCACCGCGTCCAGCAGGGCCTCCCGCGCCTGCGTGACGTTGCGCTCCGGGTCGCCCTCAGGCAAGAACCGCTCGTCACCCCACCAGAGGTCGAGCCGGCTCCAGTCGACGGCGTCCCGGGCGGGCGCCGCGGCCAGGGCGGCCAGCAGGCCGTTGCCGTTGCGGCCGCCCGTCAGGACCACGGACGCCGAGCCCCGGGAGGCCTGCGCGTCCACGATCCTGGTGATCAGCCGGGCCGCCGCGGCCTGTGCCATCAGCTCCTTGTCGCGGTGCACGACCAGCTGCGGTGCCGTACTCACTTCGCCGTCGACCTCCGTACCGGTTCCAACTCGGGCGGTTCCTGCTTCACCGGTGCCTGCGCCGTCGCCTCCGCGGCGGGTGCTTTCGCAGCCTTCTCGACGGGAGCGGGGAGCGCGAGCCGTCCCCCTTCGCCGCCTCGTTCGCCGCTTTTGGGTTCTCCTTTGGCCACCGGCTCCTCCAGCGAAGCGCGCGGCGCCGGCGGCGCCGGAGCCGACCAGGAGGACTTCAGCCGGTCCACCCCGTACCGCAGCGCCGACGCGTAGGTGTCGTCCGGGTCGAGCCGCCGCAGCTCCTCCGCGATCAGCTCGGCGGTGTCCCGGCGCTTGAGCGCCACCGCGCGGTCCGGCTGGCCCTCGATGGAGAGCGTCGCCAGGGAGCCGTCGGCGCGGTCCAGGTTGATCGGGCCGCAGTTGGTGGTCATGCGGACCGCCGTGAGACCCGGGCCGCTGGACAGGGAGCGCTTCACGGGCACGTCCAGCCGGTCCGCGAGCCACATCGCCAGCAGCTCGCAGCTCGGGTTGAACTCCTCGCCCTCCACCTCGACCGCCCTGACCTCGCAGGCGACCTGGTCGAGCGCCGCCGCCAGCATCGAGCGCCAGGGCGTGATGCGGGTCCAGGACAGGTCGGTGTCGCCGGGGGTGTAGGTCCCCGACCGGGTGGCCAGGTCCCGTACCGGCTGCTCGGAGGCGTACGTGTCGGTGACACGGCGCTGGGCGAGGGCACCCAGGGGGTCCTTCGCCGGGTCGAGCGGCGCGTTCACCGGCCACCACACCACCACCGGGGCGTCCGGCAGCAGCAGCGGCAGCACCACCGACTGGGCGTGCTCGGCCACCTCGCCGTACAGCCGCAGTACCACCGTCTCGCCCGTGCCGGCGTCCGCGCCGACCCGGACCTCCGCGTCCAGGCGGGACTGCGTACGGTCGCGGGGCGAGCGGGAGACACGCCGGATGACGACGAGCGTGCGCGAGGGGTGCTCGTGCGCGGCGTCGCTCGCGGCCTTCAGCGCGTCGTAGGCGTTCTCCTCGTCCGTCACGATGACCAGAGTGAGCACCATGCCGACCGCCGGGGTGCCGATCGCCCGGCGACCCTGCACCAGCGCCTTGTTGATCTTGCTGGCGGTGGTGTCCGTGAGGTCAATTTTCATGGCCGGCGCCAGCTCCGTCCGTGTCGCTCGAGCATTTCGTCCGCCTCGGCGGGCCCCCAGGTACCGGCCGGGTACTGGGCGGGCTTGCCGTTGTTGTCCCAGTACTCCTCGATCGGGTCGAGGATCTTCCAGGACAGCTCGACCTCCTCGGTGCGCGGGAAGAGGTTCGAGTCACCGAGAAGGACGTCCAGGATGAGACGCTCGTACGCCTCCGGGCTGGACTCCGTGAAGGACTCGCCGTACGCGAAGTCCATCGACACGTCCCGGATCTCCATCGACGTGCCCGGCACCTTCGAGCCGAAGCGGACCGTCACACCCTCGTCCGGCTGGACGCGGATGACGATCGCGTTGGAGCCGAGCTCCTCGGTGGCGGTCGAGTCGAAGGGGGAGTGCGGGGCCCGCTGGAACACGACCGCGATCTCGGTGACGCGGCGGCCCAGGCGCTTGCCGGTGCGCAGGTAGAAGGGGACGCCCGCCCAGCGGCGGTTGTCGATCTCCAGCTTGATCGCGGCGTAGGTGTCGGTCTTGGAGGAGGCGTCGATGCCGTCCTCCTCCAGGTAGCCGCGCACCTTGGTGCCGCCCTGCCAGCCCGCCGCGTACTGGGCGCGCACGGTGTCCCGGCCAAGGTCCTTGGGCAGCTTCACCGCGCCGAGCACCTTGGTCTTCTCGGCGGCCAGCGCGTCCGCGTCGAAGGAGGAGGGCTCCTCCATGGCGGTGAGCGCCAGGAGCTGGAGGAGGTGGTTCTGGATGACGTCGCGGGCGGCGCCGATGCCGTCGTAGTACCCGGCCCGGCCGCCGATGCCGATGTCCTCGGCCATGGTGATCTGCACGTGGTCCACCAGGGACCGGTTCCAGATCGGTTCGAACATCGTGTTGGCGAAGCGCAGCGCCAGGATGTTCTGGACGGTCTCCTTGCCCAGGTAGTGGTCGATGCGGAAGACCTGCTCCGGCGCGAAGACCTCGTGGACGACCTTGTTGAGCTCCTCGGCCGACTTCAGGTCGTGCCCGAACGGCTTCTCGATGACCGCGCGCCGCCAGGAGCCGCCCTTCTGGTCCGCCAGCCCGTGCTTCTTCAGCTGCTGGATGACCACCGGGAAGGACTTCGGTGGCACCGACAGGTAGAAGGCGAAGTTGCCGCCCGTGCCCTGGGCCTTGTCCAGCTCCTCGATCGTGGAGCGCAGCCGCTCGAACGCGTCGTCGTCGTCGAACGTGCCCTGCACGAAGCGCATGCCCTGGATGAGCTGCTGCCAGACCTCCTCGCGGAAGGGCGTCCGGGCGTGTTCCTTGACCGCGTCGTGCACTTCCTGGGCGAAGTCCTCGTGCGCCCACTCGCGGCGCGCGAAGCCCACCAGCGAGAAGCCCGGCGGGAGCAGACCCCGGTTGGCGAGGTCGTACACGGCGGGCATGAGCTTCTTGCGCGACAGGTCGCCCGTGACACCGAAGATGACCAGGCCCGACGGCCCCGCGATACGCGGGAGCCGTCGGTCCGCCGGGTCACGCAGCGGGTTGCTGCTCGACACCTGTTCAGCCCTCCGAGGGGGCGAGGCGCTGAAGTTCGGCCTCGGTCGACTTCAGCAGGTCGGTCCAGGAGTCCTCGAACTTCTGGACGCCTTCCTCCTCCAGCAGCCGCACCACGTCGTCGTACTTGATCCCGAGCCTCTCGACGGCGTCGAGGTCGGCCCGGGCCTGCTCGTACGTGCCGGCGACGGTGTTGCCGGTGATCTCGCCGTGGTCCTCGGTGGCCAGCAGGGTGGCCTCCGGCATGGTGTTCACCGTGTTCGGAGCGACCAGCTCGGTGACGTACATGGTGTCGCTGTACGCCTTGTCCTTCACGCCGGTCGACGCCCACAGCGGACGCTGCTTGTTGGCGCCGGCCTTCTCCAGCGCGTTCCAGCGGTCCGAGGAGAAGACCTCCTCGTACGCCTGGTAGGCCAGCCGGGCGTTGGCGACGGCGGCCTTGCCGCGCAGCGCCTTGGCCTCGTCGGTGCCCAGCGCGTCGATCCGCTTGTCGATCTCGGTGTCCACACGGGAGACGAAGAACGAGGCCACGGAGTGGATCTGCGACAGGTCCAGGCCGCGCTCCTTGGCCTTCTCCAGGCCGGTCAGGAACGCGTCCATGACCAGGCGGTAGCGCTCCAGGGAGAAGATCAGCGTGACGTTGACGCTGATGCCCAGGCCGATGGTCTCGGCGATGGCCGGGATGCCCGCCTCGGTCGCCGGGATCTTGATCAGGGTGTTGGGCCGGTCCACCAGCCAGGCGAGCTGCTTGGCCTCGGCGACCGTGGCCCGCGTGTTGTGCGCGAGGCGCGGGTCGACCTCGATCGAGACCCGGCCGTCCTTGCCGCCGGTGGCGTCGAAGACGGGGCGCAGGACGTCGGCGGCGTCGCGGACGTCCGCCGTGGTGATCATGCGGATGGCCTCTTCGACGGTGACCTTGCGGGCGGCGAGGTCGGTCAGCTGCGTGTCGTAGCCGTCGCCCTGTGAGATCGCCTTCTGGAAGATCGACGGGTTGGTGGTGACGCCCACGACGTGCTGCTGGTCGATCAGCTCGGCGAGGTTGCCGGACGTGATCCGCTTGCGCGACAGGTCGTCCAGCCAGATCGCGACGCCCTCCTCGGAGAGGCGCTTCAGTGCGTCTGTCATGGAAATTCCATCTCCTACGTGTCGTATATGAGCGTCAGCGCTGAGCTGCGGCGATCGATTCCCGGGCGGCGGCGGCCACGTTCTCGGCGGTGAAGCCGAACTCCCGGAAGAGCACCTTGCCGTCGGCCGAAGCACCGAAGTGCTCCAGGGAAACGATGCGGCCGGCGTCCCCCACGTACTTGTGCCAGGTGAGACCCACGCCGGCCTCCACCGCGACACGAGCCCGGACGGACGGCGGCAGGACGCTGTCCCGGTACCCCTGGTCCTGCTGCTCGAACCACTCCACAGAGGGCATGGACACGACGCGCGTGGGCACGCCGGCGCCCTGGAGCTGCTCGCGCGCCTCGACGGCGACGTGCACTTCCGAGCCGGTGGCGATGAGGATGACCTCGGGCTCGCCACCGTCGGCCTCGAAGAGGACGTAACCACCCTTGGCGGCATCGTCGTTGGGCTCGTACGTCGGCACGCCCTGACGGGTCAGCGCCAGGCCGTGCGGCTGGCCCTTGCCGAACTCCTTCGTCCAGCGCCTGAGGATCTCGCGCCAGGCGATCGCGGTCTCGTTGGCGTCCGCGGGGCGCACGACGTTCAGGCCCGGGATGGCGCGCAGCGACGCGAGGTGCTCGACCGGCTGGTGGGTCGGGCCGTCCTCGCCGAGGCCGATGGAGTCGTGCGTCCACACGTACGTCACCGGCAGGTGCATCAGCGCCGACAGCCGCACCGCGTTGCGCATGTAGTCGGAGAAGACCAGGAACGTGCCGCCGTAGATCCGGGTGTTGCCGTGCAGCGCGATGCCGTTCATCTCGGCGGCCATCGCGTGCTCGCGGATACCGAAGTGGATCGTGCGGCCGTACGGGTCGGCCTCCGGCAGCGGGTTGTCCGCCGGGAGGAAGGAGCTGGTCTTGTCGATCGTGGTGTTGTTGGAGCCCGCCAGGTCCGCCGAGCCGCCCCACAGCTCGGGAATGACCCCGCCGAGCGCCTGGAGCACCTTGCCGGAGGCGGCACGCGTGGCCACGCCCTTGCCGACCTCGAAGACCGGGATCTTCTCCTCCCAGCCGGTGGGCAGCTCACCCCCCGCGATCCGGTCGTACTCGGCGGCCCGCTCGGGGTTGTTGTCCCGCCACTGCTGGTACGCCTTCTCCCACACCGCGCGGGCCGCCTGGCCCCGCTCCAGCGCCTTGCGGGTGTGCGTGATGACCTCGTCGGAGACCTCGAAGCTCTGCTCCGGGTCGAAGCCCAGCACGCGCTTGGTGGCGGCGACCTCGTCGTCGCCCAGCGCGGAGCCGTGCGCCGCCTCGGTGTTCTGCGCGTTGGGGGCCGGCCAGGCGATGATCGAGCGCATCGCGATGAAGGACGGCCGGTCCGTGACGGCCTTGGCCTTCTGGATCGCCTCGAAGATCGCGGCCGGGTCCAGGTCGCCGTTCTCCTGCGGCTCGACGCGCTGCACGTGCCAGCCGTAGGCCTCGTAGCGCTTCACCGTGTCCTCGGACACGGCCGTCTCGGTGTCGCCCTCGATCGAGATGTGGTTGTCGTCCCACAGCAGGATCAGGTTGCCGAGCCTCTGGTGGCCCGCCATCGACGAGGCCTCGGCGGAGATGCCCTCCTGGAGGCAGCCGTCACCGGCGATGCAGTAGACGAAGTGGTCGAAGGGGGACTCGCCCTCGGCGGCCTCCGGGTCGAAGAGCCCGCGCTCGTAGCGGGCGGCCATCGCCATGCCCACCGCGTTGGCGACACCCTGCCCGAGCGGGCCGGTCGTCGTCTCCACACCGGTCGTGTGCCCGTACTCCGGGTGACCTGGGGTCTTCGAACCCCAGGTGCGGAAGGACTTCAGGTCGTCCAGCTCCAGGCCGAAGCCGGCCAGGTACAGCTGGGTGTAGAGGGTCAGGGACGAGTGGCCGGCGGACAGCACGAAGCGGTCGCGCCCGACCCAGTCGGCGTCCGCCGGGTCGTGCCGCATCACCTTCTGGAAGAGGGTGTAGGCGGCAGGCGCCAGGCTCATCGCCGTACCCGGATGGCCGTTACCGACCTTCTGTACGGCATCGGCGGCCAGGACACGCGCGGTGTCGACGGCCCGCTGGTCCAACTCGGTCCACTCGAGGTCTGTTGTGGTCGGCTTGGTGCTCACCCTGGGTCAGGGCTCCTCTCCACATGTCGGATGCCGGTGTATCGGGGCGCCCACCGGCCGCAGTCGAGCCTACCCCTGTGGGACGTGCGCTCTTCCGGGTCACTCAAGAGTGCCGGGACTCGTCCCGATACGCCTCCTGACTGGGCCGTACCGCGTTCGACAGGTGAATACGGAGCCGCTCATCCGGGTGCTCAATCGAGCTTCCGGGCGCCCTTCCGGAGCCCCCCGCCAACACGAGGCGACCCCCGCGGATGTCCGACTCTGGGCAACGTCTAAAGTGGCGTGGTACGCGCGAGCCTTTACCGGTACTTCACACGGGGTGGGGCTTGCTGGGATGTCTCTGTAGGGGTGTGCGTGACGGCCGTTGAATCCCGTCCAGCGGGGATGATCGGGACGGACCAGAGCCCGGCCCACCGGCCGTTCGGGGCCCGTGTCAAGGGGTTCGTGGCTCTCACCAAGCCACGGATCATCGAGCTGCTCCTGATCACCACGGTTCCGGTGATGTTCCTGGCTGAGCAGGGTGTGCCCGACCTGACGCTGGTGCTGCTGACCTGCCTCGGCGGCTACATGTCGGCGGGCGGCGCCAACGCCCTCAACATGTACATCGACCGCGACATCGACGCGCTGATGGACCGCACCTCGCAGCGTCCCCTGGTCACCGGCATGGTCAGCCCGCGCGAGTGCCTCGTCTTCGGCGTCACCCTGGCGATCACCTCCACCCTGCTCTTCGGTCTCACCGTGAACTGGCTGAGCGCCTGGCTGTCCCTGGGCGCGCTGCTCTTCTACGTGGTCGTCTACACGATGATCCTCAAGCGCCGCACCTCGCAGAACATCGTGTGGGGCGGCATCGCCGGCTGCCTGCCCGTGCTCATCGGCTGGTCGTCGGTCACGAACTCGATGTCGTGGGCGCCGGTCATCCTGTTCCTCGTCATGTTCTTCTGGACGCCGCCGCACTACTGGCCGCTGTCCATGAAGGTGAAGGAGGACTACGCGCGCGTGGGCGTGCCCATGCTGCCCGTGGTCGCCTCCAACAAGGTGGTCGCCAAGCAGATCGTGCTCTACAGCTGGGTCATGGTCGCCGTCTCGCTCCTGCTGACCCCCCTCGGCTACACGGGCTGGTTCTACACGGCGGTCGCCCTCCTGGCGGGCGGCTTCTGGCTCTGGGAGGCGCACGGGCTGCAGAACCGCGCGAAGGCGGAGATCACGGGCGCGAAGCTGAAGGAGATGCGCCTGTTCCACTGGTCGATCACCTACGTGTCGCTGCTCTTCGTGGCGGTCGCGATCGACCCCTTCCTGCGCTGACACACCGCTGACGTACGTCACACCACCCTGCCCTCGCGAGTCGATCTACTCGTGAGTAGCATCCTGGTCATGGCAGACACGCAGCAGGTTGACCCGAAGGCCGAGCGCAAGGTCGCCCGGCTCGCCAAGCAGATCACCTCCTTCTCCAAGGCCCACGGCGGCGCCGAGGGCCAGGTCGCCTACCTCGGCGAACGCGGCGCCCGAATCGTCCTGGTCGGCGAGGACGGCAACTGGGGCGACCTGGTCGCCCCCTCCTGCGAGATCGCGGAGAAGGCCGTGGAGAAGTCCGGCATCACCGCCCACGAGTCCTTCGACGGCGAGTTCGCGGCCAAGGTCAGGACCGGCCGCTACGAGTGGACGCGCATGGCCGGTATCCAGGTAGGCGGCCCGAAGAACAACTGACCTGAAAGGTGCGCGGGGAACTGCGCGAGCAACCGCACACCGCCCGCACCCGCCGAACAACACAGGCACCCCATCCCGGGACCGCGACCTCAGGCCCGCTTCACCCGTTAGGACCCGTAGAACAACACGGTCCACGGGGAGGCCAGGATGATCGAAACGCCGTCGCTGGTGGACCAGTACTGCCACGGAGTGCTCCGCACGGAGCTGGGCCTCGGAACCTTCGAGGCCCACCTCTCCCGCACCGAGGGCCCACCCGCCCCCGGCACCACGCTCTTCGACACCCAGACCGGGTTCGCCGTACGGCGCTGGTGCCCACCCCTGCTCGGCCTCGAACCGCACTGCGCCCCCGCCCAGTACATCGCCCGCCGCCGCGAACTCGGCGTCCTGGAGTCCGGCCGCCGGCTCCTGCGCGGCAGCGGCATCACCACGTACCTGGTCGACACCGGCCTCCCGGGCGACCTGACGGAACCCGGCGAACTGGCATCCGCCGGAGCCGCCGAGGCCCACGAGATCGTCCGTCTGGAACTGCTGGCCGAGCAGGTCGCCGACACCTCGGGAACCGTCGAGTCCTTCCTCGCCAACCTCGCCGAGTCCGTGCACGCCGCCGCCGCGAACGCCGTCGCCTTCACCTCCGTCGCGGGCGTACGGCACGGCCTCGCGCTCGCTCCTGAGCCGCCCGGACCGGGGGAGGTGCGGGGGGCCGCCGGCCGCTGGCTCGCCGGGCGCGGCGTCGGCGGGGAGCTGAGCGACCCGGTGCTGCTGCGGCATCTGCTCTGGAGTGCCGTCGCCTCGGGGCTGCCGCTCCAGCTGCACGCGGGGCTCGGCACGCCGGGCCTGCGCATCGACCGTACGGACCCGGTGCTGCTGACGGACTTCGTACGGGCAACCGCCGGCCTCGGCACGGACCTGGTCCTGCTGCACGGCTACCCGTACCACCGCAACGCCGCCCACCTGGCCGGCGTCTTCCCGCACGTCCACGTCGACTCCGGAGCCGCCCTGGTCCGCACCGGCGCCCGGGCCGCGACCGTCCTCGCGGAGATCCTGGAACTGGCCCCGTTCGGCAAGATCCTCTTCTCCAGCGGCGCCCAGGGCCTGCCCGAACTGCACGTGGTGGGTGCCCGCCTGTTCCGCGAGGCCCTCGGCCGGGTGCTGGGCACCTGGGTCGCCGAAGGCGCCTGGTCACTGACCGACGCCCAGCGGGTCGCGGGCATGCTGGCGTCGGGGAACGCGTGCCGGGTGTACGGACTCGGCTAGGGCCGCTTCCGCAACCGGTCCTAGGCTTTGGTCAGGTTCGCCTCGGCCGCGGGACCGGGCACGTCGGCCACGGCCTCCGGCCGCTCCCGCAGCGACAGCACCACCCGCAGCACCCAGATCCACATCACGGCCGAGCCGAGCATGTGCAGGCCGACCAGGACCTCCGGCAGGTCCGTGAAGTACTGGACGTAGCCGATGACGCCCTGCGCGAGCAGGATGAGGAACAGCTCGCGGGTGCGGCTCAGCGGGCCCTTGGGCGCGTCGACCGCCTTCAGGACGAACCACAGGGCGAACGTCAGCGTCACCACGATCCACGCCAGCACCGCGTGCAGCTTGGTCACCGTCTCCCAGTCGACCGGCATCCGCTCGACCTCGCTGGAGTCACCGGCGTGCGGTCCCGCGCCCGTGACGACCGTGCCGACCAGGATGAGCAGGACGGCGGCGGCGACCAGGAACCACACCAGCTGCTGCACGGCCTTGCCGACCAGCGGGCGCGGCGGCGCGTCGCCCTCGCGCACGCGCTGCCACATCACCGTGGCCACCGCGATCAGTGCCGACGTCGCCACGAAGTGGGCCGCGACCGTGTACGGGTTGAGGCCGACCAGTACGACGATGCCGCCGAGCACCGCGTTGCTCATCACGATCCAGAACTGCGCCCAGCCCAGCCGGACCAGGCCGCGCCGGTACGGCTTGGCCGAGCGCGCGGCGATGATCGCCCAGCCGACGGCGGCGCACAGCACGTAGGTGAGCATGCGGTTGCCGAACTCGATGGCGCCGTGGACGCCCATCTCACTGGTCGCGGTGAGCGAGTCGGCGGTGCACTTGGGCCAGGTCGGGCAGCCCAGACCCGAGCCGGTCAGCCGTACGGCTCCGCCGGTGACGACGATGAGTACCGACATCACGACGGCGGACAGAGCCGCGCGCCGGACCGTCCGGGGTTGCGGGGTCCAGCGGCCGGCGATGAAGGCGAGCGGGTTGCGCAGGGCCGCACTGGCGTCGGCGCGGGTCACGTTTGGCACGCGAACCATCGTAGGCGGCCGCTTGTGCATACGTTCACGAGGGTCCGTCACAGGACACCGTCCCTACTCCCAGCGGAAGAACTTCCCGGCCGCCGCCAGGCCCACGACAGCCCACACGGCCAGGATCCCGAGGTCCCCCCAGGGCATCCCGGCGCCGTGCTGGAGCACGTCCCGCAGCCCGTCGGACAGCGCGGAGATCGGCAGCAGCCCGAGCACGTCCTGCGCGCCGGAGGGGAACTTGTCGAGCGGCACGACGACCCCGCCGCCGACGAGCAGCAGCAGGAACACCAGGTTGGCCGCGGCGAGCGTCGCCTCGGCCTTCAGCGTCCCGGCCATCAGCAGGCCCAGGCCGGAGAAGGCCGCCGTACCGAGGACCAGCAGGAGCAGCACGGCGAACGGGTTGCCGTGCGGCGACCAGCCGAGCGCGAAGGCGATGACCGTCAGCAGCACCACCTGCAGCACCTCGGTGACCAGGACGGACAGCGTCTTCGCCGTCATCAGGCCCCACCGGGGCAGTGGGGAGGACGCGAGCCGCTTCAGCACGCCGTAGCGCCGCTCGAAGCCGGTCGCGATCGCCTGGCCGGTGAACGCGGTCGACATCACCGCGAGCGCGAGGACACCGGGCGCGAGGAAGTCCACCGCCTCACCCGCGCCCGTGTCGACGATGTCCACGGTGCTGAAGAGCACCAGGAGCAGGGTCGGGATGACGACGGTGAGCAGCAGCTGCTCGCCGTTGCGCAGCAGCATCCTCGTCTCGAGCGCGGCCTGGGCCGCGATCATGCGGGGGAGCGGCGCGGCCCCCGGCTTCGGCGCATAGGTGCCGGTGGCGGTCACGAACGCAGCTCCTTGCCGGTCAGTTCCAAGAAGACGTCCTCGAGGGTGTGCCGCTCCACCGAGATCTTCTCCGGCATCACGCCGTGCTGGGCGCACCAGGAGGTGACCGTCGCGAGCAGCTGGGGGTCGACCTTGCCGACGACCCGGTACGAACCCGGTGTCAGCTCGGCGGCCGAGCAGTCGGCGGGCAGGGCCTTCAGCAGCGAGCCGACGTCCAGGCCGGGGCGGCCGGAGAAGCGGAGCGTGTTCTCGGCGCCGCCCCGGCACAGCTCCTCCGGGGAGCCCTGGGCGATGACCCGGCCGGCGTCGATGATCGCCACGTCGTCGGCGAGCTGCTCGGCCTCGTCCATGTAGTGGGTGGTGAGGATCACCGAGACACCGTCGGCCCGAAGGTCCCGGATCAGGTCCCAGGTGGCCCGGCGGGCCTGCGGGTCGAGGCCCGCGGTCGGCTCGTCGAGGAACACCAGCTCGGGACGCCCGACCACGGCCATGGCGAGGGCGAGCCGCTGCTGCTGCCCGCCCGACAGCCGCCGGTAGGCCGTACGCCCGCAGGAGCCGAGGCCCAGGCGTTCGATGAGCCCGTCCACGTCCAGGGGGTGGGCGTGCAGCTTCGCCACGTGGCGGAGCATCTCGTCGGCGCGGGAGCCCGAGTAGACGCCGCCGGACTGGAGCATCACGCCGATCCTGGGCCGCAGGCGGCGGGAGTCCCCGACCGGGTCGAGGCCCAGGACGCGCACCGTGCCGGAGTCCGGCTTCCGGTACCCCTCGCAGGTCTCGACCGTGGTCGTCTTGCCCGCCCCGTTGGGTCCGAGCACGGCGGTCACGCCCTCCCGGGCCACCAGGTCGAGCCCGTCCACCGCGGTCTTCGGGCCGTACTGCTTCACCAGGGCCTGGACCTGGACCACGGGCTCACTTCGCATGAGTCCAGAGTCTAGGTACGCCGAACGGGGCTCAGACCCGGGGGTGCCGGAACTCCTCCTCACGAGGCCGGTGCAGCGCCAGCCACCGCTCGGCGTAGGCCACCGCCTCCGCCACCGGGAAAAGCCGCGCCTCGGCGGCCCCCACCTTTCCGCGTACGACGGGACGGTCCCGCTCGAAGTCGTAGCCCAGCTCGTCGAACCGGTCCGAGCTGATCGACACCTCGGTCACCGTCTCCCAGCCCTTCGGCCCCGGCCTGCCGACGACGACGCGCGGGGACGGTATGCGGTACTCGGCGAGGTGGAAGCTGGTGCAGGAGGCGTAGCCGGCGCCGAGCAGCAGGACCCGGGCGCCCAGCGCCTCCAGCTTCGCGAGCGGGCTGCGCTCGCCGAGCCGGCAGTCGGGCGCGTGCCCCTCGATCACCTCCGCCGCGTTCCGGCCGACCGCCGCGAACGAGGTCTGCGGGTGCGCGCTGCGCAGCGCCCCGGGCCAGGTGCGCACGGTCTCCGGGATGACGCCCACCCCGCGGCTGGGCGTGATGCGAGGGTCGTAGGCGGGCATGGTGGCGCGGATCGCCGGCCACCACTGAGGGGGCACGGGCGGATTGCTCCACAGCTCCGGGTCGGACAGGTCACCGGTCTGCGTCGGAACGACCAGCGTGCCCTGAGGTCCGAGCGCGTCGAGGAGCCCGCGCACCACCGCGACGGCACCGCCGTTGACCCAGCCGAGCGAGCGCAGCGACGAGTGCACGAGGAGGATCTCGCCGGGCCGCACGCCCAGCTCGCCCAGCTGCGTGCGCAGCGTGTCCCGAGTGAGAAGCGGGCCGGTCGGAGGGGGTGTGGACATGGTCCGTGAGTCTCCCCGAAGGGGCCTCGGCATGCCACCGGTTTGATCGTGCGGACATCCGCCCCCAGTGGAGGCCCTGGGCCGTTCGGGTGAACCAGTCATGTCCTGGACATGCCGATCTTCTGACGGCGCTTCACTGGCCATGGTCCGCCGGACCGGGCCGCGAACGCCTTCCGGCCCCTCGGGAAAGGCAGTTGACTCATGCTCAGAAACAGGCCGCTGTCCCGTATGAGAGCCGTTGCCGGGCTCATCGCCTCAGGGTTGCTGAGCGCAGCCCTCGTCGTCCTTCCGAGCCCGCGCGCGGACGCCCAGCCCGTCCTCGGGCCGGCGCTGTTCGACGACTTCGACTACACCGGCCACCTCGATCCGCGGCTCGCCCAGCGCGGCTGGACCCTGCGGTCCGGCAAGGGCGGGCCGGGCGTTCCCGGCGCCACCTGGAAGCCGCAGAACATCACCTTCGCCGCCGTGTCCGGCAACTCGATCATGACGATGCGCTCCGGGACCAACGGCACGGCGGCCGGAACCGAGCACACCGAGATCTACCAGCAGCGCAAGTTCCTGTACGGCACCTACGCCGCGCGCGTCCGCTTCAGCGACGTGCCGATCTACGGGCCGGACGGCGACCGCGTGGTGCAGACGTTCTTCACCATCTCGCCGCTGAACTACCCGATGGACCCGTCCTACAGCGAACTCGACTTCGAGTACCTGCCCAACGGCGGGTGGGGCATCCCCGGCAGCGCGCTGCTCGCCACCTCCTGGGAGACGTACTCGGAGGACCCGCCCCAGGAGGAGAACGTCAGCACCCAGGAGCGGGCGAGCTTCGCCGGCTGGCACGACCTGGTCATCACCGTCGACAGCACGGCCGTCACCTACTACATCGACGGCCGGGTCTTCGCCACCCACACCGAGCCGTACCTGCCCGAGTCGACCATGAGCATCCGCTTCAACCAGTGGCTGATCAACCTCCAGGGGGTCAGCAGCCGCAAGACCCGCGCGTACGAGGAACAGGTCGACTACGTGTACTACGCCCAGGACCAGGTGCTCAGCCCGGCCGAGGTGGAGGCCGCGGTCGACGACTACCGGACGCGGGGGGTGATGTTCGAGGACACCGTCTGAACCGGCGCGTACGGCGGGGCGGGCTCAGTCCCGGGAGGCCGCCCCGGAGGAGGTGGCGATCGGCAACCGGGCGGTGAAGGTGGTGCCGCGCCCCTCCCCGGAGTCGACCTCCAGCTCCCCGCCGTGGTTCGCCACGATGGTACGGACGATGGTCAGACCGAGGCCGGTGCCGGGGATGGCCGCCTCGGTGGCGTTGGAGGCGCGGAAGAACCGCTGGAAGAGCTTCTGCTGCTCGGCCTCCGGGATGCCGATGCCGGTGTCGCTCACGCTCAGGACCGCCTGGCCGTCCCGGGCCCCGGCTCGAACGGTCACCTTCCCGCCTGCCGGAGTGAACTTCACGGCATTGGAGAGCAGATTCATCAGAACCCGGTCGAGCTGGTCGCTGTCCGCCTCCAGCACCAGCGGACGGTCGGGGACGTGCTTCTCCACGGTGACGGAGGCCGACTCGGCGGCCGGCCGGATGGCGTCGGTCGCCGAGGCCACCAGCCGGCACAGGTCGACCGGTTCCCTCCTGGAGCCGAACACGCCCGACTCGATGCGGGAGAGGGTCAGCAGGTCCTCGATGAGCGCCCGCAGACGGTTGGCGTTGCGGTCGACGATGTCCAGCATGTGCCGCTGCGGCGGGGTCAGGGGACCGGTCTCCTCGTCCTCCAGCAACTCGATGTATCCGACGATGCTGGTCAAGGGGGTGCGCAGTTCGTGGGAGACGGTGGACAGGAAGTCGCTCTTGGCCTGGTCCAGGGCGCGCAGCTTCTCCACCAGCTGGGTTTCCCGCTGGTAGAGGAGCGCGGTGTGCAGGGCGCGGCCGACGCCGGAGGCCATGGACTCGGAGATGTCGATCTCCACCTCGCGCCAGGGGCGGTCCGGCCGGGTCCGGGCGAGGAAGAGGGCTCCGAGGGGCTGGTCGGCGACGCCGATCGGGACGACGAGCACGTTCACCAGGCCCAGCTTCTCGGCAGCGGCCCGGGCGTCCGGCGGCAGCCCCGCCTCCCCGTACGAACCGGGCGCCCCGGGCAGCGCGGCTCCCTCGGCCAGTACGGCGGGCAGATCGTTGCGACACCACGCTCTTCCCTGCCGGTAGTGTTCGCGCACCACATCGAGCGGAACCGGCGGAATCGGCTGTTCCTCCGGGGGCAGCAGACCCCTGTCCGCTGTCCAGGAGCGCGCCACACGAACGAGCGGGCCGTCCTCCTCGGCGAGCAGGACGAAGACGTGGTCGGCCTCCAGTCCTTCGCCGATCCCGGCGCACGCCGCGTCCAGGAGGTCGTCGACGTCCAGTCGCTCCCGGACGCGGATACCGATGTCCCGCGCGACCTGAGCCAGTCTGGCGCGCTCCTGCTCGATCGCCCGCAGCCGGTCACTCTCGTCGGCGAGCGCGTTCACCGACCGCGCCACGGTGCTGATCTCCAGCGGTCCCGCGGCCACCGCCCGCGCCGAGTGGTCGCCCGAGGCCAGCCGGTCGAGTGTCGCGGCGGTGCTCTGCAGGGGCCGGGTGAGGGAGCGGGTGGTGCGCACCGCCGCGAACACGGACAGCGTCCCGCCCGCCGTCAGCAGCACCCCGATGGCCAGCGAACTGCCGAAGAGGAAGTTCTGGGCCCCGTCCTCCAGGCGCTCCCTGTCGCCGGTGAGAACCGCGTCGAGCCGCCGGTTGGTCCTGTCGAAGGCCGAGAACCGCTGGGTCGCCTCGGTGGTCAGCCGCCTGGCGTCGGCGCTGCCGGGTGCCGCCTCGGCCTGCTGATCGGAGACCTGGACGTAGGCACCGAGCTGCCGGTCCTGGACGTCGAGATTCCGGCGGGCCGAGGGGGTGGCGATCTCGCGGGCCTGGGCCAGGGTGACGAAGGGCTCCCCGCGTATGCGGAGGTAGTCGCTGCGCGCAGCCGCGTCGCCGGTGAGCAGATAGGTGCGCACGGCACGGGTCATGCGGGTCACCTGGTCCCGCAGACGCGTGTTCTCGTTCAGCACCGGCTCCACCCGGGTGGTTCGGCTGTGCAGCTCCACGACCACCCACGAGGTGACCAGAGACCCCACGCCGAGGAGCAGGAGCACGGCGACCAGCAGCCCGAAGGTCATGGTGAGCCGGCGTCCCACGCAGACTTCGGACCGTCCTGGAGTGAATCTCATGCGCGGCCACCGCCCTCGGTCTCCCGCCGGGTCGTTCCGAATCCGCTGCGGCTCATGGCACCCCACACCCGAGGGGCCCCGCGCAGCGCGTCCCACATGCCGCGCAGCCGCCACCACGCCGTGAACTGGCGGTAGCCGAGGTTCTCGACGACCACGCCCACGAACGCACCCCACACGTCCCGCCACCGTGAGAAGCGGTGGTAGGCGTACTCCTCGACCGCGACCGACACCAGGCTGACGACCATCGCGTAGGCGTAGGCGGCGAGCAGGAAGCGCAGTAGGAAGTCCGTGTCGACGGCGCCGAGCAGCACGCCCAGGGGCACGAGGACGAGACCGGCGAGTTCGACCAGCGGAGCCATCAGCTCGAACAGCACGTAGAACGGCAGGGCCGTCAGGCCGACGCGGCCGTAGCGCGGGTTGCCGATCAGGCGACGGTGCTTGAGCAGGATCTCCGTCAGGCCGCGCTGCCACCGGCGCCGCTGACGTCCCAGCACCCGGAGGCTGGAGGGCGCCTCGCTCCAGGAGATCGGCTCGGTGACGAAGACGATGCGGTAGTCGCGGTGACCGAGTCCCTGCTCCCGCAGGTGCCGGTGCAGGCGGACGACGAGTTCGGCGTCCTCCCCGATGCAGTCCGGGTCCATGCCCCCCACCGCCACCACGGCGTCTCGCCGGAACAGGCCGAAGGCGCCGGCGATGATCAGCAGACCGCCGATCTTGGACCATCCGGTCCGGCCGAGGAAGAAGCCGCGCAGATACTCGACGACCTGTGCGCGTCCGAGCAGGTCGGGAGGCACGTGCACCTCGGCCACACGTCCGGCCTCGATGGTGCAGCCGTTGGCGATGCCGACCACTCCGCCGGTCGCCACCACCCGCAGCGGGTCGTCCCCGAACGGTTTGGCCACGGCGAGCAGGGCCTGGGAGTCGAGGATGGAGTCGGCGTCCACCATGCACACGAGCGGGTAGCGCGCCAGGTTGATCCCGACGTTCAGCGCGTCGGCCTTGCCGCCGTTGGCCTTGCGGGCCACGACCACGGGGATGGGCCCGCCCCTGGGCAGGTGCAGCGAGGTGACCTTGCCGCGCACGGGGACGTCCTCGGTGACCACATGGTCCACCTCGGCGAGGCCGAAGGCATCGGTGAGGGCTTCGAGCGTGCCGTCGGTGGAGCCGTCGTCCACGACGATCACCTCCAGCACCGGATAGTGCAGCAGCAGCATGGCCCGCACGGCCTCGGTGATGCCCGCCGCCTCGTTGTACGCGGGCATGATCACCGAGATGGGAGGGGTGAACGGGCTGGTGGCGGCGTCCTCGTAACCGGCGAAGGGAGCGCGGCGCACCCTCCTGACGAGCTCGCCGAGGGCGAGCAGGATCAGCACCAGGTAGCCGGTGTTGATGGCCAGGAAGTACAGGATGATCGCGGTGTCGGACACCGCGATCAGGCCGTGCAGCGTCCCCAGCAACCCGTCCCACATCTCGACGGGCGCGGCGTTCACAGGGCCACCTCGGCCAGGACGTCGTAGCGGGTGCCGCCGACGGCCGCCTCCGCGAGGGCGGCCCTGGCCTGCGCGGCGGCCCCGCCGTCCGAGCGGTCGTCCGCGGCCTCGCGCAGCGCCGTCTCGCCCGCAGGGCCGAGCCGCAGCAGGGCACGGGCGGCGGTGGCCGCCAGGTGCGGACGGTCGTCGCCGAGCAGCTCCGTCAGCGCCCGGGTCGCGGCGACGGCTCCCAGACGGCCCAGGGCCCCGGCGGCCACGATCCGCAGGGCGACGGGCTGACCGGGCCGGATGGCGGCCAGCAGCGGTTCCAGGCCTTCGGGCATGCCCAGCCGGCCCAGCGCCCGCGCAGCCCGGATCCGGACCTCGAGATCGGGGTCCGCGCGCAACACGTGGACGAGTTCGGGGGTGCGGGCGATCGCGCCGGTCACTCCGAGCACCTCGATGGCCACGGCCCTGACGAGGGGTGCGGGGTCACCGAGCCCCGCCGCCACGGGGGACCAGGCCTCGCGACCCATGGAGGCCACCGCGGCGGTGATTGTCGTGGGCGGCACGGTCCGCGCCCCGTGCAGGCTGTCCAGCAGGTGCGGTACGGCAAGGGGATCGGCGAGCCGCCCGAGTGCCCGTGCCGCGGCCATGCGCACCTCGTGGTCCCGGTCGTCGAGGAGGCGGCACAGCGCGGGGGCCGCCCGGCGGTACTGCAGCCGGCCGAGCACCTGTGCGGCGCGACCCCGCCGGGGCGCGCTGCGGCTGCGCAGATCGGCTACGGCCTGCGCGAGTGAGCCGTGCCGCTCGTAGAGCCGGACGAGCGCCGTGCGTGCTCTTCCGGACACCTTGCCCAGCATGGCCGCCACGGTCGGCTCCAGCGCGGCCCAGGTCTTCTTGTCGGTGTGTGCGATGCGGTCGATCAGGGCTTCCTGGTCGTCGTCCTGCGCGCACAGCAGTTCCAGGAGCAGACCGCGCACCGGCGCCGCGAGACGGCGGCGTCTGCGCCGGCGGTAACCGCGCACCCCGCGGATACCCGTGATCAGCAGACTCAGGACCAGCCCGACGGTCATCAGGTACAGCAGTGCCTGGGTGACGAGACCGAGGGAGATCACCGCTCTACCCGGGCGAGTACCGCGTTGACCCGGCTGGACAGCTCACGGGGGCTGAAGGGCTTGACGATGTAGTCGTCCGCGCCCGCCGCGAAACCGAGTTCGACATCTCCCTCCTGAGACCGGGCGGTGATCAGGATGACCGGGAGTGACGCGGTGCCCGGGGCGGAGCGCAGCTCCCGGCACACGTCAAGTCCCGACAGCCCCGGCATGCGGATGTCGAGGAGCGCGAGGTCCAGCGGTTGATCACGAACCACCCGCAGTGCCGCCAGCCCGTCCTCCACGGCCGCCACCTGGTGTCCGCTCTGCGTCAGCTTGAACGCCACGAGGTCCCGGATGTCGGCGTCGTCGTCGGCGATCAGGACATGAGCCATTACTCCTCCTGCTATCCCGAGCGTCGGTAGGAAGCGAGCAGTCGCGCCACCGCCGCCTGCCGGAACGGCTTGGCCAGCAGTTCGTCCGTCGCGAGCCCGACCAGGTCCTCCGGGTCGAGCACGGACGAGACGACGAGGTGGCAGTGCCGTGTCCGCCGGTCCGACCGCAGCCGGCGGATGACCTCGCGCCCGTCGATGCCGGGGAGCAGCACATCGATGATCGCCATGTCCGGGGGGTCGGCGAACGCGAGGTCCAGCCCTTCCTCGCCCGTGTCCGCGACCGTCACGCGGCAGCCGAGACCACTGAGATGCCGCTTCAGCAGGGCACTGACATCCCGGTCGTCCTCGATCACCAGAACGTGTACCGATGTGAGTCGAGAGTCCATCGTCATCCAGACCAACTGGGGCAATTAGTAACAAATTAGATGCAAGTGGTCGCTTCGGCCACACGGGCATCACGGGCCCCAGGCTCGGGCGGCGACCGACCGGAGATCGTTTCCGCAGGTCGGCTTAGGTGTACCTAAGTGACGCACGGCACCGCCGGGCGATGTGATCGCGGCTTGCCCGGCTCTCGGGAATTACGCAACAATGGCGTTGTGAAAAACGTCGGCGAGGCCCACGAGGAGCTTGCGACCGGGGAGCGGTCCACCCGCAACCGCGTCGCGCGGTCCATCCTGGACCACGGCCCGTCGACCGTCGCGGAACTCGCCCAGAGGCTGGGGCTCACCCAGGCGGCCGTACGCCGGCATCTCGACGCGCTCGTCGCCGACAACGTCGTGGAGGCGCGCGAGCGCCGTGTCTACGGCGCCCGTACGCGCGGCCGCCCGGCCAAGGTGTTCGCCCTGACGGACTGCGGCCGGGACGCCTTCGACCAGTCGTACGACAAGCTCGCCGCGGACGCCCTGCGCTGGATCGCCGATCGCGAGGGAGGCGGCGAGGCGATCGCGGCCTTCGCCCGGGCCAGGATCGCCGCGCAGGCCGGCGCGTACCGCCGGGCGGTCGAGGACGCCGCCCCCGAGGAGCGGACCGAAGCGCTGGCCAAGGCCCTGAGCGCGGACGGGTACGCTGCTACGGCGCGCAGTGCGCCCCACCCGCAGAAGGGTGAACAGCTCTGCCAGCACCACTGCCCGGTCGCCCACGTCGCCGAGCAGTTCCCCCAGCTGTGCGAGGCGGAGACGGAATTTTTCGCCGAGCTGCTCGGTACACACGTACAGCGGCTCGCCACCATCGCGCACGGCGACGGCGTCTGCACGACGTTCATCCCCAAGATTTCCCACAACGCATCTGCAAGCACGGCCGGGAGGAACCCCGCATGACTCTCCCCACGGAGACTGCCCACCCTGAGCTCGAGGGCCTGGGCAAGTACGAATACGGCTGGGCCGACCGGGACGATGCCGGTGCGTCGGCGCGTCGCGGCCTGGGCGAGGACGTCGTCCGGGACATCTCCGGCAAGAAGAGCGAGCCGGAGTGGATGACCAAGCTCCGTCTCAAGGGCCTGCGCCTGTTCGAGAAGAAGCCCATGCCGAACTGGGGCTCGGACCTGTCGGGCATCGACTTCGACAACATCAAGTACTTCGTGCGCTCCACGGAGAAGCAGGCGGCCTCCTGGGAGGACCTGCCCGAGGACATCAAGAACACCTACGACAAGCTGGGCATCCCCGAGGCCGAGAAGAACCGCCTCGTGGCCGGTGTCGCCGCCCAGTACGAGTCGGAGGTCGTCTACCACCAGATCCGCGAGGACCTGGAGGAGCAGGGCGTCATCTTCCTCGACACCGACACGGCCCTGAAGGAGCACCCGGAGCTCTTCAAGGAGTACTTCGGCACGGTCATCCCGGCCGGCGACAACAAGTTCGCCGCGCTGAACACGGCCGTGTGGTCCGGCGGCTCCTTCATCTACGTGCCGAAGGGCGTGCACGTGGAGATCCCGCTCCAGGCCTACTTCCGCATCAACACGGAGAACATGGGCCAGTTCGAGCGGACCCTGATCATCGTCGACGAGGGTGCCTACGTGCACTACGTCGAGGGCTGCACCGCCCCGATCTACAAGTCGGACTCGCTGCACTCCGCGGTCGTCGAGATCATCGTCAAGAAGAACGCCCGCTGCCGCTACACGACCATCCAGAACTGGTCGAACAACGTCTACAACCTGGTCACCAAGCGCGCCGTGGCCTACGAGGGCGCGACCATGGAGTGGGTCGACGGCAACATCGGCTCCAAGGTGACGATGAAGTACCCGGCCGTCTACCTGATGGGCGAGCACGCCAAGGGCGAGACCCTGTCCATCGCCTTCGCCGGCGAGGGCCAGCACCAGGACGCGGGCGCCAAGATGGTCCACATGGCCCCCAACACGTCCTCGAACATCGTCTCCAAGTCGGTGGCGCGCGGCGGCGGCCGCACCTCCTACCGCGGACTCATCGAGATCGGCGAGGGCGCCCCGGGCTCCAAGTCGAACGTGCTCTGCGACGCGCTGCTCGTCGACACGATCTCCCGCTCGGACACCTACCCCTACGTGGACGTCCGCGAGGACGACGTGTCCATGGGCCACGAGGCGACCGTCTCCAAGGTCTCCGAGGACCAGCTCTTCTACCTGATGAGCCGCGGCCTGAGCGAGGACGAGGCCATGGCGATGATCGTGCGCGGCTTCGTCGAGCCCATCGCCAAGGAGCTCCCCATGGAGTACGCGCTGGAGCTCAACCGGCTGATCGAGCTGCAGATGGAAGGCGCGGTCGGTTAATTACGTCCGCAGCCCCATCAAGCCCCTTACGCAACGGAAAGCGAGCACTACGACAGCCATGGCTGAGGCCCAGAACATTCCCGTGGGATCCACCACCACGGGCTCGATCGCGGTCGCCGCGGAGTCGACCGTCGCCACGCGCATGAGCGCGCCGCCCTCCTTCGACGTGGCGGACTTCCCCGTCCCGCACGGCCGGGAGGAGGAGTGGCGGTTCACCCCGCTGGAGCGCCTGCGCGGTCTGCACGACGGCACCGCCGTCGCGAACGGCGACGGCGTGAAGGTCGACGTCCGGGCTCCCGAGGGCGTCACCGTCGAGACCGTCGGCCGCGACGACGCCCGCCTCCGCAAGGCGGGCACCCCGGTGGACCGGGTCGCAGCCCAGGCCTACTCGGCGTTCGAGAAGGCCTCGGTCGTGACCGTGCCCAAGGAGACCGTCCTCACCGAGCCGATCCGCATCGCGGTGCACGGCGAGGGCGGCACCGCCTTCGGCCACCAGGTGATCGAGCTGGGCGCCTTCGCCGAGGCCGTCGTGGTCATCGACCACACCGGTGACGCCGTGCTCGCCGCCAACGTCGACTACCTGCTGGGCGACGGCGCCAAGCTGACCGTCGTCTCCGTCCAGGACTGGGACGAGAAGGCGGTCCACGTCGCCCAGCACAACGCCCTCGTCGGCCGCGACGCCTCCTTCAAGTCGGTCGTCGTCACCTTCGGCGGTGACGTCGTCCGGCTGCACCCGCGCGTCAGCTACGCCGGCCCCGGCGGCGAGGCCGAGCTGTTCGGCCTGTACTTCACCGACCAGGGCCAGCACCAGGAGCACCGCCTCCTGGTCGACCACAACGTCCCGCACTGCAAGTCGAACGTCGTCTACAAGGGCGCGCTCCAGGGCGACGACGCGCACGCGGTGTGGATCGGCGACGTGCTCATCGAGGCCAAGGCCGAGGGCACCGACACGTACGAGATGAACCGCAACCTGGTCCTCACCGACGGGGCGCGCGTGGACTCCGTACCGAACCTGGAGATCGAGACCGGCGAGATCGTCGGCGCCGGCCACGCCTCGGCGACCGGCCGTTTCGACGACGAGCAGCTCTTCTACCTCATGGCCCGCGGCATCCCGGAGTTCGAGGCCCGCCGACTGGTGGTCCGCGGCTTCTTCGCCGAGCTGGTCCAGCAGATCGGCCTCCCCGACATCGAGGAGCGTCTGATCGCCAAGATCGAGGAGGAGCTGGAGGCGTCGGTCGGATGACCGCATTCGTACGCGTCTGTGGACTGAGCGAGCTGGAGGACGACACCCCGAAGCGGGTGGAGCTCGACGGCACGCCCATGTCCATCGTGCGGACCGAGGGCGAGGTGTTCGCGATCCACGACATCTGCTCGCACGCGAACGTCTCCCTGGCGGAGGGCGAGGTCGACGACTGCCACATCGAGTGCTGGCTGCACGGCTCGCGCTTCGACCTCCGTTCCGGCAAGCCCGACGCCCTTCCGGCGACGCGCCCCGTCCCCGTATACCCCGTAAAGATCGAAGGGGACGACGTGCTCGTCTCCCTCTCCCAGGAGTCCTGAGGCACCCATGGCAACGCTTGAAATCCGAGACCTGCACGTCACCGTCGAGGTCGAGAACGGCACGAAGGAAATCCTCAAGGGTGTCGACCTCACCGTGAAGCAGGGCGAGACGCACGCCATCATGGGCCCCAACGGCTCGGGCAAGTCGACCCTCGCCTACTCCCTCGCGGGTCACCCGAAGTACACGATCACCGGCGGCACCGTCACCCTCGACGGCGAGGACGTCCTGGAGATGTCCGTCGACGAGCGCGCCCGCGCCGGACTGTTCCTCGCCATGCAGTACCCGGTCGAGGTCCCCGGCGTCTCCGTCTCCAACTTCCTGCGCACCTCCGCCACCGCCGTCCGCGGCGAGGCCCCCAAGCTGCGCACCTGGGTGAAGGAGGTCAAGGAGGCCATGGAGCGCCTCAACATGGACCCGTCCTTCGCCGAGCGCAACGTCAACGAGGGCTTCTCCGGCGGTGAGAAGAAGCGCCACGAGATCCTCCAGCTGGAGCTGCTCAAGCCGAAGGTCGCCATCCTCGACGAGACCGACTCCGGTCTCGACGTCGACGCCCTGCGCGTGGTGTCCGAGGGCGTGAACCGCGTCCGCGAGACGGGGGAGGTCGGCACCCTGCTGATCACCCACTACACGCGCATCCTGCGTTACATCAAGCCCGACCACGTGCACGTCTTCTCCGGCGGCCGCATCGTCGAGTCCGGCGGCGCCGAGCTCGCCGACAAGCTGGAGAACGAGGGCTACGAGGCATACCAGAAGGGTGGCGCATCCGCGTGACACAGCTGCCGGGCCTCCTCGACACCGAGGCGATCCGCAAGGACTTCCCGATCCTGGACCGCCAGGTCCACGACGGCCAGAAGCTCGTGTACCTGGACAACGCGGCGACCAGCCAGAAGCCGCGCCAGGTGCTGGACGCACTCAGTGAGTACTACGAGCGCTACAACGCCAACGTCCACCGCGGTGTGCATGTGCTCGCCGAGGAGGCCACGGCGCTGTACGAGGGCGCGCGCGACAAGGTCGCGGAGTTCGTCAACGCGCCCTCGCGCGACGAGGTGATCTTCACCAAGAACGCCTCCGAGTCGCTCAACCTCGTGGCGAACATGCTGGGCTGGGCCGACGAGCCCTACCGCGTGGACTCCGAGACCGAGATCGTCATCACGGAGATGGAGCACCACTCCAACATCGTGCCGTGGCAGCTGCTCGCGCAGCGCACGGGCGCGAAGCTGAAGTGGTTCGGCCTCACCGACGACGGCCGCCTCGACCTGTCGAACATCGAGCAGGTCATCACGGAGAAGACGAAGATCGTCTCGTTCGTGCTGGTCTCCAACATCCTGGGCACCCAGAACCCGGTCGAGGCGATCGTGCGCCGCGCCCAGGAGGTCGGCGCCCTGGTCTGCGTCGACGCCTCCCAGGCCGCGCCGCACATGCCGCTGGACGTGCAGGCCCTGCAGGCCGACTTCGTGGCCTTCACCGGCCACAAGATGTGCGGCCCGACCGGCATCGGCGTCCTCTGGGGCCGCCAGGAGCTCCTGGAGGACCTGCCTCCGTTCCTCGGCGGCGGCGAGATGATCGAGACGGTGTCGATGAACTCGTCGACGTACGCCCCGGCGCCCCACAAGTTCGAGGCGGGCACGCCCCCGATCGCCCAGGCGGTCGGTCTCGGCGCGGCGATCGACTATCTCCGGTCGATCGGCATGGACAAGATCCTCGCCCATGAGCACGCGCTGACCGAGTACGCGGTGAAGCGGCTGCTGGAGGTTCCTGACCTGCGGATCATCGGCCCGACCACGGCCGAGGAGCGCGGCGCGGCGATCTCGTTCACCCTCGGCGACATCCACCCGCACGACGTGGGCCAGGTCCTGGACGAGCAGGGCATCGCGGTCCGGGTCGGCCACCACTGCGCGCGGCCGGTCTGCCTGCGGTACGGAATTCCCGCGACCACGCGAGCGTCGTTCTATCTGTACTCCACGCCGGCCGAGATCGACGCGTTGGTCGACGGCCTGGAGCACGTACGGAACTTCTTCGGCTGAAGGGCGTGCTAGACGGTGAAACTGGACTCCATGTACCAGGAAGTCATCCTGGACCACTACAAGAACCCGCACGGGCGGGGCTTGCGGAATGGCGACGCCGAGGTGCACCACGTCAACCCGACGTGCGGTGACGAGATCACACTGCGCGTGAAGTACGACGGCACGAGGATCGAGGACGTCTCGTACGAGGGCCAGGGCTGTTCGATCAGCCAGGCGAGCGCGTCCGTCCTGAACGAACTCCTCGTCGGCAAGGAGTTCTCCGACGCGCGGAAGATCCAGGAGACCTTCCTGGAGCTGATGCAGTCGAAGGGGAAGCTCGAGCCCGACGACGCCATGGAGGAGATCCTGGAGGACGCGGTCGCGTTCGCCGGGGTTTCCAAGTACCCGGCCCGGGTGAAGTGCGCCCTGCTGAGCTGGATGGCCTGGAAGGACGCTACGGCCCAGGTGCTGGGCGGAGCCGACGCCGAGAAGGAGACGACGGCATGAGCGAGACCGTGGAGATGAAGCCGGCCTCGGAGGAGGAACTCCGTGAGGCCCTGATGGACGTCGTCGACCCCGAGCTGGGCATCGACGTCGTCAACCTGGGTCTCATCTACGGCATCCACGTCGACGACGCGAACATCGCGACCGTGGACATGACCCTGACGTCGGCGGCCTGCCCGCTGACGGACGTCATCGAGGACCAGGCCAAGTCCGCCACGGACGGCCTGGTCAGCGAACTGCGCATCAACTGGGTCTGGATGCCCCCGTGGGGCCCCGACAAGATCACGGACGACGGGCGGGAGCAGCTTCGGGCGCTCGGGTTCAACGTCTGAGACCCATTGACTGAGAAAAGGGCGGCACCAGCGGGTGCCGCCCTTTTCCGTGCTCAGTCCAGCCCGGCCACCAGCCGGAACGCCGTGTCCGCGCGGTACAGGCCGTCGTGCTGGTACGGCTCGAGGCGGAGCTGGAAGTTGCGGTGGCGCAGGAAGCGGCCCGGATAGTTCACCGACTCCAGCATCACCGCACCCGAGGAGGCCGAGGGGCGGGGGCAGAAGGTGGCGTCCTTGCGGAACAGGGCCGAGCCGTCGTCGGCGTCCTTGACCAGGACGAAGCTGCGGTGGCGGAGGTAACCGCCGTCCGCCGTGGCGAAGGAGTAGCAGGAGGGGTCGGCGAGGCCGGAGACGCGCCGGAACGTGGCGTCCTCGCGCTGCTCGGAGCCGGAGCCGATCCGGTCCAGGCGGACGTAGCCGTCGCGGACGTGCCAGTAGCGGTCGGGGTAGTTCACCGAGCGTATGGACGTCCCGTGGGAGGCCGGCGGCTTCGGGCGCTTCGACGGCTTCGCAGCGGCGTCCGACGGTGAAGGCCCGGGGGCCTTCTTCTTCGGCTTCTCGCTGGGGGCGGCGCTGCTGGGCGCGCTCGTGCTGGGCGTGGGGGACGGACGGTCGCGGTCCGCGCCCGGGGATTCGCCGCCGCCCTTGGACGGGGTCGCGAAGGAGATGAGGCCGCCCGGGGCCGAGCTGGCGAGTGTGCTCGGCTCCGCCGCCTTGGCGGCCGGCTCGCTGGACTCGTTCTCCATCACGGTGACGGCTGTGACACAGGCGGTGATCGTGGCCAGGGCGAGTGCGCCCGCCAGCCAGAGCCGCAAGGTTCCGGGTGCCCGGGTGGTGTCCGGGGCCCAGTCGCTCTCCCAGGGACGGTCCTGAGGCGGCCGGGACTTCTCTTGTGACATGCGTTGTTCCTCCGGCGGGGCACCCTTGACGGCGGTGCGGTTGTGGGGGCCCGGTGTGTGATCGGTGACACCGTAGTGCACACGTGTGATTCCTGGGGCTCGATTGATGAGAGCGTTTTCCGGCTGAGATCTTGGGCCCGTTGTGTACGGACGTACATATGGTGTGTACGCTCGTACACATGGGTTATCTGCTGCTGGCCGGCGCCATCGCCGCCGAAGTGGGCGCGACCACCGCCATGAAGTACAGCGACGGCTTCAGCAGACCCGGGCCCTCGGTCCTCACGCTCCTCGGCTACCTCGTGTCCTTCGCGCTGCTCGCCCAGACGCTGAAGACCCTCTCCGTCGGCACGGCCTACGCCATCTGGGCCGGGGCCGGCACCGCGGCCATCGCCACGATCGGGATGGTCTTCCTGGGAGAGGGGATGACCCTGGCCAAGGCCGCCGGCATCGGGCTGATCATCGCCGGGGTCGTGGTGCTGAACCTGGGAGGTGCCCACTGATGGCCCGGCGCCACGACCCCGAGCGGCGGCAGCGGATCATCGACGCGGCGATCCGGGTCGTCGGGGCCAAGGGCATCGCGGGGCTGAGCCACCGCAGTGCCGCCGCCGAGGCCGATGTGCCGCTCGGCTCGACGACGTACCACTTCAAGACTCTCGACGAATTGCTGGTCGCCGCGCTGCGGCAGGCCAACGAGGGCTTCGCCAAGGTGGTCGCGGGCCGGGGCGGGCTGGAGGACCCCCGGACCGATCTGGCGGCCGAGCTCGCCGCCTGGATGGGGGAGTGGCTCGCGGGCGACCGCACCGGCGTCGAGCTGGAGTACGAGCTGTACCTGGCCGCGCTGCGCAGGCCGGCCCTGCGGCCCGTGGCCGCCGAGTGGGCCGAAGGGGTCGCCGCACTGCTGTCCCGGCGCACGGACCCCGTGACCGCGCGGGCGCTGGTGGCGGTCGTGGACGGGATCTGCCTGCAGGTGCTGCTGACGGGGGCGCCGTACGACGAGGCGTATGCCAGGGAGGTGCTGGGGCGGGTCCTCGCAGGGGCCCGGGAATGACGCCGGGGCGCATCTCCGCGCTGCCGCCGGGCCGCGTCCGGGTGGGGATACCGCCCGTCCCGTGAGACGCCCACACACGGGTTCGCCTCGACCGGTGTCCGCCGGTTAGGTTGCCCTCATGACCGACACGACTGCTCCTCGCACCACCGGCGCCGTGGCCGCCGGCCTCGCCACGATCGCCGCCGACGGCACCGTTCTCGACACCTGGTTCCCCGCGCCCGAGCTGGCCGAAGCGCCCGGCCCGTCCGGCACCGAGCGGCTCTCCGCCGAGCAGGCCGCGGAACTGCTCGGCGGCGGTGCGACCGCGGCGATCGGCCCGGACGCGCGCCGGGGCGTCGAAGTGGTCGCGGTCCGCACGGTCATCGCCTCGCTCGACGAGAAGCCGATCGACGCGCACGACGCCTACCTGCGTCTGCACCTCCTCTCCCACCGCCTGGTCAAGCCGCACGGCCAGAGCCTGGACGGCATCTTCGGCTTCCTCGCCAACGTCGCCTGGACCTCGCTCGGGCCGGTCGCCGTCGACGACCTCGAGAAGGTGCGGCTGAACGCCCGCGCCGAGGGCCTGCACCTCCAGGTGACCTCCGTCGACAAGTTCCCGCGGATGACGGACTACGTGGCCCCGAAGGGCGTCCGGATCGCCGACGCCGACCGGGTCCGCCTCGGCGCGCACCTCGCCGAGGGCACCACCGTGATGCACGAGGGCTTCGTCAACTTCAACGCCGGCACGCTCGGCACGTCGATGGTCGAGGGCCGCATCTCCGCGGGCGTCGTCATCGGCGACGGCTCGGACATCGGCGGCGGCGCCTCCACCATGGGCACCCTGTCCGGCGGCGGCAACGTCATCATCTCCATCGGCGAGCGCTGCCTGATCGGCGCCGAGGCGGGCGTCGGTATCGCCCTCGGCGACGAGTGCGTCGTCGAGGCCGGCCTCTACGTCACCGCGGGCACCCGGGTCACCATGCCCGACGGCCAGATCGTCAAGGCCCGCGAGCTGTCCGGCGCCTCCAACATCCTCTTCCGCCGCAACTCGGTCACCGGCACGGTCGAGGCCCGGCCGAACAACGCCGTGTGGGGCGGACTGAACGAGATCCTGCACAGCCACAACTGATCGCCTCGCCGGACGAGGCCGGCATCGAGCGCCCTTCCACGGCCCCAGGACGGCCCGGGAGGGCGCTTGTGCGTGAGGCGGAGGGCTGTGAACCCTGTGAGCCGGCCACGAACGAGTTATCCGGCGTGACCTCGCGGCGGTCCTGGCGGATGAACGGGTGGACGCAGTGTCCGATCAGACGCCGAACCGATGAGATGAGGACCGGGGCAATGAGGAACGAGCAGGGGCGGGTCGTGGTGCGCGGGCTGGCCGGGGTGGCCGCGGCGCTGGCGGTGTGCTGGCTTCAGGCGGGGGCCGCGCACGCCGACGAGACCACCACGGACTCGAAGAACGGTCACCGGTTCGGGCTGCTCAACGCCGACGTCGGCCAGGTCGACGACCCGGCGGAGGACGTGCTGGAGCACACTCTGCTGTTCGGCGACGGGTACGCGTGGGACTGAGCCGACACGCCGGAGGACCGGGGGCCGCGTCGTGTGCGGTTGCGGTGCGGGCCCCGGCCCCGGCCCGCTCTCGTGTCGGTCTCGTGTGGGCCGTCCGCTCGGTGACCCGGTGGTTCACACGTTGATCAGGTTCTCGTGCAGGTAGCGCAGTCCTTCGGTCGTTTCGTGGTCGGCGGGCTGGAGCGGGGCGCGTACCGGGCCCGCGGGGAGGCCCAGGGTGTTCAGGAGCGCCTTGGTCGTGACGGTGCCCGGCAGGCCCGCCGCCATGATCGCCTCGATGAGGGGCGTGGCCTGCTGCTGGAGACCGGCCGCCCCGGTCGTGTCGCCCGCGTCGAAGGCGTCCAGGACCGCTCGCAGGTGGGCCGGGATCACGTTCGCGACCGTACTGACGTAGCCGGCGCCGCCTACGGCGTAGAGGGCGAGGTTGTGCTCGTCGCAGCCCGCGTAGTACGCCAGGTCCGTGCGGGCCAGGACCTTCTGGGCGGCGAGGAAGTCGTTGGAGCAGTCCTTGACGGCGGCGATCCTGGGGTGTTCGGAGAGGCGGAGGATCGTGTCGGGTTCGATGCGGGTTCCGGTGCGGAACGGGATGTCGTAGAGCATGACCGGGAGTTCCGTCGCGTCCGCGACCTCACGGAAGTGGGCCTCGATCGCGTCCTGCGGAGGTCTGCTGTAGTACGGGGCCACCACCAACAGGCCGTCGGCGCCCGCCTTCTCGGCCTCCCTCGCCAGGTCGGCGGTGTGCCGGGTGTCGGGGGTGCCGATGCCCGCGACGATCGACGCGCGGTCGGCCACGGCCTCGCGGACGGCCGTGATCAGAGCCGCCTTCTCGGCGTCGGTGGTGGTCGGTGATTCGCCTGTCGTACCGGACAGGACGAGGCCGTCGCAGCCCTGTGCGACCAGGTGGGCGGCCAGGCGCTGCGCGCCGCCGAGGTCCAGGGCGCCGGATGGGGTGAACGGGGTGACCATGGCGCAGAGGGTGCGGCCGAAGTGGGGCGTCATGGTGAGTAGTGTCGGCGGGGTGATTGTGTAGCTCCAATTAAATTTTCTTTCGGGTATTGGTAAGTGACTGTAAAGGGTGGCTTCGGGGGCGTGGAGGATCCGCCGCAGGGGTAGCGGGGGGTGGGCCGGGTACTCGGGGGTTCCTACTTCGAGAGGAGGCGGGGACACCGTGACGGGGACCATGGAACGACGGGCCGTGCGCGACGAGCACCACTCCGTGGGCGAGCTCGTCTCACAGGCCGCGGAGCAGCTCTCCCGGCTCGTGCGGCAGGAAGTGGCTCTTGCGAAGGAAGAGCTGGCCGAGAAGGGGCGGCGTGCGGGGCGTGGTGGCGGGCTGCTCGGTGCGGCGGGTGCGGTCGCCTACGCCGGGTTTCTCGCGCTGGCCGGTGCGGGGGCGGCCGCTCTCTCCCTGGTGCTGCCTGTCTGGGCCGCGGCGCTCATCGTGATGGGGGTGCTGTTCGTGATCGCGGCCGTGCTCGCCGCGATCGGCCGGGGGCAGCTGCGCCGGGCCACGCCTCCCACGCCTGAGGAGGCACTCGGCAGTGTCAGGGCGGACGTGGAGGCGATCAAGGAAAGGGCGCATCGATGACGGACGCGACGGGTGGGGCCAAGGGGCCCGATGAGCTGCGGCGGCAGATCGAGCGGACTCGTACCGAGCTCGGGGACACGGTGGAGGAATTGGCGGGGAAGGCGGATGTGAAGGGGCGTGCGCGGGCGCGGGCGGCCGATCTCCGGGACAAGGCCGGGGCGATGACGGTGCAGTTGCGCAGCAGCGCGTCTCAGGCTGGGCACACGGTGCAGGAGAGGGCTGCGCATGCGGGGCCCCGTCCGGTGCGGGGTGCTGTCCAGGCCGGGATGCGGCATCCGAAGCCGGTGCTGATCGCCGGGGTGGCCGCGGGGGCTGCTGTGGTGGTTGTCGAGGTGTATCGGCGGCGGAACCACGGGCATCGCTGAGTAGCGCCTACGTGGTGGGTGGGGCCGGGGACGTGTCGGGGGGTGTCCGTCCTCGGAACGGCGCGACGGAGTCGGATCACGAGTGACTGTCCGTTGACGCGCCAACCGCTGCGGGCGGACACCCCCCGACACGTCCCCTTCCGTACGTACGCGGCTGCACGCCGTCTTAGCTGCGGGCAGTCGCCCCGCCGCTGCGGCGCGTCGTGGCCGCCCCAGCTGCGGGCAGTCGTGCCGCCGCTGCGGGCAGTCGTGCCGCTGGGGCGGCACGGGTGGGCGCAGCGGCACCCCGCGACGCCGGGCTGCGCAACGCCCCGCCCCCAGTACCCACGCCGGGTACCTGGAACCGGGCGCAGGCCGCCGCCGCGCCCTGCCCCAGCCCCGACGGCGAGTTCCTCTCACGCCTTGACCTCAAGCTTGGTCGAGGTTGAACAGTGGTGTGCACACAGCAGGCGCACATCACTGGAGTGTCACATGAGCCGTCGAACCGAGCAGCACCCCGACCTCACCGACCCCCGCATCGGTGTCCCCTTCTTCAGTACCTGGCGCGTGGGAACCCCCGAGCGTCAGCAGAGGGCCGTGGAGGAGATCGGGCGGACCTGGGAGCGACGGCCGTGGCCCGGCGCGGATCTGCTGGGTTATCACGTGTACGTGGGGCACGACGGGTCCACGCTGATGCACTACTCGCAGTGGAGCAGCCGGCAGGGATACGAGGCCTTCGTCAAGACGCAGCGGCAGGAGCGAATCGACGAGATCGACACTGCCGTGCCGGGGATCGAGCGGGTGGGGATCGCGCCGTACCGGCGGTACCGCAGCCGGGAGCGGGCGGTCGGGGACGACCGGGTTCCAGGACTGATCGTCGTCGTGCGGGTCGACTTCGAGGCGGGGGCGCGGCGGGAGGAGTGGGTCGATCTCGTGCTCAAGGCGTTGGGTGACGATCCGAAGGGGCACGCCGGGCTGGTCTCCGCCCACTTCCACCTGAGCGCGGACGGCGGGCACATGCTGAACTACGCCGAGTGGGAGAGTGACCAGGCCTATGACAGGACCCTGGCCGCGCCCGTGACCGACGCCTGGGAGCGGGTGCGGACGTATCCGGGCATGAAGGGGGCGAGCGGGAGCAGGTACCGGCACGCTCTGGGGCTCGTGCCCGGGTGAGGCTCGTGTGGTGGGGCCGGCCCGGTGGTGCGGCCGGCCCCGTGGGTGCGCGTGTTACGGGCGGAAGCGCAGGACCTGCGGGTCGTGGTCGCTGATCTGGTCGTTGAACTCCGCGTTGACGTGCACGCTGTCGTACTCGAAGTCGCAGCGGATCGACGGGCTGATCAGGATCTGGTCGAGGACCTGGCTGTTGCCCTGGTAGACGTACGAGTAACGCTCGCCGCGCGGGAGCGACTTGATCGCCGACCAGAGTTCGCCGCGGCCCTCGAGGAGCTGGGCGGTGCGGGAGAACTCGAAGTCGTTGATGTCGCCCAGGGCGATGACGTCCGCGTTCTTCTGGGTGTCGAGGATGTCCTTGACGAAGGCGTTCACCAGGGTCGCCTGCTGGTGGCGCTGGGTCTCGGAGCTGCGGGCGGGCGGCTGGTACTGGGAGGTCAGGCCCTGGTCGCCGCCCTTGGAGTTGAAGTGGTTGGCGATCACGAAGACCGTGCGGCCGCGGAAGGCGAACTCGCCGGCCAGCGGCTTGCGGCTGTTCTTCCAGGCCTCGTCGGCGGGGGCTATGCGGCCGGGGCTGAGGGTGAGGTGGGCCTTGCCGCGGATCTTCGTCACGCCGGTGGCCGTCGTGGCGTCGCCGCCCGCGCGGTCGGTGAAGGAGACCCGCTCGGGGTTGAACAGGAACGCCTGGCGGATGTTGCCGCCCGGCTCGCCGCCGTCGGCGCCGTCCGCCGGGTCGATCGCACGCCAGTCGTACTTCGGGCCGCCGGCCGCGACGATCGCGTCGATCAGCTTCGTCAGGGTCTGGTCGGCGGCGACGGTGCCGTCGTTCTTGGCGCCGTTGTTGTCCTGGATCTCCTCCAGGGACACGATGTCCGGCGACTTCAGGTTGTTCACGATCGCGGAGGCGTGCGCGGCGAACGTGTCGTCGGCCGGGTCGAGGTTCTCGACGTTGTAGGTGGCGACCGCGAGTTCCGAGGAGCGCTGCGCGGTCGTCGTCTCGCGCTTCAGACCGGCGGACTTGAGCGTGCCGAGCTCGCTCGCGACCAGGGTGTAGCCGCCGAACTGGTTGAAGTCCAGCGGGCCCGCCGTGGTGCCGGCGAGGGTGTCGCCGACGTTCGCCTTGGGGAAGTCCGCCGTCGAACCGAGGGACTGGATCTGGAGGCGGCCGGTGTTCTGGGACTCGTACGAGCCGTAGACCGTGCCGCCGTTGCGGGTGCGGTTCTCGTGCGGCTTCACCGTCACCCAGAGCTCGGTGTAGGGGTCGGTGGCGCCGACCACGCGGGTGTCGGCGACCCGGACGGTCATGCCCTCCAGCGACTCGTAGTGGTCCAGGGCGTACTTCGCGGGCTCCAGGGGGAGCGCGTTGATCGAGCCGTTCGCGGTCGTGTCACCGGCCGGTGCGTAGGCGGCGGGGACCGACTTGGCGGTGACGGCCGTGGCGGCGGGGAGCTGGTTGCCGCTGGACACGACCGTGACCGTCGGCTTGGTGATCTGCGTCAGCGACTGGTTGCCGGAGGCGGCGCCGCCGGGGACGTACTCCGTGACCGTGCCGCCGACCGTGACCAGGTCACCGACGGCGACCCCCTTCGGCGCCGAGCCGGTGAAGACGAAGACGCCCTCGCTGGTCGCCGGGTCGGCGTCCGGGTTCGGGTCCTGGATCCAGAAGCCGCGGGACGAGCCGTAGGTCCGGATGCCGGTGACGATTCCGGTCACGTCGGTGACCTGCCGGCCGGCGTACGGGGACATCCGGGTGGTGCCCTGGATGTCGTGGATGCGCACGGCGTCTGCGTGCGCGGGAGTGGTGAGGACGATCGTGGAGACCGCGGAGCACGCGGCGGCGACGGTGAGCGCGGCGAGGCGCGCGGACGACTTGCTCGGCAACGGGAATCCCTCCGGGGACGTGACAGGGCGCCGGGACGAGGGTGGTGCGTGGACTGTCTGCCGCTACCTGTGGGGCGGCGGGCGGTGTGACGCGCGTAGAGGGCGGTGGACGGGCTGTGGGTGGGGCCAGCCCGGTGAACAAGTGTCCGCCGACTTCTACGCGCGTCAATCTCCAGCCTGGCCAAGCCACTTGTCAAGGTTTCGGCCATGTACGGCCGCTGACGCGGAGATGAAGTGGGCGTCATGGGTGTAAATCCGTCTAGGCTGAGCGGCTGAGTCGTATGCGTCCTAGGAGAACCAGCCGATGTCAGACAGCTCCCCCCTGCCGCCGGTGCGGCTGCACACCGAAGCGGAGCTGGCGCGCGACGCGCTGTCCACGCCGTTGCTTTCCCGGGCCGCCCGGCTGGCCCGCTGGGCCGGGCCCGAGACCCGGGTCGACGCCGGGGGCGGGCTCGTCGACGAACAACTGCCCGCGGCGGCCGAGGCACTCGGACTGAGCGGTGAGGACGCCGCCGCCGACGCAAGTGAGGCCTGGCGGGTGGCCGTGGACGCCGGGCTCGTCGAGATCGTCGACGAGGAGGAGGGCACCGTCGCGGCGGGCGAGGAGCTGGCCCTGCTCACCGGCGGCTCGCCGCACGACGTGCTTTCGGTGTGGCTGGCGGCCCTGGAGGCCGTGCTCGCCGACGCGAGCGTGCCCGACCTCGAAGGGATCGCGGATCTCGTGGACGAGGAGGGCGAGATCGACCTCTCCGCCCTCGACTGGGACCCGGAGGCCGAGGCGGAGTTCCTCGACGGAGTGCTCGGCAACCTGTACCTGCTCACCGCCGGCGAGGACACGCCCGGGGACGCGCCCGTGCCGCTGCCGGCGCTGGCCGCGTCGGTGATCGTGCCCAGCGACATGGGCGAGCCCACCAACGACGTGCTCGAGCAGGTGTCCGACGCGATGATGCGGCTCGACGACCAGTTCCGGATGCTGGAGCCGATCGGACTCGTGTCCTACCAGCCCGTGGACGAGGCGCTCATGGGTGATGCCGACGAGGAGCCCGCGGCGCCGGTCGACGACACCGACGTCTCCCGGTACGGCATGGTCCGGCTCACCCCGCTCGGGCTGTACGGGTTGCGTGCCCGGCTGATGGAGGCCGGGTTCGAGGCGCCGGCCGTCGGGGACCTCGTGGACAAGGGGGCCGACGCGCTGCTCGACGGCACGGCGGAGTACCCGCCGGGCGCTGCGCAGGCCGAGACCGAGCAGTGGCTCCAGCGGCGCGAATCCCTCGCCGCGGCGCGGGAGCTGCTGGCGGCGGCGCGGGGTTCGGACACCGGGGCGCCGTTGCGGCGGCTGCGGTGTCAGCAGGCGTTGTCGCTGGTGGGTGCTTCGGCCGAACCGGCGCTGCGGGAGGTGCTCGACGACCCCGAGCTGGGCGGGCTGGCCCGGGTGTGGCTGACCGAGCACGGCGCGGCGGATGTGCCTGCGCCGTCCGAGGCGATGGTGTACTGGCTGACCATCGACACGGTGGCCGCGCAGCTGGCGGCGGAGGGCAACTCCGAGGAGCTGCGGGCGCTGGTGGAGGGGCTCGCGCAGCAGCACGGTGGGTTCTTCGCAGCCGTGTGGCGAGTCGATCACCCGGCCACGGCTGATGTGCTGGAGGCGATGGGACGGTTGCATCCCGACAAGAAGGTCGCCAAGGAGGCCCGGAAGGCGGCGTTCAAGGCGCGGTCGCAGCAAGGGGGCTGAGCATCCCGGCGGGTGCGGCGCCGTTGTGGCTTATCGCGCCGTTCCCCGCGCCCCTGGGGTGTTGTTCAACTGGTGTTCACGGATGAGCGGGACGGTTTCGCCGAACGAGGTCCGCCACCTCCCACGGCATCCTCACCGTCACAGGAGACAGCCATGTCGCTCACCCGCAGGGACTTCGCCAGAAGCACCGCGATCACCGGTGCCGGTGTCGCGCTGGCGGGCAGTGTCGGCGCCCTCGCCACCGCGCCGAACGCCCTGGCGTCCTACGACACCGGCAGCGCGGGGGACGAGGCAGCGGATGCCCGGCACGGCGTCGGCTACGGGCCGCTCGTCCCCGACCCGAAGGGAATCCTGGCCCTGCCCGCCGGGTTCGAGTACCGGATCATCACGTACAGCGGCCGGACCAAGCTGGAATCCGGCGAGTTCACGCCCTCCAACCACGACGGCACCGCCACCTTCGACGGCCCTCGCGGCACCACCCTGCTCGTCAACAACCACGAGCTGAAGGGCCCGCGCTCCAAGTGGAAGTACCCGGTGCCGCTCACCGAAGGCCTCGTCTACGACCCGGCCGCGGCCGGTGGCTGCACCGTCGTCGAGGTGCGCCCCGACGGACGGGTCGCCGAGTGGGTGGGCATCGCCGGAACCTCCACGAACTGCGCCGGGGGCCGGACGCCTTGGGGTACCTGGCTCACCTGCGAGGAGAACTCCGACAAGGCCGGCCTCAACGGCATGACCAAGGACCACGGCTACGTCTTCGAGGTCGACCCCAGCGACCGGCGCGCCAACCGTGATCCGAAACCCCTGAAGTTCTTCGGCCGCTACGACCACGAGGCCGTCGTCATCGACCCCAAGCGCGGCCACGCCTACCTCACCGAGGACGCGGCCGCCCCCAACGGCCTCTTCTTCCGCTGGACTCCGCCGCGCGGCTTCGAGTACGGCCACGGGAAGTTCCGCGAGCTGGCCGACGACGCCGGTGTCCTGCAGGCGCCCAAGTGCTACGACTCCGGCGGCAGGTTCGTGGACGACCTGTCCCGCGCCACGAAGACCGGCACGGTGTACGGCGTCGACTGGGTGGACGTCCCCGACCGGGACGCCCGCACCACCCCCGTGCGCAAGCAGTTCGGCGACGGCGAGGTCACCCGCGCCCGGAAACTCGAGGGCATGTGGTGGGGCGACGGCGGCGCCTACATCGTCTCCTCGTACGCCCGTGAGGAGAGCCCCGTCCAGCACGACGGCCAGGTCTGGTTCTACGACCCCAGGCGCCGGACACTGACCTTGAAGGTCCTGCTCGGAGTCAACCCGGACCCGTCCGAGGACGGTGCCTTCGACGGTCCCGACAACACCACCGTCTCCCCGTACGGCGGGATCGTGCTCGCCGAGGACGGCGAGGGCGTCTCGCACCTCTTCGGCGCCACGGAGAGCGGCCGTACCTACCCGATCGCCCGCAACGAGCTGAACGTCGGCACCGAAGAGGAGCCGGAGTACAGCGAGTTCGCCGGCGTCACCTTCTCGCCCGACGGCAGGACCCTTTACGCCAACATCCAGGACCCGGGCATTCTGCTCGCCATCACCGGCCCCTGGAAGCGGCAGCGGCGTTAGAACGCCGAAGCCGACCGGCCGCCCAGGGCCTGTCAGCAGTGCCTCGCGTTTGACAGGCCGCCGGATCACCGACGGTCGCCGGCACTGTACGGAGCGCGTCGCCGGGGCCGCCGGCCGAGTCCCCGCCGGTCCGCCGCCCGGGGGCCCGGCTGACCCTGCCGGGCCCCGGGGCCGCCGGATACAGTGCTGCGCGTGTGGACGGACAATCAGGGGGCGGAGCCGGGTGCGGACCGGCCCGCCGGTGCCCGGCGCCGGGCGACGATCCATGACGTCGCACGACTGGCCGGGGTGTCACGCCAGACGGTGTCCCGGGCGGTCAACGACAAGGGGGAGATCGACCCGGGGACCAAGCAGCGGGTGCTGGAGGCGGCGCGGCTGCTGGACTACCGGCCGAGCCGGTTCGCGCGCGGGCTCGTCCAGAAGGGGACGGTGACGGCGGGCCTGGTCATCCCGGACCTGCGGAACCCGTTCTTCCCCGAGGTGGCCGCCGGGGTGCTGGAGGCGGCCGAGCAGCGCGGCTGGCAGGTCGTCGTGTGGGACTCCCGGATCGACGAGGCCAGGGAACGGCAGGCCCTCGACGTGCTCTCCCACCAGGCCGACGCGGTCGTGGGCTACTTCCGGGACCCGGACGACGTCCTGACCCGGCACCTCGGGGGCGTGCCCCTGGTGCTGCTGGAGCGCGGCCCGCAGCAGACCCGGTTCGCGGCCGTCGGCATCGACGCCGCCACCGGAGTCGAGCAGGGCATGAACCACCTGTTCCGCGCGGGGCACCGCAGGATCGGCATGCTGGACGGTGTGCACGGCCCCAGCCCCCGCAGGCTCGCCTTCCTGGAGCAGGTACGGCGGCTCGGCCTGCCGGTCGGCGCGGACGCGGTCGTGGTGTGCCCCGAGCACAGCGTGACCGGTGGTGAGGCCGGCATGGAACGGCTCCTCGCGGCGCGGCCGGAGATCACCGCCGTCTTCGGCTTCAACGACCTGATCGCGGTGGGGGCGATGCGTACCGCCCGCCGGCACGGCCGGAGGGTTCCGGACGACCTGGCCGTGCTCGGCTTCGACGGCCTCTCGCTGGGCGAGCTGGTGGACCCCGCTCTGACCACCCTGCACATCGACAAGCGACGGATCGGCCGGCTGGCCGTCGAGCAGGTGGCCCGGCTGCGCGCGGGTGAGGAGCCGCTGCGCGGAGCGGACGCCTGGGTGGTGCCCGAACTCGTGGTGCGCGCCTCGGCCTGAGGCCGCCTGGCTCGGCGGACCTGCCCGGGCGACGGCACCGGAACCCCTTGACGCCGGGCGTCCGGGGCGGCGGCTTGGATCCGGCGCCGCGGCAGGCGACGTTCGCCCCGGCGCGACGCCCGGCACGCACCGGCACGCCGAGAGCAGGCACCGGACGCCGCTCCTCGACGGGCAAGACGTCGCCTGCCCCGGCACTAGGCTGAGGAGTGGGGTTCCCGGCTGGTGAGGAGTGCTGCATGGTGCGGGCCAGGCCCATGCGGGCGGATGCGCGGCGCAACCACGAGCGGTTGCTGAAGGTCGCCGTGGAGGCTTTCGCCGAGTACGGGGAAGGGGCGTCGCTCGACGACATCGCCAAGCGGGCCGGGGTCGGCTCCGGCACCCTGTACCGGCACTTCCCGACACGGCACGCGCTGCTGGAGGCCGTGTACCTCGACCGTGTCGAGGCGATCGCGGCCCGGGCGGACGAGCTGGCGGCCGGGCTGCCGCCGGGTGAGGCGCTGGTGGAGTGGCTGTACGAACTCGGCGCCGGGCTGATCGAGGTGCGCGGCCTGAAGGCCCTGCTGGGCCCGGCCGCCAGCGACACCGGCTCCCCCGTGGGGACGGCCTGCGGCGACTCGGTGAGGAGCGCGGCGGGACGGCTGGTCCGGGCGGCTCAGGAAGAAGGCACGCTGCGGGGTGACGTCGAGCCGGTCGACATCCTGCGGCTGGTCCATGGTGTAGCCGCCGCGGCGGAGCTGGCGGATGCGGAGTGCGCGTACGTGCGGCGCTATCTGATGCTGTGGGTGGAGGGCGTGCGGCCGAGGGCCGTGTGAGCGGCGGCGCCGGTCGCCGCTCCCGGGCGCCGTAGGGGTGCGGGAGTGTCGCAGGGTGCCGCCGGTGGGGGCTTGTCGCGCAGTTCCCCGCGCCCCTTGAAGGGGCGCGGGGAAGAAGGCGCTTACAGGGCCTGGGCTGCCGGCTTGACCATGCCCCTGACCGTGCGGGACTTCACGAAGTCGCCCATCGCCGTCATCTCCCACTCTCCGGAGAACTGGCGGATCAGCTTGGCCATCATCACGCCCGTCTGCGGCTCGGCGCTGGTGAGGTCGAAGCGGACCAGTTCCTCGCCGGTCGTGCCGTCCAGGAGGCGGCAGTAGGCCTTGGCGACCTCCGTGAACTTCTGGCCGGAGAAGGAGTTGACCGTGAAGACCAGGCCCGTGACCTCCTGGGGGAGACGGCCGAGGTCGACCGCGATGACCTCGTCGTCCCCGCCGCCCTCGCCCGTGAGGTTGTCACCGGAGTGCCGGATCGCGCCTCCGATGATCTGGAGCTTGCCGAAGTAGCAGCTGTCGATGTGGTTGCGCTGCGGCCCGTAGGCGATGACCGAGGCGTCCAGGTCGATGTCCTTGCCGCGGTACGCCGGCTCCCAGCCGAGACCCATCCGGACCTGGGAGAGCAGGGGGCGCCCGCCCTTGACCAGGGAGACCGTCTGGTTCTTCTGGAGGCTGACGCGGCCCTTGTCGAGGTTGATCTTCCCGGCGCCGGGCGCGGGCGGCGCGGGCGCGGCCGGGGCGGCGGCAGCCGCGGGCGTGGAGACGGGCGGGGCGGGCGGCGCGACGGGGGGCTGCGGCGGTGCCGGCGGCGGGGACACCGGCTGGGCCGGGGCCGCCGTCTGGGCCGGGGCGGCCGGCTCCTCCACCGTGACCCCGAAGTCCGTGGCGATGCCCGCGAGGCCGTTGGCGTACCCCTGGCCGACGGCCCGGGCCTTCCACTGGCCGCCTCGCAGGTAGATCTCGACGATCACCAGGGCCGTCTCGGCGCCGAGCTGCGGAGGGGTGAACGTGGCCAGGACGGAGCTGTCGTCCGCGTTGCGGAGGGTGGCCGTCGGTTCGATGCCCTGGAAGGTCTGGCCCGCGGCGTCCGGGCTCGCCGTGACGACGATCTTCTCGATGCCCGGGGGGACGGCCGCGGTGTCCACCACGATCGCGTCGGGCGAGGTGCCGCCACCCGAGCGGTACGTCACGCCCGGGCCCGACGGCTGGTTGTAGAAGATGAAGTCGTCGTCGGAGCGCACCTTGCCGTCGGCGGTGAGCAGCAGGCCCGAAACGTCGAGCCGCACGGGGGCGGCGACGTCCACCGTCACGCGGGCGGCGGAGAGGGGGATGTTCGAGCCGGGGGTCATAGCTGTCATGCCCCGTGAACGAGCGAGGCGGTTTTGCCGTTCCCTTACTCTGCGCCCAATCGGGTCAGCGGCGATTGCGGGGGTGATCGCGCGCCGTGCGTTCGTTGCCCCGCTTGTAGTTGCCGGTCCAGCGGGCCATGACGAGCTGGGGGTCGGATGCCTCGACCTCGGTGAGGAACTGAGCGGCCCGGGGCCCGTGCAGGGTGGTGGCGGGGCGGCCGTGGTGGGTGATGCGGACGGTATTGCCGGTGTGCTGCTCGTAGCTGAATCCGTGGGGTCGTCGCATGGCGTGAGCGTAGGGGGCGGGAGGCAGGTGGCCCAGCGGTTTTCGCCTGCCCCCCCCGCTGTACGGCGCGTTACGGGACCACCACGATCTTCCTGCCGATCCCGGACGCGAACTGCTCCAGTGCTTGCGGGTACTGGTCGAGAGGCAGGCGGTCGCTGATGAAGATCTCCGGGTCCAGCACCCCGTTCGCGAACAGCTCCGCCGCACGTTCGAAGCTGTGCAGCACCGCCATGGAGCCGGTGATGGTGATCTCCTGGTTGTAGATGCGGTACGGGTCGATCGTCACGCGCGTGGCGTAGTCGGCCACGCCGAACTGCAGGAACGTGCCCGCCTTCGCCACCCGGTCCAGGCCGTCCTGGATCGCCGCCGCGTTGCCGGTGGCGTCGACGACCAGGTCCCAGCCCTGCGGGCGGTCGAGTTCGCCGGGGTTCGCCGCGGCGGCCGAGACGCCCAGGCGGCGGGCTGTCTCCAGGCGGGCCGGGTTCACGTCGACGACGTCCACGCTGGCCGCGCCCGTGCGCTTGGCAAGCTCCAGCATCATCAGGCCCATCGTGCCGGAGCCGTAGATCAGGACGTGCGCGCCGAGGCGGGAGCGGAGCACGTCGTAGCCGCGCACCGCGCAGGAGAGCGGCTCCACGAGCGCCGCGTCCTCGGTGCGGACGTGGTCGGGCAGTTTCACGCAGTTCGCCACCGGGGCGAGGGCGTACCGGGCCGCGCCGCCCGGCGTCGTGACGCCGATCGCCGCCCAGCGTTCGCAGAGGTTGTTGTGACCGGTGCGGCAGTAGCGGCATTCGTGGCAGTAGAGGGAAGGGTCCACCGCCACCCGGTCGCCCACCGACACCTCCGTGACCCGGGTGCCGACGCCGACCACCTCGCCCGCGAACTCGTGCCCGGGCACGATCGGCAGCTCGGGGGCGAACTCCCCCTGGAGGATGTGCAGGTCCGTGCCGCACAGCCCGCAGGCCGCGACCTCGACGACGACCTGCCGCGGCCCTGGCGTCGGGTCCGGGACCTCGGCGACGACGGCCTTGCCCACGGACTCGATGACGGCGGCCTTCATTTCACGGCTCCCAACGACAGGCCCTGGACCAGCTTGTCCTGGGCGGCGAACCCCGCGGCGAGCACCGGCAGGGAGATGACGAGCGACGCGGCGCAGACCTTCGCCAGGAACAGGCCCTGGCTGGTGATGAAGCCGGTCAGGAAGACAGGGGCGGTCTCGGCGACGACGCCGGTCAGCACCCGTGCGAAGAGCAGTTCGTTCCAGCTGAAGATGAAGCAGATCAGAGCGGTCGCCGCGATGCCGGGCAGGGCGATCGGGGCGACGATCCGGGTGAGGACCGTCGGCAGCCTGGCCCCGTCCACCCGTGCGGCCTCGATCACCGCGACCGGGATCTCGGCGAGGAACGACTGCATCATCCACACCGCGATCGGCAGGTTCATGGAGGTGTAGAGGACGACCAGCAGCCAGATGTTGTCGAGCATCCCGGCGTTCCTGGCGAACAGGTAGACCGGGAGCAGGCCCGCCACGACCGGCAGCATCTTCGTGGAGAGGAAGAAGAACAGGACGTCGGTCCATTTGCGGACGCGGTCGACCGACAGCGCGTACGCCGCCGGCAGGGCCAGGAGGAGGACGAGGAGCGTGGAGGCGACCGACGCGACGGTCGAGTTGACCAGGGCGGGCCAGGGGCTGGCGCCGCCGCCCGCGCCGAAGAACTCCCGGTAGCCGTCCAGGGTGAGGGAGGCCGCGAAGGACGGCGGGTTCGTCGCCGCGTCCGTCTCCGAGTGGAACGACGTCAGGGCCATCCAGGCGATGGGCAGGAAGAACACGATCCCGGCCAGCCAGGCCAGCAGGCCCAGACCGTTACGGCGTATGACGTTGCCCGGCGGTGCGCTCATGCGCGGGACACCTCCTCACGGAACAGGGACGACACCACGCGCAGGGCGAAGGTCGCGATGACGATCGAGCCGATGACGACCAGGACGCCCGCGGCCGAGGCGAGGCCGTTCTCGTGCGCCTGGTAGAAGCTCTGGTAGACGGTGTAGGGCAGGTTGGCGGTGCCCAGGCCGCCGGACGTGATCGTGAAGACCGCGTCGAAGTTCTGGACGATGTAGATCGAGCCGAGCAGGGCGCCCAGTTCGAGGTACCGGCGCAGGTGCGGCAGGGTCAGGTGGACGAAGATCTGCCAGTCGCTCGCGCCGTCGACCCGGGCCGCCTCGATCTGCTCGTGGTCGCGGCTCTGCAGGCCGGCCAGCAGGATCAGCATCATGAACGGCGTCCACTGCCAGACCAGCGAGGCCTCGACGGCGAGCAGCGGGGTGGTGGAGATCCAGTCCGGCTGCGGGCCGCCCACATAGTGCAACAACCCGTTGAACAGGCCGTATTCGGGGTTGTAGAGCACATGCTTCCAGAGCAGGGCCGCCGCGACCGGGACGACCAGGAACGGCGCGATCAGCAGCGTGCGGACCACGCCCCGGCCCCGGAACCTCCGGTCCAGCAGCAGGGCGAGCACCAGCCCCAGCACCAGGCCGGCCAGCACCACCGCCACCGTCAGCAGCACGGTCGTCCACACCGAGTGGCGCAGGTCCGCGTCGGTGAGGACCTCCTGGTAGTTGTCGAGGCCGGTGAAGTGCCGGGCGTCGGGGTAGAGGGCGTTCCAGTCGAAGAAGGAGATCACCAGCGTGGCCACGAAGGGCAGCTGGGTGACGACGATCATGAAGATCAGGGCGGGCAGCAGCGGGGCTCTGGTCGCCCAGGCGCGCAGCCGGGCGGAGGGTGGCCGGGTCGCCGGTACGGGGGTCGTGGCCACGGGGGCCGTCGTCGTCGCTGTCATCGTCCCTCGTACTCCTCGGAGATCTTCTCGGCGAGCGCCTGTGACTTCTTCAGGGCCGACTCGACGGACTGGCGTCCGGCGATGGCCGCGCTGATCTCCTGGGAGACCTTGGTACCGAGGTCGGTGAACTCGGGAATGCCGACGAACTGGATGCCGGGCGCGGGCCGCGGCTGGACGCCGGGGTCGTCGGGCCTGGCCCCCTCGATGGCTTTCCTGGTCATCTCCTGGAAGGCGGCGGCCTCCGCGCGGTAGGCGGGGTTGGCGTAGGTGGACGCCCGCTTGCCCGCGGGGACGTCGGACCAGCCGGCCGTGTCGCCGACCAGTTCCTCGTAGCCCTTTCCGGACGCCCAGGAGACGAACTTCCAGGCGTTGTCCGCATTGCGGGAGGCCTTCTGGATGCCCCAGGCCCAGGTGTAGAGCCAGCCGGAGGACTCGGTCTTCTCCACGGGGGCGGGGGCGTAGCCGACCTTGCCCTTGACCGGGGAGTTCGCCGCTTCCAGGGATCCGGCCGCGGAGGTGGCGTCGTACCACATGGCGACCTTGCCCTGGGTCATGTTGTTGAGGCACTCGGCGAAACCGGACTGGGCGGCGCCGGACTCGCCGTGCCGGCGCACCAGGTCGACGTAGAACTTCGTCGCCTTCTCGAAGGCGGGGGAGTCGAGCCGCGCCTTCCAGTCCTTGTCGAACCAGGTGCCGCCGAAGGTGTTCACGACCGTGGTCAGGGGGGCCATCACCTCGCCCCAGCCGGGCAGGCCGCGCAGACAGATGCCCTTCATGCCCGGTTCGGCGCCGTCGGTCTTCGCGGCGAGGTCCGCCACCTGCTGCCAGGTGGGGCGCGCGGGCATCGTGAGGCCCTTCTTCTCGAACACGTCCTTGCGGTACATCAGGAACGAGGACTCGCCGTAGAAGGGCTGGCCGTAGAGTTTGCCGTCGTCCCCGGTGAGGGACTGGCGCATCGGCTTGAGCACGTCCTGTTCGTCGTAGGCCGGGTCCCTGGCCAGGTAGCCGTTCATCTCGTGCAGCCAGCCGTTGCGGGCGTAGATCGGTATCTCGTAGTTGGACAGGGTGGCGACGTCGTACTGGCCGGCCTGGTTGGCGAAGTCCTGGCTGATCTTGTCGCGGACGTCGTTCTCGGGCAGGACGGTGAAGTTGACCTTGATGCCCGTCTCCTCGGTGAAGTGGGCCCGGGTCAGCTTCTGCAGCTCGACCATCTGCGGGTTGTTGACCATCAGGACGTTGATGGCGTCGCCGCCGGATCCGGCCCCGCCCGCGCCGACCCAGCAGCCGGACAGCAGCGGGGCGAGCAGCGTCCCTGCGGCGGCCAGGGCGAGCGTGGCTCGCGGTGGCCGTCGTCGGCTCTGGGTTCGCATGGATCGCTCCTGGAGATATGGGGAGATAAGGGGCATGGCAGGGCGTGGCTGCGCCCTGAGGGGGTGTGGGGTCCGGGGGTCAGACGCGGATGACCTGGGGGCCGAGCAGTGAGTAGCGGTGGGCCTCGGCCGTGGGCAGCAGGGTGCTCGTCACGATCGCCTCCAGCGCGCCGATCTCGGCGAACCGGCAGAAGCTGACCGCTCCGAACTTGGTGTGCACGCCCGCGAAGACGACGCGGCGGGCGGCCCGGACGGCCTGGGTCTTGACCTCGCTGACGGCCGGGTCGGGGGTGGTGAGGCCGTGTTCGCGGGAGATGCCGTTGGCGCCGATGAACGCCAGGTCGACGACGAAGCCGGCCAGCATCTTCGTCGTCCAGTGGTCGACGGTGGCGAGGGTGCCGGAGCGGACCCGGCCGCCGAGCAGCAGGACGGACACGGTGTCGGTCCCGGCGAGCGCGCCCGCGACCGGCAGGGACGCGGTGACCACGGTCAGCGGCCGGTCCCGGGGAAGAGCCTCGGCGATGAGCTGCGGGGTGTAGCCCTCGTCGACGAAGACGGTCTCGGCGTCGCCGAGCAGTCCGGCCGCGGCGGTCGCGATGCGGCGCTTCTCGGGGACGTGCCGGGTGGCCCGGAAGGCCAGCGTCGTCTCGAACCCGGCGCTCTCCACGGGATAGGCGCCGCCGTGGGTGCGGCGGAGCAGGCCGTGGTCCTCCAGGACGCGCAGGTCCCGCCGCACCGTCTCCTTGGCGACGCCCAGCTCGGCCGCGAGGGTGGTGACGTCGACCGAGCCGTCACGTCGGGCGACGAGCACGATCTCGCGCTGGCGTTCTTCCGCGGTTCTGTTCATCCGTCACCCGCCTTCCTGCCGTGCTGCCCGTTCGGGCCCTCGGTCGGGCCATGGGGGAAGTTCTACAGCGGGTGCCGAGTGGTGACCAGGTCTGTCGCGGGTGCGATCCTGCCCGTGTGTGCCCGTTCGGTCGTGCGGATGCGTGGAGTGCCGCGGGGAGGCCGTGGCCGTCTGCGGGTGCGTTGTGGCTGGTCGCGCGGTTCCCCGCGCCCCTGAGGGTGTTGCCCCACGGTTTCCGCGCCGTGCCCGCACGCCCGGGCGGGCGGGCCCGTTCGGTGCCCGCCCGCCCGGGCTGCGGCTTCTTTTCGGTCAGTACGGCCAGATCGGCGGGTCCGTCACGAACGGGCCGCCGAGGTAGGCGTGCGCCTCGTTCCCCGGCTCCAGCTCGCCCTGCTCGGCGATGAGCTTCTCGGCGAACGGCTCGGAGTCGTCCTGCGGTTCGTAGCCGAGCGCCCGGGCCGTGCTCAGGTCCCACCAGAGCCGGGTGTTGGCGGAGGAGCCGTGGACGACGGTGTGGCCGACGTGCTCGGCGGTCAGGGCCGCGTGGAAGAGGCGGGCGCCGTCGGCGGGGCTCATCCACACCGAGAGCATGCGCACGCTGGTCGGCTCGGGGAAGCAGGAGCCGATCCGCACCGACACCGTCTCCAGGCCGTGCTTGTCCCAGTAGAGCTGGGCGAGGTCCTCGCCGAAGCACTTGGACAGGCCGTAGAAGGTGTCCGGGCGGCGCGGGGTGTCGACGGGGATGAGGGGGTCGTCGCCCTGGGGGCGCGGCGTGTAGCCGACGGCGTGGTTGGAGGAGGCGAAGACGATCCGGCCGACGCCCTCCTCGCGGGCGGCCTCGTAGAGGTGGTAGGTGCCCTCGATGTTCGCCTTGAGGATCTTCTCGAAGGGGGCCTCCAGGGAGATGCCCGCGAGGTGGATGATCGCGTCGACACCCCGGACGGCCTCGCGCAGGGCCTCTCTGTCGGCGAGGTCGGCGGTGATCGCGTCCGGAGCCCCCTCGATGGGGCGCATGTCGAGCAGACGCAGTTCGTAGCCGTAGTCCGGGAGCAGGTCCCGCATCAGGGTGCCGAGGCCGCCGGCGGCGCCGGTGAGCAGGACGGTGCGGGGAGCGGGCATCCTCGGATCTCCTTGAATCGGCCGCCGGACACATGAGCGCACGGCATTCATATGCGTGGACACGCTAAGGAGCCGGGGCGGAGCCCGTCAAGTAGCTCGCCGGAGGGGTGAATTCGCTGGTGCGTCGCGGGTTCGCGCGCTTGACCGGCGCCGCGGCGGCACCTTAGCGTGACAGTGTTCAGAAATATGGACGTCAATCATGAATATGGAACTAGGAACCGGGAGAGCTCGTGACGTCAGCCCCTCTCGCCGCTCGACTCGACATCCCCAGCGGACCGCTGTTCTTCCCGGTCACCGCGTACGGCCCGGACGGCTCCGTGGACCTCGACACCTACCGCACCCATGTGCGTCGCGGGGTGGAGGCCGGAGCCGCCGCCGTGTTCGCCTGCTGCGGCACGGGCGAGTTCCACGCGCTCACCCCCGAGGAGTTCGAGGCCTGCGTCCGGGCGGCCGTCGAGGCGGCCGGGGGACGGGTGCCGGTCGTCGCCGGCGCCGGGTACGGCACGGCGCTCGCCGTGCGCTACGCCCGCCTCGCCGAGGCGGCCGGAGCGGACGGGCTGCTCGCCATGCCGCCCTACCTCGTCGTCGCCGGGCAGGAAGGGCTGCTGCGGCACTACCGGGAGGTGGCGGCGGCGACCTCCCTGCCCGTCGTGGTCTACCAGCGCGACAACGCCGTCTTCACACCGGAGACCGTCGTCGAACTCGCCCGCACGGACGGCGTCATCGGTCTCAAGGACGGGCTGGGCGACCTCGACCTCATGCAGCGGATCGTCAGCGCCGTGCGCTCCGAGGCCCCGGGCGACTTCCTGTACTTCAACGGCCTGCCGACCGCGGAGCAGACCCAGCTCGCCTACCGCGCCCTCGGCGTCACGCTCTACTCCTCCGCCGTGTTCTGCTTCGCCCCCGAACTCGCTCTCGCCTTCCACCAGGCCCTGCAAACCGGCGACGAGCCGACCGTGGAGAAGCTCCTGGACGGTTTCTTCCGCCCCTTCGTCGAACTGCGCGCCCAGGGCCGCGGCTACGCCGTCGCCCTCGTCAAGGCCGGTGTACGGCTGCGCGGACTGGACGTGGGGGAGGTGCGGCCCCCGCTGCAGGAGCCGACCGGGGATCATGTCAAGCGGCTCGCCGAACTGATCGAGCGCGGCTACGCGCTGCTGGAGGAGGCCAAGTGAAGGCGTCGGCGTTCGTCTACCCCTGGGACGTCAACGGGGACCCGAAGGCGCCCGCGCGGATCGCCGCACTCGGCGTGGAGCAGGTGACGCTCGCCGCCGCCTACCACTCCACCCGCGCGCTCACGCCCCGCCATCCACGGCACCGCATCGTCACCGCCGGGCACGCCGCCGTGCTCTACCCGGTGGGCGACCGCTGGGACGGCCGGGAGCTGCGCCCCTGCCCGGCCGGGGACTGGGCCCCCGGCGACGCCTTCGGCGAGGCCGCCGCCGCCCTCACGGACGCCGGTCTGGAGGTGCACACCTGGGTCGTCCTCGCGCACAACTCCCGCCTGGGCGCCGAGCACCCCGGCACCTCGGTCGTCAACGCCTACGGCGACCGCTACCCGTGGGCGCCCTGCATCGCCCAGCCCGCCACCCGCGCCTACCTGACCGACCTGGCGGCGGAGGCGGCCGTACGCCCCGGAGCGCGCGGCACCGAGCTGGAGTCCCTCGGCTGGTACGGACTGCAGCATCTGCACGCCCACGACAAGACCGGCGGCGTCGGCCTCGGCGACAGCGGGCAGTACCTGATGGCACTCTGTTTCTGCCCGGCCTGCCGGGAGGGCTACGGCCGGTACGGTCTGGACGCCGACGAGCTGGCGGCCGCCGTACGGACCGCGCTGGAACCGGTGTGGCAGGGCGCGCCCTCCGACGGGGGCTGGCCGGGCATCGAGAAGCTCCTCGGCGAGACACTCGCGCACACCACCCGCGCGTACCGCGACGACACCGCCCGCACGCTCCAGGAGGCGGTGGTCGGGGCCGTGCGAGAGGCGGCGCCCGACGGTTTCCAGGTGCTGCTGCACGCGGACCCGGTCTCCTACCACGTCGGCGCCAACCCCGGGGTCGACCCGGCGCACATCCTCTCCGTGGCGGACGGTGTGGTCGTGCCCTGCGCGGGCGGCACCGGCACGCTGACGCCGTTCGCCCGCCAGGGCAAGGAGGGCGCCGTCATCGCCGCCAACTTCCCCGTCGTCTCCGGCATGGGCGGCAGTCCCGGCACGCTCGCGGCCGACGCGGCTCGGGCCCGGCGGCTCGGGGCCACGGAACTGCGGCTGTACCACGCCGGGTTGGCGTCGGACGGCGACCTGGAGAAGGTCCGCGCGGCCCTCGCCGGGCGCTGAGGCGATGGGGCGGCCCTCTCCGGTCGCGGAGCTGCCCGTCTCGATCGGCGCTGCGACAGGGCGCCGACTGGCTGGAGAGGGGCCCCGCCCCGGCCTGGGGGGTGAGGCTGCACAGGCGTCGGTCCGGAGCGGTTCCGGGCCTGGCCGGGGACGGTGCACGGTGGGCCGACTTCACCGGCCGGGGGCGGTCCTGGCCCTGGCCGGGAGTGGGAACAGTGAGGCCGCCGTCACCAACAGGGCAACGCCCAGGGTCACCAGCGCCAGCCGGTGGTTCACCAGCTCGACGAGGGCCGCCCCGGCGGCCAGACCGGCCGCGTTCGGCGCGTACACCAGGGTGTTGGCCGTGGCCGTGACCCGGCCGAGCAGCGGGCCCGGCGTCTCGCGCTGCACCGAGGTCAGCGTGGCGATCAGCACGGTGGGCAGCCCCGCGCCGGTCGCGGCGGAGCACACCAGCGCCAGCGGGTCGGACGGCACCGCCCGCAGGGCCACCGCGACCGCCAGCAGCGTGATGCCGTACGCCGCGAAGCGACGCTCGCCCGAGCGGCGCAGGGCGGGGCCGGCGAGCAGGCCCGCCGCGACCGACCCGGCGCCCTGCACGGCGTACAGCACACCGGCGTACTCGGGTGAGTGCCCGAGGTCGTCGACGACGGCGTAGGCCATGGCCCCGTTCAGGCCGGCGCACAGCATGGTGGCGCCGCCCGCCACCACCAAGGGTCGCAGCAGCGGGTGTCCCCACAGGTGGCGTGCGCCCTCGGCGGTCCGACGCCGACGGCTCCCGGTGAGCGGCGCCGGCTTGTCCTCCCGGACGCGCAGCATCGTGTACAGGCCCGCGGCCAGTACGAACGTCGCCGCGTCGAGCACGGCGACACTCGCGCCGCCATACGCCGCGTACAGGCCCGCACCCGCCAGCGGGGCCAGGAGTTTCATGCCCTCGGTGGCCGTCATCCGCAGGCCGCCCAAGTCGCCGAGCAGGGACGGGTCGACCGCGGTCGCCACCAGCGCCGACTCGGCCGCGTCGGAGACGACGCCCGCCGCGCCGTACACGAACAGCACCGCGTACAGCAGCCACAGGTCGCCCGGGGTGTCGACGGTCACGAGGGTGAGCAGGAGGGCGGCGAGCAGCAGGTTCACGCCGATCAGCAGCGGTGTGCGCCGTCCCCGGTCGGCGAGCGTGCCCAGCAGCGGGCCGGCCAGGGTCGGCAGCCACATGGCGAGCATGCACAGCGCGGCCAGGCCGTCCGAGCCGGTGAGGTCCTTCACCCACACCCCGGACGCCAGCCACAGCGCCGAGGTGCCGAAGCCGGAGACCACCACCGCGCAGAGGTAGCGGCCCGCGTTGTGATCGCGCAGCACGCGCGCGAGAGACCAGGGCGTCTTTGTCGTCGTCATGCCTGGTCATCGTTGGCCTAAGGACCCGGGGAAGGGATCGGGAAGGTGCCCTAGAGGCGAGCCGACAGGGGGTGAGCCAGAGGGCTACGTGCACGGACGCCGTGGAAAGCGGTTGCAGTTTCTTTGTTCGAAGCATTGACGAAGCGAACGTGCCCTCCTACCGTCATCGCGTCGTACTTCGTACGTCATATATGAGACGCGATACACGAGATCCGATACGCGATCCACCGGGACCGCGAGATCCGAGAGGCGCGCATGACCTCTGTGCCCACGCCGATCCCCTCCCGCACGCAGTTCGTGCTGGAGGGGATCAAACACCGCATCCTCACCGGGCAGTTGACGCCGGGGCAGGCGCTGGTCGAGACCGAGCTCGCCGCGCAGTTCGGGGTTTCGAAGACCCCGGTGCGCGAGGCGCTCAAGACCCTCGCCGGGACCGGGCTCGTCGTCATGAGCCAGTACAAGGGCGTCACGGTGCGCATGGTGGACGCGGACATGGCGCGCGAGGTCTACGACGTACGGCTGCTGCTGGAACCCGAAGCGCTCAAGCGGGCCGTGCGGCGCGGAGCCCCGCTGGACGCCGCCCGGGACGCGCTGGCCCGCGCCGACGCCGCCACCGACACCGCCGAACGCTCCCTCGCCAACCGGGAGTTCCACCGTGCCCTGTACCTGCCGTGCGGCAACCCGCTGCTCGGCCGGATGCTCGACGAGGTCCGCGACCAGGCCGCGCTGGTCTCCGCCGTCGCCTGGGCGGCCTCGCCCTCCTGGGAGCGGGAGGCCGGCGAGCACCGCGAGATCCTCCGGCTCGCCCTGGACGGCGACGCCGACGGCGCGGCCCGCGCCCTCCACTCCCACATCGCGTCCTTCGTGCGGCGCGCTTTCCCCGGGGCAGGACCGGAACAGGAAGGTCAGCAATGAGCGGCGTGGCGTTCGAGACCCAGCGGGCGGCCCTGGCCGACGTGGTGGCGATCCCGGTGACCCCGTTCGCCGAGGACGGCTCCGTCGAGCGGGACACCTACCGGGCCCTGCTGCGCCGCCTGCTCGACGGCGGCATCACGACCCTCACCCCGAACGGCAACACCGGCGAGTTCTACGCCCTCACCCCCGAAGAGCGCCGCCTGGTCACGGAACTGACCGTCGACGAGGCAGGGGACCGGGCCGCGATCCTGGCCGGGGTGGGTCACGACGTGCCGACCGCGGTCGCCTCCGCCCGGCACGCCCGCCGGCTCGGCGCCCAGATGGTGATGGTCCACCAGCCCGTCCACCCCTACGTCTCCCAGGCCGGCTGGGTCGACTACCACCGGGCCATCGCCGAGGCAGTCCCCGAACTGGGCGTCGTCCCGTACATCCGCGACGCGCAGCTCACCGGCGCCCGCCTCGCCGAACTCGCCGACCACTGCCCCAACGTCATCGGTGTGAAGTACGCCGTCCCGGACGCGGCCAGGTTCGCCGCGTTCGCCCGGGACGCCGGTCTGGAGCGGTTCGTGTGGGTCGCCGGGCTCGCCGAACCGTACGCCCCCTCCTACTTCTCCGCCGGCGCCACCGGCTTCACCTCCGGGCTCGTCAACGTCGCCCCGGCCGTCTCCCGGAACATGATCGAGGCGCTGCGCTCCGGCGACTACCCGGCCGCCATGAAGGTCTGGGAGCAGATCCGCCGCTTCGAGGAGCTGCGCGCCGACAGCGGCTCCGCCAACAACGTCACCGTCGTCAAGGAGGCCCTCGCCTCCCTCGGCCTGTGCCGCCGCGAGGTCCGCCCGCCGAGCCGGACCCTCCGGGAGGACCAGCGCGCCGAGGTCGCCGCGATCGCCGCGGGGTGGTCGATATGACCGGCCGCCTGCGCCCCGAGGACCTCAGGAGCCACCAGTGGTACGGCGCCGAGGGCCAGCTGCGCACCTGGTCGCACAACGCCCGGATGCGCCAGCTCGGTTACGAGGCGGAGGAGTACCGGGGCCGCCCGGTGATCGCCGTCCTGAACACCTGGTCCGACATCAACCCCTGCCACGTCCATCTGCGTGAGCGCGCCGAGGCGGTCAAGCGGGGGGTGTGGCAGGCCGGCGGCTTCCCGCTGGAGTTCCCGGTCGCCACGCTCTCCGAGACGTACCAGAAGCCGACCCCGATGCTCTACCGCAACCTGCTCGCGATGGAGACCGAGGAGCTGCTGCGGTCGTACCCGGTCGACGCGGCGGTACTGCTCGGCGGCTGCGACAAGTCGACGCCCGCGCTGCTCATGGGCGCGGCCTCGGCCGACGTACCGGCCCTCTTCGTGCCCGCGGGGCCGATGCTGCCGGGCCACTGGCGCGGTGAGACCCTCGGGTCCGGGACCGACATGTGGAAGTACTGGGACGAGCACCGCGCGGGCAATCTGACCGACTGCGAACTGCGGGACCTGCAGGGCGGGCTGGCGCGTTCACCCGGCCACTGCATGACCATGGGGACCGCGTCGACGATGACCGCGGCGGCGGAAGCCCTCGGCATGACGCTGCCGGGCGCCTCCTCGATCCCGGCCGTGGACTCCGGGCACGAGCGGATGGCCGCCGCCTCCGGGCGCCGTGCCGTGGAGCTCGCCTGGACCGCGCTCAAGCCGTCCCGGATCCTCACCCGCGAGGCCTTCGAGGACGCCGTCACCACGGTGCTCGGACTCGGCGGCTCCACCAACGCCGTCATCCACCTGATCGCGATGGCGGGACGCTGCCGGGTCGACCTCACCCTCGACGACTTCGACCGCATCGCCCGCACCGTGCCGGTGCTCGCCAACGTCCGGCCCGGCGGACAGACGTACCTCATGGAGGACTTCCACTTCGCCGGTGGCCTGCCCGCCTTCCTCTCGCGGATCACCGACCTGCTGCACCTGGACCGGCCCACCGTCAACGGAACCCTGGGAGAGCAGATCGAGGGCGCCGTCGTCCACGACGACGACGTCATCCGCACCCGCGAGAACCCGGTCGCCGCCGAGGGCGGGGTCGCCGTGCTGCGCGGCAACCTCTGCCCGGACGGCGCCGTCATCAAGCACATCGCCGCCGAGCCCCACCTGCTCAAGCACACCGGCCCCGCCGTCGTCTTCGACGACTACAGGACCATGCAACGCACGATCAACGACGTCGAGCTGAACATCACCGCCGACAGTGTGCTCGTGCTGCGGAACGCCGGGCCCAAGGGCGGCCCGGGCATGCCCGAGTACGGCATGCTGCCCATCCCCGACCGCCTGCTGAGGCAGGGCGTGCGGGACATGGTCCGGATCTCCGACGCCCGGATGAGCGGCACGAGCTACGGCGCGTGCGTGCTGCACATCGCGCCCGAGTCGTACGTGGGCGGCCCGCTGGCACTCGTGCGGACGGGGGACAGCATCACCCTCGACGTAGCGGCACGGTCCCTCCGACTCGACGTGGAAGAAGCGGAGCTGGAGCGCCGCCGGGCGGATTGGACGCCCCCGGCCACCCGCTACGAACGCGGCTACGGCGCCCTCTACAACGACCAGATCACCCAGGCGGACACAGGCTGCGACTTCGCGTTCTTGGCGAGGCCGGGCAAGACCCCGGATCCCTACACCGGTTGACCAGTCCCACCCAGGCGCGCGGGGAACCGCGCGACACGCCACGACGCAACCGCCACGCACACAGCAAGAGGCACCCCGTACCACGCACTCCAGGCGGACCTCCGCGCATCGAGAAAGCGCTTCCCGCACGACCGTACCGAGATCGGAGACCCTGTCATGGCCCAAGCCGCAGCCGTGGCGAAACCGCCCGCGCCACCCCGGCGGCGCCGTGCCTCCGCCACACCGCGCGGGCTCCCGTACCTGCTGATCGCGCCGGCCGCCCTGCTCATGCTGGGCTTCATCGCCTACCCGGTCGTCAGCGTCTTCTACTACAGCCTGCAGAACTACAACCCCACCAAGCCGTGGCGGAACGGATTCGCGGGCTTCGACAACTTCGTCCACGCCTTCACCGAGGACCCGGTCTTCCGGGACACGCTGGTCTTCAGCGCCAAGTGGGTCTTCGTGGAGGTCGGACTCCAGCTGCTGTTCGGTCTCGCGCTGGCGCTCATCGTCAACCAGACCTTCGTCGGCCGGGGCCTGGGGCGCGCCCTGGTCTTCTCCCCGTGGGCCGTCTCCGGCGTGCTGACCTCCGCGATCTGGGTGCTGCTCTACAACTCCCAGACGGGCATCACCCGTTACCTCGCGGACCTGGGCGTCGGCTCGTACGGCACCAGCTGGCTGTCGGACACCTCCACGGTGTTCCCGGCGGCGGTCGTGGCCGACCTGTGGCGCGGGGTGCCGTTCTTCGCGATCCTCATCCTCGCCGACCTCCAGTCCGTCTCGAAGGACCTGTACGAGGCCGCCGAGGTCGACGGGGCCGGCCGGCTGAAGCAGTTCTGGCACATCACGCTGCCGCACCTGAAGGACGCCATCATCCTGTCCACGCTGCTGCGCGCGGTGTGGGAGTTCAACAACGTCGACCTGCTCTACACCCTGACCGGCGGCGGCCCCGCGGGCGAGACCACGACGCTGCCGCTGTACATCGCCAACACGTCCGTCGACGCCCACAACTTCGGATACGCGTCGGCCCTGACCACGGTGGCGTTCGTGATCCTGCTCTTCTGCTCGATGGTCTACCTGCGGCTGAGCAAGTTCGGAGGCGAGAGCAAGTGAGCGTCAAGGAAGCCACCAAGGCGGCGCCCGCACCCGTGCGCGCCACCCCCGAACCGGCCCGGCCCGTGAAGAAGAACCGCGCCTGGGACGAGGCCCCCCGCTGGCAGATCTATCTGCCCCTGGGCATCTACCTCCTCTTCACCCTCATCCCCTTCTACTGGATTCTGCTCTTCTCGCTGCGCCCGGCCGGCTCGACCTCGCTCGTGCCCTGGCCGGTCACCTTCGAGCACTTCGAGAAGGTGTGGACGGAGCGCAGCTTCGGCACCTACTTCACCAACAGCGTCCTCGTCGGCGTGGCCACCCTGCTCATGACCACCCTCGTCGCGCTGGCCGGCGGCTACGCCCTCGCCCGGTTCGACTTCAAGGTCAAGCGGGTGTTCATGCTGGCCCTGCTCTGCTCCCAGTTCGTGCCGGGGGCGCTGCTCCTGGTGCCGCTGTTCGAGATCTTCGCCGAACTGCGGATGATCAATTCGCTGGGCAGTGTCATCCTCGCCGAGACGGTGTTCCAGCTGCCCCTGTCGATGATCCTGATCAGCAACTTCATCAAGAACGTGCCGTACTCCCTGGAGGAGGCGGCCTGGGTGGACGGCTGCAACCGCATGACGGCCTTTCGGATCGTGGTGCTGCCGCTGCTGCGGCCCGGCCTCATCGCCGTCGGCTCGTTCGCCTTCGTCCACTCCTGGAACCACTTCCTGTTCGCCCTGATGTTCCTCAACAACCAGGACAAGCAGACGATCCCCGTCGGCCTCAACTCCCTGATGAGCGCCGACAGCGTCGACCTCGGCGCGCTCGCCGCGGGCGGCATCATCGCGGCCGTGCCGGTCGTGATCGTGTTCGCCTTCATCCAGAAGTGGCTGATCACCGGGTTCAGCGCGGGGGCGGTGAAGGGATGACGCCGGATGGACAGCTGCGCGGCGGCCGGCCGGGCGGTGGCCAGCGGCGGGGGAGCGGGGCGGACACCGTGACCGGTCGCATGATCGACTCCATGAGCGAACCCCTGACCACACCACTGCCCGTCGTCCTCGCCGGCGCCCGCGGGCACGGCCGCTGGCACATCGAGAACATCCGCCGCCTGCAGAAGCGGGGCATCGTACGGCTGGTGGGCGTCTGCGAGCTGACGCCGCTGACCGAGGCGGAGCTCGGCGACCTGGGCGCGCCCGAGCAGTCCGCCGACTTCGGCGCCCTGCTGGACTCCACCGGCGCCCGGATCGCCGTGATCTGCACCCCGATCCCGACCCACACCGACCTCGCCCTCACAGCGGCCGAGCGGGGCGTGCACCTCCTCCTGGAGAAGCCGCCCGCCCCCTCGTACGCCGAGTTCCGCCGGATGGCCGACGCAGTCGCGGCCGCCGGGGTCGCCTGCCAGATCGGCTTCCAGTCGCTGGGCTCGCACGCCCTGCCCGCCATCCGCGAGCTGGTCGGCCAGGGGGCGATCGGCTCGCTGGTCGGGCTCGGCGGGGGCGGAGCCTGGGTGCGCGACGAGGACTACTTCAAGCGTGCGCCCTGGGCGGGCAAGCGGCGGCTGAACGGCGTCGACGTGATCGACGGGGCGCTGACCAACCCGCTCGCCCACGCCGTCGCCACCGCCCTCGCCCTGGGCGGCAGCACCCGGGCCGAGGACGTCACCGGCATCGAGACGGAGCTGCTGCGCGCCAACGCCATCGAGTCCGACGACACCTCCTGCGTCCGGATCGCCACCGCGCAGGGCCACCCGGTCACCGTCGCCGCGACCCTGTGCGCCGAGGCGGCGGACGAGCCGTACGTGCTGGTGCACGGCAGCAGCGGCCGGATCACCTTCTGGTACAAGCAGGACCGGGTGCTGCTCCAGCGCGCGGGCCACGGCCCCCAGGAGTCCGACCACGGCCGCACCGACCTGCTGGAGAACCTCGTCGCGCACCTCACCACCGGGGCGGACCTGCTCGTCCCGCCGGACGAGACGGGCGCCTTCATGAAGGTCGTGGAGGCCATCCGGACCGCGCCCGACCCGGCGCCGCTGCCGGACACCGCCTGGCACCGGATCCCCGACGAGAACCGCCGGGTCGTCCCCGGCATCGACGGACTCGTCGCGGCCGCCGCCGACACCCTCTCCCTCTACTCGGAACTCGGCGCCCCCTGGGCGACGGCCCGGGAACACCAGTCGAACGAGGTGAGCAACCGATGACCAGCAACGACACGGCCGTCCTGCGCGTCGCGGGCCGGCCGGTCGGACGGTACGTCACCCGGCCCGAGCTGCCCGCCCGGCTCTCCCCGCGCCCGTACCTGCACCCCGTCACCACCCTGGCCGGCACGCCCGTGACCGAGACGAGCCCGGCCGACCACACACACCACCTCGGCGTCGGTGTCGCCGTTCCCGACGTCGGGGGGTTCAACTTCTGGGGCGGGCGCACCTACGTCCGCGACCAGGGCCCGACCGAACTCGACAACCACGGCTCCCAGCGGCACGTCACCTTCCAGCTGCGCGACCCGGACGGCTTCGTCGAGGAACTGCGCTGGGCGGCCCCGGCCGGCGAACTGCTGCGCGAGCGCCGCACGGTCGCGGCCACCGAGCTCACCGACCGGGCCTGGGCGCTGGATCTCACCTTCTCCCTCACCAACGTCACCAAGGCCCCGCTGTCGATCGGCAGCCCCGCGACCAACGGACGCCCGGGCGCCGCCTACGGCGGCTTCTTCTGGCGGGCCCGCAAGGAGGAGGAGCCGCCGGTCGTCTTCACCCCCGGCGCCGAGGGCGAGACCGAGGCGCACGGCAGCCGCGCCGACTGGCTCGCCCTGGCCGGCTCCACCTGGACGCTGGTCTTCGCCGGGGCCACCGAACAGACCCGCCGCGACCCGTGGTTCGTACGCACCGAGGAGTACCCGGGTGTCGGCTCCTGCCTGGCGTACGACGAGCGGCTGCCGGTCCCGCCGGGTGAGACCGTCGTACGCCGGGTCGTCACCGTGGTCGCCGACGGCCGCCTCGACCGGGACGCCGCGGCGGCCCTCGTCCGCAAGGCGGTGAGCCTGTGACGACCTCGCCACCCCGTGGCGCTGGGTCGGCGCGCTGCTCGGCCTCTTCGCCCTCGCCCCCGTAGGGGTGGGGCACCCGGGCGCGGCGACCTTCACGCAGTTCGGAGTCACACCGACAGGAGCGGGCCTTCGCGGCGGGACGCCCACTTCACCGAGTACCGCCACCACGGCCCGGGCGTGACGGTCACCGCCGACCGTCCGCAGCCGAGCGACAAGGCGGCGCGGCCCCACACGGCACCGCCTCTCTCAGGGGGACGCCGGGGCGCCCCATGCCCCGCACCGGCCCCACACCTTCAAGTTCCGCTGGATCCGGAAGAAGAGAGCCGACCAATGAAGATCAGCAATCGCAGAAGCAGGCGCGCGGCCACGGCCGTCGCCCTGGGGGCCGTGCTCGCCCTGACCGCGACCGCCTGTGGTGACGACGGCAGCGGCGCCGGTGACAAGGGCGCCGAGGGAAGCGGCAAGGGCAGGATCGTCTTCTGGGACAACAACGGCGGTGTCCGCACCGAGATCTGGAAGGAGATCATCGCCGACTTCGAGAAGGCCAACCCGGACATCAAGGTCGAGTACGTCGGGATCGCCGCGACCGAGTACCAGTCGAAGGTCGACACGGCCCTGCAGGGCGGCGGGCTGCCGGACGTCGGTGGCGTGGGCGCGGCGATGCTCGCCGGGTTCGCCGCGCAGGGCGCGCTGGAACCGCTGGACGAGCGGGTCGCCAAGTCCTCGCTGGACGGCAAGCTCAACAAGGACATGGTCGAGTCGCTGAAGGCGGCCGGCGGGGGCGACGACAAGCTGTACTCGGTCCCGACCTCCGCGAACAACGGTGTGCTGTACTACCGCACCGACCTGTTCCAGAAGGCGGGCCTCAAAGAGCCGACGACCTGGGAACGGTTCTTCGAGGCCGCGGACAAGCTCACGAACAAGGGCAAGAACGAGTTCGGGTACACCATTCGTGGTGGCGCGGGCTCCATCGCGCAGGCCCTGGACGCCATGTACGGGCAGTCGGGGATCACCTCGTTCTGGGACTCCAGTGGTGAGAAGACCACGGTGAACGACCCCAGGAACGTGGCCGCGCTGGAGAAGTACGCGGGCCTGTACAAGAAGGTCACGCCGGCCGCCGACCTCAACAACGACTTCACGAAGATGGTCGCGCAGTGGGACTCCGGCACGATCGGGATGCTGAACCACAATCTCGGGTCGTACCAGGACCATGTGAAGGCGCTCGGGGTCGACAGGTTCCGGGGCATTCCACAGCCGACCGGACCGGGCGGCAAGCGGGTCCAGGTCTCCAATCCGGTGGACGGCCTGGGGTTGTTCAAGAGCGGCAAGAACAAGGAAGCCGCCTGGAAGTTCATCGAGTTCGCCACGTCCAAGGCGGAGAACTCGAAGTTCAACGAGACGGCGGGGCAGGTGCCGTCGAACACGGACGCGGCGAAGGACGCGTGGATCTCGAAGGCCGAGCCCACGAAGCTGGCCGCCGACGCGTTGTCGGACGGGTCGACCACGATCGTGCAGCTGCCGTACTACCTGCCGGACTGGAACACGATCTCCAAGGCCGACAACGAGCCGAACTTCCAGAAGGTGCTGCTCGGGAAGATGAGCCCGAAGTCATTCCTGGACACGTTGGCCGAGCAGTTGAACGCCGCGCAGGAGGAGTGGGATCAGCAGCAGGGCTGACGCGCTGCTCGGTCTCGTCGCGGGGCGGCCTGCGAAATCGCAGGGTGCGGGCCGTCCCGTGGCCGATCGCGCAGTTCCCCGCGCCCCTGACGGCGTGGCCCCCGTCCCCGTGAAAGGAGTCCGCGTGTCTCTCAGCCGAAGACAAGCCGCTGTCGCCGTGGCATCCGTGCCGCTTGCGTGGTCGTTGACCGGTACCGCTCATGCCGGTGGCCGCCGCCGTACGGTCTACATCGCCGGTGATTCCACCGCCGCACAGAAGTACGCGAACGCCGCGCCTGAGACCGGGTGGTGTATGGCCCTGCCGTTCTTTCTGCGCAAGGACCTGCCGGTCGCCAACCATGCGGTCAACGGGCGCAGTTCGAAGAGCTTCGTGGTCGAGGGCCGGCTCGCGGCCGTCCTCTCTGCGATACAGCCCGGCGATTTCCTGCTCATCCAGTTCGCCCACAACGACGAGAAGGCGCAGGACCCGGCCCGCTACACCGAGCCCTGGTCGACGTATCAGGAGTTCTTGCGGATGTACGTCGACGGGGCCAGGGCCCGTGGGGCGCGTCCGGTGCTGGCCACGTCCGTGGAGCGGCGCAGGTTCGACGCGAGCGGGAAGGCCGTGCCGACGCACGGTGAGTACCCCGCGGCCATGCGGGCGCTCGCAGCCGAGGAGCGGGTCGCGCTGCTGGACGTCCAGGCGCTGTCGCTCGCCCTGTGGCAGGAGCTCGGGGTCGAGGAGACGAAGAAGTACTTCAACTGGACCGCGTCCGAGCAGGACAACACGCACTTCGCTCCGTCCGGCGCGATCGCCGTGGCCCGGCTGGTGGCACGGGAGATGCTCCGGACCCGGGTGCTCGGGCCGCGCGATGTGCGCCGGCTGGAGACGGAGATCCCCGAGGCGTGGATCACCTGGCCCGAGGCCTTGGCGTAACACCCCGAGACGATGAAGGAAGAGAGCCGCACCATGAACGTTCGAAACTGTCATGATCATGCCATATTCGGCGGGGTCGTCGTGGTGGCCGGGTGCGCCGCACTCGTGCTGTCCCTGAGCGGTACCGGCGCGCAGGCCCAGCCGCGGGACGTGGCGCGCCAGACCCTCGGAGCGGGCGACGGGTGGGGCTCGTACGGCACCGGCACCACCGGCGGTGCCGCCGCCGACACCGCGCACGTCCACACCGTCACCACCTGGGAGCAGTTCAAGGCCGCCCTGAAGGACGGCGGGTCGGCACCGAAGATCATCAAAGTGACGGGGATGATCGACGCCGTCTCCCAGGGCTGCGAGGCGTTCGAGGCCGAGGGGTACGACCTCCAGAAGTACCTCGCCGCCTACGACCCGGCCGTCTGGGGGCACGACACGCCCGTCAGCGGCGAGCAGGAGGAGCTGCGGGCCGCGTCCGCCGCCCGGCAGGACCAGGCCATCAAGGCGATCGTGCCCGCCAACACCACGATCATCGGCGTGGGGAAGGGCTCGGGGATCCTCGGCGGCAGCCTGCAGATCAAGGGCGTCGACAACGTCATCGTCCGCAACCTCACCGTCGAGGCCCCGATCGACTGCTTCCCGCAGTGGGACCCGACCGACGACAACAGGACCGGCGCCTGGAACAGCGAGTACGACGCGGTGGTGGTCTACGGCTCCACACACGTGTGGGTCGACCACAACACGCTGACCGACGGCCGTCACCCCGACAGTGCGCTGCCGTCCTACTTCGGCAAGACCTACCAGCGGCACGACGGACTGCTCGACGTCGTGCGCGGCTCCAACCACGTGACGGTGTCCTGGAACTCCTTCAAGGACCACGACAAGACCATGCTGATCGGCAACAGCGACGGCGCCACCGCCGACGACTCCGGCAAACTGAAGGTCACGCTGCACCACAACCGCTTCGAGGGCATCGTCGAGCGCGCGCCGCGCGTCCGCTTCGGACAGGTCGACTCGTACAACAACCACTTCGTCGTCACCAAGGGCCAGAAGTGGGGCTACGTCTACGGCATCGGCAAGGAGTCCCGGCTCGTCGCCGAGCACAACGCGTTCACGCTGGCCCAGGGCGTCAGCCCGGCGAAGATCCTCAAGAAGTGGAACGAGGCGCCGGTCACCGCGGGCGGCAACGTCGTCAACGGCAGGGCGGTCGACCTGATCGCCGTGCACAACGCGGAGATTCCCGCGGAGACGCTGCAGCCGGGTGCCGGCTGGACGCCGGCCCTGCGGGCGGACCTCGACCCGGCGAAGGCCGTCCCGGGCATCGTCGGCGCCCGCTCGGGCGCCGGCCGCGTCCGCTGATCCTGCCGCTCTCGAACCGGCCGGGGCGGCCCGCGTCGCCGAGGAGCGGATACGGATGAAGACGTGGCCAAGGCTCGGCCACGTCTTCACCGCTCCCGTGCAGGACGACGTCCTCAGCCGCCTCGACGACGTCCTGTGAGGCTCATCGCCGTACCGGCTCGACCCCCTCCAGCGTCGGAACCACCGGCTTGATGCCGCCGTCCGCCGCGAACTCCATGCGGTCGACGGTGGTCTCACGGTGCATGCCGTCACCGCCCGGCCTGCCCGGGCCGTTCAGGGCGAAGCGGTGGTAGACCATGTACCAGTCGTCGGTGCCGGGGGTGTTCACCACCGAGTGGTGACCGGTGCCGAGGATGCCGTACTCGGGCCGCTTCTCGAGGATCGTCCCGCGCTTGGTCCACGGGCCGAGCGGGGACGGTCCCGTGGCGTACGCGACGTGGTAGTTCTCGCTGCGGGTGTCGTCCTCCGACCACATGAAGTAGTAGGTGCCCTTCCGCTTGACCACGAACGAGCCCTCGCGGAAGTCGGCCGGGGTGATGTCCTTCACCTTCGCCGCGTCGTAGGACACCATGTCGTCGCCCAGCGGCACGACGTACCCGTGGCCGTTGCCCCAGTACAGATACGCCTGGCCGTCGTCGTCCGTGAAGACCGACGGGTCGATCATCTGGCCCTTCAGGGCGCCGCCCTTGGCGACCAGCGGCTTGCCGAGCGCGTCCTTGAAGGGGCCTGCGGGGGAGTCGGCCACCGCCACGCCGATCTGCTGCTCGGCGCAGAAGTAGAAGTAGTACTTGCCGTTCCGCTCGGCGATCGCGGGCGCCCAGGCGTACTTGTCGGCCCAGCTCACGTCAGGGCCGAGATCGAGGATGACGCCGTGGTCCTTCCAGTCGACCAGGTCCTTCGACGAGTACGCCTTGAACTTGGTGCCGCTCCAGCCCTGGAAGCCGTCCGTCGTGGGGTAGATCCAGTATCTGCCGTTCAGGTAGTGGACGTCCGGGTCGGCGTTCAGGCCCGGCAGCATGGGGCTGCGGGTGCGGACCGCCTCGACCGTCCAGGTGCGCTTGGTGCCGTCGGCGGCCGTCACGGTGTACTTCTGCGGCTTGCGGAAGTCCCGGCGGGTACCGGACCTCGGGCTGAGCGTGGCGCCCTTTGAGACCCACAGCTTCGGGGCGAGGCCCCGCAGATCGGCCTTCGGCTCCATCGGGAGAACGACCTTCGAGGCGCTCTCCGTGACGATCGAGTACCCCTTCTGGCGCGCCGCCGTCGCGTCCACCACCGAGGTCGGGGTGCTCGGGTAGGCCGCCAGCAGCCGGTCGTACTCCTGCTGCGTCACCGGGAGCACCGTGCCGTGCCGGGGGCTCGCCGGGAGCTGGTAGTCCGTGGACGGGGTCCACTCGCCGGAGGCGAGGTCGGTGGTCTCGAAGGGCAGGTAGCCGCGACCGCCGTACTCGTCGATGAACAGGTACCACTTCTTCTCGGTGTTGGACTTGAACACCGTCGGGCCCTCACCGCGGTCCATCGCGCCCTTGCCGATGCAGTCGGCCACGAAGTCGTACTTCGTCGACGTCAGTGAAGCCGACTTCTCGCCGGTGATGAACTTCGAGCAGGGGCTGGAGGAGCTGGGGTCCCGCTCGTCCTTGGTGTAGCGGTAGTACTCGTCCTTGTGCTTGACGACCGTGGAGTCGATCACCGAGTAGCCGGGGTCGTTCCAGATCTTCGGCTCGCTGAAGGTCCGGAAGTCCTTGGTGGTCGCGTACATCATCTTGTTGTACGTGTTGCCCTTGTGCTCCGGGTCGTCGTCGGCGTACAGCTTCGACGCCCAGAACACGACGTACGCGTCGAGCTCGTCGTCCCAGTAGGCCTCCGGGGCCCAGGTGTTGCCCGCGTTGTCCGGGGAGACCTTCACCAGCCGCTGGTCGGTCCAGTTGACCAGGTCGGTGGACTCCCAGACCATGATCGACTTGCTGCCGTGCCGCTGGACCTGGTCCCAGCTGCCGCTGGAGTTCTGGTACATGCGCAGGTCGGTGGCGATCAGGAAGAACTTGTCGCCCTCGGGGGAGCGGATCACGAACGGGTCGCGCAGGCCCTTCTCGCCGGTGGTCGACGTCAGGACCGGCTTGCCGGCGTTCAGCTCACGCCAGTGCAGCGCGTCGTTGCCCCGGCTCAGGGCGTACCGGATCTGCTCGCCGTCGGCCGTGCCCTCGCCCGTGAAGTAGGCGAAGAGATAGCCGGCGTACTTCGGGTGCTTCACGGGTGGTGCTCCGGATTCCGCGGTGCTGGGCGGCGCGGTGAGAAGGGTCAGGAGAAGGCCCGTCAGGGCCAGGAGCGGCAGCAGGCGCGTGCGGGGGCGCATGACACTTCCTGTCGAAGTATGGGGGGTTCTGTTGAATACAGCCTTCGGAGTTTCACCGGACGGGGGCAGGGCGTCAACGGGTGTGCGGGAGGCCGGTGGTTCCGAAAGTTTCGGAAGCGGTGGGCGCGCCGCGCACGTGACGACGCCCCCGCCGGTGCGAAACGGCGGGGGCGCCCTGCGCACCGGCCGAGGGGGGCTCGGACGGTGCCGTTCGGCCGCCCGGAGGGGGGCTCCGGATGGCCGCGGTGCCGAACGTCCGACTGGGGGCCCGGACATCCGGCAGCCGGCCGGCCCAAGGGGGGTTTCGGGCCGACCGGAGCTCAGGAGAGGTGCGGACTCACTGGTAACTGATGTCCGACGCCTCGAACTTGCAGGTCTTGCCGTCAGGGCCGGGCGGGGTCAGCTCCTTGGGCTCCTTGCCCGTGTTGTTGCCCTCGAAGCGCACACACGTCTTGATCTTTTTCTTGCCGTCGCCGTGGACACGGACCTTCGACAGCGTGGCGGTGTCGCCGTAGTTCTCGTTGACGCCGACGATCGAGTTCATCGGCGCGGTCACGTCGATGTCGTTCAGCACGATCGTGCGCTTGTACTGCGTCTTGCAGTTGCCGCAGGAGCGGACCAGCTTGCCGGCGTCTCGCACCTGGAAGCCCGACACGTTCAGCGTGCCGGCGCCGTTGAACTGCAGCACCTTGTCGTCGGCGTTCTTCGCGCCGCCGCCGATCACCTTGTACACCGCGGACGCCGACTTGCCCTTGAAGCTGGCCGCGTCCTCGCCGACGTCCAGCCACCACACGTTCTGCAGCGTGCAACTGCCCTTGCAGTGCACACCGTCCGCGGCCGGGGTGCCGATGACGACGTTCTTGAGGGTGGCGCCGTCGGCCAGTTCGAAGAGAGGGGGCTGGCCCTCCTTCTGGTCGTCGGAGGCGAGCGCGCCGGTGCCGTAGAACTTCTTCATCCCGCCGTCGTGGACGCCGGAGACCGGGATGGTCTTCGACACGGGCTTGTCGCCGGTGTCGGAGGGCCAGGGCGAGGCAGCGCTCGCGGTGGACAGCATCGACGTGGTGACCATCGCCGCTCCCGCGATGCCGAACGCCGACAGTCCGGCGATCACCGTTCGCCGCTTGGTGACCCGGCGGCGATGGCGGACGCGCTGTTGTGCTGGTGCAGTCATGTACCGATTCCTCGAGTGGGGGGTGGCTCTTGCGTTCAGTGGTCGCCACCGGCGGGGAAGGGGTTGCCGCGCCTTCAGGTCTTTCTCGAGCGAGCCCGTCATGCACCGCCGTCGCCGAGGGGGCCGCTAGTCGTCCACCGCGGCGAACCCGCCGCCCACGGACAGCCGTTCGGAGCCGGCCGTGGCCGTCACCGTGTAGCGGTCCGCGCCCGCGTCGCGCCCGCCGCGGTCGTGGTCGAACTGTCCCGCGAACACCCACTCGCCCGCCGGTACCCTGCGGCCCTCCTTGAGCGTCCAGGTGTAGTGGACGAAGCCGTCCCGCTCGTCGACCGTGAGGGTGAAGTCGTTCTCGGGCAGCGACCGCCACGCCCCGGCGTTCGAGACCCCGCCGGTCTGCGCGACGCTCAACCGCACGGTCAGCGCCGTCAGTTCCGCACGGGACTTGAGGGTGACGTCGCTCTGCGCCCAGAAGTCGTTGCTGTGCGGATCCACCGAGCCGTCCGACCACAGCGGTCCGTCCTCGGTGGCGGGTGGCCGCCCGGTGACCGAGGTGCTCGGTCTCCTCGGGGGCGGCGGAGCGGACGCGGGCCCCTCCGGCGTGGCGGACGGCGTGTGCCCGGCCGGCGGCGCGGGGGCCCGGCTCGTCGCCTCCGGCGACGGCGTGGGCGTGGGCGTAGGGGTGGGTGTGGGGGTGGGTGGCGTCGCCACTTCCTGCTGCTGCGGGGCGGCCTCCTCGTTCACCGCCGACGCGACCGCGTAACCGCCCACCGCCAGCACGCCCGCCACCGCGGCCGTGGCACCGGCCACCCGCATCCACCCGAACACCGGCGGACGCGGGACCTGGCGACCGGAACCGGCCGGACCGGCCATGCCGCGCTCGACCCGGGCCAGAATGCGCTCCCGGTCGGGCTCATGCGCCCCGGCCGCCTCGTGCAGCCGGGCGCGCAGCTCCCCGGGCACGTCCCGCCGCACGGTCATCGGTCCCTCCCTCCGCCCTCGCCGGTGCGCACGCCCTCGACGGCGGACGAGCAACGGGGTGTGCCCAGCGCCGCGTGCATCCGCTGCGGCACTCCCGGTGTGCCCAGCAGCCGCTGGAGTTCGGCCATGCCCTTCGAGGTCTGGCTCTTCACCGTACCGACCGAGACGCCGAGGGCGAGCGCGGTGTCCCTCTCCGAGAGGTCGAAGGCGTGCCGCAGCACCACACAGGCCCGCTTGCGGAACGGCAGCCTGCGCAGTGCCTCCTGGACGTCGACCACGCCCGCCACGTCCGGATTCTCGATGTTCTCCTCGCGCTGCGACCAGAACAGGGCGATGCGCCGTCGCTCGCGCACCGCGCTGCGGATGCGGGTACGGGCCAGGTTGGCGACCACACCGCGGGCGTACGCCGCCGGACGGTCGGCGGCACGCACCCGGTCCCAGCGGTGCCACAACGCCAGTAACGCGTCCGCCGCCAGGTCGTCGGCGGTGTCCGACTCGCCGGTCAGCAGGTAGGCGAGGCGGGACAGTTCGGCGTAGTGGCGCTCGAAGAAGGCGTGGAACTCCACGGAGGCGGCGTCGTCGACGACAGTGCCCACGGGCGACCTCTCCTCGCAGCGGCTTCGGGCACTCCCTGGCCGGGGTGCTGTGCGTGTCATGTAGATGACATGTGATCATCCGGGGGAGGCCCGGACGGGATCGGGAAGCGTAGCAGCGATCTCAGGATGATTCGTACGGAGCTTCGAACACCGGTTGGCGGACCGGACTCTGATTCCGTTACACGAAGAAAACCTGAATGTGGTTCAACGCAGGGACAATCCAGCCAGCATCCGCACCCTGATCACCCCGGCACCAAGGAGCACGCGTCATGTCCGAACCGCAGCAGGTGACCGACCGGCCGACCGCCGCACCACCCCCGGTGAACAGCCTCGACCGGTTCTTCAGGATCTCCGAGCGGGGTTCCACCTTCGGCCGGGAGTTCCGCGGCGGCTTCGCCACCTTCTTCACGATGGCCTACATCCTTGTCCTGAATCCCATCATCCTGGGCAGCGCCAAGGACAAGTTCGGGCACCAGCTGGACGCCGTCCAGCTCACCACGGCCACCGCCCTGGTGGCCGCGGTCATGACGATCATCATGGGCGTCGCGGGCAATCTGCCGCTCGCGCTCGCCACCGGACTCGGCCTCAACGCCGTGGTCGCCTTCCAGATCGCCCCGCTGATGAGCTGGGACGACGCGATGGGCCTGATCGTCCTGGAAGGCCTGCTGATCTGCGTGCTGGTGGTGACCGGTCTGCGCGAGGCCGTCATGCACGCCATACCCCAGCCGCTCAAGCAGGCGATCAGCGTCGGCATCGGCTTGTTCATCGCCTTCATCGGCTTCGTCGACGCCGGGTTCGTCACTCGCATCCCGGACGCCGCGAACACCACCGTGCCGGTTCAGCTCGGCGGCACCGGCACGCTCACCGGGTGGCCGATGCTGGTCTTCTGCCTCGGCGTGCTTCTCACGATCGGCCTGCTCGCCCGCAAGGTCAAGGGCGCCATCCTGATCAGCATCGTCACGATGACCGCCGTGGCGATAGTGATCAACTCCGTGGCAGACATCAAGACCTGGGGCCTGACCACCCCGTCGTGGCCCGACCGGCTCGTCGACGCCCCGGACTTCGGCCTCATCGGCGACTTCGACCTGTTCGGCGCGTTCAGCGCCCCCGGCGTCGGTGTGATCACCGTCGTCCTGCTGGTCTTCACCCTGATCCTGTCCGACTTCTTCGACACCATGGGCACGGTCGTCGGCATCAGCGCCGAGGCCGGGCTGCTGGACGAGGAGGGCAAGGTGCCGAACCTCGGCCGGGTGCTGCTGATCGACGGCGCGGCGGCGGTCGCGGGCGGCGCGGCCTCCGCCTCCTCGGCGACCTCCTACATCGAGTCGGCGGCCGGTGTCGGCGAGGGCTCGCGCACCGGCTTCTCCAACCTCGTCACCGGCGGCCTGTTCGGCCTGGCGCTGTTCCTGACCCCGCTGCTCACCATCGTCCCGCTGCAGGCCGCAGCCCCGGCGCTGGTCGCGGTGGGCTTTTTGATGATGACCCAGGTCAAGCACATCGACTGGGACCGGTACGACATCGCCATCCCGGCCTTCCTCACCATCGCCGTGATGCCGTTCACCTACTCCATCAGCAACGGCATCGGCGCCGGCTTCCTCGCGTACGTCCTCATCAAGACCGTGCTCGGCAGGGCCAAGGAGGCCCACTGGCTGCTGTGGGGGACCTCGGCGCTGTTCCTCGTGTACTTCGCGATCGACCCCATCGAGCAGCTCCTCGGAGCGAAGTGACGAGGACGGGCCGCCCCCGGGGGGATGGGGGCGGCCCGTCTCGTCTCTACAGACGGCTTTCAACCATCCGAGGTTCAGTCCTTGAGGGCCGCTTCCATCATCGCCCTGGCGACCGGCGCGGCCAGCCCGTTGCCGCTGACCTCCGAGCGGGCCGCGTCCGACTGCTCGACGACGACCGCCACGGCGACCTCCTTGTCCGACGAAGCGGACCTGCCGTACGAGGTGAACCAGGCGTACGGAACCTGGCTGTTGTTCTCGCCGTGCTGGGCGGTACCCGTCTTGCCACCCACGGTGGCGCCCGGAACCTGCGCGTTGGTACCCGTGCCCTCCTCCACCACGGTCTGCATCGCCGACTGCAACTGCTCGGCGGTCGAGGAGCTGACGATCTCCTTGCTGCCCGCGCCGTCGTCGTAGTCCTGCAACACATTGCCGCCGCTGTCGGTGATCTGCGAAACCATATGCGGTGAGACCAGCTTGCCGCCGTTTGCTATGGCCGCCGACACCATGGCCATCTGAAGCGGCGTCGCCGTGACATCGAACTGGCCGATGCCGGTCAGTGCCGTCTGCGACGGGTGCATGTCCGACGGGTACACGCTCGGGTAGGCCCGGACCGGCACATCCAGCCTGTCGTCGTTGAAGCCGAACTTCTCGGCCATCGCCTTCACCTTGTCCTGGCCCAGGTCGACGGCCATCTTCGCGAAGACGTTGTTGCAGGAGTACTGCAGCGCCGTACGGATCGTGGCGTTCGTGCAGGGCGCGTTCGGGTTCTCGTTCGAAAGGTCGCGGGTGGTGCCCGGCAGCCTGTACGGGTCGGGGCTGTCGGTCCTCTCGTCCACCGACGAGTACAGCTCGTCCTCCAGCGCGGCCGCCGCCACGACCAGCTTGAACGTCGAGCCGGGCGGCAGCGGCTGCCGCAGCGCACGGTTGGTCAGCGGCTTCTCCGGGTCGCCGGTGAGCTTCTTCCAGGCGGCTCCCGCCGTGTTGGCGTCCGTCAGCGACGACGGGTCGTACGACGGGCTCGACACGACCGCGAGGATCCTGCCGGTCCCCGGGTCGATGGCGACGGCGCCGCCCTTCTTGTCACCGAGGGCGTCGTACGCCGCCTTCTGTACGTCCGGGTCGATCGTCGTGACCACGTTGCCCGGGGCGGCCCGCTGGCTGGTGACGGTGTCCATCACGGACTTCAGACGGCTGTCGGTGCCGTTGAGGAGGTCGGTGTAGATGCCCTCCAGCTGGGTCGGCGCGTACGCCTGCGAGGCGTATCCCGTGACCGCCGCGTACAGCTCACCGTCCGTGTACGTGCGCTTGTACTTGAGATCACCCGTCTTCGTCGGCGCCGAGCCGGTGACCGACCGGCCGCCCACGATGATGTTCCCGAGCGGCGCCGAGTAGGTCAGAATCGCGTTCCGCCGGTTGTCCTTGTCGTCTGCGAGCGCCCGGCCCTCGTAGAACTGCACCCAGGTCGCCCTGCCCAGCAGGGCCAACACCAGCAGCAGCGTGAAGACCGATGCGCGCCTGATCGTCTTGTTCATCCCGAACATGAGGACGAGTGGAGGTGGGCGGATCGTTCCCGCCCGTCCTGGTTTCTCATCCGGTGGCCCGGTTTTCTCACCTGGTGTTCAGGAAGCCCGTCTCGTACGCCGCGATGACCGCCTGTGTGCGGTCCCGGGTGCCCGTCTTGGTCAGAACCGCCGCGACGTGCGACTTCACCGTTGCCGGACCGACCCCCATCCGGCGGGCGATCTCCGCGTTGGTCAGCCCGCCCGCCATGTGCCGCAGCACCTCCTGCTCGCGGGCCGTGAGCTTCGCCACCCAAGCGGGCGGCGCCGGGTGGGCGCGGGCGTGTTCGGCCGCGAGGGTGCGGACGGCCGCCGGGAACAGCAGGCTGTCGCTGCGCGCCACCAGCCGGACCGCCTGTACCAGAGCGTCCGCCTCCGCCCGCTTCAGCAGGAACCCGGCCGCTCCGGCGCGCAGCGCGTCGTACACGTAGGAGTCGTTCTCGAACGTGGTCACGACGATGATCCGGGGCGGCTCGTCCATGGTGGCGAGGATCTGCTCGGTGGCGCGGATTCCGTCGGTCTGCGGCATCCGGACGTCCATGAGGACGACGTCCGGCCGCAGCTCCCGTACCACCGACACGGCCTCGGCGCCGGTGGCCGCCTCACCCACCACTTCCAGGTCCGGCTCGGCGGAGACGATGGCGCGCAGCGCGCTGCGGACCATGCGCTCGTCGTCGGCGAGGACGACACGGACGGGCGTCGGCAGGGTCATGCGGGTCCTTTCGGCGCGGGCCTTCACGGCGTCATCGGCAGGCGTGCGTGCAGCCGCCAGGTCTGTGCGGCGGTCGGTCCGGCCGTCACCGTCCCGCCCAGCAGCCGGACCCGGTCCGCGACGCCGCGCAGGCCGTGGCCGCCACCGGGGCGGGAGGACGCGGAACCGCTCAGCGGATTCTCCACGCGGATGTCCAACCGCCCGGCCGTCACCGCGATGCGCACATCCACCGTCACCCGGTCGCCGGAGTGCCTGAGGGCGTTGCTCAGCCCCTCCTGCACGATCCGGTACGCCTCCCGCGACAGCAGCGTGGGCAGTGCCTCCGGGTCGGCCTCGACTCTGGCCGTCACCCGGTGTCCGCCCGCCCGGGTACGGCGCAGCAGGCCGTCGAGGTCGGCGGCGAGGGTCGGCGCCGGGGCCGTGCCGGGGGCGTCGCCCTCGCGCAGCACGCCCAGGACGGCGTCGAGTTCCCCGACGGTACGCCGGGTCGTGTCCTCGATCGCGGCGAGGGCCTCGCGGACGAATTCCGGGTCGGTGCCCAGCAGGCGGCGCGCGGCGCTCGCCTGGAGGGTGACCGCGCTCAGGGCGTGGCCGACGGAGTCGTGCAGTTCCCGTGCCAGCCGGTTGCGTACGGCGAGGTCGGCGGCGCGTGCCTCGGCGGCGGCGAGCCGGTCCTCGGGTGTGGGGCCGAGCAACACCGGCGCCCAGCGGGCCAGCAGCGCTCCGCAGCCGGCCGCGCAGCCGGCCAGGGCCACGAGCGAGGCGGCACCCGCGACCGGCGCGAGCGCCGACGCCCAGGTGTGGTCGAAGACTTCGGGCAGCCCGAGCCGAGGGTCGCGCAGTTCCGCGAAGGCCGGCAGGACGATCAGCACAGCGGCGAACGGGGGCAGTGCCAGCGACGCGCCCGCGATGATTCCGCCGAAGCCGAGATGCAGCGTGAACCAGGCCGCCGTACGGCCCTTCTCGCCCCACGTCCGGGCCGGTCCCATGGCGATCCGGTCCGCGTCGACATCGCACAGCCAGCGCACGCCCGCGGACTCCAGCGGGCGGGTCAGCGGGAACAGGGACGAGATGGCGGCGAGCGGCAGGCCCACGGCGAAGGAGGCGAGTTGCAGAGGGAAGGACCCGAAGACGTCGGTGGAGCCCGTGACCGGACCGATGATCACCGACCCGACGAGGAAGTACGGCATGGCGAGTGCGCCGCCGAGGATCAGATGGACCCAGCGCAGGCGCGCCCGCCGGCCGAACAGGGACCGGGCGGCCGCGCTCACGCCGCCCGCCGTACGGCCCTGGCCGAGCGCTCCGCGAAGTAGTAGGTGCCGATGGCGGCGACGAGCAGGCCGACGAGCATCTGGCCAGCGTAGGCGAGGTTCATCAGCGGCGTCGGACGATCCGTCAGGTCCGCCCCGCCGCCGAGGGAGGCGAGCGACAGCCAGCCACCCCAGCAGGCCACGGCACCCGAGCCGACCCAGGCCAGGGCGAGCGGCACCGACACGGGCAGGTCCCGGCCGCTCCGGAAGGCCAGCAGGAGGCCCCCGGCGACGGCCGCGAGGAGGGACGCCGCCAACACGGCTTCCAGGACGCGGAAGTCGGCGCCCCCGTCCGCCGCCCGGCCCTCGTCGAGCCCGGCGGTGAAGCCGCAGGCCCACAGCAGGTGGAGGGTGAGAGGCAGCAGGGCGAGCACGGCGGCGGCGACGGCGAGGGCGCGGTGGGCCGGACCGACGACGCCCACGGGCAGCTCCCGCAGGCGCCCGCGCCACAAGTGTCCCCAGCGGTCGCGGGCGTAGAGCACGAACAGGGCACCCAGCGCGAGTCCTTGCAGGATGAAGCCCGTGTACACGACGGTGAACACCCACTCGTGCAGGAAGGGCTCGTGCTCCGGGCCCGGCGCGGCACCGTCTGCGAACGCCTTCACGATCAGTTGCGCCGGGAACCCGGCCATGATCGGGGCGAGCAGCCCGGTGGCGACCCACACGGGGAACGCCAGCAGCCAGGCCGGCACCCGCATCCCCCACGGCCGGGTCAGCACCAGCGCCAGCACGACGACCGCGCTGTCGAGCAGCACGGAGACCCCGTTGATCACGGCCATGCCCACGCGGTCGTCGAGCAGTCCGCTTCCCTCGGGGATCCCGATGTGGCTGCCCGCGATCCAGGCGGCCTTGAGACCGAGGTACGGCACACAGGAAAGGACGGCGACGGCACGGAGAAGACGCCGGGGGCGGCTGAGGCGAACGGCGAGGGCGGGGGCCGGGGAGGGTGCGAGGGGCTGCGTCATGCGATCAGGCTCCCGCGCCGGAGCCGGGCGGCACGTCCTGCACGGCGACGATCCGTCTCCGCCGGACGGGGGAGAGGCCGGCGGTGGGCCTCATCCCTCCAGGAGGAGCACCGTCTCGTCGATCTCGGCACCGCGGGCGCGGGCATACCCCCTGGCCGACGCCACGGCGTCGAAGCCGCACTTCTCCAGGACGCGCAGCGACCCGGCGTTGTCCGAGGCCGCTCGCGCGTAGAGGGGACGCTCGGGCACCTCGGCCAGCAGGGCCCGCAGGGCCGCCGTGGCGATGCCCTTGCCCCAGTACGCACGGTCGATCCAGTAGGTCACCTCGCGCTCGCCCGGCTCCCCGTACACCGCCGTGCTGCCGACCACGTCACCGTCGGCCAGCACGGTGCGGATCACAGCGTCCGAGGACCGGATCCTCGCCCAGTGGGCGTCGAAGGCGTCCCGGTCGGACGGGTTCTCGGGGGTGAAGGCGGCCATGTGGAGCGCCTCGGGGTCGTTCATCTGCCGGAAGAAGACCGGCAGATCGCTGTCATGGACCTCGCGCAGCTCGACGTTCATGCCTCAGAGCCTACGGGTGGCCAGTGTCAGCCGGTCCCGCGCGTCGAAGAGGGCGTCCTTGACGAGCTGTTCGTGCGCCGGCGTCAGCCGGGCCACCGGCACCGAGCAGCTGATCGCGTCCCGCGCGGGCGTGCGGTAGGGGATCGCGACTCCGAAGCAGCGCAGCCCGAGCGTGTTCTCCTCGCGGTCCACGGCGAAGCCCTGCTCCCGCACCTGGCGCAGCTCCTCGATGAGCTTCTCCCGGTCGGTGATCGTGTGCTCGGTCAGCGCGGGCAGGGTCTCCGGGAGCATCTTGCGCACCTGCTCGTCCGAGTACGTGCTCAGCAGCGCCTTGCCGAGGGACGTGGAGTGCGCGGGCAGACGGCGGCCGACCCGGGTGAAGGGGCGCAGGTAGTGCTGCGACTGGCGGGTGGCGAGGTAGACGACGTTCGTGCCGTCCAGGCGGGCCAGGTGGATCGTCTCCGTGGTGTCGTCGGAGAGCCGGTCCAGGGTCGGGCGGGCCGCCGCGACCACCTCGTCGCCGTCGATGTACGACGTGCCGACCAGCAGGGCGCGCACCCCGATGCCGTACCGCGTGCCCGTGGCGTCCGTCTCCACCCAGCCCAGTTCGACGAGCGTGCGCAGCAGCATGTACAGGCTGGACTTGGGATACCCGACGGCCTCCTGGACCGCCGCGAGCGAGTGCATACCGGGACGCCCGGCGAAGTATTCCAGCAGTTCAACGGTCCGTACCGCGGACTTGACCTGTGCCCCGCCGCCTGCCTCGGCTGCCGCCATCGCCCTTGACCCCTTCGTTCGACGGGAAATAGTCTCCGACAGCATATTCATCATCAGAGACGGCGTTCAGTATATCGAACAAGCCTGGTGAGACCCAGATACACGTGGAGGGACCCGCGGTGGCAGCAGCACCAGTCTGGAGTGTCGACCCCCGAACCGGGAAGCAGCGTGAACAGGTTGCGGTGGAGGCCACAGCCCAGGAGGTGGACGCCGCCGTCCGTGCCGCCCACGAGGTGCGGGGCGCGCTCGCCGACCGCGCCGTCCGGTCCGCCTTCCTGCGCGCCGCCGCCGACGAGCTGGAGGCGGCCAAGGACGGTCTGGTCGAGACCGCCGACGCCGAGACCGCGCTCGGCCCGGTCCGGCTGACCGGCGAGCTCGCCCGCACCTGCTACCAGCTGCGGGCCTTCGCCGGCATCGTCGACGAGGGCGCCTTCCTCGACGTCGTCATCAACCACCCCGACGACACCGCGACCCCGCCCGTCCCGGACCTGCGTCGCTACAAGGTGCCCCTGGGCGTCGTCGCCGTGTACTCGGCGTCGAACTTCCCCTTCGCCTTCTCGGTCGCGGGCGGCGACACCGCCAGCGCGCTGGCGGCCGGCTGCCCGGTCGTCGTGAAGGCCCACCCGGACCACCCGGCCCTGTCGGAGTACGTGGCCAAGATGCTGCGCCGCGCCGCCGCCCGGCACGGCATCCCCGAGGGCGTCGTCGGCCTGGTGCACGGCTTCGACGCGGGTGTCGAGCTGATCAAGCACCCGCTGGTCGCGGCGGCCGGCTTCACCGGGTCCGTGCGCGGTGGCCGGGCCCTCTTCGACGCGGCGGCCGCCCGCCCCGTGCCGATCCCGTTCCACGGCGAGCTGGGCTCCCTGAACCCGGTCGTCGTCACCGAGGCCGCCGCCGCCGAGCGGGCCGAGGCGATCGGCTCCGGCCTCGCCGGTTCCATGACGCTGGGCGTCGGCCAGTTCTGCGTGAAGCCGGGCCTCGTCCTCGCACCGGCCGGTGCCGCCGGTGACGCCCTGCTGAAGTCGCTGACCGACGCCGTCAGCGACACCGACGCCGGGGTGCTGCTGGACCACCGCATGCGCGACAACTTCGTCGCCGGCGTGGCCGAGCGCGCCCAGCTGCCCGACGTCGACTCCCCGGTCACGCCCGGCGCGGGCGGTGAGCACACGGTCAGCGCGGGCTTCCTCACGGTGCCGGCCAGCAGGCTTACGGCGGAGGGCGAGCACGACCTGCTGCTGGAGGAGTGCTTCGGCCCGGTCACCGTTGTGGCGCGCTACGAGGACGAGGCCGAGGTGAAGGCGGTGCTGTCGCGTCTGCCGGGCAACCTGACGGCGACGGTGCAGCTGTCCGAGGAGGAGGCCGCCGGCCAGGGCGGCGGTGCGGAGCTGCTGCGGGAGCTGACGCCGCTGGCCGGCCGTGTGCTGGTCAACGGCTGGCCGACGGGTGTCGCCGTCGCGCCGGCGCAGCATCACGGAGGGCCGTACCCGGCCACGACGTCGACATCCACGTCGGTGGGCGGTACGGCGATCGAGCGGTGGCTGCGTCCTGTCGTGTATCAGAACACACCGCCGGCGTTGCTCCCCGCGGAGCTGCGGGACGAGAACCCGCTGGGGCTGCCTCGCAGGTTCAACGGGCGTCTGGAGCGATAGCGCCGTAGGGGTGCGGGTGTCCGCCGGCTGCCGGTTCGTTGTGGTTGATCGCGCAGTTCCCCGCGCCCCGTGAGGGCGGAGCTGAAAGAGTGGGCCGAATGGATCTGGAGATTCCCGAACTTCCCTTCGGGCTGCGTACCTATGGACCCGATGGGCATTGGTCCCACGAGGACGGCGTACTCACGGGGTGGGCCGGGTCCCGCCAGGACCGGTTCGTGCCGCCCACCGGGGAGGCGCTGGATCCCGCTTCCGACGCGCCGCGCCTGCTCGGGGCGCCCGAAGGGGACTTCCAGCTGATCGCCAAGGTCACGGTCGGGTTCGGTGCGGCCTTCGACGCCGGGGCGCTCTACGTCCACGTAGGGGAGCGGACCTGGGCCAAGCTCTGCCTGGAGTACTCCCCGGACGTCCCCACGGTCTGCACGGTCGTCACCCGGGGCCACTCCGACGACGCCAACTCCTTCACGGTGGACGGCAGTTCGGTCTGGCTCCGGGTCAGTCGCACGGGTCGCGCCTTCGCCTTCCACGCCTCCCGCGACGGCGAACGCTGGATTTTCGTCCGCCTCTTCACCCTCGGCGACGAGAAGGAGACGGGCGCGGCCCTGGTCGGTTTCATGGCCCAGTCACCGATGGGGGCGGGCTGCGTGGTGACGTACGACCACGTCGAGTTCCGGCCGAACTGGCCGGATGATCTGCGGGACGGCAGCTGAGGCCCGGCGGGAAACGCGTCCCCGGCCGGGCCGGCCTCCGGAATGAAACGAGCTGCTTGAACGTTCACCTACTCGGCGGAGGGAGTCTCCGCACCCCGTACGAGCTGGAGAGAACTGGACATGCGCGTCGAGATCTGGAGCGACATCGCCTGCCCCTGGTGCTACGTGGGCAAGGCCCGCTTCGAGAAGGCGCTGCGGGACTTCCCGCACCGCGACCAGGTCGAGGTGGTGCACCGCTCCTTCGAGCTCGACCCGGGCCGCGCCAAGGACGACATCCAGCCCGTGATCACGATGCTCACCAGGAAGTACGGGATGACCGAGGCGCAGGCCGAGGCCGGCGAGGACAACCTGGGCGCGCAGGCCGCCGCAGAGGGGCTGGAGTACCGCACGCGCGGTCGTGACCACGGCAGCACCTTCGACATGCACCGGCTGCTCCACTTCGCCAAGGAGCAGGGCCGCCAGGAGCGGCTGCTCGACCTGCTGTACCGGGCCAACTTCACCGAGGAGCGCTCGGTTTTCGGTGACGACGAGCGGCTCGTGGAGCTGGCCGTGGCCGCTGGTCTGGAAGCGGACGCCGCCCGTGGGGTGCTCGCCGACCCCGGTGCCTACGCCGCCGAGGTCCGGGCCGACGAGCGGGAGGCCGCGCAGCTCGGCGCGAGCGGTGTGCCGTTCTTCGTACTCGACCGCAAGTACGGCGTCTCCGGCGCCCAGCCCGCCGAGGTCTTCACCCAGGCCCTGGCGCAGGCGTACGGCGAGCGCACGCCCCTGACGATCGTGGACGGCGGTGACGCGGACGCGTGCGGCCCGGACGGGTGTGCCGTGCCCCAGCACTGAAAACGCGCAGGTCGGGGCGGATCCATAAGCGCTCCTTAGCGACACCGCGCAGAAATCGGCAATGGACGGGGAGGTCCCGGGGACGCAGAGTGGTCCCATGGAGACCTTCGAGAACCTCGTCCGTGCCGAGTTCACCCCGAAGCACACCTACCTGAACACCGCGAGCAACGGGCTCCTGCCCGCCCGCACCGTCACCGCCCTGGACCAGGCGGTGCGGATGCGGGCCGAGGGCATGCCCCTGGGTCCCCTGTACGAGAACGTGGAGGCCGCCCGCGCGTCCTTCGCCCGGCTGGCCGGTGTGCCGGCCGAGTGGGTCGCCACGGTCGCCTCGGTCGCCGAGTACGGCGGACTGATCGCCGCGTCGCTGCCCGCCGGCGCGGAAGTCCTCACCGCTGAGGGCGACTTCTCCTCGCTGGTGAACCCCTTCCACGTGCGCGACGACCTCAAGGTGCGCGTCGTGCCCCTGGAGCGGCTCGCCGAGTCCGTCCGCCCCGGCACCGCACTCGTCGCGGTCAGCACCGTCCAGTCCGCCGACGGCCGGCTCGCCGACCTGCCGGCCGTACGTGAGGCGGCCCGGGCGCACGGGGCCCGCACCTACGTCGACGCCTCCCAGTCGGCAGGCTGGCTGCCGATGGAGGCCGACGCGGACGACTTCCTCGCCGCTGTCGGTTTCAAGTGGCTCCTGGGGCCGCACGGGGCCGCGTTCTGCGTCGTCCCGCAGGACTTCGGCGGGCTCTCACCGCTGCTCGCGGGCTGGGTCGCCGGTGAGGTTCCCTGGGAGAGCTGCTACGGGCCCGTCGAGGAACTCGCCCACTCCGCGCGGCGGTTCGACGTCAGCCCGTCCCTCTTCACCTATGCCGGGCTGCGCGCCTCGCTGGAGCTCATCGAGGAGATCGGCGTCGACGTCGTGCACGCCCACGACGTCGCCCTCGCCGACCGCTTCCGCGCCGGGCTCGCCGAGCTGGGGCACACGCCGGTGCCCGCGCCGGGCTCGGCGATCGTGTCCGTCCCCGGGCTCGGCCACCGGCAGGGCGAACTGAGCAGGGCGGGCATCGAGGTGTCCGACCGGGCGGGCAATCTGCGGGCCGCGTTCCACCTCCACAACACGTCCGCGGACGTGGACCGTCTGCTGGACGTGCTGTCCGCATGACAGAACCGGGTGGGGCCTCCCGTCCCACACGAGGAGGCCCCACCCGGCAGCTGTGTCACACGGTCACCTCACCGGCGTGAAGTCCCGCGCCCCGATGCTGTGTTCTCCGGGGGCAACCCCCGGACCCCCGGCCGGGGGGTCGGTCACCGAACGGGCGTGAAGTCCCGCGCCCCGATGAACTCCGGCCGCCGCACCGGCGCCGCGAACGGCTCCACCGCCGTGTTCTCCACGCTGTTGAACACGATGAAGACGTTGCTGCGCGGGAACGGCGTGATGTTGTCGCCGGAACCGTGCATGCAGTTGCAGTCGAACCAGGTCGCCGAACCGGCCTTGCCCGTGAAGAGCTTGATGCCGTGCTCGGAGGCGAACTTGGTCAGCGCCTCGTCGGACGGCGTGCCCGCGTCCTGCATCTGCAGCGACTTCTTGTAGTTGTCCTTCGGCGTGGCCCCCGCGCACCCGAGGAACGTCTTGTGCGACCCCGGCATGATCATCAGTCCGCCGTTGGTGTCGTAGTTCTCGGTCAGCGCGATCGAGACCGACACCGTGCGCATCCGCGGCAGACCGTCCTCGGCGTGCCACGTCTCGAAGTCCGAGTGCCAGTAGAAACCACTGGCGCCGAACCCCGGCTTGACGTTGATCCGCGACTGGTGGACGTACACGTCCGAGCCGAGGATCTGGCGCGCCCGGCCGACGACCCGCTCGTCACGGACCAGCTTGGCGAAGACCTCGCTGATCTTGTGCACCTCGAAGACCGAGCGGATCTCCTTGGACATCGGCTCGACGATCGACCGCTCGTCGGCACGGATGTCCGGGTCGTTGACCAGCCGGTTCAGCTCGTTGCGGTAGACGGTGACCTCGTCGTCGGTGATCAGCTCGTCGATGGCGAGGAAGCCGTCACGCTCGAAGGAGAGCAGGTCCGCCGGCGCGACCGGGCCGGGAGCGTCGGGCGCGCCCCAGACGACCGGGTCCTGGCGCGGGGTCATCACCTCGGTGGCACCGCGGCTGGGGTACAGGTCCGGGATACCGGTGGTGGTGGTGTCGATGGTGGCGGTCATGGAACGTCACACCTCCTCGGTGAGCAGCGGGTAAACGCCGTTCTCGTCGTGGTCCTCCCGTCCGGTCACGGGCGGATTGAAGACGCAGAGGCAGCGGAAGTCCTTCTTGATCCGCAGCGTGTGCTTCTCGTGGCCGTCCAGGAGGTACATGGTGCCGGGCGTGATGGTGTACGACTTCCCGGTCTCGTGGTCGGTCAGCTCGGCCTCGCCCTCCACGCAGACGACGGCCTCGATGTGGTTCGCGTACCACATCGACGTCTCCGTACCCGCGTACAGGGTCGTCTCGTGCAGGGAGAAACCGACCTTCTCCTTGGCGAGAACGATGCGTTTGCTCTCCCACGTACCGGACGCCGACTTCACGTGCCGGTCGGTACCTTCGATCTCCTTGAACGAACGGACAATCACGGTGCTGCGATGCCTCCTAGGTGAGTGGTGCTTCTTGGTCAGGCGGTCTCGCGGACGGCGCGGGCCAGCGTCGTCAGGCCCTCGTCCAGTTCCTCGGGGGTGATCGTGAGGGCGGGGAGCAGTTTGACGACCTCGCTCTCGGGGCCGGACGTCTCGATGAGCAGTCCGAGCTCGAAGGCGCGCTTGGCGACCTTGCCGGCGCGGGACTTGTCGTGGAACTCCAGGCCCCACACCAGGCCGCGGCCCCGGTACTCCTTCACGTCGGCCAGGTTCTCCTCGGTGATGGAGATCATCGCCTGCTCGACCTGCTCGCCGCGCTTGCGGGTCTGCTTCTCCATCGCGCTGCCGTCGGCCCAGTACGTCTCCAGGGCCGCGGTGGCCGTGACGAAGGCCGGGTTGTTGCCGCGGAAGGTGCCGTTGTGCTCGCCCGGCTCCCAGATGTCGAGCTCCGGCTTGAACAGGCACAGCGACATGGGCAGGCCGTAGCCGCTGATCGACTTGGAGACGGTGACGATGTCCGGCGTGATGCCCGCCTCCTCGAAGGAGAAGAAGGCGCCGGTACGGCCGCAGCCCATCTGGATGTCGTCGACGATCAGCAGCATGTCCTGCCGCTCGCACAGCTCGGACAGGGCGCGCAGCCACTCGGGCCGGGCCACGTTGATGCCGCCCTCGCCCTGGACCGTCTCGACGATCACGGCGGCGGGCTTGTTGAGGCCGGAGCCCTGGTCCTCCAGGAGCCGCTCGAACCACAGGAAGTCCTCGACGGTGCCGTCGAAGTAGTTGTCGAACGGCATCGGCGTGCCGTGCACCAGCGGGATGCCGGCGCCGGCCCGCTTGAACGCGTTGCCGGTCACGGCCAGCGAGCCCAGCGACATGCCGTGGAAGGCGTTGGTGAACGACACGATCGCCTCGCGTCCCTTCACCTTCCGCGCCAGCTTCAGCGCGGACTCCACGGCGTTGGTGCCGGTCGGGCCGGGGAACATGACCTTGTACGGCAGGTCACGCGGACGCAGCAGCAGGTTCTGGAAGGCCTCCAGGAACGTGCGCTTGGCGGTGGTCGACATGTCGAGCCCGTGCGTGACGCCGTCGCGCTCCAGGTAGTCGATCAGCGCGCGTTTCAGGACCGGGTTGTTGTGCCCGTAGTTCAGTGACCCCGCTCCGGCGAAGAAGTCGAGGTACTCGTGGCCGTCCTCGTCGTACATGCGGCTGCCCACCGCGCGGTCGAAGACGGTGGGCCAGCCGCGGCAGTAGCTGCGCACCTCGGACTCAACGGTCTCGAAGACACTCAGGTCGGGCTGGGTGATGGTCACGACGAATCGCTCCTCGGGGCGTGGGGGAAGTCTGTGGGAGTGGGGGTGGGAAGTCAGTGGGGCAGCGGGCCGATGCGGTACAGGACCTCGGGGTCGTGCGGCCCGTCGGGGAACAGACCGGTGTCGAACAGCACCTCGCGCTCCAGCCGGGCGCCGTGCCGCTCGGCGAACGACGTGAACAGGCGCTCCGAGGCGGTGTTGCCCGGGGTGATGGTGGTCTCCACCGTGGTCACCCCGCGCTCGGCGACCGTGCGCGCGACCAGACCGTCGAGCAGCTTGGCGGCCAGGCCGCGCCCGCGGTGTGCCTCGTCCACCGCCACCTGCCACACCAGCAGGGTGTGCGGGCTGTCCGGCCGCACGTACCCGGTGATGAAGCCCATCGGCTCGCCGCGTTCGTCACGCGCGACGGCCGAGGTGGCCGCGAAGTCGCGGCACCACAGCAGATAGCTGTAGGACGAGTTCAGGTCGAGAACCTTCGAGTCCTTGGCCATCCGCCACAGTGCGGCTCCGTCGGCCGTCGTGGGGCGGTCGATTTGCGGATCTGCTTGTACGGCAGTCATGCAAATTGAACTTACCCAGCGAAATTCAAAATTGCATCGTCGATCGGGGTTACGTATGGGCATGGCCTGTGTTATCACGCGGGCGCGAAGGCCCCCGCGAATGAGAGGTGGTATGCCCGGCTTTGCCCGGAAAATACCGGGCAAAGCGGTCACGATGTGTAACGCGTCACAGGTATGTAACCCCCACGAGATCTGCCAGAATTTGTCCGCGAAGTTTCCTCAAAATCTGCGTGTTTAGGGTCGAGGAAAGCGGGCAGAAGAATACGGGAAGCTAATCTTGAAACAATTCTTAATTGTGTGCCAGCTTACATATGCGAAGCCGTGGGGGCCATGGCGAATTCAGGCGCCGGTCACTCCGTCGATGCGTTCCCGCAGGAGATCGGCGTGGCCGTTGTGCCGGGCGTACTCCTCGATCATGTGAATGAGCACCCACCGCATGCTGACCTCCATCCCGGGGACGGGCCCCTCGGTGACCCGCCCGACGTGGTCCAGTGGCAGCCCGGCACACAGTTCCCGTCCCCGCGCGATCTCCCGCCGCCAGATGCCGAGCGCCTCGTCGAGACCTCGGGCGGGATCCAGGGCATACCCGGTCGGGTCCTCGAACACGGGCGGCACGTCGGCACCGGCGGCCACCCTCTGGAACCAGTTCCGCTCGACCTCGGCCAGGTGCTGCACCAGGCCGAGCAACGTCAGCGCCGACGGCGCCGCCGCGGCGACCCGCACCTGCGTGTCGTCCAGCCCGGCGCACTTCAGCTCCAGCGTGGCCCGGTGGAAGTCGAGCCAGCTCTCGAGCATGGCCCGTTCGTCGCCGGTGAGGTGGGGTATGGGACGGCCGTCGGGGAGGGAGCGGGGGCTGTCGGCGGGTGTGTCGGTGGTCATACGGGGAGCATGGCACGGGCCTCTGACAACGCGCCCGTGCCGCACGTCCCGGCCGCGTCAGTGCCGGGCTACCGCCACGCGCCCTCCACGGCCCGCAGCGCCGCCTCCACGTCGACGGCCAGTCCCCGCTCGGCCAACGCCTGCCCGAGCGCCGTCAGACTCGCCCGCACCGCCCCACGCGTCGCATCGGCACCGTAGTGGTTGACCCGGATCATCTCCTTGGCCAACGCGCCCCCGCCGGCCGCGACCGGCACCGCCGGATCCGCCTCCAGCGCCCTCGCCACCACCTCGGACGCCACCGCCCCCGACGGCACCCGGAGCGTCGTGGCGACCGGCGCCGCGTCCCGCGCCTCGTACACGTACGGCTCCAGGCCGCCACCCAGCGCGAGGGCCCCGGCCCGCGTGGCCGCCGCGGCGGACGCGTGCCGGGCCATCAAGGCGTCCAGCCCCACCGCCTCGATCCGCTCCACACACGCCTCGAGCGCCAGCATCTCCAGCTGCGCCGGCGCGTGCGGCAGCGCCCTCCGGCCGCCTTCGATCCACCGCTCCTTCCAGTCGAGGAGCGACAGGTACGACCGCCGCGGCGCCTTCGGGTTCGCCGCCATCCGGGCCCAGGCCCGCTCGCTCACCGACACCGCGGACACCCCGGCCGGCCCGCCCATCGCCTTCTGCGCACCGATGACGCACAGGTCCACGCCCCACGCGTCCGTCAGGACCGGCTCGGCACCGATCGACGCCACCGCGTCCAGGTAGAACAGGGCTCCGTGCGCCCGCACCACCTCGCCGATCTCCGCGACCGGGTTGGTGTTGCCGGTCGCCGCCTCCGCGTGCACCAGGGACACGAAGTCGATCTCCGGGTGCTCGGTGAGGGCCTGCCGGATCTGCTCGGCCGTGACCGCCGTGTGGAACGGCACCGCCAGATCGACGACCGTGGCGCCGCAGTCCCGCAGCCAGTCGCCGAAGGTCTGCCCGTACGGGCCGGTGATGACGTTGAGCGCGGTCGTGCCCGGACCGGCCGTGGCGCGGATCGCTCCCTCCAGCGGCAGCAGCGCCTCGCCCTGCATGATCACTACGTCCTGCTCGGTGCTCAGCAGCCGCGCCACACGGTCCTCGATGGCGGCGAAGCGGTCCGCGCCGAGCGGGGCCAGGTCCAGAAACGGATGCGTCACGGTGTGGCTCTCTTCACTACGGGGACAACGGAATCGAGGGTAACCGCCGGGTATCGCCGCCCTGCCGGGACACCCGCCCCTTGCGGGGCGCGCCCGGCGCCTCATTAAGGTGCGGAGCATGAACGATCGCGCGGTGCTGCACGTGAAGGGTCGGGTGCTCGTCGGGCCCGAGGACGTCCGGGACGAGCTGTGGGTGGTGGACGGCCGCGTCTCCTACGACCGTCCGGCCGGCGTCCGCGACGTCCGCACGGTCGTGGGCTGGGCCCTGCCCGGCCTCGTCGACGCGCACTGCCACGTGGGGCTGGACCGGCACGGGGCGGTCCCGAAGGACGTCGCCGAGAAGCAGGCACTGACCGACCGGGACGCGGGCACGCTGCTGATCCGTGACGCGGGCTCGCCCTCCGACACCAGGTGGGTGGACGACCGCGACGACCTGCCGAAGATCATCCGCGCCGGGCGGCACATCGCCCGCACCCGCCGCTACATCCGCAACTACGCCTGGGAGATCGAGCCGGAGGACCTGGTCGCCTATGTCGCCCAGGAGGCCCGGCGCGGTGACGGCTGGGTGAAGCTGGTCGGCGACTGGATCGACCGCGACCTCGGTGACCTGTCGGCCTGCTGGCCCCGCGGGGCGGTCGAGGCGGCGATCGCGGAGGCGCACCGCCTGGGTGCCCGGGTCACCGCGCACTGCTTCTCGGAGGACTCCCTCCAGGATCTGGTCGAGGCGGGCATCGACTGCATCGAGCACGCGACGGGCCTGACCGAGGACCTGATCCCGCTGTTCGCCGACCGTGGCGTCGCCATCGTGCCGACCCTGGTCAACATCGCCACCTTCCCGCAGCTCGCCGACGGCGGCGAGGCCCGGTTCCCGCGCTGGTCGGCCCATATGCGCCGGCTCCACGAACGCCGCTACGACACCGTGCGGGGTGCCTATGACGCCGGCATCCCCGTCTTCGTCGGCACTGACGCCGGCGGCCAACTCGCCCACGGCCTCGCGGCGGCCGAGGTCGCCGAACTGGTCACCGCGGGCATCCCGCCCGTCGACGCCCTGGCGGCGGGCACCTGGACGGCCCGGGCCTGGCTCGGCCGCCCCGGCCTGGAGGAGGGCGCCCCCGCCGACCTCGTCGTCTACGACGAGGACCCGCGAGCGGACGTCCGCGTGCTCGGCGCCCCGCGCCGGGTGGTGCTGAACGGCCACGTGGTCGGCTGACCCCGAGAACGCCCAGGCCAACACCTGCCCTGACGGCGGCCCGGCCGCCACCCCGACTCCCGGCACCGGCCTGCGGCAGGACGCCGCCGTCGTCCCACCGTTCGCCGTGACGCCCACGGCAGTCCCCGTTGTGGCCGGTCCGGCCTGGTGCTGGCCTGCCGCTGTTCTTGGCGGTGCCCGGTGCACCGCTGGCCGCCGTGGCCGCCGCGGGGCGGCAGGGCTGTGACCTGCCCGCACTGGTATCGGCCTGCGGCCGGCGTCTCACCGTCCGCGGTAGTGCCCGCGGGAGAGCCGGCCGGCCGGGGGCGGGGCCGGCCCGGAACCGCCGTGTGGGGAGCGTCAGTGGGGTACCGCTCGCCGCAGTGCCCGCAGGAAGCCGTCCGTCGTCCGCCGGTCCCGTACCGCCAGCCGCAGCCACTCCTCGTCGAGTCCGGGGAACGTGTCCCCGCGTCGCACGGCGAAGCCGAGGTCGCGCAGGCGCCGGCGGACGGCGGCGGCGTGCGGCAGACGGACGAGGACGAACGGGCCCTCGGCCGGCTCCACCACCCGCAACCCCGCCGGGGCGAACCCGGCGAGGCCCGCCAGCAGGTGGGCCCGGTCCGCCGCGATGCGGTGGGCCGCGTGGGCCGCCTCGGCGACGGCGCGCGGCCCCACACACGCCCGCGCCGCGGCCAGCGCCGGCGTGGAGACCGGCCACAGCGGCTGCGCGCGCTCCAGGTCCGCGACGGTCTCCGGCGCAGCCAGCACGTACCCGATCCGCAGCCCCGCCAGCCCCCATGTCTTGGTCAGGCTGCGCAGCACCACGAGGCCGGGCACGTCGACACGGTCCGCCAGGGTCTCCCGCTCGCCCGGCACCGCGTCCATGAAGGCCTCGTCCACCACCAGGACCCGCCCGGGGCGGGCGAGCGAGGCGATCGTGTCCGCCGGGTGCAGCACCGACGTCGGGTTGGTCGGGTTCCCGATCACCACCAGGTCCGCGGCCTCCGGGACGTCCGCGGGGTCGAGCCGGAAGCCGTCCTCCTCCCGCAGCAGCACCCGGTCCACCGTGTGCCCGGCGTCCCGGAGCGCCGCCTCCGGCTCCGTGAACTGGGGATGGACGACGACCGGCAGCCGCGCCTTCAGCGCCCGTGCCAGCAGTACGAACGCCTCCGCCGCCCCCGCCGTCAGCAGCACCCTCTCCACCGGCAGCCCGTGCCGCGCCGCCACCGCCGCGCGGGCGGCCCGCCCGTCCGGGTAGGCCGCGAGTCCGGCCAGCGACGCGGCGATGTGCTCCCGCAGCCACACCGGAGGCGTGTCCGCGCGGACGTTCACGGCGAGGTCGACGAGTGAGCCGCCGTCGTCCCGGACCTCGGCGTCCCCGTGGTGGCGCAGATCGTGCCCGTGCTCAGTGCACATGCGAGTGCGTCCCGTGGTGGTGCCCGTGCCCGTGGTGGGCGTCGTCGTCCGGGTGGAAGTGCGGCTGCTGCGGCAAACCCACCTTGTCCTCGAAGCCCGGCAGGGCGACGCGGTAGACGCAACTGTCGCAGTTCATCCGCAGATCGCCCCGGAGAGCCTCCTCGTACCGCTCCCACACCAGGTCCAGCAGCTCCGGCTCCGGCCCGACCACACCGGCCGAGCACACCTCGACCTCCGGGTGGGCCGCCGCCCAGCCCTCCGTCTGCATCCGGACCCGGTCCGGAAGGACGCCGGTGAACAGGAAGTAGGGGAGCACCACGATCCGGCGGGCGCCGAGCCGCACGCACCGGTCGAGCCCGCTCGGCACGTCCGGCGCCGCCAGGGACACGAACGCCGTCTCGACACCCGCGTATCCGCGTCCCTCCCACAGCAGCCGCGCCGCCTTGTGCACCTCGGCGTTGGCGTCCGGGTCCGTCGACCCGCGCCCCACCAGCAGCACCATCACGTCGGCGCGGTCGCCCGGCCTGCGCGCCGTACCGCCCAGCGCCTCGTCCAGCCGCCGCTCCAGCACGTTCAGCAGTGCCGGGTGCGGGCCGAGCGGGCGCCCGTAGGTGTACGAGATGCCGGGGTGCCGTTCCTTCTCGCGGGCCAGCGCCGCCGGGATGTCACCCTTGGCGTGCCCGGCGGACACCAGCATCAGCGGTACGGCGGCGAACCGCCGTACGCCCCGCTCCACCAGCTCGGTGACGGCCTCGCCCAGCGGCGGCGGGGACAGCTCGATGAAGCCGCCCGCGACGGGCAGTTCGGGGTGGCGGCGCCCCAGCTCCCGTACGAAGTCGCGGAACGCCTCGGCTCCGGCGTCGTCACGGGTGCCGTGGCCGGCGATCAGCAGGGCGGGCGGCGTGGTCACGGTTTCTCCTCGGGGCGCGAGCGGCGTGGTAGAGCGGGGTGTCGAGCGTGGGCGGGTGGGCCGTGCGGTTCACTCGGCTCCCTCCTGCCAGCGGTAGCCGCGCGGCGTCACCATGCGGCCGGCGATCTCGCGGGTCGCCGTGTTGCCCACGGTCACGACCGTCATCATGTCGACCGTCGCGGGGTCGAGCCCGGCCAGGGTGGTGACGCGGGCGGACTCGTCCGGCCGCGAGGCGTTGCGCACCACGCCGACCGGGGTCGTCGGCTCCCGGTGCCCGGCGAGGATCGCCAGCGCCTTCGGCAGCTGCCAGTCGCGGCCCCGGCTGCGCGGGTTGTAGAACGTCACGACCAGGTCCGCCTCGGCCGCCGCGCGCACCCGCCGCTCGATGACCTCCCAAGGGGTGTGCAGGTCGGACAGGCTGATCGACACGTGGTCGTGGCCCAGCGGCGCCCCCAGGATCGCCCCGGCGGCGAGCGCGGCCGTCACACCGGGCACGCCGACCACGTCGATGTCGTCGGAGGCCTCGGCGAGCGCGGGGGAGGCCATGGCGTACACGCCCGCGTCCCCGCTGCCGATGAGCGCGACGGCCTGCCCCTTGCGGGCCTCCTCGACGGCCGTGCGCGCCCGCTCCTCCTCGGCCCCGAGCCCCGATTCCAGGACCCGGGTGCCGGGCCGCAGCAGATCGCGGATCTGGTCGACGTACTGGTCGAGACCGACGAGCACGGAGGCACGCCGGAGTTCGGCCCTGGCGCGCGGCGTCAGCAGGTCCCGGGCGCCCGGCCCGAGCCCGATCACCGCGAGCCGCCCGCGGCCCGGTCGCCGTACGACGGCACAGGTGGCCATGGCCGGGTTGCCGGCGGACTTCCGCTTGGGGACCAGGAGTTCGCCGCCCCGCAGCAGCGCCGAGGCCTCCGCGACGGAGGGTGTGCCGACGGCGGCCAGCGGGGCGCCGGACGGGTTGGGCACCTCGACCCCGGCCAGCTCCCCGGCGGCGTACGTCACCAGCGGTACGCCCAGCCGCCGCGCGGCCTCGACGATGCCCGGCTCCCCGGCCTTGGCGTCGACGGTGGCCAGCTCGGCCACGGACGCGGCGGACAGCCCGGCCTCCCGCAGGGCGTCCTCGACCAGCCCGAGAACCTCCTCGGCGGGCGCACCCCGCGATGCCCCGACCCCGACGACCAGGGACGGCGGCCGCAGCACCACCTCGCGCCCGTCCGGCTCGACCGCACGGTCGGTCACCCGGATCGTGTACGCCCCCTCGGCCGCCACCGGCAGCGGCGGCAGCGGCCAGGCCACCTCGGCCCGCAGCGCCACCGCCTCGCCGTCCAGCAACGCCCGCGACACCCCGGCGACATCGCCCTCCACCGGCAGGCCGAGGGTGTCCAGGCCGGGCAGCCCCACGGCGTCCGTGGCCGTCGTCACCACCGGCTCGGCACCCAGCAACTCCCCGACTTCTGCGGCGAGTTCGTTTGCGCCGCCCGCGTGCCCGCCCACCAGGGACACCGCGAACCGGCCGCCCTCGTCGACACACACCACACCCGGGTCGGCCGCCTTGCCCGACAGCAGCGGCGCCACCAGGCGCACCACCGCGCCCGTCGCCAGGAAGCACACGAGCTGCTCGCACTGGGCGAACGCGGCCCGTACGGCGTCCCCGACGGGACCCTCGTACACCCGCGTGCGGTCCGGCCACGCGGCGGCCAGCCGGTCCCGCGCCGCCGCTCCCGCCGCCGTGGCGGAGATGAGGCCGATCACCGGGCGACTCCTTCTTCGGCGGACGTGCTGCCGGCTCGCCGTGCGCGCAGGGCCCTGCGGGCCTCGGGGTCGGCCTTGCGGTAGCCGTGGAAGTGGCCCGGGTGGTACAGGTGCGAGCGCGTGCCGTGCGCGTCGAGGGCCGGACCGACGAGGAACAGGGTGTGCTTCCAGAGCTTGTGTTCCTTGACCGTCTCCTCCAGTGTGCCGACCGTGCACCGCACGACCAGCTCCTCCGGCCAGGTCGCCTGGTACGCGACGACGACCGGGGTGGTCGTCGGGTAGCCGCCCTCCAGCAGCTCCCGCACGAGCTGACCGCTGCGGGCGGCGGACAGGAAGACCGCCATGGTGGTGCCGTGCCGGGCGAACTCGCGGACCTCCTCCCCGGGCGGCATGGGCGTCTTGCCACCGCCGAGCCGGGTCAGGACGACGGACTGCGCGACCTCCGGAATGGTCAGCTCGCGCTGTGCGAGAGCGGCGACGGCGGAGAAGGAGGACACACCGGGCACGATCTCGGTGGCGATACCGATCTCTGCGCACCGGTCGAGCTGCTCCTGGGTGCCGCCCCACAGGGCGGGGTCGCCGGAGTGGATCCGGGCGACGCGCAGCCCCTCCTCGCGGGCCCGCCGGTACACCGCCACGACGTCCTCCAGGGAGAGGCCCGCCGAGTCGAGGATCTCCGCGTCCTCGCGCGCGTGCCGCAGGACCTCCTCCTGGACCAGGCTGGCCGCCCAGATCACGACATCGGCCTCGGCGATGGCGCGCGCGGCGCGGAACGTCAGCAGGTCGGCGGCGCCGGGGCCGGCACCGACGAAGGTCACCTTGCCGGCTGGGGCGTCGGCCATGGAATGGTCCTCTCGTACAGGGTTGACGGTGAAGTACCGGCGCGTCAGAGCTTTCCGCCCCGCCCGCCGTCCCGCCGCGCGGGGGCGATGAGCGTCGACAGATAGGGCAGGGGAGCGTCGTCGAGTTCGGCGGCCGGCCGGATCGACTCGTCCGCCAGTCCCAGCGCCGACCCCCACACGGCGCCGCCGATCCGCCCGGTCTCCCGCAGCGCCTCGGCGACCTCGTGGGCCTGCCGCCCGAACTTGTAGGCCACGACGGTCCCGGGCCCCGCGAGGGCCTCCTTGAGCACGGTCGCCCCCGCGGTGACGGGCACGAGGGTGAGCGGCTCGGTTCCCTCGGTCAGCACGGCGCCCGACCGTGCCGCGAGGTCCTGCATGGCGGTGATGCCGGGCACGGTCTCGACGACGGTCCCCGGCACGAGCTGTGCGACGGTCTGCGCGAGGTACGTGAACGTGGAGTACACGTTGGGGTCCCCGATGGTGGCGAAGGCGACGGCACCGTGTCCGCGCAGCAACCCCGCGACCCGCTGACCGGCCGCGTCCCAGGCGGCCTCACGCCGCGCCCGGTCGGTCCGCTCGTTGAGGGCGAACACCACGCGTACGATCTTCTCCTCGGGCACGTAGTGCAGCACGGTCGCCTCGGCCCGGCCGCGCTCCCCGCCCTCCATCACGGGCACGACCACGACATCCGCCTGCCGCAAGGCGTTGACGCCCTTCACGGTCACCAGTTCCGGATCACCGGGCCCGACGCCGACACCGATCAACCTGCTGCTCATGACGTGCGGCACCTCTCCACGAACCGGCGGGCGACACCGGGCCGGGACGCCCAGTGGGTGTGCAGATAGCTCGCGTGCACACCGCGCTGTACGAAGCCTTCGACGCGCCGCGGAGTCCGCACGCCCCAGGCGGGGTCCGTCCCCGAGCCGGGCTCCACGGCGGTCCGGTGGAACTCGTGGCCGCGCATCCGGGTCCCGGCCGCCGCGAGCACACTGTCGCCCACGGCGACGGCGTCCCGGTAGCCCAGGGTCAGCCGGTCGGTCATCCGCGCCCCGGCGTCCAGCACCCCGCACATCGGCTGCCCGTCCAGCTCCCGGCACAGGTACAGCAGCCCCGCGCACTCGGCGGCGAGGGGAGCGCCGCTGTCCGCGAGCGCGGCGACGGACTTGCGCAGCGGCTCGTTGGCGGACAGTTCGGCGGCGTACACCTCGGGGAACCCGCCGCCGATCACCAACCCGCTCGTCCCTTCGGGCAGTTCCTCGTCCCGCAGGGGGTCGAAGGGCACGACCTCCGCACCGGCGGCGGCGAGCAGTTCGGCATGCTCGGCGTAGGAGAAGGTGAACGCGGACCCGCCGGCGACCGCCACTCTCGGCTTGGTGCCTTCCTGCGAACGTGTCGGGTGGTGGGTGGGCGGGGAAACAGCCTCAGCCGCATCCCAGGCGGCACACGACAACGCACCGGCGCTCCGAGCCAACCCCAGCAGCGCCTCCAGATCACACCCCTCGGCCACCTGCGCGGCCATCGCGGCAACGGCCTCCACCGCCTCGGCCCGCCGTTCGGCGACCGGCACCAGCCCCAGATGCCGCGACGGCGTGTCCACCTGCGGAGCCCGCCGCAACACCCCGAGCACCGGCACCCCCACCTGCTCCAGGGCCTCCCGCAACAGCTCCTCGTGCCGGTCCGAGGCGACCTTGTTCAGGATCACGCCCCCGACCCGGACCTCCGGATCCCAGGAGACGAACCCGTGCACCAGCGCCGCCACCGACCGCGACTGCGACGCCGCGTCGACGACCAGCACCACCGGCGCCCGCAGCAGCTTCGCCACATGCGCCGTGGACGCGAGTTCACCCTCTCCCGCGGCCCCGTCGTACATCCCCATCACGCCCTCGACCACGGCGAGGTCACACCCCCGCGCCCCGTGCCGGAACAACGGCCCGACCAGCTCCGGCCCGCACAGGTACGCGTCGAGGTTCCGCCCCACCCGCCCGGTCGCGAGCGCGTGGTACCCGGGGTCGATGTAGTCCGGCCCGACCTTGTGCGGGGACACGGCGAGCCCCCGCGCGGCGAACGCGGCCATCAGCCCCGTGGCGACGGTGGTCTTGCCGCTCCGTGAGGAGGGCGCGGCGATCACCAGCCGGGGAACGGACGAGGACGTCACCACTCGATGCCTCTCTGCCCCTTCTGCCCTGCGTCCATGGGGTGCTTCACCTTGGACATCTCGGTCACCAGGTCGGCGAAGTCCAGCAGCTTCCCGGGGGCGTTGCGCCCGGTGATCACCACATGCTGGGTGCCGGGCCGGTTCCGCAGGACGTCCACGACCTCGTCCGTGTCGATCCATCCCCAGTGCATCGGGTAGGCGAACTCGTCCAGCACGTACAGCCGGTACGTCTCGGCCGCCAGGTCCCGCTTGACCTGCTCCCAGCCCTCCCGGGCCTTCTCCTCGTTGCTCGAGTTGTCACCCTGGAGATCACGCTGCACCCAGGACCAGCCCTCGCCCATCTTGTGCCAGGCGACGGACCCGCCCTCGCCGGAGGCACCGAGCACCCGCAGCGCGTTCTCCTCGCCGACCTTCCACTTCGCCGACTTGACGAACTGGAACACCCCGATCGGCCACCCCTGGTTCCAGGCCCGCAGCGCGAGCCCGAAGGCGGCGGTGGACTTGCCCTTCCCGACGCCCGTGTGAACCATGACGAGCGGCCGGTTCCGGCGCTGTCGGGTCGTCAGCCCGTCGTCCGGAACCACACTCGGCTGTCCCTGCGGCATTACGCGGCCCTCCTCGTAGTCCCCTGCACATCCCTGACCAGCCCGGCGATCGAGTCGGCCCGCAGCTCGTCCAGCGTCACGGCGGTGCCACCCAGTTCACCGGCGAGCTGCCCGGCGAGCCCCAGCCGCACCGGCCCCGACTCGCAGTCCACGACGACGGACGCGACGCCCTCGGCCGCGAACAGCCGTGCCGCCCGCCCGGCCAGGGCGACCGGCTCCGGGCCCCCGGTGGCCCGCCCGTCCGTCACCACCACGACCAGCGGGCGCCGCGCCGGATCCCGCAGCCGCTCCACGCGCAGCACGTCGTGTGCGCGCAGCAGCCCGGCGGCCAGCGGCGTACGCCCGCCCGTCGGCAGCGACTCCAGCCGGGCCGCCGCCGCGTCCACGGACGAGGTCGGGGGCAGCGCGACGTCCGCGTCCGATCCCCGGAAGGTCACCAGCCCCACCTTGTCCCGCCGCTGGTACGCGTCCAGCAGCAGCGACAGCACGGCGCCCTTCACGGCGCTCATCCGCTGCCGTGCCGCCATCGACCCGGAGGCGTCCACCACGAACAGCACGAGATTGCCCTCGTGTCCCTCGCGGGTGGCCTGCCGCAGGTCGTCCCGGCGCACGACCAGTCCCGGCCCCGACCGTCCACGCGCCCGCTGGTGCGGCGCCGCGGCCTGCACGGTCGCCGCCAGGTGCAGCTTGGTGAGCGCGCCCCGCGGCCGCCGGGCCCCGGTGGTGCGCCCGTGCTCGGTCCGCGCCCTGGAACGCCGCCCGGCCGCGCCCTCGCCGAGTCCGGGCACGCTCAGCACCTTGGTCCGGAACGGTTCGGCGGCCCGTACGGCCGACTGCTCACCGGTCCCCGACGGCTGCGGCTGCCCGCCTTCCCCCGGCTCGGCCTGCGCCTCGGCGTCGCCGCCCTGAGGCCCCTCGCCGGGCTCCGGCTTCCCACCACCGCCACCGCCGCCACCGGGCCCGTCCGGCCCCGGGTCCGGGTCGGGGTCCTGATCGTCGTCGTCCCCGGAGAACTCCTCCAGGGTCTCGTCCAGCTTGTCCTCGTCCAGCCCCGGCGCGTCGAAAGGGTTGCGCCGCCGCCGGTGCGGCAGCGCGAGCAGCGCCGCCTGCCGTACGTCCTCCGCGAGCACGTCCGTACGCCCCGCCCAGGCCGCCAGCGCGGTGGCGGTGCGCGCCATCACGATGTCGGCGCGCATGCCGTCCACCTCGAACGCCGCGCAGGTCGCCGCGATCTGCCGCAGCGCCCCGTCGCCCAGCCGCACGGACGGCAGCAGCTCCCGCGCCGCCGCGATCCGGGCCCGTACGGCGGCCTCCTCGTCCGCCCACCGGGCCGCGAAGGCGGCCGGATCGGCGTCGTAGGCGAGCCGCCGCCTGACGACCTCCACCCGCTGGTCGGGCTCCCGGGAGGCCGTGACCTCCACGGTCAGCCCGAACCGGTCGAGCAACTGCGGCCGCAGCTCGCCCTCTTCGGGGTTCATGGTGCCGACCAGCAGGAACCGCGCGGCGTGCCGTACCGAGACGCCCTCCCGCTCGACGTACGAGGCACCCATCGCGGCCGCGTCCAGCAGCAGGTCGACCAGGTGGTCGTGGAGGAGGTTGACCTCGTCGACGTAGAGGATCCCGCGGTGCGCGTCGGCGAGCAGCCCGGGCTCGAAGGCCTTCACGCCCTCGGCGAGCGCCCGCTCGATGTCCAGCGCGCCGACGAGCCGGTCCTCGGAGGCACCGACGGGCAGCTCCACCATCCGGGCCGGACGGGAGACGGACGCCCCCCGCTCGTGCGGCCCGTCCGGGCAGCCCGGGTCGGGCGCGCCGGGGTCGCAGGAGAAACGGCACCCGGAGACGACGTCCACCTCCGGGATGAGCGCCGACAGCGCCCGCACGGCCGTCGACTTGGCCGTGCCCTTCTCACCGCGCACCAGCACACCGCCGACCGCCGGGCTCACCGCGTTGATGAGCAGCGCCAAGCGGAGGCTGTCCTGTCCGACGAGGGCGGAAAAGGGGTAGGGCGTGCTCACGCGGTGATCACTCCTTCAGGGGATTCACGGCAGAAGGACTCGCGGCCGAGCCGCGGTCTCGTCATGGTCGAAGCCTGCTCCCCGCCGAGGCGGGGCTCGTCCGGCCGTGTCGCCGGCGGTCGGCGGTGTGCTGGTGTGCTCCCCGCCGACGCGGGGACTTCCAGGGCATTCATGCGTCGCCCTCCAGATCTCCCTCAAGCTCGAGGTAGGTCGCCCGGAGCCGTTCCAGGGTCTGCTGGTCCGGCTCCGCCCACAGTCCGCGGTCGGCGGCCTCCAGCAGCCGCTCGGCGATACCGCGCAGGGCCCAGGGGTTGGACGTCTTCATGAAGTCCCGGTTCTCCGGGTCGAAGACGTACTCCGCGCTGAGCTTCTCGTACATCCAGTCGTCCACGACCCCGGCCGTGGCGTCGTACCCGAACAGGTAGTCCACCGTCGCCGCCATCTCGAAGGCGCCCTTGTAGCCGTGCCGCCGCATGGCCGCCATCCATCGCGGGTTGACCACCCGGGCCCGGAAGACGCGGTGGGTCTCCTCGCCGAGCGTGCGGGTCCTCACCTGGTCCGGGGTCGCGGAGTCGCCCACGTACGCCTCGGGGCTGGCCCCCGTCAGATGGCGGACCATGGCGACCATGCCGCCGTGGTACTGGAAGTAGTCGTCGGCGTCGACGAGGTCGTGTTCGCGGGTGTCGACGTTCTTCGCGGCGACCGCGATCCGCCGGAACGCCGTCTCCATGTCCCCGCGCGCGGCCCGCCCGTCGAGCCCCCGCCCGTAGGCGTAGCCGCCCCACACCGCGTACACCTCGGCGAGGTCCGCGTCGGAGCGCCAGTTGCGGGCGTCGATCAGCGGCAGCAGACCCGCCCCGTAGGCCCCCGGCTTGGAGCCGAAGATCCGGGCGGTCGCGCGGCGCCGGTCGCCGTGCCCGGCGGTGTCCGCGTCGGCGTGCGCCCGGACGTAGTTGGACTCCGCCGGTTCGTCCAGCTCGGCCACCTCGCGGACGGCGTCGTCGATCAGCCCCACCACGTGCGGGAACGCGTCCCGGAAGAACCCGGAGATACGGACCGTGACGTCGATGCGCGGACGCCCCAGCTCGGCGAGGGGGATCACCTCGAACCCGGTCACCCGCCGCGAGGCGTCGTCCCACACCGGCCGGCAGCCCAGCAGCGCCAGGATCTCGGCGATGTCGTCGCCCTGGGTGCGCATGGCCGAGGTGCCCCACACCGTCAGCCCGACGGACTTCGGGTACGCGCCGGTGTCGCTCAGATAGCGCTGCACCAGCGAGTCCGCGAGCGACTGCCCGACCTCCCAGCTCAGCCGGGACGGAATCGCCTTGGGGTCGACGGAGTAGAAGTTGCGGCCTGTCGGCAGGACGTTGACCAGCCCGCGGGTCGGCGAACCGGACGGGCCGGCCGGGACGTAGCCGCCGTCCAGGGCCCGCAGGATGTGCCCGATCTCGTCGGTGGTCCGGGCCAGCCGCGGCACGACCTCCGTGCAGGCGAACTCCAGCACCGCCACGGCGGCGGGCAGTTCGGTGCCGAGCACCTCCCGGACCAGCGCCGCGCTCTCGGCCACCGCCCAGCCGCGCTCCTCCATGCCCTCCGCGAGCCGCCGGCACAGCTGCTCCAGCAGGTCGATCGCGTCGGCTCCGGTACGCGCCGGGCCCGGCACCAGGTCCGTCAGCTCCGCCGGCGCCTTCACCGGAGCGCCCGGCTCGGCCAGCAGCTCCTTCTCCACCAGCCCGAAGTGCTCCGCCAGTGCCGCCCTCAGCCCCGGCAGCGCGTTCGCCCGCCCGCCCCACACCTGCGAGGCGCGCAGCACGGCCAGCACCAGGTTGACGCGCGGCTCACCGACCGGGCCGCAGCCCAGGACGTGCAGGCCGTCGCGGATCTGCACGTCCTTGATCTCGCACAGGTAGCCGTCGATGTGCATGACGAACTCGTCGAACGCGTCGTCGTCCGGCTGCTCGTCGACGTGCAGATCGTGGTGGAGCTCGGCGGCCTTGACCAGCGTCCAGATCTGCGCGCGCACCGCCGGGGCCTTCGCCGGGTCCAGGTCGGACACGAGCGCGTACTCGTCGAGCAGCTGTTCCAGCTTGGCCAGGTCGCCGTAGGTGTCGGCGCGTGCCATCGGCGGCACCAGGTGGTCGACGACCGTGGCGTGCCCGCGGCGCTTGGCCTGGGTGCCCTCGCCCGGGTCGTTGACGATGAACGGGTAGATCAGCGGCAGATCCCCGAGCACGGCGTCCGGGGCGCAGCCGGCGCTGAGCCCGAGCCCCTTGCCGGGCAGCCACTCCATCGTGCCGTGCTTGCCCATGTGCACGATCGCGTCCGCGCCGAAACTGTTCTCCAGCCACCGGTACGCCGCCAGGTAGTGGTGGGACGGCGGCATGTCCGGATCGTGGTAGATCGCGATCGGGTTCTCGCCGAAGCCGCGCGGCGGCTGGATCATCACCACGACGTTGCCGAACCGCAGCGACGCCAGCACGATGTCGTCGCCGTCCACGTACAGGCCGCCCGGCGGCTCGCCCCACGCCTCGGTCATGGCGTCCCTGAGCGCGGGATCGAGCGTGTCGAACCAGGCGCGGTAGTCGGCCAGCGGCACCCGCGCCGGGGCGGCGGACAGCTGCTCCTGTGTCAGCCACTCCACGTCGTGCCCCCCGGCCTCGATGAGCCGGTGGATCAGCTCGTCGCCGCCCGCGGGATACCCCTCGACCACGTATCCGGCGTCCCGCAGGGCGTCCAGCACCCGCACCGCCGAGGCCGGGGTGTCCAGGCCGACCGCGTTGCCGACCCGGGAGTGCTTGGTCGGGTACGCGGTGAAGACGAGCGCGAGCTTCTTGTCGGCGTTCGCCTTGTGCCTCAGCCGCGCGTGCCGCACGGCGATCCCGGCGACCCGGGCGGCGCGCTCCGGGTCGGCCACGTACACGGGCACATCGGCGCCCTCCTCGGCGACCTGCTCCTTGAAGGAGAACGGCACGGTGATCAGCCGCCCGTCGAACTCCGGGATGGCGACCTGCATCGCGGCGTCCATGGGGGAGAGGGCGGCGTCCGACTCCTCCCAGGCGCGCCGCGACGACGTCAGGCACAGACCTTGCAGCACGGGGATGTCCAGCTCGGCGAGGGCGCCGATGTCCCAGGACTCCTCGTCGCCGCCCGCGGAGGCCTGCGAGGCGTGGCTGCCGCCGGCCGCGAGGACGGTGGCCACGAGGGCGTCCGCCCGCCCGAGGATCTCGTACAGTCCCTCGTCCGCGCCGCGCAGCGAACCGCAGTACACGGGCAGCGCGTTGGCCCCCCGCGCCTCGATCGCGTCGCACAGGGTGTCCACGAACGCGGTGTTGCCGCTCAGCTCGTGCGCCCGGTAGAAGAGCACGCCGACCGTCGGCCGGCCCTCGGCCCGTGCTCGCCCGCCGCGGACGCCGTACTCCGGCATGCGCTGCGGAGCGGCGAAGCCCTCGCCCGTGAGCAGCACGGTGTCGGACAGGAACCGGGCCAGCTCGGTGAGGTTGGCCGGTCCGCCCTCGACGAGGTACTTCAGCGCCTCCGCCACGACACCGGCCGGCACGGACGACTCGGCCATCAGCTCCGCGTCCGGCACCGTCTCGCCGCCGAGCAGCACGGCCGGGACGCCGGACGCCTTCAGCGCGGCCAGCCCGTCCTCCCAGGCCCGCTTGCCGCCGAGCAGCCGCACCACGGCGATGTCGGCGCCCTCCAGCAGCGCCGGAAGCTCCTCCTGGACGTCCACCCGGGTCGGGTTGCCGATCCGGTACGAGGCACCGGAGGCGGCCCGGGCCGCCAGCAGGTCCGTGTCGGCGGTCGACAACAACAACACAGTGCTCATGCGGGCGCTCCCGGTGGAATGAAGGGCAGTCCTCGCGGCGCGCCCGACTCGATGAGCCGCCACAGCGCGTCCGTGTCCGCGTGTTGTTCGATCAGATCGCCGAGCCGGTCTAGCTGCTCCTCGCGCAGCGCGGCGAACGAGGTGTCGGGCGCCGGCACGAAACGCCGGCCGGCGGCGGCCGCCACCTCGCGCAGGAAGGCCCGCCGGAAGCCGTCCGACTCCAGGGAACCGTGCCAGTGCGTGCCCCAGGTCTGGCCGACCCGGCAGCCGTCGAGGAAGGGCACGCCGCCGGTGACGTCGGCGACCCCGTGGTGGATCTCGTACCCCTCCACGCGCTCCCCGAGGGCCTCGCCCTCCGGCCGGGTGAGGGTCTTCTCCCGGGCGAACCGCACCCGTACGGGCAGGATCCCCAGCCCGTCGACGTGGCCCCGGCGGCTCTCCACGTCGTCCTCGATGTGCTCGCCGAGGATCTGGAAACCGCCGCAGACGCCCAGCACGGGCCGCTGTTCGGCGGCCCTGCGCACCAGCGCGTCGGCGAGCCCGCGCTCCCGGAGCCACTCCAGGGCACGGACGGTGCCGCGCGTTCCGGGCACGATGACGAGGTCGGCGTCCGCCAGTTCCTCCGGCCGGTCCACGAACCGCACCACGACACCGGGTTCGGCGGCGAGCGCGTCCACGTCGGTGAAGTTGGACATCAGCGGCACGGCACAGACCGCGACCCGCAGCACGTCCTCGCCGTGGGGCGGCGCGACGACGGACTCCCGCACCGCTCCCCGCAGGGACACCCGCAGCCCGTCCTCCTCGTCGATCCCGAGCCCGTGCCGGAAGGGCAGCACGCCGTACGTGCGCCGCCCGGTGAGGTCGTGCAGCATGTCGAGGCCGGGCTCCAGCAGCGAGACGTCCCCGCGGAACTTGTTGACGAGGAACCCCGCGACGCACTCCTGGTCCTCGGGTGACAACAGCGCGACGGTGCCGAAGAACGAGGCGAACACCCCGCCCCGGTCGATGTCGCCGACGACGAGCACGGGGAGCCCGGCGCCCCGGGCGATCCCCATGTTGACGATGTCGGTCCGCCTGAGGTTGATCTCAGCCGGGCTCCCGGCCCCCTCGCAGATCACCGCGTCATACGTGCCCCGCAACTGCTCCAGGCAGTCCAGCACGGTCCCGAGCAGCTTCCGCTGCCGTCCGCCGTGGTAGCCGCGCGCACTCATCTCGCCCACCGGTTTGCCCAGCAGCACGACCTGACTGCTCCGCTCGCCACCGGGTTTGAGCAGCACGGGATTCATCAGCGCGACCGGCTCGACGCGGCAGGCCTGCGCCTGCATGGCCTGCGCCCGCCCGATCTCGGCGCCCTCCCTCGTCACGAACGAGTTGAGGGACATGTTCTGCGCCTTGAAGGGCGCGACCTTGACGCCCTGGCGCACCAGCCACCGGCAGATCCCGGCGGTCACGACGCTCTTGCCGGCGTCGGAGGTGGTACCGGCGACCAGAAGTCCACCGCCCGTCATGACGTACGCCCCTTCACGATGCGGCGCGCGGCGACACAGACGCCGAGCGCGAGCCAACTCACGTGCCTGGACAGCCGGACCGCCCGGTCCACGTCCCGGGTGCCGACGCGCCGCCCCGCCCCATTGAGCACGGGCCGGTGCTCGACGCGCCCGCCGTACGACAGGGTCCCGCCGAGCCGCACCCCGAGCGCCCCCGCGAACGAGGCCTCCACAGGCCCGGCGTTGGGGCTCGGATGCCGGGCGGCATCGGCACGCCAGGCCCTGACGGCTCCCCGTGGATCGTCCCCGGCCACGGCCGCGAGCACGGCGGTCAGCCGGGCCCCCGGCCACCCCGCGAGGTCGTCCAGCCGGGCGGAGGCCCACCCGAACCGCCGGTACCGGGCGGACTTGTGACCGACCATGGCGTCCAGGGTGTTCACGGCCCGGAACCCGAGCAGCCCCGGCACGCCGCCGACGGCCCCCCACACCAGGGCACCCACCACGGCGTCGGAGGTGTTCTCGGCAACGGACTCGACGACGGCCCGGGCGATCCCGTCCGCGTCGAGCGCCTGCGGGTCCCGCCCGCACAGATGCGGCAGCCGCGCCCGGGCCGCTTCGACGTCCCCCGCCTCCAGGGCACGCCCGATCGTCCGCGCCTCGCGTGCGAGGGAAGTCCCCCCGACCACGGCCCAGGTGGCGGCGCCGGTCAGTGCCACGGAGGCGACGGCGGAGGTCCGCACGGCACGCCCGGCGACGGCCCCCAGGGCCACCGCACTCCCGGCGCACACCACGGCGTGCAGCGCGCCCCACCCCCGGTGGTCCCGCCACAACACCCGTTCCACGGCGCCCGAGGCCCGCCCGAACGCGGCGACCGGATGCCCCCGGCGAGGATCGCCGAGCAGCAGGTCACCGATCAGACCGGCGGCGGCGCCGTACGCGAAGACGCGACCGGCACCCATGGGCTCAGCCGGCCGACGGGGCAGGCAGGGGTGGGTTGCTGAACCTCGATCGGCAGCCGCGCATGGCGATACATGTCCTCACTCAGGGTGTCCGCGCCCTGGTTCGACGAGACCGGCGGTGAGAGTTCCTGGCTCCCGGGGGTTCACTACCCCGGTGACAGTGGCGGGACCGCGCCGGACTCGCACCGGCTTCCTCTCCTGCCGCCGTACTGGCCCCGGCAGTCCACCACGGCCGCGAACGGCCGTCAACTTGCCGTTGACCTGCGAGGGGGGAGTGTGCAGAACCCCACACGACAGCCGGGCGGCACAGGGCGATGAGCCCTGTGCCGCCCGGCACGCGCGATCGTGGTCAGGCCACGATCAGATAGATCCCGTATCCCACAGCCGCCGCGCACGCCGCGAAGCACGCGTACGCGCCGGTGACCGCGAGGCCCGCGGAGCCACCCGCCGCGACCGCCCGCTCGCGGCGGGACAGGCCGACGATGCCGAGGGTGAACAGGCCCACGAGGGCTACCGTGACCACGAGGCTGACGCCGAAGACGGAGCCGAGGGCCGCCCAGTCGATCTTCATCTCAGAGACTCTTCCTTGTAACCGGTGGCCGTCAGACCGTGGTGGTCGTGGACGGGGTCCGCTCGGAGGTGGCCTGGGCGGGGAAGTCGGGAACCGGCTCCTCCGTCACCGCGCCGGCCGCGGGCGGCGGGGTCACCGCGGCCATCGCCGCGGTCACCACACCGGCCGGCTCCGCCTCGCCGGTGTCGTTGACGTTGGTGTGGTCGACGACCTCTCGCCGCGAGAGCTTCCAGATCACCGCGCTGGACGCGACGAGGAAGACCGCCACCACGGCCGTGCCCCAGTCGCCGAAACCGGTGACGTACTCCGCGAGCGCGCCCACCAGGGCGGCCGCCGGGAGCGTCAGGCCCCAGGCGACGAACATCCGGGTCGCCGTCGACCAGCGGACGACACCGCCCTTGCGGCCGAGGCCCGCGCCCATCACCGCGCCGGACACGGAGTGGGTGGTGGAGAGGGAGAAGCCGAGGTGCGAGGAGGCCAGGATGACCGTCGCCGCGCTGGTCTGGGCGGCGAAGCCCTGCTGCGGCTGGAGGTCGGTCAGGCCCTTGCCCATGGTGCGGATGATGCGCCAGCCACCGAGGTAGGTGCCGAGGGCGATGGCGAGACCCGCCGAGAGGATGACCCACATGGGCGGGTCGGAGTCGGGGGCGACGGCGCCGCCGGCGACCAGGGCGAGAGTGATGACACCCATCGTCTTCTGCGCGTCGTTCGTGCCGTGTGCGAGGGAGACCAGACCCGCCGAGGCGATCTGGCCGGCCCGGTAGCCCTTCCTGGACGCCTCGCCGTCGGCCTTCTTGCCCAGGGAGTACGTCAGACGCGTGGCCAGCATCGCCGCGATGCCCGCCACCAGCGGGGCGGCGATCGCCGGGATCAGCACCTTGGTGACCAGCACGTCACCGTGCACCGCGCCGACCCCCGCCGAGGCGATGGTGGCGCCGATCAGACCGCCCATCAGGGCGTGGGAGGAGCTGGACGGCAGACCGACCAGCCAGGTCAGCAGGTTCCAGAGGATCGCGCCGACCAGGGCGGCGAAGATGACCTCGGGTCGTATACCGGCCTCGTCGACGAGGCCTTTGGAGATGGTGTTGGCGACTTCGACGGACAGGAAGGCGCCGACCAGGTTGAGGACCGCGGACATGGCCACCGCGACCTTGGGCCTCATGGCGCCCGTGGAAATGGTCGTGGCCATCGCGTTCGCGGTGTCGTGGAAACCGTTCGTGAAATCGAACGCGAGTGCGGTCACCACCACAATCGCGAGGATCAGCGAGAAGCTTTCCATTTACCCAGGCAATCGTTCGAGGTCATTGGCTGGACGAACGTACGTAACCCGAGTGAACGGAAGATGAACTGGGAGGGGCGCGGGGGTGTCCACAAGAGAGGGTCGCCGTTCCGCCCTGCTGCCTGGCAGGATCGCCCCATGGCTGAGCACCGGGGCGACGGACAGCGTACGGGGGCGTCGCGGCGGAGGGACGCGCGTCCCGAGGAGGCGCGCGCCTGGCAGGACCTCGTCACGACGGCCCGCCGGACGGTCTCCGAGGGACTCGTCGTCGGCACGTCCGGCAACGTCTCCGTGCGGGTCGGGGACACGGTCCTGGTCACACCGTCGGGCGTGCCCTACGACCGCCTGGAACCCCGCGACGTCACCGGCGTCGACCTCGACGGCCGGCAGGTCCTCGGCACGCTCGTCCCGACCAGCGAGCTGCCCATGCACCTCGCGGTCTACGCCACGACCGACGCCCGTGCCGTCGTCCACACCCACGCCGTGCACGCGACGGCCGTCTCGACGCTCGTGAGCGAGCTGCCGCTGATCCACTACATGGCCGCCGCGCTCGGTGGCCCCGTCCGGGTCGCCCCGTACGCCGCCTACGGCACCGACGAGTTGGCCGGGAACATGCTCCGCGCCCTCGCCGGCCGCTCCGGATGCCTCCTGCGGAACCACGGCACCGTCACCCACGGCACCTCACTGGACCAGGCCTACGACCGCACGGCCCAACTGGAGTGGATGTGCCGCCTGTGGCTGACCGCCGCGTCGGTACCCGGTCTGTCCCCGAGCCTGCTGTCCCGGGAGCAGCTGGCCGAGGTGGAGGAGCGGCTGCGCGGGTACGGCCAGAGCCGCTGACCCACCGCCAGGAGCGCCGCGGCCGGCCGCCCGCCCCGGGCCCCGCGGGCCTTCACGCCCCCGCCCCCTCCCACTGGTCGCCCGCTCGCTCCACCAGGACACTGGAGTGATGCGCACTGTCACTGCGACGGCAGCCGCCGTCACCGCCGCGATAGGGGCCGGCGCGGCCGCCGTGGCCGCCGGCCGGCTGGCCAGCGACGCCGCGCTCAAGGCGCCCCCGGGCCGGCCACTGCCCACCGAACCCCGGCTGACCGTGCACGCCACGGCGGCGGGCCGGATCAGCCTGACCCGGCACCTGGCCGCCCTCCGGCCCGGCCGGTACGGCCTCTCCGGCGACGGCTCCCACGCGGTCGTCGGCCCCGTCCTGTCCGACGCCCCGGGCACCGCGGACACCGTCGTACGCCGCCTCGAACGCGTCACACACGGCACCCTGGAACCCGGCGACAAGGCCTGGCTCACCCCGAACGTGTACGTCGGCGACCCGGGTGCCGCCCTCGGCATCGAGCACGCCGACATCGACATCCCCGGTGAACTCGGAGCCCTGCCCGCGTGGTTCGTGCCCGGCGCCCGGGACACCTGGGTGATCGCCGTGCACGGCCTGGGCACCACCCGCGAAGTCGCGATGAACGTCATGGGGTTCCTGCACCGCAGCCGCTTCCCGGTGCTCGCCCTCGCCTACCGCGGCGACCTGGGCGCACCCCGCCCGCCCGACGGCCTGAACCACCTCGGCGAGACCGAGTGGCGCGACCTCGACGCGGCGATCCGCTACGCCGTGCGGTACGGCGCCCGGCAGGTCGTCCTGCACGGCTGGTCCACCGGCGCCACCATGGCCCTGCGCGCGGCGGAGCGTTCGGGGCTGCGGGACCGCGTCTCCGGGCTCGTGCTGGACTCCCCGGTGCTCAGCTGGGAGACCACCCTGCGCGCCCTCGCCGCCGCCCGCCGCACCCCGGGCCCCCTGCTGCCGCTCGCCGTCCGCGCCGCACAGGGCCGCACCGGCCTGTACGGCGACCGCGCCGCGGTCACCGCCCCCGCCGACGGGCTCCGCGTCCCCGCCCTGGTCATCCACGGGCCGGATGACACGGTGGCCCCCTGGCGGCTCTCCCGCCGGCTCGCCGACGCCCGCCCGGACATGGTCACCCTCCACCGTGTCGCCGGCGCTCCCCACGGAGCGATGTGGAACGCCGACCCGGAGGCCTACGAGGAGGCGCTGCGGCGGTTCCTGACGCCTCTCATGTGAGCCTCTCGTGTGACGTTCCTCATATGACGTCCCGGAGGTGACAGCGGCCTGGCGCCCCCGTCCCGCCCCGTCGGCCGTGACCGGTCGCGGTGATTCCGTTTAGCGTCGTATCACTGGCTTGTTCCCGGCCCTCGACCACTCCCGGGAACCGGTGCGTTGGCCATCCCCGTCGCCCGCCGTGACATTCCGTTTGGGTTTTCGGACCGTCAACCGGAAGACTGCCCCCGTGACGTCCCGTATCCCGCGCGACTCCAGGCTCCGACTCGTCCGCCCGCGACCCCTGGCCGCCGCCCCCAGAGCGATGAACCAGCGGCGCTCGCGCCGTCCCGCCCCGCGCCCCCCGGAGGGCACCCCGGCACCGGCGGAACTGGCGAGAATGGCACGTTCAGGTCTGGCCGGCGCGGCCCGCGTCGCCCGCTGGGCCGACACTGCGCTCGGCCCCGGCCGCGGCAGCGCCACCGCCGACGGCAAGGCCACCCTCTCCGACGCGTCCGCCGAACAGGCCGCGCGTGAGCTGGGCCTGACCCCCGCTCAGGTCAGAGCCGACTGGGACACCGCCCGTCTCGCCGGGCTCATCGAGGTGCACGGTGACAGCGCCCGCCCCGGCTGGCGGCTGCGCGCCTGGGACCGCGACGACAGCGCCGTCCTGCGCGGCTGGGTCGCCCTCTTCGACGCCTGGTCGCTCGCCTACCCGGAGCCCGGGGACCACGAGCCCGCCGCCGTCGCCGAGGTCGTCTCGGCCATGCCGCAGACGCTCTCCTTCCTTCAGCTGTCGGCCGGCCCCGTCCCCGTGGAGCAGCTCCTCGACCTGCTGGAGCAGCGCGTCACCGAGCTGCGCACCGCGCGCTGCGAGATCCCCTACGGCCCCCAGCCCGAGCCGCGAACGGCCGAGCCCGAGCCGACCGACGCCCCGCTCGCACCCCTCCTCGACTGGGCCCTGCGCGCCCTCGCCTCCGTCGGCGCCCTCACCTACGGCGACGGCCAGGCCACGCTCACCCCGCTCGGCAACTGGGCCGTCTGGGTCAAGCTGGAGCAGATCTGCGTCGCCGCGCAGAGCCCCGCCGGGAACATCGAGCAGGCCGCCGAGGACATGCTCCGCGGCTGCGCCCAACTGCGTCCGAACGCGGCCCGCGCCGAGTACCGGGCCTGGCTCGCCGCCCGCCCCGTCGGCAGCGCGGTCACCGAACTCCTCGGCGCCGCCCGCGGTGAGGACGCCCTGCTGCGCGGCCTCGCCTTCGAGGCGCTCCGCGTGGTCGGCGCCCCCGCCGAGCCGGACGTCCGCGCCGTGCTGGACGAGCCCACGCTCAGGCCCTACGCGCTGCTGTGGCTGGCCGAGCACGACGGGGCCGACCCGGAGGACGCCCACGAGGTCCTCACCCGGGAGGAGGCGACCTGGCTGTGGGTGGACACCGCGGCCGCCGTCGCCGACCACGGGGAGGCCCCGCTGCTCGTCCGCCACCTGGAGTCCGCGGTCCAGCCGACCATCCCGATGCTGCTGGACGAGGTCCGTGCCGTGGGCCACCCGCGCACCGTGCAGGTCCTGGTCGCCCTCGCCGCGGCCCACCCCGACCCGGCCCTGGCCAAGGCCGTCCGCCGGGCCGCGTTCCAGGTGCACACCGGCGGCAGCTGACCCGGGACCGGCCGCCCGCCGGCCCGGGGGCGTCAGACCGCCGTCTCGGGCGCGTACGTCCCGAAGCTCCACACGTTGCCCTCGAGGTCCCGGGCCATGTAGTCCCGCGAGCCGTAGTCCTGGTCCGTCGGGGGCATGAGGATCTCCGCGCCCTGCTCCGCGGCGTGGCGGTGGTGCGCGTCCACGTCGTCCACCACGACGTACACCCCGGTCGTGCCCGCGCCCGTCATCGCCCTGTCGAAGACTCCGCCGGTGCCCTTGGTGCCGAGCATCACCGCGCCGTTGCCGAACGCCAGTTCGGCGTGCGTCACCGCGCCGTCCTCGCCCCCGAACACCGACAGCTCCGTGAAGCCGAAGGCCTCCGTGAGCTGCCGGATCGCCGCCTTCGCGTCGGCGTACAGCAGTGTGGGGCAAATGCTCGGACGCCCGCCTGAGGTGCCTGCCATACCGGTCGCTCCCTTGCTGCAGGAAAAGTGGTTGCACGCCCCCGTTAGACTGTCCCTCATGGCCATTCTCCTCGCGCATTAGACGGCGGGAACGTCCTCAGCCGTCCACCCGCCCCCGTATCCGCCCTGGAGTCTGTCCGTGATCTCCGCCTCCGGTATCGAGCTGCGCGCCGGTGCCCGCGTCCTCATCGAAAACGCCACCTTCCGTGTCGCCAAGGGCGACCGCATCGGACTGGTCGGCCGCAACGGTGCGGGGAAGACCACCCTCACCAAGTGCCTCGCGGGTGAGGGCATGCCCGCCGGCGGCACCATCACCCGCTCCGGCGAGGTCGGCTACCTCCCTCAGGACCCCCGCACCGGCGACCTCGACGTCCTCGCCCGCGACCGCATCCTCTCCGCCCGCGGCCTGGACGTCCTGATCCGCAAGATGCGCGACAACGAGCAGCGCATCGCCAACGGCAAGGGCTCCACCCGCGAGAAGGCCCTCAAGCAGTACGAGCGCCAGGAGACCGAGTTCCTCACCAAGGGCGGGTACGCCGCCGAGGCCGAGGCCGCCACCATCGCCGCCGCGCTCAACCTGCCCGACCGGGTGCTCGGCCAGCCCCTGCACACGCTCTCCGGCGGTCAGCGGCGCCGCATCGAGCTGGCCCGCATCCTGTTCTCCGACGCGGACACGCTGCTGCTCGACGAGCCGACCAACCACCTCGACGCCGACTCGATCATCTGGCTGCGCGACTACCTCAAGACCTACCGCGGCGGCTTCATCGTGATCTCCCACGACGTCGACCTGGTCGAGACGGTCGTCAACAAGGTGTTCTACCTGGACGCCAACCGCTCCCAGATCGACGTCTACAACATGGGCTGGAAGCTCTACCAGCAGCAGCGCGAGGCCGACGAGAAGCGCCGCAAGCGCGAGCGCGCCAACGCCGAGAAGAAGGCCGCCGCGCTGCACTCGCAGGCCGACAAGATGCGCGCGAAGGCCACCAAGACGGTCGCCGCGCAGAACATGGCCCGCCGCGCGGACAAGCTGCTCTCCGGCCTGGAGGCGGTCCGCCAGTCCGACAAGGTCGCCAAGCTCCGCTTCCCCGAGCCCGCGCCCTGCGGCAAGACCCCGCTGATGGCCGAGGGCCTGTCGAAGTCGTACGGCTCGCTGGAGATCTTCACCGATGTCGACCTGGCCATCGACAAGGGCAGCCGCGTCGTCATCCTGGGCCTCAACGGCGCAGGCAAGACCACCCTGCTGCGGCTGCTGGGCGGCGTGGAGCAGCCCGACACCGGCGCCGTCGTCCCCGGCCACGGCCTGAAGCTCGGCTACTACGCGCAGGAGCACGAGACGCTCGACCCCGACCGCACGGTCCTGGAGAACATGCGCTCCGCCGCACCCGACATGGACCTGGTCGAGGTCCGCAAGGTGCTCGGCTCGTTCCTGTTCTCCGGCGACGACGTCGACAAGCCCGCCGGCGTCCTCTCCGGCGGCGAGAAGACCCGCCTGGCGCTCGCCACGCTCGTGGTGTCCTCGGCGAACGTGCTGCTGCTCGACGAGCCGACCAACAACCTCGACCCGGCCAGCCGCGAGGAGATCCTCGGCGCGCTGCGCACCTACAAGGGCGCGGTCGTCCTCGTCACGCACGACGAGGGCGCGGTCGAGGCGCTCCAGCCGGAGCGGATCATCCTGCTGCCGGACGGCATCGAGGACCTGTGGGGCGCCGACTACGCGGACCTCGTCGCCCTGGCCTGAGCGCCGGTGCCGCTTGATCGAATACGTGATCAACCAGGTGATCAACGGCGTATCGATCATTCGGCCCAGTGGTGATCCATCATCTGTGTGAGATCTCCTCGTACCGAGGTGTGTCCTACATCGATTTCGCGGCCGAGCCCCCGATTCTTCGCGGCTCGGCCGTGGCGCCTTTCTGACCAGGCATTTCCCGGAACGATCCGTTCGGCCGTACGTGCGTCACCCTTCGGAATTCTTTATTCCGCTTGTGGGGTCGTGCTCCCGTCGTCACAACCTTGTCTCACGGACCTTGCCGAATGGGTGGCCATCCAGGCCCGGAGGGGTGATCATGAGGAGACCAGAGCGCACTTCCCATGAGGAGGCACGGGTGGCCGAGACTCTGAAGAAGGGCAGCCGGGTGACCGGCGCCGCGCGCGACAAGCTCGCGGCAGACCTGAAGAAGAAGTACGACGCCGGTGCGAGCATCCGGGCGTTGGCCGAGGAGACCGGCCGCTCGTATGGCTTTGTGCACCGCATGCTGAGTGAGTCGGGCGTCACGCTGCGAGGGCGTGGCGGGGCGACCCGGGGCAAGAAGGCCACGGCCTGACCCCGGGTGGCCCCACGGCTCCGATGGGTGGCCACCCGATCGTTCGGCTGATCGGCCGGGTGGTTACTGTGCAGTCACTTAGCTGACCGCACACATCGGAGGCGTCCCATGGCTTCGCCCGACCAGGACCTCGTTCCCGTACTCGACAAGGACGGCGTACGGCTCACCGTCGACGACGCGATCGCCACGGTGACGCTGACCAACCCGGCCAAGCGCAACGCGCAGAGCCCCGCTCTGTGGCGGGCGCTGACCGAGGCCGGGCGGCAGCTGCCGGGCTCCGTCCGCGTCGTGGTGCTGCGGGCCGAGGGCAAGTCCTTCTCGGCCGGGCTCGACCGGCAGGCGTTCACGCCCGAGGGCTTCGACGGGGAACCGTCGTTCATCGACCTCGCGCGTGGCGACGACGCCGAGTTGGACGCGACCATCGCCGAATACCAGGAGGCGTTCACCTGGTGGCGGCGCAGCGACATCGTCTCCGTCGCCGCTGTCCAGGGGCATGCCATCGGGGCGGGCTTCCAGCTCGCCCTCGCCTGCGACCTGCGCGTCGTCGCCGACGACGTGCAGTTCGCCATGCGCGAGACCAGCCTCGGACTCGTGCCCGACCTGACGGGCACACACCCCCTGGTGGGCCTCGTCGGCTACGCCCGCGCGCTCGAGATCTGCGTCACCGGGCGCTTCGTCACGGCCGAGGAGGCCGTGAGCACCGGGCTGGCCAACCTCGCCGTCCCGGCCGACCAGCTCGACGACGCCGTGCAGGACCTCACCTCGGCCGTGCTCGCGGCGCCCCGCGACGCGGTCATCGAGACCAAGGCCCTGCTGCGCGGCGCACAGGACCGCACCTACGAGGCACAGCGCGGCGCGGAACGCCAGTCCCAGGCCCGTAGGCTGCGGGACCTGGCGGGCCTCGGCGACTGAGGCCCGCCGGGGCCGGACAGGAGGGCGCGGCTGGCCGCACCCTCCTCGGTCACGCGCCGCCCCTCGGGTCGCCACGCAGGCCGGCGTCCATCCGGAGCCGCCGCTGCCTCGTCAGGCGATCGCACTCACCAGGACCGCCACCGTCGGATGGTCCGGCAGCGTCCTCCTCACCGCCGTGCGGACCTCGCGGGCCACGTCCCGGGCCCGGTGGTCCGCGGCGACCGCCAGTTCCAGCCGGACGTGACGGCGTGGCAGCGCGGCATCACCCGGCAGTTCCTCGATGTGCACCGGGTGGCCCAGCGTGCCGGTCAGGTGGAGCACGCCCGGGACCGCCAGCGCGGCGGCGGCGACGCGGCCCGTGTCGCCGTCCCCGCCATCGGCCCGCACGGGCCGTGGCGGCTCGGGGAGAGGGACGGACGGCCCGGGTTCCGGCTCCTCGTCCAGCAGGTCCGTCACCCGCAGGTCGACCTCCGCCACGGTCAGACCGAGCCGCTCGGTCGCCGCCGTGGCCAGCGTCACCCGCAGCCGCGACGCGGTCGTCGGCAGCGGCTGCGAGGCCGTGGCCTCGGCCTCCGCCGTCACCCGTAGCGGCCCGGGCGGCAGAGCGCTGGGCGGAGCCGGCACGGCGGGCTCTCGGAAGTCCGCCGGGTCGGCGAGAGTGACCCGGAGCGCACCGAGACGCACCCCGGGAGCGTCCCCGGCCGCGCTCCGCAGTACCGTCTCGGCCGCCCGTTCGGCGATCCATGCGCCGTCCCGCGCATCACCCAGGGGCAACAGTCTGCCCAGGCCCAGCTGATGTCTCACTGTCTGCGTCCACCGGTCGGAGGTCATTACCCCAGCCTGCCGCATCAGAGGCGCGCTACCACGTAACCGTGCTTACGGTGGTCACAGGACGGCAACCGAAAAGGACGTACGGCGATGACTGACATGACCGAGAACCGGGGCGGGGAGACGGAGACGTCAGCGGCGCGCAGAAGCCCGCTGGTCAAGCGCGGCGGTGGCGATCCAGGCTCCCGCGGGCGGACGACCATCGCGGACGGCGTGGTGGAGAAGATCGCCGGGCTCGCCGCCCGCGACGTCGACGGCGTGCACGCCATGGGCAGCGGCATCTCCCGCACCCTCGGAGCCGTGCGCGACCGCGTCCCCGGCGGTGCCAAGTCGGTGACACGTGGTGTGAAGGCCGAGGTCGGCGAGGTGCAGGCCGCCCTCGACCTGGAGATCGTCGTGGTCTACGGCGTGTCGATCGCCGATGTGGCCCGGGACGTACGGGAGAACGTCATCACCGCCGTCGAGCGTATGACCGGTCTTGAGGTCGTCGAGGTCAACATCGCGGTGAGCGACGTGAAACTGCCGGACGAAGAGGAAGAGGAGCCGGAGCGCCGGATCCAGTGAGGAACCGGCCACCCCACGACGCAGCGGCTGAGGAGCTGAGGAGCGCAGCATGAGCATGGCCGTGGCCGGCATGATCGCCGGCATGGCACTGGCATTCGCCGGATACTTCGGCGGGTTCGGCGCCTTTCTGCTGGTGGCGGCGCTCGGCGCCGTCGGTTTCGTCGTCGGCCGGTTCCTGGAGGGGGACATGGACCTCGGCGACTTCTTCCGCTCCCGTGAACGGCGGCGGTGACACCCATGAGCGCGGGGGCCGGTGACCTCGGCAGACCCCTGGCGGTCGTCCCGCCCGGCGAGCGGGGCGGGACCCGGATCGCCGACCGGGTGGTCGCCAAGGTGGCCTCGCAGGCGGCCCGCGAGGCCGTCGGAACGCTGCCGCCCGACGCCGGCCGGCCGTCCGCCACCGTCGTCGTACACCACGAGATCGCCCACGTCCGGATCCACGTCGAACTCGACTACCCCTGCGACGTCGGCGCCCGCTGCCGCCAGGTGCGTCGCCAAGTCGTCGACCGGGTGGGCGACCTGGTGGGAATGAAGGTGCCGGAGGTCGTCGTCCAGGTGGAGCGGCTGCACCTGACCGCGGCGCACGGCGCGGTGGAGGGGAGGACCCGATGAGTGAACCCCGGGGCACGGAACCCTCCGAGCCCTCCGAAGGCACCACACAGCGCCTGCCGGTCCTCGACGACTCGGAGCCCGGCACCCCACCGGACCCGTCCGCGCCGGAGGCCGGCCGTGCCGGCCGCTTCTGGTCCGCGCGCCGCATCCCCGCCGGCATCGTCGCCCTGCTGCTCCTGGGCCTCATCGGGCTGTTCCTCTACGACATCGTCTCCGTACGGGCCGGCCGGCCCGGCATGTACTGGCGGCGCGAACTCGCCCGGCAGCTCGCCGAACGGCCCCTCGACGACACCTGGGTGCTCGTCGGGGCCGGCGTCGCCGCCGTCGTCGGGCTGTGGCTGCTGGTCCTGGCCGCCACGCCCGGCCTGCGGGACGTGCTCCCGATGCGGCGCACCCATGCCGACGTACGTGCCGGACTGCACCGCGACGCCGCCGCGACCGCGCTGCGCGACCGGGCCATGGAAGTGGCCGGCGTCCAGACGGCACGGGTACGGGTGCGCCGCAGACGGGCGGACGTCCGCGCCGTGTCCCACTTCCGCGAACTGGACGAGGTACGAACCGACCTGGAGGCCGTGCTCGCCGACGCGGTCCGCGGACTGGGGCTCTCCCGGCCGCCCTCGCAGTCGGTACGGGTACGGCGCCCCGGACGGAAGGGATGACGGCGATGCTCAGGGGTGTCAACCGCGTGTTCACCGGCTTGGTGGGCCTCGTCCTGCTGGTGCTGGGCGGCTCGGTCCTGGCGGTCGGTCTCGGTGCGCCGGCGCCCTCGTGGTGGATCCACGACAGCAAGCACGACGTGCTGCTGAGCGACGCCGAACGCACCCGCTGGCGGGACGCCGGCTGGTGGTGGCCGGTCGTCATCGCGGTCCTGGCGGTCCTCCTGCTGCTCGCGCTGTGGTGGCTGGTCGCGGTGCTCCGCCGGCGTCGCCTCTCCGAGATCCTCGTCGACACCGGGGACGGCGAGGGCGCCCTGGTGCGCGGCCGGGCCCTGGAGAACGTCCTCACCCAGGAGGCCGGTCAGGTGGACGGCGTGGACGGAGCCCGGGCTCACCTGACGGGCCGCCGCACCGCCCCCGAGGTCCGCGCACGCCTCGCACTGGAGCCGCACGTGGACCCGGGAGCGGTCCTGACCGACTTCACGACCGGCGCTCTGACCCACGCCAGGACCTCGGCGGGCCTGGAGTCCCTCCCGGCGGAGGTGAGACTGCGGGGCGTCAAGCACCGTGCGGAGCGAGTGACTTGAGCGCAACGCCCCCAGGGGCGCGGGGCTGCTCGATACGCGGCTCCGCCGCGTGGGCGACCAGCCCACGGCTCCCCGCGGACGGCCGCGCTCAGAACCCGTGCCGCGCTCCACCGTCAACCGGCACCATGACCCCGGTCAGATACGACGCAGCCGGCGACAACACGAACGCCGCCACCCGCCCGAACTCTTCGGGCTTCCCGTACCGCCGCAACGGAATCCGCGACTCCGACGCCGCCCTGGTCGCCTCCGGATCCGCCGACAGCGCGTCCAGCTCCCGCACCCGGTCCGTGTCGATCCGCCCGGGCAGCACACCGACCACCCGGACGCCTCGCGGCCCCAGTTCGTCGGACAGCGACTTGGCGAAGCCCGCGAGCCCCGGCCGCAGCCCGTTCGAGATGGTCAGCCCGGGGATCGGCTCGTACACCGACCCGGACAGCACGAACCCGATGACACCCCCGGCCTCCAACTCGGTCGCCGCGGCACGGGCCAGACGCACCGCACCGAGGAACACCGACTCGAACGCGGCCTGCCACTGCTCGTCCGTGTTGTCCGCGACGAAGCCGGCCGGCGGCCCGCCCACGCTGATCAGGACTCCGTTGAAACGGCCGAAGTGCTCGCGCGCCGCCCCGATCAGCCGGGCCGCCGCCTCGGGGTCGGCGTTGTCGACTGCCACCCCCACCGCGTTCGGGCCCAGCGCGGCCGCCGCCTCGGCGACACTCTTCTCGTCCCGCCCCGACACGACCACCCTCGCCCCGTCCGCGACGAGCTCACGCGCCGTGGCGTGGCCGAGGCCGCGGGTGGCCCCGGTGACTACGTACACCCGGTCCTTCAGTCCAAGATCCATGGTGCCTATCCTGCACCGTCCTGCCCGAACAGGGCGAGGGCCGTGTTCACCAGGCCGATGTGGCTGAACGCCTGCGGGAAGTTGCCGAGCTGCCGGCCGGCCACCGGGTCGAACTCCTCGGACAGCAGGCCGACGTCGTTGGCGAGCCCCGCCAGGTGCTCGAACAGCTCGCGGGCCTCCTTCGTCCGGCCCGTCATGTGCAGGGCGTCCGCCAGCCAGAAGGCGCACACCAGGAAGGTGCCCTCGCTGCCGGGCAGCCCGTCGACCTCCCTGAGGTCGCAATCGGGGGTGCTGTAGCGGCGCAGGAGGCCGCCGTGCTCCAGCTCCTCGCGGACCGCGTCGATCGTGCCGAGCACCCGGGGGTCGTCCGGTGGCAGGAAACCGGTGCGCGGGATGAGCAGCAGCGCGGCGTCCAGTTCGCGTGAGCCGTAGGACTGCGTGAAGGTGTTGCGCTCGGAGTCGTAGCCCTTCTCGCACACCTCCCGGTGCACCTCGGCGCGCAGCGCGCGCCAGCCGTCCAGGTCGCCGTCCAGCTCCGGATGGCGCTCCAGGGTGCGCACGGCACGGTCGGCGGCCACCCAGACCATCACCTTCGAATGCACGAACTGGCGCCGGCCGCCGCGCACCTCCCACAGTCCCTCGTCCGGCTGCCGCCAGTGGTCGCGCAGGAAGTCCATGAGCGCGGTCTGCAGTGCCCACACGTCCGGCTGGGGGGACAGGCCGGACTCGCGAGCCAGCGACAGGGAGTCCATGACCTCGCCGTACACGTCCAGCTGGAGCTGGTTCACGGCGTCGTTGCCGACGCGCACGGGGGTGGACCCGGCGAAGCCGGACAGCCACGGCAGCTCGAACTCGGGCAGCCGCCGCTCGCCCGCCAGGCCGTACATGATCTGCAGGTCCGCCGGGTCGCCCGCGACCGCGCGCAGCAGCCAGTTCCGCCAGGCCTCGGCTTCCTCCTGGTAGCCCGCCGCGAGCAGCGCGCCCAGGGTGAGGGTGGAGTCGCGCAGCCAGCAGTAGCGGTAGTCCCAGTTGCGCACCCCGCCCGGCTCCTCGGGCAGTGAGGTGGTGGCGGCGGCGACGATGCCGCCGGTCGGAGCGTAGGTGAGCGCCTTGAGGGTGATCAGGGAGCGGACCACGGCGTCCCGGTACGGCCCGTCGTAGCGGCAGCGCGACGCCCAGGCCTGCCAGTCCTCGACACTGTGGCGCAGCGCCTCGTAGGGGTCGACGAGCGGTGGCCGTGGCTCGTGGGAGGGGTGCCAGGTCAGCACGAAGGCCACCTTCTCGCCCCGCTTGACGGTGAACTCCGCGTGGGTGCCGAAGTCCTCGCCCCAGCTGGTCACCTCCGGCTCACTGCGCAGCCAGGCCGAGTCCGGGCCGGCGACGGCGACCCGGTGACCGTCGGTCCGGCGTACCCAGGGGACGACCGAGCCGTAGTCGAAGCGCAGCTTGAGGACGCTGTGCAGGGTCACCTCGCCGTCGAGGCCCTCGACGACACGGACGAGGTCCGGAGCCTGGTCGCGCTGGGGCATCAGGTCGGTGACCCGGACCGCCCCCTGTGCGGTCTCCCACTCGGTGTCCAGGACGAGGGTGTCGCGGCGGTACGCGCGCCGGGTGCACCGGTCCGCCCCCACGGGGGCGATGCGCCAGTAGCCGTTGTCCTCGTCACCGAGCAGCCTGGCGAAGCAGGCGGCCGAGTCGAAGCGGGGCAGGCACAACCAGTCGACGGATCCGTCCGTGCCGACCAGGGCCGCGGTCTGTTCGTCACCGATGAGCGCGTAGTCCTCGATGCTCTTATGCACGGAGTGCGGGTTCCCGGCAAGTCGGCGCGGCAATCAGGGCAGAGGCCGGGGGAGTGACCTGCCGTCGGCGGCCGGGGCCGCGATGCCCGACCCCGCCGGCCATGGCCCGCGGCGCCTCACGCAGCTCCTGCTCGGTACGGTCCGGGCCGGTGCGGTCCGGGCCGGTGCCACGGGACCCGGTCGTGTCTCGATGCGTCATCGCCTGGCCTCCATCGCCTGGGTGAGGGCGGCGACGCCGCGTGCCGTGTGCGTCTTGACGGAGCCGCCCGATATGCCCATGGCGGCGGCTGTCTCGCTCTCCTCGAGGCCGAGCCAGTGCCGCAGCACCAGCGCCTCGCGCTGCCGGGCCGGCAGTCGCTGGAGCGCGTCGATCGGTATGCCGGCCGGCTGCGCCGGGCCTGGGTCACGGGCGTCCCGCTCGCCCGGGTCGTGGCGATCACCTTCACCGCGGGCCGGCAGAAGATCTTCTCCGGCGACCCGAATATCGGCTGCTTCGCCCGGCGGGCGCGCTACGCCGACGCCCTCGACGCCGGGCAGGTCCTGCCGCCGGCCAAGAACCCCGGCGACATGCACACCGTGGTCACCGATTCCACGGTCGACGGCGTGCTGATCGCCCTGTTCCTGCTGCTGGTCGCAGTGGTGATCGTCAATGCCGCGGTGGTGTGCGTCCGGGCGATCAGGGTTCCCGGTCCCCTGCCGGTCACCGAGGGGGAGGTGCTGCTGACCGGACTCCGCTACACCGCCGCCGGTTGCGTCTCCGCGGAGCCGGCCGCCCCGGCCGCCGCCTGTGCCCGCTCGCGGGCCTCGCGGCGGGCCAGGATCACCCAGCCGACCGGCACGGCGGCGGAGAACAGCCACCACTGCACGGCGTAGGCGTAGTTCAGCGCCGCGTCCTCCTTGCCGGGGTCGCCCAGCAGCTGGGGGGTGTCCCCCTCCGGCTCGGGCGCCGTCTGGGCGATGTAACCGCCGAGCACCCGGACGTCCAGGCGCCGCGCCTCCCGCTCACTGTTGATCAGCATGATCTGCCGGTCCGGCAGGCCCTGGAGGTTCTTGATGCCGCTCGCCTCGGTGGTCTCGTCCGGCATCAGCCGCCCCTTGACCGTCACCGTGCCGCCGGGCGGTGCGGGGACCTTCGGGAACGCCCTCTGGCTCGGGCCGTCCGAGGGGATCCAGCCCCGGTTGACCAGCAGGACCTTGCCGTCCTCGAGGACGAACGGGGTCAGGACGTGGTAGCCGACCTCGTCGGCGGCGTTGGTCCGGCGGCGGACGACGACCTCGTCCCCGGTGTCGAAGCGCCCCTTCGCGGTCACGGTCCGGTACCGCTCGGCGCTGGTGACGGTGTGCCCGGGCGCGGTCAGCTTCTCCACGGGCACCGGCTCGGCCGCCAGCGCGTCCGTGACCAGCTGGTTCCGGGCGGTGCGCTCCTCGTAACGATGCATCTGCCAGATGCCCAGCCTGATCATCGTGGGGATGAGAAGCAGGGCGACCAGCGTAAGGATCACCCACTGCCGGGACATCAGGAAGCGATACACCCCACGACCGTACAACTCGGTCGTGGGGTGTACTGAGGCGGGTACGGGTTCACACCTTGTCGACGATCCCCACCTTTCCCTCCGCGCGGGCGCAGTGGGCACCGCAGTACCACTGTCCCTCGACCTCGACGCCCTGGCCGATGATCTGAACCCGGCAATGCTCGCAGATGGGGGCCATGCGGTGGATCGCGCAGGCGAAGCAGTCGAAGACGTGCACCGCTCCCTGGGCGTGCACCTCGAAGGTCATTCCGTACTGATTGCCACATACCTCACAGGTCGCCATGGGCCACAGGGTGAGCCGTCGCCCCGGCCCGGGCGAGCGGCCGGCGGGCGAGTCGTCCGGCAATCACCCGTCCGTACGGTCGCTCCCGCCCATCCGGTCACACCGCCGACGCCGGCTCCACATCCGCGAGGAGCTGCCCGAACGCGGCCTCGTCCACGATCGGCGTACCGAACTGCCGGGCCTTGACCACCTTGGACGTGCCCGAGTCCGGGTCGTTCGTGACGAGCAGGCTGGTCAGCCGGGACAGGCTGGAGGCCACGTGCAGCCCGGCGTCGGTCGCCCGGTCCTCCAGCAGCTCGCGCTCGACCGAGGTGTCACCGGAGAAGGCGACCCGCATGCCCTGCTTGAGCCGCCTGCCCGCCTCGTAGCGCCCCGGGTTGGGGTAGGGGCAGGCGGGCCGCTTCCGGGACGGCCGCCAACCGCCCGCCCGGTAGCCGCCGCTGCCCGCCTGCTGTCCGATGCGGGGCGCGACCGGGCGGTCCGACCACTCCGTCAGCGGCCGGCATTCGAGCAGCGGCAGCCGCACGCCGCCGGCGGCGGCGGCCCTGAGGCTGGGCCGGAACGCCTCCGCCAGCACGCGCGCGTCGTCCAGCGCGTGGTGCGCCCGCCGCTGCACGACGCCGTAGTGCGCGGCGAGGGACTCCAGCTTGTGGTTGGGCAGCGGCAGTCCGAGTTCCTTGGAGAGCGCGATGGTGCACAGCCGCTGCCGCACCGGGGCCTCGCGCTTCACGCGCGCGTACTCGCGGGCGATCATCTGCCAGTCGAAGACGGCGTTGTGGGCGACGAGCACGCGTCCCTCCAGCCGCGTCGCGAACTCCTCGGCGATGTCCTGGAAGAGAGGGGCGCCCTCGAGTGCCTCGCTCGTCAGTCCGTGGATCCACACCGGGCCGGGGTCCCGCTCCGGATTGACCATCGTGTACCAGTGGTCCTCGGCCTCGCCGCGCGCGTCCAGCCGGTAGACGGCCGCGGAGATGATGCGGTCGTCCCGGGCCAGGCCCGTGGTCTCCACGTCAACGACCGCGTATCCCTGGGGATACGCGGCCGGCCACGACGTGGACGAGGGCACTGCGGTCGTCAGGTCTTCGAGCATGGTTCCTGAGGATACGGGCCATGACTGACAGCGCCCTCCGAGAGGTGCGGTCACCCGTCCGCTCCGACGCCCCCTCAGGCGTCTTGTCCGGTCTGTCCGTTCGCGCGGCGTACGTCTGATCGATGCTCAGCTGCACCGCCGCCGGCCCCGGCATTGGCGGAGATCGCCAAGAAGCAAGCGCGTACCGTCGGTAATACTTGTCAGTAACAACGTCTGGCCGGGGCGGGACGCCGGTCCTACGGTGCAGGTATGCCGAACCTGCCCGATGTCGTGCTGTGGTCGATACCCGCCTTCGTGCTGCTCACCGTGGTCGAGATGGTGAGCTGCCGTCTCCATCCCGACGAGGATGCGCAGGGCTACGAGGCGAAGGACGCCGCGACGAGTATCGGCATGGGGCTCGGCAGCCTCGCCTTCGACTTCCTCTGGAAGATCCCGATCGTCGCCGTCTACACGGCGGTCTACGAACTCACGCCCCTGCGCGTGCCCGTTCTGTGGTGGACCGTCCCGCTGATGCTGCTGGCGCAGGACTTCTTCTACTACTGGTCCCACCGCGGTCACCACGTCATCCGCATCCTGTGGGCCTGCCACGTCGTCCACCACTCCAGCCGGAAGTTCAACTTCACCACCGCGCTGCGCCAGCCCTGGACGTCCCTGACCGTGTGGCCGTTCTACCTCCCCCTCGTCGCCGCCGGTGTGCACCCGGCCGCGCTCGCGTTCTGCTCCTCCGCGAACCTCGTCTACCAGTTCTGGATCCACACCGAGCGGATCGACAAGATGCCCCGCTGGTTCGAGTTCGTCCTCAACACCCCGTCGCACCACCGGGTCCACCACGCTTCCCAGGGCGGCTACCTCGACCGCAACTTCGGCGGCATCCTCATCGTCTGGGACCGGCTGTTCGGCTCGTTCGTCGCCGAGACCGTGCGGCCCCGGTACGGACTGACCAAGAACATCGACACGTACAACCTGCTGAAGGTGGCGACACACGAATACGTGTCCATCGCGAAGGACGTGAGGCGGGCGCGGAGTTGGCGGGAGCGCGCGGGGCGCGTGTTCCGGGGACCGGGCTGGGGGCCCGCGCCGGCGTCGGCACCGGCACCGGCTTCGGCTGGTGAGGAACGCGCGCCGGTCGGCGAGAGCGCGTCCGCATGAGCCCCTCCCGGTTTCTCCTCGCCGTTCTCGTTCTCGCCGCCGCCGTCGATCTCGCCTCCCTCGCCGCCGGCTTCGACGCCGGGCACACCGCCACCAAACCCCTGCTCATGCCGCTCCTGGCGTTCTGGGCCGTCCTGCGCCGAGCCCCCCGGCCGCTGGTCGCCGCCCTGCTGTTCGGCTGGGGCGGGGACGTCCTGCTGCTCTTCGACGCCGAACCCGCCTTCCTCGCCGGCATGGCCTCCTTCGCCGCGGGACACGTCTGCTATCTCATCCTGTTCGCGAGGTACGGCAGCCGTTACACCGTCCCCCGCACGCGTGCGGGCCTCCTCGCCCTCGGCTACGCCACCGCCCTCGTCACGACCGTCACGCTGCTGTGGTCCGGCCTGCCGGCGGACCTGCGCCTTCCGGTCGCCGCGTACAGCCTGCTGCTCACGGCCATGGCGTACCGGGCGGCGATCCGGCTCGGCCTCTTCGCCGGACTCGGCGGCGCGCTCTTCCTGCTCTCCGACACCCTCATCGCGACCGGTGCCGCCGACTGGCCGCAGCCGCCCCGGCCGGACTTCTGGATCATGCTCACGTACATCGCCGCGCAGGGCCTGCTCGCCTGCGGCACCCTCGGCGCCCTCAACGCGCGCCGGGCACCGGCCGCGACGTACGGCGAGATGCGCGCCGCCTGAGGTTCACCAGCGGATGGGCACCGGAAGGGCGGTCAGCAGCCCGGACAGCGCGACCGCCAGCCCCAGCGCGACGACCTCCGCCCACGCCGGGGCGACCGCGGTCAGCGGGTCGGCCGCCCGGCGCAACCGGCGCCGTGCCCGTACCGCGAGGGCGGCGGCGACCGCCACGAGAAGCACCTTGGCGAGCAGTACCCGCCCGTACGCCGTCGCCGTCAGCTGCTCCAGGATCGTCTCCGGCGGCATCCGGCGCAGTGAACTCCACACGCCCGACGCGGTGATGGCGGCGAACAGGGCGACCGCCACGCGCGCGTAGCGCCCCAGCAGGGCGGCGCCCTGCGCGCCGGTCCGGAGCCGGAGGGTGCGCAGCGCGTGCAGCAGGCCGCCCACCCACAGCGCCGCGCACGTCAGGTGGACGAGCGTCAGCCCCGAGCCGGTCAGCGGGCTGTGCTCGGTCGCCGGGTGCGCGCGCAGCGCCTCCGCGACGACCACGGCGGCCAGCGGCCAGATCTGCGTGGCGGGCCGGCGCGACACCGCACACAGCGCCGCCACCAGGAACGCGTTCACCTCGAGCAGGGCGAGCGTGCCGTCCCGGGAAGCGTAGAGCCCGCCGATGTCGATGTCCGCCGGATCGTCCGGGACGAGATTGCCCGTGGCCACGATGGAGGCGAGCCCGAGAGCGGCCACGAAACCGGCGGCGGCCGCGAAAGGGGACCAACTGCGGGGAGTGCACGGGTGACTGATCTCCGCGCCTGGCAGGGACCGCGCCAGCCGGTTCACGAACAGCTCACCGACGGGTATGCACAACGCCGCGAACAGCACCGTGCGCAGCAGGGCCGTGCCCCCGTCGCCGGGCGCCGCGGCCTCCCCGGTGCCGTGCAGCGCGGCGGCCGGACCGAGCAGCGGAGTCAGCGCGGCCACCGCCACCAGCACCAGGACGGCGACGGGTCTTGTAAAGGTCACCCCGAGATCTTCACGAACCTTCACACGCGCGAGCAAGCCGGACGAACCAAGCAACGCAACGGGCCGGGCGGGTGTCCCCGCCCGGCCCGAACGTCACACGCGCTCTACTTGGTCACCGCGTCCAGCGCGTCCGCGATGCCCCAGCCGTAGAAGCCGTTGCGGTTCTTCGTGCCCTCGCACACCGCGTCGGCCTTGCCGTCGGCGTCGATGTCGTACGGGTCCGTGCACGCCTTGGCGTCGGCCTGCGCGTACAGCAGTGCCTTCACCAGTGACGGAGGGGCGTACGGGTGCGTCGACTTGATGAGCGCGGCGACGCCCGCGACGTGCGGGGACGCCATCGACGTACCGGCCATGTAACCCCACTTGCCACCCGGCAGCGTGCCCAGGATCAGCCCGCTCGTGGCCGGCGGCTCCGGCTTCTGGTAGGCCGTCGAGTCGCCGCCCGGCGCCGCCATGTCGGCCACGCCCAGGCCGTAGTTGGAGAAGGACGACTTGATGCCCTTTGCACCCGTCGCCGCGACCGTGACCACGCCCGGCAGCTGGGTCGGGATGTCGAGGCACTCCGAGGGGTCCACGACCCGGTCGCCGGGCGTGGAGTCGTTCGGCGACGACGGGTCGGTGATCTCGTCGGAGGCCAGGTCGTAGTTCTCGTTCCCGGCCGCCGCGACGTTGACCGCGCCCTTCTTCTCCGCGTACCGCGACGCGCGCGTCACGGCCTCCACCAGCGCCTTCTGATCCGGGTCGGTCGCGCAGTTGAAGTACCAGGGGTCGGTGTAATAGCTGTTGTTCGTCACGTCGGCCCCGTGCTCGGCCGCCCACACGAAACCGCACACCACGGCCTCGGTGTAGAAGAAGCCGTCCGGGTTGGACACCTTGATGCCCGAGACCTTCACGCCGGGCGCGACACCGGTCATGCCGACGCCGTTCTTGGCGGCGGCTATCTCCCCGGCCACGTGCGTGCCGTGCGGGCTCTCCGAAGAGGCGGGACGCCACGCACCGTCGGCGGTGTCCGGCTTGCCCGAGACGCAGTTGACCGACGCCCCACGGTCGAAGTTGGGCGCGATGTCCGGGTGCGTGTCGTCGACGCCGGTGTCGATCACGGCGACCGTGACCTTCTCGCTGCCCAGCGACTTCTCGTGCGCCTGGTCCGCCTTGATGGCGGGCAGGTCCCACTGCAGGGACTCCAGCGGGTCCTGCCCGGCCTGCGCCTCCGCCCCGGCCACCTCCGCCGCGCTCAGCGCCTTCGGCGTGCCCAGGTCGGTCGTCGCCGCCGAGGGCAGCGGCGCCGTGCGGGTGGTCCCGGCCGACTGGACCCCGCGCACCTTGCGGATGGCCTCGGCGAAGCCCGGGTCGGAGGAGTGGACGACGATGACGCCGATCTGGTCGTACGACGTCACGACCGTGCCGCCGGCCTTGCCGACGGCCTTCTTCACCTGGGCCGACGTGCCGTGTCCGGGCTTGACGTTGACGACGTAACTGAGCGACGGGCCGTCGGCCGCGGCCGACGTGGGGGCGTCCCCGGCGGCCGCGGCCGTGGTGTTCGGCAGGAACGCGAGGGCCGTGGCCACGGCCATGCCGGCCGGGATCGCGACGGCGCGGCGGTAGCGCGCGTGCGGCGCAGTCATGGTGTCTCCAGTTCGTTCACGGTACGAGCCGAGGATGCGCAAGGTCCGGAAAGCGCGAGCCGGGTCACTTGACCGCGCGCAGCGCGTTGACGATGCCGTAGCCGTAGAAACCGTTGACGCGCTCGCCGCCCTCGCACACCGCGTCCTGCTTGCCGTCGCCGTCCTGGTCGTAGGACGTGGGGCAGGCGGTCCGGTCGGCCTGCGCCTTCAGCATCGCCTGCAGCTGGGCCGGGGACGCCCAGGGGTGCTTGGACTTCAGCAGCGCGGCGACACCGGAGGCGTGCGGCGAGGCCATCGAGGTGCCCTGCAGGAAGCCGTACTCGCCGTTCGGCATCGTGGACAGGATGCGGCCGTCCTTGGAGGGCGTGTCCGGGAGCTGGTAGCGGCGGTCACCGCCCGGCGCGGCGACGTCCACGACGCCCTTGCCGTACGTCGAGTAGTACGACTTGACGTTGTTGACGCCGGTCGCGCTGACGGTCACGACACCCGGCAGCTGGGTCGGAATGTCGAAGCACTCGTGCGGGTCGATGGTGCGCTCGGCCGGCGTGGTGTCGTTCGGGCTGGAGTCGTCGACGATCGCGTCCGCGTCCAGGTCGTGGTTGGAGTTGCCCGCCGCCGCGACGTTGAGCGTGCCCTTCTTCTGCGCGTACAGCTGCGCCCGGTTGACCGCGTCGACGATGGCCCGCTGGTCCGGGTCGTCCATGCAGTTGTAGAGCCACGGGTCGACGTAGTAGCTGTTGTTCGTGATCTCGACGCCGTGGTCGGCGGCGAACACGAACGCGCACACGACGTTCTCCGGGTAGAAGAGGCCGCTGGCCCGGTCGGTCACGTTGATGCTGGACACCTGCACGCCGGGAGCGACGCCCGCCACGCCGGTGCCGTTGCGGGCGGCGGCGATCGACCCTGCGACATGCGTGCCGTGGTAGTCCCCGGCCGTGTACGGCCGCCAGGCGCCCTCACTGGTGTCGGCCTTGCCGCCGGCGCAGTTGGCGGACTGGGACGCCGAGAAGTTCGGTGCGATGTCGGGGTGGGTGTCGTCCACGCCGGTGTCGATCACGGCGACGGTCACCTTGCGGCTGCCCGGGTTGATCTTCGCGGCCCGGTCGGCGCCGATCGCCCGCAGATCCCACTGGTCCGCCTCGAGGGGCTCGCTCTCGGGCGTCTTCGCCGAGGCCGCCTCGGCCCGCCGCGCCTGGGCGTCCGTCAGGTACTGCGCCGCCCCCTCCTCCTTCGTCCCCGCCGCGGTCAGCGGCGCGGTCCGCGTCGCACCCGCCGACTGGACCCCGCGCACCTTGCGTATGGACGCGGCGAAGCCGGCGTCCGAGGAGTGGACGACGATCACGCCGATCCGCTCGTAGGTGGCCACGACCGAGCCGCCGGCCTTCCCGATCGCCTTCTGCACCGACGCGATCGTGTGCCCGTCCACCTTGGTGTTGACGACGTACGCCAGCTTCGGCGCGTCCGCCGACCGCACGGCCGACTCCACGTGCGGGGACGCCGACGCGGCGGCCGGCAGGAAGCCAAGCGAGGCCGTCAGCGACAGCACGACGGGAACGGCGAGAGCGAGGCGGCGTCTGGAACGCGGCTGGGACATGGGGTCTCCACATCATCCGGAAACGAAACCGGCCCGAGGCACAGGTGGTGCTCGGGCAGGTACATGACGGGGTGGTGCAGGGTGAAGCTATCCCGCTCTCTCGCTGGCCAGCAACGGTTTGCCGAAACGACTTCCGAAAGAAAGCCCGGCGGTTGAACCGCTCCCCGTGTGCCGCCGTGACGTTGAACAGGGAGCGCGAGGACACACGCCCCCGCCCCGTACCAACCGCTTGTCGTCATTGCGAGGAGACTGACGTGGCCACCGACGCACCGCCCCCCTCGAAAGAGCAACACAAACTCCCTTCCCCCGAGGAGTTCACCGAGGTGCAGCAGAGCGCGGAGTTCGGTGAACTGCGCCGCTCCCACCGTTCCTTCGCCTTCCCGCTGACCGTCGCCTTCATCGCCTGGTACCTGCTGTACGTCCTGCTGTCCAACTACGCGGGCGGCTTCATGGGCACCAAGCTGTTCGGCAACATCAACGTCGCCTTCGTCCTCGGCGTCGCCCAGTTCGTCACCACGTTCCTCATCGCCTGGTGGTACTCGCGGCACGCCGCCGCGAAGCTCGACCCCAAGGCCGAGGCCATCAAGTCCCGGATGGAGGGCGGCGCATGAGCCCCGTACAGCAGACAGTCCTCGCCGCGAACGAGGCCAGCGAGCACCGGCCGCTGATCATCACCCTGTTCGCGCTGTTCGTCCTCGCGACCCTCGGCATCACCGTCTGGGCCGGCCGCCAGACCAAGGACGCCGCCGACTTCTACGCCGGAGGACGCCAGTTCAGCGCCTTCCAGAACGGCCTCGCCGTCTCCGGTGACTACATGTCCGCGGCCTCGTTCCTCGGCATCGCGGGCGCCATCGCCATCTTCGGCTACGACGGCTTCCTGTACTCGATCGGCTTCCTGGTCGCCTGGCTGGTCGCCCTGCTGCTGGTGGCCGAGCCGCTGCGCAACTCCGGCCGCTACACCATGGGCGACGTCCTCGCCTACCGCATGCGCCAGCGCCCGGTCCGCACCGCCGCCGGCACCTCCACGATCGTGGTGTCGATCTTCTACCTGCTGGCCCAGATGGCCGGCGCGGGTGTCCTCGTCTCGCTGCTGCTCGGCATCACCTCCGACGCGGGCAAGATCCTCATCGTCGCCCTCGTCGGCGTCCTGATGATCGTGTACGTCTCCATCGGCGGCATGAAGGGCACCACCTGGGTCCAGATGGTCAAGGCCGTGCTGCTCATCGGCGGCACCCTTCTGATCACCTTCCTGGTGCTGCTGAAGTTCGACTTCAACATCTCCGACCTGCTCGGCACCGCCGCCGAGAACAGCGGCAAGGGCGCCGCCTTCCTGGAGCCCGGCCTCCAGTACGGCGCGACCGGCACCTCCAAGCTGGACTTCATCTCCCTCGGCATCGCCCTGGTGCTCGGCACGGCGGGCCTGCCGCACATCCTGATCCGCTTCTACACGGTGCCCGACGCCAAGGCCGCCCGGAAGTCCGTGAACTGGGCGATCGGCATCATCGGCGGCTTCTACCTGATGACCATCGCGCTCGGCTTCGGCGCCGCCGCGCTCATCTCGCAGGAAGAGATCATCGCCTCCAACCCGTCCGGCAACACCGCGGCGCCCCTGCTCGCCCTGCACCTCGGCGGCGTCGACTCGACCTGGGGCGCGATCCTGCTCGCCACGATCTCGGCGGTGGCCTTCGCGACCATCCTCGCCGTCGTCGCCGGACTCACCCTCGCCTCGTCGTCGTCCTTCGCGCACGACATCTACGCCAACGTCATCCGCAAGGGGAAGGCGTCCGGTGCCGAGGAGGTCCGCGCGGCCCGCTGGGCGACCGTCTTCATCGGCATCGTCTCCATCGGCCTCGGCGCTCTCGCCCGCGATCTGAACGTGGCCGGCCTGGTCGCGCTCGCCTTCGCGGTCGCGGCCTCCGCCAACCTGCCGACGATCCTCTACAGCCTGTTCTGGAAGCGCTTCACCACCCAGGGCGCGCTGTGGTCGATCTACGGCGGTCTGATCGTCGCCGTCGGCCTGGTGCTGTTCTCGCCGGTCGTCTCCGGCGACCCCAAGGCGATGTTCCCCGAGGCCGACTTCGCCTGGTTCCCGCTGAAGAACCCGGGCATCATCTCCATTCCGTTCGGCTTCCTCATGGGCTGGCTCGGCACGGTCCTGTCCAAGGAGGAGCCCGACACCAAGAAGTACGCGGAGCTGGAGGTCCGGTCCCTGACCGGCACCGGCGCCCACTGAGCGCGACCCCTCGCAGGCGGCCGCGCCGCGGGGGCCTCCAGGTCCCCTGCGGCGCGGCCGCGTCCGCGTCGTGGGATCGGGTCTGTGGCGTTGTCACCGGGGTCACGTAGGCTCGCAGGTGTCGGAGAAACGTGCTCCGGGCACGATCCGCGTCGAGGGAGGGGGCCACGTGCTCATCGACACCTACGGCCGAGTGGCCACCGATCTGAGGGTCTCGCTGACCGACCGGTGCAACCTGCGCTGTACGTACTGCATGCCCGAGGAGGGTCTGCAGTGGCTGGCCAAGCCGGACCTGCTCACCGACGACGAGATCGTTCGCCTGATCGGCATCGCGGTCACGTCCCTCGGTGTCGAGGAGGTCCGTTTCACCGGCGGCGAGCCCCTGCTGCGCCCCGGCCTGGCCGGCATCGTCGAGCGCGTCGCGGCGCTGGAGCCGCGTCCCCAGATGTCCCTCACGACCAACGGCATCGGCCTGGGGCGCACGGCGGCGGCCCTGAAGGCGGCCGGTCTGGACCGGGTCAACGTCTCCCTCGACACCCTCCGCCCGGACGTCTTCAAGACCCTCACCCGCCGCGACCGCCACAAGGACGTCATCGAGGGTCTGCACGCCGCGCGGGACGCGGGCCTGACCCCGGTCAAGGTGAACTCGGTCCTGATGCCGGGCCTCAACGACGACGAGGCCCCCGAGCTCCTCGCCTGGGCCGTGGAGCACGACTACGAGCTGCGCTTCATCGAGCAGATGCCGCTGGACGCCCAGCACGGCTGGAAGCGCGACGGCATGATCACGGCGGGCGACATCCTGGCCTCCCTGCGCACGCGCTTCGAGCTGACCCCCGAGGGCGAGGAGAAGCGCGGCTCGGCCCCGGCGGAGCGCTGGCTGGTCGACGGCGGCCCGCACGTGGTGGGGGTCATCGCCTCCGTCACCCGCCCCTTCTGCGCGGCCTGCGACCGCACCCGCCTCACGGCCGACGGGCAGATCCGCACCTGCCTCTTCGCCCAGGAGGAGACCGACCTGCGCGCCGCCCTCCGCTCCGGCGCCCCGGACGAGGAGATCGCCCGTATCTGGCGCCTGGCGATGTGGGGCAAGAAGGCAGGCGCCGGCCTGGACGACCCGAGTTTCGTACAGCCGGACCGGCCGATGTCGGCAATCGGGGGCTAGGGCACCGCCCTCAAGGGGCGCGGGGAACTGCGCGACCGGCCACAGACGGCCCGCAGACGACAGGGCGACCTCATCCGTCGCTCTCTTCCCACTCCTTCAAGAGGACAACGTCCTTCAAGAACCCCCGCACCCCGAGGAACTGCGACAGATGCTCGCGATGCTCCTCACAGGCCAGCCATGTCTTGCGCCGCTCCGGCGTATGGATCTTCGGGTTGTTCCACGCAAGCACCCATACCGCATCGACACGGCAGCCCTTCGCGGAACAGACGGGCGTCTCGTCACTCACAGGTTCGTCTCACCACTGCACACAGAAAAGGCGACGCCGAGCAGCCACGGGGGGAGCTGCCCGGCGTCGGTCCGTCGCTCCGACGGGGGATGCGGAGCGCCTACGAAGTATGTCACGGGTAACCCCGGCCCCGGCACCTGAACAACATGATTGATCTGAGCTTTTCTTGAGCTTGGCGGGAAGCTGACTTCCGGTGTTGATCAGCCTCTCGGCTGCCCTACCGCTCCTGCGACTCGCTCGGTGCCCCCCGCACGGTCCCCGACGCGGCGTCTTCCGCGACGGTTTCCGACCGGGCGTCGTCCGGCCCCGGCGGAGCGATCATCGGCCGCACCGGAGGCACCACGAACGTCGAGGGCAGAGACGGCGCGTTCTCGCGCCCCGCGTTGGCGATCACCACCGCGATGTACGGCAGCACCAGCCCGAGCACCAACGCCACGATGGCGACGTGCCGTTCGACGTTCCACAGGGTGGCCGCGAGGATCACGGAGATCGTGCGGATCGTCATCGAGATCACGTACCGGCGCTGCCGTCCGCGTACGTCCTCCTGGAGTCCCGCCCGGGCGCCGGTGATCCGGAAAACCTGGACATGCCCGCCATGCTGCTTCCGCATCGCATCCCACCATCCGCCCGTATCGGACTCTCCCCGCCCCGTAGCCGTCCCCGGCCGGCCGGGGAACCTGACCAGGACAGCTTCCACGTTACGCCGCGCCCACGTCGGCCACGAGACCGGGGCAGGCCCGGCATGCGGCGCACGGCACCGGGGCCGACACTGGGCGTAGTGCTCACGTCGAGCCGTGCGAGGAGGCAGCGATGGGCTGGTTGTGGGCGATCGTCGTAGGACTGGTGCTCGGTCTGATCGCCAAGGCGATCATCCCGGGCAAGCAGCACCTTCCCCTGTGGCTGACCGTCATCCTGGGCGTGATCGGCGCCGTCGCCGGCAACGCCATCGCCCGGGCGGCCGGTGTCGACGCCACAGCGGGAATCGACTGGTGGCGGCACGTATTCCAACTGGTGATGGCGATCATCCTCGTCGGTCTCGGAGACCGGGCCTGGACGGCGGCCCGGGGAACCAGATACCGGGCGTGACGAGGCGCACGGCGAAGGGGGCGGCCCCGGTACCGCAAGACCGCCCCCTTCGCCGTGCGTGCTCAGCCGCCCGTCACCTCCACCGCCGCCAGGTTCTTCTTGCCCCGGCGCAGCACCAGCCAGCGGCCGTGCAACAGGTCCTCCTTGGCGGGGACCGCGTCCTCACCGGCGACCTTGACGTTGTTCACGTAGGCGCCGCCCTCCTTGATCGTGCGGCGCGCGGCCGACTTGCTGGCGACCAGGCCGACCTCGGCGAACAGGTCCACGACCGGGCCGAGCTCGGCGACCTGGATGTGCGGCACCTCCGACAGCGCCGCGGCCAGCGTCCTGTCGTCGAGCTCCGCCAGCTCACCCTGCCCGAACAGGGCCTTGGACGCCGCGATCACCGCGGCCGTCTGGTCGGCGCCGTGCACCAGCGTCGTCAGCTCCTCGGCCAGCGCACGCTGCGCGGCACGGGCCTGCGGACGCTCCTCGGTCTGCCTCTCCAGTTCCTCCAGCTCCTCACGGGACCGGAAGGACAGGATGCGCATGTACTTCGAGATGTCCCGGTCGTCCACGTTCAGCCAGAACTGGTAGAACGCGTACGGCGTCGTCATCTCCGGGTCGAGCCAGACGGCGCCGCCCTCGGTCTTGCCGAACTTGGTGCCGTCCGCCTTGGTCATCAGCGGCGTCGCCAGGGCGTGCACCGCGGCGTCCGGCTCCAGCCGGTGGATCAGGTCCAGGCCCGCCGTGAGGTTGCCCCACTGGTCGCTGCCGCCCTGCTGGAGCGTGCAGCCGTACCTCCGGTACAGCTGCAGGAAGTCCATGCCCTGCAGGAGCTGGTAGCTGAACTCCGTGTAGCTGATGCCCTCGGAGGACTCCAGGCGCCGGGCCACGGAGTCCTTGGTCAGCATCTTGTTGACCCGGAAGTGCTTGCCGATGTCCCGCAGGAACTCGATCGCGGAGAGGTTCTCCGTCCAGTCGAGGTTGTTGACCATCACGGCCGCGTTCTCGCCCTCGAAGGCCAGGAACGGCTCGATCTGGGCGCGCAGCTTGGCGACCCAGCCGGTGACCGTCTCCGGGTCGTTGAGCGTGCGCTCGGCGGTCGGACGCGGGTCGCCGATCAGGCCCGTGGCGCCGCCGACCAGCGCAAGCGGCCGGTGGCCGGCCTGCTGGAGCCGGCGCACCGTGAGCACCTGCACCAGGTGGCCCACGTGCAGTGACGGTGCCGTCGGGTCGAAGCCGCAATAGAACGTGACGGGACCGTCCGCGAGCGCCTTGCGCAAAGCGTCCTCGTCAGTGGACAGGGCGAACAGCCCGCGCCACTTCAGCTCGTCGACGATGTCCGTCACGGTTCTCGTGTCTCCTCGATGATCTTCGGGCAGTCGGGTGACAGCCGACTACGAGGTTATACGCCCTGGCTGACCGAGCTCATATTGAAATCCGGGACCCGCAGCGCGGGCATGGCCGTCCTGGTGAACCAGTCGCTCCATTCCCGGGGCAGCGTCTTCTCGGTCCGCCCCGCCTCCGTGGCCCGGCCCAGCACCCCGACCGGCGACTCGTTGAACCGGAAGTTGTTCACCTCGCCCGTCACCTCGCCGTTCTCGACGAGGTAGACGCCGTCCCGGGTCAGGCCCGTCAGCAGCAGCGTCGCCGGGTCGACCTCGCGGATGTACCACAGGCAGGTCAGCAGCAGTCCGCGCCCGGTGTTCGCGACCATCTCGTCCAGGGAGCGGTCCTCGCCGCCCTCCAGGATCAGGTTGTCGATGCCGGGCGCCACCGGCAGCCCGGTCAGGCCCGCGCTGTGCCGGCTGGTCGTCAGGTGACGCAGCCCGCCCTCGCGCATCCAGTCGGTCGAGGTGAGCGGCAGCCCGTTGTCGAACACCGACTGGTCGCCACCCGAGGAGTGGGCGATCACGAAGGGCGCCGACTCCAGGCCGGGCTCGTTCGGGTCGCTGCGCAGGGTGAGCGGCAGGTCGGTCAGCTTCTCGCCGACCCGGGTGCCGCCGCCCGGCTTGGAGAACACCGTGCGGCCCTCCACCGCGTCCCGGCCCGACGCCGACCACATCTGGTAGATCAGCAGGTCCGCCACCGCCGTCGGCGGCAGCAGCGTCTCGTACCGCCCCGCGGGCAGTTCGACGCGCCGCTCGGCCCACCCCAGACGCACCGCCAGCTCCGCGTCCATGGCGGCCGGGTCGACGTCCTTGAAGTCCCGTGTGGAGCGCCCGGTCCACGCGGACCTGGTGCGGTCGGGGGACTTGGCGTTCAGCTCCAGCGTCCCGTTCGGCTGGTCGTGCCGCAGCCGCAGCCCCGTCGACGTGCCGAGGTAGGAGGACACCAGCTCGTGGTTGGCGAAGCCGTACAGTTCCCGTCCGCCCGCACGCGCGCGTGCGAAGGCCTCGCCCAGCGCGGGGGCGAAGTCGGCGAAGACGGCGGAGGAGGTCTCCACCGGCGCCTCGGTGAACTCCGGCGACGGCGCCACGCCCGTGACCAGCGGCTGCGCGTCCTCGGCGGGCCCGGCGCCGTGCGCCGCCGCTTCGGCGGCCCGCACCAGGGGCTCCAGCTCGTCGGCGGTCACGGCGGACCGGGACACCACCCCCGAGGCCGTGCCCTCCTTGCCGTCGACCGTGGCGACGACAGTGAGCGTGCGCCCGCGCGTGACACCGTTCGTGGTCAGCGCGTTGCCCGCCCAGCGCAGGTTGGCGGTGGACTGCTCGTCGGCGATGACGACGCACCCGTCCGCACGGGACAGTTCGAGGGCGCGCTCGACGACCTCGTGCGGCTTGCTGGTACGGGGGCTCATCGACCGGCCTCCTGGGTCGTGTTGAGGATGTTGACGCCCTTGAACAGGGCCGACGGGCAGCCGTGGGAAACGGACGCCACCTGGCCCGGCTGGGCCTTGCCGCAGTTGAAGGCGCCGCCGAGGACATAGGTCTGCGGACCGCCCACCGCGGCCATGGAGCCCCAGAAATCGGTGGTCGTCGCCTGGTAGGCCACGTCCCGCAGCTGCCCGGCGAGGCGGCCGTTCTCGATCCGGTAGAAGCGCTGCCCGGTGAACTGGAAGTTGTACCGCTGCATGTCGATCGACCAGGACCGGTCACCGACGACGTAGATGCCCCGCTCCACACCCCCGATCAGATCCTCGGTCGACATGCCCGCCGGGTCCGGCCGCAACGACACGTTGGCCATGCGCTGCACCGGCACGTGCCCGGGGGAGTCGGCGTAGGCGCACCCGTTGGACCGCTCGAAGCCGGTCAGTCGCGCGATCCGCCGGTCCAGCTGGTAGCCGACGAGCGTGCCGTTCCTGACCAGGTCCCAGGACTGGCCTTCGACGCCCTCGTCGTCGTAGCCGATGGTGGCGAGACCGTGCTCGGCGGTGCGGTCGCCGGTGACGTTCATCAGCTCCGAGCCGTAGCGCAGCTTGCCCAGCTGGTCGAACGTGGCGAAGGAGGTGCCGGCGTAGGCGGCCTCGTAACCGAGGGCCCGGTCCAGCTCGGTGGCGTGCCCGATGGACTCGTGGATGGTCAGCCACAGGTTGGACGGGTCGACGACCAGGTCGTACAGACCCGCCTCGACGCTCGGCGCCCGCATCTTCTCGGCGAGCAGCTCCGGGATCTGCTCCAGCTCGCTCTCCCAGTCCCAGCCGGTGCCCCGCAGGTACTCCCAGCCGCGTCCCACGGGCGGCGCGAGCGTACGCATCGAGTCGAACTCGCCGCTCGACTCGTCCACCGACACGGCGTTGAACACCGGGTGCAGCCGCACCCGCTGCTGCGTGGTCACGGTCCCGGCGGTGTCGGCGTAGAACTTGTTCTCGTGGACGGTGAGCAGCGAGGCGTCGACATGATCCACCCCGTCGGCCGCGAGCAGTCGCGCGCTCCACTGAGCGATCAGCCCGGCCTTCTCCTCGTCGGGCACGGTGAACGGATCGATCTCGTACGACGAGACCCACGTCTTCTCCGCGTGCACCGGCTCGTCGGCCAGCTCGACCCTCTCGTCCGATCCGGCCGCCCTGATCACCTGGGCGGACAGCTTGGCCATCGCCACCGCCTGGGAGGCGACCTTCGCGGCCGCGTCCATGGTCAGGTCCACGCCCGACGCGAACCCCCACGTCCCGCCGTGCACCACCCGCACCGCGTACCCGAGGTCGGTGGTGTCCGACGACCCGGCGGGCCTGGCGTCCCGGAATCGCCAGGAGGCGCCTCGCACCCGCTCGAACCGGAAGTCCGCGTGCTCGGCGCCCAGCGCACGCGCGCGTGCGAGGGCCGCGTCGGCGAGGGCGCGTAGGGGAAGGGCCGTGAAGGCCTCGTCGATGGTATGAGGCACCGCCGTCTCTTTCTGTCGAGGTGAGCGTGGTCGCCGTGCTCGGTGGCTGCTCCGATCATGTCGTCCATCCAGCGCGCCGGCCATGAGTTTCCGGATCCCGGTGAGTGGCTTTCTGTAGGGACCCGACAGTGAGTCCGCAACGCCACTGTCGCTGCCCGATTGTCCGCGGGCGTGCCGGGACCGATAGGTTTTCGAGGAAGCCGCCTGTCATCGCCGCCTGTCGTCCAGGCGCCCGGGCGGGGTATCAGACCGCTACCGAAAGGGTGATCCGTTGAGCCGCTCGGTTCTCGTCACCGGAGGCAACCGGGGCATCGGCCTCGCCATCGCCCGTGCTTTCGCCGATACCGGCGACAAGGTCGCCATCACGTACCGCTCGGGTGAGCCGCCCGCGGCCCTGACGGAACTGGGCTGCCTGGCCGTCAAGTGCGACATCACCGACGCCGAGCAGGTGGAGCAGGCCTACAAGGAGGTCGAGGAGGCCCACGGTCCCGTCGAGGTCCTGGTCGCCAACGCCGGCGTCACCAAGGACCAGCTCCTGATGCGCATGTCCGAGGAGGACTTCACCTCGGTCCTCGAGACCAACCTCACCGGCACCTTCCGGGTCGTCAAGCGCGCCAACCGCGGGATGCTGCGGGCCAAGAAGGGCCGCGTCGTGCTGATCTCGTCGGTCGTCGGGCTGCTCGGCTCCGCGGGGCAGGCCAACTACGCGGCGTCCAAGGCCGGCCTCGTCGGCTTCGCGCGCTCCCTCGCCCGTGAGCTGGGCTCGCGCAACATCACCTTCAACGTCGTCGCGCCCGGCTTCGTCGAGACCGACATGACCGCGGCGCTCTCCGACGAGCAGCGCGACGGCATCCTGAAGCAGGTGCCGCTCGGCCGGTACGCGCAGCCGGAGGAGATCGCCGCGACGGTGCGGTTCCTCGCCTCGGACGACGCCTCGTACATCACTGGAGCCGTCATCCCCGTTGACGGCGGACTGGGAATGGGTCACTGATCACCATGAGCGGAATTCTCGAAGGCAAGCGCATCCTGATCACCGGTGTGCTGACGGAGGCCTCCATCGCCTTCCACGCCGCCAAGCTGGCCCAGGAGCAGGGCGCCGAGGTCATCCTGACCGCCTACCCGCGGCCCACGCTGACCGAGCGCATCGCCAAGAAGCTCCCCAAGCCCGTCAAGGTCATCGAGCTCGACGTGACCAACGACGAGCACCTCGGGCGCCTGGCCGACATCGTCGGCGAGGAGCTCGGCGGCCTCGACGGTGTCGTGCACTCCATCGGCTTCGCCCCGCAGGACGCCCTCGGCGGCAACTTCCTGAACACGCCGTTCGAGTCGGTCGCCACGGCCATGCACGTCTCGGCGTACTCCCTGAAGTCGCTGACCATGGCCTGCCTGCCGCTGATGCAGAACGGCGGCTCGGTCGTCGGCCTCACCTTCGACGCGCAGTTCGCCTGGCCGCAGTACGACTGGATGGGCCCGGCCAAGGCCGCCCTGGAGGCCACCAGCCGCTACATGGCCCGTGACCTCGGCAAGCAGAACATCCGCTGCAACCTGGTCTCGGCCGGCCCGCTCGGCTCCATGGCCGCCAAGTCCATCCCCGGCTTCAGCGAACTGGCCTCCGTCTGGGACAACCGCTCCCCGCTGGAGTGGGACCTCAAGGACCCCGAGCCGGCCGGACGCGGCGTGGTCGCGCTGCTGAGCGACTGGTTCCCCAAGACCACCGGCGAGATCATCCACGTGGACGGCGGTCTGCACGCCATCGGGGCCTGATCTCCGACACGTCACCGACGCCCCGTCTCCCGCAGCGCGCGGGGAGCGGGGCGTCACCCGTTCGGCTCATCCGGCCGGGCGGGGCGGCCCACAGCTGGGCAGGCTTGATCACGCGTCCACCACGCGATCCCCTCCCCAGCACGGCCGAGGAGGTCCCCTTGTGCGCTTCTCCCGCCGAACGGCCTCCCTGCCCCTGGCCGTCGCTCTCGTGCTGACCCTGGCGTACCCGGCGGTGCCCCACCCGCGCGTGCCCGACGGTCATCGGAAGCCGGCGGCGCCCTTCGGCGCCGCGTGCTGGGTCCGTACCGACGGCTCCCGGGTGGTCGCGTACTGCCACAACCCGTACCCGGAGACCGATCACGTGAGCCTGCACATCGAGTGCGCCCGCTGGTGGGACATCGACACCGACAGCTCCGCGGTGGCGGCCGAGCCCGCCCAGACCGTGCGGCTGGCCGGACGCTGCTGGAAAGAGGTCGACCAGGCGTGGATCAGTCACCGGAGGGGGAGCTGACCCCGCCCGGCCGGCACAGGAACGGATAGCGGGCGGCCTCCTGAGCCGCCCGAGTCGCGTCCCCGGCGCGGATCGCGTCGAGCAGCCGCCCGTGCTCCATGTACGTCTCCGGCGTCAGCTCCTCTCCGACGTCCTCGCGCAGCCAGTCCCTCAGCACCTCGCCCAGATCCGCGTACATCGCGGTCATGACGTCGTTGTGGGAGGCCGACACCACGGCCAGGTGGAAGGTCGCGTCCGCGGTCACGAAGGTCTCCGCGTCGCCCGACTCCCAGGCCTCCTCACGCCGCAGCAGCAGCGTGTCGAGCTGCTTGAGGTCCTTCTCCGTACGCCGCTCGGCGGCCAGCCTGGCCGCGGACGACTCCAGCGTGGAACGCAGCTCGGCGATGTGCCGCGGGTCGGCGCCGGCGAACCGCCGCTGCATCACGCCGGCCAGCTCACTGGTCGCCACCACGTACGTGCCGGAGCCCTGGCGGATGTCCAGCAGGCCGTTGTGCGCGAGCGCGCGGACGGCCTCGCGGACCGTGTTGCGGGCGACACCCAGCTGCTCGACCAGCTCCGGCTCGGTCGGGATCCGGGACCCGACCGGCCATTCGCCCGAGGTGATCTGGGCCCGCAGCGCGGCGATGACCTGCTCTGACAGCGCGGAGCGCCGGGGGTGGCTCAGGGGCATGACTCACCTTCGCACGGCCGGTACGCCCGCGAGCGTCCGGGACCGGACCGGACCGGACCGGATCGGATCGAACCGGACCGGAAGTAAATCATCCCATGATTCTATGATGGGCCGCATGGCTGCTGAGAAGACCCGGACGATGACGCCCCCGACCGTGCGCCGCCCGGCCGCCCGCGACGCCGGGAAAAGCGGCGGCCCGGCCACGCGCGCATGGCCGAAACGGCTGCTCGTCCTCGGCATCGTGCTCTCCGCGCTGAACCTCCGCCCCGCCATCACGAGCCTCGGCGCGCTCCTGGAGGAGGTCCGTGACGGGCTCGGCATGAGCGGCAGCGTCGCCGGACTGCTCACCTCCGTACCGCCCCTGTGCTTCGCCGTCTTCGGCGTCATGGCCCCGCGGCTGGCCCGCCGCTTCGGAGCGGGCGCCGTGGTGTGCGCCGGCATGGCCGCCATCGCCACCGGCCTGCTGGTCCGGCCGCACGCCGGCGGCACCGCCGGCTTCCTCGCCGCCAGCGCACTCGCCCTCATGGGCATCGCGGTCAGCAACGTCCTGATGCCGGTCATCGTCAAGCACTGGTTCCCCGACCGCGTCGGTTCCATGACCGGCCTGTACTCCATGGCGCTGGCCCTGGGCACCTCCCTCGCGGCGGCGGTCACGGTGCCCCTGACCGACGCGCTGGGCGGAAGCTGGCGGTCGGGCCTCTCCCTCTGGGCGAGCCTCGCGGTGGCGGCGATCCTGCCGTGGCTGCCGTTCGTACGGCGACGCGCGGAGGATTCCGGGCGGCAGGAGCGGGCCACGGAGAACCGCGGCGAAGGGCCGGTGGAGGGCCGGGCGGCGACTTCGCGGATCGCCGGCCGCCGCACGGAAGCCGCACGCGAGGACTCGCCGGCCGGCCACCGCACCCCGGCGGCACCGGCCCGCGAGGAGCCGCCGCGGCCGCGGGTCACGCGGAGCCGTACCGCCTGGGCCCTGGCCGCCTTCTTCGGCCTCCAGGCCACCGCCGCCTACATCACCATGGGCTGGATGGCGCAGATCTTCCGGGACGCCGGTGTGCCCGCGGGCACCGCCGGGCTGCTGCTGGCGGTCACCATGGTCATGGGCGTGCCCCTGGCCTTCGTCATACCGCGGCTGGCGACACGGCTGCCGCACCAGGGCCCGATCGTGCTCGCCCTGGGCGTCTGCGGCCTCGCCGGTTACGCCGGGCTGTACCTCGCACCCGCCGACGGCGCCTGGGCCTGGGCCGTGCTGCTCGGCGTCTCCAACTGCGCCTTCCCGCTCGCCCTCACCATGGTCGGCATGCGGGCCAGGACCGGGCCGGGAGTGGCCCAGCTGTCGGCCTTCGCACAGAGCACCGGCTACCTGATCTCCATCCCGGGCCCGCTGCTCGTGGGCGTCCTCTACCAGCACAGCGGAGGCTGGGGCCTGCCGATCGCGCTCATGAGCGCCCTGATGATCCCGCAGATGGTCTTCGGCTTCCTGGCGGGCCGGGACCGCACCGTGGAGGACGAGGCCGACCGCTGAGCAGGTCCCGGCGCCCCGGCGGCACCCCGGGGCGCCCGGCGCGGCCGGCGGGTGCGAGACTTGGCCCCATGCCAGTGCTCGACCCGAATCCCCAGCACGGTCAGAAGAAGATGCTGCTCGTGTTCGGCGCGTTCTTCGCGATCTTCATCGTCATCGCCGTCATCGCGACGATCGCCTCACCATGACCGGCCCTCGGCCGGCCGGCCCGCACCCGGTCCATGGTGGGGCTGACCCCCCTGTCCCCTAGGGGGTATGGGTCAGGGTCAAGTGGGTGGGTCACCGGATGGGTCGCCGGCCGCCGATTCCGTAGCTTCGATGTGTGGCCGCCAGACGCGGGCCACCGATCACTCGAGGAGCGGAGGCACCCATGTCGGCCCCTACGCACACCCGGCCCCGCCCGGCCGCCCGGGCCGGCGCCGACAGCCGGCTGCCCTGGTGGGCCCTCGCCCTGCCCGCGCTCGCCTTCGCCGCGCTGCTCGCCCTGATCCTGAACCCGTCCGACGCCCACGCCGCCACCGGTGACCCCGCGCTCACCCACCTCCTCGAGCGCGTGCAGCGGCTGATGTCCCGCTGAGTACCACCGGAAACCGGTGGCCAACTCCCTGCGCCCCATGGCGTGTTTCATGCGAAGCTGGATCTCATGAGCGTCGCAGAACCCCGCAGGATTGCCCTCTTCCGCCATGCGAAAGCCGACTGGCCACAGGTGACCGATCACGAGCGTCCGCTCGCTGACCGGGGCAGAAAAGACGCGGCGGAGGCCGGGCGCCGACTGGCCGACACCGGCATCCCCTTCGACTTGGCCCTGTGCTCGACCGCGGTCCGCACCCGCGAGACCTGGAAGCTCGCCGTCCAGGAATTCCCGCAGCGGCCGAAAACCGTCTACGAGGAGCGGATCTACGAGGCCTCGCCGGGCGAACTGATCACCCTGCTCAACGAAACCCCCGACGACGCGCAGAACGTCCTCGTGATCGGCCACAACCCGGGGATCCAGGGTCTCGCAGAGATCCTCGCGGGCTCGGCCGAGGACGACGCGCGCGAGCGGATGAGCCGTCGCGGGTTCCCGGCGGCAGCCTTCGCCGTCCTGTCGTTCACCGGCTCCTGGAAGAGCGTGGAGCCGGGCGTGGCCGCGCTCCAGGACTACTGGGCACCGGCCGAATGACCGCCCTGGCGTGACCGCGGCGCACCGGCTGTGAACAAGGGCCCGGAACCGCACCGGTACCGGGCCCGCCTGGCCGCTTCGACCGGGCTCAGTTCGCCTCGAGCGTGTCCGCCGCCTCGACCTCTTCACGGGTCACACCGAGCAGATACAGCACCGTGTCCAGGAAGGGGAAGTTCACCGCGGTGTGCGCGGCCTCGCGTACCACCGGCTTCGCGTTGAAGGCGACACCGAGACCGGCCGCGTTCAGCATGTCCAGGTCGTTGGCGCCGTCACCGATCGCCACGGTCTGCGACAGCGGCACGCCAGCCTCCGCGGCGAACCGCCGCAGCAGCCGGGCCTTGCCCGCGCGGTCGACGATCTCGCCGGTGACCTTGCCCGTCAGCCTGCCGTCGACGATCTCCAGTGTGTTGGCCTGGGCGAAGTCCAGCCCGAGCCGCTCCTTCAGATCGTCCGTGACCTGGGTGAATCCGCCCGAGACGACGCCGACTTGGTAGCCGAGCCGCTTCAGCGTACGGATCAGGGTGCGGGCGCCCGGGGTGAGCCGCACCTCGCTGCGCACCTTGTCCACGACCGAGGCGTCCAGCCCTTCCAGCAGCGCCACCCGTGCATGCAGGGACTGCTCGAAGTCCAGCTCCCCGCGCATGGCCGCGGCGGTCACCTCGGCGACCTCCTCCTCGCAGCCGGCGTGCGCGGCGAACAGCTCGATGACCTCGTCCTGGATGAGCGTGGAGTCGACGTCCATGACGATCAGGCGCTGCGCGCGGCGGTGCAGACCGGCGGCCACGACCGCGACGTCGATGCCGAGCTTCGCCGCGTCGGTCGCCAGCGCGGTGCGCAGCGGCTCGGTCTCCACGCCGGACACCGCGAACTCGACCGCGGTGACGGGGTACTTGGCGAGCCGGAAGATACGGTCGATGTTGCCGCCGGTCTTCGTGATCCGCGCGGCGATCGCAGCCGTCGCCTCCGCGGTGAGCGGATGCCCCAGCACGGTGACCAGGGAGCGGCCCAGTCCGCGCGGCCGGTTGTCGCCGAGACCGGAGATGATCTCCGCCTGCATCCTCATCGACTCGGCCCAGCTGTGCACGGTCGCCCGCAGGTCACCCTCGAGTCCGGGGGGCGGCTCGGTCACGAGCGCGCACAGCACCATTCGGCCACGGGTGACGACCTGCTCGATGTCGACGACGTCGACGGAGTAGGCGGCGAGGGTGTCGAACAGGCCGGCCGTGATGCCCGGCCGGTCCTTGCCGAAGATCTTGACAAGGAGGGTGGGGACGTCGGAGGACGAGGTCTGCGAAGCGCTCATGGTGGTTCCACCGTATCCGGCAGGCAGGTCGGACCGCCCCTGAGGTCCGCCCTGCGGACAGCGAACAGTGGGTGTCGCGCCGGTGGCGTGAACCTTACGCGGCGGTGCGATCGGACCGGCAGCCCCGTCTCACCTTCCACCTCGGGGCTTCCTCGGTGGCGGGGGAGGGGGCGGAGGTGGTGGTCCGTCGCCCGGCCCGGCCGGGCGGTTGCCGCCTCTCGGTCCTGGCGGCTGCCGGGGTCCCCGGGGAGGAGGCCCGGCCGGCCGGGCCACGGTCGGCGCGCCGTACACGTCACCGTCTGCCGGGCCGCCGGTCTCGCCGGCCTGCAGTGTCTCGCCGGGCGGACCGGCTTCGCCGGGCGGACCGGCTTCACCAGGCGGACCGGCTTCACCGGACGGGCCGGCTTCACCGGGCGGTGCGGGCCGCCCGGGCGGCGGAGCCTGCCCCGGGCGAGAGGACCGGCCCCGCCCCGGGTACTCACCGGACCAGGGTGCCTCACCGGGCCGCCGCCCCGCCCCTTCGCCCCGCTGCCCCTCAACGGGCCGCGCATCCTCCGGCCCCCGCAACTCCTCCGGCACCCGGAGATACGGATTGGTGGCCGCGTTCGGCGGCCGATGCGGTGTGCCCGGGGTGTAGGGCCCGGGTCCTTCTGGGTACGGCGGGCTGGATGCGTGCGGTCCGGGTTCCTTTGCGTGCGGTGTGCCTGGGGGGTACGGCCCGGCTCTCGCGGTGTGCGGTGTGCTCGGGGTGTAGGCCCCGGGTCCTTCTCGGTGGGGCGCGCTCGATGCGTATGGTCCGGCCTCCTGCTCGTGCGGTGCCCGCGCGGTGTCCGGCTCGGCCCAGGCAGTCCACCGCCCGGTGTCGCCCCCGTGGCCGGACCGCCCCGCGCCGACGGACCCCGGCCCTGCCCGCCCAGAACCCCTGTCCTCGCCGGTGCGCTCGGCGTCCGCCCCGCCTGTCCGGGCCAACGGCGACGCGGACCGCCCCGCCGCCCCGCTCGCCCACGCGAGCAGGGCCCCCACGGCCCCGGCCCCCGCACCCCACACCGCGCCCAGCACCAGCGCCAAGGCGTGATGGCCGCGCAGCTCGATGCCCGCCCCGAACGCGTCGAAGCCGAGCACGGACAGGGAGGCGGTCACGGACACCTCCGTCAGCCAGGTCAGCAGCGGCAGGGCGACCGCGGTCGCGACGCCCAGCCGCAGCGCGCACCGGCTCGCGAAACCAAGGGCACCCGCTCCTGGTATGCCGCCGATCCCACGCGTCCGTGCGACACCGGGGCTCAGCGCGCTCCCCGTTCCGTCCGGCCCGGCGCTGCCCGGGCCCGCCACGCCCCCAGCCCTCGCGGACGGTGCGCCACCCGGCCCCGGCCCTCGCCGGTATCCGGCTGCCCCCGCCACACCCCCCACCGGCGTCCGCACTCCCACCAGCACCCCCGCGAGCAGCATCATCAGCGCCGCCGCGACCCCCAGCAGCCACACCCGCCCGTCCAACTCGGCCAGCCGCCCCAGCGTCACCGGCTGGTCGGAGCGGACGCTGAGCAGGTCGTCCAGCGGGTCCGGCAGGAAACGGGCCGGCGCACCCGTCGCCCGGCCGTCCCACGGCACGAGCAGGCCGACCGGCACGCCCAGCCACACCCCGTTCGGCGCCCCCAGCAGCGCGGCTCCGGCGATACGCCGGGGGTGGTCGTCGCCGATCGCCGCGCACACCGCCGCCGCGAACCCCGCCGCCACCGCCACCAGCAGCACGGAAACCACCGCGGACACGGCGGGCCGCACGACCCGGTGCACGGCCTCCCAGCCCCGCGGCAGCGGAGTCCGGCGCGAGGCCAGCAGGGCGATCAGAAGGACCCCGGCCGACCATCCGAGACCACCGAGCAGCGTGGGCACCGTGTCCACCGTGAAACCGACCGCCGCCCGCGCGCCCGCCAGGTCGCCGAGCCGGTCCGGCAGCAGTCCGCCGACGTCCCCGAGCCCCGGGACCTGCACACCGCCATCCCCGTCACCCCCGGTCAGGTCGTCCAGCCCCAGTGAACCGCCGTCGATCGTGACGACGTCGTGGCCCGCCCACGCCAGCCCGCCCAGCATCGCCACGAACAGCGCCACCACCGTGCCCGCACGCGCGAGGAGTTCGGCCGGCGGGATCACAACTCCCGCCCCGCGCAAGGACCGCAGGAAGAAGTACGACAGCAACAGCGCCCCGGCCAGACTCACGCCCAGTGGCGTGATCTCGATGGCCGTGTCCGCCTCCACGGCCGACAGGCCGAACGCCGTCACGTCACCGGACGGCGTGACCGAACCACCCGCCGCCAGGGCCACCACCGCCGCGGTCATCGGCCCAGGCGAGCCCGCCGCGTCCGCCTCCAGCAGCCGCAGGCCCAGCGCCGCCGTACCCGCCATCGCGATCAACGCCCAGCTCACGGCGGCTACGGCGGACATCAGCACGTCCCCCCACGGCACGCGCGCGGCGTCCTTCGCCGACCCGGCGGCTGTGGCAGTACCCATGGCAGACCCCCCGATCCGCTACGCGGCGGGAACACCGCGCAGGTCCCCCTCGCGTCGAAATACCACTCTCCGGCCCGTTTTCAACCCCGTCAACGGAATCGGCTGACGCGCCCGCACACCGTCGCCGCAAGGCCCGCCTTTCAGTCACGGGACCGCTCCTGAAATAGTTCCACCCGATGTTCGACATCCCTAGACTCCCCATGTCGGGGGTAATTCGGGGGACAACTCAGTGGGGCATGGAGTGCCGGAACTCGTACTGGAATCAAACGGACGTACCTGGACGCTCGATCCGTCCAGGGCATACTCCCTCGGACGCGATCCGCAGGGGGACGTCGTCTTCGACGACGCCAGGGTCTCCTGGCGTCACGCCACGGTCAGCTTCAACGGCCGCAGTTGGGTCATCGAGGACCACGGCAGCACCAACGGCACGTTCGTGCGGGGGCAGCGGATCCAGCACATGGAGCTCGGCCCGGGCTCGGCGGTGAACCTGGGCAACCCCACCGACGGACCGCGCCTGAACCTCTCCGGCGCCGCGGCATCCGTCGCGACACCGCAGGCCCACCCCCAGCCTTACGCCGCGCAGGGCGCGAACACGGGCTGGGCCCAGCAGGCCCCCGCCCAGCAGACGCCGCATCAGGCCCAGGCCGACTGGCAGCAGCCGCAGCAGCAAGCGGCCCGGATCCCGCAGCAACAGGGCCCCGACGGCGTCGCGGGGCCGCCGCCGGCCCACGGGGACCGCAGCCCGACGACCTTCTACCAGTTCTCTCTCGGCCGCGTGATGCGCATCGGCCGTGCCCTCGAGAACGACCTGGTCGTCTCCGACCTCCAGGTCTCCCGCCACCACGCGGAATTCCACGCCACGCCCGACGGCCGCATGGAGATCCGCGATCTGGGCTCCCACAACGGCACGTACGTCAACGGTCAGCCGATACCCAAGGGCGGCACGCAGCTGCTCGGTCCGGCCGACGTCGTCGGTGTCGGCCACTCGACCTTCCGCATCGTCGGCGACCGGCTGGAGGAGTTCGTCGACACCGGTGAGGTGTCCTTCTCCGCCCGCCACCTGACCGTCACGGTCGACGGCGGCAAGCAGATCCTCAAGGACGTCTCCTTCGGCGTCCCGGAGAAGTCGCTGATCGCGGTCATCGGCCCGTCCGGCTCCGGCAAGTCGACCCTGCTCAAGGCACTCACCGGCTACCGCCCGGCCGACCAGGGCGAGGTCCTCTACGACAACAGGAACCTCTACAAGCAGTTCGCCGAACTGCGCCAGCGCATCGGCCTGGTCCCGCAGGACGACATCCTGCACAAGGAGCTGAGCGTCAAGAAGGCCCTCAAATACGCGGCCAAGCTGCGCTTCCCCGCCGACACCACGGCGGCCGAGCGCGAGGCCCGCATCGACGAGGTGCTGCGCGAACTCAAGCTCGACATCCACAAGGACAAGAAGGTCACGTCCCTCTCCGGTGGCCAGCGCAAGCGCGTCTCGGTGGCTCTGGAACTGCTCACCAAGCCGTCGCTGATCTTCCTGGACGAGCCCACGTCGGGCCTCGACCCGGGCATGGACCGCGACGTGATGCAGCTGCTGCGCGGTCTCGCCGACGACGGCCGTACGGTACTCGTCGTCACCCACTCCGTGGCTGAGCTGGCCCTGTGCGACAAGCTGCTGGTGATGGCGCCCGGCGGCGCGGTGGCCTACTTCGGCCCGCCGGAGGAGGCACTCAACTTCTTCGGCTACGACTCCTGGGCCGACGTCTTCTCCGCCTTCGAGAACTACCGCGACTACGACTGGGCGGGCCGCTGGAAGGGCTCGCAGCACTACCAGATGTACGCCGCCGACATCGACGCCGGAGCGCCGCAGTCCGTACAGGCTCCGTCGATGCAGGCGATGAAGCCGCCGAAGCCGCAGGGCTGGATGTCCCAGTTCGTCACACTGGTCCGGCGCTATGTCTCGGTGATCGCGTCGGACAAGGGCTTCCTCGCCCTGATGGTGATCCTGCCGGCCGTGCTCGGCGCGGTGAGCCTGCTCATCGACGCGGACCGGGGCCTGCTGCCCAACCCGGCCAACCCGAAGACCGGCCGGATCATCCCCAACGGCACGGCCACCACGGTCCTGCTCATCCTCGCGGTCGGCGCCTGCTTCGCCGGCGCGGCGAACTCGGTCCGAGAACTGATCAAGGAACGGGTCATCTACGAGCGGGAGCGCGCGACCGGCCTGTCCCGCTCGGCGTACCTGATGTCCAAGGTGTTCGTGCTCGGCATGATCACCGTGTTGCAGGGCCTGCTGGTCGGCGTCATCGGCTTCGCCGGCCGGGAGATCCCCGAGGAGGGGCTGATCTTCGGCAGTGCCACGCTGCTTGAGCTGTCCGTGCCGATCATGGCCCTGGGATTCACGTCGATGATGTTCGGGCTGATCATCTCGTCACTGGTCAAGACCGCCGAGAAGACCATGCCGCTGCTGGTGATGTTCGCGATCATCCAGGTCGTGTTCACCGGCTGCCTGTTCACCCTGCACGGCTCCATCGGCGCCAACCAGTTCTCGTTCCTGATGCCGTCACGCTGGGCGGTCGCCGCCTCCGGGGCCACGCTGGACTTCAACAGGATCAGCCCGCCCGAGACGGCCGGCGACAACGACCCGCTGTGGGAGCACACGGCCGGTGCCTGGGCGATGGACATGGGCGCGCTGCTCGCCCTCGGCGTGCTCTGCGGGTTCCTCGTGGCGCGCTTCCTGCGCCGCCACGAGCCGGAGGTCATGCGCAACTAGTCACCGCTCCGCCAAGCCCGAAGGGCGGCGCCTCCTCAGGAGGCTGCCGCCCTTCGGCGCTCCGTGCAGCGAGCAGAGGTCCGCGCCGGCCTCAGTACGCGCTGTTGACGTTGTCCATCGAGCCGTACTTGTCGGCCGCGTAGTTGCAGGCGGCGGTGATGTTGGCGACCGGGTCGTAGATGTCCCAGGAGGTGCCGGGGACGTGCCAGGTCTTGAAGGTCGGCGGGATGACCTGCAGCAGACCCTTCGACGGGATGCCGTTGATGGCGTTGATGTCCCAGTTGTTGATCGCCTTCGGGTTACCCGAGGACTCCCGGATGATGTTGCGCTTGATGCCGTCGTAGGAGCCGGGGATCCCGTGCTTCTTCATGACGTCCAGCGACTCGCGGATCCAGCCGTCGAGGTTGTTCGGGTAGGTCTTCTTGACGGCCTTCTTGGCGGCCTTCTTGGCCTCGGCGCGCTTGGCGGCGCGGCTCGCCGCCTCCTTGGCCTGGCGCTCGGCCTCGGCCTTCTTCTTCGCGGCCTCGGCCTTCTTCTTCGCGGCCTCGGCCTTCTTCTTCGCGGCCGCCGCCTCGGCCTTCTTCTTGGCGGCGGCAGCGGCGTCGGCCTTCTTCTTCGCCTCGATCTGCTCCGCCTTCAGGCTGGCACCGGCCATCTGGTCGGTGACGCTCGCCCTGACGTCCTTGATCTGCTCGGTGCTGAACGCCACCGCAGCCGGCTGAGCGGCCTCGGTCGTGGTCTTCGTCGAGGCACCGCTGGGCACTGCGGAGAACCCGATGGCGGCGGCGCCGAGGGTGGCGACACCCGCCATGGCGATCTTGTGGTGACGGGTCAGGGTGCGACTGCGGCCACGGCTGAAGATGTTCTTGGGCATGGTGGTTCTGGACCTCTTCGAATAGCGCGGGAGTCGCTCGGCGTCCGGCGTTGGACTCGGTGTGTTTCCGACACGAACGCCGCGGAGGTGAACCCACGGCGCTGAGCGACGGCAGCAATTCTTAGCGGCCGCAAAATTGCGTGGCAAAGGTGTGACGTACGAAAGGCGATAGTGGACCAGGGAGGGGCAAATCGGGGCAGATTGGGCCATCCGCCCCGCTCAAAAGGCCCGACTTGTCTCCTACGTCCTTTCGTACGTGACGTGGATCCTATGGGCGGGCTCACATCCGGTCGGGTCCGGTCTCACTGCAAGTTGCTCAAGCGATGCTCTGTGTGAGGCGCTTCCGGGCAGGTGCGGCGCACGGACCGGCTCCGTCCGCCTCCGCCCCGCGACCTAGGTCCACCGGACCGGGCACACGCGGCCACCGGTCCCATCCGCGCCGTCACGGCCCGCCGGTACCGTGAGGACATGAGCCACGGTCCCCGGTCCGGCCTCGCCGCGGTGAGTTCCGCGTTGCTGGCCATGAGCAGGCATCTCGAGGTGCGCGACGTCCTCAAGACGATCGTCGCCTCGGCCCGCGAGCTGCTCGACGCGCAGTACGCCGCGCTCGGCGTACCGGACGACCACGGTGGATTCGCCCAGTTCGTGGTGGACGGCGTCAGTGACGAGCAGTGGAAGGCCATCGGCCCCCTCCCGCGCCAGCACGGCATCCTCGCCGCGATGCTGCACCAGACCAGGTCCGAGCGCCTCGCCGACGTCCGCAAGGACCCCCGCTTCGAGGGCTGGCCGAAGGCCCACCCCGACCTGGTCGACTTCCTGGGCCTGCCGATCCGGGACGGCGACGAGGTCATCGGCGCGCTGTTCCTGGCGAACAAGAACTGCCCGAAGCCCGAGGGCGGCTGCGGCTTCACCGAGGACGACGAGGAACTGCTCGGCATCCTCGCCCAGCACGCCGCGATCGCTCTGACCAACGCCCGCCTGTACGAACGCAGCCGCGAACTCACCATCGCCGAGGAGCGCTCCCGCCTGGCACACGAACTGCACGACGCGGTCAGCCAGAAGCTGTTCTCCCTGCGGCTGACGGCCCAGGCTGCCACCGCCCTGGTGGACCGCGACCCGTCCCGCGCCAAGGGCGAACTCCAGCAGGTGGCCGCACTGGCCGCCGAGGCCGCCGACGAACTGCGGGCCGCGGTCGTTGAGTTGCGCCCGGCGGCCCTCGACGAGGACGGCCTGGTCGCCACCCTGCGCACCCAGATCCAGGTCCTCGACCGCGCCCACACCGCCCGCGTGACCTTCGTCGGCCGTGGCGTCAAGGCCCTGCCCGCCTCCCAGGAGGAGGCCGTCCTGCGGGTGGCGCAGGAGGCCCTGCACAACGCTTTGCGCCACTCCGGCGCCGACCACGTCGACGTGACGCTGGACCGCCGCGGCAGCGGAGCCGTCCTGCGCGTCACGGACGACGGCAGCGGCTTCGACCCCGGTGCGGTCCGCCGCGCGGGCCGCCACCTCGGCCTGGTCTCCATGCGAGACCGGGCGAGCGGGGCCGGCGGCACGCTGACCGTGGAATCGGCGCCCGGCAAGGGCACCACGATCGAGATGGAGGTCCCCGGTGGCTGACGTGATCAAGGTCCTGCTCGTCGACGACCACCAGGTGGTCCGCCGGGGCCTGCGCACGTTCCTCGAAGTCCAGGACGACATCGAGGTCGTCGGCGAGGCGGCCGACGGCGCCGGGGGAGTCGACCGCGCGGAGGAACTGAAGCCCGACGTCATCCTCATGGACGTCAAGATGCCGGGCATGGACGGAGTCGACGCCCTGCGCCGGCTCCGCGAACTGGACAACCCCGCCCGCGTGCTGGTCGTCACCAGCTTCACCGAACAGCGCACGGTGGTCCCCGCCCTGCGCGCGGGCGCCGCGGGCTACGTCTACAAGGACGTCGACCCCGACGCCCTCGCCGGAGCCATCCGCTCGGTCCACGCCGGGCACATCCTCCTCCAGCCCGAGGTCGCCGGTGCCCTGCTGTCCCAGGAGGAGGCCAACTCGACTCCGGGACGGGCCGGTTCGCTCACTGACCGGGAACGCGAGGTACTCGGCCTGATAGCGGACGGCCGCTCCAACCGGGAGATCGCCCGTGCCCTCGTGCTCTCCGAGAAGACCGTCAAGACCCACGTCTCGAACATCCTGATGAAACTCGACCTGGCCGACCGGACGCAGGCGGCGCTGTGGGCCGTTCGTCATGGTGTGACGGGCTGACCCGCTCGCCCCACGGCCGACGGAAGGTTCCATTCCAGGCTGAGATTCATACCGTCGTGGGAATGTCCCCCGGATGGCGCATCCTCGGTGGATCTCCGCCGTTCTCCAGTGCGTGCTGCGGCGACTGCCGCGGCAATCGCAAGGAGGGCTCAGAAGTGAAGAACCTGAAGAAGGCCGCAGCCGTGACGATGGTGACCGGTGGTCTGCTGGTCGCGGGCGCCGGTATGGCCTCCGCCACCAGCGCGCACGCCGACGGCAAGGCCGTGGGCTCCCCGGGCGTCGGCTCGGGCAACGTGGTCCAGGCCCCGGTGCACGTCCCGGTCAACGTGTCGGGCAACAGCGTGAACGTCGTGGGCGTCCTGAACCCCGCCTTCGGCAACCTCGCCGTCAACCACTGACACCGAGCCTCCGCCTCCCAGCCGAAGGCGACCACCGGCCTCCCAGCTCCACCCTGGGAGGCCGGTCAACCCAGCTGCGGGCGGTCGTCCCGCCGGGGCGATGGGGGAGGGCGGGCGCAGCGGCACACGGCTCCACCTCAGCTGCGGGCAGTCGTGCCGCTAAGGGCGGCACGGGTGGGCGCAGCGGCACCCCGCACCGCCGGGCTGCGCAACGCCCCGACCTCGGCGCCAGCGCCCAGCACCTGCCCGCCAAACAGTCACCGCACCCCCCGCTCCCGCTCCTCCACGACGGAGTTGTACGCCGCGACCTGCGCCCGCCGAGCGGTCCGCTCCACCGGCCGCAACGCCTCCCGCCGAGCAGAGATCTCGGACGAACTCACCGCACCCCCGTGCCCACTCTCGGTCGCCACAGCGATCAGCGTCCCCACCCGCTGCGCCAACTCCAGCACCCGCACCGCCCGCGACGGATACCCCGGCGCCAGCACCTCCCGCCCCCGCTCGGCCCGGGCCCGATACGCATCGACCGCCGCCTCCGCCACCGGCCCCGACCCGGCCACGTCCAGCCGCGTGAGCACCTCGGTCGCCTCCCGGAGGGCCTCCGCGAGCTCCCGCTCCGCCTCACCCAGCGACGGCACATCCGCAGGCGGCGCCTCCCGCACGGGCAGCACATGCCAAACGACTTCCACCTGCACTCCCACCGGCCCGGCCTCGTACACGTCCGGCACCAACCCGAGTGCGGCCCCGTGACAGACCACCGCCTCCTCGGCCTCCAGCGCCCGCGCGTTGAACTCCGGCGGCCCGCTCAGCCCCAGCGGATGCCCCGGGGCGGGAAGCGCGACCCGCAGCCCGGTCGCTCCCAGCTTCCGCAGCCGCCCCAGCGCCAGCGTCAGCCCGACCTGGCCCGACTCCCCGGGCAACCCCTCCACCCGATGCACCGCGTCCTCGCCGACGATGGCGAGCACGGCGTCATCCGGTGAGACAAGTCCGGCCAAAAGGGCATTTCCCCAAGATGCGAGACGTCCAGCGCGCGGTTCCGTGAGCATGCCCTCAACCCTAGGGCCGGACCGAGGGAACGCCCGGTACGACCGGTGGCGTAGATTTCATGGAGGGCTGCGCCCACAGGCGCGGCGGACCGAGCCACAGGCGTAAGCGACAGCCGAGACCGGCCACACTGCAAGGGGAGACAACGCGCTCATGAGCGATGTTCTGGAGCTTCAGGACGTATCCGTGGTCCGCGAGGGCCGGGCTCTGGTGGACCAGGTCTCCTGGTCGGTCAAGGAGGGCGAGCGCTGGGTCATCCTCGGCCCGAACGGAGCCGGCAAGACCACCCTCCTCAACCTCGCTTCCACCTACCTCTACCCCAGCTCGGGCACCGCCGCCATCCTCGGCGAGACCCTCGGCAGGCCCGGCACCGACGTCTTCGAGCTGCGCCCCCGCATCGGTATGGCCGGCATCGCCATGACCGAGAAGCTCCCCAAGCGCCAGACGGTCCTGGAGACGGTGCTCACCGCCGCCTACGGCATGACCGCCACCTGGCACGAGGACTACGAGGAGATCGACGAGCAGCGCGCCCGCGCCTTCCTCGACCGCCTCGGCATGAGCGACTACCTGGAGCGCAGGTTCGGCACCCTTTCCGAGGGCGAGCGCAAGCGCACCCTCATCGCCCGCGCCCTGATGACCGACCCTGAGCTGCTGCTCCTCGACGAGCCCGCCGCCGGCCTCGACCTCGGCGGCCGAGAGGACCTGGTCCGCCGCCTCGGCCGCCTCGCCCGGGACCCGATCGCCCCCTCGATGCTCATGGTCACCCACCATGTCGAGGAGATCCCCCCGGGCTTCACGCACGTCCTCATGATCCGCCAGGGCAAGGTCCTCGCGGCCGGCCCGCTGGAGCTGGAGCTCACCTCCCGCAACCTCTCGCTCTGCTTCGGACTCCCGCTCGTCGTCGAACAGGTGGGCGAGCGCTGGACCGCGCAGGGCCTCCCGCTGTCCTGACCCGACCCTGGAACACCGCAAATCCCAGGGCGCGAACGGCATTTCACACGACGGGCGCCCTGTCGGCGACAGGGCCCGCGGACCTACCATGCCCATGTGGAAATCGACGCATGGCTGTGGTGGCTGATCGGCGCGACAGCGCTCGGCATCGCGCTCGTGATCACCGCGATGCCCGAACTCGGCATGCTCGCGGTGGGCGCGATCGCCGCGGCGGTGGCCACCGGCGTCTTCGGCGGCGGAGCCGTCGCCCAGGTGGCCGTCTTCGCCGCCGTCTCGACCGCGGGCATCGCCGTCGTACGCCCCATCGCGAACCGGCATCGCGCTCAGCGGCCCCAACTCGCGACCGGGGTCGACGCGTTGAAGGGAAGACAAGCCGTCGTCCTGGAACGCGTCGACGCCTCGGGCGGGCGGATCAAGCTGGCCGGAGAGGTGTGGTCGGCCCGCGCCCTCGACACCGACCGTGCTTACGAAGTAGGCCAGGAAGTGGACGTCGTGGACATCGAAGGAGCCACCGCGATCGTCATGTGACCTCGCACGACGGAACTGAAGGGAACCTCTCGCGAGGTACGCGACGGTCTGTCAGACTCGTCCAGCAAGATCTTCGACAACCATAAGATCTGCCGAAGACGCCGAGGCGGAGAGAGGTACGGGGAACGACGATGGAACCGGTCATCATCGTCCTGATCATCCTGGTGGTGTTGGTCTTCATCGCCCTGATCAAGACGATCCAAGTCATCCCACAGGCCAGCGCGGCCATCGTCGAGCGCTTCGGCCGCTACACGCGGACACTCAACGCGGGGCTCAACATCGTCGTCCCGTTCATCGACACCATCCGAAACCGCATCGACCTGCGCGAACAGGTCGTGCCCTTCCCGCCGCAGCCGGTCATCACCCAGGACAACCTGGTCGTCAACATCGACACGGTCATCTACTACCAGGTGACCGACGCCCGCGCCGCCACCTACGAAGTCGCCAGCTACATCCAGGCGATCGAGCAGCTCACCGTCACCACGCTCCGCAACATCATCGGCGGCATGGACCTGGAGCGGACCCTGACGTCCCGCGAGGAGATCAACGCGGCACTGCGCGGCGTCCTGGACGAGGCGACCGGCAAGTGGGGCATCCGCGTCAACCGCGTCGAACTCAAGGCGATCGAACCGCCCACCTCCATCCAGGACTCGATGGAGAAGCAGATGCGCGCCGACCGCGACAAGCGCGCCGCGATCCTCCAGGCCGAAGGTGTCCGGCAGTCCGAGATCCTGCGCGCCGAAGGCGAGAAGCAGTCCCAGATCCTGCGCGCCGAAGGTGAGGCCAAGGCAGCCGCCCTCCGCGCCGAGGGCGAGGCCCAGGCCGTCCGCACCGTCTTCGAGGCCATCCACGCCGGAGACCCGGACCAGAAGCTCCTCTCCTACCAGTACCTCCAGATGCTCCCCAAGATCGCTGAAGGCGACGCCAACAAGCTCTGGATCGTCCCCAGCGAAATCGGCGACGCCCTCAAGGGCCTCTCCGGCGCGATGGGCAACTTCGGCGGCATCGGCGGCGGCAACACAGGCACGACCAGCGCACCCGTACCGGCCCAGGAACGCCGCGAGAAGCCGTCGATCGACTGACAGCACCTCAACGCGAGTTCCCCGCACCCACCTTCTCCTCAGGGGCGCGGGGAACTGCGCGATCAACCACATTCAACCTGCACACCGGAACACCACCGCAGCCGCCACGGCGATGGGTCACGCCGCGTCCAGCACCAGCCACTCCGGCAGCGCCGCAAAGTCCTCCTGCGCCAGCGCGAGCAACATCGCATCGGCCGGCGTCGGCTCGAACGGCTCCCGCAGCAGCGGCATACCCGCCTCCTGAGGCGTCCGGTTCGCCTTCCGGTGGTTGTCCTCCGCACACGAGGCCACCGTGTTCAGCCAGGTGTCCTGCCCACCCTGCGACCGCGGCACCACGTGGTCCACGGTCGTCGCCCGCCTCCCGCAGTACGCGCACCGGTGCCGGTCCCGGACCAGCACACCCCGCCTCGACCACGGCGCTCGTCTTCGGAACGGCACCCGTACGTACTGACAGAGCCTGATCACCCGCGGCGCGGGTATGTCGACCGCGGCTCCCCGCATCCGCAGTTCGGGGTGGGCCTGCTCGACGACGGCCTTGTCCTGAAGCACCAGAACGACGGCTCGGTTCAGCGTCACCGTCGACAGCGGCTCGAAGCTCGCGTTGAGTACCAGCGTGTCCCGCATACCAGCCCACCTCCCGTGTGCACCCGCCCACCCCCTGGCGGGCTGGGATCAACTCTGGCCGGGCACGCCGAGATGGACAACGCAATATCTGCTGCTCCCACGGGGGGTGACCCCCGCGACCCCCGGCAACAAAAATGCCCGCTCCTGATCAATTCCAAGACCAGGAGCGGGCAAACGTTGCATGAACGCCGGGATGGCCCAGCGGGTCACTCAGCCTTCGGCAGGCACCTCGTACTCACCGATCAGCTGAGCCCGCCCGATGGTGTGGAACCGCAGGTTGAAGCCCACGGCGGCCGGGCTGGCGTCCGAGTCCGGACCGAGCTTCTCCTGGTCCACCGCGTACACCGTGAACACGTACCGGTGCGGTCCGTCCCCGGGCGGCGGCGCGGCCCCGCCGAAGTCCTTGCTGCCGAAGTCGTTACGAGCGTGGACCGCGCCCTCGGGCAGCCCTTCGAACGCGCCGCCGCCCGCACCCGCCGGCAGCTCGGTCACCGACGCGGGGATGTCGAACAGCACCCAGTGCCAGAACCCGCTGCCCGTCGGAGCGTCAGGGTCGTAGCAGGTCACGGCGAAGCTCTTGGTCCCGGGCGGGAAGCCCTCCCACCGCAGCTGCGGCGAGGTGTTGCCGGCCGCCTTCACCTGAGCGTCCTGGAGCGTCGCCCCTTCCTCGATGTCCTTGCTCGTCACCGTGAACGACGGTACGGGCGGATGGAAGTCGTGGGGGAGCGGCCGCCGCTTGAGCTCGGTCACCTCGGTACCTCCTGATCGGTTCTTGCGGTCGCCCCCGAGCCTAGAACCAGTTGCGCTTGCTGCCGACCTCGGACAGCCACTGGTTGAGGTACGCGACCCAGTCGGTCCCCCGGAAGTCGTTCAGACCCACCTGGAACGACCGGAAGGTGTCGCTGCCCTCGCTGAACAGACCCGGCCTCTTGTCCATCTCCAGCACCACGTCCATCGCGTGCTCGTCGGCCACGAAGCTCAGCTCGACCTGGTTCAGCCCCCGGTACTGCTGCGGCGGGAAGAACTCGATCTCCTGGTAGAACGGCAGCCGCTGGCGCGTACCGCGGATGACACCGCGTTCCATGTCCGCGTTCTTGAACCGGAAGCCCAGCTGGATGAACGCGTCGAGGATCGCCTTCTGCGCCGGCAACGGGTGCACGTTGACCGGGTCCAGGTCACCGGAGTCCACGGCCCGCGCGATCTCCAGCTCCGTCGACACCCCGATGTTCATGCCGCGCAGCGCCTGCCCGTCGATCATCGTGATCGGCGTCTCCCACGGGATCTCCAGCCCGAAAGGCACCGCGTGCACCGCACCCGCCTGCAGCTCGAACGCCCCGCCCAGCCGCGACTTCGTGAACTCGATGTCCTGCTTGTACTCCTGGTCGCCGCTCTCCACCTCGACCTTGGCCTGCAGCCCGACCGAGAGCCCCTCGATCTGCTGGTTCACGGTCCCGCCCTGGATCCGCACCTCGCCCTGGACGACACCGCCCGGCACGACGTTGACCTCGTGCAGCTCCGTCTCGACTGAAGCCCCGCCGGCCCCCAGGCTCGCGAGCAGCTTCTTGAACGCCATGTCTCTCCCTCTCGCCCACTACGGGTGGATCCCTGATCCCTACAAACGCGATCCGGCCGTGGCCGGTTCCATGCCCTCACCCTGACAAGGCCGGTGCCCGCTTGCCACCCCGCCGCGCCACCCGTCTCAAGTACCCTCGGACGGCATGATCGCGACCCCCGACCGTACGCCCCTGCCCAGGGAGTTCTTCGACCGGCCCGTCCTCGATGTCGCCCCCGACCTGCTCGGCCGCATCCTGGTCCGCACCACCCCGGACGGTCCGATCGCCCTCCGCCTCACAGAGGTCGAGGCCTACGACGGTGAGAGCGACCCCGGCTCCCACGCATATCGCGGTCGCACGGCACGCAACGGCGTCATGTTCGGTCCGCCCGGGCACGTCTACGTCTACTTCACCTACGGCATGTGGTTCTGCATGAACCTCGTGTGCGGGCCCGAGGGCAAGGCGAGCGCCGTCCTCCTGCGCGCGGGGGAGATCATCGAGGGTGCCGAGCTGGCCCGCACCCGTCGACTCTCGGCCCGCAATGACAAGGAACTGGCCAAAGGCCCGGCCCGTCTGGCCACAGCCCTGGACGTGGACCGCTCCCTCGACGGCACCGACGCGTGCACCTCCGAAGAGACCCCCCTCCGCATGCTGAGCGGCACCCCCGTGCCCTCCGACCAGGTACTCAGCGGCCCCCGCACCGGAGTGGGCGGCGAAGGCGCCGAGCACCCCTGGCGCTACTGGATCGCCAACGACCCGACCGTGAGCCCCTATCGGGCCCATGTCCCGCGGCGCCGCCGAAGTTGACGCGCCCTCCCCAGGTGCGTAATGTAGCCCGAGCCGCTTGACCCGGGTACGGCATTCGCCAGCAGCCGGAAGCGGACAACCCACTACCTAGCTACATCCCCCTCAGCGGGGGCGAATTCGGCGTGCCCGCATGCCTGAATTCGACGCCGACGGACTCGATTATGAGTTGGACGGCGAATCGGTTAACGTAGTGAATGTCGAAAGGCCGACGAGCGAAAGCCAAGGCCTTCAGGCAAAACCCGCCGACAGGGAATCGGATCGAGAAAAGATCTGATAGAGTCGGAAACGCAAGACCGAAGGGAAGCGCCCGGAGGAAAGCCCGAGAGGGTGAGTACAAAGGAAGCGACCGTTCCTTGAGAACTCAACAGCGTGCCAAAA
>NZ_BMWE01000014.1 GCF_014651075.1 Streptomyces djakartensis | reverse complement strand
GCACTCCCAGGCCGTACAGCATCGTCGCCAGGCCGCCGAATACCACCAGCAACATCAGGCAGCCCAAGTTCAACAGGGGCCCGGGCTCGGAGTGTTGCTGCGGTTCATCTGTCATGGCGTCCCCCAGGAACTCGTGGTTGGCGTGCCGAATCTAGCCGTTGCGGAGGAGGCATGGGAAACGCGGCAAACGCCCTCGCCGACACCGAGACACACGTGGTGCGCGGGCACATCAACCTGACAGCCGGACAACGGCCCGCGGCATCACCGACGCGGAGAACCAGATCCCCCGACCACTCGTGGAACTGCTACGACAGCACCTGCCCGCAAACCGTACCCACGTCACCGCTGCAATCGGACTCGCAGCACGGCTGGCCCACCAGCTGCAGTGGCCCGGCGCGGCCCGGCAGGCGGCCTCCGTTCCGGCCCTGCTCCGAAGCCTCGGACTGCTGACCGGCGGCTCCCGACTACTGCGCCGCATCGCCACGGCACTCGACGACCCACCCGAAGGCGCGGACGCCAAGCGGACCACCTGGACGCGGAAAGTCCTGGCCCCCTCCTGCGTGCCCTCGATCCCTGAAGATCACACAGCTCGAGCTGAAGACATCCGCCAGATCAGGCAACACTCCACGCACGCAACTGACGGCCGACCAGGCCCACCCCCATCAGGCCGGAAGCCGCTTCCCGCACCAGGGCGACCGCTTCCTTCGGCGGATACTCCAGGCGGCACCCGTTCAGCTCGAGATAGGCCTCCGCGCAGTGCCAGGCGAAAGCCTCGTCGGAATGCTCCAGACACGGCAGCCGCACCAGCGTCTGCAACAACGCCGCCGCCTTCAGATGCAGGGACCCGTAGACGTCCCGCTCCAAAGCCCGGGCATTGACCCGGGCGACAGCCGCATACAAAGGACCGTAGTCATCCACCTGCGGATCACCGGGAAGCAACTCCGCAGCGTGCAGCAGGAAGGTCACATCAAGAGGGTGAAGCGGTTCGTGCTGCGTCACGCGGCGTGACCCCGCTCCTGCTCCTCAAGCCCACGCCGTGCGGCGAGCTCCTCAGCCCGGCGCTCTCCATCGCCGCCGGCCGTGTCGGCGGCCTCCGCGAAGGCGTCGCCGCTGCGGGCCATCGACGCGCGGAAGGCCTCGAGGAAGTGCGTCTCCACTGCGGTGGCGCGGGCGTAGGCCGCCGACAGGATGTACTCCTGCAGGCTGACGCCCTCCTGCCGCGCCGCGGCCTCGATCGCGGCACGCTGGGCCGGATCGGGGAAACGGAGGTTCATCGCTTTGGGCTGAGACATGGTACCGATGGTACCGCCGGTACCGCCCGTGCGGCCATCCCGGAGGTGCATGGGCGCCCAACAGTGAGGTCAACAGATTTGTCAGGACGTACGAACAAATCGGGGCGGTAAGCTCCGCGGTGAGCTCGCGGGAGTGGGCCCCGGCACAGCGGAGCCGCCCGCGCGCGCCGACGGTGAACGGCGGGTGCGGGCGGCTCGCGGCGGAGGGGGAGCGGGACCGTCCGAGCGGTGACGCTCAGCCCTCCGGGCTGCCGATGTTGACCATCCACGGGACCCCGAAGCGGTCCGTGCACATGCCGAACACGTCGCCCCACATCTGCTTCTCCAGCGGCACCGACACCGAGCCCCCCTCGGACAGCTGCTCCCAGTACCCGCGCAGCTCGGCCGCGTCGTCCCCGCTCAGGCTCACGGAGAAGGGCTGGCCGCCCTGCTCGGATTCCGTCCCCGGCGGGTTGTCGGCGCCCATCAGGGTGAAGCCGCCGGTGGTCTCCAGCATGCCGTGCATGATCTTGTCGGCGTTCGGGGCGTCCGCCTGGCCGAAGTCGCCGTAGGTATGGAGGTTCAGGGAACCGCCGAAGACCTCCTTGTAGAACTCCATCGCCTGCCGGGCGTCACCGTTGAAGGTGAGGTACGGGTTGAGACGCGAGACCATGAGAACCTCCGAAAAGCGGGCGGGGGCGGGCGTGCGCGGCGCAGCTCCGGGTGCCGGCACCGGCCCGCCGACGCGCATCGCGCTCGTGCGGTACGGCTCACGCCTCGTCGGACGCCCCGTCGTTCCAGTCGTAGGGCCCGCCACCCTGCCACTCGATCAGCTCGGTGTCGTCGACGGCCGTGTCGGTGGTGGGCAGGCCCTCGCCGTGCAGGAGGTCCAGCACGTCGAACAGGCTGTAGGCGACACCCTTGCGCTCGCCATGGATGGTCACCAGCCGTCCGCCGTCCGACGCGGGCGGCTCCACGACCACAGGGGGTTGACCGTCCATAGCCCCACCATGCGCCCGAAACCGCCGGTTCGCAGCTCGGCCGGGACCAGAAGCGGGACGAGCCCGCGACCGGCCCACCGGCCCTCAGCCCTGTGCGCCGGTGACAAGCCGCCCTCCGGAAGCTGAGTTCTCATCAGCACTCCCTGAGAGCCGAGCCCTCCTGCCTCCGCCCTGGCGTCCCTGGCATGGACATGAGCTGTAGGAGAAGAGGGGAGTGGCGCGGAGCCGCGCTGGCGGCCCGCTGTGCGGACGAGGACGGCCATCAGCGAGTCCAGACCGAGGTCGGCGCAGGCGGAGGGCGATGGTCTGCTCGCCGAACGCCTCACCCATGCTGCCGCCGAACACCGTCGAGTCCTGGGCGAACTCGCACACCGGGCGGCCGTCGACCTCCCGTAGCCGGTGAGCACCCCGTCCCCGCAGGGGCGGCGGGCGCCCTCCACGGCCGGCCGGGCCCGCACGAAGAGGCCGGTCTCGGTGATGGAGTCCTTGTCCACGAGCCGCTCGATCCGCTCCCGGGCCGGGAACTCCCCGCGCCTGCGCTACCCGCCGGGAATCACACCGCCAGGCCCCGGCGGCCCTCCAGGCCGACGATCCGCTCCACGGTGCTCCCGGACGGGTCCGTCGTCGCTTCCCCCGGGCCGGATGCCGTCACCTCGGCGCTCACAACCACCTCCGAAGCGGTCCCCGGCCATGTCAGTGAGACGGGGGGCCGCCGGGGGGGGGGAATCGTCGTTCTGCGTGGGTGAGTTGAGTCCTGCGTCGCGAGGTTTCGTCCTCGTGTGACAAGGGAGTTCCGGTGCCGGGCGCGTTCAGCCACCCCAGTGCCTGACTCGGTCTGTCCCCTCGTCAGCAGGCGATCATTTCGCGTCGATTCCGTCACATGGGAGAAAAACATGTGAATGTTTGCGCGTGGTTCGGGCATACGCAGCGAAAACAGAGAGAGGGGCGCTACGTGCTCGTACCGGACCGGAAGGCCGTCAGGGAGTTGCTCACGCGCTACGCGTCGCTGAGGATCGCTCAGGCGGAGAGGCAGATGCCGACGGCGGCACGCGAACTGGAGGACGTGAGTTACACGCTGTGCGTGATGATGGGAACGTCCGCCATCCATGAGGCCATCGCCAAGGCGGACGCCCTGTTGCTCACCAAGGGGGCCCCGGAGGGCGCGGAAGCGGGCGGGGAGAACGGCCTGACGCTGGTGGGCTGACCTCGTGAGAGCCCGGCGCGACCGGGAACGCGGCCTCGGCGCCCCTTCTTCAGGAGGCCGCCGGGGCCGCGGCCTTTCCGTGGAACGCCGTACGGTACGCGTGCGGCGTGGTGCCCACCACCTTGCGGAACCGCTCCCGGAACGCCGTCGGTGAGCCGAACCCCGCCAGCCGCGCTATCCGTTCGACGGAGTGGTCGGTGTTCTCCAGCAGGTACTGAGCCCGCCGCACCCGCGCCCGCAACAGCCACTGCAGCGGCGTGGTGCCGGTCTGCTCACGGAAGCGGCGGCTGAAGGTCCGCTCGCTCATTCCGGCGCGCGCGGCCAGCGCGCCGAGCGTCACCTCGTCTGCCAGGTTGCCCTCGATCCACTCGATCAACGGCTCCAGCTCCGACCCGCGGGGCACCGGCGGGTGCTCGTGAACGATGAACTGGGCCTGCCCGCCCTCGCGTTCCAGCGGCACGACGGACATACGGGCGATGCTCGCCGCGACGGCCGATCCCAGATCCCGCCGGATCATGTGCAGGCACAGATCCAGCGCGGCGGCCGCACCGGCCGAGGTGAGGATCTGCCCGTTGTCCACGTACAGGACGTCCGGCTGCACCTCGACCCGCGGGAAACGGCGGGCCAGCTCGTCGGCCGCCACCCAGTGAGTGGTGGCGCGCAGCCCGTCCAGCAGCCCGGCCTCGGCCAGCACGAAGGCGCCCACGCAGATCGACGCGATCCGGGTGCCGGCTTCGGCCGCCTGCCGCAGCGCTGCAAGGACCCGCGCGGACGGTGGCGCGGCCTCGGGGGAGCAGCCCGGCACGATGATCGTGTCGGCCTCCGCGAGCGCCTCGAGCCCCCGGTCCACGCGCAGCGTGAAACCGCCGTCCGCGGGCACCTCCGGCGACTCGGCGCACAACCGGACCCGGTAGGCGGGCCGCCCGTCCGGCAGATGGGTCCAGGCGAACGTCTGCTGGGGCGCCGCCATGTCGAACGGCACCACGTGATCCAGGACCAGGATCGCCACGGTGTGCATGAGCGCCACCCTAGGCGGGTTCCCGCCGACGGCATGAGGCGGGGCGGGCAGCCCGTGTGATGCAGGCGTGGGGCGAGTTGGCGGGAATCCGTTGGAAGCTGTCGTTTCAGCCCCTGGGTGATCATTCCCCGGCTCCCTAACGTGAGCCGGGCACGTCGATCGCATCACGGAAAGAGTCCCGGTGACCGAAATTCTGCTGTCCCTGCATGTCCTGGCCGCCATCGTCGCCATCGGTCCCGTGACCGTCGCGGCCAGCATGTTCCCGCCTGCGGCGCGGCGCGCCGTCCCCGCGGGCGGCGACGCCCCCGACACGTCGGCCGCCGGCTCGCTCGCACTGCTGCACCGTATCTGCCGCGTCTACGCCGGTGTCGGACTGACCGTCCCGGTCCTCGGGTTCGCCACCGCTGCAGCGATGGGTGTCCTGGGCAGCGGGTGGCTCGTGACCTCCATCGCGCTGACCGCGGCCGCCGCCGGCGTCCTGGTCGCCTTCGTCCTGCCGCGCCAGGAGGAACTCCTCGGCCGGCTCAAGGGCGAGCAGGCCGTCGACCACCGTGCCGCCGCGCAACTCGCCATGTTCACGGGCATCTTCAACCTCCTGTGGGCGACGGTCACCGTCCTGATGATCGTCCGGCCGGGCTCCTCGACCGGAGCCTGACCTCCACTCGTCCGCTTGCCACGGATGTCCGGTCTGCGTCAAGTCCTCCCAGGGAATTCACACTCCGGGACGCGGGGCCGCCTACACTCGCAGTCTCGCCCCCGTACGGGGGCGATGAGCAGAAAGGCGCGTTGACGGGTGTTCCAGGATTCCCCCATCTACGACCGACTCATCGCGGAGTGCGGCGATGTGCCCGCGCAGGTTCGCCGCGAGGCCGAACGCGTGAGCAGGGAACTGGAGCTGGTCATGCGGCCCGCGCAGTCCCCCGGCTACGACCGCCCGAACTCCCCGGGCACGGGATGGCAGCGCACGGCCATGCTGCCCGGCCCGCGGCCTCAGTGACCTTCCCCCTCAACGGACCTTCGCGTTCCAGCCGTTGATGTGTGCCTGCTCGTCGGGGACGGGACGGGCCAGCCACTCGGCGATGGTGCGTGCGATCGGCTGACCCGTCTCCACCTCGACGAACCCGAACTGCCCGGACTGATTGCACTCCAGGAACCACCAGGTCCCATCGGCGTCCTCGACGAAGTCGAAGGCCCCGTACGCCAGTCCCGCCTCCCGCAGGTAGGCCAGGACACCCGGCGCGATGCGCGACGGCACGTCGGTGGGGCGCCACGGTGAGCCGGGCGCGGCGAAGCGCACGTCGACCTCGTCGGGGTCCGCGTCGTCCGCCGTCGCCTTGCGGGCGGCCAGCATCCGCTCACCCACCACGGTGAGACGGATGTCGGCCCGCTTGGAGATCCGCCGCTGCAACAGCGTCGGCCCGAACGCCACGGCCGAGAAGTCCGTGTCCGGTGCGACCCGGCTGGTCGGCACCGCCCTGGGCGGGTCCTGCGGATGCGCGCCCGACACCGGCTTGACCACCAGATCCGGGTAGCGCTCGGCGAACTCCCGGGCGGCCCGCGGAAAGGTCGTGATCAGCGTCGCCGGCACGGGCAGGCCGCACTGCTGGCCCAGACGTAACTGCCACGGTTTGTGCCGGGCCCGGCGCGCGGCGTCGGGATGGTTCATCCACCGTGCGTCCGAGCCCCGCAGCATGCCGTAGAGGGCTTGGGCGGCCTCCTCCGTCAGCCACGCGGACGGCTGGGCCGCCCGGCCGGCCGGTGTGCCGGGGCGGCGCACCCAGACCGATCGCAGCCCGCCGATGCTCACCAGCCGCCCCCCGGCGGACAGATGGCCACGGAATCGGCCGTGGACGTACTCCCCGGACAGTGCGACACCGCCGGTCAGATCCGCGGGGTCGACCCGGACCACCGGAATCCCGGAGGCGTTGAGGTGCACGACCACCATGTCCGCGGTCACGTCCTCCTCACAGGTGAGGATCAGTACGGTCATCTTCGGCGGCCGGTCTCAGTCGTCGAAGTGGGTCTTGGAGCCGGCGGTGGACGTCGTGGTGCCCACTTCTCTCAGCAGGGCGAAGTCGCAGGCGGCGACCCGTCCGTCCAGAAGCACGTTCAGCTGCAGTCCGGCGTCGTACACGTACGGAATGACAGCTTCCAACTCCACTGCCGGGCGCGCGTAGTTGAGCGCGAACGGTTGCATCGTCTCTCCCTCGTCGGTACTGCGCCGATCAAGCGGGGGTCCAGGGGCTCGGCCACCCGGTCCGTGGGCTCGTTTCGGCTTCCAGAGACTTATACGAATCGAACGGGTGGTTGGTTTCCTTACTTTCCGTAGTCATCGCGCCGGTAGCCGGTCCGGCCGGCGTGCCGTACTGCGCTCCCGATCGCCGAGGGAGCCGCGGACGGTGCGCAGAGCGAGCAGCAGGACGCCGATGTCATCCAGGTACATCGGGTCGGGCAGCAGGTCCACAGGCAGCACGAAATAGAGGACCGCGCCCCAGAAGACCCAGCGCGGGCCGGTGGGCAGTCCCGCGCGCCGCAGATCGCGCCGGGTCCGCACCAGCCGCACGAGGATGACGATGGCGAGGACGAGGACGATGACCGCGAGAACCGCGGCCACCGTGATCACCGTTGTGGTCGTATCCACGGGTTGCCCTCCCTGGCGTGCCGCGACACGGGGTGTCACTACGTGGATTCCCCCGGGGTGTCACTACGTGGATTCCCCTTTCCGGCGGCTGTATTGCGACCGGAGCCCGACATGTCGCCGAGTCGGCGGATTCTTCCGTGCGGGTGGTCACCCCCGTGGGTTACCCGAGTGGCACGGCGTGACGGGGGCGCAGGTGTACAGGAGTTCCTTCTCGTCCCTTGCGCCGGCACCCCGGGCACGCCATATGACGGAGTGACCGCTACGGGCGTGGCACCGCGTCGGATCCGCTCACGGCTGTCCCGGCCGGGGCACCGTTCGTCGTCCGGTGGCCGAGCAGTCCGGCCAGCACCCGGTCCGGCGTGAGGGGGAGTTCACGGAAGCGGACACCGGTGGCGTGGTGGACGGCGTTGCCGATCGCCGCGGCCGTCCCGACGATGCCGATCTCCCCGATCCCCTTGCTCCCCATGGGGTTGAGGTGGGGGTCCTCCTCGTCGATCCAGTGCGCTTCGATGTCGCCCACGTCGGCGTGCACGGGCACGTGGTAGGACGCCAGATCCGACTCGGCGAAGTCACCGAACGCGGCGTCCATCGTGCTGCCCTCGGTCAGCGCCATGCCCAGGCCCATCGTCATGCCGCCGACGAACTGGGAGCGCGCGGTACGGGAGTTGAGGATGCGCCCCGCGGCGTACACCCCGAGCAGCCGGCCGGCACGGACCTCACCGGTGACCGTGTCCACGGCGACCTCGGCGAAGTGCGCCCCGAAGGCGTGCCGTGCCCAGGCGCTCTCGGCGTCCGCCGTGCCCCTCGTGTCGGCACGGACATCGAGGCCCCGCTCGGGCAGCGGACCCCGGTGCCCGGCCAGCCGCCGCGCCAGCCGGGCACAGGCCTCGTGGACGGGCCAGCCCCAGGAGGCGGTGCCGGACGAGCCCCCGGCCAGCGACGCCGACGGCAGCTCCGTGCTGCCGATCTCGATCCGCACCCGCTCCAATGGCACCCCGAGCGCGTCCGAGCCGATCTGCGCGAGCACGGTCCGGGCCCCCGTGCCGATGTCCGTGGCGTTGATCCGGACCAGGAACGTCCCGTCGGGCAGTGCGCGGGCCGACGCCGTGGAGGGCCACACCTGGACGGGATACGTCGCCGCCGCCACGCCCGTCCCCAGCAGCAGCGGCCCTTCCCGGCGGGAGCGCGGACGGGGATCGCGCCCGTCCCAGCCGAAGCGCCGGGCGCCCTCGCGCAGGCAGTCGACCAGGTGCCTGCTGCTGAACGGCGCGCCGCTGTCGGGCTCGGCGTCCGGCTCGTTGCGGACGCGCAGCTCGATCGGGTCCATGCCGAGTGCGGCGGCGAGTTCGTCCACGGCGGACTCCAGCGCGTACATGCCCGGAGCCTCGCCCGGCGCCCGCATCCACGACGGGGACGGCACGTCCAGCGCCGCGACCCGGTGCGCGCTGCGGCTGTGCGGCGCGGCGTACATCACCCGCGCGGGCACCGCCCCCGCTTCCACGAACTCCTTGATGCGGGAGGTGTGGGTGGTGACCTCGTGCACGAGGGAGGCGAGACGCCCGTCCGCACCGGCACCGAGCCGCAGCCGGTGCAGCGTGGGGGCCCGATGACCGACGACGGCGGGCAGGTACCGCCGGGGCAGCGCCACCGTGACCGCCAGCCCGGTCCTGCGTGCCGCCATCGCGGCGAGCACGACATCGGGCCGTGGCGTGCCCTTGGAACCAAAACCGCCGCCGACGTGCTCGGCGGTGACGACGACGCGCTCCTTGGGCAGCCCGAACAGCTCGGCGAGCACGCCGCGGACCGCGCCGGTGCCCTGGCTGGAGGTGTGCACGGTGAGCCGGTCGTCGTCCCAGCGGGCGGTGCTGGTGTGCGGCTCCATGGGGTGGTTGTGCAGCGGTGGCACCCGGTACGTGACATCGACCCGGACGGCGGAGGAACCGAACGCCTCGTCGGGGTCGCCCCGCTCCCGGACGGCTGGGTACCCGTTGGCCTCCTCCGGGACGTACGCATCCGGGTGCGCGGGGGAGAGGACCACGTCGTGTTCTTCGGTGTCGTAGGTGACGCGGACGGCGGCGGCACCGGCACGGGCCGCCTCGAGGGTCTCGCCCACCACCAGGGCCACGAACCAGCCGCGGTGCGGGACCCGGGGGTTCTGCAGCACGGCGAGTGTGGGATCGTCCGGCTCGGCCAGGCGGGGCGCGTTCTCGTGGGTGAGCACCGTGAGCACACCGGGGACCGCCAGGGCGTCCACGACGTCGATCCCGGACACGCGGCCCCGGGCGACGGCCGCCGGTACGGGCCAGGCCTGTGCCCGGCCGGGGAAGCGGTACTCGGCGGCGTAACGGGCGGTGCCGGTGACCTTCTCCCGCCCCTCGCGACGCACGGCGGGGGCGCCCACGCCGGCCGCCCCGCGGCTTGTCGCGGAGTCCACCTCGCGGTGTGTCACGGGCTCCTCCTCGCGGTGTGTCACGGAGTCCTCCCCGCCGGTACGGTGTCCGCCAGCCGGGACAGCACGTCCACGGCGAGATTGCGGGCCAGGGGCAGTTTGTACGCGTTGTCCCGCAGCGGCCGTGCGGCCGAGAGTTCGAGACCGACCGCGTGCTCGAACGCGGCAGCGGTGGGAGCCGCGCCCCGCAGCGCCTCTTCCGCGCGCCGGGCCCGCCACGGGCGGTGCGACAGCGCCCCGAACGCCAGTCCCACATGATCGACGACACCGTCGGCGACCCGCAGCACGGCCGCGACGGACGCGAGCGCGAAGGCGTAGGAGGCCCGGTCGCGGGCCTTGCGGTACGCCGACGGCAGACCTGCCGCGACGGCCGGCAGCACCACACCGGTGACGAGTTCGCCGGGACGGATCTCGGTGTCCTGCTCGGGGCGGTCCCCGGGCAGCCGGTGGAAGTCCGCCGCCGGGACACTCCGGCTGCCCTCGGGCCCGTACAGCTCGACACGCCCGTCGAGGGCGGCCAGCGCCACCGCCATGTCCGACGGGTGGGTGGCGATGCAGTGCGCGGAGTGCCCCAGCACCGCGTGATCACGGTGGACGCCGTCCAGCGCGCCGCAGCCGCTGCCCGGCTCCCGCTTGTTGCAGGGCTTCGACAGGTCCTGGAAGTACGGGCACCGGGTGCGCTGGAGCAGATTGCCGCCGGTCGTAGCGGCGTTGCGCAGCTGCCCGGAGGCGCCCGCGAGCACCGCCTGCGACAGCGCCGGGTAGCGGTCGCGCACGAGCGGGTGGGCCGCGAGGTCGCTGTTGCGGACCGTCGCCCCGATCCGCAGCGCCCCGTCCGGCAGCTCCTCCACCGCGTCCAGGGGCAGCCGGCTGACGTCGATGAGGGCGGTGGGCCGCTCGACGCCGAGCTTCATGAGGTCCACGAGGTTGGTGCCGCCGCCGAGATAGCGGGCGCCGGTGTGGGAGGCGTACGCGGAGGTCGCCTCCTCGACGCTCCCGGCGCGGACATAGGCGAACTCCTTCACCGGATCACGTCCTCCACGGCCTCGGCGATCCGCGGATACGCACCGCACCGGCACAGGTTGCCGCTCAGCCGCTCCCGGATCTCCTCCCGGTCCAGCGGCACCGGCTCACCCGTGGGCGCCGCCGGGTCGGTGACGTGCGAGGGGTGGCCGGCCGCCGCCTCGGCGAGCATGCCGGCCGCCGAGCAGATCTGGCCCGGGGTGCAGTAGCCGCACTGGAAGGCGTCACGCTCCAGGAACGCCCGCTGCAGCGGATGCGGTTCCTCCCCGTCGCCGGACAGACCCTCGACGGTGGTGACCTCACAGCCGTCCAGGGTGACCGCGAGCAGCAGGCAGCTGTTGACCCGCCGCCCGTCCACCAGGACCGTGCAGGCACCGCACTGGCCGTGGTCGCAGCCCTTCTTGGCGCCCGTCAGGTCCAGGTCCTCCCGCAGGAGGTCCAGCAGGACCCGCCGGTGGTCGACGGTGAGCGTGTGGGGCTTGCCGTTGACGTCGAGCGTCGTCTCCGAGTGGTGCTGGTGGTTGCCCATGTAGCGCGGACCTTCCCGGGCGGGCCGTACTGCCGTACGGACCGCGTATCCAGAAGGCCACGGCTGACACGTGGGCCCCGACGGGCGGACGCCTACTCCTTGTCCCCGGCCGGGGCCGCGGGACGCGGGGACTTGCCCTTGAAGCGTTCGAACGTGCGGGTGATCTGCTGGAGCGGAGAGGTGACGGCCACGCCGGAGGGCTGCTGACGGGCCGGGGCGGCCCCGGCCGACTCCTGGTAGGCGGCCAGGGCCTCGTGGGCGCGCTCGGCCGCCTCCCGGTACAGGTCACGGGACTTCGTCATGGCCTCGAGCGCCTCGGCGTACATGGCCACCAGACCGCGCTGCCGGTCCAGCTCCTCCTGGAGGGTCAGCAGGTGCCAGTCCTCCCGCAGCGCGGTGAGGGCGTCCTGCGCGCCGTCGGGCAGCGGCCTCGGCAACGCGGCGAATCGCGTCACCGCGTCGACGAGGTCGGCCGGCTCCGAACCGTCGAGGAAGACCGCGCGGACGGAGAATTCCTCCGCCTCGTAGCCGTCCGGGGCCGGGCTGCCGGGCAGCACCAGGGCACCGCCGCGCGGCACCTCGACGCCGAAGTCCCGCAGGGCCCAGTTGAGCCCCCGCAGCTGCTGCGGCGCGGCGCGGTGCTCCACAACTCGGTCCCTCACGCCCGGCGGCAGCCACCGCGCCACCGGCATCCGGCCGCGCTCGTCCGGGGTCATCGCCTCATGGACGACGACATGGATGTGCCACCCGCCGCGCACGGCGTTCCGGAGCAGGCGCCGGGTCTCCCGGTCGTCCTGGGGGAGCGGGTTGATCCCCCGCAGTGACAGGTCCGCCCCGGCGACCCGGTCCCAGCCGGCGTCCGGCTCGTCCGGCCAGAACAGGCCGACCGGGGAGGGCCACCGCTGTCTCCACGGCTGCTCGGCCTCGGCGATCAGCACCCATTCCCGCCCGTCGTCCGAACCGGACGTCAGGCTCAGCCGGGCTCGGACGGTCACCGATCCGTCCACGCGCCAGCGTGCCTCGAACACCCGCTCGGCGGGCGCGGCGTCGTCCTCGGGCAGTTCCAGGAAGTCGTCGATGTCCCCCCTGCGCTTGCGCTGCTCCAGCGAGCGCCGGAGAACGTCTTCGGCGCCACGGGCGCAGTGGCCGCGAGCCGGCCACACCGTGGCGGGAGTCATGGGACGGACGGTGGCGGAGGTCGGCATGAGTCCATTTGTGAGCGGGAGCAGGTGCGCATGCCAGTATCGTCGCCGCAGGCCGACGGGGATAACCCGGGGTCGCACCCGCAGGCGGCAGGGGAAGCACGCTCCGTGGCGGGACACGCTCCGCGCACGGGGTGTGCGCGGAGCGCGCAGATCGGTCCGTCTCACTCGTGGTCACCCCGGCGCACGGTCCCGACAATGGTCCGCGCGAGCAGGACCCGCCCACCATCCGCATCGGGGCGGGTCCTGCTCGCGCGCGGTACTGCCCCCGGTCCGAGGTGACCCCGGCGGTGCCGGGTACCCGTCCGCGGCGGAAGCGGGCACGACGTGCCCGGCTCGGGCAGATGCGAGGAGGTACGGATGCGACTTCGCGACCATGTGGTGGTGGTGACCGGGGCGTCCAGCGGAATCGGACGCGCCACGGCCGAGGCGTTCGCGCGCAAGGGCTGCGCCGTGGTGCTCGCCGCACGACGCGAGGAGGCGCTGGAGGCCGCGGCGCGGGAGTGCGCCAGGCACCGTGGGGCGCGGACCCTGGTCGTGCCGACCGACACGACGGACGTCAAGGCGGTCGAGGATCTGGCGCGGCGCGCGGTGGAGGAGTTCGGCCGGATCGACGTCTGGGTCAACAACGCGGCCGTCAACGCCTTCGGCCGTTTCGAGGACGTACCGCTGGAGGACTTCCGCAAGGTACTGGACGTCAACGTGATGGGCTACGTCTACGGGGCCCGGGCGGCTCTGCCGGTGATGCGGGAGCAGGGCACCGGCACGTTGATCAACGTCTCGTCCATCGTGGGCGCCGTCGCTCAGCCCTACAGCCACCCGTACGGCATGTCCAAGCACGCCGTCCGGGGCCTCGGATCGAGCCTGCGGCAGCAGCTCCGGGTCGAGGGCGTGAAGGACATCCACGTGTGCACGGTGCTGCCGGCGACCATCGACACGCCGCACTTCCAGCAGGCCGCCAACTACACCGGCCGCAAGGTGGTGGCGATGCCGCCCGTCTACACCCCCGAGCGGGTGGCCCGGGCGATCGTGGGACTCGTCAGGAGCCCCCGCCGGGAAGTGGTCGTCGGCCCCGCCGGCCGGGCGCTGGTACGCCAGTCCCGGATGGCACCGGCACTCGCGGAGCGGGCGACGGCACGGCAGACCGACAAGAGCCATCTGGCGCACGACGAGGAAGCTCCCGCCACGCACGGAGCCCTGCACGTACCGGCTCAGGGGGAGGGCGCGGTGCACGGCGGCTGGGGCGGGCGACGGCGTACCGCGATGCGCAGGACGGCCGTCGCGGCCGCACTCGCGGGAGCGGCCGTGACCGCCGGGCGTCGCATGGCGCGGAATCCGGTGGCCTCCTGACGGCAGCGCGACGGCACCGTGTGCGGACACCCGCACACGGTGCCGTCGCCCCGCCCTCGCCCCGCCGAGGTCCACCTAGGGGTCAGGAAGGATTCAGGACGCCGCCTGCCTCACCCTCGGGGCAGGCGCGGGAGCACGGACGCCCTCGATGACGAATCCGCTGCGCACGCGGGACGGCATGCGGTTCAGCGGAATCCGCAGGTCCTGCTCGGGCACGTCGTACTCCAGCCGGGCCAGCCGTGGCCCGAGGGCCCGCAGCAGCGCGACCGTCACATCCTCGCCGGGGCAGCGGTGACCGGCGGCCCGGTCGCCGCCGCCCTGCGGAATCAGCTCGTCCCGTGCGGGCGGCCGCTCCAGGAAACGGCGTGGTTCGAAGGTGTACGGGTCGTCGTGGAGAGCGGGATCGTGGTTCTGCCCGAACACGTCGAGCAGGATCATCGTGCCGGCCGGAATGGGCTCTCCCCGCCACTCGAGGTCGGTGACGGCCCGGCCGCCGACGAAGGGAACGAAGGGGTAGAAGCGCCGCAGCTCGTGGGCGAACGCCACGGCGTAGGAGAGGTCGTCGCCCTTCAGACGCTCCCGGACGTCGGGCCTTGGGCGCAGCGCGTGACCGGCGTAGCTGACGAACCAGGCGACGGCGACGGTCGGGCGGATGACGTTGAGCAGTTCGACGGCGGCGATGCGCGGGTCGAGGGCCCGGCCGTCGGCGTCCCGGTGCCGGGCCACCACGTCCAGTGCGGACCCGGCCGGCGGGGTGACGGACCCCGCCCGTACCTCCTCCACCAGCTGCCCCAGCCACGCCTCACTGCGTGCGCGTGCGCGGCGGGCTCGCCAGTGGCGCGGCCCCGGCGTGGCGAAACCGTCGACCATGGCGACCATGTCCCGGGCCACCGGGCCGGCGTCGTCGAGCGGGACGCCGGCCCAGTGGCACACGCCTTGGGCGAGCACCCGGCTCGCCTCGTCGAAGAGCACGATCCGGCGGCCGGACCACGACTTTGCCGCCTCGTCCCACACCAGGCTCACGCGGTCCACCAGACCGGCGACCGCCTCCGCACCGGTGAGCAGCGAGAGGAACATCTCCTTGCGGACGCGGTGGTCCCGCCCGTCCAGGGTGTGCACGGCCCCGTGCCCGAACAGTGTGCTCAGTACCGGGCCCGGAAGCGCCGTTCGGCGCTCCACGTGCCGCTCGTCGTAGAAGAACCGCACGGCCTCGGGGCCGTGCAGGGCGACAGCGTGCTGTCCCATGAGCCGGGCGCGCACGAGGGGGGCCGTGGTGCGGCGCCTGCGGCCGGGGAGCCAGGTGTACCCCTGGGCGAGCAGGGCGAGAGAGCTGTCGGCGATCGGTGGACGACGACTCTGATTCATGGCGCGGCGAGTGCCCGTCGGCCCGGAGGGGAAACGCGGCCGGGCGGGTGGGTTCAAGGCCGCGGGTGCACGCGACGCCAGCGGGGGCGTGCGTCCTGATCACGGCGTCCGGCCACTGAGGCGCAGCGCGGGCACTGGCGGCGCACCCGGTCCGCGGCACCTCCGGACTCCGGGAAGGTGTCCGGCCATGCGACGTGCGGGAAACGGACGAGCTGGGAGCGGCTGAGCGACAGCCCGCAGACGGTCTGGTTCAGGCCCGGTTCCCAGGCGTGCACCTCACCGGAGGGCAGCCGGCGCCTGCCTTCCTCCTCGTCGGTCCACTGTGCGGACGCGGCGACGGCGTACTGCTTGACGCGTGCCATGGCGTACGCCCCCTTCAGCCCGCGGTGTGCTCGACGCGCAGCCGCACCTGTTCCTCCAGGCGCTTCAGGCTGGTTTCCAAGGCGTCGCCCACCGTCGTCCCGCCCGGATCGTGGCTGTCGTCGGCGAACGACAGGTGCATCGTCACCTCACTGGCGCCCCCGCCGATGCCGGAGACCTGGAGCCACCCCGTGCAACCGCCCTGGTCGCGGGTGCCCCACTCGAGCCGCAGCCGGTCGGGCCGGGCGCGCAGCACGGCGGAGGTGCCCGTGTCGGTGCGGTCCTCGTGCACGGTGACGGCGGGCAGGTCCGCGGCCTGCGCATGCGGCGCCGCCGGCAGCCAGGTGTCCAGCTGACCGACGTTCGCCGCCTGGTCGAAGACGTGCTCGGGCGGTGCGGGCATCGTGCGTGAACGTTCGTGCTCGGTCATCGCGTCACCGGCCTCCCCTCGGGTTCCTGGAGCGCGTCGCGTTCCCAGCCTGTCCCGCGGTAACCCTCGGCGGCCCGCTCCGAGCCGGCCGCCAGGGGCTTCACGCCGCCGCGCCCTGGCCGCTGACCAGGTCGGTGACCGCCCGGAGGCCACCGTGTGCGAGGGCGGCGCGCTGCCGGTCCGCTCCGGTTCCGTTCTGCAGGAGCCGGTGGACCAGGGAGGTCACCTGACGGCTGTCCCCGGACGCCTCGAGCGCCGGCGAGACATGCCGCAGGAACTCGTACAGCACGTCCCCGGCACGGTGCGCCTCGCCGCCCGGGCTGACCAGGGTGTCGTCGAGGCCATGGCGGGCGGCGTGCCACATGGCGGCCTGGAGCAGTTCCGGGGCAAAGTCGGGCACGGGCGCCCCGGCGGCGGTCTCCGCCAGAGCGGTGTCGACGAGAGCCCGGGTGACGGCGGCGAGCATGACGGCCTCGTCGGCGCTCAGCTGGACGTCGAGGCAGCGCACCTCGACGGTGGGGTAGCGGGAGGACAGGCGCGCCTGCCAGTAGAGCTGACCGACGTCCGAGATCAGACCGGCGTCCAGCAGCCGCTGGACCCGCCGGTCGTGGTCGGCGGCGTCGTGGAAGTACGGGGGCATGCCGCTGACCGGCCAGCGGCCGAAGATGACCGTGCGCCAGCTCGCGAAGCCGGTGTCGCCGCCGTCCCAGAGCGGGGAGTTCGCCGACATGGCCGTCAGCGTCGGCAACCAGGCCCGGATCCGGTTCAGGACCTGCACACCCGCCTCCCGGTCCGGCACGCCGACATGCACGTGCGTGCCGTTGACCAGCTGTTCCGCCACCAGCTGCGGGGCCTGCGTCACCATGGCCCGGTACCGGGCCTGGTCGGTCACGGCCATCGGGCGGCCGTGCCGCAGCGGCGGTGTCCCGCAGGTCGCGATCCGGCAGCCGTGCTCCTCGGCGGCCATCGAGATCGCGTGCCGCAGGCGCAGCAGATGCCCGCCGACCTCCTCCAGGGTCCCGCACACCGGGGTGGCCACCTCGACCTGCGCCTGGAGCAGCTCGTACTGCACCTCCTGATCGGCCACGAGACGCCCCAGGCCCGCCGCCGAACGGACCTTGTCCGCATGGGGCACCGGCAGGCCCGTGACCGGGTCGAGCAGCAGGTACTCCTCTTCCACGCCGATAGTCGTCATCGGACACCTCTGTTCCACCCGGCTGCCCGTGCCGGATCCCGGGTACCCGGGTTGCCGCCGCCACTTCAGGACAAACCAGACGCGGCGAACTCGAAGACCCGGCGAACTCGAACAGCGCACTCGTGGACAGCGAACCCGCAGACATGGAACCGCCACTGATCACCTTCGGGCACGGCACCGCCGACCGCGGGCAGATCGCCCGGCTGCTGCACGGCGCGGGCGTCACCGACGTGGTCGACGTGCGCATCGCCCCGGGCAGCCGTCGGGATCCCGACCTGGCCCGGGAACGCCTGGCCGCGTGGCTGCCGGCCGCGGGCATCGCCTACCGGTGGGAGCCCGACCTCGGCGGATACCGCAAACCGCCTCCGGACAGCCCCGACGTCGTCTGGCGCAACACCTCGTTCCGCGGCTACGCCGCACACACCAGGACACCCGGCTTCGTCGCCGCGATGGAACGGCTGCTGGCCGAGGCCGAAGCGGCTCGTCCCGCGGTGATGTGCGGCGAGTCGGTCTGGTGGCGCTGCCACCGCCGCCTGATCGCCGACTTCGCCGTCCTCGTCCGGGGGGTACCGGTGTGCCATCTGATGCACGACGGCCGGCAGCACGTCCACGTCCCGACGCCGGGCGTCCGGTTGAGCGAGGACGGCCTGCTCGTCTACGACGACCTGGCCGGGGACCGGCGGTGAACGGGCCCCGCGAGGGCAGCGGGGCCCGCGGACGTCAGCAGGTCGGGTTGGTCTGGGTCAGCAGGCCGAGCCGCCAGGGCAGGCTGTTGTAGTCGCCGCTCGCGTTCGGGTCCAGGCCCTGGTACAGGTACTGCAGGCGGCACGAGTTGATGGTCAGCGTCTGGTCGTTGCCCGCGCGGATCATCTCGCCGTGGCTGATGTCCCTGGTCCAGGCGCCCGCCGGGAAGGTGACGTTGTTCGCCCTGGCGAAGGGGTTGCCCTCGGTCGCGGCGAGCGGCGTCCACGACCCGGCGAGACTGCCGGAGGTCCAGGACCGGAACCAGCGCCGGCCGTCCGACCCGATCGCCTCCACGAGCAGCAGGTACTGGTTACTGCCCTGCACCTTGTAGACGTTGCTCGCTTCGAACAGGGCGTACTTGTTGGAGTCCCGCAGGGCGATGACCGTGTCCGTGAAGCCGTTCGGGAACTGCCCGGCACTCGTCCGCGAACGGTAGAGGTGCCCGTTGTCGTCGGAGGAGAACAGATAGCAGTTGGCGTTGTCGCAGATCACCCACATGTCGACCCAGTGGCCGTTGCCGATGTTCTGCCGGATGATCTCCGGCATGGAGGAGTAGAAGTTGCGCGGTGCGCTCCAGCCGTTGGGATTGCTGATGTCGGGATTGGTCGAGTACGAGGCGTTGCCCGTCTGGTAGACGAGGTACCACAGTCGCTGGGGTGCGTAGTAGAAGACCTGCGGCGCGGCCCGGTAGCCGGCTCCGATGGCCGTGCGGTCCAGATAGTGGTGCGTGGCCGAACCCGCCTGCGACCAGTCGGAGAAGCTCAGGTACACCAGGTTGTATCCGGCCGAGCGCGCGGTGCTCGCGAAGACGTGGTACTTGCCGTTGTGGTGCACGACGGTCGGGTCCTTGATCCCCGCGATGTTGTGGGTCGCGTCCGGCTTCGGGGCGATCAGCGGGCCGCTGGAGCTCCAGCGGTAGGAGGAGGGCAGGGCCGTGGCGGACCCGGGTGAGCGCTGTGAGCGTGCGTCGGTGCGGCCCGCCGCGTCGCGTGCCGTGGCCGGTTCCCGGGCCGGGCCCGAGTCCGCCCGCGTCACCGCCGACCCGCCCATGGCCGACAGGGTGGCCTGGTAGGCGGGCTTCTTGTTGCCGCCGCGGTCGAACAGCAACGGGTTCTCCCCGCTGCGCCAGGAGTCGCTGTCGCGGATGCCCCAGACGGTGATGCCGGTGCAGCGCGCGACGTTCATGCAGGCCCGGACCGTGTTCGCGTACGCGCTCGGCGGCGCCTGCGCGATGTCCAGCTCGGTGATCTGGACGTCCACGCCGAGGGCGGCGAAGTTCGACAGCGTCGTCTGGAAGCTCGCCGGCGGTCCCCCGGCGCCGAAGTGGGCCTGGAGGCCGACGCAGTCGATGGGCACGCCGCGCGCCTTGAAGTCGCGCACCAGGCGGTAGACGCCCTGGGTCTTGGCGTCGCTCCAGTTCTCGATGTTGTAGTCGTTGTAGCAGAGCTTGGCCGACGGATCCGCGGAGCGAGCGGAGCGGAACGCCTCCTCGAGGAAGCCGGTGCCCAGCACGTCGCGGAACACCGAGCCGCGCAGCTGGCCGCTGCCGCCGTCGGCGAACGCCTCGTTGACCACGTCCCAGGAGTGGATCTTGCCCCGGTAGCGGGACACGAGCGTGTTGATGTGGTGGTTCATCACGCTGCGCAGCGTGCCCGCGTCGCGGATCGAGTTGACCCAGCCGGGCAGTTGGGAGTGCCATACCAGGGTGTGGCCGCGGACCCGCTGGCCGCGCCCGAGGGCCCGGTTGACGATCTGGTCGGCGGGCCCGAAGGTGAACGAGCCACGGGAGCGTTCCGTGGCGTCCCACTTCATCTCGTTCTCCGCCGTGACCGAGTTGAACTCGCGGTCGAGGATCGTGGTGTACACGCCGTCGCCCAGCCTCCCGGCCGCCACGGCTGTCCCGAAGTACCGTCCGGACTGGGCCGCCTGGGCACCGAGGGTGCTCGCCTTCGGTGCGGCCGGTGCGGTGGAGGGCGAGGCGGGGGCCGCCTGGGTGGCTGTCGCGCCGCCCGCCAGCAGCGCCGTGGCGGCCAGCAGGCCCAACAGCGGCGTCCGGCGACGTCCGCTTCGCCTGAGATGGGGGTTCATGTGTCTCCTCGTGGATTGCCTGCGGGTGATCACGAGCAGTGGAACGGCGGTGGCCGGTCGTTCAGGGGGTGGACAGTTCGAACCGCGTCACGCGGACCGAGCCGCCCAGCGCCCGTGTCGCGTGGTTGAAGAGGGCGAACCGGTAGCCCATGAAGAACCGCCAGTCGTTGCCCATGGCGAAAGCGGGCCCGAGGCGGGTGAAGTTGACCCCGTCGGTGCTGTAGGAGAAGGTGCCGGGCCGGGACGCTCCGGGACGGATGTCGGCGTTCGCCCTCAGCCAGAGCCGCCCGCCCGGCACACCGGCGCTCGCCCGCTCGGTCCCGGTGCCGGTGGTGTTCCAACTGCCGTTCATGGTCAGCCCGTCGACCATGACCAGACGCGTCGTACCGCCGTCACGTTTCAGCCCGATCCACGCGGAGGAGTCCCGCAGCAGCGCGAGCCCGGCCCGGTCGCCGTCCGCCATCGCGGAGTGGTCGAGCTGGACCGTCGCCGTTGAGGTCGGCCCCTGGATGCGGTGGGTGAGCGTGTTGCGGGCCTGGTAGAGGTCGTTGGTGACGGTCGCGGTGCGCAGGGTCAGGCCGTCGCTCACCGACCACTTGCCGTTGTCCGGGTTGTGGTTCCACTCCCACCTGGGCTTGAGGACCGTGCCGTCGAAGGTGTCGACCCCGGTCAGGGGAGTGACCTGCCGAGGTGGCGGTGGTACGACCGGGCTGGGATACGACCTGCCCCACGCGCCGTTCACGAGCTGGACCGCGGGCCAGCCGTCCGAAGTCCAGCTGACGGGAGCCAGGGCGGGCATCCGGCCGCCCGGATAGGCGTCGACGAAGGCCATGTAGTACCAGGCCCCGCCCTGCGTCCGCACCAGCCCGCCCTGGTGCGGCACACCTCCGCCGGAGATGGGTCCGGGCAGGTCGAGCAGGACCTGCCGCAGTGTGTAGGGGCCGAAGGGGCCGCTGGTCGACCTCAGGATGTACTGGCCGTTGGCCGGTCGGGTCAGGAAGATGTAGTAGCTTCCGTTGATCTTGTAGAAGCGGGAGCCCTCCAGGGTGCCGATGCTCGACGGGGTGCTGAACACCTGCTGCGTCCGCACCTGACGGCGTCCGTCCGCGGACAGCTGGGCCACATGGATGGCGCCGTTGCCGTACGCCACGTACAGGGTGTTGTCGTCGTCCACCAGCAGCCCCGCGTCGTAGTAGACCTGAGGCAGCGCCGCGTGTCTGGTCCAGGGCCCCTCGACGGCGGTGGCCGTGTAGACGTAGGTCGCGGCGAAATCGATCTGCCCGAGCCAGTAGAACGTCCGCTCGGCGGGACGGTAGGCGAGCGACGACGCCCAGATCCCTCTGACGTAGCCGCGCCCGCCGTTCAGGTCGTACTTGGAGCCGAAGTCCAGGACGGGCACCGAGTGGCCGGCGATCTCCCAGTTCACCAGGTCGTACGAACGCAGGACAGGTGCGCCCGGCGAGTAGTGCATCGTCGAGGCGGAGCAGTAGTAGGTGTCCCCGACGCGGATGATGTCGATGTCCGCGAAGTCCTGCCAGACCACCGGGTTCCCGTACGAGGCGGCCGGCGCCGAGGCGGCGGCTCTCGCCGGATCAGCCGGCAGCAGGGCGCCGACGGTCAGGCCGGTGGTGGCGGCCAGTGCCCTACGGCGACTCAGGATGTGACCTGTCCATGTCATGGGGGGTGCCGCCCTTTCGGTGGGGCTGCCGGGGGAGGGGGTGGAGCGAATGGTGCGGGGCCTGGTCCGAGCGGCGCACGAGAGAGAGGGTGTTCCATATCTCGAACGTCAACTGTCATGTCGAACGTCTTGGATGATAGGAGTCCCTGACGGGGCGTCAATACTTCTCGCAGCATTCGATGGAAGCAGCGAAATGTTTCGCTCACTGGGCGCCGTACACCGGCTTCGGTGACGTCGCCCCGGCGAGGAGCCTCAGCGCCGCCTCCCCGGCCTCGGCCGGGGACCAGCGGGCGCCCTTGTCCGCCGTGGGGCCGGGACGCCAGCCCTCCATGACGGTGATGCGGCCGCCCTCCGCCTCGAAGACGCGCCCCGTCACCCCGGCCGAGGCGGCGGAACCCAGCCACACGACGAGCGGCGACACGTTCTCCGGGGCCATGGCGTCGAAGCCTTCCCCTGGGGCCGCCATGGTCTCGGCGAACGTCGTCTCGGTCATACGCGTCCGGGCCGCCGGAGCGATGGCGTTGACCAGGACGCCGTAACGGCGCAGTTCGGCGGCGGCCACCAGGGTCAGCCCGAGGATCCCTGCCTTGGCCGCCGAATAGTTGCCCTGGCCGACGCTGCCCAGCAGCCCCGCCCCGCTGCTGGTGTTCACGACACGGGCCGCCGGGACCCGGCCTGCCCTGGCCTCGGCGCGCCAGTGCGCCGCAGCGTGCTTCAGCGGCAGGAAGTGCCCCTTGAGGTGCACACGCATGACGGCGTCCCAGTCGTCCTCGTCCAGGTTCACCAGCATGCGGTCGCGCAGGAAACCGGCGTTGTTGACCAGTGTGTCGAGCCGTCCGTAGGTCTCGACGGCCGTGCGGACCAGCGAGGCCGCGCCCTCGGTCGTGGCCACGTCCCCGTCGTGCGCGACCGCCTGCCCGCCGCGTGTCCGGATCTCCTCCGCGACGAGCCGGGCGGGCCCGGCCGCGGCGCCGGTGCCGTCGAGGCCGGTGCCGAGGTCGTTGACGACGACCTTGGCGCCTTCGGCGGCGAGAGCGAGGGCGTGCGCCCGGCCGAGTCCGCGCCCCGCCCCGGTGACGACGGCGACGCGTTCACTGCACAGTCCGGCCATGATCTGACTCCTCTCGTGGGAACCTGAAGGCCAGGGGGCCTGAAGGCCTGGGCGTCCGAAGGTCTGGGCATCCGAAGGCCTGAGGTCCGCAAGTCCGAAAAGCCGCCCGGCGGGTCAGCCGCCGGCTCCGGCCGCGTCGAGGAAGGCCGGGCGTTCGCCGCCCCCGTGGACGAGCAGGCTGGCGCCGCTGATGTACGCCGCACGGTCGGAGACCAGGAAGACGCAGGCGTCGCCCACCTCGGCCGGGTCGGCGAGCCGCCCGAGCGGCACCGTCCGGCCGACGGCGGTGATGCCGTTGTCGTCGCCGTAGTGCAGATGCGACAGCTCGGTGCGGACCATGCCGAGGACCAGGGTGTTGACCCTGATCCGCGGCGCCCATTCCACGGCCATGCTGCGAGCGAGGTGCTCCAGCCCCGCCTTGGCCGCGCCATAGGCCGCCGAGCCCGGTGACGGGCGGCTGCCGCTGACACTGCCGATCATGACGATCGACCCGCCGCCCGGCTGGGAGCGCATCAGCTCGTACGCGGCGAGGGATGCGGTCAGGGGGGCCAGCAGATTCAGCTGGACCACCCGGGCGTGCCGTTCGGCTCCGCCCTCCTCGAGCGGCCGGTACGGCGTGCCCCCGGCGTTGTTGACGAGGATGTCCAGCCTGCCGTGGTCGGCGCGTACCTGCTCGAAGAAGGAGCCGGCCGCGTCCGCGTCGCGCAGGTCGAGGGGACGGAACCGGGCGGCGCGCCCGGCCGCTTCGACGGGCTCGTCCGGCGGGCGCCGGGCGCACATCACCACTTCGGCGCCGGTCTCCAGTAAGGCACGGGTGATGCCGGCGCCCACGCCCCGGGTGCCGCCGGTCACCACCGCGACCCGTCCGGTCAGATCCGTGATCGATGCCATCGGGGCCTCCCGCGACGTGTGCTCCGCTGCTACCTTCACACCTAACAAACGTTTGGTGGAAAGGTAGCTGATCCGCTCATGGGTGTCTCCACCGCAAGCCCCGCGGAGGGCGTCGCCGTCGTCACCGTGGACTACCCGCCGGTCAACGCCCTTCCCGTACAGGGCTGGTACGACCTCGCCACCGCCGTGCGCGCGGCGGGTTGCGATCCCCATGTGCGCTGTGTCGTCCTCACGGCGACGGGCCGCGGATTCAACGCCGGCGTCGACATCAAGGAAGTGCGGCGATCGGCCGGCCACGACGCCCTGATCGGCGCCAATCGCGGCTGCTACGAGGCCTTCGCGGCGGTCTACGACTGCGAGGTCCCGGTCGTCGCCGCGGTGCAGGGCTTCTGCCTGGGCGGCGGCATCGGTCTCGTCGGGAACGCCGACGCGATCGTGGCCAGTGAGGACGCCACCTTCGGCCTGCCCGAACTGGACCGCGGCGCGCTCGGCGCCGCCACCCACCTCGCCCGGCTGGTCCCGCAGCACCTGATGCGGGCGCTCTACTACACGTCCCGTACCGCTGCCGCCGAGGAACTGCACCGCCACGGCTCGGTGTGGCGGGTCGTACCGCGCGAGCGGCTCCTCGAGGCGGCCCTGGAGCTGGCCGGGGAGATCGCCGCCAAGGACGGCTCCCTGATCCGCCTCGCCAAGGCCGCGATCAACGGCATCGACCCGGTGGACGTCCGCCGCAGCTACCGCTTCGAGCAGGGCTTCACCTTCGAGGCCAATCTCAGCGGCGTCGCCGAGCGGGTCCGCGCCACGTTCGGCACGGACCGGCCCACCAGGGAGGGGCAGCACCCATGAGCAGGGACAAGGCGATGACAGCCGCGGAGGTCGTGGGCCGGCTGCGCACCGGCATGACCCTCGGGATCGGCGGCTGGGGATCGCGCCGCAAGCCGATGGCGCTGGTCCGCGCACTGCTCCGCTCCGACGTCACGGACCTCACCGTGGTGTCCTACGGCGGCCCGGACGTGGGGCTCCTCGCCGCGGCGGGTCGGATCCGCACCCTCGTCGCCCCCTTCGCCACCCTCGACTCCATCGCGCTGGAGCCGCACTTCACCGCCGCCCGGCAGCGCGCCGCATTCGAACTGGTCGAGCTGGACGAGGCGATGTTCATGTGGGGCCTGACCGCGGCCGCCCAGCGGCTGCCCTTCCTGCCGGTCCGGGCCGGCCTCGGCTCGGACGTGCCGCGGGTCAACCCGCGCCTGCGCACCGTCACCTCACCGTACGAGGACGGCGAGGAGCTCGTCGCGGTCCCCGCCCTGCGTCTGGACGCCGCGTTCGTCCACCTCAACCGGGCGGACCTGCACGGCAACGCCCAGTACCTCGGCCCCGACCCCTACTTCGACGACCTCTTCTGCCAGGCCGCCGACACCGCCTACGTCTCCTGTGAGCGGATCGTGGACACCGCCGACCTGCTCAAGGCGGCGGGCCCGCAGACGCTGCTGGTCAAACGCGCCTTCGTGACCGGCGTCGTGCAGAGTCCGAACGGCGCGCACTTCACCTCCTGCGTCCCGGACCACGACCGTGACGAGGAATTCCAGCGTGCCTACGCCCGGGCCGCCCGCGACCCGGAGGCCTGGCGGGCGTTCACCGAGCGGTTCCTGTCCGGCGACGAAGAGGCCTACCAGGCCGCGGTGACGGCCTTTCACGAGGAGCGGCAGCGATGAGCGGCGGGACGGCGACGACCGGGGTGACACGAGCCGAGTACTGCGTGGTGGCCTGCGCCGAGGCCTGGCGCCACGCCGGGGAGGTCCTGGCCAGTCCCATGGGCATCGTCCCCACCATCGGGGCACGCCTGGCGAGGCTCACCTTCGCCCCCGATCTGCTGCTGACCGACGGCGAGGCACTGCTGATCGGCGACGTCCCGGCGGTCGGGGAGCGCGCCGACGTGGTGGAGGGCTGGCTGCCCTACCGCCAGCACCTGGCCCTCGTGGCCACGGGACGGCGGCACGTGATGATGGGCGCCGCGCAGATCGACCGCCACGGCAACCAGAACATCTCCTGCGTCGGCGACTGGTCCCGCCCCACCCGGCAACTCCTGGGCGTACGAGGCGCACCCGTCAACACGCTCAACAACCCCACGAGTTACTGGGTGCCCAGACACTCCCGGCGGGTCTTCGTCGAGCGGGTCGACATGGTGTGCGGAGCCGGCTTCGACCGTGCCGCCGAGGCCGGGCCGTCGGCCACCCGCTTCCACGACGTCCGGGAGGTCATCAGCGACCTCGGCGTCTTCGACTTCGCCACCCCGGACCGCACGATGCGACTGCGCGCACTGCACCCGGGCGTCACGGCCGAGCAGGTCGCGCAGGCCACAAGCTTCGCGCTCACCGTCCCCGACGAGGTGCCCCGCACCCGCGAGCCCACCGCCGCGGAGCTGCGCCTGATCCGGGAGGTCATCGACCCGAAGGGCGCCCGTGACCGTGAGGTGCCGGCATGAGCGGCGTCACGATCGCCACCGCCCTCACTGCACTGGTCGGGGTCCGGACCCCCCTCGTCCAGACCGGCATGGGCTGGGTGGCGGGCCCCCGCCTGGTCTCCGCCGCCGCCGGCGCCGGCGCCCTGGGGATCCTCGCGTCCGCCACCATGACCCCGGACCGGCTCCGCTCGGCGGTGCGCGAGGTCAAGTCCCGCACCGACGTGCCCTTCGGCGTCAACCTGCGGGCCGACGCCTCGGACGCGGGGGAGAGGGTGCGGATCATCATCGACGAGGGCGTGCGAGTGGCCTCGTTCGCGCTCGCCCCCCGACGGGAACTGATCGACCGTCTGAAGGATGCCGGGGTCATCGTGATTCCGACCGTGGGTGCCCGGCGGCACGCGGAGAAGGTCGCGGCATGGGGTGCCGACGCCGTTCTCGTGCAGGGCGGGGAGGGCGGCGGCCACACCGGCGGCGTCGCCACGACCGTCCTGCTGCCGCAGGTCGTGGACGCCGTGGACATCCCGGTGATCGCCGCCGGCGGATTCCGCGACGGACGCGGACTGGTGGCCGCGCTGGCCTACGGCGCCGCCGGCATCGCCATGGGCACCCGCTTCCTGCTCACCTCCGACAGCACCGTCCCCGACGCCGTCAAGGCCCGCTACCTCGCCGCGGGCGTCCAGGACATCACCGTCACCACCAAGGTCGACGGCCTGCCGCACCGGATGCTGCGCACCGACCTCGTGGACACGCTGGAGCGCTCCGGCCGCGCGGCCGGCCTGCTGCGCGCCCTGCGGCAGGCCTCCGCCTTCAAGCGGGAGTCCGGCATGAGCTGGGCCGGCCTGGCACGCGACGGCCTGGCCATGAAGCACGGCAGGGAACTCACCTGGAGCCAGGTCCTGCTGGCGGCCGGCACACCGATGTTCCTCAAGGCCGCGATGGTCGACGGCCGCACGGACCTCGGCGTCATGGCCTGCGGCCAGGTCGGCGGACTCATAGACGATCTGCCGTCCTGCGCCGAACTCGTCGAAAGGATCATGACGGAGGCACACGTCACACTCGGGCGGCTGAAAACCACCCCGTGACACCGCCCGGGCCGGACGGCGCCGCCGCGAGCACACGGGCCCGGCAGGCGGCCGGATCACCCCACGCGGTGCGCAGCGGGCGGGCCTTGCGGATCCACAGGGACAGGTCCGGTTCCGCGGTGTAGCCGAGGGCGCCGTGGAGGTGCAGGGCCGTACGGGCCGACGCGTGCGCCGCCTCACCGGCCGCCACCTTCGCCGCGGCGATCTCCCGCCCGGACGCCGGATCGCCCGCCGCCAGCGCCAGGGCCGCGGAGTGGACCAGGGGCTGGGCGAACTCCAGCGCGATGAGGGTGTCGGCCAGGCGGTGCTTGACCGCCTGGAACGAGCCGACGGCCACCCCGAACTGGGTGCGCCGCCGGACGTACTCCACGGTGCGTTCCAGCAGCGCGCGTCCCAGCCCCAGGCCCTGGGCGGCCGTGGCCAGCGCCGCGACCTCCACGGCGTGCGCGGCGGCCGCCGCCACCTTCGGTCCCCGCTCCAGCACGGTGCCACCGAGCGGACGGGCCAGCCTCCGCGCCGGGTCGGCCGACGGCTGCACCGGACCGTGCGACTCCGCGAGGCGTACGGTGTCGCCGTCCACGACGAACACCGCGTCGGCGATGTCGGCGTCCAGGGCGTACGGGCTGCCCTCGGACGACAGGACGCACAGGGACGCCACGGCCTCGCCCGAGGCGAGCCGCGGCAGCCAGGCGCGGGCGGCGTCGCCCCCGAGCCGGCCGAGGAGAGCACCGGCGGCGGCCGTCTCCACCAGCGGGCCGGGCACGGCATGGCGGCCCAGCTCGCCGAAGGCGACGGCCAGTTCCACGGGGAGGAGTCCCAGGCCGTCGTGCTCCTCGGGCACGGCGAGGGCGAAGACGCCCGCCTCGGCGAGCCGGGCCCACAGGGCGCGCCCGGGTCCGTGGTCGCCGCACGCCCAGGACCGTACGGCGCCCGGAGTACCGGCGGATCCCAGCATGCCGTCCAGCGTGCGGGCGAACTCCCGCTGCTCGGCGTCGGGGAGGAACCGCATCACCGGCGTCCCTTCGGAAGGCCGAGCAGCCGCTCGGCGATGATGTCGCGCTGGATCTCGTTGGTGCCGGCGTAGATGGGCCCGGCCAGCGAGAACGTGTACCCCTCCGCCCAACTGCCGTGCGCCGGTGCCTGAGTGGCCTCGTCGGACAGTTCGCCCCACGGACCGAGCAGATCGAGGGCCGTCTCGTGCAGGGCGATGTCGAGCTCGGACCAGAAGACCTTGTTGAGGCTGGACTCGGCGCCGATCGACCCGCCGGCGGCGATCCGTGAGGCGTGGGCGTAGGCGGACAGCTGGTAGGCGCGGGCGCCGATCACAGCGTCGGCGACCCGGTCACGCAGCGCGGTGCCGCCGGGGCCGGCGGCACCGCGCCACAAGGCGGCCAGCCGGTCGGCGGCGGCGGTGAAGCGGCCGGGGCTGCGCAGGGTCAGTCCGCGCTCGTTGCCGGTGGTGCTCATCGCGACCCGCCAGCCCTGGCCCGGCTCGCCGATGACGTCCTCGTCCGGCACGAACACGTCGTCGAGAAAGATCTCGGCGAAGGCCGGCTTGCCGTCCAGCCGCCCGATCGGCCGCACGGTCACCCCGTCCGCGTCCAGCGGGAACATCAGGTACGTCAGGCCCCGGTGCGGGCGCTCCGCGTCCGGATCGCTGCGGAAGAGGCCGAACGCGCGGTCGGCGAAGGCCGCGCGGGACGACCAGGTCTTCTGGCCGCTGAGGCGCCAGCCGCCCTCCGACCGCACGGCGGTGGACCGCAGCGAGGCGAGATCGGAACCCGCCTCGGGCTCGGACCAGGCCTGCGCCCAGATCACCTCACCGCTGGCCATGGGCGGCAGGACGCGCGCACGCTGCTCGTCGGTGCCGTACTCGAACAGGGTCGGAGCGAGCAGGCTGATGCCGTTCTGGGAGACCCGGCCGGGCGCGCCGGCCCGGTAGTACTCCTCCTCGAAGATCAGCCACTCCAGGAGGGTGGAGCCCCGGCCGCCGTACTCCTCGGGCCAGGAGACCACCGACCAGCCTCCGGCGAACAGCGCGCGTTCCCACTCCCGGTGAGCCGCGAACCCCTCGGCGGTCTCCAGTGACGGCAGCGGGGCCGGCGGCACGTGGGAGGCGAGCCAGTCCCGGATCCCGGCGCGGAAGGCGTCCTCGGCGGCGGTGAAGTCGAGGTCCATCACCCTCCTTCCCTAACAAGTGTTTGGTAGATTAACCTGCTTGGCGTCAGCCGTCGAGAACCGCCGGGAGCCGCCCATGAGCAGCGCACAGGCCCCGCCGCCGTATCTGCCCGGCCACGGCCTGCTGGCCGGCCGCACGGCCGTCGTCACCGCCGCGGCGGGCGCCGGGATCGGCGGCGCGACCGCCCGGCGGCTGCTGGAGGAGGGCGCCCGGATCGTGGTCTCCGACGCCCACACCCGCCGCCTGAAGGAGACCGAGGCCGAGCTGGCCGCCGAGTTCGGCGCGGACCGGGTCACCGCGCTGCCCTGCGACGTCACGGACGAGGGCCAGGTCGGTGCGCTGTTCGACCACGCCGAGGAACACCACGGGCGCCTGGACGTCGTCGTCAACAACGCGGGCCTCGGCGGCACGGCCGACCTTGCCGACATGACCGACGAGCAGTGGAGCAAGGTCCTCGACGTCACCCTCAACGGCACCTTCCGCTGCACGCGTGCCGCCCTGCGCCGGATGAGGGCAGCGGGCGCCGGCGGCGTCGTCGTCAACAACGCCTCGGTGGCCGGCTGGCGTGCGCAGCGGGGACAGGCCCACTACGCCGCCGCGAAGGCCGGCGTCATGGCCCTCACGCGGTGCGCGGCGGTGGAGGCCGCCGCATACGGGGTGCGGGTGAACGCCGTCTCCCCGAGCCTGGCCATGCACCCGCACCTCGCCAAGGTCACCACCCCCCGGCTGCTGGCCGAACTGACCAGTCGTGAGGCCTTCGGACGCCACGCCGAACCGTGGGAGGTGGCCAACGTGATCGTCTTCCTGGCCAGCGGCTACTCGTCGTACCTGACCGGCGAGGTCCTGTCGGTCAGCAGTCAGCACCCGTGAGGCGAGAATGGTCCGGTGCCGAAAAGCAGCAACGACAACCGCAAGAAGACCACGGTGAGCCAGGCCGAGCGGCGCGAGGAACTCCTGGCCATCGCCGCCCGCGTGTTCGCCGAGCAGGGCTACAGCGCCACCACCGTCCGGAAGATCGCGGACGCGGCGGGGATGCTGGCGGGCAGCCTCTATTACCACTTCGACTCCAAGGAGTCGATGCTGGACGAGATCCTCTCCACCTTCCTGGACGAGCTCTGGGCCCGGTACGACGCCGTGCTCAGCGCCGGGCTCGGTCCCAGGCAGACGCTGGAGGCCCTGGTGACCGAGTCCTTCCGGGAGATCGACCGGCACCACGCCGCGGTCGCCATCTACCAGAAGGAATCCAGGCACCTCGGAACCCAGCCCCGCTTCGCCTACCTCGTCGAGTCCCAGCGGAAGTTCGAGAAGGCGTGGCTCGGCACGCTGGAGCGCGGAGTGGCCGCCAAGGTCTTCCGCGCCGACCTGGACGTACGGCTCACCTACCGCTTCCTGCGCGACACCGTCTGGGTCGCCGCGTCCTGGTACCGCCCCGGCGGCCGGCACAGTCCGGAGGAGATCGCCCGGCAGTACCTGTCGATGGTGCTGGAGGGCATCGCACTGCACGAGGCATAGGCAGCCCCGCGGATCGCGGACACGCAGAAGGAGACGCCATGGCCGAGGCCTACATCGTCGAAGCGGTGCGCACCCCGGTCGGACGGCGTGGCGGCGGACTGTCCGCCGTCCACCCGGCCGACCTCGGCGCGCACGTGCTGACCGCGCTGATGGAGCGCTCCGGCGTCGACCCGGCCGCCGTCGAGGACGTCGTCCTCGGCTGCCTCGACACCGTCGGCCCGCAGGCCGGTGACATAGCCCGCACCTGCTGGCTGGCCGCCGGACTGCCCGAAGAGGTGCCCGGTGTGACGGTCGACCGCCAGTGCGGCTCCTCGCAGCAGGCCCTGCACTTCGCCGCGCAGGCCGTCCTCTCCGGCACCCAGGACCTGGTCGTCGCGGGCGGTGTGCAGAACATGTCGCAGGTGCCCATCGCCTTCGCCACCCGCCAGGCCGCCGAACCGCTGGGTCTGACCGAAGGGCCGTTCGCCGGCTCGGAGGGCTGGCGGGCCCGCTACGGCGACCGGCCGGTCAACCAGTTCCTCGGCGCCGAGGAGATCGCACGCACCTGGGACATCTCGCGGGAAGCCATGGAGGAGTTCGCACTGGGTTCCCACCGGCGCGCGATCCGGGCCATCGACGAGGGCCGCTTCGACCGGGAGACCGTCGCGTACGGCGACGTGACCCACGACGAGGGACCGCGCCGCGACACGAGCGAGGAGAAGATGGCGGGACTGCGGCCACTGGTGGAGGGCGGCCGGCTGACCGCCGCGCTCTCCTCGCAGATCTCCGACGGCGCCTCGGCCGTGCTCATCGCCTCCGAGCGGGCCGTACGGGAGCACGGCCTGACCCCCAGGGCCCGCGTCCACCACCTCTCGGTGCGCGGCGAGGACCCGATCCGCATGCTGTCCGCCCCGATCCCCGCCACCGCGTACGCGCTGAAGAAGGCCGGGATGACGCTCGACGAGATCGACCTGGTCGAGATCAACGAGGCCTTCGCCTCGGTGGTGCTGGCCTGGCTGAAGGCGACCGGCGCCGACCCCGGGAAGGTCAACGTCAACGGAGGCGCCATCGCCCTCGGCCACCCGCTCGGAGCCACCGGGACCCGGCTCGCGACCACGCTGCTGCACGAGCTGGAACGCACCCGCGGCCGCTACGGACTGCAGACGATGTGCGAGGGCGGGGGCCAGGCCAACGTCACCGTCATCGAACGGCTTTGAGGGCCGTGAGGGACTTCAGCCCATCGTGACCAGGAGGCCCGGCCCTCTTTCGGTACGCCGTATCGTACGATGACTCGCATGCCCCGTCACTCTCCCTCCCTGGCACGCGCGACCCCGGACCGCATCGCCGAAACGGCCCTCCTGCTGATCGACGAGGGCGGCCCCGAGGCCCTGACCTTCCGTGCCCTGGCGGCGCGGCTGGAGATCTCCCTCGCCTCACTGCAGCGTCGGTGCGCCGACCTGGCCGGACTGCTGGACCTCTGCCTCGACCACCTGGCCGCCCAGTTGCCCGAAGCGGCGCCGCACGCCGACTGGGCCGGCGCCACGGAGGCCCGGTTCACCGCGCTCCACCGGCTGCTGGCGGAGCGTCCGGGACTGCTGGCCCTGCGCGGTACGCGACCCTGGCTCGGGCCCCAGCTGCTGGCCCGGCTGGTCGAGCCGCAGCTCGCCGACAGCCTCGCCGCGGGGATGACGCCCGAGGAGGCGATCACCGCGTACCGGCGGATGTACCTGCTCACCCTCGGCAGCGCCGGCTTCGTGGACCACCACGACGTCAAGGCCGCCCAGGCCGCCACCCGAACGGCACTGGCCGCGCTCGACCCGGAGGAATTCCCCACCCTGACCGGCCACCTGGCCGCGATCGTGCCCGCCGTCACCGACGACGAGGTCTACCACGGCGCGCTGCGCCAGCTCATCGCCGCGGCGGATCCGGCACGGCAGTCCGCGCCGCCGGTTCACCGCCGCGACGCCTGACCCGGCGTCCGCCGCCTCCTTCTCCTCCTCCGCCGCGACACTCCGAACCAACACCACAGAGGACCTCGCCATGAGCAGCACCACGACCGGCCCGGCCGCCCGCGTCTTCAGCAGCGACAACGCCGCCGGCGGCTCGCCGGAGATCGTCGAAGCGATGGCCGCGGTGGCCGCCGGCCCGGCCCTGCCCTACGGGGCGGACGAGTGCACGGCCGCGGCCGAGAGCAGGCTGAGCGAGATATTCGAGCGTGACGTCGACGTCCTGCTCGTCTCCACCGGGACCGCCGCGAACGCGCTGAGCCTGGCGGCGCTGACCCCGCCCTGGGGCAGCGTGCTGTGTCACCGCGACAGCCACATCAACAACGACGAGTGCGGTGCGCCCGAGTTCTACACGGCGGGCGCGAAACTCGTCCCGCTCGGCGGCGACGACGCCAGGATCGACCCGGAGCAGTTGCGGGCCGCCGCCCGGCACAAGGCCGGTGACGTGCACAGCGTGGAGCCTTCCGTGGTGAGCGTCACCCAGGCCACCGAGACCGGAGCCGTCTACACCCTCGACGAGATCCGCACCCTCGGGTCCATCACCGAGGAGGCCGGTCTGCGCCTGCACATGGACGGTGCGCGTTTCGCCGGAGCCGTGGCCGCACTCGGCTGCACTCCCGCCGAGCTGACCTGGCGGGCCGGGGTCGACCTGCTGTCCTTCGGCGCCACCAAGAACGGCACGATGACCGCCGACGCGATCGTCGTCTTCGACCGATCGCTCACATCCGAACTCGCCTTCCGCGCCAAGCGGGCCGGCCAGCTCACGTCCAAGATGCGCTTCCAGGCCGCCCAGCTGGACGCCTATCTGCGCGACGACCTGTGGCTGCGCAACGCGGCCCACGCCAACGCCATGGCCGCTCGCCTCCAGGAGGGCCTCAAGGCCGTACCGGGGGTGGAGCTGCTGGGCACCGCCGACGTCAACATCCTCTTCTGCCGTCTGCCCCGGCGGATCACCGAGGCGCTGCTGGCCGAGGGCTACACCTTCTACCACGACCGCTGGGAGCCGGGAGTCGTCCGCTTCGTGACCTCCTTCGCCACCACCGAGCGGGACGTCGACCACCTGGTGCGGTCCGTCGTCCGCCACGCCGCCTGACACCGCTCGCTTCGATCCGACCTCGTTCGCCCTGCCAACCGTTCTTGACCGCCCCGGGATGGTCCGGATCTTGAGTGGCGATCCGACCGAGGGTCATCAGCAGAAAGCGGTCCCCATTCGCAGATTCCAGCGTCCCGCCCGGCCGCTGAGCTGGACGCTGGACAAGGGGGGAACGTCAACGCGCCAGAACGACGGCAGCGGCGCGTCCAGCGCGCGCACTACGGCCGCGCGCGCCACGGCCTGCTCGACCACGGCGAGAACCTGTCCCGCATCCGGTGGCAGTGCCTCCAGCCAGGAGGCGACCCGACGGCACAGCTGAGCCACCGACTCGCCACCGTGCGGCGCTGCGTCAGGGTCCGTCATCCACATGCCGAGCCCGGCCTCGTCCTCGGCGGCGACCGCGGCGAGTGTGCGGCCGCGCCAGCTGCCCATGTCGATGTCCCGCAGCGCCGCTTCCTCGACGACGGCTTCCCACCCCAGGGCTACGGCCGTCTGCCCGCACCGCCGTGACGGCGCCGCGTAACGGGTGGCGTTGACAGGCAGGGCTCCGGCAAGGGCCCGCGTCCGCCGCAGAGCCCGATCGTCGAGCGGGGCGTCAACACCGAAGCGCACCGGGCGTTGTGCGGGCGCGGGGGCACACACCAGCGTGAGCCTGACGGTCATGAATGCCCCTTCGCCGAGGATCGATTCATCGTAGGTGGCGTACGCCATGTTGGCCGAAGTGCTTCTTGCCCCTACGCTCTGGGACGACAAGGACGACAGCGCCACGGAAGTCCGGTGCAAACCCGGCACGGTCGCGCCACTGTGTGCCACCCCCACCAGCCAGGTGAGGGTGGTGAGTCAGACCCAACGCTGTCGTCGAGTGCCCCACACGACGCGGGACGCGTTGTTCCCGAGGAGGTCTCGCCATGGCGCAGTCCACTGCCGCCCCCATGCCCACCATCCAGACCGTCACCCCCCTGCCGCTGCGGACGCTCGCCCCCTGGGCCGTCTTCTTCGGTGTCCTGATGCTGGTCCTGCTGTACTTCGTCGGCGCCGAGCAGGGTGCCACCGCCGTGCTTTCCGGTGAGGGCGTGCACGAGTGGGTGCACGACTCGCGCCACCTCCTCGGCTTCCCCTGCCACTGACAGAGTTCTCGTCCATGAACTCGGTCACCGTTCGCACCCTTCTGGTGCGGGGCATGCTCGCCGGTCTTGGTGCCGGCGTGCTCGCCTTCGTCTTCGCGTACCTGGTCGGAGAAGGCCCGGTGAACGCGGCCATCGCGTTCGAAGAGGCCAACTCCCATGAACACGGCGGCGAGGAGCTCGTCAGCCGTTCCCTGCAGTCGACGGCCGGGCTCGCCACGGGGCTCCTCGTCTTCGGCGTCGCCATCGGCGGAATCGCGGCCCTGGCGTTCTGCTTCGCGCTCGGGCGGATCGGACGGTTCGGCGCTCGGGCCACGGCGGCCCTGACCGCGCTCGCCGGGTTCCTGCTCCTCTACCTGGTGCCGATCCTGAAGTACCCCGCGAACCCGCCCGCCGTCGGTGATCCGGACACCATCGGCAAACGCACCCTCCTGTTCGTGCTGATGATCGCGCTCAGCGTCCTCTTGGGCATCGCCACCGTCCTGCTGGGCCGCAGGCTCGCCCCTGCCTGGGGCAACTGGAACGCCTCGATTGCCGCCGGGACGGCTTTCGTGACGATGGTCGCGGTGGCGATGGCCGTGCTGCCTTCCGGGGACAACACACCCAAGGGCTTCCCGGCCACCGATCTGTGGGAGTTCCGCACGGCGTCCATCGGCATCCAGGCAGTGCTGTGGGCGGCGTTCGGGCTGCTGTTCGGCTTCCTGGCCGAAAGGGTTCTCGAACCGCGGCCGGCCCGCAGCCCGGCCTCAACAGTGGCTGCCTGATCCCCACGAACACGCACGGCGGGGTCTGTCCGGGGGCGCGCCCGGGCTGGATCCCGCCTTACGTGTTCGTGGGGCGGCCAGATGGCGTCCGTCCTCTGTGGAGCGTCTGCCGCTTGCGTCCACGTGTGCCGACGAAGCCGGTGTGCTTCGCGGCGGGTGATGTCGTAGGCGAGGCCCGCACTCCCGGCCCGCGTGGCGATCACGGCGGCCACGGCTCACTCACGCGGAAGCCGGGCGTCAGCTCCGTCCAGGGCCGGAGTCGTGGTCGTGCTTGTGCAGCGGGTCCTCGTACCGGTCCGCGCGACGATGGTCGTCGTGGCCGCCGTGCATGCTTCCCTGACCGTGCATGCCGCGCATCATGAAGATCATCATCAGCGGGCAGGCGGCCACGAGGGCCACCCAGGCCAGGCTTTCCAGCGACGCGCCGACCATCAGGGCACCGACTACGACGATCGCGACGGCGATTGCGTACATGCCGTAGTTGCGCTTGTCGCTCATCGCGAGCCTCCTTCGACGGAAGGCAGGGGGCCGCAACGAGTACGGCCGTTGCTCAGGTTTTGGTGAGGGGGCCGGCATGCAGTGCAGCCGAGCGGCGCCGGTACTCCTCTTCGTCGATCTCCCCGCGGGCCAGACGCTCACGGAGGATGTCCTCCGGTGTGGGCGCGGCCGGGGTGTGCGTGTGCTCGTGCGGCTGGTTCAGAGCGCGGAACAGCAGCACCGCGAGGGTGATGAACAGCGCCCAGAACAGGATCATGCCGGCCGACATCGCGAACCAGCCCCAACCGCTGACGTCGTGGCCGTACCAGAACATCGCCACTCACCTGCTTCGGCGTGGTACCCAAGCCGGGCACCAGGGTCCTTTGCCTTCCACCTCATCGTCTCTCCGGGATCTGCCGCGGTCTGGGGCCGGATGGTCCAGGGCTGATAGGCCATTCAGCCCCTGCCTCGTGAGGTATCCGGGCGCAGGCTGGAGGAGTGAGGTCCGAACAAGGAGGCGAGCAGCTGCAGTGAGATGGCCCACTCGTCCAGCAGCTTCTCCCGGCCGTCGAGGGCCACGTGGCCCTCGACGACGCCCTGGACGCCGAGGCCGGCGGCCGCCCGGGGCACGCACCCTGAGGCGTCCGGTCCTCATGCGGTCCGGTGAGGGCCGCTCCTGTATGCGGCGGCCGGATCGGGTCGCCTGAGCGCTCGCCGCAGCAAACAAGCCATCGTCTGACGAGTTAACCCAGTGTTTCGGCACGGGTGGTCGATCAGCTGCAGCGAGCCGCTAGGATCACGGCATGGTTACGGCTTGGTCGCCCTGGCGCATCGTCAGGACCCGCTCCGGTGCGGGTCCGCTGCTGCGCGTGCTGGCCATGGCCGTGCTCCTGTTCGGCGTCCTCGTGACGCACGGCGTGCACGTGGAAAGCGCCCAGGGGCACCTCTCCACCAGCGCAACGGCCGTCACCGCGGCATCGGACGGCGGCGGTCGCCATGCAGGCGTCGAGCCGGCGGTGCTGTCTGCCGCGGATGCCGACGATCACCATGGGAGCCATGTGCCGTCACATCCCGGCGAGCACTGCGCATCCGGACAGCCTCAGCAGGCTTCTGCCCTGGTGTCGCCCTGCTTCGCGGCGTCGGTTCGCGAATCGACCAGTTCCTATGACGCCTCAGCCGTTAGAGGGCCGACCGCCGTTGGGCCCATGGAGGGTGGATCTTCCGTGGCTCTCAGAGCGGCCTCCGTGGTGCAGCAGGTCTAGAGGGTACGCAGTCCCTCCAACCGGCCTGCCGGATGTCACCGGCTCGCCTGGTACGGCGCACGAGCGTCCTGTCCCGTGTTCATGAATGGGTCGTCACGCTCGTCGAAGCCGTCCTGCCCCCACACCCATGTCTGAGCCTCGCTCCATCCTTGCCGGAGACGTGGCAGCAGCGCGGAGGACCTGTGTCGACCCATTCCCGTACGCTCGCGCACGCCCTACGGGCCTTACGCGGCTCATCGGTGCCGTGCCGACTCGCTTCGGTGATCCGCGGCTGCCTCGTGATGGCGCTCGTGCTGTGCGCCGTCCTGCACGGTGTGCCCGAGGAGACGCACGAGCCGGTGTCGGTGCCTGCCGGATTCTCGGTGATCGCCGCCGACGGGGACCCTCATGACCCCCACGCTCCCCACGGGGCCGGTGAGTGTGCGGCGGAGTTGATCGTGCGTAGCGCGGCCCAGCCGGTCGAGGAGCGTGCCCTCGGCGTGATGGCCGTCGTGCTCGCCGTCGTGTCCGTGGTGGCCGGGAGGCCCCTGGTGCGGCGTGACCGCCGCAGACGTCGCAGCGCACGTGCCGGTCGCGTGATGCTCGCTCGTACGTCGCGGTGGCGGATCTAGACCAGTCGCTCGCAGCCCGCCGACTTCACGGCTGCCGCGTGCCCATGGCCGGAGCGCGGACGCATGGTCCGCCCTGGGGTCAGGACGCGCGAGACGAACCCGCACCGGTATTCATCGAGCGAGAGTGAACACATAGACATGCAGTCATTGACCAAGGCCGCGACCCCCTCGGGCCACTCCGCCCTGTCCGGGCTGGTGGGCGGCACCCCACTGCTTCGGGTGTCGGGGCCGCTGGCCCCGGCCGGGCGTGGCTTCTGGGCGAAGCTCGAAGGGTTCAACCCCGGCGGCATCAAGGACCGTCCGGGGCTGCACATGGTGGAGCGGGCCCGGGCCCGTGGCGACCTGCGGCCCGGCGGGCGGATCATCGAGTCCACCAGCGGGACCCTGGGACTGGGGCTGGCTCTGGCCGGGATGGTGTACGGCCATCCGGTCACCCTGGTCACCGATCCGGGGCTGGAGTTGTCCATGACCCGGCTGCTGAGCGCGTACGGCGCCCAGGTCAACGTCGTCTCCGAGCCCCACTCCACCGGCGGCTGGCAGCAGGCCCGCCGCGATCGCGTACAGCGGCTGCTGGAGCAGCACCCCGGCTCCTGGTGCCCGGACCAGTACAACAACCCCGACAACGTCGCCGCCTACACACCGCTGGCTCTCGAACTCGCCTCCGACATGGGCCATGTCGACGTGCTGGTGTGCAGCGTCGGCACCGGCGGCCACTCGGCCGGCGTCTCCCGAGTTCTGCGTCAGCTCTACCCCGAGCTGACCGTCGTCGGCGTGGACACCATCGGCTCCACGATCTTCGGCCAGCCCGCCCGGCCCCGCCTGATGCGCGGCCTCGGCTCCAGCATCTACCCCCGCAACGTCGCCTACGAGAACTTCTCCGAGGTGCACTGGGTGGCCCCCGCCGAGGCCGTGTGGACCTGCCGCCGGCTGGCCGCCTCCCACTACGCCACCGGTGGCTGGAGCGTCGGCGCGGTCGCGCTGGTGGCCGGCTGGCTGGCGCGGACGATGCCGGCGGACGCACGGATCGTCGCGATCTTCCCCGACGGCCCGCAGCGATACCTGGGGACCGTCTACGACGACGACTACTGCACCGCGCACGGCCTGCTGGACTGCCCACCGGCAGCCGAACCGGAGCTGACAGGCCGCCTGGACGAGAAGGAGGTCACCCGCTGGACCCGGTGCACCACCGTCGTCGATCCCCTCACGCTGCGAGGCGCCCAGGACGCGGCGGACGTCGAGGCCGACGCTGCGCAGGAGGACCGGTGAAGGGGCTGTACACCCAGGTCCGGTCGTACGAGAGCAGCGTCCAGCTGTTGATGGTCAACCAGTTCACCATCAACCTCGGCTTCTACATGCTGATGCCCTATCTGGCCGCCCACCTCTCCGGAACGCTCGGCCTGGCCGGCTGGATCGTGGGACTCGTCCTCGGCGTACGCAACTTCAGCCAGCAGGGCATGTTCCTGGTCGGGGGCACACTCGCCGACCGGCTCGGCTACAAGCCGCTGATCGTCGCCGGATGCGTGCTGCGCACCCTCGGCTTCGCGACGCTCGGACTGGTCGACTCCCTGCCCGCCCTGCTCGCCGCCTCCGCGGCCACCGGGCTGGCCGGGGCGCTGTTCAACCCGGCCGTGCGCGCGTACCTCGCGGCCGACGCGGGGGAGCGCAGGGTCGAGGCGTTCGCCCTGTTCAACGTGTTCTACCAGGCCGGCATCCTGCTCGGCCCGCTGGCCGGCATGGTGCTGACCGGTGTGGACTTCCGCATCACCTGCCTGGTGTCGGCCGGGATCTTCGCGCTGCTGAGCGTCGTACAGATCCGCGCACTGCCCGCCCGGACGTCCCAGGACGACAAGCGGCCCGACGCCCACTCCGGCCAGGGCGTGCTCACCCAGTGGCGCGGCATCCTCGCCAACCGGCCGTTCCTGCTCTTCTCCATCGCCATGATCGGCTCCTACGTCCTGTCCTTCCAGGTCTACCTGGCACTGCCGCTGGAGGTACGCCGGCTCGGCGGCGACGGGGAGTTCGGCACGGCGGCGGTAGCGGTGCTCTTCGCCGTCTCCGGGCTCACCACGATCCTCGGCCAGACACGAGTGACGGCGTGGTGCAAGACGCGATACGAACCAGGACAGGCACTCGTGCGCGGACTGGCGGCGATGGGGCTGGCCTTCGTCCCCCTGCTGGTCGCCACCGCCGTGCCGGTACCGAAGTCAGGGGTCGCGCTGTGGCTGCTCGCGGCGGTTCCGCCGACGCTCGCCGCACTGCTGCTGGCCATCGGCACGATGATCGCCTACCCGTTCGAGATGGACACCATCGTCCGCCTCTCCGGTGACCGCCTCGTCGCCACCCACTACGGGCTGTACAACACCATCTGCGGCATCGGCATCACCGTCGGCAACCTCGGCACGGGCGCCGCGCTCGACGCCGCCCGCGCTGCCGGTATGCCCGCGCTGCCCTGGATCACGCTGAGCCTGCTCGGCCTGGCCTGCGCCGCCGCCCTGTACGGCCTGTACCGCACCGGCCGACTGGCGCCGCCGGCCTCCGAGCCGCTCGCCCAGACCGTCTGACCCACCCAGGGGCGGGGCACCACCCGGTGCCCCGCCCCTGGTGGGCCCTGCCCTCTTCCAGGAGTCCTCCATGCCCGCTCCCCAGGAACATGCCGACGCCGCTGGTGATGAGACGGTCGGTCAGGTCCTCGTCGACCGGCCTTGATCCGCAAGGGTGCGCAGGGCGCCCGCGACTGCACAACGCCCTGCGGCCCAGGTTCGTCAGGCCGAGGGCCGAAATGCCAGCCCACGGCCGGGCTGATCGACTCCCAGTCAATACGCACCGCCGACACGGTCCCGTGCATGACTCGCGGCTTCGACGCGGGCGAAAAGGTCAAGGGCCGGAAGCGGTTCATCGTCACCGATACTCTCGGTCTGCTGCTGACCGCCCACGTCGTGACGGCCAGTGTCCAGGACCGCGACGGGGCCAAGCGATCCCTGTTGTGGACAAGGCTGGACCACCCCACGTGCTGAAGGTCTGGGCCGATCAAGGTTTCGCCGGTCGCCTGGTCGACTGGGCGGCCACCACCCTCAAGCGTTCCCTGGAGATCGTCCGCAAGGAGCCCGGACAGCGAGGCTTCCAGGCCCAGCCCGAGCGATGGGCCGTCGAGCGCCCTTTTGCCTGGCTCGCTGCCCACCGCCGCCTGGCTCGCTTACGAGCACCACACCGCTCACGCCGAGACCGTGATCCGCCGGGCCATGATCGGCGTGATGGTCCGCCGGCTCACCCGGCGGGGACCGGCCATCCGGTCAGGACTATGGCCTCTCAGGCACACAGAACCATGAGGCATCGTGCCGCAACACCTGGAAGAGTGCAGCCATGCCCAATAAGCGTCCGCGCAACGCGACACTGGCCGAGATAGTGGCCTCGTTGCCACCGGCCCCGGACCCGCCCGTCGAATGGGTGCGGTCGCCCGCCGGCCGTGAGGAGTTCGTCGACGACGAGGGCCAACTCTGGCGGAAGGTCCGAGGCCCGCTCCACCGGCGGCTCACCCAGCGTCTGGCGACCCAAGCGGATGCGCTGATCATCGGAGAAGCCGGCGGAGGAGAATTCCGCCACGTGCCCGCAACCGACCGGCTCGCGACCTGGAACCGGATCAAGGACCGGCTCATGGCGGACTGCATACCTAGTTACGCCCCATACGAGTTCGTCTCCACAGACGGCCTCACACTCCTCTATATCGAGGAAAGCTGCTGAATACAGCGTCCAGCAGCAGGCCGCATGGCAGATCACAAACACGGTCTGAGGTGATGTACCCACCAGCCGGTGGGTGACGGCCTGCTCACGGCGCAGCAACGCCACGAACTGCGCCAAGCACTCGTGGATGCCGCCGCTCTTCATACGACCCTGAGCCACGCCCGTCACGACCACTAGTTGGTGACCCGCATGTGCGCTGTCCGGGGCTGACCGCGACAAGAGCAATCAGCCCCGGACGGTGCTCGGTGTCGGCGGCCGTCCAGACCGGCGGACGACGCGACGTCACGCAGGGACGCCGAGCGGCGGGTGCTCGAGCACGCGGGGCTTGTACTCGACCAGCTGGATGCGGCCGTCGAAGGTGCGGTGCTCGATCATCTCCAGGGCAACGTCCGGATAGCCGTCGTAGATGCGCTCTTCGCCCGTGGCCCCGGTGATCACCGGGAACATCACGACCCGGAAGCGGTCGACGAGTCCGGCTGAGAGCAGGGACCGGCACAGGCTGAGGCTGCCGATCGTGCTGAGGAGTCCCGAGCCACTCGACTTCATGGCGCGGACCGCCTCGACGGCGTCGTCGCGGACGAGCGTGGAGTTGGCCCACGTCAGCGGCTCCTCGAGTGAGGAGGAGAACACCATCTTGGACGCTTGCGTGAGCTCGTCGACAGACGCCTCTTCTTCGGGCCTCAACTCGTCCTGGCCATCGGGGACCCCGCCTGCGGCGAAACCCGACATCAGGCGGTAGGTGTTCGCTCCCATCAGGTACGTGGCCTCGGGCTGCTCGCCGAGCCATGCGAGGTACTCCGGGCCCTCGAGGCCCCAGAACCCGGGCCATCCCTCTCCCGACGCGTGGCCGTCGAGGGAGGTGATGAAGTCGACCAGAAGCTCCGACATGGCGGTGTCCTTTCCTGGGGTGTCAGAAGTTTGGACCGGCCGGGAGCCACAAACTCATCGGCCGCGCCGTGGGAGTAACGAGATGCCACGGCTCAGTCGAACGGAATGAGCATCGCCGCCCGGTCGGGGAAGTCCTCGAAGTGCTGCAGCCCGCCGCTCAGCATGCCGATACCGAAGGAAAGCGCCAGCGAGGACAGGGGGGAGCGGTGTCGGACTGCGGTGGGTGAGCGGGGTGCGCCTGCGGCTGGGTGGGCATGCCGATGCGGTCGGCGAGGTAGGGCTGGGTCACGAATCGAGGCCTTTCGCGGGTGGGTCGGACACGCGACAGGGCATGCCGGCCCGCCGGGGCGTACGTGGCGGGAAGACGTCGGGGTCAGCGGCAGGATTGCCGGGTTCTTCGTCCGGACCGGACTTCGCAAGTGCCGGTCTTCGAACGGTGCCCTGGCTTCCTCGTACAGCGTGGGACGACGGTGACAACGACTGCGCGCCGTGACGGCGGCCTAGATCCGCAGGACGGCCGGCTGCGCGAACCGACGCCTCAGCGGGCAGCGCGGGAGGGGCCGCCGCACGCGCAGGTCTTCCGAGCCGGAGCCGTTCCGGAATCCGTGAGGTGGGAGGCGGCAGCCTGGAGCAGTGCCACCGCCGTGAGCCTGACAACGGGGTGACCGACAGCCCGGCGCAGCTGCTCCGCCCGCCGAGTCACTGGGCCTCTCCGCCGACGAGCTCATAGCCCGCCTCGTCGACCGCGGCCGCGACGACGGCGCGATCCAGTGGCTGCTCGCTGGTCACGGTGACCTTGCCCGACGGCAGGTCCACCTGGACGTCCTCTGGGCCCCGCCTCCCGGGGCGGAACCAGCCGGTCGCGCACCATGGCGAGGAGACGAGAACGGAGGTCGGGCGCGATGGACGCATGGCAACCGATGCTGGTTCTTCTCGGCGTGGTAGGGGCCGGTCTCGCTGCCCTCTACGGGCTGAGCCTCTGGCTGGCGGTGGCGCGGGCTCCTCTCGAAACCGGTCCCTTCGCCGGAGGTCTGAAGCCGGGGGAGCACGCCGCGTCGCGGTTCCATGTGCGCTGGTACCCCGTCACCATGATCTTTCTGGCCTTCGACATGGAGATGGTCTTCATGTACCCGTGGTCGAAGGTCGTCTCGGAGGTGGGCACCCCGGCGGTCGTGGAGATGTTCCTCCTCCTCGGCATCCTGTTCGCGGCGGTGGCATACGCCTGGCGCGAAGGGGCTCTGAGGTGGACCTGAGAGGCGTGCTCCGGCGTACGGCGATGAGCCGCCCGGCGGTGCTGGCGGTGACACTGCCCGGAGCGACAGAGCTCCGGCTGGAGGCCGAGGCGGAGGTACGCCGGCGGGGATGGCCCGTCGCACATGCTCCCGCAGCCGCGGATCTGCTGCTCGTCTGCGGCGACCCGGCGCCCGAGGACGCGGAGTGGCTGGACGGCATCGAGCGGTCCATGCCGGAGCCCGCCCTGCGCATCGTGGCAGGGGAGCGCGGGCGGATCGCCGCCGCGCTCGACGTGGCTCGCGAGGACCTGAGAGACAGGACGGCGACTCGACGCGACAGCTCGCCGCCCGAAGCATCCGGCGACCGACGTCACGACCACCACCGCATGGACCACGGCCAGAGTGACCATGCCGCTCAGCCCGGCCACGAGGAGCATGGTCACCACCAACCCGCTGACCACCAGGCGCACATGGACCATATGGATCACATGGGTCACGACATGCACGCCATGGGCGAGGTGGCAGGTCTTCCGATGGCCGAGAGGGGCGACGACCGAGATGAGCTGAGGCTCGACCAGCTGCACGTGCCGATCGGTCCCGCGCTGAGCGACTGGCCGACGGGGCTCATTCTCCGTCTCACCCTGCAGGGCGACGTCGTACAGGTAGTCGAGGTGGACCACCTCCCCGTACCGCTCGGCCCTCGGTTGCCCTTCTGGGGCGAGCCGTGGCTGCGGGCGGCGCGGGGCGAGGAGGTGACCCGGGGAAGTGCGGCGCGGCGGCGCTGTGCCGCGCATCTGGACAGCGCGGGACGGCTCCTCGCCGTCGTCGGCTGGGATGACGCTGCGGCGCGGTGCCGTCGGCTGCGGGACGAGGTGCTGCCGGGGGCGTCGCGTGAGGGGATCGGTGGCGATCTGCGCCGTATGGCTCGCAGAATCGGGCGGTCCCGGCCGCTGCGTTGGTCGATCGCCGGACTGGGGGAACTGCCGGCGGACAGGGCGCGGGCGGCCGGAGTGACCGGACCCTCGCTCGCTGCGGACGGGGACGCGTACGACCGGCTGCTGATGTGGCTGAGCGAGATCGAGCGCGGCCTCGAAGAGCTCGACGACACACGGCCGTTGGCGCCGGATGACCTGACCGGCCCGCGTGGCCGGCTGGACGGACCGCGGCCGCCGTCGCGGGCGCTGCTCGACGTCCTCCCCGAACTGCTGACCGGCGCGGAGTTCGCCTGCGCTCGGATCATCGTGGCCAGCCTGGACCCCGACCTCGACGAACTCGCCCTCGCGCCCGTTCCCGGAGTGGCCCATGCCTGATGCAGAGCCCCTTTGGGTGACCGTCGTCCTTCCCCTCGCCTTGGCCGTGGCGGCCGTGACCGCGGCCGGGTTCGACGCGGTGCTGTCCGGGTCGGCCGAGCGCGGGCCCGCCGGGAGCGTCCGGGAGGCGGGGCTGCGGGCGCTGTCCCCCTTGCGCGAAGCCCTGCGGCTGCTCGTCCAGCAGCCTCGTCGTACGAGGGCCGCCGACCGGCTGCTCGGAAGGCTGGGCGTGCTGTTGGTCCCGGTGGCCGCCGTGCTCGCAGGGGCCGTACTGCCCTGGGGCTTCCGTGCCGTGAGCGATCCGTCCGTCGGCATCGTGTGGTTCAACGCGATGGAGGCGCTGGCCTGGGCAGCGGTGTGGATGGCGGGCTGGGGGCCGAACTCGGCGCTGTCGCTTATCGGTGGGTACCGGTTCCTGGCTCAAGGCCTGGCGTACGAACTGCCCCACATGTTCGCGATCACTACGGCGGCCCTCGGGGCCGAGTCCCTGCGCGTGGGTGACGTGGTCGCGGCACAGGACGGCCTGTGGTTCGCGGTGTGGATGCCGGCCGCGTTCGTCGTCTATCTGCTGAGTGCGCTCGCGATGGCCTTCTGGGGGCCGTTCGAGTATCCGGTGTCGCGAGACGCCGCCGGTGGTGCGTCCGCCGAACTCGCGGGCGTGGACCGGCTGGTGTTCCTGGGCGGGCGGTGGCTGCTGCTGGTGGTGACCGCCGGATTCAGCGTGCCGCTGTTCCTCGGCGGCGGACACGGGCCGTTGCTGCCGGGCTGGGCATGGACGCTGATCAAGACCGCCGCCGTCTTGGCGCTGCTGGTGGCCGGGCGTCGGGCACTGCCCGTGCTGCGGATGGAGCGTTACATGGAGGTGGCCTGGATGGTGCTGGTACCGCTGACGCTGCTTCAGGCGCTGTTCGTGGCGGTCGTCGTGCTGAACCGATGAGAGGGAGGTGCGCCGCCGATGCTCGATGACGTGATCTTCTGGGGGCTGGCTCTGCCGGCGGTGGCCGCCGGAGTCATGGTGTTCCGGTTCGACTCCATGGCCCGGGCGACGTACGCGCTGCTGACCTCACTGCTCTGCGTAGGTGGCGAGGTGCTGTTGCTCGGGCTCGACTACCTCGGGGTCGTGATCGTGCTGATGATGACCATCGAGATGGCCATCATGGCCGTGTTCATGGTGATGTACATGATGAACCCGGCCGGACTCATGCCGATGACCATGGTCCACAACAAGAAGGGCGCGGCGGCGATCTGCGCGGCCGTCTTCGCCGTCCTCGTCGCTGGGATCCTGCTCGCCCCGTGGCCGTCCCGGCGCGGCAGACCGCCGGCCGATCCGACCATGGACCTGGGCCTGTCGCTGATGGGTCCTCAGATGCTCACCATGATGACCCTGGGCCTCGCCCTGTTCGCCACGATCGTCGCGACCGTCGTCCTGGCCACCCGTCGGGGCCGCTACGACCGCTTCGGCGACGACCTGAAGGCGCGGACCGCCGACGACGCGGTACGGGGAGGGATGGGCCGATGAGCCTTGAACTGTTCCTGTTGCTCGCTGCCGCGCTGTTCAGCGTCGGCCTGTTCGGCGCGCTCACCCAGCAGTCGATCGTGATGCTGATGATGGGACTGGAACTGATGCTGGGCGGCGTCATCGTCGGCGCGGCGGCCGTCTGGCACTACATCACCCCGGCCGCCGCAGACGGGCAGGTCCTGGTCGTCCTGGCGGTCACGGTCATGGCGGTGGAGATGGCCATCGGCTTCGCCGTCGTCACCGCGCTGTTCCGAGCCCGTGAGGTCGACATGACCGACATGGCGGCGGAGTTGAAGGAGTGAGGGCGCTGCTGTGGGTGCTCGTCGCGCTGCCCCTGACCGTGGGGACGCTGCTCGCGGTCGTCGGCCGACCGGCGGACCGGTACGCCCCCGCTGTCGCCGTCGGCACGACGATCGCCGCCCTCGGCCTCGCCGTCGCGGTGGCGTTCGAGCATCCTCGGGCCGAGGCGCCGCTGCTCGAAGGGCTTCCCGCCGGGCTCGCGGTCGACGGGCTGTCGGGCCTCATGGTCGTGACCGTCACGGCGGTGACCGCGGCCGTCCTCCTGTTCAGCGTCGCGGACATCGGACCGGGCGAGGCGCGTGCCCGGTTCTTCGGGCTGATGCTGCTGTTCAGCGGCGCGATGCTGACGACGGTCACCGCGACCACACTGCCGCTCCTGCTGATGGCGTGGGAAGTGATGGGTGCCACCTCCTGGGCCCTGATCGGCTACTGGTGGCACGACCCCGAGCGCGCCGACGCCGCAAGCAAGGCCTTCCTCACCACCCGCGCCGCGGACCTCGGCCTCTATCTCGCCGCCGGGGCGGCGCTGGCGAGCGGGCAGGTCGGCTCCCTCGCACTTGACGAGCTCCCGGACGCGACCGGCGCGTGGTCGGCGGTCATCACCGCCGGCGTCATCGCGGCCGCCTTCGGCAAGTCGGCCCAACTACCGTTCAGCTTCTGGCTGTCTCGGGCCATGCAGGGTCCGAGTCCGGTCTCCGCGCTGCTGCACTCGGCGACCATGGTGGTGGCCGGCGCGTATCTGCTGCTGCGGCTGGAACCGCTGCTCGCGCGGTCCGGCTGGGGCGGACCCGTGGTGGCGTGGACGGGCGCGGTGACGGCGGTGGCGCTCGGCCTGGTCGCCGTCGCGCAGACCGACCTCAAACAGCTGCTCGCCGCCTCGACCTGCGCACAGATCGGCTTCATGGTGCTCGCCGCCGGAGCCGGTGCGGTCACCGGAGGGACCCTGCAACTCATCGCCCACGCCGCGGCGAAGAGCCTCGCCTTCCTCGTCGCGGGGGCCTGGCTGACGGCCCTCGGCACCAAGGCGCTGCCCGCCCTGCGGGGCGCGGCCCGGTGGCACCGTACGGCCGGGATCACCTTCAGCGTCGCGGCCTTGGCTCTGGCCGGAGTCCCGCCCCTGGCCCTGTGGGCGGCGAAGGACGTACTCCTCGCCGGCGCCCGCGAGGACAGCACGGCGCTGTACCTCGTCGGGCTGGCCGGCGCGGCGATCTCCGCCATCTACAGCACCAAGGCCCTCTGGTTCGTCTGGCGGCCCGCTCCCGTACCGGACGAACATGAGGACCCGCTGCCGTACGCGACCCGGCTGCCGCTCGTGACCCTGGCCGTCGCCTGCGCCGCCCTGACGGTCACGTCCTTCCCGCCCGTACGCGACGCGGTGGAGCGGGTGCTCGGCGGCGAGGAGCAACCGGCCCCATATGCATGGGAGTTCGCCCTGTCCGGCGCGCTCGCGGTCGCCGTCTCGGCCGTCATCTGGATTCGTGGTCCTCGACTCCTCAGCCTCCCCGGCCGGATCACCGCGCCGGCGGTGGAATGGCTTCGCCTGGAGACCGCCGCGCGCACGTTCCTCGTACGTCCGGTACTGCGCCTCGCCGACGCCCTGGCGGCCTTCGACGACCGGGTGCTGGACCGCGCCGTCGAGGACACCGCCCGCGGATCGGTGCGGCTGGCCCAGTGGACCGACGCTCAGGCGGAGCGGCTCGTCGACGGCGCCGTGGAGGCCGTGGCGGGCGGTGCCCGCGTGCTCGGCCGCCTGGCGCGCCGGCCGCAGACCGGGCAACTGCACCAGTACCTCGCCCAGGCGGTCACCGCCTTCACCGTCCTCGCCGTCGTCCTCGTCCTCGTGAGGTGACCGCCGTGCTCACGGCCATCGTCCTGCTCCCGACCGCCACGGCGGCCCTCCTGCTGTGCGTGCCGCGCAGCGCGCCCCGCACTCTGTTCCTCACGGCCTGGGCGGTGACCACCGCCGCGGAGCTGCTCCTGACGGTGATCGTCTGGGCGGGGTACCAGGCCGACGGCGGTATGCGGTACGAGACGCGGGCCCGCTGGATCCCCAGCGCCGGCATCAGCTACCACGTCGGCGTCGACGGCCTGTCCCTGCCTCTGGTGGCCGTCACCTGCGTGCTGTTCCTCGCCTGCACCGCGTACGCGTGGCGCGAGACCCGACAGCCCCGGGAATTCGCGGCCCTGTTCCTCTTCCTCGAGACGACGTGCCTCGGCCTGTTCGTCGCCCTGGACCTGATCCTGTTCTTCGTCTTCTTCGACCTGTCCCTCGTGGCGATGTACTTCATCATCGCCGGGTGGGGTCACAAGGGCGCAGCCCGCGCCGCCCTGAAGTTCTTCCTCTACACCTTCATCGGCTCCCTCGCCCTGCTGCTCGGCTTCATCGGCCTCTACCTGGCGGCCGACCCGCACACCTTCGACATCGTCGAACTGACCGCAGACAACCCACTGGCCGGACGCGCGACGTACGGCGCCCTCGTCCTTTTCGCCATCGCCGTCGGACTGGCGGTGAAAACCCCGACCGTGCCCTTCCACACCTGGCTGCCACCCGCCCACACCGACGCCCCGGCCGCCGGATCGGCGATCCTCGCCGGAGTGCTGCTGAAGATGGGCACCTACGGCTTCCTGCGCATCGCCATGTCCGTCCTGCCCGACGCCTGGCGCGACTACGCCCTCGTCTTTGTGGTCGTCGGCGTGGTCTCCGTGCTCTACGGCGCCCTGGTCGCCCTCGCCCAGACCGACTTCAAACGCATGGTCGCGTACACCTCCGTCAACCACATGGGCTACATCATCCTGGCGATCGGCGCGGCCGGGGCCGTCGGCGCGAACCAGGAGGAGGCCCGGCGTCTGGCAGTCACCGGCTCCGTCTTCCAGATGGTCAGTCACGGACTTCTGACCGGGGCGCTGTTCCTGCTGTCCGGCGTGCTGTACGAGCGCGGGCGCACGTACGAGATGTCCGCGTACTCCGGCGTGGCCGGGCGGGCGCCCGTCTTCGCCGCTCTGACCGGCGTCGCCGCCTTCGCCTCGCTGGGGCTGCCGGGCTTCTCCGGCTTCATCGCCGAGTTCCAGATCCTCACCGGGAGCCTGGGCCCGGAGCCGGTCGCCACCGGCCTGGCCGTGCTCGGCATCCTGCTCACCGCGGGCCTGTTCCTGCGCGCCCTGCAACAGGTCTTCCTCGGGCCGCTGCGGCTACCGGTCGCCGCGCCCGGCACCGACCGGCCGTTCCCGGACATCCGGCTCCACGAAGGGATCGCGATCGTCCCGCTGCTGATCCTGGGCGTCGTCCTCGGCCTGGCTCCCCGGTTCGTCCTGGACGTCATCGAGCCCGCCTCGCGCACCGTGCTGGAGCTGCTGGCGCGATGAGCGAGATGACCGGGATGAACGAGAATCCCCTGGACCTCCTGCCCGAGGTCCTGCTCGCCGCGTCCGCCGTGCTCGGTCTGCTGCTCGGAGGCTGGCTTCCGCGCCGCCGGCAGTGGCTGACCGGAGCCCTGGCGGCAGTGGCCTGCACCGCGGGGATCGTGGCCGCCGCGATCGCCGCAGCCGGTCCCGAGGAGACGGCTTTCGGGGAGTCCTTCGCCCTGGACACGCTCACCGCCACCAGCCGGATCGTCATCCTCGGCGCCACGCTGCTGGTCCTCGCGCTCGCCATGCCGCGCCTGCACGCCGACCCACGCGAGACGGAGTTCCACGTCCTGCTCCAGCTCGCCTCCGCGGGCGCCCTGACGATGGCCGGGGCCCAGGACCTGCTCCTCCTCGCCGCCGGCTACCTGCTGGCCAGCGTGCCCGCCTACGCGCTCGCAGGGTTCCGCAAGGACGGCCCCGGAACCGAGGCGACCTTGAAGTTCTACGTCGTGGGTGCCCTTCTCGGCGTCGTGATGCTCGTCGGCATCACCGTCCTCCTCGCCGCCGGTCGCGCCACGTCGTACCCGATGCTGCGCACCGGACTCACGGAGGCACCCCCGGGGCTGGTCGCGACCGGCACGCTCGCCCTGCTCGCCGGTGTCCTGTTCAAGGCCGGAGCCGTGCCCGGCCACTTCTGGGTACCGGACGCGGTTCAGGGCAGCTCGGCACCGGTCGCCGCCTTCCTCACCACCATCCCCAAGGTCGGCGCGCTGGCGGCGTTCCATCGGCTCGCCGCCGTGCCGCTCGTGGACGCCGACCCGCAGTGGGCCGACCTGGTGGCGGTGTTCTCGGTGGCCTCGATGACATTGGGCAACCTGGCGGCCTTCTTCCAGCAGGACGTCAAGCGGCTGCTCGCGTACTCGACCATCAGCCAGGTCGGCTATCTCCTGCTTCCGGTTGCCGTCGCCGGACGCACCGGCCTCGACCAGGAGGCGCTGCTGTACTACCTGGCCGGGTACGCGCTGACGAACCTCGGCGCCTTCGCCGTCATCTGCGCACTCCCCGGCGCTCACACCATCGACGATTATCGCGGCCTGGCGCGGGCGCACCCGGCCCTGCTGGCCTCACTCGTCGTCTGCCTGCTGGGCCTGGTGGGCACGCCCCCGACCGCCGTCTTCCTCGGCAAGCTGGAAGCCTTCAGCGCCGCCTTCGACGGCGGCTACGCATGGCTCGCGGTCGTCGCGGCCGTGAACACGGTGGCCTCCCTCTTCTACTACCTGCGCTGGATCGCCCCGGCGTTTCTCTCGCGCGGGCGCGCGGGTGATCCGGGCGCGATGTCAAGATCAGCCGCGGTCGTCGCCTACGGGACAGCCACCGGATCCGTCCTGCTCGGGCTGCTCGGCGGGACCGTCCTGGACCTGCTCGGCGGACCGCTCGCGCGGTGAAGGACAAGGTGGTTCTTCGGCCTTTCGAGGCACCCCCTGCCTTCGAGGGCCGGTTTGGGGGCGGGGCGCGATCGGGTCGCGGCGCCGTTCCGGGGATCGACTCAGTAGCATGTCCGGCATGTTGCGTGTGAGCAGTCGGCTGCGTGTGGGAGGGGCCCTCGGGTACCTCCTGCTGGTCGCCGCGCTCACCTTCGGCGTGTTCGCCATGCACACGATGGGTCATCCCGAGCACTCGTCCGGCTCAGGCACAGGCGGCGCACCCCATACGGTCGCCGGCACGCACCAGGGCGAGACGGCTCCGGGGGCTGCCGAGACCCGGATCCCCACAGACCCCGTGGCAATGGCGGACTATGGGGCGGTCGCACCGACCGAACCGACCGCGGACGGGCCCTTGCCGGGCATGGACGTGCTGTCCGTATGCGTTGCGGTGCTCACCGGATGGCTGCTGTGGCTGTTCCTGGGCGCGGCGGCTCGCCGTATGGAGCGGCTGACGGCCCTGCTCGCCCGAGCGATGGCCGTGCTGCGTCCCCTCCAGCCACCGCCCAGACCTCTCCTCGCTCAGCTGTCAGTCCTGCGGATATAGGCCGGACCCGCGGCGCGGGCTTCGCATGCCCGCGCACACCGCGTGTACCGCCACATTCACCGCAGAACCGATCAAGCGAGGTTCGACACACATGACCGCACACAACCCTGCCCTGAATCGTCGCCTTCGTCGCCGTATGACGATCGTCAGCACCGTCGCCGCGGGCGGGCTGCTGCTCGCCGCCTGCGGCGGGGACGACATGGAGGGCATGGACCACGGGAGCGGCAGCTCCGCCTCCGCCACGTCCACGCCCACGGCGGCCGACAACCCGGCGCCCGGTGCGTTCAACGACGCGGACGTCATGTTCGCGCAGATGATGATCCCGCACCACGAGCAGGCCCTGGAGATGTCCGAGCTCGCGGACGGCCGGGCCTCGGACGCGGAGGTCAAGGCCCTGGTCGCGGACATCGAGAAGGCACAGGATCCCGAGATCCGGACCATGAGGTCCTGGCTGAAGGCCTGGGGCAAGCCGGAGTCCGCCGAGGAGGGCATGCCGGGCATGGACCACGGGTCCGGCGGCGTGGACCACGGGGCCGGGATGTCCGGGATGATGTCCGAGGGTGACATGAAGAAGCTCCAGGCCGCCAAGGGCACCGAGTTCGACCGGATGTTCGCGGAGATGATGATCGACCACCACGAGGGCGCGATCACCATGGCGGAGGGCGAGCAGAAGAACGGCCGCAACGCCACGGCCAAGAAGCTCGCCGCCGATGTCGTGAAGACCCAGTCCGCCGAGGTCGCGAAGCTCGAGAAGATCCTCGACCGGCTCTGATCCACATCCACCCACCGACCGCCCAGGGCTCCACGGCGCGCGCCCGAGGAGCCCGGGCGGTCGTCCCCTTTGCCACCGTCACCGCGATCGGCCGTCGCCGCTGCGGTGTGCCCGCACGCCCGCGAGGAATCATGAACAAGCGTTTTGCCGCCATGGCAGCCACGGCCCTGGCTCTCACACTCTCCCTGGCTGCCTGCTCCGGCAGTGGAGACCACTCGGACTCCACCGGCCCCACCGCGTCCGGGAGGACCGTGAGCCACATCCACGGTCTCGGTCTGGACCCCGCCGACCAGCGCCTGTACGTCGCCACCCACGAAGGCGTCTACACCCCCGACGCCGAGGGGGAGCCGGAGCTGGTCGGAAACAGCAAGGACGACTTCATGGGCTTCACCGTGTCCGGGGCGAAGACCTTCTACGCCAGCGGCCACCCGGCCTCCGGCGGCAACAAGGGGCTCATCAAGAGCACCGACGCGGGCAAGACCTGGAAGTCCCTGTCCTTGTCCGGCGAGTCCGACTTCCACGCCCTGGACTTCGCCCACGGCACGGTCTACGGCTACGACTCCACCAACGGTCTGGTGCGCACGACCGAGGACGGCGTCTCCTGGAAGGACGGCGCGCGGGTGGAGGCCATCGACATCGCGGTCAGCCCGCAGGAACCCGACATCGTGCTCGCCACCACCGCAGACGGCGCAGCCCGGAGCGCCGATGGTGGCAGCACCTTCGCCAAGGGTGAGAAGCCCGTGAGGGCCTTCCTCTCCTGGGCGGCGAAGGACGCCTTGTACGGCATCGACACCTCCGGCGGCGTACACCGCAGCAGCGACGGCGGCAGGACCTGGAAGAAGGCCGCCACCGTGCCGGGCGGCCAGCCCCAGGCGCTCACCGCGGTCGACGTCGAGCACGTCCTGGCAGCCACCCCGGCCGGGGTGTACGAGTCGAAGGACGGCGGCAACGCGTTCACGAAGCGCCTCGCCGTCGACACGAGCGGCGCCCACTGAGCGGTATCTCCCAATCTTTGACGCCGACAACCCCGGCCAGTGGATGCTTCACTGCGGACCGGTGCTCGCCGGCTATGACCCGGCGTGCCAGCAGGAGGCAGAGAAACCGAAGAGGTGGGCGGGGCCCGCTCGTCGACGTAGACGGGCCGGATGCGCGGGCTGGGTACCTGTGCGCGGCTGGGCTTACGGGTCTGACGTGCCAGACGGCCGGTCGCCGGACTCGCGTGAGGCCGGACAGGGGTTCGGTGAGTGTGCGGATGGCGTCGGGGGTGAGTGCGGGCATCGGGCCGTGGCACGGGGCTTTGGGGCAGCGGCGGGTCCGGGCCCCGAAGTCTGCGTCGCGGCCGACGTGATACCCGGCTGCCCGGGGTCGGCCGACAGCATCGGCTAAGGCGCTGGTCGGAGCGCGATTCGAGAGTCCCGCAGCTTGGCGGGACAGGTCCTGTTCGCTTCGGATCGATCACGTCGCACCCCTGCCCGCTCCGCTGCACATTCCTTTGGAAAATGCCAAAGCGTTCACCTGGGCCAAGCACACACCGTAGTGTCGTGCTCACGTTCGCGGGAACGGCCGTGCAGGGGGAGGGGATTCGGCGTGCCCGGAATCGACGAGAGTCTGCTGGAAGCCATGCGGTTGCCCGGCGCGCGAGGGGCGTCGGTGGTCGACTGGATCAGCGGTCTTGCCCTGGGCGCCGTGGGTGACGCACCGGGGGGAGACGTGGAGGCGACGGCCGCCGAGACCGCCGAACTCGCCCGTCTCGCCACGGAGAGCGGCGCCCTCGCCGCGGTCGGCGGCGACCCGGGCGGGTCGTCCGGCAAGGAACCACCCGTGCAGGACCTGATCGTCACGAACACGGACTCGTACCACCTGCTCAGGTTCGTCAGCACCACCTTCGACAGCACCGTCTTCGTGCACTTATGGCTCGACCGCGCCGAGGGCAACCTCGCCCTGGCCCGCATCCGGCTGGCCGAGATGGCGGACAGACTGGTGCTCGGATGATCACGTCGGCCCTGACCCCACGCACGGACGAACCGGCCTCGTCCCTGCTCGGCACCCTGGCCGCGGAAGGCGCGAGCGGCGCCCTGTCCACCGAGTCGGGGATCGTCTACCTCGCGGCGGGGCACGTCGTCCACGTCGAGTCCGCCCTCACCCCCGACCTCGGCGACCTGCTCACCCACAGCGGTGCGCTCGCCCCGGACGGCTGGTGGCAGGCGATCGACCAGGCCGGGCGCGGCTGCCGCGTCGGCCGTCAGCTGGTGGACGGCGGGCACCTCGCCGCCGGCGCACTGGAACTGTGCCACCTGGGCGCCCTGTTCGACGCGGCGTACTTCGTTTTCGCGCACGACGGGCCGGCCCTGCGCTTCCGCCCCGGAGTCGCGCACTGGCTGGGCGCGGTCCGCCCCGTACCGGTGGACACGGTGCTGCGCGAGTCGAGACGCCGCCGCGAACTGCTGCACCGCATATGGCCGGACCCCGCCGTCGACCTCGCCCCGCTCGCCCGGGTGCGGACGGACACCGTGGACCTGCCGGCCCGCCGCAGCCGTACCCTCGCCCAGGTCGACGGTGTCCGCACCGCCGCCCAGATCGCCACGGCCCTCGCCTGCCGCACCTTCCACACCCTCGTGGAACTCCGCCGCCTGGCCGCCGCCGGGCTGGTCGTCCCCGTCGTCCCCACCGCAACCCCCGCCCCCGCCCACGCCCCCGCGTCCGCCGCACCGGGACCCGCCCCTCGTCCGGCCACACCGGACGAGCCCGACACCGCACTGCTGCGACGGCTCCTGCACGCCTTGGAGGCACTGTGATCCGCGCGCGACGACAGCGTGCCGAAAGGAGACAGCTCATGGCCGTCGAGACCGACGTCCTGGACGAACTGCGGCGGCTCCGCACCCGCGTACCCCGGCTGACGGGCTCACTCGCGGCCACCGTCGACGGACTGGTCCTCGCCCACGACGTGCCGGAAACCGAACCGGAGGGACTCGCGGCTCTCACCGCCGCCGCCCTCGGCGTCGCCTACCGCATGACCGACGCCGCAGGCCGGGGCGACTTCCGCGAACTGCTGGTGCGCGGCTCCGGGGGCTACGTCGCCACCTACGCGGCCGGAGCGACCGCCGTCCTCACCCTCCTCGCCGAAGACCGGGTCAACGTCGGCCGCCTGCATCTCGAGGGCCGGCGCAGCGGCGCCCGGATCGCCGGCCTGGTGACCACCCGGGTGGGCCCCGGTACCGGCCGCCACGCCGACCGGCCCGCGCCCGCCGAACACCTCGCCACGGCGCCCCCGGCCACGGCCCGCCCCATCGGGACCCTCCCGGTACGCACCCCGCAGCGGCCCACCCACCAGCCGCGCCCGCAGACCGGGACCTGAGCCGCCCGAATCTACCGACCTACCGACAAACACCGAACGAAGAAACAACCAGCTAACGAAAGGAACCGCCTCATGGCGAACACGGAGACCGCGCTGAAGGAATGCCTGAGCTCCATCGACGGAGCCACGGCCGCCGCCCTCGTCGACTACACCAGCGGCATGGCCCTCGGCACCCTCGGCGGCAGCAAGGACTTCGATCTGGAAGTCGCCGCGGCCGGCAACACCGACGTCGTACGGGCCAAGCTGCGCACCATGGAACACCTGGGGCTGAAGGAGGAGATCGAGGACATCCTCATCACCCTGAACTCGCAGTACCACCTCATCCGCCTGCTCAAGGGGCGCGGCGGCAGCGGGCTGTTCCTCTACCTCGTGCTCGACGGGAGCCGGGCCAACCTGGCGATGGCCCGCCACCAGCTCCGCCGCATCGAGGCCGACCTGGAGGTCTGAGCCGGCAGGACCCGACGGAGCCCTCCGCGACCGGAACGGCGCGGAGGGCTCCGGGCCGGGCGGCCCGGCCCTCCCCGGCGGACTGGGCGGATCCGCTCCAGCGGATCGAGCTCCGCCGGACGCTACTCGGTGCGCAGCGCCGAGGCGGTACGCGCCCTGGCCGCCCAGCCGGCCGGGATCAGCGCGCCCAGTACCGCGATCACCACCCCGCCCAGCCCCAGCAGGAGCAGCTGAACCGGCTCGTACACATCGAGGACGGCCGACGGCAGACCGGTGCCCACCGCATGCCCCATCACCGGCATGACGAGTCCGTGCAGCGCGTACCCCGCCGGCACGCCGATCAGCCCGCCGATCACACCGATCGCGGTCACCGAGGCGAGCACGAGGCTCAGGACCTGCCACGGCGTCATGCCGATCGCCTTGCAGACACCCAGGTCGTGGACGCGTTCCCGGGTGTCCAGGACAACGGAGTTGAGGACGCCGAGACCGGCCACGGAGACCAGCATCAGGGTGAGCAGCACCGCCATCGCGGACATGATGAGGATGACGCCATCCTGCCCCGAGGGGGCGTTGGCCGTGGCGTCACCGCCCAGCGGACGGACGGCCGCGGCGACCTTCCGGGCGTACTCGCCGGCCCGGACACCGGGCCTCACCTCCACCAGGAAGGCACTGGGCACGGCCGACGCGAAGTCGGCCATGTCCGCGTGAATCTCCAGTTCGCTGCCCGAGGTGTCGAAGGACTCGCCCACGATCCGCAGGTTCGCGGTCTCCTTCTCGTAGGTCACCCGCACCGTGTCACCGATCTTGGTACTGGTCCTCTCCAGGAAGCGCGTGGGCACCACCACCTGCCCCCTGCCCGTGATCCACCGCCCGGAGATCATCTCGTAGCTGCCGGAGCGCGAATCGCCCTCGTAGAGGCTGGCCTGAACCGGACCGGAGATCCCGGCCACGGCCACTTCGGTCTCCGTCTTGCCGTAGTACGACCCCGTGCCCGCCTGCGACGTGATGGCGGACCGCACCTTCGCCGGGTCGGCGACCCTGGGTTCGTGCGTGCCTGCCACGCTGCCGCCCGCGGGGGACGGGTTCGCCGCGCCGCCCCCCACGGGAGGAGGCGGCGGGGGAGCGACATCGTTCGGCTGGGTGGTCGTGACCGTGACCGCGGCACGGCTCTCGGGATCCTGCGAGGCGCCGATCGCGGTGAGGGAAGAGGTCAGCCCTACCGCGAAGGTCGCCGCGACCGTACCGAACGCCACCGCGAGCAGCATGGCGAGGGCACGGACCGGATGCGTGAAGGGGGTGGCGAGACCGTAGGTCACCGCCCGGGGCAGCGGCAGCAGCCCGATCGCCCGGTGCGCCCACTGGCCGCGCCCTGTGCGCGGCGACCGGCCGACCGCGATGGCTTCGACGGTACGCAACCTCCCGGCCCGCAGAGCGGGAACCAGCGCCGCCAGCCCCACGATGACCAGGGCGGCGGCCGGCACCGTGACGTCCACCCACCAGGCCACAGAGAGCGAGACGGTGCCGTACACCGCCGCTGTGTCCGAGAGCAGCGGCACCGCCAGGAGGTTTCCCAGCACGGCCCCCAGGGCGATGCCGGCGCCGGCCGGGATCAGCGCCTGGGCCACGTAGGCGCGAACGACCTCGCCCGGGGTGAAGCCGATGGCCTTGAGAATGCCGATCCTGCGCAGACTGGTGCCGACCGCGCCACTGATCACACTGCTGACGATGATCACCGACATCACGATGCCGAGCACGCCGAAAGCCATCATGAACGGGACGGTCGCCGCCGCGCCCTGATCGGCGACGCGTTTGGTGTCCAGCCAGGACTGCGTACCCAGCAGCGCCCCGGGCCCCGCGGAGGCGGCGAGCTTCTTCCGGCTGGCGAGGATCTGCTCCTTCGTGCTCGCGGCGTCGAAGCGGTAGAGCATCTGGCTCGTGACCGGGTCGCCCTTCGACGCCAGTGCGTCGACCTGCGCGGGAGTCGCCCAGGAGTCGGCGGTCCTGCTGACCGACACGGCGAAGCCGACGATCGAAAGGGTCGGGGCGCCCGGGGTGTCCGAGGTCTTCAGTGGGGCGCCGATCTGGATGGTGGGCCCCTCGAACGACGCGTCGAGCACGATTTCGCCCGGCCTCTGCGCCCACCGGCCGGACTTCAGATCCACGCGGTCCACGTCGCCGCCCGGACCGGACCGTCCGACCAGGGTCAGCGTCGGCAAGGGGAAGCCCGTCCGGTCCACCGGGCGGAACGCCGTGGACGGGTGCGGTCCCGAACTCGCGGTGACGCCGGGCAGCCCTCCGGTCCCCGCCAGCCGCGCCGTACTCGTCTTGGCCGGATCGAACTGGGCGGTGATGTGCGCCCCTTGCTGCCTCGCGAAGGCGCGGTCGAAGGGCGCGGCCGCGGCGACCATCAGCGACCCGGCGACCACGGCCGACGCCACGGCCATCATGGTGGCCACGGCGATCACCACTGTCTGCACCCGCCGCCGGCCCACCCGGGAGCGTACGACCCGGGCCATCGCGCCGGTACCGAACAGCCTCATCGGACGGCCCGCGCGTGGGAGTCGAGGGCGACGTGACCGTCGACCAGGTGAAGAGTGCGGCTCGCGCAGGCCTGCGCCAGTGTCAGGTCGTGCGTCACCAGCACGATGGTCTGTCCGGCGCGGTGCAGATCCGTCAGCAGATCGCGGACGTCGTGGCCCGAGGAGGTGTCCAGCGCACCGGTGGGCTCGTCGGCGAGCAGCAGCGCGGGCCGGTTGACCAAGGCCCGGGCGACCGCGACCCGTTGGCGTTCGCCCCCGGACAGCCGGCCCGGGTAGGCGCGGGCGTGCTTCTGGATGCCCAGCATCTCCATGAGCTCACCCGCTCGGGCCGCGGCGCTGCGCCGACTGGTCCCGGTCAGCTGGGCCGGGAGCTGAATGTTGTCGGTGACGGTGAGGTCGTCGAGGAGGTTGAAGAACTGGAAGGCCATGCCGATGTGCTCGCGCCGGAACCTGGCGAGGGCGTGCTCGCTCAACTGGTCGATCCGCCGCCCGGCCACGGTCACGGCGCCGCTGGTCGGCTTGTCCAGGCCGGCCACCAGGTTCAGCAGCGTGGACTTGCCGCTGCCGGAAGGGCCCGTCACGGCAAGGGCCTCGCCTTTGGCGACGCTGAGGGTGAGCGGTCCGAGCGCCGGCGCGTCGGCGCTGTCGTAGCGCTTCGCCACACCCTCCAGTTCGATCACTTGGTGCATATGAGTTGTCCGTCCTTGCGGTCGCGAGAGGCACATCCCGGTGCCGGTCCTGCGAACCTAGGCGTGCCAGGCACGGGGCGAATCGGCCGCGGAACCGACATCGGGTCCTGCCTGCGGAGGGTCCGGCCGCGGAGTCATCCTTGAGGAGGAGGCCTCCGGGGCGATGCCCTGACCGGACAGGTGGACGCGGGCCGGGCGCGGAGCGCCGCACAATGCTCGGATGGAGAGGGAAGGCCGGCGCAGCCGGCACCAGCAACTCATCGACGCGTTACGCCCGGAGGCGAAGGCCGCTCCGCTGTCCCGGCGAGCGGTGCGGGCCGATGCGGTGCTGGCGGTCGTACTGACCGCCGGTGCCCTGTTCGTGTCGGTGCGCTATCCCGGCGGCGGGCCGGTGGACCTCAACCCCCCTGCGGTGGACACCGGGACCGGGATTCCGGCCCCGCCCCCGCCGCCCGGCCCCGGTCACGTGCCCGTGGAGGAAGAACCAACCCCCGTGCCCTGGGCCCTGGTCGTCCTTTCGACGCTGCCGCTGGCCGCCCGGCGCCGGTATCCGCTGACCTTGTTCGTGGTGGTGCTGGGGGCGGCACTGGCCATCGGCGGCTCCGCCTCCTGGATCACCGTCCTGGCCTGTGTCATCGCCGCCTACAGCGCCGTCGTGTACAGCCGATACCGGATAGCAGCGATCGCCGTCCTGGTGAGCGCCGCCGCGCTGTCCGGCTTCGCTTTCCGCGACGCGGAACCCGTGCTCCCCGGATGGTCCAGCCCAGGGTTCGTGCTCCTGGTGGCAGGGATGCTGGCCAGCCTCGTCCGCTTGTCGCAACTGCGGCTGGCCTCCAGCCGGGACCGGGTCAAAGAACTGCAGGCCGCCCAGGAGGAGGCCACCCGGCGTGCCGTCGAGGAGGAGCGTGCGCGCATCGCCGCAGAACTGCACGACGTCGTGACCCACAATGTGAGCGTGATGGTGATCCAGGCCGGCGCGGCCCGCACAGTGATGGACATGGCGCCCGAGCAGTCGAAGGAGGCACTGCTGGCCGTCGAGGCGGGAGGCAGGGCCGCCATGGCCGAACTCCGCCACGTGATGGGCCTGCTGGCCGCCCCGGACCACGAGAGGCCCGACAGCCTGGAGCCCCAGCCCGGGCTCGCGCAGCTCGACGCGCTCGTCGCACGCGTTCGCGCCGCCGGTACGCCCGTGAGCGTCGGGGTGTCGCTGCCTCCGGAGCCGCTGCCACCAGGGGTGGACCTCGCGGCGTATCGCGTCGTACAGGAGGCGCTGACCAACACGATCAAACACGCGCGCGGCGCGCGGGCGTCCGTGTCCATCGGTTACACCGACGCCTGTCTGGAGATCGAGATCACGGACACCGGTGGTACCGATGATTCCCCGCCGGTGCCGGGCAACGGCCGTGGCCACATGGGACTGCGCGAGCGGTTGGCCGTGTACGAGGGCGAGCTGACGGCCGGACCGGCGCCGACCGGCGGCTACCGGGTGACGGCCCGCATCCCACGGAGCGCGGTATGACCGCCGACCGGCAGCCGCTGCGCGCCGTCATCGCCGACGACCAGGCCCTCGTACGCACCGGTTTCAAGATGATCCTGGCCGCGGACGGCATCGAGGTGGCGGCCGAGGCCGCCGACGGGGCCGAGGCGGTCGCAGCGGTTCGCCGTACGCGGCCCGACGTCGTCCTCATGGACATCCGGATGCCCGAGATGGACGGCATCGAGGCCACCAGGCGCATCGTGGGAGACGCGGGCCAGGCCGGAACGCGGGTCGTCATCCTCACCACGTACGACCTGGATCACTACGTCTACGCCGCGCTCACGGCCGGCGCCAGCGGCTTCCTGCTCAAGGACGTCACCCCCGAACACCTGGTGTCCGCCTTGCGCCTGGTGCGGACCGGCGACGCTCTCCTCGCGCCCGCGATCACTCGCCGGCTGATCGAGCGCTTCGCCCCTCACGACGAACCGCAGATCACCGCCCCGCACCGCGATCTGTCCGGCCTGACCCCGCGTGAACTCGAGGTGCTCCGCCTCCTCGCGACGGGCCTCAGCAACGCCGAACTCGCCTCCCGGCTGTTCCTCAGCCCGACCACGGTCAAGAGTCACGTCGGCCGCATCCTGTCGAAGCTGGATCTGCGCGACCGCGTCCAGGCCGTGGTCTTCGCCTACGAGACGGGGCTCATCTCCCCCGGTGGGGCGCCCAGATGACGGGAGAGGCCGGGGAAGCCGCGGCAAAAGGTCAGCCGTGGTACGTGATGTACCCGTTGCCGTCGCTGTCGGAGCCGCTCGCGGTGTACGAGTGCACGTCGGCACGGCTGCCGGACGGCTTGTACACGTAGATCGTGTCCCTGTCGTTGTTCCACATGAAGTTGCAGTTGTCGCGGTACACGACGTTGCCGGCGTCGGAGTCGGAGCCGTTGCCGCCGCGCAGCTTCACGTAGTCACCCGGCTGAAGGGTGTGGTTCGCGGTGAAGGTGAACTTGTTGCCCGCGGCGTCCTTCACGACGTAACCCTTGAGGTTCACGGTCGTGGACCGCGAGTAGTTCTTGATGGTCAGGTACTCCTCGTCGGTGTTCCCCGTCGAGCAGCGGTTGGAGTCGGTCCCGGGGGCGTTGTACTGGATGCCCCGGATCTTCAGAGCGGAGTCGTACTCGGCGGCCTGGGCCGGGACCGCCGTCAGGGCGGTCAGGGCTCCGGCAGCGACGGCCGTGGTGGCGACAAGGCGTATGCGCATGGACGTTCGTCCCCCCTTGCAGGACCTTACTGTGAAGGTCATGTGATGGTTCGGTGAAGCATCCGGATCGTACACGCTTCAAGTACGTAGAAGGGCGGGCCCGGTGACATTGCCACCGAACCCGCCCCGGGGGGTGCGTGAGCGTCAGGCGCCGCTCGCCCGCAGCATGTCCTCACGCTCGACGATCTTCACGCGCTCGCGCCCCTCGGGCTCACCCAGCGCCTTCTCGGCGGCGTCCAGCCGGTACCAGCCGTCCCAGGTGGTGAAGCGGACGTCGCGCTCGGCGAGGAACGCGTCCACGGCCTCGGGCGCGGGAGAGGCGGGCGTGTGCAGCCGGCCGTTCGCGTAGTCGTCCAGCAGGTTCGCGACCGTCTCGTTCGCGTCGCCCTTGGTGTGCCCGATGAGGCCCACGGGCCCGCGCCGGATCCAGCCGGTGACGTATGTGGACTGCAGGTGCTCGCCGGACTCCTGCACGACCCGGCCGCCCTCGTCCGGGACCGTCCCCGAGTCGATGTCCCAGGGCAGCTTGGGGAGTTTGTCGGACAGATAGCCGACGGCCCGGTAGACCGCCGTGACGTCCCAGGTCTTGAACGTGCTCGTGCCCTTGACGTTGCCCGTGCCGTCGAGTTCCGTGCGCTCGGTGCGCAGCCCGACGACCTTGCCGTCCTCACCGAGGATCTCGACCGGGGACTCGAAGAAGTGCAGGAAGAGCTTGTGCGGCCGGTCGCCGGTGTCGCGGATCGCCCAGTTCTCCAGGGTCTTGGCGACCATGTCGGCCTGCTTGTTGCCGCGCCGGGTCGCGATCGAGCCCTCGTCGTAGTCGATGTCCTCGGGGTCGACGATGACCTCGATGTTGGGGGAGTGGTCCAGCTCCCGCAGCTCCATCGGGCTGAACTTCGCCTGGGCGGGGCCCCGGCGGCCGAACACGTGGATTTCCTTGGCCCGGTTGGTCTTCAGACCCTCGTAGACGTTCGGCGGGATCTCCGTCGGCAGCAGCTCGTCCGCCGTCTTGGCCAGCACCCGCGCGATGTCGAGCGCGACGTTGCCGACGCCGAGCACGGCGACCTTCTCCGCCTCCAGCGGCCAGGTGCGCGGCACGTCCGGGTGGCCGTCGTACCAGGACACGAAGTCGGCGGCGCCGTACGAGCCGTCGAGGTCGATGCCCGGGAGGGACAGCGCGCGGTCGGCCATCGCGCCGGTGGCGAAGATGACGCCGTCGTAGAACGCGCGCAGGTCGTCCAGGCCGATGTCGGTGCCGTAGTCCACGTTGCCGAAGAGCCGGATCTGCGGCTTGTCGAGGACCTGGTGGAGGGCCGTGATGATGCCCTTGATCCGCGGGTGGTCGGGGGCGACGCCGTAACGGATCAGGCCGAACGGCGCCGGCATGCGCTCGAAGATGTCGATGGACACGCCGGGTTCGGTGGCCACCTCGGACTTGAGCAGGGCGTCGGCGGCGTAGATCCCGGCGGGGCCGGATCCGACGATGGCTACCCGCAGGGGGCGGGGCATGGTCAGGTTCCCTTCGAACGGCGACAAGCGATCTCGCCGTGAAGCCTAAGCTAAGGCATGCCTAAGTCGGTATGCGGGTCCGGTCTATGAGCTCATAAGGCGACTTTATGAGCCGCTCACGGCAATGGCTGCTCCGCCCAGATGACCTTCCCCGCCGGCAGGTACCGCGTCCCCCACCGCTCGGCGAGCTGCGCGACGAGGAAGAGCCCGCGGCCGCCCTCGTCGTTCATCGTCGCGTACCGCAGGTGCGGCGACGTGCTGCTGCTGTCGAACACCTCGCAGATCAGGTTCCTCTCGCGCAGCACCCGCACGTGAATGGGGCCGCCGCCGTACCGGAGCGCGTTGGTGACCAGCTCGCTCAGGATGAGCTCGGTGGTGAAGGTCAGCTCGTCCAGGCCCCACTCGGACAGCTGCCGGGTGACCGCCGCCCGCACCTCGCCCACGGCCGCCGGGTCGGCCGGTACCGGCCATTCGGCGACCTGGTCGGAGGCGAGCGCCCGGGTACGCGCGACGAGCAGGGCGATGTCGTCGCTGGAGCGTGCCGTGAGCTGGGAGTCGAGCACCTCCCGGCAGGTGTCCTCGGGGGACTCGCCGGCCCGGCTCAGCGCTTCTCTCAGCATCTCCAGCCCGACGTCGATGTCCCGCTCGCGGTCCTCGACCAGCCCGTCGGTGTAGAGGACGAGCCGGCTGCCCTCCGGCAGCTCCAGTTCGGCCGTCTCGAACGGCAGTCCGCCGAGCCCGAGCGGGGGACCGGCGGGCACGTCCGGGAACTCGACGCCGCCGTCGGGATGGATCAGGGCCGGCGGGGGATGCCCGGCCCGTGCGACGGTGCACCGCCGGGAGACCGGGTCGTAGACGGCGTACAGGCAGGTCGCGCCGGTGACCGGGGCGCTGCCCTCCACCTCCGTCTCGTCCTGGTCGATGCGGCCGACCAGCTCGTCCAGCAGGCTGATCAGCTCGTCGGGCGGGAGGTCGAGCGAGGAGAAGTTGTGCACGGCGGTGCGCAGCCGCCCCATGGTGGCCGCGGCGTGCAGCCCATGACCGACGACGTCCCCGACCACGAGCGCGACCCGTGTTCCCGAGAGCGGGAGCACGTCGAACCAGTCGCCGCCCACCCCGGCCTGCGCGGGCAGGTAGCGGTAGGCGATCTCCAGCGCCCCCTGCTCGGGCAGGCTGCGGGGGAGCAGGCTGCGCTGGAGGGTCACCGCCATGCTGTGCTCGCGGGTGTAGCGGCGTGCGTTGTCGATGGAGACGGCGGCCCGCGCCACCAGTTCCTCCGCCAGGGCCAGCTCGTCCTCGTCGAAGGGCTCCGGCTTCTCGCAGCGCCAGAAGCTGACCACGCCCAGCACCAGGGTGCCGGCGCGCAGTGGCACCGTGATCAGGGAGTGGATGCCGTACTCCACGACCTGCGCGGAGCGTTCGAGGTCCTGAGCCCGCCAGCCGGGGGCCTCGCCCAGCCTGGGTTCCAGCAGGGGCCGGCCGGTGGCGAGGCTGCGGCCCTGCGGGGATGACCCGACGAACCGGATGCGCTCGCCGACGGGGTAGAGCGGGGCGTCCTTGCGGATGCCGCCCAGCGCCGTGCGGCTCAGCCTGGCCGCGGCGTCCGGCTGACCGCCGCCCAGCACCGCGTCGAACAGGTCCACGGTGACGAAGTCGGCGAACCGGGGCACGGCCAGCTCGGTCAGCTCCTCGGCCGTACGCGTCACGTCGAGGCTCGTCCCGATGCCCACCCCGGCGTCGTACAGCATGTTGAGCCGTTCCCGCGCCGTCTCCGCCCGGCCGGACAGCGCGCGCAGTTCCGTCGAGTCGCGCAGGGTGGCGACACTGCCGGGCGGCACCCCCGCACGGTCCGTGGTGCGCTGGTTGACGGCCAGCAGCCGGTCCCCGACCAGGTGCACCTCGTCCGTGGCGACGCGCCCGGAGGCCAGCAGGCCGGCGATACCCGGGTCCAGACCCAGACCGCGGACGGGCCGGCCCTCGGCGTCGGCCGGCAGCCCGAGCAGGCGGTGCGCCTCGTCGTTGGCGAGCAGCAGGGTGCCCTCGTCGTCGACGATGAGCACGCCCTCGCGCACGGCGTGCAGCACCGCGTCGTGATGTTCGTACATCCGGGTCATCTCGTGCGGCCCCAGCCCATGGGTCTGGCGCAGCAGCCGCCTGCTCACCAGCGCGGCGCCCGCCGTCGCCAGGGCGAGCGCCACCGCGGCGGCCGACAGCACGAGCGGCAGCTGGCGGTCGGCGGTGCCGCCGACGTTCTTCGTCGTCATCCCCGCCGACACCAGGCCGACGACCTGGCCGTCCGGTGCCTTCACCGGCACCACGGCCTGCACCAGGCGGCCGATGGTGCCCTCGACCTCCTCGGTCACCGCCTTGCCGGCCAGCGCGGGCGCGATCGTCCCGACGAACTTCTTCCCGATGCGGTCCGGTTTGGGGTGGGTGTAGCGGATCCCGTCGGTGTTCATGACGACGACGAAGTCGACCTTCGACTGTTTACGGGCGGCCTCGGCACGCGGCTGGAGGACCGCCGTGGGGTCGGGGCTCTCCAGCGCCTCGATCGTGCCCGGCGCGTTGGCGAAGGTCTCCGCCACGGCGAGCGAGCGGTTGCGGGCCTCCTGTGTGGTGTCGTGCCGCACCTGGAGCACCAGCGCCCCCACGGCCGCCACCACCAGCAGCAGCACGATCACCACGACGAGCAGGAACACCTGTCCGGCGACACTGCGCCCGCCCAGCACCGAACGCAGCCCCGCCACCGGATGCCACCGCGACGGGCCCGCCTCCCGTTGCCGCCGTCCGGGCGGGGCAGCGCCGGGCCGCTGGGGCGATCGAGTCCCGGATCGACCCAAGAGTCGGACCATGTGCCATGTCTACACTGCCCGGCCCCCGGGAGGCGAGGGGCATCTCCCGTGGTGACAGCGGGCTCTCACCGTTTCGTCACTTCAGGTACCCAAGGGAGCGGGCGAGCTCGGACGTTGCCCGGGCGATCTCCGTGTCCCCGTCCGACATCAGCCGCCCGAGCTCACCGCACCGCGCACGCACCGCCTGGCGCGCCGCGCGCTCCCACACCACCGGGTTCTCCCGGTGGTTCAAAAGCTTCGGGTAGACCGCGGCGGTGCTCTCCCACTGCCGTGCGTCGGCGATGCACTTGAGCAACCGGATGATCTGGGCCCGGCATGTCACCTGTGGCAGCTTCGCCAGCTCCCAGAGGAACGGGACCGTGGCGGCCGTCGCCTGCTCCACGACGAAGCCGAACTGGCAGATCCGTTTCCGCAGGTCGTCGAGAGCGGACCGGGCGGTCTCGGCGTCGCCCCAGGCGATGCCGTTGAGCAGGAGCGGAATGGCCGCCGCCGAACCCGTGGAGTCCTGGATGTCACTCCAGGGCACGCGGTCCAGAGCGGTGAGCGGCGTGTTCCTTGCCACCCCGCTCGGGGCGTCGGGGCGCTGTGGGCGCTCGCTGCTCGGGTTTTCCGTCGAAGCGCTGCGCATGGCGAGGGGCCTTTCCGCGGCAGTCGTGTCAGATGGGTGGACAGGCCGGCAACCTGGCCCAGACCGTCTTGCCCGCCGGGGAGCGGAGGACCCAGCCCCATTCCTCGGCGAGGGTGTCGACGATGCGCAGGCCCCGGCCGTGTTCCTCCAGGCCGGAGTCCGCGGATGCGTAGACGGGCGGGTGGTCGTCGGGGTCGGAGACGGTGACCAGCACATGGGTGGGGTCCAGGAGGAATCCGAGCAGGATCTCCGGTACGCCCGCCTCCCCCGGCGCCGCGTGCGTGGCGGCGTTGGCGGTGAGCTCGGTGACGACGAGAGCGGTGTCGTCACAGCGGTGGTCGAGCGACCAGTCGTGCAGTGTGTCGCGGGTGAAGGACCGCACTCGCGTGAATCCCTCCCGGCTGCACTCGACGCGCAGGGCGGCCGATGCGGCCAGGACACCCGAGAACTGCGGCAGCGTCCGCGGCATCGACGGTGGGGGCCCGGACGCCATCGAGGCCCATGGTCCGGAAGCGAGTTCGTCGCTCGGGCCGGGTGCGACCGCGAGCGCCGCGACCTCACTCGGCGGCCTGAGCACGTGCTGCGCGGCTGATGACACGGCATCTCCCCGATGCGACGTCAGGACTCGGCGCCCGCCCGGGGGTTGACGCCGCGGCTATTATCCACGCTGACGGCCCCCGCGTGCAATTGCACGAGAAATTGCGTGAGAAGCCAGCCGTCGGGGGTACGCGAGCCGGGGAACGAGAACAACAAGGAGACTGCGGTGCCACGAGTGCGGAACGGAGTGCAGGCAAGCTCGCTGGACGCCTGCTGGATCAAGAGCCGGCGCAGCAACGCCGAAGGCAACTGCGTCGAAGTGGCCACCCTCGCCGGCGGGGGGATCGCCATGCGCAACTCCCGTGACCCCGACGGGCCCGCGCTCGTCTACACGGAGGCGGAGGTGGCCGCGTTCCTGGCCGGGGCGAAGGATGGCGAGTTCGACCATCTGGTGTGACGTGAGGTGCGGTGAAGTGGAGCTCAACTGCCCAATTCCGGACGGCCACTGCGGGACTGAATGCGGCGGAGTCCGGCAGGGTGCGATAGTGTAAGTCGCCCTTGTGTCGGTCTGCTGGGAGCCAGGATGTCCGCCGCGTCGCATCGCATCTCCCGTCTGGAACCCTATCTGGACAGACCCGAGCCGGCGCCGACTCTGCTGAAGATGCTGGTCGGTGTGCAGCTCGCGGGCTTCCGCGAGGACGCCGGTCTCGCCCAGGACCAGGCGGCGCGCGCTGTCGGCTTCAGTGCCGCGAAACTGTCCCGCATCGAGTCGGGCAAAGGCCGCCGCCCACCGACGGAGAACGACGTCCGGGCGTTGCTGCGGCTGTACGGCACCGACGACTACGAGTCCTCGGTCTTGCTCAAGCTGCTGCGGTGCGCCGGTGAGCCGGGCTGGTGGCAGCGCTACGACAAGCGGCTGATGCCCGAGTGGTTCGACCGTCTGGTCGGCCTGCAGGAGGCCGCCGCCACCATCCGTACCTTCGAGATCCAGTACGTGCCCGGCCTGTTGCAGACACCCGCCTACACCAGGGCGGTGGTGGAGCGCGGCCTGCCCAACGCTCCTGCCGGTGAGGTGCAGCGGCGCGTCGAACTCCGCGAACAGCGGGCGCGGTTGCTGTCGCGGCCGGAGGCACCGCAGCTGTGGGCGATCATCGACGAGTCGGTGCTGCTGCGGGTCCTGGGCGGTGCCGAGGTGATGCGCGAACAGCTCGCGCACCTCGCCGTAATGGCCGAGCGCCCCAACGTGACCCTGCAGATCGTGCCGTTGAACGTCACGAACGCCTCGGCGCCGGCCATTCCGGTCACGTATCTGCGCTTCGGCGGCCTCGACCTTCCAGACGTGGTCTACCTCGAGCACATCAGGAGCGCGAACTTCCTCGAGGACCGTGACGAGACGGAGGAGTACCGGATCGCGCTGGACCGGCTCGCGGATGAGGCGCTCAAGCCGCGTGACTCGCTGGAGCTGCTGCGGACGACGATGGAGCAGCGCTATCCGTGACGGGTGAGTGCCTCTCGCCGGACGGCCCGCGTCCGGCGGGAGGCACCTCTGTCACCTTGCGAGGGGGAGCCGCCCCACACCGCCGAACTCGATCCATTCGTGGCTGAGCTGACGGGGCGCCACCTCGGTGTCGGGGCGCCACGTCGACACCTCCACGAGGCCCGGCTCGAGAATCTCCAGATCCTCGAAGTACGTGGTGACGTCCTTCGGCTCACGCACCCGGCCCCAGTGCCCCTGCGTCGCCTGGTCCATGAAGTCCGTCACGAAATCACGGACCTCGGCGTCCTCGCTGACCAGCTGGCACATCACCATGAAACTCCCGGGCGCGAGCCTTTCCCGTACCCGCCGGGCCACCGCCAGGGGCCCGTCGGTGTCGCTGTCCGGGATGCAGTGGAACACCGAGTTGAACAGCACGCACACCGGCTCCGAGAAGTCGATCAGCCGCTTGGTGTCGGGGTGGTCGAAGATCAGGTCCGTGTCGCGCATGTCCGCGTGGATGACGCTCGTGCGCTCGTCCTGCTCCAGCAGCGCCCGGCCGTGCACCAGCACCATCGGGTCGTTGTCGACGTACACCACATGGGCCGTGGGATCGATGCGCTGGGCGACCTGGTGCACGTTGTCCTGCGTGGGCAGACCGGATCCGTGGTCGAGGTACTGCCGTATGCCGTACTCCTCGGACAGGGTCCGCACCACCCGCTGCAGGAAGCGCCGGTTGTTGAGAGCCAGGCGGCGCGTGCTGGGCACGACCTTGTCGAGTTCCTCGCACGCGGCACGGTCCGCCGCGTAGTTGTCCTTGCCCCCGAGGTAATAGTCGTACATGCGCGCTGCCGTCGGCACGTTCGCGTCGATCTCGGTCGACAGCCGCTTCTCGGATTGCATCGCTCCCCCTGTGTGGCGCCGCGCCAACGGACTGGCCGGACAGGAAGTACATCCTAGGGAGCGGGAGTTGGCCGCTGCCAGCCCACTGCGAAAGGTGCCACGATCGACGACAGGATGATCGCCCTGTCGCGACGCGGTGTACGCCCGCCTGAGGCCCGTGCACTCCCGGCGACGATGAGAAGGGCGAAGCCGAGGGCGACGGTGGTCCCCGGCCGGTCGTGGTGCGGGGGCGCTGGTGCGCGAGCTCCTGGGGTGAGGTCCTGCGACGGAGAGGTTCTCCATCCCAACTCGCCCTGCCTCTTGACGTGTTGATTGCCGTCCTAAAACATTCGGGAAGCTCGATCGGTTCTGCGTGGTTCTGTTCGCTCCCGAAGGGAATCCATGTCCAGCAGACATCGCCTCGCCCGGGCCCTGGCGATCACCGTTCCCCTGGCCCTCGGTGCGGGGCTCGTCAACATGCCGCCCGCTGCCGCAGCTGCCGCCGAACCGCCCGGCGGCGCGGTCACGGTACGGATCGACCCGTCCTACCGGCAGCAGGAGTTCGAAGGGTGGGGGACGAGCCTCGTCTGGTTCGCCAACATCACCGGCCGTTACCCGGAACCCATCCGGCAGAAGCTCGCCGACATGCTCTTCGGGGATGACGGCCTCCGCCTCAACATCGCGCGCTACAACATCGGCGGCGGCAACGCCCCGGACGTCCGCAAGGACTACATGAAGACCGGCGCGACGATGGACGGCTTCTGGAAGGCCCCCGAGGGCACCACCCGGGAGGACACCGACTGGTGGAACCCGGACAACCCCGAGCACTGGGACTGGTCCGCCGACGCGGGGCAGCGCTGGTGGGTGGACCGGGTGAAGAGGAAGGTAACCCGCTGGGAGGCCTTCAGCAACTCGCCGCCCTGGTTCCAGACCGTCAGCGGCTACGTCTCCGGCGGCTTCGACGCGAACACCGACCAGATCAGGGCGGACCGCGTCGACGACTTCGCCGCGTACCTGGTCAAGGTGACCGAGCACCTAGAGAAGAAGCACCGCATCAGGTTCGACACCATCGCCCCGCTCAACGAACCCAACACCAACTACTGGGGCACCCGGCTCGGCCCTGACGGGCAGCCCACGGGCGGCCGCCAGGAGGGGGCGCACGCCGGACCGGAGCTTCAGCAGAAGGTCGTCCTGGCCCTGCGCCGCGCCCTCGACAAGGCGAAGACCCGTGCCGCCGTCTCCGCGATGGACGAGACCAACCCGAGCACCTTCGTGCGCAACTGGAACGCCTACGACGACTCCGCCCGCGCCGCCGTCGACCAGCTCAACGTGCACACCTACGGCACCGGCATGCGCACCAGCGCCCGGGACAGCGCCAAGGCCGCCGACCGGCCCCTCTGGATGAGCGAGGTCGAGGGCACCTGGGGCACCGGCACCGACTTCACCGGGATGGAACCCGGACTCGGCATCGCCACCCGCATCGTCGACGACATCCGGGAACTCGAGCCGTCCGCCTGGGTGTTGTGGCAGCCCGTCGAGGACGCCATCCCTCAGGCGCAGGCGGGCAAGAACTGGGGCAGCATCCACATCCCCTTCAACTGCACCGCGAAGGACACCCTGGAGACCTGCCCGGTCAAGACCAACACCAAGTTCCACACGCTGCGCAACTTCACCCACCACATCCGCCCCGGCGACCACTTCGTGAAGACCGACGACCCCTCCAGCGTCGCCGCTGTCCGGGGGTCCGGCCGCGGAGCGACCGTCGTGCACGTCAACAACGGCACCACCCCGCGCGCCGTGACCCTGGACCTGTCGCGGTTCCGGCGCGTCACCCACGGCGCCACCGTGACACCTGTGGTGACCAGCGCCGACGGCGCCCTCGTCCGTGGCACTGCCCAGCGGGTGAAGAACGACTCGGCCACCGTGACCGTCCCGCCGAAGTCCGTCACCACCCTCCTCGTCGACGGCGTGTCGGGCACCGACAAGGACGCCGCGCTCGTCCAGCCCGGCCATGTCTACCGCCTCCAGGGCGCCCAGAGCGGAAAGTCCCTGGCCCCGGCAGCCGACGGCGACGGCGTCGTCATCCGTACGGGCGACCCGGACGCCGTGTCGCAGCTGTGGTCCGTGAAGCGGCTGACCCGCGGGGACGGCAACCGCGAGCGCTACGCCCTGGTCAACGCGGAGACGGGCGACCGCCTCGCCGTGCGCGACAACGAGGCCGTGCTGGAGGACGCCGACACGCCGGGCGCGCAGTGGATCATGTCCACCACCGGGGACGGCACCTGGACCTTCGTCAACGCCGCCACGGGACGGCTGCTCGACGTCGTCGGTCAGTCGACGGCCGACGGTGCCCGCGTGTCGGCCCACCTGTCGGCCTCCAACGCGAACCAGCGGTGGTCCGTGACGGACGAGACGGTGCTGCGTACCGAGCCGGCCACGGCGTTCACCGTGCCCGGCCGCGCACCCGAACTGCCCGCGACCGTGACGCCCGTCTTCCGCGACGGCGCCCGCGGCGCGCTCCCCGTGCGGTGGACGCCGCCCTCCGACGCCCGCTGGGACGAGCCCGGAACGGTACGGGTGAAGGGCAGGGCGACCGACGCGCTCGGCCGGACCGTACCCGCCCGGGCGGTCGTCACCGTGGACACCGTCGCCTCGACGCTTCCGGCCCGGGCCAAGACCTACACCGGCGGGCGGCCTGGCCTGCCCGCCACCGTCACCGGCGTCGGCCGGCACGGCGGAACCGCCGAACTCCCGGTCACCTGGGACCCCGCACCCGACGGCGCGTACGACGCCGCCGGTGTGGTGACCCTGCGCGGCACCGCCCGCGTCCCCGGCGGCACCACGGCAGCGGCGACCCTGCGCGTCCAGGTCACCGCACCCCGCGAGGCCAACGCCGCGCTTGACGACGGCGTGACCACCGGGGCGACGTTCACCGAGAGCGGCTACTCCGCGGAAGGGCTGCGCAACGGAAACACCTCCGAGAAGGCCTGGTCCAACTGGAAGCCGGGCGCCAAGAACCCCTCCGACACCATCACCTTCACCCTGCCGCAGCCACGCGACCTGACGCGGGTCGTGACCCACTTCCACCGCGACGGCTCCAACGTCAGCTTCGCGGAGTCCCTCAAGGTGCAGGTGCGTGGCGCCGACGGCAGCTGGGCCGACGCGAGCGACTCCGTCCCCGTCGGTACCGAGGGCACGCCCGTCGCCGACGTGCCGGTGCGCGGCTCCGGCCCGGTGACCGGGGTGCGCGTGGTCATGACGGCCCGCCCGGGCGGCTACCTCACCCTCGGGGAGATCGAGCTCCGGGCCAAGGCACCCGGCACCTCCGCGGACGCCGCCGCGGCGGCGATCGAGGTGGACGGCGTGCCGATCGACGGGTTCGACCCGGAACGGACGAGCTACCGCGTGACCAGCGACCGCCCGGACCGGGCGAGGATCACCGCCACGCCGCGCGACCCGTACGCGGCCGTGTCGGTCCGCGAGGACACCGCACGGCGGGCCCAGGTGGTCACCGTGCGCAGTGAGGACGGTACGCGGACCCGGCAGTACAGGATCGAGCTCACCGGCTCCTGACGCATGAGAACGCGGGGCGTGCCAGCCGGACACGCCCCGCGTCGCCTCAGGGGATCAGACCGCCGGGGCCGGGTACGTCGGGTACTCCACCCCCGACACATGCTGCACGACCCGGATGACCTGGCAGGAGTAGCCGAACTCGTTGTCGTACCACAGGTACAGGATCGCGTTGTCGCCCTCGACCTTGGTGGCGCCGGCGTCGACGATCGAGGCGTGCCGCGAGCCGATGAAGTCGCTGGAGACCGCGTCGGGCGCGCTGATGAAGTCGATCTGACGCTTCAGCGGCGAGGTCAGGGACACCTCACGCAGGTAGTCGAGGACCTCCTGGCGGTCGGTCTCACGCGCGAGCTGAAGGTTGAGGATCGCGATGGACACGTCCGGCACCGGGACCCGGATGGAGCTGCCGGTGATCTTCGCCTTGAGGTCGGGAAGAGCCTTGGCGACGGCGGAGGCGGCGCCCGTCTCCGTGATCACCATGTTGAGCGGCGCGGACCGGCCCCGGCGCTCGGACTTGTGGTAGTTGTCCAGCAGGTTCTGGTCGTTGGTGAAGGAGTGGACGGTCTCCACGTGGCCGCGCTGGACCCCGAACTCGTCGTCCATCGCCTTCAGCGGCGGCACGATGGCGTTCGTGGTGCAGGACGCGCAGGACAGGATCCGCTCGTCCGGCTTGATGGTGTCGTGGTTGACGCCGTGCACGATGTTCGGGACGTCGCCCTTGCCGGGCGCGGTCAGGACGACCTTGTCGATGCCGGGACGCAGGTGCTCGGACAGGCCCTCGCGGTCGCGCCACTTGCCGGTGTTGTCGATGAGGATGGCGTCCTTGATGCCGTACGCCGTGTAATCGATCTCGGACGGGTCGTTCGCGTAGATGACCTTGATCTCGTTGCCGTTGGCCACGATCGTGCTGGTCGCTTCGTCGACGGTGATCGTGCCCTGGAACTGGCCGTGGATCGAGTCGCGGCGCAGCAGCGAGGCGCGCTTGACGATGTCCTGCTCACCGCCCCCGCGCACGACGATGGCCCGCAGCCGCAGGCCGTTGCCCGAACCGGCCTTCTCGATGAGCAGCCGGGCCACGAGCCGGCCGATGCGGCCGAAGCCGTACAGGACGACGTCGCGTCCCTCGCGGCGCTCGATCTTGTTGGCGCCGGTGGCACCGGCGACGGCCTCGGCGGTGAACTCCGCGACCGACAGACCGCGGTCGTCCTCGCGGTACGTCGCGGCGAGCATGCCGATGTCGATCTGGGACGGCCCGAGGTCGAGTCCGGCGAGGCTCTCGAGGAACGGCAGCGTGTCGGTGACCGACAGCTCCGCACCGGCGATCTGCCGGGCGAACCGGTGGGTCTTGAGGATGCTGACCACCGACTTGTTCACCAGGGAGCGGCTGTGCAGCAGGACGGTCACGTCCCGCTCCCGGTGCAGCTTCCCGATGATCGGGATCATCGACTCCGCGATCTCCTCGCGGTTCTTCCAGTTGGTGAAGGAGTCCTCGTTGGCAGTCACGAATCCATCTTTCGAGCTAGGCGGCGCTCATATGTTAAACCGTCGATTTCCGGATCATGAACGGGGGCCCAGGCCACCCCTCCCGGGGGCCCAGCCACCCCTCCGGGGGCCACTCCGCGAGCCCCCGGCCGCAGGGCCTGAGACCATCGGAGCGGCGGAGCCTTCACGCGAAAGGACGCTCATGGACTACGACGCCGTGGCCGACGAGCTGTACGCCACGCGGCCGGAGGACTTCACCGCAGCCCGCGCCCAGGCCGTGGCCGCCGCCCGCACCGCCGGAGACCGCGAGCTCGCCGACCGGATCGGCTCCCTGCGCAAACCCAGCCTCGCCGCGTGGGTCAGCAACCTCCTGGTCCGCAGCCGGCCCGGCGAGGTCGAACCCCTGCTCCGGCTGGGGGAGGGGCTGCGGCAGGCCCACCGGGACCTGGACGGCACCCAGTTGCGCGAGCTGAGCCGCCGGCAGCACGCGCTCATCCGCGCGTTGTCCCAGCAGGCCCGGCAACTCGCCGCGGAGGCCGGCCATCGGATCAGCGAGAGCGTGCAGCGCGAGGTCGAGAACACCCTGCACGCCGTGCTCGCCGACCCCTCAGCGGCCGAGGCATGGGCGACCGGCCGGCTGGCCAGGCCGCTCAGCGCGACCGTCGGATTCCCGGCCGCCGCCGAGGGCGCGGGGCCGCGGCGTGGCACGGCACCCGCGAAAGCCGCCCCCTCCCGCCCGGACGGGAAGGCCGACGCGGAGCACCGGCGGCGACTGGCCAAGGCCCGTCAGGAGGCCGAGGCAGCCGAGCGGGACCTGCGCACGCTGCAGGACGATGCGGCGGCCGCCGGCCGGGCGCTGGAAGACGCGAAACAGCAGGTGGAGCGCCTCCAGCGGCAGGTGGACGAGCTCACCGGGGAACTGGAACACGTTCGTGGTGAACACCAGCAGGCCCGCTTCGCCGAACGCACGGCACGGGAAGCGGCGCGCACGGCCGACCGCCGCGTCCGCGAAGCCGGACGCCGGGCCGCCACGGCCGCGTCCCAACTGGACCGCCTGACCTCAGCGGAGACCTGAGGGGCACGGCGAGGGCGAGTCCGACGAAGCGCGGCGTCGCCTTTCCGGCCCGCCCCGGGGCCTCCGCCGGGAGCGGGTCTGCCTGATGGCGGGCTGTCAGCCTCCGTCAGAGGGAGAGGGCCCCGGTCAGGAGGGCACCGGCGGTCATCACGAGTGTGGTGGCGAAGGCCCAGCGGAAGACGAACCGCTGGTGTTCACCGAGCTGGACGCCGCTCATGCCGACCAGGATGAAGGTCGAGGCGGTGAGCGGGCTGAGCGGGAAGCCCGTCGTCATCTGGCCGAGGATGGCGGCCCGGGCCACCTCGGCCGGGTCGGTGCCGAAGCCGTGTGCCGTCTCGGCGAGCACGGGCAGGACACCGAAGTAGTAGGCGTCCGGGGTGAAGACCAGACTCAGCGGCATGCCTGTGACCGCCACCAGCACCGGCAGATGTCCGCCGAGGGAGCCCGGTATCACCGACACCAGCGCCTCGGCCATCGCGTCGATCATCCGGGTCCCGGTGAGAACCCCGGTGAGCACACCCGCGGCGAAGATCATCGTGGTCACGAGGACCACGTTCTTCGCGTGCCTGTCGAGCAGTGCCTGCTGCTGTTCCCACGTGGGGTGGTTGACCAGGAGCGCCACCGCGAACCCGAGGACGAACAGCACCGGCAGCGGCATCACCTCGAGGACCAGGGCGACGACGAGCACGACGGTCAGCAACAGGTTGAAGACCGTCAGCCCCAGCCGCCGGTGCTCCGCCACCCGGACGGCGCCAGGACCGTCGCCGGGCGCGGCAGCGGTCGTCCGGACGGCTTCGGTGGTCCCCGGACCCGGCACCGTGAGCGCCCCGAGCCGCCGCCGCTCCCGGCGGCCGATCAGCCAGGCCGCCACCAGGACCCAGACGATGCCGAGCCCCATCGCGGGCAGCACCGGCGTGAACACCTCCGAGCTCTCCAGCTTCAGCGCCGCCATGGCCCGCACCGTGGGCCCGCCCCAGGGCACCATGTTCATCACGCCCGCCCCGAGGCAGACCACCCCGGACAGCACCAGCGGGCTCATGCCGAGCCTGCGGTAGACGGGCAGCAGCGCGGACACGGTGATCAGGAAGGTGGAGGCTCCGTCCCCGTCCAGGGCCACACACAGCGTCAGGACGGCCGTGGCGACGGTGATGCGCAGCGGATCGCCCTCGGCCAGCCGCAGCAGACCGCGGATCAGCGGATCGAACAGGCCGGCGTCGACCATGAGGCTGAAGTACAGAACGGCGAAGGCGATCATGATGCCGGTGGGCGCCACCTTCGACAGCCCGTCGAGCACCATCTCGCCCAGCTCGCCCGCGAACCCGCCCGCCAGCGCCGCCAGCACCGGAAGCACCACCAGCGCGACCAGCACCGAGACGCGTCCGGACATGGTGAGCAACAGGAACAGGGCGATCGTGGCGAAGCCCAGCGCTGCCTGCATGATGACGCTCGCTTTCTCGGGGATAGCCGAGAGTGTCCGAGCGCCGGCAGATCCATGTCCAGCATCAAACAGATATCTCTCGATGCGATTCACGCATCAATCGGCGCGCTGTGGCCTACGCTTCCCGGCCATGGAGGCCACCTTGCGCCAACTCTCGGCGTACGCTGCCGTCGCCAAGGCGACGAGCTTCACCGCCGCCGCCCTCAGGCTGGGCGTGTCGCAGTCGTCCCTCAGCCGCGCGGTCGCCGACCTGGAGCGGCAGGTCGGCGCCCAACTGCTCGAACGCGACACCCGCAACGTGCAGTTGACCGCCGCGGGCGTCGAGGCACTGCGGATCGCCGAGCAGATCCTCGGCGCCCACCGGGCCGGCATGAGGGAACTGGACCGCTTCCTGCTCGGTGAGTCCGGCACGGTCGCCGTCGCCACGCTGCCCTCCGTCGCCGCCGTGCTGCTCCCACAGGTCATCTCCGGCTTCCGCACGGACCGGCCGCGGGTGGCCGTGCGCCTGCTCGACGGTCTGGAACGGGCGGTGCTGAACCGCGTCCTGTCGGGCGACGCGGACTTCGCGATCACCACGGTCGGCGTGCCCCCGGAGCGGCTGGAACTCCGCCCCCTGGTCCGGGACCGTTTCGTGGCGGTCCTGCGCGACGACCATCCGCTCGCCGGCCGCGACGAGATGGGCTGGGCGGACCTGGCGCGCGAGCCGTTCCTCGCGGTCGGACGTGACTCCAGCGTGCGGCGTCTCACCGACGCCGCCTTCGGCCAGGTCGGCGCGCACGCGGATCCCGCGGCGGAAGCCGGCAGCGTCGCCACGGTGGGCGGACTGGTCGCCGCCGGCCTCGGCGTGACCGCGCTGCCCGCCCTCGTCCTGCCCCTGCTGGGCACCGGGCCCTTCGTCTTCCGGCCGCTCGTCGGCCCCGTCGTCGACCGGCGCCTGGACATCGCCCTGCGCGCCCGGCGCACCCTCCCGAGCGTCACCGAGCACTTCCTGGAGACGCTGGAGAACTTCCGTGCCGAGGGAAGGCCACTTCCGCCGGGAGTGTCCTGGGCCTGAACCCGATTGATGCGCTCTCCGCATTGATTGATGGCGTTCTTTTGCTGGACAGGCATTTCTCCGCCTCGGCAGTCTGAAGACGAACCTGACCAGCTGAGGCGAGGGGGCGCAGCGGTGCCGGACGACCAGCGGAACACCACGGGGCACGGGCAGTTGCGAGGACTGAAGGTCGTCGAGTTCGCCCACGTGGTGGCCGGCCCGCTCGCCGGTTCGATGCTCGCCGACCAGGGGGCGGACGTGGTCCACGTCGAACCGCCGGGCACCGGCGACGCCGCCCGCGCGATGGGGCCCCGGCGCGACGGCGTCCCTCTGTGGTTCAAGGTCGCCGCCCGCAACAAGCGCTCCGTCACCCTCGACCTGCACCACGCGGAGGGCCGCGCGGTCGCCCGCCGCCTCGTCGCCTGGGCGGACGTCGTCATCGTCACCCTGCGCGCCGGGCGTCTGCGCAGCTGGGGCCTCGACTGGGAGGCCGTGCACCGGATCAACCCGAAGGCGGTCCTGCTGCAGATCTCCGGCTTCGGCGCCACCTCGAGCCAGGCGGACGCCCCCGGCTTCGGCAAGATGGGTGAAGCCCGCAGCGGGGTCGTCCATCTGACGGGACATCCGGACGGGCCACCCGTCCACACCGGCTTCTCGCACGGCGACGCGGTGACCGGCCTGATGGGTGCCTACGCCGTCCTCGCCGCCCTCCACCGGCGCGACCACGACCCCGGATTCGACGGCGAGTGGATCGACCTCGCCCTGTTCGAACCCCTCTTCCGGCTCGTCGAGTGGCAGGTCATCGTGCACGACCAGCTGGGTACCGTGCCCCAGCGCTCCGGCAACCAGCTGGCGGTCGCGCCCGCCGCCGTCATCAACACCTACCGCTCCCGGGACGAGCAGTGGATCACGGTGACCTCCGCGACACCGCGTTCCGTGCGCAACGTGGCGCGGCTGCTCGACTTGCCGGAGGAGGAGTTCGCCACGTCGGAGCAACAGCACGCACGGCGTGGCGAGCTGGACGAGGGACTGCGGGCCTGGGTCGCCGGCCGCTCCGCCGCCGAGTGCCTGGAGGCGTTCGCCCGCGCCGAAGTCGTGGCCTCCCGGGTGTTCGACGCGGCCGACATCGCCGCAGACCCGGTCTACGCGGAACGCGGCGACATCGTCACCGTCGACGACCCCGACCTGGGCGAGGTCCGCATGCAGGCGGTCATCCCGCACTTCCGGCAGCGCCCCGGGCATGTCTGGCGCACCGGGCCCGCACTCGGCCAGGACAACGAACTCGTGTACCGGGACTGGCTGGGACTGAGCGACCGGGAACTGGCCCACCTGGAGAAGCACGATGTCGTCTGACGACCTCCCGGCGGCCCCGCCCCGCTCCCCGCTCCGCTCCCTGCTCTTCGTCCCCGGCCACCGCACGGACTGGCTCCCCAAGGCCCGGGCCGCCGGTGCCGACGCCGTCGTCCTCGACCTGGAGGACGCGGTACCCGCCCCCGACAGGCCGCTCGCCCGTGCCCGGGTGACCGACGCCCTGGCGGAGGCCGCGGCCCAACCGGTCGGCGGCATGGCCCTGTTCGTCCGCATCAACCCCCTCGACGACTGGACGGCCGCCGAAGAGCTGCGTGCCGTGGTGCGCCCAGGGCTGGCCGGAGTCGTCCTGCCCAAAGTGCGCACCCGCGCCGACGTACGGCTCGCGGACCGCCTGATCGGCTGGTGCGAACACGAGCATGGCCTGCCGCCCGGGACGACGGCCCTCGTCCCGCTGCTGGAGTCGGCCCGCGCGCTGCACGACGCCTACGACATCGCCGCGACGACTCCCCGGGTCGCCTACGCCGGCGCGCTGACCGCGCCGGGCGGGGACGTGGAGCGCGCCGTCGGCTACCGCTGGAGCCCCGAGGGCACGGAGACCCTCGCCCTGCGCTCCCGCGTCCTGCTGGACCTCCGTGCCGCCGGAGCGCCGTACCCGGTGAGCGGACTGTGGACGGACATCACGGACTTGAGGGGCCTGCGCGCCTTCGCCGAGCAGAACCGCTCCCTCGGCTACGACGGCATGATGGCCATCCACCCGGCCCACGTCCCCGTGATCAACGAGGTCTTCGCCCCCAACCCGGAGGAGCTCGACCGCTGCGCCCGACTCGTCGCCGCCGTGGAGGCGGCCCAGCGCGACGGTGTAGGGGCCCTCGTCTTCGAGGGCCGGATGGTCGACGAGGCCATGGCCGAAACCGCACGTGCGGTGCTGGCGCGACACGGACACGGCTGACACCATCCCGGCACCACGCCGCGGCACGATCATGATGGCTGTGGCGTAGCTCACAATGGGTCAGCAAGGCCGTCACGCAAAGCCTCACCGCCACGACACCAAAATTGAACCGTTCGTTTTCTTGAATCACTCGTGTTTGTGTGGATAGGTTGTCCGCCATGACCGCATCCCGGAACCCGACCACCGCCGAGGAGCTGCGCGGTGCCGGCCTGCGGGTGACGGCCGCCCGCGTCGCGCTGCTCGAGACCGTGCGGGACGGTGACCACCTCGGCGCCGAGGCGATCGCCTCCGAGGTGCGCGGCCGCGTCGGCCACATCTCCGTCCAGGCCGTCTACGAGGGGCTCCACGCACTCACCGCGGCGGGACTCATACGCCGCCTCGACCCGCCGGGCAGCCCGGCCCTCTACGAGGGACGGGTCGGCGACAACCACCACCACCTCGTGTGCCGGTCGTGCGGGACCGTCGCCGACGTCGACTGCGCGGTGGGCCATGCCCCGTGCCTGACCGCGTCCGACGACCGGGGCTTCGCCGTCGACGAGGCCGAGGTCATCTACTGGGGCCTGTGCCCCGCCTGCTCCACCGCCCGCAATCCCTGAGCGATGTGATCCACCCGAGCACCGTGACCCACCCTGTCCGGAAGGAATCCCATGACCGAGAACCACGACGCGATCGTCACTGACGCGAAGCAGGAGGAGACGGGCGGCGGCTGCCCGGTGGCGCACGGCCGAGCCCCGCACCCCACCCAGGGCGGCGGCAACCGCCAGTGGTGGCCCGAGCGGCTCAACCTGAAGATCCTCGCCAAGAACCCCGAGGTCGCCAACCCGCTCGGCGGGGAGTTCGACTACGCCGAGGCGTTCAAGAACCTCGACCTCGCCGCCGTGAAGCGTGACATCGCCGAGATTCTGACCACCTCGCAGGACTGGTGGCCGGCCGACTTCGGCAACTACGGCCCCCTGATGGTCCGTATGGCCTGGCACAGCGCGGGCACCTACCGCATCAGCGACGGCCGCGGCGGCGCCGGCGCGGGCCAGCAGCGCTTCGCCCCGCTCAACAGCTGGCCGGACAACGGCAACCTCGACAAGGCCCGCCGCCTGCTGTGGCCGGTGAAGAAGAAGTACGGCCAGTCCATCTCCTGGGCCGACCTCATGATCCTCACCGGCAACGTCGCCCTGGAGCAGATGGGCTTCGAGACCTTCGGCTTCGCCGGCGGCCGCGCGGACGTCTGGGAGGCCGACGAGGACGTCTACTGGGGTCCCGAGACCACCTGGCTCGACGACAAGCGCTACACCGGCGACCGTGAGCTGGAGAACCCCCTCGCCGCCGTCCAGATGGGCCTCATCTACGTCAACCCCGAGGGCCCGAACGGCAACCCGGACCCGATCGCCGCGGCCCGCGACATCCGCGAGACGTTCCGCCGCATGGCGATGAACGACGAGGAGACCGTCGCCCTCATCGCCGGCGGCCACACCTTCGGCAAGACCCACGGCGCAGGCCCGGCCGACCACGTCGGCGCCGACCCCGAGGCCGCCTCCATGGAGGAGCAGGGCCTGGGCTGGAAGAGCACCTACGGCACCGGCAAGGGCGGCGACGCCATCACCTCCGGCCTGGAGGTCACCTGGACCACCACGCCGACCCAGTGGAGCAACGGCTTCTTCAAGAACCTCTTCGAGTTCGACTACGAGCTCGAGCAGAGCCCGGCAGGCGCCCACCAGTGGGTGGCGAAGGACGCCCCGGAGATCGTGCCGGACGCGCACGACCCGTCGAAGAAGCACCGCCCGAAGATGCTCACCACCGACCTGGCGCTGCGCTTCGACCCGATCTACGAGCCCATCTCCCGCCGCTTCTACGAGAACCCGCAGGAGTTCGCGGACGCCTTCGCCCGCGCCTGGTTCAAGCTGACCCACCGTGACATGGGCCCGAAGTCCCTGTACCTCGGCCCGGAGGTCCCGGAGGAGACCCTGATCTGGCAGGACCCGCTGCCCGAGGCCGAGGGCGAGCCCATCGACGACGGGGACATCGCCGTCCTCAAGACCAAGCTCCTCGAGTCGGGTCTGTCCGTCTCGCAGCTGGTGTCCACCGCCTGGGCCTCGGCCTCCACCTTCCGTGGCAGCGACAAGCGCGGCGGTGCCAACGGCGCCCGCATCCGCCTGGAGCCGCAGCGCGGCTGGGAGGTCAACGAGCCCGATCAGCTGGCGCAGGTGCTGCGCGTCCTGGAAGGCATCCAGCAGGAGTTCAACTCCGGCGCCGGCGCCAAGAAGGTGTCCCTGGCCGACCTGATCGTCCTCGGCGGCTCCGCCGCCGTCGAGAAGGCCGCCAAGGAAGCCGGCTTCCAGGTGGAGGTCCCCTTCGCCGCGGGCCGCGTGGACGCGACGGAGGAGCACACCGACGCCGAGTCCTTCGAGGCGCTCGAGCCGGTCGCCGACGGGTTCCGCAACTACCTCGGCAAGGGCAACCGCCTGCCGGCCGAGTACCTGCTGCTCGACCGGGCCAACCTGCTCACGCTGAGCGCCCCGGAGATGACCGTGCTGGTCGGTGGTCTGCGCGTCCTGGGCGCCAACCACCAGCAGTCCCAGCTCGGCGCCTTCACCAAGACGCCCGGCTCGCTGACCAACGACTTCTTCGTCAACCTGCTCGACCTGGGCATCACGTGGAAGGCGACGTCCGAGGACCAGACCACGTTCGAGGGCCGCGACGCCGCCACCGGCGAGGTCAAGTGGGCCGGCTCCCGCGCCGACCTGGTCTTCGGCTCGAACTCCGAGCTGCGGGCCCTCGCCGAGGTCTACGCGAGCGACGACGCGAAGGAGAAGTTCGTCAACGACTTCGTCGCGGCGTGGGTCAAGGTCATGAACCTGGACCGGTTCGACCTCGTCTGATCGCCCCCGCCTGACAGGACGCCCGAGCCGCCGACCGGCCCGGGCGTCCCGCCGTTTCCCGCCGCTTGCTGATGCGTCGTCAAAGACCGGGCAAAGTAATTACATCACTCGCCCAACTCTCACCATGAAACGGCAAGAACCGCGGCCGCGCCCGAATTCGGGCGTACGTTCTGGCCGTGAACTCACATGCCACCGCCCACAGCGGCACCGGTCCTGAACCGCACCCCTTCGCCGGTCCATGGCCGACCACCGGCGGCACCGGCCGCCGTACCCTCCTGCGCACCGCGCTGACCGGGGCAGCGGCCCTCGGCGCGGGCCTCGCCGCCGGCACCCCGGCAACCGCCGCGAGCACGCCGCACACCCGCCCGCGGCCCGGCACTCCGCGGGAGGCCCTCGAAGAACTGGCCGCCGGCAACCGCCGCTGGCGCGCCTACCGCGAGCGCCACCCGCACGAAACCCCGGCCGTGCGGCGGACGCTGGTCACAGGGCAGCACCCCTTCGCGGTCGTGCTCGGCTGCATCGACTCACGCGTACCCCCGGAGCTGGTCTTCGACCAGGGGCTGGGGGACCTGATGACCGTGCGTACCGCCGGCGAGGTCCTGGACGAGGCCGTGCTCGGCAGCGTCGCCTACGGCGTCCTGGAACTGGGCATCCCGCTGGTCGTGGTGCTCGGGCACCAGTCGTGCGGCGCGGTGCGTGCCGCCGTCGAGGCGGAGCGGTCCGGCGAACAGCTGCCCGCCCACATCCAGTACCTCGCCGACCGGATAAGCCCTGCCATCGACCACAGCAAGGAGGGGGACGCGCGGATCGACGCCACCGTGGACGCCAACGTCCGGCTCGTGCGCGCCGCGCTGGCGGCCGAGCCCGACCTGGCCGCCAGGATCGGAACCGGCGCGCTCGCCATCGTCGGCGCCCGCTACGAGCTGACCAACCAGGCGGTCCACCACATCGGTTGACGACCGGCAGCGAGGTTCCGGAAGAAGGCGGGCGGCGGATGGATCACTCGCACACGATCTCGTCACGCGGCGTGTAGTGCGTGCGGTACGGCTCCCGCCCCACTTCCGTGCCGTTGTCGTGGAAGACCCGCTCCACCGTGACGTCGAACCCCTCGAGCGGCGTCTGCGGCACGCACTTCTCGTCGTGGCTCACCTTCTTCCCGGGTTGCCTCACGTTGGTGCGCGGGCCCTTGACCGACGTGACTTCGTCGTACTTCCTGGTGCCGAGGAAGGAGACGGTCACGGACGTGTCCGTGGACTCGGCCTGGATGTAGATCGCCTTGCCGGAGTCATTGGCGAACCTCAGGTCCAGGCTGCCCCAGGCGACCGTCGCCTCGCGGCCCTCCGGGTAGCGCTCGATGTAGAAGGAGTGGGCTCCGTGCTCCACGGGCTTGACCCCGGCGAAGAACATGGCGTTGTACACCGTCGTCGCCACGGTCGAGACCCCGCCGCCGGACGCCTTGGTGAACTGGTCGTCGAGGATGATGATGCCCTCCATGAAGCCGTTGGCCTCGGTGCGCTCCCCGACGGTGCGGTTGAAGCTCCAGGTCTCGTCCGGCTCGACGACGGAGCCGTCGATCAGTTCCACCGCCCGGCCGATGTTCCTGGTGCGGTACTCGGCGGGTTCGAAGTGGACGGTGAAGGAGGACATCGTCTCCGTCAGCCCCAGTTCCGCGGCGCTCTCGCGGGTCACCTCGGGCTGGATCCGGCGCACGGCCACCTCACCGCTGCGGGCTGAACCCGTCCGCGTGAGCAGGGGCAGCACCGCCTTGCCCAGCGCCTTGTCGGTGACCTCCTGGCCGGGCCTTGCGTCCTCGGCGACGACGACCCCGTCGCCGTCCGCTCGCAGCCGGGCGTTCCGGGCGGTGGTGGTGACGTCGTTCAGCGGCGTGGCCACGGCCGGATCATCCCGCAGCCCCTTCGCGTCGAGCTCCGGTTGCAACCGGCCGCCGCCGTCCGGCCGCATCCTCAGGTGCTCGCCCAGCACCTCCTGTCCGACCGTGAACCGCCTGCCGCCCGCGGTGAGCGTGACGGGTGCCGACATGGCCGGCTCCGCGAACGTGCGCACCGCCCTGCGTACCTCCTCGGGTGTGACCTTCGGCCGGGTCGCGCGAGCGGGCAAAGGCGTGACCGAGTCGCTGTCCCCCCGCAGGAAGGCGGCCCGCAGCGGGCCGACCGCGGCGTCCACGTCCAGCGCGTAGCCCGTGCGCGGCGCGGTCTCCTCGACTCGCCCGCCCTCGAAGGCGACGGCACCGTCGCGGACCTTCTGATCGAGCCCCTTCGCCAGCCGGCCGAGGGCGGCCCGCGCCCTGCTTCCTTCGACGCGCAGCACGGGTTCGATCTCGCCGCCGGAGCGGAAGAACCCGCCGAAGACGCTGAACGGATCCGCGCCGGTGCGCGCCGCCCGGTCGACGGTCTCCCGGACGTCGAAGGAGAGCCCGGCCCGCCGCGGATCGACCGTGCCCGTGCGGTCGCCGACCCTCACCCGCAGCTCCCGCGGTCCGGCCGCGCCCAGGTCGTGCTCCAGCTTCCGCACCGCCTCCGCACGGGTCAGGCCCCCGATCTGCACCCCGCGCACCGACGTACCGGAGTCGATCTCCCCGCCCGCGAGCATCAGCCCGGCGAGATACAGACCACCGGCACCCACGGCCAGTGCGCCGCCGGCCAGAGCGAGGGGTGGCAGGGAGGTGATGCGCGGGACGGCGGCTATTCGGGGACGCATGGGTCTCCTGCTGATCGAAAAAGGGTCGGTGCGCCCGGGACGGAACGCTGATGCGCACAGGCCCCTCAAGCTATCCACACCAACACGGCAAACCGGTATGGCCCACAACACTTTTGTCCGAGATCATGCCGAAAGCGGCCGGACGGACCGCGCACCGACCCGGCCGGCCCAGGGCCACAGAGTGGTAACGACGAACAACTGTCGGATCGTCGCCACGGTCTAGGCCACCATGAAGATCTCTTTCCTCATCCACAACGCCTACGGGATCGGAGGCACGATCACCACCACGTTCAACCTGGCCGGGGCGCTAGCCGAGCGGCACGACGTGGAGATCGTCTCGGCGTTACGTCACCGGGAACACCCCAACCTCGCCCTGCACCCCTCAGTGCGGCTGCGGGCGCTGGTGGACCTGCGCAAGGAAGCGGACCATCCGCTGCATCACAGACCGGCGAAGGTGTTCCCCGCCGCCGAGTACCGCCACCGCCAGTACAGCGAGCTGACCGACCAGCGCATCGGCGAGCACCTCGAGGCGCTCGACGCCGACGTCGTCATCGGCACCCGGCCGGGCCTCAACGTGCACATCGCGCGCCAGGCCCCGCGGCGCGTCGTCCGCGTCGGCCAGGAGCACCTCACCCTCGACAACCACTCGCCCCGCCTGCGCACGGCGCTGCGCCGCGCCTACCGCCACCTCGACGTGATCACCACCGTCACGGAGGCGGACGCCGCCTCCTACCGGCGCAAGATGTGGCTGCCCGGCGTCCTCGTGGAAGCGCTCCCGAACAGCGTCCCCGACCCCGTGCTGCCTCCGGCCGACGGCACCGCCAAGGTCGTGATCGCCGCCGGCCGCCTGGTCCCGGTCAAGCGCTACGACCTGCTCATCGAGGCGTTCGCCCAGGTCGCCGCCGCGTTCCCGGACTGGCAGCTGCGCATCTACGGCAAGGGCGAGGAGCAGCCCAGGCTGCGGCAGCTCATCGAACAGCTCGGCCTGTGGAACAACGTGTTCCTGATGGGGGCCGCCACCCCCATGGAGGCCGAATGGGTCAAGGCCTCGATCGGCGCGGCCACGTCGAACTTCGAACCGTTCGGCATGACCATCGTCGAAGCGATGCGCTGCGCGCTGCCCGTCGTCAGTACGGACTGCCCCTACGGCCCCGGCGAGATCATCGAGGACGGAGCCGACGGCCGGCTGGTACCGGTCGGAGACCGTGACGCGCTCGCCTCGGCCCTGCTGGAACTCGTCGGCGACGACGAACGCCGTCGTCGCATGGGCCGCACCGCCCTGGAGAACGCGCGCCGCTTCGCCCCCGGACCCGTCGTCGCACAGGCCGAAGACCTCCTGCGGCGTGCCGTCACGGCCCGGAGCACCGGCCGGCGTGTCACCGCCGATCGGAACCACCGCACACCCGGCGCACTGGCCGGACGGGGCCACGCCGCCCGCGACGCCGCCCACGCCGCGGCCGCCGGCGCTCTGCGCGCGATACGGAAGGGACGACGATGACCGCGTACCAGAACACCCTGCGCGCCGACTGCACGACCGCCGCGGACGGCCGCATCGTCTTCAGCCTCCCCCCGGACTCCGGTACCCGCCCCCGGCTGCTGCTGCGGTTGCGCCCCGAGAAGGGGCAGCCCGAGACGACCCGCCGCCTCCTCGACCTGGAGCCCGGCCGTACCGACGGCCACCTGCACGCCGTACTGGAACCGCACCCGGCCCTCGACGAAGGCCGCTGGGACCTGTACCTGCTGGCGGACCCCGAGGCCGGACGACAGCGGCTGCGCCCCGGTCTCAGAGATCAGCGCGCCCTGGTCGACGGACACCTGCGCGACCGGCCCTCCCCGGTAAGCGTCACCATCCCGTACGTCACGAAGGACGGCTTCCTCGCGCTCAGGGCATGGCGGCGCGCCGCCCACGCGGAGGCCGGCACCGTCGACGTCACGGACCGGGCCATCACGGTCACGGCCCGCCTGCACGGCGCCCGCCTCGACGAGGACGCCACCGTGCGGCTGCGCCTGCGCGGCAGCGAAACCGTACGGGAGCTGCGCCCGCGGATCGACGACGACGGCAGGGGCTTCTCCTTCACCGCCGGCAGCGAGGACCTGACGGTCGCGGGGGAGCGGCCCGGCCGGGTCTGGGACGCCTTCGTCCGGCCCGCCGCCGACGCGCCGCCGGTCAGGATCGCCCGGCTGCTCGACGACCTGGCCGACCGCAAGCACGTCTTCGTCTACCCGGCGGTGACGACCGGCAACACGGTCATGCGCCCTTACTACACGGTGGACAACGACCTCGCGATCGAGGTGACGCCGACCGAATAGCCGATATGCCCCCAAATGAAAACCATGGCGTTTCGGATGGTTATTCCGGCGGTGCGCCGCGGCAGACATGTGTGGATTCTGTGTGAAGGGGCGGCAAAAGAGGTTCAGGCGGTCGTCTCAACAACCGTGAACGCCAAGGGGACTTGCGGCCATAACGAAACTGAAGTACCCAGGTGAATCATGAACTTGTTCAACCGCGTCGTGCCGTCCCGCCGACACGCGCCCCTCCCCCCACAGCGTCCGGCCGGCACGTCGGCGTCCTCCGCCCTGTCCGACCCCGGCCTGGTGAATCTCACCGGTGAATGGGTCGTCGACCCCGCGCACAGCAGGATCGGCTTCTCCGTCCGCCACGCCATGGTGACCACCGTGCGCGGTTGTTTCCTGGAATACGAAAGCAGGCTCTACTTCGACGCTCTCGACCCCGCCCGCTCACGGGCCGACATCACGTTGTTCACCGCCAGTGTCGACACCGGGGTGGAACAACGCGACGCCCACCTGGTCGGCCGTGACTTCCTCGATGCCGCGACCTATCCGCGTATGCGCTTCACCAGCAGCGGGGTGGAACACACGGGTAGCGACCTCTTTCGCATGTCGGGCGACCTCACCATCAAAGGCGTATCCCGGCCGGTCGTACTCGACATGACGTACATCGGCCACGTCACCGACCCCTTCGGATACGAAAGGGTCGGTTTCGACGGCACCACCACGATCAACCGTTCCGACTGGGGCCTGACGTACAACAGCAGACTGGCCGAGGGCGGCGCGATGGTGAGCGAGAAGGTGCGGCTGCAGCTCGACATCGCCGCCATCCGCCTGGCCCCGACGGGCGGCTGACGACCCAGCCGCGGCCGTACGGCTCATGCCGCGTTCCCGGGCCCGGCCACGACACGGAACGTCGCTGGGCCCAGCCTGATCACCCCGTCGCTCAGCGGTGTGCACCGCACACCACCCGCGCCGCGCAGGGCGCGCTGCGCGCCGGGGCCGATCGTCACGTCCATCCAGGCGCAGGGCCGGGCGGGACGGTTCACGGCGAACACCACCGGACCGGTGCCGCAGTCGAGGGAGATCGTCGCGCCGACGTACCCGTCGATGTCGACGCCCCGGAGCAGGACGTTCCGGCGGGTGTGACGCAGGTCGGCGGACGGGGCGATGTCCACGGGCAGCTTCTCCGCCGCCATGATGGTCACGGCCGCGTTCCGATGCGCCGGCCGGGCGAAGTAGCGGTCACCGACCAGCCCGAGACCGCGGCGTACCTCCACCCGGTCGACCCGTTCGTCCGACGGGCCGTCCGCGGGCCCGTCCGACGGCCGCCCGGCCAGGCGGTGCGCGGGCGACACCAGCAGCTGCAGCACCTCCACCTCGGTCATGGCGGCCACCCTACGCCCGGGTGCCGGCCGCCTGCGGGGCCGGCGGCCGGCGGCACCGGCCGGCCCTCCCGGCGCGTCATTCGCCCTCCGTCCGTCCGGGCGTGCCCTCCTCCGCGGCGGCCCGGCCGTCGGCCGGCTCGCCCGCGGTGAGATGCTCAAGGACCTCGACCAGCTCCTGGCAGGCGTGCTCCACCGAACGCCGGGTGTTGATCTGCTCGGTGATCACCGCCGAGAGGATCAGGGCCGTCAGAGCCATCGCCCCGTTGAAGGCCTGCAGCTTGATCATCACCTCCACCCGGGTCAGCCGCTCGAACGGCCCGCTCCGGTCGGTCGCCGCCACCGTCGCCAGGACGGAGGCGACGAGCGCGCACAGCATGCTGCCCGCCAGCTGGAAACGCAGAGCTGCCCAGATCAGCAGCGGGTAGACGAGGAACATCACGCTGATCGAGCTGTGCGCGGCCAGCGGAACGACGCAGCAGGCGATCAGCGCCAGTCCCAGAACCTCCTTCCAGCGTGTCAGCCGCAGCGGCCGGCGGACGCGGGACAGCAGAAGCAGCACGGGGGTGACGAGCAGCACGCCCATCGCGTCGCCCACCCACCAGGCCAGCCACACGGCCCAGAAATCCGGCCAGTCGACCTTGTCCGTGACGAGCAGCAGGCCGGCGCCCACCGTCGAGCTGATCAGCATGGCGGTGAAGGCGCCCAGGAACACCAGGGCGAGACCGTCCCGCAGCCGGGCGAGGTCGGTACGGAAACCGGCCCGGCGCAGCAGCAGGTACCCCACGACCGGCGCGGCCGTGTTTCCCACCAGCACGCCGAACACCGAAGGGCTGAGGGTGGTGAGGGACATGATGACGAAGAAGGCCCCCAGGGCGATGCCCGGCCAGCAGCGCGGCCCGAAGATCAGCAGGAAGGCGACCGATACGCCGGTGGGAGGCCAGATGGGGGTGACGACCGAGCCCCCGACGACCAGTTCCCGCAGCAGACCCAGCTGCCCGGAGACGTAGTAGCAGGCGGCGACGGCCAGCGCTTGCAGAACGACGACGACCGGCGCACGCGGATCCTGGCTACCCACCACAGCAGCCATGAGACACCGAGGCCGCGGCGTCGGCGAGGTGAGCGCGGGGCCGTCCGGCCCAATGGCCGAGGACCCCGCGGCGCGACGGCTGAGGAACCCGCGGCCGGCCCTACGGCTGAGCGTCCGGCCCGTCGAGGCCCACCACCAGAACGGCGGCGTCGTCGTCGTGACCCACGCGCTCGGCGCCCTTGATCAGGGCAGCCGCGAGCGCGTCCACGTCCAGGGCCGCCACGGCCGCGATGCCGACGAGCCGGACCGCCTGGTCCAGGCCCTCCTCGAGCCGCATCGACGGTCCCTCCACGACTCCGTCCGTGAGCAGCGCGAAGACACCGCCGGTGGTGAGCTCGTACCGGGTCACCGGGTACGGCAGGCCCGCCTGGACGCCGAGCGGCGGCCCGCCCTCGTCCTCCGTGACGCCGGACTTCCCGTCCGCGGTGGCCCACACGCACGGCAGATGCCCCGCCCGCGCGCTCTCCAGCACACCGGCACACGGGTCGAGCCGCATGAACGTGCAGGTGGCGAACAGATCGGAGCCCAGGGACAGCAGCAGCCCGTTGGTCCGGGCGAGGACCTCGCCCGGGTCCCCGGTGACGGAGGCCAGGGCCCGCATCCCCGCCCGCACCTGCCCCATGAAGGCGGCCGCCTCGATGTTGTGTCCCTGGACGTCACCGATGGACAGGCCGATACGTCCGTCGCCCAGCGGGAAGGCGTCGTACCAGTCACCGCCCACGTTGAGCCCCTGGCAGGCGGGGGCGTACCGGACGGCCAGATGCAGCCGGTGGGCGACGGGCAGATCCCGCGGCAGCATGCCACGCTGCAGCGCGATGGCGAGCTCGACCCGCGACCGCTGCATCTCGGCCTGCGCACGCGCCTGCGCGGTCAGGGTGCCGAGCCTGGTCAGCAGCTCGTCGCCGTCGTCCGTCGTGCCGGTGCGGGACATGGATCACTCCGGCGAGGATGGCCGCCGTCGGCGACGACCCTCGAAGGCAAATCACCCGATTTACGTCCATAGGATGATACTCAGCCGAAGCGCTTCGCGACGACTCGCGCTTCCCGGCCGTGGTCCCTCCGGGCCGCCGTCACGCCCCGGTGAGGTGATGCAGAACCAGATAGATCGCGGCGGCGGGAACCCCGGCCCCGAAGAACGTCAGGACCCAGGCGGTGACGATCGAGCGGGCCACCTGCCAGCGCACCGCGGAGGCACGCCGGGTGGCACCGGCGCCCAGAATGGCCGCGGTGATCGTCTGCGTGGTGGAGATCGGCGCCTTCACCAGGAACGCGGTCGTGTAGAGAACGGTCGCGGCGGCGGTCTCGGCGGCGAAGCCGCGCGGGGGATCGAGGTGCACGATGCGCCGGCCGAGGGTGGTGATGATGCGTCGTCCGCCGCTGTAGGTCCCTGCGGCCATGGCGGCCGCCACGGCGGCGATCACCCAGGTGGGGACGGAGAAGTCGTCCTGCCAGCCCGCCGTGACCAGGGCGAGCACGATGACCCCCATGGTCTTCTGCGCGTCCTGAAGCCCGTGGCCCAGCCCCATGGCCGCGGCGGACACGGTCTGTGCCATACGGAAGCGGCGCACGGTGCGCCGGGGAGTCGCACGGCGGAAGATCCACAGGATGGCCGTGTGCAGCGCGTACCCCAGCAACACACCGACCAGTGGGGACAGCAGCATCGGCAGGATGACCTTGTCCACGATGCCGGACCAGTGAACCGAGGCGGAGGCGGCGAGGGCGGCGCCGACGAGCCCGCCGATCAGCGCGTGCGAGGACGAGGTGGGCAGCCCCCGCCACCAGGTGAAGACGTTCCACCCGATGGCTCCGAGGAGAGCGCACAGGACCAGCAGCAGGCCCGAGGTGTCCTCGGGCGCGCCGATGATGCCACTGCCGACGGTCTCGGCGACCCCGGTCCCCAGGAAGGCGCCGAAGAAATTCATCACCGCCGCCATGACCAGCGCCACACGTGGCGTCAGGGCCCTGGTGGAGATCGAGGTGGCGATGGCGTTCGCCGCGTCGTGGAAACCGTTGGTGAAGTCGAACGTCAGTCCCACGACGATGATCAGCACCACCAGAGTGAGCTCCATGCCCGATCGCCTTTCCGCAGCCGCACGGACCCATCGTGCCGCGAAAGCCGCCGGGGGACGCGCCAGGAGCCGCAGTGGTGGCACAGGAAGAACGGGTCGCCCGTTTTACGGTGTCTCGATGCGATCTGTCCCTAAATGGGTACTGCTGCCGTCGAGCTGCGCGCCTGCCGTCCTGGTTCTCGGCTGGATGGTGGCCGCATCACTGCACGGCCCCGCCTACGACCCAGCCGCTCAGACGATCAGTGTCCTGGCGGCCCCCGGAACCTCGGGCTCCTGGGTGATGACGGGAGCCTTCGTCGCCGTGGGCGCCTGCCACCTCCTCACCTCCTGGGGGCTCCGCCCCGCCGCGACACCCGGCCGCCTGGCGCTGGCGGCGGGCGGCGTCGCGGCCCTGGCGGTGGCGGTGATCCCGGCACCGAGCAGCGGTGGCTCCCTGAGCCACGGTTCGATCGCCGCCGTCGGTTTCTCCTTCCTGGCCGCCTGGCCGGTCCTGGCCGCCCGAACGGGTGGCGCCGTGCCGTGGGGGCTGCGCCCGCTTCCCTCCCTCGGCGCCACCGCCGCGATGGCGGTGGGCATGGCCTGGTTCCTGGTGGAGCTTCAGCTGCAAGGCGCCCCGGGCGTGGCCGAACGCGCGGTGACGACCCTCCAGTCCCTCTGGCCTCTCGTGGTGGTCCTCTCCTGCCTGCACCGCTCGGCGCGCGACCGGTTCCCGGTCTGACGCAAGCGCCGTGGAGCCGTCGAGTGGTCACCGCGGATACAACGGAGGGAGGCTGGAGGCAGGGTGTCCAGCGAACGGGAGAAGGCCCATGAAGGTCGGAGTTCTCACCGGTGGCGGTGACTGTCCCGGGCTCAACGCGGTGATCCGCAGCGTCGTGCGCAAAGGCGTCCAGGAATACGCCTTCGACTTCGTCGGTGTGCGGGACGGCTGGCTCGGTCTGCTCAAGAACGACGTCGTTCCCCTGGACATCGCCGGCGTGCGGGGCATTCTCCCGCGCGGCGGGACCATTCTCGGGAGCTCCCGCACCAACCCGTTCAAGCACGAGGACGGGCTGCGACGGGTACGGGAGACCCTCGCCACGCACGAGGTGGACGCGCTCGTCGTGATCGGCGGCGAGGACACGCTGGGAGCGGCCAGGGAGCTGAGCCGGCAGGGGATCAACCTGGTCGGCGTGCCGAAGACCATCGACAACGACGTCTCGGGCACCGACTACACCTTCGGCTTCGACACCGCCGTGGGAATCGCGACGGAGGCGATCGACCGCCTCCACACCACCGCCGAGTCGCACATGCGCGCCCTCGTGGTGGAGGTGATGGGACGGCACTCCGGATGGATCGCCCTGCACGCCGGCATCGCGGGCGGCGCCAACGTGATCCTCATCCCCGAGCGGCCGTTCGACATCGATCAGGTCTGTGAGCAGGTGAAACGCCGATTCGAGATCAACTACGCGCCGATCGTCGTCGTCGCCGAAGGGGCCGTGCCCAAGGACGGGCAGATGGTTCTCAAGGACCAGTCACTGGACGAGTTCGGCCATGTGCGGCTGTCCGGCATCGGCGAATGGCTGGCCCGGGAGATCTCGGCCCGCACCGAGAAGGACGCCCGCACCACGGTGCTGGGCCACATCCAGCGCGGCGGCACCCCGAGCGCCTTCGACCGGTGGCTGGCCACCCGCTTCGGGCTGCACGCCATCGACGCGGTCAAGGACGGTGACTTCGGCGTCATGGTCGCCCTGCGGGGCACGCGGATCGTCCGCCTCCCTCTCGCCGACGCCACCGGGGCGAACAAGGTGGTCGATCCGTCGCTGTACGACGAGTTCGAGGTGTTCTACGGCTGACCGGCCCTCACCCGCCGTGGGGTACGACCGCCACCGGGCAGCGGGCGTGGTGCAGTACCGCGTGTGCGACCGGACCCAGCCGGCCTTCGGCGGCCCTGGGATCGGTGCGGCGCCCCACCACGAGCAGGCCCGCACCCCGGGAGGCGTTCAGCAGCGCCTCGGCGGGGTGCAGCAGCATGACATCGGTGCCGACCCTGACGCCGGGATACTTCTCCCGCCAGGCCCGCAGCGCGTCCGAGAGCAGCAGAACCTCCTGGTCCTCCCACGTGGCGCGGTCCTCCTCGGTCACCACCGGCATCCGGGCGGAGACGGACTCGGCGGGAAACGCCCAGGCCTGCACCACGCGCAGACGCGCTCCGCGTGCCTCGGCGGCCGAGAAGGCGAAGTCGGCCACCTCGCCGGCCGGCCGGCGCCCGTCGAACCCCAGCACGACCTGCCCGTCGGGCAGGCCACCGCAGCGGTGGGGGACGAGCACGACAGGGCACGGGGCGGCCGCCGCCGTGCGCAGGGCCACCGAGCCGACCGCCAGACCATCGAAGCCGCCCGTCCCGCGCATGCCGATGACGAGGAGTCCGGCATCACGGGCCGCGGCGAGGAGCGCCGCGGCCGGGGCTTCGTCCGCCTGCTCGACTCGCACCTCGAGGTCCGGGTGGCGATCGCCGAGGTCCGTGACCAGGCGCTCGAGCAACCAGTCACCCATCTGGTGCAACCGATCCAGGGCCGCGGCCGGCACGGTGGCCCCTGGAAGCGGCGGAGAGGCGTGGAACAGCCGCAGCGGGACGCCCCGCAGCGCGGCCTCCCGCGCAGCCCAGCCGGCCGCCGCCGCGCCGGAGCCGGATCCGTCGACACCCGCCAGCACAGGAAGACGCACCCTGGCCTCCTTCGTCCGGGCCCGCGGGCCGCGAACCCCACAGGCGCCCGTTCGCTCTCCACCACTGTTCCACGGCCGCCCCGCTCCGGCGCCCGGACCGAGCGCCGGACCCGGCCCGGGCCGGTGGCCCCGGAACGGACGCACACGGCTATGGCCCGGCCTCCGACGGCCCCGCCGCAGCGCGGGGTGACCGCGGTCGCCGCGGTGTCAGCCGGTCCGGTCACCCCGGAGAGGCGTCGCCACGGCCGCGGCGCTCCTGAGCACCGGTACGGCCTCCAGCACCAGGATGGCGAGGTCGTCGTCGAGCGGCTCGGCGCTGAAGTCGTGGGCCGCCCGCCGGACCCGTTCCGCCACGGCCTTCGCGCCGAGTCCCCTGCACCCTCGCAGCACCTCGGCAAGGCCGTCGTCGTCGTCCAACTGCCTTGCGCCGCTGCGGCGTTCGGTCACACCATCGGTCACACACAGCAGTGTCTCGCCCGGAGCCAGGGTGAAGGAGTCGGCGTGGAACTCGGCGTCCTTCTCGACCCCGAGCAGGATCTGCGGGCTCGCGGCCGGCGTCACGGTGCCGTCCGTCGCCAGCCGCAGCGGCGGTGGGTGCCCGGCGCTGGCGATCGTGCACCGGGTGCCGCCGTCGACCGGATCGGGCTCCAACTCCCCGTACAGCAGGCTCAGGAAGCGGGAACCCTCCTGTTCGCCGCGGACCCTCATGGCCTCGGCCGCCTCCTCCGCCATGGCGAGGTTCAACCGCTTGAGCAGCGTCCCGACACCGTGGCCCTCACGCGCCAGCAGCCGTACGAGGTGCCGGGCCAGGCCGGTGACGGACATCGCCTCGACGTCGTGGCCGGACACGTCGCCGAGCAGGAAGCACCACCGTCGGTCCCCCATCGGGAACAGGTCGTAGAAGTCCCCGCCGACGGTCTGGCCCTCTCCCCAGGGCTCGTAGACGATCGCCGTGTCGACGCCCGGAATGGCGGCGAGGGACGTGGGGAGCTGCCTGCGTTGAAGGGTCCGGCTGATGCTCGCCTGCCGTGTGTAGTGGCGGGCGGTGACCACGGCCTGCGCCATGCGCCGGGCCACGTCCTCGACGAGCCGCACGACGGTGTCGGTCAGGTCGGGCAGTCCAGCCTGGCCGATCAGAAGCGTGCCGTGGTATCGGCCGCCCGCGACCAGGGGGAACGCCAGCGCCGAGCCACCGGTGTTCTCCTCGTCCGCGAAGTCGGGCCAGGGCCAGGGGACGCCGGTCGTGCTCAGCCCGGCGGACGGGCGGTCCTTCTCCAGGGCCAGGCGGAGCCTGCGGATACGCCGTTCGTTCATGTGCCAGACCCGGGAGAGCCGCATCTGGGCCTGGTCCGAGGTCAGCCACACAGCGCACCAGTCGGCGAGCCGGGGCACCAGAAGCTGGCCGGCGAGCGCGGCGACCATGTCCTCGTCCAGCTGGCCGGCGAGGAGCTCTCCGGCCTCGGCGAGGAACCACTGTCCTTCGCGCTCGGCCCACAAGGCCCGGTGACCGGGGCGCTCGCCCGGCACGAGGGGCTCGGGAAGGGACGGCCCGAGGCGGACGGCCTCGGTGAGGGGGCCGCCGACGCTCTCCTTCGGGGTGGCGAGCGGGGTCACGACCGCGCATTCCAGACGGAACCAGGTGGCCTTTTCGGTCCGCCGGTGGGTCACGCCCCAGGACTCGGCCAAGGCGCGCATCAGCTGCTTGCCGTAGCCGCGCCCGTAACTCCGTACGCTCTTCACGTCGCCGAGGCCTTCCGAGGGGCCGCGTTCCAGCACCTCGACCACGACATCCACCCACCCCGCCTCCGCCCGCGCGCCGTCGGCCGGGGGGCCGGGGCCGGCCTCCAGGTGGCAGGCCAACTCGATCTCGAACCCGGCGTGCGCGACAGCGCCGGTGACCAGTTCGCTGACGAGGAGCACGGCGTCGTCGACGGAGCGTTCACTGATCGTCGGCACCCCGGGGGAGTGCGGTGGGGTCCGTTCGACGAGCACGGCCCTTACGAACCTGCGCGCCGCTGAGGCCGCCATCTCGTTGGCCGGTACACGCATTCTCGCTGCCGCACGCGGTCCCGAAGACGACCCCGTTCGTGGTCCCATCGGCAACCCCTCGCCGAGTGACTGCGGACGAATACAGGACGAATGTAGCCTAAATGGGAGACACGGTGCGTTTGTCCGAAGAAGTGAGCTGTCATGGATGCTGCCGCCCACCCTCAACTCGCTTCTGTGGAGCCTGGCTCCGAGGAGCGGGAGCCCGCTGAGACCAGGCCCGGGGCCGCAGACGGGGCCGCCCCCGTTCCAGGGGATGGCTGGGTGCGCGTGGCCGAACTGCGCCCACTGCTCGCGGCCATGACGTCCCTCTGTGACGGTGACTTCACGGTACGCACAGGAGAATCGCCCGAAGGGATCCTCGCCGAGCTGGCGGGGGTGTTCAACCAGATCGTCACGCGCAACGCGCATCTGGCTTCGGAACTCGACCGGGTGCGCCGGGAAGTGGTGCGGCGGGGACGGCTGGACGAACGGCTCGCGGCCAGCCCCGGCCAGGGAGCGTGGACGACGAGCGTGGACGCGGCCAACACCCTGCTGGAAGCGCTGGCCGTGCCGATCGTGAACGCCACACGCGTGCTGGACGCGGTCGCCGACGGCGATCTGACGCAGCGCGCCGAGTTGCACGACGGCAGGCGGCAGCTCCGCGGCGATCTGCGGCGCCTGGGCTGCGGGGTCAACCGCATGGTGGAGCAGCTGTCGCTGTTCACCGGCGAGCTGACCCGGGTCTCCCGGGAGGTCGGCACCGAGGGGCGCCTCGGCGGCCGTGCCACCGTGCAGGGACTGTCCGGCGACTGGCGGTATGTGACCGAGGCGGTCAACACGATGGCCTCGCGGCTGACCGCGCAGGTGCGTGACATCGCGGTGGTCACCACGGCGGTCGCCCGCGGCGACCTGACCCAGCAGGTCACGGTCGAGGCGACCGGCGAGCTGCTGGAGCTGAAGCTGACCGTGAACACGATGGTGGACCAGCTGCGCGCGTTCGCCGACGAGGTCACGCGGGTGTCCCGCGAGGTCGGCACCGAAGGGCAGCTGGGCGGCCGGGCGCAGGTACCGGGGGTCTCGGGGGTGTGGAAGGACCTCACCGACAACGTCAACTTCATGGCGTCGAACCTGACCGCCCAGGTGCGCAACATCGCCCAGGTGACCACGGCGGTGGCCACCGGCGACCTGGGGCAGAAGATCACGGTGGACGCGCGGGGTGAGATCCTGCAGCTCAAGAGCACCGTGAACACGATGGTCGACCAGTTGTCGGCGTTCGCGGGCGAGGTGACCCGCGTCGCCCGCGAAGTCGGTACCGAGGGGCGGCTCGGCGGCCGGGCGCAGGTCCGAGGCATCTCGGGGGTGTGGAAGGACCTCACGGAGAACGTCAACTTCATGGCGGACAACCTGACCTCGCAGGTCCGCAACATCGCCCAGGTCGCCACGGCGGTCGCCCAGGGAGACCTGGGAAAGACCATCACGGTGGAGGCGAAGGGCGAGATCCTGGAGCTGAAGTCGACCATCAACACGATGGTCGACCAGCTCTCGGCCTTCGCCGACGAGGTCACGCGGGTGGCCCGCGAGGTCGGCACCGAGGGCAACCTGGGCGGACAGGCGCAGGTACGCGGGGTGTCGGGGGTGTGGAAGGAGCTGACCGACAACGTCAACTTCATGGCGTCCAACCTGACCTCCCAGGTCCGCAACATCGCCCAGGTGACCACGTCGGTCGCCAACGGCGACCTGTCGAAGAAGATCACGGTCGACGCCCGCGGCGAGATCCTGCAGCTGAAGGAGACCGTCAACACGATGGTCGAGCAGCTGCGCGCCTTCGCCGACGAGGTCACCCGGGTCGCCCGGGAGGTCGGCACGGAGGGACGGCTGGGCGGCCGGGCCCAGGTCGACGGGGCGTCCGGGGTGTGGGGAGACCTCACGGACAACGTCAACTTCATGGCCTACAACCTGACCTCGCAGGTCCGCAACATCGCCCAGGTCGCCACGGCCGTCGCGCAGGGCGACCTGTCGAAGAAGATCGACGTGGACGCGCGGGGCGAGATCCTGGAGCTGAAGACCACCATCAACACGATGGTCGACACGCTCTCCTCGTTCTCGTCCGAGGTCACCCGCGTCGCCCGGGAGGTCGGCAGCGAGGGGCAGCTGGGCGGGCAGGCCCGGGTCGAAGGCGTCTACGGCACGTGGAAGCGGCTGACCACCAACGTCAACGAGCTGGCCCTGAATCTCACGACCCAGGTCCGGGCGATCGCGGAAGTGGCCAGCGCGGTCACCCAGGGCGACATGTCCCGGGCCATCACGGTGGAGGCACAGGGCGAGGTCGCCGAACTGAAGAACAACATCAACCTCATGGTCTCCAACCTCCGGGAGACCACCCGGGCCAAGGACTGGCTGGAGTCGAACCTCACCCGCATGGCCGGGCTCATGCAGGGCCACCGCGATCTGGTGGAGGTCGCCGACCTGATCCTGCGCGAGCTGACACCGCTGGTGAACGCGCAGTTCGGCGCGTTCTTCCTGGCCGAGGCGGGGGCGCCGGCCGGTGAGGGCCTCGAGTTCATCGCCGGGTACGGCACCGACCAGGCCGGCGGGGGCGGCCCGCTCCCCGGCACCGGCACCCCGGGCCGTGGCCTGATAGCACAGGCCGCGCAGGAGAAGAAGCGCATCCTCATCATGGACGCCCCGCCCGACTACATCACCATCAACTCGGGGCTCGGCACGGCCCGCCCGGCCAGCATCGTCATCCTGCCCATCCTCTTCGAGGACCAGGTGCTCGGCGTGATCGAGCTCGCCTCGCTCAGCAGGTTCAGCGATGTGCACCTGGCGTTCATCGACCAGTTCGTCAACACGATCGGCGTCTCGATCAACACGATCATCGCCAACTCCCGTACCGAGTCGCTGCTGTCGGAGTCCCAGCGGCTCACCTCGGAGCTGCGTGAGCGGTCGGACGAACTCCAGCGCTCCAACGCCGAACTGGAGGAGAAGGCGGCCCTGCTCGCGACCGCCTCGCAGTACAAGTCGGAGTTCCTCGCGAACATGTCGCACGAGCTGCGCACGCCGCTCAACTCCCTGCTGATCCTGGCCCGGCTGCTCGCCGACAACCCGGACGGGCGTCTGGCCGAACAGGAGGTGCAGTTCGCGACCACCATCCACCGGTCGGGCTCGGACCTGCTCCAGCTGATCAACGACATCCTCGACCTGTCGAAGATCGAGGCCGGGCGGATGGACGTGCGTCCGAAGACCCTCCCGCTGATCAAGCTGCTCGACTACGTCCACGCGACCTTCCGGCCGCTCACCCTCGACCGCGGTCTGGGTTTCGAGATCGCCGTCGAGAAGGACGTGCCGGCCGAGCTGTACTCCGACGAGCAGCGCCTGCAGCAGGTGTTGCGCAACCTGCTGTCCAACGCGGTGAAGTTCACCCACGACGGCAGCGTTGAGCTGCGGGTCAGCCGGGTGGTGGGAGCGCAGTTCTCGGAGGAGACGCTCAACAACGCGGAAGCCGTCATCGCGTTCTCGGTGAGGGACACCGGGATCGGTATCGCCCCCGAGAAGCTTCCGGTGATCTTCGAGGCGTTCCGGCAGTCCGAGGGCAACACCAACCGCAAGTACGGTGGCACCGGTCTCGGCCTGTCCATCAGCCGGGAGATCGCCGGGATGCTCGGCGGCAAGATCGTCGCCGAGAGTGAGCCGGGCGTGGGCTCCAGCTTCACCCTCTACATCCCCTCCTTCCACCCCGGCGCCACCGCCGTACAGGGCCCGGCGGCCGCCGCCGGCGCCGCTCCCGCGCTTCCCGCGGAGACCCGGGCGGTGGCCGTCGGGGAATCGTCACCTGAGCAGGCTCTGGGCCGGGTGCGGAGCGCCGGCGCCGACGTCCTGGCCCCGGACCGGCCGGCGGGTGACTCTGCGGGCCGGCAGACCGTGGAGAGCGCCGACAGCCGGGAGGACACCTGGCCGGAGACGACGCGGCTCAAGCAGTGGCTCAGCGGACGCGCGGGGCGTGTCCTGACCGGCCGTCGCGTCCTCATCGTCGACGACGACATCCGCAACGTCTTCGCCCTCACCCACGCGCTGGGCCGGGTCGGCATCACCGTGAGATACGCGGAGAACGGGCGGGAGGGCCTGGAAGTCCTGGAGCGTGCCTCTGACGTGTCCGTGGTCCTGATGGACATCATGATGCCCGAGATGGACGGGTACGAGACCATCCGTGCCATCCGGAGCACCCCTCGTCTCGCCCACCTGCCGATCATCGCGCTCACCGCCAAGGCGATGCCCGGAGACCGCGACAAGGCGATCGACAGCGGCGCCGACGACTACGTGCCCAAGCCGGTGAACATCGACCGCCTGCTGTCGGTCATCTGCGTTCTGCTCGACCCGGAGTGCGACTCCCCGGCACCGGCGGAGAACGAAGAGGCCACCGATGCACCCCCCGCCGTGGCCGAAAGCGCCGACCATCGCACTGGAGACGCGTGATGAGCACCAGCCTGGCCACCCCGTCCAGCATCCTCATCGTCGATGACATGGAGGAGAACCTCATCGCGTTCGAGGCCGTACTCGGCCCGCTGCACCAGCACCTGGTCCGCGCGCGCTCGGGGGAGCAGGCGCTGAAGGCGATGCTGCGTCAGGAGTTCGCGGTCGTCCTTCTCGACGTCCGGATGCCCGGAATGGACGGCTTGGAGACCGCCGCCAACATCAAGCGGCTCGACCAGACCAAGCACGTGCCCATCATTCTGGTCACCGGGACCGAAGGCGGTGCGGACTACGCCTACCGGGGATATGCCATCGGCGCCGCCGACTTCATAGCCAAGCCCGTCGATCCGTGGGTGCTGCGCACCAAGGTCAACGTCTTCCTGGAACTGCACCGGAAGAACCGGGAGCTGGCGATGCGCACGACGGGTGCGGACGGGGACCGGCTCGCGGAGATCACCGAGCGGCTCACCGAGATCGTGCTGCTCTTGCGCGACAGGCCGGACGCCGACACGGGAGAACTGGTCGACCGGATCACGGAGGTGGAACGCGCTGTGGGAGCGCTGCTTCCGGGCGGCACCGGCACCGGGTGAGAGCAGGCGGCGACCGGCTCGGCCGTCAGGACCGGACGCGCATCCCGAACAGGAAGCGTGTCACACGGGTCCGGCGCACCAGCAGCTCGTACGCGGCCAGCGTCAGGGCGAGGGAGATCGTCACGAGCACCACGTACTCGACCGGGATCGGCGCCGACCAGCCCACCACGAAGTAGGCGACGGCGACGACGATCGGCTGGTGCAGGACGTACAGCGGGAGCACGGCGGCGGCAAGGTAGCGGTAGACGCGTTGACGCGTCGTCGGAGTCGGGGGAGAGGTGAGGGACACGGACTCCTGTGGTGGCTGTGGGCGGGGCCGGTCGAGCAGCCCGGGGATGCCGGCGACCAGGCACCAGCCGGCCGCCCCGAACAGGGCCCGGGAGGCCACGGCCAGCGGGGTCGACTCCGTGAAGGGATCGTCGGCCGTGATGAAGCCCGGAGCGCTCGCCCCGAACAGGAAGGCGCCGGCACAGGCCGCGAGGAGGGCGTCACGACGCATGGCGGTGCGGAAGCGGGCATCGGCGGCGAGGGCGAAGCCGGCGGCGAAGAACAGGAGGTACGACCAGCGGTGCCAGCCCGCGTAGTCCTCCTCCATACCGGCGAAGGCGCAGATCGCGGCGAAGACGGGGGCCGGAAGGAGCACGGCACCTCGCCGACGCAGCGCCAGGGCCGCCGTGCGGTCGGCGAGGCGCCGGCAGGGCTCGCTTGGAAGCCGGCGGTGGAGGAGGGCCAGCATGAGGGAGAACGTCAGCAGCAGTACGACGAACCAGAGGTGGCCGGTCTCGAAGTACTCACCCTGGACGAGGAACGGCAACTCGTCCCACTCCACGTGGAAATCGAAGAAGTGGGGCAGGAACTCGAGGTACGACTCGTCGTGGCCGGGGTCGGACGAGCGCCGGCGCAGCCACTGCGGAAGCGGGTTCAGAACGAGCGTCGCGAGGAGCAGGGGGACCCCCAGCCGGAGCAGGCGCTCTTTTGCGAAGGTGCCCGCACCGCGGCGCTGGAGCGAGTGCCAGGCGCCCAGGCCCGAGATCAGGAACAGCAGTGGCATCGCCCAGACGACCCCGAACCCGGCGATGACCGTGATGACTTCGGTGGTCTCGGCGTTCCTGACGTAGAAGTCGCCCTCGGTCGCGAACACCAGTGCCGAGTGGAAGAAGACGAGCCCGATGACCACCAGCATCCGCATCGCGTCCAGCTCCGGCCGCCGCCGTTCCGGCACCGCGACTCGCGGCGGATCCCCACGCGTCGTCATGCCGCGTCCTCCCCCCTAACTCGCGCGCCCTGCACCAGTGTTGGCCGGGCGGTCGTCGAAGGCCATACCCTCGGCGCACCGGGTGCGCGGCACCGCGGCCTGTGCCGGCCACTGGTGGTCAGTGTGAGATGTGGGTGCGCGGGGTCGCTGCCGCGTTGAAGTAATCACCGCTCTTGCGTCTGGTGTCCCAGGCCTGGTCGTTTCCGGGGCTTGTCCCGTTGTGCTGATCGGTGTCCCGAAAAGAGCCACGGGCCGTGCGGAGGAGTAGAGCAGAGGCTCGTGAGGTGGTTTCGCGGGCGGTGCGCAGCCGACCGCCCCGTCCCATAACCTCATCCAGGGGGATGCCCGATGCCATGTGGTCCACAGTGGGGAGGCGGCGGTGGTCGGGAGGGGCACACGGTTGCTCGCGGTCGCGATGGCAGCCATCTGCATCGCGCTCGTCGGCCCCAGCGCACCGAGCGGTGCGGTCTTCGCCGGCTCCCTGCCCGTCGGCGACGCCAGGGACGTCGTACCGAACCGGGTCATGACGTGGAACATCTGCAATCCCTGCGACGCGAGCAACGCTCACAGGGCGGCGGAGATCGCCACTCACGCCCCTCAGGTCATCGGTCTGCAAGAGGCCTGCGTGGGCGACGTCGAGAGGATCCGCAGGTATCTGAGGAGCGTTCACGGGCTGGTGTACCACGTCGAGTACGGGATGGTTCTGCGGGATTGGGGCCGCTGCGGGGGAGCACCGTGGAACCCGGGGGCCTTCGGCCAGGCGATCCTCTCGGCGGCACCGATGACGGACCACGTCAAGGTGGAGTACCCCGACGGAGGGTCCGAACACCGGGGGTACATGGCGGTCACCACCACCGTGGGCGGCCGCACCGTCCGCGTTTTCAACACCCACCTCGCCCAACGACGCCAAGAGGCGGTCCGGGCGGACCAGGCCGGCGTACTGGCCGCGGACGTCGCACGACACGACCGCGTGATCCTTCTCGGCGATCTCAACGCCGTGCCCGACGCTCCCGAACTCACCCGGATATGGTCACTGGCCACGGACGCGGATCCCGGGTGTCGCCCTTCGTCCGCCGGTGCCTGCGAACCGACCACGGACTGGCAGAGCAAGTTCGACTACGTTTTCCTGCGGGGCATCGCCCCGCTCGGGCACCGCGTGCGTCCGACCCCGTACTCCGACCACCACGTGCTGCGCGCCGACCTCGACACCACTCCAGGTCCGTAGGGCCCTGCGTTCCTGCTGCCCGTGATGTCGTTCAGTCGGGCGGCGTGACCGACGACCACACGACGACCACACCCCGAACCACTGCTCGGCGCCGCACTCCTCAAACCGCTCCACCTCGGTGCTACTGGGTGACCGGCTTGCCGAAGCGCTCGCCTTCGTCCCGTACGAGCAGGGACAGCAGAGAGGCCACCGAGAGCCCGGCTTCGGCCGGGTGTCGCAGCACCTTGTCGGGCTCGACGCGGTAGGTGTTCGTGCGCCCCTCCCGGGTGCGGGAGAGGTACCCGTCCTGCTCGAGGTCGGAGATGATCCGCGCGACGGCGCGCTCCGTGAGCCGGCAGCGAGCGGCGATGTCACGGATACGGACGTTCGGATTGTCGGCGATGACTGCCAGGACGCGAGCGTGACTGGTAATGAACGTCCAACCGGTGTGGGATGCGGGCACTCCGACCATGTTCAGCATTTTAGGGGACCACCGTTGCCGGAACCTGGTTACATGACATAGTTTTCAGGTAATGGATGACATGCTCCCGCGGGGGAGAGCCACAGAAGGAGTCCAAAGGTGCCCTGGGACGATGCCGCCTCGCCGACGCTCATGAGCAACCCCGGCGGAACGGGAATGCCGGAACAGGCGGCCGGGCATGCCGAAAAGGGCGCTGTGGTGCTCCGGTACGAATGGCGCGGGGCCTGCGTCATCACCGCCCGGGGCTCCTATGACATGGACTCGATCACGCCGTTGGCGGAGGCGCTGAAGGCCGCGGTCGGCGAGCATCCGAAGGTGGTTCTGGATGCCTCTGGCGTCACCTTCGCGGACTCGACGTTCCTGAACCTGCTGATCCTCACCCACCAGACGGGGACCCTGCGCGTGGTCGCGCCCTCGCCACAGGTTCAGCGGCTCTGTGAGATCACCGGGGTCGACGGCCTGCTGGAGATGCGGGCCACGGTCGACGACGCCGCCCTCTCCTGACGCCACCGCGGCTGATCAGAGCCCGGAACGGACGCAACCCGCGACCCCTCCTCCTTCGTACGCCCCTTGTACGGGAGGGATACGCAAGGGATGCGTCGTGTGTACGGTTCTTGCGGCTAGGGTGCGGTCAGGAGGTGTCCCATGTCCGAACTGTTCGACGCCGTCGACGCACTCGTCGCGTCCCGCGCCCCGCTGCCGCCGGCGGAGGAGCGCAAGCGGCTGCGCCAGGCCCACGGGCTGACGCTGGACGAGGTGGCCGGCGCGCTGAAGGTGCGTCGGGCGACGGTGTCCGGCTGGGAGTCGGTCAAGAAGCCGGTCGAGCCGCGCGGACCGGAGCGGGAGGCCTACGCACGGCTGCTGAACAAGCTCGCGGAGCTGTACCCCGTGCCCGTCACCGCCCCCGCCGCGGCACCCTCCACGCTCACCAGCCCGCCCGGCCCGGCCGAGCAGCCCCGGTCCGCGGGCCCGGCCCCGGACGCCGCGGTCACGACGGAGCACGAGAAGACCAAGACCGCCCCCGCCCCCGCTGCTCCCGCCACCCCCGTCGAACAGGCCACGCCGCGCCCGGCGCCCACCGCCAAGAGCCCGGCCACGCCGCACCGGCCGGGCACGCGGAAGGCGCCCCCGGCCGGCGCCCCCGCGGGCGACACCGACCAGCGCTTCGAGAACGGCCCACTCGCGGTCGTCGACGTCGACGCGGACGGCCGGGTCCTCGCATACTGCACCGGCGGCCTGATCCTGGACGTGCCCGCCAAGAGCATCCCGGCCCTGGTCGAGTGGACACTGACGGAGGCGAAGCTCGGCCAGCCGAAGCTGTGCGGCCCGGGCAAGGACGCCGACCCGCTGCTCGTGCTCACCGAGGCCGCACTCGAGCGCTACGGCCTGCCGGTCGCCCTCACCGACGAGGAGCGGCTCGCCGGGCGGATCCCGGAGGACCACAAGGTCATCAAGCAACTCGCGCGCGCCGACTGGAAGCTGACGAAGCGCGGATTCGGTCCGTGGGCACGGATCTACCGCCCAGCGCAGGGCTCGGACCGCAACTGCGTGCAGTTGTGCATCCCGTCCTGGCACGCCCTCGACTCCCGCCACTGGGGCCAGGCCGCTCAGCTACCGCCCGCGGAGCTCGCCCGGATCCTGGGCGTCTACGCGTCCCGGGTGATGACGCCGCGCGGCTCCACCGCCGTCACGGGCCTGGAGCTGATGACCGCTCTGCACCCGCCGACCCGCGCCTCCGAACCCGACCGGACGGGGAAGCGGCACTCCGAGCACAACCCCGGCTCGCTGGGCAAGGACCCGGTGGACTGCGCTCCGTGCGAGGCCCCCGACGGGCACCCGCTCCTGGCGGACCTGCCGCGCTTCCATGTCCGCGGCCCCGGCGAGAAACTGTTCGAGGAGGCGTACGACTGGGCCCGACCGCTCACCGACGCCGAATGCATGTGCCGCAACCTGGTCGGCATCGACGTCAACATGGCCTTCGCCGCCGGAGCCAACGGCCTGATCGTGGGCCTCGGCGAGCCGACGCACGTCAAGGCGCCGCCGTTCGACCCGAAGCTGCCCGGCTCCTGGCTGGTGGACCTGTCCCACGTCGACCTGTCCCGAGTGAGGATCGGCAAGGACAAGTGGGCGGATCTGGACGCGAGTCTGCTGCCCAGCCCCTTCACACCGAAGGGCGAGCGGCCGGAGGCACCGGCCTGGTACGCCACGCCCACGGTGGCCTACGCGGTCGAGATGGGCTACGAGGTGCGCCCGATCGAGGCATACGTGCGCCACGACAACGGCCGCTACCTGGACGGCTGGTACAACCGGCTGCGCGACGCCTACCTCGCCACGATGGCCGACCTCGGTGTGCACGCCGACATGGAGCCGGCCGACTTCCTCGCGGCCATGGACGGCTACCAGGAGCGTGATCCGCAGCTGACCGTCGTCGTCTCGGCGATCAAGGCCACGGTCAAGGGCGGCCTGGGCAAGCTGCGCGAGCGTCCGCGAGGCGAAGGCTGGCGGCCGGGACGGCCGTGGCGGGCGCTGTCCCGCCCGACCTGGCGGCCGGACATCCGCGCGGCGGTCATCTCCCGCACCCGCGTCAACCTCCACCGCAAGATCGTCAAGCATGCTGCGTTCACCGGGCAGTACCCGGTGGCGATCCTCTCCGACTGCGTCGTGTACGCCGCCGACGGCACCTCACCGCTGGACTTCCTTCCGTACCGGGACGGCAAGCCGCTGCCCGGCGGCTTCAAACTTGGCGTCAACCCGGGCCTGGTCAAGCACGAGGGCACCCAGAGCGTCCTGTGGGGCGAAGAGATCCGCGAGCGGTTCAACGCCCCGGAGCTCAACCTCGCCCGCTACATCAAGGACGGCACCGTCACCGACATCGACAACGGCGAGTAGGAGAAGGCGATGAGCCTGTTCGGGGACGGCCTGGACGCCGCGGTGCAGAAGTCCTTCACCCGCCCGGCGCCCAAGAGCGCGCCCGCACAGATGCGGTACCTCGTCAAGCAGCTCAAGGGCACCAAGCCGGTCGCCCAGATGCTGCGGATCTCCCAGCGCACCGTCGAGCGGTATGTGAAGGGCCAGATCAAGAAGCCGCGACCGGATCTCGCCGCGCGCCTGGAACGCGAGGTGAAGAAGCGGTGGCAGCCGCAGATCCGGGCCCGGGCGCGGCAGCGGGCGGCGACCACCGGCGGCATCGTCATCGACACCCGCGCCCGGATCGGCTACACCGCGCCGGTGGGCACGACCGACGACGCCCGGCTGCGGCACCTGACCGTGGCCTTGCCGCCGCAGTACGCCGCCCGTCTCTTCGACGCCCAGCAGGCCGGCGCCGCCGACCAGCAACTTCGGGACATCGCCGCCGAAGCGCTCAAGGAGGTGTACTTCCAGGACAGCGGCCGCCGCGCCGGCTCACTGGAGGAGGTTCGCTTCACCGACATCGAACACGTGGAGTTCGACCTGTAGGGTCCGAACAGCCGCGTGCCGCGCAACCACCGAGGCGCGACGGCGGAGCGAGCCCGGGAGCCCCCGTCAGCGCACGACGTCGAACACGTTCTTCTGCAGGCCGTTGGCATAGACCTCGTGCTCGACCAGCTTCAGCTTCTGGGTGTCCTTGTCCGTGGTGCTGAAGAGCCTCTTGCCCGCTCCGAGCAGGAGCGGGAAGACGAGCAGGTGGTAGCGGTCGATGAGGTCGGCGTCCGCGAGGGCCTGGTTCAGGGAGGCGCTGCCATGGACGATGATCGGGCCGCCTTCGGTTCTCTTCAGCGCGGCCACCTCGTCGAGTGAGCGCAGGATCGTCGTCTCGCCCCAGTTCGACACCAGGTCTTCCTCGCCGAGGGTGGTGGAGACGACGTACTTCGGCATCACCTTGTAGTCGGCGAAGTCCTCCATGTCGGGCCACACCGGGCTGAACGCCTGGTAGCTGTTCCGGCCCATCAGCATCGCGGTGGCTTCCTGCTGCTCCCGGGCCTTGATGTCGAAGGCCTCGGGGAGGAACTCGGTGTGCTTGAAGGTCCACCCGGAGTTCCGGTAACCGGGCTCGCCGCCCGGGGCCTCCACGACGCCGTCGAGCGATATGAAGGCAGTGCTGATCAGGGTGCGCATCTTGGTTCCTCGGTGTCTCGTGTCCGGGTTCTCGGCAAACTCGGTCGGCGCAGGTTCCCACCGCCACGCGGTCGCAGCGCACCAACCATGATCTCTGACTGTCGCCCACGCAGAAACTCATCGGTCATCGACGCCATCGTCGGTCGGTGCGGCCTGGTCGGCGGCCACCGGGAGCAGGAGCCCGAGCAACTCGTTCCGGCGGGTGATCGTGGTGGCGAGCGTATCGCGGCAATCCTGCCCGATTCCGGGCAGGAGCCTGGCTATCTCGTCGGCTGCCGACTTAGAGTGATCGCTCATGATCACCTTGGAACTCCTCACCGTCCACGGCTACTTCGACCGCGTCACCGGCACCGCCACAGCAGCCTTCGACGTCCGGCCCGCGTTCGGCCGGTGAGTCAAGCGATCGACGCGACCGTGGTCCACCGGCCGTCGTCGCACGGTCAACCGCGCATCACCTGAAGCGAAAGGACATCCGCATGCGCTCACTCCCCACCGGCACCGAGGCCGTGGTCTTCGACTGCGACGGTTTGCTGGTCGACACCGAAGCGTGCTGGACCGTCGCGGAGACGGCGATCTTCGCGGCGCACGGCCATCCCTTCGGTCCCGAACAGAAAGCCCTGGTGATCGGCCGGAGCGTGGATGCCGCGGGAGAGGCCATGGCCCGATACCTCGGGAGACCCGGCGCCGGGGCCGAACTCGCCGCCGATCTGCTCGCAAGGGTCCGCAAGGAGCTTGCCCGAGGTGCCGCAGCGCTCCCCGGGGCGGCAGAGCTGGTGCGTGCCTGCCGGGCGGCCGTCCCCATCGCCGTAGCCAGCAACAGCCCCCGGGAGCTGCTGGACGCGGCGCTGTGGTCGGCAGGCCTCGCCGACTGCTTCACCCACTCGTTCGCCGCCGACGAGGTTCGTGCGCCCAAACCCGCACCAGAGCTCTACCTCACGGCCTGCGAAACACTCGGTGTGGCCCCGAGGCGTTCCGTCGCCTTCGAGGACTCGGCCACGGGGATCGCCTCGGCCCGTGCCGCCGGGCTGTACGTCGCGGTCGTACCGTCCCTTGCCCCGGGAACCGGCCTCGACCACGACTGGCTCGGCGCAAGCCTGGCCGATCCCGGATTGCAGCGCTGGGCGAGGGAGCTGAGGCGTGAGCCGAGCCGCGGGAGCGCGCCCCGATGACCAGCGGTGGCCGCCTCGACGAACCGATCCGTGAAGGATGGTGCCGTTCCGGCTGGGGCCCGATGGTTGGAGGCACAGGTTCCGCTGCTTCACCGGGCCCCAGTCGTGAGGCCGGGTGCCCGGGAAGGTGGTGCCTACACCGTTCGTCGGAGGAGATGTCCTGAGGCAGGACATGCCTGTGGGCCCCGGTGTCACCGGAGCCCACAGGCCGACTCTGTTCTTGTGCTGGGTTACCAGCGATACCAGCGGCTCTTGCGGCCGCCTGTGTCCGCACTGCGCATCACGAAGCCCAGCAGCCAGACGACGAGCACGATGACGGCGATCCACCACAGGGCCTTCAGCGCGAATCCCGCGCCGAAGAGGATCAGAGCCAGAAGCAGAACGAGAAGCAGGGGAACCATAGTTATCGACCTCCGTCGCTCCGTGTGCCCGGCGATTCGAAGAACATACGGCCGATCTCCCTGGTTTCTTCACTGTTCTTGCGGGAACTGAACCCAGTTTCATCACGTCCGTCCGCGCGTCCGACGCATGACCCGGTGACCGGGGCTGGGGTCGAGCGGAACGCCCCCGTCCACCCGCCCCAGGTCGCGAAGCGGCTACGCGTCGGGTGTGCGGGAGCGCCGATCGGCGCGGCGTCGCAGGTACAGCGGCAGCACGTACCAGCAGAGGCCGAACCACAGCATGACCCCGCCGACGAGCACCTCCGCGAGCACGCCGGGAACGACGAAACGGAGAATCAGCAGCAGTGTGCAGCCGATGGTCAGGGCGAGCAGGACCATGCCGCACATCATCAAGCGGCCGGCGGCCTTCACCAGATCGTCCTTCATCCGCTGACCGGACAGGAAGCGGTGGATGGAGACGGGTGCGATGAGCGATCCGGTAGCCGCCGCGCCGAGCACCACGGTGGCGACGTAGATGGCGCGGTCCAGCGTCTGCAGTTCCCTGAACAGGGGGGTGAAGGCCACGCTGAGCAGAAAACCGAAGAGGATCTGCACGCCGGTCTGGGTGACCCGAGTCTCCTGAAGTATCTCGTTCCAGCGGCGGTTGACCCGTTCATGCGCTGCTTCGGGTGCTTCGGCCCCGGGCTTCGTGCTCGTGCTTCCGCTGTGGTGCCGCGCACAGCAAGCGGTGCTCTTGTCCTCCGGCTCGACGGGCTGCTGCGTCATGGTCATGGCATCCTCCCCAATTCAGAGAGTCCGCTTGCCCCGCCGTGGTGCCTTCCATGCAGGTGAAGAGGGAGGAGCGGCATCCGGCCCGGCGCCGGACGCCAGGGCGGACTTCAAGGGGGTGGAGTCAGGCAGTCGACGGTCTCCAGGACGAAGGGGACGTGGGCGGAGTCTTCGGTGACGCGGGTGCGGTGGGCGTCACGGTGGTTCCAGTGCCGGGTGAGCACATCGGTGGTGTCGGTGTAGACGATCTTGGCGAACCCGACACCATCGAGAACCCCCGGCCGGGAGGCGCCGACGGCCGGGTTGATGCGGGGCAGCGTGCCCTTCTTGGCCATGCGGCGGCCGAGGGCGTCGACGCTGGGCCGGATGCGGCGCGGGTCGGTGCCGAAGGCGCGGTAGGCGGCAGGCCAGGGCCGCGATGCGCGGACGTGACCGGGCAGGAGGCGATGCCCCAGGACCTGCTCGATCACCTGACGGCGGCCGTGCACACAGGGCAGGCCGGGCATGGCGGCGGAGTGCCGGGGTAGACGGACGGTGCCGACCGGGGAAGGGCCGTCCACGCCTGGGGAGGTCGAAGCGCCCCTTCCCCGGTCTCAGCGAAGCTGTGGAGGTGTTTTCCCCACTCCCGGCACCGTGGACATCACCCGGGACGCCCGCCGTCACGTCGCCTCCGGGTGCGGGCCCAGTGCCTCGGCGACCGCCATGCCCGGCGGGAACCCGCCGTCGCCTGCGGAGTGTCGGAACCCCGCCGGGTGCTGACAGCGGAGAAGGCCTGGCGTTCGTCCCGTTGGTCACGGTCACCGTGACGCAACAAGGCTGATGGCCCATCAGGCATCCCCGGACGCGCGCTCGTATTCGCTGGTGTCAGCCGATGCGGCGCGAGCGGGCCGGAGCCAGCCGGCCGACGACCACACCGGCCAGGGCCAGCGGTGCGGCGCCGAATGCGCCGGAGCGGCAGGTGAGGTGAGCCGGCAACGGCCGGATCTCGTCACCACGACGGCATTCAGCCAAACACCCGCTCTTTTTCCGTCTCTCGGACAACCGGGGACCCGGCCCGTTCCTCTCACACTGCGGGCGAAGCAAACGCCCCTCACGTGACGGCCCTGGCCCGGACTTCCGCGACGCGCCGTGCCGCCTGCTTCCTTCTCACAGCACCGGAGAACGAGGGAACCATGACCAGAAAGCGCACCGCTCGGCTGCGCCGTACGCTGCTCGCCGGAACCACGGCCATCGCCGTGACGGCCGTGACGGCCGGCATCGTGGCCGCAGCGCAGAAACCGGCGAAGGCCGCGAAGGGCCCCGAGCTGAGCCTCATCGCGGCGACCACCTCGGTGAAGCTCACCTCCTACAAGGAGGAGCCGGGTGTGTACTTGGACCTCGGCACTTACCTCATCGCCGAGGGCAAGCCGCTCGAGCTCAAGGTGACCCGCAAGTCCTACAAGGACCCGGTCACTGTCACCCAGACCGTGTACGAGGGCGGCAAGGCCAAGGCGAAGAAGCTGCCGGCGGGCACCGTGAAGGACTTCTCCGGGCTTCCCGGCTTCGCGGAGGTCACCCTCACCGACAAAGCCGGCAAGAAGGTCCTCACCCGCTTCGAGGACTTCTGCCCGAACAACGCCAGCGGCCGAGTGCGGCCCGACGCGCCCTCCACCTCCAAGTATCCGGAGAGCTGCCCCACCAACCCCTTCACCCTCGGCTCCGTGTGGGGCGTCGAGAAGGGCTGGGCGGCCAACACGTACGCGGGCTCCTACACCGAGCCCGTCCAGGTGCCGGCCGGAACGTACACGGCCAAGGTCCGTGTCGCCAAGAAGTACCGCGACCTGTTCGGCATTGCCGACAGGGCGGCCACGGTCAAGGTGACCGTGGTGGAAGGCAGCTACGAGGACGAGGAGGGCGCCACCGAGGCGGCGCCCCGGTCCGCGAAGGCAGGCGAGCACGCCGGGCACGCTGCCGGTCACCAGGCGCCGGCCGCGCACGCCGGTCACGGGCCGGGGCACGCCCCGTCCCCCGCCGAGGCAGCCGCGCCGGTGACGAGCGGTGCGGGTCCCTCGTACAACGTGGGCCACGGTCCGCTGAGGGCCGCGCCGCCGGCTCTGCCCTGGGCGCTGAAGAAGCAGAAGGCCGCGCTGTCTCCGCAGGCCGGGGACGGCGGCGGCCAGACCGACGGATCACGTCAGGCGCCCGCCCTGAAACCGCTGTCGAAGCGGCCCGCCGGCAAGCCCTCCGTCCCGGACGTCCCCAAGCCGGACCTGCGCTCGCTGCCTGCCTACGGCATCACCATCAGCGACGGCGAGAAGGACATCCCGGGCAAGGACTACCTGACGTTCAGCGCCAACGTCTGGAACGCCGGCCCGGCACAGCTAGTGGTGGACGGATTCCGCTCGCCCGGCAAGGCCAAGATGGACGCCTTCCAGTACTTCTACGACGCCAAGGGCAAGCAGGTCGGCTACACCCCGACCGGCACCATGGAGTGGGACCCGCGCCCGGGGCACGTGCACTGGCACTTCACCGACTTTGCCAGCTACCGGCTGCTGAAGGCGGACAAGAAGGAGGCCGTGCGCAGCGGCAAGGAGGCCTTCTGCCTGGCCAACACCGACGCCGTCGACTACACGGTGAAGAACGCCAACTGGCACCCGTACAACACGGACCTGGCCACCGCCTGCGGTGAGGAGAACTCGATCTCCGTCCGCGAGGTGCTGGACGTCGGCTCCGGCGACACTTACACCCAGGACCTGCCCGGCCAGTCCTTCGACATCACCGATGTGCCCAACGGCACCTACTACATCCAGGTGCTGGCCAACCCGGAAAAGCGGCTGAAGGAAACCAACCTCGACAACAACAGCGCCCTGCGGAAGATCGTGCTCGGCGGCAAGCCGGACAAGCGGACGGTCACCGTACCGGCGCACGACCTGGTGAACGCCAACTGACCCCGCCCCCGCGGACATGGCCGTGTCCCCGCCCGAAACCAGGGCGGGGACACGGCCATCGGTCCGTTTCCGAGGGGTTTTCCGGGAGACGCCGGGAGGACGTCCGACACCGCGACGCGGGCCTGGTGACCGCCACGACCGGTCGAAGGCCGGCAGCGGCGCGGGGATGATGAAGGGGTGAACAGGCAAGAGATCATTCGCTGGCTGGAGAGTTCGGGAGAGGAGCGCCGCGCGCTGTGGCGGTCGGAGAGCGGCGCGCCGCCGCCGAAACGGATACTGGTGGCCGATGACCGGATGAACGCCGACGCTGCGTTCCGTCTGGCGTGCGAAGGAACCTCGCTGTTATGGAGCGGTGACTTCCACAACGCTCGTCAGTTACTGCGTGCGCTGGCACGCCGCGTCGACCGTAAACCGCCGAAGCCCGGGACGTCACCGGCGCAGAGCTTCCATCTGTACCGTCAGACGCGGTCGAGGCGAGCGCGGATTCTGGGCATGCTGATCCTGCCGGTCGAGGCGGGGCATGTCATTCCCCTGCGCCGGGCCCCGGATGTGCGGCTGGCCTGCGAGCAGGCGTATGGGCAGTGCCACGAACCCTACGCTGTGTCACTTCGTGAGCTTCAGGGGGTACTCGGAGCCGCCGAATGGCGCGAGAAGGGCGTCCACGTGCCGGCGCTCGGCGAGTCGATCACGCCGCACTACGGTGTGTTCTCCCCGGTGCGGGGCGAGTACGTCGACCTGGTGGCCGAGGCGCCGCTGCCGTCGCGGGGCACGGCCTTCGACATCGGCACCGGCACGGGGGTGCTGGCCGCCGTCCTGGCGCGGCGCGGCGTCCGGCGGGTGGTGGCTACGGACCTCGACGCTCGTGCGCTCGCCTGCGCGCGGGAGAACATCGACCGACTGGGCGTGTCCTCCACTGTGGACATCCGACAGGCCGACCTGTTCCCGGACGGCCGGGCATCGCTGATTGTCTGCAACCCGCCATGGCTCCCCGGCAGGGCCCGGACGCCGCTCGACCACGCGGTGTACGACCCGGGAAGCCGGATGCTCCGCGGATTCCTCGACGGGCTGTCCACCCATCTGGAACCCGGCGGTGAGGGATGGCTCGTCATCTCCGATCTCGCCGAGCGCCTGGGGTTGCGCTCCCGCACGGAACTGACCGAACTGTTCGCCCGGGCCGGCCTGACGGTGGTGGGGCGCCTTGACGCCAGGCCGCTGCATCCCCGGGCCCACGACCCCGCCGATCCCCTGCACTCCGCCCGGAGGGCGGAAGTGACCTCGCTGTGGCGGCTGGCGGCGAATCCGGATGCCGCCGGCTGACTTCGCTGGATGGGGCCCGTGCCCGCGGATGTCCGCGGGCACGGGCCCCACTTCGTCACGACTGCGACCGCGTCACGACGCGTCGCGCACCGTGCCGGTGAACTCCGGGCCCTCGGCCGGCTCCCCGTCGTCGTAGGTCTCCAGCCGCAACCGCAGTGCCTCCTTCCCCTCGCTCACCTGGTCGGTGACCGTGGGTACGGCCACGTCCACGGTCCGGCCGCCCGCCGGCAGCTGGAACCACAGACGAGGCTCGTCCGGCAGCCGGGACAGCGGACGTTCAGGGGTCGGCGAGGCGTCGAAGTGCTCGTCCAGCCAGGCCGCGGGAACGTCCTTGGTGGACAGTTCGGTGCCGCCCGAGACGGGCAGGATCAACAGGTCGCCGAAGAGAGGGACGTCGGCGGCCTTGGAGAGGCTGATCCGCCAGACCAGCGGCTTCCCCTCGGTGACCTGGTCGGCGACCGGAGTCATGGTCATCGTGGGCCTGGGGTCGTCGTTCTCCACGGTGAGTCCGCCCCGGTGGGAGCCGACCACCGCGCCGCGCACGGTCTTCACGGCCACGGGATGGTCGACGTCGTCGGCGTAGCGGGTGTTGCCCCTGACCGTCACGGGTACGTCGACGCGGGTGCCCGGCTGGACCGTCACGACGCGCACGGCCGGGTACTCGCTGCCCGGCTGGTCCACGAACAGCCGGACCTTGCCGCTGCCCGTGCCGGAGACCCGCACCGGCACCTGGTAGGTGCGCGTGCCCAAGTCGCCCTCCTTGACGGTCGTCCGGCCGATGTCCACGCGCGTCAGCTTGGCGGGCTCGACCGCGGGAGTGCCGTGCCGCCAGCCGTAGGCGTCCATCAGCCACGCCTTCCCGGACGCGGTGCGCGGCGTCAGTCGCAGGGTCTTGACATGGCCGAGATCGAGGCCCGCCCGGGTCGCGGCGGACAGCGGTACGCGGATTTCGCGCGCCCAGTAGGAGGAGGTCCGGCTGGTGCCCGGCAGGCCGTCGAGGCGGACCTGGCCGAGGGCCGCCCGCTTGCCGGAAGCGTCGGTCAGGCCGACGTCCAGCTTGGTCCCGGCACTGTTCGGCGGGACGATCACACGCAGCGCCAGTGCCTTCGCGCGGGACAGGGACACCGGGCGGGCGGGGCTGAGCTCGGTGGCGGTGCCGGATCGGCTCCACTTCATGGCCAGTGCGTGCCGGCCCGGCTCCTTACCGGTCTCCCACTGGGCGAAGTGGGGAGAGGAGGCCTCAAGGTTCGGGGGGAGGCAGGAGACGGAGGGGCGCGGATCCACCTGGGCGCACAGCCGGCCGCCGCCGCTGATCCTGGCGGAGGAGCCGGGCAGGAACGCCCCGGAGCGGGCGGCGCCGACGGCATGGGTCAGCACCCGGGCGGGGCCGGCGGATGCGGCGCGCACGGGGGTCCCGTCGAGCAGCGGGCGGACCCGGTCGTCACCGGTGACGAACAGCCGGGCCGCGGCGGCGATGTACGTCGAGCCGGCCTTCTGCTGCTGCTTGGCCGTCAGCCGGGTGCTGGTCCCAGGCGAGCACACCCGGTCGTGCTCGTCGCCGCCGTAGGAGAAGTCGTCCTCGGACGGTGCCGTGGCCTGGCCCGGGGTCCACTCGCTGTTGAAGAAGTTGTGGTTGGCGCCGGTCATGTAGACCGCGCTGTGCAGGGCCTTGCCGCGGCTGACCCCGCGGGTCCCGTCGACGAATATCTCGCCCTGAAGGTCGGAGACGTCTCCGTCGCAGCCCGGCAGGATCGTCATGGACGGCACATCGGGTACGGGGTTCTGCCCGAAGATGGTGGGGCCTATCAGGACGGTGCCGCGTATCGTCCAGCGGGTCCGGCCCGTGTAGCCGTCCTGTCCGGCGGGCGGCGGGGTCAGGCTGTCCAGTGCGGCCCGGTTGACGCCCTCGCCGCCGCGGGAGTGGCCCACCAGCAGGACATCGCCGAGATCGGCCCGGGGCGCCTGCCGCACGATCGCGGGGGCCGTCGACGGGTCGGCGACCCAGTCCGCCCAGCGCGCCAGGTGCAGCCGTACCAGCGAGGAACGGGCCTGTGCGCCGGCGTCCTCGGTTCCCCCGTCCTGGGCATTGATGCCGTTGGCCGAGATCGAAACGGTCACATATCCCTGCGAGGCCAGGAGTTTCTGGTCGTGCCGGTAACCGCGGTAGCTCGGCACCGGCTTCTGGCCGGCCGGGCACGGCCACGCCAGGTCCACGTCGTCGCCCTTGAAGCAGGTGATGTGGCGCCCGTGCAGGAACAGCGCCAGCGGGCGGCGGCCCGTGGCGCCCGCCGGCGCGACCACCGCCGCCTTCATCTCCACCTTGGCGTCGTAGCCGGGCAGGCGCACCGACGGCAGCGAGTACTCCCCGCTGACCGTGCGGAACGGGCCGGTGACACCGGGGTCGACCTCGTTCACGGGCGCCGCCTGGGACGGAGCCGACGGAACTGCCGGACTCTCGAGTCTGCGCCGCTCCTTGGCGGCCTTCTCTCCGGCCGCGTCCAGACGGCGACCCGCGGCCACGGCCCGCAGGTCCTCCGCCTTCCCGAGGCGTACCCCGGCGAGCGGAAGCCGGAAGGTGCGCCCGTCGGCGGCGGGCACCGGGGCGCCCAACCGGCGGTTCCCGCTGTGGAATTCGACCCGGGCGTCGCCCACCGGCACCTTCCGGGGCGAGCGCCACACCAGCTCTTTCGCCTGCCCGGAGCCGGTGATCGTCCAGCCCTCGGCCATTCCCGGAGACACCGGCGACACTGGAGCGGACGGCCGCCCGGGCTCCGGTTCCGGCGCCGCCTGCGCCATCCCCGGCGACCCCAGCGCCACCGCGAGGGCCGCTGTCGCGGCGGCCACCACGCGCGGGACACGGATCACTTCTTGGTCCTCCTCATGGTCTGCTTGCTCGGGCACCCATCGGTCTCGGGCTGCCCTGGCGCATCGGAAGACGCAAATCCCGGCGTGTGGTTGCTTCTTGGCTCAGCTTTCACGCGGCTTTCGGCCGTCGTCGGCGGCAAGCCAGACCAATGTGCGATGAAATGATCCGATCTCGGCCCGCCGTCCCCGATGCCGGTTCGCTGAACTGGGAAGCGGGCAAGGGGAAGTGGACGCCTGGCACCCTGGGCCCCAGGGCGACGGCACGGTGATGCCGACTCATGATGGCGCTGTGTCCGTCCCGGACGCCGCCCCCGGCTGGTGATCGTCCGCCGGGAAGGTCGATTCATGCCCGCCCGCGGCCGTCGTCGCAGGGGGACGGGTGGGCATCGCCACAGGTCGCCGTACCACCAGGCTGCTCACCTCGTACCACATCTCGGTCGTGTCCGGTTCAGGCGCCGGGTGATAACGCCCGGCGCAGACCGAGAGGTTGACGATGAGGAAGGCGTGCCAGGCGCGGCCCACGCCTCGTCCGTCCGTGAACACCCGTCTGCCGTTGAGCCACCAGTCGACCGAGCGGACGCCGAACACGGTGCGCAGGTCCACCCATGCGCCCGGACGTACCGCTTCGTCGTGGTGATAGCGGTTGGTGCCGCGCACGTGGTTGGTGAATTCGATGAGGTCGGGGTTGTCAGGGTGGTATTCGAAGACGTCGATCTCCTGGTCGCCGTCTCGCCAGGTCCAGATCGCGGGCCAGGCGCCGATTTCCGTCGGCAGCTGCACCCGCGCTTCCAGGACGTCCCCCGCGCGGACGGTGAATCCTTCCTGGCTTCCCTCGGTGGTGAGCAGGCCGGTGTTCCACCACCCGTCCACTCGTCGCCTGGCGCGGAAGACGCCTGAGCGGCTGTACTCGGCATCGGCCACCAAGTAGTCCAGCTTGTCGTTGCCCGGATTGACCGGGCCCCCGTCGGGATAGGCCCACGAATGGCCCGCCACCCATTGGGTGGGGGAGGCGAAGTCGGCTGTGAAGACGACCTGAGTGGAAAGCGGGCGGCCGGGGACCGGTACGGAGCCGGCCGGTGAGGGTTCGGTCATGCCGGATGTCTCACCGGCTGGTGGCCGGCTATGCTCCTGATCTTCTCTTTACGGCACCTTGGACCCTTTCAGGTGAACGCCGCGCCGCGGCCGACCGAGCGCAAGGCACCAGCCGAACGAGCGCGGCGCACACCGCGGAACGGCATCAGTAGCCGTAGATCATCTTGTAGGCGACCTCGGGAAGGAACTGCCCGGCCGAGGTACCCGCTCCCACGCCGCAGTTGCCGTCGGACTCGCCCGGCACCTTGATCCACAGAAGCATCTCGGCGCCTCCGCCCAGCTGGGTGGGCGAGCCGATACGACGACCTGAGGGGTTGCACCACTGGCCGTTGGACCCGTTCCCGTTGCGGCTGGTGTCCACGACGAACGGCTTGGTGTAGCCGTAGCGGGAACTCAGTTCACGGTTGACGGAGTTGCCGTAAGCGGTGTTCTCGGCGGTGGGGATGTAGTTGGAGATGTTGAGCGAGAAGCCGTGGGCCTGTCGGAGGCCGGCTTCGTGGAGGCGCCTGGCCATGGTCGCCGCGTCGGCCCAGCGCGGGTTGCCGGCGTCCATGTAGACCCAGGTGTTGGGGGCCTGGCGGCTGAACTGGGTGAGGGCGCCGGTCAGCATGGCCTCGCGTTCGTCGATCTGTGACTGTGTCATGCAGCCGTAGTCGCCGAGGGAGTCCGGTTCGAGGATGACGACGGCCGGGCGGCCGCCGATCCCGCCGGCGAACTGCGCGACCCAGTCGGCGTAGGCGGACGGTGAGGCGGCTCCGCCTGCGGAATGCCCGCCGCAGTAGTCACGGTTGTAGATGTTGTAGGAGACCAGGACGGGCAGCTTGTCGACGCGGTCCGCCGCTCCCGTGTAAGCCCCTGTGGCGGTGCCGATGGTTCCGCTCCATGAGCCGAACCAGCGAGCCATCGGGGTGTTGGCTATGGAGGCGTTGATCGCGGCGGCTCGGCCGTCACCGGCATTGGCGGCCACCCACCTCTTCGCGCTGGAGTCGGGATCCACGTAGAACCCATTGGTCATCGTGGTCGGGTCGGCCGCATGTGCGGACGGTGCGGCGGCGAGCGCCAGCGGCACAGCGGAGAGAGTCGCGGCCAGGGCGCGGAGTCTGCGGCGCATGACAGAACCTCGATTTCATGGTGGGGGTATATCGAGAACGGTGATGCGCGATCTGAGCTGGGAGCGCTCCCACTGGAAGCGATCCCAAAAGCAGCCGGGGAAGGTATGGGGTGTGTTCGGTATGGTGTGACTGGGAAGTTGAGCTGTCAAGAGCCGGTGCACTGACGTAATTTCACATCGCGAGCGAGGTTCTGGCCTCCTCGGCCTGGAAGCGCTCCCAGCTCGGGAGTCCGGGCGGCGGGTGGCAGCGCCATGGCGCTGGGTGAGACGCTCCCCGTCCGGTCATGAGGAAGAGGGTCGTGGTCCATGACAGGCGCAGCACCGCGTCGGCAGCCGACGCTCGACGAGGTGGCCGCACGTGCCGGTGTCTCCCGCTCCGTGGCCTCCCGCGTCCTCAACAAGGCTCCGCATGTCAGCCCTTCCAAGCGTGAGGCGGTCGAGCGGGCTGTCCGGCAACTCGGCTACGTGGCCAATCCGACCGCCCGGGCTCTGGCCACGCGTCAGACAGGTGCTGCCGCCCTCGTCATCTCGGGAGAGGATCCGTCGATCTTCGCGGATCCGTTCTTCGCCCAGGTGATCGTGGGGGCCTCACAGACACTGGAGGAAGCCGACCTGCATCTGATGCTGTGCCTGGCCGCCTCCGAACGGGGCCGCAAGCGGGTCGAGGAACTCCTGCGGTCGAGGGGCGCCGACGGGGTCATGCTGATGGCGCTGCGCGACGGCGATCCACTGGCCGCTGCGGCCGAGGAGGCGGAGATACCGGTGGTGTTCGGAGGACGACCCGTCGACTCGGTTCCCCGGTGGTACGTGGACGTCGACAACGTCGGCGGCGCGCGGGCGGCGACCGAGCACCTGGTTTCACGCGGCCGGACTCGCGTGGCGGCGATCTGCGGGCGTCTGGACACCGAGGCCGGACGCGCCCGGTACCGCGGCTACCGGGACGCCCTGCTGGCGGCCGGCCTCGATCCGCTGCCGCCGCGGGAAGGGGACTTCACCGAACCGAGCGGAGCTGCCGCCATGGAAGCTCTGCTGGCCGACACGCCCGACCTGGACGCGGTGTTCGCTGCCAACGACAACATGGCGGCGGGGGCGCTGCGCACGCTTCGCGCGACCGGCCGGGCGGTCCCCGCTGATGTCGCGGTGGTGGGCTTCGACGACCTGACCGTCGCCCGGGTCGCCGATCCGCCCCTCACCACCGTCCACCAGCCCATAACAGCTCTCGGCCGGGAGATGGCGCGCATGCTCGTAACGGCCGTCAACGGGCACGATCCCACCCCGCTGATCCTGCCCACACGTCTGGTCACCCGCTCGAGCACCTGACAGGCACGGCCTGGCTCACGCAGTTTTGCGGTGCTCAGCGCTGAGGACGGTCCGCAGCCGCTGGTAGCGGTCGAGGTCTTCCCAGGTGTCGTGGTTGGGCGGACCGGGGTCGCGGCGTTCGGTGCCCCAGGCCCAGATACCGGCGGCGACGCCGACGACGAGGGGGATGAGCAGCCACAGCAGGGCGCCCACGGCTTCACCTCCTTCGCTGCGATGAGACGGATGGGCGGGCGGATCTCGGTTCAGGTGGTCAGCTGCTTGGGTGTTCCGCCGGAGATGGCGATCTTTCGGGGCTTGGCGTGTGCGGCCAGCGGGATGCGCAGGGTGAGGACGCCGTTGTCGTAGGCCGCCTCGGCGGCGGCTGTGTCCAGGGCGTCGGACAGGGTCAGGCGGCGGGTGAACCGGCCGGTGGGCCGCTCGGTCAGTACGGGACGGGCGTCGGCCGGGATCGGTGAGGGCCGTTCCGCGGTCAGGGTCAGCGTGTGATGCTCCGTGGTCAGTTCGATGGTGGAACGATCCATGCCGGGCAGGTCGAACTGCAGGTAAAGCGCTTCGTCGTCGCGCCAGGCGTCCGCCGGTATGACGGTGCCTTCTGAGGCGCCGACGTGCGCGAGCTGATGCGTGAGCCGGTCCAGATCCCCCAGCAGATCGGTACGCGCGAGTATGTCCAACTTCTCCTCCCTGGACGCAGGCCGCAGGGCTGCGGCCCGACGATCGAGTACCGCCTATCCATATATCCGACAGGAGAATCTCTGACAAGTAAGCGCTGCATGAAGTTGACAACGCGAGGCTCAATCTCTTGCCGTGGTGAGTCCGTGGGCAGGCAGATAGCCGGCGAGAAGTTGGAGATCGGAAGCTGGCGCTGTCCCTGTGGAGTCTGTCCGGGGCGGGTCGCCACTAAGGTCGAACCAGAATGTTGAGCCGCTACTTGTCAACTTTCTAGTGCAGTGATATATCAGGAGCAGAGCGAAGACCGCAGAAGCGACGTCAAGGAGGGATGACAGATGCTGATGCGTACGGATCCCTTCCGCGAGCTCGATCGGCTCGTCGAGCGGGTCCGGGGTACGGCCGCGCACCCGGCCGGCATGCCGATGGACGCCTGGCGTGCGGGGGAGGCGTTCTTCGTCGAGCTGGACCTGCCGGGCGTGAACCCGGAGTCCATCGACCTCGATGTCGAGCGCAACGTCCTGACCGTGAAGGCCGAACGCAAGCCGGCGTACGGCGAGAAGAGTGAAACCGTGATCACCGAGCGGCCCGCGGGGACGTTCAGCCGGCAGTTGTTCCTCGGCGAGACCCTCGACACCGAGAAGATCGAAGCCTCCTACGAGGCCGGCGTGCTGAAGCTGCGGATCCCCGTCGCGGAACAGACCAAGCCCCGCAAGATCGCCATCAGTGGCGGCAGCGACCGCAGGGAGCTGGACGGCTGACGTCAGAGCGAGACCACCTCTGCGGGCCCGGACGCCAGCCCGGGCCCGCAGAGATGGTCTCTTCCCTTTTGCTCAGTGGTGCTCGGAAACGAGAACCGCGTGGGTGCCGGGCTCCAGTGCCTGGAAGACGTCTGGGACGTCGGCCGGGTAGCAGATGTAGTCGCCGGGGTGAAGTTCGATCGGGTCTTCGGTGAGGCCCACCAGTGCCCGGCCCCTGCTGATCACCACGTGCTCCACGACGCCGGGCATGTGCGGGGCGGAGGAGCACCGCGGTCCTGGCTCGGCGTGACGCTGTAGAGGCGACGAGACGGTCGTCTTCGCGCTGGCCCAGGACGAGCCGGAGCGCAGGCGGCTCGCCTCACGTGGGCTAGGTCCTGTCTCTTTATGGGCCGGTGGCGCTGACCGGTTCCCGGGAACGGGCCCCGACCCCTGCTGAACGAGACGGTGCGGTACGGATCGCCGGTGCGCGGACGGCTGTCCTGCTCAACTCGGCGACGCCCCGGACAGCAGCGAAGGGGTCGCCGTCCGGGCGCAGAAATCGTCGCCGTCGTCCTGCGGCCCTGTTCGAGTGAGTCCGGAACGCCGTGAACACCGTCCCGAACATGCTCGAACGGTGTTCTCTCTTGCCACTGCGGCGAGCGGCGGTCAATTCTTTCTCCCGTTCCGACCCGGTACGTCGGCCGACCCACGCATGCGTCGGCCCCACCCTTCATGGAGCCGTCGGCGCGGACCGGTCCGCCGCTGTCCGATCGCGGCCGAATGCCCATCTCCAAGCGAATCCGAGGTGTCATGTCCTTTTCCGCACGACTCACCAAAATAATGCTCGCGGCGGGGCTCACCGCCACCCTCGCGGCCATTCCCACCACCAGCAGCGCCGCGCAGGCCGAGACCGCAGCAACCGCTGCGAGCCTTTTCTCCGCCTACACGACCAACGGAGCCGCTTACGGCAACGTGAGCTACACCTACTGGTCGACGGGTGACGGTTACTACGGCATCGAGGTCACCTCTCCTTATGCCGTCGACATCCGCCCGAACGACGAGTACGGGGCGGTTCTGCGCATGCATTACGACAGCCGGTCGGGGACGGGTCAGGTCCGGTCGCTCGTCAAGGTCTTACCGGAGGAGTACGGCACCGGGTCGAGTTTCTCCGGAACGGGCTACCGGAACGTGTGGTTCGACGTCTGCAACTGGCATTGGCTGAGCGAGGCCGTCTATTCCTGCGCCCGGCTGACCAGGAGCTGAGCTGCGGGCGGGCCCCGGGTCGGCGAACTGGGGTCTTGTGAGCCGCTGGCGCCGTCCTTGGACGACCCGGGCGATGCGTGACGTCGCCGTGAACGCAGCCGGCCAAGCGCCCCGACGCCACGGAGCAACGCACCGGGACCGGCCGGGGGGGGGAAGGACGGCGCCAGCAACCGCACAGCGGGGCAGCGGGTGGCTCAGCGCCTCCCGCCGCCACGGGGCGCCGATGGGGAAGCGGGGGTCACCTGCGGCATCGACGACCTCACGTACGCGGTCGGCCGCAAGTACACCCTCACCACGAGGAAGACCACCGGCGCCGCCGGGGTCTCCTACACGGGCACCGTCAAGGACCTGGAGACCGGGCGGGTGCGGACGATCGGCGCCTGGCGCGTCCCGCAGGACCACACCTTCCGCAACCGCGCCAACGCGTTCATCGAGAAGTACGACGGTATCCGGACCTGTGCCGACATCCCCGGCGTGAAGGTGTCGTACCCCCGGGCCGAGGCCGACGGAGATCCGCTGTCCTTCCCGGCGTACACCCGCAAGGCCATCAACGAGCCGGGCGAGGACCTCTACACCTGCGAGAACGTTTCCACCTACTCGGTGACCACCCCGGCCCCCGGCAGCTACACCGTGAAGTCCAGGGTCTCGGCCAAGTGAGGCCCCCATCCCTCCCGGCGTATCCGCGCCGGGAGGGCGATCCGCCGGTCCGCCGACGATCCTCGGCCCGGGACCGGGGCCGCGGCGTCCCTGCCGCCGGTGACGGGGTCCTGCCGGTGCGGAAAGCCGTTCCGGTTCGCGTCGCGCACGTGGGTGGACAAGACTGATTTAGCAGTCGTCCGGCTTCCGTCGGCTGAGCCATGCTTGCATCATGACCAAGACGGACAGGGCCTTACCCGAGCCGCCGCAGCCCGAACTGACCAGTACTCCCGCCGAGTTCGTCGCAGCGCTGCGCGCGCTGCGGATCTGGTCCGGACTCACCTACCGGCAGCTCGAGAGCAAAGCCGCCTCGCACGCCGACACCCTCCCGGCCAGCACCGTGGCGGCCACGCTGGGCCGCGCGACCCTGCCCCGCGAGCGGTTCGTCGAATCCTTCACCCGCGCCTGCGGCCTCGGCGAGGAGGAGACCCAACAGTGGCTCCAGGCACACGGCCGCATCGCCGCCGGTGCGCCCGCGCCACCCACCGGGGACCCGGGCGGCGGCAAGGGGGGAGCCCGCGTAGGCGGTGAGTCGGTGCCGGGACACTACGCGCGGTGGTGGCGCCGGGCGGTCGTCCTGCTCGGCGTCGCGGGCGTCAGCGCCGTCGGCGCCCTCGGGGCCCGCGGTCTGGTTCACGACGGTTCCCCGTCAGCCGGTCTGCCCGCCGTACCGGTCACCGGGCTGCGCATGCTGGCCGTGGGCAGTTGGGCCCGTATCCACCCCGCGCGTACACCTGAGCTGTGCGTGACCGAAGGCAGGGACCGCACCGGCCGCTACGAGACCGCCGTCGCCGCTCAACGCCCCTGCGCCCAGGCCGTGGTGCCCCAGGTCTTCCTCGAGCCGGTGGCCGAGGACGTCGTACAGATCCAGTGGCACCACCCGAAGCACGGCGTCGGCTGTCTGACCGTGCTGCGGACGGGGCCGGGCAGGAACCTGCTCGAGCCCCGCGACGACTGCTCCGACACCGACCAGGCCCAGCAGTTCCGTGTCGAGCCCTTCGGCCCGCCCTCGGCAGGCCACTTCCGCCTCCGTCCGGTCGGCACCGACTGGTGTCTGAGCCTGCGCGACCAGGACACCGTGAGCGGAGCGGAGGTCGTCCAGGGCCGCTGCTCCGGCGCCGCCGACCAGGACTTCCTGATCGAACTGACCCCTCCCTGGGCCGCGCCGGACCCGGCCACGCGCGGGCGTCAGCGGGCGGGGCGCCGACGGCCGGTCCGTGAGGCGGCGCCGTCAGCCGGTCGCCGGATCGGCGAGGTGTCGGGCGGGCCCGCGCCTCCGGTGGCCAGGCACCGCCCACGGCGCTTGAATGGAGGTAGTTGGCACTGCGACTTAAGTCAGCGCCGTGCCCAGATGAGGATGGCGGCGAGGTGGAGTGCGGCCTGGTAGGCGATGGCGAGTTTGTCGCATCGCGTGGCCAGGCCGCGCCACTGTTTGAGGCGGTTGATGCATCGCTCGACGGTGTTGCGCTGCTTGTAGGCATCGGCATCGAAGCCGGGCGGACGGCCGCCTTGGCGGCCCCGTCGCAGGCGGTGCCCGGCTTGGTCCGACGGCTGCGGGATGACCGCGCGGATCTGCCGGCGACGCAGGTGGCCGCGGATCGCGCGGGACGAGTAGGCGCGATCGGCCAGAACCATGGTGGGGCGGGTCCGAGGCCGGCCGGGGCCGGTTCGCGGCACCCGGATGCGGGCCATGACCGTCTCGAAGGCGGGTGCGTCACCGGCCTGGCCTGCTGTGACGTCCAGGGCAAGGGGCCGTGCACGACCGTCTGCAGCCAGGTGGATCTTTGTGCTCAGCCCGCCGCAGGAGCGTCCGAGTGCGTGATCGGCCGGCTCGTTTCGGCCTGCGGCCCCCTTTTGAGTGCTCCGGCGGCGTGCTGGTGGGCCCGGACGACGGTGGAGTCGACCGATACCGTCCAGCCGATGTCGTCGACGGCATCGGCTGCAGCGAGGACGGCGGCGAAGATCTTCTCCCACGTGCCGTCGACGGCCCACCTGATCAGCCGCTTGTGAGCAGTCTGGAACGAGCCGAGCTCTTCGGGGAGGTCCCGCCAGGGCGAGTTGGTGCGGTACTTCCACGCGATGGCCTCGAGCGTGCGGCGGTGGTCGGCCCAGCGCCGGCCCCGGACCGGATCGGCTGGCATCAACGGCTCGATCCGGTCCCACATCGCATCAGTGATCACTAATCGGACAGACACAACCGATCAACTGACCAACCCATCAAAGAGACACGCTCTAGTGGCCGACCCCGGCTCGGGGGCGGTTCCGGGGGCGGACGGTCATCCGCAGGGCGCGCGGCCGTACGGTGAGCCGGGCGACCTGGCGGATGGCCTGGCCCTCGGCGAGTTCCAGCCGTACCGCACGCAGCATGGTCGCGATCGCCGTGACCATCTCGGTGCGGGCGAAGCGGTCCCCCATGCACTTGTGCTTGCCGTCCCCGAAGGGCAGGAACGCGCCTGGCGGAGGCTCCTGCGCGGCGTCGTTCCACCGGTCCGGGTCGAACGTGAGCGGATCGGGGAAGCGCTCGGGGTCGCGGTGCAGGGCGTGCTGGCAGTAGGCCAGTTCGGTGCCGGCGGGCAGCGTCCACTCGCCGAGCCGGGTCTCCTCGGTGGTGCGGCGGGTGACCAACCAGCCGGGGTGGTGCAGCCGCAGAGTCTCGGTGATCACCCGGTTCAGGTACGGCAGCCGGGTCACGTCGTCGAAGGCGACCGGCCGTTCGCCGAGGACCTCATCCAGCTCGGCCAAGACCCTGGCCTCGATGCCGGGGTGGCGGGCCAGTTCGTACAGGGTCCAGGACAGCACCGACGCGGTGGTCTCGGTGCCCGCCACGGCCAGGGTGAGGATCTCGGAGCAGATCTGATCCCCGGTCAACGGCTCGCCGGTCTCCTCGTCGACGGCGCGCAGCAACATGGAGAGCATGTCCCCGGTGTCGTGCCCGGAGGCCTGCAGTTCCTCGACGGCGGTGTTGACGGTGGCGCGTACGCCGGCCCGTGCCCGGTCGAAGCGGCGGTTGAAGGGCAACGGCAGGCGCTCGGCCCAGTCGGGCAGCATGAGGCGCACACCGACGCCGTTCATCACCACCGACAGATCGCTGCGCAGCCGGCGGAAGACGGCGTCGTCGAGGCTACCGGCGAACACCGTCTTGGCCAGCATGTCGAGGCTCAGCCCGACCATCGCCTCACGCACGTCGAGGGGCCGCCCGAGCTCCCAGCCGGTGACCGTGGCCGTCACCTCGTCACGCATGATGTCGACGTACCGGCTGATCTCGGTGTGGGCGAACGCCGGTTGCAACTGGCGGCGTTTGCGTACGTGCGGCCGGCCGGTGGCGGTGACGACGCTGTCGCCCAGCAGCTGGCCCAGCTTGTCGTAGAGCCGGCCCTTGTCGAGAGAGGGCGCCAAGGCCTTGAGCATCTGGTGGATCAGGGCCGGGTCCTGGACCACGACGGTGCGCGTCCCGGGTTGCAGGACGATCTCGACGAGTGGCTCCCGTGTGTCGCGCAGCGAGTCGATGAAGCCGAGGTTGTCGCGCATTTTCAGAGCGTGGCCGATGAACGGAAGCGATCCTGATGCCCGAGGAATGTGGAGAGGCGCAGCGGACGTCACGGGGGAATCCCTTCACGGCAGTCATGGGCGCCCCTATGACTTCCCTGCACGTTCCCCAGCGCAATCCTGTCTTGAACGTGTCCTGCACCACGTGGGACGAGCTGGTCGGGGGAGGGGGAGCCACCCAGCCGAGAGCGTCGCACGGGGAGTTCCGGAGGCAAAGGGCCGGGAGGTCGGCCGCCCGACCGCTGCCTCGGCCCCATGCGCCCCTCCCGGCCACTGGAGACGTCGGCCCTGGGGCGGCCTCGCCGACGTCGACCTCGGCACTGCTGCATTGGTCAACTGGCCCCACAGTCAACGGGTTCACAGGGCGATCGAAGGTCCCGCCTTACGAGCACGAAACCAACCTGCCGCTGGAAGGCTGCATCCGAAGGCGATGAGCAGCGTGAGGCATCAGCGACCGTTCACCCCCAGCCGTCGGTGTCGCGAAAGGTGTGCGGGAGCCGGTGTGTATCACTGCAAAGCCCTGCTCACTTCTTGTACATGCCGTAGCCGCTGATCCCGGCGTAGACGGCGTCGGCGACCGCCCGGTGCACGTACACGCCGTTCGCCCGGTCCGTAGGCGGGGTGCTCACGACGGTGCTGCCGGTGCTGGTGGCGGTGATCAGGGTCGCCGAGCCGCCGCCGTCGAGGTTGAGCGCGTCGATCAGGCCGAGTTCCTCGCAGTCCAGGAGCTCGCCCCACGCGTGCAGCCAGGCCCCGTCCTCGTGGGTGGTGGTGTTGTCCTGCTGGGGCTGTCCCGTCAGGGTGACGAGGACTGTGTGGCCGCGCACGTTGGTGCCGAGGGCTACCCGGGAGTCGGTGCAGATGGGGGTGCCGTCGGCGCCGGTGCCCGTGGCTCCGCAGCTGTTGCGCAGCTCCTGCGCGACCGCGCCGTCGCGCAGGAGCTGGTGGAAGGAGCTGACGACGTCGACCGACGGGCCCAGCGGGATCTCCCGACCGAACCGCTCGTCGGTCAGCTTCTGCGAGATCGTGAGCGTGCTGCCGAGGCGCGCGTGGTCGCGCAGCCAAGTGCCGCCCGTGCCGACACCCTGCAGGACGCGCCCTCCGGACGGCACGTAGACCTCGGTGGTGCTGTCCTTGCCGCCGCCGCGGCCCGGGTGGGCGGCCGTCACCTTGCCGGTGGGGCCGAGGACGACCTCGTAGCCCTCGTCGTCGTCCGTGGTGACGTACGGGTCGAGGCCGGGCTTGGGCACCGGGTACTTGTAGTCCGAGGTGAACAGGATGATCTCGTCGGCGTCGGCGTAGACGCCCTTCTGGCCGCCGACCCGCTCCTCGGGGAGAGCCTCGTCATCGCCGTCGCGGGCGCAGCCGCGGGCCCGGCCGGGGTCGCGGTTGATGTCGTCGAAGGCCACGGTCGCGGATCCGTCGGACGGAGTCAGGCTCAGTTTCGTGCGAAGCTTGGTGATGTACGGGACGCCGTACTGGATCACGGCACCGTTCGTGCCCTTGCCATCGGGGCCGAGGCAACTGGCGCTGTGCAGCACGCCGTCGGTGACCGAGACGCCCAAGTGCTGCAGGGTGACGGGTCGGCTGGTGGTCCTCAGCTTCGGATGCGCGGGTTCCGACTTGAACAGGCCGCCGTTGACGCCGACCAGGGGGTGTCGGGACGCCACCGGGCTGACCCCGGCGAGCTGGTCGGCGACCGTCTCGGCCTGGCCGTCGCCCTCCACGCCGACGGTGCTCTGCAGGTCGAGCGGAGCGGCGGTGGGGTCGATCTCGACGACTTGGAGGAGACGGGGTCTGGTGCGGTTCTCCAGGTTCTTCTCGGTCCAGTTGGTGACCGTGATCCCGGCGGGGAGGTCCTTGGCGCCGGGCACGCCGGTCTGCGTCCAGTTCGCGGCGAGCAGGCTGGGCTCGGTCGTCGTGGTGGAGGCGGTGGCGGTCGACGTGGTCAGGGCGAGGGCCGTGGTGAGGGTGGCGGCCAGGGCGAGGGCCGGGCGCAGGGGCGTGGTCACTGGCACTCCGAGGTTCCGTCGACGAGCTCGTGGGAGCGGAAGGTGCCCGCGAACGGGGCGGGCACGGTCACGCTCTGGCCGCGCAGCACCACGTACGCGCCGTAGGTCGTGCTGCCCTGCCGCCACGTGCCCTGGTACGTGGCGGTGGGGTAGAAGCAGAGGTGCTTGCCGGTCTGGTTGAACACGGACGCGGAGGGGACCTCGGGGCCGTAACTGTTGCCGTGGTCATGGGTGCTGGGGCCGGTGTCCGGCTTGTCGAAAACGGTCATCGCGCCGCGCCCGTTGCGCTCGGCGAAAGTGCAGACCTCGGTGTCCTGGCAGCGCTCGTAGCCGGTGAAGCACAGGGCTCTGGCGGGCACCAGCTTGTACGAGCCGACCATCCAGCGGGTGCCGCCGACGACGTACTCGTCGCCGTGGGTCGGCCTGACGGTCTGAAGGCCGCCACCGTATTCGGGCCTGCCGTACACGCAGGCCCACATGCGGGTGTTGTTCTTGACGGACAGGATGGTGCCGGCGTCCCGCTCGGCCTTGGCGCCCTCGGTGACATCCGTGCGGGTGCCGGTCCCGCCGCTGCCGTCGTAGAGGCAGAACCGGCCGGCGGGACAGTCAGGGAAGGCGGCGGCGTCCGCCTTCCCGGGAAGGGTGAGCAGCGCCGTGCCGAGCAGGGCCAGGAGTACCGCGAACAGCGAGCCCCGCCGCACGCCTATCCGAGTGGATGTACGAATGATATTCACGAGGGACGATCCTGCCAGGCGCGGAAAGTCACTGATGATGGCAGCGACGTCTTCACCCCCCGGCCCGGGCGTGAATCGCGCTGACCTTTGCAACTCCTGACCCCAGCGCACCGTTGACCGGCCAGAGCGCCACGGCGCCTCGTCGCCCAGGACTTGCGTCTTCCTGGCGGCGGTTCCGGCTCGACTGTCGCAGCGGTGGTCCGAGGATGAGGTCAGCGACCACGGTGCCGACCAGCTTGTCCGGGCTGATACCGACGAAAACACGGAGTACCTCTGCCGGGAGGTCGAGGTATTCCTGGCCCGGTGTTGCGCTGCTTGTACGCCTCAGAGTCGAAGGGCGGTGGTCGGCTCCCCGGCTGCCTCGCTGGAGGCGGCCGCACGGCAGCCGCCTGCGGGATTGCGTCGTCGACCTCGACATGCTGCGTCCCGTAACAGGTGGTGTCGCCCTCGGTGATTCTTGCGGTTGCGGCCGCACAGCACTGGTGGACCGTTCCGTGCAGGATCGGTGCGGCCAGGTCGGCGGCGGGCACGGCCGCCGCCGACCTGGCCGCGCTCATGACTCGCTGAACGCTGCTGATGCCCAGGTGCGGGAGCAGAGCACCAGGCGGTAGCCGTCGGGGTCGGTGATCGTCACGCCGTGCTCGTCCCAGTACGGGTTGTGCGCCGGAACACGGATACCGCCGGCCGCCACCAGGCGGCCGATCAGCGACTCGTCCGCTGGCTCGCCCAGGTAGAGGACAAGGAGGTCGTCCGCTGTCGGGGTCGGCTCCAGCGGGTTGTCGGGGTCGTGGGTCAGCTCGATGTGCCAGGCGGCGCCTGGCGGACCCAGCATGAGGAGGGCACGCATGCTCGCCGTACCGACAGGGCATCCGTTCGCCCGCCGCGCGCCCCTCTCCCTCGAGGATCTGGCTCGTGTGACCCTGTTGCAGATTCCCGAGACGCTGCCGGACTCCCTGCGCGAGGACCGTACGCCCCGCCGGACCCCCGCTGGAAGACCGATCGCACTCGGTCCGTCGGCGATGACGTTCAACGAGACGCTGACCCTCGTCGGCGCAGGGGAGGGGGCTTTCGCCGTCGGCGCCCACACAAGGCGCTACTTCGCCCGCCCCGACGTCGTCTATGTCCCCTTCGAGAACGCCGTGCCAGTGGACTGGGGCCTGGTATGGCCCGCCGACGGTGCGACAGCCCGCGTTCGCGCCTTCAGCGAGATGGCACTCGACCTGGTGCAGGCACCTGCACCAACCCCCTGAGCAGCACCGGCAGCCGGACGCCATTCGGGCCATGATGGCTGCTCCGGCGGTGGATACCGGCTCCACAGCTCGGCCTTGAAGGGGCTCAGGCCGAGGACGGACTGCAGATAATCGGGTGAGGAAGACGGCCGTCCCGACCGTGGCGCACACCTGCCCCGAATGCGGCATCGGGATGGAACTCCTGCTGACCATCACCACGTTCGATTCGGCGATGCTCCAGCAGCTCTTGCGCGGCAGGTCCGACAGCAGTCCCAGCACCAAGTCCCGCATCCAACACCGGAGTTCAACCCGCGCGAACCGGCCCGCTATCCGGAATGTGGACCTCGCACGCCTCCTGCCAGCGGGCAGGGTCTACGCTGTGACTCGCGGCCACCGCATGATCTTCAGTCTTCACACACTGATGATCAACGGTGGCCGCGCCCGTCTTCACCGCCCCTCGGTCACGACGTGCGAAGACGGGGCCGCATCCCTTCCGTGTCCCGCACGGGGCACGCAGCGTTCGCCCGCCGTCTCGTGCCAGGAGGACACATGCAACGCGGTGAGGTCTGGTGGGTCGACTTCGAGAGCGACGCCCGGTCGTGCTGCTCTCGGACGAGGAGTCATCCGGCTTTCAGGCGATGCAGGTCGTTGCCCCAGCGGGCGTCGACCTCAGCGGCCTGGGCGTCGAAGTGGCCGTAGGAGCCTCGGAAGGACTGCCCTTCGAAGGCGTGCTGCGGTTCGCGTTCCCGCGTCCAGGCTTTACTCCGTGCACATGGCTCACCACCGTGGCCCGGGACGACCTGATCGAGCGGGCGGGCGTGTTGTCCTCCGTGAAGCTCAGCGAGGTTGGAGAAGCCCTCCGTGCCGCTGGACGGAGGAGGGAGTGGACCCCGATGACAGCTGCCAGGATCAGCGAGATCAAAGCTGCCCGCCGTCTCGAAGGACTCGGGTAGCGGATGCCTGTGCTGCCCAGCTCGATCTCGTCGACGACTGACCGTCGCCCCCTCTCCACCGCACTCCAGCAACTTCCGTAGCTGTGCCCTTCTCGGCGTGTTCCGTTATATGACGTGGGGCCCGGCCTGCCCGGCCGGGCCCCACGTCAACCTCTGTTACGGGCAGCGCTCCTCACGTTGAGGATCTGTGTCTACCAGCGGTACCAGCGGCCCTTGCGGCCTGCGCCGTCCGCGGACCGCATGACGAAGCCCAGCAACCACACGATCAGCACGATCACCGCGATCCACCACAGCGCCTTCAGCGCGAAGCCCGCACCGAAGAGGATCAGAGCCAGAAGAAGAACCAGAAGCAGGGGAACCATCGTTATCAACCTCCTGACCACCGGATGCCCTTACATCACTCCTACAAGCACACAAAAGAGGAGTTTCTTTCATGGGATGAAGGGCAGGTGCGCGCCCGCTCACACTTCCCCCTCTCGGGCGTCTGATGCACCGCAATCACACAGTGACGATCACTCAATGCATGGTTGTGACCTGGGGTTTGTCGGCATGGTGAGGGGTCATGCGCACAGTCAGCACCTCGGTACCGGAAACCGAGGAGGGTGAGCAGCGTGTGCGCCAGCGACAAGGCCAGGGTCAAGGCCGAGCAGGCCGCCGGCGAGGCCGCTCTCGAAGCGGCTGTTCCGGCGCGGGGCGGTGCCCCGCCGGGAACCGGGCAGGAAGCTGCTCACACGGGCGTCCACGAAGAAACGCGGCTCGCGAGGTGACGGCGCGGCGATGTCACAGCCGGGTTCCGTTGACCACCAGTGTCACGTCGATGTTGTCACGCGTGGCACTGGAGTACGGACAGACCTGATGGGCCGTCCTGACCAGTCCGACCGCCTGCTCCTCGGTGACCGAGGGCAGCGAGATCCGCAATTCGACGCCGATCTGGAAGCGGCCGCCGCCGACGGGGATCAGTGAGACGGACGAGTCGATCTCCGCGTCGTCCGCCTTTAGCTTGCCGCGCTGCCCGACCAGGGCGAGCGTCATTCCGAAGCAGGCGGCGTAACCGATCGCGAAGAGCTGCTCGGGGTTCACGCCCTCACCGTCCCCGCTGCTGGCCGCCCGCTTAAAACACCTGGAGCGCGAGGGACTGGCGCACAAGATCACGCTTCCTGCGCCCGCTCGCACCCCCGCGTACGCCCTCACCGAGGCGGGCGAGGAACTCGGACCGGCGATCCTCGAGCTGGCCCGGTGGGGCCTGAAGTGGGCGATGGGCGAACGGCGCGTGAGCGAGACGTTCCATCCGGGCTGGGCCGTGCTCGGCCTGCGAGCCTGCTTCGACACAGAGGCCGCGGCCGGACTGCACGCGGTGTACGAGTTCTGCTGTTGGCCAGGACGGTCGCGGCTCCGATGGCGTGGCAGTCGAACTCAGCCATAGGACGAGCGTCTGCCCGTCCCGGCCACCACGGTGGGCCGTCTCGGTCGGCCTACGTCACCGAAGAATCCGCGCAGCACGCGAACCAAGCCCGCCACCGCCGTGAACGGCGCCACCAGTGTGAGGGCCAACAAAGTCCACCACGTGACACTCACGGTGTTGAACGCCCAAGCGCTCATCAGGTCTTCCTCGGTAGCGTCGCCCACCCCCATGACCCAGAACATGGTCTGCGGCACCATGACCGACCACAGCAGCCAGAAGCCGCCGATGGCGGCGGCCCACGTCCGGATGCCGCCCAGGGAACGGCGCCCGAGCCGTGCACGGAAGTACTGCAGTGCTGCCAGTGCGACGATGAGGATCACCGTCAACGGCACCCGCCACCCGTCGTCCTCCATCGCCCAATGGTGCAATTCCAGCCACCAACGCGGGTTCTTGTCCGTCGTCGGATGCTCGCGCGCCTGTGCCTTGAGGGCGGGTCCCACCACCAACAGGACGGTCATCGGCAGCAAGCCGAACAGGCTCAGCAGCGGGTGGCCCAGCAGCCAGCCGCGCACCCAGGGCGCTATCCAGCACTGCTCTGCCGGGTCACTGGCCGGCGCGGTGCGTGCCGACAGCCCCGGCTCCTTCGACGGCGGCCGGGGGGACGGCGGTGGACCCGCGTACGTCGGGTGGGGGAAGCCGGAAGGACTGGCGAAGCCGGCTGGTGTGGCGACAGCGGTCGGAGGTGGGGCGACAGCGGTCGGCGGTTCGACCGTGGGTGGTGTGATCGGGGCTCTCGGGGTCGTGGCTGTGGGCAGGTCTGCAATGGGGGAGCACTCAGTGACCGTCGGCGGAGGTGGATCCGCCGTGACCGCCGCGACCGTTGTGACCGGCGGCGGGTCGGCGGTCGGTGAGACGGCGGTGGCCGGGGGAACGGCATCGACGGGTGCGGTGGCCGCAGTGCCTGGAGGAACCCCGCCCCGGTCATGTCCCGTCCCCGCGTCCCGATCGGCGGCCTCGAGGCTGAGCAGTTGCTCGCTCCTCCGGGCGATCTCCGACGCGATGGAGGCGGGCGGCCAGTGTGCGGGTCCGGCGCCGTGCTCCTCCGTCCAGGCGCACAGTTCCTCGGGGGAGGGACGGCGCCCGGGCTGCTTGGCCAGGCACTTGCGCACCACCGCCGCGAGGTCGTCCGGCACACCGCTCAGGTCCGGCTCCTCGTGCACGATCCGGTAGTCCACCCCCGCTCCAGACCCGAACGGATTGAACCCGGTGGCCGCGAATGCCAGGACCACGCCGAGCGAGAAGACGTCGCTGGCGCCCCGTATCTCCCGCCCCCGCCCCTGCCACTGCTCCGGCGACATGTAACCGGACGTGCCGACAGGAACACCCGTTCTGGTGAGTGCCACGTCTTCGGCGGCGCGGGCGATCCCGAAGTCGATCAGCAGTGGTCCGTCGGCGGACAGCAGCACGTTCGCCGGTTTCAGGTCACGGTGGACGAGCCCGCACGCATGCACCGTGCCCAGGGCCTCGGCCAGCCCCGAGAGCAGCCGCCACAAAGCGGGCACGGGCAGCGGACCATGGCCGCGCACAGCCTCGTCGAGTGAGGGCCCCGGTACGTAGTCGGAGGCCAGCCAGGGCACGGGCGCGTCCGGGTCGCTGGTCAGCACCTGCACCGTGCCCGGCCCGGAGACCACCCGCGACGCACGGACCTCGCGCTTGAACCGTTCCCGGAAGCCCGGAGAGCTGACCCACTCCTCTTTCACCATCTTGACCGCGATCCACTTACCGGTGGGCGACCGCCCGAGATACACACGGCCCATGCCGCCCGCACCCAGGCGGCGTAACAGCTGGTACTCGCCCACCTGCCGCGGATCGTCGTCGGTCAACGCCTGCACGCTCAACACCCCCGACACCACAGCGCACTTGGACGATGTGCGAATCGTGACACCACCGCGTCACTCGCGCCACCATCCAGGCGGCCCGACCACCCGGCGGACACGGCGCGAACGCCGTCGCCTCGGGACGCCGTGCCGCCATACATCCCGAGGGCCGGTCAGCGGTCGCTTCAGCTCACGAACCATTCTGCACGGCGACCGGATCGCCGACTCGTACCGTCCTTGGTTCGACCACGTCCCGGTACGCGCCGAGGCACGACAACCGGCCCAGTTCGAGCACTGGTACACGGTGTTCGCGGGCAACCGCCCGCATGATGCCCGGGTCGGCCGGAAGCGGCACGGGTCGAAGTCTCCGGCGGGATACAACGTCCGCATCCGGGTGAGGGCGGCCGTGGTCGACGACTGGATGGTGCTGGGATCGGCGGAGCTCCTGCGGCCTGGGTTGGGCACCCCGCCTTCCGGCTGGTCAAGTAGCCCAGACAGCTTCGCTGCGGAGGTGGTGCTGGGACCTGGAACGTTCGCCAGGTCGCCTGATCATGCGGCGAGAGCGGGTCGGCCGCCCCAGCGGATGCCTTTCTCGCTGCGGATATGGGCGCGTTCCTTGCGTTGGGCGACCAGGACGTCATGGTGGCGGGCATTGGCATTGCGCCAGCGGAGGTAGCCGTGCAGGGCCCCGGTCTGCACGGTGTGGTTGGGGTGGTTCGAGTTGGCGACGGTGAACTGCCGCAGCGGTCCGAAGTGCGCTTTCGGCACACTGGCCCCCGGCATGGTGAACCGGGGGCCAGTGGTCGGGCGTGAGGGTCAGCGCTCCGTCGTGCCGCTGCTTCCGTAGGAGCGGCGCACAGCCTCGGCGCCCTTGTCGGTCTGGGCGGCGTACTTGTTGCCCGTCCGCTCATCGACCAACCGCTCGGCGCCCGCAACACCCTTGTCGGCCTGGTCCGGATGGCCCTTCGCCATCTCCTTGAGCTTGCCCGCCATATCTCCCAGCTTGCCCATGGGTACCTCCCACGATCGAGCGTGCGTTGTACTCAACGTACTCAACCGCAGGTACCCCCCAGGCCCCGCCCATCACCCCCAGGCGCGAAAGGCACGTCGATAGGGGCCGTCGCTGCCACAGGCACAGGAACCCTGGCCTCGTTCCTCCGGCGCGCTGGCGGCGCCGGTGGTCGTCCCGCCTGCATGCGGCTTGCGCATGAGCTGGGGGCCACTGGAAGCTGACTGCGAAAGACACGGCCTGAGGCTCGGCGCTGGCGGGGCTACGGGGTCGCAGGGCGTTGAGATCCGGGCAGATGGCGGTCGGCGACGTGGGGCAGGGTGGTCTTCCGTCCTTGGCTGTCGCACAGACGTACGCCCTGCCTCAATGGGGAAGATCACGCCCCTCACGCCCGTCACACTCATGCCCCGTCCCTCGGGTGGCCTACTTGGCGGCCCAGTAGCCCAAGTTGTTCCGGTTCCCCTCCGCCGCTCGGCGCGGCGCGTCCGGCGATCCCAGCAGACCGTGCGGCAGATACCCGGACCGGACACCGAGTTCCCACCCATGGACCTGGACGGCGAGGCAGGCCAGGGCGAGGGTGCCGAGGGGGAGGAGGGACCGGGGCGCGGGATCACCGGCATCGTCCTCGACGCTCTCCCGGTACGCGACCAGCCGGGCGATGAGGGAGTCCTCGAAGGCGTTCTGGTCGTCGTCGAGGAGTACGCGGAGCAGCCGCTGGTCCGCGCTCAGCGCGTCGCCGACCTCGTCGAGCCGGCGGGCGGCCTCCGCGCGCTCCCCGGCGTCGGGCTTGCGCAGCGGAACCGTCGGCCAGTCGCGGGGCAGATGCCCGGCCGCTTCGGTGAGATAGGGGCACAGGGCGTCCACGGCGGCGAGGTCAGCGGGGTCGGAGACGGAGGTGTACCGGTTGTAGGGCACGCCGTCACGGATGGCGGGTGCGTAGTCGCCGCGCAGCAGCAGCCCGATGCCCCGCTCCCAGTCCCACACATGCCCGCTGACGACACACATCTCGAACATGTCGAGCCAGGTCCGCGCGGTGGGCGCCTCCTTGACGACGTCCCGGAAGGTGATGGGCCCGTCCCCGAACTCGTCGTCGTCCGGGTCCGTGCTGATCCGCTCCCCGACGAGGGGGAACCGGAGTTCATGGTCCCCGTTCGGGAAGCACATGATGCTCAGCACTCCGTGCACACACTCCGCGGCGGTGACGGCGACCGTGCCGGCCGCAGCGTCGAGCCCCGGCTCCGTCACCGTTCGCGCGGCGACATGGTCGAGCAATTCGTCCGCCATGGCCCGGATCAGCGTCGGCGAGATGCTGTCGTACCGCGTTATCAACGGCCACTGACAGCACTAGTGCGTTCTCCAGGACGCTCTCCTGGTGCAGGCCGTGGTCCAGGGACGAGCCCAGCCGGCTAACGACACGATCGTCATCGACGACGAGGACTCACTCGAGACCCAGGTCGGTCGGGAACGCGACATCCTGCGCAGGGCCGGACGCGGCGACCACTCCTGACCCGCGAATCTTGCACGCCTTCGGTCGGGGGCGGCACAGTCGCCCCCCGCCAAAGAACGCTAGGCGCCCCGCCATGTCGTGCGGCGGGGGCCGGGTGTTGGGCATGTGGATCACCGTGGTCACGCCGACTGGATGAGGGAACGAGGCGGCGGCGACCTCCGACCGAAGGGACAGGGCGTCAAGGCCGAAACTCTCGGGCCCTGCAACCGGTTTCGTGCGACGATCTACAGGCCCTCTCGGGCTCCACCCTGCCGCAGTTCCGATTCCCCGGAGAGTTCATGCGCCGCGCCCACCTCCTCTCAGCTGCTGTCCTCCTGCTGTGCACAGCCTGTTCCGGTGGTGCGGACAGTGACGCGGAGGAGAGTGCGGAGAAGAGCATGGATCACGGGGCGGCCGTGCGTGCCGCGATCGAGAGGACGAGCGCGGACAGCGCCCGCGTGGACGAGAAGATCGAGCTGAAGTCTGCCGACAGCCCCAGAACTTACGTGTTCGCGATCGCCGGCGCGTTCGACCTGGCAGGTGACAGGGGCCGGCTAACGGTGGATTTTGAGGACAGTGGCATGGACCCCGTCGAGGAGGTCTTTGTCGGCGACACCGTCTATGTGCGGGGCTCGCGGGAGGTGGGCGAGGACAGGTGGGGCTCGGCCGTCCGCAGCGAGGCGCTCACCCGCTATTTCCTGCGGGCGCCGTTGAATGACCCGGAGCACCTGCTGCGCCAGGTGAAGGCGATGCGGCAGGTGTCGAACGAGGGCAAGGAACAGGTGAATGGCGCCCCTGCGGTGCACTACCGGGGCACGATCGACCACGCCACCGCGACGCTCCGGATGACGGCGGAGACGAAGCGAGGGCTGAACGACCTGCGCGAGAAGCTGGGCGACGACATGCCCGTCTATGCGGACGTGTGGGTCGATGGGAAGGGGCGCGCCGTTCAGGTCCGGCTGTCCTGTTTCGGCGGTGTGAAGGCCATGACGACGATGACGCTGTCGAACTTCGGGACGCCGGTGAAGGCCAAGGCGCCGTCGGCCGAGCAGATCGTCCCTGTGACGGCGGGTGAGGATGTCCTACTGGCCTGAACCGGGGGGCCTGGCACGGGCTCCTGGGAGACGTCAGGCCAGGGGTCGGCGGCGGGGGCGGCGCGGAACGCTCGGGCTCGGCCCGGACGGCTTGCGCCCGGGGCGAGCGCGCCGTGCCCGACCAGGAGCCAGGCCTTCCTCACATCTCACTTGCAATGGAGTGCGCTCGAAGTCATAGCGTCGAGGACGCAACGGCGCACGAGGCTGTGTCAGCGCCCGCTCCTGCGGAGATGCCGGGTGCTGGCATCTGTGCCTGGATGGACGGGCAACTTCGTGCCGCCCGAAGGACGATCAAGCATGCAGGGAAGGCTGGGACACGACATGCAGAAGCGCAGTCTGCGGGAATTGCAGGTATCGGCCATCGGCCTGGGGTGCATGGGCATGTCCGCCTTCTACGGAACCGCCGACGAAGAGGAGGGCGTCGCGACGATCCGGCACGCCCTCGACCTCGGCGTGAACTTCCTCGACACCGCGCAGATGTACGGCCCGCTCACCAACGAGTCCCTCGTCGGCGAGGCGATCCGGGGGCGCCGTGACGAGTATGTGATCGCGACGAAGTTCAACTACCGGATGGACGACGCTGTACCGGGCGACATCAGCACGGTCGGGCCGCAGGACGGCTCGTCCGAACACGTACGCAGCTCCGTACACGGCTCCCTGAAGCGTCTGGGAACCGACCACATCGACCTGTACTACCAGCACCGGGTCGACCCGAACGTGCCCATCGAAGAGACGGTCGGCGCGCTGGGCGAACTGGTCGCCGAGGGCAAGGTGCGCTACATCGGTTTGAGCGAGGCGAGCGCCCAGACCATCCGGCGTGCGCACGCCGTGCACCCGATCACGGCCGTGCAGAGCGAGTACTCGCTGTGGTCGCGGGACGTGGAGGCCGAGGTGCTGCCCGCCTGCAGGGAGCTGGGCATCGGCTTCGTACCGTACTCGCCCCTTGGCCGCGGCTTCCTCGCCGGGCGGTTCACCTCGCCGGAAGACCTGGACGCCAGCGACTGGCGCCGCCAGAACCCGCGCTTCCAGGACGCCAATCTGGAGGCGAACCTCCGGCTGGCGGCGAAGGTGAGGGAGATCGCCGCCGAGAAGGACGTGACGCCGGCTCAGCTGGCCATCGCCTGGGTGCTGGCCCAGGGCGAGGACCTGGTGCCGATCCCGGGTACCAAGCGCCGCACCTACCTGGAGCAGAACGCCGCCGCCGTCGACGTCGACCTGGCGGAGGACGACTTGGCCCGCATCGAGTCGGAGCTGCCCGAGGCGGCCGGTGAACGGTACGACGAGGCAGGCATGCGGTCCGTCAACCGGTAGGCGAAGGGGGCGGCGCGCACATCACACGGGGGCTCCGTAGGGAACACGGGGTGGTCATCGATCTCCTGAGCGGGGCTGTGCGATGTGAGCTTGCCCCGGCACACATACCTCGGGCAACGGCCTCCACGCGGTCAGCCTCATGCCGGAGTTCCCTGGCCTTGCCCAGCCACATCCGCTCGTCGTCGGTTCGCGGCCGGCCGTGAACGGAATCATGCTCGGTGTCCTCACCTCTTCAGGACGAGCCCGGCGAGCAAGGCATGTTCGCTCAGGGGGAGTCACCACGACACCTCACGGACGTCGGCCCGGCTCTGCGGCTGGACCGTGGCGGTGATCTCCGACCGGTGGCGGCTCGCCGAAAACGTCACCGTGAGCGTCTGCGCCTCGGTCCGGCTCGTACTCACCGTGAACCCCCGGTTCGGAACCGCCGAGATCAGGCACACCGCGTCGTCGCCGAACCGCACGGTGGCCTTGCCGCCCTCGGACGGCACCGTGTAGACGCCGGCGCCGCCTTCCTGGCACCCCGAGCCGTCCGCGCCGGTCGGTGCCCCAGGGGTACTGGTGCGGGCGGTGGGTGTCGGCGTGGGCGTCGGGCTGGGACCGGCCGCCGGCTCGCTGCCTCGGGGCGGGGGGCTGGGCCTTCGGCTGCTCGCCGACGGACTCGGGGAGGGCTTCGCGGTGGTGGGGCTGGGCCGCGGGGACTTCAGAGGCTCACCCGGCGCGGACTGCGCGACCGGCGCGGTCGGCCGGGTCGACCCCACCACGAAGTGAATCGTGAGGATGACGGCGGTGACACTGGCCGCCGTGCAGGCCAGCCATATAAACAGGTAACGCAGGAGGCGGGACACGGCACCATAGTGACGGACCGGCTAACGTGCCTGCTCATGGCCTCTGTACTTGTCGTCGAGGACGACCCCGTCATCCGGGCCGCGCTGATCGAGGTCCTGACCGGGCACGGTTACGCGGTCAGGACCACCCACCAGGGTTTCGAGGCGCTGCGCGAGATCACCCAGAGCCCGCCGGACATCGTGGTGCTGGACCTGGGACTGCCCGATCTCGACGGCCTCGACGTGCTGCGCATGATCCGGGGCATTTCCCGTGTGCCGGTCCTGGTCGCCACCGCCCGTGACGACGAGAGCGAGATCATCCGGCTGCTCAACGCGGGGGCCGACGACTACCTGGTCAAGCCGTTCTCCGGCGGCCAGCTCGCCGCCAGGCTCGCCGCCGTGCTGCGCCGGTCCGTGCCCGCCGACGTGACTGCGGCTCGGCGGCCCGTCCTGCAGGTGGCAGACCTGCGCATCGACCCGACCGCGCGCACCGCCCACCTGGCCGGCCGGGAACTGCCCCTGACCCGCCGCGAGTTCGATCTGCTCGCCTACCTCGCCGCCCACGCCGACCAGGTCGTCACCCGGCAGCGCATACTCGCCGACGTGTGGCAGCAGCCGTACGTCGAGGACCAGACGGTCGACGTCCACCTCTCCGCGCTCCGCCGCAAGATGGGCGAGAAGGCGCGAAAGCCCCGCTATCTGCGCACGGTTCGCGGCCTGGGCATCAAGTTGGTCAGCTCGCCATGAGACGTGCACTCGCCGGGATCGCCCTGGCCGTCACCTCGATGGTGGCCCTGTCCTTCCTCATCCCCCTCGCCCTCCTCGTGCGCGAACAGGCACGGGACCGGGCCACCACGGCCGCCGAGCAGCGGGCGTCCGCCCTGTCTCCGGTGCTCGCCCTCACCACCCGGCGCGCCGACGTGCAGCAGGCCGCCGCCGAGCTCGGCTCCTCCGACCAGCTCGTCGTGCGTCTGCCCGATGGCGGCTTCGTCGGCACCCCGCGCGCGCCCCGGGAGGCGCTCGACCGGGCCGTGCGCGGGCGTGAGACGCTCGCCGTGGACACCGCCGGCGGCTGGGTCTACCTCCAGCCCGTCGTCCTGCAGGGCGACCGGGTCGCGGTCGTGGAAGCCTTCGTGCCCGCCGCAGACCTCACCCGGGGCGTGGCCGCGTCCTGGGGCGTCATGGCGCTGCTCGCGCTGGGGCTGGTCGGCGGCTCGGTACTCGTCGCCGACCGGCTCGGCGCCCGCGTCGTCAGGTCATCGCGCAGTCTCAAGCGCGCCTCACTGGCTCTCGGCTCCGGCGACCTGGACGTGCGTGTCGAACCCGACGGCCCGCCCGAACTGCAGGAGGCCGGTGCGGCGTTCAACACCATGGCCGACCGTGTCCTCGACCTGCTCGCCGTGGAACGCGAGCTGGTCGCCGACCTCTCGCACCGGTTGCGCACCCCGTTGACCGCTCTCTACCTGGAGGCCGACCGGATGGGGTCGACGCCCAGCGCCCGGCGGGTCGCGGAGGCGGCCGTCCAGCTGGAGAGCGAACTGGACTCGATCATCGCCGCGGCCCGTACACCGCTGGCGTCGGCGCGGTCGGCCCGTGCGGCGGCCGGCGCGGCGAAGGCGTGCGACGTCGCCGAGGTGGTCGCCATGCGCCTGGACTTCTGGTCGGTGCTCGCCGCCAAGCAAGGACGACCCTACGAGCGCTCCCTCACGCCGCGATTGGTGCCCGTCGCCTTCCCCGAGGATGACCTTGCGGCCGTCGTCGATGCTCTGATCGGCAATGTCTTCCGGCACACCCCGGAGGGCACCGCCTTCGCCGTGCGCGTGGAGCGGGCGGATCGGCACGTGTTGCTCACGGTCGACGACGCGGGACCGGGCGTGGCGGACCCCGACGCAGCGCTCACGCGGGGTGTGAGCGTTGGCGGCTCGACGGGGCTGGGCCTGGACATCGTGGCCCGGGCGGCCGGCGCGGCGGACGGCGAACTGACGATCACCCGGGCGCCATTGGGCGGCGCCCGGGTGAGGGTGTCGTTCGTACTGGCTGACGCGGGCGGGGCCGGCGGCGAGATACGGTGACCGGGGTCAGCGACCGGCGCCAAAGTTCTGCGTCCACCAGGGGCCGCCGTCGCCGAAGTGGAAGCCCACGCCCAGCTCCTTGAAGGAGCAGTTGAGTATGTTCGCGCGGTGTCCGGGGCTGTTCATCCAGGACTTCATCACCGAGGCTGCGTCCGCCTGGCCCCGGGCTATGTTCTCGCCCAGGGTCGACCACTGGTACCCCGCGGCCTCGACCCGGGTCGTCATCGTCGAGCCGTCGGGACCGGTGTGGGACATTACGCCGCTGCTCGCCATGACGTCGCTGTAGTCGTCGGCGGCCCGGGTGAGTCGGTCGTTCGCCGTGACCGGCGAGCATCCCGCCGCGGCCCGCTCCTTGTTGACCATCGCGAGCACTTGGGCCTCGAACCCGCCACCGGACTCGGAACCCGACCCGGAGCCCGATCCGGAGCCCGATCCGGAGCCCGATCCGGTGTCGCCCGACCGCATGCCGCCGGAACCGTTCGCCGCCCCGCCGCCGCTGCTGCCCTTCGCCGTCGTCCCCGCGGGTGCCTTCGACTCGGGGACAGTCGTTTTCCGTGCACGGGGGGCAGGAGTCGCCGATTGCTTCTGCTTCTGCTTCTCCTTCGCCTTCGCGCTCGGCGAGCTGCTCGCCGTGGTGCTCGGGCTCGCCGAAGCGGAGGCGAGCGGCGCCGCACCGCCGGCGGCGTCCCCGGCGCCCGGCGTCCTGTCCGTGCTGTTCGCGACCACCCGGTCCGACGCGTCGCCGTCCTTGCCGCTGACGACGGCCACGGTGATCCCGACGCCCGCGATCGCAGCGACGGCTCCCATGGCCAGCGCGGGACCGCGCGTCTTCGGCCCACCGCGGGGGCGGGCGTGGAGGCGGGACGAGCGAGCGGTTCGGCGGGAACCCATGCAGGACACCTCGGTCTGTCGGTCGGCTGACTCGGCCCCGTGTCCGGTGGCCGCGATCGCGACCACCGGACCTGTGGGGGGTGTTCGAAAGCCTAGGACCCGGACAGGGCGGAGACTTGTGTTCGAAGGTCATCTTCAAGAAGCCTTAAGAGAGCCGCCAAAGTCCGCTGAGGAACGGTGGAAGCGTCCCGGCCTGTCACGCGCCAGCCTGGTCTCCACCGTCCCCTCAGAAGGCCCAGGGCATCGTGGCGCCGAACAAGGCGAGCGGACGGCCCACACCGGCGCAGGCCTGTCAGGCCGCCTCGGGAGCGTCCGAGGGCCGGACTGCGGAGCCCCCTTTTCGAGCCCCCGCGGCATGTTGACGGGCACGGACGATGGTGGAGTCGAGCGACATCAGACAGTGGATGTCGCCGACGGCGACTGCGTTCGCCTGGGCGGCGCGGAACATCCTCTCGAACGTGCCGTGCGCCGCCCACCGGCGAAAACGGGGGTGCAGCCTGGCCCACGGTCCGTACCACTCGGGCACATCCCGCCAGGCCGTGCCCGTACGTAACTTCCACACGATCCCGTTGAGGCCCCTGCGGTCATCCAGCCGCTTGCGCCCAAGCAACACGACACGGGCAGCAAAACGAACTCCCCCTCGGCATCGGACAGTTCTGGGCGACGTATCACCCGATCACGATCCACCATTCAAGATCATTTGAAGACACGCGTACGGGAATTGCACGACTTGGCCCGGGCGCGGAAGCACATCTCAGCCCTCGCACACCGATGGCAGGGCTCGCCCCAGCCCTTCCACGTGCAGCGTGTCCAGCCGGTGCCCGTAGGCCGACCATACCGCCGCCATTCGCAAACGCGGGCCGCACGAAGGCCGCGCCCGCAGCCCCTCCGTTTCCCGCAATGCGGTCAGCAGCGCCGTGGTGATCCGGTCGAGCGCCGGTCGCACCTCCTTCACGAGGTCGGGCCGCTCGGTCGGCCGCTCCTCCGGGTGGGCGTCCCAGCGGGCGTAGAGGCCGCGCTGCACCAACTTGTTGGCCTCGATCTGGTCGCGGAACACCGCGGTCACGGCGTCGGGGTTGAGCCCGAGGCCGACGGCCCTCGCGGCGACGTCGTCCAGGATCTGCCGCTCGCGCACCGGATCGTCGATGGGCTTGTCGGTGCCGTACTTGGCGGCGGCCACCTTGTCGGCCAGCAGCAGCCGCTCGGCGAACAGCTCGGTCACCGACCCGAGGCCGGGGGCGAGGCTGGCAGCCCGTGCCGGAGTCGACGGCACCGCGGTGGCCGGGGCGGCGCCGACGAGGGTGACGGCCGCCGTGGCGCAGACGGCGACGAGGGCGGACCGGAGTATCGGGGGGCGCACGTGGGTTCCCTTCCTTGAGTGGAGCGGCGCCAGGTCGTCGCCCGCTCCGTGCAACACCGTATCGACCACGAGCCCGACTCGCCGCGTCAACCGCTGGGCAGCGCAAATGAGTTGCGGCGTTCACGCGCCTCTGATCGTCTACGACCGCACCAAGACCTCGTCCCCGCCGGCCGTACCCCTGCGTCGCGGTGCCGGAGGAGCGCGGCATCGGCGTCTTTGAGGATGAGGCCGGACGTCGATGACTCTGCCATGGGCCGGAGCGGGGAGTCGGATCGGCCAGACCCCGGTTGTGCGGGTGCGGTCCGCAGCCCATTTCATACCCCGAGAGCGGTCCTGTTGCAGAGGGAGGCAGGCGCGGGGCGTCAGGGGGCCGTCCGGTCCAGCGACGCCCCGCACCAGCCCAACTCATGAACGACTCCTCAATAGATGCTGCGAAGGGCGAGGACATCGCCCTTGCCGAGCGCCCTGGCCTTCGTGTCGCAGGTGAACGAGTTGGTGTACATGGTGAGGTCTTCGTGTCCCGAACCGACGTGTCCCAGTCCGAAGACCTACCCGGCCTCATGAGTACCAACGGAGCGGATGTCGTATTTGTTCGCCAGCCATCGGCCAGGTCCACGAGCAGGCCACGGCGACGTGGTTGCCCTAGATGGGAAGTTGGCCTTCGCGCCGACCGAAGGCACAGTGGCCTCATGACTGAACGAGGGCTGAACCGCGATGGAACGATCGCACGCGAAGGCACATTGGACCGAGTGCCGGCAGCGTTCGTCCCCGTCGTCGATGCCGCCCGCGCTCACATCACCGAGAGGTTCGGCAGACAGAGCCTGCACAGCGCCTACCTCTATGGCAGCATCCCCCGTGGCACCGCTACCCCCGGCCTCTCCGACCTCGACCTCCAACTCGCCCTTCACAACGAGCCCACCGAAGCGGACCGGGTTGACGCCAAAGCGATCGAGGCCCTACTTGACCGTGCATTCCCGCAGATCGACGGCGTCGGGATCCTGCTGACCAGCACGCGGGTTCTGCTCAGCGACGTCGAACGTCACGATGGCGGGTTCTTCATCGCCTGCCTCTGCACCCCGTTGCTGGGCCCCGATCTTGCAGAACAACTGCCCCGTTACCGCCCCACAGCCCTACTCGCGCGGGAGACCAACGGTGACCTGGCCCGCGTGCTCCCAGGCTGGCGTGCCAAAGCAGCCGAAGCCACCACGGACGCCGATCGCCGGGCCCTTAGCCGTCTCGTCGGCCGCCGCATCGTCCGCACAGGATTCACCCTGGTCATGCCTCGATGGGGCGGCTGGACCAGCGACCTCGAACAGTCCGCCGAGCTCTTCGGCCGCTACTACCCCGAGCACGTCGAGCACATGCGTGTCGCCGCATCCATTGGCCGTGCGCCGTCAACCGACCCGGCGGTGCTCGGGATGCTCATCAACGACCTCGGCCCGTGGCTCGCAGCCGAATACACAGCCGTGCACGGCGAGAAAGTCCCGCGTCCCTGACGGGCAGGGCCGGGCCGTTTCCACGATCACCGAGTACCCCAACAGCCTCGATCTGACCCCGTAGATGCTGATGGTGGAGGACTGGAGCAGATGGCAGACGGCCGGCGTCGACGTGGACAGCTCCGAGCACGCGGACCGTCCGCGGGACTTCTATTGACTCCGCGCTCTCTGATCGCGGCTTACCCAGGAGCCGGCACACCGGGTACGAACAAGACGTTTGTTCGGGCGCGATCGGTGTACACGATGACCTGACAGAACCTTTACATCACGAAGCGGAGAGGCACCATGGGCATCATCGCGTGGATCATCATCGGCCTGCTCGCCGGCGCCATCGCCAAGGCACTGATGCCGGGCAAGGACCCCGGCGGCATCGTCATCACCATGCTCATCGGCATCGCCGGCGGTCTGCTCGGCGGCTGGCTCGGCAAGGTCATCTTCGGCGTCGACTCCATCGACGGCTTCTTCCACCTCTCCACCTGGATCGCCGCGATCGCCGGCTCCGTCATCCTGCTCGCCCTCTACCGCCTCATCACCGGCAACCGGCGTTCGCACCGTCACGCATGACCGGTTGAAGGCATCACGCCTCCTGACACACCTGGACGGCTCCCTTCCCTGTTCGCAGGGCGGGAGCCGTCAGCGTGTACGGACGGGCCCCCCAGCGGCCAGCCCGCCGGTTGCTGTCACCCAGGTACTGCGCGTCCAGCCGGCGGCGATCGGCGAGGCGGCCGCGGCCTGTGCTCTTCCCAGTGCCGACGACCTCGGGGCGGCGAACCGTGACCCAGTGCACCGGGTTCTCGGCATAGCTCTCGATACAGCCGGCATCGGACGCTCCGGTCGGCATGATGGTCATGTCGAGCGCGACCAGAAGCAGATGCAGCGGGGGAGGGGTACACCGGATGCCAACCGGAGTAGCTGAAGGCGATGCCGTCGTGGACTGCATTCCGGCTGGCGAGTGAGGTAGGGGCTGCCTGGATGTCGCTGGCCGGCTCCGGCGGGCCATGAGGTCTGCCAAAGCGATATGGATCAGACTGTCAGTGCCCGGCGCCAGCATGCTTACCTGGGACATGCCCCAGATCCTCCGTCACGGGCAGGCACTCGGCGAGCAGGTCGACGACGTCGCGCCAGGCTCGCTGCGCGTGCCGTGGGTGGTAACCGACGCCGGGGACCGTGGGGTGGTCGACCGGCGGGTGGTGAAAGGCGTGCAAGGCGCCGCCGTAGACCGCGAGGCGCCAGTCGACGCCTGCGGCTTGCATCTCAGCGGTGAACGCCTCCCGTTGTGCGGGCGGCATGATCGGGTCTTCCGACCCGACGCCGGCCCACACCGGGCAGCGAATACGCGCGGCCTCGCCCGGTCGGCCCGTGGTCAGTGCGTTGACTGTCCCGATCGCGCGCAGGTTGACGCCGTCGCGCCCGAGTTCCAGCCCGACGGCGCCTCCGGTGCCGTAGCCGATGGCGGCGATCCGGTCGGGGTCGGTCCGCGGTTCGGTGCGCAACACGTCGAGCGCAGCATGGCCGATGCCCCGCATCCGGTCGGGATCAGCGAGCAGCGGTATGCAACGGGCCAGCATCTCCTCGGGGTCGCCCAAATAGCGCCCGCCGTGAAGGTCGAAGGCCAGCGCTATATATCCCAGCTCGGCGAGAGCGTCGGCCCGGCGGCGCTCGACGTCGCTGAGCCCCATGCCCTCTGGTCCGAGCAGCACCGCGGGCCGGCGGTCGACACCGGCCGGGAGCGTGAGGTGCCCGATCATCGTCAAACCGTCCGCCGGGTACTCGACCGTGCGCGTCGTAATCGTCGTCACGAGGCGGGACTGTAGTGATCACCGAGCCCGGTCCGGCCGTTCTTCTGCCGCTGGCAGAACAACGCGCGTGTCCCTCTGAAATACGGGGCCGAGATCTCGAACGGCGTGTGCAAGCAGGTGCCCGACCGGCCGCGGCCGCCGAAGGAGTGGTTCCCCCCACAACGAGGTCGACGACCGCCCCGACTCCTCCTCCTTCCCCTCCGGGCACACCGCCGCCGCGGGGGCCTTCACCGCCGCCGTGGTACCCACGTGGCCGGCCGCCGGAGCAGCGTGTGCCGTACCGGCAGCCATGGTGGCGCTCGAGCGGGTGCAAAGCGGCGCCCACTACCCAAGTGACGTGGCCACCGGCGCCGCCATCGGCCTGGCCTGCGCCTGGCTCACCCGGCGCGCTCCGCGCCTGATTCTGCGTCACTGTCCCTGGCAGGTCGGGTGAGAGCCGGGCGGACTGGCGGAAGCAGCAGCACACTGGCAATACCGCCCGTCCTGAATTCGCCTGCTCGGGGTACTCGCGCCCTCATCGGATGGTCGGGCGCATGACGCAGTCCGGCCCGCGGGAACTCAGAGGGACGGGAGGTGACCGCCATGTCGAGCACGCAACCGCACCATGCCGGGCCCGGTCAGAGCACGGACCGCTCCGGTCAGGAGCCGGTGGGCGAGCTGGTGCAGCGGGCCTCGCAGCAGCTGACTGAGCTGGTGCGCGGCGAATTGCGCCTGCTACAGACGGAGATGCAGGAGAAGGGCAAGCGCTACGGCAAGGGCGGCGGTCTGTTCGGTGGCGCCGGCGTGGTCGGCTTCCTGATGGCGCAGGCGCTGGTTGCCACCGTGATCGCCGCGCTGGCGGTGGCGCTGCCGGTGTGGGCAGCTGGGCTGATCGTCACGGCGGTGCCGGGTGTGATCGCCGCGGTGATGGCCATGAGTGGAAAGAAGCAGGTCGACCAGGCCGCGCCGCCGGCGCCCGAGCAGACGGTCGAGAACGTGAAGGCCGACGTGGCCGAGATCAAGGAGAGTGCCCACCGATGACCCAGCCGCCTCACGACGAGCCCACCGCCGCCAGCCCCGAGGAACTGCGCGAGCAGGTCGAGCAGACCCGGACCGAGCTTGGGGAGACGGTCGAGGCGCTCGCAGCGAAGACCGACGTAAAGGCGCGCGCCCAAGAGAAGGCCGCCGAGGTCAAGGAGCAGGCCGCAGCGAAGGCCGGCGAGCTGAAGGAGCGGACAGCCGTCAAGACCGGGGAACTGAAGGCGAAGGCCGCCGACCTGGCCCGCCAGGCACAGGACCGGGTGCCCGATCCGGTCAAGGACAAGGCCGCCCAGGCCGCCAACCAAGCTCGGGCGAAGGCGGCCCAGGCCGGCCAGCTGTGGGAGGAGAAGGCGCCCAACCCGGTGCGCCAGAAGACCGCCCAGGGGGCGCAGCTGGCACGGGACAACCGCAAGGTGCTGCTCGCGGCGGGTGTGGCCGTCGTGGTGTGGCTGGCCTGCCGCCGCCGGAAGGGATGAGCCGGGTGAAGGCATCGAGAATCGCCTACAAGCCGGTCGGTCTCGCGCTCGGCGCCGTCAGCGGCATGACCGCGGGAGCGCTGTTCAAATAGACGTGGAAGATACTCGGCCACGACGACGACGCCCCGGACGCCACCGACGAAGAGCGCTCCTGGCGCGAGGTGCTGCTCGCCGCCACGATCCAGGGCGCAATCTTCGCCGGAGTCAAGGCGGCCGTCGACCGCGCCGGCGCCACCGTCGTTCGCCGCCTTACCGGAACCTGGCCCGGCTGACACGCATGAAGAGACGGGATGGCCGGTACGACACGGATACCGGCCTCCCGCTTCCGGACCAGTACCCGCACGAAGGACGCTCACAGCCATGTCCGATCAGCACGCGGCTGCCGCGCTGACCGCCGCAGCAGTCATCGCCGCAATCCTGGTCGCCCGGGCAGCAGCCCTCCACCAGGGCGGCCGAACACAACGCGCCCGCGCTGCTCACCCGCCGCGTCGCCGCAGCACACCCGACGCCGACAAGTACAAGGCCCCATCACCTCCAACCGCGCTTTCCGACGACACCTCCTCCGCCGTACGAGAGGCTGAGCAGCACGTCCGCCACTGCTGGCAGCAACTCCAATCACGGGTCGACCCGCCCGAGTGACCTGAGCGCGACACGTTAACGGGGAGGTACGGGCAGACTGCCGCACCGGGTGGCGCCTCCAAGCACGGTAATCAGCATGGTCGTGGCACCGATCGAGTCATGACGCCACGCACCTTGTGGCCGACAACCGACGGCCGAGCCCAGACGGACGACACCAATGCAGAGGACGGCCTCGGCGAGCCGGCGGCACCCGTGGTGCCGCCGCGCAGCAGGTATGGGTGAGACGTGGCAGGGCATCCGGGGTGAGGAGCCGGAGTGTCGCCCGTCGACGTCATGGACTTGAAAGGGTGTAAAGGTGAAGGGCTTCCGCAGCTTCATCCTGCGCGGCAATGTGGTCGACCTGGCGGTCGGCATCGTCATCGGAGCGGCGTTCACCGCCGTCGTCAACGGCTTCGTCAGCGCCTTTCTGACCCCGCTCGTGGGGCTGGTCACCGGTGCCACCGGCGACATGGCCCGCAAGACCTTCACAGTAGGCGCCACCAAGTTCCCCTACGGAGCCTTCATCAACGCGGCCATCAGCTTCTTCCTCCTCGCCAGCGCCCTGTACTTCCTCGTCGTACTCCCGATCAACAAGCTGCACGAGCGTCTCGCTCCCCACCACGATGTCCAAGCCCCCAAGCGGGACTGCCCCGAGTGCCTCAGCCCCGTCCCGGCCCAGGCCCGACGCTGCGCCTCCTGCACCGTCCCCCTGCCCGCGGTACCCGCCCAGGCAGAGGAGACAACCCAGCGGGCCGGGTGACCGGACCTCTGATATTGGTGACAGCCGGACAGCCTCGATGCTCAACGCTTGGCCGGGTTGCCCCCGCAAGCCGCGGCACCGGCGTTCGGCAACCCCGCCCTCTAGGCCGCGGCCCTCCCGGAGACGGGCCGGACGTCCGGGCACTCCCCGGAGCGGATCACCGCCGCGACCGAGGAGGCGTTCCATCTGCGGTCCCTCGCCCCATCCGCGGTGCCGGACACGCAGATGACGACCGTGGGCGAGGCAGTGCACCTGGTCGACGTCGTCACCGGCTCCGCTGCCGCCAAAGTTCACCGACGCCATGACAAGACCACTGCTGGTCTACTACGGGGCTAAACCAGGCAGGCCGGGCCACCGCTGCCGCAGCCTCCAACCTGTTCGGACAGCACCCCTGGCTCCCTCGACACGGGAAGCAGACGCACTGTCCCGGCCCAGCACCACCGCTGCCCGCCGGGCGCCCAGCCCGTCTCCTCCCGCCTCCAGGGCGGCGGCCATCAACGCCTGGTAGTCCACCGACAACACCTCAACCCCGGCCGCGTCGTCGCGGTGAGGCACCTATTCAGGTCGCCCGACACAGCCGGGGCGCAGCCGAGGGCCGCCGGGCGCGATCTGCGGCGGCCTTCGGTTTCACGGTGCTGGCCTGGCCGAATGACGGCCAGTTCGGTCAGGCGTCGCCGGTGTCGGTCGGTATCGCCTCACCGAGCATGGCGAGGGTCAGCACGTTGCCGGAGATGCCCCAGCCACCGTCAGCGACCTCTTCGACCAGAACCATGGTGTTGTTACGGGCGCGCTCGCCGTAGATCTCGACGTACAGCTCCGTGGTGCGGGTGACGATCTCCTCCTTCTGCTTCGGGGTGAGGGTCTTCTCGGGGACCTTGAAGTTCGCGAAAGGCATGGCTGGTTGTTCCTTCTCTCAGTGGGCGTTACAGGCAGCTGCCTGCGGTAAGCAGGCTGTCCAGTCCGATGCGGCTGAAGAAATCGACGCGGACGCGGTCGGCGACCGCGAAGACGACTTCGCTGCCGTCTCGGCTGGGGTCTATGTAGGTACGCAGCGGCCGAGCGCCATGCGCCATCGCGACCAAGCGCACGACGGCTCCAGCGACCCCGGTCACATCGGCGTCCGAAGGGATGAGCGCGGCCAGGCGCTTGCCCAGATCGCACATCAGGGGCCGGTGACGCTGGTCGCCCTGCTCACGCAACTTCGGCAGGGCGGCGAGGTTGACGCGCTGAGTACCCAGGACGTTCACGTCGTACAGGTCCGCGAACTGCTCGGCGTGAACGCCTCGGCGGCGCCCAGGACCATGTGCCCGGCATTGTGCACGACCAAGTCCAGTCGGCCGAGCTCCTCGAGGATCCGGTCGACTGCGGCGCCGGCGGAGTCCTGGCAGGTGACGTCCAGCTCGACGGCGTGCACGTCGACCTGGCGGTCGGTGCCGTAGCGCGTCAGGTCGGCCGCCGCGGTCGCGTTGCGGGTCGCGCGATCCGGCGGATGCCCGCGTACACGATGTGACCGGCGAGGGCCAGAGCACGCACGGACAGCGCCCCGATGCCGCTGGGGGGGAGAGGCCCCGGTGACCATGATGACCTTTCCGGCGTCGTCGTTCCCCATGACAGGGTCCTCCGTTGATCCATGGGGCGGTCGCGGGCGGCTCAGATGATTCCGCCGTTGGCGCGGACGACCTGGCCGTTGATCCAGTGGCCGGCCGGGGAGGCCAGGAACGCGACGACCTCGGCGATGTCGGCCGGGGTACCGAGGCGCTCCAGCGGGGGCTGGGCTGCCAGGCGGGCGATGGTCTCCTCGTCCTTGCCGTCCAGGAACAGGTCGGTGGCCGTGGGGCCGGGCGCGACGGCGTTGGCGGTGACGTCCCGGCCCCGCAGCTCCCTGGCCAGGATCAGCGTCAGCGCCTCGACCGCGCCCTTGCTGGCGGAGTACGCGCCGTAGCCCGGGAAGGCAAGCCCCACCACGGACGTGGAGAACGTCACGACCGCGCCGCCGGGGCGCACCCGACGGGCGGCCTGCTGGACGACGACGAACGTGCCGCGGATGTTAGTGCGGTGCAGGTCGTCCAGGACGGCCAGGTCCAGCTCGGCGATCGGCGCCATGCGCGCCCGCCCGGCCGCGTGCACGACGACGTCGACACCGCCGAACTCTGCTTCGGCCGCGTCGAACAGGGCCGCGACGGCGTGTTCGTCGGCGACGTCGGCGCGCACCGCGATCGCCCGGCCCCCGCCGTCGGCGGCCTCCTTCACGGCTGCTTCGGCCTCGTCCTGGTTGCCGGCGTAGCCGACCACGACGGCGTACCCGTCGGCGGCCAGCCGGCCGACGGTCTGGCGGCCGATGCCACGCGAGCCGCCGGTGACGATCGCGACACGGGGTGAGACGGAGGGCCGGGCCGGCGTAGCCCTCCCGTCGAGGGAAGTGGGGATAGGCATGACTGACTCCTGTGATGGATGCGATCGGGCCGCGGTCTCGCCGTCGCCCTGCTGCGTCCTCAACGATCGGCCGGTCCCTCACCCCTAGCCAGGGCTGCGTTTACCCAGGGGATGCCACCCCCTGGCTACGGCCTGCCGCGCGAGCGACCATGAAGGGGTGAACCTTCCAGAACTCGGCGCCTTCCTCAGGACACGCCGCGACCGCATCCGCCCCGCCGAGGTCGGCCTCCCCCAAGGCCCGCGCCGGCGCGTCCCCGGGCTGCGTCGCGAGGAAGTCGCCCAGCTGGCAGGGCTGTCAGCCGACTACTACACCGAGTTGGAACGCGGCAGCGCGAAGAACGGCGTGCAGCCCTCGGCCCAGACCCTGGCCGCCCTCGCCCGGGCCCTGCGCCTGAACGTCGACGAGCGCGACCACCTGTTTCACCTGGCCGAACGGCCGGTCCCCCCGTCGGCCACCGGATCGTCGGCACATGTGCAGCCCGCGCTTCTCGGACTGTTGGACCGGCTGTCCAACACCCCCGCGCGCGTTATCACCGACCTGCACGAAACCCTGGTGGAAAACGACCTGGCCCGGAACCTGCTCGGCAAGTCCCCGGCACACCGCGGCCCGGCGGCGAGCTTCGTGTACCGCTGGTTCACCGACCCGCAGGCGCGCGAGAGGTACCCGTCCGAGGATCACCCGCACCACTCCCGGGTGTTCGTGGCCGACCTCCAGGCGGCAGCTGCCCGGCGCGGCCGGGACGCGGAGGTCACGAAGATGATCGCCGTGCTACGCCGCCGCAGCCAGGAGTTCGCAGCCCTCTGGGACACCCACGACGTCGCGGTGCGCCGCATGGACCACAAGAAGATCGTCCACCCCACGCTCGGCGTCATCGAACTCGACTGCTGCAACCTCCTCAGCGAGGACGGACGCCAACGTCTGCTGTGGTTCACCGCGCCGCCCGGAAGCCTTGGAGCCGAGCAGCTGGAACTGCTGTCTGTCGTAGGGACCCAGGACCTGGGTGTCACCGAGGGCACGGCACCACCGGAGGGGTTGTCCGCGGCGGAATCCGGATCGCAGCGCTGACCGCGCCGCAGAGGGAGGGCTGCCCTCCCGGCAAGTCGGCCGGGGCGCGGCAGTGCGGGCGTTTCCCAGGTGGTCGCTGGGACAGTCCGAGCTGCTGGAGATCATCGACCGCATGCCGGGGTGCCGCCGTGCTCGACATCGTCAGCTGGCTGCGTAGGCGAGAACGGAGAGCGCTTGTCGTCGGTTTCGGAGAGCGGTCGGAGTCCCTGGCCATCTGGAAAGTTGCTGAGAACCGGCAGCAGGGTGATCCGCTCCAGTGAGGCGAAGAAGATCGCATCGCAGAGCTGTGCTGGTTCTCCTCGCTGGTGTCCTCGGAGGCGCTACTACCTGGATGACGGCCTCACCGGGCCCTTGTCCGGACGGCGTTGTCACGCCTGAAGGGCGGTGCACTACCGCTTCGCGTCGCACAGGTCCGCGTCGAACGGGCTCGCGTCGGTCACGTTGTCGCCGAACAGCTTCGCGCCGTTCAGCTTCGCGCCGTTCAGGTTCACGCCGTTCAGGTTCGTGTCGGCCAGGTACGCGCCGTGCAGCTTCGCACCGTTCAGCTTCGCGCCGTACAGGTTCGTGTCAGCCAGGTTCACGCAGATCAAATCCGCGCCCATCAGGTTTGCGCCGTGCAGGTTTGCGCCCTGCAGGTTTACGCCGAACAGGTACGTGTCGTGCAGGTCCACGTTGGCGCTGCCGTCGTGGGCTCGGTTCCGGCTGCCGAGTGCGGTGAGGGCTGCCTGAACGTCGCTGGCCGGTTCCCGGTTGGAGGCGTCTGCGGCTTGTCTCGGTTTCTTGGCGTGGTTGCGGATGTAGGTGGACAAGACGTTGACGATGGAGGGCTGGTCGCGGGGGGAGTCCTCCATGATGCGCTGCAGGGCGTAGATGCCGCCCAGGCGCACCTCCAGGGAGTCGTCGCCGATGTTGCCGACGGCGTTGTTGTAGCGGTCGGTGACCTGTCCTTCCCGGGTGAGGGCGTGCTCGTTGCGGGTGAGGGCCTGCTCGTTGTCGACTTGTTGGAGCGACAGCCAGGTGAAGACGATCACAGCGAGGGTGCCCAGGGCGGCGATGGTGCCTGCGGCCTGCTGGATGCGCGTCCACAGGTCCGTTGGTGCGAGGACGGCTGGCTGCTGGGCGGCGGGGGGCGGGGGCCCGGTACGGGTCCGGTGTCGTCGCCCTGGCGGGCGGGACCCGATCGGTGCGGCAGCGCGGCGGGGCACGGTACGGGTTTGGCGGCGGGCGACGCGCTGCAGACGGGCGGTGCGGCCGGAGCGGCGGGGCGGTGTAGTGGCCATGAAGACGTTGATATGGGCGGCAGCGGGCCGGTGCGGCGGGTGTTGCGAAGCTGTAGCAGTGCGTGACTGAGACAAGGGGAGTGGAGGTCGGTCGGCCCAGAGGTATCGGTGAAGGCCCGCTGAAAGCGTCGATGATGTCGGTGCGGCGGAGCAGGCATCGAACACCGCGCCGGTGCGACACATCGTGCTGACATGACTAATGTGGCTCAGTGCCTGTTCCTGATCCGGGCTCGGGCTGGAGTATCTCCGGGCGCTATCCAGAAGTCGCGCAAACTTATAGGCGGATGATGACGAGAGCGATGTCGTCAGAGACACCCCCTACGACGTCGAGCCGGGTCAGCAGTGCGTCGGCCAGCAGTTCAGGGGCGAGGGTTCGGTCCTGGGCCAGGGCGGTGGTCAGGCGTTCCGAGCCAGCGTCGATGTCCTCGTCGCGGCGTTCGATGAGGCCGTCGGTGTACAGCACGAGGGTGTCTCCCGGCCCGTAAGGGAGGCCGGCCTGGGGGCGGGGGACATGGTGCTCGCGTGTGCCGAGTGGGGGGTCGGTGGCCTGGTCCAGCAGGTCGCAGGTCCCGTCGGTGTGGAGCAGGATCGGCGGTGGGTGCCCGGCGTTGCTGTAGATGATCAGCCTGCTGCGGGTGTCGATGAGTACCTTGACCGCGGTGGCGGCCATGGCGCCGTCCACGGAGCGGGCATAGAGGCTGAGGATCTCCAGGGCTTGGGCGGGGCTGGGGATGGCGCGGATGACGGCGCTCAGGGCGCTGCGGAGCATGCCCATGACCGCGGCGGCGTGCAGTCCGTGGCCGACGACGTCTCCGACCGCCACGGCGTAGCGGTCGGGTGGCAGGTCGACGATGTCGTACCAGTCGCCGCACACGTTCAGTGACGCGGTCGCGGGCAGGTAGCGCACGGCGATGTTGCTGTGCCGGTCCAGGTCGGGGACGGAGAGCATGGCTTCCTGCAGGGTGATGGCGACCTGCTGTTCGCGGGCGTGGGCCTGGCGCAGTTCCTGGTTCAGCCGGTGCAGCTCGCGAGCCCGTGCGTACAGCTCGGCGGCCATGCCCTGCGTTCGTTCGGGCGACTCCTCGCCGAGCCGACGTGCCCGGGGTGAGTGGACGAAGGACGTGACGTCCTCTATCTGCTGGATGATCCACTTCACTGTGCCGTCAGGCGCGGACAGCGGGGTGTGGACCACCGACCACCATCGCTCCTCGAACCCGTCCTGCTGATCGGGGGCGGGAAGGTCGTACCTCTGGAGCACTGCGGTTTCCGGCTCCCTGGTGTCCAGAAGCCGGTGCAGGGAGGCTTTCAGATGCCGTTCCGCATCGTCGTCGAAGCCGGGATTTTCCGGCAGGGCGTTGAAGAAGTACTTCCCTATCAACTCGTCTTTGGTCCGGCCTGCGGTCCGCAGGCAGGCCGGGTTGACGTAGCGGATCACCAGGTCCGCATCCAGCACCAGGTGCGGGCTTGGTGTGGCGTCGAAGAACGCCGTGAAATCGATGTCCGCTGTCATCACGCGCTCTCCGAGGCCGAGCGCGACTCCTGGACTTCCAATCTACGGGCGATCCAGTGCTCGGGCTCGTTCGTTCGCGTTCGTTCACCCGGCACCGCGACCCCCGGCCGGGGTCCCGGAAGCTGTTGCCCCACAGCTGGAGCTATGCCCGCCGACCAGGCCCCGGCTCGTTCAGAGTCTCCGCCGGAGGCATCGGCAAGCCTTCTGGTTTTGCCTCACCGGAGTCGGCCGAGCGTGACGTCCGCGCGGGAAGCCGCCGCCCTGACCCGGGCGCTCACGGCCGCGGTCCATGGTTCCCGAGAGCCCGCGAACGGCCGTCTAAGGCCGCGGTGGGCGCAGGACAGGGACGCTGTCGCGGAACGCGGCGGCGTGCTTGTCGATCTCCTGGGAGTCCGGCTCCCGTGAGGCGGCGCTCAGCAGTTCCCGGTAGTGCTCCTCCAGCTCCGTGAGGGCGTGGACGGAGGAAGCGGTGCCGGCGGGGGAGAAGTCGACCCGGACGTCGCCGTCATCGACGACGAGACGGCCCGCGGCCCCGCAGGTGCCGCATTCGGCGCGGCCGGCGCGCAGCACGATCAGGTCGAGGTGGCACATCGGACAGGTGCCGGGCTCCCCCAGGAACCGGACCTCGTCGTGGGACAGGCCGAGCTGCCGGGCAACCGCGCCGCCCAGCTGCTCGGCGCGCAGCACAGCCGCCGGGTCGGTGGCTATGCCGCCCAGGCCGCCGGGGGTGGGGACCTCCATCTGGTCGGCGACGGCCATGTGCAGGGGGAAGGCCAGGGCGTGCAGAGTGGGCAGGGTGAGCGTGCGCCAGTGGGGCGACGGGCAGCCGCCCACGGCGATGAAGCCGGCCACGCGCGGCTTGAGGACCCGCGGGTCGGGGGCCGTGTCGAGGCCCAGAAGGCCGCGGGGCTCCTCCTGCTCGGCCCGGCCGTGTTCGCGGCGGGCGAGGGCCTCACGGACGAAGACCACGTCCGTGCGCGGACCGAAGGCGCGATCGATGAGGAGCTTCAACGCGCCCGGTGCGCTGCGGGTGTAGGTGGGGGAGCTGACGATCACGCCGTCCGCGTCGAGCAGCCGGTCGCAGAACCAGGCCGCGTCGTCCCCGGCGTCCGCGGTGGCGGCGGTCACCAGGGACAGGTCGGTCAGCCGTACCATCTCGACGGCTGTCCCCTCGCGCTCAGCCGCGGTGAGCGCGGCCTTCAGCAGTACCTCGGCACTGCCGTCCTCCTGCCCGCAGGCAAGTCCGAGCAGACGCATCGACGACACCTCTCTGTGTGGTCGGGGATGGGGGTTGGCCCGCCGGGCCACACGGGCTCCGGCGGACCCGACGGGAGCGGATGGCGGGGTGATCAGCCGCGCAGGGTGGCGGCCAACCAGTCGGCGCTGCGGCTGATGATCTCGGGGAAGTGGTTCGAGAGGATCTCGTAGTGCTGGCCCGGGTACTCGATGACCTCCTTCGGGTCGGGGATCCGCTCATACATCTCGCGGGCCTCCTCGACGGGGGCGACGGTGTCCTTGGAGGCGAGGATCATCAGGACCGGGGCGGTGATGCGTTCGGCGTAGGCGCGCACCTCCATCTCGAAGATGCGGTCGAGGGTGGAGATGGTGATCTCGTTCCGGAAGCTGGGCAGGTCGTGGATCATGTTCTCGACGAACTCCAGCCCCTCCTGGTCACTGAACATGACCGGGTCCCCGGGCTCCGGTACGCCGTGCAGGCGGATGCTCGCGGCCGGCTCGCCGCGCAGCTGGGCCTGCCGGTCGGCGGGGATGAGAGCTTCCAGCTCCGCGAGTGTGTCGGCCGGTTGGAGGGTGCGCGCGCTCCAGCCGCTGACCGGAGGGATGAGGCTGACGACGGCTTTGACCCGGCGGTCGGTGGCGGCGGTGAAGAGGGAGTTGGCGCCACCGATGCTGATGCCCCACAGGGCGATGCGGTCGGCGTCGACGTCCTCGCGCAGGGTCAGATGGGTGATGACGTCGCGCAGGTCCCGGCACTGCTGCCAGGGATCGAACTGCTGACGGGGTTCGCCGTCGCTGTAGCCGGTGTTGCGGTGGTCGTAGATCAGGCAGGCCAGACCGGCGTCGGTGAAGCCCTGGGCCATGGCGAACATGGATTCCGCGGGACCGCCCAGGCCGCCCTGGAGGATGGCGACGGGCGGGCGTTCGGGGCCGTCGGCCGGGCGGAACAGTTTGCCCCGCAGGGTCAGTTCGCAGACGCGGAACTCGATGTCTTCGGTGACGGGCATGGTTCTCCTCGTGATGCGGCTCGTGTCCGGGAGGCGGCGGTCAGGTGTGGCTGACGGGGAGGTCGTCGGGCAGGAAGTCGATGTCGGCGGCCCGCGGGTCGGCCGAGGCGCGCAGGATGGGGAAGACCTCGGCGCGCATCTCGGTCTCGTACTCGGCCACGGCCTCCACCAAGGGTGTCTCGCCGTGTGCGGCGCGCTCCAGGGCCCGGGCGAGAGCCGCGGCGTCGCGCAGTGCCGTGTTGGCGCCCGAGCCGAACGAGGGCGGCATGGCGTGGATCGCGTCGCCGAGCAGGGTGACCCGGCCGGCCGGCCAGGGGTCCGCCGGCTGCAGGTGACGCATGGACACCGGGAAGATCGTCGTCGGGTCGACGTGCTCGACGAGATCGGCCAGGGCGGGATCCCAGCCCCGTACCGCGGTGCGCATCAGCGCGTGCAGGGTTTCGGCTGAGCTGTCCCACAGGTCGGGAGCTTCGGCGGCGACCGGGCTGCCGGGCGGAAGGCCGAGGTTGACCATGATGTAGGGATCGACGGGATCGACGGGGGCGCCGGGCGCCAGTTCGGCCACCGCCTCGGCGACCGGCCTGCGCGGCCGGTACACGCCGTACGCGAACAGCGCGCCGTTCGGTCCCACGGCGACGGCGAAGCCGTCGAACAGTGCCTCGGGCAGGCTCGCCGCCAGATCGTCGGTCAGCGGTGCGGTGGAGTACAGGCTGCGTATTCCGGTGTCCATGACGGGAACGTCGGGCAGCAACTGCCCGCGCAGGACGGAGTTGATGCCGTCGGCACCCACCAGCACGTCCCCGGTCTCGCTTGTGCCGTCGTCGAGCAGCACCCGTACCTTCTCGCCGTCCGTCTCGTAGCCGGTGACGGTGCTGTCGTAGCGGACGATGTCCTCCAGGCCCAGGCCCATGATCTGGCGCAGCGTGCGCCTGTTGACCGCTGTGTGGGGCCGCCGCGGGTCGTTGGGTGGGCCGATGTGGGGGCGGGCGCCCAGTTCGCGGGCCTGGTGGTCGAGCATGACCATGACCTCACGGCGCGGCGTCTCGCGCGAGGTCTGCATGTACAGCTCGAAGAGGTTGTCCGGCAGGCACTGCTGGAGAGCGCGGCCACCCGCGCCGTTCATGTGCAGGCGGTAGCCGGCCCGCCCGATGCCCGGCGCGCTCTCGAAGAGGGTGCAGCTGACGCCCGCGCGGCGAAGTCCCTGCGCGAGACAGAGCCCTCCGATGCCTCCGCCGGCGATCAGGACATGGAACGACGGCATTGTCGCCTCCTTGATGGGCTCGGAACACCTGCATCGATCGGTGCAGGCCCGAGCATGCGAACGTCTGGGGTGGTGGTGGCGGTTCGTCTGACACGAAGTCCCGCCGAGCCATGTCACCACTCTTGCGTCCGCCCTGGGATCAGGGAAGCCGAAATCGCCTATGCTCGGCATAGACAGGGCTGATGATCATTCGAGGTGGGTGCCGTGACTCTGGACCTCAACCTGCTGCCGCCGCTGGACGCGCTCCTCCAGGAGCGCAGTGTGACGCGGGCCGCACAACGGCTCGGTCTGAGCCAGCCCTCGCTGAGCGCGGCCCTGGCCCGGCTGCGCCGGCACTACGGCGACGAACTCCTCGTCAGGGTGGGCAACAGCTACGAGCTGACCCCCCTGGCGGAACGACTGGTGGAACACACCGAACAGGCCCTTGGCTGGGCGGACCGGGTCCTCCAGACGCGCCCCGACTTCGATCCCGCGCAGGCTCGGCACGAGTTCACCGTGATCATGGCCGACTGCCAACTGCCCACGTTCGGGCGGGCCTTGGCCGACCTGGTCCGCACCGCCGCGCCGAACGTGCGGCTGCGGTTCCAGCACAGCACTGAACGGGTCGTGCAGCAGGCGCTGGACAACCTGCGCACGGTGGACGCCCTCGTCCTGCCCCAGGGCATCCTGTCGAACATCCCCACCTTCGACCTGTACAAGGACCGTTGGGTGTGCGTGGTGTCCGCCGACCGCGCCTCGGCCGTCCTCGGGCGGGAGGAACTGGCCGAGCGCCCTTGGGTGTTGCCCTACCGTCACCCGTCGCCGGTCTTCTCCCCCTTGAACCGCCTGCACTCCGAGGGCATCGAACCGCACGCGGAGATCGTCACGGAGAACTTCCTGGCCATTCCCCACTTGGTCGCGGGGACCGACCGGATCGGCCTGATGCCCGAACGGGTCGCGATCCCTGCCCTCTCCGGGCAATCGATCACTGTCGCCCAACTCGGCTTCGAAATCGGCCACTTGGTGGAGTCCCTGTGGTGGCATCCCCTCCATGAGCGGGAACCGGCCCACATATGGCTGCGCCGCATGGCCGCTCAGGCCGGCCAGACAGTCGGGAACGGCCCTGCTTCCTCCCCTCGGACACCGGTGCACGGCCCGACCGCGGACGCGGTCGGGCCGTCATGCGGTCGCGGATGATCAGGAGCCCGATCCCAGAGCGCAGCAGGCTGTTGGTGATACGTGGCTGGGACCTGCCGGCGGAGAGCTGGATGGCAGTGCCGACATGCGGAGGCGTTGGAGGGAGTGGTAGTGGCGGGCGACAGCCTGGCGCCTGCGCCGCGACCAGTGCACTGCGTGGAGTGCACTGCGTGGAGACGAAGCAGTTGGCCAGGCCGGCGCCGGAGCGAGTTGCCGCGTCCTTCTTCGCCGCCGCTTGGCCGGACCACGAGAAAGGCGTGTGCGAGCACACCCAGAGAGATGTGCCGTATTCAGCGGACGCAGGGCGCATGTCGTCACCGCTCGGCGACGGCCAGGAGCGGGCCCTGTTCAGCGGGCTGGTCAGGCCAGGTCAGGGGAGGATGTCGGCCCAGTGGTACCGAGGTACCACTGCGATGCCGAAGTGTCCCCCCTGGTCCCAGGGACGCGATCCGTTCCGTGCCTAGCTTTGAGGCACGCGCTCCGGATTGGCCGGAGCGACGGGAGTGGATCGGGATCAACCCATGATTGAAGTACGAGAGTTGACCAAACGATATGGGGACAAGACCGCTGTGGACCGGCTGAGCTTCAGCGTGAAGCCAGGCCAGGTCACCGGTTTCCTCGGTCCCAACGGAGCCGGCAAGTCCACCACGATGCGCGTGATCATCGGTCTGGACGCGCCCACCAGCGGCTCGGCGACGGTGAACGGCCGACGCTACGCCCAGCACGCCGCGCCGCTGCAGGAGATCGGTTCGCTGCTGGAGGCACGGTCGGTCCACCCGGGCCGCACCGCCTTCGCCCACCTGATGGCCCTCGCCCGTACCCACGGGATCCCGCGTCGCCGCGTCGACGAGGTCATCGAACTGGCCGGGCTGCACAGTGTGGCTCACAAGCGGGCCGGGGCCTTCTCCCTGGGTATGGGCCAGCGGCTCGGCATCGCGGCGGCGCTGCTCGGCGACCCGGAGATCATCATGCTCGACGAGCCGGTCAACGGCTTGGACCCGGAGGGCGTGCTGTGGGTGCGCGAGTTGCTGTCGGGGCTGGCCGCCGAGGGACGGACGGTGATGCTGTCCTCGCATCTGATGAGTGAGACGGCGCTGATCGCCGATCACCTGGTCGTCGTCGGCCGGGGCCGGCTGCTGGCGGACACCACGGTCGACGGACTGATCCAGGAGGTCGGTGGCAGGGACGTGAAGGTCGCCACCACCGAGCCGGAACGGCTGCGCTCGCTGCTGTCGGGGCCGGGCGTCACCATCACGTCCTCGGCCGCGGAGGAACTGGTCGTCCTGGGCGTGGACGCGCGTGGCATCGGCGCGATCGCCGCGCAACACGGGATTCCGCTGTACGAGCTCACCCCGCAGACCGTCTCCCTGGAGGAGGCGTTCATGGACATCACCAGTGACGCGGTGGAGTACCACAGCGTCCCCGCCGACACTGCCGCCCGGAGGGCCGCCTGATGACCATCACCCTCACGCCGGACACCGCGGACGCCGCATCTGCCCGCCCCGACCGGCCCGCCTACCGGGTCACCGCGCTCGGGGTGCTTCGCTCGGAGTGGGGCAAGTTCTGGTCGCTGCGGTCCAGTTGGGTCACCCTGGGCGTGTCCCTGTTCCTGCTGACCGCCATCGGTGCGATCGCCGCCGCCACATACAGCCCGGGCAGCGACGGCGGCGGTCCGCCCGGACCGTCCGCCGGCCCCGAGGACGCCGTCGGCGTGGCCCTGACGGGCCTGACGTTCGCCTCACTGGCCGTTGGCGTCCTGGGGGTCCTGATGTCAGCCGGTGAGTACAGTACGGGCATGGTTCGCTCCACGCTGGCGGCGGTGCCCAGGCGGCTGCCGGTGCTGTGGTCGAAGAGCGTGGTCACCGGCGTACTCGTCGTGCCTGTGGCCGTCATCGGCGCGCTGGCCGCTTTCGGGCTGGGTGTTCCGTCCCTGGACGGCCAGAGCATCTCCATGTCCCTCGGGGACGACGGGGTACTGCGTTCCCTGATCGGAGCGGGTTTCTATCTAGGACTGGTGGGCGTGTGGGGTGTGGCCCTGGGCTCGCTGTTGCGCTCCACCGCCGGCGGCATCACCGTCCTGGTGGGCAGCCTGCTGATCCTGCCGGGCCTGACCTCGCTGCTGCCCGCGTCCTGGAACGACGACATCACACCGTATCTGCCCAGCAACGCCGGCCAAGCGGTGACGCACCTGCACCAGGCCAGCGACTCGCTCGGCCCCTGGGCGGGCCTGGCGGTGTTCTCCGGATGGGTGGCGCTGACACTGGCCGGGGCGGCGTACCGGCTTGTGCGTACGGACGTCTGACCGGCTGGGGGAGGGCATGCCTGTAACGGGTACGGCAGGAGGGGCGGAGGCCGCCGACGCGGACCGCCGCCCCTGCCCCGGCCGGCCGGTCCTCGCGCCGCCCCCCGGCTTGGAGACGGCCTGGTCGCATCCGCTCATGGGGCGTCTGCTGCGAGCGCAGCGGCACCTGACATGGGGCGGCCGTCGGCATCCGTGGCTGTTCGACTCGGCGATCGTGCTGGTTGTCGCCGCTGTGACGGTGTTCCAGACCTACTCCCCGGCCGAGCACGGCCCGTTCGGCGAGATCCGGACGCTCGCCGACCTGCCGCTCGGCCTCAAGACGGCCTTGTCCGCCGTGCTCGTCGTACCGCTGTGGTGGCGGCGCAGGGCGCCGACCGCCGTCTTCACAGTGATCGCGGTGTGCGCCCCGGCCCCCATGGCGCTCGGCCTGCTGCTGCCGACGGGCGGGTGTCTGCTCATCGCTCTGTTCAACCTGGCACTGAACGGCCCCCTGCGGCGGCTGGGCTGGGCGGCCGCCGCGACAGCCGTCGAGCTGAGCGCGGCGGTGTGGTTCCTCGCCTCCGCCGACCGGCTGTGGCAGGGCCTGCTGACGGTGGCGAGCCAGGCGATCGCCGCGATCGCCGTGGGCCTGACCCTGCGCACCCGGCGGGTGTACCTCGCGGCGCTGGAGGACCGGGCAGCCCGACTGGAGATCGAGCGAGAGCAGCGCGAGAGGCTGACCGCCGCCGCCGAACGCTCCCGCGTGGCCCGCGAGATGCACGACATCGTCGGCCACAACCTGTCCGTCATGGTGGGACTCGCGGACGGCGCCGCCACCCTCGCCTCCAGCACGGGCGAGCGGTCCGAAGATGCCCTGCGCATCATCGGGGACACCGGACGGCAGGCGATGAGCGAACTGCGGCGCGTCCTGGGTGTCCTGGGCGACGAATCCGACGACCAGGCCGAGCGACTCAGCCCGCAGCCCGGCGTCCGCGATCTGGACCCGCTGCTGGCCCGGGTCCGTGCGGCCGGTGTGAATGTCACCTGCCGGACGTCCGGAGACATCGACGCCCTCGGCAGCGGGGTGCAACTGACCATCTACCGCGTCGTCCAGGAAGCCCTGACCAACACCCTCAAGCACGCCGGCACCGGCTCAGCCGCACACGTCACCGTCACCGCCGGGAACGCGGACATCCGGATCAGCGTCTCCGACACCGGGCCGCCCCCCGGCGCCCGAACATCTGCGCCGCCCCTGGCAGAGGCCGACGGTCCGGGACACGGACTGGTGGGTATCCGGCAGCGGGCCGCCATGTACGGCGGCACCGTCACCGCGGGGCCACGGGACGACCGGCCCGGCTGGACCGTGGACGTGACACTCACCGATCCGCCGGCGTCCACCCCGCCCCCTGCACGAGCCCCCGCCCCAGGAGACCCGCGGCCCCAGGGAGAGCAGACCCCATGACCACCGTGCTGATCGCCGACGACCAGCCTCTGCAACGCCTCGGCTTCCGCATGCTGCTCCAGGGCACCCCGGGCATGGAGTGCGTGGGCGAGGCCGGACACGGCGCCGAAGCCGTCCGCATCGCCGCCGACCTGCGCCCCGACGTCGTCCTCATGGACGTCCGTATGCCCGGCATGGACGGCATCGAGGCCACCCGGCGGATCGTCGCCGCCGGCGGCCGTACCCGCGTGCTGATCCTCACCACCTTCGACCTGGACGAGTACGCCTACGAGGGGCTGCGCGCCGGAGCCAGCGGCTTCCTGCTCAAGGACGCCCGCCCCGAGGAAGTCGTCGCCGGGATCCATGCGGTGGCGACAGGCGACGCCGTCGTCGCTCCGAGACTGACCAGACGCCTGCTGGACGCCCACGCCCATCGGGTGCTCTCTCCCGCCTCCCCCACAGAGCCGCACACCGATCCCAGGCTGCGGGCGCTGAGCGAACGCGAGCACGAGGTCCTGGTGGCGATCGGCAAAGGCTGGACCAACGCGGAGATAGCCGAGCGGCTGGTCCTCACGGAATCCACCGTCAAGAAGCACGTCGGCCGGGTCCTCGCGAAGATCGGTGCGCGCGACCGCATCCAGGCCGTGATCATGGCCTACGATGCCGGGTTGGTCAGGCCCCGCTCCTGAGCCGCCGCAACGGCTCGCAAGGGGTTCGGCGGCTACCGCCGCTGTCACGAGATGGTGCAAGGCATAGCCGCCCGCTCAGTTGATGGGGCTCGCGGGTGCATTGAGGGGTGGTGACGGGGGAGGCCGCTGGTCCTCTCTGCGCCGTTGCGCGTCACCAGGAAGCGAGGGCGGCGGCTGATCGAGGCCGTCGAGGGCGGCAACGGCAGGACTGTTCGAGTTGCCGGGCGCCGCCGTCGTCGTTGCACGCGGCACGGCGTCGGGTGGCCGTCGGCCCGCCCCGCGGTGATCGCCGGCGCCCGGGGAACAGCGGAGCTGCGGCCGGCACGGAGGGCCGCCGTCAGGTCATGAGCGTGTCCCGGGCCGCACCCAGGGCGGCGAGCACGTCCTGGGCCGCCTCACGGAGTACGGCCTCGTCCGGCGTGACGGAGGTTTCCAGGGCTGCTTTGATCGTGTGGCCGAGCAGGTCCGCCCGATGGTCCGGGCGGACGTCCTCGCCCGGGAAGGCGAGGCCCCCCGTGATGAATCCGGTCAGCACCGCGTCGATCGTGTAGATCTGGTCCGCCGCCGGGGCCGTGACGGCCATCAGCCCGTGCGCGCGCCATACCTCGACGAGGCGGGCGAGCAGGGTATGGAAGCCGAGTTCCTGGATGACGGGACGGCCGGCCGGGGTGACGGCGAGCGCGCCGAGGATGTCGCTGTCACCGGCGTGGATGGCCCGCGTGACGGGGTTGCGGGTCTGCTGCAGGAACACCTCCCGTACCACCTTGCTGGGCAGGGCGGCAGCGGAGTTTTCTCTGATCTCGGCAGCGAGGACGCCGAGCGCCTCGTGGAGTTCGCGCCGCAGTAGTTCGGCGAACAGCATCTGTTTCGTCTTCCAGTGGAGGTAGACGGTGCCCTTCCCGATACGGGCGCGGCGCGCGATCTCATCCACGGTGACCCGCTTGTAGCCCCATGCCAGCAGCAGTTCGCGCGCGGCGGCCAGGATGCGCTCGGCGCGTGCGTGGTCGGCCTGCGGGGCAGCGGCCGAGCGGTCCAAGGTCATGAGCACAGCATCCCACCCCCTTCACTGGATGACCAAATTTCGAATCTGGTCATCCAGTACGGATCAGGGGTATGGTCGAGGCATGACCTCTTCGTCACTCCCCCCGCGGGGCGCCCGTCGCGCTCTCATCGTCGGATCCGGCATCTCCGGGCTGGCCGCGGCGCTGAGCCTGCACCGGGCCGGCTGGCAGCCCCTGATCGTCGAGCGGGCCCCCGAGCGCCGCACCGGCGGCTACTTCGTCCGCTTCAACGGCCCCGGCTACACCGCCGCCGAACGCCTGGGCATCCTGGACTCGCTCCCGGACCGCCGCGACCCCGACGGGCGTATGTTCGAAGTCGATGCCCGCGGCCGTCTCACACCGGGCCTGACCTTTCCCGAACAGGTCAACGGCACCCCGATGCGGATGCTGCTGCGCAGCGACCTGGAGCGTGTCCTGTACGAGGCCGTGAAGGACCTGGTGGAGATCCGCTACGGCACCGGGCCCGCGACCATCACCCAGGACCGCGACCAGGTGACGGTGACCCTCACCGACGGGTCCGTGGAGAGCGCGGACCTGCTCATCGGGGCCGACGGCATCCACTCCACCGTCCGTTCACTGGTCTTCGGCCCCGAGGACCTCTACCGCAAGGACTTCGACCACGTCGTGGCCGCCTGCCTCATGGACGGCCCGCTGTCCGGTCTGCAAGAGGGCGACAGCGCGGTCGCCACCGCCCCCGGGCGCTCCGCCTGGATCAACAGCTATCGCGACCACCCTCCGGTCGCCTTCCTGCTCTACCGCACCGACTGGCCCGCCGCCGAGATCCGCAAGAAGCCCTCGGTCGCCCTGCGCGAGGCCTTCGCCGGCTTCGGCGGGGACCTCGTGCCCGCCATGCTGGAGGCGATGGACCGCTCCGAGTCCGTCCTGTTCGACCAGGTCAGCCAGATTCACATGAGCCGCTGGAGCCAGGGCCGGGTGGTCCTGCTCGGTGACTCCGCCTGGTGCATGACCCTGCACTCCGGCCAGGGTTCCGGCATGGGCATCGCCGGCGGCGAACTGCTGGCCCGGCTGCTCACCGAACACGGCGACCTGCCCACCGCCCTGGGCAGCTGGGAACAGCACATGCGCCCGCATGTCACCCGCCACCAGAAGGAAGCCCTGCGGATGCGGCACTTCTTCATGCCCGCCAACCGCTTCGGCCGCGTCGCTCGCAGCACCCTGATCCGCGCGATCTCCACCCCGGCCGGCGCCAGGCTCGGCAAAGCCCTGATGGGCTGACCCACCACACGAGAAGGAAGACATGCGATGACCCAGACGACCGAGACGGTGGCCGACCGCTACATCACGCTTGTGGACCGCGCCGTGCACGAACCACAGGCACTGCAGGAACTGGGATCGGTGTTCGCGCCCGGGGCCACCGTGCAGTTCGGCGACCTCCCGCCGGTGACCGGCCTGGCCGACATCACGGAGTTCTACCGGAACTTCTACTCCGAGATGGCCGACAGCAAGCACGTGTGGACCACCACGGCGCTCGGCGACGGGACACTCGAAGTCCGCTTCATAGCGTCCTGGCGCACCACCGACGGGCACCTCGCGTCCCAGGGCGCCGTCGAGTGCGTGACCGTCGACGCGAACGGGCTGATCACGCAGCTGCGTGTCCTCGGCCCCGAGACACAGAAGGCGGGATGAGCGCGTTCCACCCCACCCTGACCAGCGCGCCGCCGACGACCTCGCCGCGACCGCTCCCGGCAAGAGCGACTCCTGGTGGATCGCCTCCAGGCTGCTCGACGAGGACGACAACGTCGTCTGGGCGAAGATCCACGTGATGGACTCGGACGGAACCTGTCACAGCACGTCGCGCTGCTGCGGAAAGCGGACGGCCACACCAGCAGACACCGTCGGGACACGGAGGCCAGGACGGCATGTATGACATGCGCTTCCCCGGCGAGGACACCACCGGTCTGACCCTCCAGCAGCTCCGTGGCCGCGAGGGCACCCGCATCCTCCGGCTCTACACCCAGCACGCCGCACGGACCGGAGTGCCCTGGACCAAACGCGAATACAAGCCAGGCGAAGCCTTCGCTGCTGGCGATGACGTCAACAGGCTCCTGTCCGCCGCAAACTCAGCCCTCTACGGGAGGTGCGCAGCCCTCGCCTGGGCGTGAGCGCTCGGGCGGGCAGTTCGAGGGCTCGGAGGATCGCGTCGACGGCTTCTCGCTGGTGAGGTCGTAGGTCCACGCAGGCTCTTCCTGTTGGTTGGGGCTATGGACTGTCTGCGTTTAGGTGGCGTTGTAGGCGAGCTCGGCCAGCTGAAGGGCGTCGGCGAGGCTTGTCTCGTCGGTGAGGTCGACGCTGACGCGGTACTCCCGGTGCCCGGTGGTGAGGGTCCGGGCGGACCTGATGCCGAGCTCGTCGAGTTGCTGCTGGCTGTAGTTGAGCCGGAGGTTAATGGTGCTGTACTCGGCGTAGACGTAGGCGAAGCCGCCGAATTGGGATCCCTGCCGGCGCAGGCGCAGGTAGCGGCTGTAGTCCAGGGGAGCGTCGGGTAGTGCGTTCTTGCGCTTGATGCCGTAGACGCCGACGTTGTCCCACCGGGTCGTCTCATCGAGGAACCGGACGAAGAGGCCGGGAGCCGGGCTGCGGAGCAGCAGCTGACGCACCGTCTCCTGTCCCTCGTCAGCCACTCCCGGAATCCGGGCCGGCAGAGTCCCGCTGTCGCGGCCGCCGTCGGGGACTACCGAAACGGCACCCCGGTGGTGGCTGGTCAACTCCTTCAGTACCTGCGAGGCATCCAGCTCCTCAGGAGTGCCCTCGAACTGGAACACGGTCACCTTCATGAGATCCCCTCCAGGCTGACTTCCGTGCACTCTACCGCTTACTACGTGTAGCTAGTCCAACTATGTATAGTTGCTCCAGATGCTTGTCGGGCGGACATTGTTTCTGTCGCTATCGGCCCAGATGGTGACGTCAACCGGTATGCCCAAGGAGGCACTTGTGCCCCTACCCCGCACCCGGAGCACCCTGTCCGGACGAAGACTCGCAACTCGGTCTCTGCTCGTCTCTGCGCTCGCCGCCACTGCCGCCTTCGCGGGGAGCACCGCCTCGGCAGAGTCGACGCCGCCGGGAGCATCGAAGGCCCGCCCCATAACGACCCTGACGGTGGAGGACGCCAAATCGCCCGCACACGTCATCACATGCACGCTGTTCGCGAACAAGCCCAACTACAGCGAGGGCAAGATCACCGGCACGGGCGGAATCAGCGGCTGTGCTCCGAGCACTCCCGACGCCTGCGCCAGCGAGGCCGACCTTGAGCTCTACCTCCCGGGGCCAGACGAGTGGACGACTGTGGCCGCGAGCTCTCGGCAGCACAGGTGCCCGCCACCGGCACGGTCGACGACGGCAGCGCTGAGCTGCGACTCGACTTCGACCACGTACATCTATCGCACGAAGACGCTGGGAACGATCGTCCACGAAGGCACCGACAGCGGCACCGCCACCAGCCGCACACTTCACGTGAGGTGTCTCTGACAAGCACCGTTGGTGCGGGCAGAATGCTGATCCGATCACCGCAGCGGCCCGGCTTGCCGGCGAGGTGATGCGTACGCGCCCGGCCGACCCCGTCTTCGCCCGTCGGCTAGGCCAGCGCCTGCACACCTGGGACGTCGATCAGGACACGTTTCTCGCCCAGGTCGAGAGCGTCGTCCTCGCGGCACTGCTCGCGACAGCCGATGAGCCAGCCGCCAGTTTGCCCGGAACCTGGTGCCCGGCCGCGGCAGCCGTTCTACGGCGGCAGCAGGACGTGCAGATGTTCGCCGCCCTGCCCGCAGCCCTGCCGGACCTGGTCAAGGGGCGGATGCACCAACTGCGGCTGATGTCCACCGGTCTGACCTCATGCTCGGGCCGCCGATGGCTCAGACTGTGCGACACCGCCTGCGAGTTCCTGGCGCCTGCCGCACTGCTGGAGAATGGCGGCGAGCCTCCACTATCGCAAGACTGAACGGCATGGCTGGACCTGTCGGTTGGCCGCGTCCCCACACACCAGGAGCAATGACCGGACACTTAGGCGTCGTCCGGTGTGGGTTTCCTCGGCCAGCTGGGTGTAGCGCCTTTCCGGGCGAGGCGCCTGGTCATGAGGGTGATGGCCGCCCAGGTGATCAGCGTCTCGGAGTGCTGGATGAGCCGCTCGTAGTCCCTCGCGTGACGGCGGGCGTGCATCATCCACGCAAGACTGCGTTCAACGACCCAGCGGCGGGGCAGCACGACGAAGCCGGAAACGTCCTTGGGACGGCTGACCGGCTTGATGGTCAGGTTGAGGTGCCGCTTTGCCCAGTCCACGAGCTTCCCGGCGTAGGCCGAGTCGGCCCACACGATCGTAATCTCGGGGTGCATCAGCCGCAGGCGGAAGAGCACTTCCTTCGCCGCCGCGGCATCGTGCAGGTCGGCAGGGGTGACCATGACCATCAGAGGAAGGCCGCGAGTGTCGACGACCAGGTGGCGCTTGCGGCCGTTGATCTTCTTGCCTGCGTCGTAGCCGCGGGTGGCCTTCGAGACGGTCTCCGCGGCCTTCACGCTGTGGGAGTCGATCACGGTGGCCACCGCCCGGGGGCCTCTGCCCATGTCGCGGCGGATCCGCCCGGCGAGCTGGTCCCGGATCTGACCGATGGTCCCGGCCGCTGCCCAGCGAGCCATGAACCCCCAAACTGTGCGCCAGGGCGGAAAGTCCGCGGGCAGGGCCCGCCATTTGCAGCCCGTGTCCACGACGTAGCGGATCGCGTCGACGATCTCACGGCGGGGATGCTTCTCCGGCCGGCCGCCCTTGCTGGTTTCGCAGGCCGGTGTGGGCAGCAGCGCTTCGAGCAACGCCCATTCGGCGTTGGTGGTGTCCGAGGGGTAGCGGCGACGACGCATGGCAGGTCTTCCGCGGCCGAGGGGCGCCCGCCGTCCGGGCGGCCCCCGGCCGCAGGTCAGGAGCTGGCGATGAGGGCGAGGGTGGATTCGATGGAGTTGAGCTGAGCGACGATGTGCTTGACCCACTTGTCGTTCGGGTGGGCGGCGGCGTGGGGGGCGATGGTGCCGGTGATGAACCGGCGGAACTCGGTCAGCTTCTCCCTGACCACCGCCCGTTCGTATGCCTCCAGCACCGCTCGGTCGGCGCCGAGCTGGTAGCCGGCCGCCCGGGTCCAGGTCAGCGGGGGCCAGCCCCGCGCCGCGGCCTGGTCCTTCAACGCGGCAAGCCCCGAGCGGACCTGGCTCGGGCTCAGGTCGCTGGCGCGTACCAGCTGATGGAATTCGAGGCCAGCGGGTCTGGCCTCGAACAGCACGAACCTGAGGGTGTCCGCGTGGCGTCTGGCTGCGTCGCCCTGTCGCCGTGAAGCGCGGGGCATGCCTACTCGCCCTTCAGCAGCCGGGCCAGCTCGTCATCCATGTCCACCTTGCCCGTGTCGACCGCCTGTTCGATCCAGTCGAGGGTGGCTCGCACCTTGGCCACGTTCTGGTGCACGATCGTGCGTTCGTCGTCCAGGGTGCGGTCGCGCAGGCCGGGAACGGTCCGGCCGGCCGCGGCGACGAAGGAGTGGCAGGCGGTGACCAGGTCCAGGAACTCCACCGACCGGTCGATCGCGCGGACCGCCGGGGCGACGGGGCTGGTGGGGTCGAAGTCCTCGCGGGCCTGCCGGCCGCGTTCGGCCTGGGCCTGGTTTACCTGGAAGCGGGCAGTGTCGTCGCTCATCGCCTTGAAGGCGACGTCCGGCCTGCGCAACAGGCCGGTGACCGCAGTCGTGGCCACCGACTCGTCCCGGGTGAACTTCTCCACCACCCGGACCTTCTCCGCAGCAGGGACCTTGGCCGCGACCGTCGGCCGCTTCAGGAAGTCCGTGGTCACCGTCGCGGCAACCTCTTCGTCCCGGGCCAGGGAGTGGATCGCAGTAATCTTCTCCTGCGGGGAAGTCGGACGCTCCACCTGGCGGCCCACCCTGCGGTTGGCCTCGTCCACCGTCCACCGCATCCTGCCCGCGGGAGGTTTGGCGATGGTCGCGAACCGCTCGGCTTCGTCCTCGATCTGCCCCAGGATCCGGTGGACCCGGAACGACACCCCGGCCTGTCGGTGTTCGGCGGGCCACCGGGACGCCGTCCACTTGGCGCTTTCCGCTTTCCACTGTCTTATAGGCCAGGCCGATGTCCTCGGCCAGACGGAACAGCGTCTCGCGGACCGTGAACAGTTCCTGACCCGGCGCGGCATGCTGGCCACCGCGCTCACGCCATCGGCTCGATCTCCAGTGCGCGGTCGCCGATCGTGAACGAGCCCCGCGTCTGCTGTTCGACGACCTGCCGGAGCTCGGCCACGATCTCGTCATAGCGGGACTGGCTGACGGAACCGACCTTCTCGGTCTCCTTCGGACATGGCTCTCACCACCCCGAGTGCGGGCCCGGGCACGGCACTTCGCCGTGACGGGACAGGGCCCGCGTCCGCCACCGAGAGTCAGACTAAAAATCCTAAGATCACAATGAATGACCGCAAATGACCGATTCGCGACAGAAGTTGCACTCACGATGCGTTCGCTCAGCAGTCACTGTGACCGGTCCGCGAACGCTTCCTTCCGGTGCCGCCAAGCCCTCACCACGCACCGCCGGGAGCAGTACCGGGGCGTCCGACCGGCGATCGACGCCGGCCACCCAGCGGGCCCCGCACTCCGGGCACTCCACCTCGCCAGCCTTGCCCTGGATGGCCGCCAGGCGCTTGCGCAGCCGTCGTTCCTTCCGCCACTGCCTGGAACGACACACCGACGAACAGAACACGGCCCCGGGCCGGGCGTCCGGCCTCAGCCGTTCACCACAAGCCCGGCAAGTCCTCTCCCCGGCCCGACCGGCACCCTCGGACACGGCGCCAGCGTAGAGCTCAAGACCACTCAGAACCGGGGTTCAGAAACACGCACTGAGGACCTGGCGGATGCGCGGCCGGTGGAGGATGCCACGACGCAAGGGAGAGACCGGGGATGATGACCCAACACAGGCGCCCGCCGTACCCTGACCGCGCCGCCGACCGGCGAGCCGCGCCCAGCGCCGGGAGGGCTGGTCGGCCAGGCAAGCCGCCGCGGTCTCCTGCTGCCGGCGCTTGCGATCCCACTGCCGTACCCACTTCCGTTGCCCGGCACGAGCGCGGACCGTATTTCCCCTGGCCACCTCGGCTTTTCCAAGCTCCAGCGCGTCGTCACAACCCTCTTCTCTCCTCCTCTCACTGACCAAGCCCTGGGAAATAGGTGGGGGTGGGGTGTCAGTGGTGGAGGCGATCATTGGCTTCAGGGCGCGCCTGGTGCCCTCTGCGGCCGGGGGCCGGCGCCCGGCCGGTGGCCGGACGCGGACGACGGGAGGGCGGGGCTGATGGCGAAGCGCAAGGAGAACGAGGCGGGATCGTCGACCGGGCACCGCGCCGATGCGCTGCGCGCGCTCGGGGTGCTCAAGACCGCGACGGCGGACCAGATACAGCGTCTGTCCTCACCGCACCTGACGTACCGGCACACCACCAAGGATACGGCGGCCAAACGGAAAGAGGCGCGCACCGCCTCCCACCGCGGCGCGCTCAACGATCTGCGACGGCACGGCCTGTCCGTCGACGGCGGCCGCACCCGAGGCGGAGAGGAGGTGCGCCTGCTCACCAAGGACGGACTGGCCGCCGCCGGCCTCGAGTTGGACCGCGGGCCGGAGGAGATGGGCGGCATGCCCGAGAGCGCGGGCCGCTCGGGAGCCTCGCACGCGATGACGGTCAACGAGACGGTCATCGCGATGATCCCCCCGAAGCCCGACCTGGACCTGGTGGCAGGCGAGCCGGCCGAAGCCGTCGCGGCCGCCCAGGCCTGGGTCGACGCGCCCGACGGGATCGGCAGCATCACCTCCTACGCCGCCGAGGTCGCCCTCCCGTCGACGGGCACGTGGAAGAACCCCGGCGTGGGATGTGCGTGGGCCGACATAGCCCTCGTTGCCCCGGAGGCCGGGCTGCCGCTGTTGTTCATCGAGGCCGACAACTGCACCGAGGACGCGAGCGTCATCGCCTTGAAGTTCGACAAGTACATGCGCCACTTCCACCGCAAGGCGAAGGACACCGACGGCCAGGACAAGCCGATGTGGCGCACCCGCTGGTCCGCACCCGATCCCCAGTGGGGCGATGCGACACACCCGCCGGTCCTGCTCGTCTTCAACCAGGTCGGAAGCGGCCCGCGCTGCAGCAGATGAAGAAAGTCGCCGCCCTCACCCGCGAGCACTGGCAGGGCCAGTGGGCCGACGGCTTCCACCTCTACAACGACAAGATGCCGATCGTGGCGACCACGCTGGACCTGCTGCGCGAGCACGGCCCGGCCGGGTCCGCGTTCTGGCTTCGGCCGCGACGACCGACAGAACATCTGGGAGGCGATCGGCAACCCGCGCCGGGACGCCGCGCTCGCCCGCCGCGCCGAAGACGCGCGGCGCCGCCAAGAACGGGAAGCCGCTGAACGCGAGGCTCAGCGTCCGGTGTGCACCGACTGCGGGACCAAGTTCACCGACGACCAGTGGAAGGCCAGCATCGCGGTCGACTGGGGCCGCGAGGACAGCCACCCGCACCTGTGCGACGACTGCAAGACCCGTGCTCTCCAAGCGGAGCGGCAGGCGGAACAGGCCGAACGCGAGCGCCAGGAGCAGGAGCGCCAGGTGGCGGAGGCGGCGCAGGCCGCGCACAAGGTCGGCAGCTGGCTCTCTCGGTTCCGCACCTGAACTGGGCGGCACGCCCATCACCTGCGCGCGCTCGTCATGCTCCGCCTCTCTTCTCACGTCCCGACTGGCTGGGGCCCGTTGGCTTGTAGAAGGCTCGTGATCCAGGAAGAACGCGATCATCGGATCAGCGTCCTGAAGAATCCGAGACAATGGTGACTGGGCGGGGAGTTGCAACTTGGGGGTGGGCGTGTTCGACAAGTGGCTTCAGACGGAGCCGGTGCAACTGCCGGCAGGACCACTGCAGTACGAGGCGCTCGTCGAATCGGGGCAGATTGGTGAGGCGGAGCTGCTGGAGCAGCTCGGACGTGAGGTGGCCCGGAACTACGTCACGCCCGGCGAGCTAGCTCTCGTTTTTGACGACCTGGGCGCGCCCGAAGTCGCTCGTTACGTGCGCACGAACATGTTCCCGGCTGAGACCCGAACGCGGCACGGTGACTTCGGGGAGATCGTCACCGGGGCCTTGTACAGGAGGGTGCGCCGATGGTGCGTGCCGATCTTGAAGCTCCGCTGGAAGCAGACTGCGAACCAGGCGGTCCAGGGCACGGATGTCCTTGCGTTCCGGCTCCGCCAGAACCCGCCCGTTGTTGCCGTGCCGGAGGTGAAGACCCGCGCAACGCGCAAGCTCGACCTGGGGCAGGAGGCGCACGAGAGCTTGGAGAAAATCCTGGACAAGGACCGGCTGGATGAGAGCATACGGTTCGTCATGGTCCGCTGCTTTGAACGGCAACAGGGCTTCCTGGCCCGCCGGATTGCCGAGGTGCTGAGGCAGCCGGAACATCGCTCCGTCGAGCGGCACATGGTCTTCGTGCACGACCACGCGGCGTGGAAGGAGGAGGTTGTCACCCGTCTCGCCGGGATCGTCAAGCAGCCGACCGAGCTGACCGTGGTGAAGATCAGCAACCTGCAGGACTTCGTCGCCCGCGTGTACAAGGCGGCCGAAGCCCAAAGCACGCCCAAAGACCACAGCAGGGACGCTGCCGCGTGAGGGGCTACAACGGCATCCTGGCTCGGCTGGGTCATGATGCCCTTACTGAGGGGGAGGCCGCCCCGCTGCTGCGCGCCCAGCTGCGCTCGCACGTGCTGGCTGAGCAGATCAGCATCGACGGTGCCACCGCCGCCTACACCTACAACCTCAGGGAGCTGCGCCGCGGCCTGACGCTGGCCCGGCTGGGGCAGCTCACCCGGACGCCCCGTGAGCGGCGAGAAGACCCAGGACCGCTCACCGAGATCGCCCAGGCTTACGCCGACCTCGCGGCGCGGTACGAGACCACCGACCCGCAGCGCATCGAGCTGCTCGCGATCGCCGCGACAATGTGGAGCCTGGCCGGCTATCAGGCCAACTCCGCCACCATCGCAGCAGAGTTCCGTACCGAAGTCGTGCGTGCCTTCGCCGTAGGCGAGGAACTTGCCTCGGCCGCCGCGACCGCAGCCCCGTATCGAGTGGCCGCGTTGACCGGCGCGGTGCTGCAGCGTGACATCGACGAAGCGGCCCGCCTCGGCGCACAGGCTGAAGCCGACTTACCCGCTCTCGGCGAGCAGCTGGTCCAAGCAGCCAGTGAAGGACGCGCCGACCAGGCGGACGCCGCGGTCCTCGCCGCGTACGGGCTGGCCGGACGCGCCGCACGCTCCCTCGCCGCCCTGTGGCGTCTGGGGGACCGGGCAGCGGGCCGCGCAGCCGTCACCGACCTGCGCAAGGCCGCATCCGTCCTCCTCGACGCCTCCGTGGTCGACACGTGGACCCTGATCGACTCCCTCGCGTACGTCGTCGAGGACATCGTCGCCACCTCGCCGTGGATGCTGCTGCGCCGCGCGGCCACCTGGGGCCGCCTGTGGGAGCGCTATCTCAAAGCCTTGATCGTTGCGAAACGGCCCATGACCCAAGTCTGGCCCTCCCAGCGAAAGGCCCTGGAGAAGGGGCTCGTGGACGCCGCGGCGACCAACCTCGCGGTCACCATGCCCACCTCAGCGGGCAAGACCCACATCGCCGAGTGGGCCATCCTCCACGCCCTCGCCCCCCGCCCCACAGAGAAGGACACATGGTGGAACCTGCCCCGTCTGGCCGTCTACGTCGTCCCCACCCGCGCACTGGCCGCCCAGGTCGAACGGCACCTGGCTGCAAGCCTCGAACTGGTTGGCCTGCGCGTCTCTGCGATGTTCGGCGGCGTCGAGCACGTCCGCTACGAAACCCAACTGCTGGACTTCACCGACGTCCTCGTCGTCACCAGCGAAAAATTCGACCTCCTCCTGCGCAACGTCCCCGAACTCGCCCCCCGGCTCGCTCTGGTTCTGGTCGACGAAGGACACAGCCTCGACCGCGCCGAAGGCGAACGGGGCCTGCGCCTGGAGATGCTTCTCACCCGCATCCGCCACACCGCCCCCGCCGCACGCACCATCCTGCTCTCCGCCGTCCTGCCCAACGGCGACGACCTGGCCCGATGGCTCGCTCCCGCCGCCGACGGCACCAACCACGCCAGCACCCACTGGACCCCCTCCCAGCTGCGCACCGGCGTCTTCTACTGGCGCGGCCGCGACGTCGACGGCCAGAGCGGCACCATCGAGTACGGCGTCCACGGAAGCAGCGACTTCTTCCTCTCCCGAGTACTCACCCGCCACTTGAAGAAGACCCGTCTGTTCCCCCGCGAACGCAAGGACGTCACGGCCGCTCTGGCCCTTCACTTCGACCGGCTTGGCCCCGTGTTGATCGCCTCGCCCACACGCGTAAAGGCCCACGCGGCCGCCAAAGCCCTCGCCACAGCGCTCAACGCCGACGGCACCCGATCCCTCGGCACCGCCGAGGACGGCACGATCGATCCCCAGATTCTGATTGACCGTCTGAAACTACGCACCGAAATCGCCAGACACGTCGGCGACGGCCACGACCTGACCACCATGGTCCTGCGCGGCTTTGCCTACCACCACGCCGAAGTACCGCAAGCCGTCCGCCACTGCCTGGAGCGCGCCTACCGGGACGGCATCCTGCGCGTGCTGTGCGCGACCAGCACCCTGTCCCAGGGCATGAACCTGCCCACCAAAACCGTCCTCGTCCCCGACGTCCGCCGCAGCAAAGAGGAAACGATCAAGGTCCGCGACTTCTGGAACACCGCCGGCCGAGCCGGCCGCGCCTTCCAGGAAACCGAAGGCCACGTCGTCCTCATCGCCAACGACCAGACCGAGGCACGGCAGCTGCGCCGTCGCTACCTGGACCGCAGCAACATCGAACCGGTCATCTCCACACTCGCCGACCTGTACGTCCAACTCGTGCGTGCCCGACTCGGCACCAACCCAACCCCCGGGCAAGACCTCACGACCCTGGACCTTGCCGACCCTGAAGACGACAGAGCGATCTTGTGGACCGAGGGGCTGGACATCCAACTGCTCGCCCAGCTTGCCGATGAAGTCGTTGACACCTCCGACCAGGGCCTCCTCGAAGAAGCTGCCCACACCCTGCTCGGCCAGACCCTAGCTGCCCACCAGCTCGGCGCCCGCCGCTGGTCGCTTCAACCACTGGCCCGCTTTTCCGCACGCCGTGTGCGGGCCATCGGCCAACGACTTCCCGACCGAGCCATTCGTGCCAGCATTGTCCGCACCGGCCTGAGCGTCCAAGGCGGCGTCGACGCCCTCGCCGCTGCCGACCACATCGCGACCACCCTCGAGGCACGGCCTGATCTCCTCGACCGCGATCAGTGGCCCGAACTGCAGCAGCTCTTCGTGACCGCAGCCACCACGGTGCTGGAACTGCAGCGGGGCGCCCGTAAAAAGAAGGTCCCCGTGGCCGCCATCGCGCCCGTCGCAGCCGACTGGATCGCTGGCCTTCCCCCGACCGACATCCACGACCGCCACAAAGACACGCTGCACACGTCCGACATCACCAAGACCGCCGTCGTCATCGACAGCGTCATCGGACACGACCTTGCCTGGGCGATCTCCGCGATCCTCCAACTCCTCGAACACCGCCGTGGCATCCCCGCCGAAGGACGTCTCGCTGTCCTCCCCGCCATGACCAAATACGGCGTCGATACGCCCGCAGCCTGCTACGCCTCTACCATCGGCATCCACGACCGCGCAGCCGCCATCGCCCTCGCCCCACACTGCCCCTACATAGACCCCACCTTCAGGGTCTTTCTTGACTGGCTCAACCACCTCAGCACCGACGACCTCACCGAGATCACCACGCCGGACATCGCTGCCCTCCTCATTCGCAGCGCTGAACGCCGAAGCCCCCGCGCGGCCCAGGCCACCATCCTGCGCGGCCACGGCACATTCACCTGCCACCTACGCGGCGTACGCCACGCCCACAGCGCCAGCTACCTGGCCCACCTCACTGCTGGCAACCCGCTGACTCTCCACCGCGACGCCAGTAACCGCACGGACCCGAACGCAATCCGAGTCGAACACGAAGGACTCCTCCTCGGCTGGATCCCGCGCGAGATCGCCCGACCACTCGCAATCGCCCTCGATGACACCCCTAGCCCTACAGTCACCGCACACCTCGCAACGGACACATGGCGACTTGCCTGGGCCGCCGAAGGCAGCACCCAGCTGGTAGCGCCTGACGCAGTGGAGCTAAGGATCACCATCACGTCGCAGTAGCCAGAAAGGGCCAGGCCGCCGCCCACCGTCAAGGTGGGGGAGTTGACGTTGTCGTGGCAGCAACGACCTTGTCGCTGAGGGTGCGCTGTCCGGCGGTGTCATATTGGAGACCATCGCAACGATCCGCGGCACCGAATTCGACCTCCCCGCGACGGGCGCGTGGAAGAGCCCCGGCATCGGCAGTGCGTGGGCAGACATCGTCGTCATCGCTCCGAAGGCCGGGCGTTGTACGACCAGTGCCCCTACGGCCCGTGACTGGGGCGGCGACAGCCTCTGAAGGCTGCACTCGGTCGGGTGAAGACATCACCGCGGCGGAACCCTGGCGCGCGCCTCGCGGTCGGCGGTCCTGCTGCGGCACTCTGCCTGACGTCTCGTCTGGGATGGGAAAAGTCTCGATCTGCCGGTACCGTGCCCGGGCTGTCGACATCGACCGCCTGGGCGAGCGTCTCCTGCGCAAGCAGCAGGCGCTCGACCTGACGCTTTCCGTACAACAAGGCGCGGTGAGCCCCGTAGTCACCCCGGACGAAGCCCTGGACCGCGTCGTCAACGCGGAGCACGAGCGTCTCGTCAGCCGCCTGAAGTCTGCTTCGGCGACGCCGACTGTGGAGCAGATGATGAAGGACCTCGCTTCACAAACGACCCCGGATCCCCGCAGCCGCGAAACGTATCTGGAAGAGGTGGACCAGTACCTGGAGGCGCTCAGGCGAGCCCTCCCGAGAACACTGCCGGAAGTGGCGGCACTCGCCGCATCGCGCATCGCGCTGCGTCTGCACAATCACACACACATCCACCTCAAGGACGTGCAGGTCGGGCTGGAGTTGCCGGATGGCGTGCTCGCTCTGCCTCCGACAGACCCTGATGACCGGGACAAGAGGAAGCCGTTTCCGAGCGGCCTCCCCAAGGGCCCCGCCCCTACGAGCCGGTGAAGCGAGAGCCATTCGTCGGCTTGCCGGCCACTCCCGCCTGGCACCGTGCCTTCCCGGCCGTCATGCCTGGTGTCCTGCCGCCTGCATGGGAGATCGAGGTGGAGGGGACCACCGTCGTTTTCCCTGCGGAGGACGTGCGCGTCGGCTTGTCCGAGGACCTGGCGCCGTTCGTGGCCGTGACCGGACAGCCTCTGCCCGGGACGCTGCAGGTGCCCTGGACAGCCACGGCCACGAACATGGAAGGCACCGCTCAGGGAATCGTGTCCCTGCCGGTCTCCCCGGTGCGGTCGTTGTTGGATCTCATCGCGGCCGCAGACTCAGCTACCCACGATGCCGAAGATGAGGACGACACCTCCGAGGAATGAGCGCCGCCTCGAGGCCTGTCCCGCCGAACCATGCGTCTTCGGCACATTCCACAGGCGGTGTTCGCTGTCGGCTATGATCCCGAGCGAGGCGGCGCGCACGCCAGACTCCCCGCGGACCAGCACCCACGCCCCGCAGGCGGAGAAGGTTCTCCGAATCGCGCACAATCATCGAACTTTCCTCGCTTCGGCGCGGGCGTGGGCGTGCCGAGGAGGACTCAGCGATGACCCGCAACCGCCGCCGCAAGCTCGACACCCGTACTGCAGCAGCCGCTTCCGGCATCCGCTACACGCAGGCCCGCCGCCAGGCCCTCGAAGCGCCCGGCGCCAGCATCCGCACCTACCAGGGCTTGATCAGCATCTGCAGCGCCTGCGGCCAACCCGCGTACGACAGCGCCAGCGGCGCCAGCCACTTCGCCGAGCAGGAAGGCGCGGTGTTCTGCCCGGCGTTCCCCGGCCGCGGCCGGCCTGCTGAGTATGGACTGGCATGACCTCTCGCTGCGCCTGGTCCAGGAGCGGTACCCGCGCACGGACGACACCTTCTTGGGGCAGCAGTCGGGGCTGAGCCATAGGGACCGGCTCCAGGCCTTCAGCGGTCCTGTCGTCGTATGCGCCCATTGCGGCCAACCCGCCTACTACAACAGGGAGGTCGGCATGGCGCACTTCACCAACCAGTGGGACGGCATCTTCTGCCCGCGATTCCCACTCGCAGGAGAGACCCTGACCATCAAGTGGCATCCGCAGTCGCTAGCCGACTGGAAGGCCGGATAGGTCTGTACTTACCCGCACATGTAGATCGCAGCGCCTCCGATCCGGAGCACCCGCCACTGACAATGGGCGCAGCCGCCTCGCCGGGCAGGGTCGGGCCCCTGCCCGGCGAGGCGACTAGTGGTCCCACGGGCGCGGCAGCATGTGCCATAGGGCTCTGAGCCAGTCGGGCGGGTTGGTCAGGACTTGTCCACCAAACGGGTGGTGAGGGACCGAGCGGCGCCTTGGGCGGCGCCCTGGACTATCGCGGCGGTCAGGCCGGGACCGGCAGCGGGCTGCTGTCGAGCGGGTGACGGGTCGGGCGGCTGGACGGGCGCGGGCACGTTGTCCCGGGTCATGGCTTCGCAGGGTCTCCCTTCGTCGTCTGAAGGGCCTTCGGCCGTTCAGACTCTAAGCCCCGGCAGTGACACTCGCGGGTTCCGCGCGTACCGTCAGGCGCTGCGAGTTCGTGTCTCACAGGTGGCAGATTGAAGCCGTCGGTCAGCGAGACGGGTACGTGCGTCGACTCGAACTTGCAAAGCGTGTCGTTCGCGCAGCTCGGCAATGAGCACCGCGGTGAGGAGATCCTCGCCGTCTTCGACACCGCCCTCGGCGAGCTCCTGGCCGCCGACCCGGCCGCGTTCCGCGTGAAGTTCCGGAAGATGGCGGCCTCGGCCTTCGCCTTCTACCGGGGGACGGCGTGCCTCTTCTACCACGACCTCGACGAAGCCGGGCG
>NZ_BMWE01000013.1 GCF_014651075.1 Streptomyces djakartensis | reverse complement strand
CCGCCCACCAGCGCGGCATGCGCGTGATCATCGACTTCGTCATGAACCACACCAGCGACCAGCACCCGTGGTTCCAGGAGTCCAGGAAGGACCCCGACGGCCCCTACGGCGACTACTACGTGTGGGCCGACGACGACAAGGGCTACCCGGACGCGCGGATCATCTTCGTCGACACGGAGACGTCGAACTGGACCCACGACCCGGTGCGCGGCCAGTACTTCTTCCACCGCTTCTTCTCCCACCAGCCGGACCTCAACTACGAGAACCCGCGCGTGCAGGAGGAGATCCTGGCCGCGCTGAAGTTCTGGCTGGACCTGGGCATCGACGGCTTCCGGCTGGACGCGGTGCCGTACCTCTACGCCGCCGAGGGCACCAACTGCGAGAACCTGCCCGCCACCCACGCGTTCCTGAAGCGGGTGCGCAAGGAGATCGACGCGCAGTACCCGGACACGGTGCTGCTGGCGGAGGCCAACCAGTGGCCCGAGGACGTCGTCGACTACTTCGGCGACTATCCGAGCGGCGGCGACGAGTGCCACATGGCGTTCCACTTCCCGGTCATGCCGCGCATCTTCATGGCCGTGCGGCGCGAGTCCCGCTACCCGGTCTCCGAGATCCTGGCCAAGACCCCGGCCATCCCCTCGGGCTGCCAGTGGGGCATGTTCCTGCGCAACCACGACGAGCTCACGCTCGAGATGGTCACCGACGAAGAGCGCGACTACATGTGGGCCGAGTACGCCAAGGACCCTCGGATGCGCGCCAACATCGGCATCCGCCGGCGCCTCGCCCCCCTGCTGGACAACGACCGGCACACCATCGAGCTGTTCACCGCGCTGCTGCTGGCTCTCCCCGGCTCGCCGATCCTCTACTACGGCGACGAGATCGGGATGGGCGACAACATCTGGCTCGGCGACCGGGACGCGGTGCGCACACCGATGCAGTGGACCCCGGACCGCAACGCCGGCTTCTCCACCTGTGACCCGGGCCGCCTCTTCCTTCCCGCGATCATGGACCCGGTCTACGGCCACCAGGTCACCAACGTCGAGGCGTCGATGGCCTCGCCGTCGTCCCTGCTGCACTGGACCCGCCGCATGATCGAGATCCGCAAGCAGAACCCCGCCTTCGGACTCGGCTCCTACACGGAACTGCCCTCCTCCAACCCCGCGGTTCTGGCCTTCCTGCGGGAGTACAAGGACGACCTGGTGCTCTGCGTGAACAACTTCGCGCGGTTCGCGCAGCCCACGGAGCTGGACCTGAGCGCCTTCGAGGGACGGCACCCGGTCGAGCTGTTCGGCGGCGTCCGCTTCCCGGCCATCGGTGAACTGCCCTACCTGCTGACCCTCGGGGGCCACGGCTTCTACTGGTTCCGGCTCACCCGAGTCGCCTCCCGCATCGGCAGGCGGCTGTGAGCAAGCGCCGACGAGAGGAGGCGTGACCATGCCGGAGACCGCATCGCTGCGCCCGGGCCTCACCCGCCTGGCCGAGCCCATGGAGTCACTCGGCGGGCTGCTGCGCGAGTGGCTGCCGCGGCAGCGCTGGTTCGCGGGGAAGGACCGGCCCGTCACCGAGCTCGGACTGCTGTCGCTGACCGAGCTGTTCCCGGGTTGTCTGCACCTGCTGGTGCACGCCGGACACGCGGGTCACACGGGCGTGCCCTCGCCCGGTGGGGCTCCTGCGGCCGGTGACTGCTACCAGCTGCTGCTCGGCGTCCGGGAGCAGCCGTCGCCGCGCCTCGGCCGGGCGCTCGTCGGGCGGGTGCAGGACGGGCCGCTGGCCGGGCTGACGGTCTACGACGCACTGCACGACCCTCGTACGACGCAACTGCTCCTGGACCGGCTGCGACACCCCGGCACCCACGGTTTCCTGCGCTTCGACCGTGACCCTGACCAGGAGGTGCCGGCCGGGCTGGTGCCGCGGCTGCTGGACGCCGAGCAGTCCAACTCCTCCCTGGTCTACGGCGACGAGTACATCCTGAAGGTCTTCCGGCGCATCCAGCCGGGCGTCAACCCGGACCTGGAGGTGCCGGGCGCGCTGGCCCGGCAGGGCTGCCACCGCGTTCCGGCGCCCGTGGCCTGGTTCCAGACGAAGCATCCGTTCACGGCCACGCTCGGCGTCCTGCAGCCGTATCTGCGCGACGCCTCCGACGGCTGGACGCTGGCGCTGCACGCCCTGGCCGCCGGCGACGACTTCACGGCGCAGGCCCGGGCGATCGGCGCGGCCACCGCGGAGGTTCACCTCGCACTGGCCTCGGCCTTCCCGGCCGGGGTGCCCGGGGAGAACGGGCGCACGGCGGCGGCCATGACCGAGCGGCTGGACGCCGCCGCGCACTGCGTGCCCGCGCTCCGGCCGTTCGTGCCGGGCCTGCGCACCGCGTTCGCCGCCCTCGCCGGGTGCGACCCCGGCCCGCCCGCCCAGCGCATCCACGGCGACCTGCACCTCGGTCAGGTGCTGCGGGCGGGGCGCGAGTGGTTCGTGATCGACTTCGAGGGCGAGCCGTCCCGGCCGCTCTCCGAACGGCGCAGCGCCCACTCCCCCGTGCGGGACATCGCGGGCATGCTGCGCTCCTTCGACTACGCCGCCCGGCAGCGCCGCCCCTGGCGCCCGGAATGGGCCCGCCGCTGCCGCGAGGCCTACTGCGCGGGCTACGCGGCCCGTGCCGGCTGGGATCCGCGCAAGAAACACGGACTGCTCCGCGCCTACGAGACGGACCGGGCCGTGTACGAGGTGCTGTACGAGGCACGGCACCGCCCCGACTGGCTGCCTGTTCCGATGGCGGCCATCGAGCGCCTCGCCGTGAGAGGAGACTGAGCCGTGGCCATGCGAGACACCTCAATCCCGGAGCCGTCCGGCCCGGTCCCCGGCACGTCCGCGCCCGCCCTGAGCCCGCAGGACCGCGGCCGTCTGCTTGCGGGCGCCCACCACGATCCGCACGCGCTGCTGGGCGCCCATCAGGTGCCGGGCGGGGTCGTGTTCCGGGCGCTGCGGCCGTTCGCCCGCGCGGTGAGCGTGGTGACCGGCGGCAGGCGCACCGCCCTCGTCTCGGAGGGCGACGGCCTCTTCTCGGGTGTGCTGGCGCTGGACGAGATCCCCGAGTACACGCTGCACGTCGCCTACGAGGGCGGTGAACAGGAGACGCACGATCCGTACCGCTTCCTGCCCGCGCTCGGCGAGCTCGACCTGCACCTGATCCGCGAGGGCCGGCACGAGCAGCTGTGGCAGGCGCTCGGCGCGCAGCCCATGACCCACCAGGGCGTGCGCGGCACCCGGTTCACGGTGTGGGCGCCGAACGCCCGCGGCGTGCGGGTCGCCACGGACTTCACCTACTGGGACGGGACGCAGTTCCCGATGCGCTCGCTCGGCGCGTCCGGCGTGTGGGAGCTGTTCCTGCCGGGCGTCGGCGAGGGCACCGCGTACAAGTTCGAGATCCACTCCCGGTACGGCCACCGCTTCCTCAAGGCGGACCCGATGGCCCGGCGCACCGAGGAACCGCCCGACACGGCGTCGATCGTGACGGCCTCGCACTACGAGTGGGGCGACGCCGAGTGGATGGCGCACCGCGCGGACACGCCCGTGCACGAGGCGCCGTTCTCGGTGTACGAGGTGCACCTGCCGTCCTGGCGTCCGGGGCTCGGCTACCGGCAGCTCGCCGAGGAGCTTCCCGCCTACGTCAAGGACCTCGGCTTCACGCACGTGGAGCTGATGCCGGTCGCCGAGCACCCCTTCCACGGCTCCTGGGGCTACCAGGTCACGGGCTTCTACGCGCCGACCGCGCGGCTGGGGACCCCGGACGACTTCCGGCACTTCGTCGACTCCTGCCACCGGGCCGGCATCGGTGTGATCATGGACTGGGTGCCGGCGCACTTCCCGAAGGACGACTGGGCGCTGGCCCGCTTCGACGGGGACCCGCTGTACGAGCCCGGGGACGACCGGCGCGCCGAGCACCCGGACTGGGGCACCTACGAGTTCGACTTCGGCCGCACCGAGGTGCGCAACTTCCTCGTCGCGAACGCGGTGTACTGGTGCGAGGAGTTCCACATCGACGGGCTGCGCGTGGACGCGGTCGCCTCGATGCTCTACCTGGACTACTCGCGCGAGGACGGCCAGTGGGAGCCCAACGCGTACGGCGGCCGGGAGGACCTGGCGGCCATGGCCTTCCTGCAGGAGATGAACGCGACCGTGTACCGGCGTGCCCCGGGCGTGGTCACCATCGCGGAGGAGTCCACCGCCTGGGGCGGGGTGACCCGGCCCACCGACACCGGCGGACTGGGCTTCGGGCTGAAGTGGAACATGGGCTGGATGCACGACTCGCTGGAGTACGTCTCCCATGAGCCGGTGCACCGCAAGTACCACCACCACGAGATGACCTTCTCGATGGTCTACGCCTACAGCGAGAACTACGTGCTGCCGATCTCCCACGACGAGGTCGTGCACGGCAAGCAGGCGCTGGTGTCGAAGATGCCGGGCGACTGGTGGCAGCGGCGCGCCAACGTCCGTGCCTACCTGGGCTTCATGTGGAGCCACCCCGGCAAGCAGCTGCTGTTCATGGGGCAGGAGTTCGCGCAGGGGGCCGAGTGGTCGGTGGAGAAGGGGCCGGAGTGGTGGCTGCTGGACGACGGCTACCACTCGGCGGGCGACCACCGGGGCGTGCGTGACCTGGTCCGCGACCTGAACGCGGTGTACCTGGCGACCCCGGCGCTGTGGCAGTGCGACACCCGCCCGGAGGGCTTCCGGTGGGTCGCGGTGGACTCGGCCGACGACAACGTGTTCGCGTTCCTCAGGTACGACGCGGAGGGCGGCCCGCTGCTCGTGGTGTCGAACTTCTCCCCGGTCGTCCGGCACGACTACGGCCTGCGGGTCCCGTGCGACGTGCTCGCCTGGCAGGAGACGCTCAACACCGACGACAGGCGCTACGGGGGCAGCGGCGTGACCAACCCCGATCCCGTCAAGCCGGAGGACGGCTGGGTCCGGCTCGCCCTGCCGCCGCTGGCCACCGTGTGGCTGACGCCGTTCGCTCGGTGAAGTCCTGCCGCCCCACCAGGTGTCCCAACGGCTGTGAGGGGCACTGGGGGTCGTACCACCGGGAAACCCGGTGGCCGATGCGGCAGGACACAGAAGGGCGGGCTTCAGGGTGCGCACCGTCGGAGTGGAGGAGGAGCTCCTCCTTGTCGATCCGGAGACCGGGGAACCGCGGGCGCTGTCCGCAGCGGTGCTCGCCCGGGCCGAGCAGGACGACGCCGATCAGGACGTTTTCGAGAAGGAACTCCACGAGCAGATGCTGGAGTTCGCCACACATCCGCAGTCGTCGATGGAGAGCCTGCACGCGGAGATCGTCCGCTGCCGCAAGGAGGCCGCCCGGCACGCCGGCGAGATCGGCTGCACCGTGGCGGCGCTCGCCACCTCCCCGCTGCCGGTCAGCCCGGCGGTCGGCGTCAGCCGGCGTTACCGGTGGATGGCGGACCAGTACGGCATCGCCACCCGGGAGCAGCTCGTCCTGGGCTGCCATGTGCACGTGTCGATCGAGTCCGAGGAGGAGGGCGTCGCGGTCATCGACCGGGTGCGGCCCTGGCTTCAGGTCCTCAAGGCCCTCAGTGCGAACTCGCCGTTCTGGCAGGGCAACGACTCGGGGTACAGCAGCTACCGGAGCCGGGTGTGGCTGCGCTGGCCGTCGGCCGGCCCGACCGAGATCTTCGGCTCGGCCGAGCGGTACCACCGCCTGATCGCGGACATGGTGGCCACCGGCGCCATCCTCGACGACGGGATGATCTACTTCGACGCCCGGCTGTCCCAGCGGTATCCGACGGTGGAGATCCGGGTCTCGGACGTCTGCCTGCACGCCGGTACGGCCGTGCTGATCGCCACCCTGGCCCGCGGGCTGGTGGAGACGGCCGCACGAGAGTGGCGGGCCGGGCGGGAACCACTCGGCCACAGTGTCAGCCTGCTGCAGCTCGCCGACTGGCAGGCCGCCCGCTCCGGTCTGACGGGCGAGCTGCTGCACCCGGCGACCATGCGGCGCATGCCCGCCAAGGATGTCGTCCGTGCCCTGCTGGACCATGTCGAGGAGGCCCTCGCGGACACCGGTGACCTCGAGCGGGCCCGGGAAGCCTGTGACGAACTGCTGCGGGACGGCAACGGCGCCCAGGTGCAGCGCGAGCTGATGGAGCGCACGGGGAGCCTGCGGGACGTCGTCACCGAGTGCGTGCGCCACACGCAGGCGTGAGGCGTCCCGCCTGTCGCGCGGTGGGGGTCGGGGCGGGCGGTCAGGGGATACGGGGTCAGAGGATCAGGACGAGGGCGTAGGCCAGGAAGAACGCCGCGATCAGCACCGCGAGGACGATGATCAGGGTCAGTGGTGCCTTGGCCCAGCCCTTGGGCGGGTTGTGCGTCTCCCGGGGCAGCGCCTCGGGCATGCTGCTCTCCGCGGGCGGGGTCTCGCCCGGCGGCACCCCGCCGCCGGGCTCCAGACCGGTGGAGCGTTCGGGTTCGGGATCAGGACTGTAGTGACTCATGCCGTCCGGGTCCCCCGATCCCGCCGAGATCATCAGTGGGGACCACTTCCGTATTTCCGGACCCCTTCGAGCCCTGCCTCGACTACATTCGAGCCCCGCCGATGACGGTACCCGTCGGCAACGTCACACCCCGTACATGTCAGGAGCAGTGCATGCGTGACCTCGCCCTCGCTCCACCTGCCGTCCCGCCCCTCACCGGGGGGCTCGCCGACAGTGTCTTCGAGGCGGCGGACCGCGAACCCACCAGACCGCTGCTGGCCCGCCGCGCCTCTCCCGCCTCCGCCACGTGGGAGGAGGTGACGGCGATCGAGCTGCGCGACGAGGTGGTGGACGTGGCCAAGGGGCTGATCGCCTCCGGGATCGCGCCCGGCCACCGCGTGGCGATCATGGCACGCACCCGCTACGAGTGGACGGTCCTGTGCTACGCGCTGTGGGCCGTGGGGGCCGAGGTCGTACCGGTCTACCCGACGTCGTCGCGCGACCAGGTGGAGTGGATCCTGCGGGACGCCGGCTGTGTGGGCGTGGTGGTCGAGGACGAACAGGGCGTCATGACGGTCGGCTCGGTGTGCGCGTCGCTGCCGCTGCTGCGCCACGTCTGGCAGCTGGACGCGGGCGCGCTGGAGGACCTGGCGGTACGCGGCGAGCCCGTCCCGCTCACCACGGTCGACTCGATGCGCCGCATCGTGCTGCCGGACTCGACCGCCGTCATCGCCTATACCTCCGGCACCTCCGGCCACGCCATGGGCTGCGCCCTGAGCCACCGCAACCTGGCCGCGCCCTGTGACACGCTGCTGAGGGGCTGGGGCCACACCGCGGCTCCGCCCGGCGAGCAGGGCTCCGTGCTGGCGTTCCTGCCCTTCTCCCACGTGTACGGGCTGATGATCCAGGGCCTGTGCCTGCGCGGTGGCCTGCTGATGGGGCACCAGTGCGACCTGGGCGATCAGGCGCTGTCGTCGGCACTGCGGTCCTTCCGGCCCACGTACTTCTACGCGGTCCCGTCGGTCTTCGAGAAGATCTACAAGAACTTCCTGCGCACGGCCCAGCAGGGGGGTAACGGCGCGCTGTTCGAGCGGGCCGCCGAGACCGCGCGGGACTTCGCCGCGGCTGTGGAACGCCAGCGGCTGGGCCGGGGCCGCGGTCCCGGCTTGGACCTGCGGCTCCAGCACGCCCTGTACGAGCGCACCGTGTACCGCAGGCTGCGGGCCGCGCTGGGCGGCCGGGTACGGCGGGCGACGTCGGGCGGCTCCCCCCTCAGCCGGGACCTGTCACTCTTCTACGAGGGCATCGGCATCTACGTGCACGACGGCTACGGTCTGACGGAGACGGCGGGCGGGGTGACGATGCAGCCGCTGGGCCGGGAGAAGTCGGGGACCGTCGGGCAGTCGCTGCCGGGGACGGAGATCCAGGTGGCCGAGGACGGGGAGATCCTGGTGCGCGGGCCGTCGGTGTTCCAGGGCTACCTGGGCGACGAGGCCGCCACCCGGGCCGCGCTGCGCGGCGGCTGGCTGGCCACGGGGGATCTGGGGCAGCTCGACTCCGAGGGCTATCTGACGATCACCGGCCGCAAGAAGGACATCATCGTCACCAGCGGCGGCAAGAGCGTCGCCCCGGCCGCCCTGGAACAGCGGCTGCGGATGCATCCGCTGATCCACCAGGCCGTGGTCGTGGGCGACAACCGGCCGTGTGTCGGTGCCCTCATCACGCTGGATCCGGAGTTCCTCGCGCACTGGCGGGCAGCGCTGGCGCTCCAGGGTGAGCTGCGGGAGGCACGCGAGGAGAACGCGCTGCGTGAGGAGGTCGCGCGCGCCGTGGCGGCGGCCAACAGCTCCGTCTCACCATCGGAGTCGATCCGGGTGTTCCGGGTCCTGCCGGAGCCGTTCGACGTGGCCAACGGGATGCTGACGCCCTCGATGAAGCTGCGCCGGGACGAGATCGCGCGGCACTACGCGTCCGAGATCGACGCGATGTACGACACACGCAGGCGTCCCGGGCGGGCGAGCACCCCGCAGGAACCCTCGAACTGGGACGACTCCGACAATGTGTTCCGCTGAGATGGAGCCGGACGAGTAGGCCCCGCCCCCACGGGAACACGCAACAGTGGCGACGCAAGAGAAAGGACGACAGCCCTGACGACAGCCCTTGCTGACGCCGGGCCGGAAAGGCGATATGTCAACCGAGCCGCGTGGGGATGACGCACTGACCTCCGAGGAGATCCCGAGCCGCACGAACAGCTTCGTGGGCGAGCCGCACGACGTGACGGGTGCGCGACTGGCCGCGGAGGAGTTCCTGCGCGATCTGGCACGCTCCTCGCCACCCTCTGCCCCCGAGTACTGGGACGACATTCTGTTGGTGGTGACGGAACTGGCCGCCAACGCGGTCCAGTACGCGCCGGGCCCGTTCGCGCTGCGGATGCGCCGGACCTACGACGGGGTGCATGTGGTCCTTCATGACAGCAGCACCACGGAACCCGCCCCCCGTCCCTTCGATCCGCGCAGCGGTGGCGGAGGCATCGGCTGGCACCTGATCCACACCCTGTGCGACCAGGTCAGCGTGGTGACCGACGAGCGCGGCAAGGACGTGCACGTCTTCCTGCCCTGGTGAACCGGGAATGTCACGGGCGCGGCGCGCCCGTGACCGGTTCGCGGATCCGGTTCCCCGGACCCGGTTCGCTCAGGCCGGGGCCGTCTCGCGCGGAGGCAGCCGGTCGTAGTAGTCGCCCACGGCGGTCAGGTACTCCCGGTCCCTGGTCTCGCTGTCCGTCTGGAAGCGAGGCGCGGCCTTGGCGTCTGACCTGCTGCACGCCAGCGTGATCTTCCGGGCCTGCCCGTCGACGACGGTGACCACCCCGGCCGGCACCAGGACGCTGCGGCCGAACACCCAGACGCCGGTGTCGACGACCAGGTGCCGCATGCCGTGCGGGGCCGCCTCCCGGTCCACGTGCCCGATCGTGCCGTCGGTCGCGGCGACGGTGAACCCGGTCAGGTCCACCCCCTCCACGTGACCGCTGCCCGGCGCGTACGACCAGATTCTGTCGATGGTCACGCTGCTCCATCCTCCCTGGCGGTGTGCGGATCCCTCGAGTCCGGGCGGACGGCTCCCGCCCGCCCCTCTCCACAGCACCAAATACCCTCCCGCCGCAAGCGCATTCGGCGCACGGCCGTGCGACCCGGGGGGCACGCCCGTACCGGGAGCCCGGGCCGTTTCGTGTTCGGCAGGCATGGAGGGCGGTTTCCGGGGTAATCGCGGGGCGCGGTGAGAACGGAGCCCGGCAGCGAAGGGAGGCACATGAGAAAAGGCATCAGAGCCCGCCCCAGGACCGGCATCGCCCCGCACCGCGGTCATCCGCAGAGGTGACCTGCCCAGGCCGTAGCACTTGTTGGAGGTACCCGTGCCCCTCGCCCAGAACCCGCTGTCCGTGGAAGTCGAGCTGCCCAGGGAGGACGTGGCCCTGATCACGGTCGACGGCTACCTGGACGTCGACACCGCGACCGAGTTCCAGGCCCATCTGGCCAACCAACTCCACCACGGCCGACGGCACTTCCTGCTCGACCTCTCGTCCGTCCCGTTCATGGACTCGTCGGGGATGAACATCATCCTGCGGGTGTACCAGGAGACCCGCGGGGACGCCGGCAGCGTGCACGTCATCAGCCCGACCCCGGCCGTACGCCGCGTCCTGGAACTGACCGGCGTCAGCATCACGGTGCCGATATCGGAGAGTCTGGACGAGGCCCTGGCCCGCGTCGACGAAGGGCCGGCCGTCCCCGACGGAATGGGGGACGAGGGCGTCTGACGAACGAGGTTCCCCAGCGGGCACGGCCCCGGCTCGACCGGCGGCCCGGTGCCCTCGCTCCGCCCTGCCCGGACGTCGGTCCTCCCCCGCGCCGCGCCGGTGACCGCGGCGGCCAACCGCTGTCGCCCTGAACCGGATCGCTTGCTACCGATCTGGTGTCGTGCGAGGTCGGCGCATGGTTAGAGTTGTCGCCCGGCAAGTGTCACAGAGCCGTCTCGTTGCCCGAAGCGGGTTCGGCCGACGCAACGCGGATGAGGAGAGAACCAGGTGCCGGAGCACGAAGCGGACGGACAGCTCGCCACGCCCACGCACGAGGTCAGCGACTTCCTGCGGCGACGGCAGGAGCAGATCGCCCAGCGGTGGGCGGACGAGCCGCTGTTCCGTACCGTGTTCACCGTCTCCCGAGACGAGGCGGTGGAGGCGGGCAAGGTCGTCGTGGACGCGCTGGCGCAGGTGGCCGAGTCGGGGCAGGTCGAGGACCCGGATTCGGCGGGGTTCAGCGCGGTGCGCGAGCAGCTGGCCCGGATGGGCGCGGCCCGCTCCCGCGCCGGACTGTCGAACACCCAGGTCTCCAGCGAGCTGGCCGCGCTGCGGCCGCCCGTCGAGAACCTGCTGGCCGCCGATCTGGAGCAGGCGCCGCCCGAGCACCTGCGGGCGTGTTCGACGGCGCTCACGGTGCTGATGGGCACCCTGCGGCTGGTGGCGATGCAGACGGCACTGAACGAGTGGCAGGCCCTCAGCGACCGGCAGCGGACGCAGCTGCTGGAGGTGGCCACCCCGGTCATCCGGCTGTGGGACGGCATCGTGGCCGTACCGCTGATCGGGACGCTGGACAGTGCCCGCAGCCAGATCGTGATGGAGACGCTGCTGAACGCCGTCGTCGAGCAGCACGCCCGGTTCGCGATCCTCGACATCACCGGGGTGCCCACGGTCGACTCACTGGTGGCGCAGCACCTGATGAAGACCGTCGCGGCGGCGCGGCTGATGGGTGCCGAGTGCATCGTCTCGGGCATCCGCCCCGCCATCGCGCAGACCATGGTCCACCTGGGCCTGGACCTGGACGTGATCACCCGTGCGAGCCTCTCGGACGCGCTGGGTTACGCGCTGCACCAGCTCGGCGCGGCCATCGTGAACCCGGGTGCGGGTCAGCGGTGAACGACGCCCACTCCCGTCCCGTCACGGGCCACGTTCCGGTCCTGCGGCTCGGCGACGTCCTGCTGGTCACGTTGCAGGGAGACCTGCACGACAGCACGGCGCAGCAGCTTCAGCAGGACCTCTCGGACACCATCGTGCGTACCGGGGTGCGCGGTGTCCTGATCGACATCTCCGGCGTGGAGATCGTCGACTCCTTCCTCGGCCGGGTGCTGGCCGAGATCGCCGCGCAGGCCAAGCTGCTGGCCGCGCGGACGGTGGTGGCCGGTATGCGTCCGGCGGTCGCCATCACACTGGTGGAACTGGGCCTGACGCTGCCGGGGCTGAGCACCGCGCTCAGCACCGAGGCGGGCATGGAACTCCTCTCCCAGCAGGCCCCGGCCTCCCGCGCCGGCGGTGCGCGTCGGGAGAGTCCGTGATGCACACTGCCGCGGGTGTGGAGGCCTGCTTGCCCATCCGGTCGGACATGGACCTGGTGTGGGTGCGCCAGCACGTACGGCAGGCCGCGGCCCGGCTCGGCTTCGGCCTGGTGGAGCAGACCAAGCTGGTCACGGCGGCCAGTGAGCTGGCCCGCAACACCCTCGTGCACGGCGGTGGCGGACGGATGGAGGCGACGCAGGTCAGCGGCGGCGGCGTGCGGGGCCTGAGGTTGGCCTTCACCGACGAGGGGCCGGGCATCGCCGACCTGGACCAGGCGCTCACCGACGGCTACACCTCCGGCGGTGGGCTCGGCATGGGACTGAGCGGCGCGCGGCGCCTGGTGCACGACTTCGACATCGACAGCGCACCGGGCGCGGGCACCACCGTGCGGGTCACCTGCTGGGTGAGCCGGCCGCCGCGTCCGCGCGAGGAGGCCTGATGCCGAGGGTGTGGGACGTCCCGGTGCGCGACTCGACCCGGGTACGCGACGCGCGGGCCGCCGCGGAGGGCGCGGCGGCGCTGGCCGGGCTCGACGAGCGGCGCACCGCGGCCGCCGCGCTGGTCGCGACCGAACTCGCCACGAATCTGCTCAAGCACGCCGAGGGCGGTCAGGTACTCATCGACGTCGTGGACCCGCCCGTGCTGCGCCCGGGCGGTGAGCGGCCCCGGGTCGTGCAGATCGTCGCGTTCGACCACGGCCCGGGTGTGCCCGACGTGCCGGCGGCGCTGCGTGACGGTTTCTCCACGACCGGTTCGCTGGGCGCGGGCCTCGGCACGTGCCTGCGGCTCGCCGACGACTTCCACCTGCACAGCACGCCCGGCCGCGGCACGGTCGCGGCGGCCCGGGTCGGCACCACGCGGCGCCGCGACGGCGCGCCCGCCGGCCCGGCGGTGACGGTGCGGCCCGACGGTGTGTCGGGCACCTGGGGCGAAGCGCCCTTGACCGCCGCGCCGGGTTCCGTGCGGTCCGGCGGCAGCGGTCGGTGGCCTTCCGGCGTACCGGGCGGTGGCCTGCCGGGGGGCGCCGCGGCGGACAGCCCCGCGTGGGCGGACGAGCCGGCTTCCCGGACCGGACCGGCTCACGGACTGCCGGGCGCCGGGTTCGCCGGCGGTGGCGCGCCGGCAGACACACCGGGCTCCCGGACAGCGCACGCCTCCGGTCCGCGGGAGCCGGGTGCGGGAGACGGCGGCGCGCAGCGGAACGAGCCGGGTCTCCGGGGAGCGCCGGCGGACGGCGCCTTCGAACGCCTCGCGGACGCCGACTCCCTGCGGGGTCGCTCCGTACCGGTCGCCGGCGTGCGGGCCGGTGGCGTGAACATCCCCTACGCCGGAGCCGAGTACTCGGGTGACGCGTGGACCTGGGTGCGTTCCGGAGACCGGGTGACGCTGATGCTGGCGGACGGGCTGGGGCACGGCCCGGAGGCGGCCCGGGCCTCGTCCGCCGCTGTCGCGGCGCTGCACCGGTGGGCCCACCTCGCCCCCGCCGAGTCGCTGCGGCGGCTGCACGAGGCGCTGAGGGGCACCCGGGGCGCGGCCGTCGCCCTGGCCCAGCTCGACCTGCGGTCCTGGCGGCTGCGGTTCGCCGGCATCGGGAACGTGGGGGCGCGGCTGCGCACGGACGGCACCTGGCGTCCCCTGCTGTCCCGGCCGGGCATAGTCGGGGTGCACCGCCCCGCCACCCTCCGCGAGGAGGAGGCCGACTGGGCGGCGGACCGGCTGCTGATCCTGCACACCGACGGTCTGCCCAGCCGCTGGACGCCGCCGCCCGGCACCGGTGCGGGGGCGGTCGACCCGGCCGTGACGGCCGCCGTGACGATACGTGACGCGAGCAGTCCCGCCCGGCCGGTGCGGGACGACACCGCCGTGGCCGTGCTGACTCCGAACCCGCCGGAACACCCATGATGCGCACTTGGCAGATCACCACCGTCACCGACGCGGCACGCGCTCGTATCGCCCTCGCGCGCCTGGCCGCCGCGTTCGGTGTGCCCACCGTCGAACGGACCCGGCTCGCCGCCGCCCTCAGCGCCCATCTGCGGCAGTGCCTGACCAAGGGCGGCACCTGGCTGCTCACCCTCGACCTGGCGGGAGACCCCGCCGAGGAGGGTCTGCTGCACGCCGTGGTGACGCCCTCGCCGGACGCGTGCGCCGCCGGTGAGCCACCGTGGGAGGTCACGGTCCCCTGCCCCGAGGCGTCCCCGGCCGCGGAGGACGGCACGGTCGCCGACGACCCCGCGGCGCTGGCGGAGGCGCTGCTCGGCGCCGACGAGGACACCGCCGCGGTGCTGGACAAGCTCAGCGAGCAGGAGGACCTGGTCGCCTTCCACCGCGAGGAGCTGCACCAGACCAACCAGGGCGTCCTGGCGCTGCACGCGGAGCTGGACGCGGCCGGGCGGGCCCAGCGTGAGGCCTTCGCCGCCGAGCGCAGCGCACGCAACGAGGCAGAGAGCGCCCGTCGCCGGCTGACGTTCCTCGCGGACGCGAGCGCCGTGCTGACGGCCTCGCTCAACCACGAGGAGATCGTGCGCCGGCTGCCGGACCTGCTGGTGCCGGAGTACGCGCGCAGCGTCGACGTCTGGCTGTTCGAGCACGAGGACGACAAGGGCGGGCCTGCGTCGCACCCGGCCGCCGCCGTGGTCGCGGCCCGTACCGGACGGCCCCAGTACGCCGCCGATCACCCCGGCGGCCTGCCCGGTGTGGACGACCACCCGCCGTCGGCGCTCGACCCGACGCGGCCGCTGCTGTGCGTTCCGCTGCCGACGCGGCGGGCACCGCTGGGGGTCCTGACCCTGTCGCCGCCGGGTGAGCGCTGGGACCCGGACGACGCGGTGATGCTGATCGAGCTCACCCGGCGGGCCAGCATCGCGATCGACAACGCCCGGCGCTTCGAGCACAACCGTGACATCGCGGAGACGCTGCAGCGCGCCCTGCTCACGGATCTCCCGGCCACGCCGGGGCTCAGCCTGGCGGCGCGGTACCTGCCGGCCACCCACGGGCTGAACATCGGCGGTGACTGGTACGACGCGTTCCCGCAGCGGGACGGCGGTCTCATCACCGTCATCGGTGACGTGACCGGGCACGGCCTGCACGCGGCCGTGATGATGAGCCAGTTGCGCACCGCGCTGCGGGCGTACGCGGTGGACGGCGACAGCCCGGGCAGGCTGCTGACCCGCCTGCACCGGTTCCTGCACCATCTGCAGCCCGATCTGTACGCCACCGCCGTCATCGCCCGGTTCCATCCGGACGAGCCGACGGTGACGTGGGCCGCCGCGGGCCATCCGCCGCCGGTGCTGCGGCTGGCCGACGGGACCGTGCGGACGCTGGACGCCAAGCCGGGCGCCATGCTCGGCATTCCTCTCACCCAGGAGATCTCCGACCATACGGTGCGGCTGTCTCCGGGCTCGACGCTCGCGCTGTACACGGACGGGCTGGTCGAGCGGCGTGCGCAGGGCATAGACCCGGGCATCGAGCGGCTGGCGCGGGCGCTCGGCGGGTTCCGTTCGGCGGAGCTCGACGCGGATCTGGAGGGCTCGGCGGACCGGCTCCTGCATCCGCTGCTGAGTGATTCCGAGCGTGACGACGACGTGTGCCTGCTGCTGTGTCACGTCCGGGGGGACGCGGCGCCCTGAGCGGGGTCCGTTCCACCGGAGTCTGTGCACGCGTTCTTCACTCCTGACTGGTGCTTTTCGGCCATGACAGGGGCATGGTGGTGATCGACGTGTTCGTCTGCCCGCCGCCCACGACTGGCGTACCGGTCCGGGACGCGGTGGGATCGAAGGGGTGCGAACCGGCGATCCCCGGGCAGGCGAAAGGCGTTCGAGGCAGACCGCCTGGAGCCGCAGAAAGGGATGAACACCGTGACACGACCCAGGATCCTGGTGGTTGGCGCAGGCTTCGCCGGCGTGGAGTGCGTCCGCCGTCTGGAACGGAAACTCTCCCCGGACGAGGCCGACGTCACGCTGGTGACGCCGTTCGCCTACCAGCTCTACCTGCCGTTGCTCCCCCAGGTCGCCTCCGGCGTGCTGACGCCGCAGTCGATCGCCGTCTCGCTGCGCCGCAGCAAGAAGTACCGCACCCGCATCATTCCCGGCGGCGCCATAGGCGTCGACCTGAAGTCCAAGGTCTGCGTCATACGCACCATCACCGACCAGATCGTCAACGAGCCGTACGACTACATCGTGCTGGCCCCCGGCAGCGTCACCCGCACGTTCGACATCCCGGGGCTGACCGAGCACGCCTTCGGGATGAAGACCCTCGCCGAGGCCGCCTACATCCGTGACCACGTCATCTCGCAGCTCGATCTGGCCGACGCGAGCCAGGACCCCGACGAGCGGGCCTCCCGGCTGCAGTTCGTGGTGGTCGGCGGCGGCTACGCGGGCACCGAGACCGCGGCGTGCCTGCAGCGGCTGACGCATGCCGCGGTCAAGCGCTACCCCCGGCTGGATCCGGGTCTGATCAAGTGGCATCTGATCGACATCGCGCCGAAGCTGATGCCGGAGCTGGGCGAGAAGCTCGGCGGCAGCGCGCAGGAGATCCTGCGCCGGCGCGGCATCGAGATCTCCCTGGGCACCTCCATCGCCAAGGCGGGCCCCGAGGAGGTCACCTTCACCGACGGGCGGGTGGTGCCGACCCGCACGCTCATCTGGACCGCCGGGGTCGTCGCCAGCCCCCTCATCGCCACGCTGGGCGCGGAGACCGTCAAGGGGCGGCTCGCCGTCGCCCCCGAGATGAATCTTCCGGGCGACGACGGGGTGTTCGCGCTCGGCGACTCGGCGGCCGTGCCCGACCTGGCCAAGGGAGACGGGGCCATGTGCCCGCCCACGGCGCAGCACGCGCTGCGGCAGGGCAGGCACGTCGCCGACAACGTCATCGCCTCGCTGCGGGGCGGGGTGATGAAGCCGTACGTCCACAAGGACCTCGGGCTCGTCGTCGACCTCGGCGGTACCGACGCGGTCTCCAAGCCGCTGGGCATCGAACTGCGGGGCCTGCCCGCCCAGGCCGTCGCCCGCGGCTACCACTGGTCGGCGCTGCGCACCAACGTCGCCAAGACGCGGGTGATGACGAACTGGCTCCTCAACGCGGTGGCCGGCGACGACTTCGTGCGGACCGGCTTCCAGGCCCGCAAGGCCGCCAGGCTGAAGGACTTCGAGTACACCGACGCCTACCTGACGCCGGAACAGGTGCGGGAGCGCGTGGAGGGAGCCGCCCGGAGGGAGTAGGACCGGGCCGGACGGGAGCCTCGGCCGGCGGCATGACATGCTGAGAACCGGATCTTGGTGTGAGTCGGGAGAGAGTGCGGCGGCGTGAGGGCAGCGGGACGCTCGGTGCGGACACGACTGCGGAACCGGATCGCGGCGTCCGACCCCGGACTGCTGCGCCTGACCGCGGGGCTGCGGACGGTGGGCGCCATCGCCCTCACTCTCGCCGTCCTCGCGCTGCTGCGGGTGGATGTGCACCTCCTGGTGGCGGGGGCCATGGCGGCGATGGTCGCCACCTTCGCCATCCGGGAGAAGCAGCTGGGCGCCCAGGCCGTGACGCTGGCGCTGGGCCTGCCGGTGGCGCTGGCCTCCGTCTCCCTGGGCGCGGTGCTCAACGCGCGTCTCGCCGGGGACGTCTTCTTCGTCGTCCTGATCTTCTGCGCGGTCTACGGGCGCCGGTTCGGCGACCGCGGCACCGCGCTGGGGCTGATCGGCTTCCAGGTCTACTTCGTGTTCCTGTTCGTCGGCGCCACCGTCTCCTCGCTGCCCGCCCTCTGCGGGGCCATCGCCCTGGCGTTCTGCTCCAGCGCCCTGCTGCGCTTCGCGGTCGTGCCGGCGACGCCCACGCGGGTCCTGATGAGGCTGCGGCTGGCCTTCCGCGCCCGGCTGGCGCAGCTGGTGTCCGCGCAGCTCGATCTCCTCGACGCCGGCCCGGACGAGATGGACAAGGCCCTCGAGGCCGTGCGGGAGGGCACCGCGCGGCTGCACGAGACGGCGATGATGATCCAGGGGCGGCTGGAGGAGGGCACCCCGGACGAGTCGGCGGCGCGGCTGGTGCAGCGCCGGATCGCGGACGCCGAGATCGCCGCCGAGCGGCTGGGGCTGCTGCTGCTGACCGCCCGCAGCGCCGAACGGGCCGACACGCTCACCCTGCATCTGCCGGGCGCCCCGGCTCCGGCGGTGGGGCGTCTGGCGGTGCCGGACGAGGCCACCGCCACGCTCCGCCGTGATCTGCAGGCACTGCGCACCCTGGTGCTGCGGGCCGGAAGCGGCGACTCGGGGACCGCGCTGGCCCATGTGCGCAACCGGCTGCTCGGCTACCGGGACGAGGAGAACCTGCCGTCCGCGCCCGCCGCCGTCCAGGACGTCTTCCGCGGCATCGGCGAGTCCGCGCGGTCGGTGCTGGGGCTGCGGATCGCACTGGACGGCCCGCAGGACGAGTCGGACGACACTCCCGCCACGGCCCGCTCACGCGAGGAACTGGACGCCGAGGACGCCGCGATCGACGGCGGCGAGGAGGCGGCGCAGGAGGAGCAGACGGGGCTGCGGCGGCCCACCACCCGCGCGGCGGTCCAGGTGACGGTCGGCTCGACGCTGGCCATCGTGGGGGGCGAACTGCTGTCCACGCAGCGCTGGTACTGGGCGGTGCTGACGTGCTGGATCGTTTTCCTCAACACCGCCTCGACCGGCGAGATCCTGGTCAAGGGCTACCGCCGGCTGCTGGGCACGGTGTTCGGGGTGGTGGCCGGGATCGTTCTGGCGGGCCTGGTCGGGCAGCACACCTGGACGGCGTTCGCGCTGGTGCTGGTGCTGATCTTCGCGATGTTCTACACGGCGCCGCTGTCCTACACGCTGATGTCGTTCTTCGTCACCGCGATGCTGGGGCTGCTGTACACGTTGCTGCACACCTACAGCCTCGAGGTGCTCGTGCTGCGGGTGGAGGAGACGGCGCTCGGCGCGGCCTGTGGCGTCGTCGCGGCGGCGCTGGTCCTGCCGGTGCAGACCGACCGCCGGACCAACGAGCTGCTCGGCACCGTGCTGGACCGGCTGGCCGATGTCACCGAGGCCGCCGTCGGACAGCTGAGCGGCGGGCCGGCGGACGAACTGCTGGACAGGTCACGCGACCTGGACCAGGCGCTGGCCGATCTGCGGGCCGCGACGCAGCCGCTGACCCATCCGGTGACGCCGCTGCGGGCCCGGCGGAACACGGCCCGGTACGTGGTGGCGCTGCTGGAGACCTGCGCGTACCACGCGCGGACGCTGGCGGCTACCGCGGAGCTGCTGCCCACGCATCCCTCGATCGCGGCGGACCCGCGGCTGCGCGGGGCGGCGGCCCGGACCGTGCGCAACATCGAGACCATCGCGGCCCGGGTCGCGGACGAGCACGCCGCCGCGCGGGTGGTGACCGGGCCGAGCATCGCCTCGCTGCTCGGGTCCGACGCCGGGACACCGCGCTACGGCCGGATCACCGATCGCGTGCTGCGGCATCTGGAGCGGCTGGACGAGGCCGTGGTGGGTCTCGCCCGGCCGCTGGGCGTGCCGGTGGCCGGGCCCCGGGGGTGAGAAGGCGCGGGGAGCACGGGCCGCCTCAGAAGTCCGTGGGCAGTCCGCTCACCTCGGCGATGCCGCGCAGTTCCTCCGTCTGCCGGTGGCGTTCCCTGATGTAGTCGGCGATCTCACCGAGGCGGACCGGGTCGGACGCCGTGGTGGCGTCCGTGACGATCCTGACCGGGCCGGTGTCGTCGACGTCGAGTTCGATCACTTCGTTGTCCAGGCGGCCGGTGACGGCGGTGGCGATGACGAGGGCCACCTCATCACGGACCTCCTGGGGCAGCTCGTCATTGGCCCCGGAGTCGAGCGCGAAGTCGAGGCTGGACAGGCGCTCCTCGTCGATCGCCTCGAGGACCGGTTCCACCACACGCATCAGGAGGCGGTAGTCCTCCGTGTCCATCCGGATGCGCAGGAGGTCCAGGTACACGTCCACGGGACGGCCGTCGTCTTGCGGAATCTCGGAATCGCTCATTCGTCTCGTGTTCCCCGCGCGGAGCCGATCAGACCCGCCGCCAGCGGGCCATGGCGAAGGAGAAGATCCCGAAGAGCACGAGCCCGGCCGCGACGCACACCAGCAGCCAGGGGCCGAGCGGAGTGCCGGCGAAGGTGCGCAGGGTGTCGTCGAGGCCCTTGGCCCGGTCGGGCTGGTAGTCGATCGCCGCGCGGACGGCGAAGACGCCGGCCACGGCGAACACCAGCCCGCGGGCGGCGCCGCCGGCCACGCCCGTGACGTCCACCAGCTGCCGGGTCCGTGGGCTCATCTGCCCCATCCGCAGCTTGTCGTGGTACTTGCGCAGAACCGCCCGTACGCCGATCCAGCCGCCGGCCGCGACGATCGCGATCCCGGCCGCGCCGACCAGCCACTGACCGGCGGGCATGTCCAGCGCCCTGGCGGTGACGTCCCGGGACTGCCGGTCGCTTGAGCCGCCGCTCTGGTTCCGGGTCGCCGCGAACGACAGCACGGAGTAGGCGACGAAGACGTAGAACGCGAACCGGACCGCCGCCAGCAGCCGCTTGCGGGGGCTCCGGCCGTCCTTCCCGACGGAGCCGAAGAGCGCCTCGGACAGCCGCCACAGGGCCATGCCGGCGAGCCCGATGCCCAGTGCCCAGAGCAGCACCGCGCCGAAGGGCTTCTGCGACAACTCCGCCAGGGCGCCGCCGCGGTCGGCCTGCTCATGCGTGTCGCCGAAGGCGATCTGCAGCGCCAGCGCGCCGACGAGCAGGTAGATCACCCCTCGTGCGGCGAATCCCGCCCGTGCCGCACTTTCGGTCACCGAGCCCCGCGCCGCCCGCCGGGCCTGAAGTCCTCCGGTACGTGCCATCGCACTCGTGTTCATATAGACCTCCCGGAGTGCGGATGCCCCGGGTTCGACGCCGCATACGCGGCGTAGCCGCCGGACCAGCGCGTTCCGGTCAGGGCGGGGGCGCGGCTCGTGACGCGAGCCCTCCGGCACGCGAGTGGGCCCGGCCGCGGCATGCGCCGTCGGCCGGGCCCTGTGGTGCCACCCGTCTCCCGTCGTGTCACGCCGACACGTACGTCACGCGGGCTCCGGAGTCGGCATGCGGTGCTCCGCGGCGGTCAGCAGGGCGGTTCCCCGGGCCACCGGCGGTGCGGCCGCGAGCCATTGGTGGGCGAGCTCGAGGGCGAGCTCGACGTCCCGGGTGCCGGTGGACACGCAGAGCGTGTACGCCAGGTCGCGGGTCCGTGCGCTCCGGACGGCCGGCTCACTCGCCGCTTCCGAGGCCGCGAGGGCCTCGTACTCCTCGACGAGGCGGCGCAGCACGGCGGGGTTGGGCCTCAGCATTGTCTTTTCGCTCCTGGTGGGTCGGTCGGTCAGGCCGTCGTCGAGGTGCCGCCGGTGCCCCGGCCCGCCGCGCGCTCTCCCAGGACTTCGTCCCGTACTCGGGCGCAGCTGCGGCTGATGAGGCGGGAGACGTGCATCTGGGAGATGCCCAGCCGGTCGGCGATGCGGCTCTGTGTCATGTCCTCGAAGAACCGCATGTAGAGGATGGCCCGCTCGCGTTCCGGCAGCCGGCGCAGGCCTTCCTTGGCGGACTCGCGGTCGACCACGACGTCGTAGGAGGAGTCCGACGCGCCGAGGGTGTCCGCGAGGCTGTAGCCGTCGTCGTCGGCCGAGAGCTCGGCGTCCAGCGACAGGGTGCTGAAGCTCTCCAGGGCCTCGATGCCGGCACTGACCTCTTCCTCGGTCAGGCCGGTGTGGGCGGCGATGTCCGCCACCGAGGGCTCGGGGCTGCCCGGGTTCTGGGTGAGTTCACGGCGCGCCACCCGCACCTTGTTGCGCAGTTCCTGCACACGGCGGGGGACCCGCAGGGCCCACATGCGGTCCCGGAAGTGCCGCTTGACCTCGCCGGTGATGGTCGGGACGGCGTAGCTCTCGAAGGCGCCCCGGCTCGGGTCGAAGCGGTCGATGGCCTTGACCAGGCCCAGGGCGGCCACCTGCCGGAGGTCCTCGATCGACTCTCCGCGGTCGCGGAAGCGGCCGGCGATGCGGTGGGCCATGGGCAGCCACAGCGTGACCAGTTCGTCACGGACGGCTTCCCGCTCGGGCCCTTCCTCGAGCTCCGCCATCCGGGCGAAGAGCTCGGCGGTGTCCGGAGCGTCGTCGTGCCGCCGCCGGGTGGCGGTGGTCGCCGTTTCGGGCGTGCCGGGACGGTTCGTGGGCGTATCGATGAGCATGCGGATTCGCTCCTGAACAACGGGGGTTTCAGGGATTACCGCGGGAACGTCGCCACCCGGATCGCCTGGAGGGCCTCCGGGGCGGTCATACCGCTCCCGCTGGCGCGCCTCCGGTCCGAAGCACGAAACTGCGACTGCCCTGCCCCCGGTGGAACAAACTCCACTTTGCAATGCAATCTGCGGGGAATCCGCACACGATCTTCAGGAGAGGGGTACGACGGCGGTGATGCACTTGCCCCCGGCGGGCAGATCCGACACGCGGACGTCACGCGCGAGCCTGCAGACGATGGGCCAGCCGTGGCCGCCGTGCCGCAACCGTCCGTGCGGGTCGGCGCGCGGCGCCGTCACGGGCAGTTCGTCACTGCGGTCGCTCACCGAGACGCGCACACCGGGGCCGTCGATGTCCACCTGGAAGTCGGTCACGCCACCGCCGTGCAGGATGGCGTTGGTCGTCAGCTCCGACGCCACCAGCAGCGCGTCGGACAGGGCGTTCACGTCACAAGGGGTGTGGGTGGCCCGGCAGCGTTCAGCGACCGCCCGCTCCACCGCCCGGCGCGCCTCGGCGGGCTTGCGCGGCCGGACTCGGTCCGCGCCGGGCGGTTCGAATACCGATTCGATCATGTGCTCGTCGCACATCCTTAAGCTCCCTGGTCGGTCAGGACGAAACCGGATCCGGACCGCGTACCGCGGCCGCCGCGCGGGCATACCCCGGGCTCACGGACCCGCTGTTGCCTTCCACCGCCCACGGCGCTGGGGCGCGCACACCGCGCGGCGCCGCGGGGTCTCACTCTTCGGCTCACCTGTCGCCGCACCTGCAAACCTCCGGTTCGCCCGAAAAGCCCCCCGGAACGGCGGAAGTCCGTCGACGGCCGCGACCCGGTGCCATCTCCGCGCGTTGCGGGGGTACGCGGTCCACATGATTGATGTGGTGGATTCTGACGAACTCCTGCGGCGCATCCAGCGTGCGAGGGCCTGCGCGGTGCGCGAGGAACGGGCGTGGCGGAACAGGAGCGAGGAGCTGGGCGCGACCGACCCGCAGGAAGCGAGGGACGCGACGGTGCGGCAGATGTCCTACGAGGCGGTGCTCAGGGTGCTCGACGAGATCCTGACACCGGGCAAACACGCGACCGAGGGCTGAACGGGTGAGCCCGTGCCCGACGACGGGCACGGGCTGATTGCCGGGGCATGTGCCGGGAACCCGGTGCGCATGACAGTCGACCACTCCCGCGCACCGGTCCTGGAAGCCCTGGACGAGTACCGCCGCAAGGGGCGGCTTTCGTTCACGCCGCCGGGACACAAGCAGGCCCGTGGTGCCGACCCGGCGGTCCGCGAGGTCCTCGGTGACGCCGTGTTCCACGGCGACGTGCTGGCCTCCGGCGGTCTGGACGACCGGCTCACCCGGGGCCGGGTGCTCCAGCGGGCCCAGGAACTCATGGCCGACGCGGTGCACGCCGACCACACCTTCTTCAGCACCTGCGGCAGTTCCCTGTCGGTGAAGGCGGCGATGCTGGCGGTCGCGGGGCCGCACGAGAAGCTGCTGATCGGGCGGGACGCCCACAAGTCGGTGGTGGCGGGACTGATCATCTCCGGAATCGAGCCCGTGTGGGTCGAGCCCCGGTGGGACGCCGAGCGGCACCTGGCCCATCCCCCGTCCGCCGAGGACTTCGACCGGGCCTTCGACGCCCACCCGGACGCGCGGGGCGCGCTCGTCACGAGCCCGACGCCGTACGGCGGGTGCGCGGACCTTCGGGCGATCGCCGACGTGTGCCACCGGCGTTCGCGGCCGCTGATCGTGGACGAGGCCTGGGGCGCGCATCTTCCGTTCCACCCCGGGCTGCCCTCCTGGGCGATGGACGCGGGCGCGGACATCTGCGTGACGAGCATCCACAAGATGGGCAGCGGTCTCGAACAGGGTTCCGTCTTCCATCTCCAGGGCGACCTGGTCCCGCCGGCACTGCTGGGGATGCGCGCCGACCTGCTGGGCACCACCAGCCCATCGGTGCTGATCTTCGCGGGTCTCGACGGCTGGCGGCGGCAGATGGCACTGCACGGCGAGGAGTTGATGGGCGGCGCGCTGGACCTCGCGGCCGAGGTCCGGGACGCCGTCGAGGAGATCGACGGGCTGCACGTCAACGGCCGGGACGACTTCTGCGGGCCCGGCCTGGCCGACGACCTCGATCCGCTGCCCGGCGTCATCGACCTCGACGCACTGGGCATCACGGGCTTCCAGGCGGCGGACTGGCTGCGCGAGCACCGGCACATCGACGCGCACCTGGTGGACCATCGTCGTATCGGCGCGCAGATCACCCACGGCGACGACCGGGAGACGACCGGGCAGCTGCTCGACGCGTTGCGCGACCTCGCCGTGGCCGCACGGGATCTGCCCCGGGCGCCGCGCGTTGAGGTGCCCTCGCCCGCGGGGCTGCGGATGGAGCAGGCGGTGCTGCCTCGTGACGCGTTCTTCGGCCCGGCCGAGGACGTGCCGGTGTCCGAGGCGGCCGGGCGGGTCGCGGCGGAGATGATCACTCCGTACCCGCCGGGCATTCCGGCCGTCCTTCCGGGTGAGCTCCTCACCGAGCCTGTGCTGGCGTACCTGCGGACGGGACTCGCTGCGGGGATGCACCTGCCCGACCCCGCGGATCCGGAGCTGGAGACGGTCCGGGTCCTTGCCGAGGACAGGCGGTGAAGTGAAACGGGTCACGTGACCCGGTCTCCGGTTTCGCGTGCGACCACTAGATGGTTTATCGTTCATTCATACGTGGTGACGGAGTCGACCCCCCCCGTCCTCCGTGCATCACCACTTACGGCCCTGGCTGGTCTCCCCCGTCCAGCCAGGGCTTTTTCATGCCCGGAGAAAGTTCCCCACGCCGAGGTGCCCGGGGCCGTGCCAGCGGCTGAAATGGGGCGTAGGCACAAGCACCGGAAGTCGACAGCCGGCGAGGAGCTCCGCATGACCAAAGCGATCAAACTCCTGAACGCCCTGCCGCCGCCCCAGCGGCAGCGCCTGATGACGCTCGCGCGGGAGGTGTCCTTCCCCGAGGACACCCGGATCTTCGAGGCGGGCGGCACCGCCGACCGCTTCTGGGTCATACGCTCCGGCGCGGTCTCCCTGGACCAGCGGGTGAACTCCCTGCGGCGGGTGACCGTGGCCAGCCTCGGCGCGGGCGACCTGCTCGGCTGGTCCTGGCTGTTCCAGCCGCGCACATGGGACTTCGGCGCGGTGGCGTTCAGCCCCGTACGTGCCTACGAGTTCGACGCGGGGGCCGTGCTGCGGCTGTGCGAGGAGGATCCCGAGCTCGGTATGACACTGGTGCGCTCGGTCGCCGAGGTGCTCGCGCACCGGCTGGAGATGACCCGGGGAAAGCTGATGGAGCAGTACACGCTGCACCGGCGAGGGGTTCTGTGAGGCGTCGGAGGCGGTGCAGCCGGACGCTCCGCGGCCGAGGTCTCAGCTTCCCGCGATGAGCACGGCACCGAGCACGATCATGGTGGCGGCGACCATGCCGTCCAGAACGCGCCACGCGGCCGGCCTGGCGAGGAAGCGGCCGAGCACCCGCGCGCCGAAGCCGAGGGCGGTGAACCAGCAGAGGCTTGCCAGTACCGCGCCGATGCCGAACGTCCAGCGCAGCGGACCGTGGTCGGCGGCGACCGAGCCCAGCAGGAAGACGGTGTCGAGGTAGACGTGGGGATTGAGCCACGTCATCGCGAGGCAGGTGAGCACGGCACGGCGGCGGGATCCGGCCGCTTCCCCCTCCGCCCGCAGCGCGCCGCCCCCCGGCCGGAACACCCGGCGGGCGGCCAGGACGCCATAGCACAGCAGAAACGCCCCGCCGATCCAGCCGACGGCCGTCAGCGCGCCCGGCCACGTCACCACCACCGCGCCCACCCCGCCGACCCCCAGCGCGATGAGGGCGGCGTCGGACAGGGCGCAGATTCCGACGACGGCGAGGACGGCGTCGCGGCGGATCCCCTGGCGCAGGACGAAGGCGTTCTGGGCGCCGATGGCGACGATGAGGGACAGGCCGGTTCCGAACCCCGCGGCCGCGGCGGTGAAGGTGCTGGTCATGGCGCCGACGCTAAGGGCAGCGCCGGGTACCGGTCCAGCTAATGATTCTTACGTATCATTAGCGCACGTGATGATGACCGATCTTCCGCTGGACCAGGTGCGGACCCTGCTCGCGGTCGTGGACGAGGGGACGTTCGACGCGGCGGCGGCCGCGCTGCATGTCACGCCCTCGGCGATCAGTCAGCGCGTGAAGGCGCTGGAGCAGCGCACCGGACGGGTCCTGCTGCTGCGGACCAAGCCGGTGCGGCCGACCGAGTCGGGCGAGGTGCTGGTGCGGCTGGCCCGCCAGGTGGCGCGGCTGGAGCACGACGCGTACGCGGAGCTCGGGCTGAGCGGGACCGGGGAGCCGACCCGGGTCTCCGTGGCCGTGAACGCCGACTCGCTCGCCACCTGGTTCCTCCCGGTGCTCACCCGCGTACCGGAGGAACTGCGGCTCTGCTTCGAACTGCGCCGCGAGGACGAGGACCACACGGCCGCGCTGCTGCGTGAGGGGGTGGTGATGGCCGCGGTGACCTCGTCACCGGACCCCGTGCCGGGCTGTTCCGTAAGGTCGCTGGGGCGGATGCGCTATCTCCCCGTGGCGGCGCCCGGCTTCGCCGCCCGCAGGCTGGACGGCCCCTTGGAGGAGGTGTTGCTCGAAGCGCCCGTGGTGGTCTTCGACCGGCGGGACGACTTCCAGGACGGGTTCGTCCGCCGGCTCACGCGGGGGCGGAGGGGCGCGAGCGCGCTGCGGCACTATGTGCCGACCTCCGAGGGTTTCGTCGATGCCGTCGCCGCCGGACTGGGCTGGGGCCTGGTGCCCGAGGCCCAGGCGGAGCCCATGCTGCGCGCGGGCAGGCTCGTCCCGCTCGCCGGGGGCCGGGCCACCGACGTGCCGCTGTACTGGCAGCAGTGGAGGCTCGACTCCCCCGCGCTGGCACAGGTGGCTGAGACGGTGACGGCGACCGCGGCGGGAGCGCTACGGGGCTGAGTCCGGCTCCCTGACGGCGTCCAGCCGCGCCGCCGCGCTGTCCAGCAGCATCTCCAGGGCCGTCGGGTAGGCGCTGGTGACCATGCGGGTGGCGAGCAGCGGCGCCGCCTCCGCGATGCGGGGGTGGGTGGCGGCGGGCAGGCGGGCGTACGTCGACCGCCACATCTCCTCGTCGGCGTGGAGCGCGGCACTCGGCAGGGCCAGCGAGGCGGCGTCGAGCGCGGCGATGCCGAGAGTGGTGTCGATGAAGGCGTGGTAGAAGCGCACCGCGTCCGGCACGGGGAAACCAGCCGTGCGCAGGATGTCCAGGACGGCCTCGTCGGCGGCGAGTTCGTTGGCCCGGCCCGAGACGCGACTGGCGGTGAGCACCGCCGCCTGCGGATGGGCCACGTAGGCGGCGTGGATGCGCCGTCCGACGGCCCGCAGGTCCGCCCGCCACTCCCCCGTCGGCGCCCAGCCGCCGAGCGCCCGCCCGATCAGCGCGTCGCCGATGGCGAGCGTGAGGTCGTCCATGCCCCGGAAGTACCGGTAGAGCGTGCTCGGGTCGGCGTCCAGGGCCAGTCCCAGCCTGCGGGCGGACAGACCGGCACTGCCGTGTTCGCCCAGCATCCGCAACGCGGTCTCGACGATCAGCTGTTCCGACAGCACGGTGCCGCTCCTGGTGGGCCTGCGCCGGCGGCGTTTCTCCTCGGGCACCACGGGCTTCGGCATGACGGCTCCCTCCTTATGCCAACGCCATTGACCTTACGACGGAGCGCGGCGTTGTATCTCCCCGAGGGCGCGCCACGTTCTTCGCGAAAAGGGAGTTTCTGACATGCGTGTACTGCTCGTGGGTGCCGGTGGTGTGGGCGGGGCGATCACCCGGATCGCGGCCCGGCGGCCGTTCTTCGAGGCGATGGTGGTCGCCGACTACGACCGGGGCCGGGCCGAGGCGGCGGTCGCGGCGCTCGGCGGTGACACGCGGTTCACCTCCGAGGGGGTGGACGCGGGCGACGAGGCGGCGGTGGCCCGCCTGCTGGCGCGGCACCGCTGCGACGTGCTGCTCAACGCCACCGACCCCCGCTTCGTCATGCCCCTGTTCCGAGCCGCCCGCCGGGCGGGCGCCACCTATGTCGACATGGCGATGTCCCTGTCCCGCCCGCACGCCGAGCGGCCGTACCAGGAGTGCGGGATCAAGCTGGGCGACGAGCAGTTCGCGCAGGCGGCCGACTGGGAGAAGGAGGGCGTGCTGGCTCTCGTCGGCATGGGCGTGGAGCCGGGCCTGTCGGATGTCTTCGCGCGGTACGCCGCCGACGAACTCTTCGACGAGATCGAGGAGATCGGCATCCGCGACGGCGCGAACCTCACCGTGGACGGCTACGATTTCGCGCCCTCGTTCAGCATCTGGACCACCATCGAGGAGTGCCTCAACCCTCCGGTCGTCTACGACAGAGGCCGGGGCTGGTTCACCACCGAACCCTTCAGTGAGCCCGAGGTCTTCGACTTCCCCGAGGGCATCGGCCCCGTCGAGTGCGTCAACGTGGAGCACGAGGAGGTGCTGCTGGTCCCGCGCTGGGTCGACGCGCGCCGGGTCACCTTCAAGTACGGCCTGGGCCGCGAGTTCGTCGAGACGCTGAAGACGCTGCACCTGCTGGGCCTGGACCGCACAGATCCGGTCACCGTGCCGGGGCCGGGCGGCCCGGTGGCCGTCTCACCCCGGGACGTGGTCGCCGCCTGCCTGCCCGACCCGGCGACGCTGGGCGAGCGGATGCGCGGCAAGACGTGCGCGGGCACGTGGGTGCGGGGCGTGAAGGACGGGGCGCCGCGCGAGGTGTACCTCTACCACGTGGTCGACAACCAGTGGTCGATGGCGGAGTACGGCTCCCAGGCCGTGGTGTGGCAGACCGCCGTCAACCCCGTCGTCGCGCTCGAACTCCTCGCCACCGGCGCGTGGTCCGGCGCGGGCGTGCTCGGCCCGGAGGCCTTCCCGGCCCGCCCGTTCCTGGACCTGCTGACGGCCTACGGCTCCCCCTGGGGCATGCGGGAGCAGTGACCGGTTGTCCGAGGAACCGCTGTTTCACAAGGGATCGACAGGTGACCCGAAAAGGAGTAATCATCCGAACGGGCACGTTTCTACTGTGATGCAGGTGACTTCGATGGACAACTGGCGAGACCACGCTGCCTGCCGGCACGAGGACCCCGAGCTCTTCTTCCCGATCGGCACCTCCGGTCCGGCCCTGCTGCAGACGGAGCAGGCCAAGGCGGTGTGCCGGCGCTGCCCCGTCCAGGACGAGTGCCTGCAGTGGGCGCTGGACACGGGGCAGTCCATCGGCGTGTGGGGTGGCACCAGTGAGACGGAACGGCGTGCCCTGAAGCGGCGCGCGGCCGCCCGGCGCCGCTCCGGCTGACGTCCGGGCGCCGACCCCTGGGGGTTCAGCTGCGGCGCAGCGTCCCCCAGGGGTTTTCCTGCCGCGACACCTCCGCCTTCGCCTCGTCGATCACCTGAGGGTCGATCCAGCTCATCGGCCGGGCGTCGGTGACCAGCGGTTCGTTGTCCGGGCCGCGGCCCGTCTCCCGGCCCGTGAGAACCCAGGGCCGGACGCCCGGGCCCTTGTCGTGCGGCAGATGGGCGTAGTCGTGCAGGCGGCGGGCCACCCACACCCGGACGGGCCGGTCCGCCCACCACTCCTCGACGTCGAGCGGGTTGGCGGACAGGCCCGGCATGGCGACGCCCGTCAGCTCGTCCGTGCTGGACACTTCGCGGAGATCGGTCCCCGGGCCGCGCGACCAGCGGACGTAGAGGCCCTGGTGCCGTTCGACGAGCTCGGTGAGTTCGTCGAGAGTGCGCACGACCGGCAGGTCGTCCGGTCCACTCATGTCGTCTCCTCCTCCCTCGGCGCTGTCAGGCGGACGGAGTACCCTCCCGGCGCGTGCGGAATCGGTCGTTCGGCACGGTGTGGACACGGCGCGCCAGGGCACGGGACCGGGGTTAGGCTCGCGGCACACCGTCCGTCGCAGAAGGGGCCGGCCATGAGCGTTCGCGTACGCCGCGTCTATGAACCGCCCGAGCCGGAGGACGGGGTGCGTGTGCTGGTGGACCGGCTGTGGCCGCGAGGTCTGGCGAAGGACGCGGCGCGGGTGGACGAGTGGCCGAAGTCGATCACCCCGTCGACGGAACTGCGCCGCTGGTACCACGCGGGCGAAGCCTCGTACGAGGCGTTCGCGCAGCGGTACGAGGCGGAGCTCGCCGCCGGTGAGGCGGCCGAGGCGCTCGACCGGGTGCGCGGCCTGGTCCGCGCGGGCGAGGTGACGCTGCTGACCGCGTCGAAGACGCCGGAGCGGAGCCACGCCACGGTGCTGGCCCGCCTCCTCGAGGACTGAGACGGGCCGTCCCGCACGGTCGTCAGGCGGTCTGCTTCGCCGCCGCACGGCCCGCCGCCCGCCCCGAGAAGAGGCAGCCGCCGAGGAAGGTGCCCTCCAGGGCGTTGTAGCCGTGGACGCCGCCGCCGCCGAATCCGGCGACCTCGCCTGCCGCGTACAGACCCTCCAGCGGCTTGCCGTCAGTCCCCAGGGCGCGCGAGTCGAGGTCGGTCTGGATGCCGCCGAGCGTCTTGCGGGTGAGGATGTGCAGCTTGACGCCGATGAGCGGGCCGGCCGCCGGGTCGAGGATGCGGTGCGGGGTGGCGACCCGGCCGAGGCGGTCGCCGATGTAGCGGCGGGCGTTGCGGATGCCCTGCACCTGGGCGTCCTTGGCGTAGGGGTTGGCGATCTGGCGGTCGCGGGCCTCGATCTGGTGTTTGATCTCGGCCGCGTCGAGGAGCGGCTCGTCGGTGAGCTCGTTCATCTTCGCGACGAGCTGTTCCACGCCGGGCGCGGTCACGAAGTCGGCGCCCTTGCGCAGGAACGCCTCGACCGGTCCGGGAGCGCCCTTGCCGAGGATGCGCTCCTTGAGGAAACCGGCGCGGTCCTTGGCGGTGATGTCGGGGTTCTGCTCGGAGCCCGACAGCGCGAACTCCTTCTCGATGATCTTCTGGCTGAGGATGAACCAGGAGTGGTCGTACCCGGCGATGTCCTCGGTGGTGCGCAGGTGCTTCAGGGTGCCGAGGGTGTCGTAGCCGGGCAGGCACGGCCCGGGCAGACGGCGGCCGAGGGCGTCGAACCACATCGAGGACGGCCCGGGCAGGATGCGGATGCCGTGGCCGGGCCAGATCGGGTCCCAGTTCTGCAGGCCCTCGGTGTAGTGCCACATGCGGTCCCGGTTGACCAGCCGCGCGCCGGCCTCGGCGCTGATGCCGAGCATCCGGCCGTCGACGTAGGCGGGGACGCCGGTGACCATCTCCTTCGGCGGGGTGCCGAGGCGCTCGGGCCAGTGACGGCGGACGAGGTCGTGGTTGGCGCCGATGCCGCCGCTCGTGACGATGACGGCCTGGGCGGTGAGCTCGAACTCGCCGACGGCCTCGCGGTTGGAGGCGACGCCGCGCGGTGAGCGGTCCTCGGCCAGGACGGTGCCGCGTACGCCGCGTGCGGTGCCGCCGTCGACGGTCAGGGCGTCGACGCGGTGGCGGTGATGGAAGGTGAGCAGGCCGTCTCGCGCGGCCTGCCTGGCGTACCGGACGAAGGGTTCGACGACGCCGGTGCCGGTGCCCCAGGCGATGTGGAAGCGGGGCACGGTGTTGCCGTGCCCGTGGGCGGTGAGGTCGCCCCGCTCGGCCCAGCCGACGGTGGGCAGGAAGGTGATGCCGTGGCCGTTCAGCCAGGACCGCTTCTCCCCCGCCGCGAACTCGACGTAGGCACGTGCCCAGCGCACGGCCCAGGAGTCCTCGTCGTCGAGCCGGTCGAAGCCAGCGCTGCCCCGCCAGTCGCTCCACGCGAGGTCGAAGGAGTCCTTGACGCCCAGGCGCCGCTGCTCCGGTGAGTCGACGAGGAACAGCCCGCCGAAGGACCAGAAGGCCTGTCCGCCGAGGTTGGCGGCGTTCTCCTGGTCGACGAGGGCGACCCGCCTGCCCCTGCTGGTCAGTTCGTGTGCCGCGACCAGGCCGGCGAGGCCCGCTCCGACGACGATGACGTCGGCATCCATGGCGACCGTTCCCTTCTTCAGTTGGCGGAGTGACCGGGAGTGCCGCTGCCGTCGGTCAGCAGGGCCGTGAGGAGTTGTTTCAGCCAGGAGCGGGCGCCAACGACATCCCGGTCCAGCAGCAGTTGGGTGGTGACGCCGTCGTAGGCCGCGACGACGGCGTGGGCGGCGGCGTCGGTGTCGCCGAGCACGGCGGGCAGCGCGGTGTGTCCCCGGGCCCGGGCGAGCCGGTCGGCGATGGCCCGCCGCAGCCGCGCGCGGTGTTCCAGCAGGCTCCGCGCCACCTCCGGGTCACGGGCGGCGTGCACCAGGAAGTCCGTCTTCACCAGGAGCCAGTCGCGGTCGAGGAGCAGCACGTCGGTGACGCGGTCGACGGCGGCCGGCACGTCGAGGCCGGGCCCGTCGGCGGCGAGGGCCCCGGAGACCTGCTCCGCGATCAGGTCGGCCCGCTCGCGGTAGAGGGCGAAGAACAGCTCGTCCAGGCTGGAGAAGTTGGAGTAGAAGGCGCCCCTGCTGTAGCCGGCGGCCTCGCAGACCTCCTCGATCGACACGTGCCCGAAGCCCTTGGCGGCGAACACCGAGAACGCCGCCCGGAGGAGGTTCGCGCGGGTGCGGACGCGGCGCCTGGTCACGCGCCCGGTGTTTCCCTCCGCGGCCATACCCGGCCCCCCTTTCGATGCAGGACTGTATTCGATACATCCATGTATCGAAAGCCCAACCCGTCATTGGAACGCATTTTCGATTGATGGGTAGGCTGAAGACATGCACCTCCAGGGCTCCCTCTTCGACCAGGCCGACGAGCTCCGCCTCGGCCCTCTCGACGGGATCCGCCGCACCGAACTGGGCTCCGGCGCCTGGCTCGACGTCCTGCCCGGCTGGCTCCACGGCTCGGACGCGCTGTTCGAGCAGCTGGCCGCCGAGGTTCCGTGGCGGGCGGAGCGGCGGAAGATGTACGACCACGTCGTCGACGTGCCCCGGCTGCTCGCCTTCTACGGCGCCGAGGACCCGTTGCCGCACCCGGTGCTGGCCGAAGCGCGGGACGCGCTGAGCGCTCACTACGGCGAGGAACTCGGCGAGCCGTTCACCACCGCCGGGCTGTGCTACTACCGCGACGGCCGGGACAGTGTGGCCTGGCACGGCGACCGCATCGGGCGCGGGGCCCGCGAGGACACGATGGTCGCGATCCTGTCCGTGGGAGCGCCACGGGATCTGCTGCTGCGCCCGATGGGGGGCGGCAGCGACACGGTGCGCCGGCCGCTGGGCCACGGCGACCTCGTCGTGATGGGCGGCTCCTGCCAGCGCACCTGGGAGCACTCCGTGCCCAAGAGCACCCGAGCCACGGGCCCGCGGATCAGCATCCAGTTCCGGCCGCACGGCGTGCACTGAGTACCCCCCGCCGCCGGGTCTGCTTTCCTTCTCCCGTCGGATCCGGACCACACCCAGGCGGGCGATCATGCGGGCAGGCGTACACCAAGTCACGGACGGCACCTACCTGGTGCACGGCTCCCACACCAACTGGGTGATCCTCACGGAGGGGGACGCCGTCACCCTGATCGACACCGGCTACCCCGGCGACCGGGAGCAGGTCCTCGCCTCGCTCGCCGAGGTGGGAAGCGCCCCGGAGGCGGTCGCGGCCGTGCTGATCACGCATGCCCACAACGACCACCTGGGTTCCGCCGAGTACCTGCGCGCCGCGTACGGCACCCCCGTGTACCTCCACGAGGCCGAAGTGCCGCACGCCCGGCGGGAGTTCCTCCACCAGGTGTCCGTCGGGACGGTGCTGGCGAACGGCTGGCGGCCGGGTGTGCTGCCGTGGGCCGTGCACGTGATCCGGTCGGGTGGCACGGCCCACAACCCGGTCACCGCACCGGAGCCGTTCCCGCGACGCGGCGCCCTGGACCTCCCCGGGCGGCCGGTACCGGTGCACACGCCGGGCCACACCGACGGGCACTGCGCCTACCACGTGCCGGGCACCGGTGTCCTGATCTCCGGCGACGCCCTGGTCAGCGGCCACCCCACCGCCCGGACCGAGGGACCGCAGCTGCTGCCGGACATGTTCCACCACGAGCGCCCGCGGGCCGTGGCCTCGCTGGACGTCCTCGCGGAGCTGGAGGGCGAGCTGCTGCTGCCCGGGCACGGGCCGGTCCACCGGGGCCCGGTGAGGGACGCCGCGCACCTGGCCCGGGAACGCGCCCTCTAATCTGGTGTGACGATCAGCGGCGAGACGAGGACACCCGGCCCATGGCACTGCAGATCAGCGCGACCAACCCTGAGCATCCCGCGCTTTTGCTGGAGCTTCCGTGGGACGTTCCCCTGGAGGAGTGGCCCGAGGAGTACCTCGTACCGCTGCCGCGCGGCATCTCCCGGCACGTGGTGCGCTACTCCCGTGCCGGAGACGAGGTGATCGCCGTCAAGGAGCTGGCCGAGCGGCCCGCGCTGCGCGAGTACGACATGCTGCGCGACCTGGACCGGATCGGCATCCCGGCGGTGGACCCGCTGGCCGTGGTCACGGGCCGCGTCGGCAGGGACGGCGCCCCGCTGGAGAGTGTCCTGATCACCCGGCACCTGGGCGGCTCGATGCCGTACCGCTCGATGTTCGAGACGACGATGCGTCCGGCCACCATGCACCGGCTGATGGACGCGCTCGCCGTGCTCCTGGTGCGTCTGCACCTGGCCGGGTTCGCGTGGGGCGACTGCTCGCTGTCCAACACCCTCTTCCGGCGCGACGCCGGCGCCTACGCGGCGTACCTGGTGGACGCCGAGACCGGTGACCTGCATCCGCAGCTCAGCCCCGGGCAGCGCGAGTACGACCTGGATCTCGCCCGGGTGAACATCAGCGGCGAGCTGCTGGACCTGGAGGCGTCCGGGGCGCTGCACCCGTCCGTGGACCCGATCGAGTTCGGCATGGAGATCTGCGCGCGCTACCGCAGCCTGTGGGACGAGCTGACCCGCACCTCGGTGTACCCGGCCGGCAAGTACCACTACATAGAACGCCGCATCCGCCGCCTGAACGACCTCGGCTTCGACGTCGCCGAGATGCAGATCGAGCACGCATCGAACGGTGACACGGTCAGCTTCGTGCCCAAGGTCGTGGACGCCGGCCATCACCAGCGGCAGCTGCTGCGCCTGACCGGCCTCGACACGGAGGAGAACCAGGCCCGGCGGCTGCTGAACGACCTGGAGAGCTGGATGGCCACCCAGGAGGACTACGCGCCGGGCGATCCTCCCCCAAGTTCTCGGCTTCGCTCGAACAGGGGGGACCCCCATGGCGCCCGGCCCGAGGTGCTCGCCCACCGCTGGGTGCGGGAGGTGTTCCGGCCGACCGTGCGGGCCGTGCCGCCGGAGCTGCGCGGGGCCATGGAGCCGGCCGAGATCTACCACCAGCTCCTCGAACACCGCTGGTACATGTCCGAGCGGGCCCAGCAGGACATCGGGATCGAGGCGGTGGTCGAGGACTACATCAAGAACATCCTCCCCAAGGCCCGCAAGACGCTGCAGCCGACGGCGGACTGAGCAACAGCCCGCGTCACGTGTGCGGCACCACGGCCACCGGGCAGTCCGCGTGGTGCAGCACCCCGTGCGCCACCGAGCCGATCCGGGCGCCGACGGCCGTGCGGTGCGCCCGGCGGCCGACGACCGTCAGCTGCGCCGTCCCCGCCACCGAAAGCAGCACCTGCCCCGCGCTGCCCATCTCCACGTGCTCCTCCACCGGCACCTGGGGGAAGCGTTCCCGCCACGGCCGGACCGCGGCGGCCAGTGCCTTCTTCTCGTACGGCTCCAGTCCCCCGGCCTCGTCGGCCAGCTTCAGCGAGCCGGGGCTGTAGGCGAAGACGGGCGGCAGCGTCCAGGCCCGTACGACCCGGACGGTCGCCCCGCGCGCGGCGGCCGTCTCGAAGGCGAAGCGCAGCGCGTCGGCGCTGTCCTCCGGGTCGCCCTGCTGGCCCACCACGACCTCACGCCCGGCGGCCTCGCCCGAGGGCTGGTCGCCGGCCCGGACCAGCACCACGGGCCGGGCGGCCTCGGCGATGACCTGCTGGCCGACCGAGCCGAGCAGGAAGCCGACGATCCGCCCGTGGCCGCGCGAGCCGACCACCAGCAGTTCGGCGTCGGCAGCGGCGGCGAGCAGGGTGCCGACGGCCTCGCCTTCCACGACGTCGGTGGTCACCTCGAGGTCCGGGTGCCGCTCGGTGACGGTCCTCACGGCCTCGGTCACGGCGCTGTGCACCCACTCGGCCTGGCTGTCCGCGTCCCCCTCGATCCCCGCCTCCAGCGCCTCCTGCCCCTGGACCCGCCAGGCGTGCACCACGCGCAGCGGCCGGCCCCGCCGCACCGCCTCACGGGCCGCCCAGGCGAGAGCCGCCAGGCTCTCCTGCGATCCGTCGACCCCTGCGGTGACCGGGCGTGTCATCCGACTGCCTCCCTGTGACGAAGTCCGTGCGCTGTCGATCAGTCTTCCCCAACCTTCCCGCTTGACCTCGAAGTGGGGGCGGGTAACGGCTGATTCGGACGGCCCCGGGGCTCCTCACCCGACACGGAGCGCCGCGGGGCGATCGAACATACGATGGGCGAAGGCCGGCGCGGTGCTCCGGGTCGCCGTGCCGTGAGTCGACCGCCCGGCGTGGGGGACGTATGGCGCAGGCCGCCGATTCGTCGCGGACCGTCATCATGACCGTGGACGACGACCCGGGTGTCTCCCGGGCCGTGGCCCGGGACCTGAGGCGTCGCTACGGCGCGTCGTACCGGATCGTGCGCGCGGAGTCCGGCGCGTCGGCACTCGACGCGCTGCGGGAGCTGAAGCTGCGGGGCGATCTCGTGGCGGTGATCCTGGCGGACTACCGGATGCCGCAGATGAACGGCATCGAGTTCCTCGAACAGGCCCTGGACGTCTACCCGGGCGCGCGGCGGGTGCTGCTGACCGCGTACGCGGACACGAACGCCGCGATCGACGCGATCAACGTCGTCGACCTCGACCACTACCTCCTCAAACCGTGGGACCCGCCCGAGGAGAAGCTGTACCCGGTCCTCGACGACCTGCTCCAGGCCTGGCGGAGCAGCGACTTCCGGCCCGTGCCCGCCACGAAGGTGGTGGGGCACCGGTGGTCGTCGCGCTCCTCCGACGTACGGGAGTTCCTGGCCCGCAACCAGGTGCCCTACCGCTGGTACTCCTCGGACGAACCGGAGGGGCGGCGGCTGCTGGCCGCCGCCGGTGAGGACGGGATGCGGCTGCCGGTGGTGATCACGCCGGACGGGACGCCGCTGGTCGAGCCGGAGGCGGTCGACCTCGCCGACCGGGTCGGTCTGGCCACCACTCCGACGGCCGACTTCTACGACCTGGTGGTGATCGGCGGCGGTCCGGCCGGGCTCGGCGCGGCGGTCTACGGCGCCTCCGAGGGGTTGCGGACGGTGCTGGTGGAACGGTCGGCGACGGGCGGTCAGGCGGGGCAGAGCTCCCGCATCGAGAACTACCTCGGCTTCCCCGACGGCGTGTCGGGCGCGCAGCTCACCGACCGGGCGCGGCGGCAGGCGGCGAAGTTCGGCGCGGAGATCCTGACCGCGCGCGAGGTGACGGCCCTGGAGGTCAACGGCGCCGCCCGGATCGTACGGTTCTCCGACGGCTCGGCGGTCGCCGCGCACAGCGTGATCCTGGCGACCGGCGTGTCCTACCGCCAGCTCGCGGCGCCCGGCTGCGAGGACCTGACCGGATGCGGGGTGTACTACGGGTCCGCCCTGACGGAGGCGCCCTCCTGCCAGGACCAGGACGTGTACATCGTCGGCGGTGCCAACTCCGCCGGGCAGGCGGCGATGTACCTGTCCCGGGGCGCGAAGTCGGTGACCCTGCTGGTGCGCGGCGAGTCGCTGGCGGCGTCGATGTCGCACTACCTGATCCAGCAGATCGAGGAGTCCCCCAACATCCGGGTGCGCTGCCGCACCGTCGTCGAGGAGGCGCACGGCGACGGCCGGCTGGAGCACCTGACCCTGCGGGACGTGGACAGCGGCGCGATGGAACGGGTCGACGCGCACTGGGTGTTCGTGTTCATCGGCGCGGCCCCGTTGACCGACTGGCTGGACGGCACGGTGCTGCGCGACGAGCGCGGGTTCATTCTCGCCGGGCCCGACCTGACCGCCGACGGCCGTCCGCCGGAGGGCTGGGAACTGGACCGGCCGCCGTACCACTTGGAGACCAATGTGCCCGGCGTGTTCGTGGCGGGTGACGCCCGCTCCGAGTCCGCCAAGCGGGTCGCGTCGGCGGTCGGAGAGGGAGCCATGGCCGTGATGCTCGTCCACCGCTATCTGGAGCAGTCGTGAGCGGGCAGCCGATGCCGTGCGACCCCGAGGAGATCGGGGCTCTGTTCCTGTTCGAGAAGCTCACCCCGGAACAGCTCGGCCGGCTGTGCGCCGCCGGGCGGTTGGAACGGTTCGAGCCCGGTCCCGTGTACACCGAGGGCGACCCCGCCACCTGCTTCTACGTGATGGTCGAGGGCACCGTGGTGCTGTACCGCCGGGTCGGCGGGGACGACGTGGAGGTGACCCGGACCTCTCAGCCCGGGGTGTACGCGGGGTCCATGCAGGCGTATCTGGGCGACCGGGTGCGGCAGGTCTACAACAACTCCATGCGCGTCACCGAGCCGACGCGGTTCTTCGTGCTCCCCGCGGCCACGTTCGCGGAGATCATGCAGGACTGGTTCCCGATGGCGGTGCATCTGCTGGAGGGGCTCTTCTTCGGCACCAAGAGCACCCAGCGGGCCGTCGGGCAGCGCGAACGGCTGCTGGCGCTGGGCTCGTTGTCCGCCGGTCTCACGCACGAGCTCAACAACCCGGCCGCGGCGGCCGTACGGGCGACGGCGACGCTGCGGGAGCGGGTGGGCAAGATGCGCCACAAGCTGGCGATCATCGCACAGGGCTCGTACTCCCCCGAGGTCATGGCGGGCCTCATCGACTTCCAGGAGCGCACCGCCGAACGCGTCGCCAAGGCGCCCGGCTTGAGTCCGCTGGAGGCCTCCGACCGGGAGGACACGGTCGCCGACTGGCTCGACGAGCACGGCATCGCCGAAGGCTGGCGGATCGCGCCCACCTTCGTGCAGGCCGGTCTGGACGTGGACTGGCTGGAAGAGGTGGCGGCGGCGGTGGACGAGGAGATTCTGCCGAGCGCGATCGGGTGGCTCAACTACACCGTCGAGACCGAGCTGCTGATGGACGAGATCAACGACTCCACCACCCGCATCTCGCACCTCGTGGACGCGGCCAAGCAGTACTCGCAGCTGGACCGGGCGCCCTTCCAGGACGCCGACGTGCACGAACTCCTCGACAGCACCCTGCTGATGCTGTCGGGCAAGATCGGCCAGGAGATCAAGGTCGTCAAGGACTACGACCGCACGCTGCCGAGGATCCCGGCGTACCCGGCGGAGCTCAACCAGGTGTGGACGAACCTCATCGACAACGCGGTCGCCGCGATGAACAGCGCGGGCGGGCAGGGGACGCTGACCGTGCGGACGGCGCGGGACCACGACCGGCTGCTGGTGGAGTTCCGGGACACGGGCGTCGGCATCCCGGCCGATGACCGCGGCCGGATCTTCGACCCCTTCTTCACGACGAAACCGGTGGGTGAGGGGACGGGGCTGGGGCTGGACATCTCCTGGCGGATCGTGGTCAACAAGCACCACGGGAGCATTCAGGTGGAGTCGGAGCCGGGGGACACGCGTTTCCAGGTGCTCCTTCCGCTGACAGCTGTCGAGGAGGAATCCGGATGAGTGGCGGGAACGGGATCGATCCGAGTGTGCCGCCGAGCGGCAGTGGCTGCGCGGAGTGTGACGCGGACGGGGGCTGGTGGTTCCATCTGCGGCGGTGTGCGCAGTGCGGGCACGTGGGGTGCTGCGACAGTTCACCGGCGAGACACGCGACGGCTCATTTCCGGGCGACCGGGCACCCTCTGGTGCAGAGCTTCGAGCCGGGCGAGGGCTGGTACTGGGACTACTCGACGAACGAGCTGTACGAGTCGGGCCCCGAGCTGGCTCCGCCCGCGAGTCATCCCGCCGATCAGCCGACCCCCGGCCCCGCGGGGCGGGTGCCGGTGGACTGGGCGAAGGTGTTGCGGGCCTAGGGTCTGTCGTTCGGCGACCGGCGACAACGCGGCAGATGCGCGTGCCAGGCCCCGCGTCTGCGGCGTGAGCCAAACGACAGGCCCGAGGGGTGCCGCCGGGCTACCCGCCTTCGCAGTCGAGGCTCTCCAGGTCCACGGCGTGGGCCATCGCCCGCATTCCCTTGTCGTTGGGATGCAGGTGGTCGCCGCCGTCGAACGCGGGGAGGATCCGCTCCGGGTCGAGGGGGTCGCGCAGGACGCGGTCGAAGTCGGTGACCGCGTCGAACTCGCCACCGGTACGGATGAAGTCGTTGACCTCCTGGCGTACGGCTTCCCCGGTGGGGTCCCATTCCCGCCAGCCCTTGAACGGGGCGATCGTGGCGGCGACGACACACTTCCCGGAGGCGTGCGCCCGGTGGATCAGGTCGCGGTACCCGGCGATCAGCGCTTCGGCGGTGGCGCCGGGCTCCGCCTTGATGTCGTTGACGCCCTGGAAGAGGAAGACCGTGCGCACACCCGGCAGTGGAAGCACGTCCCGCGGCAGACGGTTCAGGGCGCTCTGCCCCGGGCCGTCTGCCAGGACCCTGTTGCCGGCGAGCCCCTCGTTCGCCACCCCCTTGACGTTCGCCGTGGGTGACTCGCGCAGCCGCCGGGCGAGGTAGTCCGGCCAGCGGCGGTTGAGGCCGGTCGTGGAGTGCCACCCGTCGGTGATGGAGTCGCCGAGGGCGACGACGGCGCCCGCCTCGGGCCGGGGGCGGACGGTGACGGCGTCGAGGTAGGACCAGGAGCCGGTCCGCCGGGTCCAGTGGGCCGCGCCCTCCTCCGCCGTGTGGTCGCCGTCGGTGGTGTACGACGTCTGCAGGGCCAGCCAGTGCCCGGTGCGCGTCCCCTGCGCCCGGGGCACGTAGAGGCTGACGGCGAGCGCGCTCGCGGCGGGGACGTACCCGGGCAGCGGGTCGCTGTAGACGATGCCGCCGGCGGGCACGGTGACGGAGCGCGCGCCGCCGAAGGTCAGTCGCCGGTTGCTGCCGGGGATGAGGGCGGCACCGTCGCGTCGCAGACCCGCGTGGACGTTGCCGAACGTCACCGGCCGGTCCCCGAAGGCGTTGGACAGCCGCACCCTGAGGCCGGTGCCACCGACGCTGGTGTGGACGACCAGCCGGTAGCCGCGGCCGTCGGCCGCCGTGCCGACGCGGTCGGCGGAGGAGGCCCAGGTGACCACGCCGTCCCCGGCCGGCGCGGTGGCGCCGGGGCTCCGGGGCGGCTCCTGCCCCTGGGGGCCCTGAGGCAGATCGCCGGACGCGCAAGCCACCGCGAGGCACGAGGAGAGTGCGGCCAGGGCGGTACGGCGGCCTGGGCGTGCGGTTCGTGGCAAGGTGGGCGCTCCTTCGGCCGGTGCACGGCGGACGGTGTCAGGGGAACGATTCCGCAGGTCGCGAGGGTACCGGGAGCGAGCCGGAGCCGCTGTGCCCTCCCGGAGTACGACACGGTAGCCGGTACCGCCGCCGGGCGGCGGCCGCGGGTTCGGCCCGGCGTTCCGGCCGGCCGGGGGGCACCACCTCCGGCCGACACTCCCCCGCCGAGGCCGCGCGGCCGGACGCGCAGCCCCGGCGACGGGGCGGCGTCCCCGGGCGGAGCCACCCGCATCGGGCCCGTTCGATCTGCCGCGATCTTGGCGGAGGGTGAGGCTCCGGGCGAGGATGCCCGCATGAAGGGTGAGCTTTTTTCCAGCGGGCACATGGTGCGGCCGGCCGTCGCACCGGGCATGACGGTCGAGAACGCCAAGTGCGTCCGGTACACGGTGAACGGCGAGATGCTGGCCCGGCAGGGCGCGATGATCGCCTACCGCGGCAACCTCCAGTTCGAGCGCAAGGGCCAGGGCGTGGGCGGCATGCTCAAGCGCGCGGTCACCGGGGAGGGACTGCCGCTGATGGCGGTGCGCGGCCAGGGTGAGGCCTGGTTCGCCCACGAGGCCCAGAACTGCTTCGTCGTCGATGTCGAACCCGGTGACGAGTTCACGGTCAACGGCCGCAACGTCCTGTGCTTCGACGCCACGCTGTCGTACCGCATCGCCACCGTGAAGGGCGCCGGCATCACCGGCGGCGGCCTGTTCAACAGCGTCTTCGCCGGGCACGGCAAGCTGGGCCTGGTCTGTGAGGGCAACCCCCTGGTCATCCCGGTCTCCACGCAGTACCCGGTGTACGTGGACACCGACGCCGTCGTCGGCTGGACCGCCGGTCTGCAGACCTCCCTGCACCGCTCCCAGTCCATCGGGTCGATGCTGCGCGGCGGCTCCGGGGAAGCCGTGCAACTCGTGCTCCAGGGCGAGGGGTACGTCGTCGTACGGCCGAGCGAGGCGACACCTCACAAGGCCGGTCAGCACTGAGGACCTCTGTGGTGATCTGCGCCTCACAGGCAACCCCGCCCGTCCCGTCCACGTCTTGATCGACAACAGGTGATGCCCTGGCCTGGCGGCCAGGGCAGGTTCCCACCCGTCTATACACGCCTTGTATACACAGCACGTATACATGGCGTGTATACCGATGTGACCACAGACGGAAAGGCATCGATGTACGGCAAGGCATTCGCCCCCGAGTACCAGGGAGCGCTCACCTCCCTGTCCGTCAACTCCTCACTGACCGACGTGCTGGCCGCCGGCATCGAGCAGTTGAGGGCGGCCGAGCGGGCCGGAAAGCCCGGCGAGGAGGCGCGTTCCGGACTGGCGGTGGCCGAGGCGCACCGCCGGCTGGGCCGGGTCGAGGACGCGGACCGCGCCTGGAAGGCGAGTTACCGGGCCGCCCGCCGGGCCGAGGACGTCTCGGCGATGGCGTGGGCGCTGTGGAGCGGCGGCACCCTCGCCCGGCAGCGCGGCGCGTTCCCGCTGGCGCGCAGACTCCTCGGGCTCGCGGCCGATCTGGGCGAACGGGGCGGGGACATCGTCGTACGCAGTTACTCGCTGGCCGGCCTGGCCGAGACGGGCCGCATCCAGGGGGACTACGAGGCGGTCGGCCGGCTGCACGAGCAGCTGCTCGCCGAGGCGCGGCGGCGCGGGGAGGCCCGCCACACCGTGTGGGCGCTGGAGGGCATAGCGCAGATGCATCGCAACACCGGGCAGTACGACAGGGCGTACGCGTTGTTCGAGGAGGCGGCCCAGATCGCCGCGGGGGCCGACGACCGGCGGGGCCACGCCTGGGCGTTGCGGGGTCTGGCCGACGTCGTGTCGGTGCGGGACGGGGACACCGGGCGAGCGCTGGAGCTGCTGAGCGAGGCGGAGGTGACGTGCCGTGCGATGCGGCTGTCCAGCGCGCTGGCCTACAACCACAAGATGCGCGGCAACGTCCTGTACCGGGCCGGGCGTTACGCCGAGGCACGCGCCCTGTACGAGCAGGCGCTGGCGGAGTTCCGCACCATGGGCGAGCCGCGCGGCGAGGCGCTGTCGCGGCTGGGGCTCGCCAAGTCCCTGGCCCGGCTGGGCCGTGACCGTGCCGAGACGGCGGCCGAACTCTCCGACCTCGCCGGCACGCTGGAGCGGATCGGCCTGCGGCACGCCCACCGGATGGTGGCTCGCGCGTACGACGAACTCGGCGTACCGGATCCCCGGTCGGCGGAGGCGAAGGCGGCGGAGGTGGCACGGTGACGGCGTCCTCCATCGCGGCGGAGGCTCCCCGGCAGGGCACGGCAACGCACGCCGAGCGGCAGGGGCGCACGGGCGGCCCCGGCCAACCGGCCGACCCCCACCGGACCCTCGAACGCTGCCGCGCACTCGTGCGCCCCGCCCTCGCCGAAGCCGTCGGCCGGCTGCACCCCTGGGTCGGCGAGATGGCCGCCTACGCCTTCGGCTGGTGCGAGGTGGGTGGTGCGCCGACCGTCGCCCCGGGCGGCAAGGGCGTGCGGCAGGCACTCGCGGTGCTCGGCGCCGAGGCGGCCGGCGTGCCCGGCGGGGCGGGCGTGGCCGCGGCCGTCGCGGTGGAACTGGTGCACACCTTCTCCCTGCTGCACGACGACATCATGGACGGCGACGCGGACCGGCGACGCCGCCCGGCCGTGTGGAAGGCCTACGGCACGGGCCCGGCCGTCCTCGCCGGTGACGCCCTGTTCGCGCTGGCCGTCGAGACCCTCGCCGGGCAGCCGGGCGGTGCCGCGGGCATGCGGGCGCTGTCCGCCGCGCTGGGCGACCTGGTGCGCGGGCAGGCGGACGACCTGCTGTTCACCGCCCGCCCCTGGACGGGGCAGGAACGGGTCCTGCCCGACGAGTACCGGGCGATGGCCGAACACAAGACCGGCGCGCTGCTGGGCTGCGCGGCGGCGCTGGGCGCCGTACTCGGCGGTGCCGCGCCGGAGACGGTCACCGCTCTGGACCGGATGGGCCGGCACCTCGGGATCGCCTTCCAGATCGCCGACGACGTGCTGGGCATCTGGGGCGACCCCAGGGTCACCGGTAAACCGGTCCACGGTGACCTGCGGGAACGGAAGAAGACCCTCCCCGTCCTGATCGCGCTGGATTCTCCCCTGGGCGGCCGGCTCGCCACGCTGCTGGAGTCCGGTGACGCGCCCGACGCGGCGGCGGAGCTGATCGAACGGGCGGGCGGGCGCTCGGCTGCCATGGCGGAGGCCCGCAGTCACCTCGCCGCCGTCGAGACGGCGCTCGCCGGCCTGCCGTGGGAGGCCGGGGCCGCCGGTGAACTGCGCTCGCTGCTCGGCTTCCTGGTACGACGCGACTCCTGAGCCGTCCCCACCGTGCGGAATCCGCCGCCGAATTCGCCGGAGGCATTCGAGTTCATCCGTCGAACGCTTCCGCATTTACCGTCGGTTACCACCTGGCCGGCCCCGGATTTGCGAATCCCCGGGCTTCGGTGGGTGAATTCACCCGGCCTCCGGCAGCCCAGGGCGGCCGAGGTGAGCCGCCTCGGGCCCCGCCAAAGACCGTTTTCTCTCGCACACGCGCTCCCAGTTCTTGAATAAAAGACAAGAATGAACACGGAGTTGTGATCCCGTTGAACGCAGCACGCCTCACGCCTCGTACCTCTGGAAAAGGTGAGAGCCAGTTTCCAGCGAGGGATGGCCATGGGCAGGGCGCACGTCTCCACACACCAGTTGGTCGTCGGCCGGTATCGGCTGCTCGAGATCGTCCAGCGCGAGACCAATCGCATCTGCTGGTACGCCGAGGACATCGGCACCGGCGAGTTCTCCCGGCCGTGCCTCGTCACGCAGGTCGGGCTCCCGGACAGCGCGTACGAGACCGAGCGGCGGGCCGCCGCCCGTCTGATGCGCACGTCCGAGAACATGGCGCTGCTGTGCCCCGGCCGGATCGCCGGGGTCGTGGACGCGGCCGAGGAGGCCGGCACCCTGTGGATCGTCAACGAGTGGATCGACGGCACCCCCCTCTGCGAACTCCTCTCGGAGCAGGGCACGTTCAACTACGTGCGGGCCGCCCGGGTCGGCCTGGAGCTGCTCGACGTGCTGGACGCCGCACACGCCGAGGGCATCACCCACGGTGAGCTGAGCCCCGGCCAGGTGTTCGTACGCGAGGACCATTCGATCGTCGTCACCGGCTACGGCCTGGCCGGTGCGACCCTGGCGCCCCGCCTCACCGCGCCCGCGTACGCCTCCCCGGAGCAGGCCCGTGACGAGCGCATCGGGCCCGCCGCCGACCTGTGGGCGCTCGGCGCGATCCTGTACACGATGGTCGAGGGGCGCCCGCCCTTCCGGGACCGGGGGCGTCCGGAGAACACCCTGAAGGGCGTGGACCGCCTGCCGCTGCGCACGCCGGTGCGCTCCGGGCCGCTGACGCAGGTCGTGCAGGGACTGCTGCGCAAGGACTCGCGGGAACGGCTGACCCGCCCGGTGGTCCGTGAGGCGCTGACCCGCGCACTCAGCGAGGATCCCGAGGCGGGCCTGGCGTCGGTTCCGGCTCCGCGGCTGCGCGGGGCGTACGCCGCCGTCCGGCCGGGAGGTGCGGCGTGGAGCAGACGGACCATGGTGGCCGGTACCGCGCTGGCCGTCGTCACGGTCGCGGTAGCCGTGCTCGCCGCGACGCAGGGACTGCCCGGCGGCGAGTCGGGCGGTGACGCGGCCGACGCGCCGGCCCGGCCGCCGGCCTCGGCCGCCTCGCCGGGCGAGGGCGGCGGCTCGGCCGGGCCCGTTCCGTCCGGCGGGGGGTCCAGCACGGCCAAGTCGCCCTCGCCCGAACCCACCCAGCCGTCCCCGAAGCCCAAGCCCCCGCCCACCCGGTCCGCCTCGCCCACCCGGTCCGCCCCGGCCACGGCCCTGCCGTCCGGCTTCCAGCGCTACCGGGCGCCGGAGGGCTTCTCCGTCGCGCTGCCCGAGGGCTGGAAGCGGCTGGACACCGACCGTCAGGGCGATCTGCGGTACCGGGTCGTCTTCGGTGCCGACGGCGACGACCGCACGCTGGCCGTCACCTACAGCGAACGCGTGGGCCCGGACCCGGTGGCCGTGTGGCGAAACGAGGTCGAACCGAACCTGAAGCAGTCGGGCCACTACAAGCGGATCGGCGAGATCCACGCGACGACGTACCAGGGACGTGAGGCCGCCGACATGGAGTGGACGGCGGACGTCGGCGGCACCCGGGTGCACACCTTCGGCAGGGGCTTCCTGCTGGGCGGCGGCCGGAGCTTCTCGCTGCGCTGGACGGCTCCAGACGCCGAGTGGGAGGACGGCGCGAACCAGGAGGCGTTGCGTACCGTCCTCAAGACGTTCCGGCCGGAATCACACTGAGCCGCGCGGGGCGCGCTGGGAGGTGAGGCGGCCGCCGTGCAGCGGCTGGGTGCGCCAGTGCGCGGTGACGGTCCGGTCGGCGAGGGAGCAGCTCAGCGCCAGGCGGTGCGGGGTCTCCAGGAACACCACGTCCAGGGCCAGCGTGCCGGCGTCGGTCCAGCCGCCGCTCACCGCCGTGGGGAGGGGTTCCTCAGCCACCGTCCAGCCCCCCGCTCCGATCCGCAGGCCGAGCTCGTCCCCGTCCCCCGCCCCGGTGAGCGTCAGCGTCCAGCCGTCCGTGTCCCGGGCGAGACCGGCCGCCCGGACCGGCCCGTCGCCGACGGCCGTGAACTGCGCGGCATCCCAGTCCTCGCCGCGTTCCGCGGGTGCGGGGCCGCCCGCGGCGGCGGGCAGCGTCAGGCCGGCGAGCCGCTCCGCCAGACTCGCGTCGGCTGCACGGCCGGGCAGCGGACCGGGGCCGAAGGCGGGCAGCAGATGCCTCCACACGAGGTTCAGGAAGTCCTGCATCCGTTCGGTGGCCGCGGTCGCGGCGATCACCGCGTCGTGCTCGGGCAGCACCAGGCAGAACTGGCCGTAGGCGCCGTCGCCCCGGTAACCGTGCCGGGACGTCCAGAACTGGTACCCGTAGCCCCGGTCCCAGTCCTGCCGGTCCACCTCCCCCATGGCTCCTGCGGTCGCGATGTGCGGCTGTGAGGCGCGGGCCGGCCACCCTTCCGGCAGCAGCCGCCGGCCGTCCCACACGCCGTCGTCGAGATACAGCCGGCCGAGCCGCGCGACGGCGTCGGTGGTGGCGTGCAGCCCGCTGAAGCCGATCTCGCGCCCGGTGCGGTCCCGCAGCCAGAACACCTCGCCGATGCCCAGCGGGTCCAGCAGGCGGGGCCGCAGGTACGCGCTGAGCGGCTGTCCGGTCACCCGCTGCACGATCGCGCCCAGGGTGTACGTGGTGGGCTGGTTGTAGGCGAAGACCGTGCCCGGGTCACGGTCGGGCGGGGTCAGCAGGAACCCGCGGACGGGCTCCGCCGGGTCCGTCCCGTAGGCCTCGTCGACGGTCTCCCGCTCGTGGCCGCTCGACATGGACGCCACGTGCCGTACGAGCATGGCCCGGCTGCGCGGATCGGTGATGTCGGCCTCGAACTCCGGGAAGTACGAGATCACCGGCGCGGCGAAGTCCAGCAGCCCCTCGGCCTCGGCAAGGGCGGCCGCGGTACCGGTGAAGCTCTTGCTGAGCGAGTACAGCAGGTGGGGGCGGTCGGGCGTGTACGGCGCCCACCAGCCGGAGGCGACCAGGTGTCCGTGCCGCAGGATCATCAGGCTGTGCGGCTCGATCTCCGGGGCCGCTTCGAGGGCGTCGAGGAAGGCGTGGACGCCCGAGGCGTCGACACCCTGGGCGGCGGGGCCGGAGGACGGCAGGGCGAAGGCACTCATGAGCCCATCCTGTACCCGTCGGCGGACCTTGATCGAGCCGTTTCCGCGCCCGCTGCCAGGGGACCCGGCGACCATGGTGCCGATCGGATACACGATGATGACCGAACAGGCCGGTCCGCGTGACCTCGTCGGCCACGTGGTGCGGGCCGAGGAGGCGGGCTTCGACTTCTCGGTGACCTCCGACCACTACTTCCCGTGGCTGCGTTCGCAGGGTCACTCGCCCTACGCGTGGGCCGTGCTCGGTGCGGCCGCCCAGGCCACGTCACGTATCCCGCTGATGACGTACGTGACGTGCCCGACGTTCCGCTACCACCCCGCCGTCGTGGCGCAGAAGGCGGCGACGCTGCAGCTGCTGTCGGAGGGCCGGTTCCGGCTGGGTCTCGGCTCCGGCGAGAACCTCAACGAGCACGTGGTGGGCGGCGGCTGGCCCTCCGTCGACGTACGGCACGAGATGTTCGAGGAGGCCGTGGAGATCATCCGTGCCCTCTTCAAGGGCGGACACGTCAATCACCACGGCACCCACTTCGACGTGGAGTCGGCCCGTTTGTGGGATCTGCCGGACGAGGCGCCGCCCATCGGTGTCGCCGTCTCCGGGGAGCGGTCGTGCGAACTCGCCGGCCGGCTCGGCGATCTGGTGATCGCCACCGAGCCCAAGGCGGGGCTGCTGGAGGCGTTCGACCGGCACGGCGGCGAGGGCAAGCCCCGGGTGGGCCAGCTGCCGGTGTGCTACGACCCGGACCGGGACACGGCCGTCAAGCGCGCCCACTCCCAGTTCCGCTGGTTCGGCAGCGGCTGGAAGGTCAACTCGGAGCTGCCGCACCCGGATTCCTTCGAGGCGGCGACGCAGTTCGTCACGCCGGACGACGTGGCCGAGGCCATTCCGTGCGGTGACGACCCGGAGGCGTTCGTCGAGGCCGTCCGCCCGTACGCCGAGGCCGGTTTCACCGAGGTCGCCCTGGTCCAGATCGGTGGCGAGTCGCAGCCGGCGTATCTGGACTGGGCGGAGAAGACCTTGCTGCCGGCTCTGCGCGACGCGTTCGGCTGAGGTCCGCCGCCAGCGTCTCGACAGCCTGTTCGGCCAGTTGAGCCCTCCGCTGCGGGGGGCTCTCCTTCACGAGTGAGCTGATCCGCTGCGCCTCCTCGGTGGTGGGCAGGATCCCCGCCAGCAGCAGGGGCAGCACCAGGCGCCGCACGAGCACCTCGCCCTCGGAGGTGACCTGCGGTCTGCGCACCACCGAGACGCCGACCCGGATCGCGTGTTCGTTGCCCGGCGGGACGCCCGGCCGGTCCGTCTCGATCGCGGCGTAGCGGAAACCGTGCGCCAGGTCGCAGGACGGGCAGCCGGCCGGTCGAGGGCGGCGTCCACCACCCGCCAGTCGTGCCGCTCGGGCTCGGCCGCGACCATCTCGGCCAAGGTCCGCTCCTCGCCGCCGACGGCGTCGAAGTGCCGCAGGAAGGCGGCCCACTCCCCCTCGACGATGGCGTCCACCAGCTCACGGCAGGCGGTACACGCGGGGGCGCCGCCGTACTCGTATCCGCCGCACCGGGCGCAGCGACGCAGCGGCGCACCGACCTCGGGTCGCACCACGCCGCGCATCGTCGCACATCCGTCAACGGTGCGGGAAACGATGTACGGCCAGGGGCACCATGGGCGGTGAACGGCGAGGTCAGCGGGTGCCGGTAGTCTTCCGTCCGCACGTCGTGCCGCCCCGTCCGCACCCTCTCAGGAGAGTCGTCCGTGACCGTTGCCCTCACTCCGCCCGAGACGTCCCCCGCGACCGGCGCGCCCGCCTGCGACCTGATCGCGCGGGACGCGCGGGAGTTCGGGGTGTACGCCCGGACCGGAGGGTGGGCGTTCGGGCTGAAGGTGGCGCGCAGCGTGCGGCCGGGCGGGCAGGGCGCGGACGAGACTCCGAAGGTGTCCGCGAAGGAGTTCGCGGAGCTCGCCGGGTGTTCCCCGGAGCGTGTCATGCGCTACTACAAGGCGTGGGACCGGGCGGCCGACGACGGTCTGGTCCCGCAGTTCGAGGCCCTGACGCCGGGCCAGGAGGTGGAGCTGCCGGACGGCGACGTATGGCTCAGCTACTACGTCTCCCGCAACAGCGCCACATCCGAACGCGGCACCGCCATCACCGAGGCCGCCGAGGCGGAGGGCATCCGGCCCACCAAGGCGCTGGAGGTGGCGGAGAACCCCACCGCCCTGCGCGCCGCGATCCTCGCCGACCCCTCCACCGCCCGTGCCGCCCGCCAGGCCCTGCTGGACCGGGTCCGGGAGGATCCGGACCTCCAGGCCGAGCTGGCCCGTGACGTGGTGCGCACCGACGAGCTGAAGAAGGCCGTCGCCGGTGAGAGCCGGGTGGCCGACCGGATCGGGTACGTGCGCCAGATCGCCGAGTCGGGGCAGATCAAGACGCCCGCCGGGCAGACCGTCGAGGCACCGGCCGACCTCCGCCAGGAGGCCGAGCGGCACCTGTCGCTCATCGACGAGCTGGACGACGGCGAGGACTCCGGGGAGTGGGCCGCCGAGGCCTACGACACCATGAAGTCCCTCGTCGTCGAGGCCGTGGAGACCGACCCCGGCCTGCGGGTGCGGGAGCGGCGCACGAAGTTCTACAGCAGCCTCCAGAAGGCGACGAAGGTGTTCGAGGAACTGACCTTCGACGACGCCGGGGAGTTCTACGAGGACGACATGGTCGAGCGTCTGGAAGATCTCCAGCGGGCCGTGGCCGTCTGCATCGAGTCGCTGCGCGGGGTCCGCGGGAATCACCCGGAGGGCTGAGCATTTCGCGGAGATCGGGGGTACTAGAGGGCTCTACGTCGGTTCCTTCCGGAGGCCCCTCTCGTGAACTCGTTCGTCCACAAGACCCTGGTGGTGCAGCTGCAGACGGGTGGCACGGACCGCACGGACCGCTTCTCCGTGCTCGCCCACCTGAGCTACGACACCACGGACCCGTTCGCCGTCACGGTCGTCTTCAGCCACGACGGCCGCGTCCTCGCCCGGTGGCAGCTCGACCGGGAGATGCTCGGTGACGCGCTGCGGCGTCCCGTCGGGGTGGGGGACGTGCGGATGCGTCCCGAGTCACGGGGGGTGTGGCGGGAACTGCGCATGGAGTTCCTCGGTGACGCCCGGCCCGACGGCGGCCGTCATCACGCGGTGGTGTTCGCCTGGGCCCCGGCGTTGGCGGCGTTCCTCCGGGAGACCCACGAGCTGGTCCCGCCGGGCCGCGAGGAGGTCCACGTGGACGACTTCCTCGCGGACGTCATCGCCGGGGGCTGAGCGGGGGCGAGCCGAGGAGCCGCACTGGTGCGCAGGGCTCGCCCCGGCCGTGCCGGTGAGGACCGCCCGTCACTCCGACGTGTGACGGTATCGGGCCCATATCGGCAGGACGAACCAGCACAGCAGGTACCAGCAGACCACGCCGGCGACCAGGTAGGGCACGAAGCCGTCGTGCGTGGCCACGCGCAGGATCAGCAGCAGTGAGGCGGTCGTCGTCGCGAGCAGCAGCACGAGGCCGAGCAGGGTCAGCCGGGAGGCGAGCCGCACCGCTTGGGGTTTGATGCGCCGCCCGGAGACGAGGCGGTGCAGGGACACCGGTCCGATGAGGGCCCCGGTCGCGCACGCGCCGAGGACGACCGTGACCATGTAGATCGTCTGGTCCGTGCCGGTCAGGTCGTCGTACTTCTCGGTGAACACCACGGTGAGCAGGAAACCGAACAGGATCTGCACGCCCATCTGGGCCACGCGGACCTCCTGGATGAGCTCCTGCCACATCCGGTCCGCTCTCTCCTCCTCGGTCTCGTTGCGCCCCCGGCGCCTGGGCCCGCCCTCTGCCGCGTCCGCCACTGTTCCTCCCCGGTGTGTGAGCCGAAGTGCTTCCCTCACGCGTGTTCCCCGAAAGCCACTGCCGTCCCGGCCACGCGGCGGTTTGAGCGATCAGCGGACGGTTACACGGACGGCGACCTGACGCACAGCTCTAGGAGGTCGTGGACGCATGTCCGGTACGCAGCTCACCGTGACGCTCAGCGGCGGGGGCGCCGACGACGCCCGCGCGGTCGTGCGGGCCCTGGAAGGCACGTTCGGGGCGCCGGACGAGCTTCCCGCCGACGAGAACGCGACGGTGCACATGGCGACCTTCGACGGGGGCACGGACGCCGGTCCCGCCGGAAGCACCGAGAGGGGAACCGAGCGCCTGTCGGCGCCGGTCACCGTCACCGTGCAGGGCTCCCCCGAGGCCGTGCGGCGGGCGAGCGACACGCTCGCCCGGGCCTTCACCGCCCGCGACGACGGTGCCGCGTCCGGCGACCAGGAGCAGGAGAGGCAGCTGCTCCTGGTGCCGTGAGCGGAGCCAGGCGCTCTACCAGCGCGATTCCACCTGATCCTTGATCCGCCGGTCGTAGAGGTCGCGGATCGCCGCCATCGTCTCGTCGGACAGCTCCGGCAGCCGGGCGGCGGCCGCGTTGGCGCGCGCCTGCTCGGGTGAGCGGGCGCCGGGGATCACGGTGGTCACACCGGGCTGCTGGATGATCCAGCGCAGCGCGAGCTGGGCCGGGGTGTACCCCTCGGGGGCGAGCGCGGCGAACTCGGCGGCCGCCTCGACGCCGGTGACGTAGTCGACGCCGGAGAAGGTCTCGCCGACGTCGAAGGACTCGCCGTGCCGGTTGTAGGTGCGGTGGTCGTTGTCGGGGAAGACCGTCTCCCTCGTGTACTTGCCCGACAGCAGACCGGAGGCCAGCGGGACGCGGGCGATGATGCCGACGCCCGCCTCGCGGGCGGCCGGGAGCACCTCGCGCAGGGGTTTCATGCGGAACGGGTTGAGGATGATCTGCACGCTGGCCACGCCCGGCCGGGCGATCGCGGTCAGTGCCTCCTCGCAGGTCTCGACGCTGACGCCGTAGGCGGCGACGCGCTCCTCCTCGACGAGGGTGTCGAGGGCGTCGAACACCTCGTCCCTGGAGTAGACGGGCGTCGGCGGGCAGTGCAGCTGCACCAGGTCGACGCGGTCCACGCCGAGGTTGCGCCGGGAACGGTCGTTCCAGGCGCGGAAGTTGTCGAGCACGTAGTTCCCGGGGATCTGGTCGGCCCGGCGGCCCATCTTGGTGGCCACCAGGACGTGCAGGTCCGGCCTGCCGCTGAGGAGCGCGGCGATGGTCTGCTCGCTGCGGCCGTCGCCGTACACGTCGGCGGTGTCGAAGAAGGTCACTCCGGACTCGGCCGCCGTCTCCAGTACCGCGAGGGCGTCCTTGTCGTCGACGTCGCCCCAGTCGGCACCCAGCTGCCACGTACCGAGACCGACGACGGAAGCGTGCTGACCCGACCTGTCGAATGTGCGCTCGTCCATGAGCCCCAGTCTGTCATCCGTGGCGCCCGGGGCGAGGTGTGCCCGCACCGCGAGAGATCGCGCCAGTTTCGCATCGTGACGCGCACCACGAGCGGCGGGCGGGGCGGGGAGAAAGACCGGCACACCGTCCCTTCCGGGGCGGAATTTCCCCTTCCGATCCCGCGCGGGTGCCCACGAACGACAAGATCATCCTGGTTCAACCTTGCACCACATGAGGCGAATTGCCCGGAACAAGGCCAACCGGCTCGCGGGGATTTCTCCCGGTACCGGAGGTGGCGGTAGGCATGCGGGGCCATCACCGAACGAAACCAGGAGATCCGTATGCCGGAACTCAGCCGTCGCCGTGCGCTCAGCGCCGCGGCCGTCCTCGCCGCGTCCGCGGGCACACTGCCGGGGATGACCCCGGCCGCAGCCGCCGGGCACCACGGCTCGCCGGCCACCTTCGACGAGGTCTACAAGGGCCGCCGGATACAGGGCCGGCCGACGACCGGGGCCGGTCACCACCATCACGGCGCCGGATACACGGTCCTCGTCGACGGCGTGGAGCTGCATGTGATGCGCAACGCCGACGGCACCTGGATCAGTGTCGTCAGCCACTACGCCCCGGTGGCCACCCCACGCGCCGCCGCCTGCGCAGCCGTCGACGAACTGCAGGGCGCGCCCCTGCTGCCCTTCCCCGCCGCCGGCTGACCCGTCCCGAAAGGCACCTGGAGCACCCGCACATGACCGTCCGCAAGAACCAGTCCGCCCTCACCGCCGACGAGAAGCGGCGTTTCGTCACCGCCCTCGTCGAGCTGAAGCGCAGCGGCCGTTACGACGAGTTCGTCACGACGCACAACGCGTTCATCGTCTCCGACACCGACGACGGCGAGCGGACGGGACACCGCTCACCGTCCTTCCTGCCCTGGCACCGAAGATTCCTCCTGGAGTTCGAGCGGGCGCTGCAGGCGGTTGACGCGTCGGTGGCCCTGCCGTACTGGGACTGGACCGTGGACCGTTCGCCGCGCGCCTCGCTGTGGGCGCCCGACTTCCTCGGCGGAACCGGTCGCGAGCGTGACGGCCGGGTGCCGGACGGGCCGTTCGCCGCCGCCGGCGGCAACTGGCCGATCAACGTACGGGTCGACGGCCGTACGTTCCTGCGTCGCACCCTCGGTTCCGGGGGACGCGCGCTGCCGACGGCGGCCGAGGTCGAGTCGGTGCTGTCGATGCCGACGTACGACATGGCGCCCTGGAACAGTGCCTCGGACGGCTTCCGCAACCACCTCGAAGGGTGGCGGGGGGTCAATCTGCACAACCGGGTGCACGTCTGGGTCGGCGGGCACATGGCCACCGGGGCCTCTCCCAACGACCCGGTGTTCTGGCTGCACCACGCGTACGTGGACAAGCTGTGGGCCGAGTGGCAGCGCCGGCACCCGGGCTCCGGTTATCTGCCGGTCGCGGGCACGCCGAACGTGATCGACCTGCACGAGACGATGCGGCCGTGGCACGACACGAGTCCGGCTGATCTGCTGGACCACACGCCGCACTACACGTTCGACGTCTGACCGGCTCCGGACCGGCTGATCAGACGGTCGCCGCCGTCCGGCACTCCGGGTGGCCCCAGCCCGCGTCGTTCTTGGCGATGGGCTCGCCCGCGGCGTAGGAGCGGCCGCACTGGCAGCGGCCGGGGAACTTCGCCTTGATGGTGCGCGACGAGGTCTTCTTCGCGGTGCGCGCCGTCCCGCCGCGCGACCGGGAGCGCGGGGCCTTGACCGGGGCGTCCGGGGCGGGCGGCGGTTCGGGCGAACCGAGCTCGCTGCCCGCGGGCTCCTGGACGGTGGCGGCCTGGCTGGCGGCGCGGTCGGCGAAGTCGTTGAGCCGGTCGCCGTCGACCTGGTGCGCGGGCACGTAGCGGAACTCGACCGAGCGGCCGTCCAGCAGCTCGTCGATACGCACGACGAGGTCCTGGTTGGCGACCGGCTTGCCGGCGGAGGTCTTCCAGCCGTTGCGCTTCCAGCCGGGCAGCCAGGTCGTCACGGCCTTCATCGCGTACTGCGAGTCCATCCGGATCTCGAGCGGCACGCCGGGGTCGGTCGCGGCCAGCAGGCGCTCCAGCGCGGTGAGTTCCGCGACGTTGTTGGTGGCCTTGCCGAGCGGCCCGGCCTCCCAGCGCACCGGGCTCTCAAAAGCGTCGGCGACGACCCAGGCCCAGCCCGCGGGCCCGGGGTTTCCCTTCGAAGCCCCGTCACACGCGGCCACAACACGTTCAGACATGGGCCCGATCATGCCATGGCGGCACGGGCCGCCCGGCCGGGAGGGGCCGCGGACACTCCTCCTGCTCAGGACACGTCGGTCAGCTTCGGCATGTCGCCCTCGGTCGTGGTGGTGTCGATCACCGAGAAGTCGGCCCCCTGCGGATCGCTGATCGCGGCGAACCGGCCGAACGGGGTGGTCATCGGCCCGAAGCGCAGCACACCGCCCAGCTCGGTGGCCTTCGCCACGGCCTCGTCGCAGTCCTCGACGGCGAAGTAGACGTTGATGTACGGCGGCATCTCGGGCGGGAACTCCCCGGTCATCCTCATCCGGCCCAGCACGCTGCGCTCCCCCAGGTCATAGATCCGGAAGTCCATCTCGCCGTCCTCCATGTCCCGCTGCCGGTAGGAGAAGACGGCGGGGAAGAACGCGTCGGACTTCTCAGGTTCGCGGGTGAAGACCTCGGCCCAGGTGTAGGCACCCGGTTCGGCCACCACCTCGAAGCCCTCGTGGGTGCCCGCCTGCCAGACGCCGAAGACCACGCCGCCGGGGTCGCGGGCCAGGCACATGCTGCCGAAGTCGCCGACCCGCATCGGCTCCATCAGCACCTCGCCGCCGTTGTCGCGGATGCGGGCGGCGGTGGCGGCGGCGTCCTCGGCGGCGATGTACAGGCACCACTGCGACTGGCCCTCCTGCCCGGGCATGGGCGGGACGACCGCGGCGGCCGCCTTGCCGTTCGCGTACGCCTGGGTGTAGTCGCCGTACTCCGCCGACGCCTCGGCGAAGGTCCAGCCGAGGACGTCTCCGTAGAAGTTCTTGGCGCCTTCGAGGTCGCTGAACATCGCGTCGGCCCAGCACGGGGTTCCTTCGGGTTGCACGGCCATGACCACGACCCTCTCGAAATGAGCGGACAGTCCGTTTCCTCACGCTAGTCACCCGTGGGTCGGCCCGCGCGCCGAGCGGGCGGTTCCGTCGCAGACTGGGCTGGGAGGCCACCTCGGCGGGACGAGGAGCGACGGCATGGCGGACGGGACGATGCGCGCGTGGTCGGTGGTCCGGCCGGGTCCGGTCGAGGAGGGGTACCTGCGGCCGGTCCGGAAACCGGTGCCCGTGCCCGCGGACGACGAGCTGCTCGTGCGGGTACGCGCCTGCGGCGTCTGCCGCACCGACCTGCATGTCACCGAGGGCGACCTGCCCGTGCACCGGCCAGGCGTCACGCCCGGTCACGAGGTGGTCGGCGAGCTCGCCGGGGCTGGTGCGGGGGTTCGCGGCTTCGAGGCGGGCTGCCGGATCGGCGTGGCCTGGCTGCGGCACACGGACGGCGGTTGCGCGTACTGCGTGCGCGGCGCGGAGAACCTCTGTCCCCGCTCCGAGTACACGGGCTGGCACGCCGACGGCGGTTACGCGGAGTACACCACGGTGCCGGCCGCGTTCGCGTACCGGCTGCCCAAGGACGTCCCGGACGTGGCGCTGGCGCCCCTGCTGTGCGCGGGCATCATCGGCCACCGCGCGCTGCGCCGGGCCGCGCTGCCGCCCGGCGGGCGGCTCGGGCTGTACGGCTTCGGGGGCAGCGCCCATCTCTGCGCGCAGGTGGCGATCGCCGAGGGTGCCACCGTGCACGTCATGACGCGCGGTGCGCACGCCCGGCGGCTGGCGCTGGAGCTGGGCGCGGCCTCCGCGCAGGACGCGTACGCGGAGCCGCCCGAGCCGCTGGACAGCGCGATCCTGTTCGCGCCGGCGGGCGAGCTGGTGCCGGTCGCACTGCGGGCCCTCGACCGGGGCGGCGTCCTGGCGATCGCGGGCATTCATCTCACGGACACGCCGCCGCTGCACTACGAGACGGAGCTGTTCCACGAGAAACAGCTGCGCAGCGTCGCCTCCAACACCCGCGAGGACGGCCGCGAGTTCCTGTCCCTGGCGGCGAGGTACGGCGTACGCGCGACGACGCACCGGTATCCGCTGTCGCGGGCCGCGGAGGCACTCGGCGATCTCAAGGCGGGGCGGTTCGACGGGGCGGCGGTGCTGGTGAACGACTGGACGTGAGGAGGCTCCGGTCAGGGCGTGGCGCAGACCCGGGCAAGGGCGGCCGAAGGCCGTGCCGGCTGATCGCGGCCGATGTGGCCTGACCGATCGTCAAATCGTCGGCCATGAACGCATGCCGATGGCCGGCCCGCGTCTTCCGCTGCGGCCGGTGCTGTGCTTGCCTGGGGAGCCGTTTCGCCGGCCGGGGCGGGAGTTGCCGTATGCGCGGACCGTGGATCGTGGGAGTGCTGTTGGCGGGGCTGCTGCTCGGTGCGTGCGGCGATCCGTCGTCCGGCCCGGAGGCGCCCCCGCCGTCCGCCCCGGCCGGGTCCGCCACGACCCACCAGCGGGCTCCCGCCTCACCCGGTGCCCGCACGCCCGTGAAGGCGCCCAGGGTGCTGTACCTCGGCGACTCGCTCGCCATGGAGAACCAGAACGTCCTGGGCCGGGAACTGCGCCGCGAGCTGAGGGCCGGGTACAGGAGCGTCCCCTACTCGGGCACCACCCTGTGCGACTACCTGGAGGGCACGGCGGAGCGGTCGCTCGTACCGGCACGGGACAAGGCGGCCGCGCTGGTGCGCTCACTGCGGCCGGACTTCGTGGTGCTGCAGTTCTGGGGCAACGCCTGGGACTTCACCTGGTGCATGGACGGCATCACGTACGACGCGTCCCGGGAGAAGTACTTCAGGCGGTACGAGGCCGACGCGCACCGGCTCATCGAGCAGATCACCGCGGCCGGCGGATCCCACCGGCCGCGGATCGTGTGGGTGCTGCAGGGGCCGGACCCGATCACGCCCGACCGGGTGCGGCGTGTGAACGGCCTCTACGAGCGGCTGGCCGCCGCCTCGGACGGCCTCGTAGCCGATGCCGGGAAGACGGTGAGCCCGGCCCCGGACCGCTACACCTGGACGCAGTACCTGCCCTGCACCGCCCACGAGCGCGCCCGCCCCGGCTACTGCACCCAGCCGGGCCGTGACCGGACGGCCCTGCACCGGGACGACGACTACCTGCACTTCTGCCTGGCGCCCACCACGTCCACACCGAAGCCCTGTCCCGTTCGCTCCCCCGGCATCCTGCGCATCGCCCGGGAGATCACCGAAACCATTCGACAGTCGGCGCCCTGACCGCTCGAATGGGTGCCATGAGCGCGGTGCGGATGCATGAGGACGAACTGGATGTCGACGTCTCGCTGGTCGGCCGGCTGATCGGGGCTCAGTTCCCGCGGTGGGCCGGGCTGCCCGTGCGGCGCCTCGCGTCCTCGGGGACCGAGAACGCCATGTTCCGCCTCGGTGCGGACAAGGTGGTGCGGCTCCCCCGGCATCCCCGGGCCGTCGAGGCGATCGCCCACGAACTGCGCTGGCTGCCGCGGCTGGGGCCGGGCCTGCCCGCCGCCGCGCCGGAACCTCTGGGGCGGGGCGAGCCCGGCGAGGACTTCCCGTGGCCTTGGTCGGTGTACCGCTGGCTGGACGGCCACAACCCGGTCCCGGGTGAGCTCGAGGAACCCGAGCTGCTCGCCGGGGACCTGGCGGACTACGTCACGGCCCTGCGCCGGATCGATCCGGCAGAAGGCCCGGCCGGCTACCGGGGCGTGCCGCTGGCGACCCGGGACCCGTTCCTGCGGGACGCGCTCGCGCAACTGGCGGGGCGGGTCGACACCGCGGCGGTGACGGAGGTGTGGGAGGAGGCCCTGCGCGCCCCGGAGTACGCCGGTCCGCCGCTCTGGGCGCACGGCGATCTGATGGCCGGGAACCTGCTGATCACGGATGGACGGCTGACCGGCGTGATCGACTACGGCACGGTGGGGGTGGGCGATCCCGCGGTCGACCTCATCGCCGCCTGGTGTCTGCTGCCCGCCGGGGCCCGTGGTGTCTTCCGCGAGGCCATGGGCGTGGACGGGGCCGAGTGGGCCCGGGGGCGCGGCTGGGCCCTGTCGATCGCGGTCATCGCGCTGCCGTACTACTGGGAGACGAACCCGCCGGTCGCGGCGAACTCCCGGCATGTCATCAGGGAGATCCTGGCCGAGACGGCGTAGGGGCGGAGGCCGTCACTCGCGGGCGGCCCCGTCCCTCGGGGATACGTCACTCCCCCGCGTACGCCCTTTCCAGGGCCGCGAGGTCGAACTTGCCCATCGCCATGAAGGCCTGGGTCACGCGGGCCGCCCTCGCCGGGTCCGGGTCGCAGATCATCTCGTCGAGCCGGTCCGGGACGACCTGCCAGGACAGGCCGTACTTGTCCTTGAGCCAGCCGCAGGGGCCGGGCTCGCCGCCGTTCTCGGTGAGCCTTGCCCAGTAGTAGTCGATCTCCTCCTGGTTCTCGCAAGTGATCATGAAGGAGGTCGCCTCGGTGAAGCTGAACTGCGGTCCGCCGTTCAGCCCGAGGAACCTGTGGCCGTTCGCCGTGAACTCGACGGTCATCACGCTGCCGGCGGGCCGGGGTGCTCCCTCGGGGTAGCGGGCGACCTTGCCGACGCTGGAGTTCTTGAAGACCGAGACGTAGAAGTGGGCGGCCTCCTCGGCCTGGCCGTCGAACCAGAGACACGTGGTGAAGCCGTCGGATGCCATGAGTACCTCCCGGAGCGTGGGTCGCTGTCATCCATGTCGACCGGCCCGCGCCGCGAAACTCATCGGTCGGGCGGGGGCGTTCTTCCGGCGGTCGCGCGACAGGAGCCGAGCCGGTGCACTCCGCCGGCAGCGGATCTGCCCAGGGCAGAGAAACCGCCTGTGGTCGTCGTCCGAGGTCAAGAGTGGAGCCGACGGCACGTCCGCGGTCCGACCGCGGTCGGTCCGCGGCACTTCTGCCACGACGAGGAGAACCGATGACTCCACTCACGACACTCGCCCCGCGGGCGGAGGAGGGCGACACCCCTCCGACCCGCTTCGACGACCATCTCGCCGCCCAGCTGCTCGCGCAGCGCATCGTGCTGCTGGGCACCCAGGTCGACGAGGTCTCCGCGAACCGGATCTGCGCCCAGCTGCTGATCCTGTCCGCCGAGGACCCGCGCACCGACATCAGCCTGTACATCAACAGCCCGGGCGGCGCGGTGCACGCCGGTCTCGCCATCTACGACACGATGCGCCTCATCCCCAACGACGTCTCCACTCTGGCCATGGGCTTCGCGGCCAGCATGGGCCAGTTCCTGCTCAGTGTCGGCGCGCCGGGCAAGCGCTACGCCCTGCCGAACGCGCGCATCATGATGCACCAGCCGTCGGCGGGCATCGGCGGCACCACCGCCGACATCGAGATCCAGGCGGAGAACCTGGAGCACACCAAGCGGACCATCGAGCGGATCACCGCCGAGCACACCGGCCAGAGCCCGGAGACCATTTCCAGGGACGGGGACCGCGACCGGTGGTTCACGGCCGAGGAGGCCAGGGAGTACGGCATGGTGGACCAGGTCGTGGCGTCCCTGACGGACGTCCGCCCGGCGGCCACCCGGCGCAGGATGGGGCTTCAGTGATGGGGACGTACACGATTCCGAACGTCGTCGAGCGCACCCCGCAGGGCGAGCGGTCCTACGACGTGTTCAGCCGGTTGCTGTCCGAGCGGATCATCTTCCTCGGCACCGAGATCGACGACGGTGTCGCCAACGTCGTCATCGCGCAGCTCCTCCATCTGGAGTCGGCGTCCCCGGAGAGCGAGATCGCGATCTACATCAACTCCCCGGGCGGCTCGTTCACTTCGCTCATGGCCATCTACGACACCATGACGTTCGTGCAGGCCCCGGTCTCCACCCTGTGCGTCGGGCAGGCGGCCTCGACGGCGGCCGTGCTGCTGGCCGGCGGGGATCCCGGCCGGCGGTATGTACTGGAGCACGCGCGGGTGCTGCTCGGGCAGCCGGCCACCGGGGGGCGACGCGGCATGGTCTCCGATCTGGCGCTCCAGGCCAAGGAGATGGTGCGGATCCGCTCCCAGGTCGAGGAGGTGCTGGCCCGGCACACCCACCACGACGTGGCGACCCTGCGGGCCGACATGGACCGCGACAAGGTGTTCACCGCCCAGGAGGCGGTGGGCTACGGGCTGGCCGACGAGGTACTCAGCCGGCGCCTCGTCAAGATCTGAGGCGCCGGCCGGCCCGCGGGGATCAGCACCGATCAGGCAGCCAGGCACAGTCCGTCGTGCGACGGCGGGGACACCGCCCGACGGCTGCCGCCCGCGTACCGCGAGGTGACGCGGGCCAGTTCGCCCTGCGCCCTGGACAACAGGTCACCGAGGCCCAGTCCGAGGGCGCGGGCGGCGGCCGCGAGGACCTCCGAGGAGGCCTCCTTGCGGCCGCGCTCCACCTCGGAGAGGTACGGCATGGAGATCCGCGCCTCGTCGGCGACGTCCTTCAACGTGCGTTCCTGCGCCAGACGTTCACGGCGCAGGACGTCACCGATCAGGTCGCGCCACAGGGGCTCCTTCGCGGCGGGCGCGGGGGACGTCCGGCGGGGCGGGGCACCGTCAGGGCGCGCGGAGTGCGGGCGCAGCGGGACGACTCGGGCTTCGTTCGGCACGTGGTGGCTCACTGCTCCAGCCTAGGAATCCCGCCCGCCGAGGGAAGGGCCCGGCGTTGCGCCCTGGGTGGAATCACCGGAACCACAACGTTCGGAACGGCGGGTTCCGCTCCTTTTCGGCCGGGCGTAAAGTCAGGGGGCATGGTGCGGGACGACCCGGGTACCCGCAACTCGGGAGTACCTAGGCAGATGTCCGCCGTGACTTTCGTGGGAGAGGTAATGGAGAGCGCCGTGATCCGGTCGAAGGCACAGGCCGCCGAGCAGAACGCCGAGGCCGGCGCGGGGGACGGAGCACTGCCCGGAGTCGTGGACCCCCGGTCCGTGGCCCCGCGGGACGCCAGGGAGCTGTCCCGCCAGTTCTTCCAGCGCCTGACGGAACTCGAAGAGGGCACGCACGAGTACCAGTACGCGCGCAACACCCTGATCGAGATGAACATGTCGCTCGTGCGGTTCGCGGCCGGCCGGTTCCGGGGCCGCGGTGACGACATGGAGGACATCGTCCAGACCGGCATGATCGGCCTGATCAAGGCCATCGACCGGTTCGAGCTGTCGCGCGAGGTCGAGTTCACGTCCTTCGCGCTGCCGTACATCGTCGGCGAGATCAAGCGTTTCTTCCGGGACACCACGTGGGCGGTGCACGTCCCGCGGCGGCTCCAGGAGCTGCGAGTGGAGCTGGCCAAGGCCCGTGAGGAGCTCGCCAGCCGGCTGGACCGTGAGCCGACGGTCGCCGAACTGGCCACGCTGATGAACATCTCCGAGAAGGAGGTCGTCGAAGGGCAGATCGCCTCCAACGGCTACAACTCGTCGTCGCTGGACGCCGCGCTCACCGGTGACGGCCCGGAGGGCGGCGAAGCGGTCCTGGCCGACTTCATCGGCGTGGAGGAGGACGGTCTGCGGCTCGTCGAGGACTTCCACTCGCTCGCCCCGCTGATGGCCGAGCTCAGCGAGCGCGACCGGCAGATCATCCACATGCGGTTCGTGGAGGAGGCCACCCAGGCGGAGATCGGTGAGCGGCTCGGCTGCTCCCAGATGCACGTCTCCCGGCTGATCAAGCGGATCATCACGCGACTGCGCCAGGGCATGCTCGGCGAGCTGGGCTGCGCCTGACACGGCCGGCCAGGACGGAGCCGGCGGGTGCCGTCCCTCTTCTTTTCCGGAGTGGGGCGGCACCCGCGAGTGTGTCCGGGGCGCAGTGGTCGCCGCGCACGACTGAAGGCTGCCGCCGACGACGCGACGCAGAAGCGGACGGCTCGCAGGCGGCCCGCCGGACGCTCCTGCCTTCCGGAGGGCCTATCCGCTGGTTTCGCTGCCGAGGGGCAGCACGGCGCGCACCCGCTTGCCCACCGGCACCCGTTCCACGCTGACCTGCTCCGCGAGCGCGTGCACGATCTCCAGACCGTGCCGCCCGATGCGCTCGGGGTTGCGGGGGAAGATGCGGGGCAGCGCGGAGCTGCTGTCGTAGACCGAGACCGTCACCGAGGTGTCCGTCCCGACGAGTTCCAGGATGTACGGCCCGTTGCTGTGCCGGTCCGCGTTGGTGACAAGCTCGCTCACCACGAGCTGTACCGCGCCGTCGGACCGGTCGTCGATGCGCGCGCACCACTCGGTCCTGAGCTGGTCGAGAAAGAGCGCGGCGAAGGACCGCGCGTCGGCGATACATCCCTGCTCGCCGGAATAGTGCGCCGCCCGCCGAAGCGGTTCCACGGGCACGTCGAAACCAGTCGGTATCACTGCCCCGTCCAGGTGGTCGATCATGCGTTTCTCTCTGGGAAGCCGGACTGGCCGGACGCTCTGCACCAGTGCTCGTACCCCGAGCCGGGCTTTGCAGTCCTGCCGGGTCTTCGGCGCGTCCCGCAGGGCATTGTGCCCCGCGCGCGGGGCACCCGGAAGTCAGGGACCGGTCGAGGGCGGCCGGTGCGGATCGCCGGAGGTGCGCGGTGGTCTGGTGGATGTGGCTGGTAATGGTGGTCGCGGCGCTCGCCGCCGTCACGGTGGTGACGCTCGCCGTGCAGGCCGGGCGGCGGTCGGGCACGGTCATCGCGGTCCGGCGCCGGCGCGGTGGGAAGGGCCTGCCATGAACGAGCTGATGGCGGCACGCAGCCTGACGACCCGGCCGGTGGTCACCCTGGGCGGCGATGCGGTCGCCCAGGTCAAGGACACCGTCTTCGATGCCGCGGCCGGGCGGATCACCGGCTTCACACTCAGCGGCCGGGGGCTGCTGTCGGGTCCGCTGAAGCAGAGCCTGCCGTGGTCCGGGGTGCACGCGCTGGGCCATGACGCGGTCATGATCGCCGATGCGGGTGTCCTGGCCGAAACGCCCGTCGTGGTGGCGCGCCGTGAGGCCCAGCAGGGCCGGGTGCTGCACGCACGGGTGCTGACGGACGAGGGCACCGAGGTCGGCACGGTCCTCGACGTGGTCGTGGAGGGCGGCACCAGCGGCCGGGTGGTGGGCTTCCGGATCGCCGCGGACAAGTCGCTGGTGCGGGGTTCGAGGCGCCGTCGGCACCGGGTGTACGTCCCACGGGGCGAGACGCTCGCCGTTTCGGGCCGGGCGCTGGTCATCCCCGCTGACGCCACCCGCTACGTCGCCGACGACCTGCCCTCCTTCGCGGCCCGGCTCGGCGCCTTCCACGACGGCCGGAAGGAGGCGCCGTCATGATGCTGTTCTCGCAGACACGGGGGCTGCCGGTGCTGACGCTGACCGAAGCTGAGGAGATCGGCGTCCTGAGGTCGCTGACGGTCGACGCCCGATCGGGTGTGGTCACCCACGTGCGGGTACGTGGCAGGCACGCCCGCAAGGAGACGGTGCTGGCCTGGGGCGCGCTGCACGCCGTGGGACCGGACGCCGTGCTCGTCCGCTCGGTGGCCGCCCCGGCCGAGGCGCCGCCGCACCACGAACTGCCGGGTCTCAGGATCCTCGCCGAGACGGGCGACCAGCTCGGCACGGTCCAGGACGTCGTGTTCGAGCCGGAGACCGGCCGCATCGAGGCGGTCCGCACCGTCCAGGGCGATCTGCCGGCCGATCGTCTGCTCGGGCTCGGCGAGTACGCGCTGGTGGTCCGCGCCGGCTGAGTCAGGATGCCGGGGCCTGCTCCGACGTGTCTCCCCCGGTGCCGGTCCCGGTGTCGTTGCCGGTCTCGTTCCCGGTCGGTGGCGGCGACTGGTCCGTCGGCGGCTCCGACGACGTCTCCGTGTCCGAGGTCGGCGGTTCGCTCGTGGGCGGCTTCGACGAGGTCGAGTCGGTCGGCGACGTCGGGGTGGTCACCGGCGGGGACGACTTGTCCGGCGGTTCGGTCTTGCGGTCCTTCTTGCCCGTGTCGCCCTCGTGGCGCTCGAACCACTCGCCGTCGGGCTCGCACAGGACGAAGACGTCGACCGGCTCCAGCGCGGGTATGACCCTGACGATGCCCGACGACTTGTACCCCGGCCACTTGTCGCCGGCCGTCTTCGGCGCGTTCTGCTGGGGAACCGGCGGGCTCAGCGGGTTGCCGCACGCACAGCGCGCCCGGGGCACGCCGCGGTCGTCGACGAGTACGGCCGTGCCGGCCTGAAGGACGGCCTGGTAGCTGGTCGCCCGGCCGTCCTGGTAACCGTGGTTGGTGACCCAGGTGTCCATACGCAGCTGCACGGGTGTGAGCGAACGCAGATAGGCGGGGACGCCGGACGGCTCGATGCGCTGGACCGAGGCGAACGCACGCTGCTTGTCCGGGGTCTTCCCGAGATACGTGATCTGCTTCTCCACGTCGCAGCTGGAGACGTTGCGGGTACCGCCGTACAGGCCGGGCGTGCCGCCCTGCACGCCCTGGACGGCGTTCTGCGACGCCGTCCCGGCGGGCGAGGGCGTGACCGGCGGGGCGGAGCTCTGCTCGGCCGTCGAGTCGGTGAACGGGTCCGGGCCGGTGTCGGCCGCCGGCTGGAGGAAGACGTCGCCGTCGGACGTGCTGGTGGCACCGTCGGAGGCGTCGGTGCCGCCGTCTGACCGGGTGAACACCACGGCCAGGATCACGGCCACCACGACGGCGCCGGCGATCAGCGCGACCCGGGGCACGGACCCCCACCACGGACGGCGGGGCCCCGGTGAGGTGCCGCCGCCGCTCGGCGGCTCGGAGGGCGGCCCGCCGCCCCCCGGCGGCGGCTGGGAGGGGCCGGACAGCGGGCCGGAGGGAGGCCCTGTGGGGCGGCCGGACGACGGCGGTTCGACGCTCACGAGCTCTTCTTCCCATGTGGTTCTCTGCGGCCTTCACGCACCTGACCGTCCGGTCATGGTGTATACCGCTTGATTCCACTACGAGTTCATTGTGTGCTCCGGTCCCGTACGCCCCGCAAGCTGACGCGGACGGACCTCCCGGCGGGCGGCCGGCACCGGTGCTGCTTAGCGTGGCAGCGTGAGTTCGCGCACCCCCTTCGGCCAGGCTCGTACCTCAGGCGAGCGGGCGGTCGCCCGCCACGGCTGGGCGCACGCCCTCGTCACGGTGGTCGGCGCACTGCTCGCCATGGCGGTGGTGGCCGCGCTCGGCCTGTGGGCCGCCGGGGCCGCGGATCTCCCGGACGGCGCGTTCGCGCCCGTCGTCGCGGCGACGATGGTCACGGCCGTCGGGGGCGCGGTTCGGCTCTCCGGAAGCGCCGGCGATCTCGCCGACACGCAGGCGGGTCTGACGGTGATCCCGCTGTCCGTCACGCTCACCGGGGCACTGGTGGTCGCCTGGGGATTCCTCCGGCCGTTGCGGCACCGCGCGGTCGCCGGTACCGCGGAGCTGGCCGGCTGGGCCGGCCGGATCGCCTCCCTGTGGCTCCTCGCGCTGATCGCCCTGGCACTCGCCGCCCGCCACACCTTCGACATCTCCCTCGGCGACGACACGCTGGGCGAACTCGGCGACCTCTTCGGCGCCTCACCGAGGATCGGCTTCACCACCGACGTGCCGCTGTCCGTCTTCGTCGGCGTGGTGTGGCTGGCCGGTGTCCTGGTGCTGGCCCTGCTGGTGTCGCGCGGGGCGCCGTTGCCGGCCCGGTTGCTGCGCTTCCAGGCGTCGGTGCGGCCGGCCGCGTACGCGATGGTGGCGCTGCTGCTGACCTGCGTCGCCATCGGCGTGGTCATCGCCCTGGTCGTCGCGGCCACCAAGGGGCACGCCAGACAGACGTTCGCGGTGATCCTGCTCGGCATGCCCAACCTGGTCTGGCTCGCGTTCACGATCGGCCTCGGCGCCACCTGGAACGGCCGGGTGGAGGGGCCGTTCGGGCTGCCCATGCCCCATGTGCTGGACGAGGTGCTGCGCACCCCCGACATCTCCGAGCTGAACCTGCGGACGCTCTCCGAGTACGACGGCAGGGTGTGGTGGCTGCTGGTCGTCGACGTGGTGCTGCTGGTCGCCGCCGCGTTCGTGATGGCGGCCCGGTCACCGGCCCGGATCCGGGCCTGGCAGCACGCCGTGCACATGGCGGTGGCCCTCGTGCTGACCGTGTTCATGATCTGCCTCGTCGGACGGGTCTCCGCGCACTTCGGCCTGTCGGTGCTCGGCCTCGGCGACCTGGGCGGTGGTCTGACGGGCGAGCTGTTCCTCAGGCCCCGGCTGTGGGGTGCGGTCGGTCTGGCGGTGCCCTGGGGGCTGGTCACCGGGTTCGCCGGGGCGCTGCTGGCACGGCGGGTACGGCGGCGGGGCGAGGTGCGCGCCGAGCGGGTGGCCTGACGTCGGCATCCGGCCCTCCGCAGGCCGCCGCTACATCCGCTCCGCGAAGACCGGTTCGGCCCAGCGCGGGGGCGGCTTCGGCGGCTCCTTCCCCGGCTGCCGGGACACCCGGGTGGGGGCGCGCCCGGTATCGGGGACGCCGCCGGTCGTCGCGGCGCGCAGGGCCGCGACGAAGTCCAGGCAGGAGGGGTACCGGTCGTCGGGGCTCTTGGCGAGGGCCTTGGCGAAGACCGGGTCGGCCTGCGGGTCGATGCCGGGCCGGTCCTCGGTCAGCGGCGGCGGGTCGTCGTACTGGTGGGCCCACAGCAGGGCCATGTCGTCGTCCCGGCGGAAGGGGGGATGGCCGGTGAGCATCTCGTAGACGACGCAGGCGAAGCCGTAGACGTCACAGCGGGCGTCGACCGGCTTGCCCGAGATCTGCTCGGGGGCGACGTAGTCGAGTGTGCCGACGAACTGGCCGACCGTGGTGAATCCGGTCAGCGACAGCGACTTCTTCGTCAGGCCGAAGTCGGTGAGGTAGACGTGCTCGGGGTGGTCGCTGTCGGTGCCGCGGGCCACCAGGATGTTCCCGGGCTTGACGTCCCGGTGCACCAGCCCGTGCTCGTGGGCCGCGTCGAGCGCGGAGGCGACCTGCGCGGCGACGCGCAGGGCCGTCGCGGGCGGCAACGGGCCCTCCCGGTCCAGGAGATGGCGCAGGTCGCTGCCGGCGACGAACCGCATGGCGATGTACAGCACGCCGTCCGTCTCGCCGGCCTCGAAGACCGGCACGATGTGCGGGTGGTCGATCGCGGCGGCGGCCCTGGACTCGTGGGTGAAGCGGCGCCGGAAGGTGTCGTTGCGGGCGAGCTCGGGGGCGAGCAGCTTGAGCGCGACGGTGCGTTCCAGACGCAGGTCGCGGGCGCGGTAGACCACGGCCATGCCGCCGCGCCCGATCTCCTGCTCGATCCGGTACCCGGCGATCTGCTGGCCGATCAGCTCGGACGGCCGCCCCGAGAAAAGACTCGTCTCGCGGTTCAACGGGCATCACCCTCGGGCGAGACGGCCCTGGTCGGCTCGGCCCCCACGACCCGGGTCGGCGGCGCCTCAGCGGGCCGGTCCGCCTCCTCGGCCTCCTGGTCCTCGTCCTCGGGGCCGGGCGACACGACACGCGTGGGCGGCGCCTGTGCGGGCCGGTCCCTGTCCTCGTCTAGGCGCGTGGACCCGGGATCCGCAGAGGACACCACCCGCGTCGGCTCCGGTGCCTCGGGCGGCCCAGCAGGCCTCGGCTCCCGAGCCTCGGGCGACACCACCCGCGTCGGCTCCGGCGCGGCGGGAGGTGCCCACTCGGACCGAGGCGCCTCCCCCGCGGCCTCGGGCGGCACGACCCGTGTCGGGACCGGCGCCGGAGGCCGGGCAGGGTGCGACGCGGGGTCGGCCCGGGGTGTCTCGTCCGTCGCGTACGTGGTCGTCCCCGCGCCCTCGGAGTACACCCAGTGCCCGTGCGCGGCGTCGTAGAGCCAGACGGACTCGCCGTCGACGACGACACCGATCCGCAAACCGTGCGTGCGGGTGTGGAAGGACTCCCGGTCCATGCCGTGCGCGAGGTCCTCCACCGCCGACCGGTAGCGCGCCAGGGCCTCCTGCGCGCGCCCCAGCAGCGGACGCGGGTCCGCGCCGCGCGTGAGCGCACCGTCCGCCGAGGGCGGGTCCTGGGGTACGGCGACCAGGCGGCGGCCGTCGACCCAGGCCGACCAGCCGTTGGAGCACAGCACATGACCCCAGTCGCCCTGCCGTGCGAGGAGCTGTACCGGCAGCAGGGGGTCGAGGTCGACGGTGGGCCGGGCCGGGTCGGGTGCTTCCCAGGCCGGCATCCCGTGCTGCGGGACGATGTGGGTGGGCCGGAAACCGGGTGTCGTCACGGGCGCCCCCTACTTCCGCATCACGGCCGGTTCGTGCCGGCGCAGCAGCCGGGACACGAGGAACCCGAAGAGCACCGACAACACGACCAGCATCCCGACGTCGAGCAGCCACGTGCCCGCCGAGTGCTCGAAGAGCGGGTCCTTCGTCAGGTCGTCGGGCACGATCCGGGCCAGGTCGACGGTTCCGGCCATCGCGGCCAGCGCCCAGCGCGCCGGCACCAGCCAGCCGAGCTGCTCCAGCCCGGGTACGCCGTCCAGTTTCAGCAGGGCGCCGCAGAAGACGACCTGGACGATGGCGACGAGCACCAGCAGAGGCATCGTCACCTCTTCCTTGCGCACCAGCGCCGAGATGAGCAGCCCGAGCATCATCGCCGTGAACGCCAGCAGGGCGACCGCGATCGCGATTTCCACCAGGGGCGGCATCAGCACACCCTCGCCGCCGGGCGCGCCGAGGTCCACGCCGAGCAGGGCGACCAGGGTCAGCACCACCGCCTGCAGCACGGTGATGACGCCCAGCACCACGACCTTCGACATCAGGTACGCCGATCTGGACAGGCCCACCGTCCGCTCCCGCTGGTAGATCACACGTTCCTTGACGAGCTCGCGCACGGCGTTGGCGGCGCCGGTGAGCACCGCGCCGACGCACAGGATGAGCAGCGTGTTCATCGCCGTGTCGGCGGTGAGTTCGCCGCCCGACAGGGCCCGCGCCATCACACCCATCACGAAGGGCAGGGCGATCATGATGATCAGGAACGTGCGGTCGGCGCTGAGCGCGGAGGCGTACCGGCGCACCAGCGTGTTCAGCTGGGCGGACCGGCTGCGCGGCCGGGGCGGCGCGGTGATGACGACGGGCCCGGACCGGGGCTGCCGGGGCTGGGCGGTGGCGTCGGCGACGTACCGGGCGTGGAAGGGCGATCCGAGGTACTCCCCCGCCCAGTCCCGGTCGGTGTCCCGGTCGAAGGCCTCGAAGGCCTCCGGCCACTGTTCGAAGCCGAAGTAGGGCAGGGCGTCCTCGGGCGGCCCGTAGTAGGCGGTCCTGCCACCGGGCGCGAGCACCAGGAGCCGGTCGCAGACGTCGAGGCTGAGCACGCTGTGGGTGACGACGATGACGGTACGGCCGTCGTCGGCGAGACCGCGCAGCATGTGCATCACCGAGCGGTCCATGCCGGGGTCGAGTCCTGAGGTCGGCTCGTCGAGGAACAGCAGCGACGGCTTCGTGAGCAGCTCCAGAGCCACGCTGACCCGTTTGCGCTGGCCGCCGGAGAGGCTGTGCACGGGCTGGTCGGCGCGCTGTTCCAGGCCCAGTTCCCGGATGACCTCGTCGACCCGGGCGCGCCGTTCGGCCTTGGCGGTGTCCTGCGGGAAGCGCAGCTCGGCGGCGTAGGAGAGGGCTTTGCGGACGGTCAGCTGGGCGTGCAGGATGTCGTCCTGCGGCACCAGGCCGATGCGCTGGCGCAGCTCCGCGTAGTCGTGGTAGAGGTCGCGGCCGTCGTAGAGGACGGTGCCGTGGCCGGCGGGCCGCTGGCCGGTGAGGGCGTTGAGGAGCGTGGACTTGCCGGCGCCGCTCGGTCCGACGACGGCGAGCAGGCACTTCTCCTCCACCGGGAAGGACACGTGGTCGAGCAGCGTCTTGCGGCCGCGGTCGACGGTGACCACGAGGTCCTGCACGTCGAGCGAGACCTCGCCGGTGTCGACGTACTCCTGGAGTTCTTCGCCGACCAGGCAGAACGCCGAGTGGCCGATGCCGACGATGTCACCCTGGCCGACCGGTGCGCTGGTGACGGGGCTGCCGTTGAGGTACGTGCCGTTGTGGCTGCCCAGGTCGGTGATCTCGTACGTCCCGTCGGGCAGGGCGCGCAGTTCGGCGTGCCGCCTGGAGACCACCAGGTCGTCGATGACCAGGTCGTTGTCCGTCGCGCGGCCGATGCGGACGGTCCGGGTGGGCAGCGGGCGTACGGTCGTCGGCTGCCGGTAGGTTCCGGTCGAGGCCGGCATGGAGACGACGGAGGGGCGTTCCGGGGCCGGTGCGGGACGGCCCAGCACGATGACGCGCGGCCCGTCGGCCGGATCCCCGAAGCGGATGACGCTGCCGGGTCCGACATCCGATTCACGGATGCGCCGGCCGTCGGCGTACGTGCCGTTGGTGCTGTTCCGGTCCTCGATGGTCCAGTGCCCGTCGTCCGGCCGCAGCACGGCGTGGTGCCATGAGACCCGGTCGTCGTCGATGACGATGTCGCTCAACGGGTCGCGCCCTACGTGGTAGTCGTGGCCCGGCATCATCACCGTGGAGCCCGTCTCGGTCTCCAGGACGAGTTCTGGTGTCACCGACGACTGCGCCATGACCAGGATTCTACCGATATGGCCTATTTCTGACTCGGTGAACGGCTCAGGCCACGGGCACGCCCAGAACGGGAGCCGTCCGCTGCATCCGCAGGGCGTCGACGGACTCGGCGAGCAGTTCGTACTCGGTGGTGTCGTCGCTGGTGGCGATCCGCACCAGCCGCCCGGCCGCCAACTCCTCGGCGACCCGCTCCTGCTGGGCGGGATCGGCGCACCAGGCGCGCAGCAGCGTGGGCACGTCCGTCACGGTCTCGGGGACCGGCACGAGCGCGCCCGGCGGTAAGTGCTCGGCCTCGGGCCGGGGGTCGAGGCGCTGGGCGATCCAGGAGGCGCGATCGCGCAGCCACCACAGGGCGAGGGCGAGGGTGGGAGCCCGGTAGGTGCCGAGGGGCACTCCGATGCGGCGGCCGCCGCAGACTCCGTACGCCGTGACGTGGCACAGAAACTCGTCGTGCACGTGACCCTCCCCCGTTGCCCGCCCGTCTGCCGGCCCGGCTGCGTCCTGCCGCGGCTCACGTGCTGTGCGTAAGGGCGCCGTCGCTCGATGTGAAGCGCTCTCGGAGGTCAGTATGTTCACTACTGAACCACTGTCACCACGACTTTCCGGCCAGTCTCCTGGCATATTCACACCCCGAATTGGCCGAAACCGGTGCACGTACCTCCGGTGGCACCACGGCCGGCCCGCCGGGGTGTGCGGCCGGCGATGAATTCTCCGGAGTCCGGCGGTCCGGAATACGGGAGACCACCGGACGCCGGAGGAACACCATGGCCACGACCGGACGACTGGACGCGGAATTCACCGCCGTCCTGCGCAAGAGCCCCGCCGAAGGCGGCTGGACCTACCTGGTCTGGCCCCGGTCCGTCGAGTTCTTCGGCACCCGCGGCCTGGTCAAGGTCCGCGGGACGATCGACGGGCATCCTTTCCGCAGCTCGTTCATGGCCCTGGGCGACGGCACGCACAAGCTGCCCGTGAAGGCCGAGGTCCGCAAGGCCATCGGCAAGCAGGAGGGCGACACGGTGACCGTGCGCCTGGAGGAGCGGGTCACGGCCTGACGATGGCGTCGATCCTGGCCAGTTCGTCGGTGTCGAAGTCCAGGTTGCCGATCGCGCCGACACTGTCCTCCAGCTGCCGCGCACTGCTCGCGCCGACCAGCGCGGACGTCACCCGGCCGCCGCGCAGCACCCAGGCCAGCGCCATCTGGGCCAGGGTCTGGCCGCGCGACTTGGCGACGTCGTTCAGGTCGCGCAGCCGGCCCACCAGCTCCTCCGTGACCGCGTCGGAGTTCAGGAACGGGCTGTCGCTCGCGGCCCGGGAATCCTCGGGGATGCCGTCCAGGTAGCGGGCGGAGAGCAGGCCCTGCTCCAGCGGGGAGAAGACGATGGAGCCCACCTGGAGCTCGTCGAGGGCGTCCAGCAGGCCCTCGTCCTCCGGGCGGCGGTCCAGCATCGAGTAGCGCGGCTGGTGGATGAGGAGCGGGGTGCCGAGCTCACCCAGGATGCGGGCGGCCTCGCGGGTCTGCTCGGCGGAGTAGTTGGAGACACCGACGTAGAGCGCCTTGCCCTGCTGCACCGCCGAGTGCAGGGCACCCATGGTCTCCTCCAGCGGGGTGTCCGGGTCGGGGCGGTGCGAGTAGAAGATGTCGACGTAGTCGAGCCCCATCCGCTTCAGGCTCTGGTCGAGCGAGGACAGCACGTACTTGCGCGAGCCCCACTCGCCGTACGGTCCGGGCCACATCAGGTAGCCGGCCTTGGTGGAGATGACCAGCTCGTCGCGGTAGGCCGCGAAGTCCGACTTCAGGAACGCGCCCAGCGCGGACTCGGCGGCGCCGGGCGGCGGGCCGTAGTTGTTGGCGAGGTCGAAGTGGGTGACGCCGAGGTCGAAGGCGCGGCGCAGGATGGCGCGCTGTGTCTCGACGGGCCGGTCCGGGCCGAAGTTGTGCCACAGGCCGAGTGAGAGCGCGGGGAGCCGAAGGCCGCTGCGTCCGGTGCGCCGGTAGGGCATGTCCGCGTAGCGGTCGGGATCTGCGGTGTACAACGCGACTCCAGAAGGGTTGGCGCAGTCGGGAAAGAACCGGTGTCCACTCTGGCGTGACCTGCTCCCATGCGTCCAACAGAAGAATCCGATGGAATTCAGCGACTACGCTTCTCAGTCATGGAACTGCGTCACCTGCAGCACTTCGTCGCGGTCGCCGAGGACCAGCACTTCACACGGGCGGCGGAGCGTCTCCTGGTGTCCCAGTCGGGTCTGTCGGCCTCGATCCGGGCGCTGGAGCGGGAACTGCAGACACCGCTGTTCGTGCGCACGACCCGGCGGGTGACGCTCACCCCGGCCGGCCGGGCGCTGCTCGTCGAGGCGGAGCGCATCCTCGCGCAGGTGCGGACGGCCCACGAGGCGGTGGCGGCGGTGCAGGGCGTGCTGCGCGGCAGGCTCGCACTGGGCAGCGAGCAGTGCATCGCCGGGGTGCACGTGGCGGGGCTGCTGGCCGCGTTCCGGCACCGTCATCCGGACGTGGAGATCTGTCTGCGGCAGGCGGGGTCGGGCGTGCTCGCGGACGACGTCGCGGCCGGGCGGCTCGACCTGGCCTTCGCCGTGCGGACCCAGGCGGACAGCGACCGGTTGCGGTCGGTGCCGCTGACCAGTGAGCCGATGACCTTGCTGTGCCACTCCAGCCACCGGCTCGCCGCCGCCGGTGCGGCCATCACGCCGGAGGAACTGGGCGGGGAGGTGTTCGTGGACTTCCAGCCGGACTGGGGGCCGCGGCGCACCACCGACACGGTGTTCGCCGCGGCGGGGGTGCGACGGACCGTGGCCCTCGAGGTGAACGACGTGCACACACTGCTCGACCTGGTCGGCGAGAACCTCGGCATCGCCGTCGTGCCGCGGCACTTCGCGCACAAGCGCGCCTGGCTGGCCGCACTGCCCGTGAAGGGGACCGGTGAGGCCGTCTACGAAACGGTGGCGCTGCTGCCGCCCCGGCAGGCCACCAGCCCGGCGGCCCGGGCGCTGATGGCGCTGCTGGAGACCACCGGCGGGCAGGCCGGGACGCACGGGACGCGGTGATGCGCGATGGTGGAGCCATGCATGCCAAGGACATCCTCATCGACGGCTACAACCGCATCCGCGAAGAAGTCCACGCCACCGTCGGGGGACTCGGGCCCGACGAGCTGAGCGCCCGCCCCTCCCCCGACACCAACTCCATCGCCTGGCTGGTCTGGCATCTCACCCGCGTCCAGGACGACCACGTCGCCGACGCCTTCGGCCTCGACCAGGTGTGGCTGTCCCAGGACTGGGAAAAGCGCTTCGGGCTGGGCCTGCCCCGGCACGACACCGGCTACGGGCACAGTCCGGCCAAGGTGGCCAAGGTCCGGGTCGACTCCGGCGACATGCTGACCGGCTACTACGACGCGGTGCACGCGCAGACCCTCGACGCCCTGCACGGCCTGGCGGCCAGGGATCTGGACCGCATCGTCGACGAGCGCTGGGACCCGCCGGTCAGTCTGGGCGTGCGACTGGTCAGCGTCCTGTCCGACGATCTCCAGCACATCGGACAGGCCGCCTACCTCAGGGGACTGCTTCAGAGCGCGGCCTCGTAGCCGGGCAGCACCACGTCCCGGATGAGCGCGTTCCGCTCGTCGAACGGGAGGAACGCGCTCTTCAGGGCGTTCACCGTCACCGTCCGCAGGTCCTCGACGGTCCAGCCCGCCTGCTCGACCAGCAGGGACATCTCGCGGGTCATCGTGGTGCCCGACACCAGCCGGTTGTCGGTGTTGAGCGTGACGCGGAAGCCCAGGTCCTTCAGCGCGGTGATCGGGTGCTCGGCGATGGAGGCCGCGGCACCGGTCTGGAGGTTGGACGTCGGGCACATCTCCAGCGCGATGCGCCGGTCGCGCACCCAGCCGGCGAGGCGGCCGAGCTTGCCGGCCGCGAGGTCGGGGATGTCGTCGGTGATGCGCACGCCGTGGCCGATGCGCTGGGCGCCGCAGATCTGGAGGGCCTGGTGGATGCTGGACAGGCCGTCGGCCTCGCCGGCGTGGATGGTGAACGGCACGCTCTCGCGGCGCAGGTACTCGAAGGCCTCGAGGTGGTCCGCGGCGGGGAAGCCGGCCTCGGCCCCGGCGATGTCGAAGCCGACGACACCGGCGTCCCGGAAGGCGACGGCCAGGTCGGCGGCCTCGCGGACCCGGTCGAACATCCGCATGCCGCACAGCAGGGTTCCCACGCGCACCGGAGTGCCGGCGGCCGCGGCCTTCGCCATGCCGGCGGCGAGGCCCTCCTGCACGGTCTCGACGACCTCGGCGAGGGTGAGCCCGCCGTTGGTGTTCAGCTCGGGGGCGTAGCGCACCTCGCCGTAGACGACCCCGTCGGCCGCGAGGTCGAGGACGTACTCCTCGGCGGTGCGCAGCAGGCCCTCGCGGGTCTGCATGACGGCGAGGGTGTGCTCGAAGGTGGCTATGTAACGCACCAGATCACCGGAGTTGGCGGCCTCGTAGTACCAGGCGGCGAGCTCGTCGGGGTCGGTGGTGGGCAGGGTGTGGCCGATCGCGTCGGCGAGCTCCACCACGGTGGCGGGGCGCAGGCCGCCGTCGAGGTGGTCGTGCAGCACGGCCTTGGGGAGGCGGCGGATCACTTCGGTTTCTACGCGCGTAGCGGTCATGGCGGGTCTTTCCTCGGGCGGGTGGTTGAAGCGGAGAGAGAGGGGTCAGACGGCGGGCTGGAGCAGGTCCCAGCGGTTGCCGTACAGATCCCGGAAGACGGCGACGGTTCCGTACGGCTCGTGGCGCGGCTCCTCCAGGAACGTCACGCCCGCCGCGGCCATACGGTCGTGATCGCGGGCGAAGTCGTCGGTGTGCAGGAAGAACCGGACGCGTCCGCCGGTCTGGTCCCCGATCCGGGCGGCCTGCGCCTCCCCCTTGGCACGGGCGAGCAACAGCCCGGGCCCCATGCCCGCGGGCCCGGGCTCGACGACGACCCAGCGGGACCCGTCGGGCCTCGGCGCGTCCTCGACAAGCCGGAACCCCAGGGCTTCGGTGTAGAAGCGGATCGCCTCGTCGTAGTCGTCGACGACGAGGGCGACCAGGGCGATTCGTCTCATCGCGACCTCTCGGAGCGGGTGGTTGACGGGAGAGGTTATACGTAAAACCCCCCACACGCCAACTAGGCCCGGCAATTCTGTAACTACTAGTATGTACACTCATGATCGTCGACCCTACGGAGGCCGCATGCCGTTCGTCCGCATAGACACGCTCCGCGCAGGCCCCGAGCGCCTCGCCGCACCCGGCCGCGCCGTCCAGGACGCCCTGGCGGAGACGATCGGCATCCCGCCCGACGACCGGTTCCAGGTCCTGGTGGATCACGACGGCACCAGCGGCACCCTGCGCTACGACGACTACCTCGGCGTCCGTCGCGACGACGGCATCGCCTACGTCGCGATCACGCTGCGCAGCGGCCGCGGGCCCGCGCGGAAGCGGGCGCTGTACCGGAGGATCGCCGAGCTCGCGCACGCCTACGCGGGCACCGAGCCGCGGAACGTGTTCGTCGTGCTGACGGAGAACGAGTCGGCCGACTGGTCCCTCGGAGAGGGGGGCGGCGCAGTACCTGGAAGGACCGAGGACGTAGGTCTCCGGCCTACGCCCATGGCCCGAGGTGCGATGCCAGTGCCCCCGCTAACGTCCCGCACATGAAGATCACCGAACCCCCTCGCCCTCCCGAGCAGCGCAAGGCGGACCTGCTGGACCGCCTGGAGCGGGAGATCGACATCTGGGCCGCCACCGCGGACGGCGCAGGAGTGCCCTGTCTGGTACCGCTGTGGTTCGTATGGCACGAAGAGGCCGTGTGGCTGTGCACCCGGCCGAACAATCCCACGGGCCGCAACCTGCGGAACGGCCGGCGGACCCGGCTGGCCTTCGGCGACACGCGCGACGTCGTGCTCATCGACGGCGAGGTGGAGACCTTCGCGGCCCCCGAGGTGCCACGCGCCGCGGCCGAGGCGTTCCGTGCGAAGACCGGCTGGGATCCACGCGAGGACGACGCCTCGTACGCGTTCTTCCGGGTGCGCCCACACGCGGTGCAGGCGTGGTGCGAGGTGCACGAACTGCCCCGGCGGCACCTCATGCGGGACGGGGCCTGGGTGATCTGAACACGACGGGCATGACCGGTGAGGCAGTGGACGTGCGACGGCGAGCCGTACGACCGCGGCGGTCGCCGCCCGAATCCCTGCCGGCGTCCGGAGCGCCTCACCTTTCCGCGCTGCGCCGCGACGCGCCCAACCTGTCCAGCTCCTGGTCGGTGAGGCGGATGGCACCCGCTGCCACGTTCTGCGCGAGGTGCTCGGGGTTGCCGGTGCCCGGGATGACGAGGACGTGCGGGCCCTGGTGCAGGGTCCAGGCGATGCGGATCTGCGCGGGGCTCGCACCGTGGGCGCGGGCCACGGCTCGTACGTCCTCGTCGTGGGCCGTGGTGGCGCCGAGCTCCCCGCTCTCGCCGGCGACGGCGTAGAACGGCACGAAGGCGATGCCCTGTTCCCCGCAGATCCGCAGCAGTTCGTCGGCGGCGGGGTCGGGGCGGTCGATGGCATATCGATTCTGCACACATACCACCGGCGCGATGGCCTGCGCCTCGGCGAGGTGCCGGGACTCGACGTTGGAGATGCCCAGGTGCCGGATCAGACCAGCCGCACGCAGTTCCGCGAGGGCGCCGAAATGCTCGGCGATCGAGTCGCACTTCGGCATCCGGCGCAGGTTCACCACGTCGAGGTGGTCGCGGCCGAGCTGGCGCAGATTCTCCTCGACGTGCCCGCGCAGTTCGTCGGGACGCGCCGAGGTGCCCCACTTACCGTCGTAGGTCCGGTGGGGGCCCACCTTGGTGACGATGACGAGGTCGTCGGGGTAGGGCGCGAGGGCGCTGTTGATGAGTTCGTTGGCGGAGCGCAGTGACGAGAAGTAGAAGGCGGCCGTGTCGATGTGGTTCACACCGAGGCCGGCCGCCCCGCGCAGGACGGCGATCGACCGGTCCCGGTCGCTCGGGGTGCCGTGGTGGAAGGCGGCGCTGCCCGCCAGCCGCATCGCGCCGAAGCCGAGGCGGTGGACGGGCAGGTCGCCCAGGGTCCAGGTGCCGGCGGCGTCCGCGGTGATCGTGGTTGAGCTCATCGGTGGAGTTTCACACAGGCCGCGGACCGGTGCGGCCGGTTCACGGATACGTGTACGAGTTGAGGGCGGCGACGGCGGAGCCCGGGTTGCCGCGGTCGTAGTGGTCGACGGCGAGGAAGGTGGGCTTCTTGCGGGCGGCCGGCTGGCAGAACCGCCGGGCACGGTCGGCGAGTTTGGTGTTGTCCGTGCCGGCGGTGCCGGTGACCGGGACGTCGCGGAAGTGGTTCATGACGAACAGGGGGCGGAAACCGGGCTCGGTACGGGTCAGCGGAATGTTGGTGTTCGCGTCGTACCAGCGGCTGTAGCAGGACCAGTCGGATGAACCGACGCCCGGGCCCATGGACCAGTGGTTCTCGACGGTCCACTCCGACTGGTACATGACGCCGAAGCTGTCCCGGGTCAGACCCGCGGCCTGGTCGGCGACACGGCTGCGGTCGGTGAAGATCAGCAGCCGGTCGTTGCCGGCGATCAGGCCGGCCATGGTGGGCCAGCCGTTCTGCCGGACGCCCGTGAGGTCGGGCCGGTACAGCACGTCCGACAGCCCGTCGACGCGGGCGAGTTCGTCGCGCAGGACGCCCGGGTCGACGTAGTCCTCCAGGAAGACGGTGACGAACGCTTCGGGGTGGGCCTTCAGGAAGTCGACCATGCGCTGGAGGTCGGCCGAGAGGGCGACCGGCCTGCTGACGAGGGCGCAGCTGTTGTGGCAGAGGATCGCGCCGTCCCGGGTCTGGTGGATGTCCAGCATGAACCCTCGTACTCCGTCGGCGAGTTGGCGTTCGATGCCGCGGGTCTGGTTGGGGACGAGGTTGACGAAGGGCGGGGCGAAGCCGCCGTCGACGCCGTTGGCGTACGCGTTGTGCGTGGTGAGGAAGGTGACCTGGTCCAGGGTGCGGCGGTCCTGCGGCGGCATGGGGGCGGTGGCCGGGTCGACAGGCGTGAGGTACCAGGTGGCGAGGTCGTCCGGGCCGCCCAGGGTGAGGCGTGCGGGGTAGGTGGACCCGGCCGGCTTGGGGGCCACCGTGAGGTGACGCGCGGTCCCCGGGACCGTGAGCCGGTAGCGGTCGGCGCCGGTCGCCGAGATCTCCCAGGCGGCGTCGCCGCTCGTGCAGGCGACGGTGGCGGCCAGGTCGCCCGCGCGGCCGAGGCAGGTGCCGGGCGCGTCGGTGTTCTCCAGCAGGTACGAGGATCCGCCGGCCTTCAACCGCCACTGCTGACGGTCCTCGTCGCCGCGGGGTCTGTGCTGCTCGACCGCGCCGCCGGTGCCGGCCGCGTTGAGTCCGGTCGTCGCGCTCTGGACGTAGTACGTGCCCGGTGCCGGAACGGCGGCGGCAGAGGTCCGGGGTGCCACGACCGCGGCGGCCAGCGCTGCGGTCGTGGCGAGCAGGGCCTGGGGGGTGCGCATGGGAGGTGCCCTTCATCCGACGATCGGTCAGGTGCATGACACCCGGCATGACACCACGCGCCGGGCGTCAGCAGTAGAGGTTGCCGCCGGGTGCCGTCCCCAGGATCTGCGTGAACCGCTGGTAGTTGGTGACACGGCTCTGCACCTGCGCCGGGTTCTTGCCGTCGCACTCCAGCGAGCCGTTGATGCTGCGGATGGTCTGGCCGAAACCTGCGCCGTTGACCATGGCGTTGTGCGGGGTCATGGTGCCGGGGCCGGTCTGGGTGTTCCAGTACCACAGGGCCGTCTTCCAGGCCACGGCCGCGTCGTTCTGCACCAGCCAGGGGTTGTTCAGCAGATCGATGCCGAGCGCGTCGCCCGCGGCCTTGTAGTTGAAGTTCCAGCTGAGCTGGATCGGGCCGCGCCCGTAGTAGGCGGCCTGGCCGGCCGGACAGCCGTAGGGGCGGTTCCAGTCGCAGTAGTGCGGGTAGTTGGCGGTGTTCTGCTCCACCACGTGCACCAGCCCGCCGGTCTCGTGGCTGACGTTGGCGAGGAAGGCGGCCGCCTCCTGCTTCCTCACCGTGTCGCTGCCGGTGTTGGCGAAGGCGGGGTAGGCGCTCAGGGCCGCGGTGAGGCCGCGGTAGGTGTAGAACGGATTCCGGTTCGGGAACATCTGATTGAACTGCGCCTCCGACACGACGAAGCGCGCGTCGGGCGTGCCCGGGCCGCTGTCACAGGCGTACGGCTCCCAGTACCAGGTGCTGATGGTCGGGTCGTAGCCCGGATTGGCGTGCTCGGCGATGTAAGCCTTGCCGTCGGTGTAGCGGACGATGTCGCCGGCGGCGTACGACTTTCCCGCCACCCAGTTCGGATAGCTGGAACAGGCGGCTGCGGAGGCGGTGGAGGCGGGCAGCAGCACCGGCGCGGCGCCCGCGAGGACGAGGGTGGCAAGGACTGCGGAGACACGGCGTCTCGACACGGGATCAACTCCTTCGCGGAGCACGGCCGCACCCTGACGAGGGCAAGGCGGAGCAGGCCCTTGACCGCACGCACCGGTGGCCCGGTCGCGGCGTGGGGCGGCCGTGGTGGAGGGTGTGAGGCATACTCAAGCGTTTTGGTCTGTACCAGTCAAGGGTGTAGACCAGTCATCGTGCGACGGCCGCCCCGGACAGCGCCTCGGGCTCCCGCGCGAACGACACGCCCCCCGGATCGACGCCCCGCGCCGCCTGGCCGCCAGAATTCCCCGCATGACCTCCACGCCGCCCCTGCCCTCCACCCCCCACCCCCTCGTCACCCGAGCACAGCGGCTGGCGCGCGAACTCCTGGTCCCGAACGCCGAGCGCGTCGACCAACAGGAGGTCCCGGCGAGCCACATCGCCGCGGTGAAGCGGTCAGGCCTGCTCGGGGTGAGCGCGCCGGAGGAGTACGGCGGGGCGGACGCGCCCGTCACCGTCGCGCGGGAGAGTGCGGAGATCCTGGCGGGGGCGTGCTGCTCCACCTGGTTCGTGCAGACACAGCACCACACACCGGTGAAGCTGCTCGCCACGTACGACTCGCCGGTCCGGGCGCGGCTGCTGCGCCCGCTGGCGACCGGCGAGTTGCTGGCGGGCATCGCCTACGCCCACGTGCGGGCCTTCCCCCGGGTCCCCGTGCGGGCCGCCGCGGACCGGGGCGGCTGGCGCTTCGAGGGCAAGGTGCCCTGGTACACGGGGTGGGGCCTGAACGACGTGATGCTGCTGGCGGGTGTGACGGACACGGCCGAGGTGGTGTTCGTCGTCGTGGGGGCCCGCGAGCAGCCGGGGATGCGCCCGTCGGCGCCGATGCGGCTCGCTGCCCTCAGCGCCGCACGCACGGTGTCCCTGGAGCTGGACGGCCTGTGGGCGCCGCAGGAGTCCGTCGTGCTGCGCGCCTCACAGGAGGAGTTCGCTTTGGTGGACCTGCCCAGGGCCGCCAACACCAGTCCGGCCGTGTTCGGGGTCGCGGCCGCGGCGCTGGACTTGGTGGCGCGAGCCCGGGAAGGCGACGAGCCGGCCCGGTCGCTGCGGGCCCGGCTCGACCAGGTCCGGCGGGAGGCCTATGCCCTGGCCGACCACCCCGTCCCGCACGAGACCGTCCCGGAACGTCTGGCGGTGAAGACCCGGGCGTACGACGTGATGCGCGCGGCCACGACCGCGGCGATCGTGGCCGGCGGCGGCCGCTCCATGGCCCTGGACAGCCGCGCCCAGCGGCTGGCCCGCGAGGGGATGTTCCTGCTGGTGCAGGGACAGACGGCCGATGCCCGCCGAGCGCACCTCGGCGCGCTGGCGTCCGGCTGACGGACCGCGAGGTGCGGCGGCCTTTTCGGCCCATCACTTCCGCGGTGCGTGCCGCGGTCCCCGCACTCAGTCGCCGTCCGACGGAACCACCACGAGGAAGGCGTCCGACTCCAGGTCCATCACGACGGTGGCCGGCTCGCCCTCCGCCCGGCGGCGCGCCGCGTACTCCTCCGCCGGCCACGATCCGCGCGGGGCTCCCGCCGGGAACCGTTCCAACACCTTCGCGCTCACGGCCGCTGACACGTCGCTGCCCTCCCTGTTCCGCGCCGCCCCGCAGTGGCGGCGTCCGTCGGCTGCTGTCGTGCTCATCCGGTTGCCCCCGATCCGCCCGGACATGTACGCCGAGCCCGACTCCACCCCGACCTCTACACATAAAGGAAAAATAAGAGCAGAATGGGCTTACCTGGCGCATACCGCATACCCCACCAGACGCGGTCGCCCTGCAAGACGAAGGAGACGACTCATGGCCAACGTCTCGCCCACCAGAGGGGACATAGCCAGCCACCCTGATGCCTCCGAAATGAGGGCTCGGTACGCCCGCATGCTCGGTGGTCGCGAAGTGGCGCTCGTGGACGGACCGGTGTTCCTGCTCGGTCTGTACTGCGCCGCCTCCCCGTGGATAGTCCACTACACGACCAGCCAGCCGCCGCTCGCCACCCACAACCTGATCATGGGGATCGCGATCGGCCTGCTGGCGCTCGGGTTCACTCGCGCCCCGGAACGCATGTACGGCCTGAGCTGGGCCATGTGCGCCCTCGGGGTGTGGATGATCATCGCGCCGTGGATCGTCGGGGACAGTCCGGACGCCGGTGTCGTGTGGAACAACGTCATCATCGGTGCACTGGCCGTGATCCTGGGGCTGGTGTGCGCCGGCACGGCGGCGAAAGCCACCCCGAGGCCGTAGACCCGCTGAGAGGGATATCGGCCGGAAGGCAGCCGAAGGCCGGTCCGCTCCCCGGACCGGCCCTTTCAGTGCGTACCGGGCGTGGAGCGGCCGCCGGGCCCGGGTCCTGGAGTGTCCCGGCCGCATCAGGGCACCCGCATCACAGCGGAAGTCCTGAGGAGGAGGGGCGGAGATGGAGATCGACGGCATCATCAGTGCCCTCGTGATCGGCGTCGTCATAGGCATCCTGGGCCGGCTCGTCGTCCCGGGCCGTCAGCGGATCGGAGTCCTGTGGACGATCCTCGTCGGCATCATTGCCGCGCTGATCGGTTCAGCACTCGCCGCCGCGTTCGGTGTGGCCGACACCAAGGGCGTCGACTGGGTCGAATGGCTCATCCAGATCGGCCTCGCCGCGCTCGGCGTCGTCGCGCTGGACCGCGCGAAGGCCCGCCGCTGAGGCGGTCCGGCCCGGCTCACGATCCGCCTTGGCGGTGCCGGTGAGCGACACCCACGGCAGCGGCCTGCCGTGGGTGTCGGCGTGGGCGGTTTCCGGACGGTGCCGAAGCGGTGCCCACGCGGACGTTCCAGCAGCACGTCGCCTTTCATGAGGTCCGCGCGGATCCCATGGCCCCCCGTCCTCTGCCGAGCCCGGTGGCTCATGGCGCTACGGTGCGTACACGTAGGGCGTCGTCGTGGTCAGTGACGCGAAGCCGAGGCGCTCCAGGATGGGACGGCTCCGGCTGGAGGCGTCGACCTGGAGGCAGCGGTAGCCGCGTGCCGCGGCGGCGTGGGCCCGGTGGGCGACCAGGGCGCGGTAGATGCCACGACCGCGCCAGTCCGCCACGGTGCCGCCACCCCACAGGCCGGCGAACCGGGTCCCGGGCGGGAGTTCCATGCGGGCCGCGCTCACCGGTTCGTCACCGGCCATGGCGACGACGGCGACGACGGTGTCCGGGGCGGCCGAGAGCCGGGCGAGGAGTCGGTCGCGCAGCCAGGAGCTGTCCGCCCCGAACGCCTTCGCATGGACGTCGGCCACGAGATCGACGCCGGCGGAGTCGGTGACCGGCTCGACACGCACGCCGTGCGGCAGATCGGCGTCGAGGTCCAGGTCCGCGATCCGGGCGGCCATCAGCGTCTCCTCGGGGCCGGGTGTGAACCCGGCGGCGCACAACCGCCGTCCGAGATCGGCCGGCCCGTCGTACCCATACGACTTCCACTCGAAATCCAGGCCGAGCGCGCTGTAGTAGCCGACCTGCTCCGCGATCACCGCGTCCACCGTGGCCTCGTCGAGGGCGGACCACACGACACCGTTCCAGCAGCCCTGCCCGGTGGCGACCTGACGCACGACGCGGCCGGTCCGCTCGATGCGGGCGCCGGGGCCGTCCGGCCGCGCTCCCCGGCGCAGCTCTCGGTCCAGCAGCTCGAGCAGCGCGGCGTGATCTCCATGAGGCATGGGCACACCCCAGCACCCCGCCGGGCGTCCGGGCAACGCGTTTTCCGGTTCGGCGTCCCGGCCCGCCGGCCGCACAGCCCGGGCGTGCACGGCCGCGCACGCCCGGGCAGGCCCAAAGCGCACTGCCTACGCCGTGTCCTCCGAGCAAGTCGCCCGCCGCGCTGCGCGAGTTGGGAACGGAGCCCCGGACCCCGCCGGTGCAGCGCTCCCCGTGCGGTTCCATCGCGGCCGCGGCCGAGCTGCCCCGAGCGGCCCGCCCCACCGCCGAAGACCGGCCCGCAGCGGGCGGCCTGGGTTCCGCCGCGATGAGCGGGGCACGGCCGCCGCCGGGCCCCGCTCGGTCTCCCGGACGTGTCGGTCCCGCCCCAGCCGTGCGTTCAGCCGTCCGCCCCGGGGCGGAAGCGCCTGCGGAGGACCACTCCGCCGAGCACGAGCGCCGCGCTGGCCGCCACGGCCTGGAGGGTGTGGTCCGCACCGGTGTGGGCCAGGGTCCCGGTCGCCTGCGGGGTGTGCGGGGCCGGTTCGGGAGCGGGGTGGGCCCGAGGCGGGGTGGACGGCTCCGGAGCGGGCTCCGGGTGGCGGGGGCGGCCCGGGCGGACGGGGCGGTCGCCCGGGGTGTTCGAAGACTCGTTGCCGACCGACGCGTTGCCGACGCCGACCACGTTCACGCTGTTACCGGTGACGTTGACCGGCAGGTCGACGGGCAGCTGCACGCTGTTGCCGGAGGCCACGCCCGGCGAATCCTTTCCGTCGCCTTCCGCCACCGCTCCGCCGGACCCGCCCGGCCGGTCGGACCGCTCGCCGTCCCTGTTCGCGCAGCTGTTGCCCGCGGCCGTATTGAGCAGCCCCACCACATTCACGGTGTTCCCGCAGACGTTCACCGGCACGTGCACCGGCACCTGGACCGTGTTGCCGGAGACCACCCCGGACGAACCGGCCGCCGAGCCGTCCGCCCCGGAATGGGCGTACGCCGGGACGGTCACGGCCATCGCGCCCGATGCGGCGACGACGGCGATCACACCGTTTCGGGTAACCCGTTTCATAGGCCCTGCCTTCCAGACATCGTCGCGGACGCTCGCCCGCACGAGGTAGAACGCGGTCGCCCGATCCGGGTTAGTGGCTAATCGGCCTTTCACTCCATCGAGCGGCCCGGTTGTCGAACTAGCGGTAAAGCCCTTCGTATGCGCCGGAAGGCCGCACGGGGCAGGGCGCGCCGCCCGGCCCCGCTCGCCCGGAGGCGGGGCGGACGAGGCCCGCATATGGTGAGCGAGGGCGCCGGTACCCGGTCCGCTGTGGTGCGCCCCAGGAGGCATCGATGCTGGTCAAGCTGTCCACGCGCCCCCCGCTGCGGCACTGCGCGGTCGCCGCGGCGGCCGGGCTGGCCCTGCTGGGTGCGGGGCTGCCGGCCGCGGACGGTCCCCGGCCCGGCATGGCCCGTTTCCACGACCAGAAGGTCACCTGGTCGGCCTGCGAGGGCCAGGACATGCCGAAGGACCTGCAGTGCGGGAAGGTCACCGTCCCGCTCGACTACGCCGAGCCCGGGAAGGGGACTCTCGATCTGGCCGTGGCCCGGTACCGGGCCACCGGCAAGTCCCGGGGTTCGGTACTGCTGAACTTCGGCGGCCCGGGCGGCCAGGGCGTGGGTCAACTCGCCATGGTGGGCGAGGAGTTCATGGGGCTGACGAACGGCTACGACGTCGTCGGCTTCGATCCCCGCGGCGTCGGCCGCTCCGCGCCGGTCAGCTGCGGGAACGCCTCCGACGGGACACTGGGCGCGACCGACGACAGCGCCGGCGTCGCCGATCCGCAGGCCGTGCTGGAGAAGCTGCGCGACGCCGCGGCGCAGTGCACCGAGCACTCGGGACCTGTGCTGCCCCACATCGGCACGGTGAACGCGGCCCGCGACATGGACGTCATCCGTGCCGCGCTCGGCGACGACAAGCTCAACTACCTGGGCTTCTCCTACGGAAGCCGGCTCGGCGCGGTGTACGCCGCCCAGTTCCCCGGCAAGGTCGGCAGGATGGTGCTGGACGGCGTCGACACACTGACCGAGCCGCTGACCGAGCAGGGTGTGGTGGGCGCGCGGGGTCTGCAGACCGCGCTGGAGAACTTCCTCACCTGGTGCACGGAGGACATCGCCTGCCCGTTCGGGCAGAACCCGCGAGAGGCCAGGGAACACGTCGTCCAGGTGGTCGAGTCGCTCGACGCGGACCCGGTGCCGACCGACTTCGGCGAGGCGTTCTCCGGACAGGACTTCGCGGGTGCCCTCACCCAGGGGCTTCACAGCAGGGAGCTGTGGCCCTCGCTGCAGCGGGCCATCGCGCAGCTGCTGGAGGACGGCGACACGCGCGGCCTGGAGGCCTTCGCGTACGGGGGCGTCGTCCTCCCGCCGCAGCGGGCCCCGCACCGCAGGCTCGTCGACCCGGAGGACATACCCCTGGACAACCTCCCGGCAGCCCTGATGGCGGTCAACTGCGCGGACGATCCCGACCGCCCCTCCGCCGCACAGGTCACCAGGGATCTCGGCCGGCTGCGCGCCCGGTACGAGCAGGCGTCGCCGGTCTTCGGCCGGTACCGGCTCACGCAGGTGCTGATGTGCTACGGCCGCCCCAAGGGGACCGACTTCATCCGGGAGGAGGTCAAGGACGTCGACGCCCCGCGGATGCTGCTCGTCGGCACCCGGGGCGACCCCGCCACTCCGTACCGCTGGACGGTGGAGACGGCCGAGCGGCTCGGATCGTCGGCCGTGGTGCTCGACAACCGCGGCGAGGGCCACACCGGCTACGGCTCCTCCAAGTGCGTGCATCGCAAGGTGGACGCGTTCCTGCTGTACGGCACCCTTCCCCCCGACGGCAGCTCCTGCGGCTCGGACCATGACACCGAGTGAGCGGATGCAACCGGTTGCAGCAGCCCTCCGGCGTGGGGACCGATGAACCGAACCGGCAGGTGATCACCCCAAATGCCCGCATCGTGAATCGGCTCTATCGTGCTGTCATGGAGCACGTTCTGAGTCCCGCTACCCTCGCCGAGCTGCGGCGCCCGCGCCCCTACCCCGCCGTCTCCGTACTGACGCCGACGCACCGGCGCGAGCCCTACAACGCCCAGGACCAGGTCAGGCTGCGCAACACGGTGGCCGAGGCGAAAAGGCGACTGGAGGCTGATCCGGCGGTCAGCCGGGAGCGCCGGGCCGACGTCGCCCGGCACCTCGACCAGGCCCTGTCCGAGGTCGACCTGACACATGCCGGGGACGGCCTGGTGATCTTCGCCGCCTCCGGCGAGCACCAGGTGTGGTCGCTCACCCGGACCGTGCCCGAACGCGTGGTGCTCTCCGACACGTTCCTCACCCGCAATCTCGTCGCGGCTCAGACTGCCGGGCGGCCGTTCTGGGTGCTGTCGCTCGCCGCCGACCGCGTCACGCTGTGGGACGGCGGCGTGGACCGGGTCACCGAGGCTCGCGTCGGGGGCTTCCCGCTGACCCGGCGCGTGGAGAACTTCGATCCGGAACGGCAGCAGCGGACCGGTGACCCGCCGAGCGCCTTCCGCGAGGAGCGCACCCGCCGGTTCCTGCGCGAGACCGGCATCGCGCTGAGCGCACTCCTGCGCGACCGTCCGCGGCGGCTGTACGTCACCGGCGAGCCGGCCGCGCTGTCGCTGCTGGACGAGGTCGGCAGCGCCGCGAAGGGTGCGGTGCACGTCCCGCACGGCGGGCTCGCGCACGGGACGCCCGAGTCGGTCTGGCAGGCCGTGCGGCCGGTGATCGAGGCCGAGGCCCGCAGGAGCACCGACGCGGTGGCCCGCAGCCTCGAAACCGCCCGTGGACGACGGGAGTTCGCCGCCGGTGTCGACGAACTGTGGCAGAGCGCACGGGACGGCCGCGTCCGGCTGCTGGCCGTCGAGGAGAACTACAGCGTGACGGTCGAGGACGCCGGGAGTCACCTGGCCCTCGCCGCGAACGGGGACATCGGCTCCCGCGAGGACATCGTGGACGAGATCGTCGAGCAGTGCCTGGAGACCGGAGCCGACGTCCGCTTCGTACCGGACGGCACGCTCAAAGAGGCCGAGGGCATCGCCGGCGTCCTGCGGTACTGAAAGCCTCGAACAAGGGGTCGCCAGGCCTCGAACAAGGGGCCGTCGAACACCTGCGGCAACCTCGCCGCCACGTTACCGGCGAGTCGTGAACTCCCCTGTGTAATCTACGACTTGACTCTCCGCCGGGGCACTCCGCACCTACCTCGGAGTAACTCGAGAAGACTGTGGCATATGCCGGAAGCACCACCGTATCGTGTGTTGCCGATTCCCTTACGGGCTGTCGCGGGCTGTGCGACAGTCGTAACGGTCCCTCCGTCCGCCCTGGCCCCACCGTCCCCGCATCGGAGTGCGTCATGCCGTCCCACCTCTCCGCGGACCGCCCCGCCGCCCAGCCGCCCGGACGCGGCTCGGTCGACGCCCTCATCTCGCAGACGCGGCGGCTCAAGGGCGACGTGGACGCGGTGCGCCGTGACACGGAAGGGGACGGAGCGGACCATCCGCAGGGGCGCTGGCAGCGCGCTCTGTGCGACCTGGCCCTGCACCAGCTCAACGACCTGGACGAGCATCTGGCCCAGCTGCGGGACGGCCCCCTGCCCACGGCGGCCACGCCGGAACCCACCGCGCACCCCCGGGGCTCGCTGCTCAGCCGGGTAGGCAGCGCCGAGTGGAACCTGCTGACGGACGAGGCGAGTTGGTCCGGGGAGCTCTACGGGATCCTGGGCCGCGACCCCGCCGCTCCCCCGCTCACCCTCGACGAGCTGCCGTCGATCGTGCTCGACGAGGACCGGCCGAAGCTGACGGCGATGGTCACGAACTGCCTCGTCGACGCCCGGCCCATCGACGGCGAGTTCCGCATCGCACGCCGGGACGGTGAGGTGCGGACCGTGCACATGATGGGCGAACCCGTGCTCGACGCTGACGGGAGTACCGCCTCGATGTGGGCCGTGCTGCGCGATGTCAGCGAACTGCGCCGCAGCCAAAGGGCGGTGAGCGAGACCCGTGACTCGCTCCACGACCAGGGGCAGGCCGCGCGGACCGGGCACCGGCTCGCGGTCGAGCTGCAGGAGGCCGTGCCGCCGCCGTGGCGCGGCTCCCTGCGGTTCCCGCCCCGGGCCCCGAGCGCCCTGGACGTCGCTGCCCGCCACCTGCCCCGGTCCACGAGCACGCTGGTCTGCGGCGACTGGCACGACGCGCTCGAACTGAGAGACGGGGAGACCCTCCTCAGCGTCGGCGACCTCACCGGGCACGGCGCCGGCGTCACCTCGAACGTGACCATGCTGCTCGGTGCCGTACGCGGAATGGCGATGGCCGGTGCACGGCCGGGACAACTGATGTCCCTGCTCAACCAGTTACTCGACGCCACTGTGCGACCCGCCCTGGGCAGCGCGGTCTGCTGCCGCTACCGGTCCGCGACGCGCACCCTGGTGTGGGCGCAGGCCGGACACCCCGCCCCTGTGCTGTTCCGGGACGGGACGGGGCGTGCGCTGAGCCCACCGGACGGCGCTCTGCTCGGAACCACCGCGGGCGCCGCCTACGGGCAGGCCGAGGAGACGCTCGTGGTGGGCGACCTGCTGCTCCTGCACACGGACGGGCTGGTACCCGGGCGCACGGGAGCGGAGGCCGTGAACCTCCTCCTCGACCTGGCACCGCGCCTGAACGGAACCGGCACCGCCCAGGACTGTCTGCGGACGGTGGTCCGGGAGTTCGGCGAAGGCGAGCGCGAGGACAGCGCTTGTGTGCTCGTCGCCAAGGTCACCGCATAGGAGTACTCACGCCTGTGCCTTGCCGGGGCCGCTGTTCTTCGTCTTCGGCAGAGCGAGTTTGATCTCCTCCCGCAGCTCCTGGATCGACGGGTAACCGGAGTATTCGGCCGTGAGCCGGTACATCTGGCGCAGCCGGTCCCAGGTTCGGTGGGAGGAGTTGGATCCCATCGACACCAGGGCCAGGCGCGCGTACCGGTCCGCCTGTTCGGGGTCGTCGGCGATGAAGCAGGCCGAGGCCATCGACAGGTAGTCGAAGATCTTCGACCGCTGCCGGCCGTCGACCCTGAGGGCCAGCGCCTTCTCCGCGTAGTGCTGGGCATGCGCGGCCGCGCCCGGCTCGAACTCGGCGAGCGTGCGGTAGGCCAGGGCCTGCATGCCGTACAGGTCCTCCTCCTTGAAGGTCTGCATCCAGTCCGGCGGGGGTACGTCGGCCTTGTCGGAGACGAACAGGTCCTCCGCCTGCCCGAGCGTGCGGCGCATGGCCTGGCCCTTGCCCATGGCCGCCTGTGCCCAGGCCTCGATGGTGTAGAGCATCGCCCGGGTGCGGGGCAGCACTTCGTCACCCGAGCCCGACCTGGCCAGCTTCATCAGGTCCAGGGCGTCGTCGGGCCTGCCGAGGTGGACCATCTGGCGGGCCGCGCGGGAGAGCGCCTCGCCCGCGCGGGGCCGGTCCCCGCCCTCTCTCGCCGCGTGCGCGGCGATGACGAAGTACTTCTGGGCCGTCGGCTCCAGGCCCACGTCATGTGACATCCAGCCCGCGAGGACGGCGAGGTTGGCGGCGACGCCCCACAGGCGCCGCTGGAGATGGGGTGGGTGACGGTAGGCGAGCATGCCGCCCACCTCGTTGAGCTGGCCCACGACCGCCTTGCGCTGGAGCCCGCCGCCGCGGGCCGCGTCCCAGGCGCGGAACACCTCGACCGAGCGCTCCAGTTCCTCGATCTCCTGCGACCCGATGGGGGCTGCCTCATAGCGGTCGAACCCCGCTGGGTCGGCGTGCAGGGGACGATCGGGGTCGGGGGCGTCGGCAGCCAGGGCAGGGTCGGTGTGCAGCCAGTCGTACATGGCACTGCTGAGTGCGGATCCCGCGGCGAGCGCGGCGCCCGCGCCCACCAAGCCGCGTCGATTGAGCATGAGGTCCATTCCCGTGAATTCGGTCAGGACCGCGGCGGTCCGCTCGGGCGCCCACGGCACACCGTCGGGAGCATCCGCGCTCCCGCCGCACTGCCGTTTCCCCGCACGCCCGCGCCGGACCAGACCGAGGTCCTCGATGGTCACGACACGGCCGAGACGCTCGGTGAACAGAGCCGCCAGCACCCGCGGCACCGGATCGCGCGGGATCTCTCCCATGTCGATCCACCGCCGCACCCGGGAGGTGTCGGTCGACAGCTGGGGATGGCCCATGGCCGCCGCCTGCCGGTTGACCAGCCTCGCGAGTTCGCCCTTGGACCAGCCGGCCAGGCCGAACAGGTCCGCGAGCCGGGTGTTGGGTTGTCCGCTCACGTCAAGCCCCCAGGTTCTCGGCTGAGTTGACAGTAGCCCGGCCGGACATGCCGGGCGACTATTCGCCAGGGTTCGCCAGGGTGCGCCAGATGGTGTGCCACTGGTCATCGGGTGTCAGGTAGGAAAGCGCCACCCCGACCCGGTCGCCGCAGGGGCATTCCCCAGGGTGTCCCCGGGCGTCCGGGCCGGGTGGTGCGCTGTCGTCGCAGGCACACGAAGGGATCTGTCTCGCCCATGTACGCAGCATCGTCCTCCGTGTCCGCACCGCCCCGGTCGCTGCACCCGCGTCCCGCGGACAGCGGCCCCTACCTCGCCCCCGCGCGTCCGGTGGCCCCCGTCCTCGGTGCGGGCAGGACACGGCGCGGCGCGGTTCTCGGCACCCAACCGCTCAGCGGGAGACTCGACTTGTCCGGCCCCCAGGGCGCGCAGCTGCGCACGGCGGTCGCCGCGGTACACCGCATCTGCCCGGAGTTCGCCCCGATGCAGGTCCTGCGCCGCAGCGGACGGTCCGTGCTCCTGGTCGGTACGGCCGGCCGCAGCTCGGCCGTCGCCAAGTGTTTACTGGACCACTCCCCCGCCTGGTCCGAGCGGATCCGCCACGAAATAACGGCGTACCGCGCGTTCGTCCGGCACCGCCCTCCGGTACGCGTGCCGAGACTGATCGCGGCGGACCCGGACAACTGCACACTGGTGATCGAGCGGATGCCCGGGCGGGTGGCGGCGCTCCAGCGGCATCCGTCCGAGGCGCCGCCGCGGTCGGACATCAGGGCGGCACTCGGCGCGATCTGCCGGCTGAACGCCTGGCGGCCGCCGGCGGGCACGTTCGACGCCCCCATCGACTACGCGGCCCGGATCTCGCGGTACCACGAGCTGGGCCTGCTCACCGACCGCGACCTGGGCGATTTGCAGAAGCTGCTGCACGGCATCGCGCAGGCGGCCGGACGCCAGGGCATGGGTCAGTTCTGCCACGGCGACGCGCTGCTGTCGAACATCCTGCTGTCACCGGCCGGTCCCGTGCTGGTGGACTGGGAGCACGCGGGCTGGTACCTGCCGGGCTATGACCTGGCGACGCTGTGGGCGGTGCTCGGGGACGCACCGGTGGCTCGTCGCCAGATCAGCCAGATCGCCCAGGCGGCCGGGCCGGCGTCCAGGGATGCCTTCCTGGTGAACTTGATGCTGGTGCTCACCCGGGAGATCCGTACCTACGAGACGGCCGTGCAGCGTTCCCTGCACGACGCGACCCCGGCGGCATCGGGCACGGCCCAGTCCGGTGCTGCGCCGTCCGGCGAGGAACAGCGGCTGCTGCTGCGGCGGCTGCACGACGACTGTCAGCTGGCCCGGCGGGCCGTGCGTGCGGCGGTCGGGACTCGCTGACGGGGACGAAGAGGCCGCTGTGTGCCTGGTCAGGCGCACAGCGGCCCTTTCGTGCGTGCGGGGCGTGCGCCGCCGATCAGCCCTGCTGGAAGAGTTCCGACGGGAGCGGCTTGAGAAGGGCGTACAGGTCGTCCGTGATGGGGCGGTCCCATGAGGCGATGGTCACCAGGACGTTGTCGCTGCGGTCGAACTGGACGCAGGAGATCCGCCCCTCGGAGAGCTTGACGCGGCGCACGATCAGGAGGTTGTCGCCCTGCATCACCGGCACGTCCTCGGTGCCGACGACGGTCACCTCCTCGTCGTTCTCCAGCGCCAGCAGCAGCTGCGCCACCTCGAAGGGAACCTGTCCCTCGGGGACGTCGCGGGCCGGGGAGCCCTCCGGCAGATTGCCGATGATCATGGCGGGACCGCGGCCGCCGAAGAGGTCGTAGCGCAGGAAGACGCCCTGGCAGGTGCCGTCGGGGGCGGGCAGCAGTCCCGCACCGAGGTTGCCGGGCCAGTCGCCCGGGTCCATGGCCAGTACGTCGAAGTCGGGCCCGGCGGGTGTGGCGCTGCGGCGGCGGAGGAACGACATGCCGCCATGGTACGTGTCCCGGCCAGGGAAGTGCCGGTCGGGCGGCGGACCGATTCGGGGCCGGGGCGTCGTCCGTCGTTCCCTGACACCGCACCCAGGGTCTTAGGCCGCCGCCCTGTGCCGCCGGTGGTGGCGGGCCACCCTGGCCCGGTTGCCACAGGACGGTTCGCACCACTCCTGGCGTGGGTGCTCCTTGAGGAAGTACCGCACGCAGCGCGGTGCGTGGCAGGCCCGCAGACGGTCGCGGTCGGGGCCCGTGAGGAAGGCGATCGCGGCGTGCGCGAGGGCGGCGGTCAGGTCGGCGGAGCCGTGCGCAGGCTGCCGGCGAAGGGCTGGTCCGGCGTCCTCCGGCCAGTCCAGGACCGGCACGGTGGGGGTCCGCGCGGCGGCCTCGTTCAGGCGCCGCACGGCTTCGGATACGGGTATGAGCCGGGCCGCGTCCGCGGGACTCGGTTCGCCGGGCCGCACCGCGCGGGCGAAGAGCGCTCGCACGGCGGCACGCAGTTCCCGCACGGCGGTGAGCTGGGCGGCGCCGGCGGTGAACCCCTCTTTGCCGGCTCGGTCGCGGGAGGCGGGGAGGAGCTCGGGGTGTGCTCTCACCCAGGCGGTCAGCCCCGCCGGGTCGGTGAGGTCGTCGGTGACGCCGCCGTCGCCGTCGTGCCGGATGGTGAGGGCCAGGTCGAGGGCCAGCCGGGCGTCCCTGCCGATCGGTTCCCGCATGGGGCCGATGATAGGCCTGCCGGCGTCCGGAACCGCGAGATCAGTCGCCCAGGCGCGACGGGGGCACCACCGCGACGGGGCCGGCGGCGTGCAGCAGGACGGCGTGGGTGACCGAGCCCATCATGCGGGCGGGTGCCAGCAGGTGCCGCCGGTGGCGGCCCACGACGACGAGACCGGCGTCCCGGGAGGCCGCGGCCAGGTGGCCGGCGGCGTCGCCCGCCGCCGTGACCGTCTCGGTCGCCACGTCGGGGTGCCGTTCGCGGTACGGAGCGAGGAAGCCGTCGGCGAGGACCCTGGCCTCGTCCTCGACGACGTCCTGGTCGACGATCGGCGGCGGCATCTCGCCGGGCATCATCCAGGGCTGAGCCGGCCACGGGTAGGCGGCGACCGCCCGGAGCCGGGCACCTCGCCGGGCTGCCTCGGCGAAGGCGAACTCGAGTGTGGCCTCGTCGGGACCGGCCGCTTTCAGACCGACGACCACGGGCGAGCCGGGTCCGGCCACGCCGGCGTCCTCGGGCGCCTCCCGGCCGGCTCGCGGCACCACGATGACGGGGCATTCGGCGTCACGGGCGGCGGCCATGCTGTTCGAGCCGAGCAGCAGACCGGCGAATCCGCCGCGGCCCCGTGATCCCAGCACCAGCAGGTGCGCGGAAGCACTCAGTCCGGGCAGGACCGCGCTGGGCGCCCCCTCCAGCCCGAGGTACTCCGTGTCCGGCAGGCCGGCGCGGCCCCGCAGGTGGGTGCGGATCCGCTCGAGGACCGGATCGTCCTGCGGGTCGGGCGGCCCGGCGGTGAGCACCTCGGGCTGCGCCCAGGGGGCGTACTGGCGTACGTGCACCACACGCAGGGGTGCCGAGCGTCTGCGGGCGGCGTCGAGGGCCCACTCCAGGGCGCGCAGGCTGCCGTCCGAACCGTCGGCCGCCGCGATGACCGGCAGGGTGCTCATGCGTTCCTCACCTCCGGGACACCGACCGTGCCTCCGGGGGCCGGCCTGGCTCAGGGGGCCGGTCCCGGGAGGATGTCTCAGATCGCGTGTCCGCACATGCGGGCGGAACACCCCCGGATCGGCCGTCAAGTCAGGGCCGCCAGGGCTGACTCACCTGAGCCTGTGGTGCCGCGGCAGGCAACGTTCGCCCCGGCACTAGGTGAGGTCGAACTCCCCTTCCCGCGCCCCCGACACGAAAGCGCCCCACTCGGCGGGCGTGAAGATCAGGGAAGGACTCTCGGGGCGGGCACTGTTGCGCATGGCGATGAAGCCCTCGACGAAGGCGATCTGGACATCCCCCCTCCCCCGGCTGCTGGACTGCCACTGTGCGTTGGTGAGGTCCAGCTCCGGCTTGTCCCAGCCTGTGAGCGGGCGCTGCTGGGTGGTGGTCTCGGCCACGTCCGTGCTCCTCCCGATTCGTCGAACGCGGTCAGCCTAGCGATCGCGTCCCACGGCCGACAGGGCACGTGACGGGGACCTTTCAGCGGTGGGGCGGTTGCGCTCCCACCAGCCACATGGAGAAGAACTGCGATCCGCCGCCGTAGGCGTGGCCGAGGACCCGGCGGGCGCCGTCCACCTGGTGTTCTCCGGCCTGGCCGCGCACCTGGAGGGCGGCCTCCGCGAAGCGGATCATGCCGGAGGCGCCGATGGGGTTGGTGGACAGCACCCCGCCCGACATGTTGACGGGCAGGTCCCCGTCCAGTTCGGTCACGCCCGACTCGGTGAGTTTCCAGCCCTCGCCCTCGTCGGCGAAGCCCAGGTTCTCCAGCCACATCGGCTCGTACCAGGAGAACGGCACGTAGATCTCGGCGCCGTCGATCTCGCGGCGGGGGTCGGTGATCCCGGCCTGCCGGTAGACGTCGGCCGCGCAGTCCCGCCCGGCCCGCGGTGAGACGAAGTCCTTGCCGGCGAAGAGGGTCGGTTCGCTGCGCATGGCGCCGCCGAGCATCCAGGCGGGCGGCCGCGGTGCCCGGGCGGCTCCGGCCCGGTCGGTGAGGATCATGGCGCAGGCGCCGTCGGAGGACGGGCAGGTCTCCGAGTAGCGGATCGGGTCCCACAGCATGGGCGAGGCCATCACCTTCTCCAGGGTGATGTCGTGTTCGTGCAGGTGGGCGTAGGGGTTCTTCAGCGCGTTGCGCCGGTCCTTGTAGGCGACCAGGGCGCCGATCGTCGCGGGCGCCCCGCTGCGCCGCATGTACGCGCGCACGTGCGGGGCGAAGAACCCGCCGGCCCCGGCCAGCAGGGGCTGCTGGAACGGGATGGGCAGGGACAGGCCCCACATCGCGTTCGACTCGGACTGTTTTTCGAAGGCGAGGGTCAGGACCGTGCCGTGGACGCGGGCCGCGACGAGGTTCGCGGCGACGAGGGCGGTGGATCCGCCGACCGAGCCGGCGGTGTGCACGCGGAGCATGGGTTTGCCGACGGCTCCCAGCGCGTCGGCGAGGTAGAGCTCCGGCATCATGACGCCCTCGAAGAAGTCGGGTGCCTTGCCGATGACGACGGCGTCGATGTCGGCCCAGGTCAGCTCGGCGTCCTCAAGGGCGCGCCCGGCCGCCTCCCGGACCAGTCCGGCGATCGACAGGTCCCGGCGTGCCGCGACGTGCGCGGTCTGGCCGATGCCGACGACGGCCACGGGCTCCTTGCTCATCGGGGCTCCCCTTCGAGTACGGCGACCAGGTTCTGCTGGAGGCAGGGGCCGGACGTGGCGTGGGCGAGGGCGCGATCGGACTCGCCGCGGTGGATGCGGGCGGCGGCCTCGCCGATGCGGATGAGGCCGGCGGCCATGATCGGGTTGGCGGCGAGGGCTCCGCCGGAGGGGTTGACGCGTACGTCGTCGCCGAGCCGGAGGGCCTTGCGCAGGACGATCTCCTGCGCGGTGAACGGAGCGTGCAACTCGGCGGTGTCGACGGGCCGTTCGAAGGCGCCGGCTCGTTCAGCGGCGAGGCGGGCCGAGGGTGACGCGGTCAGGTCGCGCACGCCGAGGCCGTGGGCCTCGATGCGGTGGTCGATGCCGCGGATCCAGGCGGGTCGTGCGCACAGTCCACGGGCCCGGTCCCCCGCCGCGAGGATCACCGCGGCGGCGCCGTCGCCGATCGGCGGGCAGTCACCGGCGCGCAGTGGCCGTACCAGGTAGTCGCCCTGCGGGACGGGGCCTTTGAGCTGCGCGTGCGGATTGTCGTTCGCGGCCTCGCGGTTGCGGGTGGCGACCGCGGCGAGGGCGGGCTCGTCGGTGTCACCGGCGTCGATCAGGGCCTGCGCCTGGAGGGCGGCGAGCGCGACGGAGTCGGGCCACAGGGGTGCGACGTAGTACGGGTCGAGCTGGCGGGTCAGGACGTCCCGGACCGAGCCGGGTGAGGACTTGCCGTAGGAGTAGACGAGGGCGGTGTCGGCGTCGCCGGTGAGGAGTTTGGTCCAGGCCTCGTAGAGGGCCCAGGCGCCGTCCATCTCGACGTGCGACTCGGAGATCGGCGGCCAGGCGCCCACGCCGTCGAGGGCGAGGGTGAAGGAGAAGGCGCGGCCGGCGAGGTAGTCGCTGGACCCGGAGCAGGTGAAGTCGATGTCGGCGGTCTTCAGGCCGGTCCGGTCGAGGACCTCGTGCAGCACCGGCAGGAGCATCTCCACCTCGGAGAGGTCCTCGCTGGTGCGCCGGTGGGCGGTCTGGGCGAAGGCGACGACGGCGATCTCGCGGTCCCGCGGTGCGCTCGTCACAGCAGCTCCCTGTAGGTGTCGTAGTCCGCGTCGGGCTCGCCCGTGGGCCGGTAGTGATCGGGGTGGCGGGCGCCCTCCGTCCACACGGGTTCGACGCGCAGGCCCATGCGGACCTCGTCGTAGGGAATGCCGCCGATACGGCCGTGCAGGGCGAGGCCCGCGCCGTCGAGGGCGATGTGGGCGTAGACGTAGGGCACCTCGATGTCGAGGTTCTTGGCCTTGATGTTGACGATGCAGAACGTGGTGACCGTGCCGCGCGGCCCCACCTCGACCCGTTCGGATGTGGCCACCCCGCAGGTGGGGCACGCCCCCCTCGGGGGGACGTAGACCTTGCGGCAGGACGGGCAGCGTTCGCCGACGATCCGCCGTCCGGCGAGGGCGTTGATGTAGGCGGTCTGGGCGCGTCCGGGTGAGTAGGTGTAGTCGAGGCGGGCGGCGGCGACGATGCCGGTGACGGGGTCCTCGAACTCGCCCGTGATGCCGGTGGGTTGCTGTGGGCCACCCGCGCAGGGCTCGAAGCAGGCGATGTCCGTGATGGCGCCGGTGCGTTCCTCCGCCCAGCGGACGCGGACGCGCATGCCGGTGTGCACGGCGTCGGGGCCCGGGGCGTCCAGGGCGTGCAGGAGGGCGGTGTCGGCGCCGTCGAGGCGGACCAGGGCCCAGGCGAAGGGAGCGGTGAGGGGCTGGCCCCGGCGGGGGGCGTGGTTCCAGGCCCAGGTGGTGACCGTGCCGGTGGGGGCGACCTCGACGAGGTCGCTGAGCTCCTCCGCGGTGACGGGGTCGTACTCGACGGGCGGGACGAGGACGCGGCCGCCGGCGGTCCGGACGCCGAGGACGACGCGTTCGCGCAGGCCGGTCAGGAAGGCGCTCTGGACGGGGCCGAGGGAGCGGGTGAAGGGGAACTCGACCACGAGGGGGGCTTTGAGGACTTCGGGCATGCCGCAGGCTCCTTCGGTCGGGGACGGCCGGTCAGGCGCGCTTGTAGACGGGCGTGCGTTTCTCCGCGAAGGCGCGGGCGCCTTCCTTGGCGTCGGCGGTGTCGAAGACCGGCCAGCCGCGGGTGAGTTCGGCCGCGAGGCCGTCGGACTCGGTCATCTCGGCGCTCTCGTAGACGGACGCCTTGACGGCCTCGACGGCCAGCGGGCCGCAGGAGTTGACCTGTTCGGCGATCTCCAGTGCCTTCTCGAGTGCGGTGCCGTCGGGGACGACATGGCCGACCAGACCGATGGCGGCGGCTTCCCGGGCGCTGTAGGGGCGGCCGGTGAGGAGCATCTCCAGGGCGTGGGTGCGCGGGATCTGGCGTTGGAGCCGGACCGTGGAGCCGCCGATGGGGAACAGGCCGCGCCTCACCTCGAAGAGGCCGAAGGTCGCCGACTCGCCCGCGACGCGGATGTCGGTGCCCTGGAGCATCTCGGTGCCGCCCGCGACGCAGTACCCCTCGACGGCGGCGATCACCGGCTTGCGCGGGCGGTGGTGGCGCAGCATCGCCTTCCAGTGCAGGTCCGGGTCCGCCTTGAGCCGGTCGCGGTACCCCTCCCCCGCCATGCCGTTCCCGGCCAGGGCCTTGAGGTCCATGCCGGAGCAGAAGGAGCCCCCGGCGCCGGTGAACACGACCGAGCGGACCGAGTCGTCCGCGTCGGCCTCCAGCCAGCCGTCGTAGAGGCCGACGAGCATCGGCAGCGAGAGCGCGTTCCTGGCCTCAGGCCTGTTGAGCGTGAGCACCAGTGTGGCGCCTTCGCGCCGCACGGTGAGGTGTTCCGTCCCGCCCATGGCGAACTCCCCTCTCGTGGAACGAGAACAGGTTGCAGTAGGGCGGGAGGCACTTCAAGGGTTTTCTGACAGACAGTCAGATTTTGTGGTGCGGGGCCTTCACAGTTGGACCGCGCTTTGCTCTGATGACCGGCGAACCGTCCGATGCCAGGCACGTCCCGGGGTCAGGAGGAGCGGTGGAGTACAACCTTGCCGACCTGTTCGAGTCGGTCGTCGACGTCGCCGCGGACCGTGAGGCACTCGTCCACGCCGACCATCCGGGAACGGGCGCGGAACGCCGCCTGACCTACGCGCAGCTGGACGCGGCGGCCAACCGTGTCGGCCATCACCTGCTCGACAGCGGGATACGGCCGGGTGAGCACCTCGGGCTCCACCTCTACAACGGCGTGGAGTACCTGCAGACGGTGCTGGGCTGCCTGAAGGCCCGGATCGTCCCGGTCAACGTCAACTACCGCTACGTGGAAGAGGAGCTGGTCTACCTCTACCGGGACGCGGACTTGGTGGCGCTGGTCTTCGACGCGGAGTTCACGGACCGGGTGGCCGCGGCGCGGCCGCGGGCGGGGAAGCTGCGCCATCTGATCCGGGTGGGTGCTCCCGCTCCGGGGGCCGCCGATGTGCCCTGCACGCAGTTCGCGGACGCCGAGGCCTCGGGGTCGCCGGCGCGTGGTTTCCCGGCACGCTCCGGCGATGACCTGTTCATCATCTACACCGGTGGTACGACGGGGATGCCGAAGGGCGTCATGTGGCGGCAGGAGGATCTGTTCTTCGCGGGTCTGGGTGGAGGCGCCCCGACCGGTGAGCCGGTGAAGAAACCGGAGGAACTCGCCGAGCGGGTCGCCGCCGGCGGTACCGGAATCACCTTCTTCCCGACGGCGCCGCTGATGCACGGCACCTCCACGCTCACGGCGTTCATCGGCTTCTACTTCGGGCAGCGGGTCGTGATCCACCGCAAGTTCGTACCCGAGGAGGTGCTGCGGACCGTGGAGAAGGAGCGGGTCAGCAGTATCTCGCTGGTGGGCGACGCGATGCTGCGGCCGCTGGTCGACGCGTTGCGCGGCCCGCTGCGGCACATCGACCGCTCGTCTCTGTTCAGCGTGTCGTCGTCCGGCGCGATCATGTCGGACACGGTGCGCCGGCAGTTCCAGGAGCTGGTGCCCAACGCCACGCTGCTCAACAACTTCGGCTCGTCGGAGTCCGGTTTCAACGGTACGGCGACCGGGGACGCGGGCCCGGAGCGGGGCTTCAGGGTCCGTGTCAACGCCCGGACGCGGGTGGTGGACCCCGCCACGCGCGAGCCGGTGGCGCCCGGCGAGGTGGGCCGCGTGGCCCAGTGCGGACATGTGCCGCTCGGCTACTACAACGACCCGGAGAAAACCGCCGAGACCTTCTTCGAGAAGGACGGTGAGCGGTGGGTGCTGATCGGCGACATGGCCACCGTCGACGAGGAGGGCGTGGTCACGGTCCTCGGCCGCGGCTCCCAGTGCATCAACACCGGTGGCGAGAAGGTGTACCCGGAGGAGGTCGAACAGGCCCTCAAGTCCCATCCGGACGTCTACGACGCGCTGGTGGCCGGAGTGCCGGACCCCCGGTGGGGGCAGCACGTGGCGGCCGTGGTGCAACTGCGCGAGGGGGCGGCGCGGCTGTCGCTGGAGGACCTCCGCACGCACTGCCGCGACCGGCTCGCCGGCTACAAGATCCCGAGCCGGCTGGTGATCACGGAGTCGGTCCAGCGGTCGCCGAGCGGCAAGGCGGACTACCGGTGGGCGCGGGACGTGGCGGTGGCGGCGGACGGGTGATTCTCCGGCCCGTGGATTGAACCTAAGGTGACGTGCGGACGTACTGGTGGTGGCAGGCCCGGCCCACCGGGCTCTGTTTGCCATGCCTAGCAAGACCGCACGGAAGGACCGCCGGGTGTCGCTCTTCACTCGCTCCCGTCAGCAGTCGGACACGACCGAGGGCGGGGCGGAACCGGACGACGACGCGCCGGCGAGGGAGGGGACCGGGGAACAGGCCGGGCCTGGGACCGGGGAACGAGCCGAGCCGGAGAAACCGGAGACGGAACCGGACACCTCCCCGGACGCCGCGCGGCCCGGCTGGTTCGGCTGGCGGCGTCGCTGGCCCCGTACGGCCCGGGGCGTCACCGTGGGGGCGAGCGTCCTGGCCGGAGCGCTCGTACTGTTCGCGCTCCTCGTCCCCAACCGGACCGAGAAGATCGAGTTCGCCTCGTTCGTCCGCGTCCCCGCCGAGGGCGTGCTGCTGGCCGGGCTGCTGCTGGCGCTGCCGCCGAAGCCGCGGCGGATCATGGCGGTCGTCTCGGGCCTGGCCCTCGGGCTGCTCACCGTCCTGAAGTTCGTCGACATGGGCTTCTACCAGGTGCTGGCCCGCCCCTTCGACCTGGTGCTGGACTGGATCCTGCTCGACGACGCGACGGACTTCCTGCGGGAGTCGTTCGGCCGGACCGGCCAGGTGCTGGCCGTGATCGCGGTGGTCGTCCTGTTCGTCGCGGTGCTCGTCCTGACGACGCTGGCCGTGGTGCGGCTGACGAACCTGATGGTCCGGCACCGGCCGGTCGCCGCCCGTACGACGCTGATCCTCGGCACGGCGTGGATCACCTGTATGACGCTGGGCCTGCAGATCGGCACGGTGCCGATCGCCACCAAGGGCAACGCGGAGTTCCTCGGGAACCGGGTGGAGCAGGTCCGGGCCGGTCTGAGGGACACGCGGATCTTCCAGAAGCAGGCCGCGGTGGACGCCTTCGCGAAGACGCCCCCCGACCAGTTGCTCACGGGCCTGCGGGGCAAGGACGTCCTCTTCACCTTCATCGAGAGCTACGGCCGGGTCGCGATCGACGATCCGGCGATGGCGGAGCAGACCGACGCGGCACTCAAGGAGGGCACCGGCAGGCTGAAGGCGGCCGGGTTCGCCTCGCGCAGCGGCTGGCTGCGCTCGCCGGTGACGGGCGCGGGCAGCTGGCTCGCCCACTCGACCTTCCTGTCCGGACTGTGGATCAAGAACCAGCAGCGGTACCGCAGCCTGACCACCAGCGACCGCATGACCCTCACCAAGTACTTCGGCAAGACCGGTGCCTGGCGGACCGTCGGCGTCGTCCCCGGCGTGCGCCGGGCCTGGCCGGAGGGCAAGTTCTTCGGCCTCGACCACATCTACGACTCCGAGCACCTCGGCTACCACGGCCCGTACTTCAGCTGGACGCCGGTGCCCGACCAGTTCAGCATGGAGGCGTTCCAGCGTCTGGAGCACGGCAGGAAGGACCGTGAGCCGATCATGGCGGAGATCATCCTCGCCTCCAGCCACAACCCCTGGTCGCCCATCGCGCGGATGATCGACTGGGAGGACCTCGGCGACGGCTCGGTCTTCCACCGGATCAAGAAGGAGGGCACCGATCCCGCGGAGGTCTGGAAGGACCCGGAGAAGGTGCGCGCCGAGTACCGGAAGGCCATCGAGTACTCGCTGCGGAGCCTGACGGAGTGGGTCGAGCGCTACGGCGACGAGGACACGGTGCTCGTCTTCCTCGGCGACCACCAGCCGGTGCCGACCGTCCTCGCCGGGGACACCGGCAAGGACGTGCCGATCAGCATCGTCGCCAAGGACCCGAAGGTCCTGGACCGGGTCGCCGACTGGGGCTGGAGCGACGGTCTCAAGCCCGCCCCGGACGCGCCCCGGTGGGGCATGGACAAGTTCCGCGACCGTTTCATGACGGCCTACGGTCCGCAGGGCTGAGGAACTCCGCCACCACCGCGAGGAACTCCCCCGGCCGTGCCTCGTGCACGAGATGCCCGGCGTCGATGGTGACGCGCCGGGCATCGGGGAGCAGCTCGGCGAGGGCGTCGATCTGGCTCTGGGGGATCAGGCTGGTCGGCCCCCCACCGATCAGCAACGTGGGCATGGTGATCCGCTCCATGTGGTCCCACCACACGGGATCCGGAGCGTTGCGCTGTTCGTCGGTGGCGAGGATCATCGCCCAGTCGTACAGCAGGTCACCGCTCGGACGTTCGGCGAGCGGGCGCGGCGGGTCCAGCGGTAAGGGCGCCGGCACGTCCTCCAGGACGAGCCGCTCCACGAGCCACGGGCTGTGCTGGGCGAGCAGGCAGGCGACGATGCCGCCGAGCGAGTGGCCCACGACGTCGGCGCGGGCGATGCCGAGCGCGCCCAGGAAAGCGTGCACATCGTCGCGCATGGCCGTGTAGGCGTATCCGCCGGGCCAATCGCTGCGGCCGTGCCCGCGCAGGTCGGGGGCGTACACCCGGCGGGGTCCGGCGGCCAGCGCGGAGGCGATCTCCGACCAGTCGGCACCGTCGGCCCCGCGGGCGTGCAGCAGCACGACGGGCGGTGCGTCCCGCGGCCCCCAGGCGCGGTAGGCCACAGTGATGCCGTTCGCTCCTACGGTGCGCTGCTCGGTGTCCATGCCGGGTACGGTAACGATGATCGTGGGCGGCCGGGCCCGGTCTGCTTCCAGCAGAAATTCTCAGTCTTCCGCCCGGAAGAAGCCCGAGACTCGCCCCACGAACCAGTCCGGGTCGTCGAGCCAGGGGTAGTGCCCCGCACCGGGCTGAACGGCGGGCTCGCCCGCTTCGAAGACCTCGGCGGCACGCCGGGCCAGACCCGGACACGGGCCGCCGTCCAGCTCACCGGCCAGGACGAGCACCGGTGCGGTGACGCGGGCGAGCGCGGATCGTGTGCCGTCCGGGTCGTAGGCGCCGTCCGCCCCGTACCGGTCCGCCGCGTCGTCGTTGGTCTCGTCCCCCTCGCGGTCGGCGTGGGCCCGGGGTTCGCCGGCGAGGTCGCGCGTCAGCCGTCCGATGCCGCGCGTTCCGCTCCGTTCCCGAAACGGTTCCTGAGCTCCCGCTTGAGGATCTTCCCGCTGGCGTTGCGCGGGAGGCTCTCCACGAACAGCACCCGCTTCGGGGCCTTGAAGGGGGCGAGCTTCTCGCGGACGTGGCCGATCAGTTCCGTCTCCGTGACCTCGCCCCGCGGGACGACGACGGCCGTGACCGACTCGATCCAGCGCTCGTCGGGCAGGCCCACGACAGCCGCCTCGGCCACCCGCGGATGCGTGTACAGGGCGTCCTCGACCTGGCGGGAGGCGACCAGTACGCCGCCGGAGTTGATGACGTCCTTCACCCGGTCGACGATCGTGTAGTAGCCGTGCGCGTCGCGCACGGCGAGGTCGCCGGAGCGGAACCAGCCGTCGCGGAAGGCCTCGGCGGTCTCCTCCGGCTTGTCCCAGTAGCCCTCGCAGAGTTGCGGAGAGCGGTAGACGATCTCGCCGGGCGTGCCGTCGGGCACGTCCTTGCCGTCCTCGTCGACCACGCGCGCGTCGACGAACAGCACGGGACGGCCGCAGGAATCCATGCGCCCCTTGTGTTCGTAGGGGGCGAGGACCGTGGCGAGGGGGCCGATCTCGCTCTGCCCGAAGCAGTTGTAGAAGGCCAGTTCCGGCAGGCGTTCCTTCAGCCGTTCCAGCACGGGGACCGGCATGACCGATGCCCCGTAGTACGCCTTGCGCAGGCCGCTCAGGTCGCGGGTGGCGAAGTCGGGGCGGTCGGACAGCGCGATCCAGACGGTGGGCGGGGCGAACAGGCTGTCCACACGGCCCGCCTCGACCAGGTCGAAGAGCCGGTCGCCGTCGGGGGCGTCGAGGATGATGTTCGTCGCGCCGACCGCGAGGTAGGGCAGCAGGAAGACGTGCATCTGCGCCGAGTGGTACAGGGGCAGCGAGTGTGCGGGGCGGTCACCCGCGCTGAGGTCGAGGGCGGTGATGGCGCTCAGGTACTCGTGCACCAGCGCCCGGTGCGTCATCATCGCGCCCTTGGGCAGGGCGGTCGTGCCCGAGGTGTACAGCAGTTGCACCAGGTCCTCGGTGCGCGGCTCGGGCCCGTCGTACGCGGACGCCCCGGTCAGCCGTGCGAGCAGCGAGTCGTCGGCGTCGCGCAGCGGCAACGTGCGCGCTCCGTCCGGGAGCCGCCCGGCGAGGTCCGGGTCGGTGAGGACCAGGGAGCTGCCGGACTGGCCGACGATGTAGGCGAGATCGTCACCGGTGAGGTTCTGGTTGACCGGTACGTGCACCAGCCCGGCGCGGGCGCAGGCCAGGAAGGCGATCAGGTAGGCGTCGGAGTTGTGGCCGTAGGCGCCGACCCGGTCTCCCGGGGACAGTCCCTGACCGAGCAGGACGCTCGCCGCGCGGGAGACTGCCGTGTCCAGTTCCTCGTACGTCCAGGTCCGTTCGCCGTACTCGACCGCGACGCGGGCCGGGGTGCGCCGGGCGCTGCGCCGCAGGATGCCGTCGACCGTGCTTCCGTGTCCGGGCGTCGTCATGACACATGATCCTCGGTCTCCCGCCGAGTGAGGTCAAGCACCGGCCGTGCGTGACACGAGCCTGCGCCGCAACTGCCCGGCGGCGCGGCAACGGGCAGCGACGGCAAGGCCGTCGACGTGTCCGGGGGCCTGGCCTGCGGGCGGTGGGCTGGCACGGCAGCCGCTGCCCGGTGGCACGCACTCTGCCGACCTGCTCCCCGTCGTCGAACCGGGGTCGCCGCACTTCGCCGATCAGACCCGGCTGTTCTCCGGCGAGAAGTGGCACGACGGGGCGCCGCTTCCGGTGGGGCGGCGGCCCCCTCACACCCGCCGGGTCCGGCCCTCCCAGTACGGCTCACGCAGTCGCCGCTTGTACAGCTTGCCGTTGGGGTCGCGGGGCATGTCGGCGATGAAGTCGACACTCCTGGGCCGCTTGTAACCGGCGAGCCGGTGTGCGCAGTGGTCGAGGATGTCGGCCGCGAGGGCGGGCCCGGGCCGGTGCCCGGGGGCCGGTTCGACGACCGCCTTGACCTGCTCGCCCCAGTCGTCGTGCGGGATGCCGAAGACGGCGGCGTCCGCGACGGCGGGGTGGGCGAGCAGCGCCGACTCGATCTCGGCCGGGTAGATGTTGACGCCGCCGGAGATGATCAGGTCGATCTTCCGGTCGCGCAGGAAGAGGTAGCCGTCCTCGTCGAGGTGACCCAGGTCGCCGACGGTGAAGAAGTCGCCGACGCGGTTCTTGCGGGTCTTGGCCTCGTCCTTGTGGTACGAGAAGCCGCCGGTGTTCATCTTCATGTAGACGGTGCCGAGTTCACCGGGCGGCAGCCGGTTGCCGTCGTCGTCGAGGATCGCGAGTTCGCTGATGGGCCAGGCCTTGCCGACGGTGCCCGGCTTCTTCAGCCAGTCCTCGGCGGTGGCGAAGGCACCACCGCCCTCGCTGGCCGCGTAGTACTCCTCCACACAGGGACCCCACCAGTCGAGCATGGCCCGCTTCACGTGGTCGGGGCACGGGGCAGCGCCGTGGATCGCGTGCCGCATGGAGGAGACGTCGTAGCCGTCCTTCACCTCGTCCGGCAGGGCGAGGAGGCGGTGGAACTGGGTGGGGACCATGTGGGTGTGGGTGCAGCGGTGGGCGTCGATGAGACGGAGCATCTCCTGGGGTGTCCATTTGTCCATCAGGACCAGGCGGTGACCGATGTGCAGGGACGCGCCCGCGAACTGGAGGACGGCCGTGTGGTAGAGCGGTGAGCACACCAGGTGCACGTTGTCGTCGAACGGCCGGATGCCGAAGATGCCGAGGAAGCCGCCGAGGTAGGCCTCCTCCGGTGGTTTGCCGGGCAGGGGGCGGCGGATGCCGCGGGGGCGGCCGGTGGTGCCCGAGGTGTAGTTCATGACCCAGCCGAGGGTGCGGTCGGAGGGTGCCGACTCGGGTTGTCCGTCGAGTAGTTCGGTGTACGGGCGGAATCCCTCGACCGGGCCGACCGCGTACCGGTGGGTTGCCGGGAGGCCGGCTTCGTCGGCGGCGGCGCGTGCCGCTTCGCCGAAGCGCTCGTGGGCGAGGAGGACCTTGGCGCCGGAGTCGGAGACGATCCATGCGATCTCCGGCCCGACCAGGTGGTGGTTGACGGGGACGAGGTAGAACCCGGCCTGGCCGGCGGCGAGATAGGCGGTGAGGAACTCGACACCGTTGGGCAGGACCACCGCGAAGGTGTCGCCGCGTTCCAGCCCGGCCGCGCGCAGGCCGTGCACGAGGCGGTTGGCGTCGGCGTGCAGCCGTCCGGCGGTCCACTGCTCGCCGTCGGGTGCGACGAGCACCTCGCGTCGGGGATCCAGTGCGGCCTGGGCCCAGAAGCCCGCCGGGGGTGTGCTCACCGGTGTGCTCATGACGGGCCGCTCCCTTCGGCGATGCGGTTGATGCGGTCCACGGCCTGTTCGAAGCCGCGGGTGAGGTCGTCGAAGACGGCCCGGACGCTGCGTTCGCTGTTCATCCGGCCGACGATCTGGCCGACGGGGGTGCCGAGCAGGGGTTCGACCTCGTACTTCTGGATGCGTGAGACGGCCTCGGCGACGAGCAGGCCCTGCAGCGGCATGGGCAGCGTGCCGGGCCCTGCCGGGTCGTCCCAGGCATCCGTCCACTCGGTGCGCAGCTGGCGGGCCGGCTTGCCGGTCAGCGCACGGGAGCGCACGGTGTCGCCGGAACCCGCCGCGAGCAGTTTGCGGGTCAGGGCGGGCGAGTGGAGATCCGCTTCCGTGGTGGTCAGCCATATGGATCCCAGCCACACCCCTTGAGCCCCGAGGGTGAGCGCGGCCGCCACCTGCCGGCCGCTGCCGATGCCGCCGGCGGCCAGGACGGGCAGCGGGGCCACGGCGTCGACGACCTCGGGTGTGAGCACCATGGAGGCGATCTCGCCGGTGTGGCCGCCGGCCTCGTAGCCCTGCGCCACCACGATGTCGATCCCGGCGTCCTTGTGTTTCCGGGCGTGCCGGGCGCTGCCCGCGAGGGCCGCGACGAGGACGTCGCGGTCGTGGGCCCGGGCCACGACGTCGGCGGGGGGAGAGCCGAGGGCGTTGGCGAGGAGCCGGATCGGGTAGTCGAAGGCGACGTCGAGCTGGGTGCGGGCGACCTGCTCCATCCAGCCGGTGATGCGCCAGCCGGACGCCTCACCCTCGGCGAGTTCGGGCACACCGTGCTTGGCGAGGGTGTCCCGGACGAACTGCCGGTGCCCCTCGGGGATCATCGCTTCGACGTCGGCCTCGGTGACGCCCTCCACCTTCTTCGCCGGCATCACCACGTCCAGGCCGTACGGACGGCCGTCGGCATGCCCGTCGACCCAGTCCAGGTCGCGTTTGAGCTCGTCGGGGTCGGTGTAGCGCACCGCGCCGAGCACGCCGAAGCCGCCGGCCCGGCTGATGGCCGCGGCGACGGCGGGGAACGGCGTGAAGCCGAAGACGGCGTGCTCGACTCCCAGTTGCTGGCTCAGCTCCGTCTGCATGGGCGCAGGATGCCCGAGTCCTCCGGAGGACGGAAGGGGTTTTCTGATGCATCGTCAGATTCAGGAGCCGGGACTCGCCGGTTCGTGCGCGCCGTCTATGTGCGGGGGCGCGCGGCGGACATACTTCATGGGACATGCGGGGCGGTCGAGGAGGAGGGGCGTGCGGTGGCCGACAGACCGGCGAGCGGCGAACTGACCCGACGTCAACTGTGCGGAGCGGGCATGGCCCTGGGCGGTGCGCTCGCTCTCGCGCCGTTGCCCGCCGGCCCCGCCGCGGCCGCCCCGGCACCGGCCGGCCACCACCCCACCCTGCGGAAGGGATCCGCCGCCCGCGCCGGACTGCTCGGCTCCCATCTGCACCGACTGGTCAGCGACGCGCAGGCCTTCCTGGGCCCCTCCCCCACGCACCCCTGGTACGCGGGCGCCGTGCTGCTCGCCGGACGGGGCGGCACCGTCGCCCTGCACCGGGCCATCGGCATGGCGGTGCGCTACCGGGCCTACGACGAGAAGACCGGCACCGGCGTCGAGTTCCCGGCGGACGAGCAGATCCCGATGGCCGAGGACACCGTCTTCGACCTGGCTTCGGTGTCGAAGCTGTTCACCTCGCTCCTCGCCGTGCAGCAGATGGAGCGGGGCAAGCTGCGGCTGGAGGCGACGGTCGCCTCGTACCTGCCGGACTTCGCGCGCGCGGGCAAGCAGGACATCACGGTCCGTCAGCTCCTCACCCACACCTCGGGCTTGCGCGCCTGGATCCCGCTGTACAGCGCGCCGACCTACGAGGAGAAGCTCCAGCTCGTCTGGGACGAGAAGCCGGTCAGCGCGCCGGGCACGGCGTATCTGTACTCGGACCTGAACCTCATCTCGCTCCAGCTGGTGCTGGAGCGGATCACGGGCCGCACCCTGGACGCCCTGCTGCGGGACGAGATCACCGAGCCGCTCGGCCTGCGCCGCACCCGCTACAACCCGCCCGCCTCCTGGCGCCCGGAGATCGCGGCCACGGAGGACGCGCGCCCACCGTGGTCCGGTCTCGACCGGGGGCTGGTGTGGGGCCAAGTTCACGACGAGAACGCCTTCAGCCTGGGCGGGGTGGCGGGGCACGCGGGCGTGTTCTCCGACGCGTGGGACCTCGCGGTCCTCGGCCGGACGCTGCTCAACGGCGGTGTCTACGGCCGGACCCGCGTCATGGCGCCCGAGTCGGTGGAGCTGATGTTCACCGACTTCAACACCGCGTTCCCCGGTGACGAGCACGGGCTCGGCTTCGAGCTCTACCAGCACTGGTACATGGGCGCCATGGCCACGCCGCGCAGCGCCGGCCACACGGGTTTCACGGGGACCTCCCTGGTGCTCGACCCGACGACCGACTCGTTTCTCGTGCTTCTCGGGAACTCCGTGCACCCGGTGCGAAGTTGGCGTTCCGGGTCCGCTCCCAGGGTCGCGGCGGCGAACCATCTGGCACGCGCCGTGCCGGTGCGGCCGGTACGGGGACGCACCGCCTGGTTCTCCGGGATGGCCGTCTCCGCGGTGGCGACGCTCACGCTGCCCGCGCTCGACACCTCGTCCGGCGGGGCGCGGCTGCGGTGCGCGCTGTGGTGGGACACCGAGCCGAAGGCCGACGCCCTGGTCCTTGAGGCGACGACGGACGGCGGCGCGGCCTGGCGCCCGGTGCCCTTCACCACGTCCCGCCCGGACGAGGAACCCCGGCAGCACCCGTCGGGTTCGGTCACCGGCTGGTCGGGCCGCGTCTGGCACCTGCTCACGGCCGGACTCCCCGCCGAGCGCGGGCTCACCCTGCGCTGGCGGTACGCCACGGACCAGCGGTACGTGGGCCGCGGCTGCTACGTGGACGGGCTGCGTGTGACCACGGCCGACGGTGTCCTGTTCGACGGGACGCGCCCGGCGGACGCGTCGCGGGTCGAGGCGGTGGGGTGGACCCCGTCGGCCGACTGAGGCGGTCGGGTCACTGGTTGAAGACGGCCTTCTGCACCTCGTTCGGTCCGTCGAAACGATCCTCCTTCAGGTGGTCGAGGGTGCTGACGACCTTCTCGTCGGCGTGATTGCTGCGGGCACGCTCCACCAGGTGCCGCCTGTCCGTGGGGTAGTCCATGCCCTTGAGGGCCTTCTGGAGGTCGGTCGGGCTGAGCTCGGCCATGAGAGCCTCCCGTGGGGGTGGTGCGGCCGTCCGCGCGGGGCGACCGGCTTGTGCGGATTTGTTCCTTCTGCCGGAGTGCCCCTGCCAGGGGGGTGTGATTCAGCCGGTTCCGCTTTCCAGCACGGCCATCGCCGCGTTGTGCCCCGGCACCCCGCTCACACCGCCGCCGCGCACCGCACCGGCCCCGCAGAGCAGCACGTTCGGGTGCCGGGTCTCCACACCCCAGCGGCCGGTTCCGTCCTGGGCGTGGGGCCAGCTCAGCTCACGGTGGAAGATGTTGCCCCCGGGCAGCCCGAGGTCCCGCTCCAGGTCGAGCGGCGTCTTCGCCTCGATGCAGGGCCGTCCGTCCGCGTCGGTGGCCAGGCAGTCGGCGAGGGGTTCGGCCAGGTGGGCGTCGAGCTGGGCGAGTACCGACTTGAGGAGGTCCTCGCGTACGGCGTCGTTGTCACGCTCGAAGAGGCGGGCCGGGGTGTGCAGGCCGAAGAGGGTGAGTGTCTGGTAGCCGCGCTCGGCCAGGCCGGGGCCGAGGATGGTCGGGTCGGTGAGCGAGTGGCAGTAGATCTCGGAGGGCGGCGCCGCGGGCAGTTCACCGGCGGCGGCCTGGGCGTGGGCGGCGGCCAGTTGCTCGTAGCCCTCGGCGATGTGGAAGGTGCCGGCGAACGCCTCGCGCGGGTCGACGGCGCTGTCGCGCAGCCGGGGCAGTCGCTCCAGCAGCATGTTCACCTTCAGCTGGGCGCCCTCGGCGGGCTCCGGGGGCGTGTCGCCGGTCAGTTCCGCCAGGGCCTGCGGTGAGGCGTTCACCAGGACGTGCCGGGCTGCGACGGTGCCCTCGCCGTCGGCCGTGCGGTAGGTGACCTCTGCCGTCCGGCCGTCCGTGACGACACGCAGCGCCTCGTGGCCGGTGGCGATGACGGCGCCCGCCGCTCGCGCCGCGTCGGCCAGCGCGTCGGTGAGGGCACCCATGCCTCCGACCGGCACGTCCCAGTCGCCGGTGCCGCCGCCGATCACGTGGTAGAGGAAGCAGCGGTTCTGCTTCAGGGCCGGGTCGTGGGCGTCGGCGAAGGTGCCGATGAGCGCGTCGGTGAGGACGACGCCGCGCACCAGGTCGTCGGCGAAGCGCTCCTCGACGGCGACCCCGATCGGCTCCTCGAACAGCGTCCGCCAGGCCTCCTTGTCGTCGAGGCGGCGACGCAGTTCCTCGCGGGTGGGCAGGGGCTCCGTGAGGGTCGGGAAGATCCGCTGGGCCACGCGGCCGGTCATGCCGTAGAACTCCTGCCAGGCCCGGTACTCGCGGTCGGAGCCGGTGAGCCGGGCGAAGGCCTCCCTGGTCCGCCGTTCACCGCCGCCGACGAGGAGCCCGGTGGGCCGGCCGTCGCGTTCGGCCGGGGTGTAGGAGGAGACGGTCCGGGTGCGGACCCGGAAGTCCAGACCGAGCTCCCGGACGATCTTCTTCGGCAGCAGGCTGACCAGGTAGGAGTAGCGGGACAGCCGGGCGTCGACCCCGGCGAAGGGCCGGGTGGACACCGCCGCGCCGCCGGTGTGGTCCAGCCGCTCCAGGAGCAGCACGGAGCGCCCGGCCCGGGCCAGGTAGGCGGCGGCGACCAGGCCGTTGTGGCCGCCGCCGACGATGACGGCGTCGTACGTCCGGTGTGCGCGGGGTCCCTCGGGTGCGGTCATGGTTCTTCGTAGCACGGGGTGATCCCGCTCGGACAGACGGCGGCCAGGCGCTCGCCCCGTCGGCAGCCTCCACACGATCACCACCGGCGCGCCCTACCGACGAAGCCCAGCGCACCCGCCCCACCGGCACCTCACCCCCACCCTCGCGGGAACCCGCCACCGGCGCGCCCACCGGCCGCGCGGCGCCTGCTACGCGCGCTGCTGGCGCAGGTCGGCCACTCTGCGGTAGAGCGCCGCCGCCTCGGTGTTGCGGCCCAGTCGCTGGAGGCAGTGCGCCTCGTCGTCGCGGCTGGCGAGGGTGTCGGGGTGATCGGCGCCGAGGAGGTCTTCGCGAGCGGCGGCCACCTGCCGGTACGCGGTGAGCGCCTCGGCCCAGCGGCCCAGCCAGCCCAGGCCGACGGCGACCTCGCGACGGCTGACCAGGGTGTCCGGATGGTCGGAGCCGAGGGCCCGCTCGCGGATCTCGCTCACCTCGCGGGACTCGGCCAGGGCCTCCTCCCAGCGGCCCAGCCGCCCCAGGTTGACGCAGCGGCCGTGGCGGGCGCGCAGTGTCTCGGGGTGGCGGGGGCCCTGGACGCGGGTACGGTCCTCGGTCAGGTCGTCGTAGACGTCCAGGGCCTCCGCGCTGCGGCCCAGGCGGCCCAGGCTGATGCCGATCTCGTGCCGGGCGGCGAAGGTGTCGGGGTGGTCGGGTCCGAGGGCATGGGCGCGGGCCTCGGCGACCTCGCGGTAGGTCTCCAGGGCCTCGGCCCAGCGGCCCAGCCGGCCGAGCGCGTAGGCGACCTCGAAGCGGGTGACGAGAGTGTCCGGGTGGTCGGGTCCGAGCACCCGGGCACGGGCGGCGGCCACCTCGCGGGCCATGCGGTGGGAGTCCTCCAGACGGCCGAGGCGGCTGAGGTTGAAGGCGAGGTTGTGCCGGCAGCGCAGGGTGTCGGGGTGATCGGCGCCCATGACGCGTTCACGGGCGGTGAGCACCGACGTGTACACCCGGTGGGCGTCGAAGGGACGGCCCAGCCGTCCGAGCACGTACGCCATCTCCTGCCGTGCGGCCAGGGTGTCGGGATGGTCGGCGCCGAGCGTGCGGATCCTCGCCTCGGCGACGTGCTTGTACTCGCGCAGGGCGTCCTGGGCGCGGCCGGTACGGCTGAGGGCGAAGGCGACCTCGTAGCGGCTGGCGAGGGTGTCGGGGTGATCGGGTCCGAGGAGGTGCCCGCGCTCGGCGGCGACCGCCCGGTGCACCTCCCCCGCCTCGGCCCAGCGGCCGAGGCGGCCCAGGCTCAGGCCCGCGTTGTGCCGCCCGGCCAGGGCGGTCAGGACCTGCGGTGACGGTGCGGGCCGGACTTCGGGAACGGGGTCCTGGACGGGGCCGGCGGGAGGCCGGGCGATCCACTCGCCGGACAGTCCGGCGCCCGGGTCCGGCGGACCGGTGAGCGACCCGGCCCCGGCCGCCTTGTGACCGGTCGTCATACCGCGGGTCCAGGACGGCAGACGTCCCTCGTGCGCCATGACCTGCGGGGCGTGCCGGACCGCCGGGACGGTCGGCACGTACGCAGGCGCGGCCCGGTGCGCGCTGATCCGGCGGGCCAGCTCGCGGGCGTCGCCGGGACGTCGTCCGGGTTCCTTGGCGAGCAGGTCCAGGACGATCCGCTCGAGGTACTCGGGCAGTTCGGGCCGGTGCTCGCGCGGCGGGCGGGGCGGGGTGTCGCGGTGGCCGATGAGGACCGCCCAGGCGTCGTCGAGGTCGAACGGCGGTGCGCCGGTGGCGATCTCGTAGAGCACGCAGCCGAACGAGTAGAGGTCACTGCGCTGGTCGACCTCGGTGCCGCTGATCTGTTCCGGGGACATGTAGTGCGGGGTGCCCATGGTGATGCCGGTGCCGGTCAGCCGGGACGTGAAGCCGATGTCGTGGCCGAGGCGGGCGATGCCGAAGTCGCAGATCTTCACCGTGCCGTCGCTGATCCGCACGATGTTGGCGGGCTTCAGGTCGCGGTGGACGATGCCCTGCTCGTGACAGTAGGCGAGGGCGGCGGCGACCTGCTCGGCGATCTCGACCACGTCCGCGAGCGGCAGGGGATCGTGCCCGTTGTCCTCCAGGAGCTGGCTGAGGTTGCGGCCGTCCAGCAGTTCCATGACGAGGTACAGGACACCGTCGGACTCGCCGAAGTCGTGGACGACGGTGATGCCCCGGTGCTGGAGCGCGGCGGCCACCCGGGCCTCACGGCGGAACCGCTCCCGCAGCACACGGGTGAAGGCGTGGTCGTGGTGCGGACTCGGCGGCTTCAGGCACTTGACGGCGACGTGCCGGCCCAGGGACTCGTCCCGTGCGCGCCACACCTCGCCCATGCCGCCGCGCCCGATCAGGTCCAGCAGCCGGTACCGGCCGTGGATGAGTCTGCTGTCCCCCATGTCGTGCGACGCTCCCCCCGGTAGCTGTTCGCCCGCCCCTCCTCATGGCTGACCCAGTATGGCGCCCTGTCGTCCGAGTTTGTACGGTGCGGGGCGGGCGTCCGGGCCGAGCCTCGCCATGGCGCGCAGGATGTGTTTCGGCGGGAGCTGCCAGCGCAGACGTGCGGGAACGCGGCGCAACAGGAAGCCGGTGAGGCGCAGTTGCCGCGTGACGGTGGCGGGCGCGGGGGCCGGTCTGCCGTACAGCTCGTGGGCGTACGGCGGCAGAGAGGCGTACGCCAGTTGCGCCACGCGCCGCCACAGCACCTCGCGCGCCGGTACCAGGAGCGGGTGCGTCGGCGGGCGGAGCAGGAAATCGTCCACCTCGCGTGCCTCGGTTCCGGCGGCCAGGTGCGGGCGCGCCTCCTCGAAGTACGCGGCGAGTCCGGCCCGGTCGCCGGGTACGGCGCCGGGGTCGAGGCCCACCAGTCGTGCGCTCTGCCGGTGTTCGCCGATGTAGCGGTCGGCCGCCGCGTCGGTGAGGGGGAGGCCGGACCTGCGCAGGACGTCCAGGTAGGAGTCGATCTCGGCGCAGTGCACCCACAGCAGCAGGCCGGGTTCGCCCACGCCGTAGCGCTCGCCGGTGTCCGGGTCGGTCGCCGTCAGCATGCTGTGGATCTTCCGGACCCGGGCACCCATCCGCTCCGCGGCCTCGGTGGTGCCGTACGTCGTGGTGCCGACGAAGTCCGCGGTGCGCATCAGGCGGCCCCAGGCGTCGCGCCGGAAGTCGGAATTCTGCAGGACACCCCGTACCGCGCGCGGGTGCAGAGCCTGGAGGTAGAGCGCCCGGATGCCGGCGATCCACATCATGGGGTCGCCGTGCAGCTGCCAGGTCACCGAGCTCGGGCCGAAGAGCCCGGGGTCCGCGCCGGTCATGCCTCTCACCTCCGCCCGGCGCCCACCATGGCACAGAGCGGACCACCGGTCGACACCCAGGGACGTCGACGAAACGTCCAGTAGCTGAGATTTGTCGCCCTCGTAGTCGTGGGTCTCCGGCGAACCGGTCATGCCGCAGGTGGGGTCCGCTCTGTCCGTCTCGCTGACGCTGATGCCGGGTGCCTTCGCGGGTCACGGTCGCGGGTGGCCGCGCTGATGTGCGCCCGTACGGGCGCCCTTCAGACGGAGTAGGTCTCCTCGACCACGTACCCGCGACGCTTGTCGACGACGTTGCGCAGGGGGCGGCCTTCGATGTGGCGGGTGAGGTTGTCGAGGAACACCTCGATGAGTGCCTCCCGTTCGCTGGTGGTCTCGCCCGCCGTGTGCGGGGAGATCATCACACCGGGCATGTCCCACAGGGGCGATCCGGCCGGCAGGGGCTCCTGACCGAAGACGTCCAGGGCCGCGCCGGCGAGCCGGCCGGCGGCGAGGTGGTCGACGAGCGCCTCCTCGTCGACGAGTCCGCCCCGGCCGACGTTGATCAGCCGGGCCCCCGGCTTCATCGCGGCCAGCACGGACGCGTCGACCATGCCCCGGGTGTCCTTGGTGAGGGGCGCGGCCAGGACGACGTAGTCCGCTTCCGTCAGGGCCGGGCGCAGTGTGGCCGGACCGTGGACGGTGCCGAAGTCGGGGTCGTCGGTGCGGGCCGTGCGGCCGGCGCCGCGGACCCGCATTCCGGCGGCGTCCAGCAGCCGTGCGATGGCGCGGCCGATGGGCCCCGTGCCCCAGACCAGCGCGGTACGTCCCGTGATGTTGTCACTGGGCCGTGGACGCCACTCGCGCCGTTGCTGGTGCTCCCAGGTGCCCGGGAAGTCCTTGGCGAGCGCGAGGATCAGTCCGAGGACGTACTCGGCGGTCGGCTGGTCGTAGACGCCCCGGGCGTTGGTGAGGATGACGCCCGGATCCTCGACGAGGGCGGGGAAGAGGAGGGAGTCGACGCCGGCGGAGGAGGCGTGGACCCAGCGGGGGGCCTTTTCGGGGTTGTCGGGCCAGGCTTCGCGGACGGCGGGGGTGATGGTGACCCAGGCCAGGAGGGCGTCCGCGCCGGGGAGGAGGTAGGGCAGCTCCTCCTCGGTCGCGTAGACGGTGTCCGCGAGCCGCTCGATGAGTGCTGTGGCGGGTGGCCGGTTGCCCCGGTACAGCACGACGAGTCGGTCGGGCATGTCAGGCTCCGGTGGGAATGGCGAGGTACTTGTACTCGAGGAACTCGCTGATGCCGACGCGCCCGCCTTCGCGGCCGAGGCCGGACTGCTTCACGCCGCCGAAGGGGGCGGCGGGGTTGGAGACGAGGCCGGTGTTGATGCCGATCATGCCGCTTTCGAGGCGCTCGGCGACGCGCAGGGCGCGGTCGAGGTTCTGGGTGAACAGGTAGGCGGCCAGGCCGAATTCGGTGTCGTTGGCGGCGGCGACGGCTTCGTCCTCGTCGTCGAAGGTGAGGATGGCGGCGACGGGGCCGAAGACTTCGGTGTCGTTGATGGCGGCGTCGGGGGTGATGCCGGTGAGGACGGTGGGCGGGTAGAAGCAGCCGGGGCCTTCGGGAAGTTCCCCGCCGGTGAGGACCGTGGCTCCGCGTTTGACGGCGTCCCGCACGACGTCGTGTGCCTTGCTGCGGCCGGCGATGTCGATGAGGGGGCCGACGTCGGTGCCGGGTTCGGTGCCGGGGCCGACGGTCAGGGCGGCCATCCGGGCGGCGAGCCGGGTGGCGAACTCCCCGGCGACGGAGGTGTGGACGTAGATGCGGTTGGCGGCGCAGCAGGACTCGCCCATGTTGCGCATCTTGGCGACCATCGTGCCCTCGACGGCGACGTCGAGGTCGGCGTCGCCGAAGACGATCAGGGGGGCGTTGCCGCCGAGTTCCATGGAGGTGCGGATGACGGTGTCGGCGCACTGGGCGAGCAGGATCCGGCCGACCTGGGTGGAGCCGGTGAAGGAGAGCTTGCGGATCTGCCCGCCGCGCAGGAGGGGTTCGACGACCCCGGCGGCGTCCGTGGTGGGCACGACGTTCAGCACACCGGCCGGCAGACCCGCTTCGGTGAGGATCTCCGCCAGGGCCAGGGAGGTCAGGGGGGTCTGGGGGGCGGGCTTGAGGACCATGGTGCAGCCGGCGGCGATGGCGGGGCCGATCTTGCGGGTCCCCATGGCCAGGGGGAAGTTCCAGGGTGTGATGAGCAGGCAGGGGCCGACGGGCTGGCGGGTGACCAGCAGGCGGTTCCTGCCGTCGGGGGAGGTCATCGAACCGCCGTCGATCCGGACGGCTTCCTCGGAGAACCAGCGGAAGAACTCGGCGCCGTAGGCGACCTCGGCACGCGCCTCGGCCAGGGGCTTGCCCATCTCCAGCGTCATCAGCAGCGCGAGCTCCTCGGTGCGCGCGATGATGATGTCGTAGGCACGGCGAAGGATCTCACTGCGCACGCGGGGCGGTGTGGCGGCCCAGTCGGCCTGAGCGGCGACCGCCGCCTCGACGGCGCGCCGGCCGTCGGCCGGAGAGGCGTCGGCGACCCGGCACAGCTCCTCGCCGGTGGCCGGATCGTCGACGGACAGAGTCCGGCCGGACTCCGCGTCCCGCCAGCCACCACCGATGAACAGCTGCTTGGGAACGTCGTGGACGACAGTCATCTTGGTTTCTCCTCGGATGCGTGAAGGTACTGCCGACCGGTCAGCGGATGCGGTCCAGCGTCTTGTAGTAGGCGCCCGCGAAGGGCAGGAACCAGGCGGTGCCGTTGTAGAGGGGGATGCGGGGCGGAGCGATGTCACGGACCGGGCTGACCTCGGGGCGGCCGTCCATCACCTCGGCCATGACCTGTCCCATGTGGGTGGCCATCTGCACGCCGTGGCCCGCGTACCCCATCGAGTAGTACACGCCGTCCTCGGTCTGCCCGGCGTGCACGATGCGGTCCATCGCGAAGCCGACGGAGCCGCCCCACACGTACTCGACCTTCGTCCGGGCGAGCTGGGGGAAGATCTCGCACATCTCACGGAACAGGACCTGTCCGCTCTTCTTGTCCGAGGTGGGGTCGGACGGCGCGAAGCGGGCACGGCCGCCGAACAGCAGCCGGTTGTCCGGGGTGAGCCGGAAATAGTGGCAGACCTTGTTGGAGTCGACGATGAGGCGCGCCTTGGGGATGATGTCCCGGGCGAGTTCCTCGCCGAGCGGCTCGGTCACGATGATGAAGCTGCCCAGGCAGACCTGCTGGCGGCGCAGCCACGGGAAGTTCTTGTCGGTGTAGGCGTCGGTGGCCATCATGACCTGCCCGGCCCGGATCACACCGCGCTCGGTGCTGACCTCGAAACGGCCGGCGGCGTTGCGCCGCACGCCGGTGGCCGCGTTGCGCTCGTGGATCTCGACGCCGGAACGCTCGCACGCCTCGGCCATGCCGCGCACGAAGCGGCCCACGTGCAGGGCGGCGCTGAACGGGTCGAGCAGGCCACCGTGGTAGGCGCCGGATCCGATCTCGGAACGCAGCTCCGACTTGCCGATCAGCGTGGTCTCGTGTCCGAAGTACCTGGCCAGGTCGCGCTGCTGGGCCTTCTTGTTCTCGAAGTGCGCGGGGCGGGAGGCGACGCCGAGGCGTCCCACGCGCCGGAACTGGCAGTCGATGGACTCCTCCTTCACGAGCCGCTCGACGGTGTCCACGGCCTCGCCGTAGGAGTTGTAGATCTCGCGGGCCCGTTCGAGTCCGTAGCGGCGGATGGCCTGGCGGACACCGATGGTGAAGCCCAGGTTCGCCATACCGCCGTTGCGTGCCGAGGCACCGGAGCCGATCTGGCCCTTCTCGACGAGGGTGACGCGGGCGCCCTTGCGGGCGGAGTGGAGAGCGGTGGACAGGCCGGTCAGTCCGGCACCGACGACCACCAGGTCGGCGTCCTCGGCAAGTGGTTTGCCGGAACGGTCGGGGAACGCCCCAGCGGTTTCTATCCAGTAGGGAATGGTCTTCATGTCAGGTCCTCTGCGGGGAGTTCGAAGTGGGGCGTGGCCCGGGGGCGTGATCTGGTTCAGCGGCGCGCGACGGTTGCGGACGGGGGCGTGGAAGCCGTCCTCGCGCAATCGGCCCGCCGAGCGGTGGCGGCGGTGGTCATACGGCCTCGCCCGCCGGGTTGGCGACACCTGCCGTGTTCTCGACCGAGAGCAGGGAGCCCTGCTTTCCGGAGCCGATCCAGCGGACCAGGGCGACGATGCCGAGGGCGAGGACGGCGAAGGCGGTGAGCAGCGCGCTGACGGCGGTCACGCTGGGGTCGATCTCGAAGGTGAGGGAGTTGTAGACCTGCACGGGCAGGGTGACGGTGTCGACGGAGGAGAGGAACTGGGAGATGTAGAACTCGTCGAAACTGGTGATGAAGGAGAAGATCGCGGCCGCGATCATGCCGGGGGCGGCGAGGGGGAAGGTGATGCGCCGGGCGATGGTCAGCCGGCCGGCGCCCATGCTGGCCGCGGCGTCCTCGAGGCGTTCGTCGATGCTCCGCAGGGTCGCGATCAGGATCAGCACCGCGATGGGTGAGGCCAGCACGGTGTGGCCCAGGGCGATGGCGATGGGGCTGCCGAGCATGGCTGCGGGCTCGAAGAGCAGGAACAGACCGAGTGCGGTGACGATCTGGGGGATGACCAGCGGTCCGAGGACCAGGGCGTAGACCGCGGAGCGCAGCGGGAGTTCGCTGCGGGTCAGGGCGGTCGCGGCGGTCACGCCGATGATCAGTGAGAAGAGTGTGCTGAGGCAGGCGACGAACGCGCTCAGGGAGAGTGCGGCCGGCCATTTGCTGCCGTCGGCGAACAGTGCCTTGTACCAGTTCAGCGTCCACGCCTGGGGCGGGAAGGCGGCGAAGGCGTTGTTGCTGAAGGAGGTGACGAGGATGACCACGATCGGCAGCGCCAGGAACAGCAGGATCACGGTGGCCACCGCGGTCAGGACGATCCGCCCGGTCAGGCTGCTGCGCAGTTCCATCATGACGCACTCCTCTTCCTACGGCTGGCGCCGAGCGAGGTCACGGCCTTGACCAGCAGCAGTCCGGCGAAGGTGAGCAGCAGCAGGATGACGCCCTGAGCGGCGGCCCCGTTCCACTGGTTCTCCTTGGTGACCTGCTGGTTGATGAGGGTGGCGATCATCGTCTGGTTGGGTCCGCCCATCAGGGCGGGGGTGATGTAGTAGCCCAGCGAGAGGATGAAGCTGAGCAGTCCCGCACTGGCCAGACCCGGGGCGACCAGCGGCAGATAAACCCGGCGGAAGATCGTCACGCGGCCGGCGCCCATGCTGGCCGCGGCGGCCATCAGGCGCCGGTCGACGCCGCGCATCACGCCGTAGAGCAGCAGCACCGTGTACGGGAGCATCATGGAGGTGGTGCCGATGACCACGCCGAGTTCGTTGTAGAGCAGTTGGAACGGCGCTCCGGGGATCGACAGGGCGGTGAGGGTCTCGTTCACCAGGCCCTTGTCGCCGAGCATGATGATCCAGCCGTAGGTGCGCACCAGGGCGCTGATGAAGTGCGGTACGACCACGACCAGCATCGCGAGGCCCGCCAGGACGGGCTTGAGCCGGGTGATCGCCTGGGCCAGCAGGAACCCGAAGACCAGGCTCAGCACGGCTGTTTCGGCGGAGATCCGCAGGGTGGTGAACAGCACGGAGAGGTTGACGCCGGTGAGCGCGTCGGCGTACCAGTGCAGCGTGAAGGACCCGTCGGCGTCCTTCAGGCTGAGCAGCAGGGTGCTGAAGATCGGGTAGACGAACAGCACCAGCAGATACGCCACGACCGGCAGCGCGTAGAGGATGCCGACCCGGGTGCGGCGGGAGGCCAGGAGCTTGCGCGGGGGTGCGGGTGCTTGGGTGAGGGTGGCGGCCATGGCTCACCCGTCCTGTTCGACGGGGAAGAGGTTGACGTCGTCGGGGTCGGCGGTGATTCCGACCCGTTCGCCGGCGACCGGGCCGCGTCCGGCGGGTACTTCCAGGCGCAGCAGCGGCGCGTCGCCGCCGTCGATGCGCACACCCGCGCGGACCAGCGTGCCGACGTAGGTGGCGGTCTCGACCGTGCCGGTACAGAACCCGTCATCGGCGGCACAGGCCCGCAGCCGGCCCGGCTGCACGGCGACCTTCACCTGCGTACCGGAGGGCAACCGGTGACGGCGCGCCTTGATCAGACCTCCGGATGCGGTGAGGCGGACGACGGTGTGCCCGTCGGTGCTCTGCAGTACCCGGCCGGACAGGAAGTTGGCCGCGCCGAGGAAGTCCGCGACGAACGGGGTCCTGGGACGCTCGAACAGCTCCCTCGGGGTGTCGAACTGCTCGATCAGGCCGCTGCGCATGACCGCGATGCGGTCGGACATGACCAGCGCCTCTTCCTGATCATGCGTCACATAGATGACGGTCAGGCCGAGTTCCTGCTGAATGGTCTTGATCTCGACCTGGAGCTGGTCGCGCAGCTTCTTGTCCAGGGCGCCGAGCGGCTCGTCCATGAGGATGACCGGCGGACGGTAGACCAGCGCCCGGCACAGCGCCACCCGCTGCTGCTGACCACCCGACAGCTCACGCGGCTTGCGATGACCGAACCCGGACAGGCCCGCGATCTCCAGCGTCTCCCCCACCCTGCGGCGGATCTCGTCCTTGCCCACCCCGCGCAACGTCAGCGGAAAGGCGACGTTCTCCTGCACGGTCATGTGCGGGAAGAGCAGGTACTGCTGGAAGACGAAGCCGAGATTCCGTTTCTGCGGGGCGAGCCGGGTGACGTCACGGCCGCCGACGGTGATGGTGCCGGAGTCGGGCTCACAGAACCCGGCGATCATCATCAGCGTCGTGGTCTTGCCCGACCCGGAGGAGCCGAGGAAGGTGACGAACTCCCCTGCCGCGATCTCCATCGACGCCTCGTCCACGGCGACGACATCGCCGTAGGTCTTGCGCAGGGCCACCACCGACAGCGCCTTGCCGGTCGCGGTGGCCGGCTTGGCGCCGGCCACCTTCACCGACGGTGCGGCAACACCGAAATCAGCCACGGGCCCACTCCAACCAGCGCTTGGTGACGGCCGCTTCGTTCTTCAGCCACCAGTCGACATCCGCGTCGAAGCCCTTGTCGTAGTACTTCGGCGCGCCCGCGAGCGCGTTGCGCTCGTCCTCGGTGAGCTTGGCGTAGGCCACCGGGGAGGACGGGTTCGACGGGAACGCCTTCGCCAGGGCGGCCTGGCTCTCGGCACGCAGCGCGAAGTCCATCAGCTGGTAGGCGGCATCCACGTTGGCCGCGCCCTTGGCGATGGCATAGCCCGAGAACTGACGGCGCATCCCGTTCAACTGACGCGCCACCGGCACACCCTGCTTCTGCAGATCAGCCAGCCGACCGTCCCACACCGTGGACATCGTCACCTCCTGGCGGCTCAGCAGCACACCGGGCAGCGGGCCGCTGTCCCAGAACTTCTTGATGTCCGAGCGCAGCCGGGTCAGCACCTTGAACGCACGGTCCACATCCAGCGGATACAGCTTGTCCATCGCAACACCGTCGGCCAGCAGCGCGAACTCGAGCTCCGGCAGGTCACCGTCCGGGTGGACCATCGCACGTGACCCCTGGAATTGCTTGGTGTCCCAGAAGTCCGCCCACGACTGCGGCTTCCTGCCGTCGAAGGCATCCGTGCGGTACCCGATGCACTGCCCGTAGAAGCTGTGACCGACTGCGTGATCGGTGATCTGCGCCGTCGGGATCTTCGCGCTCTTCAGACTCTTGAGCCGGTCGCGGTCCAGCGTCTCCAGCGCGTCCTGCTTGACGTACTTGAGGTGGGACATCATCGAGTTGTTGATGAGGTCGCACTGCGGACGGCCCTGCTTGATCTGGGCGAGAAGCGGAGCGTCGTCCAGGTTGAGTACCTTCACCTGGATGCCGGTCTCCTGCTGGAACGGCGTGTAGATCGCCTTCTGCAGCGCAGCACCGTAAGAGCCGCCGCTGTCGCGGACGACCACTGTCTTGCCGCCCTTGCCACCGGTGCCGGTGGAAGCGCTGCGGCTGACGCCGGTACCGCAGGCGCTGAGGGCGGTCGCGGCGGCGAGACCCGCCGTGGCTCCGCCGACGCCGCGCAGGAAGAGCCTGCGGTCTATACGGGCGTCTCTCATCGTGTGCCTCCTGGGGTGTTGCTGAGGGGAAAGAGGGATGGCTGGGGACGGGGGTGCGGGGCCGTGCATGCCGTGGAAGACCCACCCGCCGGCCAAGGCCTCTGGGGCTGTCCGTGCGGGACGGTGTGCGCCGCAGTCAGATGCCGAGCATGGTGTTGAGGTCGTCCAGCGACTTCACCGGCACGTAGTCGTAGCCGTGGGTCACGGGGTCGTAGCCGCGGTCCAGCAGGATCAGGTTGCGGAAGCCCATGTCGTGCATCGGCATCAGGTCGTAGCGGGTGTGCGAGGAGACGTGCACGAAGTCCTCGGGGGACGCGTCGAGCTGGTCGAGCATGTACTCGAAGGCGGCGTACCGGGGCTTGTAGAAGCCGGCCTGCTCAGCGGTGTACACCGCGTGGAAGTCCGCCCCGAGCCTGGGCACGCTCTCTTCCAGGAAGGAGTCGTCGGCGTTGGAGAAGATCACCAGCTTGTAGTGCTCGCTCATCTTCTTCAGCGGCTCCGGCACGTCCGCGTGCGGGCCCCAGCTGCGGACGCCGTCCGCGAACCGCTTGCCCGCGTCCGGGGCGGCTTTCACACCCCACTTGCGGCAGACCCGCTCGAACGAGTCGTGCAGCACCTGCTCGTAGGAGTAGTACTCGCCGCGGACCTGGTCGTAGCGGTAGCCGCGGAACTCCTTGACGAACTGGTCCCACTGCTCCGCGGGGATCTGGTCGCCGACGAGTTCACGCGTGATGGGGGTGATCGGGTACTCGATCAGCGTGCCGTAGCAGTCGAACGAGACGTACTTCGGCCGGAACTGCAATGAGGGAATGGGCATGGGAGTGCTCCCTGGAGCCGGGGAACTGAACAGCTGAACAGCTTTCAGCTCGGTATTTGTCAGATTTTTTCGGGCGCGCCGGGGGCGGACTGGCCGGAGCGGGGGTGAGGTTGCCGTGGATCAGGGGGCGCCGACGCCGGCCGGTGCGAGGAAGCCGATGGGGTGCTCGGTGCTGCCGTCGAGGGCGAGGTCGGCGGCGATCTCACCCATGGCGGGCGAGAGCTTGAAGCCGCTGCCGGAGAAGCCGACCATGACGATGATGTCGTCCTCGCCGGGCAGATGGCCGACGAGCGGGTTCCCGGAGGTGGTGTATCCCTCCATGTAGACCGACAGCCTGATGGGATCGGGGTTCAGGTCGGGCATCAGTTCGGCGATGAGCTCGCGGAAGGTGGCGAGTTCCTCCGGGCGTACCGTGCGGTCGAGCCGTTCGGGGTCGGGTACCGGCAGATAGCGGGCGAAGGAGAGGCCCAGCTTGACGGAGATGCCGTCGGGGGACGGGAGTCCGTAGCAGTCGTGGGGGGTACTGCGCACGAAGGCGGGGGCGCCGCCCGCGAACCAGTCGTGGCGGGTGGGAAGGTGCCAGGAGCTGATCAGCCGGCGGACGTCGACCGTCCGCGGAAGGTCCGGCAGCAGGGTGTTGATCCACGGGCCCACCGTCACGACCGCGGCGTCCACGTGGTCCGTGCCGTGTTCGGTGACGACATGCACCCCGCCGCCCGGCGCGGGGGCGATCTCCCGCACCGGTGTGTAGCGGTGCAGCCGGGCGCCGAGTTGCTCGGCGCGAGCGGCAGCGGCCTGGATGGACGCCTCGGGCCTGATGACGGAGCCCAGCCGGTCGAGGACGGCGGTGTGCCCGGTGGGGAGGCGGTGCTGAGGGTAGCGGCGGGCGAGTGCCTCCTGGTCCAGTACCTCGTGGTCCAGCCGGTGCGCGGTGCTGGCCGAGAGGAGAAGACGCATGGGAGGCGAGTCGGCATCACCCATCACGAGGCAGCCGCTGCGGCGCCGCAGCGGGAAGCCGGACTCGCGCTGGAGCCGGTCCCACATCCGGTCCGCGAGGTGCAGCAGCGGGATGTACCCGGGGTCACCGAGGTGCACGGCGCGGAAGATACGGGTCTCGCCCCCGGCGGCGCCGCGGTCGTGTCCCGGCGCGTACCGGTCGTAGCCGATGACCTCGGCTCCGCGGGCGGCCAGTCGCCACATGACCTGGCTGCCCATGCTGCCGGCACCGATCACGGCGACGCGCTTCGGGATGCGCATGAGGTCGTCCTTTCGCCGGGTGTGGTCTGGATGGCGGTTGTGCCCCACCACGGTGCGGATACCGGGCGGACCTCTTCGAGTCAGGTCTCTCTGGGGATGGCGTTCACTTTCGGCCCGGGGGAACACGCTGGTCAACCCACACTCTGTTCCGCCTTGGGGCCTTCTCGAGACGTTCTGTCACGGCGGACGGTCACGCTTCGGAAAGTGTCCGTCCCCCTCTTGTCACGGTGAGTGGCCGGTGCGAAGGTGACCCCGACCCCTCGCACGAAAGCACCCCCTATGCCGCCGAGACATCCCGCAATCGGGCACTTCCCCAGCATTACGGAGGTACTGCGCCTGCCTGTGCTCGCCGAGGGGATGCCGCGCGTCCTGGCCGGCGAGTCACAGCTGGACCGTGCGGTGCGGTGGGTGCACGTCACGGAACTGCTCAACCCCGCCGACTTCCTCGAGGGCGGCGAGCTGGTGCTGACGACCGGCATGCCCTATCCCGAGGACGCCTCCGAACTGCGTGGCTACGTCGACCAGCTCGCCGACGTCGGCGCGGCCGGCCTGATCGTTGAACTCGGACACCGGTACCGGAGGGTTCCCGACGAACTGGTGGCGGCCTGCCGTGCCCGGGACGTGCCCCTGGTGGAGCTGGCCCGTGGCGTCCGGTTCATCGACGTCACGCAGACGGTGCACGCGCTCATCCTGGACGCCCAGGGGGCGCTGCTGCGCCGTGGGAGGGACGTCCAGGACATCTTCACCGCCCTGACGCTGCGGGGCGCGGACCCGGAGGAGCTGGTGCACACCACCGCGGAGCTCACCGGAGCTCCCGTGGTGCTGGAGGACCTCAACCACCGGGTCCTGATGTGCGAACTGCTCGGCCGGCCGTACGAGCCGGTGGTGTCGGCCTGGTCCAGGCGTTCCCGGGCCGCGCCGACCACGGAGAAGATCGCGCCGAGCGGCCCGGAGGGGTGGCTGATCGCACCCGTGCAGGATCACCACGGGCCGTGGGGGCGGCTGGTCCTGCTGGAGGGCCGGCTGAACGCGGAGCCCGACCCGGAGCACATCCTGGTCCTGGAGCGCGCGGCGGTCGCCCTGAGCATGGCGCGTCTGGCCGGACCGGCCTGGTGGGAGCGCCGGGCTCACCGCTGCGTGCTGCGGGACCTGTACGAACGGCGCTTCCGCTCCCCCGCGGACGCCCGTGCCCGCGCCGAGGCCCTGGGGCTGCCGGCCTTCGGCCACCGACTCTTCGCCGTGGTCGTCCGCCACCCGCACACCGGCGCCGACGAGCATCTCGACGAACGGATGGCGAAGGCGCTGGCCCAGACGGGCATCCGCGCCCTGGTCGGCGCGACGGCCCCGGGGCGGATCGGCGTACTGCTCGCCCTGGCGCAGGCGAGCGCCTGGCAGCCGGTGGCCGAGCGGATCGGCCGTCTGACCCGCGAGGAGCTCGGTCCGCAGGCCGTCGTCGCGGTCGGCCCCGGCGTGACCGACCTCTCCGGGATAGCCCGGTCATGGCAGGAGGCCGAGCAGACGGCCGAGGCGATCACGCCCGCCTCACCCGACCGCTGGTTCTACGTTTCCGCCGACGTCGGGCTCCCGGAGCTGCTGGGTGTGCTGCGGGCGGACACCCGGCTCCAGCGGTACGCGGAACGGCAGCTGACCCGCCTCATCGAGCACGACGACCGCAACGGCGGCGACCTGCTTCCCGCCCTGCGGGCCTATCTCGCGGCAGCCGGGAACAAGTCGGTCGCGGCGAAGCGGGCCGGCATGTCCCGGCAGGCGTACTACCAGCGCCTCCACACCATCGAACGAGTCCTCGGCTGCGACCTGGAATCAGGTCTGCAGCGCACGTCCCTGCACGTCGCGGTGCTGGTCCTCGACGCGCGGGAAGCAGCGGTGCCCGGCGAGTGACGCGTCCGGGAGCCGAGCCGGGCCTTCGCCGGGCCGGCAGCGCCGTACAGCGCTCAGTCGTGCGGCACCAGCGCGAGCGGGCAGCGCACGTGGTGGATCAGGGCGTGCGCGACCGGGCCGGTGTGCGGGCCGACCGCCGTACGGCGCCTGCGGCTGCCCGCGACGAGCAGACCGGCGCCGGCCGCGGCCCGGACGACGACGTGTGCCGGCCAGCCCTCGTGGAGTTCCTCCTTGACGACGGCCGTGGGGTACTTCTCGCGCCACGGTGCGAGCAGTTCCGCCAGCTCGTGTTCGGCCGCCGCCCTGAGCCGGGCGCGTGTCCCGGCGTCGGGAAGGCCGTAGGAGAACGGCACCCGCCAGGCGCGGACCGCGCGCAGTGGTGCCCGGCGCAGCTCGGCGGCGTGGAGGGCGAAGTCCAGGACGTCGCCGGACGGTTCGCCGGTATCGACGGCGACCGCCACGTCCCGGCAGGGCGTGTGGGTCGAGGGCCGGCCATCGGCGTCCGGAAGATGCTCCGCCTCGGCACTCTCGCCGGCCCGTACCAGGACGACCGGATGTTCCATGCGGGCGACGGTGGCCATGGCCACCGACCCCGACACGAAGCCGCCCAGACCACTGGGGCCCTGGCTGCCGATGACGAGCAGGGCGGCGTCGCCGGACTCGGCGAGCAGGGTGGGGACAGGCGGCCTGCACACCTGTTCCGCGGTGACGGACAGCCGCGGATAGCGCTCGGACACGCGGGCGAGGGCGTTGCGAAGCACGTGGTGGGCGTTCTGCTGAGGGGCCCTCAGCTCCGGAAGCACCGCTTCGGGGGCGACTTCGTCCGGCAGGCCCCCCTCCCAGGCGTGCACGAGCCGGAGCGGCAGTCCCCGGCGGAGCGCTTCCCGGGCCGCCCAGTCGGCCGCCGCGAGACCCTCGGGTGAGCCGTCCACACCGGCGACAACCGAGTTGGCCATGACCGGCACCTCCTGGTGTTTCGTGCGTGACGCCGGATCATCGACCGGCGGCACGGCGGACGCGGCCGTCCTCCGGTGTGGGTGGCCCCTACCGGTCGGCCGCGATGATGCGGCGTCCGGTGAGGGTGACGGGGCGGATGGACACCCACATCTCGCGTTCACCGCCCGCCCATGGCGTGGTGTGCGCGCGTCGGGTGAGCGTCCGCATGGCGCCGGGGTCCGTGACGACGCTCGCGGGGCCGACGGCGAGCACGCTCCAGCCCTGGCTGAGGGCCTCGTCGACGTGGTCGACCTCGAAGGCGACCTCGGTTCCCACGGAGGCCGCGGGCACCGAGTCGGGCGCGGTCCGGAAGACGATCGCCTCGTCGACGACCTCGTAGTTGACCGGGACGACCGCCGGGCGGCCGTCGGACGCCGTGATCGCGATCCGTCCCACGCCGTGCGTGAAGAGCAGGGTGCGGCATTCCGCCGGGGTGAGGTCGCGCAGCCGCGGGTGCAGCAGCGCGTGCCCCTGACCGGGCGGGAGGTCGCCGCCTCCGCCGCGCAGTGAGCCGACGGTGGTGCCCAGGGCGTCCGCCAGCCTGATGAGCGTCGCCACACTCGGGTCGGCGGGCCGCTCCTCCACATACGCCAGGTACTCCGGTGACATGCGGGCGCGGCGGGCCGTTTCCTCCCTGCTCAGCCGCTGTCTGCGGCGTTCCGCGGCGATGCGGCGTCCGAGGTCCCCGAGGCGGGCTGTCATGGCGGGCGGGCCGTCCGGGGCTCCGTCCTGCGGCCCGGCCGTACGCGGCGGGGAGGCATCGTGCGTGGTGCCGGGCTCGTGCCCGTGGTGACGGATGTGGGCGTCGGGCCCGGGGAAGACCAGCGTCACCTCGTCCGTGTCCGACCAGCGCACGTCGTAGGGCGGCGTCCCGTCGGGATGGTGCAGTCCGATGATCTCGCCGTCGCGCCTTGCCGCACCGGTCGTCGGGCTGTCGATTACGAGTTGGTCGCCGAGATGAGCATGCATGATCACTGCTCTCTCTTTCGTGCTAGTGCTGTCGCGTCCTGGGGGTGACCGGCTCCCGGCGTCACTTGAGCCATGCGGCGGCCTCGCGGCTGCGCGGCCGGGTCGCGCCCATGCCCTCGATGTCGTGCTCGGCGGCGTCCAGGAGCCGCTGGGCGAGGTCCCTCATGGCCCTGCCGGCCGCGAGCTCGTCGCCGATCTCCGGCACGTCGGTGTCCGCCGGGTTGCAGTGCGCTGTTCCGTGGCCGGTGAGCGCGGCGGCGCCGGTGTCCAGCACGGCTTGTGCCCTGGTCGTTCCCTCGTCGTCCTCCGAGAGGTGGAGCCGGACGTTCCAGTCCAGGGTGTGTGACATCGCGATCCTCCTCGTCCGGGTCCGGACGGATGTGGTCCGGACGTGCTGCGCTGCCCGCCGGTCACCGGCGGAAGCGTTCGGACCACCGCGGTTCCAGCAGGTCCCACTCGGCGTCCCACTGCGCATACCTCCTCCGGTCGAGGACCAGGCCGACGCCCGCGCGTACGCCGTAGACGCCGACGACCAGGCCGATGGCCGCCATACCGCCCAGGAAGCCGCCGTTGCTCCACGCCGTGGCCGCCGTCACCGGCCGATCGGTGACGGTTCCGGCCCGGTCCACCCAGATCCGGACGGTGGCGCCCTTGGGCGTTCCGGGCTTCACCAGGGTGGTGCCGGTCCTGACGGTGCCGTTCTCCTCGGCCCAGCGGACCTGCGCCGGCTGCCTGGTCGCTTCGCTGCCGCCCGTGACGTTCGACGTCAGCCGGGCGGTGACCTCATGGCGCTGCGCGGTCTGGGTGCGCACGGTGCGCATCGTGGAGTCGTAGGCCGTCAGCCCCGCGCCGATCGCCGCCAGTGGCAGTCCGATGACGAGGACGAGCATCAGGAAGCGGTGGAGCCAGGATTCGAACCTGTCGGACGGACGCCTCAGCGGGTTCGACCGCGCCGCCACGTGGTGCTTGCGGGGTGGCGGCGGACCCGATGCGAACGGCGAACCTCGCTTGTTCATGAGCCGGCCTCCGACAGGTCGCTGATCCGTCCCCCACCACCTGCTCCCACCATCGGACGGCAGCGTTCCCGGTCCCAGGGCCGAAGGTCCCGGCATGACCGGACTTCCGTCCCCTCGGACGGCCGGACGGGGAACCGGCCGCCGTCAGGTCCCCGCATGCGGGCGGGACGGCCCGCCGATGAGGGCCGTTCGGCCCTGGGGCGTCGGTCGGGGCGGGCGCCAGCGTGGAGTCATGGGGTCAGGTGCGCGCATCGCCGTCATCGGCGTCGGGAACGAGTTCCGGCGTGACGACGGTGTGGGCCCGGCGGTTCTCGCCCGGCTGCTGGAACGCGCCGGGAGCCGGGCCTTTCCTGCGGAGACGGTGCTGGCGGCCTGCGACGGTGACCCGGCCCGTCTGATCGGGCTGTGGGAGGGCGCCCGGCTGGCCGTGGTCGTGGACGCGGCGCAGGCGCATCCGGGGACCGCGGGCCGGATCCACCGGATCGAACTCGACGCCGAGCGCCTGGGACGCCCGGCGACGACCAGCTCGCACGGTCTCGGACTCGGTGAGGCCGTCGACCTCGCCCGCGTCCTGGGACGGCTGCCCGGGCGCCTCGTCGTGTACGCGGTGGAGGGCGCCGACGCCTCCCTCGGCACCGGTCTGACGCCCGCCGTGGCGGATGTCGTGGAACCACTCGCGGACTCGGTCGAGAAGGAGATCGAGGAGGAGGCGGTCCGCCACCGGGCCGCGGAGGCCGGAGGTGCGCGATGACCGTACGGGCCTTCCGCGTGTACGGGACCGTGCAAGGAGTCGGCTTCCGGCCCTTCGTGTACCGCACAGCCGATGCCCTGGGCCTCGACGGCTGGGTGGCGAACGTGGACGGTCACGTGGAAGGGGAAGTCGCGGGTGACCCCCGGGCCATCGACGAGTTCGCCGCCCGCCTCGGCACCGGGGCACCGCCACTGGCCCGCGTACGGCGCGTCGACCTGACCGGAGCACGGGCCGGTGCCCGGGGCAGAGGCTTCGCGGTGCGGCACAGCGCGTCCGGCCGCGCCGGGGCCACGAACCGCGAGATTCCTCCCGACGCCGCCGTCTGCGACGCCTGCCTGCGGGAGCTGTACGAGCCGGCCGACCGGCGGTACCGCTACCCGTTCATCAACTGCACCGACTGCGGGCCCCGGGCGACGATCATCGAAGATCTCCCCTACGACCGCGCACGCACGACCATGCGCCGTTTCCCTCTCTGCCCGGACTGCGCTGCCGAGTACGCCAACCCGGGTGACCGCCGCTTCCACGCCGAACCGGTCGCCTGTCCCGTCTGCGGACCTCGGCCGGCCTGGGACGATCTGCGGGGCGAGGAGGCTCTGCGGGCCGCGGTCAGGACGGTCACCGGGGGTGGCATCGTCGCGCTGAAGGGGCTCGGCGGCTACCAGCTGGTGTGCGACGCGACGGACGGCGGGGCCGTGGCCGCGTTGCGGTCGCGGAAGCACCGGCCGTCGAAGCCGTTCGCGGTCATGGTCCGCGACCTCGAGACGGCGTCCGGACTGGCGCGGATCGGCCGCATGGAGCGCGCGGTGCTCACCTCGCCGGCGCGTCCGGTGGTGCTGCTGGCCGCGCGGCGACGGCACCCGGTCGCGTCGCAGGTCGCGCACGGCGTCCCGCGGCTGGGTCTCTTCCTGCCCACGACCGGCCTGCACCATCTGCTGCTGGACGAGGTGGCCCGCCCGCTGGTGGTGACGAGCGGCAACCTCAGCGACGAACCGATCGCCGTCGAGGACGCCGAGGCGTTCGGTGCGCTCGCCCGCGTCGCGGACGGGTTCCTCACCCACGACCGGCCGGTCCGGGCCCGGTACGACGACTCGGTGATCCGGATCGCGGGCCGGCAGCGGATCACCGTCCGCCGGGCCCGCGGCCTGGCACCCGCGCCGATGCCACTCGCCGTGCAGGACCCGCTCGCCGGGGTGGGGGCCCAGCTCAAGCACACCTTCACGCTCGCGGCAGACGGGCGGGCGCATCTGGGCCCGCACACCGGCGATCTGGCCGACGTGGCGACGTACGAGGCGTTCCGCCGGTCCTACGACGACCTCAAGCGGCTCACCGGCATCGAACCGGGCGCGCTCGCCCACGACCTGCACCCCGGCTACCTGTCCACGCAATGGGCGCGTCAGCAGCCCCTGCGCCGGATCGCGGTCCAGCACCACCACGCGCATGTGGCGGCCGTCGCGGCCGAGCACGGGGTGACCGGTCCCTTCCTCGGGGTCGCCTACGACGGCCTGGGACTCGGGGACGACGGCACCCTGTGGGGCGGCGAGATCCTCCTCGCCGATCTGGGCGGCTACCGCCGCGTGGGCAGGTTCGCGACCGCGCCCCTGCCCGGCGGCGACGCGGCGGTACGCCACCCCGCCCGCACCGCCTTGGGCCACCTGCTGGACGCCGAGGCCCTGGGCACGCCCCGCCCCTCCCCCGGGCTGGTCCGGCGCTTCACCGAGAACCTGGATCCGGCCGAGGCCGCCGCGGTACGCGCGCTCGTGGCTCGCCGCGTCAACTGCCCCCGCGCGTCCAGCGCGGGACGGCTCTTCGACACGGTCGCCGCCCTGCTCGGGCTCGCCGTCTCCGTCAGCTACGAGGGTGAGGCGGCCGTGCGCCTGGAGGCCGCGGCCAAAACGGCGCACGCCGTGCCGCTCGCCCACCGGATCGTGCGCTCCGACGGCCTCTGGGTGTACGACTCGACCGCCACGGTGGCCGGCCTGCTGGAGCGGCGAGGTGACGGTGAGCCGGTGCCCGACCTGGCGGCCGCCTTCCACCTCACGCTCGCCCGTGTCACGGCGGACCTCGTCGCGCGGGCCGTCGAGGAGGGCGCGCCCCGCACGGTCTGCCTGGGCGGTGGCTGCTTCGTCAACGGCCGTCTGCTCACCGAGGTGCGGCGACGGCTTCGGAGCCAGGGCCTGCGGGTCCTGGCCGGGGGTGAGGTTCCGGTCGGTGACGGCGGCATCAGCTACGGCCAGGCCGCGGTGGCCGCCGCCCGGCTCGCGAGGGAGAGGTGAACGCGATGTGCCTGGGCATACCCGGTCAGATCCTTCAGGTGCGCGACGACGCCGGACTGCGCATGGCCACCGTCGACTTCGGCGGTGTACGGCGCGAGGTGTGCCTCGACTACACGCCTGGCGCCGGTATCGGCTCGTACGTCATCGTGCACGTCGGTTTCGCCATCACCGAGGTCGACGAGGCCGAGGCGCGGCGGACCCTCGACGTCCTGCGCGCGATGGCGGGCGCCGTGGAGACGGAGTTGGGCGAGCCGCTGCCGTGAGGGCCCGGCCCGGGACCGTCGGTCCTCCCCGTGCCCGACCGGCCCATCGGCTCGCGGCCTTCCGAGGCCGAGGCTGAGAGCGAGGACCCGCTGACGAAAGGCACACCATGACCGCCATCCGGGCATCCGGCGAACGGGTGCACGCCCTGCTCACCGACGGCACGACGGTGTGCGTACGTCCGGCGCGGCCGGACGACCGGGAGGCCGTCCTCGGGTTGTACTCGCAGATGTCGGACGCGAACCTGCGGCTGCGCTTCTTCTCCGTGAGCCGGCGCTCCGCCGAGCAGGCCGCCGCGAGGGTCGCCCAGCCGGAGGAGGCCGGCTACCGGGCGCTCGTCGCGGAGCACGGAGGCCGGATCATCGGCATCGCCGAGTACCGGACCGACGGCGGCGACGCTTCCGGCAGCGCCGAGATCTCGCTCGCGGTCGGGGACGGACGCCATCACCGCGGAGTGGGCACACTGCTGCTGGAGCATCTGGTCTCCGCCGCCCGCGCCGACGGCATCAGGACGTTCACCGCGGACGCGCTCGCCGAGAACCACGAGGTGCTCAAGGTCTTCGCCGACCTGGGGCTGCGTGCGGAACGCCGGTTCGCGGGACCGGAAGTGCACTGCGTGATCCCCCTGGACGACACGGAGGACTACCGCAGGAGCGTCGAACGGCGCGGGCAGACCGCGGACGTGGCCAGCCTGGTGCCGCTGCTGCGGCCCGGGTGCGTCGCGGTCGTCGGGGCGGGACGCGGGCCCGGCTCGGTCGGCCGGGCGGTCCTGCACAACCTGTCCACCGGCCGGTTCACGGGTGCGCTGTATGCGGTCAACCCGGCGGCGGCGTCGGTCCTCGGCGTACGCTGCTACCCGGCCGTGCGCGACCTGCCGCGGGTCCCCGACCTCGCGGTGATCGCCGTGCCCGCCGAAGGTGTCGGACAGGTCGCCGAGGAGTGCGGGCGCTTCGGCGTCCGTGCTTTGCTGGTGCTCTCCTCCGGCCTCGACGCCCACCGGTCCAGCGCCCTGCTGACCGCCTGCCGCGAGCACGACATGCGTCTCGTCGGCCCCGACTGCCTCGGTGTGGCCAACACCGAGGAACGGGTGCGTCTCGACGCCACCTTCGCCGCCGCGCACCCCGCAGCGGGCAGCGCCGGTGTCGCCGTGCAGTCCGGCGGGGTGGGCATCGCCCTGCTCGGCGGGCTGGAGCGGCTCGGCATCGGGGTCTCCAGCTTCGTCTCGCTCGGCGACAGGTACGACGTCAGCGGCAACGACCTGCTCCAGTGGTGGGAGTCCGACGGGCGCACCGACCTGGCTCTGCTGCACCTGGAGTCCTTCGGCAATCCGCGCGCCTTCTCCCGCACCGCCCGCCGTGTCACCCGCCGGATGCCCATCCTGACCGTCGACGCCGGCCGTACCGAGGCGGGCCGGCGGGCCGCCGCCTCGCACACCGCGGCCGCCGCCACGACGACCATGACCCGGCGCGCCCTGTTCGCCCAGGCCGGGATCACCGCCACCCGCAGCGTCCCGGAACTGCTGGAGACCGCCGCCCTCCTGCACACCCAGCCGCTGCCCGCCGCGAGCCGGGTCGTCGTGGTCACCAACGCGGGCGGCGCCGGTGTCCTGGCCGCGGACGCGTGCGCGGAGGCCGGGCTGAACCTGCCCCCGCTGCCGCCCGGCCTGGCCGACGACCTGCTGGCGGTGCTCCCGGCGGGCGCGAGCACCGCCAACCCGGTCGACGCGACGGCGGCGGTCTCCGAGGAGCAGTTGCGTGCCTGTGTGGACCGGCTCGCCACCCACGACGGTGCCGACGCGGTGCTCGTCGCGCTGGTGCCCACCGCGGTCGCCGCAGCCACCGGCGACGTACTGGTCAGGGCCCTCACCCACGCTCCGGCACGCCGCTCCCGCACGGTCGCCGCCGTCCTCCTGGACCAGGACGTTCCGGTGCGGCTGCTGCCCTCGGACAACGGCCAGGTGCCGGCGTACGCCGACCCGCAGGCGGCCGCCCGTGCCCTCGCCCACGCGGCCGAGCGCGCCCGCCGGCTGGCCCGGCCGCCCGGCACCGTCCCGGTCCTGGACGGCGTCGACACCACCCGTGGCCGGGCGGTCGCCGACCGGTTCCTGCGGCGGCATCCCGACGGCGGATGGCTCGACCCGCGCACCTGCGCCGAACTCCTCGACTGCTACGGCATCCCGCAGTCACCGTGGGCCTGGGCGGAGACCGAGGACGAGGCCGTGTGGGCCGCCGACCGGCTCAAGGGGCCGGACGGGCACGTCGTCCTCAAGGCCTCCTGGCCGGGGCTCGCGCACAAGACCGCCCGGCACGCGATCCACCTGGACCTGCGGGGAGACGCCCAGGTGCGTGCCGCTTTCCGGGACTTCGACGTCCGGTTCGGCCACATCATGACCGGTGCGGTGGTCCAGCCGCTCGCTCCGCGCGGCATCGAGCTCTTCGCGGGAGTGGTGCAGGACGAGGTGTTCGGGCCGCTGGTCCTGTTCGGACTCGGCGGCACGGCGACGGAGGTTCTGGCCGACCACGCGGCCCGGCTGGCGCCGCTCACCGATCAGGACGTGCACGACCTGATCACCGCCCCGCGCTGCGCGCCGCTCCTCTTCGGTCGTGACGGCACCGGCCCGGTCGACCTCCAGGGGCTGGAGCAGTTCCTGCTGCGGCTGTCCCGGATGGCGAGCGACCTGCCGCAGCTGGCCGAGGCGGACTTCGATCCGGTCCTCGCCCGGCCGGAGCACGTCACCGCCCTGGACGCGCGGATCCGGCTGCTGCCGCGCCGCGCCCACGATCCCTACTTGCGCCGGCTTCGCTGAACGCGGGTCCCTGCACCACCGGAAGGAGGCGGAACACGATGAGGCACAACAAGGTCGGTGCGCTGATGACGGCCGACGTCGTGCGCGCCGGGTACGGCACACCGTTCAAGGAGGTGGCCCGGCGGCTCGCCGAGCACCGGATCAGCGGTCTGCCGGTGGTGGACGACGACGAGAAGGTCCTCGGGGTGATCTCCGAGACGGACCTCATGGCGAGGCAGGCGCAGGCCCCGGGCGCGCCGGGGTCGCGACGGCTGTCCCGGCGGCCGCGCTGGACGCCGGGATCGCGCGCCCGCCGGGCAAGGGCGCAGGCCCGGACGGCCGGGCAGCTCATGTCCCGTCCGGCCATCACCGTGCACAGCGACGCGACCGTTGTCGAGGCGGCTCGCGTGATGGCACACCACGGCGTGGAACGGCTGCCGGTCGTCGACGACGAGGAGCGGCTCGTCGGCATGGTCACGCGCCGCGATCTGCTCCAGGTCTTCCTGCGCCCCGACGCGGAGATCCGGGGGGCGATCAGGAACGAGGTGCTGGAGCGGGCCATGGGGCTGCCGTCCGATGCCGTCGACGTGGACGTCCACGAGGGTGTGGTCGTTCTCGCCGGACAGCTGGAACGGCGTGTCGAGGCCACCACGGTGGTGGAGATGTGCCGCCGGACGGACGGTGTGGTGGGGGTCGTCGACCACCTCACCCACCGTTTCGACGACTCCCGGCCGTCGTCCGGTGAACCGGCCCTGCACGGGCTCCCCTACTACTGGCAGCGCAGGCCGTGAGGAGGTCTGACGATCATGAACGAGACAGTGCTGGTGGCCTACGGCTCCACCAACGGATCGACGGCCGAGATCGCCGAGTACGTCGGTGAGATCCTGGCCAAGGAAGGGCTGGACGTGAGCGTGCGCCCCGCGGCGGACGTCGCCGACGTCACGTCGTACGGTGCGGTCGTCCTCGGCGGTGGTCTCTACGGGGGCCGCTGGCAGCGTGACGCCCGCCGCTTCGCACGGCGGCACCGCAAGGCCCTGGCCGAGCGGCCGGTGTGGCTGTTCAGCAGCGGGCCTCTCGACCCCTCGGCGTCCGAGCGGGACATCCCCCCGGCGCCCGGGGTACGGCGGGTCATGTACCGCATCGACCCTCGCGGTCACGCCACGTTCGGAGGGCGCCTGGAGGGCGACGTCAAGGGGCGCATCGCCCGGATGATCGTCAAGTCCGGAAGGGGCGGCGACTACCGCGACTTCGAGCGGATCGGCGCCTGGGCGTCCATGGTGGCCCGCGACCTCGCGACGCCCGGCGGCTGACAGCGGGAGGCGAGATGGCGGAGAAGAAGGCGGACAGACTGCCGCGCAAGGCCTACGAGAAGGAACTGCTGAGCCTTCAGACGGAGTTGGCGAAGCTCCAGGAATGGGTGCGCGCGGAGGGCGCCCGGCTGGTCGTCGTCTTCGAGGGGCGGGACGCGGCCGGCAAGGGCGGCACCATCAAACGGGTCACCGAGCACCTGAACCCCCGGGTCGCGCGCATCGCCGCACTGCCGAAACCCACCGAGCGTGAACGCGGCCAGTGGTACTTCCAGCGGTACGTCGAGCACCTGCCGACCGCCGGAGAGATCGTGCTGTTCGACCGGTCCTGGTACAACCGGGCCGGTGTCGAGCACGTGATGGGCTTCTGCACCCACGAGGAGTACCGGCTCTTCCTGCGCCAGTGCCCGATCTTCGAGCGGATGCTCGTCGAGGACGGCACCCTGCTGCGCAAGTACTGGTTCTCGGTGAGCGACACCGAGCAGCAGGAGCGTTTCCGGAAGCGTCTGGAGGATCCGCTGCGGCGCTGGAAGCTGTCACCGATGGACCTGGAGTCGATCAGCCGCTGGGAGGCGTACTCGCGGGCCAAGGACGAGATGATGGTGCACACCGACATCGCCGAGGCCCCGTGGTACGTCGTCGAGAGCGACGACAAGCGCCGCGCCCGGCTGAACATGATCGCCCACCTGCTGGACTCCGTGCCGTACCACGACGTGCTGCCGCCCGTGCTGGACCTGCCGGACCGACCGCCCTCCACCGGTTACCAGCGCCCGCCGCGCGACCTGCAGACCTACGTTCCCGACCACGTGGCGGGGCTGTGAGCGTCGTCAGGCGTGTGCCACCACGGCCACGGGGGCGACGGCGTGGTGCAGTACGGCGTGCGCGACGGGTCCGATGTGCACGCCGAACCGGCCGCGCCGTGTCCGCCGGCCCACGACGACCAGCGAGGCATAGCGAGAGGAACTCACCAGCTGGTCAGCGGCACTGCCCGCGCGGGAGGCCTCGATCACCTCGACGGCCGGGTACTTCTGCCGCCAGGGGCGCAGCGCCTCGGTGAGCGCGGCCGCCTGCTCCCGGGCGAGTTCGTCGTACAGGCTCGCGTGGCCGGACAGGCCGTGGATGTAGGGCGGGGGGTTCCAGGCGTGCAGAACGCGCAGGGAGGTCTCACGGCGGGCGGCCTCATCGAACGCGAAGGCGACGACCGTGTCGTCGGGGGTGCGGGTGTCCAGGCCCAGCAGCACCGGGCGGAACCGCGTCGCCGCGGACGGGATGCCGGCCGGGTCCATGGCGTGTTCGTCCGCCGCCTGCTCCCCGGACCGCACCAGCACCACCGGCACCTCGGTGCGCGCGATGACCACCTGGCCCACGGAACCGACCATGAAGCCGCCGACCCCGCTCAGCCCTCGGGATCCCAGGACCAGCAGTTCGGCGTCCCTCGCCACGTCCACCAGGACATCGCCCGGCACCCCGCTCAGCTGGACCGCGCTCACCTCGACTCCCGGGTGACGCGACCGGAGCCCCTCGGCGGCCCCGCGCGGAATACGCTCGCTCCAGTGCTTCAGGGTCTCCGTCCCGAGAAGCGGTGCCTGGGCCAGGGGCTCCGCGACAGGCTCCCAGACGTGCACCAACCGCAGGGGCAGTCCACGCAGCTTCGCCTCACGGGCCGCCCACTCCGCGGCCGCCCGGCTCTCGGACGAACCGTCGAGGCCCACCATGATGCAGCGGAACATGCTGTCCACCTCCTGGATCGGCTTGCCGTCTACAGGTTCGCGCCGATGAGCATCGCGGTGCAGGGGGCGCAGGTCCCGGACCGGGGCCGTTCGGCCTCATCCCCTCAGGGCTGCTTGACGGGCACGCACCACACCAGGGACGTACCGCCGCCGGCCGGGGCGGTCACCTCCAGCGTTCCGTTCAGTTGCTCCGCCCGTTCCGCCATGTTGCGCAGTCCGCTGCGGCGGCCGCCAGGGGGGATGCCCAGGCCGTCGTCGGTCACCGACAGCCGCACCTCCCGGCCGTCGGTCTCCAGCACCACGTCGGTGCGTCCGGCGTGCGCGTGCCGTGCGACGTTGGTCAGCGCTTCCGACAGCACGGCGATCACCTGGCCGCCGATCTCCTTCGGCACCTGGGTGTCGAGGAGCCCTTCCATCCGGAGGCCGGGCGCGAAACCCAGCAGAGGCGCGGTCTCCCCGACCGCACGCACCACCTGGGAGCGCAGTCCGGAGCCGCCGCCGGTCTCGTGTGACCGGAGGCCGAAGATGGTCGACCTGATGATCTTGATGGTCTCGTCGAGGTCGTCCACCGCCCGCATCACGCGTTCCGCCGCCTCGGGGTGCTCGATCAGGCGGCCGGCGCTCTGCAGGGTCATCCCGGTGGCGAACAGTCTCTGGATGGCGAGGTCGTGCAGGTCGCGGGCGATGCGGTCGCGTTCCTGGAGCATCGCGATCTGCTCGGCGTCCTGGCGGTGCTCGGCGAGCTCCATGGCGACGGCCGCCTGCCCCGCGAAGGCCTGCAACTGCTCGGTCTCCTTCGCCGTGAACACCGGTTGGCCCGCCTCGCGGACCAGCAGGGCGACTCCCCGGGCACCGGCGCCCTTGCCGATGGGAACGGCCACGGCCGGACCGAGGCCGCTCACCCGGGCGGGATCGGCGGAAACCCTCTCGTCGCTCGACAGGTCGACGCTGGTGACGGGGCTTCCGCTGAGGAAGGCCCGCCCGATCAGGCTGCCCTCCACCGGCAGCACCCGTCCCCTGTGCCGGTGGGCGCCCTTCCCGATGGCGAGTTCCACCGTCAGCGCGCCGATGTCGTCCACCGGGACGGCGACCACCGCGAGAGTCGCCGAGGTGATCTCCCGGGTCCTTTCGGCGATCAGCCTGAGCACCTCGGCCCGTTCGTGGCCGGACATCAGACTGTGCGTGATCTCCGCGCTGACCTGCAGCCAGCGCTCACGCAGCCGGGACTCCTCGTAGAGGCGGGCGTTGTCGATCGCGACGCCGGCCGCGACCGCGAGAGTGGCCAGGACGGACTGGTCGTCCTCGTCGAACTGCGCCCCACCGCGCTTCTCGGTCAGGTACAGGTTGCCGAAGACCTGGTCGCGCACCCGGATCGGGACGCCCAGGAAGGTGTTCATGGGCGGGTGACGGGCCGGGAATCCGTACGAGGCCGGATGTTCGGAGATCTTCGCGAGCCGCAGCGGTTCGGGATGACGGATCAGCTCACCCAGGATGCCGTGGCCCTCCGGATAGTGCCCTATCTCGGCGATCTGCTCGTCGGTGACCCCCACGGTGAGAAAGTCCGACAGCCCCTTGCCGTCCGGCGTGATCACACCGAGGGCGGCGTACTCGGCGTCGACGAGTGTCGCCGCCGCCTGCACGATGCCGCGCAGCGCCTGCTCGAGGTCGAGCTCGCGACCGACCGAGAGCACCGCCTCCAGCAGGCTGTGCACCCTGTCGCGGGTGCCGCGAGCCGCGTCCAGACGCGCCTGGAGCTCCTCCAGGAGCTCGTCCAGTCTGAGCTGCGGCAGCCGCACCCGGGCCGTCTGCGACTCGCCGGAGCTTGCCACGGTCCTCCTCCAGGTCCACGACGGACAACGTCCAGGGGACGAGCGAGCGGTCGGCCGGGCGACGGCTGCGCCCGGCCGGAGCCGCGGACCGACCCCCCTCATTGTCGTACCGGCCGTGGTCGTTGACCACTTCGCCGGGCGAAGGCCTCCGCGCACCTATGCCGCCGGTACGGCCACCTCGTCGTGACGCTGCCCGCCGAGCACGACCTTGAGCGCGCCGGTGTCGGCGGCGTGCGCGAAGACCTCGTAGGCCTCCTCCATGTGGTCCAGGGGGAAGGTGTGGGTGACCAGGGGCGCGGTGGACACACGGCCGGAGGCCGCCATCCTCAGCAGCATGGGCGTGGAGGACGTGTCGACCAGGCCGGTGGTGATGGTGACGTTCTTGATCCACAAATCTTCGAGGTGCAGGGTCGCCGGCTTGCCGTGGACACCGACGTTGGCGACCCGGCCGCCGGGCCGCACCATGCGGGTGCACATCTCGAAGCTCTCCGGCACTCCCACCGCCTCGATGACCACGTCGGCGCCGATGCCGTCGGTGAGGTCGGTGACGAGTTGCTCCGGCTGGTCGCGCACGGGGACGACGGCGTCCGCGCCGAGCCGCCGGGCGGCCTCCAGCCGGGAATCGGCGAGGTCCACGGCGATGATCCGCTCCGGCGAGTACAGCCGTGCGGTGAGGATCGCGGCGAGTCCGATGGGCCCGGCTCCGACGACGGCGACCGTGTCACCGGGCCGCACGCCCCCGTTGATCACGCCCACCTCGTAGGCGGTCGGGAAGATGTCCGCGAACAGCACGGCGTCGTTGCTCTCCAGCGCGCCCGGCAGCCGGTGCACGGACAGGTCGGCGTGGGGCACACGGACGTACTCCGCCTGTGTGCCGTCGATCAGATGACCGAGGATCCAGCCTCCGCCGCCCTGGCACTGGCCGTACGCGCCGTCCTTGCAGAAGCGGCAGCGGCCGCAGGCGGTGATGCAGGAGACCAGGACCCGGTCGCCCGGCCGGACGGTACGCACGTCGCTGCCGGTTTCGACGATCTCGCCGACCGCTTCGTGACCGAGCACCGTTCCGGCGGGCACCTCCGGTACGTCTCCCTTGAGGATGTGCAGGTCGGTCCCGCAGATGGTCACGGCGTCGACGCGGACGATGGCGTCGGTGGGGTCCTTGACGCCCGGGTCCGCGACGTCCTCCCAGGCGGACTGCCCCGGGCCGTGGAAAACGAAGCCCTTCATGGCTGTTCCTCCTCAGTCTCCGGCCCTCGCTTTGGCGTCGGCGAACCGCTGGGGCGGGCACGGAGTGCATCGCGATGCCCCATGGATCCATCTTTGACCAGAGCGGTGGCCTTCGCCCGGCGCCTCAGACGCGCTGCGGGACGACGGCCACCGGGCAGGCCGCGTGGTGGAGCAGCGTGTGGCTCACCCGGCCGAGCTGGAGGCCGAAGTGGCCGGACCGCCGCCGTGCGCCGACGACCACGAGGTCGGCGGCGGCCGAGCGGTTCACGAGCACCTTGCGGGCCGGTCCCTCGACCGTCACCCGGTTCACCCGGACACCGGGGTGATCGGCCATCGCGTCGCCGACCAGCGTGTCGACGAGCTCGGAGGCCTGGGCCTCGTGCTCCGCGGGCTCCCCCACGGCGGCCGGTTTCCCGGCGTTCGCCCGTGCCGGGAAGCGCCAGGCGCGGACGACATCGAGCACGCAGCCACGCACTTCGGCCTCCCGGAACGCGAACCGGACGGCCTCGCCGCTCGTGCCGGGGTCCCCGGCACCGAGCAGGATCCGCCGGTGGGTCCCGGTGAGACCGGCTCTGTCGCCTCGGACCACGATGACCGGACAGTACGCGCGCGCCGCCACGGCGAGACCCACCGAGCCCAGCAAGGCTCCCTGCAGCTCGCCGCGCCCGCGCGAACCCGTCACCAGGGCATAGGCGCTGTCACCCTCGCTCAGGAGGGCGGACACCGCTTCCGCGGCCACCGTCTCGGCCGACACCTTGGCATCCGGGTCGATCCGCCGGACGCGTTCCTCGGCGGAGGCGACGATGTGCTGCGCCATCACCTGCTCAGACGGTCGCCGCCGGCTCAGCGACGGCAGCGCGCCCTCGTACCGCTCCCACAGGGAGCCGTGGACCAGGCGCAGCGGCAGACCGTGGCGTGCGGCCTCGTCCACCGCCCAGTCGACGGCGAGGATGCTGCCGTCCGACCCGTCGACGCCCACGACCAAGGGCAGTTCCATGATCCCCACCGCCAATCTCTCGGGCTGCCACCTGCGCAGCTGGGGGGTGTCACTGTCACGGTCGCACTCCGGCGCCCCGGCCGACAGGGGCGCATCGGCCCCTGACGAGGACCTTCGGCCCACCTCCGGCGCCCGGTCCCGTTCCGGCGGCCCGGCACACCGGCCCTCAACAAGGCCGAAGGGCCCCATGACGATGCCCTTGCGGCCCGTGGCGTCGCACCACCGTGCGGAACACGCTGGCATCAAGGAGCCGCATCGCCATCCGGAGGGCGGTCATGACGAACAGCACGACAACCGCCGTCCTGGACCGGGACGGGCTGAGTGCCCTGGTCCAGGCCCTGGCCGCCCAGGGGCGCACGGTCGTCGGTCCGACGGTCCGGGACGGTGCCGTCGTCCTGGCCGAGATCGCGTCGGCCGACGATCTCCCCTTCGGGTGGGGCACGGAGGTCGAGGCCGGCCGTTACCGTCTCGTGCCGCGCGACGACGGTGCGGTGTTCGCCCACACGGCGGGCCCGCAGTCGTGGAAGACCTACCTGCACCCTCAGCGGGAGAGGCTCTGGAGCGCCGAGCGGGCGGCGGACGGCCATCTGTCGGTCACCGAGGACGGCTCGGAGCAGCCGTCGTACGCCTTCCTGGGCGTACGCCCGTGCGATCTGCGGGCCATCGCGATCCAGGACCGTGTCCTGGCCGGCGGACGGTACCCGGACCGCGGCTACCGGGAACGGCGAACGGGTGCATTTCTGATCGCCGCCGAGTGCACGGAGCCCGGCGCCACCTGCTTCTGCGTCTCCATGGGCGGCGGCCCCGCCGCGGACTCCGGTTTCGACCTCGCCCTGACCGAGGTCCTGGACCGGGCCGGTCACCGCTTCCTCGTCCGCACCGGCAGTGAGGCCGGTGAGGAAGTCCTCTCCGGCCTGCCCCGGCATCCGGCCGACGCGCACACGCGGAACGCGGCCCGCACCGCGGTCGACGCCGCCCGGGACCGGATGGGGCGGGCCATGCCGCCCGTCGACCTGCGGGCGCTGATGGGCGAGAGCCTGGAGGCCGACCGCTGGGACGACGTGGCCGCCCGCTGCCTGACCTGCGGCAACTGCACCATGGTCTGCCCCACCTGCTTCTGCACCACCACCGAGGAGGTCACCGACCTCACCGGCGATCACGCCGAGCGGTGGCAGCACTGGGACTCCTGCTTCGACGTGGACTTCTCCCACCTCCACGGCGGACCCGTGCGGGCCTCGGCACGCAGCCGCTACCGGCAGTGGCTCACCCACAAACTCTCCACCTGGTACGAGCAGTTCGGCAGCTCCGGCTGTGTGGGCTGCGGACGCTGCGTCACCTGGTGCCCCGTCGGCATCGACATCACCGAGGAAGCCGCCGCGCTGCACGACGAGCTCACCGACCGCTTGCGGCGCGAGAAGCAGAAGGAGACGGAACGATGACGTCCACGACCACTCTGTCCATGGCTCTTCCGGTCGAGCACCGCGATCGGCTGATGCGCCTCGCCCGTGAGGTCTCCTTCGAAGCCGGCGAGCGTCTCTTCGAAGAGGGCCGGCGCGCCGACCGGTTCTGGATCATCCGGACCGGAACCGTCCTCCTCGACCTGCACGTGCCCGGCCGGCGGGCCGCCGTCATCGAGTCCCTGGGCCACGGCGAGCTGCTGGGCTGGTCCTGGCACTACGCCCCCTATGTGTGGCAGCTGGGTGCCGAGACGCTCAGCCCGGTCCGGGCCTGGGAGTTCGACGCGGAGGCCGTGAGGGCCGCGTGTGCGCGGGACCCGGAGTTCGGCCGGGCCGTCGCGACCTGGGTCGGACGGGTCGTGGCCCACCGGCTGCAGGCGTCCCGCATCAGGCTGCTGGATCTGTACGCCCCGTACGGCAGCGGGACCCCGGCATGAACGACGTCCCCGTGCCCTATCAGGTGACCGGTGTGCGGCGCGAGTCGGCCGACACGGTCAGTCTCACGCTGGCGCCCGCTGGCGAGGAGGCGCTCGAGCCCTTCGCCCCGGGGCAGTTCGCCATGGTGTACGCCTTCGGGGTCGGGGAGATCCCTGTTTCGGTGTCGCGCATCGGCCGCCGGGAACTCGTGCACACGGTCCGTTCGGTGGGCGCGGTGTCGGCCGCGCTGTGCGCTCTGCGGCCGGGCTCACAGGTGGGCCTGCGGGGGCCCTTCGGCACCGGCTGGGGGCTGGAGCGGGCGGCCGGCCAGGACATCGTGGTCGTGACGGGCGGGATCGGCCTCGCCCCGCTGCGGCCCCTCGTCCTGGCCGCGCTGGCGGCCCGGCGGGCCTACGGGCGGCTGAACCTGCTCGTCGGTTCGCGCACCCCCGAGGACCTTCTGTACGCCGACCGGATCCGCGCCTGGGTGGATTCGCACGGCCCACTCCACTGCCAGGTCACGGTGGACCGGCCGTCCCCTGCCTGGTGGGGCCATGTGGGTCTCGTCACCACGCTGTTGAACAGCGCGCTCTTCACGCCGGAGAACACCACGGCGTACGTGTGCGGGCCCGAGCCCATGATCCGTGCCACCGCCCGCGACCTGCTGCACCGAGGTGTGCGACCGGAACGGATCCGGGTGTCGCTGGAGCGGAACATGCGCTGCGCCACCGGGCACTGCGGCCACTGCCAGCTCGGAGGTGTGCTGATGTGCCTCGACGGTCCGGTGATCGGCTGGGACCGGGTCGAATCCCTGCTCGCGGTGAGGGAGTTGTGACATGACCGTGCCGACACTCGCGGTGTTCAAGCTCGCGTCCTGCGACGGATGCCAGCTCACGCTCCTGGACTGCGAGGACGAACTCCTCACGCTCGCCGGGAAGGTACGCATCGCCCACTTCCTGGAGGCGTCCAGTGCCGTGACACCCGGCCCGTACGACCTGGCGCTCGTGGAGGGCTCGGTCACCACCCCCGCCGACGCGGAACGGGTCCGGGAGATCCGGGCGCAGTCCCGCCACCTGGTGACCATCGGCGCGTGCGCCACCGCCGGCGGTATCCAGGCGCTGCGGAACTTCGCGGACGTCGAGGAGTTCACCCGCGCCGTGTACGCCCGGCCTGACTACATCGACACCCTCGCCACCTCCACGCCCGTCTCGGACCACGTGGACGTCGACTTCGAGCTGCGCGGCTGCCCCATCGACCGTACGCAGCTCCTCGAGGTGATCACCGCCTACCTGGCCGGCCGCAAGCCGGACATCCCCGATCACAGCGTGTGCTTCGCGTGCAAGCGCCGCGGCACGGTCTGCGTCACCGTCGCCCACGGCACCCCGTGCCTCGGCCCCGTCACGCACGCCGGGTGCGGGGCGATCTGCCCGGCGTACGGGCGTGGCTGCTACGGCTGCTTCGGCCCGTCGGGGTCGCCGAACCTGCGTGCGCTGATCCCGCTGCTGCACCGCGACGGCATGGACGACCGAGCGGTGGAACGCCTGCTGCGTACGTTCAACGCGGCCGCCTTCGACAAGGTCGGCAAGGAGGTGCGGTCATGAGCCACCGCGGCTCCCGGGTCCTGCGCGTCGGTTCGCTGGCCCGGGTGGAGGGAGAGGGCTCCCTGCACCTGCGCGTCACCGGCCGCGAGGTGGAGGAGGCGCAGCTGCGGATCTACGAGCCGCCGCGCTTCTTCGAGGCGTTCCTGCGCGGCCGCGCCCACACCGAGCCGCCCGACATCACCGCCCGGGTGTGCGGGATCTGCCCCGTGGCCTACCAGATGAGCGCCTGCCGGGCGATCGAGGACGCCTGCGGCGTCAGTGTCGACCATCCGGTCCGCGAACTGCGCCGGCTGCTGTACTGCGGCGAGTGGATCGAGAGCCACGCCCTGCACATCTACCTCCTGCACGCGCCGGACTTCCTCGGCTGCGACAGCGCCGTCGACCTCGCTCGCACCGAGCGCGCCGCCGTCGAGCGGGGACTGCGGCTCAAGCAGGCGGGCAACGCCATCCTGGAACTGCTCGGAGGGCGTGCGATCCATCCGGTGAACGTCCGGCTCGGCGGCTTCCACCGGGTGCCCGCAGGAGCCGAACTGCGGCCGCTGGAGGAGCGGTTGCGCCGCGCCGCCGACGACGCCTGGGAGACGGTCCGTCTGGTCGCGGGGTTCGACTTCCCGGACGCCTCCTTCGACGCCGACTTCCTGGCCCTCGCGTCGCCGACGACGTACGCCGTCGAGGACGGCACGCCGGCCGTGCTGCGCACGGACGGCGGCCGCGCGCGGTTCCCGGTCAGCGCCTTCCTGGACCATGTGCGAGAAGAGCAGGTGCCCCATTCGACCGCCCTGCACTCCCGCCTCGACGGGCGGCGCCATCTGACGGGCCCCCTTGCCCGCTACGCGATCGGCGGCCACCGGCTGTCGCCCACGGCCCGCGAGGCCGCCCGCGAGGCCGGCCTCGGCACGGTCTGCCGCAACCCCTACCGCTCGGTGCTGGTGCGGGCGGTGGAGGTGGTGCACGCGGTCGACGAGGCCCTGCGGATCATCGCCGCGTACGAGCCTCCGGCCCGGCCCCACGTCGACGTACCGCCTCGTCAGGGCACCGGGCACGGCGCCACGGAGGCACCGCGCGGACTGCTCTACCACCGCTACCGGCTGGACGCCGAGGGCACCGTCACGGATGCCTGCCTGGTGCCGCCCACCGCGCAGAACCAGGGCGCCATCGAGGACGACCTGGTCCGGACCGTCGAGAGGGTCTTCGCCGAGGGCGATCCGACCGACGCGGAACTGACGCGCCTGTGCGAGCGGGCGATCCGCAACCACGACCCGTGCATCTCGTGCTCCGCGCACTTCCTCGACCTGACCATCGACCGCTCCTGACGCCCGGGGAGGGCACCATGCACACCAGTCCGCACATCGTCAGCGACGTCATGACCCACACCGTGGTGGCGGTGGGCCGTGACGCCTCGTTCAAGGACGTCGTCGAGCTCATGCAGGAGTGGAAGGTCAGCGCCCTTCCCGTGCTGGAGGGCGAGGGCCGGGTGATCGGCGTCGTGTCCGAGGCCGATCTGCTGGTGAAGGAGGAGTTCCGCGACAGCGATCCCGACCGGTTCACGCAGATGAGCCGCCTGTCCGACCTGGCCAAGGCCGGCGGCATGACCGCGGCGGATCTGATGAGCACCCCGGCCGTCACCGTCCATGCCGGCGCGACCCTCGCGCAGGCGGCCCGCGTCATGGCCCAGCGCAAGGTCAAGCGGCTGCCCGTCGTCAACGACGAGGGTCTGCTCGAAGGCGTCGTCAGCCGGGCCGACCTGCTCAAGGTCTTCCTGCGGACCGACGACGAGATCGCCGAGGAGATCCGCCGACAGGTTCTCGCCCCGCTCTTCCCCGCCGCACCGGAGCCGGTCCGGGTGGAGGTCGCGGACGGCGTCGTCACCCTCACCGGGCACATCCGGGACACGTCGTTGGTGCCCATCGCCGCCCGCATGGTGCGTTCCGTCGAAGGCGTCGTCGACGTCGACATGGCCCTGTCCGGCGGGGTCAGCGTGAGGGACCCGGGATGAAGTACCTCGACGAATACCGTGACCCGGCGCTCGCCCGGCGGCTGCTCGACGAGCTGCGCCGCACCGCGACGACGCCCTGGCGGATCATGGAGGTCTGCGGCGGTCAGACCCACACCCTGGTCCGGCAGGGCATCGACGAGTTGCTGCCCGCCGGCATCCGCATGATCCACGGTCCCGGCTGCCCCGTGTGCGTCACCCCTCTGCAGACCCTGGACCGGGCGATGGCCATCGCCGGACGTCCCGGCGTGATCCTCACCAGCTTCGGCGACATGCTGCGGGTACCCGGCACGGACACCGACCTGCTGTCGCTGCGGGCCCGCGGCGCGGACGTACGGGTCGTGTACACACCCATGGACGCGGTACGCATGGCACGCGACCATCCGGACCGTCAGGTCGTCTTCCTCGCGGTCGGGTTCGAGACGACCGCGCCCGCCAACGCCATGGCGGTCCTGCACGCCGCGCGGCTGGGGCTGGGGAACTTCTCGGTACTGGTCAGCCACGTCCTGGTGCCGCCCGCCATGACCGCCCTGCTGGAGGACCCCGACTGCGAGGTGCAGGCCTTCCTCGCCGCGGGGCACGTGTGCGCGGTGATGGGCTGGCGCGAGTACGAGCCGATCGCCGATCGGTACCGCGTGCCGATCGTGGTGACCGGATTCGAACCCCTCGACCTGCTGGAGGGCGTCCTGATGGCGGTGCGCCAGCTGGAACAGGGCCGCTGCGAGGTCGAGAACCAGTACGTGCGGGCCGTGCGCCGCTCCGGCAACACCGAGGCGCAGGACGCGGTGCGCACCGTGTTCCGGATCACCGACCGCGCCTGGCGGGGCATCGGCGAGCTGCCCGACAGCGGACTGGAACTGGCCGGGGAGTACGCGCGCTTCGACGCCGCGCGGCGGTTCGACGTCGGGGGTCTTCGCACCGTCGAGGACCCCGAGTGCATCGCCGGCGCCGTACTCACCGGTGCCCGGCTGCCCACCGACTGCCCGGCCTACGGCACCCGCTGCACGCCGCGCCACCCGCTGGGGGCACCCATGGTCTCCGCCGAGGGAACCTGCGCCGCCTTCCACGCCGCCGGCCGCACTAAGGAGGTGGTTCAGCCATGACCGTCACCTGCCCCGTCCCCCATCACGAGGACGACGTCGTCCTGCTCGGTCACGGTGCGGGAGGCCGGCTGACCGCTGAACTCCTCGACGCGCTGGTGCTGCCCGCCGTCGACGGACAGCACGGCCCCCTGGAGGACGCGGCCCTGCTGCCCGGCCATCCGGACCTGGTGATCAGCACCGACAGTTTCGTCGTGAGCCCGCTGTTCTTCCCCGGCGGCGACATCGGCTCCCTGGCCGTGCACGGCACGATAAACGACCTGGCGATGCGCGGAGCGCGGCCGGTCGCCCTCGCGCTGGCCCTGATCATCGAGGAGGGGCTGCCGCTCGACGAACTGCACCGAGTCGTCATGTCGTCGGGCAAGGCGGCACGCGACGCCGGGGTGCCCGTGGTCACCGGCGACACCAAGGTGGTGGGCCGCGGCGCCGTGGACAGGATCTTCGTCAACACCACGGGCGTCGGACAGCGGCATCTGGCCCTGCGCCCGTCCGCCGCGCTCGCCCGGCCCGCGGACGCCGTGATTCTGTCGGGGCCGATCGGACTGCACGGCACCACGGTGCTGTCCACGCGGGAGGGACTCGGCTTCGAAAGCGACATCGCCTCGGACAGCCGCCCCCTGCACCACCTGGTCGACGCCCTCGCGCCCCTCGGCGAGCAGGTGCACAGCCTGCGCGACCCGACCCGGGGAGGGCTGGCGGCCGCCCTGAACGAGATCGCGCGTGACTCGCACGTCGCGGTGGAGATCGAGGAGAGTGCCGTCCCGGTGCCTCGCGCCGTCGCCGCCGCCTGCGATCTGCTCGGCCTCGATCCCCTGGTCGTCGCCAACGAGGGCTGCCTGGTCGCCTTCGTCGCTCCGGCGGCGGCCGACGAGGCGCTCGCCCTGCTGCGGTCGCTGCCCGAGGGCCGGGAAGCGGTACGCATCGGTGAAGTGTCCTCGTCCGGCCCGCCGGGCCGGGTCGCCCTGCGCACACTGGTCGGTGCCCGGCGCGTGGTGGAGATGCCGTTGGGCGAGCAACTGCCACGCATCTGCTGACCGTTCGCCCTGGGGGCGCGCGCATGCCGCGCCCCCGCCGGTCCGTCCCACCACCCGGGCCACGGGCCCGGCCGGCCCGGGTCGCCCGCGGTGCGCTCAGGAACGTGCCCGGGGCGCGGCCCGCCGGCCGTCCCCGTCCTGTGCGAGGTCCGGTTCGAGGTCGGGTTCGAGGACCGGACGGTGCCGGGGCCCGGTGAGCCGGCTGCGTACGTCCACCACTCCTTCGACGGACCGCACCAGGCGTACGACCAGCGGGACTACGGAGGTGTCACGGACCCGGCCGGAGAGCGTGACGACGCCCTCCCGCACGTCGACGCGGATCGACTCGATCCCGTCCGGGAGCCGCCCGGCCAGCACCTCGTGCCGGATCTCGTCCGTGATGTCCTGGTCGCGCCGCAGGAACACCCGGAGCAGATCCGCACGGCTGACGATGCCCCGCAGCACGCCGTGGTCGTCGACGACCGGCAGCCGCTTGACCTTGCGCCGGGCCATGATCCGGGCCGCCTGGGCGAGGGTGGCGTCGGCGTGGACCGTGACCGCCGGGGACGTCATCAGATCGGCCGCGGTGACCGCCTGTGCCTTCCTCAGGCCTTCCGGGGGCCGGGCCCGCGGCCCCCGGTCGGGGGCGCTGTCACGGAACTCCTCCTTGCGCAGCAGATCAGCCTCCGAGACGACACCGACCACCCGGTTCCCGCTGTCGACGACGGGCAGGGCGCTGATCCGCCGCCCTTCCACGGTCCGCACGATCTCCTTGAAGGCCGCCCCGGCGGCCAGGGCGACGACGGTGCGGGTCATCACATCGCTCACGGTGTACACAGAGCCGTGCATGGCGTCCTCCCACCCGTGTGGCCAGGTCTCGCGACACTTCCAGGCTCCCCCACTGCTCCAGCGGTCGGCATGGGCCGAACGGCCCCGCCCACCGCCCGCCCGGGCCCGCACGGCTGGCAGAAGACGCAAACGCGGGTTTGCATGGCGGTAACGACTGCTGAATGAGGCGACACACATGGAATCCTCTGAGCCGGTACCGCGGCTGGTCGTGGGTGTGGACGGTTCTCCCTCCTCCCATGCCGCATTGCGATGGGCCGAGCGCTACGCGCGCATGGTCGGCGGTGTCGTGGAGGCGATCTACGTCTGGGACACGCCGTCCGCCCGGGGTTACACCGGGCCGGCCATCGACCCCGCGTTCGATATGCAGCAGGCCAGGGAGCGGTTCACGGAAGAGCTGAGCGCCGTCTTCCCGGGCGAGCGTCCGGCGCTCCTGCGGGAGCACCTCGTCGAGGGGGACCCGTCGGAGGCGCTGATCCAGGCCTCGGAAGGAGCCGAGCTCCTCGTCGTTGGCCGCCGCGGCCGGGGCGCGTTCGCCCGGGCGATGCTCGGGTCCGTCAGCCACCGCTGTGCCCAGCACGCGGCCTGCCCTGTCGTCGTGGTCGGTCAGCAGGCGGACCCCGCCCACTGATCGCCCACTGATCACCCTGTGTCCGCCGCGCTTCGTGGCCTCGCGAGGTGCGTCCGTGCGCTCACACGGCGTCGGCGGACGTGATGCGGCGGCCGGTCAGGCGGTCGACGGTGATCGACACCCACAGCGTGCGCCGGCCTCCCGCCCAGGGGGCGGTGTGTGCCCGATTCTCGAGCCGGCGCACCGCGCCCGGGTCGGTGACGGCGTCGGCCCGGCCCACCGCCAGGACGCTCCAGCCCTGGCTCATCGCGTCGTCGACGTGGTCGACCTCGAACGCCACCTGGTTCCCCACCGCGGCGGCCGGGGCGGCGTCGGGTGCGGTGCGGAAGGCGATGGTCTCGTCGGCGACCTCGTAGTTGACGGGGAACACGGCAGGACCGTGCGGGGTGGTCAGCGAGACCCGCCCCACACCGTGTGTCGAGAGCAGGGACCGGCACTCCTGCTCACCGAGATCCCGCAGCACGGGGTGGTAAAGGGCTTGTCCCTGCCCCGGAGGCCGCTCCTGATCGCCGCCCTGGAGTTCGACGAGCGTGGTCCCCAGTGCGTCGGCCAGGCGCAGCAGGGTGCCGACGCTCGGGTCGGAGGCGTGGGTCTCGAGGTAGTCGAGATACTGCGGGGACATACGGGCGCGACGGGCGGCCTCGTCCACACCGAGGCCCCGCCGTCGCCGTGCCGCCGCCAAGCGGCGTCCCACGTCACCCGGCTGCACGGCCGTCGGGCCCCCGGTCTCGGCGGGCGGCTCCTGCGCGGGGCCCGGCCGACCGTGACGGATATGGGCGTCCGGCCCCGGAAAGACCAGCGTGACATCGCCGGTGTCCGACCAGCGCACGTCGTACGGCGGTGTCCCGTCCTCGTGGTGGAGGCCGACGATCTCCCCGTCGCGCCGTACGAGGCCGGTGGACGGGCTCTCTACGATCAGCCGGTCGCCAAGGTGGGCGTGCATGGGGCGTGCCCTCTTTCGTCGATGGCTGTTTCCACCAGCATCACGCGCAGGTCCCGCCCCCGCACCAGGGCCCGAAGGTCCCGCCGATCGGGGACGTGCAGCCCTCTGCGTCTGCACGAAGGCCCCCAGCACGCGGCCGGGTCCGGGGAGCAGGCTGAAGGAGACGAGGAAGGGAGGCGCGTCATGCAGCACCGCACGATCGGAGAACTCATGACTCGTGGCGTCGTACGGGTGCGACGGGACACGCCGTTCAAGAGCGTCGCCGGGATGCTGGCCGACCACGACGTGACCGCTCTGCCCGTGGTCGACGACCTCGATCACCCGGTAGGGGTGGTGTCGGAAGCCGACCTGCTCCGCGTGGTCGCGGCGCGACCCGACCCCCACGGCCTGCCGCTGCCGTCGGCGGGGCGGGACGGCACCCTCCCCGCGGACGACGGGACCACGGCCGGAGAGCTGATGACCGCTCCCGCGGTCTGCGCCCGCCCGGAGTGGACGGTCGTCGAGGCGGCACGCGTGATGGACGGTGAAGGAGTCAAACGGCTTCCCGTGGTCGACGAGGCGGGCACGCTGGTCGGCGTCGTCAGCCGTGGCGATCTCCTGCGGGTCTTCCTGCGCCGGGACGAGGCGCTGCGCGACGAGATCACCCAGGACGTCCTGGCCCGGACTCTCGGGTTCGCCCCGGCCGACGTGGCGGTGGAGGTGCACGAGGGCCGGGTGACGCTCAAGGGCCGCGTGGACACCGGTCGGCTCGTCCCCGTCGTCGAGCGGCTGTGCCGTGGCGTCGACGGCGTGGTGTCCGTGGAAGCGGACCTGACGTGCCGCTTCGACGAGCCGCCGGGGCCTGGTCCCACCGGCTGACCGGGCGTTCGCCGCCCCGGGCGCAATGCGAGGAGGAAGGGGTGTCGCCGTGACGATGCCGGTGGTGGCGGGCGTGGACGGTTCACGGTCGAGTCTGGAGGCGGTCGAGCTCGCGGGCCACGAGGCCGAGATCCGCGGTGCGGAACTGCGGCTGGTGCACGCCTTCGGGTCGCCGTCGCCTCACCTGCCGCCCGGCGGGCCACCGTGGAACCCCGCTGGGGCGGGCGTGCGCGAGATGCTCGACGGCACGCTGACGGAGGCCGAGCGGCTGGCCCGCGAGGCGGCACCGCACGTGAACGTCACCCGCGACGTCACCGTGGGTGAGCCGCTGACGGTGCTGGAGATCGCCTCACGCACGGCCTCGCTGGTGGTGGTCGGCAGCCGTGGTCTGGGCGCCTTCGGCAGCCTGCTGCTCGGCTCGACGTCCGCGCACCTCGCCGCGCACGGCCGCTGCCCCGTGCTGGTGGTGCGGGGACGGCCGAGTCCGGACGGACCCGTCCTGCTGGCGGTCGACGACGCGCGCACATCCGACGAAGCCGTACGCTTCGCCTTCGCCGAGGCGTCCTTGCGCGGCGCGGGCCTCACTGCAGTGCACGTGTACCGGACGGGCAGCCCGGATGCCTACGACGGCCCGGCCGATCCTCCCTTCGTCACCTATGACGAGACCCACCTGCGCAAGCACGCGGAGCATGTTCTCGACGTGGCGCTGGCCGGCCTGGAGGAGCGGTATCCGGACGTCGAGGTGGTGCGCAGGCCGGTCGCCGGCCGGGTCCGCCACACCCTGATCGAGGCGAGCGCGGACGCGCAGCTGCTCGTCGTCGGGGCCCGGGGCCGAGGTGGCTTCACGGGCCTGCTGCTGGGCTCGGTCAGCCAGGCCGCCCTGCACCACGCGCAGTGCCCTGTCGCCGTGGTCCGCCATGGCAGTGAGTGACCCGCGCACCGGGATCGGGCCTGACCACGCCGCCCGTGCCGGGATGAGTGTCGTGGCCACCCTGAGCGCATCGGGAGGGCCGGTCAACAGGGCCACGGTGGCCACGAGGCCCACTGAGTCGGGGCGAGCCGATCGCCGCCGAGTTCGACGGCCTTTTCGAACGGATGAACCGTTCCTGGAGGCCACCGGCACCGCGCCCGCCGCCATGGCGTTCTCTCCCCTGGCCGATCGGGCCTGAAGCCGCGCAGGCGCACGAGGGTGGGGAGGCCAATTCACCCGCCGCACCACAATCGGGACCGTCCCGCTTCCGGACCAACTCCCGGCCCCCTGGCCCCACCAGGGCCGACCGGCCTCATCAGAGCGTCCCGGACCGGTTGGGCGAGGACGCCGACCGGCGAACCGTGTGGCCGCGACGAGGCCATCCAGGACAGGGCGGACCGATCAGCGTGCCTAGACTTGAGACGTGGTCCGGCCCAACGAGGAGGTCGAGGCGCTCCTTCAGGAGTACGCGGACCTCATCGCCATCACCGGAGGCGAGGCGTTCAAGGCGCGCGCCTACGAAAAGGCCGCACGTGCGATAGGCGGCTACCCCGCCGACGTCTCCCACCTGGACGTCGCGGGTCTGAAAGAGATCCCGGGTGTGGGCAAGTCGATCGCCGAGAAGGTCGTCGAGTACTTCCACACCGGTCATGTCACGGTGGTCGAGGAGCGGCGGGCCAGGATCCCCGCCGGGGTGCGGCAGCTCATCACCATCCCCACCCTCGGCCCCAGGAAGGCGATGGCGCTCTACCAGGATCTGCACATCTCCTCCGTGGGCGAGCTGGCCGACGCCGTCAAGGCGGAGAAGCTGCGCGATCTCAAGGGCTTCGGAAGGAAGACCGAGGAGAACATCCTGCACGGCATCGCCCTCATGCAGCAGGCAGGAGGGCGGATCCTGATGAGCACCGCCATGGAGGCGGCCGAGGACATCGTCGCCGAACTCTCCCGGATCACCGGCTGTGAACACTGCGCCTACGGCGGCTCGCTGCGCCGTATGAAGGAAACCATCGGCGACATCGACATCCTGGTCGCCGCCCGCAGGTCGGCCCCGTTCATGGACGCGCTCACCGAACTGCCCTCCACCGGCGAGGTCATCGCACACGGGGAGAAGAAGACGTCGATCCGTACCGTCAAGGGCGTCCAGGTCGACCTGCGCGTGGTGCGACCGGACGCGTGGGGCGCCGGAATGCAGTACTTCACCGGCTCCCAGGCGCACAACATCCGCACCCGCACCATCGCCGTCCGGCTGGGGCTGAAGCTCTCCGAGTACGGCCTGTTCGAAACCGAGAGCGGCAAACGGGTCGCCTCCCGCTCCGAGGACGAGGTCTACGCGAGGCTCGGCCTGCCGTTGATCCCGCCCACCCTGCGCGAGGACCGGGGCGAGATCGAGGCCGGCCTGCGCGGCGAACTGCCCGAGGTGGTGACCGAACGGGACATCCGCGGCGACCTGCACACCCACACCGACCTCACCGACGGCCTCACCTCACTGGAGGAGATGGTGGCAGCGGCCGCCGAGCGGGGCTACGCGTACTACGCGGTCACCGACCACGCGCCGAACCTGTACATGCAGCGCATGACCGACGACAAGATCCGCGCCCAGCGCGAGCAGGTACGGTCACTGGACGGCGAACACCACGGAATGCGGCTGCTGCACGGCACCGAGCTCAACATCGGCCCGGAAGGCGAGGTGGACTGGCCCGACGAGTTCCTCCGGGGGTTCGACCTCTGCGTGGCCGCGGTGCACTCCCACTTCAACGTCGGCCGCAAGGCGATGACCCACAGGCTCGTCCACGCCTGCGAGAACCCCCACGTCAACATCATCGGCCACCCCACCACCCGGCTGCTCGGCAAACGGCCGGGCATCGACGCCGACCTCGACGAGGTGTTCGCCGCCTGCGCCCGCACCGGCACGGCCCTGGAGGTCAACGCCCAGCCCGACCGCCTCGATCTGGGCGACGAGGACATCCTCCTCGCCAGGAGTCACGGGGCGAAGTTCGCCATCGACACCGACGCCCACTCGATTCCCCAGCTCGCCTTCCTGCGTTACGGAGTCGGCACGGCACAACGCGGTTGGCTCACCCCGGACGACGTGATCAACACGTGGCCGCTGCGGCGACTGCGCCGGTTCCTGCGCAAGGACCGGGCGGGCTGAGGCGTGAGGCGCCCTGGCCGCTGCCACCCGGGAAGAGCCCATGGAGTCCGGTCCGCCCCGGCCGGTGCTCCTCCCCTCCAGACCCGGCTCGGACCCGTCGATGCCGACCGCCGGGAGAATCGCGTCCCTCGTCCGCAGGCCCGAAATGCGCCATGGGGGCGGTTGGTGTACTCCTCGAATGAGAGGCCGCGCTGCTCGGCATGTCGGCGACGTCCGGACCACGCACCCGATCGGACTCGTTCACCGTCATCCCCGTCGTTCCCAGCTTCGTACGAGACGGAGGCCGCCGCCATGCAACCAGTCGCCACCGTGGGCCTGGACGGCTCACAGGAGAGTCTTGCCGCTGCCCACTGGGCCGCCGACGAGGCCGAGAAGCGCAAGCTCACTCTTCGCCTGCTGCACGCCTGGCCACTGCTGGTACCGGAACCGGCCCACGCCCCCTCCGAGGTCGATCAGAACTATTGGGCGAAGCGTCTCGTGCACACCGCCCAGGCGGAACTTCAGGCGCGTCACCCGGGCCTGTCCATCGTCGGGAACCTGGTCGCCGACGATGCCCAGAACGCCTTGCTGCAAGCGGCGACGGAGTCCGAGATGCTCGTGCTCGGTTCGCGGGGGCTGGAGCCCGTCGAGAGTTACTTCCTCGGCGACGTGAGCATGCCCGTCGTGGCGCGGGCGGAGCGGCCGGTGGTACTGGTCCGCGCCCGGACCGGCCGGGAAGAGGCAGCCCCGGCATCCGCGGGCCGCGTGGTCGTGGCCCTGAAACTGCACGGTTCGTCCGACGACCTCCTCGACTTCGCCTTCCACACGGCTGCCGCCAGAGGCGTTCCCCTCCAGGCCGTCCACGGCCGAAGCGTGCCACTCCACGCACGCGTGCCCTGGGGCGTGGACCACAACGTCACCGAGGAGATCAGGCGGGACGCGCTGAAGGAGCTGGGCAAGGCGCTCCGCCCCTGGCGCGAGAAGTACCCGCAGGTGGACGTGACTGAGGGCATCCGTCTCGAAAGCCCCGCCAAGGCCGTCGTACGGGCCGCCGAAGGCGCCGCCCTGCTGGTCGTCGGCCGACGCGAGCACCGTCCTGGCCCCCACCTGGGTCCCGTCGCGCAGGGCGCCATTCATCACGGGCGCTGCCCCGTCGCCGTCGTTCCACATGGCTGAGCCCCGCCTCCGCGGGACCTCTTCAGCCGCGGGGCGGCCGCGGCCAGCCGGTAGATCCGCCCGCACTCGGTCGCCGCGCCGGTGGCGAACACCACGGCCCGCACCTGACGTGGCACGTCCCTCCGTCCTGTGCCAGCGGGTCCGTGCTCGCCTGTGCGCCGCTCATGAACGGCGGTGCTCTCTCGGCGTGTGACGGGCCGGCCTGCGCGGAAAGGGCCGTCCGTGAGACGGGTCCCGTGCCGTTCGCCGCCTCACGCCGGGACCGTGATGACGGGGCAGCGGGCGTGGTGCGCGAGGGGGACGAGCGCCGTGGCGCCGGGGGTCGAGGCGAAGTGGTCCTGCATTTTCGGCAGCACAGGAGCGATCAGTACCGCGCCCAGCACGGGCAGACAGCTACCGGCCATCAGTTTCCCGGCCGGGTCCGGCGGCTTCACGAGTATGCGCATAGGCGGGACCACGACGGCTTGAAACTTCAAGCAAGTCCTGGGATCCTATGTTTGATTCTTCAAACGTTACTTCCGAAGCGCTTCTCGTAGTTCCCTCCAGGAGTTGCCGTGTCTGTTACCCCTGAAGCAGTACCCGTCCGCCGTGGTCCGCTCGTCGTGGCAGGGGGTGTGCTCGCCGCGATCGTGGCGGCGTCCCTGGCGGACGCGGTGATCGCCCTTCTCGCCCTCGCCGTCGGCGCGCCCGACGACTTCCAACCGCTGGAGCCGGGTTCGTACATCTTCTTGACGGCGGTCGGGATGGTGGCGGGCGCCCTCGGCTGGGCCCTGGTCCGCAAGTTGTCGAAGGCCCCCGAGGCGCTGATGCGTTGGCTGGTGCCGACTGTCGTCGTGGTCTCCTTCGTTCCCGACTTCCTGCTCTTCGGTGAAGGTGGCGTGACCGGCGTCGTGGCGCTGCTCCTGATGCATGTCGTGGTCGCGGTGGTCGCGGTGTTCGCCTACCGCAAGGTCATGCCGCTGTCGTAGGGGCGGTGTGAGCAGGATGCGGAAGGCCGGGCGGGCAGGGATCGTGATCCCTGCCCGCCCGGCCTTCCGCATCGACGGCTCATGGCTTCTGGACCAGAGGCGCGTCGGTGCGGGCGGCAATGTCCTCGACGGTTACACCCGGCCCGCATTCCACGAGCGTCAGGCCCTCGAGTGTGACGTCGAGGACGGCGAGGTCGGTGATGATGCGGTGGACGCACTGTTCGCCGGTGAGCGGGAGGGTGCACTCCTTCACGATCTTGGGGCTGCCGTCCTTGGCGGTGTGCTCCATGAGCACGATAACCCGGCGGGCGCCGTGGACGAGGTCCATCGCGCCGCCCATGCCCTTGACCATCTTGCCGGGGATCATCCAGTTGGCGAGGTCGCCGGCGGCGGAGACCTGCATGGCGCCGAGGACGGCGGTGTCGATGTGGCCGCCGCGGATCATGCCGAAGGACAGGGCGGAGTCGAAGAAGGAGGCGCCGGGCAGGACGGTTACGGTTTCCTTGCCCGCGTTGATCAGGTCGGGGTCGACCTCGTGCTCGTACGGGTAGGGGCCGGTGCCGAGGATGCCGTTCTCGGAGTGCAGGACCACGTGGACGTCCGGCGGGAGGTGGCCGGGGATGAGGGTGGGCAGGCCGATGCCGAGGTTGACGTAGGAGCCGTCGGTGAGTTCGGCGGCGGCGCGGGCGGCCATCTGGTCCCGGGTCCAGCCCAGCTGCGTACCAAGGGTGGTGCTCATGCGCGTACGGTCCTCTTCTCTATCTGCTTGTCGGCGGCCTGGGCCGGGGTGAGCACCACGAGGCGCTGGACGAAGATGCCCGGCAGGTGGATCTCGTCCGGGCTCAGCTCACCCGGCTCGACGACTTCCTCCACCTCGGCGACGGTGATCCGGCCGGCCATAGCCGCGAGGGGGTTGAAGTTGGCGGAGGACTTGCGGAAGACGAGGTTCCCGTGGCGGTCGCCGCGCCAGGCCCGTACGAGGGCGAAGTCGGTGGTGATGCCGTGTTCCAGGACGTAGGTGCGGTCGTCGAAGTCGCGGGTCTCCTTCGGCGGGGAGGCGTGGGCGACCGCGCCGTCCGCCGTGTAGCGCCAGGGCAGTCCGCCGCGGGCGACCTGGGTGCCCACGCCGGCCGGGGTGTAGAAGGCGGGTATGCCCGCGCCGCCGGCGCGCAGCCGTTCGGCGAGCGTGCCCTGCGGGACCAGCTCCACCTCCAGTTCGCCCGACAGGTACTGACGGGCGAACTCCTTGTTCTCGCCCACGTAACTGCCCGTGACGCGGGCGATCCGGCCGTCGGCCAGCAGGACGCCCAGTCCACGCCCGTCCACGCCGCAGTTGTTCGACACGACCTCCAGACCCGTGGCGCCCTGGGCGTGGAGGGCCTGGATGAGCACGTCGGGGATGCCACTGAGGCCGAAGCCCCCGACGGCCAGGGACGCACCGTCGGGAATGTCCGCGACCGCCTCGTCGGCGCTCGCCCAGACCTTGTCCATGAGAAGAAGTGCCTTTCTTTCGCTGCGGGTTCAGGCGTTCTCGCGCAGGGCGTCCGAGATCGGTTTCGCACCGCCGTGGGCGGTGAGGCCACCGTCGACGGGGATCTCTGCGCCCGTGATGAAGGACGCCTCGTCGGAGAGGAGGAAGGTGACGAGAGGGGTGATGTCGTCGACGGTTCCGGTGCGGCCGAGCGGTGTCCCGTGGAGGTTCGCCTCGCGGAACCCGGGCGCCGCGGAGGCGGTCATGTCGGTCTCGATGAAGCCGGGGTGGATGATGTTCACGCGGATGCCGCGGGGCCCCAGTTCCATGGCGGCGGTTCTCGACAGGCCGCGCAGCGCCCACTTGCTGGCGGTGTAGGCGACCGGGTAGTGGGCGGTCAGCGCCGCCGACGAACCGACGTTGACGATCGACGCGCCCGGTCGCATGAGTGGTACCAGGTGCTGGATGCCCAGGAGCGTTCCGGTGACGTTGACCGCGTGGACACGGGCCATGTCCTCGGGGCGTACGTCGTCGATCCGGGCACGCCAGGTGACGCCCGCGTTGTTGACCAGGCCGTGCACCTGCCCGTACGCCTCGCGCAGGTCGGCGGCGAGTTCCGCCCAGTCCTTCTCGCTGGTGACGTCGAGGCGGCGGCAGCCGGCTGCCTCGGTCACGTCGGTGGCGATCACCCGGGCGCCCTCGCGGATCAGTGCCTCGGCCTCGGCGGCACCCTGGCCACCGGCCGCGCCTGTGACCACGACGACCTTGCCGAGGAGCCGCTTGGGGTGCAGGTCGGTCACGGCCGCTCCCGGGGGCGGCGCCGGGCGACCGGAACCGGTATGGGATCAGGGCCGGGCACCACGGTGTTGGAGACGGAGCCGATGCCCTCGACGGTGAGTGTGACCGTGTCGCCGGGCTTGAGCGGCGGCGGGTCCTGTCTGCCGCGTACGCCCCACAGCTCGGCGAGGCAGCCGCCGTTGCCGCAGGTACCGGACCCGAGGACATCGCCGGGGCGGACGAAGGTGCCGCGGGAGGCGTAGGCGGCCATCTCCTCGAAGGTCCAGCTCATGTTGGACAGCAGGTCCTTGCCGACGACCTCGCCGTTCAACGAGGCGGTCAGCGCCAGGCGCAGGAAGCCGTCCGCGTCGCGGTACTCCTCCAGCTCGTCGGCGGTGACCAGGTAGGGGCCCAGCGTGGTGGCGGTGTCCTTGCCCTTGCAGGGGCCGAGGCCGACCTTCATCTCGGCGGACTGAAGGTCGCGGGCGGACCAGTCGTTGAAGATCGTGTAGCCGATGATGTGGTCGCGGGCCTGCTCGGGGGTGAGGTCGCGGCCCTCCTTGCCGATCACGGCAGCGACTTCGAGCTCGAAGTCGAGCACGCTCGATCCCGGGGGCATGGGGATGTCGTCGTGCGGGCCGTACACGGCGTAGGGGTTGGTGAAGTAGAACGTCGGGGCCGCGTACCACCGCTCGGGTACGCCGGCGGTGCCGTCCACGGACCGCCGTACGCCCTCGACGTGTTCCTCGAAGGTGACGAAGTCCCGCACGGTGGGCGGCTGGAGGGGCGGCAGCAGCCGTACCTCGGAGACATGTGGACCGGTCGGCACGTCGAGCGTCGCGGAGCCCGCTTCGAGCAGTTGCGGCAGGCCGCCCTCCTCAGCGAGTAGTCCGGTTATGGAGTGGACACCGGGCAGGGGGCGGAGCATCCCGTCCTCGGCGACGACGGCCACATGGCGTCGGTTCTGGTACTCGTACGCGGCGAAACGCATGCGGAGGTTCCTGTCGGCGTGAGGGGCGAGCATGGAGACCGGGGTGCGGCGTGGGGAGTCAGGGCAGTTGACAGGGCCACCGCACCCCGGGGACTGAGGGACTCGCCGGTCAGACCGGCGGGGCGACGAAGCAGCCGCGGTCGACGTCGTTGAACGACTCCTTGGCGACCAGCTCGTTCATCGGGTTCGCCGTGCCCCACTGGTCGGTGACCTCGGGCTGGGAGAAGTCGTAGACGTGGGGGTGCCAGGTGTCCTCGTCCAGCTCCTCAAGCTCGGTGGTGTACTCGACGGTGTTGCCGTGCGGGTCCAGGAAGTACGTGAACGTGTTGTCGCCCGCCATGTGCCGGCCCGGCCCCCAGATCTTCTTGAACCCGGCCCGCATCACCCGCCCGGAGCCGCGCATGTACTCGTCCAGGCCGCGCATCTCGAAGGAGACATGGTGCAGGGAGGTGTGCGGGCCCTTCGCGAGGGCCATCGAGTGGTGCTGGTTGCTGATCCGCATGAAGTGCATGACCTCGCCCATGTGCGGCGAGCTGAGCGTGTCGGAGAGCCGGAAGCCGAGATGCGTCTCGTACCACGCACGGGTCTTGTCCAGGTCGGGTGAGTTGAGCACCACGTGCGACAGGCGGACCGGGATCGACTCCTTCTCCTCGATCCTGCGATGCCGGCGGGCCTCGACGTCGGCGGAGACCTCGATGGTGCGGCCGTCGACGTCGAAGAAGCGGAAGCCGTAACCGCCGCCGGGTGTGTCGATCTTGCCCGGCTGGGAGAGCAACTGCACGCCCCCGGCGAGAAGTTGCTCGGCGAGCGTGTCCACGTCCTCGGCGCTCCCGGCGCCGTACGAGACGAGGTCGAGGCGCTTCTCGTCGGCCTTGCGCAGTCGTACGACGTACTGCTCGGGGCTGCCCTCGGCGGCGAGGAAGGAGATCCCGGAGTCTTCGGCGACCTCGGTCAGGCCCCAGACACCGGCGTAGAAGTCGAGCTGCTTGTCGTAGTCGGGCACGGCGAGGTCGACGTGCCGGAGATGAGTGAGCAGGCGGTTCATCGTGGGGGTTCCTTCTCAGGTGAGGTTGAGCAGGGCGGCGGCGTTGCCTCCCCGCACGGCGTGGAAGTCGTGGTCGGGCAGGCCGGCCGCGCGCAGCGCGCCCAGCGGGTCCTCGGTGCCCATGTCGAAGGGGAAGTCGGAACCGAGCAGGACCCGGTCGGCGCCGGCGGTGCTGATCAGGGCTCGGAGTACGTGCGGGTCGTGGACGAGGGAGTCGAAGTACAGCTGCTTCAGGTAGCTGCTCGGTGCCCGGGTGCAGGCCTGGGCGTCGGGGCGGGCCCGCCAGGCGTGGTCGGAGCGGCCGATGTGGGTGGGGAGGTAGCCGCCGCCGTGTGCCGCGATGAGCTTCAGGTGCGGGTGGCGGTCCAGGACGCCGGAGAAGATCAGGTGGGAGAGGGCGACGGCGTTCTCGGTGGGCTGGCCGACGGAGTTGGACAGGTACCACTGGTCGAGGCGCTCGTCGAGGGTGCAGCCGAAGGGGTGCAGGAAGACCAGTGCGCCGGTCTCCTCGGCGCGGGCCCAGAAGGGTGCGAGCCGCGGGTCGGAGAGCTCCACCTCCCGGGTCCCGCCGGGGCCCGGGGCGTGCGAGGAGATCTCGACGCCCTTCAGCCCCTGGTCCAGTGCGTGGTCGAGCAGCGTCACCGCGAGGTCGGGGTGCTGGAGCGGGATGAGGCCGAGGCCGTGCAGCCGGTCGGGGGCCTTGGCGCAGTGCGCGGCGGTCCCCTCGTTCGCCAACTGGCAGACGCGGGCGGCCAGTTGGGAGTCGGCCCAGTAGTGGTAGTGGCCGGGTGAGGGGCTCACCAGTTGCACGTCCACGCCGGCTGCGTCCATGGCCGCCAGGCGCACGGCGACATCTGTCAGCCGTGGCACCCGCTCGCCGACCATGGGACCGTTCACGGCGAGGGCCGCAGGGCCGTTGCGTCGGGCGTCGAGGTTACGTGCCTCGGCCAGGCCTGGGCGTCCGGCGACGGCCTCCTCGATCTCCGGCAGCAGCAGGTGGGCGTGGACGTCGATGGTCGGCGTTGAGGACGCGGTGGCGGTCACGGGCGCTCCTTGAGGAAGTTCATGGTGCGGGCGACCAGCCCGGCCATGTCGGCGTCGCGCACGCCGTCCAACTGCCACTGGCCGATCTGCACGGACGCCTCGACGACGGTGCGCACCCGGGGGATGCGGCGCTCGTAGTAGCCCTGGAACAGCTCGTCGTCCCAGTCCCGGCCGCTGGTGAGCACTTCGGCGAGGACGGAGGCGTCCTCCAGGGACATGGCCGCGCCCTGGGCGAGAGTTGGCGGGCAGCAGTGGGCGGCGTCGCCGATGAGCACCACCCTGCCCCGGTGCCAGGAGCCCTCGATCAGGAGACGGTCGAACCAGGTGTAGTTGACCTTCTTCGGGTCGGTGATGTGCTCGGTGATCTCCGGCCAGACCCCGCCGTAGGCCTGCGCCAGGTGGCGCATCTCGTCGGCGTAGGTGGCCGGGTCGATGGAGGCCCGGTCGCGGCACGCTTCGACGACGTACGCGTAGATGGTGTTCTCGCTGGTGGGGCAGTAGCCGGCGATGTAGGCGGGGCCGCCGTAGGCGAGGTCGGTGCGCGTGACGCTCTCGGGCCGAGGGGCGGCGATGCGCCAGATCGCCATGCCGGTCGGCTCGGGTTTGTCGGTGATGCCGATCGCGGCACGCGTGGCGGAGTTGAGGCCGTCGGCGGCGATCACCAGGTCGTATCGACCCTCTCTGCCGTCGCTGAAGCGCACCGAGACGCCGTCGGCGTCCTGCTCCAGCACCTCGGCGGTGGTGCCGAGGAGAACGCGGGCGCCGGAGGCGTGGACCGCGTCGATGAGGATCTGCTGCAGCTGGGGGCGCTGCATGCCGAGGGTGGCGGGCAGGTCCTCCCCGCCGGTCTGGATGTCCTCGGCGACGAACAGCACGGTGCCGTCGGGGGCGGTCACACCCAACGAGCCGAAGGCGAACCCGGAGGCTTCCACCTTTTCCCACACGCCCAGTTCGCGCAGGACCCGCAGGGCGTTGCCCTGGAGGGTGATGCCGGAGCCGGTGGTGGCGTTCCAGTCGGGCTTCGCCTCGATCAGGTCGACGGCGATGCCGGCGCGGCGCAGCAGGACGGAGACGGCGTTGCCGGAGGCGCCCCCGCCGATGACCAGGACCGTGGGGGTGCCCCCAGCCGGAGGCTGGGGGAGGGTGAGGCTGTCAGCCATGTCGGGGATACCTCCCGGGGTTGGGCCGCGCGGCTTCGCGCGGCGAGGTGCGGCTCGCCCGCTGAGAGTGCGGGGCTGGGGTGGGGACGGGGTGCGGCAGAACGGGTGGAGCGGTGTGGGCCGGATGCGCCCGTTGCTGTCCAGGGAGTGGGCGCATCCGGCGGCTGAGAGGGCTACTTGATCTACTTGACGGCGATGGGGTTGACCGGGGAGCCGACGGCTCCGGTGATGGGCAGCGGTGCGGCGGTGAGCCAGAACTCGTACACGCCGTCGTCGGCGCAGTCGGCGGCGAGCGCGTCGAGGTCCCACATCTCGCCGATCAGCAGGCCCATGTTGGGGATCACGATCTGGTGGAGGGGCTGGAAGGCGTTCTCGAACTCGTTCGGCCGTACCTCGAAGCCCCAGGTGTCGGTGGCGATCGCGGCGATCTCGGTGCCGTGCAGCCAGCCGGCGGTGGTGAACGACAGGCCGGGCGCCGGCCCGCCCGCGTAGTCGCCCCAGCCGTCGCGCCGGGCACGGGCGAGGTGTCCGGTGCGGACGAGGACGATGTCGCCGCGTCCGACGCTCACGTCGTGGGCCTCGGCGGTAGCGGTCAGGTGCTCCTCGGTGATCGCGAAACCGTCCGGCAGCTCCGGCTCGCCGTCGTCGTCACCGATGACCCGGGCCACGTCCAGCAGGACGCCGCGACCGGCCACGTACGGGGCCATGTGCTCGATGCCGGTGACCAGGTCGCCGTCGGAGGTGACGACCTTCTCCGCATCGCGTCCGTTCCAGGCCTTGCCGTGGTCGAAGATGTGCCCGAGGCCGTCCCACTGCGTGGAGCACTGCAGCGGCATCGCGATCACGTCGTCGGCGCCGCCGATGCCGTGCGGAAAGCCCTGGTTGCCAAGCGCCGCGTCCGTTCCCGTGTCCAGCATGGTGTGCACGGGGTTGGTCCGCCGGCGCCAGCCCTTCTGCGGCCCGTTCATGTCGAACCGCTGCGACAGCGAGAAACTCACGCCCCGGCGCACGAGCGCCGCGCCTTCGCGGCGCTTGGCCTCGTCGAGGAAGTTCAGTGTGCCGAGCACGTCGTCCTCGCCCCAGCGCCCCCAGTTGGAGTACGCCTTGGCGGCCTCGGCGATCGCGCCCTCCGGGTCGTGGCGGTCCAGGCTCATGGCTTCTCCTCCACACAGCGGGTGCGCTGCACACCCAGACCGGTGATCGAACCCTCCATCACGTCGCCCTCGCGCAGCAGCCGCCCCCAGTGGATGCCGTTGCCGGCCGGGCTGCCGGTCAGCACCAGGTCGCCGGGCAGGAGCCGGGAGGTCTGGGAGATGTACGACACCAGCCGCGCGACGCCGAAGAGCATGTCCTTGGTGGACTCGTCCTGCATGGTCTCGCCGTTCAGCTTCAGCGTGACCCGCAGGTCACCCGGGTCGGCGATCGACTCGGCCGGCACGATCCACGGGCCGAGCGGGGTGAAACCGGGAGCGTTCTTGCAGCGCAGCCAGTCGGTCCCGATGGCGGGCATGTCGCGGCGGAAGACGGTGGCGCGGTCGGTGAGGTCGTTGGCGATCGTGTAGCCGGCGACGTACTCCAGGGCCTCCTCGGCGGAGACCCGGTAGGCGGGTTTGGCGATGACGGCCGCCAGTTCCAGCTCCCAGTCGGGCTTTTCGGCCCATGCGGGGAGTACGACATCGTCGTACGGGCCGGCGATGGTGCTGGGCAGGCCGATGAACACGTACGGCAGGTCCTCTGCCGCCCGCCGGTCCATGACCGCGGCGATCTCGGCCCGCGCCTCCTCGACCGTGCGCGGGTCGTCGGGGGAGCGGTGGGCGACCTCGAGGTCGATCACGTGCTGGCGGTAGTTGGCGCCGGACTGGAAGATCTGGCGGGGCTCCAGCGGGGCGTGCACCCTCAGGCCATCCAACGGCCGCCAGTCGAGGGCGTCCTCGTGCGCGAGGGTGTGCAGGACGGGGAGGGCCTCCTCCCATTGCTCCAGTACGGCACGCATGTCGGACGGCTCCCAGGCCAGGACCCGGCTCAGATCCAGCACCCGCTCCCGGGCGACGAGACCGGGGAACGCGTCCTTGTCCGTGGCCGAGAACGTGCCGAGCGCGAACGGGCCGACCGGTTGCGCGAGCGTTGCCATCAGATTTCCTCCTGCTGGGGTGCGGTCTACTCTGACCCCGATCAACGAATCAAGGAAATCAATCCTGTGGATGCAGCAAATCCACGAGATGGATACCTTCATAGGCTGCTAGGTGGTGCCCGGTGAATCTCTCCCGACTCGACCTCAATCTGGTCGTCGCCCTGCGCGCGCTGCTGGAGGAGCGCAACGTCACCAGAGCCGGCGAGCGCATCGGACTGAGCCAGCCGGCGATGAGCGCGGCACTGTCCCGGCTGCGCCGCCATTTCGACGACGAACTGCTCGCCCGGACCGGCAACTCCTACGAGCTGACCCCGCTCGGCGTCGCGTTGCGGGACCGAAGCGCGACCGCCTGCGACCTGCTGGAGCGTGTGTTCTCCAGCCAGGCCGACTTCGACCCGGCCGCTGAGACGCGCGAGTTCACCCTGCTCGCCTCCGACTACGGCGCGGCCGTGTTCGGCGCCGCGCTGGCCCGCGCCGTGCACCGGGAGGCGCCCGGGATCCGGTTCACCTTCCAGCACCCGGCGCCGTCGGTCGTGGACAACACCGCGACCGTGCTGAGTACCGTCGACGGACTGCTGATGCCGCACGGTGTCATCAACGGCCTGCCCGCCGTCGAGCTCTTCAGCGACCGCTGGCTGTGCCTGGTCGCCGACGATCACCCCGAGATCGGCGACGAACTCACCCTCGACCAGCTGGCCCGCCTGCCCTGGGCCGTGTACCAGCGCCCCTACGACGCCCCGGCCGCCCGCCAGCTGAGCATGCTCGGCATCAGCCCCCAGGTGGAGGTCTCCGTGCAGACCTTCCAGCTCCTCCCCCACATGGTCGAGGGCACCCGCCGCGTCGCGATGATCCAGGCACGCCTGGCCCGCAGCGCGGTCCGCTCCGCCGCGGTGCGCGTCCTGCCCTGCCCCTTCGATGCCGTACCGGTCCAGGAAGCGCTGTGGTGGCACCCCGTGCACGCCCAGGACGCGTCCCACATCTGGCTGCGGCAGAAGGCCGCGGAGGTGGGCGCGACTCTGACGGACGGCGGGACGGGCGCGGCCGTACCTCCTGCAGAGGGCGCATAGCCGGCACCGGAGCGGCCCTGCTGCCGACCGGGCAGCGTCGGCAACCAGCGGCACTCCCGGCCCTCACAACCGGCCGTGTCGGCGCACGGAGAGACACGGGAGTCCGGCCCTCGCGCCACGAGCCGGGGCACCGTCTCCGGCACTCCCCGGCTCATCGGCGTCCCCACCGTCAGGCCAACTGCTCCGGCAACGGCCGGGGGTCCGCGGCGCCCGCGCGGCGGCGGGCCGCCAGCAGCCCCGCCGCGACCAGGGCGGCGGCCAGCCCCAGGACGCCCACCGCACCGGCGAGAGACCCGACCACCGACTCCACGGCAAGCAGCACCAGTGGGCAGACGAACTCACCGCCGAAGAAGGCCGCCATCCACAGCCCTGTGCCGCGGCCGCGGTCCTGGAACGCCAGCCGGGACATGGCACTCGTGAGAAGGGCCGGCAGCAGCATGCCGGTACCCAGACAGTTGATGACTGCTCCGACGACCAGCAGCGGGGCGTTGCCCGCCAGGAACATCACGCCGAAGCCGGCAGCGCAGACCGCGAAGACGGCGGGCAGCATCGGGTCCGGGGAGCGCTCCAACCGGGCGAAGACGATGGCTCCGCCCACGGTGGCGGCACTCGCGAGCGCGGTGGCCAGACCGATCACACCGGTGTTCTCCACCCCGAGGTCGTCGAGCAGGTACGCCATCTCCACCGGCACGGTGTAGAAGACCATCGCGCCGAAGAAGGTGAGCGCGCAGATGCCCGCCAGCTGCCGGAAGGGGAACGGACGGCGGGTCTCCTCCTCGACCCGGGCTTCCTCGATGGCCGTGCGGGACGCCGGGTTGGGCAGGGCAATGGCCATCAGCGGGGCGATCAGCAGGCTCACGGCGTAGACCCAGAACGGCAGGCGCCAGCCCGCCGCGCCCACGGCGCCACCCAGCACGAAGAAGGCGGTGGCCGACGCGGAGGCGCACATGGTCTGCAGCGCGAGGTACTTCACCCGCTGCCGGCCGCTGTAGTAGTCGCCGATCAGGGTGGTGCAGCAGGTCATGATGGCGGCCTCGGCGACACCGACCAGGGCGCGGCTGGCGATGATCGCACCCAGTGAGTCCAGCCAGAGCGGTGCCGTACCGAACGCGGCGTAGAGGACGGTCGCCACCAGCAGCAGGCGCTTGCGGCCGAGCCGGTCCACGATCACCCCGGCGAACGGGGCCAGCAACGCCAGCGCCAGCGCCGGAACGGTCAGCGCCAGGGGAACCAGCGCCTTGGCCCCCGGGGTCGACGCGAAGTGGTCCTGCATCTTCGGCAGCACCGGAGCGATCAGCACCGCCCCCAGGATCGGCAGACAGCTGCCCGCCATCAGCAGGGTCACGCGCAACAGATGGGCCGGACCCGAGACGGCAACGGGTGACGGAGCAGCGTCGTCGACCACGGTGGGAGACGGTGGCGAAACGGAACCGGGCATGGCGACTCCAGGGACGGTGGACGGGAGCGGGCATGCCTTTCACGGGCGCCGACGGCGCACGGCATGCTGAGGACGGCCGCACACCGGCGGCTGATCCGGACAGCGGCGTGCGGGTAGGGACGACTATGAGCGGTTCGGGGTCTTGTCGCCATCCTCTGCGCGATCAGAATTCCGTATCCGCCCCATCCACACGGTGGATGGCGCCAGGCGCTCTCCCAAGCCGAGACTCAGTGACGGCTGGACGAGTCGTTTGAAATTTCAACCGCGAGCCGGTTAGGCTTGCGATCATGACCACGTCGCCACGTTGGCTCAACAGCGAGGAGCAGCGGGCCTGGCTGGCCTACATCGACTTCTCCACGCTGCTGGCCGACCATCTCAACCGGCAGCTCCGCCGGGACGCGGGGGTGACGCACTCGGACTACAGCCTGCTTGCCCGCCTGTCCGCGGCCCCCGACCGCACACTGACCATGTCCGAGCTGGCCGAGCGCCTGAAAGTCACGCGCAGTCGGCTCACCCATGCTGTGACCCGCCTCCAGCAGGCCGGTTACGTCAGCCGCCGCGACGCCCCCGGCAACCGCCGCAATCAGCTTGCCGTCCTCACGGCGCAGGGGCAGACCCTTCTGGACCGGGCAGCCCCCGGCCACGTCGAGGCTGTACGTCGCGTCGTCTTCGACGTGCTCACCCCGGAGCAGGTGCGCCATTTCGCGGAGATCGGCGAGACGATCAACTCCGCTCTGCAGTTCGCGGACACCACCGAGAACGACCACGAGCCGCTGCCCTGGCGCCGGCGGTAGGACTGCCGCGAACGTCGCTTCCAGGTGAGGTGATCGTCCCCGTCCCGTGACTTCGCGCGACGCCACGGTCGTCTCGATCGGCGCCCCCTGCCCGAGCAGCGCGAACTGGGCAGGCCTTCGACGCGGTCGTGGTCTACAAGTCCGTCGGCTCGGCCGTCCAGGATCTCGCGGTCGCCGCGATGTGCGTCCGGCGGGCCGGCGAACTGTCCCTCGGCATCATCCTGCCGATCACCATCTCCCCCGTGGCGCAGCGAGCACACCCATGCGCCGGAAGCTCACTGACCCGTCCCTGCTGAGGCCGATGAGTCCCCTCGCCATGGGCAGACCCGGTAGGCCTCCGATCGACACGGTGCGGCCGGAGTGAACAAGCCACTCCTTCCTCCAAGTCGAGGGGCTCCTCTCACAGTCGGGCGAGCCCACCGACGCCCGCAACGCCGGATGAAGCGGACCCGCACACATGTCGAGATTGACATGGATGTACCGGCCGTTCCGTACATCCACCCTGCTCGCAAGCTACGTTCAGATTACCTATATGTAAGCATTGACATTTAACTCGACGCGACCCTAGCGTGCGCTGCGTCACGTCCCAACTCGGACCGCACCCAATGGAGGGCGCCCCGATGGCTGACCGAAAAGTGATCATCACGATCGCCCCAACCGGTGGCATGGCGGACAAGTCGGTCACACCGCATCTGCCCACCCAGCCGCAGGAGATCGCGGACGACGTGGTGCGCTGCTGGGAGGCGGGGGCGAGCATCGTCGCGGTGCACGCCCGCCGGCCCGACGACGGCGCGACCTGCGACCCGGAGATCTACGGCCGGATCAACGAACTGATCCGCTCGCGCAGCGACATCATCATCAACAACAGCACCGGCGGCGGCATCAGCGGCGACATGATCGCGACCCTTGCCGACGGCCGCCAGGAGATCTCCTTCGAGCAGCGCATCAAGGGCACCCTCGCCGGTGCCGAAATGTGCACCTTCGATCCGCAGATGCAGTGCATGCACCGCGGTGACCTCGAACTGCTCATGGACACCTCCTGGAGCCGGTGCCTTGAGCTGGCCCAGGCGATGAAGGACCGCGGCATCAAACCGGAGTGGGAGGTGATGTCGCTGTCCGACCTGGTGTGGGTCAAGGACCTGATCGCGCTGGGCTACGACAAGCCGCCCTACTACATCAACATCGTGCTCGGCACGCACAAGCTGATGTCCGGCGCCACCCCGTACACCCCGAAGGACCTGCAGCGGTTCGTCGAGGACCTGCCGGAGAACTCCCTGTTCTGCGTCAGCGGCATCGGCCCCGCCCAGCTGCCGTCCTCAGTGCACAGCCTGATCCTCGGCGGCCAGGCCCGGGTCGGCCTGGAGGACAACATCTACTACGCGCGCGGACGGCTGGCGACCAATGTGGAGCTGGTGGAGCGCATGGTCCGCATCCTGCGCGAGCTGAACCTGGAACCGGCCACCCCGGCCGAGGCACGCGAGATGCTCGGACTGGACCGGCCGTACACCGTGGCCACGGCGACTCCGGCCACTCCGGCGACCGCACAGGCCGGGTGAGCGATGTCGCTGAAGTACGCGCTGCTCGGCTTCCTGAGCACCGAACCCGCCTCCGGATTCGACCTGGCCCGCGAGTTCGGCGAGTCGGTGGGCTGGTTCTGGTACGCCTCGCACAGCCAGATCTATCCCGAACTGCGTCGGCTGGAGGCCGAGGGCCTGGTCACGAGCACGGCCTCGCCTGGCAATCCCGGCAAGCAGAAGCGGATCTACCACCTCACCGAGCAAGGCGAGGCGGCGCTGCAGGCCTGGCTGGAGGAGCCCACCGACTACGCCCCGATACGCGATGTCGAACGGGTCAAGCTCGTCTTCCTGGACGGCGCCCCCGTCGAGGCGATCCGCCGGCACCTGGAGGACCACCGCAAGCACCACGAGGACCTGCTGGCCGTCTACACCCAGCAGCTCCGCGAGCTCCACCGGGGCGTCTTCCCCCGGCTGGTCAAGCGACTGGCCACCCGGCCGCGCAGCTCCCACAAGATGATCACCGGACTCAAGGTGCTCGCCATGCAGGGCAACATCGCCCGCGCCCGCACCGAGATCCACTGGGCCGAGGACGCGCTGACCTGGCTCGAAGGCATGGAGGACCAGACATGAGGTTCCGCGTGGGCACCGATGTCGGTGGCACCTTCACCGACCTGTGGGTGTATGGCGACGACGGCCGCCAGGCCGTACTCAAGGCCCCCAGCACCGCCGACATCATCGGCGGCATCCTGCGGGCCGTGGAGCTCGCCGCAGACCACTTCGAGCTGTCCGTCGAGGAGTTCTGCGCCTCGATCGACCGTTTCGGGCACGGCACGACCGCCGGCCTCAACGCGCTGCTCACCTCCTCGGCCGCCCCCACGGCGCTGATCACCACGGCGGGCTTCCGCGACACCCTGGAGATCGGACGCCTGAAGCGGCAGTTGGCCGGGCTGACCGAGCTGGAGATCGGCGACTACCGCAACCGCGGCCGGTGGCCCGCGGTGGTGCCGCGGCAGCTGGTCTTCGAGATCGGCGAGCGCGTCGACTCCGCGGGCGAGGTCGTCGTACCGCTGGAGCGGTCGGAGATCGACCGCGTGCTGGATCTCGTCGCCGCCGCAGAGGTCGAGGCCGTCGCCGTGGCCACGCTGTGGTCGGTCGCCAACCCCGAGCACGAGCAGCGGATCGCGGCCGCGCTGCGCGAGAGATTCCCGCAGCTGTTCGTCAGCCTGTCGCACGAGGTCGCGCCCGCGGTCGGTGAGTACGCGCGGATGTCGACCACCGCGGTCAACGCTGCGCTCGGGCCGGTGATGAGCGCGTACCTGCGCCGCCTGGACGAGGCCCTGCGGCAGCGCGGGCTCGCCGTGCCGGTGGTCGTGATGACCAGCGAGGGCGGCGTTGTCTCCGCCGACGTGGTCAGCGACCAGCCGGTGTCGGTCCTGATGTCCGGCCCCGCCGCGGGCGTCATCGCGTGCCGGGAGATCGGTCACCGCCTCGGCCACGACAAGCTGCTCACCGTCGATGTCGGAGGCACCAGCTTCGACGTGGGCACCGTCGTGAAGGGCGAGCCGCTGATGCGCAGCCGCCTCACCATCGGCGGTGCCGACATCCAGCGGCCCGCGATCGACGTCGGCACCATCGGCGCCGGAGGCGGCAGCATCGCCCGGGTGCGCGACGGCGCGCTGACCGTCGGACCGTTCAGCGCGGGCGCCCGGCCGGGTCCCGTCTGCTACGGGCGCGGCGGCACCGAACCGACGGCCACCGACGCCGACCTGGTCCTCGGCGTCCTCGACGAAGAGGACTTCGCGGGCGGCACGATGCGGCTCGACCGGGCCGCCGCAGCCGACGCCATCGAAGAACGCGTCGCCAAACCGCTCGGCCTGGGCGTCCTCGAGGCCGCCTGGGGCATCCGTCAGGTACTGGACAGCAAGATGGCCGACCTGCTGCGCAGCGTCACCATCGAAAAGGGTCACGACCCACGCGAGTTCGTGCTCTTCGCGGGCGGCGGGCAGGGCCCGTCACACGCCTGGGCGCTCTGCCGTGAACTCGGCATCCGTACGTTCGTCGTCACTCCGACCGCGACCGGGCAGTCCGCGTTCGGCACCGGGACGTGCGAGCTCAAGCGCACCGTCAGCCGCCCTCACTACCTGCGGCTGCCGGGCGACGGTGAGATCCGTGCCGAGGACGTCGCACCGCTGGCCGAGAAGCTCGCGGCGATGACCGCCGAGGCGGAGGCGGCCTCCACCGCCGGTCCCGCCCAGGGCGAGCGGGGAGAGCTGACGATCCGGCGGACGGCGGCCATCCGCTACCGCGGCCAGGCCCACCACCTCGACGTGCCCGTGGCCGAGGAGCTCTCCTCACCGGCCGCTCTGGGCAAGACGCTGCGCTGCTTCGAGGAGCAGTACGAGGCCCTGTACGGGACCGGATCGGCGTTCCGCGAGGCCGGCTTCGAACTGACCGGTCTGCGGGTCCTGGCCTCCCGGCGGCTCGACGGGCAGGTCCGGCCCGCCGCGCGGGACGAGCTGGAGCCCCACGGCACCCGCGGCGTCGTCTTCGACGATCCCCTGAAGCCGGTCGACTGCCAGGTCCACCGGACCGCCTTCCCCGCGCCGGGCCAGACGGTGAGCGGGCCCTGTCTGGTGATGTTCCCCGGTCAGACGCTGGTCGTCCCGCCGGGAGCCGTCGCCCGCACCGATGAGCTGGGGGACTTCGTGGTGACCCTCGACGACACAGAAGATGAAGGGGCGAGCAGATGACCGGCACCCCGGCGCCCGTGAAGAACGTGAACGACCAACCGCCGACAACCGGCACCGCACTCGATCCGATCCAGTACGAGATCATCCGCAACCGTCTGCTCGCCGTGACCGAGGAGATGCGGATCGCGCTGCAGAGCGTCTCCGGCTCCCCCACGGTGACCGAGGCCTCCGACTTCTTCACCGGCCTGTACCTGCCGGACGGGGAGTTCGCGACGATGGGCTTCCAGGTCGCGCACGAGGCGCCGCCCGTCGGCTCCCTGATCCGGCACATCAACACCAACCGCCGCGCTCCCCGCGCCGGAGACATGTACATCGGCAACGACCCGTACGTCGGTGCCCTCCACCAGAACGACGTGCAGATGACCGGGCCCGTCTTCGACGGCGACCGGCTGGTCGCCTGGGCCGGGGTCATGGCGCACGAGACCGACGTGGGCGGGATGAACTTCGCGTCCTGGTGCCCGACGGCCACCGAGGTGTACCAGGAGGGCCTGCGCATCCCCGCCGTCAAACTCGTGGACCAGGGCGAACTGCGCGACGACGTCCTGGAGATGATCGTCTCCGCGAGCCGGCTGCCCGCCTCGCTCGGCCTGGACATCCGCGCGTTCATCGCGACGATCAACGTCGCCACCGAGCGGCTGCACAGCCTGTTCGCACGGTACGGCTCGGACGTGGTCGCCGAGGTGATGCGGCGGATGATCACAGCCACGGAGCGCCAGACCCGCGCCCGGCTCGCCAAGCTCCCGGACGGCCAGGTGCACGTACGGGACTTCCTGGAGCACGACGGCCACGCCAACCGCCTCTACGCGGTCGACCTGGTCGCCACCAAGACCGGGGACCGGCTCACGCTGGACTTCGGTGGGTCCAGCCCCCAGGCCCCCGGCTTCATCAACGCCACCCGCGCAGGCCTGCGCGGCGGGGTGACGGGAGCGCTGATCCCGACGCTCGGCTTCGAACTGGCCTGGAACGAGGGCCTGTTGCGGCCGATCGACATCGTGGCCCCGGACGGGCTGGTGTGCACCGCCCGGCATCCCGCGCCCGTGGGCAGCGCCACCGTCGAGACGATCTGGACCGTCACCAACGTCGTCCAGCGGGCACTCAACCTGCTGCTCTCCTGCTCGCCCGAGTACGCCGAGCGCGGGCAGGCCGTCAGCTCGGGCACGATGGCCACCTTCAACCTGGGCGGGACCAACCAGTTCGGGGAGCGGTTCGGTCTGCACTCCCTCGATCCGCTGGCCGGCGGTTCCGGGGCGTTCGCGAGCCACGACGGCATCGACGCGGGCGGCCCCGTGGCGGTGCCGGTGCCGGCGATCGCCGACGTCGAGTCCAACGAACAGGTCTCGCCGCTGCTGTACCTGTACCGGCGGCTGCGCCCCGACACCGCGGGAGCGGGCGCACGCAGCGGCGGCCACTCCGGCGAGATGGGGCTGACACTGCGCGGCGTGACCGGAGCGAACGCCCTGGTCATGACGCACGGCGCCGAGGTTCCCAACTCGGTGGGCCTGTTCGGCGGCTGGCCCGGTGCCACCGTGCGCCAGCGCTTCGCGCCCGGTGCGGGCCGCGACGACGAGGACCTGCTGCGAGAGCACCTCGCGGGCGCCGAGCCGGCCTGGCAGGAACTCGGTCCCAAACCGGGCGAGTTCCCCATGCGCCCCGGTGATGTCTTCGCCGTGTCCTGGCAGGGCGGCGGCGGGTGGGGGGACCCCCTGTCGCGGGCACCGCAGGACGTGGCGGCCGACGTCGAACGCGGAGTGGTCAGCGCGACGTACGCCGAGCAGGTGTACGGCGTCGTCCTCACCGAGGGGGCCGTGGACGAGGAACGCACACGTGAACGCAGGCTGGCCGTGCGCACCGAACGGATCGGAGCGCCGCCCGTCGCCGGGGCCGACCCCGGTGCGCCGGGACACGCGCTCGGCCCCGCACTGCGGCTGGTCCGGACGGACACCGGGGACGTCGAGGTGCACACCACCGCCGGTGCCGTGCTCTCCCGCGGCTCCACCCACTGGCGGTCCGGCGCCGTGAGCCGCCGCATCGATCCGGGCGCACACCGCATCAGCCTGCACGACGAACTCGCCATGACCGCGCACTACTGCCCGCTGTCCGGCGAACTCCTCTCCGTGGACGTCCACCTGCGGGCAGAGGAACCCCTGGACGAGCTGTCTCTGACCCTCTAGCGCCGCTCTCCAACCGATCCCCTGTCTCCCCGACCGACCCCATTGGCGATGACGCCGAGGAGGTACGTCATGGCCGAACCCGCCGCCCCGTCGGCCGGACGGCTCACCACCCTCTTCCGGAGACCGTCGGGTCCTCCGGTGACTGCGATATCCAGGAGGTCCCGATGAAGCGACGCTTGGCCGCAACACTCATAACAGCCGTCCTCACTCTCAGCGCCTGCGGCTCCGGGGGCACGGCGGACTCCACCGCCAAGGCAGACGGCTCCGGAAAGGTCTCCGTGTCCGTCTCGGCGATCGCCGTGGCCGCGGCCGCCCCGATCGAGATCGCCGTCCGCGAGGGCTACTTCGCCGACGAGGGTCTGGACGCGAAGATCAGCTACGCCGAGCCGGCAGCCATGATCCCTTCGGTGGTCAGCGGCCAGGCGCAGTTCGCGATGCTCAACGCCCCGGCCGTACTGACGGCGCGCAGCAACAGCGTTCCGGCAGTGGCCGTCGCCGGGATCAGCGCCCCCGACCCGGACCCGGGCAAGTCGTACATCCAGTTGCTCGTCGGCAAGGACAGCAAGCTGCGGGATCCCGCCGACCTCGAGGGCAAGACGGTCGCCGTGGACACCCTCTACCAGCTGCCGGACCTGTCGCTGCGGCACGCACTGCGCACGGAGGGGGTGGATCCGTCGAAGGTGAAGTTCGTGGAGATCCCGTTCCCGCAGATGGCCGACGCGCTGAAGAAGGGCAAGGTCGACGCCGTCAACGCGGCCGAGCCCTTCGTCACCTCACAACTGGCCGCCGGAGCACGCTCGTTGCTGTCCTCCACCGAGGGACAGGACGGGACCTGGCCGCACACGGTGATGCTGACTTCGGAGAAGTATCTGGGCAAGAACAAGGACGTCGTCGATCGCTTCAACCGCGCCATCGCCAAGGCCGACGCCTACGCCCAGAAGAACCCGGACAAGGTCCGCGCCCTGGTCCCGCAGTTCACCCAGGTTCCCGAGCAGGCGGCCCAGAAGATGCTGCTGCCGGTGTTCACCGCGTCCTTCGAGGCGAAGGGCTGGCAGGCCTGGGCCGACGTACTCACCAAGGAGAAGCTGGCCAAGGGTGAGATCGCTGCGGACGAAGGTTTCTACACCCCGTGATCGGCCTCTCGTCGCTCGGTCCGAAGAGCGCTGACGCAGGGGCGACCGGGCAGACCCGTGCCCGGCGCCCGGCGGGAACGGGCGCCCGGTGGGCCGGTGCCGTGGCGCGCAGCGCGGTGGGGCTTGTCTCGCTGGTCGCCGCCTACGAGTTGCTGCGGCTCGTCGGTGTGCTGCCCTCCGCGAGCGCGCCCGGCGTGCCGTCCATCGGTTCGGCCCTGGCATCGGGGCTGGCCGACGGCACCCTGGCCGGCCCGCTGGGCGACACGGCGCAGGCGTGGGCGCTGGGACTGGCGCTCGCCACGGCGATCGGTCTCCCGCTGGGTGTGGTCACCGGGCTGTCCCGGTGGGCGGACTCCGTGACCGGAGTGGCCGTGGAGTTCCTGCGGCCGGTGCCCGCCGTGGCGCTGATTCCGGTGGGCATCGTGGTGTTCGGGCTGCAGATCGGGCTGCAGGTGTTCCTGGTGGCCTTCGCCACCGTGTGGCCGGTCCTGATCGGTTGCCGGCACGGGGTGCGCACGGTCGATCCGCTGCTGATCGACTCCGCGCGGGCCCTCGGCCAGTCGCGGGCGCGGGTGCTGTACCGGGTGATCGTGCCGGCTTCGGTTCCCGCCTTCGCCACGGGCCTGCGGACCGCCGCCGGTATCGGGGTGGTCGTGGCCGTGGCCGTCGAGATCGTCTCCGGCAGCCCGGGCCTGGGCTACCACCTCAACTCCGCCCAGCAGTCCGGGCGGGTGACCGACGCGTTCGCCGCCGTCCTGCTGGCCGGGCTGTTCGGCGTCGCGGTCGACCTGGCCGCGCGGGCGGCGGAGAACCGTCTCGCCGGGTGGCAGCGGCACACCACGGAGGGCAGGCGATGACCACCACGGAAATCAACCGGGTCACCGGGCCCGGAGCCGTCAGGGCGAAAGCGCGGGGCGGGTTCCGCGGAATGCGGCGCCGGGTGACGGCCCTTGCCCTGGGGTGGGGTTTCGTCGCCCTGCTGCTGGGGCTGTGGGAGATGGCAGGGCGGGCCGACACCACCGCGCTTCTGCCACCGTTCAGCGTCGTCGCCACCGAGCTGGTGGACCTGATCACCGGCGACGCCCTCATGACCGACATCATGCCCTCACTGGCACGGGCTCTGGCGGGCTTCGTCATCGGCTCGCTGGTGGGTGTCGTCCTGGGCGTGGCGCTCGGCTGGTGGCGCGGCCTGGAACCCTGGTGCCGGTCCGCACTGGAGTTCCTGCGCGCGGTGCCGGCCCCGGCCCTGCTGCCTCTGGCCATCCTGGCCTTCGGGGCGAGCGACACCACCCGGGTCGGCGTGATCGCGCTCGGTGCCGTGTGGCCGGTGCTGCTCAACACCACCGACGGGGTGCGCCGGGTGGAGGCCGGATATATCGACAGCGCCCGGGTCTACGCCCGGGGCGGCAGGGCCGAGTTGCTGCGCCGGGTGGTGCTGCCCGCCGCGACGCCGCAGATCATGGCGGGGCTGCGGGTGGGCCTGGCGCTCTCGCTGATCATGATGGTGATCAGCGAGATGATCGCCTCCTCCTCGGGTCTCGGGAACCTCATTCTGCGCGCCCAGCGCCTGTACGCACTCGACCAGATGTACGCCGGTGTGCTGTTGCTCGGAGTGCTGGGCTGGCTGCTGACCCTGCTGTTCTCCGCGGTCGAGCGACGGGCTCTGGCCTGGTTCTACGGATTGAAAGGGCAGGACCGATGACGGAGCAGACGAAGCAGGCGGTACCCATGAAGGAACGGACGGATCACACGCTGCTGGAGGTGACCGGTCTCGGCAAGCACTTCTCCCTCGGCACCGGTCCCACCACGCACGCGATCGGCGATGTCTCCCTCTCGGTCGCCGACGGGGAGTTCGTCGCCATCGTCGGGCCCTCGGGCTGCGGCAAGACGACCCTGTTGCGGTGTCTGTCGGGGCTGCTGCGTCCCGACCAGGGGCAGGTGCGTTACGCCGGGGAGCCCGTCAACCGGGTTCCCGGCGACCTCGCCATCGTCTTCCAGGAGTACAACCGCAGTCTGTTCCCATGGCTGACGGTGCGGCGCAACGTGGAGTTCGGGCTGACGGACCTGCCGCGCGCGGTACGCCGCGAACGGGCCCGCGAGGCCCTGGAGCGGGTGCGGCTGGAAGGGTTCGCGGACCACTTCCCCTGGCAGCTCTCCGGCGGCATGCAGCAGCGCGTCGCGATCGCGCGCGCCATCGCCCTGCACCCGCGCGTCCTGCTGATGGATGAACCCTTCGCCTCCGTCGACGCCCAGACACGCACGGCGCTGGAGGAGATGACCGCGTCGATCAGCGCGGCACTGGGCCTGACGACCCTGCTGATCACCCACGACATCGACGAGGCGATCTTCATGGCCGACCGGGTCGTGGTGCTGTCCGCACGGCCCAGCCGGGTCGTGGCCGAACTGCAGGTCGACATCTCGCGTCCCCGGGACGAACTCGCGGTCAAGGCCCTGCCGGAGTTCTCGGAACTGCGCAGGCGCATCCACGACTTGATCGGCGCTTCGCCCGCCGCGGAGGCATGAGTGCCCGTCCCCTGACAGCGGGCATTCACCGAGGGCCGGGCGACGCCACGTCACGTGGCGTCGCCCGGCCCTCATCAAACCCGTTCGAGGAGCACGCTCATGCCCTGTCCGACGCCGATGCACATCGTGCACAGCGCCCGCCGGGCCCCGCGCTCGGAGAGCTCCAGGGCCGCGGTGAGGACGAGCCGGGCCCCGCTCATGCCGAGCGGGTGGCCCAGGGCGATCGCGCCGCCGTTGGGGTTGACGTGCTCGGCGTCGTCGGGCAGTCCGAGTTCCCGCAGACAGGCCAGCGCCTGGGCGGCGAAGGCCTCGTTGAGTTCGATCACGTCCAGGTCCGCGACGGTCAGCCCGGTGCGCTCCAGGAGCGCGCGGGTCGCGGGGACGGGGCCGAGTCCCATGACGCGCGGCGCCACTCCGGCCACCGCGCCCCCGACCACCCGGGCGAGCGGAGTGAGGCCGTACCACCGTACGGCGTCACCGGAGGCGAGCAGGAGCGCGGCCGCCCCGTCGTTGACGCCCGAGGAGTTGCCGGCGGTGACGGTTCCGTTCCCGGTCACGAGGGGACGCAGTGCGGCGAGTGCGTCCGCGGACGTCGCCCGAGGGTGCTCGTCGCGGGCGATTTCGAACGGTTCGGCCCGCCGCCGTGGGACCTTGATGGTCACGATCTCGGTGTCGAACCGGCCCCTGTCCATCGCGGCCGCGGTCCGCTCCTGCGAACGCAGCGCGAAGGCGTCCTGGTCCTCGCGGGAGATGCCGCACCGGTCGGCCACGTTCTCGGCCGTCTGCGGCATCGAGTCGACGCCGTACAGCTCCGCCATCCGCGGGTTGACGAAGCGCCAGCCGATCGTCGAGTCGTGCACCTCCGGCGTGCGGGAGAACGCGGTGTCCGGCTTCGCCATGACGTACGGCGCCCGGCTCATGCTCTCCACTCCCCCGGCGATCACCAGCTCCGCCTCGCCGCACCGGATCGACTTCGCCGCGGTGGCGACCGCGTCGAGACCGGAGGCGCACAGGCGGTTGACCGTGGCGCCGGGGACGGATTCGGGCAGCCCGGCCAGCAGCGCCGCCATGCGGGCCACGTTGCGGTTGTCCTCACCGGCCTGGTTCACGCAACCGAAGGTCACGTCGTCGATCGCCTGGGCCGGAATCGCCGGCACTCGCTCCATCAGGTCGCCGATCACCTCGGCCGCGAGATCGTCCGGCCGCATGCCGGACAGGGCGCCGCCGTACCGCCCGATGGGAGAACGCACTCCGGTGACGACGAATGCTTCCCGAGCCGTGTCGCTCATATCGGCCTCCTTGGCACGTCAGCCTCCCTGGCTGCTTGCCCGGGAGAATACTACCTACTACGGTAGGTACTAGTCCTCGACCTGGAGGTTTGGAATGACAACAGCGGATTCCCCGGTACGCCGTACCGTCCTTGTCACCGGTGGCGGGCGCGGCATCGGCCGCTCCTCGGTCCTGGCCTTCGCCCGGGCCGGCTTCGATGTGGCGGTGAACTACAGCCGCAGCCAGGACGCGGCCCGGGCCGTCGCCGACGAGGCCGAGCAGGCCGGCGCCAAGACACTCCTGGTGAAGGCGGACGTGGCCGACGAGACGGCGGTGCGGGACATGGCCGATGCGGTGGAGGTGCACTTCGGCCGGCTGGACGTGCTGGTGAACAACGCCGGTACGACGACCGACACCCCGCCCTCCGACCTGGACGGCCTGTCCATGGAGGACTGGGACCGCATCTTCGCGGTCAACGTCCGGGGCACCTTCCAGGTGACCAGGGCCTGCGTACCGCTCCTGAGAAGGTCCGCACCGGCCGCCGTGGTGAACCTGGCGAGCGTGGTCGGCGTACGCCCCGGCCCGCAGCCGTTCCCATACGCGGCGAGCAAGGCGGCGATCGTCAATCTGACCCGGACGCTGGCCGGAGCCCTGGGCCCGGACATCCGGGTCAACGCCGTCGCCCCGGGCTGGATGGAGGGCGAGTGGATGGAGCAGGCCCTCGGCGACAACTACGAGGGGCTCATGGCCCGCCGGGCCAAGCGCACGCCGCTGAGGAAGTGCGTCACCGCCGACGACGTGGCCACCACGATCCTCAACCTGGCGACGAGCAACCCGTTCGTCAACGGCGAGACGGTCGTCATCGACGGCGGCTACACGGCCACGACCTGACCGTGCTCAAGGCGGCCCCGATCGGCCTCGATCGCGCCGCCCGCCAGGAAGGCACCCCATGAACAACGAACCCGAACCCCGGGCGGACCGGCCCCTCGTGCGCCGGGAGGATCGCGGCACGGTGGCCGTCCTGCACCTCGACGACCCGGACCGCAGGAACGTCCTGTCATCGCGCATGGTGCAGGACCTGGTCGACGCCGTCGACGCGTGCGAGCAGGACGACACCGTCAGCGCGATCGTGCTGACCGGCGCCGGCCCCGCGTTCTGCGCCGGAGCGGAACTGGACAACCTGCTGGCCGCCGCCAAGGGCGAGGAGCACCGGCTGCGCGAGGTGTACGCGGGTTTCCTGCGCGTGGCCTCCTGCCGACTGCCGACCATCGCCGCCGTCAACGGCCCCGCCGTGGGAGCCGGTCTCAACCTCGCCCTGGCCTGCGACGTACGACTGGCCTCCGAAGAAGCCCTGTTCGACTGCAGGTTCGCCCGGCTCGGCCTGCACCCGGGCGGCGGCCACACCTGGATGCTCACCCGTGCCGTCGGCCACCAGGTCGCCACCGCCATGCTCCTGTTCGCCCAGCCCCTGACCGGGCAGGCGGCAGCCGACACCGGACTGGCCCTGCGCTGCCTGCCGGGACCCGAACTCCTCGACGCGGCGGTCACGCTCGGCGGGCGGGCGGCCGGCACCGATCCGACCCTGCTGCGGACGATCAAGCAGACCCTGCGCGAAAGCGGCGCGGAACCGGACTTCCCACGGATGGTCGACACCGAGTTCGACCGCCAGGTGCACTCCCTGCACCAGCCCGCATTCACCGAAGCGTTGGAACGGGCCCGTGCGCGTCGCCGCACGGACCCCCGCCCCTGAAGGAGGCATTGTGCGCCGTATCGATCTCCACGCCTATCCCGGCACCCAGCCCTGGATCGACTCGCAGGGCGTCTTCGTCGAAGCACTCGGAAAGTACTGGGGCCGCGCCTGGTCGGCCGAGTCCGAGGAAAAGGTCATCGACAAGTTCACCGAGGCCGGCGTCGAGGTGGTGCTGGTCGCCTTCGACATCGAGTCCGTCATCGGGGCGCCGCCCTGCACCAACGACTACGTCACCGAGCTGCGCGCGAAGTACCCGGAGCGCGTCATCCACACCTGGGGCGCGGTCGACCCGTTCAAGGGAGACGCGGCGATCGCCGAGGCGAAGCGCGCGGTGACCGAACTCGGCGTCCTCGGCTTCCACTTCCACCCGATCATGGGCCGCTACCGGGTCGACGACCGCGAACTGTACCCACTGTTCGAGACCATCTCCGGCCTGGGCGTGCCGGTGATGATCGACGTCGGCACCACCGGCATGGGCGCCGGCATGCCGGGCGGTCTCGGCTCCCGCATCGAGCACGCCCACCCCCTCGCGGTGGACCACCTCGCCGCCGACTTCCCCGACATGACCATCATCGCCTCCCACCCCGGCTGGCCCTGGATCGACGAGATGACAGCCGTCGCCCTGCACAAGGGCAACGTCTTCTGGGAACTGTCCGGCTGGGCACCCAAGTACTTCCCGGAGCAGCTCAAGAAGGATGTCCGCGGCCGGCTCCGCCACAAGATCATGTTCGGTAGTGACCACCCCAGCCTCCCCTACGAGCGGATCTTCCGGGAGTGGGAGGAGATCGGCTACGCGGACGACGTCCTCGCCGACGTCTTCCACGGCAACGCCGAGCGGATCCTGGGACTCTGATCAGCTGACCGGCCGCCGGCACGCGCGATAGTGTCATCACTACCGCAGTGGTGACTCCAGGAGGTGTCTGGAAAGGTGTCCGGGGATGCCACGGCCAAGGCCGTCGAGCAGCTGACCGAACTGGGATTTTCGCAGTACGAGGCCAGGGCCTACGTCGGTCTGCTCGGCTCCGAGCCGATGACCGGGTACGCCCTGGCCAACCGTACCGGCATCCCGCAGCCCAAGGTCTACGAGACCCTGCGCAGACTGGAGGAGAAGGACGCGGTGGTCCGCGTGGGCGACAATCCGGCGCGCTTTCTCGCCGTGCCCTCGGACCAGCTCCTCGCCCAGGTCGACGCCGGGTTCCGTGCGCGTGTCGCCGAGTCCCGGAGGAGCCTCGCCGAGGTCAGCCAGGGGCAGGCGAACCAGCGCGCCCATGTGCTGCCGTCGCTGTCCGACTGGGAATCCGTCGCGGCCACGGCGTCCGGCATCCTCCGCCGCGCCACACAGCATGTCTACCTCTCCGCCCATGCCGACCAGCTCACCCCGCTGGAGGCCGACATCAGCGACGCCCAGGACCGCGGGGTCCGCTTCGACATCCTGTGCTTCGGCCCGAGCCCGGTGACCGTGCACAACGGCCGCACCGTGCAGCACACCAGCACTGAAGGCGTTCTCTACCGCCACCACCAGGCCAGGCACCTCGCCGTCGTCGCCGACAACCACGACACCCTCTGGGCCCTCGCACCGGACGGCCACGACTGGGCCGCCGCCGTCATCAACGACCCGCTGTTCACCGCCGTCGTCAAGGGCTACATCCGCCACGACCTCTACGTCCAGCAGATCTACGCCGACTTCCCCGACGAACTGCGCACGCGTTACGGCCCCGGCCTCCAGCACCTGGTACAGCCCTCGAACGCCGGGGAGCCACCACTCCACGGTCGCTCCGAGACCCGCCCCCGCACGGCCTGACCAGACTCAGGCCGCGGTCAGGATGTCATCGGTAAGGTGTCGCGTGCGTGGGACCAAGATGCCGGTGACGTGGTGGGCGACGAAGTCGTGCAGGTCGGCGGCGATCGCCAGGCGCTGCTCGCGGCGGTTCCCGTTGACGGCGACGGTGCGGCGGTAGTCGAGGGAGCACAGGTAGGCCGCAAGGCCGGCCACCAGACCGATGAAGACCAGGCCGCCGACCATGGAGCCGAGGGTGCCGTCGTCCTTGAGAGCGAGTGCGAGTAGCGGACCGGCGTGAACAGCAGGGCGACGCCGTTCAGCGTGCCGCACACTACGGCCCACAGCGGCCGACAGTGCCATACGGCGATGAAGAGCAGGACAGCAGGATCGCGATCTCGCCCGGGCCGACGACGTCGGCCACCGCCGCTTGACACAGATGGGCGGCGAGGCCCACGGGATCGCGCTGGCGCCGTTCAACATCCCGGACGCCGGCGACCTCAGTATCGGCCGCCGCCTCAGCCCCCGTACGGCATAGTTGCGCTGGCCCTGGGGAATTAGCAGGTCAGCGGACCCAGGACGCAATAGACCAAGCCCATCGCGCGCCAGGCCAAGCGCTCCGCTCAGTGCCAACTATCCCGCTTTTGTGCCAACTGATAAGCCTCGTCACAGCCCGTCAGCGCCGCACCCGCGGCATCCCCAGCCCGATCCAGGAGATGATCTCCCGCTGGATCTCGTTGTTGCCGCCGCCGAAGGTGAAGATGACCGCCGAACGGTAGCCGCGTTCCAGTTCGCCGTGCAGGACCGCGCCCGCCGAGCCCTCCTTCAGAGTGCCCGGGGCGGCGACGATCTCCATCAGCCAGGCGTAGGCGTCGCGCCGGGCCTCGGAGCCGTACACCTTGACGGCGGAGGCGTCCTGCGGGGTGAGGGTGCCGTCCTGGACGGCTCCGACCATCCGCCAGTTGAGCAGTTTGAGCGCGTCCAGCCGGGCGTGCGTGCGGGCCAGGAGGCGGCGCACCCAGGGCAGGTCGGCGACGCGGCGGCCGTCGGCGAGCTTGCTCTGCGTCGCCCAGCGCTGCACGTCGTGCAGGGCGCGGATGGCCATGGTGCCGTGGGCGGCCAGGGTCACGCGTTCGTGGTTGAGCTGGTTGGTGATCAGCCGCCAGCCCTGGTTCTCGGCGCCGACCCGACGGGAGACGGGGACGCGGACGTTCTCGTAGTAGCTGGCCGTGGTGTCGTGCGAGGCGAGGGTGTTGATCAGGGTGCAGGAGTAGCCGGGGTCGGATGTCGGCACCAGGAGCATGGTGATGCCCTTGTGCGGCGGTGCGTCGGGATCCGTCCGGACCGCCAGCCAGACCCAGTCCGCCGTGTCACCGTTGGTCGTCCAGATCTTCTGGCCGTTGACGACGTAGTGGTCACCGTCCCTGACCGCGCGGGTCCGCAGGGACGCGAGGTCGGTTCCCGCGCCGGGCTCGCTGTAGCCGATGGCGAAGTCGATCTCGCCGGTGAGGATCCCCGGCAGGAAGTACGCCTTCTGCTCGTCGGTGCCGTACTGCATGATCGTCGGGCCGACGGTGTTCAGCGCCATGAGCGGCAGCGGGACACCGGCCTGCGCGGCCTCGTCGAAGAAGATGAACTGCTCCATGGCCGTCAGGCCACGTCCGCCGTACTCCTTCGGCCAGCCCACGCCGAGCCAGCCGTCCGCGCCGAGCCGCCGGATGGTGTCGCGGTAGAACCGCTTCCGCTCCGACGGGTCGCTGTGCCGGGCGTACGCGTTGTCCGGGACCAGGTCGGCGAAGTACGCACGCAGTTCGGTGCGCAGCCGCTGCTGCTCGGGCGTGTAGTCGAGGTGCACGGCGCCTCCAGGCTCCCAAGGCCGGTCCTGTCGGCGCACACCGTAGAACGTGTTGCAGAAATTGGGAATGGCGGGGCGCGAACGGGCCGGACCCCGCCCTCACCCGGTGTCATGTGTTCAGTTCAGCGTGGCGAGGAAGTCCGTGCACGCCCGCGCGCACGCACGGCACATCGCCGCCGAGTCCTCCGCCCCCGGCTGCCGGTCGAAGACGTGCGCCGCCTCCAGGCACACGGTCCGGCACCACTCCACCTGCACACGGATGCTGCCCTCGTCCACCTGGTTCTGCTCGGACAGCACACGGCAGGTCGCGTCGCACACCTCCGCGCACATGATGCCCTTGCGTCGTACGAGTTCCTGGTTCTCGGTGCCGTCGGGATCCACGAGGCTCGCGCGCAGCGCGCACGCCCGTGCGCACTCGGTGCAGGCCTGAGCGCAAGCGAAGCGGTCCTCGAGGAACCGGAACAGCTCCTGCTGGGATGTCGTCGAAGTCACACCGCGCGGGTAGCCCCGCCGATGCCGGTCAAACCCGGTGCTCCCAAGGGTTCCGTCCGGTTTTCCGGACCGCACGCCGGGCACCCGGGCGATCCCGGAACGACCACGTACGGAGGTGAGTCACATGCCCGGGCGACAGGAGCTTCCGTCGACCCTGGAGCGGTCCTCCGAGGAGGCGCAGCGCACCTGGATCAAGGCGCACGACTCGGCCGTGGAGCAGTACGGCGAGGGCGAGCGCGCGCACCGCACGGCCTTCGGCGCGCTGAAGCACACGCACGAGAAGGTCGGCGACCACTGGGAGCGCAAGGAGGGCGGCCGCAAGGCCCCCTCGGACCCACGGTCGGCCCGGCCCCGGCAGCAGGGCGGCCGCAGCGGCGAGGGCGTCGACGAGCAGGCCTCGAAGCACCACCTCTACGACGTCGCGAAGCGGCTGGGCGTCGAGGGGCGCTCGCGGATGTCGAAGTCCGAGCTGCTGGACGCCGTCCGCAAGGAGAACCGGTCGAAGACCCGGTCGGCACGGGCCTCGGGGTCGAGGTAGCCGGTTCATGGCGCGGACCCGGGGTACCCGCGGGCCATGAATACCGCATGGATGGAGATGGCCGCGGGCGGGGACGCCCCCGGCTTCGGGTTCGTCGTGACGGGTCTGGCGGTCGTGGCCCTGCTGCTGGGTGCCTTCATCCTGGGGATCCGGCTCAAGCGCAGGCGCCCGCCGCGTCCCGAGGAGCAGCCCAGGCTGCCCGAAGGGGGCCCGGTCCGGGAGACCAGGGAGCAGAGGGAGCCCGACGAGGTGCCGCAGGGCCGCGGGCGTCTGACGCCGCACGAGCTGAAGACGCACGGCAACCAGGCCGACCGGACGAGCGCGAACCAGGAGCGTCCCCGCTGGAACGAGGGCAGCAGTGGCTCCTTCGGCAGCGGCGGCCCGGGCGGCGGCTGATCTCCGCTCCTCGCGGCACCCCGCTCCGTACCCCACGTCGCACGTAATTCGTCGTACACGTCGTACAACACGTCGTACACAGGGAAGTGAGAATCATGGCCGATCCCGCCCGCCAGACCCTGCCGCTGCCGGACTACGACCATCTGCCGATCGGCGGCCTGGAGAGCCGTGTGCGGTCGCTGTCGGCGGATGAGGTCGAGGAGTTGCTGGCGTACGAACGGTCACACGCCGACCGGCTGCCGGTCACCGAGCTGCTGGGGTCGCGGCTGGAGCAGTTGCGCGCAGGGGCGGAGCCTTCCTCGGGTGATCCCGGCGCACTGCGTCCCGAGACGGGCGAGGGGCACGGCGGCTCTCCGGTGTCGCCCGCGACGTCCCCGCAGCCGTTCAGCCCGCCGCCGCACGGCACGCCCGACCAGCGGGGCAAGCCGAAGGGTGACCGCGCCTAGGACTTGTCCGGGCGATCATGTGCGGAGCCAGATGACCAGGGCTGCTGCGGTGGCGGTGCCGAGGTAGACGTAGCCGCGTTTGTCGTAGCGAGTGGCCACGGCCCGGGGCTGTTTGAGCTTGTTGATCGCTCGTTCGACGGTGTTGCGTTTCTTGTACCGCTCGTCGTCGAAGCTGGGTGGCCGTCCGCCGCGTGAGCCCTTGCGCAGGCGGGCGGCCTGACTGTCGGTCTTCTCCGGAATGGTGTGCCGGATGCCCCGACGCCGCAGGTATTCGCGGCATGGCCCGTTGCTGTAGGCCTTATCGGCTGCGAGGCTGTCGGGTTTCGTGCGCGGCCTGCCCGGACCGGACCGCGGGACGCGAATCTTGGCCAGCACCGCCTGGAACTGTGTGCAGTCCGCCCACTGCCCGCCGGTGATGACGAGGGACAGCGGGCGGCAGCGGCCGTCAGCACTCAGGTGGAGCTTGCTGGTGAACCCACCCCGCGAGCGGCCCAGGCCCCCACCTCCTGCACCACCTCCACCAGGCGGGCGAGCAGGCTCTGCCATGGCGTTTCGCCCTGGTGTTCTGCTGGTTCGGCCCCCCTTTGAGGCAGGGGCCGGCGGCGGGTCGGTCCGGGCGCCGGCCGCATGCTGGTGAGCCCGCACGATGGTGGAGTCCACCGCGATGTCCCAGTCGATCTCGCCCGCGGTGTCAGCGACGGCCTGGATCTGCTGCAGCAGACGCTCCCAGGTGCCGTCGGCCGACCACAGCCGATGGCGTTCATAGACCGTCTTCCACGGCCCGAACCGCTCTGGCAGATCCCGCCACTGCACACCGGTCCGCACCCGGTGCAGGATCCCGTCGACCACCTGCCGGTGATCCCGCCATCTGCCACAACGTCCATTGCTCACCGGCAAAAACGGTCGCAGCCGTTCCCACTCGGCATCCGTCAGATCGCCCCGCCCCATGCCCATAACAACGAGGCAGACACGGGGCAGTCACATGATCGGCCGGACAAGTCCTAGGGCCGCATCCGGGCGGGTGGGGCTGAAGGGATGCCACAGCCGCCAGGAGGCAGGCAGCCGCCGGGCCGCCTCCCACAAGGCGCGTGTCTTGCCCGTGGACGAACCCCCGACCAGGACCGCGATCCCGCTGAGCCCTTCCTCCGCAGCGGTGACCACCGCCTCCAGACGCGTGTCGTGCTCGCGCCGGACGTAGGCGGGCAGGGCCCCGAACCGGTCGCGGGCGTCACCGGTGTCAAGAGCCGGGTGGACCTCCAGATCGGCCAGGACGAGCTTGTCGTCAAACTCGTCGAGCGGCCGCCCCACGCCCTGGGCCATCCGGGCCGCCACCCACAGACCGCGCACCCGCCCGGCCAGATCCTGCGCATCCCACGCGGCCCGGCGGGCCAGCACCACGGCAACGGTAACCACATCGGCCTGGCTGGGCGGCAGAGGCGGGGCGCTGATGACGCGGCGCACGGTATCCCGGCTCGGCGCCCCCGGAACCTCGCGGTCTTCGGTATCGGCGCTGTCGATGTCCTCGGCGATCTCATCCAGGCTGGGGGCGCCCGCCGCCAGGTACACCTCGTACAGCAGGTCCTTCAGCTCTCGCAGCGCACGCGGCCATCCCACCCGCGCCCGCCCCAGCACCCGCGGCCGCTTCTGCCCTGCCGGACTGCCCTTCTCGTCGCCATTCATCGCACCACCTTCCTCCGACCCCGGAGTCCCGGCGTGGCCCTGAACAGCACCATTGTCTGCATCAGTGGATGGTTCGTCGCAACTGGGAGTCGATCTCTGCGGGGGCCTCAGCGTGGACAGCGAGCCGGCCGGCTGCCCACCCGCCCACCGTCATCCCTTGGAGACCCCATGCCCCGCACACGCCTGACACGCCGCGAGCGCCTGGCCGTGGCCTGTGCCGTTCTGCAGGGTGCCGTCTCCGGCACCGTCCGGACCGTCATCCCCTGGCTCTTGGACCAGCTCACCCAGTAGCCCGCACCCGGACTCTGCTGCTCAATTCCGAGGCGGCTCCGGTGAGGGAACCGCGACCTGCGACAACGCGGCGGTGGTTGCGGCCTCCCCAGTCGGTCTCTGCTGCTCAGCCGAATTGAGCAGCAGAGTCCCGGGGCGGTTCAAAGCGTCCTTGGCACGCACCACGGTGGTCGACTGATCACCGTGGCTTGTGGCGCCCGCTGTTCGCCGAACATCGCCGGGCTGCCGCTGAGAAAGGTGGACCAGAAGTCTCTTAGTATAGCGTGAGTGACATCGATGACATCCGGCCTCACGTTCGAACTCACTGCGGCGCAGCGCGCCCAACTGATCCGACAGGCCAACGGGGCATTGACGCCACAGGCGCAAGTGGTGCGCTGCCATATCGTGTTGGCCTTGGCGGACGGGATGGCGCGGGCCGAGGTCGCTCGCAGGTACGAAGTCTCCGTTCAGACGGTGGACAAGTGGGCCAGGCGGTATGTGGCGGAGGGGCCGGCGGGCCTGCGGGACCGCCCCAGACCGGGGGCGCCACGCCGGATCGAGGACGCGACGATCGCCGAGGTGCTCCGCATAACCCGTCACGAGCCGCCACCGGTGGGCAGGAACTGGTCCAAACGGACGCTTGCTCAGCGGGTCGGGGTCTCGGCCTCCACTGTGGCACGGATCTGGCGCGCCCATGGAATCACGCCGGGTGCAGGAGCCCGGTCGGCTGCACCTACGGCTAATGACGCCACAGGCAGCGGCCCGCCACCCATCACGGTGAGGGCGATCTATGTGAACGAGACACTCTGCGTCCTCGCGTTCTGGAGCTCCATGAACCCGATGGCCCCGTTCAGCTTTGCCCCCATCCTTTCGGAGAACCGTCCGGTGAAACCGTCTGCCGACCCGGACAGCGGAGCCGGACGTCTTTCGACCGCCCTCGACGCCCTCGCCGCCGTGGCCGGTCGAAAGCCGTCGTCCGGTGGCCGCTCGACTCCCGGATTCCCGGCGTTTCTGCACCGACTGTCGACGACGAGGCCGACGAACACCGATCTGCACCTGATCTGCTACGCGGGCAACCCTGCCACCTTGCTGGCGCTGCATCGTTGGCACTTCGAACAGCCCCGACTGCACGTGCACCTGACGCCGACCCATGAAGTCTGGTTACAGGTGCTGCAGGACACGTGCGCCTTGGTGGACCTGCACGGTCCCCGACCAGCGGCGCCGCAGGCCATGGCCTCCATCGACATGGCGCTGCGGGCATGGCGGCGCAGGCAGGGCAAGGGCCCGTTCGTCTGGGGCCCGGCCGAGTGGCCCAATCCAACAGCTTGAGACCTCAAGGACTTCCGGTCCGGTCGGCACGGCCAGTCCAGTGAACCTTCCTACGCTGCACCCATGACTTCCGACAACGCGTCCTCGCACGCTCACGGGGCCGGCGAGCCGGCATCGGGCCACGACACCGCCGTGCCTGCCACGCACAACGAGCCGACCAGGAACATGGGCCGCCGCACAGTCCTGGCGGCGCTGGGGATCGGCGCCACCGGTCTGGGGCTGGGGACCGCCGCCTCGCCCAGGGCGAGTGCGGCCGCTCCCGCGTCCGGCACACCGGCGGCATTCGCGCAGCCCTCCTGCATCCTGACCCCCGAGGCGATGGAAGGGCCCTACTTCATCGATGAGGATCTGATCCGGCGGAACATCATCGAGGATCGCCAGGGAATACCCCTGGAGGTGCGGATCACCATCGTGGACGGCGTCAACTGCACGCCCCTCGCCGGGGCAGAGGTGGATATCTGGCACTGCGACGCGGGAGGCTGGTATTCGGGGCACCTTGACACCAGTCCCGACGTCCCGGCCACAAGCCCGGAGCACGTCGAGCCGACCGACCCCTCCAGGTTCCTGAGAGGATTGCAGATCACCAACCGGCGCGGTGAAGTGAGCTTCCGTACCATCTACCCGGGCTGGTACTACGGGCGAACGATCCATATCCACCTCACGGCGCACGTCGGCGGGCAAGAGGTGCACACAGGTCAGCTGTACTTCCCCGAGGAGATCAGCCGCGAAGTCGCGCTCTTGGAGCCGTATGTGCGGCACACCGGCACCGAGCGGCTCACCAACCAGGAGGACTCCATCTACCTCGAACAGGGCGGTGCGCAGACCACCATGAATGTCCGGCCACTCCGGCCGGGCCGTCCGAAGCTCGGCTACGTCGCGTCGATCACGGCCGGCGTCAGCTCCGGGCAGACTCCAGAGCCGCCCGTCTCGCCGTCGGCCTGACGTCCAAGCGGAGCACCTTGCGGGGTCGGCACGATCTGTCGGGTGTGTACAGCAAACGGCCCTGCCAAAGTTCCGGTGGTGACGGTGACGAAATGTTGGGATGGTGACAGCCCGTCAACCATGTGATGCAGAATTCGCGAAGATGAACTTCCCCGGTTGGTCGCGGGTACTGATCCAAGGCGTTACCGTGGCCCACCGCGTTCGCCTCCTGCCCACCGGTTCCGGGCGCACCGCACGATGCGCCCGGAGCAGGTGGCCCGTGGTGGCCTCGGAGACGATCCGGTGCAGGCAGCCGCACCACCTTGCGCTGCGGGAGAGCTCCTTGACGCTGAAACCGGCTCTCCTGCCGTATGTGTGGGTGCCCTGACCAGCCCTGGTGCAGGAAACACGCCGTCCCCTGCCATCCTTTGACTTCTCCAGGCTCACGTTGGATCAAGCAGGAAAACGGCGTGTCCCTCTTCAGGATATGGAAGCGGACCCTGACGGTGGAGAACACCGCGGTCGAGGGCGTCCGGATCGATGAGAACGAACAGTGTGTGGTCGTGTCGGTACGGCCCGATGCCCGCCGTCGGCAGCGGTGCGGGAGCTGCCTCCGTCCGGCCGCCCGGTACGACCATGGCCGGGGCCGACGCCGGTGGCGCGACCTGGACCACGGCGTGATCCGGGTGTTCCTGGAGGCCGAGGCGCCCCGGGTGGCCTGCCACGAGCACGGGGTGACAGCCGCCGCTGTGCCCTGGGCCCGCCACGGCGCCGGGCACACCCACGCCTTCGACCAGCAGACCGCCTGGATGGCCGGCGAATGCTCCAAGACCGCGACGGCCCACCTGATGCGTACCTCCTGGCGCACGGCCGGCAACATCGTCGGGCGGTTCGTCGCCTTGGTCGGACTCAGGACGCCAGCCAACGGCGTCGAGTGCGCTTCAGGCGAGGGAACTTGGGAGTCCGAGGGGGTTGACGCTAACTAGCGGTTAGTGCTTTCCTTTGGGAAGCGTCAGCTTGAACTTTCAATATCTATTCCCGGAGTGTCGTATGCCCCCCACCATCTCCGTCCGCAGGGCCTTTTTAGCCTTCGTCGCCTCCACCGCCGTCCTGGGTGCCGCCGCCGTTCCGGCCCTCGCGGCGCCGCGCGCCGCCTCGGCGGGCCACGCCGGCCACGGCGCCCAGGGTGATTCCGCCCGCCTCGGTTACCAGAAGGATGTCGCCGCCCGTGTCCTCAAGGGCGTGTTCGAGCGCGGGGACACCGCGGTCGTCGACCGTTTCGTACGGCCGGACTACATCCAGCACAACCCGCAAGCGCCGGACGGCGCGGAGACGCTGAAGAACCTCGGCGTCGCGCTGCACCAGCAGTTCCCCGACGCCAAGTACGACATCAAGCGGGTGATCTCCGAGGGCGACCTCGTCCTGGTGCACTCGAACGTCGTCCTGACGCCGGGCGCGCGGGGCACCGCCGTCTTCGACATCTTCCGCTTCCAGGGCGGGAAAATCGCCGAGCACTGGGACGTCGGCCAGGACGTGCCGGAGAAGCCCGCCGACGGCAACGACATGTTCTCCACGGTGAGTTGGCCGCGGACGAACCAGCCGGGGCCGGGCTTTCTCACCGCGTACAACAAGAAGCTGGTGACGACCGCGTTCGATGAGTTGTTGGTGAAGAAGGACCTGTCGGCGCTCGACCGGTACTGGAGTCCCGAGTACGAGCAGCACAACCCGAACATCCCGAACGGCGTGGACGGTGCGAAGGCGGGCCTGGGCGGGTACTTCAAGCAGTTCCCGCAGCTGACGGTCACGCCGAAGCGGGTCATCGCCGAGGGTGATCTGGTCGCCGTCCACAGCCACTACGTGAACGCGCCGGAGGAGCGGGGGCAGGCGATCGTGGATCTGTTCCGGGTGCGGGGCGGGAAGATCGTCGAGCACTGGGATGTCATCCAGGACGTGCCGGCGACTTCGGCGAACGACAACGGGATGTTCTAGTGTCCTGAGTCGTCCATTCATGTGCGGTATGAGGCAAGGGCGTCGAGGATGTCGTCAGCCGTCTGCGGCCAGCAGTCCTGGGCGGCGGTGTCAACCGAGGCGCCACTGCTGGTTGCTGTCGCCGTCCCGGATCCGTTCACCGGCGTGCCGCGGAACCGCCTCGGACCCGTTTGCGCACTCGACGCACCAGCTCGTCCGCGGCCTGCGGCCACTGTGTGTACTGAAAGTCAAAGCCTGCCTGGGTCAGTCGGCCCGGGACGACACGGCGGCTCTTCAGCAGCAGTTCGGTGTCGGAACGCAGAGCGAACGCGCCGACCTCGGCCATCCACTTGGTCGCAGTGAGACCCACCGGCACACCCCACGCGGAGCGCAGGGTGCGCATGAATGCGCGCTGCGGCAGGGGATGGGGAGCCGCCAGGTTCACCGGCCCTGCGATGTCCTCCCGGTCGATCAAGAACTCCAACGCGCGCCGAACAGTTCCTGCCCGTCGGGCAAAGAGACCCGGACCCGCGGCGGAGGAGGGTCGGCGGAGGACATGCCGCCACCGTACGGGACGGCACCGAGGCCACCCCTGCAGGCCAGATCGGTAAAGGCCACGAAACGTCTGCTCTGGTGTGGAACGCTGCCCACGTAGTTCTACCTGTGACGCTCGGAGGACCCACGTGTCCTGTAGCCGCCTTACCCGTGATCATCGTTCGTGTCGCCGTGACGCTGCGGACTGGCCCCCCTACGACGGCATGCCCGACCCCGTGGCGGCGTGCTGGGGACACCTCACAAACACCGAGCGCGAACAGTGCCAGGCCGCTCGTAGACGCCGGAGCCAGGAGAGCCGCCAGCACTACGAACGGCTGAGGGCAGAGCGCGAAGCCCGCGGTGAACTCGACCCCAAACCGGTCTTTCGGGAAGCCCGCCCGTGCATCGGCCAGTGCATCACCTGTGCCGACCAGTGGGATCGGGAGAACCCGGCCAGCACCGCCTGGAACTGTGTGCAGTCCGCCCACTGCCAGCGGTCACGCACAGGGGAAGGGCCCGGATGGCCGCGCACGGCGCCATACTGATCCTGCGCTGTGTGTTGATCAGGCCGAGGGTCGGAGAGGGGACGTCGGGACGTGACCACCGAAGGAGCCGGCGGCGGACGGGGAACGCCCGACGAGCCGGGCGGCGCTTCCCCCGTCCCGGACGCGGTGTGGCTGAGGTTCCTCACGGACAGCGAGCCCGCCATACGCGCCGAGGCCCCGAGGGAGCCCTCCGCCCGGGAGCGGGCCGCGGGGACGGCAGCCCCAACCCCCGCACGCCGTCGGGGACCTGTGGCAACCGGAGGAACCCTGGGTCCGGGTGGCCTGGCGGGACATGGACCGCGGTGCCAGGGCCCGGTGCGTGGCGCATGTCGTCGCCACCGCCACCGTCGTGGCTCTGGCCCTGGGCGCCTGGTCCCAGCTGTCCGCCGGTAGGGGCACGGGAAGCGGGCCGGGGGAAGGCACCGTGCGTCAGGTGGAAGGTGCGACCGTGAGGACACCGACGGCCACTCCCCTGCCCTCCGCGACCCCGTTTCCCGGACCCTCCCGGTAGCGCACGCGGGGCGGGAACGTTCCCGTCCGTGCGGCGGTGGCCGCCCGGTGGGATCGTGCCCCGGCCGCACCGTACGAGCGGACCGCACGGGCGACGCCGGCGGCGCACGGTCACCGGCTCCGGCTTCCTCACCGGCCGATACTCACCCGTGAGCACCGGCAGCACCCTTCCGGTGTGCTGCCGGCATTCCGGGACGGCCCGGTCACGGGGTCAGACGGGGGACGCGGCGATCCGCACCCGGTCGCTCTCGCCGCCGGAGAGGAAGGATGCCAGCCGCTGTCCCTCCTCGGCGACGCCGGTCCGGTCGGCCTTCGAGAAGCGGCGCGGCGGCGTGACCGACACGGACTCCCCCCCGACGGTCCAGGTCGCGGCGACGCGCCCGTCGACCAGGACCACGCGTGCGCCTTGGACCGACAGCCCGCGGTGGGCGTCGTCGATGATCCGGCTGCGGTCGTGGTAGCCGAGGACCGCGTTGTCGAAGGCCGGGAGGAACCGCACCGGGGCGGGGTGGTCGGGGTCGGGGCGCGGCGCGTCGGGGAGGCCCAGCAGGTGCCTGCCGCGTTCGTCCCGGAAGGCGACCAGTTCCCCGCGCAGGGCGGCGACCGCGGCAGGCAGGCCGGCCAGACCGCTCCAGGCGCGCAGGTCCGCCGGGGCGGCGGGGCCGAACGCGGCCAGGTACCGCCGTAGCAGCACCTGCCCCACGGGGTCGGCACCGTCCGCGGCCGGTGGGTCGATCTCACGCCCGAGCCAGGAGGAGACCGGCGCGTAGCGCGCGCCCGCCGTCGTACGCCAGAGTCCGCGCGGCGACAGCTGAACCATCGGGAGCAGGGCGGCGACGAGCATCTCACCCAGTGGCCGGTGTCCCACCGACGGCCAGCGGCCGGCGACGGCTCGGGCGAGGTCGCCCATCGAGCGGGGCTCGCCGTCGGCCATGACGGCCCGGCCCGCCGCGGCGAGTTCGCCGAGGTCCACCGGTTCGAGCTCGCGCCGGTACGTCGCGAGCACCCGCCGGCGCGGCATGCCGTCGTGGCGGGCCCGCCAGGCCACGAGATCGCCGGCGGTGACGAGGTGGACGGTGCGGCGCATGAGGTGGGCCCGCACCACGCGCCGCCCGGTCAGCAGTCCCGACAGCACCGTCGGTTCGAACGCCCGCAGCCGGGACCAGAGGCCGGTGAACGGCTCCTGCGGCTCCTGTGCCTGCAGACCGCACAGGTGCGCGACGGCGTCCACCACCGGCAGGCCGGAACGGTCCAGGAGCAACTGCCGCGCGAGAGTGGCGCGGTTGAGCGCCCGGGCGTCGAGAACGGTCATCGGGGCACCTCGGCCTTCGAGTCGTGGGCCGGCCCGTGGTCCAGGTTCCCGGGCGGCCTGCCCGGTCACGGTCGCGGGAGATGCGGTCAGCCGGTGACCGCGAGCGGCGGCGGCCGGCAGGTCACCGCCGCACAGCGAGCGGACCCGGGGAGCCACGCCGGGCGGCAGTCCGAACGAATGGATCATTCAGCCGTTCGGCCCAGCAGCGCTCGATCCCACGCAGTAATGGCGCAACGGCGGCACTAGTTTCCTCCGGGCTGGAAACACCCCGGCTCACCCATCCATGCACCGTTGCTGCCGATCGAGGAACTGATGGCGACACACACTGAACCGGTTGCGCCAGTTGCCGCGGCGGAGCGCCGCGGCAGGGGCCAGGTGATCGTCTCCTGGCTGACGACCACCGATCACAAGAAGATCGGCCACCTGTACCTGATCACGTCGTTCGGGTTCTTCCTGATCGCCGGAGCGCTGGCGATGGCCATCCGGGCCGAACTCGCCCGGCCGGGGCTGCAGATCCTGTCCCAGGAGCAGTACAACCAGGCGTTCACCATGCACGGCACGATCATGCTGCTGCTGTTCGCCACGCCCACCTTCGCCGGGTTCGCCAACGCCGTCATGCCGCTCCAGATCGGCTCACCCGACGTGGCCTTCCCCCGGCTGAACATGTTCTCGTACTGGCTGTTCCTCTTCGGCGGCCTCATCGTGCTCAGCAGCCTGCTGACCCCCCAGGGCGCCGCCGACTTCGGCTGGACCGCCTACACCCCGCTCAGCGGCGGGGAACGCACCTCCTACGTCGGCGGAGACCTGTGGATCATGGGCCTGGCGCTGTCCGGGTTCGGCACCATCCTCGGAGCGGTCAACTTCATCACCACCATCATCTGTATGCGCGCCCCGGGCATGACCATGTTCCGGATGCCGATCTTCACCTGGAACGTGCTGCTCACCTCGGTGCTGGTACTCCTGGCCTTCCCGGTGCTGGCCGCCGCGCTGCTGGTACTGGAGGCCGACCGCCGTTTCGGGGCGCAGGTGTTCAACCCGGAGAACGGCGGCGCGATTCTCTGGCAGCACCTGTTCTGGTTCTTCGGCCACCCCGAGGTCTACATCCTGGCGCTGCCGTTCTTCGGCGTGATCACCGAGATCATCCCCGTCTTCGCCCGCAAGCCGATCTTCGGCTACACCGGACTGATCGGCGCCACCATCGCCATCGGCGGGCTGTCGGTGACCGTGTGGGCTCATCACATGTTCGCCACCGGCGCGGTGCTGCTGCCGTTCTTCTCCTTCGTGACCTATCTCATCGCCGTGCCGACGGGCGTGAAGTTCTTCAACTGGATCGGCACGATGTGGAAGGGCTCGCTGTCGTTCGAACCGCCCATGCTGTGGGCGGCCGGCTTCCTGGTCACCTTCCTCTTCGGCGGTCTGACCGGCGTCATCCTCGGCTCCCCGCCGCTCGACTGGCACGTCACCGACAGCTACTTCGTGGTCGCCCACTTCCACTACGTGCTGTTCGGCACCATCGTGTTCGCGATGTTCGGAGGATTCAGCTTCTGGTGGCCGAAGATGACCGGCACCATGCTCGACGAACGCCTGGAGAAGATCCACTTCTGGACCCTGTTCGTCGGCTTCCACACCACGTTCCTGGTGCAGCACTGGCTGGGCGCCGAGGGCATGCCCCGCCGCTACGCCGACTATCTCGCAGCCGACGGCTTCACCACGCTCAACACCGTCTCCTCGATCGGTGCCTTCCTCCTCGGCCTGTCCACCCTGCCCTTCCTCTACAACGTCTGGAAGACCGCCCAGGAGGGCAAGCGCGTGCAGGTCGACGATCCCTGGGGGTACGGGCGTTCCCTGGAGTGGGCGACGTCGTGTCCGCCCCCGCGGCACAACTTCGTCACCCTGCCGCGGGTCCGCTCCGAGTCCCCGGCCTTCGACCTGCACCACCCCCACGTGGCGCAGCTGGACGAGGCGGAGAACACCGGCAAACGAGATGTCGTCGAAGCCGAGGGGCACAAGGGCGAACGGCCATGACACACGCCCGGCACACCGCGCCGCACGACGACGGGCACCATCCGCTGGCCGACGAGGCCGAGGGCTATCTGCTGGCCCGCCTCCACCACGACGACGCCCGCCGCGAGGCCGAAGACCTCTGTGCCCGGCTGCCCTGGCTGACCTCCGCCCAGGCCGAGGAACTCTCCCGGCACTACGTGCGTCAACGCGTTCGTCTCACCCGCCGGATGCTGCTGACCACGGTCGAGCGGGCCGGCCGGCTGCGGCAGGAGTACGAGAGCCGCTACGCCACCCTGCGGCAGGCCCTGCTCCGGCGCCACGCGGCCGGGGCCTGCGCGGCTCTCGCCTGTGCCGCCGGAGTGAGCACGCTGATCTGCCGGTTCGGCCGCTGAACGCCCGCGTTCAGTCGCCGGTCGTCTTCTTCACCAGCGCGCCGTAGGCCAGTTGCAGCGCGTCCGCCCCGGCCAGGGCGGTGAGCGCGCCCATGGCCGTGCGCGTGGCACGGGGCGAGAGCAGCTGGCCGGCGGTCAGGGTCGAGGCCACCCAGACGCTGATGCAGAACGGGCAGGTCGTGAGTTCGCCGACGGTGTGCCTGCCCTGGTCGGGCTGCGCCTCCTCGTGCAGTTCGCCGGGGCCCTGCGGGCCGACGTACCGGGTGAAGGGCGCCCGCAGCGGGCTGGTCACCGACGCCTTGCTCAGCAGCCGGCTGAGCCGGAACGTCGCCACCGAGGTCAGGACCACGTCCCACGGCTGGGGCCGCTCGGGCAGCGGGCGTCCGCCGCGCCGCACCGCCGACGTCCAGGCCGCCGTGTAGGCCGCGAAGCCCGCCATGGCCATGAGGTATCCGCCCAACGGCCGGTCGTGTCCCGCCTCGTACTCCTTCCGCGTACGGCGCATGATCCCCCGCAGCCGGCGCACGAGGCGGCTGTCAGGTGCCGTGGCCGTGTTCACGGGCACCCCCCGATCGCATTCCGCTCCCCTGCCCGGCCATCTCCCGGTCGCTCCCCGCCGGTGCGCCGCCGTCCTGGTGCCGTAGCCGCACCTCGACATGACCGTCGGTGATCCGGGTCTCGAAGGCGGGCTGGGGGGAGGTGGCCGGGCCGCGTACGTTCCAGCCGTCGGAGAGCCGGAAGACACTGCCGTGCCAGGGACACTGGACGCAGCCGTCGGCGACGGTGCCCTCGGAGAGCGGTCCCGCGAGGTGGCTGCACCGCTCGGCCAGCGCGTGGATCTGCCCGCCGGACTCGCGCACCACCAGCACCGGCACGTCGTCCACGCTGCGTCGCACCGGCCGGCCGGCCGGGAACTCGTGCACGGCGCCGATCCGGTGCCAGCCCTCCGACACGACATGCGGAACCTCTTCGGCGTGGTTGGCGCCGGAAGCCTGCCGGTAGGCCAGGTGGCCGCCCAGCATGCCGCCGATGCCGACCGCCGTCAGCCCCAGGAAGCCGTACGCCCGGCCCGCCGCCTCGCGCCCCTTGGCGCGGTGGGCGAGCGAGACGGCGTACAGGCCGACGGCCGCCGCGTTGGACAGGGCGTGGACCAGGCCGACGCGCTGCTGCTGACGGTGCAGTTCCGCCCAGTCGGTCCAGCCTGCCAGGGCCGCGGGAGCGGCGGCGGCCAAGCCGACGCCGACCAGCAGTCGCGACTCGCGCGAGCGGCCGGGCCGCAGGTCCAGTACCGCTGCCGACAGCCAGCTGCCGATCGGCACCTGCACCATCAGGGGATGGACGGGGTGTCCCAGCCACCGGCCGTGCAGCAGGTCCCGGCCGGGGCCGAGGGGCAGGGACCGCACGCCCTCGCGGAGCTTGTCGATCAACGCGTCGGCCCTGGGCTCGCGCTCCAGGTGGTCCAGCAGCCACAGAACCCGGTTCTGCCGCATCAGGCGGCGGCGAGGCTTTGTGCTCATGCCCGCCCGGGTCCCCACCAGCGGCGACGGCGAAACACGCGGCGGCAGCGTGTGGGTCGCCCGGGGCGGTGCTCAGCTCGTCCGCGCCTGATGTCCCGTCACGCAAGTCGGCGTTCGGTCGGCCACGGCGCCTGCGCGCGCTGCCCCGTCCACTTGCTAAACGTCAAGATCGACGGCTCGCCAAGCCAGCACTGGCCTGCGAGAATCGAGGCCAGAGGCTCGTCCGCTCCTCTCACCAGGAGGTTCCCGTGAAGATGCTGATCAACGTCCCGGAGACCGTCGTCGCGGATGCGCTGCGCGGTCTGGCGGCTGCCCACCCGGAGCTGACCGTGGACGTGGAGAACCGGGTGATCGTGAGGCGGGACGCTCCGGTGGCCGGAAAGGTGGGACTGGTCTCCGGCGGGGGCTCGGGGCACGAGCCGCTGCACGGTGGATTCGTGGGTCCCGGGATGCTGTCGGCGGCCTGTCCCGGCGAGGTGTTCACCTCTCCCGTGCCCGACCAGATGCTGCGTGCGGCCGCGGCCGTGGACAGCGGGGCCGGCGTGCTGTTCATCGTGAAGAACTACACCGGTGACGTGCTCAACTTCGATATGGCCGCTGAGCTGGCCGAGGACGAGGGCATCCAGGTCGCGAAGGTGCTGGTCAACGATGACGTGGCGGTGACCGACAGTCTCTACACGGCCGGCCGGCGCGGCACCGGCGCGACCCTGTTCGTGGAGAAGATCGCGGGCGCGGCCGCCGACGAGGGCATGCCGCTGCAACGGGTGGAGGCCATCGCCCGGCAGGTCAACGAGAACTCGCGCAGCTTCGGTATCGCCCTGAGCGCCTGCAGCACGCCGGCCAAGGGCAGCCCCACCTTCGATCTACCGCCCGGCGAGCTGGAATTGGGTATCGGCATCCATGGCGAACCCGGCCGGGAGCGGCGGGCCATGATGACGTCCGGCGAGATCGCCGAGGCCGCCGTCGAGGCGGTGGTGGAGGACCTCCGGCCGCGCAATCCCGTCCTGGTCCTCGTCAACGGCATGGGGGCGACCCCCCTGCTCGAGCTGTACGGCTTCAACGCCGAGGTGCACCGCGTGCTCGCCGCCCGCGGGGTTCCCGTGGCCCGGGTCCTGGTGGGCAACTACGTCACCTCCCTGGACATGGCGGGCGCCTCGCTCACCCTGTGCCAGGCCGACGAGGAGCTGCTGCGGCTGTACGACGCGCCGGTGAAGACGCCGGGTCTGCGCTGGGGCGTGTGAGCGGAAGGGGCAGAGGATCACCGGCATACCTACCAGGCAAGGAGACCCAGTGCTCGACGCCGATTTCTTCCGCCGTTGGATGACGGTGACCGCCGCGTCGGTGGACCGCGAGGCGGAACGGCTCACCGCCCTCGACTCGCCCATCGGGGACGCCGACCACGGCAGCAACCTCCAGCGCGGGTTCACGGCCGTGACCGCCGCGCTGGAGAAGGAGACCCCCGACACGCCCGGCGGAGTCCTGACGCTGGCCGGACGCCAGCTCATCTCCACGGTCGGCGGCGCCTCCGGGCCGCTGTACGGGACGCTGCTGCGCCGCACCGGCAAGGCGCTCGGCGATGCCGCCGAGGTCAGCGCGGATCAACTGGCGCAGGCACTGCGGGCCGGGGTGGACGCGGTGATGACGCTCGGCGGTGCCACGCCGGGCGACGCCACCATGATCGACGCCCTGGTGCCCGCGGTGGACGCGCTGGGCACCTCGTTCTCCGCCGCCCGGACCGCGGCGGAGGAGGGTGCCGTGGCCACGACGCCCATGCAGGCGCGCAAGGGCCGGGCGAGTTACGTGGGCGAGCGCAGCATCGGTCACCAGGACCCGGGAGCCACGTCGTCGGCGCTGCTGGTGGCCGCACTCGCGGAGGCCGCAGGTGAGTGACGCGCGGCTGGTGGGGATCGTGCTGGTGTCGCACAGCGCGGAGGTGGCCTCGTCGGTCGCCGCGATGGCCAAGGGGCTCGCCGGTGGTGGCCCGGCGGTGCCCGTCGCCCCGGCGGGTGGTACCGAGAGCGGTGGGCTGGGCACCAGCGCCGAACTGATCGCGGCGGCGGCCGCGTCCGTCGATCGCGGCGCCGGTGTCGCCGTCCTCGCCGATCTGGGCAGCGCGGTGCTCACGGTGAAGGCGCTGCTCGCGGAGGGCGACGAGCTTCCGGAGCGGACGCGTCTGGTGGACGCGCCGTTCGTGGAGGGCGCCGTGGCCGCGGTCGTCACGGCGGCCTCGGGAGCCGACCTGGCGGCGGTGGCGTCGGCCGCCGCGGAGGCGTACACGTACCGGAAGGTGTGAGGCCCGCCCCCGGGTACACCGGAGGGCGGTGTGCCCGGGCCTGTTTCCGGCACGGCGGCAACCGTCACGCCCGCCCGTACGGCTGACGCTCCGTCAACCGCTCAGCCCGCCCTCGATGAACTCCCGTGCCAGCCGCTCCCCGGTCGTCGCCGCCGCGGCGCGGTCCTCGATCGGGGACACGCCGGAGTTCTTGAAGACGATGTAGGTGACGCCCGACGGTGTGCCCCCGCCCTGCGGGTGGGGGCGGATGCTCAGGGCCCGGGCGGTCGCGTACGACGCCTCGCCGATGATGTTCCGCGGGCCCGTGTCGCCGACCACCGCGTACCGCACGCGGTCGCGGTACACGACGGCCGCCACCGAACCGCCGCCCACGCCGTGGTCCCGGTAGTCCCAGATGCGGCTCGGGGCGGGCACGACGACGAACGGGAGGCGCTCCGCGCTCAACGGGCGGCCGTCGGACTGGGCGTAGGCGGTGGTGGCGGCGAAGTGCGGGTCGGAGCGGCGGTTGCAGCGGGGGCCCGGGCGACCGTCGCAGTCGATGTCCATGTCGGCCTTCCAGAACACGGCGTCCGCGGTACCGCAGATCGGGATCCTCGCGGGTGCGCCGTTGTCGCTGCGGTACCGGCCGCGCGAGACGGCGACGCAGTCCTGGGTCCTGGCCAGCAGGTCGGCGGCACGGACGGGCGTGTCGGGCCGGGCCACGGGCGGGGCGTACGGCCGGGACTGACGGTGCGGCCGGGGCTGGGGCTGAGGCTGGGGCTGAGCGGTGGGGGGCGTCGTGGGGGCGAGCAGGGCGGCGCTGGCCGCGGCCAGTGTGAACGACTGGACACGCACGATACGGGCACCTCTCCTGGGGAAACCTGACGGGTACTCAGGCCCATCCGTTCCCGTCGAGGCCGCTCAGCAACGGCCGCAGGGCCGGACGGAGCACTGTCCCAACCTCCGGCAGCGGCAGGAGACCTGAGCAGGCGTGAGATCCCGGGCCGCGAACTCCCTGGCACGGGGCCCCGCACCGGTGTCGTGCGACGCGTTTCCCGTCCTGCTCCGCGCGACCCCCGCGCCGGTCACCTCGCCCTCCACGGTGCACGTCTTCACCGTGCGTGCGCGGGGCACCGGCGGCGGGGCCGGTCCGCGCGGTCCCGGGGTACGGGCGAGGGCACCGACGGGCGGGCGACCCCACCGATCCGCCGGTCGGCGCCCAGCGGCCGGGTGGCTGGGGGCCGGGGGGCCGGGGGCCGGGGGGGCCGGGGGGCCGGGCTTTCCGCCTGTCCTGGTTCGCCTCGACGGACGACCGGGGTGTGGTGTCGTACGACGTCCATCAGGGTGGCGCGAAGATCCACAGCGTGAGCGGGAGCCCTCCCCCGCCTGTACCGCCGTCCGGCTCCCCCGGGAGCGCGGACTGGCCCCCCGGGTGGGCCTCCCGAAGGAACCCGTCACCTGCACGGAGGTGCCCGGCGTGCGTCCCGGGCCGCAGACGCATTGGCTGACCCCGAGGCAGCACGGGCCTTCCCGACCCTCGGCGGCGCAAGGGATGTACCGCCGACCGTGCCGCCGGAGGGCAGTCAACATGCGCAACTCCTCGCCAGTTCTCCGCTCCGGCCTGACCGTGGCAGCCGCCACCGTGCTCCCCCTCGCCCTGGCCGCGGTGCCCGTCGCCGCGGGCCCGGGCATCTCCGTGAGCACCACGGGTTCCACGGTGTCGGTCACGACCAGCGCGTGCACCAACATCAGCGGCAGCTGGGGCACCGCCTCACTCCTCACCAGCAGCCAGGGCAGCTTCGCGCAGGGACGCCAGGTGACCCTGTCGGGGACCGAGACCCGCCAGTCGGCCGCCTGGTCGAGCGTCAGCCCCGGCACGTACACGGTCATCGTGATCTGCTCGGACGGCACCACTGCGGGCACCCAGTCGGTGGTCGTCACCGCCGCCCCTTCCCCCACGAGGTCCCCGTCCCCCACCGCCTCCCCGTCGCGCGGCGTCATGGGCGGGGTCGGCGGGTCCGCGACGGACTACGGCACCGTCACCCTGGTGGCGGGCGGCACGCTGGTCGGGGCCGGCCTGCTCGCCACGGCCTGGTACCTGCGCCGGCGCAACAAGCCGTACCGGCTCTGACCCGGTACGGACGGCGGCCCGCCCTTCCGCAGCGCTCCGGCCGGGCGGGCCGCCGTCACCCACCTGTCCGGTCAGCACACCTAGCCCTCCGGGGGTCCGGGGAAGTCCTCCAGGGCTCGCCTGAGCCACTGGGTCCAGAAGGTCTCCAGGTCGATGCCGGCCCGGAGCACCAGATGGCGCAGCCTGTCCCCGGTTCCGTCGCGGCCGGGCGGGAAGTCCCGTTCCTCGATCTCCCGGTACTCCGCCAGCTGCCGCTCGTGCAACTGAAGATGGCGTCGCAGATCCGCCTCCAGACCCGCCGTGCCGACCACGGCCGCCGCCCTCAGCCTCAGCAGCAGCGGGTCCCGGTGCGGTTTGGGGTCCTGGGAGGCGGCGGTCCAGCGGGCCAGTTCGTCGCGGCCCGCCGGGAGCACCTCGTAGCTCTTCTTCTGCCCGCGGGACGGCTGCTCGGCCGGCAGGGCCCGGATCAGACCGTCGGTCTCCAGCCGTCCCAGCTCGCGATAGATCTGCTGGTGCGTCGCGGACCAGAAGTAGCCGATCGACCTGTCGAACCGGCGGGTCAGCTCCAGCCCGGACGACGGCTTCTCGAGCAGGGCGGTGAGGATCGCGTGCGGGAGTGACATGCCAGTCATCCTAGGGACGGGCCCGCAGGCCCCTACAGCTCCGCCGCGAGCTCGGTGCCCTGCTTGATGGCGCGCTTGGCGTCCAGTTCCGCGGCGACGTCGGCCCCGCCGATGAGGTGTGTGCTGCGCCCGGCGGTGACCAGTTCCTCGTACAGGCCGCGGCGCGGCTCCTGCCCCGTGCACAGCACGATCGTGTCCACCTCCAGCACCGTGCTCTCGCCGTCGATCGTGACGTGCAGTCCCGCGTCGTCGATCCGGTCGTACCGCACGCCCGGGACCATGGTGACGCCACGGTGCTTGAGCTCGGTGCGGTGGATCCAGCCGGTGGTCTTGCCGAGGCCGGCGCCGACCTTGGAGGTCTTGCGCTGGAGCAGGTGGACGGTGCGCGGCGGGACGGGCCGCTCCGGCGCCGCGAGGCCGCCGGGGGCGTTGTAGTCGAGATCCACACCCCACTGGCGGAAGTACGTCTGCGGGTTCTCGTGGGCCTTGTCACCGCTGTCGGTGAGGTACTCGGCGACGTCGAAGCCGATGCCGCCGGCGCCGAGGATCGCGACCCGGTCGCCGACGGGCGCGCCGTCGCGCAGGACGTCCAGGTAGCCGAGGACGCTTCTGTGGTCCACTCCGGGGATGTCCGGGGTGCGCGGGGTGACGCCGGTGGCGACGACGACCTCGTCGTAGCCGTCGACGTCCGCGGCCGTGATGAGCGTGTTCAGCCGGACGTCGACGCCGTGCCAGTCGAGCTGGGTGCGGAAGTAGCGGATGGTCTCGTCGAACTCCTGCTTGCCGGGAACCCGGCGGGCGACGTTGAGCTGGCCGCCGATCTCGCTCGCCGCGTCGAAAAGCGTCACGTCGTGTCCGCGTTCGGCGGCGGACACCGCACACGCCAGTCCCGCCGGTCCGGCGCCGACGACCGCGACCCGCTTGCGCAGCCGCGTCGGGGACAGCACGAGTTCCGTCTCGTGGCAGGCGCGCGGGTTGACCAGGCAGGAGGTGATCAGGCCGCTGAACGTGTGGTCGAGGCAGGCCTGGTTGCAGCCGATGCAGGTGTTGATCGCCTCCGGCCGGCCGGCCTCGGCCTTGGTGACGAAGTCGGGGTCGGCGAGCATCGGGCGGGCCATGGACACCATGTCGGCCGTGCCCTCGGCCAGCAGCTGCTCGGCGAGCTCCGGGGTGTTGATGCGGTTGGTGGTGACGAGCGGTACGGACACCTCGCCCATGAGCCGCTTGGTCACCCAGGTGTACGCGCCGCGCGGCACGGAGGTCGCGATGGTGGGGATGCGGGCCTCGTGCCAGCCGATGCCGGTGTTGATGATGGTCGCCCCGGCGGCCTCGACGGCCTTGGCGAGCGTGATCACCTCGTCGAGCGTCGAGCCGCCGGGGACGAGGTCGAGCATGGACAGCCGGTAGATGACGATGAAGTCCTCGCCGACCGCCTCGCGCACCCGGCGCACGATCTCGAGCGGGAAGCGCACGCGGTTCTCGTACGAGCCGCCCCAGCGGTCGGTGCGCTGGTTGGTCTGCCGGGCGATGAACTCGTTGATCAGGTAGCCCTCGGAGCCCATGATCTCGACGCCGTCGTATCCCGCTTCGCGGGCGAGGCGGGCGGCGGCGGCGTAGTCGTCGATGGTCCGCTCGATGTCCGCGTCGGTGAGTTCGCGGGGCGGGTAGGGGCTGATGGGCGCCTGGAGGGGGCTGGGCGCGACCAGGTCCTGATGGTAGGCATACCGGCCGAAGTGCAGGAGCTGCAGGGCGATCCGCCCGCCCTCGCGGTGCACGGCGTCGGTGATGACGCGGTGCTGCCCGGCCTCCGCAGCCGTGGTGAGCTTCGCCCCGCCCTCGTAGGGCCTGCCCTCGTCGTTGGGTGCGATGCCGCCGGTGACGATGAGGCCCACTCCCCCGCGGGCGCGGGCGGCGTAGAAGGCGGCCATGCGCTCGAAACCGCCCTCGGCCTCCTCCAGACCGACATGCATGGAGCCCATGAGGACCCGGTTGGGCAGTGTGGTGAAGCCCAGGTCGAGGGGCGCCAGCAGGTGGGGGTAACGGCTCATGGGGGTCCTCCGTGCACGGTGTCGTGCCTGTAGTTGTAGAGGACCGCCGACTGTTTATGCAACTAGTTGCACAAGGTGATGGAGGGCACAGTCCGAGGACGCGGGCGGAAAGACGGCAGGCCCGGCGCACACCGGCAATCGCCGGCAGCCCTGGGCGTCCGCCGGCCGCGGCCGGTCTCCTGCGCCACGGGGGCCTGCGCGGAGTGGGCGAGTGCGTCCACCTCGCGGACCTGCGCGCGGTGCACCGCCGCAGCCGGCGGGCGGGGCGCGACCTGCTGACGTGTGAAGGGCGGTCACCGGCTCTGAAGGCGCAGATGCAGTTCCCTCTCCTGGTCGCCGGAGACCGTGCTCAGGTCCTGCACGGCGAACAGCGAGTCCAGCCTCGCGCGGAAGTGCTCGATCGCCCAGTACCCACCGTGCAGGTCGGCGTCGACCGAGTGGGCCAGCCGGGCGGGTGGCGCGCCCTCGTGCTCGTCGGCGACGTCGAAGGTGCCGAGCCACACGGTGGGACGGGTCTCGTGGAGCTCCTCGGGTACCTCGTCGGCGCGCCGGTCGGACTCGAAGCAGGCGCACAGCGTGTCGAACACGATCCGGGCGTCGTGCTTGCTGCACCCGCTGATCTCCACGGAGACGGAGTGGGGGTGTGGTTGCTCAAGGTCCATGACGACCGCTCCTCTCACGGCGACCTCGTATCCGCCCCCAACCCAGCAAAGCACCCCCTTCCGCCGAGCACTACCGGCGATGCCCCACCACCGCCGACGGGTCTGCGGAGCGGACGGCTCCGTGTTGGGAGATGGTGGAAGATGACGAAGGGGCCTCGGACAATCGGCTCAGCGCGGTGGAACATGGGGTGTAGGCACGGCGACGGCGTGCCGCGAGGATCGGCGAAGGCGGGGCGTGGATGAGTTCAGCCGGGTCTCCCATGGCCGGGGCCGACGGACCGGCGCGTCCGAGCGGCCTGCTCGACGTGCTGCGCGTGGCCTCGGTGGTCCTCGACGCCGAGGGCCGCATCGTGCTGTGGAGCCCTCAGGCCGAGGAGCTGTTCGGTTACGAGGCGGGCGAGGCGCTGGGACAGTACGCCGCCCGGATCATGGTCCACGAACAGCACGTCGATCTCGTGGTCAAGCTGTTCGCCGACGTGATGGGGACCGGCCAGAGTTGGGCCGGTGCCTTCCCCGTCCGGCACAAGGACGGCAGTACGCGGCTCGTGGAGTTCCGCAACATGCGGCTGCTGGACGACCGGGGGGACGTCTACGCGCTGGGGCTGTGCGCCGACCAGTCGACCGTGCACCGGCTGGAACGCGAGGTGGCGCTGTCGACGCGGATGATCGCGCAGTCCCCGACCGGGCTGGCCGTGCTGGACCCGCGGCTGCGGTACGTCTCGGTCAACGCGGCACTGGAGCGGATCAACGGCGTGCCGGCCGGGGAGCACCTGGGCCGGACGGTCCGCGAGGTGGTGCCGCAGATGGATGTCGACGCGCTGGAGGCGGCGGCGCGCCGGGTCGTGGAGACCGGCCGGCCGGTCGTCGACCAGTCCACCATCGGCCGCACCCCCGCCGACCCCGACCAGGACCACGCCTGGTCGATCTCGCTGTACCGGCTGGAGAACGCGTTCGGGACCGTGCTCGGCGTGGCCCTCTCGATCGTCGACGTCACCGAGCAGTACCGGGCGGGCATCGAGGCCGAGGCCGCCCGCCGGCGCCTGGCACTGATCGCCGACGCCTCGGGGCGGATCGGCACCACGCTCGACCTGGACCACACGGCACACGAGCTGGCCGAAGTGGCCGTGCCGGAACTCGCCGACATCGCGGCCGTCGACCTGCTGGACGCGGTGGTGCAGGGCCGGCGCACCAGCCTCGGCCCCGCCGAGTCGGCGGTGATCCGGGCCCTGGCGGTCCAGGGGTACGACTCCGCCGAGGCGATGGAGGCGGCCGACCCGCCCGGCCAGGTGGCCCGGTACGCGTCGGACCGGCTCGTCACCCAGTGCGTACGCACGGCCAGTCCGGTGATGCTGCCGCAGGTCGAGGACGAGGACCTCCCGCGCATCGCGCGTTCCCCGGAGGCGGCCGAGCTGCTGCGCCGGGCCGGGGTGCATTCCTATCTGGCGGTGCCGCTGATCGCGCGGGGCGAGGTGCTGGGCGCCCTGGACCTCAAACGCACCCGCAATCCGCTGCCGTTCAGCGAGGACGACCTGCTGCTGGCGCGCGAGCTGGCCGCCCGGGCCGCCGTGCAGATCGACAACGCCCGCTGGTACCAGAGCGCCCGCGACACCGCGCTCACCCTGCAGCGCAGCCTGCTGCCCAGCCACCCGCCCATGACGTGCGGACTGGAGGTCGCCTCCCGCTACCAGCCGGCCGGGGCCACGAGCGAGGTCGGCGGCGACTGGTTCGACGTGATCGAGCTGGACGGCGGCAGGACGGCGCTCGTCGTGGGCGACGTGATGGGCAGCGGCATCCCGGCGGCTGCGACCATGGGACGGCTGCGCACGGCGACCAACACGCTGGCCTCCCTCAATCTGGATCCCGCTGTGCTCCTCGAGCACCTCGACAAGATCACCGAAGGTCTGGAACAGGCCATCGCCACCTGTGCCTACGCCGTCCACGACCCGCTGCTGCGGCAGTGCCGGATCGCCAACGCCGGTCACCTGCCGCCGGTGCGTGTCCGGGCCGGCCGGTCTCCGGAGCTGCTCGACCTGCCGACCGGTGTGCCGCTCGGTGTCGGTGGCGTCGCCTTCTCCACGACGACCGTGGACCTCGAGCCGGGCGATCAACTGGTGTTCTACACCGACGGTCTCGTCGAGACGCGCCGCGATCCGCTCGACGAACGGCTGGACAGGCTGCTGTCCCTGCTGGAAGGGCCCGACCGGCCGCTGGAGGAGGTCTGCGACCTGCTGCTGCGCACCTTGCACGAGCCGGACAACTTCGACGACGTGGCCCTGCTGATCGCGCGGGCGACGGCACCGGAGTGAGCCGGGCGGCGGGCCCGGCCCGCCCGGGCACGGTCACTGTCCCACGCCGATCACGACGTGGGCGTACAGCTCCTCCGAGACGGCCAGGTGGGCCGTCAGGCCGTTGCGCTCGAAGGCGGCGAGGGCGGCCGGTGCCTGCCGCCGGCTCGTCTCCACCAGGACGCAGCCGCCGGGGGCGAGCCAGCCCGGCGCCTCGGCCGCTACCCGGCGCAGCACGTCAAGGCCGTCCGCGCCGCCGTCGAGGGCCACCAGCGGCTCGTGGTCACGCGCCTCCAGCGGCAGCAGGCCGATCTCGCCGCTCGGTACGTACGGCACGTTGGCCGCCAGGATGTCGATCCGGCCCCGCAGCTCGCCGGGCAGCGCCTCGAACAGGTCACCCTCGTGGACGTGACCGCCGACCGGGGCGACGTTGCCGCGGGCGCAGCGCACGGCGGCGGGATCGATGTCGGCGGCGTGCAGTTCGACACCGCGCAGGCCCGCGGCCAGTGCCGCGCCGACGGCACCGGAGCCACAGCACAGGTCCACGACGACGGTGGCGCCGGGCGACCGTGCGAGGGCCTGTTCCACCAGGAACTCGGTTCGGCGACGTGGCACGAAGACGCCCGGGGCGACGGCGACGCGCAGGCCCCGGAAGCGGGCCCAGCCCACGACGAGTTCGAGGGGCAGCCCCCCGACGCGGCGCTCCACCATGGCAGCGGCCTCCGCGGGGGTGCGGGCGGTGGCGAGGATCAACTCGGCCTCGTCCTCGGCGAAGACGCACCCGGCGGTGCGCAGGGCGAGGACCATCGCGTCACGGGACGACGGCATGGCGGGCGGGAAAGAAGACACAGACGGCATGGAAGCCAGGAGCCTTTCGAGAGCCGAAGGGCGCTCGGCCGGTCGCCAGGACCCTAGGGCCGGCGATCCGCGCCACATCGAGGGGAGAGCACCCGAGCTGACACAGCGGTAATGGGTCTCACCTCCTCGGCTTCCGTTGGCTGTGACGGTCCACAGCCGGACGGCAACACTACCCGACGGGCCGACCGCCGCGCGGCCCGCCACAGGCGGGGGCCCGGTGTTTCGCCGCGGGCGGCCCGGGCACCCCTGCCGCAAGGGCTCCGGCACGCGGCGACCCGGGCCGCGCGAGAGCGATCGATGGACGCCGGAGGGGGTATCAGATCCGTGCGGCTCGCACAGGCTGCGACGCGCAGGGAGCGGCGGCGCCGCCACCGCACGGCCGGTACGGCCCTCCGGCCGAGATGACGGCGAGGAGGTCGGCATGCGAACCCGGGCGCGCGGCTGGCGTTGGCGGCGCAGTCCGCTGCGACGCCGGTCGGATGTCGTCGAGGCGTGGACGGTGCTGGCCGTCGCCGTCCTGGTGTGCCTGGGCGCGCCCGTGGTGGGCGCGGCCGCGGCCTGGTGGGCCCACGGCGAGGCGCGCTCGGTCTCCGCGGAGCAGCGCGCCGAGCGGCACCGTGTCCGTGCCGAGGTGATCGGCGGGACGGGTGAGGCCCCTCCCGCGGCGCAGGCCCGTGGGCAGCACGCGTACCGGGCGACCGTGCGCTGGACAGAGCCGGGCGGGGGCACGCGCACCGCGACGGCACGGATCCCCGCGGGCACCGACCGGGGCGAGGCCGTGGAGGTCTGGTTCGACTCCCGCGGGCGGAGCGTCGCCCCGCCGGTGGACAGCACGGCGGTCTGGCAGCACACCCTGACCATCGGCACCTGCGCCGCGGGCGGTGTGGTCCTGGCGGTCCTCCTCGGTCATGGCGTCGTGCGCCGGGTGGCCCTGCGCCGCCGGCTCGCCGAGTGGGAGCGCGCGTGGGCGCGAACGGAGCCGGAGTGGACCCATCGCCGCGCGTGACGCGGCCCCTGACGCGCGGTGAGCCCCCCGGCGAAGGCCCTGGTCAGTCATCCGGCCATGCACGTAGGGTGATCATCCGAACTGTCTTTGCACCTGTTCTCCATCTCCAAGGTGGTCCGACATGGCCCTGTTCGACCTTCCGCTCGACGAGCTCCACGAGTACCGCAGCGCCTCCACCGAGCCCGAGGACTTCGACGCGTTCTGGTCCAAGACCCTCCAGGAGGCACGGGAGCACGACCTGGACGCCCGCTTCGAACCGGTCGACACGGGCCTGTCCACCGTCGAGGTGTTCGACGTGACGTTCGCCGGGTTCGGCGGTCATCCGGTCAAGGGCTGGCTGACGTTGCCGGCCGGGGCGGACGGCCCGCTGCCGCTGGTCGTGGAGTTCATCGGCTACGGCGGGGGCCGCGGACTGCCGCACGAGCACCTGCTGTGGGCGTCGACGGGCCGGGCGCACTTCGTGATGGACACCCGCGGGCAGGGCAGCGTCTGGGGTGGGGGCGGCGGCACGGCCGATCCGGTGGGCGGCACCCCCGCGTACCCCGGCTTCATGACGCGAGGCATCGACGCGCCGGAGAACTACTACTACCGCCGGGTGTTCACGGACGCCGTGCGTGCCGTGGAGGCGGCCCGCTCGCATCCCCTCACCGACGCGACGCGGACGGTGGCCCTCGGCGTGAGCCAGGGCGGCGGCATCACGATCGCGGTGGGCGGCCTGGTCCCGGACCTCGCGGGCATCGCGCCGGACGTGCCGTTCCTGTGCGACTTCCCGCGCGCGGCGACGCTCACGGACCGTCACCCGTACCGGGAGATCGGGCTGTACCTCAAGACGCACCGGGGCCGCACGGATGAGGCTCTGCGCACCCTCTCCTACTTCGACGGCGTCCACTTCGCCGCCCGCGGCCGGGCCCCCGCGCTCTTCTCGGCCGCTCTGGAGGACCAGACCTGCCCGCCCTCGACGGTCTTCGCGGCCTTCAACGCCTGGAGCGGCGAGGACAAGACGATCGAGGTGTACGACTTCAACGACCACGAGGGCGGCGGTCCGTTCCAGGAGGCGGCCCAGTTGCGCTGGCTGCGTTCGCGTATCTGATCCGGCCGTTCACGCCCGGCGGACTTCCGCCCAGTCCGACCAGTCGGTACGTTCTTCCCGCCCGGGCCGCTCCTCGGCGGCCCGGCCCCAAGACCGCTGGCGGGAGGGGCCCATGCCCGAGAACGAGATACAGGTGCACGGCCACTGCGACGCGCGGTTCACCGCGGTACGCACGGCGTTCGAGGAGAACTTCCGGCAACGCGGCGAGCTGGGCGCCGCGGTGGCCGTCACCGTCGGCGGCAGGATGGTCGTGGACCTGTGGGGCGGCTGGGCCGACTCGGCGCACACCCGGCCGTGGGGGCGGGACACCCTGGTCAACGTGTGGTCGACGACCAAGGGGGCGGTGGCGCTGTGCGCGCACATCCTCGTCGACCGGGGGCTGCTGGACCTCGACGCGCCGGTGGCCGTGTACTGGCCCGAGTTCGCCGCGGCGGGCAAGGAGAGGGTTCTCGTCCGGCACCTGCTGTCGCACCGTGCCGGCCTGTCGGGGCTGCGCGAGGCGCACACACTGGAGCAGCTGTGCGACTGGGAACTGACCACCCGGCGGCTCGCGGCGACGGAGCCCTGGTGGGAACCGGGAACCCGGTCCGGCTATCACGTGCTGACCTACGGTCATCTCGTCGGCGAGGTGATACGGCGGGTGTCGGGGCTGATGCCGGGGGCCTTCCTGGAGCGGGAGGTGACCGGGCCGCTCGGCATCGACTTCACCATCGGCCTGCCGGAGAAGGAGTCCTGGCGGGCGGCCGAGCTGGTGCAGCCACCGGTCGCGGCGAGCAGTGAACAGGCCGCCGCCTTCGCCCAGTTGACCCCTGCCGCGATCGCAGCGCTGACGAACCCGCCGGTTTCCGCCGCCGGGGCCTGCACCCCCGAGTGGCGTGCCGCCGAGATCCCCGCAGCGAACGGGCACGGCACCGCGCGCGCGGTCGCCGAGCTGTACGGCGTCTTCGCGGGGCGCGGCTCGTACCGGGGCCACCGCGTTCTGTCTCCCGAGGCGGTCGAGCGGGTGCGCGAAGGACAGGGCAGCTGCCGGGATCTGGTGCTCGGTGCCGGGTTCGAGGGCGAGACCGAGGCGGGGCTCGGACTGTGGCTCAGCGGATCCAACGGCTCCTACGGCCCCGATCCGCGCGCTTTCGGTCATGACGGCTACGGCGGCTCCTGCGGACTCGCCGATCCGGAGGCGGAGGTGTCGATGGGGTACGTGATGAACCGCATGGGATCTCATATCGCGGACGACCCGCGCAAGATGGCGCTGGTCGGCGCCCTGTACAGCGCCCTGTGACGGCGGGGGCGGGCGGACGGGTTTCGGCCGGACCGCCCGGCCGCTCTTCCCTGCTGGTTTAGACCAATGCTAGACCTGGTGGCGCACCGAGCCCGTACGGCTACCGCACGTCACCGACAGGAGGCGCGGCATGGCCCGCACCACCCCGCACGGCCACCCTCCGGCCGAAGAACAGCCCCGGTACCGCAGAATCGCGACGGAACTGCTCGGCGACCTGCGCGACGGCACCGTCCCGCCCGGCGGGCGACTGCCCGGCGAGCGTCGGCTGGCCGGGCGCTTCGGCGTCAGCCGGGAGACGGTTCGGCAGGCGCTGGAACTGCTGCGCCGCGACGGCCTCCTCACCACCGACCGGCGCGGCAGCCACGCCACCCCGCCCGGGCCGCCGATCGAGATCCCGGCTTCGCTCGCCTTCCCGGTCGGCGCCCGGGCCGCGACCCCGGGCGTCGTCGCACGCGCCACCGTCAGCTGGGAGCCGCCCCCGCCGGACCACGCCGAGGCCCTGGACCTGCCCCCGGGGCGTCCGACCCTGGTCCACCACTACCGCCACGCGACCGCCGACGGCCGGGGGCTGCGCACGGCCGTGACGTCGTTCTCCGCCGTGGCGCTCGCGGAGGTGGAGGAGCTGGCCCGCTACCGCGACGGCGCCGACGGCACCGCTCCCGCACAACTGCGCCGGGCCTACGACTGGATGCGCCGGGCGGGGCTGACCCTGCACCACCGCGACTCCATCACCCGGCCGGCGAGCACGCCGTCGGTCCGGGTCACCCGGCGGGTGCACGACCAGTACGCGCGCCCGCTGGAGATCACCGACCTGGTGGTGGACGCCCGGCGGGACGCCCTCGTCTACGAGTTCACCGTCCCGGGCCGGCCGGCGGGCACCGTCGGCGACGGGGCCGGCTGACCGGGCAGCCGGGCCACGACGAGCCGGACCCGCGGGCTGCCGTCCTGCCGCCGCCCGAACTCCGGCAGCGGCTGCAGCCCGACCCGGAATCCGGCCCGCGTGAGCTCACGCCGGACGTCGTCCAGGCGGAACGCGCGGTAGTACATGACGAACCGGGGCCGCCACAGCGCGTTGCGCACCCGCATCACCGTGTCGAAGCCGAGCAGCATCCAGTAGCCGAGCGAACCCGGGCGGGGCGGGGCCACCAGCGGGAAGGCGAAGCAGCCGCCGGGCCGCAGCACGGAGCGGACCTGGGCGAAGAGTCCCGGCAGCTCGCGCGGCAGGAAGTGCCCGAAGGCCCCGAAGCTCACCACCAGGTCGAAGGCGGGCGCGAAGGGCAGGGCGCGAGCGTCCGCACGCACCCAGGAGACCGGTGGGCCGCCGGGCTGGGCCCGCCGCCGTGCGACGTCGAGCATGCCGGCGCTGAAGTCGACCCCGGTGACCCGCTCCCGGCACAGCCCCGCCAGGACACCGACGCCCGCGCCGGTGCCGCAGCACAGATCGAGTCCGGCGTCGAAGGTCGCCGTCCGCCGCAGCGCCGAGCCGACGGCGTCGAGGACGGGATCGGGCGTCCGGAAGGGGGTGTGGTCGAACTTCGGCGCGAGGAGGTCGTAGCCGCGCTCGACGGACGAGAGCGCCTGGACGGCGAGCTCGCGCAGACTGGGACCTTCGGGGCTGAACACCGGCTCAGCCTAGAGGAGCTCGCTGTTTCAGGATGGTCAGTACGCGCTCGCACCAGCGGAGGTTCTCCTCCTCAAAGGCGATGCCCGCCATGAGTGTGAGGTACGGGCCGATGCGGTCGGCCTCCCTCAGGTATTCCTCCTCGGCCCGGCCGGCCAGGAGGCGCTCGCGCAGCCGCTCGTAGCGGGCGAGCTTGCCGCGGGCCCACGCCCCGCGCTCCTCGACCACCGCACGGGTCGCCTCGGGGTCGGCCCCGTCCATGGCCTGGATCTTGATGAGCAGTTCGTCGCGGATCGCGGTGGGCCGGCGGGGCGGGGCGGCGGCGAAGGCGCACAGGTCCTCGCGGCCCGCCTCGGTGAGTGTGAACATCCGCTTGTCGGGCCGCCGTTCCTGCCGTACCACCCGCGCCTCGATCAGCCCGTCCTGCGCGAGGCGCTCCAGCTCCCGGTAGAGCTGCTGCGGGGTCGCGGCCCAGAAGTTCGCGAGCGACACGTCGAACACCTTGGACAGCTCGTAGCCCGAGGCCTCCCCCTCCAGGAGAGCGGCCAGCACGGCGTACTTCAGCGACATGTGGACACGGTAGCAGCAGTTGACTATTCTACTGCGCACCTACTCAACTAGTTGACTAAAGCGGGGTTCCGATGCGTGCATTCCGGGAAGCGGTCGAGGCGCTCGATCTTGACGCCGCCGAGGCGCTGCTCGCGCCGGACGTCGTCTTCACCAGCCCGGTCGTGTTCAAGCCGTACACCGGTAAGGCCATCACGGCGGCCATCCTGCGCGCCGTCTCCCAGGTCTTCGAGGACTTCCGCTACGTGCGCGAGATCAACGACCCAGAGGGCCGTGACCACGCCCTGGTCTTCACCGCGCGGGTGGGCGACCGGGAGATCAACGGCTGCGACTTCATCCACGTCGACGAGGACGGGCTCATCGACGAACTGACCGTGATGGTGCGCCCGTTGTCGGGGGCGCAGGCGCTGGCGGCGGCGATGGGCGAGCGGTTCGAGCAGATCGCCGAGGAGGCGCGAACGCGTTCGGTGTGAGCGACACCTCCGGCGGTCCGTTTCGCGCGTTCCACCGCCGCTCGGGGCCGGTTCGCGGTTGGATGTCCCCATGACGTCCGCCGAGCACGACCGGCTGATGCGGGCCAACCAGGCGAACTGGGACGCCCGCACGCCCGTCCATCTCGCCAGCCGGTTCTACGGTCTCGACCAGGATCCCGACCCCGAGCGGTGGTTCGCTCCGTGGGAGTGGGAGGACCTCGGCGAGCTGACCGGCCGTGACGTGCTGCACCTGCAGTGCCATCTCGGCACGGAGACCATCGCCTTCGCCCGGCGCGGGGCCCGGGCCGTCGGCCTCGACTTCTCCGAGGCGTCGGTAGCGGCCGCGAGGGACATCGCCGCCCGGGCCGGGGCGGACGTGACGTACGTGCGGGCCAACGTGTACGACGCCGTCGAGGCCCTGGCCGGGCGGCGGTTCGACGTCGTCTACACCGGCAAGGGCGCCCTGTGCTACCTGCCGGACCTGGACCGGTGGGCCGAGACCGTCCGCGGGCTTCTGCGCCCGGGTGGCCGGTTGTACGTCGCCGAGTTCCATCCCCTGCTCAACGCGCTCGGCCCGAAGCCCGCTCCGGGCGAGGGTCCCGAGCTGCTCCTGCGCCACGACTACCTGGGCGGTGGCGGACCCGTCCACCGGGACGCCACCCACACGTACACGGACGGCCCGGCCGTCGTGGGCGCCACGGACAGCTACGAGTGGACGCACGGAATGGGCGAGGTCGTCAACGCGCTGACGGGCGCGGGACTCGCCGTCCGGAGGTTGCGTGAGAGCGACGAACTTCCCTGGCCGCGCTGGCCGCGGATGACCGTCACCGAGTCCGGCTGGTGGCGGCTGCCCGAGCCGCGGATCCCGCTGCTGTACGGGCTGCTGGCCGCCCGCTGAGGCAGCCGGCGCGCATCCGCCGCGCGAGCCCCAGGACAACGCGACGTGCCTGCGGCGCGTCCAGCCGACGCCGCCCTCGGACTGAGGTGCGGGCCGCCCTGCCACGCGTGTGGCATCCGGGTGTTCGCGCACGGGGTGTCCGGCCCGGTTGTCACCGTCGGGAGCCGGCCTGTTCCTACGTTGATCGCATGATCCTCGGACTCTCTTCCCGGGTGGCCGTTTCGACCGGTGTGCTGTGTGCGACGGGGCTGCTGGCCCTCATGCCGGCCGCGGTGGCCGCCCCCGGCCGGGCGGAGCCCAGTCCGCCCGGCGGGCCCCGGGCGGTGGGCCCGCACCCGTTGCTGCTGAACCGGCCCGGCGTCCAGGTCCGTCCGCGCGCCGGCGCGCCCCGTGTCCCCCGGGTCACCGCGCTCTCCTGGCTGGTCGCCGACGCGCGCACCGGCGCGGTGCTCGCCGCGCACAACGCACACCGCAGGCTGCCCCCGGCCAGCACCCTGAAGACCCTGTTCGCGGTCACGGTGCTGCCCGGGCTGCCGGCCGGGGTCCGGCACACGGTCCGCGAGGAGGAACTCCGGGGCATCGGTGAGGGCAGCAGCCTGGTCGGGGTCGCCGAGGGCCGTACCTACCGGATCGCCGACCTGTGGCGGGGGGTCTTCCTCAACTCGGGCAACGACGCCGTGCACGTCCTGGCCGAACTCAACGGCGGCTGGCGGGCCACGGCCCGGCAGATGCAGGCCAAGGCCCGGTCCCTGGGCGCCCTCGACACGCATGTGGTGTCCCCGGACGGCTACGACGCGCCGGGGCAGGTGTCGTCGGCGTTCGATCTGGCGGTCTTCGGCCGGGTGGGGCTGCGCAACCCGGACTTCGCCCGGTACTGCGCCACGGTCGAGGCGAGGTTCCCGGGCGGTGGCGGCTGGTCGTACCCGATCCGCAACACCAACCGGCTGCTGGGCGGCGCCCCCGGTGTGGAGCCGTACCGGGGACTGATCGGCATCAAGAACGGCTACACCAGCAAGGCGGGCAGCACGCTCGTCGCGGCGGCACGCCGCGACGGGCACACCCTCGTCGTGACGGTGATGAACCCTCAGGAGGGCGGCGGATCAGCCGTGTACGAGGAGGCCCGCTCGCTGCTCGACTGGGGGTTCGAGGCCGGCGGGCGGGTCGATGCGGTGGGTTCGCTCGACGCCTGGCGGCCTTCCCCGAGCCCGTCGGCGGAATCACCGGCCGCCGCGGCCGCCGTGCCGGAGAAGCCCCAGGCCGACTGGACGAAAGCCGGGCTGCTCGCGGGCGCCACGGGGCTGGGCGCCACGGTCATGGTGCTGGTGCTGCGGTCGGCGGTCCGCAGGCCCGGGCGGAGCTGACCGGCCGGCAGCCACAACAACAGGCCCAGGGTGATCCAGGCGTAGGTGTTGCCGCCCAGGAACCCGTCGATGCCGGACGCGTCGTCGAACCACAGCCACACCACGCTGGAGCACAGCACCGCGTACAGCGCGGCCGCGATCCTCAGGTGACCGGTACGGACCAGCACGGCGAAGGACGGCAGCAGCCACACGAGGTGGTGCACCCAGGTGATCGGACTGACGAGGCAGGCGGCGAGGCCGGTCAGGGCGAACGCGGCCGTCCAGTCCCCCGCGTCGGCCGCCCGGCGGGCCCGCAGCGCCCACACCGCGAGGACCACCACGACCCCTGCCGCCCACCAAGCCCGCTCCGGTTCGCCCAGACGCGCCAGAACGCCCTGCAGCGACTGGTTCGAGACGTAGCCGAGGCGACCCACACGGTCGGTGTCCCACAGTGCGTCGGTCCAGTAGAAGCGCGAGGCCCCGGGATCCACCCGTGCCGCGACGGCGGTGGCCCCGAGGGCGACGGTCGTCGCGACCGCCGCCGCGCGCCATCGTCCGGCCACCAGCAGCAGACCGATGAACAGCGCCGGGGTGAGCTTGATCGCGGCCGCGAGCCCGATGCCGATCCCCGCCCAGCGGGTGCGTCCGGTGGCCAGCAGCGCCGCGTCGGTGAGCACGAGAGCCAGCAGCAGCAGGTTCACCTGGCCGAAGCTGAAGGTGTCCCGGAGCGGTTCGAACAGGGGGAGCAGGCAGGCGGTCACGGCCCAGCCGTACCAGCCGAGGCGCCGCCAGGCCGGTCCGGCGAGCAGGCGCAGGACCACCACCAGGGCCGCCAGGTTGAGCAGCAGGGCGGCCATGACGGCGGTGCCCAGGTCCAGCAACGCCATGGGCAGCATGACGACCGCGGCGAACGGCGGGTAGGTGAAGCCGTACGTCGTGCCGGGCACCCGGTAGTCGTAGATCCGGCCGCCGTGGTGGACCCAGCTGTCGATGCTTCCGTGGTAGACGCGCAGATCGAACCAGTCCCGCAGCAGCGGCACGGTCGCGGTGAAGGCGGTCACCACGGTGGCGAGCACGAGCACCAGCAGCAGCCGGCCCCGATCGGTGCGCGGCAGGGCCGGGGTCATGCCGCGCGTCCCGGCGCCGGGGCGAGTTCGGCCTGGTGGGCCTGCCACAGCACGACCATCGCGAGCGCGCCGCCGGAGACGGCCAGCACCAGTTGCCCGGTGTCCGCCGGGGCGCCGCCGGGCAGGACGAGGAGCGCGAGGACAGCGGTCACGGCCGCCATCCGGTGGCGCACGGAGGTGCTGGGCGCCGCGGCGGCGATGAGGAACAGCCCCCACAGGGCGTACCAGGGGCGGATGGCCGGACCGAGGGCGGCCACCGTCGCCAGGCTCAGGCCCAGTGCGTACACCGGCCGGGGGCGCAGCCGGAGCCAGATCAGGACGATCGCGGCCACGGCCGCCGCGATCCCCAGGGTGTGCCAGGCCGGGATCGCCAGGGGCGCGAGATCGCTGCCGAGGCGTTCCAGCAGGGCCCGGGTGGCGCGGCCGAGCAAGGTGGTCAAGGCCCAGTTCTGCGGTGAGACGGGAGTGCTGAGGGCGCCTGTCCAGCCGTATCCGGTTCCGGCCACGGCCGTGGCGGCGGCGGTCGTCGCGGCCGCCGCGACGGCCGTCGTCAGGAGGGCCTTCGCAGGTCCGCGGCCGGCGCGGACCTGGATGACGGCGACGGCGGCAAGCCCGAGCCCGGCGGGCACCTTGACCAGGGCGGCGAGCGTGACCAGGACGGTGCCGAGGACCGGCCACCGGCCGAGCGCCGCCACCAGACCCACGCCGAGCAGGCCCAGCATGACGGCGTCGTTGTGAGCGCCCGCGACCAGGTGCAGCAGGACGAGCGGGTTGAGGGCGCCCAGCCACAGCGCGGCCGACGGGTCGGCGCCGCTGTGGCGGGCGAGGCGCGGCAGCGCCGCCGCCATCAGGGCCACACCGGCGAGCGCGACGAGCCGCATCCCGAACAGTCCGGCGGGCAGGCTCCCACGGGTCAGACCCGACAGGGCCGCCGCGACGGCGAGGAAGACCGGCCCGTACGGGGCTCCGGTGTGCCGCCAGAGCGGGGCGACCTCGTCGGCGAGCGGGCCGCCGAGCCGGGACGGCCCGTGCGCGTACACGTCCATGTGCGCCTCGACCATCGCCCCCTGCGCGAGGTAGCTGTAGACGTCCCGGCTGAACAGCGGTGGGGCCACCAGCAGAGGGATGGCCCAGACGGCGAGGACGGCCAGCAGGGCGCGGGGCGCGGGCGGTCTCGGTCCTCGGACCAGACGGCCCAGCAGGGCCCAGGCCGCAATCAGCAGGACGAGGCCGAAGTAGACACCGACCAGCCCGAGGGCGGCGCGTGCGGAGGCCGGGTGGAGGAGGTCCCGCACGGGCAGGGCACCGGATGTCTCACCGCCCGCCGCGAGGAAGGCGGTGCCGGCCAGCCCCAGTATCTGGCAGCGGCGGAGATCGACGAAGGGAGCCATGGCCAACACTCGGTCAGCCTCGCGCTGCGCAGTGGCTTCCAAGCGACGCGGAGTACTCCGGGGAAAGGCCGGAGTGTAACCGGGCGGTGATCAAGCGGCGTGCGTCCGGGAGCCGCGCGGCGTCTGCGGGGTGCGGTTGCCGGCAGGCCGCGGGGATGGGGGCTTGTCGCGCGGTTCCCCGCACCCCGAAGGGGTGTGCACAGACCGCTTCCGGAGGTTCGGTCAGAACACCGACAGGCCCGTCAGTGTCGTGAATCTGTCCAGGGCCGCCACGCCCGCCACCGAGTTGCCCCGTTCGTCCAGGCCGGGGCTCCACACGCACAGCGTGCAGCGGCCCGGGACGACCGCGATGACGCCGCCGCCCACGCCGCTCTTGCCGGGCAGGCCGACCCGGTAGGCGAAGTCGCCCGCCGCGTCGTACGTCCCGCAGGTCAGCATGATCGCGTTGATCTGCTTGGCCTGGCTGCGGCTCAGCAGGCGGGTGCCGTCGGCGCGGATGCCGTGCCGGGCGAGGAAGGTCGTGGCGAGGGCCAGGTCGGCGCAGGACGCGGCGATCGAGCACTGCCGGAAGTACTGCTCGAGCAGAACCGGCACCGGGTTGTCGATGTTGCCGTAGGAGGCCATGAAGTGGCCGAGCGCGGCGTTGCGGTCACCGTGGGCGGACTCCGAGACGGCGACCTCCGTGTCGAAGTCCAGCTCCGGGTTGCCGCTCTCCGCCCGGAGGAACGCCAGCAGTTCGCCCGAGGCGTCGCCGGTCCGGGTGTGGAGGCGGTCGGTGACGACGAGGGCGCCCGCGTTGATGAACGGGTTGCGCGGGATGCCGTTCTCGTACTCCAGCTGCACCAGGGAGTTGAAGCGGTTGCCGGAGGGCTCGCGGCCGACGTGTTCCCACAGGGTGTCGCCTTCGCGGGCCAGGCCCAGGGCGAGGGTGAAGACCTTGGTGATGGACTGCGCGGAGAACGGCTGCCGCCAGTCCCCCACGCCGTACACCGTGCCGTCCGGTTCGGCGACAGCCATGCCGAAACTGCGCGGGTCGCGGGCGGCGAGCGCCGGAATGTAGTCGGCGGGCCGGCCGCGGCCCGGGGTCCGCTCGATCTCCTCGGCGATGCGCTCCAGGACCGGCTGGAAGGTCGTCGGCGACGTCACGATCAGCATTCTCCCTTCTGCCGGTCCCGGCGCGCTCGCGCGGGTCAGGCCACCGGGGCCGGGCCGCTGCCGGCCAGGATGTCGGGGCGGAGCAGGTCCGCGAGCCGGTCGGCGGGCAGCAGGCCCTTGTCCAGGACGAGTTCGGCCACGCCGCGGCCGGTGGCGAGGGCTTCCTTGGCGATCTCGGTGGCGGCGGTGTAGCCGATGT
>NZ_BMWE01000012.1 GCF_014651075.1 Streptomyces djakartensis | reverse complement strand
GTCAACCCCGACGGCACCATCACCGGCGTCCAGTCCGGACTGTGCCTCGACGCCAACGCCGGCGGCACCGCCAACGGCACCAGGATCACCCTCTGGTCCTGCCACGGCGGCACCAACCAGCAGTGGAACTCGCCGGCCCCGCCGGTGCCGGGCGGCGCGGGCACGTGCGACATCTACGCCTCGGGCGGCACCCCCTGCATCGCCGCCCACAGCACCGTACGAGCGCTCTACGGCACCTACAACGGCAACCTCTACCAGGTCCGGCGCTCGTCCGACAGCACGACCCGGAACATCGGCGTCCTGAGCGCGGGTGGCGCCGCCGACGCCAAGACGCAGGACTCGTTCTGCGCGGGGACCACCTGTGTCATCACCGTCGTCTACGACCAGTCCGGACGCGGGAACGACCTGTGGTACCAGGGATCGAGTGTGGTGCCCGGCTCCAACCAGAGCCGCCCCGCGATCGCGACGTCGGAGTCGCTGGCGGTCGGCGGCAGCAAGGCCTACTCGCTCTACATCAACCCCGGCAACAGCTACTGGCGGGACGGCCACCTGACCGGTGTGCCGACCGGCAGCGCCCCTGAAGGCATGTACATGGTGACCAGCGGCACCCATGTCAACGGCGGCTGCTGCTTCGACTACGGCAACAGTGAGACCACCCGAGCGGCCGACGCGGCCGGGGCGATGGACGCGATCAATTTCAGCACCCAGTGCTGGTTCGGCGGGTGCGCCGGCACCGGCCCATGGGTCCAGGCCGACCTCGAGTGGGGGCTCTACTCCGGTGGCAGCCAGACCTGGAACACGAACCAGCGCGCCTTCACCAGCAAGTTCGTGACGGCGATGTTGAAGAACAACGGGACGAGCCGTTTCGCGCTGAAGGGTGGCAACGCCCAGACCGGAAGCCTGACCTCGCTCTGGGACGGCGCGCTTCCACCCGGCTACAGCCCCATGAAGAAGCAGGGCGCCATCATCCTCGGCAGCGGTGGTGACTGCTGCAAACCCGGCGGCGGCGCGAACCTCAGCGCCGGCACCTTCTACGAGGGCGCGATGGTGTCCGGATACCCGTCCGACGCAACGGAGAACGCGGTACAAGCCAACATCGTCGCCGCCGGCTACCGCTGAGTCGCTACATCCATGGAGGAATGGAGAAACGTGATGCGACAAGGCAACAACCGTCACCGATGGCGCATACCGATCGCCGTGGTCACCACGCTCTTACTCGCCCTGGCCGGCATCAGCGGCATCTCGCCGACGTCCGCCGCCGCCCAGGTGCCCTCCCTCGCCGCGAGCGCCGGATGCGGCAAGCCCCCCACCCTGTCGAGTGGTCCGCGCTCGATTCAGAGCAGCGGCAGGACACGGAACTTCATCCTGCGGGTGCCCGCCAACTACGACAGCAACCGCCCGTACCGACTGGTCTTCGGATTCCACTGGAACGGCGGTACCGCGGGCGACGTCGACTCGGGCGGAACCAGCGGATACTCCTGGTCGTACTACGGCTTGCGGGCGATCTCGAACGACAGCGCGATCTTCGTCGCGCCCCAGGGCCTCGGGAACGGCTGGGCCAACTCCAATGGCGAGGATCTGACCTTCGTGGACGACATGATCAGGCAGATCGAGGCGGGCCTGTGTGTCGACACGAACCAGCGCTTCGCCGGGGGTTTCAGCTACGGAGGCGGCATGAGTTTCGCGCTCGCGTGCGCCCGGCCGGCCGTGTTCCGCGCGGTCGCCGTCTACGCGGGCGGGCAGTTGAGCGGGTGCGACGGCGGCACCCAGCCGGTCGCGTACATCGGACTGCACGGCTTGCGGGACCCGGTGCTCCCGATCGCCACAGGACGCTCGCTGCGGGACAGGTTCGTGCGGAACAACGGCTGCACTCCCCAGAACCCGCCGGAGCCGGCACGGGGCAGCCTCACGCATGTCGTCACGACCTACTCGGGGTGCCGCGCCGGCTACCCCGTGGCATGGGCCGCGTTCGACGCGGGTCATACTCCCAATCCTGTCGATGGATCGGCCGGCGACTACGAACCGGGTGAGAGGTCGTGGACCCGGGCGGTGGTGTGGAACTTCTTCACGCAGTTCGACGGCACGACGCCCACCCCGCCGCCGACCCCGACCACGTTCCCCCTGCGCAACGAGGGTTCGGGCCGGTGCCTGGACGTCAACGGCGCAAACGCGGCCAACGGCACACCGATGATCATCTGGGACTGCCACGGCAACGCCAACCAGCGGTTCACCCAGAACGGTGCGGCGCTGCAGGTGCTGGGCAAGTGCGTGCACGTCCCAGCCGACGCCGCCGCCGGCACGCGGGTCCAGATCCAGGACTGCGACGGCGGCGCCCACCAGCAGTGGGTCTTCAACAGCAACGGCACGATCCGCAACGGCCGGAACGGGTTGTGCCTGGACGTCAACGGCGCAAGCACCGCGAGCGGCTCCGCGGTCATCGTGTGGAGCTGCCACGACGGCGCCAACCAGCGCTGGACGCGAGCGCAGGCGCACAAGTGAAGGCGAGGAGCCCAGAGATGAGACGGATCCTGATGGTGGTCGCCACGGTGCTCGCCATCGCTGTGGTGCCGCTCGGACGGCCGGCGGTCGCGTCGCCGGCAGCCGCTGCCTCGCTCGTCGAGGTCACCGACTTCGGCGCCAACCCGACGAACCTGCGCATGTACCTGTACGTGCCGGACCGCCTGGCCGCGCGGCCACCCGTCATGGTCGCCTCGCACTACTGCGGGGGAAGCGGCCCGGCCTTCCACAACGGAAGGCGGTACGCCTCGCTGGCGGACCGGTACGGCTACATCGTGATCTACCCGTCGGTGACGCGCAGCAGCAAGTGCTGGGACGTCGCGTCGCCACAGGCGCTGCGGCGCGGCGGAGGCAGTGACCCGGTCGGGATCATGTCGATGGTCGGCTACGTGAAGCAGCGGTACCCCGTGGATCCCACCAGGATCTTCGCCGTCGGTGAGTCGTCCGGGGCGATGATGACCAACGTCCTGCTCGGCCTCTATCCGGACGTGATCGCCGCGGGTGCCTCGATCGCCGGCGTGCCGTTCGCCTGCTTCGCCACGGCCAACGGCTCGGAGTGGAACGCCGACTGTGCCCAGGGGCGGATCACGAAGACCCCGCAGCAGTGGGGTGACCTGGTGCGGGGCGCCTACCCGGGGTACACCGGGCCGCGCCCCCGGATGCAGATCTGGCACGGCACCAACGACGACGTCCTGCGCTACCCCAACTTCGGGGAGCAGGTCAAGCAGTGGACGAACGTGCACGGCCTCGGCCAGAGGCCCGTGTTCACCGACTCGCCGAAGGCCGGCTACACCCGCACCCGCTACGGCGGTACGGGCGGCGCCGCGCCGGTCGAGGCGATCAGCCTGCAAGGCCGTGGGCACGGTCTGCCGGACGAGGCCGCGGAAACCATCCGCTTCTTCGGCCTTGACGCGACGCCGCCCACGAACGTCAACCCCAGCGTTCGATAGAGCCCGGAAGGGCCACCGCACAGGTGCAGGTGGCCCTTCCGGCGTGCCGCGTCAGCTCAGGGCAGGGTCCATTTCTGGTTGGCTCCGCCGTGGCAGGTCCACAGGTGCACGGGGGTGCCGTCCGAGGAGTTCGCGCCCGACACGTCCAGGCACTTGCCCGACTGCGGGTTCCGCAACGACCCGTCCGGGTGCGCCTGCCAGTTCTGGTTGGCGCCACCGTTGCAGGACCACAACTGGACCTTCGCCCCGTCCGCCGTGCTGTTGCCGCTGACGTCCAGGCACTTGCCCAACGCCTTGACCGTCGAGCCCGGCGTCACCGTCCACCGCTGCCCCGCCGAGCCCGTACACGACGAGATCTGCACCGCCGTCCCATCCGCCGAGCTGCCGTCACGGACATCCAGACACTTGCCCGCGGGCCCCACGACCGGACCCGCGCCGGGTGCCGGGCCGCCGCCCAGCTCCTTGATCCGGACGTTGCGGAACGACACGTCGTCCCCCGTGCCGTGATTCTGGATGCCGACGTGGCCGGCGAGCGAGCGGGCGGGGTCGGTGTTGGTGAAGTCATTGATCTTCACGCCATTGAGCCAGACCTGGAGCCGCTCGCCCTCCACCAGCAACTCGAAGGTGTTCCACTCACCCGGTGGGTTGAGCGCCGTGTCCCGGGCAGCCGTGTCCGGGGCCTTGACGGCGTAGATCGAGCCCGTCGTGCGGTCAGGCGCGTCGGTGGCGTCGATCTGGACCTCGTAGCCGTCGTCCAGTGCCGACTGCGGGTCGCTCGACGGTGGGAAGCCCACGATCACGCCGGAGTTGTCGTCGCCGGGCATCTTCCAGTCCAGCTTCAGCGAGTAGTTGGTGAACTGCCGGGCGCTGTACCAGAGCATGCCCATGCCGCCGTAGGAGGCGAGGGTGGCGTCCGAGTTGGTGAAGCCGCCCGGGCCGGCCTGCGACCAGCCCGTGGTCGAGCCGTTGTAGAGAGTCGTGTAACCGGTCTCGGGCCGGCAGTCGGCCCTGGTCCGGCCCGCCGCGTACCGGATGCCGCCGAGCAGGTGAGCCCGGAACGCCGGGTCCGCGTACGACGCCTGGCTGTGCCCGCCGCCGGTGTAGAAGGACCGGCCCCCCGAGTAGGCCTTGCACCAGGTGTGCGGGTGGTCGGCGCCCATGGAGCCGCCCGAGTACGACGACTCGTCCAGCGTGGTGAGCACACGTGCGGTGGTACGGGGGTTGGTCCGGAAGTTGTACCACTCATCGGTGCGGGTCCATGTCTGCGGCAGGTGGGCGGTCGCCGCGTGCGCCCGCCCCTCCACCTTGACCCTGGCCTGCTGGACGGCGGGGTGCGAGGCGAAGTAGGCGCCGACCAGATCACCGTAGAACGGCCAGTTGTACTCCGTGTCCGCCGCCGAGTGGACGCCGACGAAGCCGCCGCCTGAGCCGATGTACGACTGGAACGCCGACTGCTGGGCGTCGTTCAGAACGTCGCCGGTGGTGTTGAGGAAGATCACCGCCTCGTAACGGCTCAGGTTGCCGGTGGTGAAGTGGTTGCCGTCCTCCGTGGCCGTCACCGTGAAACTGTTCGCGGCGCCGAGGTCGCGGATGGCCTGGATCCCCGCCGGTATCGAGTCGTGCCGGAAACCGGCCGTCTTGGAGAACACGAGGACGTCGTAGGACGTGTCCGCGGCACTGGCGGGGTGGGGCTGCCCGAGGAGGGCCAGGGCGGCGAGTGTCGCGGCCGCCCCGCCGAGCAGCATTCGGGGTTGTCTGCGCATGTCCGTCGCTCTCTTCCTGGTGACAGAAATCAGGGCAGGGTCCATTTCTGGTTGGCTCCGCCGTGGCAGGTCCACAGGTGCACGAGGGTGCCGTCCGAGGAGCTCGCGCCCGACACGTCCAGGCACTTGCCCGACTGCGGGTTGCGCAGCGACCCGTCCGGGTGCGCCTGCCAGTTCTGGTTGGCGCCACCGTTGCAGGACCACAACTGGACCTTCGCCCCGTCCGCCGTGCTGTTGCCGCTGACGTCCAGGCACTTGCCCAACGCCTTGACCGTCGAGCCCGGCGTCACCGTCCACCGCTGCCCCGCCGAGCCCGTACACGACGAGATCTGCACCGCCGTCCCATCCGCCGAGCTGCCGTCACGGACATCCAGACACTTGCCCGCGAGCCCGACGACCGGACCCGCGCCGGGTGCCGGGCCGCCACCGGGATCGAAGGTGAACGCGTCGACGTCGAAGAGGAATCCGGAGCCGCCGGCGAAGGTCAGGTAGAGCTTGGTGGTGCCCGCCGGTGCACCGGAGATCGAGCCGCCCACGGTGGTGAAGTTCGTCCACGAGCCGGTGACCGGGACGGTGGCGGAGCCGAGGACCGTGCCGGTCGGCGAGCCGGCCCGGACCTGCAGCGTGCCGCCCGCGCCGGCTGACGACACCCGGGCGCTGAACGACGTGGCGTTGCTCAGCTTGTACGGCTCGAATGCGATCCAGTCGCCGTTCTCGATGTCACCAACGGACTTGCCGCCCTCGGCGGTCGGCTTGTCCAAGACGGCGATGCCGGACGCTGTCTTGTGATGCTCGGCCTGCCGGTGCTTCGGCTGCAGGATGTGCTGCGTGTGCGTGGTGAGCCCGGCGTTGTCGGTGTACTCGGCATCGAAGACCCCGAAGATGTTCGCCGCGTCGTCGTGCTCACCGTCGACCGGGATGGTGACCGTGCCGGAGCAGCCGGTCTTCGAGGTGATCGGGTGGCCGTGGCTGTCGTGACCGACGATGTACGTCAGCTTGACCTTGGCGCAGTCGACCGTGCCGTCCTCCGGATCCGCCACGGTGACACGGAACGGCACGGTGTCGCCGAAGGCGAAGATCTCCCCCGCGGCGGGGCTGTCGATGGTCACGGTCGGCGCGGTGTTGCCGACGGTGATCCGCACGTCGGCGGTGCCGGTGGCACCCTGCGGGTCGCGCACGGTCAGCCGGGCCGTGTAATCGCCGTTCGTGTTGTACGTCTTCGTCGGGTTGGCGGCGGTGGAGCTGGTGCCGTCACCGAAGTTCCACGCGTAGGTCAGTGCACCACCGTCAGGGTCGGAGGAGCCGGCCGAGGAGAAGGTCACGGTCAACGGCGCCGCGCCGGAGGTCCGGTTGGCGCCGGCCATCGCCGTGGGCGCCCGGTTGCCGCCGCCGACGTAGTCGAAGCGGTACAGGGCAGAGTATTGGTCGCCCTGGTAGGACCCGGCGCCGTAGTCCAGCACGTAGTAGGAGCCGTCCGGGCCGAACGCCGAGTCGATCACCTGCTTGCCGGTCCAGGGGAAGCTGTCGATGGTCCCCGGGGAGCCGTCGGCGTTGAGGTGGATCGGCTTGATCCAGCCGCGGCCGAACTCCGTGGCGAAGAACTGCCCGTCGAACGACTGCGGGAACTTCGTGGGCGAGCCGGCGTCGGGGTCGTACCGGTACACCGGGCCCGCCATCGGCGACTCCGAGCCGCCGCCGAACGCCGGCGGGCTGCCGGCCTCGCCGCCGTAGCGGATCCAGGCAGCCTTGGCGGGGGGCAGCGCGCTCAAGCCGGTATTGCGGAACGAGTTGTTCGTCGGCCCGCCCGAGCAGTTGTACTTCGCGCCTGCCGTGTTGGTGGCGAAGTCCCACTCGGCGTACGTCTCGGAGCTCGTGTTCGTGCCGGTGCAGTACGGCCAGCCGTAGAAGCCCGGGCCGGTGACGCGGTTGAACTCGACCTGGCCCTGGGGCCCGCGCGCCGAGGTGGCGCCGGCATCGGGGCCGTAGTCGCCGACGTAGACGACGCCGGTGGCCTTGTCCACGCTCATCCGGAACGGGTTGCGCAGGCCCATCGCGTAGATCTCCGGCCGGGTCCTGGCCGTGCCGGGCGGGAACATGTTGCCTGCCGGGATCGAGTACGACCCGTTCTCGTTCACCTTGATGCGTAAGATCTTGCCGCGCAGGTCGTTGGTGTTGGCGGCGGTGCGCTGCGCGTCGAACGCCGGGTTGCGGTTGGTCCGCTCGTCGAGTGGGGAGTATCCGGCGGACTCGAACGGGTTGGTGTCGTCGCCTGTGGACAGGTACAGGTTGCCTGCCGCGTCGAAGTCGATGTCTCCGCCGGCGTGGCAGCAGATACCGCGGTCGGCCTGCACGTCGAGGATGTCCACTCTGCTTGACTGGTTGAGCGTGAAGTCGGCGTTGAGCGTGAACCGGGAAAGCCGGTTGACACCCTGCCACGCCGACCAGTTGCCGCCGGTGGTCGGTGCGTCGCCGCCCGGCGTGGACAGGGGCGGGGCGTAGTAGAGGTAGATGTGCCGGTTGGTGGCGAAGCCCGGGTCGATGCCGATGCCCTGCAGGCCGTCCTCGTCGTGCGTGTACACGGGGATGGTGCCGATCACCGTGGTGGTGCCGTTGGCCTCCGTGCGGCGCACGGTCCCGTTGCGAGCGGTGTGCAGCACCGACCGGTCGGCTAGTACGGCCAGCGACATCGGCTCCCCGACCTCCGGGACCCCGCGGGCCAGTTGGACCTGCTGGAAGTCGGCGGGGTTGATCGGGTGCGCCGAGGCCGGGGACGCACTGGACAAGGCCGCGACGAGAGCGGCCGCGATCAGGAGCAGAGCCGAACCGATGGCCTGCCAACGCGCGATTGCAGGCAATTTCATGAACATGACAATGCAGTCCCCTTCCTGAACAGGTGGCTGCCAGGCTTGGGGCGCGCGCTGCCGCGCCGATGCCGTAGCGGGATGTCGCCTCTTCGGCCCGCTGGGTGTCCTCCAGCGGGCCACTACGCCGAGCGGGGGCAACAGCTCGGAAAGGGTAGAAGTCGATGGCTACCGCGCTGTCGGGTCACATCGACGACCGTGACGGTCTGCCGACAAGGCTAGAAGACTTCAGCTCAATGTGTCCACACTCCGGCTTCTTCCAGGGCCCTTGGCAGACGTCCACGGAGTGGAGCGAGGCTGATCCCGGCTCCACTCCGTGGTGCGCGGATGTCACTGGAACTGTGCGAAGAACCTCCAGATCTCAGCCTTGGTCCAGGTGGTGACACCGTTCTCGCCGGGGGATCCGTCCACCGGGCCGGGCCCGTGGCCGCCGTCGAACGCGGCCCATTGGACCGGGTATCCGGCACGGCAGCCCGAGTAGGTGGTGGTGATGTGCGTCCGGCTGCCCGGCGCGGGCTCGCGCGGGCTCTGGGGCGTGCAGCCGTTGTTGCCGACGAATTTGTCGCGCAGGGACCGTCCTTGACCGATGTTGAGGACGGAGTCGCTGACGCCGTGGATCCCGAAGTAGGCGATGGGCTGGGTACCGCCGCTGCACCCGCTGATCTGGGCGCCGGAGATCACCGCGACGGCCCTGAAGACGTTCGCGCGGCTGCATGCGAGTGCGTAGCTCATACCGCCGCCCCAGCTGAATCCCGTGGCGAAACGCTGTGCCGGGTTGACGCAGAGGCCGCCCTCGATGCGCCGGATCATGTCGTCGACGAAGGTGACGTCCTCACCGTTCGTGTTCGCCCAGCCGTTGCCGAGGCCCTGGGGGGCGACGAGGATCGCGGAGTTGTTCGACTGTTCCTGTTGGCCGTAGTAGGACCAGGCGGTCCCGCTCGTGCCGCCCGAGGCGACGTCGCCTGCGGTTCCGCCCCGCCAGTGGAACGCGAAGATCAACCGGTAGCGGCGGCTGTTGTCGTAGTTGGCGGGGACCCTGAGGATGAAGCTGCGGGCCTTGCCGCCGCTCTGAATCGTGTGTGTACCGCTCGCCAGAGCCGGTGCGCTGCCGCATCCGCCGCCGCCACCGGACGACAGCTTGACCATCTGCCATTGCTGGTTGGCGCCGCCCCGGTCGGTGTACTGGACGACGTTGCCTCCGTCGGCGGTGGAGCCGCCCTGCACCTCCACCGCCTTGCTGCTGGTGCGGTTGATCAGCCGGACGTGGTCCCCGTCGGAGTCGGCCAGGCGGAACTGCTGGTTGGCTCCCCCGTGGTCGGTCCACTGCTGGATCGCGGCACCGTCCGCGGTGGAGGCGCCCGCCACGTCGAGGACCTTGTCCGAGTGCCGGGCCTTGAGGCGGTAGAAGCCGTCGCCGGAGTCCACGAACTGCCACTGCTGATTCGTGCCGTCATGGCGCGTCCACTGGCCGACCCGCGCGCCGTCGGCGGTGGACGTGCCGGAGACGTCCAGCGCCTTGCCGCTGTTGCGATTGACCAGGACGTACCAGGCGTTGGTGTCCACGGTCGCCGCCTCGGCGGGCTCCGGATTCACCGCGGTGAGCATGCCGATCGCCAGAGTCGACGCCACCAGGCCGGCGACCCGGGACCACCAGCGATGCCGGGGTGGAGGGGCGGGGGCTACCGCACCGTAGTCCTTCATCGATTCACCCTTTCGTCGGTGGCAGGTCCCATCAGGTGCGGGTCCAGCGTTGGTTGCCGCTGTTCGAGCAGGAGTAGAGCTGGATCAGGGTGCCGTTGCCGGTACCGCCTGAGACGGCGTCGAGGCAGAGGCCGGACTGGACGCCGACGATGGATCCGTCGGAGTTGAGGCGCCATTTCTGGTTGTCGCCGCCCCAGCAGCCGTAGATCTGGACCTTGCTGCCGTTGCCCGTGCCGGCGGCGTCCAGGCACTTGTCGCCGTAGACCCTGAGTTCACCGGCGGCGGTGTACGTCCACTGCTGGTTGGTGCCGTTGTGGCAGTCCCACAGGTGGAGCTGGGTGCCGTCGGTGGTGCTGCTGCCGGGCACGTCCAGGCAGCGGCCCGACGCGACGCCCTTGATCTGCCCGGAATCCGCAGGAGGCGTGGTGGTACCGCCGTTGAGGGCGTTGAGGACGGCGGTGTAGGCGGGCTTCTTGCTGCCGTTGCCGTTGAACAGCAGAGGCGTCTGCTCCGCTCGCCAGGAGTCGGTGTCGCGCACACCCCAGACGGTGATGCCGAGGCAGCGCGGGACGGCCAGGCAGTCGTTGGTCACGTTGGCGTAGGTCGTGGCCGGGGCGCCCTGGATGTCGAGTTCGGTGATGGCCACGTCGACGCCGAGGGCGGCGAAGTTCTGCAGGGTGGTGCGGAAGTTGCTGTTGTAGGGGCTGCCGCTGTTGAAGTGCGACTGGAACCCGACGCAGTCGATCGGTACGCCGCGCTGCTTGAAGTCCCGGACCATGGCGTACATGGCCTGGGTCTTGGCCCAGGTCCAGTTCTCGACGTTGTAGTCGTTGTAGCAGAGCTTGGCGGCCGGGTCGGCGGCGCGCGCGGTGCGGAAGGCGACCTCGATCCAGTCGTTGCCGGTGCGCTGCAGGTTGGAGTCGCGCCGGGCTCCCGAATTACCGTCGGCGAAGGCCTCGTTCACGACGTCCCACTGGGCGATCTTGCCCTTGTAGTGGGCCATCACGCCGTTGATGTGGCCGATCATCGCCTGGCGCAGTGCGCTGCCGCTGAGGCTCTGCATCCAGCCGGGCTGCTGGGAGTGCCAGGCCAGGGTGTGGCCGCGCACCTGCTTGCCGTTCTGCACCGCCCAGTTGTAGACCCGGTCACCGGCGGCGAAGTTGAACTGACCCCGCTGCGGTTCGGTGGCGTCGATCTTCATCTCGTTCTCGGCCGTCACCGAGTTGAACTCACGGCTCGCGATCGCCGTGTACGCCGAGTCGCCCAGCCTGCCCGAGGCGATGGCGGTGCCGAAGTAGCGGCCGCTCTGCGCCGCCGCGGCGCCGAGCGTGTTCTCGGCGGCGTTGGCGGCCGGCGGCGCGACCAGGGCGCCGGCCGCACCGAGTACGCCGACGACCAGCGCCGGCAGCAAGCCGCGGATCTTCCGGCCGATCAGGGGTCTGGTAAGGGCATACGAGCCCATGACTGTGCCTCCAAGGTAGACATCGCGGAAGGACTGAAGCGCAGGGGGACGCGTCGTCCGTCCCCTTCGGCAGACGGACGGGGTGGGCCGGAACCCGGGCAGCGCGGTACGGCGGGTGGCGGTGTTTCGACGTCCTCACCGGAACGTGGGGGGTGGCGCAGGTGCTTCGGTGCGTGGATCCGCCGTGCAGCACAGTTCGCTCAGCGCCGACGCGGCGCAGATGCGGATTCGGAATCTCTGACTCGGGTCGTCGTTCACCCAGTGACGGATGATTGAGGGATTGACGGTAGTCGTCAATACTCCCCACGGAGAAAGTTTCCGCTCGACATACGCAACTTTCGGAATCCCTCGAACCCATGGGGTCGCGTGCCCATCGCGATCTTCCCGGAGTGCCGGGAGGAACTGTTTGCGGACAGATCAGCGACAGGCCTTGACCAGTGGGCGCCGCGTTCCTAGCTTGTGGCCTCAAAGGTTCGGACAGTTATCCGAAAGTTTCGACACTGCCCCCAGGAACGGCCGCTCCCGGTTCACCGGCGTCACCTCACCCGCCCCAAGGAGGCCCCTCTGATGCGGTTTCGCCTCGCACCCCCGGTCCGCCCAAGACGCTTACTCGCCGTCCTCCCGCCCTTGCTGCTCGTCGCCACCTTCCTCGGCGCCCAGCCCGCCGGCGCGGCGACCATAGACCCCAACGCCTCGTACGTGCTGGTCAACCGCAACAGCGGCAAGGCCCTGGATCTGTACAACATGGCGACCAACGACGGCGCCCGCATCACCCAGTGGACCAGGAACGATCAGAGCCAGCAGCAGTGGCAGTTCGTCGATTCCGGGGGCGGCTACTACCGCATCAAGTCCCGCCACTCGGGCAAGGTGCTGGACGTCCAGAGCCGGTCCACCGCGAACGGTGCCTCGATCGTCCAGTGGGCCGACCTGAACGGCACCAACCAGCAGTGGCGGCTGGCCGACAGCTCGGACGGCTATGTGAGGCTCATCGCGCGCCACAGCAACAAGGCCCTCGAAGTACAGGGCGCAGCCACCGCCGACGACGCGAACATCGTCCAGTACGACGACTGGGGCGGCGCCAACCAGCAGTGGCAGCTCGTCAAGGTCGGCGCCGACACCCCCGGGGCGTGTGACCTTCCGTCGACCTACCGCTGGACCTCGACGGGCGCGCTGGCGCAGCCCAAGCCGGGGTGGGTCTCGCTCAAGGACTTCACCGTCGTCCCCTACAACGGCAGGCAACTCGTCTATGCGACGACGCACGACACGGGGACGAAGTGGGGTTCGATGAACTTCGGCCTGTTCACCAACTGGTCGGAGATGGCCTCGGCCAGCCAGAACACGATGTCGGCATCCACCGTCGCGCCCACGCTCTTCTACTTCGCGCCGAAGAACATCTGGGTGCTCGCCTACCAGTGGGGCGGGACCGCCTTCTCCTACCGGACGTCGAGCGACCCCACCAACCCCAATGGCTGGTCGCCCCAGCAGGTGCTCTTCTCCGGAAGCATCTCCGGCTCCGGCACCGGACCCATCGACCAGACGCTCATCGGTGACGGGACGAACATGTACCTGTTCTTCGCCGGTGACAACGGCAAGATCTACCGGGCCAGCATGCCGATCGGGAACTTCCCGGGCAGCTTCGGAGCGTCCTCGACAGTGGTCATGAGCGACACCACCAACAACCTGTTCGAAGCGCCGCAGGTCTACAAGCTGCAGGGCCAGAACCGCTACCTCATGATCGTCGAGGCGATCGGCGCACAGGGCCACCGCTACTTCCGATCCTTCACGGCCACCAGTCTGAACGGCTCATGGACACCTCAGGCCGCGACCGAGAGCAATCCCTTCGCCGGCAAGGCCAACAGCGGCGCCACCTGGACCAACGACATCAGCCACGGTGAACTGATCCGCACCGGCCCCGACCAGACCATGACCGTCGATCCGTGCCGTCTGCAGTTGCTCTACCAGGGGCGCAGCCCCAACTCGGGCGGCGACTACGGCCTCCTGCCCTACCGTCCGGGTCTGCTGACTCAGCAGCGCTGACGGCATGACACTGGTCCGGCGGTATGGAGCCGGCGTGGCGGGCCCGGCGGACGACCGGGCCCGCCCGGTAGGACGGCGACGCCGGCGCTCATACGGCGACTGAACGCCGCCGGGCAACGCTCGTCGGGGCAAGATCGCCACCGGGCACGCCACATGGTGCAACTGGGTACGGCCATTGCGGCCCCCTTGGAGGCCGCAATGGCCGTGCCTGCGCCCAGCACCGGCGCGCAGGCGGCTCGTCAGGCCACGAGCAATTCCCCGCCGGCCCTGGTGCGCAAGTTGTGGAACTGACGGGTCTGCATGATGAAGTGCGCGGGCTCCCACAGCAGCAGGTCGAACGGCCGGGTGAGCGGCCGTGGGCGGCCCGTACCGCGCGTGCGGACTATCAGACGGGTTCCGCCGTCGGACGTCGGCCGCAGATGGAATCCCCAGATCCCGTCGACCCGGGCCCGCGGCAGCGGGTCGGTCTGCGGATCGAAGGAGCGGCCGGAAGGCACGTCCAGATCCGACCGCAGCACCAAGGTCCGGTTCGGCTCCAGTCGGGCCACGGTGAACCAGGACCGGCTGCCGCGGGCCGTGGTCAGACGCTGTCCCTCTTCGAGGTCCTGCCACTCGGGCACGATGCGGTCGGCGCTGGGTTCCCCGTAGTGGTCCAGCCAGTCCCAGCTGTACCAGCCGCCGCGGTCGTATCCCATCTGCACCAGCCAGGCCCAGACCGTCTCGGGGGTGGCCGGAAGGGTCGTGGCCATCGTCGACGTGCCGTCGGGGTCGGGGACGAGCTCGTCGCCGGGGTAGGCGTCGGCGATCTCGTCCCGGGTCGCACCCCAGGTCAGCAGACGCGGGCGGATCCACCGCGCGTAGAGCGCCAGCCCGGCGGAGGCTGCCGCGAAGGGGAGCAGCCGGGTCACCGGCCGCTGTCGGCTTGTGCACTGCGCGGGCATTGCTTCCTCCCTGGTGGCCGAGGGGAGGGCCTGCCGTCGGCGGGCCCGGGGCGATGGGGGGAGGAAACCGGTGCGCCGAACTCGTCGGTTCAGCGCGCGCCTGCAACCAGGTGACGGTGGAGGGCGGACTTCCCGGTGCGTGTGTCTCCTCCCGGCACTGTCCCTGATCTCCATGGTCGCCGGGCCCGGCCCTGGCTGCACCTCGGCCCGAGGACGCGGCCGGAACGGCCGGCGGCGGCACGCAGCAGGCGCTCATTCCGGCGATCCCCTTGCCCCACCGGGTCGACACGGTCGTCAGCCTCGTCATGCGCAAGCCACTGCTTCGGCGGCCTCGGCCGGTACGCGAGTCGCTCGGCCCCGCCGTTGGACACCGACTGCGCCGGCAGCGCCGGGGCCGTCAATCCGGCAAGGGCTGTTCGGCCCAGATCGTCTTGCCTGCCGGGGTATGACGGCTGCCCCAGCGCTCGGCGACCTGGGCGACGAGCAGCAGTCCGCGTCCTCCCTCGTCGAAGACCCTGGCCCGCCGCAGGTGCGGGGCGGCGCTGCTGCCGTCGGAGACCTCGCAGACGAGTACCCCGGCGCGGATGAGCCGCAGCTCGATGGGTGCGCTGCCGTACCGGATGGCGTTGGTGACCAGCTCGCTGACGATCAGCTCGGTGGTGAACTCGAGCTCGGCCAGTCCCCAGGCGGCGAGTTGTTCACTCGCCATCCGGCGGGCCCCGGCGACGGCCGTGGGCCGCACGGGCAGCTGCCAGACACGTACCTGGTCGGCCCCGAGACGACGGGGGCGGGCCAGGAGCAGGACGATGTCGTCGGCCGCGGGTTCGGCACGCACCTTGCGCAGCACCTCCTCGCAGGCCTCCTCGAGGTCGGCGGACGGGCGCCGCAGCGCCTCGTTCAGCAGCTCCAGTCCGACGTCGATGTCACGCCCCGGGGTCTCGACCAGGCCGTCGGTGTAGAGGGCGAGCGTGCAGCCTTCGTCCACGTCGAACTGGGCGGCCTCGAAGGGCAGTCCGCCCAGGCCGAGCGGCGGCCCGGCGGGCAGGTCCAGGACGTGTGCGGTCCCGTCGGGTCTCACCAGGACGGGTGGCGGATGCCCGGCCCGGGCGATGTCGCACCGGCCGGCGACGGGGTCGTAGACGGCGTAGAGGCAGGTGGCCCCGACCTCCCCCGAGGTCTCCTCTCCCTGCCCTCGGGTGTCCGGGCCCTCCTCCCGGTCGAGGCGGATGACCAGGTCGTCCAGCCGGGTGAGCAGCTCGTCGGGCGCGAAGTCGGCGTCGGCGAGGGTGCGTACCGCGGTGCGCAGGCGGCCCATCGTGGCCGATGCGTGCACCCCTTGGCCCACGACGTCGCCCACCACCAGCGCGACCCGGCCGCCGGACAGTGCGATGACGTCGAACCAGTCGCCGCCGATCTCGTTCCCGGAACCGGCGGGGAAGTACCGGTGGGCGAGGTCCAGCGCCGGCGCTCGGGGTGGCCCCGCCGGCAGGAGGCTGCGCTGGAGGGTGATGGCGGTGTGGCGCTCGCGGGTGTAGCGGCGGGCGTTGTCGATGCTCAGCGCAGCCCGTGCGGCGATCTCCTCGGCGAGCACCAGGTCGTCCTCACCGAAGGCATCCGCGGTGCGGTGCCGGAGCAGGTGCATCACGCCCAGGGTGACGCCCCTCGCACGCAGCGGCACCATCATCACCGCGTGGATCCCGTATCTGCGCACGCTTTCGGCGCGTGCCGGGTGGGCCGTCGACCACTCGCGCAGCAGCGGGTCGCCCACCCGGTAGTAGGCTCCCCGGCCTGTGGTCAGTGCCTGAGCAGGTGGCGAACCGGGCGGGTAGACGTCGGTGTCACCCTCCGGGACCACGGATTCCGGACAGCCCCGCAGCACCGACCGTTGCGCGGTGCGGCGGAAGACGACCCTGGTGCCGGGCGGTATCGGTTGCGGCTCATGGCCCTGGACGACCGACTCCAGCAGGTCGACGGTGACGAAGTCGGCGAACCCGTCCACCGCCACCTCGGCCAGTTCTGCGGCCGTCCGGGCCACGTCCAGGGTGCTGCCGATACGCGCACTGGCGTCGTTGAGCACCGCCAGGCGGCGCCGGGCCCAGTACTGCCCGGTGATGTCGATCACCAGCGCCGACATTCCCAGCACCTCCCCTGCCCGGTTCTTCAGCGGGGAGAGGAAGACCGACCACGCGTGATCGCGGATCTCACCGGAGGCCCGGAAGGGCTGCTCCTCGCGAACGATCGTCTCGCCGGTGCGCACCACCTGCCGCTGAAGGCGGTCGATCTCGTCCAGGGGCGGGGCGGGATAGATCTCCCACAGCGTCTTGCCTCTCATCTCCTCCTGGGTGAGCCCCATGGCACGGCTCATCACCTGGTTGCAGGTCACGAACCGCGCCTCACGGTCGTAGACGGCCACCGGCAGTGGGAGTTGGGCGAGTGTGAGGTCCCACAGCTCCGTGGTCTCCGTGTCGGCCGGCCCGGCCGGATATGTCACGGCCGCCGGAGTGACGACCCAGGCCGTCCTGCCGTCCGCGTCCGCCAGCGGGGTGCCCCGCAGCTGCACCTTGACACGGTCTCCGTCCCGCTTCCGCAGCCCCACATCACTCGTCCACGGTTCGCCGGCGGCCACGTGGCGCCGCATGGCGAGGGGCAGCCGCACGGAAAGGAGGTGGGCGGCCGGTCGGCCCACCACCTCCTCGGGCTCGTACCCGAGCAGCCGCCCGGCTCCCGCGCTCCACACCATCACGGCGCCACGGGCGTCGATGACGACGGCGAAGTCCTCGGGCACCGCCGCGCCGCCTGTCCCTGTGGTCCTGCCGGGTTGGTTGTCCATGAGGTGTCCCGACCTCGCTCCCGCGCCTGCACGGCCTGCGTCACGTGTGAAGGGCGCTGCCTTCAGCATCCCGCCGCGGCCCACCTCGCTCAACCGGCCCCGGCCGCCCACAGGCTTGTCGGGGACGAGGAGACGTCCTGCAGTCCGTCGCAGACAGTCCGTGGGAGCGCTCTCAAGCGTAGCGGCGCGGGGCGCCTCACCCCCTCGCCGTACCTCCGAAAGTCCGCCCGGCGTCACGACAGCACCGTCCGCGGCGAAGACCCCACCGCGGACAGTGCAGGGACCGCACGACGCGCCCGGTTCCCCGGGCGCGTTCGTCTCCCTCGGAGGCGAGGCGTTCGGTCTCGCCGACGGCTTCGTCCAGGCACTCCGTGGTCACGCATCGCCGCCACGCTCGGCCCGGCCCGTCGGGGGCGGTGTCACACGCGGGTCCACCTCTGGCCGGCCTGGCCGTTACAGGTCGACAGGACCAGTGGGGTTCCGTTCGCGGTGCCCGCCCGGTCGGCGTCGAGGCACAGCCCGGCGTGGGCGTTCCGGATCGACCCGTCGGCGCCGACGGTCCACTTCTGGTTGTCCTGGCCGTTGCAGGACCAGGTGATGACACGGGTGCCCGGGGTGGTGCCCTGGTTGTAGGCGTCCAGGCACTTGTCGCCGTAGACGCGGATCTCGCCCCCGGCCCACGTGGTCCACAGCTGGTTGGCGGCCGTGTGGCAGTCCCAGAGCAGGACCGTGGCCCCGGCCGTGGTGGAGGCGTTGTCCACGTCCACACAGCGTGCGGATGCGTTGCCGCGCAACCGCGAGGTGGTGGCGGTCAGCGGGCTGCCACCGTGCACCCGGAACACGGCCACGCCGTGCGCGGGGACGCTCGCCGAGATCGGCCCGGACGTGCTGGACGTACCGCCGGTCCACAGGTCCGTCAGCGTGAACTGCCCGCCGGAGAGGCCGACTTGTGCGGCCGTGGTGGTGACCGTCGCGGTGCTCCCTCCCCGGTTGAACAGGCCCACGGCGACCGATCCGTCGGACAGGGGCTTGGCGAACACCTCGGTGTTGCCGTCGTCGCGCACCCTGCGCCCGCCCGCGCCCAGCGGGTCCTGGTTCACCGCCAGCAGCCGGGGGTTGCGCAGGATCGCGCTCACGTCGGCGGACATGGTGCGGATGTCGTTGCCGGCCATGAGGGGGGCCGAGAGCAGCGACCAGAGTGCGAAGTGGGAGCGGGACTCGGTCAGTGACAGGCCGGGGCGGCCCACGACCAGCATGTCGGGGTCGTTCCAGTGCCCCGGGCCCGACTGGGCCGCCAGCGGCGCGGTGACGTCAAGGACGTTGCCGACGCCCATCGGATAGCTGTTGGTGTTGCCGTTCTGCCAGATGTCGAGCAGGTCCTCGGTCGTCCGCCACAGGTCGGCGACCTCGCCCCAGTTGTACGTGGCGCCGGTGATGGCGTGGAAACTGTTGGGGTTGATGCTGTAGACGATCGGCCGCCCGGTGGCGCGCAGGGCGTCGCGCATCAGGCTGAACCGCGCGACCTGCTCGTCGCGGGTGCCGCTGGAGGAGCACCAGTCGTACTTGAGGTAGTCGACGCCCCACGAGGCGAACGTCGCGGCGTCCTGGGCCTCGTGCCCTCTGCTGCCCGTCGCACCCGGATAGGCGCCGGTGGTCTGCGCGCAGGTGCGTTCGCCCGGCACCTGGTAGATCCCGAACTTCAGGCCCTTGCTGTGGATGTAGTCCCCGAGCGCCTTCATCCCGCTCGGGAACTTGGTCGGGTTGGAGCGCAGGTTCCCCGCCGTGTCGCGCTGCGGATCGAACCAGCAGTCGTCGACCACCACGTACCGGTAGCCGGCGTCGCGCATGCCCGAGGACACCATCGCGTCGGCGGCCTGGCGCACCTGGGCCTCGGTGATCTGGCACCCGAAGCTGTTCCAGCTGTTCCAGCCGAGCGGCGGGGTGAGCGCCGGGCTGCCGGGCGCGGCCGAGGCGGTGGAGTGCGAGGAGGCGGTCACGGACGCGGTGACCGTCAGTGCGGCGGCGGCCAGGAGGCGGAGCAGTCGTCTGGCTGATCGTCCGGGCAATCGGGGGCTCCTTTGCCGAAGGGGTGCCGTGCGCGGGTGCCACGCAGGCTGATGTCAGGTGCATGTCATGAAGCAGGACACGGTGTCTCGGTCGTAGTTTCGAACACCATTCGGAAAGTCGGGCGTCTCGGATACTAGGGAGGCGCCCGGACATGTCAACACCGTCAGCCTCCTGGAAGTCCGGCGTGCGAGCCCCGACGGCCGAAAGCGCTCCACGCCGGTCCGTGCGCCCCGGACGTCCGTCCGGCGATCCGGGCCGGACCTCGACCGTCGAATGTTTCGAAACGGGAACCGAACCATGCGTGGCTCACATCGATCGGTTCCCGGCAGCCCGCCCACACGGGCCGGAGCGCCACGCGGTGGAGGCGGATCTAGTCTGGAAGCAGCCGCTGGAAACCAGCCCTGACGGCCCGGCAATCCGGACGGAGGCATGGCGCGTGGAGATGGCCGGCACGAAGGACGCGCCCACTGCCGTTGCCGTGGTGGGCCCGGACGGCATGGTGAGCGGCTGGAGCGAGGGAGGACGGCTGCTGCTCGGCTGGACCGCGCAGGACGTCATCGGCCGCCCGGTGGCCGATCTGCTGGCCGATCCCCCGCCGCCCGGCTTCCCCGAGGGCTACGGCACCGGCCCCGACCCCACGGGGTGCGTCTCCCTGCGCCACCGGAACGGCTCCACGGTGGACGCCGTCGTGACGGCCCAGCCACTGTCCGGGTCCGAAGGGCAGGCCCTGGGGCACGTGGTGACCGTCCAGCGCTGGGGACGTCGCCCGGTGATCGCCGACCGGGCCTTCGAGCAGTGTCCCTTCGCTCTCGGCGTGTACGACCCTGAACTGCGGTTCCTGTGGATCAACACCTCTTCGGGCCGGGTGATAGCGCACTCCGAGGAGCAGGTGCTCGGCAGGAAGTACCGCGAGGTGCTTCCCGAATTCGACCGCACGCTGTTTCCCGAAAGGGACGACAAGCCCTATACCGACAAGCTCGCCGAGGTGGCGAGGACGGGCGAGCCCGCGCGTCTCATCACCGTGTTCCGCCCGCGCGGCAGTGATTACGCCAATGCCTGGGCGACCAGCATATGGCCCGTCCGGGATGCCGAGGGCCGGGTCCGGGCGGTCGCCAACTGGGGATTCGACATGAGCGCCGAGTACTGGGCCCGGCAGCGCCTGCTCATCCTCAACGAGGCCGGCGGCGGCATCGGCCGGACACTCGACGTGATCGGCACCGCTCAGGAACTGGCCGGCACCCCGGTGCCCGGGTTCGCCGACCTCGTCACCGTCGATCTCTTCGACGAGGTGCTGCGCGGAGAGGAACCGCCCCCGGCGTCCGCGTTCACCCCAGGCGACACCATCGCGCTCCGGCGCGCCGCCCGGCACAGCGCGCGAGAGGACGGCGACCAACCTCCCGGAGCCACGACGCCGGTCAGCCACGCCCCCGGTTCCGTCACCACCCGCTGCATGGCCACCGGCAGGTCCACCGTCCAGCTCGCCGCCCGACCCGGCCAGGGCGGCGAATGGGCTTTCGGTCCCGGACTCGCCGCCGACCCGGCCCACTGGCCGCCGGGCAACCCGTTGATCGACGAGTCCATCGCCGGGGACGGGCTGACCGGCCGGATCACCGTGCCGCTCCGGGCGCGCGGCGCGCTGCTCGGTGTCGTCGCCTTCTCCCGCCGCGACCGCCCCGAGGCCTTCACCGCCGACGACCTGATCCTCGCCGAGGAGCTGACCACCAAGGCGGCCGTCGCCATCGACAACGCCCGCCGGTACTCACGTGAGCGGACGACCGCGCTGACCCTGCAGCGCAGCCTGCTGCCGCAGGGGCTGCCGAGCCAGGAGGCGGTCGAGGTGGCATCCCGCTACCTGCCCGGCGGAACCGGTACGGAGGTGGGCGGCGACTGGTTCGACGTCATCCCGCTGTCCGGCGCCCGGGTAGCCCTGGTCGTCGGCGATGTCGTCGGCCACGGCCTGCACGCATCGGCCAGCATGGGCCGGCTGCGCACGGCGGTCCGCACCCTCGCCGACGTGGACCTGCCGCCGGACGAGCTGCTGACCCATCTGGACGACCTGGTCCTGCACCTCGCCGACGACCTCCAGCCCCCCGGCCACTTCCAGCCGACCGGCGAGTCCGGGGCCACCTGCCTGTACACCGTCTACGATCCGGTCTCCCGGCACCTCACCCTGGCGAGCGCGGGCCATCCCCTGCCGCTGATCGTCTTCCCGGACGGCACCACGACGCCGGTGGCCGCACCTCCGGGACCACCGCTCGGCATCGGAGGCCTGCCTTTCGAGGCCGTCGAGCTGGAGCTGCCCGAGGACAGCCTGCTCGCCCTTTACACCGACGGACTGATGCGAAGCCGCGAGCGCGATGTCGACGAGGGGATCGCCGCGTTGCAGCGGGTCCTGCACCGCTCGGCCGGGTCGCTGGAGGCCCAGTGCGACGCGGTGATGGAGGCCATGCTCCCCGAGCGCCGCAGCGACGACGCCGCCCTGCTGCTCGCCCGCACTCGCGCGCTGGCTCGCCACCAGGTCGCCGACTGCGACGTCGAGCCCGACACCGCGCAGGTGCCGCACGCCCGGAAGTTCGCCGTCGACCAGGTGGACGCCTGGGGCCTGGAGGAGGCGGCCTTCGTCACCGAGCTGGTCGTCAGCGAGCTGGTCACCAACGCCATCCGGTACGGCGCACCGCCGATCAGGCTGCGGCTCATCCGCGACACTTCGCTGATCTGCGAGGTCTCCGACGGCAGCAACACCGCTCCGCACCTGCGCCGGGCCCGGGCCTTCGACGAGGGCGGCCGGGGCCTGCTGCTCGTCGCCCAGCTCACCCAGGGATGGGGCACCCGGCACACCACCGACGGCAAGACGATCTGGTGCGCGCAGCACCTCTCCCGGCCCGAACCGCACTGAGATCCGGCCCCGCGGACCGTGACGGCGTCCCTCGGCGCAGGATCCGCCGATGACAATCGTCACAGGAGCGGTCCAGGACCATCGTCGCCAAGCCGGCGCCACCGGCCCGGTCAGCCGTCCGCCGCGGCCGTGACGGTCGCGGGAGCCACCCCCGTCAGTTCGACGATGCGGTGCGGTGGCACACCGGCGGCCAGTGCGCGTCCGATCAGGCCGTCCCGGCCCTCCGCGCAGTCCCGGTAGGCCAGCAGCTCCTCCTCCAGCCGGGCGAGTGGCTCCGGCACCATCCGGTGGCGCACCCGGCTCAGCTCCTCGTCACTCAGCGGGACGGGCAGCCGTTCCGCCCCCTCGGGAATCGCCGCCGTCTCCTCCGGTGGCAGCAGGCGCAGGTGCGGGGAGGTCGGTGTGCTTCCCTGAGCGTCGAGCCACGCGCGTACCGCGGGAGTCTCCATGCACGCGAGATCACCGACGGCGACGGGGGCCACGCCGAGCGGCGCGGAGGCGTCGTCCAGCAGGAACAGATAGGCGTCGTCGGTCATCCTCGTCTCCTTCTCAACGGGGGCTGATGACGCCCCATTTACCCCGTCGCTCCGGGATTAGCGCAGGCTGGTGTAGGCCATAGGGGGGATGAGACGCGGAACGAAATGCAGCGTGTCCCCCACCGGAGGCCGTTCGAGCCGTGCTTTGTGGGGGACTCGAAACCTGGGTTAACCTGCGTCGTATTTCTCATCGCGCAGATCCGTGACAGCGGAAATGCACGCACGGAGGCCGGGCCGGCTCATCGGTCCGGGGGGTGTTCCGGGTCCTCGGTCGGGAGGGCTCTTGGGGAGCGGAACGAGGATGCGCATGACCAGCGACAGCACTGGGGTCGTCGACGCGGTGCCTGGCGATCAGGAGCTGAGAAGGCTCCTGGCCGGACTGACGGCCGTAAGGGACGGGGACTTCGGTACCCGGCTGCCGGACGACGCCGACGGCCTCATGGGCGATATCGCCAAGGTCTTCAACGGCATGGTGGACCAGTTGTCCGTCTTCACCTCCGAGGTCACCAGGGTGGCCCGGGAGGTCGGTACCGAGGGGACGCTCGGCGGGCAGGCGGAGGTGCCGGGCGTGTCGGGCACCTGGGCCGATCTGACCGACTCGGTCAACGCCATGGCGGGCAATCTGACCACCCAGGTCCGCGACATCGCCCAGGTGGCGACGGCGGTGGCCAAGGGCGACCTCTCGCAGAAGATCGACGTGCCCGCCCGGGGCGAGATCCTTCAGCTGAAGGAGACCGTCAACACGATGGTCGACCAGCTGTCCGCGTTCGCCGACGAGGTCACCCGCGTCGCCCGCGAGGTCGGCAGCGAGGGCCGGCTCGGCGGGCAGGCGCAGGTGCCCGGAGTGGCCGGGGTCTGGCGGGACCTGACCGACTCCGTGAACCACATGGCGGGCAACCTCACCAGCCAGGTCCGCTCCATCGCCCAGGTCACCACGGCGGTGGCGGAGGGCGACCTCTCCCAGAAGATCACCGTCGACGCGCGCGGCGAGATCCTGGAACTCAAGAGCACCATCAACACGATGGTCGACCAGCTCTCCGCCTTCGCCGACGAGGTCACCCGCGTCGCCCGCGAGGTCGGCACCGAAGGCCGCCTCGGCGGCCAGGCGGACGTCAAGGGTGTCAAGGGCACCTGGCGCGACCTCACCGACTCCGTGAACTTCATGGCCGGCAACCTCACCGGCCAGGTGCGCAACATCGCCCTGGTGGCGACCGCCGTCGCCAAGGGCGACCTCTCCCAGAAGATCACCGTCGACGCGCGCGGCGAGATCCTCGAACTCAAGAGCACCATCAACACGATGGTCGACCAGCTCTCCGCCTTCGCCGACGAGGTCACCCGCGTCGCCCGCGAGGTCGGCACCGAAGGCCGCCTCGGCGGCCAGGCGCAGGTGCGCGGGGTGTCGGGCACCTGGAAGGACCTCACCGACAACGTCAACGTGATGGCCTCCAACCTGACCGGCCAGGTCCGCTCCATCGCCCAGGTCGCCACCGCCGTGGCGCGCGGCGACCTGTCGCAGCGGATCACGGTGGAGGCCAAGGGCGAGGTCGCCGCGCTGGCGGAGGTCATCAACACGATGGTCGACACGCTGTCGGCCTTCGCCGACGAAGTGACCCGGGTGGCCCGCGAGGTCGGCACCGAGGGCCGCCTCGGGGGCCAGGCGCACGTGCCGAACGTCGCCGGCACCTGGAAGGACCTCACCGACAACGTCAACTCGATGGCCAACAACCTCACCGGCCAGGTCCGCAACATCGCGCTCGTGACCACCGCGGTGGCCAAGGGTGACCTGTCCAAGAAGATCGACGTCGACGCCCGGGGCGAGATCCTCGAACTGAAGACGACGATCAACACGATGGTCGACCAGCTCTCCGCCTTCGCCGACGAGGTCACCCGCGTCGCCCGCGAGGTCGGCACCGAAGGCCGCCTCGGCGGCCAGGCCGAGGTCGAGGGCGTCTCCGGCACCTGGAAGCGCCTGACGGAGAACGTCAACGAGCTGGCGGGCAACCTGACCCGGCAGGTCCGCGCGATCGCCGAGGTCACCAGCGCCGTCGCCGAGGGCGACCTGACCCGCTCGATCAACGTGGAGGCGTCCGGCGAGGTCGCCGAGCTCAAGGACAACATCAACTCGATGGTGGAGTCCCTGCGCGAGACCACCCGGGCCAACCAGGAGCAGGACTGGCTCAAGACGAACCTCGCCCGGATCTCGGGCCTCATGCAGGGGCACCGCGACCTGCCGGTGGTCGCCGAGCTCATCATGGACGAGCTGGTCCCGCTGGTGTCGGCCCAGTACGGCGCCTTCTACCTCGCCGAGGACGGCGACGAAGGGCCGGAACTGCGGCTGGTCGGCTCCTACGGTTACCCGGAGGAGAGCAGCCGTCCCACCCGCATCGCCTTCGGCCGCACCCTGGTCGGCCAGGCCGCGCGCAGCCGGCGCACCATCCTCGTGGACGAGGTGCCGCCCGGCTACGTGACCATCTCCTCGGGTCTCGGCGAGGTGGTGCCGACCGCGCTGGTGCTGCTGCCCATCGTGGTCGAGGGCCAGGTCCTCGGTGTCATCGAGCTGGCGTCGGTCACCCCGTTCACCCAGATCCACCGGGACTTCCTCGAGCAGCTGATGGAGACCCTCGGGGTCAACCTCAACACCATCGTGGCCAACGCCCGCACCGATGAGCTGCTCGTCGAGTCGCAGCGCCTCACGGCCGAACTCCAGGCCCGTTCCACCGAGTTGCAGGTACAGCAGGAGGAACTCCAGCGCTCGAACGCGGAACTGGAGGAGAAGGCCTCACTGCTGGTGGCCCAGAACCGGGACATCGAGGCGAAGAACCTGCAGATCGAGCAGGCGCGGCAGGAGCTGGAGACCCGGGCCCAGCAGCTGTCGCTGGCCTCGAAGTACAAGTCCGAGTTCCTGGCGAACATGAGCCACGAGCTGCGCACCCCGCTCAACAGTCTGCTCATCCTCGCCCAGTTGCTGGCCCAGAACCCCTCCCGCAACCTCACGCCCAAGCAGGTCGAGTACGCGCAGATCATCCACTCCGCCGGTTCGGACCTGCTCCAGCTGATCAACGACATCCTCGACCTGTCGAAGGTCGAGGCCGGCAAGATGGACGTCACGCCCGAACGGGTGGCGCTGCGCCAGCTCATCGAGTACGTCGAGGTCACCTTCCGGCCGATGACGACGCAGAAGGGCCTGGAGTTCACGGTGTCGACCGCGCCCGGCGCCCCGGCGGACCTGCTGACCGACGACTCCCGGCTGCGACAGGTGCTGCGCAACCTCCTGTCGAACGCGGTGAAGTTCACCGAGCAGGGCGAAGTGGAGCTGAGCATCGAGCCCGCGGCGGACGACGAGGTGCCCGAGGGCGTGCTCCGCGGCGGCGCCGTGGTGGCCTTCCGCGTGAAGGACACCGGCATCGGCATCCCGGAGCAGAACCTGGAGACGATCTTCGGCGCCTTCCAGCAGGCCGACGGCACGACGAGCCGCAAGTACGGCGGCACCGGCCTGGGCCTGTCCATCACGCGGGAGATCGCCCAGTTGCTCGGCGGCGCCGTCACGGTACACAGCACGCCCGGCCAGGGCAGCACGTTCACGCTCTTCCTGCCTGTGGCCCGGCCCGACTTCGAGGAGCTGCTCCGGCACGGCAGAGCCTTGGAGCGGACCTCGCCCGCCCCCCTGCCCGAAGGATCGTCCCCGTCGGCGCCGGCACCCCAGATCGGGCCCGGGCCGCGGCCCCGGCGGCTGCTGGTCGTGGAGGAGCGCTCGCGTGGTCTGCTGACCCTGGTCGCGGAGAGCGTGGTCGCCGACCTGTCGCACGGCCGTTCCGACGGCGGGCAGCGGCCGGAGGTCGACATCATCACCGCCGTGGGTGCGCAGGAGGCCGCCGGCGCCCTGGCCGCCGAGCCGTGCCACTGCGTCGTCCTGGAACTCGGCATGCGCGACGAGGAGGCTTCCCGCTTCCTCCAGGCCCTGGAGGGCGACTCGGCGCTGACGAGCGTCCCGGTGCTGGTGCACAGCAGTCACCCCACGGACCCCGCCCTGGAGGAGACCCTGCGGTCCCGCTCGGCGGGCGGGGCACTGGAGTTGCTGTCCAGCCTCGACGAACTGCGCGAGCGCATCGCCCTGCACCTGTCCGCCGAGGAACCCGGTGACGTGCTGTCCCTGGTCCGGCCCGAGGGGCCGCAGCAGCTGGCGCCGCCCTCCGTCGACGACAGCACGGCGGGCCGCACCGTCCTCGTCGTCGACGACGACGCGCGGAACCTCTTCGCGCTCAGCGGCATCCTGGAGCTGCACGGTTTCCGGGTGCTGCACGCCGAGAACGGACGCAGAGGCATCGAGACGCTGCTGAACAACCCGGACGTGGCGATCGTGCTGATGGATGTGATGATGCCCGAGATGGACGGCTACGCCGCGACGGCCGAGATCCGCAGGATGCCGCAGTACGCGGAGCTGCCCATCATCGCCGTCACGGCGAAGGCGATGCCCGGCGACCGGGACAAGAGCCTCGCCTCGGGCGCCAGCGACTACGTCACCAAGCCCGTCGACACGCGCGACCTCATCGCCTGCGTACGCCGCTGGCTTCCCGCATGAGGTCCCCGGTGCCCGTCCCGCACACCGGCGGGCCGGGCGCCCCGCAGCGCCCGTCGTCCCGCGCCCCAGGGCGCTCCAGCCGAGGAGCATCCACACCGTGAGCATGTCCGAGCAGTCGCGTGAGCCGGGTCAGGACGGTGAGCCGAAGCCCGACTCCGCCGCCGGGCCGGGGTCTTCTCCGTCGCCGTCGGTGCCGTCGGTACCGTCCGACGGCTCCTCGACGTCCGCCGAGGGGCGGCCGGTGACGGAGGACGGGCCGTCCGCGGACCTGGAGGGCCTGCCACCGGCGTCCCCGGTCGGCAGGCTCGCGGCCACCGTCGAACGGCTCAGCCGTGAGGTGCGGGTCGCGCAGGCCGAGGCCGAGGGGCGGGCCCTGATCGAGCTCGCCAAGGGTGTCCTGGTCGAGCGGCTGAAGTGCGGGCCGGCCCAGGCGGCCCGGCAGCTCGCCGAGTTGGCCGAGCAGGCCCAGGTCAGCCCGCTGGAACTCGCCGTCGACGTCATCAACCAGGCCGCCCGGGACCGGATGTCCGAGGTGACCGACGCGTTCCTCGCCGCCACCAGGGCCGCCGACGAGGCGGAGCCGGAGTCGGCCGCCGTGCGCCTGCGCGCGGCCGAGAGCGGTGTGCTGGCGGCGGACGACACCCAGGCCGTCGCGGACGCCCTGCTGGAACAGGCGCTGCGGCCGCTCGGCGCGGTGGCGGTGGCCATATGGGCCGCGGGTGCCGACGGGTCGCTCACCCTGGCGGGGAGTGCCGGTTTCTCGCCGGCCGAGGCCACGCGCTGGCGTTACGTCCCGCCGGACGTGGTGACGGTGGCACGGCGGGGCCTCATCGAACGCGACGGGCAGTGGATCACCGCCCTCGGGGAGACCGGCCTGCCCAGCATCGGCCTGCACCACCATCCCGACGGCGGCAGGGTCGCCCTGCCCGCGGGCACGGGCGGGCGTGTGCACGGGGTGCTGGAGATCGCCTGGCCCGCTCCCCTGGAGCCGCAGCCGCCGCAGATCGTCCGTCAGGTGGAGGCGCTTGCCGAACTGTGCGCGCACACCCTGGAGATGTACACGCCGCCGCAGCCAGGGGCCCAGGAGCCGAGGGTCCTGCCGGACGCGGCGGAGTTGATGGACCTGGCCGACGGGCTGCACGACCCCGCCCTGGTCCTGGTGCCGCACCTGGACGGTGACGGGCATCTGGCGGACTTCCGCATCCAGCACGTCAACAGCCGTTTCCTGGACCCGGCGGGCCGGCCCCGGGCGGTCGTGAGCGGCGCTCTGCTGCTGGAGGCCTACCCGATGGCCGCCGGGGACAGCGAGCTGTTCCAGCGTGTGGAGCGTGTCTACGCCACCGGTGAGCCGTTCCGGACCCGCCGGATGAACCTCACCGCTCTGGTCGACCAGGTTCCCCTCTCCGCGGTCGCGGACATCAGCATCAGCAGGCACGGCAGCGCCGTCCTGCTGATCTGGCGCATCGAGGACGAGACGGCACGCCTGGCGAGCCTGCTGCAGCACGCCCAGCGTCTCGGCCGGATCGGCGGCTTCGAGGAGAACGTGCTGACCGGCGAGATCACCTGGAACGGGCAGCTCTTCGATCTCTACGGGCGCCCGCAGTCGAGCACCCCGGTGCCCCTGGAGGAGCTGCCGTCCCACGCGCACCCGGACGACGGTGTCTCCATCCGCCGTTTCCTGCGCACGCTGCTGCACCACCGGCGGCCGGCGGCCGCGGCGTTCCGGCTGCAGCGGCCGGACGGGGTGACCCGTCACATCCGGATCGTCGCCGAGCCCGTGCTCGACACCGACGGCCGGCTGCTGCTGCTCCGCGGCGCCTGCCAGGACATCTCGTCCCAGCACTGGACGGAGGTGGCGCTCGCCGCCACCCGCGACCAGCTGGCGCACACCGAGCAGCAGGCCACCGAACGCAACCGGCTGACGCTGCAGTTGCAGCACGCGATCATGCCGCCGACGCAGGCGCCGCTGCAGGTGACCGGTCTTCAGGTGGCCGTCCGCTACCGGCCCGCCGAGACGGAGCAACTGGTGGGCGGCGACTGGTACGACACCGTCGTGCTGCCGTCCGGGCTGGTGCTGCTGTGTGTGGGGGACGTGGCGGGGCACGGCATCGAGGCCGCCACCAGCATGGTCGTCCTGCGCAACGCGCTGCGCGGCCTCGCCGTGACCGGCGCCGGGCCGGGCCAGCTGCTGTCCTGGCTCAACATCGTGGCGCACCATCTGACGGGCGCCGTCACCGCGACGGCGGTGTGCGGGCTCTACGACCCCGTGCGGCGGACGCTGCGCTGGGCCAGGGCCGGCCACCTGCCGCCCGTGCTCGTCCGGGACTCCGAGGCCACTCCCCTGCCCCTGGTCAAGGGACTGCTCCTCGGCGCCGTACCGGATGCCACGTACGAGGAGGAAGAGATCCAACTGGCACCGGGGGACACCCTGTTGATGTACACGGACGGTCTGATCGAACGCCGCGACCGGCCCGTGGAGGAGTCCCTGACCCATCTGCTGACCACCGCGCGCACGGCACCCGCCAGCCTCGACCAGCAACTGGACCGCCTGCTGACCTACAGCAAGTCGGACACGGACGACGACACGTGCATCGTCGGCATCCGGGTCGGGTAGTCGGCACAGGTGCCCTGGCGGCCGTCACGACCACCGGCGAGGCGGAGGCCGCGTGCCGTCACGGACCCGGCTACGGCAGCGTGATGCCGAGCCGCTCCGCCAGCTCCTGGGCGCCGACGCCGTACGTCTCCCGGATGCGTACGCCGTCGGGGCCGACGTCGAAGACACCGCAGTCCGTGTAGACGCGGCTCACACAACCGGCGCCGGTGAGCGGGTAGGTGCACCGCGGCACGAGCTTCGGCTCACCGGAGCGGGTGAAGAGCGTCATCATCACGTAGACCTCCTTGGCGCCGATGGCGAGGTCCATGGCGCCGCCCACGGCGGGTATGTCGCCGGGTTTGCCGGTGTGCCAGTTGGCGAGGTCGCCGTCGAAGGCGACCTGGTACGCGCCCAGGACGCAGACGTCGAGGTGCCCGCCGCGCATCATCGCGAAGGAGTCGGCGTGGTGGAAGTACGCCGCCCCCGGCAGCTCGGTCACGGGGACCTTGCCGGCGTTGGTCAGGTCGGGGTCGATCGCGTCGCCCTCGGCCTTCGGCCCCATGTTGAGCATGCCGTTCTCGGTGTGCAGCACCACCCCGGAGTCGGCCGGCAGGTGGTCGGCGATCCTGGTGGGCTGCCCGATACCGAGGTTGACGAAGGAACCGGCCGGGATGTCGCGTGCGATGACGGCGGCCAGCTCGTCCATCGAGAGTCGGTGTCCGGCGCCTGTCGGCGCCCCCGCGTACCCGGTCATCGTGCCCCCCGCACGGTGTAGTGACGGGCCGTCACCTGGACGACCCGGTCGACGTAGACGGACGGAGTGACGATGGCCTCGGGGTCGAGCTTCCCGGCCTCGACTACCTGGTCGACCTGGACGATGGTCGTGGTCGCGGCCGTTGCCATGACCGGCCCGAAGTTGCGGGCGGTCTTGCGGTAGACGAGGTTGCCCATCGTGTCCGCGGCGTGCGCGCCGATCAGCGCGTAGTCGCCCTTGATCGGGTACTCCAGCAAGTACGTGCGGCCGTCGATCTCGCGCTGCTCCTTGCCCTCGGCCAGCGGCGTGCCGACCGCGGTCGGGCAGTAGAACGCGCCGATGCCGGCACCGGCCGCGCGCATCCGCTCGGCGAGGTTGCCCTGCGGCACCACCTCGAGCTCGATCTTCCCCGCGCGGTAGAGGCCGTCGAAGACCCAGGAGTCGGCCTGGCGCGGAAAGGAGCACAGCACCTTGCGCACCCGGCCGGCGGCCAGCAGGGCGGCCAGCCCGACGTCGCCGTTCCCGGCGTTGTTGGAAACGACGGTGAGGTCCTTCGCGCCCTGCCGGATGAGCGCGTCGATCAGATCGAACGGCATCCCGGCCAGGCCGAATCCGCCGACGAGAACGGTGGACCCGTCCTCGATCCCGGCGACCGCCGCGTCGGTGCTTTCGAGGATGCGCGCCCTGCTCACCGGCCCACCTCCGTGGCGTCGCAGTTCTCGAGTACTACGGCCAGCCCCTGGCCGACCCCGATGCAGATCGCGGCGACGCCGTAGCGCTGCCGTGACTCGCGCAGCACCTTGGCCAGCGTGGCGAGGATGCGGCCACCCGAGGCACCCAGCGGGTGGCCGATCGCGATGGCCCCGCCCTTCTGGTTGACGATGGCGGGGTCGACCTTCCACGCGTCGAGGCAGGCGAGCGACTGCACGGCGAAGGCCTCGTTGAGCTCCACCGCGCCCACCTGGTCCCAGCCGATCCCCGCCCTGGCCAGCGCGCGGTCGGCCGCCTCCACCGGGGCGTAGCCGAAGGCCTGCGGCTCCAGCGCCGTCACGCCGCGGCCGGCGATGCGGGCGATCGGGTCGGCGCCGATCGTGGCCGCGGCCTTCTCGCTGCCCAGCAGCACCGCACAGGCACCGTCGCTGAGCGGGCTGGCGTTGCCCGCGGTGATGGTGCCGCCCTGCTCCGGTGCGCGGAAGACCGGCTCTAGTCCGGCCAGTACCTCCGGTGTGGAGCCGGCTCGGATGCCCTCGTCGCGGGTGAGGTCCACGCCCCCGACCGGCACCACCAGGTCGTCGTAGAAGCCCGACTCCCACGCCGCGTGGGCGCGTTGGTGGGATCGGGCGGCGAACTCGTCCTGTCGCTCGCGGGAGATCCCGAACCGCTCCCGCAGTTGTTCGTTGGCCTCGCCGAGGCTGACGGTCCACTCCTTCGGCATCAGCGGGTTCACCAGCCGCCAGCCGAGGGTGGTGGAGACCGCGGTGACGTCGCCGGCCGGGAACGGTTTCGCCGGCTTGGGCATCACCCACGGCGCGCGGGTCATCGACTCCACGCCGCCGGTCAGCACCACGTCGGCGTCGCCGCACTCGATCGCCCGGCCGGCGATCATCGCCGCGTCCAGGCTCGAGCCGCAGAGCCGGTTGACCGTGGTGCCGGGCACGCTCACCGGCAGCCCGGCGAGCAGCGCGGCCATACGGCCGACGTTGCGGTTCTCCTCGCCGGCGCCGTTGGCGTTGCCCCACACCACGTCGTCGATCGCACAGTGGTCGAGGCCCGGCACCCGGGCGAGCGTCGAGGTGATCACGGCGGCGGCGAGGTCGTCGGGACGGACGCCGGCCAGCGCGCCGCCCAGGCGGCCGAACGGCGTGCGCGTCGCGGCGTAGAGGAAAGCACTCATGGCAGCGACGCTAGCCCCGGGCCGCGATATTCTGAAGTACGCATATCAGAGCCGATTGATATGGACGACATATGGATCTGCGTCACCTGCGGTACTTCGTGGCGGTGGCCGAGGAACGCCACTTCGGCCGCGCCGCCGAGCGGCTCCACATGGCCCAGCCGCCGCTCTCCCAGCAGATCCGCCAGCTGGAGGCCGAGCTCGGCGTCGAGCTGCTCCACCGCACCACCCGCCGCGTCGACCTCACCGAGGCCGGCCGGGCCTACCTGGAACGGGCTCGCGCGATCCTCGCCGACGTCGGCGAGGCCGCCCACCACGCACGCCGCGTCGCGGCCGGCTCGGTGGGGCACCTCGCGATCGGATGCGTGGGCTCGGCGACGTACAGCCTCCTGCCGGCGCTTTCCCGGCGGCTCACGAAGGAGCTCCCGGGCGTCGACTTCTCCTTCCGCGGTGAGATGCTCGCACCCGACCAGGTCGAGGCGCTGCGCACCGGCGCGATCGACGTCGCGCTGCTGCGCCCGCCGGCGGCCGACCTCTCTCTCGCCGTGCACACCCTGCGACAGGACCGGCTCGTCGTCGCCGTACCCGTCGACCATCCTCTCGCCCGCCGGGCACGGCTGCGTGCCGCGGACCTCGCCGGGGCCGAACTGATCGTGCATTCCGCCGGCCGCCGGTCGGTGATGTACGACGTCGTACTGGGCCTCCTGCGCGACGCCGGGGTCGAGCCGCGCATCCGCCACGAGGTCGGCGAGACCTCGACGCTGGTCACGCTCGTGGCCGGCGGCCTCGGCATCGCCGTTGTGCCCGAGCCCGTGACCGCGCTGGCGCTCGCCGGGGTCGTCTACCTGCCGCTGGCCGGGGCCGACGCACGGGTGGAGCTGGCCGTCGCCCACCGCGCCGACCGCTCGGAGCCGCACCTGGAGCGCACCGTGGGGGTCATCCGGGCGGCACTCTGAGCGCCGGCCGCGTGCGGGCACGACGCGCGCCTGTATCACCTGCGCGAACGGGGGTATCGGGGGAAGCGTGCCGTATAGCCGTTCGAAACAGAGGAGTCACCGTGCCGTCCGCTGACGTCGTCGAGCTCATCCTGCAGGACCACCGCCGGATGGAAGAGCTCTTCCGCACGATGCGCAACGTCGAAGCCGACCGCGCCGCCGCGCTGGAGGAGTTCGCGGACCTGCTCATCGCGCATGCCTCGGCCGAGGAGGACAAGGTCTACCCCGCTCTGCGCCGCTACAAGAACGTGGACGGCGACGATGTCGACCACGGTGTCCACGAGCATCACGAAGCCAACGCGGCGCTGCTCGCCCTGCTGGAGGTGGACGACACCGCGTCCGCCGAGTGGGAGGACAAGCTGGAGGAGCTGGTCACGGCCGTCAACCACCACGCGGACGAGGAGGAGCGGACCCTCCTCAACGACGCCCGGCAGAACGTCGGCGACGACCGCCGGGCCGAGCTGGGCCGGATGTTCCGTCAGTCGCGCTCCCAGTACCTTGAGGCCGGCTGCGGCAGTGTCGAGAACGTGCGGAAGCTGGTGGCCTCCGCCGACGACTGATCTTCTTCGTCACCGGCGTCACGGAGCGGCGGCGGCCCGCCGAGGCGACCCTCGCGGCCGCCGTCCCCAGCGCCTTCGAAGCTGCCGTGCCGTTCGCGGTCAGCGGTTCGTCGCACACACGGTTTCCCGAGGGGGGAAGGCATGACCAGCACCCAGGACGCACCGTCGTCACCCGTCCGCGGCGCGGACGCCGAAGCCACCCCCGCCGAGCGGGCGGAACGCATACGGCGCCGGCTGGAGCGTCTGATCGGCGTCGCCGCCACCGAGGGAAACGCGCTGGTCGCCTTGCGCAACGGGGACGAGATCTTCCCGGCGATGCTCGACGCCATCCGCTCCGCCCGTCACACGGTGGACATGATGACGTTCGTGTACTGGAAGGGCGACATCGCCCGGGATTTCGCACACGCGCTGGCCGACCGCGCCCGGGCCGGGGTCCGGGTGCGGCTGCTGCTGGACGGCTTCGGCAGCCGGCTGATCGACAAGGACCTGCTGGCGGAGATGGGCCGGGCTGGCGTCCAGGTGTCCTGGTTCCGCAAGCCGCTGTACCTGTCGCCGCTCAAGCAGAACCACCGCTGCCACCGCAAGGTGCTGGTCGTGGACGAGGAGGTGGCCTTCACCGGCGGTGTGGGGATCGCCGAGGAGTGGTGCGGCGACGCCCGCAACCCGCACGAGTGGCGGGACACCCACGTCAAGGTGCGCGGGCCGGCCGTGGACGGTATCGCGGCGGCGTTCGCGCAGAACTGGGCGGAGTGCCACGACGAACTCTTCGACGAACGCGACCGGTTCAACGGCCATGACCGCCAGGGCGACGCGGTGGTGCAGGTGGTGCGCGGTTCGGCCGGATTCGGCTGGCAGGACATGCAGACCCTGATCCGGGTCATGATCGAGTCCGCCGAGGAGCGGTTCCGGCTGGCCACCGCCTACTTCTCCCCGGACGCCTACTTCGTCGATCTGCTGTGCGCCGCCGCCCGGCGCGGGGTGGCGGTGGAGATCCTGCTGCCCGGGCCGCACACCGACAAGCGGGTGTGCCAGCTGGCCGGACACCACTTCTACGAGAGACTGCTCTCCTGCGGAGTGAAGATCCACCAGTACCAGCCGACCATGCTCCACACCAAGGTCATCACCGTGGACCGCACGGCGGCCCTCGTCGGGTCGACCAACTTCAACCGGCGCTCCCTGGACCACGACGAGGAAGTCATGCTCGCCGTCCTGGACGAGGAGTTCACCGCGACCCTGGACGCGCACTTCGACGCCGACACGGAGGCCGCCGAACTCATCCGGGCGGGCCGCTGGAAGAGGCGCGCCGTGATCCAGCGGGCCCGTGAGGCCGTCGTCCGGCCCATCCGGCGCTTCCTGTAATCCGGAGCCGCCCGTCGCCCCGCTTCTCCCACGTGGCCCCACACCCGATCCGCCACGCGGCGACCTTCCGTGTCCCCCGCTTCACGCGGCTGTTTTTTCACGCCCGGGTTGCTCCCGGTAGCGAGGAGAGCGCCCCGGGCGCCGCTCCCTTCCGGGCCGCGGGCAGACGCGTCCGGCACAGCCGGCCGTCGACGACGGGGCACCACGTCGAAACGATTCCCCGCGTCCGCGCGACCGGACCGCGCAACCCGGGGGTACGCCGGTACATGCCGGAGTGAAAGGGGCGCACGCCCCGGGGCGTTCGGATTATGCACATAATCCGACCTTCTCGCATGCTCTTGCATCGGCCTGGCGATCCGAAGCTGACTGGTGCTGCCGCCGCTTCCTGGCCCGGGCTCCCGACGAGCCCGGACCGGCAAGGGGAGCGGTCCGGCAACCCGTATGTGAGGAGTAGTCATGAAGAAGGCCTACGAGGCACCTACGCTCGTCCGGCTCGGCACTTTCCGGAAGGAGACCGGGCTCCTCGGGAACTCCGGCAACGACCGGCTCATGCTGAGCAAGAACTGACGGGACGGTCCTTGACCCGACGTCATGACTGAACTGCACGAAAGTGCGGGGACGGGCCCCGGCGACGCGCACTTCGCGGTCTTCACGGACCGTGCGGACGCGGCCGCCGTGGCCCGCTCCTTCGCCCGCCCCGGAAGCCGGACCCTCACCCACGCGTCGGGCCGGCCCTGGCTGGTCGGTCACTGGCACGACGACGACGTCCTCGTCGCTCACGCCGGCGGCACCTCAGTCGCCGTGGTCGGCTGCTGCCCGGCCGATCCCGAGGAACTGCGGCGCCGTGCCGCACGGCTGCGTGACCTGGCGGAGCTCGACGCACTGGCTCGCTCCCTGCCCGGCAGTTTCCATCTCGTCGGCGCCCTCGACGGGAGCGTCAGAGTGCAGGGCACCGCCTCCGGGCTGCGCCTCGTCTTCCACGCCGAGATCGACGGCGTGCGCGTGGCCGCGACCCGGGCCGACACGCTCGCCACCGTTCTGGGCCTCGACCCCGATGTGGAACAACTGGCCGTGAGGTTGCTGTGGCCTGCTCCGTATCCGCTGTTCGAGACATCGATGTGGCGCCGGGTCACCGCCGTTCCCCCGCAGGACGCCGTGATCGTCGGCGCGGACGGCCGCACCGTACGGCACACCCGGTGGTGGACGCCGCCGGAGCCGGACCGGCCGCTCAGGGAAGCGGCACCGCTCATCCGGACAGCGCTGGAGGAGGCCGTCGGCGCACGTACCCGTCAGGGTGGTGTGGTGAGCTGCGACCTCTCAGGCGGCCTGGACTCGACCTCCGTCTGCTTCCTGGCCGACCGCTCCCCCGCCCGTGTCGTGGCCGGCACCTGGCCGGGACGCGATCCGGCGGACACCGACCTGCACTGGGCCGAGCGGGCGATCGGGCACCTCCCGGACGTCGAGCACGTGGTCTGGGACCCCGATGCCACGCCGCTGGTCTACGAGGACCTGCTCGGCATCGACGACCTTCTCGACGAACCCACCATCGGGGTCATGGACCGCTCCCGGGTCCTGCACCACCTGCCCGGCCTCGCCGCACGCGGCAGCCGGTTGCACCTGACCGGCATCGGCGGTGACCACGTGGCATGGTGCTCCGAGGCCTACTACCACCGGCTGCTGCGCACCCGGCCCCTGTTCGCCCTGCGTCAGCTGCGTGGGTTCCGGGCTCTCTGGCACTGGCCACTCGGCGGCACGGTCCGCGCTCTCGCCGACTCACGGCCGTACGGAAAGTGGCTCACCGACGCCGCCCACCGTCTGCGTGACCCCTCGCCCTCGTCCGTCGCGACGGGTCTCGGCTGGGGCAGGGCCCCGCGCCTGTTCGGCTGGATGACACCGGAGACGGAACGGATGGCTCGCCGGGCACTGCTCGATGCCGCCCCGACCGCCTCGCCGCTCCATCCGGACCGTGGACTGCACTCGGACCTGGAACAGATCCGCTCGTCCACCCGCATCATCCGGCAGTGGGACCGGATGGCGGCCCGCGCCGGCCTGCCGATGGCCTCTCCCTTCCTCGACGACCGCGTCATCGAGGCTTGTCTCGCCGTACGTCCGGGCGAGCGGGTCTCGCCCTGGCGGTACAAGCCCGTCCTGACCACGGCCATGCGCGGGATCGTGCCCGAGGAGTGCCTGCGGCGCAGCAACAAGGCCACGGCCTCGAGGGACGCCGCGGACGGACTGCGTGAACACCGCGCCGACCTGCTGGCCCTGTGGGAGGACTCGCGGCTGGCGGAGCTGGGCCTGGTGGACGGCGCCGAGCTGCGCCGCCTCGCTCTGCGGCCCGCCTCACGTGGGCTGTCCGAGGCCATCCTCTACTCGACGATCGCCGCCGAGGTGTGGCTGCGGGGACTGGCCCGCGGCCACACCCGAGTCCGGGTCCCCTGACCCGTTCACCGTCGGCCACCTCGGTCACGCCGGCCAGGTCGGACGCATCAGACACATCAGACGCATCAGAAAGGCCTCATATGCCCCTGTGTTTCGGCGACCATGTCTCCACGGCCGAGACCGGCTACGGCACCGTACTGCTGGACGAACAGTCGGGACGCTACTGGGAGTTGAACCCGACGGCCAGCTTGGTGGTGCGGACGCTGCTGGACGGGGGCGAGGCGGGGGACGCGGCCGCCGCCCTGGTCCGGGAGTTCGACATCGACCAGGCGCAGGCCCTGCGGGACGTCGAGACGCTCGTCGGGGAGCTGCGCACCTCGGGTCTCGCCTCATGACGACGCCCAGCGCACTGGAACGACCGAGCGGCGTACCCCTGTCCCGGCGCCTGGCCGCCCGCCTCGTCCTGCTCCCCGCCGTCGCCCTCGCCCTGCTGCCGCCCCGCCGCATCCGCGCCGTACTCGGCGTTGTGCGCCGTGGTGCCGCGCCCGCCACCGCGGCGCAGGCGCAGGCCGCGCGTGACGCCATGTGCGCGGCCAGCCTGCGCTGCGCCGGCCCGAAGGGTTGTCTGCCGCGTTCCCTGGGGGCGGCTCTGCTGTGCCGGCTCCGCGGGACGTGGCCGACCTGGTGCACCGGCGTGCGCGTCGTGCCGCCGTTCACCGCGCATGCCTGGGTCGAGGCGGAGGGCCGTCCCGTCGGCGAGGGTGTACCGGAGGGCTACTTCGCCCGGCTGGTGGCCGTCGGCCCGCCGTCACGGCCGACGGACCGATGAGCGGCGCGACCGTCCCGGGGGGCGGCCGTACCGCGGTCACCGGCGGCGAGAAGTCCACCCGGGCCGCGGTGGTGACGATGTACCGGCTCACCACCGGCCACCGGAGCGCCATGGCGGTCGCCGTCGTGCTGACCCTCCTGGCTTCCGCGCTGGGCCTGGCCCAGCCGCTCGTGGCCCGGAACGTGGTCGACGCCACCGGCCGCGGAGAGGTCGTCTGGCCGTTGCTGGTATCTCTCGGCACGCTGTTCCTCGTCGAGGCGGCGACGGGAGCCGCCGGGCGCTTCATTCTGGAGCGGATGGGCGAAGGAGTCGTACGGCAGCTGCGTCACGGGCTGGTGGGGCGGCTGCTCCGGCTGGAGATGAGGGAGTACGACCGGCACCGGGGCGGCGACCTCATCTCCCGGGTGACGGCCGACACCACCTTGCTCCGGGAGGTCGTGTCGCAGGCCCTGGTGGACCTGGTGGCGGGAAGCCTCGTGGCCGCCGGGGCGGTGATCCTCATGGCGTGGCTCGACCCGGTGCTGCTGCTCCTGGTCGCCGTCACCGTGGCAGCGGCGGCCGCGGTCGTCGCCTCGCTGCTCACGGGCATCAGATGCGCGTCCGAGCACACACAGAACTCGGTCGGTGCCGTGGCCGCCGACCTGGAGCGCGCCCTGGGTTCCCTGCCGATGGTCCGTGTGCACCGCGCCGAGGATCGCGAGGCGGCGGCCATCGGCACTCGTGTCGACACCGCCTACGGCGCGGGGGTACGCACCGCGAAACTCGCCTCTGTCATGAGCTCCGCCGTGGAACTCGCCGTCCAGGGTTCCTTCCTCATCGTCCTGGTCGTCGGCGGACTGCGCGTGAGCGGCCACAACGGCTCTCTCGGCGACCTCGTCGCCTTCCTGTTGTACGCCTCGTACCTGGTTCTGCCGCTGTCCTCGGTCTTCCGTGCCGTGGGACTCGTCCAGCGCGGGATGGGCGCCTACCAGCGCATCGACGAGGCGCTCCGCCTGCCGGTCGAGCCCACCGCGCCACCGGCGCCGAGGGACCGCACGTCCACCGCGCGGCCGGCCGGGCCGTCCCTCCCCGGCGAGCAGCCCGCCCTCGCCCTGCACGACGTGCACTTCTCCTACGCCCCGGGGCGGCCGGTCCTCCGCGGTGTCTCACTCGCCGTCCCGCACCGGCGGTACGTGGCGCTGGTGGGCCGGTCCGGAGCCGGCAAGAGCACGGTGTTCGCCCTGGTGGCGCGGTTCTACGAGCCGGACGCGGGCGCCGTGTTCTTCGACGGCCGGCCCGCGGCAAGCCTCACCCGTGAGGAGTGCCGCCGAGGGATCGCCGTCGTCGACCAGAACACCCACGTCATCCACGGCACGCTGCGCGAGAACATCGCCTACGCCGTACCCGGCGCCTCGGAAGCGGACATCCGGCGCGTCATCGAACTGGCCAGGCTGGAAGAGGTCGTCGACCGGCTGCCCGGCGGCCTGTCCGCTGTCATCGGCGAACGGGGCAGCACCCTCTCCGGCGGCGAACGTCAGCGCGTGGCCCTCGCCCGCGCGTTGCTGGCCCGCCCGTCGCTGCTTCTGCTGGACGAGCCCACCTCCCACCTCGACGCGATCAACGAATCGGCGCTCACCACGGTCATGAAGGACATCTCCCAGGAGTGCGCCCTGCTGGTCATCGCCCACCGTCTGTCCACCGTGCAGCACGCGGACCACATCGTGGTGCTGCAGGACGGTCGCACCACTGCCGCGGGAAGCCATGAGGAGCTGCTCTCCGGCAGTGTCCTCTACCGTGAGCTGGCTGAGAGCCAGATGCTCCGGCCTGGCGGGGAGCCGTACGGCGCTGCCCCGGGTCAGTCCCGAAGGGGGACCGGTTGAGGGGAACCGTCGCCGCCGGGGCGGGTTCCGGGGTGTGAGCGGGCCGTCGTTTCCCGGAGCGCGTGCGCCTTTGCCAACAGGAGGTAGCAGGCCGCGGTCCAGGTGTAGGCCCGGTCGCGCAGGCCCTCGCCGGTGAGGGCGTCGAAGTTCTCCGCGAAGCCGTGGGTTTCGCACAGGGCCCGGAAGCGGGCGCTGATCTCGTCCGCGAGGCGGTCGTGGCCGCCTCGGCGCAGTCCGTCCTCGATGAGGACGGTGGCGGGTGCCCAGATCGGGCCGCGCCAGTACCCGTCGGGGAGGTAGTGCGGGGAGGTGGGGAGTTCGGTGGCCAGTCCGTGCGGAGTCAGGTGGGCCTCGATACGGGACGCCAGCGCGGCCGAGACGTTCCCGGGCAGGTGCTCGCCGAGCACCACCGGCATGAGGTCCAGCAGGCCGGCGGTGCTCCAGGTCTGCGACGTCTCGACGCTCCGGGCGACGAACCGCTCTCCCGTCCACAGCTCGTCGAGCAGGGCGGCCTGGGTGTCCGAGGCGGTGCGCGTCCAGCGGCGGGACTCGTCGGGAAGACCCAGTTCGGTGGCCAGGGCCGCGAGTTCATGGAGCTGGAGTACGAGGAACGCGGCCAGGTCGGCGGTGACGATCACGCGCTCGGGGTCGAAGGTGGTGGCGTTGTCCCAGCCGCTGTCGTTGCCGTGCTGGTAGTGGGGCAGGGCGGCGCCGGGTGCGCGGCGCATGGTGAGCCAGAAGTCCGTCCAGCGTTCCAGCCTGCGGTAGGCCTGGGTGAGTTCCGCCCGGTCGAGGGGGCCGGGGAGCCTTCGGCGCAGGTGGCTCAGGGTCCAGCCGTGGATGGGTGGTTTGACGAAGTTGTACAGGGCCTCCGAGTGGGTCACCGAGTCGGGCAGGGCCCCGCTCTCGTCCTGGTGGTCGAACGGCAGCGAGAACTGGTCCCAGGCCAGGGCGGGCGCTCCGGGTGCCAGGGCGAGGGCGTTGAAGCAGTGGTCCCAGCTCCAGACCTTGTCCATCCAGTGCTTGGACATCAGCACCGCGGACCGGGTGACAAGGGCCGCCGGGCGGACCGTCGCCGACCACAGGACGTACGCGGCGAGTTCGGCGGCCGGTGTGCCGGGCGAGCGCCAGGGGGCGACCGCGTCGGCGAAGGCCGTGAAGGCACGCTCCGCGGCCTCCACGATCCGGTGAAAGGTCTGGGTGGAGGTGTAGGGGCGCCGTGCGCTGTCCAGTTCCTCCACCGCCGCTTCCCAGGCCCCGCCGGCGTCCGCGGTGATGGTGAGGCCGCGGTCGCCGCTGCCGAGGGCCTGGCTGCCGGACACCTCGGTGGGAGAGCCGGACAGCACGGTGATCCGGTAGCGGCGGCCGGTCTCGTACGAGGTGAAGACGTACCCGCCGGCCACCGGATCGCGGTGGAAGTAGGTGCCCGTGAAAGGGGTGAGGGTCTCCGCGGCCGCCGTGATGCGCAGCCCGAGCCCCTCACCGCGGAGACGGACGGTGTCCGGGGACTCGTAGGCGCAGCCGATGCTCCCGTCCGGGTGAGCCCACCTGAGCAGGCCGGGCGTCGTCTCGGTCCGGGTCTCGGCCCGGTCGCCCGTCGCCGGGTCGAGCGGCACCAGGCTCAGGACGGCGTGCATGCCGTTCTGGTGGGAGACCAGGTGGAGGTCGCCGGCGTAGGTCTTCTCCGCGACCACGGGTGAGAGGCCGAACCAGGAGCCGTGTGTGCTGAACGGGATGTCGTGGACGGAGAAGGCCGGGCCGGATCGGTCGGCGGTCATCAAGGGGCTCTCGTTTCCTGGGCGGTGGTGGTCGGCGAGCGGCTCAGTCCTTGACGGCTCCGGCCGTGACGCCTGCGGCGACGTAGCGCTGGGCGAGGACGAGGATCACCGTGGCGGGCAGCGAGGCCACGACGGCGGTGGCCATGACGGCGTTCCACTCCTGGTTGTTGTTGCCGATGTAGTGGTAGATGCCGAGCGTGATCGGCTCGTGGGTGCCGCCGCCCGCGAGGGTGCTGGCGAAGACGAAGTCGGACCAGGACCACAGGAACGCGAACAGCGACACCGTGACGACGGCGTTGCGGCTCATCGGCAGCACGACGGACCAGAAGGTGCGCAGGGCCCTCGCTCCGTCCATCTGCGCGGCCTGGAGCAGTTCGCCGGGGATGCCGGACATGAACGCGGTGAAGATCAGCACCGCGAACGGGACGGCCAGGGTGGAGTCGGCGACGATCAGGCCGGGCACGGACTGGAGCAGGCCGAGCTGGAGGTAGATGGCGTAGAAGCCCATCGCCATGATGATGCCGGGAATCATCTGGGCGACCAGGAGGAGGAAGCCGAGCACCCCGCCGCCGCGTGGGCGCAGTTTCGCCAGGGCGTAGCCGGCCGGCGCGGCCAGCGCCACCGTCAGCACGACCGTGCCCAGGGCGATGACCAAGCTCGTGGCGAGGTAGGGCAGTTGCTGGTCGAGCACGGCACGGTAGCCGTCCAGGGTGCCGTGGACGGGGAACCAGTCGGGCGGTGACTTGCGCATGTCCTGGTCGCGTGTGAAGGACACGTTGAGCATCCAGTAGACCGGGAACAGCATGATCGCGGTCAGCAGCAGACCGACGGCCGTCTGCCACCACGTACGGTCTGGGGCCCGGGTCATGACAGGGCCTGCTTCCGCTGGAGGCGCAGGTACACCAGTCCGAAGGCCAGTGCCGCGACGACGAGCAGGTTGCCGACGGCCGCGCCGGGGCCGAAGGCGGGCAGAAGGCTGCCGAAGCCGAGCCGGTAGGACCAGGTGGCGAAGGTGGTGGAGGAGCCCGCCGGGCCGCCCTTGGTCATGATCCAGATGATGTCGAAGACCTTGAGCGTGTAGACCAGGCCCAGCAGCAGGGTGACGGCGGAGACCGGTCGCAGCAGCGGGAAGGTGATGCGCCAGAAGCGCTGCCAGGCGCTCGCGCCGTCGAGGGCGGCGGCCTCGTACAGGTTGCGGGGAATCGACTGCAGGCCGCTGTGCAGCAGGACCAGGTTGAACGGGACGCCGATCCAGATGTTGGCGATGATCACGGAAGTCAGCGACCAGGACGGCGAGGTCAGCCAGTGCACCGGGCCGACGCCGATGACGTGCAGGGCTGCGTTGACGACGCCGGAATCGCTGTTGAGCATCCACGACCAGGAGGAGGCCGACACGATCAGCGGCAGCAGCCAGGGCACCAGGAACAGGGCCCGCAGGGTCGCCGACAGCCGGAAGCGCTGGTGGAAGAAGACCGCCAGGGCCAGGCCTATGGCGTACTGGAAGACCAGGCACACGGCGGTGAACACGATGGTGTGCGTCAGGGCGGGCCCGAAGGCCGGATCGTCGAAGACCTTGCGGTAGTTCTCCAGTCCGGTGAACGGCGCGTCGCCCTGGACGAAGGAGCGGACGGTGTAGTCGCGCAGGCTCAGGTCGGCGTTGCGGTAGAGCGGGTAGGCGTAGAAGAGGGCGAGGTAGAGGGTCACCGGCGCGAGGAAGGCCCAGGCGGACCACTGCCGCGAGGCAGGGCGCCGGTCCGGCGGGCGTGTCGTGCGGTTCGTCGACGCGCCCCGGGCCACGATCCTGACGGTCACTCGACTGCGTCCTGCGCCGCGGTGAGCGCGCCCTTCGGCGACTGGGACCCGCTGAGGGCGGACTGGACCGCCTTCCACATCTGCTCCGAGATCCTGGGGTACCTGGTGCCGAGGTCGTCGCTGGTCCGTCCCTTGGCCGCCTTGACCGCGTCGACCCACGGCTTCAACTCGGGCTTCGCCGCCGTCTGTTTCGCCCGGACCCCGGCGGTGGGGGCCACGTAGGACAGAGTGGTGTCGGTGTCGTAGAGGTTCTCGGCACTGGTCAGGCAGGAGACCAGCTTCCGTGTGGTGGCGTACCGGCCGCTGTCGCCCTGCACCGGGACGGTGACGAACTCGCCACCGGTCGGGGCCGCGGCGCTGCCCCCGTCGGCGCCGGGGATCGGCAGGACGCCGTAGTCGAAGCCGGCCTTCTCCGCGCCCGCCAGCTGCCAGGTGCCGTTCTCGGCGAACGCGTACTCTCCGCTCGCGAACTCCTGCCAGCTGGTGGTCTGGGTGTTGTTGATGACCGAGTCGGGGGCGTACCCCTTCTCGAGCCAGTCGCGCCACAGGGACAGGGCCGACACGCCCTGGGCGGAGTCGAGTTCGGTGAGCTTCGCGCCCGAGCCCCAGAACCAGGGCAGGAACTGGAAGCTGCCCTCCTCCGTTCCGGTCGCGGAGAAGGTGATGCCCTTCTTGCCGGCCTTCCTCACCTTGTCCAGCGCCGTGGTCAGCGACTTCCAGTCCTTGACCGAGGAGATGTCGACACCGGCCTCCGTCAGGACGTCCTTGTTGTAGTAGAGGGCGAGGGTGTTGGCGCCGATGGGCGTGCCGTACGTCTTCCCGCCCGACTGACCGGCCGCGAGCAGGTTGGGGTCCACCTTCGAGGTGTCCACCTTGTTCTCGTCGGTCGTGGTGAGCACCCCGGCCTCGGCGAGTGTCGACACCACCGGGTTGTCGAGGATGAGGACATCCGGGGCGTTGTCCTGCTGCGCGGCCAGCAGCGCCTTGTTCGTCAGGTCAGTGGTGTCGAAGGCCCTGCGTTCGACCTTGACCCCGGCCCTGCTGCCGCAGCCGTCCAGCAGCTTCACCCACGCCGAGTCCCCGGCGAACTGCGGGTAAGGGTCCCAGACGGTGTAGCTGCCGCTGTCCGCCGCCTGCGAGGAGGAGGTGCCGCCACCGGAGGAGCATGCGGTGGCGCCGACGACGAGACCGGCGACGGTCATGGCGGTGACGGTGAGACGGCGTCCGGTGGGTCTCTTCATGGGATGTCCTTCAGAAGGGTCCGGGCTCGCTTGCATGGACACGAAGAATGAGCATGAGCACGTCAATAGATCAACGACGGCGGGCCGTGAGCGTCCCCGGCGGGGACAGGCGTGACTCAGTCCGGGGCAGCCGGTCAGGCGCTCGGAGCGGAGTCGGGACTCACGGGCGCACCCGCAGCCGCGGGACCGGTGCTGGCACGCAGAGAGATGGGCGGAGCGAGCAACTGGTGGCGGGGCGGCGCCTCCGGCTGACCGAGCCGCTCGACGAGCAGTTCGACGGCCAGCCGGCCCAGCTCCGCCGCCGGCACGTCGGCCGCCGTGAGCTGCGGCGTCACCGTCTCGGCCCACCGGGCCGCGACGACGCCGGTGACGGAGAAGTCACGCGGCACATGGCGACCCGCATGGGCCAGGCCCCGGTAGAGACCGCCCAGCGCGGCCTCGTTCAGCGTGACGAGGGCCGTGGTGGCGGGGTCGTCGTGCAGGATCCGCTCCACACAGGCCTGCCCCGAGGGTGCGTCGTCCCCGCAGGTGTACGTACGGACGGTGAGTCCGCGCTCGGCGGCGGCCTTGGTGAAACCGTCGAGTCCCCGGTGCGCGGACTCGTAGCCGGCGCGCAGGAGACGCTCCGGCCGGTTGACGAAGGCGATGCTGCGGTGGCCCAGGTCCGCGAGGTGGTGGACACAGGCCGCGGTCAGCGCGGTGTGGTCGAGGCCGACCCACCAGTCGTTCTCCGGCCGCGCGGTGCGGCCGATGCAGACGGAGGGGAAGTTCTTCGCCAGGAGGTGTTCGACCCGGTCGTCGTGGAGTCTGATCTCCATCAGGATCGCGCCGTCGACGCGGCGCTCACCCAGCAGCCGCTGGAACGAGCGGTCGCTGTCCACACCGCTCGGGGAGAGCAGGACGTCGTAGTCGTAGTCGGCCGCGGCCTCCACCACACTGCCGATGAAGTCGAGTTGCATCCCGGTGTAGTGGTTGCCGGCGGGCGGGAAGACCAGGCCGATGGTGCTGGTCCGGCCGTTGGCCAGGGCCCGTGCGCTGGCGTTGGGCCGGTAGCCCAGGTCCGCGATGACCCGCTGGATCCTCTCGCGGGTCTCCTCCGACACCGGGCGCTTGCCACTCAGCGCGTACGACACGGTGCTCCGTGAGACACCGGCCCGCTTGGCGATCTCACCGATGTTCACGGGCACTCCTTCGTCGAGTTCGTTCGACGGCGTCGAACCGGTTCGCGTGAAGGGGAACGTAGGAGCTGACCGTCAGGGTGTCAATGCCTGGCGCGATGTTCCGGAAACCCGCCAGAAGCCCAGCGGATACCGGGGAGGCGCCTCGCGCACGGAGTATTGCCGCTCCGATTCGCCGGTGCTAGCTTCCGTCGAACCGGTTCGTCCTCACCGGCCTCGCCCCTCACTGACGACACGGAGGCCCCAGTGCGACGCAGGAGAAGAACCACGGGAGCAGGCGCGGCGGCCGTGGCGGCGGCGGTCCTGGCCACCGCGCTCGCCACCACTCCCGGCACGGCCGGCGCGGCCGAGGCGGAACGGCTCGTCGTGGATCTCGGCACCGACACCGGCGCGTTCCACGGCGGTGCCTCCGGCTCGCTGTACGGCATCTACGGCGACGGAGTGCCCAGCCGCACCCTCCTGGAGGGCATGCATGTCCGCACGGTGTCGACGAAGGCCCAGGACGGACCCCAGCACCCGGGCGCGGACGCCCTGGAGATCCTGCCGCCGTTCGTGGACTCGGGCGGCAGGGACGTCTACATCTACATGACCGACATCTACCGCGGCTTCCCCTACCAGTGGCCGGGCGCGGACGGTCCGGCACGGCTCGCGGACTTCAAGGAGAAGATCGAGAAACAGGTCCGGCAGGTCCTGACCATGGGCGAGTACAAGGACCACGTCGTCTACGTGCCCTTCAACGAGCCCGAAGGGAACATGTTCGGCACCGGCGAGTGGAGCTACAACAAGGTCTCCTGGCTGGACGACCCGCGGCACTACTTCGCGGCCTGGAAGGAAGTCCACCGGCTCATCAGGAGCCTCCACCCCGGCGCCCGGATCGCCGGGCCCAACACCAGCGTCCTCTACGGCCAGGTCGAGGGCTTCCTGCGGTACGCCAAGGCCAACGACGTCGTCCCCGACGTGATGACCTGGCACGAGCTGTCCAGTCCCGCGGCGGTCCGCACCAGCGTGGCGAGGTACCGGCGGATGGAGAAGGACGTGGGCGTCGGCCCGCTGCCCGTCAACGTGAACGAGTACGGCCACAACTACCACCTGTCCGTGCCCGGCCAGGTCATCCAGTGGGTCTCCGCCATCGAGGAGGCCAAGATCGACGCCGATCTGGCGTACTGGAACATCGACGGCAACCTCAACGACTCGGCCGTGGAGGCCAACAAGGGCAACGGCCAGTGGTGGCTGTTCAACGCCTACGGCCAGATGACCGGGCACACCGTGGAGGTGACCGCCCCGCACCCCAACCAGCAGTACACCCTCCAGGGTGTGGCCACCCTCGACAAGGACAAGAGGCAGGCCCGGACCCTCTTCGGCGGCAAGAGCGGCGACGCCGACATCGTCTTCGAGAACGTCGACCCCGAGGTGTTCGGCACCACCGTGCGCGCCACCGTGCAGGAGATCCCGTGGACCGGGCAGGTCGGCGACTCGGCGCAACCGCTGCGGCTCGCGGACCAGGAGGTCAGGGTCGGCGCGGACGGCACCGTGAGTCTCCCCATGGCCGGCATGAACGAGATGTCCGCCTACCAGATCATCCTCTCTCCTGGCGGCAGCGGCGGAGCACCGGCCGGACCGTCGGTGAGCTGGCGGAAGACGTACGAGGCCGAGAACGCCACCTACACCGGGCGCGGGTACTCGAAGAACGGGCCCGAGGGCTCGCCGCAGGACGTCGGCAGGTTCGCCACCTCCGGCGCCTACGACGTCGGCGGCCTGCGCACCGGCTCCGACGGCGTACTCGCCTTCGACGTCGAGGTCCCGCGGGACGGCAGCTACGATCTGAGCGTCTTCGCCAACTCCTACAACCTGTACGACCTGGTGAAGGAACAGGGCCCCACCAACGTCTTCCTGCGGGTCGACGGCAGGGAGCCGCGCGAACTCCGGCTGCCACTGGGCTACAAGTGGGTGGTGTGGGGGCACACCGACACCACGGTGAGGCTGACCGCCGGTAAGCACCGGATCACGCTCGCCGCGCAGGACCCCGACCTCGGCGTGACCCGGGGCGACGCGATCATCGACAAGGTCGATCTCGCCCTGCGCGACGAGAAGGTGACCGCGCCCGCGATCTATGAAGCCGAGTACGCGACGCTCTCCGGCGCCCGTCCCGACTACACCCGTCCCGCCGCGTCCGGCGCCGGCACGGTGAAGCTGGCCAGGGGTGCCTCCGCCACCTTCTGGGTGTACGCGCCCGCCGACGGCGAGTCGACCGTGTCCGTCGACCACCTCGGCGGCGGCCGGGCGAGCCTCTCCCTCAACGGCGACCGGCTCGACGTGCCCGAAGCCGGGGGCGGCAGGAAGGGCACCCACGACGTCCGGCTGTTCCTGTCCGGCGGCATCAACAAGCTGACCGTCACCGGAACCTCGGGCACGTTGCTGCTCGACCGCCTGCGCGTCGCACCGTCCGGCGGCACCCTGGTGACGAGGGTCTACCAGGCCGAAGACGGTACGGTCAGCGGCGCCGCCGAAGTGACCGACGCCTACCTCTTCGCCTCCGGCGGCAAGGCGGTGACCGGTGTCGGAAAGGGCAAGGCCAACGCCCTCACCATCGACGTCGTCGCCGAGCGACCCGGCCGCCACGCGCTGACGATCCGCTACTCCAACGCCGAGCAGGCCCCGGCCACCCACTACAACCCCGACCCGATCGCCCGCCACGCGGACCTGTCCGTCAACGGCGGGCCCGCGCGCCGGGTGCTGTTCCCGACCACCTTCCACTTCAACAACTTCTGGGACCTCACCGTCCCGGTGACCCTGAAGAAGGGAACGAACCGGCTCGTCTTCACCGCGCAGGAGCTGCCCGACTTCGACGGGGACACCTACAATCGGTACGGCCAGCGGTCCCCGTACGCACCGGTCATCGACCGGATCGCCGTCACACCGCTCGCCCAGGAGTGACCGCGGACGCCCGGGTCCGGGAATCGACATCGGCGGCCCGCCACCGCACCGGCGTCACCGGCGGCCCCCAGGCCGGGTCAGCGGCCACCGAGCCGAAACCCGGAGCCACGCCATCGCTGCGAGGGCGAGTACCGTTGAGCGCACGCGGCGGTCGGATCCCGGGAGCTGCCATCGCGAGGTTTCCCCGGTTCGAAACTGAGCCGGGGAAACCGTCCCGATGACCACATTTCCCGGCTCAGCGAACGGCCGTGCCGTCGGGCTGGTCGAGCAGGCCGAGTTCGTCCCACGTGGGAAGGCCCTCCCAGTCGCCCCGGGTGGCGACGGCGAACGCCGCGGTGGTGACGGCCCGGTGCAGACGGGCGTGGCGTCCGCGCCGTCGAGGAGTCCGGAGAGGTATCCCGCGACGAAGGCGTCACCGGCGCCGACCAGATCGACCGCGTCGACCTGCCGGGCGGGGCGGTCGGTCGTCCCGCCGGCGGTGAAGCCCGTCGCGCCACGGGCGCCCCGCTTGACGACCACCTCCCCCACTCCGGTGGCCAGCGCCTCCCGCACGGCTTCGAATTCGTTGAGGCCGGGCCGCCACCAGGGGCAGTTCGTACTCGGACGCTATGAGCAGGTCGACGTGGGGCATCATCTGTCCCTGGCTGAGGAAGTTCGGTACGCAGAAGGCGATCTGGAGGCTGGCGGCCGGGGCGACGGGGCCGAGGGGGCAGTGGGGGGCCATCGTGACGTCGTGCGCCTCGGCCATGGCGGCGATGCGGCGGACCTCGGAGATACCGCCGGCGTGCGACCGGGGTCTTCCCGCGCCCGCACGGCCGCCAGGTCGTCGGACGCCTGCGCCAGGAGCGACTCCACGGCGGCCGCGGCGGCGTCCGGGGCGCCTGCCGCGACCGCGTGCAGCAGTTCCTGATGTACGGGGATGGAGGCGGAGTGGCCCCGGGCTGACGAAATCCCGGGGCCTGTCGGTCACCGCGGGGCGGGTGGACCGGCGGAGGGGGTGCGCAGGGCAAGGAGGGCGACGTCGTCGTCGTTGTCGGTGGGGCGGACGCGGCGCAGCAGATGGTCGGTGAAGGAGGCCAGGGGGCGGTGGGCGAGCGCGGCGGCGTGCTGGCGCAGCCGGTTCAGCCCCTCGTCGAGAGTGTGGCCGGGTGCCTCGATGAGACCGTCGGTGTACAGCACGAGGGTGGAGCCGGGCGGGAGCAGGGTGATGGCATCCGGGCGTGGGGCGCCGGCCCCGGCGCCCAGGACGATGCCGTGCCCCTCGGTGAGATAGCTCGCCAGGCCGTCGCGGGTGATGAGCAGGGGCGGCGGGTGACCGGCGTTGGTCCAGGACAGCTGCCACTGGCCGTCGGCCGCCGGTTCGATGCGGGCGAAGACCATCGTGGCCATGGCGACGTCCGTGATGTGCTGGAGCGCCTCGTCCAGCCGTGCGACGATCCGGCTGGGGGGTTCGTGCTGGGACCAGGCGTAGGCCCGGAGCATGTTGCGCACCTGTGCCATGCCGGCCGCCGCCTCCAGGTCGTGCCCGACGACGTCCCCGACGGCCAGGGCGGTGGATCCGTCGGACAGCGGGAAGGCGTCGTACCAGTCACCACCGACCTGTGAGGCGTCGGGCGCGGGCAGGTAACGGACGGTCATCTGCAGGTCCGGGACCGTCGGCATCTGGGGCAGGAGATGGTTCTGCATGGTCTCGGCGACCTTGCGCTGACGCTGGTACAGACGGGCGTTGTCCAGGGCGAGGCCGGCCCGGCGCGCGATGTCCTCCACCAGGGGGAGGTCGGCGGGGGTGAAGGGGACGGGGTCCTCGGCGCGGCCCAGGGTGAGGGCGCCCAGGACCGCGCGCGTGCTGCGGATGGGCGCGATGGCCGCCGAGTGCATCCCGGTGCTGTCGAACAGCCGGCGTTGCTCGACCGCGATGCCGGAATCCGGGGTACGCCGGTACGTGCCGGGCCCCGTCACCGTGGAGGCCACACCGCGCAGGGCCCGGGACAGGGGCATCGGCGACTCCTCCGGGACGGGCGGCATGGGGCCCTGCAGGTCGTCCTGGTGCACGAGGGTGCCGTCTTCGGCGTGGACGACGGCAGCACGCCACACCTCGTCGCGCTCGGTGATCAGGTCGATGACCACCCAGTCCGCCAGCCGGGGCACGACCAGCCGCACGAGGTGTTCCAGTGCCTCGTCCACGTCGAGCGTGGAGGTCAGCTGCGCGGTGGCCTCGGCCAGCAGGGCGAGCCGTTCGAGCTCCGGCAGCGGCCCGGCCACCGGTTCCGGCTCCGGGCCGGTTTCTTCCGGCTGCTCGGCGATGTGGAAGAGCACCAGCGTGCCGGCTCCGTCGCCTCCGGTGCCGTACGGGGTGATCAGCCAGGAGATGGGCAGCACGGAACCGTCTCCGCGGGCGAAGTGGTCCTCCGCGGCCTGGGCGGTCCGTCCGGCGTGGAAGGCCTGCCGCATTCTGCACCGGGTCCTCGGCAGCGGCTGGCCGTGGGCGTCCCGGTGCAGCAGGTCGTGCGCGTCCTGACCGAGCAGGTCCTCGGCGGGCCGGGCCAGCACGTCCTGGGCGCGGGCGTTGACGGCGAGGATGCGGCCTTCCTCGTCCACGACATAGGCGCCGGTTCCGATGGCCTCCAGCACACGAGTCAGCGAGGCGTCGGCTACGGCCGGGGAGGGCTGTGGGGCGGTCTCCGTACGCTCCGGCCCTGCCATGTCGTCGCCTCCTCGCTGATCGCCCGCCCTGCCGACTGCCGGCTTGTCCTCCGCGGACGCCCTCGGGCGTCATTCCCGTGTGCCCCCTGAGGCCGAAACCAGCCACCTGTGAGTAGGGCCACTCGGGAGGCGCCCGGGTATGGGTGATCCGCACCCGGGTAAGCGCACGTCGAAAGCTGCCCCGGCCGGGGCGAAGACAACGAAAGAGCCTCCGCATGATCACTCCGCTTGGGAAGCAGGCGGCAGATCGGCAGGGCGCGGACGAGCACGCCATGCTGCGCTTCGGCGCGGCATGGGGCGACGGCGCAGCGAGCGCCGTCGACGCACGTCTGGCCCTGCGCGCCTTCCTCGCCCATGGTCCGCACACCGCCCCCTCGCTGATTCCGGCCTCGCTGGCCGGGGACGCAGAGCTCGTCGTCAGCGAGCTGGTCACCAACGCGGTCCGGCACGCTCCGGGCCCGTGTGAGCTGATCCTCCGGCTGTTCCGGGGAAGGCTGGCCATCACGGTGCGGGACACCTCGGCAATGGAGCCGACGGTGCGCAAGGGTGACCGGTTCCGGGTCGGAGGCCACGGGCTGCACCTGGTGCACACGGTCAGCGACCGGGTCGCTGTGGCACGCCGCGCCAGTGGGAAGCAGATCACCGCCTATCTGCGGCTGGCCCCCGAGGCATGCGAGGCACGCGACGAGGCGCATGAGGGAGCGCAGGAGGCCGTGCTGGCGACCGGCTGACCTCCGTCCGGTACCCGGCCGGAGCGCCGGGGGTCAGTTCTGCCGGGCGTGTACGGGGGTGTTGGCGACGTCGTCCGGGCAGGTCGCGTGCGGCCGGCACCGTTGGCGGTCGCGCCGTACATCGGATGCCGCGAGGGCGAGGGACGCCGCCATGCCGACGAGTCCGGCGCCCAGCGCGGCGACGAGCGCGCTGCGGTAGTCGTCACCGCCGCCGAGCACGAGGTAGAAGAGGCCGGGCAGCGCGGCGGTGCCCACCGCGGCGCCGAGCCGCTGCCCGGTCTGGAGGGCGCCCCCCGCCGCGCCCGCCATGCGTACCGGCACCTCCCGCAGTGTCATGGTGATGTTGGGGGAGATCACGCAGCCGCTGCCCACGCCACCGAGGAACAGCACCGGGGCGGCGACCCAGGGCGCTGTGTCGAGGGGTGCGAAGCGGAGCAGCAGCGCGGTGCCGCCCAGCCCGGCGATCACGGCCGTGAGACCGGCCACGGTGAGCACGCGGCCGAGCCGGTCCACCAGTCGGCCGGCGACGGCGGCCGCGACGGCCGAGCCGACGGCGAAGGGTGTCACGGCGAGGCCGGACCGGAGCGGGGAGAAGCCGAGGCCGTCCTGGTAGAAGAGCGCGAACACCAGCCAGACGCCGCTGAAGCCGACGAAGTAGAGCGTGCCGACGCCCGCACCGACCGCGTAACCGCGCACCGTCGTGAACAGCCGCGGGTCGAGCAGCGGCTGGCTGTCCCGGGCCACCAGGCGGCGCTGCCACCAGGCGAACGCGGCGAGGATCACGGCGCCGGCGGGGAACATCCACCACAGCCGGCCGATGCCACCGGCGCCCGCCTGCACGAGCGGGTACATGAGCGCGAGGACCCCGAGCCCGAGCAGCAGGACGCCGGGCAGGTCCACGTGCTGCCGCCCGGAAGGCCGGGTGCGGGGCAGCAGACGGCGGCCCAGGAGGACGGCGAGGATGCCGATCGGGACGTTGACGTAGAAGACCCACCGCCAGCCCTCGGTGCCGGAGGCCAGGGCGAGGATGACACCGCCCGCGAGGGGGCCGACGGCGGAGGAGATCCCCACGGTGGCGCCGAAGAAGCCGAAGGCGCGGCCCCGTTCACCGCCCCGGAACATCTGCTGGATGAGCGCGGAGTTCTGCGGGGCCATGAAGCCGGCCGCCAGTCCCTGGGCGAGCCGGGCCACCACCAGCAGCGTGATGCTGGGAGCCGCCCCGCAGGCGGCGCTGAAGAGCACGAAGCCGCTGAGGGCCAGCAGGAAGATGCGGCGCCGGTCCAGCGCGTCCCCGAGGCGGCCGGCGGTGACCAGCGCCAGCGCGAAGGCGAGGGCGTATCCGGAGACCACCCACTGCACCTGCGCGGGAGAGGCGTGCAGGCCGCGCTGGACGGACGGCAGGGCGACCACCACGATCGAGACGTCGAGCAGGCTCATGAAGCCGGCCACCAGCGTCACCCACAGGGCCCGCCACCGGCGGGGGTCCGGCTCGTGTCCCGCCTCCTGTGCGCCCTGGTCCCGGCCGCCCGCCGCTGATGCCGTCACATGGGCTCCTCTCACCAGGTGCGCACCACGGCGAACCAAGTTCCCCGCCGATGCCCGGGACACACCCCGGGGTGCGGGCGGTCGCCGCTCCCCCCAGCACCCGGCCGTCACCGTGGGTAGTCACCCGCGTGCCGCGCGAAGGGGCTCGTTTGAGCGGGCCGTATCCGTGCAGGCGTTGTGCTTGGAAAGGACGACCGGCGAAAGGAACGACGTGATGGCGGCGCCCGGCAGCGAAGACTCGGTGGACCCCGAAGCCGTGAGGCGACACCGGATGCTCTTCCGGGCGGTCGAGAAACGACGGAACCCCAGGCTGCGCCGCAGCGACATCACCGTGACCGACGAGACCGCGGTCAAGCGCGCCACGAAGGCCGCCGCCCTCGGCAACGCGATGGAGTGGTACGACTTCGGCATCTACAGCTATCTGGCCTCGACCATCGGGAGGGTCTTCTTCCCCTCGGGGAACGACACCGCCCAACTGCTCAGCTCCTTCGCGACGTTCGCGGTGGCCTTCCTGGTGCGTCCGCTGGGCGGGATGGTGTTCGGTCCGCTCGGCGACAAGGTCGGCCGCAAGCGGATCCTCTCCCTCACCATGATCATGATGGCGGTGGGGACCTTCGCCATCGGCCTCGTCCCCTCGCACGCCGTGATAGGCCTCTGGGCCCCGGCCCTGCTGATCTTCTTCCGGCTGGTGCAGGGCTTCTCCACCGGCGGGGAGTACGGCGGCGCGTCGACGTTCATCGCGGAGTACGCGCCCGACAAGCGCCGGGGTTACTTCGGCAGCTTCCTGGAGCTGGGTACGCTCGCCGGCTATGTCGGGGCCTCCGGCCTCGTCGTCGTCCTCCAGAGCCTCCTCAGTGACGACCAGATGCTGGCGTGGGGCTGGCGCGTCCCGTTCCTGGTCGCGGCACCGCTCGGCCTCATCGGCCTCTACCTGCGGCTCAGGCTGGACGAGACGCCCGCCTTCCGGAAACTGGAGGGCGGCCAGGTGAAGGCGAGCGAGGCCGCCGACTCCGTGGAGACCTCGGCCGCGGCGGACCTCGGCAAGATCTTCACCCGCCACTGGCGGCCGCTGCTGCTGTGCCTCGCGCTGGTCGCGGCGTACAACATCACCGACTACATGCTGTTGTCCTACATGCCGACGTACCTGTCCGACGAGCTGGGTTACGGCACCAACCACGGGCTGCTGATCCTGCTCATCGTGATGGTGCTCCAGATGTGCGTCGTCAACCAGGTGGGGCGGCTCTCGGACCGCTTCGGGCGCAAGCCGCTGCTGATGGCGGGGATGCTCGGATTCCTCTTCCTGTCCCTGCCGTCGTTCCTGCTCATCCGGCAGGGCGGTGTCGTCCTCATCACCGTGGGCCTGCTGCTGCTGGGCCTGTCCCTGGTGGCGATGCTCGGCACGATGTCGGCGGCGCTCCCGGCGATCTTTCCCACCCATGTGCGGTACGGGTCCCTGTCGGTCGCCTACAACGTGGCCACCTCGGTGTTCGGTGGCACCACTCCCCTGGTGATCACCGCTCTGATCAGTGCCTTCGGCACCACGCTCATGCCCGCCTACTACGCCACGGGGGCCGCCGTCATCGGCGTCATCGCCGTGCTGTGCATGCGGGAGACCGCGAACAAGCCACTGGCCGGTTCCCCGCCTTCGGTCGAGACGGAGGCGGAGGCGGCGCGGCTCGTCGAGGCGCAGGCGCCTCGACCGAGGTTCTGAGGTCCTGGCCCGTCCGGGCTCGCCGAACTCGCGGTCGCGGCACCACCGTTGCCCCTCGCTGCACGTCAGCTGTCCCCACCGCGCGCGGCCTGCCCCGAACCCCCTCGGGGCCCGCGTGGTCTGCCTGGCGTGAGGAGCGGACCGGATCCGGTCACCGTTCCCGCGCGGAGAGGCTCACACGCATGGCCGACATCGCCGAGGTCACCGCCGCCCCCGGCGAGGCTCCGTCCGCGCTTCGCCGGACAGGCCGTGCGTCTGCCACTCACGCGGGGTCCTTCCGTACGCCGCCCGGAAGGAACGGCTGAAGTGGCTGGGACTGACGAATCCCCAGCGCCGGGCGACGGTCGCGACCCCCTGTCCCAGCGCCGGGGACAGCAGCAGGTCCCGCCTGCACCGCTCCAGTCGCTGCGTGCGGATCCACTCCCCGACCGTCACCCCTTCCAGCTGGAACAGCTTGTGCAGGTAGCGGACCGACATGAAGTGCGCGGCGGCGATCCCGGGTGGTGACAGATCCGGGTCGGAGAGGTTGCGCAGGATGTGGTCCTTGACGCGGACCAGGGTGGCCGCGGCGGCCTCCGGAGCCCGGGGGGCGAGGCGGCCGCGGCGCTCGTTGACCAGCAGCGCCAGCAGGTCGAGGGCGGTGGCGGCGAACTGGCGGCCGGCGGGGGCGTCGAGCCCCGCCGCCTCGCGGGCCAGGCGCGCGAAATAGGTGGCCACGAGGGCGGCACCGCCCTCCCGGCCGGTGAACGCCGTGGCGGTCAGCGCCCGCAGGTCCTCGTCCCGGACGCGAAGGTCCTCGCGGGGGAAGTGGAACGAGGTGAAGCTGAACCTGCTCTGCACCTGCTTCCTGAACAGCCGGGAGGAATCGGAGAGCGAGAAGTCCCCCGGCCCGATCCGGGCCTGCCTCCCGTCCTGCTCCTTGATGGCGGTGCCCCGGTGCTGAAGGGTGAGGATGACGAACTCCTTCCCGTCCCGGATCAGCCGCTTGTTGCGCGTCACCGTCTGCGGGCCCGCCTGGACATGTGCCACCCGTAAGGAGCCCAGCTGGTGGCTGACGATCCTTCCGGGCGTCGGATCGTCCTCGTGGAGCCGCACATCGAGCGGTATGAAGGTGCGCGACACCGCGTGGTGCCAGCGCTCACCCCGGTCGGCCGCCGGCAGTGACGCGGTGGAAAGTACAACGGACACTCGGTTCCCCCCTGGGCGTCATCGAGGCCGGCAGCACGCGTTCCGCTGCCGGCCCCGATGATTGTCATCGTCCCGGTCCGGGGCGGTCCAGGAGGAATCGCAGGAAGAACCGGGGAAGGACTCGCCTACTTCGCCAGGAAGGCGAGCAGCGCGGAGTTGACCTCGTCCGCGTGCGTCCACAGCAGACCGTGCGGGGCGCCGTCGATCTCCACGTAGTCCGCGCCCGGCAGGGCCTTGCGGAACTGCCGCGCGGTGCCGTCCACGGGCAGGATGCGGTCGCCGGTGCCGTGCAGGATCAGCGCCGGGACGTCGATCGCCGGGATGTCGGCCCGGAAGTCGGTGTACCAGGTGGAGGGGGCTGCGGCCGCCGCGTGGAAGCCGCCGCCCGCGGCGACGTTCCAGCTGTTGCGGACGGCCTCCTCGCTGATCCGGGTGCCGAGGTTCTCGTCGAGGTTGTAGAAGTCCTTGTAGAAGTCGGTGTAGTACGCGTAGCGGTCCGCCTTGACGGCTCCGACGATGCCGTCGAAGAACTCCTTCGGGGCGACCCCCTCGGGGTTGTCGTCGGACTTGAGCAGGCAGGGCTCCAGCGAGGCGAGGAAGGCGACCTTGGCGATCCGGGCGGAGCCGTACCTGGACACGTACCGGGCGACCTCGCCGGTCCCCATGGAGAATCCGACCAGGACGGCGTCGCGCAGGTCGAGAGTCTCCAGCACGGTGTTCAGATCGGCCGCGAAGGTGTCGTAGTCGTAGCCGGTCGTCGGCTGGGAGGACTGGCCGAAACCGCGCCGGTCGTACGTGATCACGCGGTGGCCGGCGTCGAGCAGCGCGGCGGTCTGCCGCTCCCAGGAGTGGCCGTCGAGCGGAAAGCCGTGGATGAGGACGACCGGCTGCCCGGATCCGTGGTCCTCGTAGTAGAGGTCGATGGCGGTGGAGTTCTCCTGGCCCACGGTGACGTACGGCATGCGCTGTTTCCTCGTTCCGGATGGCTGGCTGAGGGGACGGGGCCACGCTAGGGCGGCCCCCGGACGGCGGGTTGCCGGGCAGCGCACCGGTACGTGACCGAGAGCGCACAGGGGACCGAACGCGTTCGGAGACCGTCAAGCGGTCACGCCTCGGGAAGGGGCCGGTCGTCGACGACGTGCTTCATGACGAGGGTGGAGTTCAGGCGCTGGACGCCGGGCAGCCGGGCGAGCTGCTGGTCGTAGAGCTGCTGGAAGGCGGCCAGGTCGGCGGTGGCGACCCGCAGCAGGTAGTCGGGGTCGCCGAACAGGCGCTGGGCCTGGAGCACGTGCGGGACGGCGGCCACCGACTCCTCGAACGCCGAGACCGTGTCGGCGTCCTCCCAGCGCAGGGTGACGAAGACGAGGGCCTCGAAGGTGAGGCCCACGGCGGCCGGGTCCACGACCGCCCGGTAGCCGCGGATCGCGCCCTCACGTTCGAGGTCGCGCAGTCGGCGGTGGCAGGGCGAGACGCTCAGCTTCACGCGCGCGGCCAGCTCGGTGACCGTGAGACGGCCGTCCAGCTGGAGCTCGGTAAGAATTTTCCGGTCCAGGGCATCCATGGAGAAGATTCTGCCCCAGAAACCGCGATCAAGGGGGAAACAAGGGAACACCTTCGGGCCGATCCGGCCTACCCTTCCTCTCGCAACAAGGCATGTGAGAGGGAACCACCGATGGACACGACGACCCTGGCCGCGTTTCTGGCGGTGGATCTGCTGCTGGTGTTCACCCCCGGCGCGGACTGGGCGTACGCGATCGCGGCGGGCCTCAGGGACCGGTCGGTCGTCCCGGCGGTCGCCGGGCTGGTGGCCGGGTACGCGGGTTACACCCTGCTGGCGGTCGCGGGCCTGGTGGTGATCGTGGCGAGCTCGGCGACGCTGCTCACCGCCCTGACCGTGGCCGGGGCCGGCTACCTGGTGTGGCTCGGCTGGGGCGTCCTCAGGCAGCCGGCCGCCCTGACGGCCTCCGCGCGGGAGCTGGGCTCCTCCCGGTTGCGGGTCATGCTCAGGGGAGCCGGGACCAGCGGGCTCAACCCGAAGGCGCTGCTGCTGTACTTCTCGCTGTTCCCGCAGTTCATCGACCCCTCGGGCGCCTGGCCGGTCGCCACCCAGACCGGACTGCTCGGCGCACTGCACATGACCGCCTGCGCCGCCGTCTACCTCGCCATCGGCGTCCTGGCCCGCACCGTTCTGAGTACCAGGCCCGCCGCGGCCCGGGCGGTCACCCGCGCCTCCGGTGTGCTGATGATCGCCATCGGCGGATTCCTGCTGGTGGAACGCCTGGCCGCGCAAGGATGACGGCCGCCTCGGGGCCCGGCCCACAACCTCGCGCCCGGCGCGTCCGAGCCGCGCTGCCGGGAGCCCTGCGCTGCCCGGCAGGGTGCCCGGGCCCCTTCCCTGACATGATGGCCGGGGAAGCCGTAGGTGCGTCACGTGCGGAGGCACCGTGGAGGGACGCGTACCGGAGGATGTGACGGTCGTCGTCGACGCCGGTGGGGCGGTCACGGCGTGGAGCGACGGCGCTCACCGGCTGCTCGGATACGCACCCGCCGACATCGTGGGCAGGCCGGCCACCAGCCTGCTCGCGGCCGGCCTGCCCGAGTCCACGCGGCGCCATGTGGCCGACGGACGGCGGTGGGCCAGTGAGGTGGCGCTCCGGCACCGGGACGGCGACCGGGTCGTGGTCCGGCTGCAGGGCGCGCCGCTGCCGGCAGCGGACGGCGGGCGGCTCTGGATCGTGACGGGCGCGACACCGGCGCCGACGGTCCCGCGGGCCGAGCACCAGGCTCTGGCCCTGTGGGACCTCACGCTGGCCCAGCTGCCCGTGCCGGTGGCGGTCTACGACCGCGAGGCCCGGCTCGTGGCCGCCAACGAGATCATGACCCAGGTGATGGGCAGGTCCGAAGAGGAGATGAAGGGCCTGACACTGTGGGAGATCGAGCCCAGTCCGCCCTTCGACGAGTACGACCGCCTCCAGCGGCAGGTGCTGCGCACCGGCGAGATGATCTTCCACGAGGAGCACGGCAAGGCCCCGGGCGAGACCCGGACGCACGCCTGGTCGATGTTCCTGTCGCCGCTGAAGGACGAGACCGGCGCGGTCCAGGGGATGTCCGCGACCGTCTTCGACACCACCGAGCAGTACTGGGCCCGCCGGCGGCTGGCCGTGCTCAACGAGGCCAGCCTGCGCATCGGGAGCACACTGGACGTGGCCCGGACGGCCGACGAGCTTGCCGAGGTGGCCGTGAGCGGCTTCGCCGACTTCGTCACGGTGGACCTGCTGGAGTCCGTCGCGCTGGGCGACGAACCGGAACCGCTGCCGCGGGACGCGCCGATCACCGTGCGCCGCACGGCCCAGCGGTCCGTGCTGAGGGGCTGCCCCGAATCGGTGGTCGCCACGGGCGACACCACGCTCTACCCCGTGGGCACACTGCCGGCCCGGACGCTGGCCGCCGGCCGCGGCGCCGGGCACCGGCCTGGGGACCCGGGGCTGCGGGACTGGATCAGGTCCTCACCGGGGCGTGCCGAGTCCGTGGCCCGGTACGGGATCCACTCGGTGATGATGGTGCCGCTGCGCGCCCGGGGGGTGACCCTGGGCCTGGTGCACATCCTGCGGCACCGGACGCCGGAGCCCTTCAGCGAGGACGACCTGCTGCTCGCCGAGGAGATGGTCGCCAGGGCGGCGGTCAGCGTGGACAACGCCCGCCGCTACACCCGTGAACTGCGGACGGCGCTGGCGCTCCAGCGCAGTCTCCTCCCCGAACGGCCGCCGCGCCTCGCGGCGATGGACGTCGCCTACCGTTACCTGCCGACCGGTTCGGGAGCGGACATCGGAGGCGACTGGTTCGACGTGATCCCGCTGTCCGGCTGCCGGGTGGCGCTGGTCGTGGGCGACGTGGTGGGTCACGGCATCCACGCGACGGCCACGATGGGCCGGCTGCGGACCGCCGTACGGACGCTCGCGGACGTCGACCTCGCCCCCGACGAACTGCTCACCCAGCTCGACGACCTCGTCATCCGGCTGGACCGGGAAGAGGGCCCCGAGGTGCGCGAGCGAACGACGCAGCCGTCGGGGCAGGTCGGCGCCACCTGCCTGTACGCCGTGTACGACCCGGTGTCCCGGCGCTGCAGCATGGCCCGCGCCGGGCATCCGCCGCCCGCGCTGGTCACGCCCGGCGGCGACGTCCGGTTCGTGGATCTGCCGGCGGGGCCGCCGTTGGGCCTGGGTGGTCTGCCGTTCGAGGCCGCCGAGGTGGAGCTGGAGGAGAACAGCCTGCTCGCCCTCTACACCGACGGGCTGATCGAGGCCGCCGACCACGACATCGAGGTCGGCATCGGCCTGTTGCGACAGGCCCTGAGCAGACCGGCCGACGCGCTGGAGGACACCTGTGACCAGGTGCTGCGAACGGTGCTGGCCGACCGCCCCGCCGACGACATCGTGCTGATGCTGGCCCGTACCGCCGGGCTCGGCGCCGCTCAGGTCCGTACCTGGCAGCTGCCGCCGGATCCCGCGGCCGTGGCGGGGGCCCGCAAGATGGCGGGTGAACAGCTGGCCGCCTGGGGGCTCACGGAGGCGGCGTTCACCACCGAACTCATCGTCAGCGAGCTGGTCACCAACGCGCTGCGGTACGGCGGTGCGCCCATCGAGCTGCGGCTGATCCGCGACTCGGCCCTCATCTGCGAGGTGTCCGACGGCAGCAGCACCGCGCCCCACCTGCGCCGGGCCCGCGTCTTCGACGAGGGCGGACGCGGACTGCTGCTCGTCGCCCAGCTCTCCGAGCGGTGGGGCAGCCGCCAGACGCCCACGGGCAAGACCATCTGGGCGGAACAGCGACTGCCCGCCGAGACGTCCGGCTGAGCCGGGCTACCGCGTGTCGACGATGCCGCCCGTCACGGCGATGACCTCGCCCACCGTGTAGCTGGAGTCGGCGTCGGAGGCGAGATACACATACGTCGGCGCGATCTCCTCCGGCTGGGCGGCGCGCTCCAGCGGGGCCTCGCTGCCGATATGGGCCAGCCCGTCCGGGGGCATGTGCTGGTCCGCCTCGTTGAGCGGCGTCCAGGTCGGGCCGGGCGCGACCACGTTGGCGCGGACGCCCCGCTTGGCCAGGTGCACGGCGACCGACTTGGTCAGGGTGATCAGCGCGGCCTTGGACGCCGCGTAGTCGATCATCGTCGTGCTGCCCTTGAGGGCTTCCTCGGTCGCGGTGGCGATGACGGCGTCGCCGGGCTCCAGGTGGGGCAGGGCCGCCATGAGCAGGTGGAAGTACGCGTAGACGTTCGTCTTGAACGTGAGGTCGAAGTCCTCCGCGGTCAACTGCTCGAGTTCCAGCTTGCTGTTGAGGTACGCCGCGTTGCTCACCAGGATGTTCAGCCCGCCGAGCTCCGCCACCGTCCGCTCGACGGCCTCGCGGCAGAACGCCGGGTCGGTGAGGTCGCCGGGCAGCAGCAGGCAGCGCCGGCCCTGCTCCTCCACGTCGCCGCGCACCCGCTCGGCGTCCACCTGCTCCTCCGGCAGGTGGACGATGGCGACGTCTGCGCCTTCCCGCGCGTAGAGCAGCGCCACGGCCCGTCCGATCCCGGAGTCGCCGCCGGTGATCAGCGCGGTCTTCCCCTCCAGCTTCCCGCTGGCCCGGTAGCGGCTCGCCCGGTAGCGCGGCGCGGTGCGCATGTCGGCCTCGAGGCCGGGGCGCCGCTGCTTGTCGGAGTCGTAGGGCGGGTCCGGCTCGGACACGACCTGTGGTGCGGACTTTTCCTGCTCGGGCTGCACGGCTTTCCCTTCGCCGGTGTCGTCCACGACGGGCCGCTGGGCACGGACCCGCCGTTCTTACGCCGCTTCGCGTTCCCACAACAGCGGTGGCCATGTTTCCCGTCCCTGACAAAGGGCGAGCGACCGGACCGGGAATGCCGGCAGCCGCGAGGGGTACTCCAACGATCTTGCAATCCCGGCCTTCGAGCCGCTGTAGCCGGAAGGAGAGCCGTGCCTCAGGATACGGTGAAGAACATTTTCGTGATCGGGCTCGACGAGGCCAATCTGCCGACGCTCCGGCAGGTGCCCGGGGCCGATCGGCTGCGCTTCCACCCTTTGCTGACCATCGAGGAACTCCAGCTGGGCGAGGTGCATCTGCCCACGCTCATCGACAAGGCCCAAAGCGTGCTGGACGCGTTCGACGGCAGCATCGACGCGATCGTCGGCTACTGGGACTTCCCGGTCAGCACCCTGGTCCCGATGCTGAGCGAGCGGTACGGCACCCGCAGCACCAGTCTGGAGTCGGTGGTCAAGTGCGAGCACAAGTACTGGAGCCGGCTGGAGCAGCAGAAGGCCACCGACCGGCACCCGGGCTTCGGCCGGGTCGACCTGTCGGCCGAGCCGCCGCGCCCGCCGGAGGGCGTGACCTTCCCGATGTGGGTCAAGCCCGCGCTCTCCTACTCGTCCGAACTGGCCTTCGGAGTCGATGACGAAGAGGAGTTCCGCAAGGCCGTCACTCAGATCCGCGACGGTATCTCCCGCATCGGGCGCCCCTTCGAGCACATCCTCGAACGCATCGACCTGCCGCCGGAGATGGACGGCGTGGGCGGCCGGGTCTGCCTGGCGGAGGAGGCGATGTCCGGCGTCCAGGTCGCCGTGGAGGGCTACGTCCACCAGGGCGAGGTGACGGTCTACGGAGTCCTGGACTCCATCCAGTACCCGGACTCGCCCTGTTTCCTGCGCCACCAGTACCCCTCGACGCTGCCGCCCGCCGTCATCGCCCAGTTGCACGACGTCAGCGAGCGCGTGATGCGGCAGATCGGCATGGACTCGGCCACCTTCAGCATCGAGTACTTCTACGACCCGCGGACGCAGGAGATCAACCTGCTGGAGATCAACCCCCGGCACTCCCAGTCGCACGCGGAGCTGTTCCAGTACGTCGACGGTGTCCCGAACCACCACTGCATGCTGAGTCTCGCCCTCGGAGAGGACCCGCGCATGCCGCACCGCGAGGGTCCGTACGCGATGGCCGCGAAGTGGTACCACCGCTGGTTCACGGACGGCGTGGTGCGCCGGGTGCCCGGGCCGGAGGAGATCGCCCGTATCGAGCGGGAGACCCCGGGGGTGCGTATCGAGGTGGTCCCCGAGGAGGGCGACAGGCTCTCGGAACTTCCCGGACAGGACAGCTACAGCTACGAGCTGGCACACATCTACACCGGTGGGGCCGACGAGCAGGAACTGCGGGAGAAGTTCGACCACTGCGTGGCCGCCCTGGGGCTCACCTTCGACGATGCCCCGCAAGAGTGACAGCCCGCCGCGGTGAAGCCCCACGAGAGTAAGGAGCACGTGGGTTCCATGCGTTACGTGACCAACCTGCCGTACGAGACGAAGGAAGAGGAGCACGTCACGATCCCGATGTCCGACGGGGTCCGGCTCTCCGCGCACGTCTGGCGGCCGACCTCCTCGGACCAGGAGCCGGTGCCCGCGGTGCTGGAGTACATCCCGTACCGCAAGCGCGACCTGACGGCCGTTCGCGACTCGATCCACCACCCGTACCTCGCGGGGCACGGCTACGCGTGTGTCCGCGTCGACCTGCGCGGCACCGGCGACTCGGAGGGCGTGCTGCGGGACGAGTACCTGGAACGGGAGCAGGCCGACGCCGAGGAGGTGCTGGCCTGGCTGGCCGAACAGCCCTGGTGCGACGGCGGTACGGGCATGATGGGCATCTCCTGGGGTGCCTTCGCGGCGCTCCAGGTGGCGGCCCGCCGGCCGCCGAGCCTGAAGGCCGTCGCCATCGCGTCCTTCACCGACGACCGGCACGCCGACGACATGCACTACATGGGCGGCGCCATGCTGTCGGACAACCTGGCCGAGGCGGGCACCATGTTCGCCTACGCCACCTGCCCGCCCGACCCTGCCGTGGTCGGCGACCGCTGGCGTGAGATGTGGCACGAGCGGCTGGAGAACACCGAGCCGTGGGTGCTCGAGTGGCTGCGGCACCAGCGCCGCGACGACTACTGGCGGCACGCCTCGGTGTGCGAGGACTACGCCGGCGTCCGCTGCCCGGTGCTGGCCTCCAGCGGCTGGGCGGACGGCTACTCCAACGCCGTGACCCGGCTGCTCGGCAACCTGGATGTGCCGCGCAAGGGCTTGATCGGTCCCTGGTCGCACAAGTTCCCCCACCTCGGGCAGCCCGGGCCCGCCATCGGCTACCTCCAGGAGCTCGTACGGTGGTGGGACCACTGGCTCAAGGGCGTCGACAACGGCGTCATGGACGGCCCCATGCTGCTCACGTGGATGCAGGACAGCGTCCCGCCCTCCACCGCGTACGAGGAGCGGCCGGGACGCTGGGTCGGCGAGCCGGACTGGCCCTCCCCGCACATCCGGCAGGTCGTGCACCCGCTCACCCGGCACACCATCGAGCCTCCGCGGGAGGCTCCGGAGGAGGGGGAGACAGCAGGCGGTGACGCGCTGACCGTGCAGTCCCCGCTCTCCGTGGGCCAGTTCGCGGGCAAGTGGGCGTCCTACAACGCTCCCCCGGACCTGCCGTACGACCAGCGCGAGGAGGACGGCGGTTCCCTCGTCTTCGACACCGGGCCCCTGACCGAGCAGGTGGAGATCCTCGGCTCACCGACCGTGGAACTCGACCTGTCGGTCAGCGAACCGGTCGCCATGGTGGCCGCGCGGCTGTCCGACGTGAGCCCCGACGGCGCCGCGACGCGTGTCTCCTACGGCATCCTCAACCTCACCCGCCGCGACAGCACGGAGTCCCCCGAGCCGCTGGAGCCGGGCCGCCGCTACCGGGCCACCATCCCGCTGAACGGAGTGGCGCAGGCGTTCCCGCCGGGCCACCGCATCCGGCTCTCCCTCTCCACGTCCTACTGGCCGCTGGCCTGGCCCCCGCCGAGGCCCGCCCTGCTGAGCGTGCACGAGCACTCCAGCACGCTCACCCTGCCGGTGCGGCCGGTCGAGGAACCCGACGAGGTGCCGTCGTCGCCCTTCGGCGAACCCGAGGGCACTCCCCCGATCGCCACGAGCCAGGTGACGCCCCCCGAGGCGCGCTGGGAGGTCAAGCGGGACCTGGTCGGCTATCGCTCGGAACTGGACATCGTGAAGGACCGGGGCAGGGTCCGCTTCGAGGACATCGGCATCGAGGCCGGGCTCCGCGCCGAGGAGCGCTACACGGCGGTCGCCGACGACTTCACCTCGGCGAGCGGCGAGTCCACCTGGACCATGACGTTCCAGCGGGACGACTGGGACGTGCGGGTGGTGACGGGCACCCGGCTGAGCTGCGACGAGACGGACTTCTTCGTGGACGCGACGCTCGACGCCTATGAGGCGGGCCGCCGGGTGTTCTCCCGCACCTGGAACGAGAAGGTACCGCGCGACCTGCTGTAGGACGTGCGCGGGGCGGGCCGCCGCGGTTCGCCGGGGCCACCTCGCCGCCGGGGCCATCGCCGGGCCCAGGCGGCGACGTGGCCCTTCTTTCATGCTCATGCCAGATACGCCACGCGACTGCCGTGGCACCCGGGGGCGCAGACGGAACACGGATTTCTCCGGGCACAGGAAAGCGATGAGAAACCGCGTGCATGCGGGAATCGCGATTCACTCGACGCCCCTGCGTGCATCCATGCGCCCCTATGGAGAAAGGATTCCGCAAGCCGTCAGCGGATTCCATTGGGCAGGACTGAGACCGAGCGTCAACTCGGTGCGACCGCACCCCGATATCCCGTGTACCAACCGAAGCAGGTGGTATTCGATGAGCGGCTCCGTTCCCGGCCCGGCCCGAGATTGGACAGTGGGCACTGCTCCAGGCATATTCCCATTCCTCGGCCACGGTATCGACTTGGTCCGTCGTCCGCTGGCATTTCTTCAATCCCTGCCCGCGCACGGGGACCTGGTCGAAATACGCCTGGGTCCGCAGCGTGCCTGGATGGCCTGCCACCCGGATCTGGTCCACCAGGTGCTCGGCGACCCGGACACCTTCGACAAGGGCGGCCCCCTCTACGACAGGCTGCGGCTCCTGCTGGGCGACGGCGTCGGCACCTGCCGCCATCAGGATCACCGGCGCCAGCGCAGAATGCTCCAGCCCGGCTTCCGCAAGGCCCGCGTCGCCGACCAGGTGCGGGTGATGGGCGAGGAAGTGGAGTCGGTGTGCCGGCAGTGGCGGGCCGGGCAGGCGGTCGACGTCAGCGCGGCCATGCTGGACCTGTCGACCCGCGTGCTCTGCCGCGTCCTCTTCTCCGACTCGCTCGACGCCGCGACCGCCGCCGAGATGCGCGCGTGCCTGGCCACCGTGATGCGCGGCATGTTCGTCCGGACGGTGATGCCGGTCGACAGCCTGTTCCGGCTGCCCACGCCGGCGAACCGGCGCTACCGGCACGCTTCCGACCGCCTGCGCGCGATCGTCGGCGCGGTGGTCGCCGAGCGCCGGCGGAGCACCGGCTCCTCCGACCGCGACGACCTGCTGGGGACGCTGCTGGCGGCCGCGCGGGGCGACGACGGGGAGACGGCGATCACCGACAGGGAGGTCCACGGCCAGGTGATCACGTTGATGTTCGCCGGCACCGAGAGCACCGCCCTGTGCCTCTCCTCCGCCCTGGAGCTCGTGGGGCGGCACCCCGAGGAGGAGCGGCGCCTGCACTCAGAGGTCGACGCCGTGCTCGCTTCCGGGCGGCCCCCCGGCCCCGACGAGCTGCCGCACCTCGCCCACACCCGGCGCGTCCTCACCGAAACCCTTCGCCACCGCCCGCCGGGATGGCTGTTCACCCGTGCCACCACGAAGGAGACGCGGCTCGCCGGGCACCGGCTCCCGCGGGGCGCCACCGTCATGTTCAGTCCGTACCTCCTCCACCATGACCCCGCCCTGTTCCCCGACCCCGGCCGCTTCCTTCCCGACCGCTGGCTGCCCGGGCAGGCCGTCGCCGTGCGCCCGGGAGCGATGATCCCGTTCGGCGCCGGCCGCCGGAAGTGCATGGGAGAGACACTCGCCACGGCGGAGGCCACGGTGGCGCTGGCGTTCATCGCCCGCCACTGGCGACTGCGCCACCTGCCCGGCCACCGGGAACGGCTGCGCCCCGCAGCCTCTTTGGGGCCGAGGGACCTGGTGATGACCTGCGAACCGCGAACGACTGTCGTACCCGTCCTCCACAACTCCCGAACGGCAGGTGGCAGCGATGTCCACGACGCATGAGGAAATCGCGCTCGTCACGCAGGACGGAATTCCGGCAGCGGGCCTTGGGGAACTGATCGACGCGAACCTCTACATGCCGTTCCCGTTCGAGCGGAACCCCCACGCGGCCGAAGCCGCGGCAGGCGTCGAGAAATGGCTGCACACCTGGGGACTGACCGATGACCCGGCGGTCGCCGCCATGATCTCGCGCACGCGCCCCGCCGAACTCGCGGCGTACAACGGTCCGGACATGGATTCCGGGCTCCTCCAGATCGCCGCCAACCAGATCGCCTACCAGTTCGTCTTCGACGACCGGGCGGAGGACCTCGGCCGGCGCTCGCCCGGCCGGCTGCTGCCCATGCTGTGCGAGAGCGTCGCGATCCTGCGGGACGGCGGGCCGCCCACCACCCCGCTCGGGGCCGCCCTGACCGACCTCCATCGACAGGTCCGGGAGCGGTGCACACCAGCCCAGGCGGCGCGATGGGCCTGGAACAGCCGTGAGTACGTGCACGGGCTGCTCTACGAAGCGGTGGCCCAGGCCCGTCCCGTCCCGGTGGGAAGCGGACTGTGCCGGTCCATACGCTCCCTCATCGCGGGCGTCGAGCCGTTCTACCCCCTGTGCGAGGCCGCCCAGCCGTGCGAACTGCCCCCGGACGAACTCCATCATCCCGTGATGCGACGCCTGACCCGTCTGTCGGCCGACGCGGCGGTCTGGATCCCCGACCTCTACTCTGCGGTGAAGGAGCAGCGGGAAGGCGGCACGATCAACCTGGCCCTCGCCTACCAGCGGACGCACCGGTGCTCCCTGCGGCTGGCCGTCACGCTGGCCATACGGCGCATCAACGGCACGATCCGCGAGTTCGAGGAGCTGTACGCCGGGATCAGGCCGGAGTTGAGCCCGTCCGGCGCCGGCTACGTGGAGGGCATGGCCGGCTGGATACGCGGATGCTACTTCTGGTCCCGTACCGTGCCGCGCTACGCGGAGACGATGGCGGCATCCGCGGGGTTCTGATCGTGTGCCCCGACCGGTCGCCTTCACCGCAGGCTTCCCGAATCGGGTGGAAACAGAGCAGGCTACCCGAAAGGTTGAGGCCTGAAGCGCTCCCGCGGGAAATTCACCCTCCCTGTCGACCTGCTGTTCCGACCCGGCCAAGGGGCGCACACGAGGGCGTACGCTCGCCCCGTCCGGCGGGGAGCAACGACAGGAAGCGGTAGACCACATGACCCATGGGCTGCGGCAACCGAGCACCGAGCACCGGCCTCTGCTCGAACGGGACGTGGAACTGCGGGCCATCGACCGCGCGATGGCGGGGCTGCGTGACGCCGCCGACGGAGCGCGGCGGGCGCCGCGCGGTGGGCTGCTCGCCTTCACGGGTGAGGCCGGGATGGGCAAGACGACACTCATCGCGGCGGCGCGCGCCCGCGCCGCCGCGATGGGGTTCACGGTGTTCTCGGGCAGGGGAGGTGAAAACGAGCGGGGCCTGGCGTTCCGCGTCGTCCGCCAGATCATGCAGCCCGTCCTCGCCGCGATGGGCGAGACGGAGCGCCGGGACTTCCTGGGCAGCTGGTACGACATCGTCGGTGCCGCGCTCGGTCTCGAGGCGACGGACACCGCCCGGATGCCGGACCCGACCGGAGTGCGCGACGGCCTCGACTGGGTCATGACGCGCCTGACGATGATGAACGCGCCGGTCGTTCTGCTCCTGGACGACCTGCACTGGGCCGATACCGAGTCCCTCGACTGGCTCGCCTCCTTCGCGCCCCGGGTCGCCGACCTCCCGCTCCTGACCGTCGTCGGCTACCGGCCGGACGAACTCCCGCCCGCCGCGACCTCCTTCCGCACGCTCGTCGAACGCCATGAGCAGCGCCCCCACAGGCTGTCCCCGCTCGGAGAGGCCGCTGTGGCGCGGATCATCAGGGACGAGGTGGGTGAGGAAGCCGAGGACGAGTTCTGCGGCGAGTGCTGGACGGTCACCGGCGGGAGCCCCTTCGAGACCGTCGAACTGGCCATCGGACTCCGCGAGCAGCAGGTGCGGGGCACCCAGGACGAGCTGCCGGTGATGCGGGACCTCGCCGCGGCGGTGAAGGGCCCGGGCCTGATCGAGCGTCTCAAACGGCTCGGACCGAGCACGGTCCGCTTCGCGTGGGCCGGCGCGGTCCTGGGCGAGCCCTTCTCCATGGAGGCGGCCGCCGATCTCGCGGTGGTCGGCAGCGCGGAGGCCGCCGAGGCGACCGAGAAGCTGCGCGCCTGCCGCATCCTCGCGCGCGCCGGCGAGCCCGCGGACGGCCTGGAGTTCGTCCATCCGCTGATCGCCACGACGATCTACCACGACATCCCCTCGGGTCTGCGCGTCGGCATGCACGACGCCGCCGCCCATGCCGTCCAGGAGCTCGGCTCCGACCCCACCGCGGCCGCCCGGCACCTGCTGGAGGTGCCCTGCGACGGCCGGGCCGAGACGGTCGCCTGCCTGCGCTCCGCCGCCCGTGAGTATCTGCGCGCCGGGGCCCCGGAGGCCGCCCGCCGCGTACTGACCCGCGCGTTGCGGGAGCCGCCTCCCCCCGAGGACCGTGCCGCCCTGCTCCACGAGCTGGCCTGCTCGACCTTCCTGATCGAGCCCACGGCGACGGTCAGCCATCTCCGGGAGGCGCTGAAGGAACGCGGGCTCGACCCCGACCTGCGCGCCTCCATGGTCTACCGGCTGACCCAGGCGCTGGCCCACACCGACCGGCTGACCGAGGCCGCGACCGTGGCCGCCGACGAGGCGCGGCGCGCCACCAACCCGCGCGTCAGACTGCGCATGCAGGCGGATCACTTCGTGTGGAGCGCGTTCCGCGCCGACGAACCCGACTCGTCCGCCCGCTCGCGCCGGCTGGCGCGGCTGGCCGCGAGACTGACCGGGCGCGGCCTGGAGGAGCGCTACATCCTCGGTCTGCGGGCGTGGGACGCCCTCGTGCGCGGCGAGCCACGGCGGACCGCGCTCGGGTACGCCGGGGAGGCCCTGCGCGGCGGGATGAGCTGGACCGACGAGAACCGCGGCTTCGAGGTGCCCGTCGCCGTCGCCCTGCTGTTCATGTACTGCGACCAGCCGCGGCGCGCCGAGGAACTGTTCGCCGAGGGGATGGCCGAGTGTGAGCACAGGGGTTGGCGCGGTTCCCATCTGGCGCAGGGCCGGACGCTCCTGGGCTACATCCGCTACCGCCGGGGCTGCCTCCCGGAGGCGGAGGAACTCGTCCGGGCGGGGCTGGCCACCGCCGAGCGCGTCGAAGGAGCGGTGCCCGCCCAGTGGTTCGCCATCGGCATCCTCATCCAGATCCTGCTGGCCCGGGGACAGACCGCCGAGGCGCGCCGGCTCGCCGACACCCACCACTACGGCGACGTGGTCCCCAACGCCGTCATCTTCCCCGATCCGCGCACCGTGTACGCCGAACTGCTCCTGGCCGAGGGGCGACTCGCTCAGGCGGCGCGTCTGCTGTCCGAGGTCGGCGACTGGCTGGAGGGGCGGGACTGGCACAATCCGGCCTGGTGCCCCTGGCAGCTGGGACTGGCGTCGGCACTCGCCCGCTCCGATCCCGGCCAGGCGGTCCGGCACGCCCAGGAAGCCGTCAAGCGGGCCCGGGACTTCGGGGCGGCGTCCGCGATCGGTCAGGCGCTGCGGGTCCAGGCGGAGGTGACGGGCGGGCAGGCGGCGCTCGATCTGCACACGCAGGCCGTCGACCATCTGGAGCGGTCGCCCGCCGCGTTCGAACTGGCCCGTGCCCTGGTGGGCCATGGCGCCGCGCTGGTGCGCGGTGGCCGTCTGCACGACGCCGCCGACCGTCTCTACCAGGGGCTGGAGGGGGCGGTGCACTGCGGGGCCGAGGGTCTGGCCGCCCGGGCCCGGCGTGAGCTGTCCGCCGCGGGGCTGCGCCCGCTGCCCCTTCGCTACGCGCCGACCGACATGCTGACCGAGCAGGAGCGCAGGGCCGCCGAGATGACGGCCCTGGGGCACCCGGCGTCGGTGGTCGTGGAGGACCTGCGGCTCACCGAGCAGGGCGTGCGGCATCTGCTGTCCTCCGTGTACCGCAAGCTCGGCACGGACGCGTCCGGTCTCCCCGACGCCCTGTCGAAGGGCACCCGGCACGAGCCGTAGCCGTGGCCGGGGCTCACATCGGGCCGGGGCCCGTTCCTCCCTTGAGGCGTTCCAGGTCGGAGGGGCGGACCTGGATGACCAGCAGGGCGATCAGCGCGGCGACGGCGGTGAAGATCGCCGCCATGACGAAGGCGGCCGAGACGCCGGCGGTGAGGACCTCGTCCGACCATGGTTTCGGCAGCTGGCCGGTCTGCTGGAATCGCAGGCGCTCGGCCGGGGTCGCCTGCCGGAGGAAGTCCGGCACCTGCTTCTCCGCCTCGTTGGTGCTGGCCGTGCCGTACATGGTGACCAGGATGGACAGGCCGAGGGAGCCGCCGACCTGCTGGGTGGCGTTGAGCAGTCCGGAGGCCGCGCCGGTCTCCGGGGTGGGCACGTCCGACAGCGCCATGAGGGTCAGCGACACGAACTCCATGCCCATGCCGAGGCTGAAGACGAGCATCGGGCCGAGGACGCTGCCCGCGTAGGTGGAGTGCACGTCGGTCAGGGTGAGCCAGGCGAGGCCGGCCGCCGCCAGGATCGCGCCCACGACCATGAACGGTTTGGGTCCGTGGACGGGCAGGAACCGCGAGGCGAGTCCGGCGCCGATGGCGATCACCGCGCTGACCGGCAGGAAGGCGAGGCCGGCCTCGAGCGGGCTGAAGTCGAGCACGTTCTGCACGAACAGCGTGAGGAAGAAGAACATGCCGAAGATCGCGGCGGCCAGGCAGAGCATGATGCCGTAGGTGCCCGCGCGGTTGCGGTCGGCGAACATGTGCAGCGGTGTGATGGGCTGTCTGGAGCGCCGTTCGATCAGGATGAAGCACGCCAGGACGACGGCCGCCCCCGCGAACGAGGCGAGGGTGAGCGCGTCCCGCCAGCCGTCCTGCGCGGCCCTGATGAATCCGTAGACGAGCAGCACCATGCCCGCGGTGGAAGTGAGCGCGCCGGCGATGTCGAAGCGCCCGGGGTGGCGTTCGGACTCCTTGATGAAGCGCGGTGTGGCGAGCGCGATGAGCAGGCCGATGGGCACGTTGACGAACAGCACCCACCGCCAGTTCAGCCACTCCACCAGGATCCCGCCGGCGAGCAGGCCGATCGCGCCGCCGCCGGCCGAGACCGCGGCGAACACGCCGAAGGCGCGGTTGCGTTCCGGGCCCTCGCGGAAGGTCGTGCTGATCAGGGCGAGGGCCGTCGGGGAGGCGATGGCGCCGCCGACGCCCTGGAGGGCGCGTGCGCCGAGGAGTTGGCCGGCGTTCTGGGCGAGCCCGCCGAGCAGGGAGGCCAGCGCGAAGAGCAGGACGCCGAAGATGAACACGCGCCGCCGGCCCAGGATGTCGCCCGTCCGGCCGCCGAGCAGCAGCAGGCCGCCGAAGGTGAGGGTGTAGGCGTTGACCACCCAGGACAGGCTGGTGGTGGAGAAGTCCAGGGCGCTCTGGATGTGCGGCAGGGCGATGTTCACGATGGTGATGTCGAGGACCACCATCAGCTGGCACGAGGCGATGACCAGCAGCGCCATCGCACTTCCACCACCACCGGATTCCCTGGTGGTGGTCCCCTGTGGTGAGGCCGGCTGCGGGCTGCTGCCTGCGGTGTCCACCGTTCGACGGTACGCCCGCCCCCCGGGCCTCACCACTGGATCACCGACTCACCCTGTCACCGGGTCCTCCTGCGGCGAGGAGAACGGGTGACGCAGCGGCCGCGGCGGCCAGGCGGGCGTGGCGAAGGCCTCCACGGTGAAGGTGTGCCGGCCCGAGCCGACCTCGAACAAAGGCCTGCCGCCGGGGAGTTCCACCACGGCGGTGGTGTTGGGCGGAACGACCGCCGTGACGGTGAGGGTGTCACCGTGCCGCTCCCAGCCCGCCTCGGCACGCCCGTACGGAGTGAGGTGTGCGGCGTGCGCGCGGCTCAGGGTGCCGCCGGGCACCGGCGCGATCCGCAGCCGCTTCCAGCCGGGCGCGGCTTCCCCGAGCCCCGCGACGGTACGGTGCAGCCAGTCGGCGACCGCGCCGAGGGCGTAGTGGTTGAAGGAGGTCATCTCGCCCGGGTTGACGGTGCCGTCGGGCAGCAGCGAGTCCCAGCGCTCCCAGACGGTGGTGGCGCCCATGGTCACCGGGTACAGCCAGGACGGGCAGCCGGTCTCCAGCAGCATCCGGTACGCGATCTCGGGCGCGCCGGCCTCGGTGAGCGCGTCGCAGATCAGTGGCGTGCCGGCGAACCCGGTCGCGATCCGGAAACCGGCCCGGCGGACGATCTCGACCAGGCGCCGGCCGGCCCGCTCGCGTTGCCGTCCGGTGGGCAGCAGCCCGAAGCGCAGGGCCAGGGCGTACGCGGTCTGCGCGTCCGAGGCGAGCAGTCCGCCAGGGGTGACGAACTCGTCGGCGAAGGCGGCACGGACCCGTTCGGCGAGCCGCGCGTACCGCTCGGCGTGCTCCGGCTCGTCCAGGAGGGCGGCCGCTTCTGCCATGATGTCGGCGACCCGGGCCGCGTAGGCGCCCGCGACCAGGTCGCCGTCGGTACGGGCGTCACCGGGCCGGTCCGGCGGGGCGGCCGGGTCCAGCCAGTCGCCCAGCTGGAACCCGGCACGCCACAGGCCGCCGCCGTCCCTCACGTACCGCTCCAGCTGGTCCGCCCAGCCGGACATCGACTCCCACTGGGCGCGCAGCAGTCCCAAGTCGCCGTAGGCCCGGTACAGCGCCCACGGCACGAGGACCGCGCTGTCGGCCCAGATCGCGTGGGGCGCGTCCGGGAAGCCGTGGGGCAGGGCGTCCGGCACGACCAGCGGCGGGATCGCCCCGTCGGGGCGGGCGAGCTGCTCGGCGGCGAGGTCGCGCAGCCAGGAGGCGAGCAGGCCGGAGCAGTCGTGGAGGAAGGTGGCCGTGGGGGCGAAGACGGCGATGTCGCCGGTCCAGCCGAGGCGTTCGTCGCGCTGCGGGCAGTCGGTCGGCAGGTCCAGGAAGTTGCCGCGCATGCCCCACACGATGTTCGCGTGCAGCCGGTCGACCAGGGGGTCGGAGCACTCGAACCAGCCGGTGCGCTCCATGTCGGTGTGCAGGACGACCGCTTCGACGTGGTCGGGATTCAGCTGGTCCGGCCAGCCGTCGACTTGGGCGTAGCGGAAGCCGTGGAAGGTGAAGAGGGGCTCGTAGGTCTCACCCGCCGGGTCGCCCTTGAGGGTGTAGCGGTCGGTGGCCTCCGCCTGCCGCAGCGGGCGCAGGGCGAGTTCGCCGTGTTCCAGCACCTCGGCGTGGCGCAGTGTGACGGTCCGTCCCGACTCGCCCCGGACTGTGATGCGCAGGCGTCCGACGAGGTTCTGCCCGAAGTCCAGCACGGTGCGTCCGGACGGGGTGGTGAGGACCCGCACCGGCTCCAGGGTCTGGGTGCGGCGCACGGGCGGGCCGGTGGGTGCCACCAGCTCCCCTCGGGGCATGTCCAGTTCGGTGACCGCTCCCCAGCCGTCGCCGGCCGGGCCGGGCGCGCACCAGCCCGGGCGTTCCCGGCGGGCGTCGTACTCCTCGCCGTCGTACAGCTCGGAGCGGAGCGCCGGGCCGGTCGCCGCCCGCCACCGCCCGTCGGTGGGGACGGTCTCGCGGCTGCCGTCGGCGTACCGTACCTCCAGCTGGGCCAGCAGGGCGGGCCGGTCGCCGTAGACGCCCCGGCGGCCGCCGTGGAAGCCGAGCCGGCCGCTGTACCAGCCCTCGCCGAGCTGCGCGCCGAGCACGTTCTCGCCCTCGACCAGGTGCTCGGTCACGTCGTAGGTGAAGTAGCGCAGGCGGTGGTGGTAGGAGGTCCAGCCCGGGGTGAGGACGTCGGCGCCGACCGGCCGCCCGTTGAGCTCCGGCCGGCAGACGCCGAGGGCGGTGACGTAGAGGCGGGCCGCGTCGACGGTGCCGCGCGGCCGGAAGGGGCGCCGCAGCAGGACGACCGGCTGTGGCCGGCCCGGATCGATGCCCAGGTCGGGGTGCGGGGCGATCGGGCGGGCCGTCCAGTCCCCCCGCTCCAGCAGCCCGGTCTCCGCGTACGCGACCGGTGACCAGGCGGAGACCCGTCCCTCGGCGTCCCACACCCGTACCCGCGCTCCGGCCCGGGTCCGCGACGGCAGGTCCGGGCCGGGCCACGGCACGAGCACCGACGCGTCCGACACGACGCGGCCGGCCGTGCCGCCGGCCACCGCGCCGGCGGCGTCGACCAGCTCGATCTCGTACGCGGACTGCCGCCAGCCGGGGGTGTCGGTCTCGGTGCGCCAGCTCAGCCGGGGCCGGGGCTCGCCGATCCCGAGGGGCTCACGGTGGTGTTCGAAGACGGGGGCGGTGACCTTGGCCTGCATGAGCATGGAGACGCTCCTCACCACGCGCCACGGTGAAACGCATCGACAGGCCGGGCGCGAGTGCGGCCCGAACCGGGATTCCCGGTGTGGGCGGTGATAATCCGGTCCCGGTCCGCCTTCCCGTCAGCGGCCGCCGCGGATCAGGCCCGTCAGATAGCGCCACAGCGAGGACCGCTGGCGGGCGGAGGAGTCCGGCAGGACCTCCTCTGCCACCTCGGGCGCGGGGCCGTCCGCCGGCCGGCCCTCGGGCACCGCGGCGAGTTCGTACCGCACGGGCAGCGAGCGCAGACCGCGCATGAACGGGGAGGAACGCCAGGGCAGTTGGTCGGCGGGCAGGGCGAGATCGAGATGGTCGAACCGCTCGAACAGGCGCCCCACGCCGACCGCGGCGACCGTGGAGGCGAGCTCCCGCGCCGGGCACTGGCGCGGACCGGCCCCCCAGGACAGGTGTGCCCGGGTGCTGATGGTGGTCCCGGCGGCGACGTGGTCGGCGAAGAGCGGGTCGGCGTGCGCGGCGCCCGGGGAGACCCACACCGGGTCGCCCGCCCGGATCGTGTAGGCGCCGAGCGGGGTGTCCCGGGCGGCGAAGCGCGGCACGAAGTTCACCAGCGGCGGCTTGCGCATGACCACCCGGTTCATGGACTCCCTGACCATCCCCGCGGAGAGGCTGGCACGCACGCTGCCCTCGCCCGAGATGACCTCCACCACGGTGTTGGAGATGAGGATGCCTACGTGGTCGGAGGTCATGCCCAGCAGCATGAACAGCTCGCGGGCCAGGTGGTCGAGCGAGAGGTCCGGGTGCGCGGCGAGCAGGTACGAGGGGAAGTCGTCGCCCGGCTTCTGAAGCTTCAGCGCGGCCAGTTCCGCCAGGGTCGCGAGCAGGCGCTCCAGCGCGGCCTCGGCGTCCGGGCCCGCGTCCAGCACGCGCCACATGTCCATCAGCGCGTCGTCGCCCTGCGATCCCGGGAAGCCGAGGAGATGGCTGGCCACCATCAGCGGCAGCGGCCGGGAGAACTGCGCGGACAGGTCTGCGTGGCCCGTCGGGCCGCCCTGCCCGACCAGGGTGATCAGCTCGTCGGCGTAGGCGGTGACGGCGGCCTTCAGACGCTTGGCCTGGGGGTGACGCGGATCCTGGAACGGCTTGAGCGCCGCGTCCCACGCCGTCCGCAGCGGCCGGTACCCGGGGCCGCCCTGGATCAGGATGTGGTTGACCTCCAGGGACGGTCCGAGCGGCCAGTCGGCCGGGACCCTGCCCTCGGAGCGGGCCCGCCAGTTCTCCAGGCCCTTGGGCCAGGCGTCGTCGTCCTGGAGCACCTGGAGCGACTCGCGGTAGCCGAGGACCAGCCAGGCGGGTACGCCGAGCAGATCGACGGGCGCGACCGGGCCGTGCCGCTGCCGCAGCCGCTCGTACACGAGCGCTGGACGCGTCTCGTAGTCCCGGGTCAGCAGCGGCTGGGGATCCAGCGCCTCGAGCCGTGCGCCGTCCAGGTCCACGGATCCGCCGTCACCCTGCTGGGTCTCCATCGTCTTGCCGCCCTCCGACACGCACCGTACCGGCACACCCTCAGCCGGTAGCCGGAAACGGTGGGGACCCTACCCCAGAGGCGACTCATGGGTAACGAGGGGGTGGGGTGGCTGAAGTGACCCGGGGCTGGTGCGATGCCGGTCAGGCCGCGGTATAGCCGAGCTGGCGCCGCATGTAGGGCGTCAGGAGGGTCTTCGCCTTGGCCATGGTGGTGGTGCGGCTGCCGAGGACCGCGGACTCACCGCCCGGCACCGGCAGCACGGTCACTCCGTCGGCGGGGCCGAACGGCACGATGAGCGGGTTGCGCTGGACGGGCCGGTAGAAGCGCGGCTCCTTCCGGTGCCTGCCCGAACTCTGGAGGTAGGAACGGATGTTGTGGGCGGCGATGTCCGCCTGGGCGAGGGCTGCGGGGGTGACCTTGAGTTCGGCCACGTCGTTCACGTCGCCGACGGCGAACACGTCCGGCTTGCCTTCGACCCGCAGGGCCCGGTCGACCTTCACGTGCCCGGACCCGTTGAGCCAGTCGCCGTGTCCGGACAGACGGAGCCAGAGCGTGTTGGGCGTGGTGCCGGTCGCCCAGAAGGACAGGTCGGCCTCGACGACGGCGCCGCGGGCGTCGCGGTAGGTGCCGAAGTCGGTGCCGGGGGCCATGAACGAGCCGAGCCGCACCTCGACGTCGTGGGACTCGAGCCAGGCGAGGGCCTTGCGTCCCGGCCGCTCGCTGCCCGTGAGGTCGAGCAGCGCGGACCCGGAGTGGGCGAGCGTGACGCGGGCGTCGGGCCGGGCGAGGCGGAGCTCGGCGCTGAGTTCGACGCCGGAGGGGCCGCCGCCGACCACGAGGATGTGCTCGGCGGTGGCGACGTTGCGCTGGTGTGCGGCGAAGGTCTTGGCCGCCTCCTCGGCGGTGGTGCCGGAGAAGCGGGCCGGTTCGGGGTAGTCGGCGCCGGTGGCGATCACGGCGACGTCGTACGGGAGCCGCTCGCCCGTGGCGAGGACGACCTGCCGCTCGGCGGTGTCGATCCGCAGGACCTTGCCCGCGATCACCCGGCCGTGGCGCAGCAGCCGGTCGTACGGGATGAAGGGGGTGTGGGTCCACTCGGGGCGGACCCCGGCGCGCAGGGAGGCGACGCGGTGGAAGAAGACCTCTTTGCGGTCCACCAGCGTGACCCTGGCCGTCCCGTCCAGCCGCTTCGCCAGCCGGACGCCGGCGTAGCCGCCGCCGATCACCACTACGTCGCCGTACACACCGAATCTCCTGTGCCTGGTGGGGGGTGCGAGTGCCGCCGTGGACGGGCCCCGCTCGGATCGACCCCCGGCGGCCACTCGACTGACGGCGACACTAGCGCTTGAAACCTAAAGGGATTTCGAGGTTCCGTGGGTGTTCCGTGAAGAGATCGGCACTGACGGTCCGTCACCTCCCCCAGATCCGGCGGTAGGCCTCCCGGTAGCCCGTAGGGTCCCAGGACTCGGTGCCCTCGCTGTTGCCGGCCGTGGCGATGTGGACGGGGGCCGTGTACCCGCTGGCCGGCCGGCCGGAGAAGGCGCGGTTGAACTCGTCGACGATCTGCCAGCCCTGCAGGGTCAGCGGCTCGGGCACGGTGGCGGCCTGGTACTGCCTGCTGTTGATGCGCTGGAAGGCGGACGGGTCGCCGTCCCCGGCGCCGATGTTGAAGGGCGGGCCGGACCCCTTCTCACCGGCTGCGCGGAAGGCCGGGGCGGCGTCGGCGAAGTACAGGTCGTTGATGGCGACGGAGTGCGTCCACCGGTCCTGGAACCGGGAGAGGAGCGAGGAGATGGCCCGCGGGGTGCGGCTGCTGGCGTCCGGGATCGGGATGTTCTCCACCGAGAGCAGCCGCACGCCCTCGCAACGCGCCAGTTCCTCCCTGATGAGGTCGGACTTGTACTTGGCGAAGGGGATCGAGGCGTCGGTGATGACCACGACCCCCGCGCGGCCGTCCGAGTGGGAGATGATCCACTGCGCGCTGATGCGGGCCACGTCCTGGACCCGGGTGGTGACGTTGGTGAACAGGTCGGGCCGGCGGCTGGGGCCCGGGTCGGGGACGGCGTGCCAGCCGATGAGCGGGATGCGCTGGGCGTTGGCCCGGGCGGCCTGCTGCGCCGTCGAGTCGGGATCGAACCCTCCGATGACGATGCCCGAGGGTTTCAGGGACACGGCCTCGCTCATGGCCGCCTGGATACCGGCCGGGGTGCCACCGCCGTCGATCACCCGGACGTCCCATCCGATGGCGCGCGCGGCTTCCCGCACCCCCTCAGCGGCACCCGCGACGCCGGGATTGGTCATGGTCTGGGCGACGTAGACGATGGTCTTGCCGGAGACCGCCTCCGGGCCGCGGGTGGGGCCGCCCCAAGGGATGTCGCGGCGCTCCGCCACGGCGACGGTCTCCAGGGCCCTGTTCTGTACGGCGGGGCATCCGCCCGAACCCGTCTCGGTCTCGTCCGGGCCGCCCGACGAGCCGCGTTCGCAGCCGAGGAGGGCGGTCGCCGTGGCCAGCAGGGCGCAGGCGGCGAGCCGTACGGTGTGAGTCCTGGGGACGGCGTTGCGGGTGCGGTGCACGAGATCTCCTGTGAGGGGTGACGCGGTGGGGCCGGAGGGGTCAGGACCTGACACTGGTCCGCGCCCCCAGGGGCGGGCCTGGCGCAAGGACCCCTCAGGGGGGCGTGTCCGGTGTGCCGCCCTCCGGCGCCGGGGAGGAGGGGGGCGGGGCGGCGGGCGAGTCCCGGGCGGCACCGCCGCGCAGCCGGCGGCGGGCGGCGTATCCGGCCAGGCCGACGGCGATGAGCAGGGTGGCGCCGTGGAACAGCGGGACCGTCCAGAATTCGGCACCCAGCTGCGCGATGCCGGTGAGGCCCACCGCGAGGACGGCGACGGCGACGACCGTGCCGAGGGCGTTGGGCCGGCCGGGCTTGATCGCCGTGGAGCCGAGCAGGGCGCCGACGAAGGCGGGGAGCAGGTAGTCGAGGCCGACGCTCGGGTTGCCGATCTGCTGCTGGGCCGCGAGCAGCACACCGGCGAAGCCGACGATCAGACCCGAGGCGGCGAAGGCGCAGACGGTGTAGGTGCGGGTCGGGACGCCGACGAGGTCCGCGGCGCGTGGGTTCGAGCCGACGACGTACAGGTACCGGCCGAGCGGCAGCCGCTCCAGCACCACCCAGAGCAGGCCCGCGAGGGCGAGCACGTAGAAGGCGGGGACCGGCAGGCCGAGGAACGTCGAGTCGTAGAGGTCGGTGAAGCCGGGCGGCAGGCCCTGCGGGCCGGGGACGATCCGGCTGCCGTCGGTGACCCAGCCGGTCACGGCGTACATCATGCTGCCGGTGCCGAGGGTGGCGATGAAGGAGTCGATCCGGCCGAACTCCACGATGACGCCGTTGAGGACGCCCACGACCAGCCCGCCCGCGATCACGGTGAGGCAGGCCAGCGGCCAGGGCCAGTCCTCGTGGACGATGAGTTGCAGCACCATCACGTGCGCCAGGCCCAGGGCGTAGCCGATGGAGAGGTCGAACGCGCCGGTCACGATGGGCACCGTGGCGGCCAGCGCGAGGACGGCCGGGATCGACTGGTTGGAGAGGATCGAGTCGAGGGTGTTCAGCGTGGGGAAGGTGCTCGGCAGGGCGAGGGAGAAGGTCAGGTAGAGCAGGGCGGTGAGGGCCAGCAGCCCGTAGGCGCCGATGTGGTGCCCGGGGCGGGGCAGGCGCCGGGGCCGGGTCGAGGGGGGTGAGGGCCGCGCCGTCATGGGTTCACGGCGGCGGACGGGGGCATGGCCGAGGCCGCCCGGGTGAGCCCTGCGACGGTGAGGGCGGTGCCGCTCAGCTCGGTCACGACGGACCCGCGCACGAAGACCAGGGTGCGCCGGCATACGCCCGCGACCTCCTCGAAGTCGGTGGACAGCAGCAGGACCGCGAGGCCGGCGGCCAGCGCTTCGTCGAGGAGGCGGTGGATGGCGGCCTTGGCGCCGACGTCCACGCTCGCGGTCGGCTCCTCGAGGATCAGCAGCCGCAGCCGCGTCCGCAGCCAGCGGCCGATCATGACTTTCTGCTGGTTGCCGCCGGAGAGCGTGGTGATGGGGACCTCGCTGTCGCGGGGACGCACCGAGAACCGGTCGAGCAGGGCGACGGCCCGGACGCGTTCCCGGCGGGGGCCGATCCAGCGCGGTGCCCGCCGCTCCCCCGCCCGGGGGTTGGCCAGGAGGTTCTCCCGTACGGTCAGCTCGGCGAGGCAGCCCTCCCGCAGCCGGTCACCCGGGACGAAGCCGACGCCGAGGCGGACGGCTTCGGCGACCGTGCGGGGGTGGTAGGGCCGCCCGTCGAGCAGAACGCGCCCGCCGCGCAGGGGCCGGGCTCCGGCGAGGGCGCGGCCCAGGTCGGTGTGGCCGGCGTCGGAGAGGCCGACCAGCCCGAGGACCTCTCCCCCGGCGAGTTCCAGGCTGATCGGTCCGGCCTGCGCGGTCCGTACGCCGTCGAGGGTGAGGACGGCCGGTGTGCCCGCCGGTCTCCCGCCGGGGCGGTGGGCGGCCGGTTCCTCCTCCTCGCCGACGATGTCGTGGACCAGGCGGGCGGGGCTGCGGCCGGCGAGCCGGCCGTGGCTGACGAGCCGGCCGTCGCGCAGGACGGCGAAGGTGTCGGCGACCTGGTACACCTCGTCCAGACGGTGACTGACGTAGAGGACGGCGTGCCCGCGCCGGCGCAGCTCGTGCAGGACGTGGAAGAGCCGGGCGCTGTCCGCGGCGGGGAGGCGGGCGGTCGGCTCGTCGAGGACGACGATCCTGGCCCGGGCCGCGAGCGCCCTGGCGATGGCGACCAGCGAGCGGTCGGCCGGTGCGAGCCCGGAGACCGGCGCGTCGGGGTCGAGGTGCGCGGCGACGACCCGCAGCGCCTCGACGCAGGCCTCACGGGTGCGCCGCCAGGAGATCAGCCCGGCGCGGCGTGCGTACCCGGTGGTCAGGGCGATGTTCTCGGCGACCGTCATCCACTCCACAAGGCCGAGGTCCTGGTGGATGAACGACATGCTCCGGGACGCGCCGGGGCTGCCGAGGGGCTGCCCGTCCACGGTGACCTGTCCCGCGTCGGCCTGGTGGACGCCGGCGAGCACCTTGATGAGCGTGGACTTCCCGGCACCGTTGGGTCCGAGGAGGGCGAGCACGCTGCCGGCGGGGACATCGAGGTCGACCCCGGCCAGCGCGACGGTCCCGCCGAACCGCTTGCCGAGCCCGCGGATGCGGACCAGGGGTTCGGGCCCGGATGGCGAAGGCGCCTTCGCCGGCATGTCGGGAGCATCGCACACCCGATCAAATTACAGCATTTCGGGCATCCTTCGGTCGCCGTGACGCCAATGCGACCCCGGACGCGCCCTCCGGGGCCGGGAGACGCTCACGCCGCGTCGAGCCCGCACTCCGCCCAGATGACCTTGCCTTCCGGGAGGTAGCGCGTGCCCCAGCTCTGCGAGAGCTGCGCGACCAGGAACAGCCCGCGCCCGCCCTCGTCGGTGCCGGCCGCCCGGCGCAGGTGGGGGGCGGTGTTGCTGGCGTCGGAGACTTCGCATATCAGGGTGCGCCCGTACAGCAGCCGCACCCGGACCGGGCCGGAACCGTGCCGGATGGCGTTGGTGATGAGCTCGCTGAGGATGAGTTCGGCGGCGAAGGCCGTCTCGTCGAGCCCCCAGTCGGCCAGCCGCCGCATGGCGGACGCCCGGACCTCGGCGACGAGCGCCGGGTCGGCGGGCAGCTCCCAGGAGGCGATCCGGCCGGGATCCAGGGCGTGGACGCGGGCGACGAGCAGGGCGATGTCGTCGTTCGGGTGCGCGGGCGCCACGGTCTCCAGCACCGCCTGGCAGGTCTCCTCGGGCGCGCGCTCCGGATGTGCCAGGGCCACGCGCAACTGCTCCAGCACCACGTCGACGTCGCGCTGCCGGTCCTCGATGAGCCCGTCGGTGTAGAGGACCAGCTGACTTCCCTCGGGGAGGTCGATCTCGGCCGCGTCGAAGGGCAGCCCCCCGAGGCCCAGCGGAGGCCCGGCCGGCAGGTCGGGATAGGACACGGTGCCGTCGGGGTGGACGAGCGCGGGCGGCGGGTGCCCGGCGCGGGCCAAGAGGCATCGCTGCGCGGCCGGGTCGTAGATGGCGTACAGGCAGGTCGCGCCGATGACGCCGGCGCCCTGGCCGTCGGGGTCCTCCCGGTCCAGACGGCCCACCAGATTGTCCAGGTGGGTGAGGACCTCGTCCGGCGGGAAATCGAGCTCGGCGAAGCTGCGTGAGGCGGTGCGCAGCCGGCCCATGGTGGCGGCGGAGAGCATGCCGTGTCCGACGACGTCGCCGACCAGCAGCCCGACACGGGCACCGGAGAGCGGGATGACGTCGTACCAGTCGCCGCCCACGTCGGACTCGGCGGGGAGGTAGCGATGGGCCACCTCGACGGCGTCCTGGTCGGGCAGTCCGTGCGGGAGGAGTCTGCGCTGGAGGGCCAGGACCATACTGCGCTCGTGCGTGTAGCGCCGGGCGTTGTCGATGGACAGGGCGGCACGGGTGGCGAGTTCCTGGGCCAGTGAGCGGTCGTCGTCCCCGAAGGGGCTCCCGGTGCGGTAGAAGCTGGCGATGCCCAGGACGACGCCGCGGGCGACCAGCGGCACCGCGATGAGGGAGTGGACGTGGGCCAGCAGGCGCCCGGTGTACTCGGGGTCCTGGGCGAGCCAGCCCGCGGCCGCCCCCAGGTCCGGTTCCAGCACCGCCTCGCCGCTGGTCAGGCTGCGCAGCTGGGGCGTGGTCGGGCCGAAGTCGACGCGCTTGCCGGGCGGGGTGAAGGGCAGACCCTCCTGGATGCCGTGGACCACCGCGCGGCGCAGGTCGGCGACGGGGTCGGCGGACTCGTCGCCGCGCAGGACGGCGTCGGGCAGGTCGATGGTGACGTGGTCGGCCAGGCGCGGGACCGCCGTCTCGGCCAGCTCCTCGGCGGTGCGGTGCACGTCCAGCGTGGTGCCGATCCGGGCGCTGGCCTCGGACAGCAGTTCCAGGCGCCGGCGGGCGGCCAGGGCGTAGGCCCCGACGTGTGGCTCGCCCACCATCACGAGCCCCCGGGCCGGGAACGGTGATTCGGGGCGGCCGCCCGGGGCGTCCGCGCCGCCGTCGGCCATGCCGGCGGGCACCGTGGCGGCGTGGCCGCCGTCGGCCGGGGCCGTGTCGCCGGGCGCCGCCGCGACGCCGTTACCGGCGGACCGGACCGCCCCGCCCGGGACGGCGGCGAACCGGCCGGACGGCCCGGTGGGCCACGGCCGTGCGGGGCGTGTGACCGCCGCCGGCGCGGCGAGGTCCGGCACCTCGTCCGCCCCGCGCGGGAGGACGAGGTGGCCCCCCGCCCGGAAGCCGGGCAGCACGGCCTCGACGACGAAGCCCCGCACCCCCGAGGCGCTCGCCATGGGGCGGCTCACCAGGGTCACGCACCGGCCGCCGGACAGGGCCACGTCGACGGCGGCACGCTGCGCGCGAGAGATCAGCTCGGCGGCCTTCTCCATCAGAGTCGCCCGGTCACGGGGGTGGAACGCGTCGACCAGCGCGTCCAGGGGGACACCGGCGCCCGATCCGGCCCCGGAGGTCAGGTACGCCCGCAGCAGGGCACGCTCGTGCGCCGAACTCTGCCCCAGCAGCCGCCGCTCGATGCTCTCGGCGGCCCGGCGGATCGCCACGCTCAGGCCCGGGCGCTCGAAGGCGCGCGGATAGCCGAAGCAGAGGACGCCCTCGATGCGCCCGCTGAGCGGATCACGGACGGGCAGCGCGACACAGGCGTTGCCCTGGGCGCGTTCCGCGAAGTGCTCGGCGCCGTGCACACGGATGAGCTGCCGCTCCGCCAGGGCCAGTCCGATGCCGTTCGTGCCGGCGACCCGTTCGGCGAACACGAAGCCCGGGACCACCTGGATCGCCGGGAGACTGCCGGTCATCGACGCGTCCCCGAAACGGCGCGCCAGGACCGTGCCGTTCGCGTCGGCCAGCGAGATGTTGACCTGACTGCCGGAGAACGTGGCCTGCAGCCGGTCGAGCACCGGCACGGCCGCGCGGACGATACGGCCGGCCGGATCGAAGTCGTCGGTGTGGGGAAGGTCGGACCGGTCCGGTGACAGACCCAGGGAACGGCAGCGCTGCCAGGAGTTCAGGATGGACGCCCGCACGCCCCGGTCGACCGGCTCGCCCTGCAGGAAGCGCTCGCGCAGACTCGCGGGCCCCGTGCCGTCCGTCGCACGCCCCGTCGGCTTGGGTTCCTCGCCGGACCGAACCACGCTTCGCCTCGCTTGCGCCCGGGATCAACCGCCGCTCGTAAGAGTCTGGCATTGTTGAGGATACGGGCATTACGGGCACGCGTCACGGCCCGCCCGGCCCGTTCGGGAGGGGCCCGGGGCGAGGTCGCACCACCCGGCTCCCGGGCGACCGCGTTCACCCCAGGAAACTCGGCACCTTTTGCTCTGGTTTGCCCCTGTTCGTGTCCGCCAAACTCCGTCAGGACAACCGCCAGGTACCCGAGCGCGGAGTCTCCACCGGATACGCCATCGGCATCACGCCGCATGGCACAGGAGCGGTCGGCCAAGCGGAAACGCAGGCACCTGCCGCTCGGTCTTAAAATGGAACAAATCATCCAGGGATGATCGAGGGCAACGTGTCGGCCGACGGTGTGGCATCGGACTTCCCGTTGGGCGCCGCAAGTGTCGGCGAAGCGCCCGAGCGCGACGACGCGCTGGTCAGCGCCGTGGTCGGTGCCGTGGAGCTGACCGGAGCGCACACCGGAAGCGTGTTTCTGCTCTCCGGCGACCACCGCTCGCTCATAGTGGCCGCGTCGTGCGGGTCACCGCCCTCCCTGCTCAGCGGGTGGCGACGGATCCCGGTGAACAGCCGTCTGCCAGTGGCGGAGGCGTACCGCTCCGGGAGCATGGTCCATCTGGCCGGCGCGGAGGAGACGATGCGGCGCTTCCCGCAGCTCTCGGTCGCGCTGCCCTACCCGTTCGGCTCCGCATCGGTCCCCGTACGGGCGGGCGAGCGGACCTTCGGCACCATGGCCGTGGTGTGGACGGCCAGGCCGGACGGGACGGGGTTGTCGAGGGCGCAGCGCCGGAAGCTGCGCTCCGCCGCCGACCGGCTGGGCGCCACCCTAGCCGGACTGCGGGCCCGCGGCGCGCTCGGTGAGTACGACGAGCGGACGGCTCCGGTAGTGGTCCCGCTGCCATCCGCTCCGGTGATCCGGGTGGGTCTGTTCGACTGGGATCTCGACACCGGAGCCCTCACGGCCGACGACGAGCTGTGCGCGATCTTCGGAATGCCGCCCCGCGAGTTCGACGGACGGGCGGCCACCCTGGCGGCCATGATCGAGCCCGCGGATCTGCCCGGTTTCCGGTCCTCCGCCCGTGCCGCGGTCCGGGAACACCACGTACTGGCACACTGCCTGCGCATCCGGGACCGCCGCGGAGGCCACCACACCGTCGAGCTGTGGGGCCGGGTGCCCGAGAGCCCTGACGACCTGGCGGCATCGGCCCATCTGGTCGGCGCCGTACTCGACTCCGGGAGCCGCATGGCCGCCGTGGCGGCGATCGAGCGGCTCGCGGACGGCTTCTTCGCGCTCTCGCCCGACGGACGTCTCGCCTACGCCAACCACAGCCTGGAGAATCTGCTGGGCGTCCGCCAGGACGAGCTGCTCGGACGACGCCCCTGGGACGTCCTGCCCTGGCTGGCCGATCCCGTGTACGAGGACCGCTACCGGGCCGCCCTGGTCTCCCAGCAACCGGTCTCCTTCCTGGTCCGCCGCCCACCGGCCACATGGCTGGTCTTCTCCCTCCACCCGGGCGCCCAGGGCATGACGGGGTGGGCGGCACCCGTGCGACAGCCCGTACCGGCCGACACCGGACCCAGGGCAGCCCTCGCGGAAGGGGGGCCGCCCGTCTCCTGGTCGCCTCCGCCCGCGGCCCCGCGCGTGGGTTCCCTCTACCGGGTGCTCACGCTCGGCAGCGCGCTCACCGAGGCGGTCACCGCGCGCGAGGTGTTCGAGGCCGTCGCCGAGCAGCTGCTGCCCGCTTTCGGCGGTCAGAAGCTGGCGATCACCGTGGTGGAGGAGCGGCGCCTGCGCCTGCTGGATCAGCGCGGCTACTCGAAGCGCTTTCTCGCGCGGTTCGAGGGCACACCGCTGCATGCCCGGCTGCCCGTGACGGACGCGCTGACCTCCGGGACCCCGCTGTTCGTCGAGTCCCGTGAGGAGCTTGTCGAGACCTACCCCGGGATCATGGTCAGTCAGACCAACTCCTGGGCGTTCCTGCCCTTGATCGCCTCGAACCGCCCGGTCGGCGTGTGCCTGCTCGGCTTCGACGACGTCCACCGATTTCCCGACGAGGAGCGCGGAGTCCTCACCGCGCTGGGCGGCCTGATCGCCCAGGCCCTGGAACGCGCCAGGCTCTACGACGCCGAATTCGCCCTCGCCCGCGGCCTGCAGGACGCGCTGCTGCCGCACCGGCTGCCCGCACTGCCGGGCCTTGATGTCACCGGGCGCTATCTTCCGGGCACCAGGGGGATGGACATCGGCGGCGACTGGTACGACGTCATCCCCACCGGCGACGAGGTCGCGCTGATCGTCGGGGACGTCGAGGGGCACAACGTCGCCGCCGCGGCCGCCATGGGCCAGCTGCGCAGCGCGGTGCGGGCCTTCGCCACCGCCGGCCACCCGCCGGGCGCTGTCGTCGCCAACACCAACCGGCTCCACATGGACCTCGACCCGGCGCTCCTCGCAAGCTGCTGCTACGCCCGCCTCCATCCTCGCTCGGGGGTCGTGCGCATCGTCCGTGCCGGCCACCCCCCACCCTTGCTGCGCCTGCCCGACGGGCGGGCCGAAGTCCTGGATGTGTCCGGCGGCCCGCTGCTCGGCATCGACACAGCGGCACACTTTCCGGAGTCGGAGCTGCGCCTCGCACCCGGGTCGATCCTGGCCCTGTACACGGACGGACTGATCGAGAGGCGTGACTCGGACATCGATTCCGACGTCGACCGGCTCCGGGCGTCACTGGCTCGCATGGGCGGGGACCGCCTGGAGGATCTGGCCGACGCGCTGCTGCGGGACGCCCGCCGGTCCGCCGACAGGGCGGACGACATCGCCCTCCTGCTCACCGGGTACGCCCCGCCACCGCAGACGGCGGAAAAGCCGGCTTCCGCACACGCCGGCTCCGGCCGGTCGCCGTGAGGCAGCAGGCTCTCCGGCACCGCCGTCCGGTTGCCCGGGATGTGGTACGGGCGAGCGCGCCTCCAGCGCGGAACGGGCGTGCAGCACCGTCTGAACTCAGAGGGTGGGATCATCGAACTGCTCAAGGAGAACCTCGGCCGGTGTGCTGACCTGGGCGATGGAGGTGCCGCTGCCAAGAGGTTGTTCGGCCCAGATGACCTTGCCACCGGATGTGTACCGCGTTCCCCATCGCTGAGCGTGCTGGGCCACAAGGAACAGCCCCCGCCCACCCTCGTCCGTGGTGGCCGCCCGGCGAAGACGCGGCGAGACACTGCTGCCGTCCGACACCTCGCAGGTCAGAGAGCGCCCGTGCAGGAGTCGTACCCTGATCGGTGGTGATCCGTACCGGATGGCGTTCGTGACCAACTCGCTGATGATCAGTTCCGTGTCGAACCCGATCTCCTCCTCCCTCCACTCACGCAACTTCTCCCTGCAGTGCGCCCGAACCGAGGCGACCGCCGCGGGGTCCGGCTGCACGTCCCACTCCGCCACGCCCGGCGGCGGGAACAACCGGGTACGCGCGATCAGCAGTGCGATGTCATCGGAGGGGTGTCTCGGCACCATCGCGTCGACCACCGCCTGACAGGTCTCCTCGGGCGTGCATCGCGCCCCGGCTCGTTCCAGCGTCCGACGCAGCCCGGTCAGCCCGACGTCGATGTCGCGGGTGCGGTCCTGCACCAGCCCGTCGGTGTACAGCACCAGTCGTGAGTCCTCGGGCAGGTGCAGTTCACGGGTTTCGAAGGGGTGGCCGCCCAGTCCGAGTGGAGGAGATGCCGGCACGTCGGCACAGGTGACTGTCCCGTCGGGGTGCACCACCACCAGGTCGGGGTGTCCGGCACGGGCCGCCGTGCACGCTCCTGCTATCGGGTCGTAGATCGCGTACAGACACGTCGCTCCCGCAACCCCCTGTCCCTCGTGCGCTTCCGTGGCCTCGCCGGTGCTCTCCTCGTTGTCCATACGCACGACCAGGTCGTCCAAGTACCCGAGCGCCTCGTCCACGGGGAGGTCCAGCGCGGAGAGGTTCTGTACGGCGGTGCGCAGCCGCCCCATCGTCGCCGCGGCGTGCAATCCGTGACCGACGACGTCACCCATCACCAGCGCCACTCGCCCGCCCGGCAGCGCGATGAGATCGAACCAGTCCCCGCCCACCCCTGCCTCCGCCGGCAGATACCGCCAGGCCACCGCCAGTGCGTCCTGCTCCGGCTGCCCCCGCGGCAGCAGACTCCGCTGCAACGTCACCGCCATCGTGTGCTCGCGGGTGAACCGTCGCGCGTTGTCGATAGCCACCGCCGCCCGCGCGGCCAATTCCTCCGAGAAGGACAGGTCCTCCTGCTCGAACGCCGGCGAATCCCCCATCCGGTAGAAGTTCGCCACGCCCAGCGGAACACCTCGCGCCTGCAAGGGCACGGTCACCAGCGAATGCACCCCCAGCTCCAGCGCCCCCCGCGCGCGATCCGGGTTCTGCTCCTGCCACCCCCGCGCCTGTTGCAGGTCCGCCTCCAGCACCGCCAGGCCCCGCTCCAGCGCCCGCATCTGCGGCGTCGCCGGGGAAAGCGGGATCTTTTCGTCCACGGGGTACAGCGGCAAAGCCTGCTGCTCGCCGCTGATTGCCGCACGCCGCAGCTGTCGCCATTTCTCCGCCGTTGGCTCACGGCCTTCCAGCACCGCATCCAGCAGATCGACCGTGACGACGTCGGCAAACCGCGGTACCGCCACCTGAGCCAGGTCCTGAGCCGTACTCACCACATCCAGCTTCGTCCCGATCCGCAGTCCCGACTCATAGAGCAGGTCCAGCCGCCACCGGGCCGCCTTTGCCCGCCCCGACACCACCGTCAGTTCCGTGGTGTCCCGCAATGTCACCACGCTGCCCCCTCCGGCCTGGTGCGGGAACGTGGGCCGCTTGTTCACCGCCAGCAACCGACCCTCCACCACGTGCACCTCGTCCGTGACCGCCTCCCCCGACGCCAGCATGCGCGTGATCTCCACCGGAAGACCCAGCTCCCGCACATGCCGTCCCTCCGCGCCCACCGACAGACTCAGCAGCCGCTTCCCCTCATCGTTGGCCAGCAGCAACCGTCCGTCGGCGTCGGTGATCAGCACGCCTTCCCGCACCGCGTGCAGGACCGCGTCGTGGTGCTCGTACATGCGCGTGATCTCGGCCGGGCCCAGGCCATGGGTTTCCCGCTGCAGCCGCCGGGTTGTCAGAACTGTCCCGCCGGCAGCCAGAGCCAGCGCGGCCCCACCGGCACCCAGGGTGATCGGCAGCTGCGGCATCCACAGTCTCGCCACGTTCCTGACCGTGATCCCGGCGGACACCAGACCGACGACCTCGCCGCCGGCATCGGTCACGGGGACCACTGCCTGGACGGCCGTTCCCCGACCCGCCGGCAGGGGCGGCCCGCCCGCCTCCTCGATGGTGGTGCGGCCTTCCAGCGACGGTTGAATGGTGCCGACGAACTTCTTCCCGATCTCCTCCGGGTACGGGTACGTATAGCGAATCCCGTCGGTATCCATGACGACGATGAAGTCCACACCCGCCCTCTTACGAGCCGCTTCCGCACGCGGCTGCAGCACCATCGTCGGGTCAGGGCTGCTCAGCGCCTCGGCCACGCCTGGGGCCTGCGCAAACGCCTGGGCCGCGACGACCGATTCCCGCCGCCCCTGCTGCAGCGCGTCTCGGGCCGCCTGAAGCACAACAGAGGTCACCGCGGCCGCGACCAGCAGCACGACGATCAGGATCTCGACGAGGAACACCCGCCCGGCGATGCTGCGCGGGTTCAGCAGGGACTCGCGACGATCACGTGGCTGCCCGGCAAACGGATGGCTCGACAGCTTCCGATGTAGCCAGGAAGGTCCCTTCGCGATTGCATTCATGGCGTCCGCTCCGGTTCGGCGAGACATCACCAGCGTATGCGCGCGTTGGCACGCCCGTCGCTACGGTGCTGGAATGGGTCGCCGCCACTGCCGTGCTCCGGGATCTTCCCCGGGAACACCGCCGGCCTCGCCCTGCACAAGCGCGCCGTTTCCGCGTCGTCGGCACCCGCGAGCGCATCGGCCGCCACCACGGCCACTGGCGCGACGTCGGGTACGGCCGGGCTTCGGACCTGCTGTCGGCACCCTCGTCACGCGAGGAACGACAACCGCACCTGGCGACGAGGATTGTCCTTGTTCGTGTCCACCAGGCACACCGACTGCCATGTCCCGAGCTCCAGCCGGCCGCCCAGCACCGGCAGGGTGGCGTGGGGCGGGACGAGGGCCGGCAGGACGTGGTCGCGGCCGTGGCCCGGACTGCCGTGCCGGTGCTGCCAGCGGTCGTCGGCGGGCAGCAGGGTGTGCAGTGCGGCCAGGAGGTCGTCGTCGCTGCCGGCACCGGTCTCCAGAACGGCGATCCCCGCGGTCGCGTGCGGGACGAAGACGTTGAGCAGGCCGTCCCGGCCTGCGGCCGCCTCACGCAGGAAGGACTCGCAGTCGCCGGTGATGTCGGCGACCCGCTCCGTGGAACCGGTGGTGACGTTCAGGACTCGGGTGGTGAAGACATCTGCCATGCCTCCATCGTGACGTACGGGTGGGGAAGATCCACGCCCCTGGCACGGTTGGCGAAGGTGTGGACAAGACACACGAGGTCGAGGTGGTCGTCATAGGCGCCGGTCAGGCCGGTCTGGCCGGCGCCTATCACCTGCGGCGCTCCGGTTTCGAGCCGGACCGCGGCTTCGTGGTGCTGGACCACTCCCCCGGGCCCGGTGGCGCCTGGCAGTTCCGCTGGCCGTCGCTGACGTACGGCAGGGTGCACGGGATGCACGCGCTGCCGGGCTTGGAGCTGACGGACGCGGATCCGGCGCGGTCGTCCGCGGAGGTGATCAGCGACTACTTCGACCGGTACGAGCGGGCCTTCGACCTGCGCGTGCGGCGTCCCGTCGACGTGCGGGCGGTACGCGAGGGGTCCGGCGGGCGGCTGCTGGTGGAGACCTCGGAGGGGGTGTGGACGGCGCGGGCGCTGATCAACGCGACCGGCACGTGGGACCGGCCGTTCTGGCCGCGCTATCCGGGCCAGGAGACCTTCCGGGGACGGCAGTTGCACACCGCCCAGTACCCCGGGCCGGAGGCGTTCGCCGGGCTGCGGGTCGTCGTGGTGGGCGGTGGGGCCTCGGGCACGCAGCATCTGCTGGAGATCGCCCCGTACGCGGCGGCCACCACGTGGGTGACCCGCCGCCCGCCCGTCTTCCGTGAGGGGCCCTTCGACGAGAACGCGGGCCGGGCGGCCGTCGCGCTGGTCGAGGAACGGGTGCGGCGGGGGCTGCCGCCCGGGAGTGTCGTCTCGGTCACCGGGCTGCCGCTGGGCGACGCGGTCCGGCGGGGCATCGAGGACGGGGTGCTCGACCGGCAGCCGATGTTCGACCACATCACGCCGGCCGGGGTGGACTGGAAGGACGGCCGGCACGTCGACGCCGATGTCATCCTGTGGGCCACCGGCTTCCGGGCGGCCATCGACCACCTCGCCCCCCTGCGGCTGCGGGAGCCCGGCGGCGGCATCCGCATGGAGGGGACGCACGCCGCCGCCGACCCCCGGATCCACCTCGTCGGCTACGGCCCGTCGGCCAGCACCATCGGGGCCAACCGGGCCGGCCGCGCGGCCGTCCGGGACATCAGGCGCCTGCTGGCACGGGAGCCGGCCGCGGCGTGACGATCAGGCGCGACGGCAACGGGGAAGCACGGCCCGGGGCGGGCTCACGCCGCGGGGCCGGCTGCGGGAGCCCCAGCCGCGCTCTTCCGCAGGGCGTTGAACTCCGCGACGTTGCGCTGGTGTTCGGCCAGGTCCGCGGTGAAGCGGGTGTCGCCCGGCCGGACCGTGACGAAGTACAGCCAGTCGCCCGGCGGTGGGTTGACCGCCGCGCGCACGGCCTCCACGCCCGGGTTGGCGATGGGTGTGGGCGGCAGGCCCATGCGCTGGTACGTGTTGTAGGGGCTGTCGATCCGGGTGTCGCCCTCCGTGGTCCGGAGAGTGGGGCGGCCGAGGGCGTAGTTGAGGGTGGAGTCCATCTGGAGCGGCATTCCGCGTTCGAGTCGGTTGAAGACGACCCGGGCGACCTTGCCCATGTCGGCTCTGGTGGCCGCTTCCGCCTGGACGATGCTGGCGATGGTGACGGCCTGGTAGACGTTTATGGCGTTGCGCTGGGCCCCCGCGGCGATGGGGGCGCCGTTGAACTTCTCGTTCGCGGTGTCGACCATCAGCGCCAGCAGCTTCTGAGGCGTGGTCTTCTCCGGGAGCGGATAGGTCGCCGGGAAGAGGTAACCCTCCGGGTTGCCCTTGGCGTCACCCGGCAGTCTCAGCGCCGCCTTGGCCAGCGACTTCTTCGTGCTGCCCGCCGGCAGCGCGAGGGCCTTGTCGACGGCGGCGTAGACCTCGCTCGCACGCCGCCCCTCCGGAATGACCAGGGTCGCGGGAGGGGCGTCATCCTTCTCGCCCCCCAGGATCAGCAGCGGCACCGCCACAGCGGTGCCGACGACGACGGCTGCGGTCACGACGAGGGCGATACGGCCCCGACGGGTCAGTCGGATCGTGCTCCGTGGCGGAGTGTTCTTCTGCATGCGGGCACGGTAACGCCCATATCGTCATAAACCTGGCATATTTTCATCTTGTCGGTTCCAGTTGGGCGTCCCGGCGTACCAGTGCCGCGTACCGGCCGTCCCGCTCCAGCAGTTCCTCGTGCGTACCCAGTTCGACCGCGCGCCCGGAGTCGAGGACCACGATCTGGTCGGCGCCCCGGACGGTGGAGAGCCGGTGGGCGATGGTGAGCGTGGTGCGGTCGGCGGACAGGGCGTCGATGGCGTCCTGGACGGCGGCCTCGGTCCGGGTGTCAAGGGCGCTGGTGGCCTCGTCGAGGATGAGCACCGGCGGGTCGCGCAGGATGGTGCGGGCGATGGCCAGGCGCTGCTTCTCCCCGCCGGAGAAGCGGTGGCCCCGCTCGCCGACGACGGTGTCGTAGCCGTCGGGCAGGGACATGATGTGGTCGTGGATCTGCGCCGCCCGGGCCGCCTGGTACAGCTCCTCGTCGGTGGCGTCGGGCTTGGCGAAGCGCAGGTTGTCGGCGACCGAGGCGTGGAAGAGGTACGTCTCCTGGGAGACGACGCCGACCGCTCGCGCCAGGGTGTCGAAGTCGAGGTCGCGGACGTCGACCCCGTCGAGCGTGACGCGGCCGCCGGTCACGTCGTAGAGGCGGGGCACCAGGTAGCCGAGGGTGGACTTGCCGGCGCCGGTGGGGCCGACGACGGCGAGGCTGCCGCCGGCCGGGACGGTGAGGTCGATGCCGTCGAGCACCGGTCCGCCCTTGCCGTCGTAGCCGAAGGAGACGCCGTCGAAACGGACCTCGCCCCGGACGCGGTCGAGACGGACCGGGTCCGGGCGCTCGGTGATGTCGACGGGCAGGTCGAGGTACTCGAAGATGCGCTGGAAGAGGGCGAGCGACGTCTGGATCTGCACACCGGTCGACAGCAGGCCCACGGCCGGGCGGAACAGGCCCTGCTGGAGCGAGACGAAGGCGACGATCGTGCCGATGGAGACCTCGGGGCCGCCCAGCCGGAGGGCCATTCCGGCGGTCCAGTAGATGACGGCGGGCAGGGCGGCCATCACGATGGTGATGACGGCCATGCGCCACCGGCCGGCCATGTTCGAGCGCACCTCGAGGCCGACGAGCTCCTCGGACTCCTCGGCGAAGGACTTCGTCAGCGAGTCGGAGCGGCCCATGGTGCGGCCGAGCAGGATGCCGCTGACGGAGAGGGACTCGGTGACCGTGGCGGCCATGGCGGCCATCTGCTTCTGGCGCTGGGTGGTGATCTTCCGCCGCTCGTTGCCGACACGGCGGCTGATCCACACGAACACCGGAAGCAGCAGCAGCGAGACGGCGGTCAGGCGCCAGTCGAGGGCGATCATCGCGACGATCGTGGCGACCACGCTGGTGAGGTTGGAGACCAGGGAGGTCGCGGTGGAGGTGACGGTCGCCTGCATGCCGCCGATGTCGTTGGCGATGCGGGACTGCACCTCGCCGGTGCGGGTGCGGGTGAAGAACGCGAGGGACATCCGCTGGAGCCGGCCGTAGACGGCGGTGCGCAGGTCGTGCATGACACGCTGGCCGACAGTCGTGGAGATCAGGGTCTGCAGCACACCGAAGACGCTGGTGAGGACGGCGCTGAGGATCATGCCGAGGGCGAGCAGGCTGAGCAGGCCGGTGCGCCCCTGGGGGATCGCGACGTCGAGGATCTCCTTCAGCAGGAAGGGCGTGGCGACGGAGACCAGCGACGAGGCGCCGACGAGCAGGCCGACGATCGCGAGGCGGCCCCGGTAGGGGCGGAAGAGCCGGAGGATGCGGCGGACCTGCCGGGGCTGTTCCTCCGAGCCGGCGAGCGGGGTCCAGGAGGCTTCGTGATCGGGATGCATGGGCTCCTTCGAGAGCGGTGCGGCGCCGCGGGGGCCGGCGCGGATCGGATCGTAGCTCATTGTTACCTATACTCACAATGAACGGCATCCTGATATTGTTCCCGCATGACCACGCCCGATCCCGACGGTCTGCTCGCCGAGCAGTTGCTGCGGCTCACCCGCCGGGTGCACCGCATCCAGAAGCGCCATCTGGAGCATCGCGACCTCGGCATCACACCGGCCCAGTCCCGGCTGCTGCGCACCCTCGCGCACTGGGGTTCGCCGCCGCGCATGGCCGATCTGGCCCAGCGCCTGGAGGTGGTGCCGCGGGCCGTCACGACACTGGTCGACGGGCTGGAGGCGAGCGGCAAGGTGCGGCGGGTCCCGGACCCGGCGAACCGGCGGGTGATCCGTATCGAGCTCACCGAGGACGGCCGGGGTGCGCTGCGCGAGCTGCGTGCGGCGCGCAGGTCGGCCGCGGAGGAGATCCTGGCGCCACTGACGGACGATCAGCGCGCGGCGCTCGGGGGGTTGCTGGACACGCTGATCGACGGGGCGCCGGTGCGGGGCTGCTGAGGCCCTGCCGCCCGCGACGGACCGGGGCACGAAACGGGCCCGCGCCACCGCTCGTCCTGCTGAAGCGGTGGCGCGGGCCCGTCCGGCCTTCGGTCAGCCGAGCTCGGAGGCGGGCTGCTTGGGTTTCTGCGCGGGGATGCCCGGCGCCGGGGTGTCCACCGTGCTGGGCCGCGCCGCGGGGCCGCGGGCGTCGCCGCCGTCCTCACCGTCGTCCGGCGGAGCGGTTCCCTCCCCGTCGAGCGCCTTCTTCGCCCGTTCCCGGTCCAGCGCGCCCTCCCAGCGGGACACCGCGAAGACCGCGACGCAGTTGCCGAGCAGGTTGGTGACGACGCGCATCGAGTCCATGATGCGGTCCACGCCGAGCAGCAGGGCGACGGCTCCCGCCGGAATGGCGCCCAGGGACGAGACGGTCGCGGACAGGGCGAGGAACGCCGAACCGGGTATGCCGGCCATGCCCTTGCTGGTCAGCATCAGCACCAGGACCACGGTGATCTGCTGACCCAGGCTCAGGTCCACGCCCACGGCCTGGGCGATGAACAGCGTGCCGATGGAGAGGTAGAGCGAGGCGCCGTCGAGGTTGAAGGAGTAGCCGGTGGGCAGCACCAGGCCCACGGCGTCCTCGCGGGCACCGGCCCGGCGCAGCTTCTGCATCACCCGCGGCATGACGGACTCGGTGGACGCGGTGCCGAGCGCGAGCAGCATCTCCTCGCGGATGTAGCGCAGGAACTTCCAGAGGCTGAGCCCGGTCACGATCCGCAGGGCGACGGCGAGCAGCACGACGAACAACGCGGCGGCCACGTAGCAGAGCACGATCAGCTTGGCGTAGGTCTTGATCACACCCAGGCCGTAGTTGCCGACCAGATGGGCCATCGCGCCGAACACGGCGAGCGGGGCCAGCCGCATGATGAACCCGACGACCGTGAAGATCACTTCCTGGGCCTGGTCGATGGCGGGGAGGACCTTCGGCACCCTGGTGTGACCGAGGTGCAGCAGGGCGGCCCCCACCAGGCAGGCCAGGACGAGGACCTGGAGCAGCTCGTTCTCGGCGAAGGCGCCGAGGAAACTCTCGGGCAGCGCGCCCAGGACGAACTCCGTCGTGGAGGGCAGCCGGCCGCCGCCCGTGGTCTGGTCCACCGCGGCCGCGTCCAGCGACGACGGGTCGACGTCCATACCCCTGCCGGGCCCGACGACGTTGGCGGCGACGAGACCGATGACCAGGGCGGCGGTGGAGGCGACCTCGAACCAGATGAGGGCCTTCACCCCGATCCGGCCGAAGGCCTTCAGATCACCGGCCTTGGCGATGCCGACGACGACCACGCAGAACACCAGGGGCGAGATCACCGTCTTGATGAGCCGGGTGAACCCGTCGCCGAGCGGCTGGAGAGCCGTGGCCGTCTCCGGCCACAGCCTCCCCACGACGATTCCGAGGACGAGTGCGCAGCAGACCTGCGCGAACAGTGAGGTACGAAGGGTGCGTGCGACACGTCGCGGCAGGGACGGTGCGGGCGGTGGCACGGGGCCTCCTCAGGGGACGGAGCACACAGAAGCCGGAGGGGTCTTCTGCGATACGGAAAGCGGATTCCGCATCCGTCACTCTGGAGGCCGTCTTGATCGCGCACAAGACCGCAGCGTTTCAGCCAGGTAAAAGTGCTCCAGGTGACGCATGTCACGCTGACCCAACCGCTCACCTCAGCACCGGTCGCGTACCCGGGTGAGCACCCCCTGCTCGGTGGTCACCGTGCGGTCGTAGCAGCCCCGGCTGCCGTGAGCCCGGTAGCGCTCGCTCGTCGTGCCGACCGCGTGCCGCTGGTCCCGGGGAACGTTCGCCGTGTACGTGGCGTCACCCGTGTAGGTGTCGTCGAGCCGGGACCACGCGATGCGCCGCCGGCCGCGCCACTCGACGGTCGTGGCCCGGTCACCGAGGGTCAGTACGGTACGCAGCCGGTCGCCCGCCCCGAGGGTGGTCGTGCCGTCCATCGTGAAGGTCCGGTGCGTACGGGCGGTGCGGCCGCCGGCGGTCACCGACTCGTCGTCGCTCCAGGCCGCTTCCAGCGCGTCGCTCGTCTCGCCGTCGGTCCACCGGTGGGCGGAGGTGTGGGCGAGCGAACGGCTGACGGTGGTCGTGACCCGGCCGTGCGAGGTGTCGACGTACCCGGCGACGGTCAGCCGGTGGGCCCCCTCGGTGTCCACCCGGTGCTGCGGACCGGGGGTGTACGTCGAGGAGTTGGTGAGATCGCCCGCCCGGTGCACCGTGAGCTTCCCGGTGACCCGCTCGCGCCGCCCGTCCTGCCAGACGAGGACGTTCACCGGCGTGCTCCAGCCGGCCTGCCCCTGGGGAACGCCGGCGACCGACACCTCGACGCGGTGCGGCCGGCCGTCGTTGAGGAGCCCGGCGAAGGGTGTGAGGTCGTAGGTGATCGGCTTGATGTCGAAGGCCCGCGGGCCCGGGACCACATACCAGAGGAACGGGTTGGACCAGCCCCCCGTCCACACCGCCGGGAACGGCGCGGCGATGCCCGCGAGGCGGCCGTCCACGCTGATCCGCACCTCGCGGTAGGGGCCCTGGCCCGCCTTGCAGGAGTAGGGCGCCGGTTCGGGCACCGTCAGGTACCAGTACTCCTCGCAGCCGCCGCCGGAGCCCGTGGCGTACACCTCGGCCAGGACGCGCTCGCTGTTGCGCGGGGTGGTGAGGTTCGAGTCTTCGTCGAGGGTGAGGACCCGGTCGGGGGCCTCTCCGTCGGTCCGGCCCTGATAGAACGTCAGCGTCACCTTGACGTCGAGGACGCCCGTGTAGGTGTCGTCCACGACGTTCCCGATGAGCATCTCGACGTCCCCTGGGCCGCGAAAGGTGTCGCTGTAACGCGTGACGTCCTTCTCCACGGACCACTCGATGCCCTCGGGCGAGGGCTGCGGCGTCGACGTGCGGAAGATCTCGACGCCGCCGACGTGGAGGTAGCCGAGCCGGTCGTACTGCCGGCCCTTGACCTCGCCGTCGAGCCGCAGCACCACCTTGCTCCAGCGGCCGCCGCAGCCGTCGGGCGGGGCGTACCTGCCCCGATAGGGGGTGAAGTCGCGGAACTGCGCCCGGGCGACGGTGACTTCACAGGACTTCCCGTGCGGCCTCTCCACGGGCGGGGCGGCCGTGACCGGGTCATGCCAGTCGGTGCCGAACTCTGCGGGGACGTCGGCCGCACGGGCCGGACCGGTTCCCATGAGGGTGCCCGCCAGGAGGGTGGCTCCGGCAAGCATGGACATGACGATCCGTCTCTTCATGGGCGGTGTTCTACGGGGACCCGGCCACCTCCGCAATGAGCACCAGCCCGTCGAGGCGCGCCTGTTCGCGCCCCGGTCGGCCGGTTCCGTTCGGTGGGCGGAAAACCGGTTGCCTCCGACCAGGTACCGACGCGAACCTGTCACGGTTTGCTGCCCCCGGCCGCACCTCCGTCCGCCCTCGGCCGGACCTCCATCCCGTTGACACGAGCCACTTGGGACGTCATGCAGATTCAGGACCTTCCCTACCCCGACCCGGGCGTGCCGGACGCGCGTTCGGGTCCCCGACTCCTGTGGTGGCTCTTCCGGAACCAGCTGGCCGGACAGCTCAAGTCGCTGGCCTGGGGGCTGCTGCACTTCGCCTCCGTCGCGGCGCTGCCGTTCTGCGTCGGTGTCGCCGTGCAGGCCGTCGTCGACCGGTCCGGCTCCCGGCTCGCCCTGGCGGGCGGGCTGCTCGCACTGGCCTGCGCCGGCAACGCGGTCGGCGACACCTTCCTGCACCGGACCGCCATCACCAACTGGATCACCGCCGCCGCCCGCGTCCAGCAGCTCCTCGCCCGCAAGGCCGCCCAGTTGGGCTCGGCGCTGACCCGGCGCGTCGCGGCCGGGGAGGTCGTGTCCGTCTCCACGGGCGACGTCGAGAAGATCGGCTGGTTCGTGGAGGCCTTGTCCCGGTTCACGGCCGCCCTGGTCACCATCGTGCTGGTCTGCGCCGCTCTGCTGGTCTACCAGCCGGCGCTCGGCGTGGTCGTGGCCGTGGGCCTGCCCGTGCTGGCGCTCGCCGTGCTGCCGCTGCTGCCCCGCGCCACCCGGCGCGCCGACATCCAGCGGGAGAAGGCCGGACGCGCCACCGAACTCGCCTCGGACACCGTCGCCGGGCTGCGCGTGCTGCGCGGCATCGGCGGTGAGCAACTGTTCCTGGAGCGCTACCGCAACGCCTCCCAGGAGGTCCGCCACGCGGCCGTGCGCAGCGCCCGGATGTGGTCCCTGATCTCGGCGATCCAGGTCCTGCTGCCGGGACTGCTCCTCATCGCCGTCGTCTGGTACGGGGTGCATCTGGCGCGCCAGGGCCGCATCACCGTCGGCGAACTGGTCACCGTCTACAGCTCGGTGATGGTCCTGACCTATCCGCTGCGGCACTTCGAGGAGATCGCGATGGCGTACTCCTTCTCCCGGCCTTCGGCGAGACGGGCCGCCCGCGTGCTGTCGCTGGAGCGGGCCACGGACACCGCCGGGTCGCGCGCGGCCGACGCCCCCTGCGGAGACCTGTACGACCCGGAGACCGGAATGCTCGCGAACGCCGGCCGGCTGACCGCGGTGGTGTGCGGGGACCCGGACGCGGCGGGCCTGCTGGCGGAACGGCTGGGCGGGCACCCGTCACGCGAGGGCACCTCGGTGCTGCTGGGCGGGGTGCCGCTCGACGAACTCCCGCTGGACATCGCCCGTACGGCCGTCCTGGTCCAGGACAAGGACCCGGTGCTGCTCTCCGGGACGTTGCGCGAACTGCTCGACGTACCCGCGTCGGGTGCTGTCGAGCCGCGGTCGGCGCTGGCCGCCGCGCGGTGCGACGACGTGCTGGCGGCGCTGGTGCAGGGCTCGCTGGACGCCGCCGACCCCATGGACGCCCGGATCACCGAACGCGGCCGGTCGCTTTCCGGCGGCCAGCGCCAGCGGCTGGCGCTGGCCCGGTCGCTGATCACGGACCCCGAGGTGCTCGTCCTGGACGAGCCGACCTCGGCCGTCGACTCGCACACCGAGGCACGGATCGCCCAGGGGGTGCGAGAGCTGCGCGCGGGGCGCACGACCGTGGTGTTCACGTCCTCCCCGCTGCTGCTGGACCGCGCCGACCGGGTGGTGTTCCTGCACGACGGTGAGGTGGTGGCGGCCGGGGCCCATCGTGAGCTGCTGCACTCCGAGCCCCGCTACCGGGCGGTGGTCACGCGTGAGACGGACGACGAGGCCGCGCTGAGCGGTTCCGTCGCCCTGACGGACGTACTTCCCGAGGCGGACGCACTTCAGGAACTGGAAGAGATGGAGGAGAAGGCATGATCGGCGTAGCGCCACCGGCCTACGACCCGGCGGCCCCGACCACGGCGAACACCCTGCCGGTCGGCGCTCCTTCGACCGTCCGTGCCTACGTGGCCGAACTGCTGCGCCGGCACCGCCGGGCGTTCGCGCTGCTCGTCGCCGTCAACACGGTCGCGGTCGTCGCCTCGATGGCCGGTCCGTGGCTGCTGGGCGGTCTCGTGGAACGGGTGTCCGACGGGGCGCGGGACCTGCGGCTGGAGCTCACCGCGGGGCTCTTCGTGGCCGCGCTGGCCGTCCAGGCCCTGTTCGTCCGTCAGGTGCGGCTGCGGGGTGCGATGCTGGGCGAGCGGATGCTGGCCGACCTGCGCGAGGACTTCCTCGTCCGGTCGGTCGGGCTGCCGCCCGGCGTGCTGGAGCGGGCCGGGACCGGGGACCTGCTGTCGCGGATCACGACGGACATCGACCGGCTGGGCAACGCGATGCGCGAGGCCGTGCCCCAGCTGTCGATCGGCGTGGTGTGGGTGGTCCTGCTGATGGGCGGGCTGGTCGTCACGGCGCCGCCGCTGGCGCTCGCCGTGCTGCTCGCCCTGCCGCTGCTGATCGCCGGCTGCCGCTGGTACTTCCGGCGGGCGCCCGCCGCGTACCGCTCGGAGGCGGCCGGGTACGCCGCCGTGGCGGCCGCTCTCGCCGAGACGGTGGACGCCGGGCACACCGTCGAGGCCCACCGTCTCGGCGACCGCCGCGTCTCGCTGTCGGAGCGCAGGATCCGGGAGTGGACCGCGTGGGAGCGGTACACGCTCTGGCTGCGGTCGGTGCTCTTCCCGGTCGTCAACGTGACCCACGTGACCGTGCTGGCCTCGGTCCTGCTGATCGGCGGCGCCTTCGCCCTCCAGGGGTGGATCGGCGTCGGCGAGCTCACCACGGGCGCGCTGATCGCCCAGATGCTCGTCGACCCGGTCGGCATGATCCTGCGCTGGTACGACGAACTGCAGGTCGCCCAGGTGTCGCTCGGCCGGCTGGTCGGTGTCCGGGACATCGAGCCCGACGCCGGTGACTCCTCGGTGTCCCCCGAGGGGCGCCGCGTGCACGCCGACCGGGTGCGCTTCGGCTACCTGGAGGGCGTGGACGTCCTGCGCGGGGTGTCCCTGGAGGTCGCCCCCGGCACCCGGGTGGCGCTGGTCGGCCCCTCGGGTGCGGGCAAGTCGACGCTGGGCCGGCTGCTCGCCGGGATCTACGCGCCCGGGGAGGGCCGGGTCACTCTGGGCGGCGCCGAGCTGTCCCGGATGCCCGCGGAGCGGGTCCGCGAGCACGTGGCCCTGGTCAACCAGGAACACCACGTCTTCGTCGGCTCCCTGCGCGACAACCTCCGGCTCGCGAGGACCGGCGCGCTCGACGCCGAGCTGTGGGCGGCGCTGGGCGCGGTCGACGCGGACGGCTGGGCCCGTGCCCTCGACGACGGGCTGGACACGGAGGTCGGCTCGGGCGGCCTGGCGCTCACTCCCGCGCAGGCCCAGCAGATCGCGCTGGCCCGCCTGGTGCTGGCCGACCCGCACACCCTGGTCCTGGACGAGGCGACGTCCCTGCTCGACCCGCGCGCCGCCCGTCACCTGGAACGCTCCCTGGCCAGGGTCCTCGACGGCCGCACCGTCGTCGCCATCGCCCACCGGCTGCACACCGCCCACGACGCGGACGTCATCGCCGTCGTGGAGGACGGCAGGATCAGTGAGCTGGGCAGCCACGAGGAGCTGGTCGCGGCGGACGGGGCGTATGCGGCGCTGTGGCGGTCCTGGCACGGATGAGGTGCCGGGGCCGGCCTCGAGGGCCGTCGGTCCCTTGGCGTTGCGCGGTGCCGAGGCTCGGTGGAAGGCTGGAACCAGGCACCGGCTCGGGGAACGCCGGGGAGCCGCGGCAGCCGCCGGTGCCGGCGGCGCCGGTGCTCCGCGCGGCGGCGGCCCGGCGCGGACCCGGTGAGAACGGGTCCGTCCCCACCCCCTGGAGGTACCCGTGAACAGCTCCGACGGCTGGGGAGACGAGGTCTACCAGCCGGACCAGGACGAGCAGCGAGAGGACACGGGGCTGCTCGACTCCGAGGACACCCTGGAGTACGACGGTGTCGACGATCCCCTGGACCGCGGCTGGTCGCCTCCGGAGCGGCCCTGGGCCGTCGAGCACACCGGAGTGACGGCGGCCGAGCGGCAGCGGGGCGAGACGCTGGACCAGCGGCTGGCGGAGGAGCTGCCGGAGTCCGCCGCCCAGGACGGTGACGGCCTCGGGGACTGCGAGGGCACCGACGGGGAACTCATCGACAACGAGGTCGGGGCCGCCCGCTCCGGCCGGCTCGTCGCACCCGACGAGGGCGCGCACGAGGACGAGGAGAGCGCGCTGGTCGCCACGGACGTGGGCATCGACGGGGCGGCCGCTTCCGCCGAGGAGGCGGCCGTGCACGTCGTCGACGAGGAGCCCCTGTCCGGTTGACCCCGTGGCCGCCCCGAGCCGTCCGAGGAGTATCCATGCAGCAGGACAAGCACCCCGACTACCATCCCGTCGTCTTCCGCGACCGTGCCGCCGGATACGCCTTCCTGACCCGGTCCACCGCGGACAGCGACCAGACCATCGAGTGGGACGACGGCGAGACCTACCCGGTCGTGGACGTGGAGATCTCCTCGGAGAGCCACCCCTTCTACACGGGCAAGGCCCGCACGGTGGACTCGGAGGGCCGGGTCGCCGCGTTCGAACGCCGGTACGGCGGCGGCTGAGCGCGTTTCCCCGCCCCGCGCTCAGATCACGTTGAGCGCCGCCGCGCAGCCCACCCCGCCGAGCAGCATGAACACCGGCATCAGCACCCTCACCTCGACCCAGCTGCCCGCCCGGAACCGCATCGGCTTCGGCGGGCCGACCGGGTACCAGCGCTTGCGGCCCACCGGGATCGGCCACAGGATCGGGCAGCCCGAGACGGTCAGCGCGTCCCCGATGTCGTGCACGATCGCGCCCAGCACGACCGGCAGGCCCAGCCACAGGTACTCCTGGCCGGGCGCCGTGAACAGCCAGTCCGCACCGTTGCCCGGTTTGTCCAGTATTCCCGCGAGGATCCACGAGGTGGTCGCGGCCAGCAGCCACACCAGCACTTCGCTGCTGGAGCCGCGCGTCGCCCGCCACAGCAGGCCCTCGATGGCCAGCACCAGGTGCACGAAGAGGATCGCCAGCACCCCCCACCGGTCGCTGCTGATCGCCACGGCGGAGGTGCCCGCGCCGATCAGGACCGCCCACAGCCAGGTGTGGGTGAGGGTGCGGTGCCCGCCGGAGCGGCGCGGATCGCCCTGCTTCCTGGTGGCCTTGTAGACGGCGTACGACAGTTTGTCGACGATCTCGCACACCCAGCGCGACAGCGGTCCGAAGGACCGGGAGATGGTGGCCGCCTTGTGGTCGAGGTCCGGGGCGAGCGCGGCACCGGCGCATATCAGGGCGCCGACGAGCAGGACCGGCCAGGGCATCGGGTACCCGGCGGCGGCCGCCGCGGCACCGACGCCGAGCCAGGCCGCGGCGCCCGACAGTGAGTGTGCTGGTCCCATCATCGCGGTTGCCCCGCCCCATTCCTCGTGTGCCGCTGTCCAGTTGACCGGGTGCGTTGACGCTCCGTCGGCGCCCCAGCGTAGCGTTCGTGATCTTCGGGCCCGCAGCCGATTCCCGCATCGGGCACCGGGCCAGGCAAGATGGGTGCGTGACCCTCATCGATCAGCTGCCGCGGACCGCCGACCCCGACGCCCTGTACGAAGCCTTCGAGTCGTGGGCCGGTGAGCGGGGTCTCACCCTCTATCCCCACCAGGAGGAGGCGCTGATCGAGGTGGTCTCCGGCGCCAACGTGATCGTGTCGACGCCCACCGGGTCCGGCAAGAGCATGATCGCGGCGGGTGCGCACTTCGCGGCGCTGGCCCGGGACGAGGTCACCTTCTACACGGCGCCGATCAAGGCGCTGGTGTCGGAGAAGTTCTTCGAGCTGTGCAAGATCTTCGGCACCGAGAACGTCGGCATGCTGACCGGTGACGCCTCCGTCAACGCCGACGCCCCGGTGATCTGCTGCACCGCCGAGGTCCTCGCGTCGATCGCGCTGCGCGACGGCAAGGACGCGGACGTCGGCCAGGTCGTGATGGACGAGTTCCACTTCTACGCGGAGGGCGACCGCGGCTGGGCCTGGCAGATCCCGATCCTGGAGCTGCCGCAGGCGCAGTTCGTGCTGATGTCGGCCACGCTCGGTGACGTCTCCTTCTTCGAGAAGGACCTCACCCGCCGCACCGGCCGCCCGACGGCGGTGGTCCGCTCGGCGACCCGGCCGGTACCGCTGTCCTACGAGTACCGCTACACGCCGCTCACGGAGACGCTGACCGACCTGCTCCAGGCCCGGCAGGCGCCCGTCTACATCGTGCACTTCACCCAGGCGCAGGCCGTGGAGCGGGCGCAGGCGCTGATGAGCATCAACATGTGCTCGCGCGAGGAGAAGGAACAGATCGCCGAGCTGATCGGCAACTTCCGCTTCACCACGAAGTTCGGCCGCAACCTCTCCCGCTACGTCCGGCACGGCATCGGCGTCCACCACGCCGGGATGCTGCCCAAGTACCGGCGCCTGGTGGAGAAGCTGGCGCAGGCCGGTCTGCTGAAGGTCATCTGCGGTACGGACACGCTCGGCGTGGGCGTCAACGTCCCCATCCGTACCGTGCTGTTCACGGCCCTCACCAAGTACGACGGCAACCGCGTCCGCACCCTGCGCGCCCGGGAGTTCCACCAGATCGCGGGCCGGGCGGGGCGGGCCGGGTTCGACACGGAGGGGTTCGTCGTCGCGCAGGCGCCCGAGCACGTCGTCGAGAACGAGAAGGCGCTCGCCAAGGCGGGCGACGACCCGAAGAAGCGGCGCAAGGTCGTCCGCAAGAAGGCGCCCGAGGGTTTCGTCGCCTGGTCGGAGCAGACCTTCGAGAAGCTCATCGCCTCCGAACCGGAGCCGCTGACCTCCCGGTTCCGGGTGACGCACACGATGCTGCTGTCGGTGATCGCCCGCCCCGGCAACGCCTTCGAGGCGATGCGGCGGCTGCTGGAGGACAACCACGAGCCCCGCAAGCAGCAGCTGCGGCACATCCGCCGGGCCATCGCCATCTACCGCTCGCTGCTCGACGGCGGCATCGTCGAGAAGCTCGACGAGCCGGACGCCACCGGCCGGATCGTCCGCCTCACGGTCGACCTCCAGCAGGACTTCGCGCTCAACCAGCCGCTGTCCACGTTCGCGCTCGCCGCGTTCGAGCTGCTCGACCCGGAGTCGCCGTCGTACGCCCTCGACATGGTGTCCGTGGTGGAGTCGACGCTGGACGACCCGCGGCAGATCCTCGCCGCCCAGCAGAACAAGGCGCGCGGCGAGGCCGTGGCCCAGATGAAGGCCGACGGCGTCGAGTACGAGGAGCGCATGGAGCGCCTCCAGGACATCACGTACCCGAAGCCGCTGGAGGAGCTGCTCTTCCACGCGTACGACACGTACCGCAAGAGCCACCCCTGGGTCGGCGACCATCCGCTGTCGCCGAAGTCGGTCATCCGGGACATGTACGAACGGGCGCTGTCCTTCACGGAGCTGGTGTCCCACTACGAGCTGGCCCGCACCGAGGGCATCGTGCTGCGCTACCTCGCCAGCGCCTACAAGGCCCTCGACCACACCGTCCCGGACGACCTCAAGTCCGAGGACCTGGAAGACCTGATCGCCTGGCTGGGCGAGATGGTGCGCCAGGTCGACTCCAGCCTGCTGGACGAGTGGGAGCAGCTGGCCAACCCGGCGGAGATGACCGCAGAGGAGGCCCAGGAGAAGGCCGACGAGGTCAAGCCCGTCACCGCCAACGCGCGGGCCTTCCGGGTCCTGGTCCGCAACGCCATGTTCCGCCGGGTCGAGCTGGCCGCGCTGGACCAGGTCGAGGAGCTGGGCGAGATGGACGCGGAGTCCGGCTGGGACGCGGACGCGTGGGGCGAGGCGATGGACAAGTACTGGGACGAGTACGAGGACCTCGGGACCGGCCCGGACGCGCGCGGCCCCAAGCTGCTGCTCATCGAGGAGGAGCCCGAGAACGCCCTGTGGCGCGTCCGGCAGATCTTCCACGACCCGAACGGCGACCACGACTGGGGCATCAGCGCGGAGGTCGACCTCACCGCTTCCGACGCGGAGGGCCGCGCGGTGGTCCGTGTCACCGACGTCGGCCAGCTGTGAACGGCCGGGCAGCAGCGAACACAGGAGAATCCCACGCATGACGACGAACCCGGCCGAGAGACTGGTCGACCTGCTCGACCTGGAGCAGATCGAGGTCAACATCTTCCGCGGCCGCAGCCCGCAGGAGTCCCTGCAGCGGGTCTTCGGCGGGCAGGTGGCCGGCCAGGCCCTGGTAGCCGCCGGCCGCACCACGGAAGGCGACCGCCCCGTGCACTCGCTGCACGCGTACTTCCTGCGCCCGGGCATCCCCGGCGTGCCGATCGTCTACCAGGTGGAGCGGGTGCGCGACGGGCGGTCGTTCACCACCCGCCGGGTCACGGCCGTCCAGCAGGGCCGCACGATCTTCAATCTCACCGCCTCCTTCCACAAGCCGGAGGAGGGCAGCTTCGAGCACCAGCTGCCGCCCGCCCGCGAGGTTCCGGACCCGGAGTCGCTCCCGAATGTCACGGACGAGATCCGGGCCCATCTGGGCGCGCTGCCCGAGCAGTTGGAGCGGATGGCCCGCCGCCAGCCCTTCGACATCCGCTACGTGGACCGGCTGCGCTGGGAGACCGAGGAGGTCGAGGACGCCGAGCCGCGCAGCGCCGTGTGGATGCGCGCGGTCGGGCCGCTCGGTGACGACCCGCTCGTGCACACCTGCGCCCTCACGTACGCCAGCGACATGACCCTCCTGGACGCCGTGCGCATCCCGGTCGAGCCGCTATGGGGCCCCCGGGGCTTCGACATGGCGTCACTGGACCATGCCATGTGGTTCCACCGGCCGTTCCGGGCCGACGAGTGGCTGTTGTACGACCAGGAGTCGCCGATCGCGGTCGGCGGCAGGGGCCTGGCGCGTGGCCGCATCTACGACCGCGAGGGACAACTGGTCGTTTCCGTCGTTCAGGAGGGGCTCTTCCGCAAGCTGGGCTGACCGAGTCTCCCAGCGCTCCGCCCGCCGTCAGCCCCGCCGGACCGCGCCGAGCTGGGCCCGGTGCAGGTCGGAGGCGGCGAACCGCTGCGCCACCGTGCGCAGGACGCGGGACATGGCCTGCGCGGGTGGGGTGGCGGAGCGGGCCCGGGCTCGGGCGAGGAGGATGCGGCGGGTCGGGGCCGGCACGTCGGAGGCGAAGGGCAGGAGGCGGACGTCGCTGCGGCGGCTGGTGAGGGCGAGGCGGGGCGCGAGAGCGATGCCGAGCCCGGCTGCGACCATGGCCTGTGCCTCCTGGTAGTCGTGCGAGGAGTAGGCGATGCGCGGCTCGAATCCCGCCTGACGGCAGCTGCGGCGCAGGACGTCGGCGACGGGGTGGTTGTCGGCGCGAATAATCCACTCCTGGTCGGCGAGGTCGCCGAGGCGCACGGTGGGGTGTGCGCGCAACGGTGAGTCGGCGGGGACGACCAGCACCGTGGGGTCGTCGAGGAGGTGGGTCAGCATGAGCGCCGGATCGTCGATGCGGTTCCATTCGTAGTCCCAGAGCAGGGCCTGCTCCACCTCGCCGGTGTGCAGCATCTCGCGGAGTCCGGCGAGGACTCCGGCGCGCACCTCGATACGGATACCGGCGTGGCGGCGGCGGAAGCGGGTGAGCGCGAGCGGCAGCAGGGAGGCGCTCGCCGTGGGGAAGGAACCGAGCCGCAGCGTGCCCTGGTCGAGGGCGGCGAAGGAGTCCAGGTCGGCCTGAGCCGCACGCAGTTCGCGGCGGATCGCCCGCCCGCGTCCGGCCAGTGCGGCGCCTGCCGGGGTGGGCCGGATACCGCGCGGCAGCCGCTCGATCAACGGCTGCCCGGCCTCCTGCTCCAGCAGGGACATCTGCTGCGAGGCGGCGGAGGTGGTCATGCTCAGGGCCTCCGCCGCGGCGGTGAGCGATCCCCGTTCGGCGGCCTCGGTGAGCAGCAGCAGACGGCGCACGTTCAGCATGGCGCCGACTTTAGCTCAGCTAAACCCTGGTGAAGCGAACTGCGATTGTTCGCAAGTCATGGCTCTGCGAAGGTCTTCGCCATCGCCGGAGCGGTTCACCGGAGCGAAACCCGCCCGTAACCGCCCTCCCGGCCTCTCCCCCCCGTTGATCAAGGAAGAGCCTCAGACGTGCACACTCCCGCGACCCTGGTGCGTGGCGGCACCAGCAAGTGCTGGCTGTTCAACCAGGTCCATGTCCCCGCCGACCGCGACGAGTTGGAGAAGATGCTGGTCGCCGCGTACGGCGCCGGCGACCCGGTGGAACTGGACGGGGTGGGCGGGGCCACACCCACCACCTCCAAGGCGGCGATCGTCAGCGCCTCGCCCGAGCCCGGGGTGGACGTCGACTATCTCTTCGCCCAGGTCGGCATCGGCACGGGCTCGGTGGAGTGGACGAGCAACTGCGGCAACTGCGCCACCGGCGTCGCCCTGTACGCGGTGGCGAAGGGCATGGTGCCGATCACCGGCGACCGGACGCCTGTGGTGATGCGCAACACCAACACCGGAGCGGTCCTCGAGGGGACCGTGGACACCACCGGAGGCGTGGTGCACCACTTCGGCCGCCAGACCGTACCCGGCACCCGGGCCGGCGGTGTCGCCGTCGGCCTCACCTTCCGTGAACCGGCGGGCGGCACGACCGGCTCACTGCTTCCCACCGGGCAGGCCGCACAGGAACTGCGGGCGGGCACCGTCGGCCCGCTGCGGGTGAGCATGGTGGACGCCGGGGCCCCGGTCGTCCTCGTCGACGCCGGCAGCGCCGATCGAACCGGTGCCGAGACGCTGGAGCGGATGCACGCGGAGGTCCCTTGGCTGCGCACCGTGCGGCACACCGCCGCGCCGCTGATGGGTCTGCTCGAACCGGGGCTCCCTCGGGGTGAGGAACCCGGCGATGCCGTACCCAAGGTGGGGCTCGTCGGTCCCCCGGTGCCGTACACCACCACCCTGGGCGAACACGTCGCGGCCGAGGACTACGACATCTCGGTGCGCATGCTCACCATGAACTCCCCTCACCCGGCGGTCGGTCTGACCTCCGCCGTCGCCGTCGCGGCGGCGGGGCTGCTGGCGGACTCCGTGGTCTCCCGTGCCGCAGGCGGACCCACCACCGAGTGGCTGCGCCTGGGCACCCCCGCCGGCGTGGTCGCGGTCCGCTGCACGGACGTGGCGGACGGCCTGCCGCGCCGCGTCACCGTGCAGCGGGCGGCGCGGCTTCTCGCCGACGCCCGTATCTACGTACCGGAGACAGGCGGCACGCAGGCCGCCTGAACCGGGACGAATATCACCTCGGGCAGCCGGTCCCCCAGCCGTCCGCACCGGGATACCCTCGCGCCCCCGGGGCGCGCCACCCCGTCCCCACCGCCCCAAGGACAATGATGTCTGCTGAAGTGATATCCATAGGCGCTCTGCTGGTGATGTTCGTGGTCGGCACCGTACTGCCGATCAACCTGGGCATCCTCGCCTTCGTCGCCACCTTCGCGGTCGGCACCGCCTCGCTCGGCCTCACCGAGGACGAGATCTTCGAGGGGTTCCCGGCGGAGCTCTTCGTCACCATCGTCGGCGTCACCTACCTGTTCTCCGTGGCCCGCCGCAACGGCACCATCGACTGGCTCGTCGCGGCCGGGGTTCGGCTGGTGCGCGGCAAGACGGCGCTGATCCCCTGGGTGCTGTTCCTGGTCGCCGCGCTCCTGACGGCGTTCGGCACCTTCACCCCGGCGGCGGTCGCGATCCTCGCCCCGATCGGCATGAACTTCGCCTACCGCTACAAGCTCAACCCGCTGGTGGTCGGCATGATGGTGATCAGCGGCGGACACGCGGGCGCGTTCTCCCCGCTCGCCGTCTCCGGTGCCCTGGTGCTGGGCCTGGTCGACGAGACCGACTTGCAGGTCTCCGCCGTGGCGCTGTTCAGTGCCAGCTTCGTGATCAACCTGGTGCTGTCGGCCCTCACATACGCGCTGCTCGCCAGGCGCCCCGTCCCGCTGGCCGAGGAAGTCGACGGGACCGCCGAGGACGACGTCACCGTCTCCGGCAGGCCCGACTGGCGCCAGTGGCTCACCCTCGCCTGTCTGTTCGCCCTCGTGGCCGGCGCGCTCGGCTTCCATCTGGAGATCGGCTTCCTGGCCCTGGCGGCCGGCGCTCTGCTGGCGCTGGTGGACATGAAGCGGCAGGAGCGGGCGGTGGACGGTGTCAGCTGGTCCACCCTGCTGCTGGTCGCGGGCATGATGACGTACATCGCGATGCTGGAGAAGGCCGGCGTCATCGAGGAGATCTCCGAACACGCCGCCCACCTGGGCGCCCCGCTCGTCGTCGCCCTCCTGCTGTGCTTCACCGTGGCCATCACCTCTGCCTTCGCGTCCTCCACCGCGATCCTCACCGCGATCATCCCCATCGCCGTGCCGCTGCTGCTCTCCAGCCAGCTCAGCGCCGCCGGGCTGATCGCCGCTCTCGCCGTCTCCACGACGATCGTCGACACCTCCCCCTTCTCCACCAACGGCGCACTGGTCCTGAGCAATGCCCGCGGAGTCGACGCCCGCCGCTTCTACCGCCAGATCATCGGCTACACCGGCGGCATCGTGGCCCTGGGCCCCGTGGTCGCCTGGGGTGCCCTGGTCCTGCCCTGGTCATAGCGCAGGGACGGCGACGGGACACTCCGCCGATCGGGGCCGCTCTCCGGGGCCCCGATCGCGCTCGTGCCCGGTTGCGGTGACCATGGCAGGACAGGCAGGCCGGCCGATCCGGGAGGTGGCCACGCTGCATACCGTGCTCCCCGTGGTCTTCGCGGTCTGCGCGGCCCTCAGCAACGCCGTCGCGACGGTGCTGCAGCGCAAGGCGGCGCTGACCGTGCCGCGCTCCCAGGGGTTGCGGGCCGGGCTGATGCTCGATCTGCTGCGCCGGCCCGTCTGGCTGGCCGGCATCCTCGCGGTGATCGGCGCCGCCGTCTGCCAGGCGCTGGCGCTGGCGACCGGGCCGCTGACGATCGTGCAGCCCCTGTTCGTGCTGGAGCTGCCGCTCACCCTCGTCGTCGCGTCGCTGCTGATGCACCGGCGACTGCCGGGCACGGGCTGGCTGGCCGTGACGGTGGTGGTGGCGGGGCTGGCGGTGGCGCTGGCCGCCGCGTCCCCCGCCGGCAATCGCACGCATGTGGCGCTTGACCGCTGGATCCCTGCCCTCGCCGTGTGCGCGGGTGCGGTCGCCGGCCTCGCCGTCACCGCCCTCCGGCGTCCGGAGGGGCGCGCCCGGGCGGCATGCCTGGGGGCCGCGACGGCGATCAGCTACGCGGTGACGGCGGCACTGATGAAGGCGGCCATGCACATCCTCGACGAGCAGGGGCTCGTCGGCTTCTTCACCGCCTGGCAGACGTACGCGTTCGCCCTGACGGGCGTGTGCGCGCTGTTCCTGCTCGAGAACGCGATGCAGGCCGGTCCGCTGGTGGCCTCACAGCCCGCGCTCACGCTCGGCGACGCGATGGTCAGTCTCGCCCTCGGCATCCTCCTGTACGAGGAGACGGTCCGCTCCGGGTGGTGGCTGCTGCCCCAGCTGTTCGGGGTCGCGCTGATCGCCGCCGGGGTCTTCGCCCTGGCGCGGACTCCGCTCACGCGCTCGCTCGTGGCGCCGGACGAGGAGCGCCAGACGGCGGAAGCGCCCTGAGCGACGGAGGCCACCACGGATCGCACCGGCGAGCGGATGGCGGTGGTCACGGGAGAAGCAGGGTTCCTCAGGGCGCCAGGGCACGTTCCCGGCCCGTCCCAGGCCCCGGGCCAGAGCGCAGGGGCAGTACACGGCGCGGGGGCCCCACCCTGATCCCGGCCAGGCGGCCGCGCCGACGGCCGAGGCGCCTCGGTGGGGGTCGCCGGCATGCGGGACCCGGAGAGGACGGAGCGGGCGGCCGACGTCGGCGGCCGGTTCCACTTCACATCGGGCCAGTGCCCGGCACGCGCGGTGACAGCGCCGTCGCCGCGCCCGGTCAGAGGTGACCTGCCGGATCACCCCTCCGGCTGGCACCGCGGGCACCACACCGTGCCGCGACCCGCCATCCGGGTCCGGCGCAGGCCCGCGCCGCAGCGCGGGCACCTCGGGTCGGGGTCGTCACGATGGCCGGTGAGCCAGGAGTCGCGCGGCGGCACACAGCCGGCGGGGACCGCGGATCTCAGCGTTCCGCGCATCCGGCCGTACAGGCGACGCAGGTCGGCCTCGGTGAGATCCCGCGCCCGGCGTTCGGGGCTCAGCCGGGCACGCCAGAGGATCTCGTCCGCGAGCAGGTTGCCGAGGCCGGCGACCACCGACTGGTCGGTGAGCGCGGTCTTGAGGTGCCCGCGGCGCGCGGAGAGCCGGGCCCCGAACTCCGCGCGGTCCACCGCCAGCGCGTCGGGGCCCTGGCGCTCCAGGAGCCGGTCGACGCCGAAGTCGTCGTGGGCCAGCCAGAGTCCCTGGAGTTTGCGCTGGTCTCGGAAGCGCAGCTGACGGCCGCCGCTCAGGGTGAACAGCACCCGGTCGTGCGGCTCGACGGCATCGTCCGGACTGCCGCAGACCAGCCGGCCGGTCATGCCGAAGTGCAGGACCAGGGTGGGCCCGCCGGTCCGGGCGAGCAGCCACTTGCCGTGCCGCTCCGGCGCACCGAACCGTCGCCCCTCCAGCGCGTCGCGCAGGCCACGCGGCCCGACCCCGTGCAGGACACCCGCGTCACGCACGTCGACCCGCCGGATCACGCGGCCCTGGGCGCAGGACGCGAGCACCTCCCGGAATCCCTCGACGTCGGGCAGCTCGGGCATGACCGGTGCCTCAGGCGTGCGGGACCACAAAGAACACGGGCATCAGTTCTCCTTGGCCGGTTTCCGCTCGGGCCGGCGCGCGTCCACGTCGAGGTGCTCGCCGACCCGGTTGACCAGAAGGGTCATCTCGTACGCGATCTGGCCGATGTCGGCCTCCGCGCCGCTGAGGACGCACAGGCAACTGCCCGAGCCGGCCGCGGTGACGAACAGCACCGCGTCATCGAACTCGATCATCGTCTGGCGCACGTTGCCCGCGCCGAAGTGCCGTCCCGAGCCCTTGGCCAGACTGTGCAGTCCGGACGACACGGCCGCGAGGTGCTCGGCGTCCTCGCGGCGCAGTCCCGTGCTCGCCCCTGTCACCAGGCCGTCGTTGGACAGGATCAGTGCGTGCCGCACCTGGTGGACGCGCTCGGTCAGGTCGTCCAGCAGCCAGTCCAGTCCCTGGTTCTGCGCCATGTTCCGGTCTCCCCGTTTTCTCCCCGTGCGATTCCCCTCCTGGCCGGAGGATCTCCATGCCAGCCTTCCCCACGACCGCTGCCGGGGCAAGGAGGATGGGAGCCATGGCAGCGAAGATGACCGACGCGCAATGGCGGAAGTTCGTCTCGTACGGCACCCGCACCGGAAAGCTCTCGACGGTCCGGGCAGACGGGAGCCCGCATGTGGTCCCCGTGTGGTTTCTGCTGGACGGGGACGAGGTGGTGTTCAACACCGGAAAGGACAGCGTGAAGGGGCGCAATCTCGCCCGTGACGGCCGCGTGGCCCTGTGTGTGGACGACGACCGGCCGCCGTACTCGTTCGTGGTGGTGCGGGGCCGCGCCCGCCTCGTGGAGGACCTAGACGAGGTACGGCACTGGGCAACCCGAATCGGCGCCCGGTACATGGGCGAGGAACGCGCCGAGGAGTTCGGGGCCCGCAACGGTGTCCCGGGCGAGCTTCTCGTCCGGGTCACGGTCGACAGGGTGCTGGCGGAGCTCGGCGTCGCGGACTGACCGCGCGGTACGGCGGTCATCCGACCGAGTCGAGGAGCCGGGCGGTGTGCATCCGCCCGGCGTACTCGACCAGTCTGATGAGCACCTCCTTCCCCGAGTCGCGGTCACGGGCGTCACAGAGCACCACGGGCGTGCCCTGGTCGAGGTCGAGGGCACGTGCGACATCGGGGGCGCCGTGCCGCCTTGCCCCCGGGAAGCAGTTGACGGCCACCACGAACGGGATGCGCCGGTGCTCGAAGTAGTCGACGGCGGGGAAGCAGTCCTCCAGGCGGCGCGTGTCCGCGAGAACCACCGCACCGAGCGCCCCCTGCGCCAACTCGTCCCAGAGGAACCAGAACCGGTCCTGACCGGGCGTACCGAACAGGTACAGGGAAAGGCCGGACCGGATGGTGATGCGCCCGAAGTCCATGGCGACGGTCGTGGTGGTCTTCTGCTCCACGCCGTCGGTGTCGTCCACCGACTGGCCGGCTTCGCTGAGCAGTTCCTCGGTGCGCAGCGGCCGGATCTCGCTGACGGCGCCCACCAGGGTGGTCTTGCCCACGCCGAATCCGCCGGCGACCAGTATCTTGAGCGCCAGTGCGGCGCTGTCGGCGTCGGCGGCGTCGGGGTGCTCGGAGGCCATTGATCACTTCTCTCGGGAGTACCGGCTCCGGCCGGCGTGAGCAGGTGGGTGGGGGGTGTGCGTTCATCCGCGGCGCTCTCGGGCCCGCGCCTACAGCGCTCTCAGTCCTTCGATCACCTCGCGCAGGATGCGTTCGTCGGGCAGTCGTGCCGGCGGTACGGGGCGGCTGACGGTGACGAAGCCGAGTTCCAGGAGGTCGCCGATGAGGACCCTGACCACGCCCACGGGCAGGTCCGCGCCGGCGGCGAGTTCGGCGACCGACTGCGTCTCCGTGCGGCACAGGCCGATCAGGTTGCGGTGTTCCGGGCCGAGCGGGGCGTCGTCGACGCCGGGTGCGCCCGGGTCCAGCGTGACCAGGGCGATCAGGTCGAACCGCACGCCGGTGGGGCCGGGCCGGGTGCGTCCGCCCGTCATGGCGTAGGGGCGGACGAGTGGACCGGCCTCGTTGTCGTACCACTGACTGCCCAGCTCGTGCGGGGCGCCCGTCATGTCCTCGGTCATCTGCGCCGACCGCCCTCCCGGTTCATCCGGCGGCCGGTGGCCGCGCGGCGAGGCGGGGTGCGGTGCCGAAGTGCTCGCCGACGCGCTTGACCATGCGCGCCATCTCGTAGGCCACGAGGCCGATGTCGGCGGTCACTGCCGTCAGGAGGGCGATGCAGGAACCGTCGCCCGCGGCGGCCACGAAGAGGAAGCCCTCGTCCATCTCCACCATGGTCTGGCGGACCCCGCCGGCACCGAAGTGCCGCCCCGCGCCCTTGGCGAGGCTGTGGAAGCCCGAGGCGACGGCGGCGAGGTGTTCGGCGTCCTCGCGGCGCAGGTCGGAGGAGGCACCCACGGCCAGGCCGTCGTTGGACAGCACCACGGCGTGCCGTATCTCGCTCACGCGGAGCACCAAGTCGTCCAGCAGCCAGTCGAGTTCGCCGGAGCGCCGGGCGGAGTGGGTGCTCGGGTCCTGGATCATGAGGGGTCTCCTTCGCTGCTGTCGCTGTCCGTCGTGGGGCCGGGAGTGGTGCCGCGGCCGGGTCGGCTGCCACCGCCGCGTGCCCAGCCCTCGCGGTACGCGGCCATGCGGTCGCGGACGAGCTCGGGGGTGCGTTCGTCGTCCCGGAGCGTGGGTGCCGGCTTCTCGGGGCGGGCGTCGCGCAGCTGGGGGGCGAGACTGGCCTGCCGTACACGACGCGGGAGGTCCTCCGAGCCCTCGGGCTGCTCCTGGGGGCGGTGCAGTCGCAAGGTGGCGACTCCTGCGGGTGGGGTACGGCTCGTGGTCTCCACGGCCGGCGCGACGAGGGCGCGCCGGTCGGCCGGTGCGGGAACGGCGCCGGGGGCGGTGTCCCGGTGCTCAGCGGCGTCGGGCACGCGCGCGTGGACGTGGTCCCCGGGCTGCCGCTCCGGTGCCTCCGTTACAGGGGGCGCCTTGGCCGCGCCGGTGTCCAGCAGGGCGGTCGGCAGCAGGACGACCGCGGTGGTGCCCCCGTACGGCGAGGTCTTCAGGTGGACCTTGACGTCGTGCCGGGCGGCGAGCCTGCTGACCACGAACAGGCCGAGCCGGTCGCTGTCGAACAGGTCGAGCGCCTCGGACTGTGCGATGCGGCGGTTGGCCTCGGCGAGGGTCTCCTTGCCCATGCCGAGGCCGCGGTCCTCGACCTCGACGGCGTAGCCGTTGCCGACGGGTTCGCCGGTGACGCGCACACGCGTGTGGGGCGGGGAGAACTGGGCGGCGTTCTCGATGATCTCGGCCAGGAGGTGGGTCAGGTCGGCGACGGCGGCGCCGGCGACGGCCGCCTCGGGAAGTTGCCGTACCTCCACGCGCGCGTAGTCCTCGACCTCGGAGACGGCCGCGCGGACCACGTCGGTCAGGGAGACCGGCATGCGCCAGGCCCGGCCCGGGGCGGCTCCGGAGAGGATGATCAGGCTCTCCGCGTGGCGCCGCATGCGGGTGGTGAGGTGGTCGAGCCGGAAGAGGTCACTGAGCTCGTTCGGGTCGTCGGAGCGGCGTTCCATGCTGTCCAGGAGGCTGAGCTGCCGGTGGACGAGGATCTGGCTGCGGCGGGCGAGGTTGACGAAGACCCCGGAGATGCCGCTGGCGAGCTCGGCGCGTTCCACGGCGGCCCGCAGCGCGGCGCGGTGGACGATGGCGAGGGCCTCGGCGACCTGTCCGGTCTCGTCGTCCGCGCGCGGTCCCGGCGGCGCCTCGGCGCGGACGTCGATCTCCTCGCCCGCGCGCAGTCGCCGCATGGCCTCGGGGAGTTTGCGCCGGGCGATCTCCAGTGCGCTGTTGCGCAGGCTCACCAGTTCCACCACGAGACCGCGTCCGATGCGTACGGAGATGACGAGCGAGGCGGCCACGGCGGCGAGGCCCAGCAGGACGGCCGCGCCGGCCGGGGTGAGCAGCCCCCGGGTGTAGGGGTCGGCCCGGTCCGCGACACCGCGTGCCGCGTCGTCCTCGATGGCGCGCATGCCGCTGCGCATCCGTGCGTGTGCCGTGTTCCAGGTGTCCTCGGGAACGGCGTCCACCGCGCGGGCGCCCGGGCCGGCGGTGAGGACCTTGTCCTCGACGGCATTCAGGGTGTCGTGGGCACCGCTGCCGGCGAGGCTGTCCCAGGCCGTGCGTTCGGAGCCGCGCAGGTCCGCGACGGCCGACTCGGTGAGCGTGCGGCGCAGGTCGACGGCGCCGGTGAACAACCGGAGCCGCTCACCGGTGAGTGTTCCGGTCAGGCGGGCGCCGGCCAGTACCGCGTCCTCCTGGGCGAGCGCCTCGCCCGCACGGGAGAACTCGAGCAGCACGCGCGCGTCGGAGCCGAGGGCGGCGTCCTGGATGCCGGTGAGGGATCCGACCGCGCCGAAGGCCCTCGCGATGGTGTCCGTGTACCGCTCGTACGTCTCGTCCCAGTCCGCGCGGCGGTCGAGCACCGCCTCCCGCAGCGGCCTCAGCCGCTCGGCGCCGGTGACGAACTCCTCCAGCCTGCGGGCGACGCCGGGGGGCAGTTCCTCGCCGTCGGCGACGGTGTTGTCCTCGCCGAGCCGCAGTCTCGCGACGGCCCGGTCCGTACGCCGCGCGAGTTCGTCCAGTTCACCGGCCCGTACGGCGGAGGGGTCGGTGGCGTGGCGTACGGCGGCGGCGCGTTCGGCCTGCAGGGCCGCGACCGCGGCGGAGACGGGTGCTCGGACCACTGCGTCCACGCGCTGGACCTGCCGCAGCCGCGCGACGTCCTGGGCGGTGGTGACGGTGGCGTACGCCCACAGGGCCAGGAGGGAGACGACGGGCACCATCAGCAGGCAGACGATCTTGGCGCGCACGGTGCGGGGGCGTATGTGCCAGCGCTCCCCGTGCCCGGCCGCCCCCTCGGGCGCCGCGCCAGTGGGCGCTTCGGGGCCCTCGTCGGCCGGTGGTCCGGCATGCGCGCGGCGACCGCGCACGGGCGGGGGCGGCGCCTCGGCGCCCGCTGTGGGGGTCCTATGGGGTGTACTCATGGACTCCTCGCTCGGGAATGGTTCGGGGGCGTGTCGCTCCGGCTTCTACGGGGCGGCACTCTCGACCGGGCGCTGCGCCGAGGCCGATGCCTCGCGCTCCCCCGCCGTCGGGGACAGCGCGACGAAGGCCGAGGTCAGGAAGAGGTAGGACCCGAGGCCGACGGCGAGGGGGAAGATGAACTGCATCGCCGTGGCCCCGGGCAGGGCCTCCCCGGAGGGCGTCACGCGCGCGCTCACCGCGAACATGCCGGTGTAGTGCATGCTGCTGACGGCCGCGCCCATGATCAGGGAGGCGATCGTGACCGCGACGGGTGACTTGATGTTGAGCGCCGCCCACAGGGCCGCCGTCGCGGCGACGACGGCGATCAGGACGGAGAGCCCCACCAGCGCCGGGTCGTAGGTCACGTCACCGTGCAGGCGGACGGCCGCCATGCCCAGGTAGTGCATGCTCGCGACGCCGAGCCCGGTGGTGAGTCCGCCGAGGAACAGGGCCCGGCCGCGGTCGCGGCCGTAGCCGACGGCGAAGACGCCGGCACAGACGACGACCACGGCGACGAGCAGGCTCAGGAGCGTGAGGGGCACGTCGTAGCGGATGTCGGTACCGGCGACGCTGAAGCCGAGCATGGCCACGAAGTGCATGGTCCAGATGCCGGTGCCGATCGCCGAGGCAGCGGTGATCAGCCAGTTGCGGCGCGAGCGCCCGGTGGCGGCGGCGAGCGCGCGGACGGTGCAGCGCAGCCCGAGGGCGGCGCCTATGCAGGCCATCACGTAGGAGAGCGCGGGGGTCAGCCACCCCAGGGCGGCGTGGTCCAGGTGTCCCATGGCCCCGGGACGCTAGACCCGGTACGGGAGCGCGAAAGGGGAGCATTTCGAAAGGTGTTGGAATATGGCGCAAGGATGCACCGGAATGATCGGGTCACGCTCGAACATGTGCGCTGGGATGTCATCCGTGCCGGTGAGGCGCCATCCGTACCGGTGAGGAATCATGCCGTACATGAGCGACGACCCGACGCGTGTCCAGGAGTTCTTCACAGCCCGCGCCGCCGACTGGGACAGCCGGTTCCCGGACGACGGTCCGGCCTACGCGGCCGCGGTCTCGGAGCTCGGGCTGCGTGCGGGCGACCGGGTCCTGGACGCGGGATGCGGCACGGGACGCGCCCTGCCGCCGCTGCGAGCCGCCGTGGGGCCCTCGGGGGTCGTCATCGGGGCCGATCTGACGCCGGCCATGCTGCGGGAGGCCGTACGGGCCGGACGGGACCGTGACGGTGCTCTGCTGCTCACGGATGTCGCCGCGCTGCCCCTGCGCCCGGGCTCACTGGACGCCGTGTTCGGGGCGGGCCTCATCTCGCACCTGCCGAGTCCCGCCGAGAACCTGCGGGAGCTGGCCCGGGTGGTGCGCCCCGGTGGCCTGCTGGCCCTGTTCCACCCGATCGGCAGGGCGGCACTGGCCGCGCGCCACGGCCGTCCGCTCACCCCGGACGACCTGCGCGCCGAGCCCAACCTCCGGCCGCTGCTGGCCCGTTCGGGGTGGCGCATGGCGTCGTACGCCGACGAGGACACCCGCTTCCTGGCACTGGCCGTCCGCGAGGACCGGACCCTTTAGGGAGGGTCCGCGAATCCCGCCTGCCACGCGACGCCCGGCACCCGCTCCCGCCGCACCGGGCGCCGCGGTGCCCGCCCTCCCTCCGGGCTGACGACGCGAGATCACGGACACCCCCATAAGGGGTCCTCTCACTATGCCCCTGGCTCCTCCCCCGAGCTCTCGGCTCCGCTCCAGCAGGTGCACCCCCGTCGAGGGCGCTCGGTGAAAGGACCCCTAAGGCTGCCGCACCGGGCAGCCCCGGACTCCCGGGACCGGGCGTGTGCCGAGGTCGGCGAGGCGGTAGCCGTACGGGTAGCCCTTGATCTCCCAGTTCTGGCGCGCGAAGTGCGGGGCCCGCCGGGGCGGGAGCAGACGGACACCGCGTCCCCGGAGCCGGACCGCGCGCCGCACCCACGCGCGGGTGGCGGCGCTCGGCGGGGTGTAGCGGAAGGCGCTCAGCAACGAGTCGTCGAGCAGCGCGAGGATCGAGGTGCGCAGGACGGAGGCGAGCGGGCGCGGGTACCAGGAGGTCATCAGGTCGAGCGTGGCGTCCGCGACCCGCCGGGCGTCCTCGTCCCAGGCGAAGTGGGCCGCCTCGTAGGCGTCGAGGCAGCTCTCGAACTCCTCGTAGGTCTCGGGGATGTCCTTGATGCCCATGTGCCGGCCCAGCGTGCGGTAGTGGACGACGCTCGCGACGATCTCGTGGCGCGACATCCTGCGCCACCCGTAGGCGTCGATCCATCGTTTGGGCGTCACGACGAACGTGCACAGCACGTAGCGCATGTCCTCGTCGCTGATGTCGTAGCCGCGGTGCATCTGGTTGATGCGGCGGATCGCGGTCTTCGCCTCGTCGCTGCCGAAGCCGTGCTCGACGACGGCGTCGAGGAGCAGCGCGGTGTCGTCGTAGCGCTTCTGCGTGCGCTCCGTGAGTTCCGCCGTCTCGGCGAGCAGCCGGCCGATGCTGGGGACGGCGTAGGTGCGGTACAGGGCGAGCTCCAGGGCCCGGGTGTAGTCCCAGGGGAACTCGTAGGCCACGCTGAGGCGGTAGATCTCGGTGGCGTCCCGGTGCGGGTCCATCCGCCGCAGCTGTTCCAGCCGTGCGAAGCGCTTCACAGGGCCCTCCCCCTTCTGTCACCGGAACATCAACTCTACGTTGGTGACGGGAAGAAGACCGGCGAGCGGGCACATCCGTACAGGGGGAAGGTGGTCAGCATGTGGGGCAGGGTCCGGAAGGCGGGGGTCAGGGTCGCCGGCGCCATGCGCACGGAGACGAGGGCCGGCGGCGGCAGGCGTCCGCACAACCTTTTCGAGGCCGCCGCGGCCTATGTCGGGGCGGGCGCCGAGAACGACCAGGAAGGGGCCGACGAGGCGGCCGCGTGGGTGTCGCCGGAGGCACTGTCGTTCGGGGTGAACGAGCTGGCCTGCCGGGCCGTCATCGCGCTCGCCCGGGAGCGCGGTGAGTCACCGCGGGCCGTGGCCCGTGAGCTGCTGGGGCTGCCGGCGGCGTGACGTGCCGCGGCAGGGACGGCCGATTCGCCCCGTCCGCCGGAGAGCTGCGGCTCCGAGTGTGCTCACGAGGCCGTGACAAGCGGCTTCCGCGCACACTAGGGTGCGCGCCGTCGGACGAAAACGGGGACGGAGACGGGGAGGTCGGGATGGCCGGGACGGACGAGGGCGCCGTCGCCGCCGCGGACGATGCGCTCTATGTGCTCACGGCGGTGCTGCTGACGCCGGCGAACTTCCCCAGCGTGCTGGGGGACGACTATCCGGAGGCGTGCGCGGCGCTCGGCCTGGCGCCGCTCGCCGACGGGTACGGGCTGGTGCTCGGCCAGGACGGCGCCGGTGCCCGGTGGACCGTGGTCATAGACGACGTCTCCCTGGTGGCCGTGGCGATCGCGTCCTGGGACTGCGGCATGGAGTACGAGCTGTCGCCCGACGAGCGCACGGTCGTCGCGGCCCTGCCCGGCTGGCCCCTCGCGGTGGCCGTCGCGGCGCCCGGGGTACCCGCCCCGCACGACCCAGGCCCGGACGGCGAGGACAGGCCCCCTCTGACTCCGCCCGACACCACCGTCTGGGGGCCGGCCCAGCGGCGCCTGGGCGCGGACGAGATCGCCCGGCAGTGGGCGATGTGGCGGGACCAGGTCGACGACTCGGCGTTTCCGGCGCCGGAATCATCAGCACCCGAGCCCCCCGAGGGCGGGGACGGGGGCGACGAGGCGGCCGCCGGTCCGGAGCGACGCGCGGGGAAGAGGCAGCCGAGGCACAGCGGCATCCAGCGCGCCCTCGCGGAGGCCCGAACCTACATCGACTCGCCGCCGCCCCTGGGGCGGGTGCGTTCGTCGTTCGCGCCCGGTGACGCGCGGACGTTGCGAGCCGACGGTCCCGGCTGGTCGCTCGTGGCCAGGACCGACGACATCGCGTTCGTGCTGCTCGACGACGAACCCGGCGAGGTGCTGCCGGTCGGCCGGGGGCCGGAGCTGCCGGGCCTTCTCGCCGCCCTCGACAAGATGGCCGTGAGGCCGAACTGACCGGTACGGCCGGTCAGCGTCCGATTTCCTTGCGGGACACGCGCCGCAGCCTGCGCCGCTGCGAGGGATCCAGCATCAGGTAGGCGGCGGCCGGGACCCCCAGGATGATCAGGAGCGAGGCCCACCAGGGCAGCCAGATCAACAGGATGAGCCCGACCGCCACACCCCCTGCGGCGATCTTGGCGTTATTGGACATGTCTGTCGCCTCCTTCGCGGCCAGTGCCGCTCTCTGTCCCGAAAACGGACCCGCGCTCGCGGCGGTTCCGGACCGCGACCCTGAGACATCCCTGAGGCACACCCCTGGACACCCCTGAGAACTCCATAGTGACTCACCTCACAGCCAGCCCATGCTTGTAGAGCACTGGAAGTGGGGTACCCTCGGCGATTCCGGCTTCACTAGTCAAGTTTGAGGAATCAGTCATAGCCGAGCATCCGACTCCCCCTGACCCCTCTGACTCCGAACTCTCCGAGCCCTCGCACATCCCGGAACCGGCCCACTGCTGCGCCGTGTTCCTGCCCGGCAACCCCGCCCGCACCGGCAGCGTCGCCTTCTGGCGGCCCGACGGCGCAGCCCCTGCGGCCCTGCCCTCGGCGACCGTCACGTCCGTGACGGTCGTGGTCCCCGGCGACGACGGGATCGAGTCCCGGAGCGTGCCGGCCGCCTCGCTGCCGGTCCGTGCGGCGCTGCCGGTCCTCACCCGCGCGCGCACCGGCGGGCATGGGCACCGGTCCGCCCGGTTCTGGGGAGCGGCCGCCCTGCACGCCCTGCACCTGGTGGCGCGCGGACTGCTGCTGCCCGGCCTCGCCCCGGGTGACCACGACGCCTGGCGCGCCGGTCCGCTGCGCGCCGAGGACCTCGAGGCCGTACGCCGCCTCGCCGCCGCGATGCCGCCAGAGGCGCACGCCGTCCCGCTGCCCGGCACGGAGCCGCTGCGGCTGCCCGACCCGGAGCAGCTCCTGCGGGCGTTCCTCGACGCGGTCGCCGACACCCTGCCCCGCTCCCCCGCCGCCGCGCTGGTCACGGACGGCCCCGCCTACGCCTCGGCCGACCCGGTGCACCTGCCGGAGCAGCGCGGGTGGGCCGCCGAGGTGGCCGCGGGCCATGACGCGGGCGTGCGGCTGTCCCTGCGGATCGAGGCGGACGGCCTGACGGACGGTGCGCACGGCCTCATGGACGCGGCGGCCGGCGACGCGGGCGTGACGTTCCGGGCCGTGCTCCAGGTGCACAGCGTGAGCGACGCGGCTCTCGTCGCGGACGCGGCGGACGTCTGGGCCGGCGCCGGCGGTGACGCGTTCGGCCCGCGCGCGACGATGGACGTCCTGCTCGCACTGCGCCGTGCGGCCCAGGCCTGGGCCCCGCTCAAACCTCTGCTGTCGGCGACCGTGCCGGACGCGGTCGCGCTGGCCGACGACGAGGTCACCGAGCTGCTCGGAGCGGGGACCCGCGCGCTGGCCGCCGCCGGAGTGGACGTGCACTGGCCGAAGGGACTGACCCGCGAGATGACCACGCGGGCGGAGGTGGGGCCTTCCGGCGAGGAACCGGCATCCGGCGAGGGCTCCCCCGCCGTGCCGTCGTTCCTGTCCGCCGACGCGCTGCTGACCTTCAGCTGGTCGTTCGCGCTGGGCGACAGGCGGCTGAGCCGCGAGGAGCTGGACCGGCTCGCCGAGGCGAACCGCCCGGTGGTGCGGCTGCGCGACCAGTGGATCCTGGTCGACCCGCGGGAGGTACGCCTGGCCCGCTCCCGGCAGGACCGCAAGGTCACGCCGGTGGACGCGCTGGGCGCGGCCCTGACGGGCTGGACCGAGGTGGACGGCCGTCGGATCGAGGTACGGCCCACCGGGTGGGTGGCGGCCCTGCGGGAGCGGCTCGCGGACCCCGAGGCACAGCGGCCCGTCGATCAGCCGGCCGCCCTGGCCGCCACTCTGCGCGACTACCAGCGGCGAGGCCTGAACTGGCTGGCGGGCATGACCTCACTGGGCCTTGGCTGCTGCCTCGCCGACGACATGGGACTCGGAAAGACGATCACGCTGATCGCGCTGCACCTGCACCGGCAGGCCGACGCGGAGTCGGCCGGACCCACCCTGGTGGTCTGCCCGACGTCCCTGATGGGCAACTGGCAGCGGGAGATCGAGCGGTTCGCGCCGGGCACACCCGTGCGGCGCTTCCACGGCCCGCGGCGCGGCCTCGACGGCCTGGCCGCCGGGGAGTTCGTCCTCACCACGTACGGCACGATGCGCCTGGACGCGCCCCGGCTCGGCGAGGTGCCGTGGGGCATGCTGGTGGCGGACGAGGCCCAGCACGTGAAGAACCCGCACTCCTCGACCGCGCGGGAGCTGCGGTCCATCGGCGCCCGCGCACGGGTCGCGCTCACCGGCACCCCGGTGGAGAACAACCTGTCGGAGCTGTGGGCGATCCTCGACTGGGCCACGCCGGGCCTGCTGGGCGGGCTCGGGACGTTCCGCAGGCGGTACGCGGACGCCGTCGAGGGCGGGCAGGACCCGGGCGCCGCGGACCGGCTGGCCCGGCTCGTGCGGCCGTTCCTGCTGCGCCGCCGCAAGTCGGACCCCGGGATCGCGCCCGAGCTGCCGCCGAAGACGGAGACCGATCACGCCGTCTCCCTCACCCAGGAGCAGGCGGGCCTGTACGAGGCCGTGGTCCGGGAGGCGCTGGCGGAGATCTCCGGTGCCGGCAGCATGGCGCGGCGCGGACTGATCGTGAAACTGCTGACCGGCCTCAAGCAGATCTGCAACCACCCGGCCCAGTACCTCAAGGAGGAGCGGCCGGTGATCGCCGGACGGTCCGGGAAACTGGAGCTGCTCGACGAACTGCTCGACACCATGCTGGCGGAGCGGGCCGGCGTGCTCGTCTTCACGCAGTACGTGCGGATGGCCCGCCTCCTCGAACGGCATCTGGCCGCCCGCGGCACGCCCTGCCAGTTCCTGCACGGCGGGACGCCCGTCGCGGAGCGGGAGGCCATGGTGCGGCGCTTCCAGGACGGCGAGGTGCCCGTGTTCCTGCTGTCGCTGAAGGCGGCGGGCACCGGGCTGAACCTGACCCGGGCCGAGCACGTCGTGCACTACGACCGCTGGTGGAACCCGGCCGTCGAGGCCCAGGCGACCGACCGCGCGTACCGCATCGGCCAGACCCGGCCGGTGCAGGTGCACCGGATCGTCGCCGAGGGAACCATCGAGGACCGCATCGCCGAACTGCTCACCCGTAAACGGGCCCTGGCGGACGCGGTCCTGGGGTCCGGTGAGACCGCTCTCACGGAACTGACGGACGCGGAACTGGCGCATCTGGTCGAGCTGCGAGGGGACGTGCGATGACTCGGTACGACGGTGACGCGGAGCGCACGTTCGCCGCACTGGCGCCCGCGCGCGGGCGGGAATTCGCGCAGACCTGGTGGGGCAGGGCCTGGCTGCGGGCGCTGGAGGACACGGCGCTGGACTCGGCGCAGCTCAAGACGGGCCGCCGGCTCGCCCGGGCCGCAGCGGTCGGCGCGGTGTCGGTGCGCCCGGGCCGGCTCACGGCCGTCGTCCAGGGGCGTGACGGCACGGCGCACCGGGCCGACGTCCTGCTGGAGACCCTCACGCCCGGACAGTGGGACAGCTTCCTGGGCATGGCGGTGGAACGGGCCGGCCATGTGGCGGCGCTGCTGGACCGGGAGATGCCACCGCACCTGGTGGAGGACGCGGCGGCCGCGGGCGTCGAACTGCTGCCCGGCCTGGGCGATCTGGAGCCGGAGTGCGACTGCGGAACCTGGGACCACTGCGGGCACACGGCGGCCCTCTGCTACCAGGCGGCCCGGCTGCTGGACCAGGACCCGTTCCTCCTGCTGCTGATGCGCGGGCGCGACGAGGCGGCCGTGCTGGACGCTCTCCAGGCGCGCGGCGGGGCTCTTGCCGCGGACCGGTCCGGGCCGGAGGGGGTGGACGCGGCCGAGGCGTACGCGGCCGGTGGCATCCTGCCCCCGCTGCCGGGCCTGCCCGGACTCCCCGACGAGCCCGGGGTCCCGCCGTCCCTGGACACCGAGACGCCGCCCGCCCCCGGCATCGACCCGGGCGCACTGGAGTTCCTGGCCGCCCGGACCGCCGTGGAGGCCCATCGCCGGCTCGCTGAGGCGCTCACGGAGCAGCCCGCCACCGACCGGGAGTCGACGGTCGCGCAGGACGCGGTGCGGCTGGCAGCGGGGACCCCCTCGCGGGTGGTGGCGGACCGTCTCGCCGAGGGATCGGGGCGTGGCCGGGAGGGCCTGGCAGCGGCGGTTCTCGCCTGGCGCCACGGTGGAGCGGCCGCGCTGAGCGTGCTCGACGAGGAGTGGCGGGTGGAGGGCGAAGCGCTGGCACGCGCGCGTGCCGCCCTGGACTCGGCCTGGGAGGCGGACGAGCGGCCGGAGTTGCGGGCGCGGCGCAACCGGTGGACGGTCGTCGGGGCACCGATCCAGCTGCGACTCGGCCGGGACGGCCGGTGGTGGCCGTACCGCAGGGAACGCGGTCGCTGGCTGCCCGCGGGCGGCGCCGCACAGGATCCGGCGACGGCCCTGACGTCGGCGCGGCCCACCGCCGACGACGGAGCCGTTCCGGGCTGAGGGCACCAGGGCCCGCCGTTCGGATCACGCCGCAGACGCGGGGCCTGGCACGCGCATCTGCCGTGTTGTCGCCGGTCGCCGGCGCCCTCCTCCGCCCTTGCAGCCGCACACACCAGGCCCCGTCCACCGGCACTGGCAAGCGCTGCCGATTCCCTGCGCCGTGATCCGAACGACGGGCCCTGGTGCCGCGCAGGCGACGTTCGCCGAGTCGCGGCGCCCCGCCGCGCTCTCGCCGCACCGGACGCCGCTCCTCAACGGGCGAACGCCGCCTGCCGCGGCACCGGCTCGCCGGCGTCCAGGGACGGGAGCAGCGATTCGAGGTCGCTCGGCAGTCCGCTCGGCAGCCGGCTCGGAAAGCCCGACGGCAACCAGGTCGGCAGCTCACTGGGAAGCCGGGTGGGCGGCTTCGTGGGAATGCCGTAGGACGGAGCGGCGGTACCGCCCGAGCTCTCGGCGGGCGGCTCCCGGTCCGGCGGGTCATCGTTTCCCCGGGCCATCAGCACCACGGCGGACACGGCCGCGGCGGCCACGAGAACGGTGAGCAGGATGAGCAACGGATTCCGCCGGTGAGGCGGTGCGGGCGGCATGGCCATACGGACGAGGGTCGCCGTGCACCGCTCAGGAGGCGAGCGGCGCACGGGAGTTGATACGGACTCATGGCGTGGATCGCATGGTTCCGGAGCATTCCGTCCGGTATGGCCGACGCACGCGCGCGAGGCGTCAGCCGCGCGCGCCCAGCAGGTGGTCCATCGCCAGCTGGTCCAGGCGCTCGAAGGCCATGCCGCGGGCGGCTGCCGCCTCGACGTCGAACGCCTCGAAGGCCGACCGGTCGGCGAGCAGGGCCTGGAGGCCGTCCGCGGCGGTGGGCCGGGCCAGCTCGTCCAGGCGGGCCGCGCGCAGGGCCTCCTGGACCTCCGGGTCGGCGCGGAAGGCGGCGGCGCGCTCCTTGAGGATGAGGTAGTTGCGCATGCAGCCGGCCGCCGAGGCCCACACCCCGTCGAGGTCCTCGGTCCGCGGCGGCTTGAAGTCGAAGTGCCGGGGACCGCTGTAGCCGGCCGACTCCAGCAGGTCGACCAGCCAGAACGCGGCACGCAGATCACCGGCGCCGAAGCGCAGGTCCTGGTCGTACTTGATGCCGGACTGGCCGTTGAGGTCGATGTGGAACAGCTTGCCCGCCCACAGTGCCTGCGCGATGCCGTGCGGGAAGTTCAGCCCGGCCATCTGCTCGTGGCCCACCTCCGGGTTCACGCCGTACAGCTCAGGGCGCTCCAGGCGCTCGATGAACGCCAGGGCGTGGCCGACGGTCGGCAGCAGGATGTCGCCGCGCGGCTCGTTCGGCTTGGGCTCGATGGCGAACCTCAGGTCGTAGCCCTGGGAGGTGACGTACTCGCCGAGCAGGTCGAAGGCCTCCTTCATGCGGTCCAGGGCCGCGCGGACGTCCTTGGCGGCGCCGGACTCGGCACCCTCACGGCCGCCCCAGGCCACGTACACCTGGGCGCCGAGTTCGACGGCGAGGTCGATGTTGCGGATGGTCTTGCGCAGCGCGTAGCGGCGCACGTCGCGGTCGTTGGCGGTGAACGCGCCGTCCTTGAAGACCGGGTGCGTGAACAGGTTGGTGGTGGCCATCGGGACCTTCATGCCCGTGGCGTCCAGCGCCTGCCGGAAGCGCTTGATGTGGGCCTCGCGCTCGGTGTCGCTCGAGCCGAACGGGATCAGGTCGTCGTCGTGGAAGGTGACGCCGTGGGCGCCGAGCTCGGCCAGACGCTGGACCGTCTCGACCGGGTCGAGGGCGCGCCGCGTGGCGTCGCCGAAGGGATCCCGTCCCTGCCAGCCGACGGTCCACAGGCCGAAGGTGAACCTGTCCTCGGGGGTGGGCTGGAAGCTCATGCCGCGGCTCCTCGCTCGCTGGGGCTATTCGTCATGCCGATTTACAAATTAGTATGCGGACACCTCTCTGGGAAGGGACACGATGTCCCGGGACGAGAGAGGCGGGACGCGAGAAGAGGGAGAAGCCCGATGTCAGCAGCCGAGGGTCCGCTCGTCGTCGGCGTGGACTCGTCCACCCAGTCCACCAAGGCGCTGGTCGTCGACGCGGCCACCGGCCGGGTGGTCGCGAGCGGCCAGGCACCGCACACCGTCTCCTCGGGGGCCGGGCGCGAGAGCGATCCCCGCCAGTGGTGGCAGGCGCTGTGCGAGGCGCTGCACCAGTGCGGTGACGCGGCGCACGAGGCCGCCGCGGTGTCGGTCGGCGGGCAGCAGCACGGCCTGGTCACCCTGGACGAGCGGGGCGAACCGGTGCGTCCGGCCCTGCTGTGGAACGACGTGCGCTCGGCGCCGCAGGCCCGCCGTCTCACCGAGGAGCTGGGCGGAGCGAAGTTCTGGGCCGAGCGCGCCGGGTCGGTCCCCGCCGCCTCCTTCACGGTCACCAAGTGGGCCTGGCTGGCCGAGCACGAGCCGGAGGCGGCCCGCGCCACCAAGGCCGTGCGCCTCCCCCACGACTACCTCACCGAGCGGCTCACCGGGCAGGGCACGACCGACCGCGGCGACGCCTCCGGGACCGGCTGGTGGGCGTCCGGGACGGAGGCGTACGACGAGGAGATCCTGACGCATGTGGGGCTCGACCCCGCCCTGCTGCCCCGGGTGGTCCGGCCCGGCGAAGTGGCGGGCACCGTACGCGACAGCCACGACCTGCCGTTCTCCAAGGGCACGCTGGTCGCACCCGGCACCGGCGACAACGCCGCCGCGGCGCTCGGCCTCGGCCTGCTCCCGGGCGTACCGGTGATGAGCCTCGGCACCTCGGGCACGGTGTACGCGGTGTCGCGGCGCAGGCCCGCCGACCCGACCGGCACGGTCGCGGGGTTCGCCGACGCCCGCGGCGACTGGCTGCCGCTGGCCTGCACCCTGAACTGCACGCTCGCCGTCGACCGCGTGGCGACGCTGCTGGGCCTGGACCGGGAGGCCGTCGAGCCCGGCGCGGCGGTGACGCTGCTGCCCTACCTGGACGGCGAACGCACCCCGAACCTGCCGAACGCCTCCGGCGTGCTGCACGGCCTGCGCCACGACACGACCGCCGGCCAGCTGCTCCAGGCCGCCTACGACGGCGCCGTGCACTCGCTGCTGGGCGCGCTCGACCTGGTCCTGGACCAGGACTCCGACCCGGCCGCGCCCCTGCTGCTGATCGGCGGCGGCGCCCGGGGCGCGGCCTGGCAGCAGACCGTGCGGCGGCTTTCGGGGCGTCCCGTGCAGGTGCCCGAGGCCAGGGAGCTGGTGGCGCTCGGCGCCGCCGCGCAGGCGGCCGGGCTGCTGACCGGGGAGGACGCGGCGGCGGTCGCACGGCGCTGGAACACGGCGGCCGGGCCGGTCCTCGACGCCGTCGAGCGGGACGAGGAGACGCTCACCAGGATCGCCGGGGTACTCTCCGACGCGGCCGGGCTGCTCCAGCGGCCCACGGACACCCACTGAGGACTGGCGTCAGGCATGACTGCACCACCGCACGAGGCTCACCCGGCCGGGCCGGGACGCTCGCTGCCGGACACCCAGCAGGGCATGCGCCGCCGCAACCTCGCCCGGGTGATGCACGCCGTCAGCGCCGAGGGACCGCTGTCCCGGGCCGCCGTCGCCTCGCGGATCGGTCTGACCCGGGCGGCGGTGTCGACGCTCGTCGACGAACTCATCCGCTCCGGGCTGCTGGAGGAACTGGGTCCGCAGCGGCCGGGGCGGGTCGGCCGCCCCGGTTCGGCACTCGCCGTCAGCGGGCGCGGACCCGCCGGGATCGGCGCGGAGATCGGTGTCGACCACCTCGCGGTCTGCGCGGTCGACCTGAGCGGACGGACCCGGTCGCGGGCCGAGCGGCACGGCCTGAACCGGGGCCGCTCCCCGCGGACCGTCATCGAGGAACTCAACGAGCTGATACGCCTGGTCGTCGCCGGGGCGGAGGGCGAGGGACTGCGGCCGGCGGGGCTCGCCGTGGCCGTACCGGGGCTGGTGGCGCGTGACGCCCGGACCGTCGTGCGCGCCCCGAACCTCGACTGGCGGGACACCGACCTCGGCGGCCTGCTGCCGTCCGGCTTCCCGCTGACCGTGGACAACGAGGCCAACTTCGGGGCGCTCGCCGAACTCTGGCTCGGTGAGGGCACACCGCGCGACTTCCTGCACGTGTCGGCGGAGATCGGCATCGGGGCGGCGGTCGTCGTGGACGGCGGGCTGCTGCGCGGAACCCGCGGTTTCGCGGGCGAGCTGGGGCACGTGCCGGTCCGGCCGGACGGTCCCGAGTGCGCGTGCGGCGGGCGTGGGTGCCTGGAGCAGTACGCCGGTGAAGAGGCGGTGCTGCGTGCGGCCGGGCTGGAGCCGGACGAGGACCGGGTCGGGCTGCTCGCGGGGCGCGCCGCGGCGGGCGACGAGGACGTGCGCCGTGCGCTGCGCGACGCCGGCACGGCGCTCGGAGTCGCCCTGACCGGTGCGGTCAACCTGCTCGACCCGGAGAGCGTCGTGCTGGGCGGGGAGCTGTCCGCACTGGCGCCATGGCTGCTGCCCTCGCTGCGGGACGAGCTGGCGCGGCGTACGGCGGGTCCGGCCTGCCCCGTGTCCGTGTCCCGGCTGGGTCCGCAGGGGCCACTGCTCGGGGCCGCGCACTCGGTGGTGCGGGCGGTGCTGGACGACCCCGCCGCCGTCGCGGGGCGAGCCTGAGACCGCCGGCAACTACGTCTGATGCCGACCGGATCGGGGCTCCGCCCCTCACAGCCCGGTTACAAATCGCTCAACCTCTGGTTGCGGCACGGTAAATCAGGCGACGATTAAGACCATGAGTCTGGCCCAGCGCGCCCTGGAGCGCCTGCAGGCCTGGCCCGACCTGACGGCGGGCCCGGCGAGTTGCGGTACCGGACGGGCACTGCGTTCCGTCCGTGACGAGATCGTCCACTTCCACTCCGCTCGGGACGTGGACCTCCACCTCACCAGCCGTTCCATCCAGCGCTTTCACTACGACCTCGCCGGTTCGAGCGCGATCCACCTGGTCCCCGGCTCCTGCTGGGTGACGGTCCACCTCGACTGCGAGGCGGACGTCGAACTGCTGCTGAGCCTGGTCAGCATCGCCCTCAAGGCCCACCAGTCCCGTCCCGCGGCCGGTGAACCGCGGGTCGCCGGCTGCAACTTCCACCGGGTCAGGGTGCTTCCACGCGACGCGGCGACGGGCGGCTGAGACCTTGGCGGCACGAGGGGAAGAGGTCAACGCCGAGGCCTGGCGCGTGTACGGGGACCATCATCTGCGGCGCGGCACGGTGCTGCCCGAAGTGGCGCGGATCGACTGGGGCTTCGAGGGCGCGGGGCCGGGGACCGAGGTGCTCGGGGAGCTGACCGGCCGGCGTGTGCTGGACCTCGGGTGCGGCACGGCCCGGCACGCCGCCCATCTGGTCCGTGCCCATGGCGCGCTGGTGGACGCGGTCGACGCCTCGGCGGGACAGTTCGAACGCGCCCGTGCCCGTTACGGCGCGCTGCCGGGGCTGCGGCTGGTCCTGGCCGACGCGGTGGAACACCTGCGCACGGCGGAGCCGTACGACGTCGTCTACTCGGTCAACGCCGTCCCCTACATCGACCCGCACCGGCTGCTGCCCGCCCTCGCCGGGGCGATCAAGTCCGGCGGCAGGTTCATCTTCACGGTGCTGCACACCAACTCGCGGGGGGACGGGCCGTCGGACGAGGTCGTCGCCCGGCCGGAGATCCTGCGGCTGGCCGAGGCCGGGGAGGTGACCGTCCGGATGTGGGTGCTCGGCCCGGAGCTCTGGACGGCCCTGCTCACCGAGCACGGGCTGCGGGTGGAGCGCGTCGACGTCCTGGACACGCCGCAGCCAGGCAACCACGCCTCGTACCGCCTCTTCCAGGTGACACGGCCGGTCCGCGTCTCCTCCCGGCCGCGCACCGGGAAACCGCCGGTGGCCCATGCCGCGCTCGGGGTCGGCGCCATCCTGCACGGGCCCCGCGGACTGCTCCTCGGCCGGCACCGGCACGGCACCTGGGAGCTACCCGGCGGGACGGTGGAACCCGGCGAGTCCCTGCGGGAGGCGGTCGTGCGTGAACTCGCCGAGGAGACGGGGCTTCAGGCCCGGCCGGAGGACGTCCGGCTGCTCGGGACGCTCCTCGACGACGCGGGCGGTGTGGTCCGCGTGACCGTGGCGGCCCGGGTCACCGCCTGGCGCGGCGAGCCGTCGGACCAGCCCGGGGAGAGCGTGGGCCGCTGGCGCTGGTTCAGCCTTGACCGGCTGCCGGAGGAGCTGTTCGTGTGCAGCGCGCAGGCGCTCACCGCCTGGCGGCCCGGTCTGCCGATCGACCACGCGCCCGCTCATTTCACGCCGTACGCCACCGGAACGGACGACAGCTGAGGCACCCGGAGGGGTGCGTTTTCCCCTCCGTTCCCGTGGAGTCGGCGCCGGGTCATCCCAACGGCGCCCGCGGTCTGCTGCACTTCCTCTGACAGTAGGAACATCTGATCACGCATCAGGGGGTACGGTGACAGGTCGTCGGAAACGGCGCGGAGCAGGCAGATCGGTACTGGCGTTCCTCACGGCGTTCGGCGCGCTGGCCGGTGCGGCCCTGGCGGGGGCGGCACCGGCCGGCGCCGTCCAGAAGGTTGTCAGGGTCGCGCCGGGCGTGACGTACGAGCACTTCGACATTCCGGCGGCGAACGGGACGGCGCACGCGCATGTGCTGCGCGTCGACCTGGGCGACCCGCGCGTCCGCGTCGATCTGCTGTACCCCGGGGCGGTGGCCTCGCGCGCGGCGGTCTCGTGGATGGCCGACGGCCAGGGGGCCGTCGCCGGTGTCAACGGGGACTTCTTCAACATCTCCGAGGTCCAGCACCCGGGCGTCGAGGCGACCGGCGCGAGTGTGGGGCCGGCGATCGCGGCCGGGCGGACGCTCAAGGCGGCCGTGCCCGCCGGCCAGCGTTTCGGGCCGGCACTGCCGCCCGGCACGACCACCGAGGACGTGTTCGGCGTCGGCACCGACCGGCGGGCGCGACTGGACCGGCTGGCCCTCGACGGCTCGATCCGCACCACGGAGGCGCTGTTGCCGCTCGGCGGGCTCAACCAGTACGCCCTGCCGGTGGGGTCGGTCGGCGCCTTCACCGCCGAGTGGGGCAGCGTCTCCCGGGTGCGCGCCACCTGCGGCACGGACACCGACCGGGCCGCTCCGTGCAGCACGGACACCTACGAGGTGACGGTCCGGGACGGCCGGGTCGTCTCGGCCGCCGGCACACCCGGGAGCGGCCCGATCGCCGAGGGGACGACCGTACTGGTCGGCCGGGAGGCGGGCGCCCAGCAGCTGCGGAAGCTGTCGGCCGGTGAGCCGGTCGAGGTCGAGCACCGTCTCGTCGCGGCCGGGAGCGGCGTCCCGTACCGGCTCGCGCTCGGCGGCTACCCGGTCCTCGAGGGCGGCCGGCCGCTGCCGGGCCTGGACGACACGGCCTCGGCCGTCCGTACGGCCGTGGGGATCGCCGACGGCGGGCGGCGCATGCTGCTGCTGGCGCTGGACGGCGAGCCGGCCCACCGCAGTGGCCTGACGATCGCCGAGGTGGCCGCCGCCATGCGCCGGCTGGGCTCGGAAGCCGCCCTCAGCCTGGACGGCGGCGGCTCGTCGACGCTGGTGGCGCGGAAGCCGGGTGCGAGCACCGTCTCCGTGCGCAACCACCCCAGCGGGGGCGCCGAACGCGCCGTTCCGAACGGCATCGGCGTGTTCTCGGGAGCGTGACTCAGGGCCGCAGACTGCTGACGATGTCCGCCGTGGCCGTGAGACCGCTCTGGATGGACGGAGCGATGCTGGAGCCAGCCAGGTAGAAGCCGAGCATCAGGCAGACCAGGGCATGGGAGACCTTCAGCCCGCCGCTGCGCAGGAAGATCACTGTCAGGATCAAGAGCAGCAGCACCACAGAGATGGAAATGGCCATCGTCGTCTCCTCCGCCACGCCGCCACGTCCGGTACACGGCGTTCGGCCGCAAGTGTGGCGTAGCGGAGGGTTCGTCCGGGCGGCTGACCTGTCCGCCGAACGGGTGATGTCTGGGTGATGTCTAGCTGTGCCGCGCCGCCTGACGGCCGTTCAGGAACGCCTCCAGGCCGGCGAGATCGTCGGTGTTGAGGAAGTCGGCGTCCGCGGCGAGCAGTTCGGCCCACAGTGCGTCCCGGGCGGGTCCGGGCAGGTCCGGGGTCGCCCAGAACCGCACCTTCTGCCCCCGCCGGTGCGCGGAGCGGACGAGGCCCCGCAACTTCTCCCGTTCGGTGTCCGGGAACGCGCCCACGCCCTGCCAGGTGAAGTTCAGCGTCCAGTTGTCGCTGATCAACGGCATGAAGGAGGCCGGCGCCTGACTGCCGAGGTCGGCGAGGCGGCCGTCGTAGAAGGCGCGCCGGACGGTCTGGGCCGCCATCGGCGCACGGGCCGCGCGGTCACCTGAGACGACCACGGTGACCGGGCCGCGCCGGACACGGCCGTGGGAGTACGTCGTGAACAGGTGAGGGCAGCGCCTGAGATGACGGTCGAGTTCCAGGTAGGTCGACGCGCCCTCGGTCTTGATGTCGACGAGCAGCTGCAGCGATCCGTGGTACCCCCGGTACACGGAACCGTGGTTGGCCCGCACGCGTGCGGCGAGCGGGTCGAGGTAGAGGGACTCGAGCGTGCGAGCCGGGTCGAGGTCCTCCGGGTCGTGGGCGACGAGGAGCCGGTCACCGACAAGGTATATGTCGGCTTCGACACTGCCGAACCGGTGGTCCAGGGCGTCCAGCAGCGGGCGCGGGTGCTCGTAGTCGTTGTGTGCGTGGGCGCGCCACAACGGGCGGGGCCCGCAGCCGCGTTCGCCGGCCAGTGCGCCGGCGGCGGGGAGGGCGACCGGGCCCACGAGGGCGGCGCCGAGGGTGCTGAGGGCTCTGCGACGAGTGGTGAGGGCCATGCTCTGCCTCCCTGGGAGTGCCGTACGGGAACCTTGCGAGTATGGGTCCCTTTGGCTCCAAGGGGCAGGGCCACGCGGGGAGTTGGCCGGACCGCCGCGTCGCGTTCACTTCCGCCCGGGAGCGCACACGACAAAGCCCGCCCCTGGTGGGGCGGGCTTCTCCCGGGCTTCTCCCGGCCGTCGGTCAGGTGTACGTCAGGGGGCTTGGAGGTCGACCAGCCCGGCAAGCGCCTCCCGGTGGGCGCCCGCGGTGCCGTACGCGATCGAGTCGGCCTTGGCCCGCTTCAGATACAGGTGCGCCGGGTGCTCCCAGGTCATCCCGATGCCACCGTGCAGCTGCACCGCCTCCTCGGCGGCGTGGACGGCCACCGGCGCGGCGAAGGCCTGGGCGACGGTGACGGCCACGTCGGCGTCGTCACCCGTGGCCAGTGCGTCGGCGGCGTTGCGGGCGGCCGCGCGCAGGTTGACGACCTCCAGCCACAGCTGGGCCAGCCGGTGCTTGAGCGCCTGGAAGCCGCCGACGGGCCGGTTGAACTGCTTGCGCTCCTTGAGGTAGCGGACGGTCTCGGTCAGCGTCCACTCGGCGAGACCGAGCTGTTCGGAGGCGAGCAGTCCGGCTCCGGCGCGCAGGGCCCGGCGTACGGCGGGTTCGGCGTCCCCCAGCAGGCGGCCGGGGGCGCCGTCGAGGGTGATGACGGCGAGCGGCCTGGTCAGGTCCAGGGAGACCTGTGGCGTGACGGTCGCGGCGGTGGCGTCGACCGCGTACAGCCCGCCGTCGTCCGCGGGCACGAGGAGCACGTCGGCGGCGGCGGCGTCCGCGATGCCGGTCAACTCACCGTGCAGCGCCCCGCCCTCGTGCCGCACGACCTTGTACGCGCCGCCCGGCGCGACGTTCAGCGCGACCGCGAGGGCTCCGATCCGGCGCCCCGAGGCCAGTTCGCCGAGGAGTTCGCCGGCCTCGCAGGACAGCAGGGCCTCGGTCGCGACGACGGCGCTCGTCAGGTAGGGCACGGGCGCGACGGCCCGTCCCAGCTCCTCCAGGACCACGGCTACTTCGCGGTGGGTGGCGCCCTGGCCGCCCAGGGCCTCGGGGACGAGGAGGCCGGCGAGCCCCATGCCGTCGGCCAGCGCCTTCCACGCCTCGCGGTCGTGCGGGGCGCCGGACTCCGTGCGGGCGATCACTCCGGGCGCGTCGCAGTGGTCGGCGAGCAGGTCGCGGACGGCGGCGCGCAGCGCCTCTTCCTCCTCCGAGTACAGCAGGTCCGGCTGTGCGCTCATCGGGCCAGGTCCTTCCATGCGACGTCCTTGTCGGTGCGCGGCTCGGCGGGCAGGCCGAGGACCCGCTCGGCGACGATGTTCAGCAGGACCTCGGTGGTCCCGCCCTCGATGCTGTTGCCCTTGGAGCGCAGGTAGCGGTAGCCGGCCTCACGGCCGGTGAAGTCGACGAGCTCGGGGCGGCGCATGGTCCAGTCGTCGTACAACAGGCCTTCCTCGCCGAGGAGTTCGACCTCCAGACCGCTGATCTCCTGGTTGAGGCGGGCGAAGGCCAGCTTCATGCCGGCGCCCTCGGGGCCGGGCTGGCCCGCGACGAGCTGCTGGCGCAGCCGCTCCGCGGTGAGGCGGGAGACCTCGGACTCCACCCACAGCTTCAGCAGCCGCTGGTGCAGGTCGTGGGTGCGCAGCTCGGGCCGCTCGCGCCAGGTCTTCGAGACCGGGCCGATCATGCCGCCCTCACGGGGCAGCCGCATGCCGCCGATGGCGACGCGTTCGTTGTTCAGCGTGGTCTGCGCGACCTTCCAGCCGTCCCCCACCTCGCCCAGGCGGCGGGAGTCCGGGATGCGGACGTCGGTGAGGAACACCTCGTTGAACTCGGCCTCGCCGGTGATCTGCCGCAGCGGCCGGACCTCGACGCCCGGGTCGGTCATGTCGCAGACGAAGTAGGTGATGCCCCGGTGCTTGGGCACGTCCGGGTCGGTGCGGGCGATGAGGATCGCCCAGCGGGCCACATGGGCGCTGGACGTCCAGACCTTCTGCCCGGTGACGACCCACTCGTCGCCTTCCCGTACGGCCCGCGTGCGCAGCGCGGCGAGGTCGGACCCGGCGCCCGGCTCGCTGAACAGCTGGCACCAGACCTCCTCGCCCACCCAGAGGGGCCTGAGGAAGCGCTGCTTCTGCTCCTCGGTGCCGTACTTGAGGATGGTCGGCGCCGCCATGCCGAGCCCGATGCCGATGCGCCGAGGGTCGTTGTCGGGGGCGCCCGCGGCCTCCAGCTCGGCGTCCACGACGGCCTGGAGGGAGCGCGGTGCGCCGAGTCCGCCGAGGCCCTCCGGGTAGTGCACCCACGCCAGCCCGGCGTCGAAGCGGGCCCGGAGGAACTCCAGGCGGTCCGTCGAGGCCGGCGGATGCGCGGCCAGCAGTTCCCGCGTACGACGGCGCAGTTCCTCGGCGCTGCTCATGCTGCTGCCTCCTCCATGACGACGGCGATCCGGCCTGTGGTGAGGCCGTCCGCGACCTTCTGCACGGCGGCGGCGGCCCCGGCGAGCGGCACGCGCTCGCTCACCAGCGGCTTGATCGCGCCCCGGGCGGCCAGCTCGGTGAGCTGCTCGTGGCAGTGCTGGACCAGCTTCGGGTTCTTGGTGTTGTACAGGCCCCAGTGCAGGCCGAGGATCGAGTAGTTCTTCACCAGGGCGTGGTTCAGGCCCGGGCTGGGGATGGTTCCGCTGGCGAAGCCGACGACCACGATGCGCCCCTCGAAGGCGACGGCCTTCGCGGACTGGGCGTAGGCCTCACCGCCGACCGGGTCGTAGATCACGTCGGCGCCCCGGCCGCCGGTGGCCTCCTTGACGGCCGACACGACGTCCTGGGAGCGCCGGTCGATCACGACGTCGCAGCCCAGCTCGCGGGCGGCCTTTGCCTTCCCGGGGCCGCCGACGACACCGATGACGGTGGCGCCGGCGGCCTTCCCCAGCTGCACGGCCGCGCTGCCGACCCCTCCTGCGGCAGCGTGGACGAGCAGCGTCTCCCCGGCTTCCAGACCGGCGCGGCGGTGCAGACCGAACCAGCCCGTCTGGTAGCCGATGTGCAGGGCGGCGGCCTCCGCGTCGTCCAGGGCGTCCGGCGCGGGCAGCAGGGCGGCCGAGTCCGCGACGGCGTACTCGGCGAAGCCGCCGTACGGCAGTGCCGGGTTGGCGATCACCCGGCGGCCGTCCTCCGTCTCACCGCAGATCTCCACGCCCGGGGTGAACGGCAGCGGCGGCCTGACCTGGTACTGGCCCCGGCACAGCAGGGCGTCCGGGAAGTTGACGTTCGCGGCGCGCACCCTCAGCAGGACCTGCCCGTCACCGGGCGTGGGCGGCTCGGTGTCCTCGAGCCGCATCACCTCGCTCGGCTCGCCGTTCTCGTGCACGTGCCATGCCTGCATGCGGGGCCTCCACGGGACTGCGTCGACTGCGTCGTCTGACCGGGGTCGGTTCGCATACTAAGCGGTCGCTTGCCGTTCTGGGAACAGTCGGACGCGTCACGTCCGCCTGGGCCGCGCCCGCACATGCATCCGCTCCCCCTGCGGCCCGAACAGACTGAGGAACTCCACCGGGCCCTCCCCCGTCGACCCGAACCAGTGCGGCACCCGGGTGTCGAACTCGGCGGCCTCCCCGGCCGTGAGCACCACGTCGTGCTCGCCCAGCACGAGGCGGAGCTTCCCGGACAGCACGTACAGCCACTCGTAGCCCTCGTGCGTGCGCGGGTCCGGCTCCAGCCTCCGCTGCGGCTCCAGCACCTTGTAGGCCTGGAGGCCGCCGGGCTGGCGGGTGAGCGGCCAGTGGGTGCGCCCGCCCATCACGATCGGCTTGGACCGCACCCGCGGATCACCCGTGGGCGGGGCCCCGACCAGCTCATCGAGGGCCACCCGGTGAGCGCGCGCGATGGGCAGCAGCAGTTCCAGACTGGGTTTACGGAGGCCGGATTCCAGCCGCGACAGGGTGCTGACGGAGATGCCGGTGGTCTCGGAGAGCGCCGCGAGGGTCACCTCGCGCTCCTTGCGCATCTGCCGCAGCCGGGGGCCGACACCCGCGAGTACCTCGTCCGTCGTCATGGTCGTATTGCAGATTCGGCAAAGGCGTTTGTCAATCCCGTGGCACTGGAGCGACGCTCGCTCGCGGAGGTGGTCACCATGACCGAGAGGTACGCCGTCGTGGTCGTCGGCGGCGGTGCAGCGGGCCTGTCCGCGGCTCTGGTGCTGGGCCGGGCCCGGCAGCGCACGCTGGTCGTCGACGCGGGCGAGCCGCGCAACGCGCCCGCCGCGCACATGCAGGGCTATCTGTCGCGGGACGGGATGCCGCCCGCCGAGTTCCTGGCCGTCGGCCGGGAGGAGATCGCGCGCTACGGCGTGGAGCTCGTCCGGGACCGGGTGGTGGAGGTGGCGAAGGGCGGTGACTTCGCCGTGGTGCTTGCCGGCGGGCGGACCGTGCGGGCCCGGCGGCTGGTCGTCGCGACCGGACTGCAGGACGAGCTTCCGGCCGTCCCCGGAGTCGCCGAGCGGTTCGGCCGGGACGTGCTGCACTGCCCGTTCTGCCACGGCTGGGAGGTGCGCGACCAGCCGTTCGGGGTGCTCGGGACGAGCCCCAACAGCGTGCAACAGGCGCTGATGGTGTCCCGGTGGTCGAAGGACGTGCGGTTCTTCCTGCACGCGGTCGCCGAGGAGGAGCTGTCCGACGAGGATCTGCGCCGGCTCGCGGCGGCCGGGGTGGACGTGGTGCCGGGCGAGGTCGCGGGGCTCGTGACCGAGGACGACCGGCTGACCGGCGTCCGGCTGGCGGACGGTACGACGCACACCCGCTCCGTGCTGTTCGTCGCCCCGCACGCGGTCCCGCGCACCGGGCTGCTGGAACGGCTCGGCGCCGAGCTGCACGAGACGCCCTTCGGCGCGTACCCGGTGGTCGACGCGACGGGCCTGACGACGGTGCCGGGCGTGTGGGCGGCGGGCAACGCGATCGGCTTCGGCGAGCAGGTCGTGCACGCGGCGAGCGGCGGGTACCGGGCGGCGGCCGCGATCGTCGGGGACCTGCTGATGGCGGACCTCGACGCCGCCCTGCGGGTGTGAGGCCACACACGTGATCACGGGCCACGGCGATGACCGACCCCCGACGCGGCCGAGCGAGGGCAACCGCGCCGACTCCGCGATCACCGGAGCCGCCGATGACCGATCCCGACGACGGCCGCCCCAGGTGTAGAGGCATCGCCTCCGGTGCACCATGACTGCATGCTGCTGCACCGGCTGGCCCGAGTGTCCCAGGAGGTCGCCGCCACCTCGGCGCGGTCCCGGAAGACCGCCCTGCTCGCGGAGCTGTTCCGGGACGCCGAGGCGCGGGACGTGCCGATCGTCATCCCCTACCTGGCGGGACGGCTGCCGCAGGGCCGGATCGGCGTCGGCTGGAAGGTGCTGAGCCGCCCGGTCGCCCCGGCCGCCGAGCCGGGCCTGACCGTACGGGACGTGGACGCCCGGCTGTCGGTGCTCGCCGAGGTGTCCGGCCCCGGTTCCCAGACGGAACGGGCCCGGCTGGTCGCTGAGTTGATGGGCGCGGCCACCGAGGAGGAGCAGCGGTTCCTGGTCGGTCTGCTCACCGGCGAGGTGCGGCAGGGGGCACTGGACGCGGTCGCGGTCGAAGGTCTGGCCCAGGCGACCGGGGCGCCCCCGGCGGATGTGCGGCGGGCGGTGATGCTCGCGGGCTCCCTGCAGACGGTGGCCGAGGCGCTGCTCGCGGACGGCCCCGCCGCCCTGGACCGCTTCCGCCTCACCGTCGGCCGCCCGGTCTGGCCGATGCTGGCGCACAGCGCCTCCTCGGTCGCCGAGGCGGTGGACAAGCTCGGCGCCTGCGCGGTCGAGGAGAAACTGGACGGTATCCGCGTCCAGGTGCACCGGGACGGCGACGCGGTGCGGCTGTACACCCGCACACTCGACGACATCACCGACCGCCTGCCCGAAGTGACGGCCGCCGCGCTGGAGTTGCGGGGCGAGCGGTTCATCCTGGACGGCGAGGTGATCTCCTTCGACGAAGGCGGGCGCCCCCGCTCGTTCCAGGAGATCGCCGGGCGCGTCGGCTCCCGCACGGACGTGACGACGGCCGCCCGCGCGGTCCCCGTCTCCCCCGTCTTCTTCGACGCGCTGTCCGTCGACGGCCACGACCTGCTCGACCTGCCGTTCGCCGAGCGGCACGCCGAGCTGGCCCGGCTCGTCCCCGAGCCGATGCGCGTACGGCGCACGCTGGTGTCCGGCCCCGGCGACGTGGACCCGGCCGAGGAGTTCCTCGCCGCGACGCTGAAGCGCGGCCACGAGGGCGTCGTCGCCAAGGCCCTGGACGCCCCCTACAGTGCGGGCCGGCGCGGCGCGGCCTGGCTGAAGGTCAAGCCCGTCCACACTCTGGACCTGGTCGTCCTGGCCGCCGAGTGGGGTCACGGCCGTCGCACCGGCAGGCTCTCCAACCTCCACCTCGGCGCCCGCACGGCCGACGGCGGCCTCGCCATGCTGGGCAAGACCTTCAAGGGCATGACCGACGCGATGCTCACCTGGCAGACCGAACGGCTCAAGCGGCTCGCCGTCGACGACGACGGCCACGTCGTGACCGTGCGCCCCGAACTCGTCGTCGAGATCGCCTACGACGGGCTGCAGCGCTCCACCCGCTACCCGGCCGGCGTCACCCTCCGCTTCGCCCGCGTCATCCGCTACCGGGAGGACAAGCACCCGGAGGACGCCGACACGGTCGAGACGCTGCTGGCGGCACACCCTGAGGTGAAGCCGTGAAGCACAGTGCCGGTCTGCTGCTCTTCCGCCCCGCGCAGGACGGCCCCGAAGTGCTGCTCGGCCACATGGGCGGCCCCTTCTTCGCCCGGCGCGAGGAGGGGGCGTGGACCATCCCCAAGGGCGAGTACGAGCCCGACGAGTCCCCGCTCGCCGCGGCCCGCCGCGAGTTCGAGGAGGAGCTGGGGCTGCCGCCGCCCGACGGCGAGGCCATCGCCCTGGGCGAGGTCCGGCAGACCGGCGGCAAGACCGTCACCGCCTGGGCGGTCGAGGCCGACCTCGACCCGGCGGCGATCGCGCCCGGCACCTTCCGGATGGAGTGGCCGCCGCGCTCCGGGCGGCTCCAGGACTTCCCCGAGCTGGACCGGGTGGCGTGGTTCGGCCTGGACCGGGGCCGCGAGGTGATCGTCAAGGCGCAGGCCGCGTTTCTCGACCGCCTGGCGGAGCACTCGCTCTGAGGAGACGCTCCCGCGTTGCGATCCCCTCCGCCGCGCGGGAAGGTCGAGACACAGCCCGCACCGAGGGAGGTCGGCCATGCCCATCGCAACGGTGAACCCGGCGAACGGCGAGACGCTCAAGACGTACGAGGCCATGGGCGAGGAGGAGATCGAGCGCCGGCTCCAGCTCGCGGAGGCCACCTTCCGCACCTACCGGACGACGACGTTCGACGAGCGCGCCCGGCTGCTGCACAAGGCCGCCGACCTCCTCGAAGAGGACCAGCAGGACATCGCCCGGGTGATGACCACCGAGATGGGCAAGCCGATCCGGCAGGCCCGGGCCGAGGCCGCGAAGTGCGCCAAGGCGATGCGCTGGTACGCGGACCACGCCGAGGAGCTGCTCGCCGACGAGGAACCCGCCGAGGCCGACGTCAAGGACTCCGGCGCCGCACGGGTGCGGGTGCGCTACCGGCCGCTCGGCCCGGTGCTGGCGGTGATGCCGTGGAACTTCCCGCTCTGGCAGGTGGTCCGCTTCGCCGCGCCCGCGCTGATGGCGGGGAACGTGGGACTGCTCAAGCACGCTTCGAACGTCCCGCAGACCGCCCTGTACCTGGAGGACCTGTTCCACCGGGCGGGCTTCACCGAGGGCTGTTTCCAGACCCTGCTGATCGGCTCCGCCGCGGTCGACGACATCCTGCGCGACGAGCGGGTCAGGGCGGCGACGCTCACCGGCAGCGAACCGGCCGGGCGTGCGGTCGCCTCCACCGCCGGGGACATGGTCAAGAAGACGGTGCTGGAGCTGGGCGGCAGCGACCCGTTCGTCGTCATGCCGTCCGCCGACATCGACCGGGCCGCCAAGGTCGCGGTGACCGCACGGGTGCAGAACACCGGGCAGTCCTGCATCGCCGCGAAGCGGTTCATCGTGCACACGGACGTCTACGACGCCTTCGCCGAGCGCTTCGCCGAGGGCATGAGGGCGCTGAAGGTGGGCGACCCGCTGTCCGACGAGACCGAGGTCGGGCCGCTCTCCAGCGAGCAGGGGCTGCGCGACCTGGAGGAACTGGTCGACGACGCGGTGCGCGGCGGGGCCGAGGTGCTGTGCGGTGGTGAACGGCCGGACGGGCCCGGCTGGTACTTCCGGCCGACGATCCTCGCGGGCATCACGCGGGAGATGCGGATCCACCGGGAGGAGGCGTTCGGGCCGGTCGCGACGCTGTACCGGGCGGCGGACCTGGACGAGGCCGTACTCATCGCGAACGACTCGCCGTTCGGCCTGAGTTCGAACGTGTGGACGCGGGACGAGGCCGAGGTGGACCGGTTCGTCAGGGACCTGGAGGCCGGCGGGGTGTACGTCAACGGCATGACGGCGTCCCATCCGGCGTTCCCGTTCGGCGGTGTGAAGCGGTCCGGGTACGGGCGTGAGCTGTCCGGGCACGGAATCCGCGAGTTCTGCAACATCACGACCGTTTGGCACGGTGCGTGAGTATTGCGAGGCTACGATCCCGTCTGTGAACCGCGAAGTGACTCTGCCGTTGATCGTCGACGACCGCGGGACCTTGCAGGTGGCCGCGGCCGATGTGAGCAAGCTGCTTCGGACGATGGGTGGGCGGTGGCTGCGTCTGGTGGAGGCCGGGGAAGAGGGGCTGGACGAGGACACGGTCGCCGCGCTGACGATCGAGCTCGCGAAGCTGGCCGACCGGATCGACGTGGCGTGCATCGCGCACAGCAGCGGTGGCGCGCCCTGAAGGGGCGCGGGGAACTGCGCGATCAGCCACGGACGGCCCGCGGACCGGATCGCACAGCACCCCGCCGCGGCGCTAGCGGATCGGCACCCCCGCCAGCGTGCGCGCGATCACCAGCCGCTGGATCTCGCTCGTGCCCTCGAAGATCGTGTAGATGGCCGCGTCGCGGTGCATCCGCTCGACCGGGTACTCCCGCGTGTAGCCGTTGCCGCCCAGGATCTGGATCGCCTGGGACGTGACCTTCTTCGCCGTCTCGCTCGCGAACAGCTTGGACATCGAGCCCTCCGCCGCCGTGAACGGCTTGCCGTTGACCGCCATCCACGACGCCCGCCACACCAGCAGCCGCGCCGCGTCGATGGACGTCCGCATGTCCGCGAGCTGGAAGGCGACTCCCTGGTTGTCGATGATCGGCCGTCCGAACTGCTCACGTGTCCTGGCGTAGTCGAGGGCGACCTCGTACGCGGCGCGGGCCGTACCGACCGCCATGGCCCCGACCGCGGGGCGGCTCGCCTCGAAGGTGGCCATCGCCGCGTTCTTGACGCGCTCGCCCTGCTTCGCCCTCTCCCGGGCGCGGGCCAGCCGCTCGTCCAGCTTCTCCTTGCCGCCGAGCAGGCAGGAGCCGGGGACGCGCACGTCCTCCAGGACCACCTCGGCGGTGTGCGAGGCGCGGATGCCGTGCTTCTTGAACTTCTGCCCCTGGGACAGGCCCGCGGTGCCCGGCGGGACGATGAAGGAGGCGTGCCCCTTGGAGCCGAGCTCCGGGTCGACCACCGCGACCACGACGTGCACGCCCGCGATGCCGCCGTTGGTCGCCCAGGTCTTGGTGCCGTTGAGCACCCACTCGTCCTTGGCCTCGTCGTACACGGCCCGGGTGCGCATGGAGGCCACGTCGGAGCCGGCGTCGGGCTCGGAGGAGCAGAACGCGGCGACCTTGACGTCGTTCGCGTCGCCGTACATCTGCGGGATCCAGGTGCCGATCTGCTCCTCGGTGCCGTTGGCGAGGACGCCGACGGCGGCGAGGCCGGTGCCGACGATGGACAGGGCGATGCCCGCGTCACCCCAGAACAGCTCCTCCATCGCCATCGGGATGCCGAGGCCGGTGGGGTCGAAGTACTGCTGGGCGTAGAAGTCCAGGGAGTAGATGCCGACCTTGGCCGCCTCCTGGATGACCGGCCAGGGAGTCTCCTCACGCTCGTCCCATTCGGCGGCCGCGGGGCGGATCACGTCGGCCGCGAAGCCGTGCAGCCAGTCCCGGACCTCCTTCTGTTCGTCGTTGAGCTCCATGGTGAACTCGGCCATGTCGTCCCCTCCAGCGGCGGCGCGTCGCGCATGTTACTTGCGGTAACACCAGTCTGTTACCGGTGGGTAGGCCACGTCAACTCCTACCGACCGGTCGGCACCCTTTCGGTGTCCAGCGCACGCATGGGTGTTAGTTTGCGCTGGCGTCATCGAAACAGCACGGGTGGGGAGAGCACATGGACACCACGCAGCGGACCGATCAGCAACGGTCCGCCGACCGCCGACGGCGTGAGCTGCTGGAGGCCGCCGACCGAGTGGTGCTGCGCGACGGCCCGCAGGCCTCGATGAACGCGATCGCGGCGGAGGCCGGCATCACCAAGCCGATCCTGTACCGCCACTTCGGCGACAAGGGCGGACTTTACGCGGCCCTCGCCAAACGGCACACGGACGCGCTCCTTGACTCGCTGCGGGCGGCGCTGGACGCGCCGGCGGACCGACGGGAGCGGGTCGAGGCGACGCTGGACACGTACCTGACGGCCATCGAGGCCCGGCCTCAGGTGTACCGGTTCCTGATGCATCCGGCGGAGGGGGGCCAGCCGGGAGATCAGGGGTTCGACGTCGGCAAGCACAGTGCGCCCCTGTTGCGGCGGATGGGTGAGGAACTCGCCCAGGTCATCGAGGAGCGGCTGGATCTCGGGCCGGGCGGGCAGCGGCTGGCGCGGGTGTGGGGGCACGGGATCGTCGGCATGATGCATGCGGCCGGGGACTGGTGGCTGGGAGAACGGCCTTGTTCTCGTGCGGAGTTGGTGCGGAGCCTTGCCGACCTGCTGTGGGGACGCCTCGCCGCTGCGGGGGATCGGGTGGGCGGTCCGGGGTTCTGACCGTCGTTCGTCGTGTGCGGGCCGGTGGGGGCTGGTCGCGCCCACGCGGCGGAGCCGCATATCGGACACAGCCCCGCGCCCCTGAACTACTCACCTCGGCGCCAAGACGCCCGGGCCACCTGTCTCATCAGCTTGCGGTGGCGCCAGCCGGTCAGGTGGTCGGCGTAGACGCGGCCCTCCAAGTGGTCGCACTCGTGTTGCAGGCAACGGGCGAAGAAGCCCGTGCCGTGGACGGTGATGGGGTCGCCGGTCACCGTGAAGCCCTCGACCACCGCGTGGTCGTACCGCTCCGTGCCCGCTTCCAGGCCCGGGAGGGACAGGCAGCCCTCGGGACCGCGGATCACCACTCCGTCCGTCTCGACCAGGCGCGGGTTGACGACGTGCCCCAGGTGCCGGACGTCCTCGTCGTCGGGGCAGTCGTAGACGAAGACCCGCAGCGGCTCGCCGATCTGGTTGGCGGCGAGGCCGACGCCCCGGGCGGCGTACATGCTGGCGAACAAGTCCTCGACGAGCCGCGCCAGTTCGGGGCCGAAGTCGGTGACCTCCGCGCAGGGCGCGTGCAGGACGGGGTCGCCGTGCAGGGTGAGGGGTCTCACGCGGCCGTGGGTACCGGGGATGGGGGTCTGTCGCATGGCGGCAAGAGTAAGGTCCTGTCGGTCCGCGCCTTCCACACGAGTTCACCACAGAGCCACGGTTCGGGAGTGCTAGTGGATCTCGATAGGCTGAGGTCCACACCACGTGGCCGTCAGGCTTCAAGGCGCGGCGCGTACGCAAGGAGGATCGAGAACTGATGGCAGGCAACTCGGACCCGCTCTCGCCGCGGGCCAAGCTGGCCGTGACCGCCGGCAAGGCGGTCGCGGCGGCATCCCGTGCCGCAGGGCGCGGCAGCGGTTCGGTGATCGGCGGCCGGGTGGCGCTCAAGCTCGATCCCGACCTCCTGGCCCGGCTCGCCCAGAACCTGGACGTGACCTTGGTCTCGGCGACCAACGGCAAGACCACCACCACCCGGCTGATCGCCGAGGCCCTGCGCGCGGCGGGGCCGGTCGTCTCCAACGCGCTCGGCGCCAACATGCCGGCCGGCATCACCTCGGCGCTCGCGGGCAGCTCGGACGCCCGGTACGGCGTCATCGAGGTCGACGAGAAGTACCTCGCCGGCGTCGCCCGGGACACCGCCCCGAAGTGCATCGCACTGCTCAACCTCTCCCGCGACCAGCTCGACCGGGCCGCCGAGACCCGCATGCTCGCCGAGAACTGGCGGGAAGGACTCGCCGGTTCCAAGGCCGTGGTCGTGGCCAACTGCGACGACCCGCTGGTGGTGTGGGCGGCGTCCTCCTCCCCCAACGTGATCTGGGTCGCCGCGGGCCAGATGTGGAAGGACGACGCCTGGTCCTGCCCGTCGTGCGGCGGTGTGATGCAGCGCCCGGGCGACGACTGGTTCTGCGGCGAGTGCGGCTTCCGCCGTCCGACGCCGAGCTGGGCGCTCTCCGGCGACCACGTCCTCGACCCGCACGGTTCGGCCTGGCCGATCCACCTCCAGCTGCCCGGCCGTGCCAACAAGGCCAACGCCGCCTCCTCGGCCGCCGTCGCCGCCGTGTTCGGGGTGCCGCCGCAGGTCGCCCTGGAGCGCATGTACCAGGTGCAGGCGGTGGCCGGGCGGTACGACGTCGTCCAGTTCCAGGGCCGCGACCTGCGGCTGCTGCTCGCGAAGAACCCGGCCGGCTGGCTGGAGACGTTCTCCCTGATCGACCCGCCGCCCACCCCGGTCATCCTGTCGGTGAACGCGCGCTCCGCCGACGGCACCGACACCTCCTGGCTCTGGGACGTCGACTACTCGCGCCTGACGGGTCACCCGATCTGCGTCATCGGTGACCGGAGGCTGGACCTCGCGGTGCGCCTGGAGGTCGCGAACCAGCACTTCCAGGTCTACGAGAACCTCGACCAGGCGGTGGCGGCGTGCCCGCCGGGCCGGATCGAGGTCATCGCCAACTACACGGCGTTCCAGGACCTGCGCCGCCGGGTCGGCAACTGAGCACGAGACGTCAGGGGACTTTTGTGAGTGACAACCAACTGCGGGTCGTCTGGATCTATCCCGACCTGCTCAGCACCTACGGCGACCAGGGCAACGTCCTCGTCGTCGAACGCCGGGCCCAGCAGCGCGGTCTGGACGTGGCCCGGCTGGACGTACGCAGCGACCAGCCGATCCCGACCTCCGGCGACATCTACCTGATCGGCGGCGGCGAGGACCGGCCGCAGCGGCTCGCCGCCGAGCGGCTGCGCCGGGACGGCGGTCTGCAGCGGGCCGTGGAGAACGGCGCGATCGTGTTCTCCGTGTGCGCCGGCTACCAGATCCTCGGCCACGAGTTCATCAACGACCTCGGGCAGCGCGAGCCCGGTCTCGGCCTGCTGGACGTCGTCTCCGTGCGCGGCGAGGGGGCGCGGTGCGTCGGTGACGTACTGGGCGACATCGACCCGCGGCTCGGCCTGCCCCCGCTGACCGGCTTCGAGAACCACCAGGGCGTCACCCACCTCGGTCCCACCGCCCGCCCGCTCGCCCGGGTGCAGTTCGGCAACGGCAACGGCACGGGCGACGGCACGGAGGGCGCCTACAACGACACCGTCTTCGGCACGTACATGCACGGTCCGGTGCTCGCGCGCAACCCGCTGATCGCGGACCTGCTGCTGAAGCTGGCCCTCGACGTCAACGCGCTGCCGCCGACCGACGACCGCTGGTACGAGGCACTGCGGGACGAGCGCATCGCGGCTGCTCAGCAGCCTGCTTAGAGGCTGATCCGCAGCCCGTCCGGGGCACGCGTCAACCCGCTGGTCAACAGCCCGTCTGACGGCATATCCGCACAGGTGAGCGGCTTCGTCCAGCAGGCGGACGCGTGCTTCGGTCCGGCCCCTCGATGCCGCTAGGGTGGCGGGGATTCGAGCCGGACAACGTGGTCCGGTCCCGGCCCACGCGAAGAAGGTTTTTCGGGCTATGCGCATTGGTGTCCTCACGTCCGGCGGCGACTGCCCCGGCCTGAACGCCGTCATCCGGTCCGTCGTGCACCGCGCCGTCGTCGACCACGGCGACGAGGTCATCGGCTTCCGGGACGGCTGGAAGGGCCTCCTGGAGTGCGACTACCTCAAGCTCGACCTCGACGCGGTCGGTGGCATCCTCGCCCGCGGCGGCACGATCCTCGGGTCCTCCCGGGTCCAGCCCTCCCATCTGCGGGACGGTGTGGAGCGGGCCAAGGGCCACGTCGAGGAGCTCGGCCTCGACGCCATCATTCCCATCGGCGGCGAGGGCACCCTCAAGGCGGCCCGGCTGATGTCGGACAGCGGTCTGCCCGTCGTGGGTGTGCCGAAGACCATCGACAACGACATCGCCGTCACCGACCTCACGTTCGGCTTCGACACGGCGGTGGGAGTGGCGACCGAGGCCCTGGACCGGCTGAAGACCACCGCCGAGTCCCACCAGCGGGTCCTGGTGGTCGAGGTCATGGGCCGGCACACCGGCTGGATCGCGCTGCACTCCGGCATGGCGGCCGGCGCGCACGCCATCGTCGTTCCCGAGCGGCCCTTCGACATAGAGGAACTGGCCAAGCGGGTCGGCGAGCGGTTCGAGGCGGGCAAGCGCTTCGCGATCGTCGTCGCGGCGGAGGGGGCCAAGCCGAGGCCCGGGACCATGGAGTTCGACGAGGGCGGCAAGGACATCTACGGGCACGAGCGGTTCGCCGGGATCGCCCGTCAGCTGTCGGTGGAGCTGGAGCGGCGGCTGGGGAAGGAAGCCCGGCCTGTCATTCTCGGGCATGTGCAACGCGGCGGTACGCCGACCGCCTACGACCGGGTGCTCGCGACGCGGTTCGGGTGGCACGCTGTGGAGGCCGTGCACCGGGGTGAGTTCGGGCAGATGACCGCGTTGCGGGGCACGGACATAGTGATGGTGCCGTTGGCCGAGGCCGTGGAGACGCTGAAGACCGTGCCTGAGGAACGGTACGACGAGGCGGAGACCGTTCTCTAGGTTGCGTCGTTCGTCGGGTGCGGCTGGTGTGTGGTTGATCGCGCAGCTCCCCGCGCTCCTGAAACCTTGCCCCCGGTCACTTGTGTGGCCGGGGGCGGTTCTACTCTTGGGGCGGACAGATGGCTGCACACCCCCACGAAACAGGAGCCGGCGGAATGGATCACAGCGGGCACGGCATGACCATGGACCTGCCGCCGTTCACGCTGGGACGAGGGCTGGAGTGGTCGGCGGACCCGTTCTTCCTCGTCGCCTGCCTGACCGGGCTGGCGCTGTACGGGTGGGGCGTCGTGCGGCTGGTGCGGCGCGGGGACAAGTGGCCCGTCGGGCGGACCGTCGCCTACGTCGTCGGTGTGCTCAGCATCATGCTCATGATGTGCACGCGGCTGAACGACTACGGCATGGTCATGTTCAGCGTGCACATGGTGCAGCACATGGTGATCAGCATGGTGTCCCCGATCCTGCTCCTGCTCGGCGCGCCGATCACACTGGCGCTGCGGGCGCTGCCGACAGCGGGCCGCGGCCGCAAGGGCCCCCGTGAGCTGCTGCTGATGTTCCTGCACAGCCGGTACATGCGGATCGTCACGCACCCGGCGTTCACGATCCCGCTGTTCATCGCGAGCCTGTACGGGCTGTACTTCACGCCGCTCTTCGACACCCTGATGGGTTCCAGGGTGGGGCACATCGCGATGATGGTGCACTTCCTCGCCGTCGGCCTGGTGTTCTTCTGGCCGATCATGGGCGTGGACCCGGGACCGCACCGGCCGGGCTACCTGATGCGGATGCTGGAGCTGTTCGCGGGCATGCCGTTCCACGCGTTCTTCGGGATCGCGCTGATGATGGCGTCCGAGCCGATGGTCGAGACGTTCAGGAACCCGCCCGCCTCGCTCGGCGTCGAGGCGCTCTCCGACCAGAACGCCGCGGGCGGTATCGCCTGGGGGTTCAGCGAGATCCCGTCCGTGCTGGTGCTGATCGCGCTGCTGTTCCAGTGGTACGCCTCGGACCAGCGGCAGGCCAGGCGGAAGGACCGGGCCGCCGAGCGGGACGGGGACAAGGAACTCGAGGCGTACAACGCCTATCTGGCCTCGCTGAACGCGCAGGGGCGCTGAAGACCTCATCCGCACGGGCCGTGCGCGCGGGGTGTCCGGCAGGCACCATGGAGGGACAGAACCCGAGGAGCGTGTTGCGATGCCCGGTTCCACGAACGGTTCGAACTCGACGAAGACCATGGGAGTGCTCACCGTCGGCGGCCTCGTCATGGTGACGGCCTACACGGTGGCGCTCGGGAGCAACGGATGGCTGTGGTTCGGCTGGGTCGTCCTGGGCCTGATCACGCTCGGGATGGTGGTGACCTCGAAGAGCACCTGAGGGCTACTCCCGGGTGAGCCGGGCCGCCGAGTGCACACCCGGCCGGTACTTGGGAATCCGTACGGTGATCTTCATTCCGGCGCCCTTGGCGGTCTCGATGACCAGGCCGTGGTCGTCGCCGTAGACCTGGCGGAGCCGGTCGTCGACGTTGGAGAGGCCGATGCCGCCCGACGGGCTGGCCTCGCGGGCGAGGATGCGGCGCAGCAGGGCGGGGTCCATTCCGGCGCCGTCGTCCTCGATGACGACGAGGGCCTCGGCGCCCGCGTCCTGTGCGGTGATCCGGATGTGGCACTTCCCCGAGGACACGGCCTTGCCCTCCAGACCGTGCTTGACGGCGTTCTCGACGAGCGGCTGGAGGCAGAGGAAGGGCAGGGCCACCGGCAGCACCTCCGGGGCGATCTGGAGGGTGACCGAGAGGCGGTCGCCGAAGCGCGCCCGCACGAGAGCCAGGTAGTGGTCGATGGCGTGCAGCTCGTCGGCGAGGGTGGTGAAGTCGCCGTGCCGGCGGAACGAGTAGCGGGTGAAGTCGGCGAACTCCAGGAGCAGTTCGCGGGCACGCTCGGGGTCGGTGCGGACGAACGAGGCGATCACCGCGAGCGAGTTGAAGATGAAGTGGGGCGATATCTGGGCTCGTAGCGCCTTGATCTCCGCCTCGATGAGGCGGGTGCGGGACTGGTCGAGATCCGCCAGTTCCAGCTGGACCGAGACCCAGCGGGCGACCTCCCCGGCGGCCCGGACGAGCACGGCCGATTCCCGGGGAGCACAGGCGACGAGGGCGCCGTGCACGCGGTCGTCGACGGTGAGCGGGGCCACGACCGCCCAGCGCACCGAGCAGTCGAGGATGTCGCAGGTGAGGCGGAAGGCCTCGCCGCGGCCGGTCTCCAGGGCGCCGGCCAGGCGTTCCATGATCTCGGCGCGGTGGTGGGCGCCGTCGCCGTCCCAGACGAGGACCTGTTCGCGGTCGGTGAGGCAGAGGGCGTCGGTGCCGAGCAGGGAGCGGAGTTTGCGGGCGGACTTGCGGGCGGTCTCCTCCGTCAGCCCGGCCCGCAGCGGGGGCGCGGCGAGTGAGGCGGTGTGCAGGGTCTCGAAGGTGGCGTGTTCGACGGGGGTGCCGAGGCCGCCGAGGCTCTTGGGGCGTGCCGTGCGCCGGCCGAGCCAGATGCCCACGGCCAGCACCGGGAGCACGGCGACGCACAGGCCCGCCAGGAATCCGCTCATGCCGTCGTCACCTCCGTGCGCAGTTCCTCGGGCAGATGGAACCGGGCCAGGACCGCCGCCGTCCCGGGCGGTACCCGGCCGGGTGTGGCCAGGGAGACCAGGATCATGGTGAGGAAGCCCAGCGGCACCGACCAGAGCGCGGGCCAGGCGAGCAGGGCGTGCAGGGCGGCGCCCTTGCCCGGGTAGCCCGCCATGGTGGCGGCGACGGCGAGCAGCGCCGAGCCGCCGCCGACCAGCATCCCGGCGGCCGCGCCGGGCGGGGTGAGCCGGCGCCACCAGATGCCGAGCACGAGCAGCGGGCAGAACGAGGAGGCGGACACCGCGAAGGCGAGCCCGACGGCGTCGGCCACCGGGAGCCCGCCGACCAGGACGCTCGCCGCGAGAGGCATGGACATGGCGAGAACGGTCCCGAGCCGGAAGTGCCGTACGCCGCGCGAGGGCAAGACGTCCTGGGTGAGGACGCCCGCGACCGCCATGGTCAGCCCCGAGGCCGTGGACAGGAACGCTGCGAAGGCGCCGCCCGCCACCAGCGCGCCCAGCAGGTCACCGCCCACTCCCCCGATCATGCGGCCGGGCAGCAGGAGTACGGCGGCGTCCGTGTCGCCGGTGAGGGTGAGCTCGGGGGCGTAGAGACGGCCGAGTGCGCCGTAGACGGGCGGCAGCAGGTAGAAGGCACCGACCAGGCCGAGGACCGCGACGGTGGTGCGGCGGGCGGCGACGCCGTGCGGGCTGGTGTAGAAGCGGACCACGACGTGCGGCAGGCCCATGGTGCCGAGGAACGTGGCGAGGATCAGTCCGTACGTGGCGTACAGCGGGCGTTCCTCGCGGCTCTCGGCCTGCGAGGGCGACAGGTCGCCGCCGCCGCTTCGCTCGGCCCGCGGAACGGTCGCGCCCGCGGCGAAGGTGAGCCGGGTGCCGCGTTCGACGTGGTGGGTGCCGGCGGGGAGTTCGAGGCGGGTGCCGGTGTGCGCGCGGCCGTCCACGGTGCCGTCCACCGTGACGGTCAGCGGCCGGTCCAGCTTCAGGTCGACGCTGTCGCCGACGCGCACGACGCGTTGCTCGCGGAAGCCCGCCGGTTCGCCGAAGGGGTCGCGGGGCGCCCCGTCGCTCTGCCAGGCGAGGACCAGGAAGAGGGCGGGGACGAGCAGGGCGGTGAGCTTCAGCCAGTACTGGAAGGCTTGCACGAACGTGATGCTGCGCATGCCGCCGGCGGCGACGGTGGCGGTGACGACGACGGCGACGATCACTCCCCCGAGCCAGTCGGGCGCCCCGGTCAGCACGGTCAGGGTCAGTCCGGCACCCTGGAGCTGGGGCAGCAGGTACAGCCAGCCGACGCCGACGACGAAGGCACCGGCGAGCCGCCGTACGGCCTGCGAGCCGAGCCGGGCCTCGGCGAAGTCGGGCAGTGTGTAGGCGCCGGAGCGGCGCAGCGGGGCGGCGACGAAGAGCAGCAGGACCAGGTAGCCGGCGGTGTAGCCGACCGGGTACCAGAGCATGTCGGGGCCCTGCACCAGGACCAGGCCCGCGATGCCCAGGAAGGAGGCGGCGGAGAGGTACTCGCCGCTGATGGCCGCCGCGTTGAGGCGGGGGCCGACCGTGCGGGAGGCGACGTAGAAGTCGGAGGTGGTGCGGGAGATGCGCAGGCCGAAGGCGCCGACCAGGACCGTCGCGACGACGACCAGGGCGACGGCGGGTACGGCGTAGCCGGAGTTCATCGGCGTGTCTCAGCGGTCTTCGACGAGGCGTACGAAGTCGCGTTCGTTGCGTTCGGCGCGACGGACGTACCAGCGGGCGAGCAGGACCAGGGGGGCGTACAGGCCGAAGCCGAGGACGGCCCATTCCAGGCGTCCGGCGGCCGGCAGCACCGCGAACAGCAGGGGCAGCGGGCCCACGAGGAGGCCGAGGACCGCGGATACGACGAGGGCGGCGCGCAATTGGGTGCGCATCAGGGAGCGGACGTAGGTGTGGCCGAGGGTGGTCTGTTCGTCGATCTCGGTGCGCGGACGGTAGTACCCGGTGGCACGGCTGCTTCGGCGGGGCGGGCCGGTGACGACGACGCGGCGTTCGGCGGGGTCCTGGGGCACCGTCACCCTCTCCTCATGAGCAGGTCGCGCAGTTCGCGCGTGTGGCGTCGGCTGACCTGGAGTTCCTCGGCGCCGACGAGGACGCTGACGGTGCCCGCGTCGAGGCGGAGTTCGCCGATGTGGCGCAGGGCCACCAGATGGCGGCGGTGGATGCGGACGAAGCCGCGGGAGCGCCAGCGCTCCTCGAGGGTGGACAGCGGGATCCGGACCAGGTGGCTGCCCCTGTCGGTGTGCAGACGGGCGTAGTCGCCCTGGGCCTCGACGTGGGTGATGTCCTCGACGGCGACGAAACGGGTCACGCCGCCGAGCTCGACGGGTATGTGGTCGGGATCGGGTTCGCTCACGGGTATGCGGGTCGCGGTACCGCGCAGCTCGGCGGCCCGCCGGACGGCCTCGGCCAGGCGCTCCTTGCGGACCGGCTTGAGCACGTAGTCCACGGCCTTGAGATCGAAGGCCTGCACGGCGAAGTCCTCGTGCGCGGTGACGAACACGACGAGCGGCGGCCGGGCGAACCCGGTGAGCAGCCGGGCCAGATCCAGGCCGTCGAGGCCGGGCATCTGGATGTCGAGGAAGACGACGTCGATCGCCTCGGGCCCGCCCGGGCCCGACTCCAGGGCGCGGTTGATGCGGCGCAGCGCCTCGGTGGCGTCGCCGGCGCCCTCCGCGCTCCCGATGCGGGGGTCGGCCTGCAGCAGGTAGAGCAGCTCCTCGAGCGAGGGGCGTTCGTCGTCGACAGCCAGGGCGCGCAGCATGCCCCGGAGTGTAAGGGGCGATCAGTGCGTTCGGGCACTGGTTACAGTGCCCGCATGAACAGCAGGTCCACGCCGTTCGACGATCTCGACCGGAAGATCATCACCGCGTTGATGGCGAACGCCAGGACGTCGTTCGCCGAGATCGGCACGGCGGTCGGGCTGTCGGCCACGGCGGTGAAGCGCCGGGTCGACCGGCTGCGGGAGACGGGTGTGATCACCGGTTTCACCGCGACGGTGAAGCCGTCCGCGCTGGGCTGGCGCACGGAGGCCTACGTCGAGGTGTACTGCGAGGGCGCGGCCCCGCCGCGGCGGCTGGCGGAGGTCGTGCGCGACTACCCGGAGATCACCGCCGCGATGACCGTGACCGGCGGCGCGGACGCGCTGCTGCACGTGCGGGCGCGAGACGTGGAGCACTTCGAGGAGGTGCTGGAGCGGATCCGCCAGGAACCGTTCATCCGGAAGACGATCAGTGTGATGGTGCTGTCCCATCTGCTTCCGGAGAGTCCGGAGGCGGGTGCCAGCCAGCCCGCGCCGGAGTAGCCCCACGCCGGCGCGCAGCAGACGTGCGTCGAGCGACCCGAAGACGCAGCGTTCCTGCGCCGACGCGCAACTGATGATTCTTGTCGGCCGCCACCGGCACTTCCTACCTTGGTGTCAACACCCCGTCACACACCGTGAGGAAGCGGAGGGACCCCTCTGTGCCCGACTCCCGTGTGCCGCGCCGGCGGCGCTACCTCGTCTGCGAACCCAGGCACTTCGCCGTGCAGTACGCGATCAACCCGTGGATGCATCCCGACGAACCCGTCGACGTCATCCGCGCCCTGGACCAGTGGCAGGCGCTGGTCGACACCTACCGGGCCCATGGCCATACCGTGGACACCGTGCGTCCCGTTCCCGGCCTGCCCGACATGGTCTTCGCCGCGAACGCGGCGGTCGTCGTCGGCGGCCGCGTCTTCGGCTCGCTCTTCCTCGCGCCCGAACGGCGTCCCGAGTCCGTGCCGTACGAGGCCTGGTTCAAGTCGGAGGGCTACGAGGTCCACCATCCCGGGGCGGTGTGCGAGGGCGAGGGAGACCTGGTGCCGGCCAGCCGCTGGATCCTCGCCGGGACGGGCTTCCGCACCACCCGGGAGGCCCACACTGAGGTGCAGGAGTACTTCGGGGTGCCGGTGATCGGGCTGACGCTGGTGGATCCGTACTTCTACCATCTGGACACGGCGCTGTTCGTCCTCGACGAGGAGAATGTCGCCTACTACCCCGGGGCGTTCTCGCCGGGCAGCCGCGAGGTACTGGCCCGGCTGTACCCGGACGCGGTGATCGCCACCCACGAGGACGCGATGGCGTTCGGGCTCAACTCCGTCTCCGACGGACGCCATGTGTTCATCTCGCCGGGGGCGACGGGCCTGGCCGGGCAACTCGCCGACCGTGGCTACGTCCCCGTCCCCGTCGACCTGTCCGAGTTCCACAAGGCGGGTGGCGGCATCAAGTGCTGCACCCAGGAGATCCGGGAGATCCGCTCATGACCGCACCTGCCCGTACCCGTGGCTCCGAGGAACTCATCCGCGCGGAGGAGCCGATCCTCGCGCACACCTACCACCCGCTGCCGGTGGTCGTCGCCCGTGCCGAGGGCACCTGGGTGGAGGACGTGGAGGGGCGGCGCTACCTCGACATGCTGGCCGGCTACTCGGCCCTGAACTTCGGCCACCGGCATCCGGCGCTGATCGAGGCGGCCCACCGCCAGCTCGACCGGCTGACCCTCACCTCACGCGCCTTCCACAACGACCGGCTCGCCGAGTTCGCCGAGCGGCTGGCGGCGCTGACCGGCACGGAGATGGTGCTGCCCATGAACACCGGCGCCGAGGCGGTGGAGAGCGGGGTGAAGGTGGCCCGCAAGTGGGCCTACGACGTCAAGGGCGTCCCGGCCGACCGGGCGACGATCGTGGTCGCGGCGGACAACTTCCACGGCCGTACGACGACGATCGTCAGCTTCTCCACGGACGAGACGGCGCGAGCGGGGTTCGGCCCCTTCACACCCGGCTTCCGGATCGTGCCGTACAACGATCTGGCGGCGCTGGAGGCGGCGGTCGACGAGACCACGGCGGCCGTGCTGATCGAGCCGGTCCAGGGCGAGGCGGGCGTGATCGTCCCGGACGACGGCTACCTGGCCGGGGTGCGTGAGCTGACCCGGCGCGAGGGGTGCCTGTTCGTCGCGGACGAGATCCAGTCCGGGCTCGGCCGTACGGGCCGCACGCTGGCGGTCGAGCACGAGTCGGTCGTGCCGGACGTGCTGCTGCTGGGCAAGGCGCTGGGCGGCGGGATCGTGCCGGTGTCCGCGGTGGTCGGGCGCCGGGAGGTGCTCGGGGTGCTGCACCCCGGGGAGCACGGCTCGACCTTCGGCGGCAATCCGCTGGCGGCGGCGGTCGGCACGGCGGTCGTCGCACTGCTGGAGACGGGTGAGTTCCAGCGGCGTGCGACCGAACTGGGCGTGACACTCCGGGAAGGACTGACCCGGCTGGTCGGCAAGGGCGTCGTGGGCTTCCGCTCGCGGGGCCTGTGGGCGGGCGTCGACATCGATCCGGCGATCGGCACGGGCCGCGAGATCAGCGAACGCCTCATGCGGGAGGGAGTCCTCGTCAAGGACACCCACGGTTCGACCATCCGCCTGGCCCCACCGCTCACCATCACCGATGACGAGCTCGTGGCGGCGCTGGGCTCGCTGGAGAAGGTCCTGGACTGAGGAGGGGAAGATCATCCGGGCCGGGCTGCCCCTGACGGACCTGCTGGAGTGAACTAGAGCCGGTTTCGGTCATACCGTGGGAAAATGGTCTGACCCCCGGCACTGGTGAGGCGACGGCCATGACGGATACGGCGATCGACTACGCGGCTGTGTTCCAGGCCCTGCCCGGCATGGTGGCGCTGCTGACGCCCGAACTCGTCTACGCGGACGTCAACGAGGAGTTCGTCCGGGGCTCGGGCCGCTCACGAGAGCAGTTGATCGGCCAGTACCTGTTCGACGTCTTCCCCGACAACCCCAATGACCCGGCCGCGACGGGGATGCGCAACCTGGAGGCCTCGCTGTACCGGGTCATGGCGAGCGGCGAGCGCGACGCCATGGCGCTCCAGCGCTACGACGTGGAGGACCCCGAGCGGCCCGGGCACTGGGAGGAGCGCTACTGGAGCCCGGTGAACGCGCCGCTGCTCGGCCCCGACGGCAAGGTGGTGCTGGTCCTGCACCGTGTCGAGGAGGTCACGGAGCTGATCCGGGCCCGGGGCCGCTCGGGAGGGGACGGAAGCGGCACGGGCAGCCGGGCCCGGGTCCTGGAAGCCGAGCTGTACACCCGCGCCCGAGAGCTCCAGGAGCTCAACGAACGGCTGCGGCGGGCGCACTCCCGGGAGCGGGAGGTGGCGCTGGCCCTGCAGGAGGCGATGCTGCCCGACCGCCGGCAGGTGAGCCACCACCACCGGGCCGCCGTGCGGTACCGGCCCGCCGTGGGCGCGCTCAACGTGTGCGGGGACTGGTACGACCTGGTCGAGCTGGTCGACGGCCACCGGGTCGGCGTGTCCGTGGGCGACGTGGTCGGGCACGGGCTGGCGGCCGCCGGTGTCATGGGCCAGCTGCGCAGCGCGCTCAGCGCGGCTTCCCGGGTCGCGGACGGCCCGGCGCAGGCGCTGGACGTACTGGGGCGCTACGCCAACGTGGTCGACGGCGCCGAGTCGGCGACCGCGGTGACGACCTTCATCGACTTCCGCCGGCACTGCATCGCCTACAGCAGCGCCGGCCATCTCCCGCCCGTGCTGGTCCATCCGGACGGCCGTGCGGAGTTCCTCGACGGGGCCACGGACACGCCGCTCGACGCCCGCCCCGATCCCATCCCCAGACCCCAGGCCGAAGCGACCTTCGCGCCGGGCGCCACACTCGTGCTGTACACCGACGGCCTGGTCGAGCGGCGCGACGAGGACATCGACACCGGTCTGGCGCGCCTCGCCGACTCGCTGTACCGGCACCGGGACGAGGATCCCGAGGCCCTCGCCGACAGCGTCCTGCTGGAACTGCTGCCGCCGGGCGGCGCGACCGACGACACGGCGCTCATTGTCGTACGGCTGTGACCCGCGCGGGTGGGCTACCGACGGGCCTTTGCGTGATCGAGCAGCCTGACGCGGTCCACGTTCTGCCGGTCCTCGGCGTCCCCGCTGGGCCGGCCGGCGAACCAGGCGTCGAGGATCTCCGTCAGCAGCGGCTCGGACGTCAGCCGCAGGCTGAGCGCGAGCACGTTGGCGTCGTTCCAGCGACGCGCCCCTTCGGCCGTGTAGGCGTCCGTGCACAGCGCGGCCCGGACGCCCGGCACCTTGTTCGCGGCGATGGAGGCGCCCGTGCCGGTCCAGCAGCACACCACGGCCTGGTCGGCCGTCTGGTCGGCGACCTCGCGTGCCGCCGCCTCGGAGCACACCGCCCACTGCGCGTCGTCCCCGGGACGCAGCGCGCCGTGCGGGCGCACCTCGTGTCCCCGGTCGCGCAGCGCGGCCATCAGGAAGCGGGCGACGGGCTCGTCCATGTCCGAGGAAACAGCGATCCGCATGCTTCGCAGAGTACTCCCATGAGCACCACCGGACGCACCCACCTGAGTGACCGTCAGTCAAACGGTGAAGGATCGACGCGGCCTCGCCCCACCAGGTGCCCGGCGGCCGCGCTTGCACCTAGACTGGCACCCCACGACAAGCCGGTTGACCTGCTGGAACGCGGCGGCGAGTCCACCGCGAGAGTCGAGGAGCGCCCGCTTTGTTCTACCACCTGCTGAAATACGTGCTGCTGGGCCCACTGCTGAAGCTGGTCTTCCGGCCGCGCATAGAAGGCCTGAAGCACGTGCCGTCGGAGGGCGCGGCCGTCATCGCCGGGAACCACCTGTCGTTCTCGGACCACTTCCTGATGCCCGCGATCCTCAAGCGGCGCATCACCTTCCTCGCGAAGGCCGAGTACTTCACGGGCCCGGGCGTCCGGGGCCGGCTGACGGCCTTCTTCTTCCGCAGCGCGGGGCAGATCCCGGTCGACCGCTCCGGCAAGGACGCGGGACAGGCCGCGATCCGGGAGGGCCTCGGCGTGCTGCGCAAGGGCGAGTTGCTCGGCATCTACCCCGAGGGCACCCGCTCGCACGACGGCCGGCTCTACAAGGGCAAGGTGGGTGTCGCGGTGATGGCCCTCAAGGCCGGGGTCCCGGTCGTCCCCTGCGCGATGATCGGCACCTTCGAGGCCCAGCCGCCCGGCAAGGTCATCCCCAACATCCACCCCGTGGTGATCCGCTTCGGCGAGCCCCTCGACTTCTCCCGCTACGAGGGCATGGAGAACGAGAAGGCCGTCCTGCGCGCCGTCACCGACGAGATCATGTACGCGATCCTCTCGCTCTCCGGGCAGGAGTACGTCGACCGGTACGCGGCCGTGGTGAAGGCCGAGGAGGCCGCCGCCCCGAAGGAGCGGAAGTTGCGCCGCATGCCCCTCAGTTGAGCTCCGCCACTGTGGCGATCGGGGGCTTCGGTCACGCGGCGAAGGACGCCTGTTTCGCGGCCCGGCAGGCCTGAGGAAGGGGAAGGGGCGGCCGGTGTCCCGGCCGCCCCTCACCCCGTACGGATGTACGGCCCGTACGGGTGTACGGCTACGGCTTCGGCGTGGCGTGCGGCGCGCAGGTGACGTCGGCGCCGTCCAGCTTGCCGGTGAGCAGGTAACTGTCCACCCTGGGGTTGATGCAGGGGTTCACCAGGCTGGTGACGCCGTGGGAGCCCGCGTCCTTCTCCGTGATCAGGCGGGAGCCCTTGAACCGCTTGTGCAGTTCCACGGCCCCCTCGTACGGGGTGGCCGCGTCCCGCTCGGACTGGACGATGAGCACCCCGGGCAGGCCCTTGCCGGTCCTGACGTTCAGCGGCGTCCGCTGCTTGGCCGGCCAGGTGGCGCACGGCAGGTTCATCCAGGCGTTGGCCCAGGTCATGAACGGGTGGTCCTTGTGGAGCCGCGTGTTGTCCCGGTCCCACGTGCGCCAGTCGGTGGGCCACTTGGCGTCGGCGCACTCCACGGCCGTGTAGACGGCGTTGCTGTTCTCCGAGGCCGCGTTGCCCGCCGTGTCGGACAGGTCGGGGGCTGCGGCGTCGACGAGCGCCTGGGTGTCGCCGGCCACGTACTTGCTGAAGACCGAGGCGGTCGGCGCCCAGGCGGAGTCGTAGTACGGGGCGCTCTGGAAGAAGGAGATGAGCTCGGCCGGGCCGACGACCCCGCCGAGGGGGCGCTTCTTCGCGGTGGCGCGCAGCTGAAGCCACTTCGCCTGGACGTCGGCACGGGTGGTGCCGAGGTGGTAGGTGGCGTCGTTCGCGGCGACCCAGTCCTGCCAGTCCTTCCAGCGGTCCTCGAAGGCGACGTCCTGGTCCAGGTTGGCCTGGTACCAGATCTTGTCCCGCGAGGGGTCGACCACGCTGTCGACGACCATGCGGCGCACGTGGCCCGGGAAGAGGGTGCCGTAGACGGCGCCCAGGTAGGTGCCGTAGGAGACGCCGAGGAAGTTGAGCTTCTTCTCGCCGAGGGCGGCGCGGATGACGTCGAGGTCGCGCGCGGTGTTCGGCGTGGTCATGTGCGGCAGCATGGCGCCGCTGCGCTCCTGGCAGCCCTCGGCGTACTCGCGGGCCAGCTTGCGCTGGGCGAGCTTGTCGGCCTCGGAGTCGGGCACCGGATCGGCCTTGGGCGCCTTGACGAACTCCTGCGGGTCGACGCAGGAGACGGGCGTGGACTTTCCTACACCGCGCGGGTCGAAGCCCACGAAGTCATAGGCCTTGGCCACGTTGGCCCAGACGGCGTTCTTGTTGGTGACGCGGGCCGGGAAGCGCAGCCCGGAGCCACCGGGGCCGCCGGGGTTGTAGATGAGCGCGCCCTGCCGCTCGGCCTTCGTGCCCGTGTTGCCGATGCGGTCGACGGCGAGCTTGATCTGCTTGCCGTGGGGCTTGGCGTAGTCGAGCGGCACGGTGACGTACCCGCACTGGATCGGCTTGGCCAGGTTCCAGTCGGCGGGACAGTCCTGCCAGTCGATGCCGGCCTTCGCGGCCCGGGCGGCGGCGACCGCGACGCCCCGGGCCTCCCGGTCCTTGCCGTGGCCGCTGCCCGCGCTCGCGTTCGCGGTGGGCGCCGCGACGGCACCGGCCATCAGTGTGGCCGTGACGAGCGCCCCAGCCGAACCGAGCGCCGTCACCCGCCTCTTCGGTCTCGAACCCCTCAAGGGGGACCTCCCCGTACCTCGTCGAGATCAGTCCGGGTGATCCTCCCTGTTGTGGGGTCCCTGACAACAGGGTCGGGTGGCCTTCTTTGCCAATCCGATAAACGGAGAGTTCGTTCTGCTCTGCGGACGCCTACGCCCTCGGGAGTGACGCGAGGGCCTCGTCGAGCAGCCGGCGCAGCCGGAGGGCGTCCGGCGCCACCGCGGTCACCAGCGCGGCCGGCCCGGCGAGCGGCACCAGCGAGGCCCCCTCCCCCAGCACTGCGGCCGTCACCGGATCGGTGCCGAACTCCGGCCGCACGACGACCAGTTGCCCGACCGCACGGTATCCGGACAGCACGGCGGGCCCGTCCCAGCCGCCCGGCGCGCCGGGCCCGCAGGCCAGCTCCTGGTCGAGTACGACCTGCCCGGCGACCCGCACGGTAAGACGGCTGGTGAGCCTCCCGGGTTCCTCACCGACGCGCCCGAGCACCTGCTCCTCGCGCAGCACCAGCCGAGCCGTGGCGGCGAGATCGACGCGGGTGGTGACAGACAGATCGCTGCCCTGAGCGGAGATCAACTGCTCTGGCAGCCAGTGCAGTTCGCCGTGACCGGCGACAGCGAGCCGGACGTCGTACCGGGCCTCGCCCTTGGCCTGTCCGGGCAGTGCGATGGTGGCCGCGGCCGACCCGACGGACAGTCGCGCGCCCTCCTCCACCCGGCCCTCCACCGTGAAGTGGTCACCGCCGAGCGGCCCGCTCATCGCACCGACCAGCATGACCCGCGCCCGGCCGCCACTGCCCCGGGTGCGCCGCAGGGCCAGGGGCCCGTCGCTCTCCAGCACGGGCAGAGCGGTCCCGCCCCGGCCGTCGTCCCGGGCGACGATCCTCGCGACGGACCGCACCCCCGCGCCGCTCACGCCCGTGCCGCCCACGCGGCCAGCCGGGCACGCACCCACGCGGCGACGTCGTGCACCCCGGCCTCGGACCGCAACGACTGGAAGACCACGGGCAGTTCGGCCCGCTGGGCCTTGGCGTCGGCCGCCATCCGCGCGAGGTCGGAGCCGACGTACGGTGCGAGGTCGGTCTTGTTGACGACGAGCAGGTCGGCGGTGGTCACGCCCGGTCCGCCCTTGCGCGGGATGTCGTCACCGCCGGCCACGTCGATCACGAAGATCTGCGCGTCGACCAGTCCCTTGGAGAAGGTCGCGGTGAGGTTGTCGCCACCGGACTCCACGAGGACCAGGTCCAGCGGCCCGACGGCGTCCTCCAGGTCCTCCACCGCTTCCAGGTTCGCGGAGATGTCGTCACGGATGGCGGTGTGCGGGCATGCCCCGGTCTCGACGGCGGTGATCCGCTCGGGCGGCAGCACGGCCTCCCGGAGCAGGAACTCGGCGTCCTCCCGGGTGTAGATGTCGTTGGTGACGACCGCGAGGGACAGCTCGTCGCGCAGGGCCCGGCAGAGCGCGGCGACGGTCGCGGTCTTCCCGGACCCGACGGGTCCCCCGAGCCCGATCCGCAGGGCACGGCGGGAGCCGTCGGGCCGGCGGGCGTCGGCGCTTACGGCGGTGGGGCCGTCGGGGGTGTGGTCGAGATGCATGAGGTTCCTGCTTTCTGGCTGCGGGCGATGGGTGACGGCGGGCTTCCTGTCCGACAGAGCCGGGCGGCGGGTGGGCACAGGCCGGGGGGCCAGGGGGCGGAGCCCCTGGTGCCTGTCTACGACGCGAACAGCCGCACCGCCCAGGCCGCATGCGCCTCCGCCCCGATCTCCAGCAGCGGCGCCGACGCCGCGGGCAACGCGTCGACCCCGTCGTCGACCACCCCTCGCGCCGCCTCCACCGCACGGTCCACCACGCGGTCCACCTCCGGCGCCAGCCGGGCCAGCACCGCCGTGGCGTCGAAGGGGTCCAGGCTGAGCAACCGCACGGTCGCCGTCGCCGGCCCGCTCACGTTCTCGTACGCCGCGCAGTACGCCGCGTCGACCGGTCCGAGCCCCGCCGCCCGCGCCGCCAGCCCGAGCACCACCGGCTGATGGGCGCCCTTGGGGAACTCCCGCCCCAGGGCGTCGAGTTCGGCGGACGGCCAGGTCGCACGTGCGGCGCGCAGCAGCTGCCGCCCCAGTTTGCGCGCGGCGACCCGCAGGGCGGGTGACGGCGTACGTGCGTCCGCGGCACGGTCGAGCGTGACGGGGTCGATCCCGAGGGCGGCGGCCGCCGCGAGACCGGCCGCGACCAGCCCCGCGGTGTGCAACCGCCCGCGGCAGAAGTCCGCCAGGCTCGCCGCCCCGCTGATCCGCCCCGCCTTGACGGCCGCCTCGGCCCCGCCGGAGTGGGCGTGGCCACCGGCGGGGAACCGGCCGTCGGCCAGCACGAGAAGCGCAGCACGTGACATCAGGCCGCCTCAGAACAGGAAGTACCGCTGGGCCATGGGCAGTTCGGCCGCCGGGGCGGCCTCGACCAGCTCTCCGTCGATGTGCACGGCGAAGCTGTCGGGATCGACCCGCACCTCGGGCCGCGCGTCGTTCTCCCGCATGTCGGCCTTGGTCACCCCGCGCGTCGACTCGATCGCCACGAACCGCTTGCCGAGGCCCAGCCGCTCCGGCAGCCCGTCCTCGACGGCCAGGGGCGCGACGAAGTTCAGGGAGTTGGCGGCCGGCGCCCGCCCGATCGCCCCGTACATCGGGCGCGGCAGGATCGGCTGCGGGGTGGGGATCGAGGCGTTCGCGTCGCCCATCTGCGCGTACGCGATCTGCCCGCCCTTGATGACCAGCTGCGGCTTGACGCCGAAGAACGCGGGCTCCCACAGCACCAGGTCGGCCAGTTTGCCGCTCTCCACCGACCCGATCTCCCGGGCCAGGCCCTGGGCGAGCGCCGGGTTGATCGTGTACTTGGCGACATAGCGGCGTACGCGGTGGTTGTCGGCCCGCCCGTCCCCGGGCAGCGCACCCCGGCGCCGCTTCATCACGTGCGCGGTCTGCCAGGTCCGCATGACGACCTCGCCCACGCGCCCCATCGCCTGGGAGTCGGAGGAGATGATCGAGATGGCACCCAGGTCGTGCAGAACGTCCTCCGCGCCGATGGTGGACGGCCTGATCCGGGACTCGGCGAACGCCAGGTCCTCCGGCACGGCCGGGTTGAGGTGATGGCACACCATCAGCATGTCGAGGTGTTCCTCGGCGGTGTTGACGGTGAACGGCCGGGTCGGGTTGGTGGAGCTCGGCAGCACGTACGACTCGGAGACCACGGTCATGATGTCCGGTGCGTGCCCGCCGCCCGCCCCCTCGGTGTGGTACGCGTGGATGCCCCGTCCGGCGATGGCGGCGAGGGTGTCGCCGACGAACCCGGCCTCGTTGAGGGTGTCCGTGTGGATGGCGACCTGGATGCCGGTTTGCCCGGCGACGGTCAGCGAGGCGTCGATGACGGCCGGGGTGGAGCCCCAGTCCTCGTGCAGTTTCAGGCCGAGCGCGCCGCCCCGGATCTGCGACAGCATCGCCTCGTGGGAGACGGTGTTGCCCTTGCCCAGCAGGCCGATGTTGAGCGGGTGGGCCTCCATCGACTCCAGCATCCGCGCGAGATGCCAGGGGCCGGGAGTGACGGTGGTGGCCTTGGAGCCCTCGGCGGGACCCGTGCCGCCGCCGACGAGCGTGGTGATGCCGGAGGCCAGCGCCTCGTCGGCGATCTGCGGGCAGATGAAGTGGACGTGCGCGTCGATCGCGCCCGCCGTGAGGATCCGCCCGTTGCCCGCGATGATCTCGGTCTCCGGGCCGATGACCAGGTCGGGGTGGACGCCGTCCATGGTGTCGGGGTTGCCTGCTTTGCCGATGCCGGTGATCCGGCCGTCCCGGATGCCGACGTCGGCCTTGACGATGCCCCAGTGGTCGATGATCACCACGCCGGTGATGACGGTGTCGGGGGTGCCCTCCGCGCGGGTGGCCCGCGACTGGCCCATGGATTCGCGGATGACCTTGCCGCCGCCGAAGACGGCCTCGTCACCGGCGCGCCCCGGACCGCCGGAACGGTCCTCCTCGATCTCGACCAGCAGGTCCGTGTCGGCGAGCCGGATCCGGTCGCCCGTCGTCGGGCCGAACAGGTCGGCGTACGCGGCACGCGAGATCTCAGGCATCCAGGGCACCTCCGGTCTCCCCGCGCAGACCCGGCACGACACGGGCGCCGGTGAGCGGGACGAGTTCGACCTCGACCGGGATCCCGGGTTCGAAGCGCACGGCCGTGCCCGCGGCGACGTTCAGCCGCTTGCCGCGCGCGGCGGCGCGGTCGAGGTCCAGACCGGGATTGGCCTCGGCGAAGTGATAGTGGGAGCCGACCTGGACGGGGCGGTCGGCGGTGTTGAGGACGGTGATCCGGGTTACCTCGCGGCCCTCGTTGTAGGCAATCGGTTCGTCCGCGAAGAGGACTTCTCCGGGAATCATGGGACCCTCCCTCAGACGATCGGCTCGTGGACGGTGACGAGCTTGGTGCCGTCCGGGAAGGTGGCCTCGACCTGGACGTCGTGGATCATCTCCGGGACGCCCTGCATGACGTCGTCCCTGGTGAGGAGCTTGCGTCCGGAGGACATGAGTTCGGCGACGGTCCGGCCGTCGCGGGCGCCTTCGAGGATGTGCGACGTGATGAGGGCGACCGCCTCGGGGTGGTTGAGTCTGAGGCCCCGGGCCCTGCGCTTCCCGGCCACGTCGGCCGCCACGTGGATCAGAAGTCGCTCTTGCTCGTGCGGGGTCAGCTGCACGTCCCACCTCACAGTCCTCGCTCCGGACCGTGCGGGGCCCGGATGCCGCGGCCACGGGGCAAAGTGCCAGGTGGCGTGGAGCGGCAGGCTAATGGGACCGCGTTTCGGGCACGTTAACCGAGGTGCGATCCGTGACGGACGGCTGAGGGGCGCGGACAGCGGCTCACGGCACCGTCCGCCTCCGGGCGAGTGCCGCGGCAGGCGTCGCGGGGCAGGCGGGACCTCGCGGACATCCCCTAGGCCGGGGCGGGCCCCCGGTGCTCCGCGGCGATGCCGAACCGCTGCCGTTCGCCGGGAGCGGACGGGACCTCGCGGACCGTGGAGACCGCGCTGATCACGTGTTCGTCCGCGGGCTCCGCGAGCTCGTGGGCCTCTTCGAGATGCCGCAGGTCATCGGCGGAGACGAGGGCGACGAGGGGCTTGCCGTGCCGGGTGACCACGACGCGCTCGCCGGCGTACACCACGCGGTTGATCAGATCGGCGAGCTCAGCCCGCGCTTGTGTCACCGGAATCTCGTAGGCCATGGACCCATCATAACGTCACGTACGTCCTGTACATTTTTTACAGAGACGGCCGTCGCCGGAGACGGCTCCGCCCGCGAGGAGGGGTTCACCATGACCCGACCTTCCGCCCGTCACGTGCTGCCCGAGTTCACCGAACGCACCGGGTCCGGCCAACGGACGATGGACCCGTACTCGAAGCTCCTGGAGGAGCGGATCGTCTTCCTCGGAACGCCGGTGGACGAGACCTCGGCGAACGACGTGATGGCTCAGTTCATGTACCTCGAGCACCACGCTCCGGACCGGGACATCTCGCTCTACATCAACTCCCCGGGCGGCGCCTTCCACGCCATGACGGCCGTCTACGACACGATGCAGTACGTCAACTGCGACGTGGAGACCATCTGCCTGGGCCAGGCCGGGGCGGCCGCCTCGGTACTGCTGGCGGCGGGCACGCCCGGCAAGCGCTCCGTGCTGCCGGACGCGCGTCTGGTGATCCACCAGCCCGCGCTGCCCGAGCCGGTCCACGGGCAGGCCAGCGATCTGGCGATCCAGGCGGACGAGTTGACGCGGATCCGGACCCGCATGGAGGAGATGCTCGCACGGCACACGGGCCGCACCCGGGAGCAGGTGAGCGCCGACATCGACCGCGACAAGATCCTCACCGCCCAGGAGGCGGTGGAGTACGGCCTGGTGGACCGGATCGTGCCCACCCGCGAGGCCACCCTGGCCCCGCCGACCGGAAGGTGAGCCGCAGGTGCTTCCGCCCGAACTGCCGCCACTGCCCGCCCTGACACGCGCCGAAGCGGAGCTGATCGACCGGTACCTGGAGGCCGTCGACCTGCTCGGCAGGATCAACCCGGCCCTGGACGGCGACACCTACCGTGGCCTGCATGCAGCCCAGGCCCTGGTGGGCAAGGCGATCGCGCTGCGTGACGCACTCACCCTGATGCACGAGCGAGGCGAGACGGAACTGCACGCCGCCACCCTGGCCAGGGCCCTGCGGGTGCTGGACGGCGAGCGGCGCACGGCCCGCGTCGCGCTGCCCCCCGAGTCCGTCGGCTGACGCGGAACCGCCGCCCGGATGCCCGCCCCGTCGGCGGGCATCCGGCTTGAGTCGAAACGGACCAAACGACGTACCCCTGTTCGGAGTAGACGGGACGCCAATTTTTGGACCACCCCGGTTGCGCAACGCGCGTAGCCGAGGGGCGGAACGGGACATTCCACCGCTGGTCCGACGGCCTGTAGGTCCGTGGACGGCGGTTCGAACACAGACGTGTCCACCCGAACGGGCGAGTGGTGAGTAACAACACAAATCCCAGGTTCCGTTGGGTTTTCCGGACATCCATGAGTCAAGATCCCTGACTGACGACAAGCCCCCGCCACAGCGGCGGGGCGATCCGGGCGGACGCCGAGTCCTGCCGCCGCCCGGATGACCGGTCGACAGGAGTGGATCGGCAGGAGTGGAGGACCCAAGCACGACGGGTCGCCGGGACGGTCACGCCATGACCGGATCCGAGCAGCCCTTGGGGTGAAGCCGCGTCAGCGGCCGGGCAACTTCGCCAGCCCGAATCCGACAGGTCATCCTTCACAGGCGGCTGACGAAGGGTTGCGCATGACTGCGCTCAATCGTGTCCCGTCGCTCATGGTCCGGGCCGGTACGGCCTCGGCCCTCACCATCGCCGCCATGGGTGGCTCGATAGTGGCGCCCGGCCTCTCCCCGGAGGCGGCGGCAGCCACGCCAGCGACGAAGGCACTCCAGATCGCGGCCTCCAAGAAGGGTTCGCCGTACAAATACGGCGCCACCGGGCCGCACAGGTTCGACTGCTCCGGCCTCACGCTGTACTCGTTCAAGAAGGCGGGCAAGAAACTGCCCCGCACGGCCGCCCAGCAGTACAACAAGACGCGCCACATCTCCGCCAAGAGCCGCAAGGCGGGGGACCTGGTGTTCTTCCACTCGGGCCGCAACGTGTACCACGTCGGCATCTACGCGGGTAAGAACAAGCTCTGGCACTCCCCGAAGAGCGGGGACGTGGTGCGGCTGCAGAAGATCTGGACCAAGAGCGTCTGGTACGGGCGCGTGAAGTGACGCGCCCGGCGTGCGGCGGTGCCCTGACGCGCCGCCGCACGCCGGAGCGTGACACGGGCCCATGTGGATACCCGTGAAGGCATGGCCGAGCACCGTCCCTGCACCGCCCGCGGCGAGACGCCGCTGCAGCGCGCCGACCGGAACTTCGTCGAGCTGCTCCAGGAACTCCGGGTCACCCAGACCGGGGTGCAGATCCTCTTCGCCTTCCTGCTGTCGCTGGCCTTCACCTCGCGTTTCGGGTCCCTCGACTCCTTCCAGCGCGTCCTCTACGTCGTCACGCTGCTGCTGGCGGTCCTGGCAGCCGCGCTGTTCACCGCGCCGGCCGCCCTGCACCGCTCGCTCTTCCAGCAGGGCGCCAAGCCGCGCATAGTCCAGGTCTCCGCACGCCTGGCCACCACCGGCCTGATCGTACTGGTGTTCGCGTTCAGTGGTTCCGTGCTGCTGGTGGTGGATGTGACGACCGGCCGGACCGGTGGGTTCGCCGCGGGCGGGGGGACCTTCCTGGTCTGTGCCGGCCTGTGGGGGCTGCTCCCCCGGCTGGTGCGGCGGGCGGGGCTGCGGGACGGGGCGAACGGCACCGCCGGGACACCCGGGGCTCTTGCCGACGGGCCGGCGCCCCAGGACGCGGCCAGGCTCCCCGCACCGCTGCGCGACACCGTCGGGCGGCCGCCAGCACCTCGGGGAGCAGCGGCACACCGGGAAGCGTCAGCGCGGCACCGGTGACGTGCGGCGGGGAACTCCCCCCGGAACCGTCCACGGGAGTTCCACGAGGATGGTCTTGCCGCCCTCACGGGTGGGGCGGATCCTGAGCTTTCCGCCGCACTCCGCGGTCAGCCAGCGGATGATGACCAGGCCGCGTCCGTTGTCCTGCTGGACGGCGGCGGGAAGACGTCTGGGGAATCGCGGGTGGCTGTCCGTGACGCCGAGGTGCAGGTGTTCGTCGCGGTCGAGCGCGATGTCCACCCGGAAGGTGGGCGACTGGCCGAAGGTGTGCTGGACGGCGTTGGTGGCCAGTTCCGAGATGATGAGCCGGACGGTGTCGGACAGGTCCGTGTCCGCCGGCAGGCCCCACTCCGCGAGCGTGCCCACCACATGGGCGCGTGCCGCGGAGACCGAGGCGGGATCGCTCGGCAGAGTGACGGATGCTTCCAGATGGTCTGCCATGGCGAGGTCGTCCCTTTCCGACGGGACCGCAGGCCGACACGGAGCGGATGGTTCGAGTACGGTCCCGGACTGGTGCTTCGCCGTCAGACTGCCACCGAACCCCTGTGAAGGGCCGCGATCCACCAAGATATGCATATATCTGTCGCTCAAAGCGGTGAACTCTGCGACGCGAGACCGTATTCGGGTGGCTCGGGAGGAGTAAGGAGAATCCCATGCAGAACGGTCCCGCGGTGCGCCGCCGGAAACTGGGCGCCGAACTGCGGACGCTGCGCACCTCGGCGGGGCTCACCAGTGGTGAGGCGGCCCGGCTGGTGGGCTGGCACCAGTCGAAGGTCAGCCGGATCGAGACGGGCACCAGCGGGGCGAAACCGGCCGATGTGCGGTCGCTGCTCGACGCCTACGGGGTGGCGGACTCCCAACTCCGCGAGCTGCTGATGGTGTTGGCGGGGTCCGACGACGGTGGCGGACGGCACCACTGGTGGCACGCCTACCGGGGCGTACTGCCGCCGACCTACCGGGACTTCATCAGCCTGGAGTCCCAAGCCAGTGCGATGCGCACCCTGGAGACCACGGTCGTCCCGGGGCTGCTCCAGACCCCCGAGTACGCGCGCGCGGTGACGCAGGCGGCGGTGGAGGGCCTGTCCGAGGAGCGGCTGGACACGCTGGTCGAGGTGCGGCTGGCCCGGCAGGACGTGTTGCGCGCGGATCCGCCGCTGCAGCTGAGCGCGGTCTTGGACGAGGCGGTGCTGCGGCGGGAGGTGGGCGGCCCCGGGGTGATGGCGCGACAGCTGGAAAGGCTGGTCGAGGCGGCGCGGCTGCCCCAAGTGCGGCTCCAGGTGCTGCCGTTCGCGGCCGGGGCGCATATCGGCGTCACCGGTCCTTTTGTTATCTTCTCATTTTCGAGCGCCTCTGATCTGGATGTGGTTGTTCTCGACCACTTGACGAGTAGCCTCTACCTCGAGCGGAAAGAAGACCTCCGGGTCTACACAGAGGCCTTCAACGCCCTGCAGATCCACGCCCTTTCGCCCGAGGACTCGTTGGATTTCATCGCCGGGACAGCCACCGGCGCCTAAGGAGGCACCATGCGTGCACTGCCTCGTCATGTCCCATCGAGCAGCGAACTGCACGGTGTGCGGTGGTTGCGCAGCAGCTACAGCACCGGCGCGAACAACTGCGTCGAGACCGCGCGTCCGGACATCCCGCGCTGGGCCGGACTCCTCGCCGTGCGCGACTCCAAGGACCCGGCCGGGCCCGCACTGCTCTTCTCGCCGGAGAGCTGGGCCAGGTTCACGGCCGCGGTCGACCGCATCTGATCAGGTCCGTCATCGCGCGACGCACGGCCGTGCCACGCCGACTCATGGCCGCGTCTCGCCGATCAGCCGTACAGCGCGTTCGATCTGCTGACCGGTCAGGTCCGCGCGGGCGGTCAGCCTGAGCCGTGAGATGCCGTCGGGCACGGAAGGAGGACGGAAACAGCCCACGGCCAGGCCCGCCGCGCGGCACTCGGCCGCCCAGCGCACGGCGTCCTCGGGGGAAGGCGCCCGTACCGAGACCACCGCGGCGTCCGGACGTACCGCCTCCAGACCCGCGGCGGTCAGGCGCGTGTACAAATCGCCCGCCACCGCGCGGGCCCGGGCCGCGCGTTCCGGCTCGCGGCGCAGCACGCGCAGTGCCGTCAGGGCCGCTCCCGCCGCGGCGGGGGCGAGTCCCGTGTCGAAGATGAACGTCCGGGCCGCGTTGACCAGGTGGCCGACGACCCGGGCGGGGCCGAGGACCGCCCCGCCCTGGCTGCCGAGGGACTTGGACAGCGTGAGGGTCGCGACGACGTCGTCGGCGCCCGCGAGCCCCGCCGCGTGCGGGGCGCCGCGCCCGCCGTCACCGAGCACGCCCAGACCATGGGCGTCGTCGACCACCAGTCCGGCGCCGTGTTCCCGGCAGGCCTCGGCGAGTGCGGTCAGCGGGGCCGCGTCGCCGTCCACCGAGAAGACCGTGTCGGACACCGTGATCGCCGTGCCCTCGTGCGTCCGCAGCGCCTTGCGCACGGCCTCCGGTTCGGCGTGCGTCACGACCTGGGTCGTACCACGCGCCAGCCGGCAGCCGTCGATGAGCGAGGCGTGGTTGCCCGCGTCGGAGACGATCAGCGAGCCGTGCGGGGCCAGCGCGGTGACCGCGGCGAGGTTGGCCGCGTAGCCGGAGGAGAAGACGAGGGCAGCCTCGAAACCACAGAAATCGGCCAGCTCCCGTTCCAGTTCGGCGTGCAGTTCGGTGCTGCCGGTGACGAGCCGGGAGCCGGTCGAGCCGCCGCCCCACTCACGGGCGGCACGGGCCGCCCCCTCGATGACCTCGGGGTGGCGGGCCAGGCCCAGGTAGTCGTTGCTCGCCAGGTCGAGGAGCGGCGATGCGGCCGGACGGGGGCGCAGAGTCCGTACGAGCCCGGCGCGGCGGCGCAGCTCCGCCTGCTCGTCGATCCAGCCGAACGCCATGGGTGTTCCTCCGGGGAATTTGTAGGCAGTGCACAGACACTAGCGGGACCACCAGCAGGTCAGTGTGTGGCAATACCCACACCTCGAAGCGACTCTGTTGTGCGAACTCTCCTTGGCCCCGAGCGCCTGAGTAGGACAGGATCGGCTCTCATGGACCTGCTGAACACGCTGGTGGACAAGGGGCTTCGGCGCGAGCTGCCGACCCGTGAAGAGGCACTCGCCGTCCTGGCGACGTCCGACGACGACCTGCTCGATGTGGTGGCCGCGGCCGGGAAGGTGCGCCGGCACTGGTTCGGCCGACGGGTGAAACTCAACTATCTCGTCAACCTCAAGTCGGGCCTGTGCCCGGAGGACTGTTCCTACTGTTCCCAGCGGCTGGGCTCCGAGGCCGGGATCCTGAAGTACACCTGGCTCAAACCCGACCAGGCCTCCGAGGCCGCGGCGGCCGGGGTGGCCGGGGGCGCCAAGCGGGTGTGCCTGGTGGCCAGCGGGCGCGGCCCGACCGACCGGGACGTGGACCGGGTCTCCGACACGATCAGGACGATCAAGGAGAAGAACGAGGGCGTCGAGGTGTGCGCCTGCCTCGGGCTGCTCTCCGACGGTCAGGCCGAGCGGCTGCGCGAGGCGGGCGCCGACGCCTACAACCACAACCTCAACACGTCTGAGGCGACGTACGGCGAGATCACCACCACGCACACGTACGCCGACCGCGTCGACACGGTCAACAAGGCGCACGCGGCCGGCCTGTCCGCCTGCTCCGGGCTGATCGCCGGCATGGGCGAGACGGACGAGGACCTGGTGGACGTCGTCTTCTCGCTGCGCGAGCTGGACCCGGACTCCGTTCCGGTCAACTTCCTGATCCCGTTCGAGGGCACCCCGCTCGCCAAGGAGTGGAACCTGACCCCGCAGCGGTGCCTCAGGATCCTCGCGATGACCCGGTTCGTCTGCCCGGACGTCGAGGTGCGCATCGCGGGCGGGCGCGAGGTGCATCTGCGCACCCTGCAGCCGCTCGCCCTGCACCTGGCCAACTCGATCTTCCTCGGCGACTACCTCACCAGTGAGGGCCAGGCGGGCAAGGCCGACCTTGAGATGATCGCGGACGCCGGGTTCGAGGTGGAGGGCGCCGACCAGGTGACGCTGCCGGAGCACCGCGCCGCCGGTGGCTGCCACGACGGTGGCGGAGGGTGCGGTTCCGAGGGTGGCGGCGTGTGCGGTTCCGGCGCCGGGGCGAAGCCTGCCGAGCCTCGTGAGGCCGCCGAGCCGCGTACCGACCTGGTCGCCGTCCGGCGCCGGGGGGCCGGGACGGATATCGCGCCCAATGCCTGAGTTCTCGGTTCCCGAGCTGCTGGAGCTCGACCGGAGGCATGTGTGGCACCCGTACGGGCCGATGCCCGGCCGGCAGGAACCGCTCGTGGTGGAGTCGGCGAGCGGGGTGCGGCTGAAGCTCGCCGACGGCTCGGGTGAGCTGGTCGACGGCATGTCGTCCTGGTGGTCGGCGATTCACGGCTACAACCACCCGGTGCTGAACGAGGCCGCGCGGGGGCAGCTGGGCCGGATGAGCCATGTGATGTTCGGCGGGCTCACCCACGAGCCCGCCGTCCGACTGGCGAAGCTCCTTGTCGACATGTCACCCGAGGGTCTCGAGCACGTGTTCCTCGCCGACTCCGGGTCGGTGTCGGTGGAGGTCGCGGTCAAGATGTGCCTGCAGTACTGGCGCTCACTGGGCCGTCCCGGCAAGCGGCGGCTGCTGACCTGGCGCGGCGGCTACCACGGCGACACCTGGCAGCCGATGTCGGTGTGCGATCCCGAGGGCGGGATGCATGAGCTGTGGAGCGGGCTGCTGCCGCGTCAGCTGTTCGCGGACCCGCCGCCGGCCGAATACGACGAGACGTACGCCGGCCACCTGCGCGCCCTGGTCGCGCGGCACGCCGATGAGCTGGCCGCGGTGATCGTGGAGCCGGTGGTGCAGGGCGCGGGCGGGATGCGCTTCCACTCCCCCGCGTATCTGCGGGTGCTGCGCGAGGCGTGCGACGCGCACGACGTACTGCTGGTGTTCGACGAGATCGCGACCGGCTTCGGCCGGACGGGCGCGCTGTTCGCGGCGGAGCACGCGGCCGTGACGCCGGACGTGATGTGCGTCGGCAAGGCGCTGACCGGCGGCTACCTGACGATGGCCGCGACGCTGTGCACCGCGCGGGTGGCGGACGGCATCTCGCGCGGCGAGGTGCCGGTGCTCGCGCACGGGCCGACCTTCATGGGCAATCCACTGGCGGCGGCGGTGGCCTGTGCCTCCGTCGAGCTGCTGCTCGGCCAGGACTGGCTCGCGGAGGTCAAGCGGATCGAGGCGGGGCTGCGGGACGGGCTCGCTGCGGCCGCCGGCCTCCCGGGCGTCAGGGACGTACGGGTCCTCGGGGCCATCGGGGTCGTCCAGCTGGACCACGCGGTGGACATGAAGGCGGCCACTCGGGCGGCCGTACGGGAGGGCGTATGGCTGCGGCCGTTCCGGGATCTGGTGTACACGATGCCGCCGTACGTGACGGGCGACGCGGACGTGGCCCGGATCGCGCGCGCGGTGTGCGCGGCGGCGCGGGAGGGATGACATGCCGGTACTGGTGATCACGGGCACGGGCACGGAGGTCGGCAAGACGGTCGTGACCGCCGCCGTCGCGGCGACGGCCCTGGCGGCAGGCCGTTCGGTGGCCGTGCTGAAGGCCGCGCAGACGGGCGTACGGCCGGACGAGCCGGGGGACGCCGCCGAGGTCGCGCGGCTCGCTGGCGCCGTGACGACGGCCGAACTCGCCCGGTACCCGGAGCCGTTGGCGCCGGCCACGGCCGCCCGCCGGGCGGGTCGCGCCCCGGTGCACCCGCACGAGATCGCGGAGGCCGCCGCCAAGCTCGCCACCGAGCACGACCTGGTGCTGGTCGAGGGCGCGGGCGGGCTGCTCGTGCGGTTCGACGCGGCCGGCGGCACCCTGGCCGATGCGGCCGGGCTGCTGTCGGCGCCGGTACTGGTCGTGACGCAGGCGGGGCTCGGCACCCTCAACACGACGGAGCTGACGGCGCGTGAGCTGCGCTCCCGGGGGCTGGCCCCGGCGGGGATCGTGATCGGGAGCTGGCCCGCCGTGCCGGATCTCGCCGCGCGCTGCAATCTGGCGGACCTGCCGGACGTGGCCGGAGCGCCTCTGCTCGGTGCGGTCCCGGCCGGGTCGGGGGCCCTGTCCCCCGCCGGTTTCCGGGCGTCGGCCCCCGACTGGCTGGCGCCCGGCCTGGACGGCACGTGGGACGCGGTGGCGTTCCAGGTGCGGGAGGCGCCCAGGGTGTCCTGAGGGTTCCGATGGGCTTGCGGTGAAACCGGCGGTGGCGTGATCACGTGTTGAACCACGTACGCGATCACCGCTCGGAAGGGAACACCTTGCACATGAACGGACCACACCCGTCCCGCCGTACGGCACTCGCGCTGGGCGCGGGCACGGTGCTCGCCCTGGCGGCCGCACCGGCCCACGCCTTGTCCGGCACCGGCGGCATCACCGCGCGGCTGGGGGAGCTCGAGCGGGAGCACACCGCCCGGCTGGGCGTCTACGCCCGGAACCTGCGCACCGGCCGGACCGTGGCGTACCGGGCCGACGAACGCTTCCCGATGGCCTCGCTGTTCAAGACGCTCGCCGCCGCGGCCGTCCTGCGGGACCTCGACCGCGACGGCGAGTTCCTGGCCCGGCGCGTCCGCTTCACCCAGGAGTTCGTCACCCGCTCGGGCTACTCGCCGATCACCGAGAAACGTGTCGCGACCGGCATGACCGTCGGTGAACTGTGCGACGCGACCATACGCTTCAGCGACAACGCCGCGGGCAACCTGCTGCTCGAGGAGCTCGGCGGACCGACCGCCATCACCCGCTTCGCCCGCTCGATCGGTGACGGTGTCACCCGGCTCGACCGGTGGGAGCCCGAACTCAACAGCGCGGAACCGTGGCGCGTGACCGACACGACGTCTCCCCGCGCGATCGGACGGTCCTACGCCCGTCTCGTGCTGGGCGACGCGCTGGAATCGCGGGACCGGGCACGCCTCACGGACTGGCTGCTGCGCAACACGACGAGCGCCGAGAAGTTCCGCAAGGGTCTGCCCGCCGACTGGCTGCTCGCCGACAAGACCGGTGGGGGCCGGCACGGCGGCGCCAACGACGTGGGCATCACCTGGCCGCCGGACGGCGCCCCCATCGTGCTGTCGGTCCTGACGACCCAGCCGGAGGAGGACGCCCCGACCGACAACGTGCTGGTCGCCCGCACGGCCGAGGTGCTGGCGGCGGAACTCGGGTAGGCATGGCCGCCCGCCCCCGGGCGACGGCGTGTGACGCGGATGCCGGCGCCGGGCGCGACGGGGAGTGACCAACTGCCGGTGCTGGTACGCGTGCCTCTGAGGCAGGGGTGCGCCGGGCCCTTCCTGGGGACAATCCCGGTAGGGCCCGCCTCGTCAGGGAGGTCGCCATGCCGCTCCTGCCCGCCCGTTCCGGCAAGGTGCCGCGGGACGCCGTCCACCATCCGCTGTTCGCCCGCTGTTACGCGCGGGTCAGTGTGCGTGCCGAGACCCGGCTGGGCATGGGGCAGGTGCGCGAGAGGCTGCTGCGCGGGCTGTCCGGGCGGGTGATCGAGATCGGCGCGGGCAACGGGCTGAACTTCGGGCACTACCCGGGCGACGTCTCGGAGGTGGTGGCCATCGAACCGGAACGGCGGCTGCGCCGGCTGGCCGTGGAGGCGGCCCTGCGGGCCGAGGTGCCGGTGGACGTGGTGCCGGGTGCGGCCGAGGCGCTGCCGGTCAAGAGCGAGGGCTTCGACGCGGCGGTGGTGTCCCTGGTGCTGTGCAGTGTGCGGGACGTGCCACGGGCCCTCGGCGAGCTGCGGCGGGTGCTGCGGCCGGGCGGTGAGGTGCGGTTCTTCGAGCACGGCCGGGGCGGCGGCCGGGTGATGACCTTCAGCCAGCGCGCGCTGGACCGGACGCTGTGGCCGGCCCTGAGCGGCGGCTGCCACCTGTCGCGGGAGCCGGTGCGGGCGCTGCGGGACGCCGGTTTCGAACTCGGCCCCTACCGGCGGCTGCTGATGCCGGAACAGGGGCCGGTGCTGCCGGCCTCGTACTGCGTGCTGGGCACCGCGTGGCGGCCGGAGGCCAGCGCGTGATCACAGGCTCCACCGGCGCAGCTCCTGCTCGATGTCCCGCACCGACGCCTCGCCGCTCTTGACCAGCCGGGCGAGGTCGCGGACCTGCTCGGGTGAGGTGACGACCTTGACGCCGCCGGCGACGAGGTACGCGTAGGCGACGGCGGAGGCGAACAGGGCGTTGGAGCGTTCCAGCGCGGGAACGTGGATCAGGAGCTGGAGCAGCGCGGCGGCGCGGGCGTGCGGACCGTCGTAGACGGGGACGCCGAATATCTCGGCCCGGTGGCGCGCCACGGCGGCGACGAGGGCTCCCCAGTCGGTGACCTGGGGGTCCCCGGGGGTCTTCTGCTCGGCGAGCATCAGCAGCCAGGCGAGGTCGATTTCGAGGTTGTCCAAGGGATCAGTGGCGACCTTCGCGGGTGCCTTCGCGGTCGGCGCCGAATTCTTCGGCGAAGACGGACTCGTACTGCTTCATGAAGTCGGCGGCGGCCTCCACGAAGGTGTGGCCCACCTCGCCGGTGTCCTGTCTGACCAGCTCCTCGATGTAGCGGTTGACGCTCATGCCGCGGGCCAGGGCGCGTTCGCGGGCGGCTCGGGCGGTGCCCTCGTCGACTCGCACGTTCAGCTGGGTCTTCGCCATACCCAGAAGCTAGCGCAGAGCCGCTAGCACCAGCAAGGCGCGCGGCTCCGACCCGCGGAGGATACCGAGTGTGGGGCGGGTCACATTACCCTCGGGCGAGACGAGGAAGTCCTGACGTCCACCCGGAGGAGGCGGCCTTGTCCACACCTGCCGCGCAGCACGCCCCCGGCCTCGCGCCGGCCGACGGGGTCGCGGCCCGCGCGCGCGGGCTGACCAAGGCGTACGGCTCGGGCGAGACGACCGTGCTGGCGCTGGACTCGGTGGACGTGGACGTCGTCCGCGGCCGGTTCACCGCGGTGATGGGGCCGTCGGGGTCCGGGAAGTCCACGCTGATGCACTGCCTGGCGGGGCTCGACACCGTCTCGGCCGGTCAGGTGTGGCTCGGCGACACCGAGATCACGGGGCTGAAGGACCGCGAGCTGACGCGGCTGCGCCGCGACCGGATCGGGTTCATGTTCCAGTCCTTCAACCTCATCCCGACCCTGAACGCGCTGGAGAACATCACCCTGCCCATGGACATCGCGGGCCACAAGCCGGACGGGAAGTGGCTGGACCGGGTCATCGACACGCTGGGCCTGCGGGACCGGCTCCGGCACCGGCCGTCGCAGCTGTCCGGCGGACAGCAGCAGCGGGTCGCCTGCGCGCGGGCGCTGGCCTCCCGGCCCGAGCTGATCTTCGCGGACGAGCCGACCGGCAATCTCGACTCGCGCGCGGGTCTGGAAGTACTCGGCTTCCTGCGCGAGGCCGTGGACCGGCTCGGCCAGACCGTCGTGATGGTCACCCATGACCCGGGCGCCGCGGCCCACTCGGACCTGGTGCTCTTCCTCGGGGACGGCCGGATCGTCGACGAGATGCGGCAGCCGACGGCGGAGACCGTGCTGGAGCGCATGAAGCGCTTCGACGTGATCCGCGGCCGGTCAGAGGACCCGCCCGGGTCGCCCGGGCCGCCCGGGGAGAGCTGAGCCCGTGCTCAAGGCGACGCTGAGGACCTTCCTGGCGCACAAGGGGCGGCTGCTGCTCTCGGCGCTCGCCGTCCTGCTGTCCGTCGCGTTCGTCGCGGGCAGCCTGATCTTCTCGGACACCGTCAGCCGCACCTTCGACCGGCTGTTCGCCTCCACCGCGGCCGACGTCACCGTCAGCCCCAAGGAGGGCCTCGACGAGGCGGTGCCCTCCGGACGGACGGCGACCCTGCCCGCCGCGCTGGCCGGGCGGGTGCGGCGGGTCGACGGGGTGGCGGCGGCACGCGCCGAGGTGGACGTGGACGGCCTCACCGTCGTGGACGAGGACAACGAGCCGGTCGGCCCGACGACCGGCGCTCCCACGCTCGGCACCGCCTGGAACCCGGGCGAACGCAGCCCCGTGGAGCTGACCTCCGGACACGCCCCGCGCGGGCCGGGCCAGGCGCTGCTCGACTCGGAGACCGCCGGCCGCAAGGACGTGCGCCTCGGTGACGTCCTCACCGTGATCGCGCCGCCCGGGTCGTTCCGGGTCCGGGTCGTCGGCATCGTCACCTTCACCACCACCAACCCCGGCTCCGCCCGGGTCTTCTTCGACGGCCCCACCGCGCGGACGAAACTGCTGGGCGACCCGCGGGCGGCGACCGGCATCGCGGCCGACGCCGCCGAGGGGGTCAGCGACCAGCAGGTCAAACAGCGCGTGGCGGCCGCGCTCGGCCCGCACAGCTACGACTTCCGGACAGCCGACGAGCAGGCCGAGTCGGACGTCGAGCGACTGGGCGGATTCCTCGACGTCATCAAGTACGTCATGGTCGGCTTCGCCGGGATCGCCGTCCTGGTGGGCGTGTTCCTGATCGTCAACACCTTCTCCATGCTCATCGCCCAGCGCACCCGGGAGCTGGGCCTGCTGCGCGCGCTGGGCGCCGACCGGCGGCAGATCCGCCGCTCGGTGCTCACCGAGGCGCTCCTGCTCGGCCTGATCGGCTCCACGCTGGGGCTCGCCGCGGGCATCGGGCTCGCGGCCGGGCTCATCGAGCTGATGGGCCTGGTCGGCATGAACATCGACGCGGACGAGATGGCCATCGGCCGGCAGACACCGGTCGCCGCGTATGCGGTCGGTCTCGGTGTCACCTTCGTCGCCGCCTACCTGCCCGCGCGGCGGGCCGCGGGCGTGTCACCGATGGCCGCGCTCTCGGACGCCGAGGTCGCCGGGGCCGGCCGGCCGCTGCGGACGCGCGCGGTGGCGGGTGCGGTCGTCGCAGCGGCCGGTGCGGCGGCGCTCGCGGGCTGCGCGGTGTCCGAGCGGACGTCGTCGGCGGCGTCCCTGCTGGGGCTCGGTGTCGTGCTCACCCTGATCGCGACCGTGATCGCCGGGCCGCTGCTGGTGCGCCCCGTGATCCGGGTACTCGGCTCGGCCTTCCCCGCGCTGTTCGGGCCGGTCGGCCGGATGAGCCAGCGCAACGCCCTGCGCAACCCCCGCCGTACCGGGGCCACGGCGGCGGCCCTGATGGTGGGGATCGCCCTGGTCGGCGGGATGTCGGTGGCGAGCGCCTCGATGAACAGGTCGTTCGACCGGCAGATCGACAAGACGCTGGGCGCCGACTTCGTGATCCAGAACGGCAACTTCCTGCCGTTCCCGCGGGAGGTCACCGACGAGGTGCGCGGCACCGAGGGCGTGGGCCTGGTCGTGCGCGGGCGGTTCGCGCCGGTCGCGGTGCGGCTCCCGGACGGCGACCGCGTGGAGACGACCGCCGGGGGCTACGATCCGCGCCTGGACGAGGTCGCCGACATCACGTACACGCAGGGGGACACCGCGGCCGCCCTGGCGGACGGGCGGCTCGCCATGGACCGGGACTTCGCCCGCGACCACGACGTGCGGGTCGGCGGCGCCATCCCGGTGGAGTTCCAGGGCGGACGCCGGGCCGAGCTGACGGTCGGCGCCCTCACCGACCAGGACTCCGCCGAGGGCTTCGGCACCCAGGGCGGGCTCTACTTCGGGCTGGCCACGCTCGAACGGTACGCACCGGGCGGGCAGGACTCCGCGCTGTACGTCAACGCCGCCCCCGGCACGGGCGACGACGACCTGCGCGCGGACCTGGAGGAGACCCTGGACCCGTATCCGCAGGTCCAGGTACGCGACCTGGCCGACTACAAGCAGCTGGTCCACGACCAGATCGCCGTCCTGCTCTACCTCGTGTACGCGCTGCTGGGGCTGGCGATCATCATCGCGGTGCTCGGGGTGGTCAACACCCTCGCGCTGTCGGTCGTCGAGCGCACCCGGGAGATCGGGCTGCTGCGGGCGATCGGGCTGGCGCGTCGTCAGCTGCGGCGGATGATCCGGCTGGAGTCGGTGGTGATCGCCGTGTTCGGCGCGGTTCTGGGGCTCGGGCTGGGGCTGGTGTGGGGCGTGTGCACACAGCAGGTGCTGGCGCTGCAGGACATGGGGGCCCTCGCGATCCCGTGGGGGACGATCGTCGCGGTGGTCATCGGCTCGGCGGCGGTGGGGGTCGTGGCGGCACTGCTCCCGGCGTTGCGCGCGTCCCGCATGAACGTACTGGCGGCCATCGCGCACGAGTGACGGAATCGCGACGATCCCGCGCTGGAACCCCTCTGCCTCGTCGGCGGGACCGGGTGCGCGGCCCGTGATGTCCGCATCGTGAAATGCCGCGCCACCGCTCGCGGCGCGTGATGTGGTCATGGCATGACTGAACTGCGCGTCCGGGCCGCGACGCCCGAGGACCTCGACACCGTGCTGGCCTTCTGGAAGGTGGCCGCCGAGGGTACGAGCATCAGTGACGACCGGAGCGGCGTGGAGCGGCTGGTCGCACGCGACCCCGGGGCGCTGATCCTCGCCGAGCTCGGTGGCGAGCCGGTCGGCACGGTGATCGCGGGCTTCGACGGCTGGCGATGCCACCTGTACCGGCTGGCCGTGCGTCCGGACCACCGCCGCCGGGGCATCGCCTCCGCCCTGCTCGCCGCGGCCGAGGAACGGTTCGTCCGGCTCGGCGGGCGGCGCGCGGACGCGATGGTGCTCACGCGGAACGAGACCGCGCACCACGCGTGGGCCGCCGCAGGTTACGCGCCCGAGGAGCGGTGGCGCCGCTGGGTGAAACCCCTCACCGGCTGAGGCCCGCTCCTCGCTGCGCCGGGTGGTACGCATACGCTCCCGCGGGGTACGCACTTCACACCGCCCGAGCGGCCCGACAAAGGACTTTGCCCATCCTTTACCCTTGGATGGCCACTCGGTTATGCATGAAAGGTTGTGAGCGTCCGCCCATGGGCGAGCCTCCCGGTACCCGACTCCGCGCGTTCCACCCTGTCCTGGAGAACCCTGGAACGGGGGTGAACCGATGACCGAAGTGCTCCTCCTCCTGGCGGCGATCCTGCTCTCGCTCGCCTGCGGCGCCTTCGTGGCGGCCGAGTTCTCCCTCACCACGGTGGAGCGCGCCGAGCTCGAGCGGGCGGCGGAGCGCGGGGAGCGGGGCGCGCAGGGTGCGCTGAAAGCCGTACGGAACCTGACGTTCCAGCTCTCCGGGGCACAGCTCGGCATCACCGTGACGAACCTGGTCGTCGGCATGCTCGCCGAACCGTCGATCGCCGCGCTCATCGCCGGCCCGCTGGAGGACCTCGGCGTCTCACGCTCGGCCTCGCACAGCCTGGCGCTGGTGCTGGGCACGGCCCTGTCGACGGTCTTCCTGATGGTCGTCGGTGAACTCGTGCCGAAGAACTGGGCGATCTCCTCGCCACTGACCGTCGCCAAGACCGTGGGCAACGCGCAGCGCTGGTTCAGCGCCGCGTTCCGGCCCTTCATCACGCACCTCAACAACACGGCCAACCGGGTCGTGCGACGGATCGGCGTGGAGCCCGCCGAGGAGCTGGCCTCGGCGCGCGGGCCCCAGGAGCTCGCCGCGCTCGCCCGGCACTCCGCCAAGGAGGGCGCCCTGGAGGCCGACACCGCCGAGCTGTTCGTGCGGACCCTGAACCTCGCCGACCTGACCGCCGAGAACGTGATGACGCCCCGGGTCCAGGTCGTCGCCCTGGAGGTGCAGGCGACCCTGGAGGACGTGGCGAACGCGACCCGGGCGACCGGCCTGTCCCGGTTCCCCGTCTACCGGGGGACCCTCGACTCGGTCGTCGGGACCGCGCATGTGAAGGACGTGCTGGCGGTGCCGGCCGAGCGCCGGACCCGGATCTTCGTCTCCGAGCTGATGCGCGAGCCGCTGATGGTCCCCGAGACGCTCACGGTCGACCGGCTCCTCGACCGGCTCTCCGGCAAGCGCACCATGGCCGTCGTGATCGACGAGTACGGCGGCACGGCCGGCGTGGCCACCCTGGAGGACATCGTCGAGGAGGTGGTCGGCGAAGTGCGCGACGAGCACGATCCGCACGAGCTGCCGGACCTCGCCCCGGCCGGCACGGACGAGTCCGGCCACGCCCTGTACTCGGCCGACGGCTCCGCCCGCGTGGACCACCTCGAGCGCATCGGGCTGCGCGCGCCCGAGGGGCCGTACGAGACGCTCGCCGGGCTGGTGGCGACGGTGCTCGGCCGGATACCGGCCACGGGTGACACCCTCGAGGTCGCCGGCTGGCGGATGGAGGTCCTGGACGCCACGGGCCGCCGCGCGGCCCGCGTGCGGCTGCGCGCGCCCCTCGATGACGAGAAGCCTCACGAGAAGGACGAGAAGGACGAGAAGGGGGCGGAGCTGTGACCGCCGTCCAGCTGCTGATCGGCCTGGCGACACTCGTCGTCAACGCCTTCTTCGTCGGCGCGGAGTTCGCGCTGATCTCGGTGCGCCGCAGCCAGATCGAGCCCTACGCCGACCAGGGCGACCGGCGGGCCAAGAGCGTCCTGTGGGGCCTGGAGCACGTGTCGGCGCTGATGGCGGCCGCGCAGCTCGGCATCACGCTGTGCACGCTGGTGCTGGGTGTGGTCGCCGAGCCGGCCATCGCGCACCTGCTGGAGCCGGTGTTCCACGCGGTGGGCGTGCCCGAGGGCGCGGGGCACGCGGTGTCCTTCGTGATCGCGCTGAGCCTGGCGACCTATCTGCACATGCTGCTCGGCGAGATGGTGCCGAAGAACATCGCGCTCGCCGAGCCGGTGCGCAGTGCCCTGGCGCTGGGTCCGCCCCTGGTGGCGCTCTCCCGGGCGCTGCGGCCGGTGATCTTCACGGTCAACGCCTTCGCCAACGCCCTGCTGAAGCTGTTGCGGGTGGAGGCCCGGGAGGAGGTCGCCGCCTCCTACTCGGACGCCGAGATAGCGCAGATCGTGAAGGACTCCAGCGAGGCCGGCCTCATCGACGACCGCGCCCAGGAGCGGCTGCACGACGCGCTGGAGCTGGGCCGCCGTCCGGTGCGTGACGTGGTACTGCCGCTGGAACGCGTCGTGTACGCGCGCGTGGGCGTCACCCCGGAGGAGCTGGAGCGGCTGTCGGCGGACTCCGGGTTCTCCCGCTTCCCGGTGGTGGACGAGGGGCGCCGGATCGTGGGATACCTGCACGTGAAGGACGCCCTGGAGGCCGTCGGGCGCGATGTGCCGTTCCGGCTGCGCGACATGCGGCCCATCGCGCGCGTGCGGGAGCACACGCCGCTGGACGACGTCCTCACCGCGATGCGGGGCAGCCGTACCCACCTCGCGGCCGTTCTCGGGGCGGACGGGCGGCTGGCCGGTCTGGTGACCATGGAGGACGTGCTGCGGGAGCTGTTCGGGCAGCGGGCGTGAGGACCCGGGCGGGGCGGAGGCCGCCGGGGCGGAACCGAGGGGGCTGACCGACCGCTGGGTATGTGCACGGGATATCATTTCCGTCGCCATGCACACGAACCCCACCTACAGCAGCCTCGTCGCCCTCGGCGACTCCTTCACCGAGGGCATGTCGGACCTGCTTCCCGACGGCACCTACCGCGGCTGGGCCGATCTGCTCGCCGCGCGGATGGCGGCCCGCACGCCCGGTTTCCGCTACGCCAACCTCGCGGTACGCGGCAAGCTGATCAAACAGATCGTCGACGAGCAGGTGGACGTGGCGGCGGCCATGCAGGCCGACGTGGTCACCCTGGTCGGCGGGCTGAACGACACGTTGCGGCCCAAGTGCGACATGGGCCGGGTGCGCGGTCTGCTGGAGGAGGCCGTGGAGAAGCTGGCCCCCTCGTGCAAGCAGCTGGTGCTGATGCGCAGCCCGGCCCGGCAGGGCCCCGTCCAGGAGCGGTTCCGGCCGCGCATGGAGGAGCTGTTCGCCTGCGTCGACGACCTGGCCGCCCGGCACGGCGCGCTCGTCGTCGACCTGTACGGCGCGCCCTCGCTTTCGGACCCGCGGCTGTGGGACGTGGACCGGCTGCACCTGACGGCCGAGGGCCACCGCCGGGTCGCGGAAGCGGTCTGGCAGGCGCTCGGCCACGAGCCCGAGGACGCCGACTGGCACACCCCGATGCCGGCGACGCTGCCGCCCGGCTGGGTCATGCGGCGCGTGGCCGACGCGCGGTTCGCCCGGCAGCACCTGCTGCCGTGGATAGCCCGTCGCCTGACGGGCCGCTCCTCCGGCGACGGACTGCCGCCGAAGCGGCCGGAACTGCTGCCGTACGAGGGGCAGGCGTAGGCGCTTGCCGGCCCGGACGGCAGGGCTCCGGCCTGCCGGTCCGCACCGGCGGCTGCGCCGCCGGTGGCCGCCCGACGGGCTCTTGTAGGTTCCGACGAACACACCCGTTGCGCTGGCCTGCACGAATCGCCAGTAGAATCCGTGCACGTGACTTCCGCTCCCGCCAAGCCCCGCATCCCGAACGTCCTCGCCGGACGGTACGCCTCCACCGAGCTCGCCACGCTCTGGTCGCCCGAGCAGAAGGTGAAGCTGGAGCGGCAGCTCTGGCTCGCCGTGCTGCGCGCCCAGAAGGACCTCGGGATCGAGGTTCCGGACGCGGCGCTCGCCGACTACGAGCGCGTGCTCGACACCGTCGACCTGGCCTCCATCGCCGAGCGGGAGAAGGTCACCCGGCACGACGTGAAGGCGCGGATCGAGGAGTTCAACGACCTCGCCGGGCACGAGCAGGTGCACAAGGGCATGACCTCCCGCGACCTCACCGAGAACGTCGAGCAGCTGCAGATCCGGCTCTCCCTGGAGCTGATGCGCGACCGCACGGTGGCGGTCCTGGCCCGCCTCGGCAAGCTGGCCGGTGAGTACGGCGAGCTGGTCATGGCAGGCCGCTCGCACAACGTCGCCGCACAGGCCACCACCCTCGGCAAGCGTTTCGCCACGGCCGCCGACGAACTGCTCGTGGCCTACGGCCGCGTCGAGGAGCTGCTGGGCCGCTACCCGCTGCGCGGCATCAAGGGCCCGGTCGGCACCGCGCAGGACATGCTGGACCTGCTCGGCGGGGACGCCGCGAAGCTGGCCGAGCTGGAGCAGCGGATCGCCGGACACCTGGGCTTCTCGCAGGCGTTCACGTCGGTCGGCCAGGTCTACCCGCGCTCGCTGGACTACGAGGTCGTCACGGCGCTGGTGCAGCTGGCGGCGGCGCCGTCGTCGCTGGCGAAGACGATCCGGCTGATGGCCGGGCACGAGCTGGTCACCGAGGGCTTCAAGCCCGGCCAGGTCGGCTCCTCCGCCATGCCGCACAAGATGAACACCCGCTCCTGCGAGCGCGTCAACGGCCTGATGGTGATCCTGCGCGGCTACGCCTCGATGACCGGTGAGCTGGCGGGCGACCAGTGGAACGAGGGCGACGTGTCCTGCTCGGTGGTGCGCCGGGTCGCGCTGCCTGACGCGTTCTTCGCGCTGGACGGGCTGCTGGAGACGTTCCTGACCGTGCTCGACGAGTTCGGCGCGTTCCCGGCGGTCGTGGCGCGTGAACTGGACCGGTACCTGCCGTTCCTCGCCACCACCAAGGTGCTCATGGGCGCCGTGCGCGCCGGCGTGGGCCGGGAACTGGCGCACGAGGCGATCAAGGAGAACGCCGTCGCCTCCGCCCTCGCGATGCGTGAGCAGGGCGCCGAGCGCAACGAACTCCTCGACAAGCTCGCCGCCGACGAGCGCATTCCGCTGGACCGGACCGAGCTGGAAGCGCTGATGGCGGACAAGCTGTCCTTCACCGGCGCCGCGGGCGACCAGGTCGCCGCCGTCGTCGCCCGGGTCGAGGAGATCGTGAAGCAGCACCCCCAGGCCGCGGGCTACACGCCCGGGGCGATTCTCTGACGCGCCCGGTCGGGAAGCCCACGGTGCCGCGTTTCACACCCGAGGAGCTTCAGGCCGCCCGCGACCGCGTCGTGCCCGATGTGGTCGCGGACGGTCTGCGGGTGCTGTTCTGCGGGATAAACCCCGGTCTGATGACGGCCGCGACGGGCCATCACTTCGCCCGCCCCGGCAACCGCTTCTGGCCCGTGCTGCACCGGTCCGGGTTCACCCCCAGGCTGCTGAAGCCGTCGGAGCAACAGGAACTGCTGTCGTACGGGCTGGGCATCACCAACGTCGTGGCGCGGCCGAGCGCGCGGGCCGACGAGCTGAGCGCCGAGGAGTACCGGGAGGGCGGGCGGCTGCTCGCGCTGAAGGTGAGCCGGCTGCGGCCGCGCTGGCTGGCCGTGGTGGGGGTGACCGCGTACCGCGCGGCGTTCGACGACCGGAAGGCTCAGGTCGGGCCGCAGCCACGGCTGATCGGGGACACGCGCGTGTGGGTGCTGCCCAACCCGAGCGGGCTGAACGCGCACTGGACGGCCGAGACCATGGCCGAGGAGTTCCGCCGTCTGCGCGAAGCCGCGGACGGCTGACCGGTCACGGCGGGTCCGTCTCCGTGATCACCGCAAGGAGCCGGACGTCGTCCGCCGGGTCCCGGTCCGCGACCGCCAAGGCGACCCAGCGGCCGGTGCCTCCCACCCGCCACACGTACGCCACAGCGGCCCACGCGCTCAACTCGGCCCAGGGCCGGGGCACCTCCTCCCGCTCGGCGCGCAGCTGGACGGTATGCAGGTTGTAGGGGTCCGTGTCGCCCCACCGGGAGGCGAGGAGCTCGTAGACGGCGTCCCGGCCCTTCTCGAACTGGTCGGTCGTCACCGCCCGGGCAGCGGGATCGCTGTCCGCCGCGCTCTCTAACACCGCGACGTGGTAGCCGGGGCCCGAGGCGCCGACGTCCGACGGGCCGTGCTCCGCGGGAAAGGGGCGGAAGCACAGCTCGTCGACGAGGGCGATGTGCTGCGCGATGTGCATGTGTCCAGTAAACCCGCCCCCACTGACACTTGGCGGGGCATCACCCCGGTCGCCGGTCAGGCGTCCCGGCGTCGCAGGCTCCACGCTCCCGCCAGCAGGGCGGCCGCCGCCCAGAGCGCGGTCACCGCGAGCCCCGGCCACGGGCCGAGGGACGCTCCGTCGTGCGTCTGCCTCAGCACCGACTGCCCCGCCTTGTCGGGCAGGAAGTCGGCGACCGTGCCGGTGGCGTCGCCGATGACGAACGACACGACCAGGATGAACGGGATCAGCAGGGACAGTGTGGCCGTGCCGCTGCGCAGCAGGGCGGCGAGCCCCGCGGCGAGCAGGGCCATCAGCATGAGGTAGACGCCGCAGCCCACGACAGCGCGCACCTGCTCAGCGGTGCCGAGCCCGTCGGCCGCAGGCCCGAGCCCCGACCGGGCGACCAGCAGCGCGGCGAGGGCGGTCACCCACCCCACCAGGAGGGCGGGCACGGCGATGACGGCAGCCTTCGCCGCGAACCACCGGCCGCGTCGCGGCACCGCGGCCAGCGAAAGCCGCAGCGCGCCCGAACGGAACTCGGACGACACTGCCATGGCCCCGAAGGAGACGGCCGCGATCTGGCCCGGGATGACGCCGGACAGCGCCGTGAACAGCGGGTCGAATCCCGGATCCGACGTATCGGAGGCACCGGCGATCGCCGAGAACGCCGTGGTCGCGGCGAACAGGGCCAGCAGCGTCCCCGGGAGCGACCGCAGGGTGCGGATCTTCAGCCATTCGGAGCGGACGACGGGCGCGAGTTCCACGGTCAGGCCTCCTGCGGCTGCGCGGTGAACTCGGCTTCGGCCGAGGTGAGATCGAAGTAGGCCTGTTCCAACGTGGCCTCCTCAGCGGCGAGTTCCAGGACCGCAACGCCCGCGGCGGCGGCGAGGCGGCCGATGTCGTCGACCCGCGCGTGGTCCACGGTCCAGTGCCCGTCCACGTGTTCCACGGCTTCGTGGCCGTGCTCCGCGAGCGCCCTCCTGAGCGCCACGGGGTCGCTCGTGCGGACACGTACCCGGGGCCGTACGCGTGCGTGGACGAACTCCCGCATGGGGGTGTCGGCCAGCAGCCGGCCCCGGCCGAGGACGACGAGGTGGTCCGCGAAGGACGCGGTCTCGTTCATCAGGTGGCTGGAGACCAGGACCGTGCGCCCTTCCTTCGCGAGCCGGCGCAGCAACTGCCGGACCCACACGATCCCTTCGGGGTCGAGGCCGTTGGACGGCTCGTCCAGCATGACCACCTCGGGGTCGCCCAGCAGGGCGGCGGCGATACCCAGGCGCTGGCGCATGCCCAGGGAGTACGTCCGCACCCGGCGCCGGGCCACCGACGCCAGGCCCGTCTCCTCCAGCACCTCGTCGGCCCGGCGGTCCGGGATGCGGTTGCTCGCCGCCAGGACGCGGAGGTGGTCGCGGCCCGTGCGGGAGCCGTGCGCGGCCTGTGCGTCGAGCAGCGCGCCGACGTGGCGCAGGGGCTCGCGCAGGGCCGGGTAGGCGCGGCCGCCGATCGTGGCTGAACCGGCGGTCGGCCGGTCGAGGCCCAGCACCAGTCGCATGGTGGTGGACTTGCCGGCGCCGTTGGGGCCGAGGAAACCGGTGACACGGCCGGGCAGTACCCGGAAGGTGAGGCCGTGCACGGCTCGTCTGCCGCCGTACTCCTTGGTGAGGTCGTGGACTTCGATGCTGGTCATGGCGTCAGCGTGGCTCATCGCGGGTGGCGCGGGCCTCCCCCGGCCAGGGAGGTCCCTTCCCCCGTGCGGGGGAGGCCCGTTGTCAGTGGCGGCTGTCACGATGGCGCAATGGTCCGCATGCTGCGCCCGCTCACGCGGGCTGTGACGTACAAGCGGTGGCTGCACATCGTGGTGGCCATCGTGTGGCCGTCGCTGTGGCTGTTCATCGAGGAGGCGTGGTGGACACAGATCACGGCCGCCGTGCTGCTCGGGCTCGCGGGGCTCGTGCCGATCACACGGGTCGTGGAGGGGTTTCAGGCCAGGCTGCTGCTGACCGACCATCGACAGGACGGTGAGAGCGCGGAGATCGTGACCACACCGTCGGTCACGTGGGCCGATCGCGGGCGAACCGTGGTGTGGCTGCAGGCACGGCTGATCCTCGGGTGGACCGTGGCCCACCTCTCCCTCCAGTTGCCCCTCTTGGCGATCGACCTGCTGTCGACGGGCCTCGGTCACGGGCCCGTCGCTGACGGATTCGTGACCGTCGAGGGGAACCACTGGTGGCACGTGGTGCTGGCACCCGTGCCGCTGGTGCTGTCCCTGGTGGTCGTGGTGTGGTCGGGCAACTTCGTCACCGCGCTGGCCGAGCGGCTCCTCGGGCCGTCCGCCGCCGAGCGGATGGCAGCGCTGGAGGAACGCACCGACCAGCTGCTCGAACGCACCCGGATCGCGCGCGAATTGCACGACTCCATCGGCCACGCGCTCACCGTCGCCGTGGTGCAGGCCGGGGCGGCCCGGGCGGCCGGTGACGCGGAGTTCACGGACCGGGCGCTGAGCGCCATCGAGGAGACCGGCCGGGCCGCCCTGGAGGACCTGGAGCGCGTGCTGGGCGTCCTGCGCGAGTCGGGGAAACCGGTGAGCGGCAGGCCGACCCTGGCGGACGCCGACCGGTTGCTGGAGTCCGCGCGGGCCTCCGGGGCGAAGGTCGACGCCGAGGTGACGGGGCCCGTGGACACCGTGCCGGGGCCGGTGTCCCGGGAGGGCTACCGGATCCTTCAGGAAGCCCTGACCAACGTGTTGCGGCACGCGGGAGAGGTCCCGGCAGACGTACGCATCAAGGTCGCCGAGGGCACTCTCGTTCTCTCCATACGCAACGCCCTGACGGCACCGATACCGCCGGGGTCCGGGCGCGGCAGCGGCCTGCGCGGCATACGCGAGCGCGCGGCCCTGCTCGGCGGGCGGGCCCGGACCGGCCCGCACGAGGGCGACTGGCAGGTCCATGTCGAGCTGCCGGTGAGTTGATCTAGTCTGATCCGATGCCGGTCACCGTTCTTCTCGTCGACGACGAACCGCTGGTACGCGCGGGCCTGCGCGCGGTGCTGGAGGCGCAGCCCGACATCGAGGTCGTCGGGGAGGCCGCGGACGGGGCGGCGGTGATCCCGCTGGTGCGGCAGCTGCGGCCGGACGTGGTCGCCATGGACGTAAGGATGCCGCTGCTCGACGGCATCGAGGCCACTCGGGCGCTGCTGCGGACGGTCGAGGAGCCGCCGCGGATCCTCGTGGTGACGACGTTCGAGAACGACGAGTACGTGTACGAGGCGCTGCGCGCGGGTGCCGACGGGTTCCTGCTGAAGCGGGCCCGGCCGGCCGAGATCGTGCACGCGGTGCGGCTGATCGCCGAGGGCGAGTCGCTGCTGTTCCCGGCGTCGGTGCGGCAGCTCGCCGCCGAGTACGGGGAGAGCGGCGGGAACCGCGCCGCGCGGGCGGCGATGGACCGGGCCCGCTTGACCGAGCGGGAGGCCGAGGTGCTGCGGCTCATGGCGCGCGGGCTGTCGAACGCGGAGATCGCCGCCCGGCTGGTCGTCGGGACGGAGACGGTCAAGTCGCATGTGAGCGCCGTACTGGCGAAGCTGGGAGCGCGGGATCGCACGCAGGCGGTGATCGCGGCGTACGAGTCCGGGTTCGTGGCGCCGGGGTGACCGACCGGGCCCGGGCCCGTCTGTCGCCGGGGCGCGGTGTGCCGAGTACGATCCGGCCAACACGCGCACGAGCTGGGAGGACGGACGGTGGGGCGGCTGACCGGCGGGGATCCCTCGCTGCTGCGCAGGATCAATTCCGTGGTGGTGCTGCACGCGCTGCGTGCCACGGACGTCGCGACGCTGACGGAGATCACCGGGCTCACGGGACTGTCCCGGCCGACCGTCGAGGGGGTCGTCGAAGGACTCATCGAGGCCGGTCTGGTCGTGGAGAAGGCGGCCGAGGAGGGGGCCGCCCGGCGGCAGGGGCGACCGGCGCGGCGGTTCCGCTTCCGTGCGGAGGCCGGGCACCTGCTGGGCCTGGAGGTCGGGGCGCACCGGGTGGCGGCACTGCTGGCCGACCTGGACGGGCGGGTGATCGGCTCTCAGGCCAGGGACGTGAGCGGGACGGCGGCGGCCGACGAACGTCTGGAGCGGCTGCGCGGGGCCGTCGCCGAACTGCTGCGCCGGGCCGGTGTCGCCCGCGGCTCGCTGCGGGCCGTGGGCGTGGCGACGCCGGGGATCGTCACCTCGGACGGCACGGTGCGGCTGGGCACCGCGCTGCCCGGGTGGACTGGGCTGCGGCTGGGCGAGCGGCTGAGCCGGTCCTTCAAGTGCCCGGTGCTGGTCGAGAACGACGCGAACGCGGCGGCCGTAGCCGAGCACTGGAAGGGCGCGGCGACCGAGTCGGACGACGTGGTGTTCGTCCTGGCCGGGCTCAGTCCCGGCGCGGGCGCGCTGATCGGCGGCCGCCTGCACCGCGGCCACGGCGGGGCGGCCGGCGAGATCGGCGCACTGCATCTGCTGGGCCGGGAGATGACGCCCGAGACGCTTCTGTCCACCACGGACGAACCCCTGCACCCCCTCGACGAACAGGCGGTCGCCCAGGTCTTCGCCCGGGCCCGCGAGGGCGACCGGCCGGCCCGCGCCGCCGTCGACCGCTTCATCCAGCGCCTGGTCCACGACGTGGCGGCCCTCGCCCTGGCCCTCGACCCCGAGTTGGTCGTCATCGGCGGCTGGGCAGCGGGCCTGGACGGCGTCCTGGACCCGCTCCGCCGGGAACTGTCCCGCTACTGCCTCAGCCCCCCGCAGGTGACCTTGTCCCGCCTCGGCGACGCGGCAGTGGCGACGGGAGCTCTCCGCCTCGCCCTGGACCATGTGGAGGAAGAACTGTTCAGCGTGGAGGATGCCGCAACGCCCCGTCGGTGACACCCCCGAAGCAGCGCGGGGCTGTGTCCGCATGCGGCTCCGCCGCGTGAGCGCGACCAGCCACGACCCACCCGCGGTCCCCCGCTCGCCCCGCTCCGTACGGCGCCGGGGTCAGGAAGCCTTCCGCTGCACCCCGTCGTGAATCTCCACCCCACCCGAATCACCGAAGGTCAGTCGACACGTGTCAGCACGATACGTGGCCACGGAAAGCGCAGCGGTACCGCCCGCCGCGACGAATCGTGTCGTCACCACCAGCACGGGCGCCCCGGGCAAGCGGTCCAGCTCCTTCGCGTCAGCGGTCCCGGCGGAGCCGAGCTCCACCGCGTTCTCCTGCCGCTCCAGCTCCAGCCGCCGCAGGTCCCGCAGCACCGCACGGGCGCGTGCCGGTCCCGAGGACGCGTCGATCGCGGAGAGGCCGGGCACCGAGGAGTGCGGGACGTGGAGCAGTTCGGCGGCCACCGGGCGGCCGTGCGAGACCCGGGAGCGGCGCACGATGTGCACGGACTCGTCGCGGCCGGTCCCCAGGGCCTCGGCGACGGCCGCGGACGGCACGGCCGTTGTGCAGTCGACGGGCTGCCAGACGTCGTCGGGACCGCCCGGCCAGATGTGCGGGCCGGTGCCGAGGGAGACGCCCACCCGGGGTGGGGCGACGGTCGTGCCGACACCGCGGCGGCGCTGCAGCCTGCCTTCCAGCTCCAGTTGCTCCAGGGCCTGGCGGAGGGTGGCGCGGGCGACACCGAAGCGGGCCGCGAGGTCACGCTCGTTGGGGAGGATCTCCCCCACCTCGAACTCCGAGTCGAGCGCCTCGCTGAGCACGGTCTTGAGTTGCCAGTACTTCGGTTCCGGCACCGGTTCCAGCTGCGTGGTCCCCACCCTGTCCTCCGCGATCGCCCTGGAGGGCGGCGTTTTGACGCCCTTGTTTTTTAAAGGTTGTTTCACTTCTCTGCGACCATAGGTCGGGCCTGACGGCTGGTCAATACCAATGCCCGGGAACGTTCACGGGGCGTTCATCGAAGACGTGCGCGGCTCGGTGGCGTCGGCTACCCGACGGCCAGCGACCGCAGTTTGTCCGGGTTGCGGATCACGTAGACCGCCTGGACGCGGCCGTCGGCGACATCGATCTGGAGGACGGTGTCGGGCTTGCCGCCGGGCAGGACCAGCACGACGGCCGGGCCGCCGTTGAGCTCCAGGAAACGCACCGAGAAGTCCGGGACGCCCTTGCGCGCGGCGCCGGCCAGGAACCGGCCCACCTTGTCCGCGGTCCGCAGGACCCGCAGCGGCGCCCGCGACTTGCCGCCGCTGTCGCCGACCAGACGGACATCGGGGGCGAGCAGCGCCATCAGCCCTTCGAGGTCTCCGTCCGTCGCGGCGGCGAGGAACCGTTCGGTGAGGTCACGGCGCTCGGCGGGGTCGGCCTCGTAGCGGGGCCGCCCCTCCTCGACGTGCCTCCGGGCCCGCCCGGCCAGCCGGCGCACCGCGGCTTCGCCGCGGTCGAGCACGGCGGCGATGTCGGCGTACGGGAAGCCGAAGGCCTCGCGCAGCACGAACACCGCCCGCTCCAGCGGCGACAGCGTTTCCAGCAGCACGAGAACGGCGAGCGAGACGGTGTCCGCCAGCACGGCCCGCTCCGCGCCGTCCGGCTCGGTGTCGCAGAAGTCGGTGACGTACGGCTCGGGCAGCCAGGGCCCCACGTAGGTCTCCCCGCGGGCCTTGATCCGGCGCAGCCGTTCGACGGCGAGACGGGTCGTGATCCGGACGAGGTAGCCACGCGGTTCGCGCACGTCGCCCCGGTCCGCGCCCGACCAACGCAGCCAGGCCTCCTGGACCACGTCCTCCGCGTCGGCCACTCGGCCCAGCATGCGGTAGGCGACCCCCAGCAGGACGGGCCGGTGCGTTTCGAAGACGTCGGTCGCGGTCTCGGCGGTCACGGCCTCCATCCCAGTCCACCGGTGCGCCTCTGTCCAGGCGGAATCGCCCGGTGCCGGACAGAATGGCCGACAGGAAGCCGGTGATCGGCGAAACGGCACCCGGAGGTGGCGATGCGGTACGCGGTTCTGGGCACGGGCGAGGTCGGACGCACTCTCGGCGGCCGGCTGGTGGAGCTGGGACATGAGGTGCGGCTCGGCTCGCGCACCCCCGACAATCCGGCCGCCGCTCAGTGGGCGGCCGCCGCGGGCGCCGGGGCGCAGGCCGGCACGTTCGCGCAGGCGGCGGCGTTCGGCGAGGTCGTCGTGAACGCGGTCGGCGGACGGGTGGCGCTCGCCGCGCTGGAGGCGGCAGGGGCCGAGAACCTCGACGGGAAGGTACTCGTGGACGTCTCCAACCCGCTGGCGATCGAGGAAGGCGAGCTGCGGCTGTCCCCCGTCGGGTCGGACAGCGTGGGCGAGCAGATCCAGCGGGCCTTTCCGCAGGCCCGCGTGGTGAAGACGCTCAACACCGTCAACTGCCGGGTGATGGTCGATCCCGCGCTGGTGCCGGGCGAGCACCAGGTCTTCGTCTGCGGTGAGGAGGCGGGCGCCAAGGAGCAGGTGGTGGCCCTGCTCGGGGAGTTCGGCTGGCCGGCGCGGCGGGTGCTCGATCTCGGCGGCATCCGGGAGGCACGCGCCGTGGAGATGTGGCTGCCGTTGTGGATCGGCCTGATGCGGAACTTCGGGCACGCGGAGTTCAACCTGGAGCTGCGCCGGGCCCGTTGAAGGGTCCGCGGTCGCGAGGGCGGCGGCAACTCGGGGCTACCCGTCGGTAGCAATTGCTGACAAGCTGTCTACGGCGTCCGTCAGCGAGTCCAGCCGAGGAGCACCCCATGTCCGCCACCGTCTCCTTCGAAGTCGCCTGCGCGCAAGGCGAGCAGACCGTCACCCTGTCCTATACGCGCAAGGGCACCGGCGCACCGCTGGTCCTGCTGCACGGCATCGGACACCACCGGCAGGTGTGGGACCCGGTGATCCCCGCGCTGGCGGCCGAGCGGGACGTCATCGCCGTGGACCTGCCGGGGTGCGGCGAGTCGCTGGCGCTCCCCGAGGGCATGGCGCACGACCTGCCCACCATGAACACCGTCCTGGCGGCGCTCTTCGAGGCGCTGGACCTCGAACGGCCACACGTGGCGGGCAACTCGCTGGGCGGCCTGCTGGCCCTCGACCTGGCCCGGGCGCGGCTCGTCCGTTCCGTCACCGCCCTGTCCCCCGGAGGGTTCTGGAACGCGGCCGAGCGGCGCTACGCCTTCGCCGTGCTGATGACCATGCGGCAGATCGCCCAGCGGATGCCACGGCCCGTGGTCGAACGGCTGGCCCGCCCCGCGATCGGCCGGACCCTGATGACGAGCACCGTCTACGCCCGCCCGGGCCGCCGTTCGCCCGAGGCCGTGGTCGCCGAGACGCTGGCGCTGGCGAACGCGCAGGGATTCTTCGAGACCCTCCGCTCGGGCAGGACCGTGCAGTTCTCCGACGACATCGTGGGCATGCCGGTCACCGTGGCGTGGGGCAACCGGGACCGGCTGCTCATCCCCCGCCAGGGCGTGCGGGCCAAGGGCGTCATCCCGGGCGCCCGGCTGGTCCGGCTGCCCGGCTGCGGCCACGTCCCGATGAACGACGACCCAGCCCTGGTCGCCCGGGTCCTCCTCGACGGCAGCCGCTGATCACACACCCCGCGGCCCTCACCGGGCGCACGGTTGCCGTCCAGGAGGGATCGTGCGGTCAGTTGTTCACTTGGGGTTCGTGTGCGCGCTGCGGCGTCCCAGTAGTTCTGGCTGTGCACACTGGCCGGATCCCGTCCCTGGAGGCGCATCCATGTCACACCGTCCGTTTCCCGGGCGCCGTAGCGTCCTGCGCGGCTCCCTCGCCGCTTCGGCGGCCCTGTCCCTGCCCACCGCGCTCGGCGCGGCACCGGCCTTCGCCCGGTCGGGGCGTCCGAACGCGCGATGGGGTGTGCAGACGGGTGACGTGACCCACGACTCCGGGCTGGTGTGGGTGCGGTCCGACCGGCCGGCCCGGATGATCGTCGAGACGTCGGCGACCGAGTCGTTCCGCGACCCGCGCAGATGGCCCGGCCCCCTGCTGGGGTCCGGCACGGACTTCACCGGCACGACCCTGCTGCGCGGTCTGCCGCCCGGCGAGCAGATCCACTACCGGGTGCTGCTCGCCGACCCGGACGACCCGCGCCGCACCGGCGAGCCGGTCACCGGCACCTTCCGCACGGCGTCCGTCAGGCGCCAGGGCGGCGTGCGGTTCGTCTGGTCCGGCGACCTGGCCGGGCAGGGCTGGGGCATCAACCCGGAACTCGGCGGCTACCGGATCTACGACGCGATGGCCGCCCTGGATCCGGACTTCTTCCTGTGCAGCGGAGACAACATCTACGCCGACGGGCCCATCACCGGGACCGTGGCGCTGCCCGACGGGCGCACCTGGCGGAACATCACCACCGAGGAGAAGGCGAAGGTCGCCGAGACCCTGGCGGAGTTCCGCGGCAACTTCCGCTACAACCTGCTGGACGAGAACCTGCGCGCCTTCAACGCCCGGGTCCCCTCCATCGTCCAGTGGGACGACCACGAGGTCACCAACAACTGGTATCCCGGCGAGATCCTCACCGACACCCGGTACACCGAGAAGCGCGTCGACGTGCTGGCGTCCCGCGCCCGCCAGGCCTTCTCGGAGTACTTCCCGATCTCCACGCTGCGCCGCCCCGACGGCCGGGTCTACCGCGTACAGCGCCACGGCCCGCTGCTGGACGTCTTCGTCCTGGACATGCGCACCTACCGCGACGCGAACTCGCCGGGCGACCAGCCCACCGACGCGCAGGGCATCCTGGGGCGCGAGCAACTGGAGTGGCTCAAGCGCGAGCTGTCCCGTTCCCGGGCGGTGTGGAAGGTGATCGCCTCCGACATGCCGATCGGCCTGGTCGTGCCGGACGGCCAGAACATCGAGGCCGTCGCGCAGGGCGACCCCGGCAAGCCCCTGGGGCGTGAACTGCAGATCGCCGAGCTGCTGCGGTTCGTGAAGCACCGCCGGATCACCGGCACGGTGTGGCTGACGGCCGACGTGCACCACACCTCGGCGCAGCACTACCAGCCGACGCGGGCCGCCTTCACCGACTTCGAGCCGTTCTGGGAGTTCGTGTCGGGCCCGCTGAACGCCGGGGCCTTCCCGGCGAACGCGCTCGACGGCACCTTCGGTCCGGAACGGGTGTTCGTGAAGGCGCCGGCCACCGCGAACGTCTCGCCCGCGGGCGGCTACCAGTTCTTCGGCGAGGTGGACATCGACGGGGACAGCGGCGAACTGACCGTCCGGCTGCGGGAGCAGGACGGCACCGTGCTGTTCACCAAGGTGCTCCAGCCGGGCCTGGTCGGCCAGTGAGGCATGAAGTACGGTGCGGAGCACAGAGTTTGAAGGGTCGACAATGAGGGCAAGTGCTCCCTTTTACCCGCCAGTCACAATGCGTTCGTGATCACGCAACACGGTTCGGTCACAGTGGGTGCATGACGCGACAAGTGACTGATGCGAAGAACCTGAACGACTGCCGCCCCGCCAGCCCGTGGCAGCGGGTCACGGCGGCGATCCACGCCTGGCGAACACGACGGCACGAACACGCGCCGCCGACGGGTGATACCGGGTCCCCGGCACCGGAGCCGGTGCCGGGGGCGAACACGCTGTGGCGGATGCGGACGACCGTGAAGGACGAGCCGGGATCCCTGGCGGCCCTGTGCACCGCCCTCGCCGAACTGCGGGTCGACATCCTCAGCCTTCAGACGCACCCGCTGGCCGAGGGCACGGTCGACGAGTTCCTGCTGCGCGCCCCGGGCGAGCTCCCGGCCTCCGGGATCGGCACGGCGGTACGGACGGCCGGGGGCACCGAAACCTGGATCGAGCGGGCCGACGCCCACGACCTGGTGGACGCACCCACCCGGGTGTTGGGGCTGGCCGCCCGCACCGCCCTGGACGCAGCGGAACTCCCCCTGGCGCTGCGCCAGTTGCTGGGCCGGTGCACCATCCGTTCCCTGCCCGCTCCGGCCGGCGGCAACCGGGCGCCCGACGGCGTGCCGGTGGAGGGCGCCCTCGACCACACGGTGATGCGCCTGCGCGCCCCGGAAGGCGGAGTGATCACCGTGGAGCGGCCGTACCTGCCGTTCACACCCACCGAGTTCGCCCGGGCCAGGGCCCTGGTGGACCTGGACGCGCGGCTCGGCCCGCGGGTCCCGCACGGCCGGGACGTGCTCACGCTCGCCGAGGGCCGTGACATCACGGTGCGCCGGGCCGACACGCGTGACCTGGAAGCCGCGCGGGCGATGCACGATCGGTGCTCGGACGGCACGCTGAAACTGCGCTATCACGGGCCGGTCGGTGACGCCGACCGGTATCTCAACCACCTGCTCAGCCCGCGGTTCGGCCGCACCCTGGCGGTACAGACCGCGTCCGGGCGCGTGGTGGGGCTCGGTCATCTGCTGTGGGACGGTGACGAGACCGAGGTCGCGCTGGTCATCGAGGACGCGTGGCAGCGGCGCGGGATCGGTGGGGAGTTGCTGCGCAGGCTGGTGGGGATGGCGGCCGAGGCGGGCTGCTCGAGTGTGTATGCCGTGACGCAGGCGTCCAACACGGCGATGGTCGCCGCGATGCGGGGACTGGGCCTCCCCCTCGACTATCAGGTCGAGGAGGGGACCCTGGTGATCACGGCTCGGTTGGACGAGCCCGTGGCGGAGCGGCTGACGAGCGAGTTGGGAAACGCGTCAGCACCGTAGGGGTGCTGGTCAGCGCGCGGGTACGGGCTCGTTGTGGCCGCTCGCGCAGTTCTCCGCGCCCCTGAAAGAGGGGCGTTGTCCCAGAGCCATGTCGAGATCCGACCACAGGTCCTCCACGTCCTCCAGGCCCACCGACATGCGCAGCAGCCGGTCACTCACCCCGGCGTCCCTGCGGTCGTCCGCGTCCACGACGCGGTGGCTGATGGACGCCGGGTGCTGGATGAGGGTGTCGACGCTGCCGAGGCTGACCGCCGGCGTGATCAGGCGGACGCCGGCGATGACCTCGTGCGGATCGCCGTGCACCTCGAAGGAGACCATCGCGCCGCCGATGCGGGGATAGTGCACGCGCGCGATCCGCGGATCGGCGGCGAGGCGGCGGGCGAGTTCCGCCGCGCCCGCGGAGGCGGCCCGGACCCGGACGGGGAGGGTGGACAGCCCCCGCAGCAGGAGGTAGCCGGCCAGCGGATGCAGCACGCCGCCGGTGGCGAACCGCACCTGCCGCAGCCGTCCCGCGAGCTCCTCGTCGCAGGCGACGACACCCGCCAGCACGTCCCCGTGACCGCCGAGGTACTTGGTCGCGCTGTGCAGCACCAGCCGGGCGCCCTGTTCGGCGGGGCGCTGCAGGACCGGTGTGGCGAAGGTGTTGTCGACCAGTAGCGGGACGGAGCCGCAGGCGTGGGCCACCGCCCGCAGGTCGACCTCGGCGAGGGTCGGGTTCGCCGGGGACTCCACCATCACCAGGCCGGTGTCCGGGCGCAGCGCCTCCGTGATCCCGGCCGGGTCGGTCCAGGTCACCTCCGAGCCCAGCAGCCCGGCGGTGAGCAGGTGGTCGCTGCAGCCGTAGAGGGGGCGTACGGCGACGACGTGGCGCAGTCCCATCGAGGCCCGGACGAGGAGAACCGCGCTCAGGGCCGCCATGCCACTGGCGAAGGCGACCGCCGCCTCGGTGCCCTCCAGGCGGGCCAGCGCGGTCTCGAAGCGGGCGACGGTCGGGTTGCCGAGCCGCCCGTACACGGGCGGGCCGTCCGGCTCCGTGCCGGTGGCGGCGAACGCGTCGATACGGGCCGCCTCGGCCCGGCTGTCGTACGAGGGGTAGGTGGTGGACAGGTCGATCGGCGGGGCGTGCAGCCCCTGCCGGGCGAGGTCGTCCCGGCCGGCGTGCACGGCCTCGGTGGCCAGTGCCCGCGGTGCGGTGCGTATGTCGTCGGCGGCGCCCATGCTCGCTGTGTCCATGACGGAAGAGTGAACAGTGGACGGGTTCCAGGCGCAGGATCCCGTGTTACGTTCGGCGCATGGCCGAATCCGTCGTACTGGACCCGGTGGATCTCCATCTGTTGCGGCTGCTGCAGAACGACGCCCGGGCGACGTACCGGGATCTCGCCGCACAGGTGGGGGTGGCGCCGTCGACCTGTCTTGACCGGGTGGCCCGGCTGCGCCGCTCAGGGGTGATCCTGGGGCACCGGCTCGAGCTGGATCCGGCCAAGCTGGGGCGTGGGCTGGAGGCGCTGCTTTCGGTGCAGGTCCGGCCGCACCGGCGGGAGCTGGTCGGGCCGTTCGTGGAGCGGATCCGGGCCCTGCCGGAATCACGGACCGTCTTCCATCTCACCGGCCCGGACGACTACCTGGTCCATGTCGCGGTCGCCGACATGGCCGACCTCCAGCGACTGGTGCTGGACGAGTTCACCGCGCGGCGGGAGGTCGCGCGCGTGGAGACCCGGCTGATCTTCCAGCAGTGGGAGTGCGGTCCGCTGCTGCCCCCTACGCCCTCGGCTCAATCCGGATGACGTGCGCGGTCCGCCGTACGAGGATGGCCGCATGTCTGAGATCAAGAGCCCGCTGCCCCGTGAGCTCGCCGACTCCTACGTCGACGAGCTCGTAGCCCTCGACCCGATCACCGGCACCTTCCTCGGCGTGCGCGAGAGTTCCAGCAGGCTCCCCGACACCTCACCGGCGGGCCAGGAGGCGCTCGCGGAGCTGGCGCGCAGGACACTGGCGCGGCTGGACGAGGCGGAGCGGCGGCCCGGCGCCGACAGCGACGTCGAGCGCCGTTGCGCGCGGCTGCTGCGCGAGCGGCTCACCGCCGAACTCGCCGTGCACGAAGCCGACGAGAGCCTGCGTTCCGTCAGCAACCTGAGCTCGGTCGCCCATGCGGTCCGGCAGGTGTTCACGGTGACGCCCGCGCAGTCGGAGGACGACTGGGCGGCGATCACCGAACGGCTGCGCGCGGTCCCGGCGGCGCTGGAGGGCTACCGGGAGTCCCTCGCGCTCGGCCTGGAGCGGAAGCTCCACGGCGGGCCGCGCGCCACGGCCACGTTCGTGCGGCAGCTCGGCGAGTGGGCGGACACCGACGGCCAGGGCCTCGGCTGGTTCGAGACCTTCGCGGCCACCGGCCCCGACGCCCTGCGGTCCGAGCTGGACACGGCGGCCCGTTCGGCCACCGAGGCCGTCGTGCGGCTGCGCGACTGGATGCGGGACGTGTACGCCCCGGCGGTCGAGGGCGCTCCGGACGTGGTGGGCCGGGAGCGGTACGCGCGCTGGGTGCGCTACTTCAACGGCACGGACCTCGACCTGGACGAGGCGTACGCGTACGGCTGGTCCGAGTACCACCGGCTCCTCGGCGAGATGAGGACGGAGGCCGAGAAGATCCTGCCGGGCGCGGCCACCCCGTGGGTGGCGCTGGCCCACCTGGACGAGCACGGGAGGCACATCGAGGGCGTCGACGAGGTGCGGCAGTGGCTCCAGTCCCTGATGGACGAGGCGATCGACGCGCTCGACGGCACCCACTTCGACCTGGCCGAGCGCGTCCGCCGGGTGGAGTCGCGGATCGCCCCGCCGGGCAGCGCCGCGGCCCCGTACTACACCGAGCCCTCGGACGACTTCTCGCGCCCGGGATGCACCTGGCTGCCGACCATGGGCAAGACGCGTTTCCCGGTCTACGACCTGGTGTCGACCTGGTACCACGAGGGCGTCCCCGGCCACCATCTCCAGCTGGCCCAGTGGAAGCACGTGGCGGAGAACCTCTCCCGCTACCAGGCCGGCGTCGGCATGGTGAGCGCCAACGCCGAGGGCTGGGCCCTGTACGCGGAGCGGCTCATGGACGAGCTGGGCTTCCTGACGGACGCGGAGCGCCGGCTGGGGTATCTGGACGCGCAGATGATGCGTGCCGTCCGGGTGATCGTCGACATCGGCATGCACCTGGAGCTGATGATCCCGGACGACTCGCCCTTCCACCCCGGCGAGCGCTGGACGCCGGAGCTGGCACAGGAGTTCTTCGGCTCGCACAGCAGCCGTCCCGCGGAGTTCGTGGAGAGCGAGCTGACCCGCTACCTGTCCATGCCGGGCCAGGCCATCGGCTACAAGCTGGGCGAGCGCGCCTGGCTGCTGGGCCGGGAGAACGCGCGCAAGCGGCACGGTGACTCCTTCGACCTCAAGGCCTGGCACATGGCGGCCCTGTCCCAGGGGTCGCTGGGCCTGGACGACCTGCTCGACGAACTGTCCGCGCTGTAGCGGCGGTCAGCGCCGGAAGCCGCCCTCGGAGTCGATGACCTGACCGGTGACCCACTCCGCCTCGTCCGTGGCGAGCCACGCGATGAGGCGGGCCGGGTCGTCGGGCATGCCCCAGCGTCCGGCGGGGAAGAGGGCGGCGACGGCGTCGTAGTCGTCCCCGGTCAGGTAATCCGTGTCGACCGGGCCCGGGTTGACGGTGTTCACGGTGACCGCGTGCTCGGCGAGCGTGGTCGCCAGGGAGCGGGTGACGGAGGCGAGGGCGCCCTTCTGCAGGGCGTAGGCGAGTTCCCGGGGCATGCCGCCACCCATGTCCTGGCCGGAGGTCATCATCACCACGCGCCCACCGGGGGTGCGGGGCGGCAGTGCGGCGCGCCGTCGCGCGTACGCCTGGACGAGCAGGATCACGGAGCGGGTGTCGACCGCCCAGTGGCGGTCGAGCATCTCCGGATCGATGTCGTCCAGAGCACCGTCGAATCCGCTCTGCGCGTGGTTGGCGACGAGGATGTCGAGCCGCCCGCCGAGGGCCTCCGCGGCCCTGCCGACGAGTTCGCCGGGCACGTCCGGGCCGGCCAGGTCACCGGGCCCGGCGACGACCCGGGCTCCGGGATCCCCTAGCGCACCGCGCACGGACTCGGCGACGTCCTCGGGACGGTCCGCACCCCAGGGTTGCTCCGCGTCGTGCGGCACGTGGTGATGCAGGTAGACACTCGCCCCGTAGGCGGCGAGCCGCCGGGCCACGGCATGCCCGATGCCGCCGCGCCGGCTGGCACCCGTCACCAGGGCGGTGCGCCCGCGCAGGGGCAGGGGGTCGCGTCGCAGTTCTTCCGGAGTGGGGTGGGGAAGTCGAGGCATACGATCATCGTGGCCGGGCCGCACGAGCGCCGCACGCGAATTCCGGTCTTCGGAGGCGCGGGGCTGTGCTGACATGCCGCCCCGCCGCGTGGGCGCCACCGGCCACAGACGGCCCCGCACACGCCGACTGGTCAAGGCCCCCCAATCACCTGGGGGCGACCAACCGAACCTGCACCAGCCCCACCCACGTCTCCGGCCCCGGCTGCACCCGAGCCGCCCGCACCGCATACCTGCCCGGCTCCAGAACCACCCGTACACGGTCGTCCCCGGACGGCGCGCTCCCCGGCCAGGCCGCGTCGAACAGAAGCACCGCCCCGGGCACGTCCCAGCACACCTCCGGCTCCCACTCCGCCGCATCGACGGCCGCCGGCACACTCGCCAGCAACTCGTTCTCGGAGTCGGCCGCACACCACCGCACGAACACCCCGTGCTCGGGCAGATACGCGGTCGAGGCGGGCTCGTCCCCCAGCACCAGCGCCGTACAGTCGCCGACCGGCAACAGCCCGACGTGTCCGTCGATTTCGCAGGCCCGGTCGTAGTCCGACGCCGTCTCCTCGCCGTCGGCGCCCGCCCAGAACGGCAGGACGGTCTCGGGTACCGCTATGAGCGGCCCGCCACCCGACTCCACCCACTCCACCGTGCCCGGCTCCGCGTATCGCACCATGGTGGAAGAACCTACAGCGCCGACTCGCCGGTCACTGTCGCGGGTCAAGGGGTCCCGGCGCCCCCCTGGCCGCCGCGCTGCCGCAGCACCGACCCGGACCGGCCCTTGACGACCTCCAGTTGCGCGTGGATCCGCCGCCGCAGGTCGGGCACATGGCTGACGATGCCGACGCTGCGGTCGCGTTCGCGCAGGGAGTCGAGGACGTCGAGGACCTCGTCGAGGGTCTGGTCGTCGAGGCTGCCGAAGCCCTCGTCGATGAAGAGGGTGTCCAGCCGCACCCCGCCCGCCTCGTCCGTGACGACGTCGGCGAGGCCGAGGGCGAGAGCGAGGGAGACGAAGAAGGTCTCGCCGCCCGACAGCGTCGCGGTGTCGCGTTCGCGGCCGGTCCAGGCGTCGACGACGTGCAGCCCGAGCCCGCTGCGGCCGCGTCCGGCGCGGTCGTCGGAGTGGACGAGGGTGTAGCGGCCGGACGACATGCGCCGCAGCCGCACGGTCGCGGCGGCGGCGACCTGTTCCAGCCGGGCCGCGAGTACATACGACTCCAGGCGCATCCGGCGTTCGTTGTCGGCGGAGGTGCCGGCGGTGAGGCCGGCCATGCGGGCGACCCGGTCGTACTCCTCGCGCAGCGGTGCCAGCCGGCGTACCGAGGCGGTCGCGCGGGCGGCGAGCCGGTCGAGTTCGGCGCAGCGCCGTGCGGCGGCGTCGTGTGCGGAGGCGGCGTCGCGCAGGCGGCGGGTCGCCTCGTCGGCGGCCTGCTGCGCCGAGGCGACGTCGGCGGGCCGCTGTGCGGCGGCCGCGGCGGTGCCGGACTCGGCGAGGACGGCCCGGACGGCGGCCTCCTCGTGCTGCCAGGCGTCCAGGCGGTGTTGCAGTTCGCGGTGGGCGGCGTTGTCGAGGAGGGACTCGGCGGCGGCCTGCGGGGTTTCGAAGCCGGCGCGGAAGGCGGCGTCGGCGAGCCGGGCGTCGGCGTCCTTGAGCCGCTGGGCGGTGTCCTCGGCGACGCGGGCCGCGTCGGCGGCCTCGGTGAGCAGCGCGGTGCGCCGCTCCAGCTGCGCGGCCCGGGCGGCGACACTGTCCAGGTCGCCCCGTGCCCGGTCCAGCTCCTCCTCGAGGGCGGCGCGTTCACGCTCCAGCCGCTCCCGGCGGCCGACCCGGGCGGCGGTCCGTACGGCGGCCTCCTGCCGGGCGGCGAGGCGCCGTTCGTGCTCGTGCCCGGCCTGCCGCAGCGCTTCCTGCGCGGAGTGCAGTTCGGCGGCCCCCCGGCGGGCCCGCGCGTACTGCTTCTCCAGCTCGTCCGTCTCCGCTGCGAGCAGGTCGGCCGGGGTGTCGCCGGCCTCGGCGGTGGCGGCGGCCAGCGCCTCCCGTGCGACGCCGAGCCGCCGCTCCTCCTCGGCACGCTGTTCGTCGGCACGCTGGTACGCGGCCAGGGCGTTCTCCTCCGCCTCGCGGCCGACGTGCCCGGCGACCTTGCGGGCGGGGGCGGGATGCTCGGTGGCGCCGCAGACCGCGCAGGGCGTGCCGTCGGTGAGGTTGGCGGCGAGTTCGGCGGCGATGCCGGTCAGCCGCTGTTCCTTGAGTTCGAGCCAGTGCTGCTTGGCGCGCAGGGTGTCCTCCCGCGCGCGGCGGACCCGGTCCACGGCCCGGTTCGTGTCCTCGGCGAGCCGGTCACGCTGCCGGGCCGCCGTCAGCCGCCGCCGCGCGGGCTCACGCCGTACGGCGAGTTGTTCGGCCAGGGCGGCGGCCTGCTGCGCGGAGTCGACCCGGGCCTGGAGGCCGGTGCGGGTCTCCTCCCAGTCGTCGAGCCAGGCCTCCGCCTCCTGGAGGACGTCCGCGTCGGCACGTTCCTGGCGGTCCAGGCCGGCGCGTTCGTCGAGGAGTTCGGCCAGCCGGCGCTCGGCGCGGCGAGCCGAGTCCAGGCCGCCCAGTTCCTCGGCGGCGCGGCGGGCCGCGGTGGCGAGTCCGGCCGCCCCCGCGTCGGCGAAGCTCTCGGGCAACAGGGCACGCGCGCGGGCCTCGGCAGCCGCTGCCTGCCGGTGCTCGGCGTCGGCCGAGTCCCGCAGTTCCAGGGCGGGCGCGACCGCTTCGGCCTTGCGGGCCCGCTCCATGAGGGCCTGCGCCTCCCGGTACGCCCCGGCTCCCTGCTCCAGACGCGCCGCGCGTTCCCGCGCCTCGCCGTACCTCCGCTGCAGCCGGGCGAGTTCGCGTACGTCGTCCAGCGCGCGGCCGGCGGCGGCCTGAGCGGACTCGGCGGCGGCGAGAGCGCATTCGGCGACGGTGAGCTGCTCCCGGGCGGTGCTGCGGGCGACGGCGGCCGCGCCCAGCACGGCCTCGGCGAGCCCGGGTTCACCCGGTGCCAGCTCCGGGAGCTCCATGGCGTCGCCCGCGGCCTGCTGCATGCGGTGGCCGTAGGCCAGCAGCTCGGCGTCACCGTCGCGCACCTGGGTCTCGGTGGCCCGGCGGCGTTCGGCGAGGCGCTTCTCGACGTCGGCGAAGCGGCGGGTGTCGAAGAGCCGGCCCAGCAGCCTGCCGCGGGCCTCGGCGTCGGCGCGCAGGAACCGCGCGAAGTCGCCCTGGGGCAGCAGGACGACCTGGCAGAACTGCTCCCGGCTCATGCCGAGCAGCTGGGTGATCTCCTCGCCGATCTCCTGGTGGGAGCGGCTGAGGTCCTTCCAGGTCCCGGCCGTGCTCTCGTACTCGCGCAGCCAGGTCTGGGCCTTGTCCACCGTCGTGCCGGTCCCGCGCTTCTTGGGGCGTTCCCAGGGCGGCTGGCGGGTGATCCGCAGGCGGCGGCCGGCGACGGTCAGTTCGAGGGCCACCTCGGTGCGGGTGGCCGGGGCGGCGTGGTCGCTGCGCAGGGTCAGGCCCGGTCCGCTGCCCTGCCGGGCGCCCGGCACCGAGCCGTACAGGGCGAAGCACACGGCGTCGAGGACGGACGTCTTCCCCGCGCCGGTCGGTCCGTGCAGCAGGAACAGCCCGGCCGCGGACAGGTCGTCGAAGTCGACGGTCTGGGTGTCCGCGAAGGGCCCGAAGGCGGTGAGCGTGAGCCGGTGGAGTCTCACCGGGCCACCTCCCGTACGGTCTCGTCGGCCCGCACCGCGTCGAACGCGTCCCGCAGCACCGCCTGTTCGCGCGTGTCGGGTCCCGTGCCGCGCACATGCGCGACGAAGTCCTCGGCGATCTGCTGGTCGCTGCGTCCGGCCAGGCGGCGGGCGTACGACACCTCCGGCTGGTCCTCGGCCCGGTCGGGGTCGAAGGCGAGGCTGAGTGTGTGCGGGAAGCGCTCGGTGAGGCGGGCCATCGGGTCGGCCGGGCGGACCGGGTCGGTGAGCGTCGCCTCGACCCAGGCCTGCTCGTGGGCCGCCAGCTCCGGGTCGGCGAGCAGCTCCTCCAGCGTGCCGCGGATCCGGGCCAGGGGGCGCGGCACCGGGCAGTCGACGCGCTCGGCGGCGACGGAACCGTCGGCGGCCAGGTCGACGAGCCACATGCTCTTGCGGTGGGCGGCCTCCGAGAAGGAGTAGGGCAGCGGGGAGCCGGAGTAGCGGACGCGGTCGCCGATGGTCTGGCAGCCGTGCAGATGCCCGAGCGCCACGTAGTCGACGCCGTCGAAGACGCCGGCTGGGACCGCGGCCACGCCGCCGACGGTGATGTCGCGTTCGCTGTCGCTGGGTTCGCCGCCGGTGACGAAGGCGTGTGCGAGGACGACGGAGCGGGTGCCGGGCGCGCGGGTCGCGAGGTCCGCCCGGACGCGGCCCATGGCGGCGGCGAGCACGGCCTCGTGCCCGGCCTTCTCCACGCCGAACTCGTCCTTGACGAGCGCCGGTTCGAGGTACGGCAGGCCGTAGAAGGCGACGTCGCCGTGGGCGTCGGCCAGCACCACCGGGGTGCCGGCCGCGGACGGCTCGGTGCGCAGATGGATCCCGGCCCTCCCGATCAGCCCGGCGCCGACACCCAGCCGGCGGGCCGAGTCGTGGTTCCCGGAGATCATCACCGTCGGCACGCCGAGGCCGGCGAGGCGGTGCAGGGCGTCGTCGAACAGCTCGACCGCGGCCAGCGGCGGCACGGCCCGGTCGTAGACGTCGCCCGACACGACCACCGCGTCGACGGCGCGTTCCCGCACGGTCGTGACGAGGTGCGAGATGAAGTCGGCCTGGGCGCCCAGCATGTTCACCCGGTGGAACGAGCGGCCGAGGTGCCAGTCGGAGGTGTGCAGCAGCCTCAAGACGCCGCTCCGGCCCGCATGTCTCCCCCTGTCACCGCTCCACTACCCGCGCGAGCCGGGACGGCTCGCTGTCAGCACCCACCACGCTAACCGGTACGGGCACCTCGTCCACCACGAACCTCGGCACACCACCCACGACCGGCGCCGAATCACCGGAAATGTCCGCGTCCGTGCCGTGGACCGGGTCACTCCGGGGCGATGTCGTACAGCCGCATCCAGCGGTCGAGGTACAGGGCGGTCTCCAGGCCGTTGCGGTGCAGTCGGGTGTGGAAGTGGCCCTGCGGGAGGTCGAGCAGCCGGCTCGGCTCGGTGACGTCGACCACGTCGAAGATCAGGTGTCGTCTACCGGGCACCGATCCCCAGGGCCCTGGTCCGGGCACCGACGTGCCGGCTGGGGGGTGCCCGCGGGCGCGGGGCCTGCGGTGGGTGGTCGGGCGGACGGTTCCGGAGGCCTCCCCTGCGACGGCCCCGCCGCACGCCGGGAACGGCCCACGGGTGCCGGAACGGACCGCTGAGCACGGTCCGCGCCGCGCGACAACCCGGCACACCCGAGGGCCCCGAGGCACGTCCGGCCCAACGGTGCGCCACAGCCCCGGCAGCGCGTCGCGCGGCGTCTCTCCACCGGGCCGGGCTCCGGACCCGGCGGGCCCGGAGGCCCGGCGAGCCGGCGCTCGGACGTCCCAGCGGCGACGCTGACCGCTCGTCAGGCGTCGCCGTACGCCTCTCCGCCCGGTTCGAACACGGCCGTGCCGGCGGTCGTGTCGGCGAGCCAGGCGCGGAAGGCGTCCACGTCGGCGTCCGGGAGCGCGATCTCCATCGTGACCGCCTCCCCGTAGCGCACGTCCCGCACCTCGCGCCCGGTGGTGCGCAGGTCGTTCTCGAGCTTGCCGGCCCGCTGATGGCCGACGGTGACCGTGGCCAGGCGGAACCGGCGGCGGGTGCGTGTGCCGAGGGTGTCGAGCGCCTCGCCGACCGCTCCCCCGTACGCCCGGATGAGCCCGCCGGCACCGAGTTTGACTCCGCCGAAGTAGCGGGTGACGACGGCGACGACGTACCGCATGTCGCGGCGGAGCAGCATCTGGAGCATGGGGACGCCCGCGGTACCGCCGGGTTCGCCGTCGTCGCTCGCCTTCTGGACCGAGGCGTCGGCGCCGATGACGTAGGCCCAGCAGTTGTGGTTCGCGTCCGCGTGCTCCTTGCGGACCGTTGCGATGAAGTCCTGGGCCTCCTGCTCGGTGGCCGCCGGGGCGAGGGCACACAGGAAGCGGGAGCGGTTGACCTCGGTCTCGTGCACGCCCGGGCGGGCGACCGTGCGGTATTCGTCCTGCATCCGGTCAGCCTAGTCCCGGGCCCGCGACGCCTCGGGGCAGCCGGATCCGGCGAGACCTCCGCTACGACTGAGCCACGACCTCCCCGGCCGTGACCTGGGGCGGATTCGGCAGCAACTCGGCGAGGCGGTCCCGTACGAAGTCGGCCGCCCTCCCGGTCGACTCCTCGGCACCCGCCCGGTCCTGGAAGAGACCGGTCGACACCATCACCCCGTCACCGGCGTCGACGAAGTGATAGGCGACGAAACCCGGTACCTGGCGGAGGAGCGGCACGAAGCCCTCGTCCACCCGGCGCCCCACCTCGGCCGGGTCGGTCACCCCTTCGTACCGCCGGATCACTGCGTACATGGCTGGTCTCCTCATGGGTCGCGCGGCCGTTCCTCGCAGACGGCGTACCCGCAGCGGCCGGTGCGCCGGCGCCGGCCGGGGCCAAATCACCGGAAAAGCCCATGCCCGGGTGGTCCGGGCTACTTCTTCGCGCCCCGGGGCACCATCACGGAGGTGAGCAGCGCGTCGCCGGGGCCGAGGTCCCGCCAGGTCGTGCCGTGCCAGGACAGGACGGCGATGGCCGCGGTGGGGAACTTCGTACGGACCCGCTCCACCGTGTCGTCGAGACCGTCCCCGGCGAGCGCCAGGACCAGTTCCTCCAGACCGGGGTTGTGGCCGATCAGCAGCAGCGTCCCCACCTCGGCGGGCACCTCGCGCACGACGGCCAGCAGACCGGAGGTGCCCGCGGCGTACAGGCGCCGGTCGGTGCGGACCGGTGGCGGTGTCCCCCACTGGGCGGCGGCCAGGTCCCAGGTCTGGCGGGCGCGTACGGCGGTGGAGCACAGCGCGAGGTCCGGCAGGCAGTCGGCCTCGGCGAGGGCCCGCCCGGCAGCGGGGGCGTCCCGGCGTCCGCGCGGGCCCAGCGGCCGCTCGTGGTCGGCGACGTCCACGGGCCAGGCGGACTTGGCGTGCCGCAGCACGACCAGGCGGCGCAGCGGGAGCGCCCCGGTGCGGTCGATCACGACGATGCTCCCAGGTCGCGGGTGAGGTCGAGGCCGAGGAGCCGGTCGGCATAGGCGTACGTCTCGAACCGGGCGCCGTCCGGCAGGTCCGGCTCCGTCTCCACCTGGCGCAGCACCTCCAGCACCCCGGGGACGTCCAGATCGTCCTGCCAGGCGTCCCGCAACCGGCCGCGCACCTCGTCGGGAACGGGCCGTGAGGGCCGCCGCGCCCAGCCTGCGACCGCGCCGCGCCAGCGGGCGAGAGTGGCGCGGGCCTCGTCGAGGACGGCCTCCTCCACCCGGACGGGGTCGTCGTGGCGCCGGGTGAGCAGGGCCAGGCGCAGGACGGCCGGGTCGGTGTCGTCCAGCGGCCCCGGGTCCTCGGGGTGTGCCGGGGCGACACCGATGCGGACACCGTCGGTTGCCGCCCCGCCCTGGACGGCCACGTGAATGACCTGGGCCGCGCTCAGCCCGGCACCCGTCTCCGGGCCGTCCTCGAGGGGCCGGACGCCGAGCGCCGCGGCGCCCGCTCGCAGCTCCGCCCGATGCCGCCCCCCGGCCAGCAGGGCGTACACCGGCGTGCTGTCCATTTCCAGGGCCCGGACGAGCACGTCCGCGACGAGCAGCACCCTCAGGTTCGTCGTGTCGAAGCCGGACGCGTGCACCTCGACACGGGTCAGGCCCCGGCGGGCCGGGGCGGCGTCGACCGGCTCGCCGGTACGGGCGTCGATGATGCGCAGCACGAGGCGAGCGTAGGCGGGTGGACGCGCACTTGCAGGCATGTGCGGCGGTTTCCGGCCACTGTGGCGGGATTCGCCCCACCAATGGCACGCCCGCGCGCTCACATCTCCCTGCCGGTGACCGGTCCGGCGGCACGCCCACCGCTCAGCCCAGCGTGCCCAGGAACCGCACGTGGGGCCGCCGCCGCGGCCCTTCCCTGCTGACGGCCGCCCGCACGCCGTACACCTCGGCAATGAGCTCCTCCGTGACCACGTCACCCGGGGTGCCGCAGGTCACCACCCGCCCGCCGCTCAGGACGACGACCTGGTCGCAGTACATGGCCGCGAGGTTCAGGTCGTGCAGTGCGACGACGGTGGTGACCGGCAGCCCGCTGACCAGGGCCAGTAGGTCGAGCTGGTGGTGGATGTCGAGGTGGTTGGTGGGCTCGTCCAGGAGGAGTTCGCGCGGCTCCTGGGCGAGCGCGCGGGCGATCTGCACCCGCTGCCGTTCGCCGCCCGAGAGGGTGTGCCAGGCCTGTCCGGCGCGGTCGGCGAGGCCGGTGCGCTCGAGGGCGGCGCGCACCGCCCGTTCGTCGTCCGCCGATGCGGGCGTCCAGGCTCGGCGGTGCGGTACCCGGCCCAGCCGTACGACATCCACGACCGTCAACTCGATCTGGGTGTCGGCCGTTGATCGACCACGGCGAGGCGGCGGGCGACGGTGCGGCGGGGCAGGTCGCCCAGTGGTGTGCCGTCGAGGGTGACGACCCCGGCGGTCGGCGTGAGCAGCCCGGCCAGCAGCCGCAGCAGCGTGGACTTCCCGGAGCCGTTGGGGCCGAGGACACCGACCGTGGAGCCGGTCCGGGGCGCGAGGACGACGCCGTCGAGGACGAGGCGCCCGTCGGCGCGGCGGCTGACCCGGTCGGCCCGGAGCCCGGCGACCTCCGCCGGCTCCTCGGTACTTGTTCGCGTCCTGGCCACCGCACCCTCCTCGTCCGGTAGAGCACCACCGCCAGCAGGACGGCGGCACGGAAGGGGCGGGAGAGAGGCACGGAAAACCAGTCCTCAGTCGTCGAGGGCCCGAACGCGGAGCCCGGTCGTACGGTGCTCCCCCGCCGCGCACGGCCGCGGAGGCCGCCAGCAGGTCTTCGGACTCGGGTTCACCCGGTACGGGACGCCTTCCCGGACGGCTCGCACGCCGTCCAGTGGCCGAGGCCCCGCCCGTCCCCCTCACCGCTGCGCCTCAGTTCCGGATTCGCACCGGATTCCCTGACCCACGTACATGGGTTCGACTGGCGTCGGCAAGCTATCACGGTGGCCGCCCGGGGAATCACCGCACGCCCCGCCTCGTTGTATCGGTTACAGCTCGTTCACGACTTCCCGAGGAGGCCGCCGGTGTACGGCGACGACGCAACGGTCCGCAGGATCCTCACCGAGCTCGGCGACACCTGGGCCGTGGTGGGCCTGTCGTCGAACCGGGGGCGCGCGGCGTACGGCGTCGCCGCCGTGCTGCAGCGCTTCGGCAAGCGCGTCGTGCCCGTGCATCCCAAGGCGGAGACGGTGCACGGGGAACAGGGGTACGCGAGCCTGGCGGACATCCCCTTCGACGTGGACGTCGTGGACGTGTTCGTGAACAGTGACCTTGCCGGAGCCGTCGCGGACGAGGCGGTCGCCAAGGGGGCGAAGGCCGTGTGGTTCCAGCTCGGCGTCGTCGACGCGGCGGCGTACGGCCGGACCCACGCGGCGGGCCTGGAGATGGTGATGGACCGCTGCCCCGCGATCGAGATCCCCCGGCTCGGGCAGTGACCGGACCGTGGCCGGTGCCTCCATGATGAGCGGGTGCCGCACGCCTGCCCCTCTCCCGGCTCCGGCGCCCCGCACCGTTTCCCGGTCGTCGGCCTCGCCCGCAACCTGCTGGACCGGGCGGAGCCGCGCGCCGCGTGCTAGTTCCGCTTCGACGGCGAGCGGTACCGTTTTCCCCAAGGCGAGCTGACGGGCAGTCACCACTTTGTCCGCCCCCAGCCTTTGCTGGTGAAGGACCTGGTGGGTGGTACGCCGACGTACGCGGCGGGCAGATCCGCTTCGGGCCCCGGGACGTGCGCGTGCACGACATCACCACCGACCGCCCGCCGGTGTCCTACCTCTGCCCCGAGACGGGTGAACAGCGGTTGGCGCACTGCGAGTTATGGCGGGATGCGATGGGGCGCGCTCTCATCGCCCTCGGCGACCGCGGGCCGCTGACTCAGTCGTGCACGGGCCGGTCGTTGAGCCGGTGGTCGGCCACGTTCAGCGCCTCGTCGACGAGCCGGCGCAGATGACCGTCGCGGAGTGAGTAGATCACCCGGCGGCCCTCCTTGCGCGTGTTCACCAGGCCCGCGAGGCGTAGTCGCGCCAGGTGCTGGCTGACGGCCGGCCGCGCTGCCCCGCACGCCTCCGTGAGCGTCGTGACGTCGGCTTCTCCCCCGGTCAGAGCATGCAGCAGAGTGATGCGGGTGCGGTCGCCGAGCAGGGCGAGGAGTTCGGCGGCGAGCGCGAACTGTTCCTCGCCCGGGGTGCGCGGGTGCGCATCGTCGGCAGGTGACAGGTGCATGCGTGCGCTCATACGCACATAATGGCGCCATGGGCGTGTGTACGTCCACTCGCGCACCGGAAGGGGACCCACGTGAGTCACGACCACCCGCACAGGCACGGACACGAGGGCCACGGGCACAACGACCATGGACGCGAGCGCCATGGACACGAGGGCCACGGGCACGCGCACTCCCCCGCCGGCCTCCGTCACCGCCTCTCCCATCGCCTCTCCCACCTCCTCACCCCGCACTCCCACGAGACCGCCGACAAGGTGGACTCCGCGCTGGAGTCCTCGACGCGCGGCATCCGGGCACTCTGGGTCTCACTCGCGGTGCTCGGCCTCACCGCCCTCGCCCAGGCGGTCGTGGTGGCCGCGTCCGGCTCGGTGGCACTGCTCGGGGACACCGTCCACAACGCGGCGGACGCGCTGACCGCCGTACCGCTGGGCATCGCCTTCGTGCTGGGCCGGCGCGCGGCCACGCGCCGCTTCACCTACGGCTACGGGCGGGCCGAGGACCTGGCGGGCCTCATGATCGTGCTGACCATCGCAGCGTCCGCGGCCTTCGCGGGATGGACGGCGATCGACCGCCTCCTCAACCCGCGCCCCGTCGCGCACGTCCCAGCGGTCGCCCTGGCCGCGCTCGCCGGCTTCGCGGGCAACGAGTGGGTTGCCCGCTACCGCATCCGCGTCGGCCGCGCGATCGGCTCGGCCGCCCTGGTCGCCGACGGACTGCACGCCCGTACGGACGGGTTCACGTCACTGGCCGTACTGCTGGGCGCCGGAGGGTCGGCCCTGGGCTGGCAACTGGCGGACCCGGTCGTCGGGTTGGTGATCACGGCGGCGATCGCGCTGGTGCTGCGGGACGCGGCGCGGGAGGTGTTCCGGCGCGTGATGGACGCGGTCGACCCGGCCCTGGTGGACCGGGCGGAGCGGGCGCTGGCCGAGGTCGCGGGCGTGCGGGGCGTGGGCGAGCTGCGGCTGCGCTGGATCGGCCACCGGCTGCGCGCCGAGGTGGCGGTCGTGGTGGACGGCGACGTGTCGGTCCGTGAGGCACATCGCATCGCCGTCGACGCGGAACACGCGCTGCTGCACGCCGTCCCCCGCCTGACCGCGGCACTGGTCCACGCCGACCCGGAACCGGCCCTGGGCGAGGCCGACCCGCATCTGACGCTGGCCCACCACACGATGGCCTAGGTGTGCTGCCACAGGTTCCTTGGCGCACATCGACTCGTCCACCTTGCACGGCATGAGGACACACGCGGAGATCGAGTTCGCCGCGTCGGCGTCCGGCAGCGGTCAGGGCAGTTCGGCCGCGGTCGCCACGCTCCGGTGAGCAGCGCCTCGACGCGCATGGCCGCCGTATCTGCGGGAGGGTGAAAGCAGGGGGAGTTCGCGTCCTGGGGCATTCCCCGGGACGACTGCAAACCCGGGAGGTTCTCATGGACCCACGACGTCTGGCCGACGTCGCCACCCCGGGCAAGCTCGGCGACTACTTGAGCAGCCTGCCGAAGCTGCCTGCGACCCACCATGCCGGGCCCGCGACGACGGTCCGCACGACGGTGCACGACGGTCACCGGATCGTCGTCAGCACCCGTTACGAGATCACTGTGGACGGCTTGCCGATCGGGGCCCACCTCGGCGTGCACCCGAACGGCCAGGTGCATTGCCATGCGCTGCCCGCCTACCAGTTCCTCTCGGCGCTCGCCGCGGTGCGCGCGCTGATCGACAACTACCCGGAGGAGTTTCCCGCCGACCTGGCCGGGCCCGGCGGTGGAGGCCATGGCGGAGGCCACGATGGCGGCCAGGTCCATGGCGACGGCCACGGTGGTGGCCGACACGAGCACGGAGGTGACTGAGATGGCCGTCGTTCGGAAGAACGTCCTGAAGGACACCGCGGCTTGCCAGGCCTTCATCTCCGGCGTCAAACTGCTCAAGGCCGAGGACTCCACCTTCTCCACCACCGACTTCGGTATCGCCGGCCCGCCCGCCAAGGTGCGCACCTACGACCTGTTCGTGATCTGGCACATCCTGGCCATGCGGACCGCCGTCCCGCCGGGCGGCGACCCCGACATCCGCAACGCCGCCCACCTCGGGCCCATCTTCCTTCCCTGGCACCGGATGATGCTCAGCCTGATGGAGGCCAACCTCCAGCGCGTACTGGGCGATCCGGCCTTCGGCCTGCCCTACTGGGACTGGACGGACGACACGGGGCACGGCGACCCGACGGACAGCGATCTCTGGAAGCCGTCCCGCATGGGCGGCAGCGGCCCCGCTCCCTTCGGCGGCACGGTCACCGACGGACCCTTCGCCTTCGACGAGGCCGACCCCGGCACCTTCCGGGTCCGGATCACCGCCAACTCGACGCTGAACATGATCCGGACCTCACGCGGGCTGCGCCGCGCCCTCGGCGTCGACGTGTCCACCGTTCCCAGCAAGGCGGATGTGGACGCGCTCTTCGACGTCCGCTCCCCGAGCGGTGACCCGGCGCTCGCCACCTACGACTTCGAGCCGTGGGACGGGAGCTCGATCGGCTTCCGCAACCGGCTGGAAGGGTTCATCCCGTTCGGCCTGCACAACCTGGTGCACGTCTTCGTCGGCCGCGACATGGGCCTGGCCTCATCACCGAACGACCCGGTGTTCTACCTGCACCACTGCAACGTCGACCGGATCTGGGAGAGGTGGATGGACCACAACGGCCGGAACTACCTGCCTGACCAGTCCGCGCCGGCAATCCTGCGCGGCCACAGGCTCAAGGACCCGATCGTCTCCCCGCTCGGCTCTGCCGCGACACCCGAGACAGTCCTCGACCCCACCTCTCTCTACACGTACGACCAGCTGTCCTGAGGTGACCTCCCGGCCCTTCGAGCCTGCCACGGATCCGTGGCAGGCTCGGGGCGGTCCCTGGGTTCAGAAGGTGATCGGCAGGTCCTTGCGCGCCTGCTCGAGGTCGTCCTCCCATATCCACAACCGGTGCTGGGGCGGCACCTGGTGGTATCCGTACAGGCCCAGCTCGGTCAGCGTCCGCAGGTCCACGCACACCCTCTGGTAGGCCTGCCCGATTGTCTTCGCTGGATCGTTCACCTCTCGGGCACCGAGCTTGATGCAGGCCCGGTACTCGTATCCCAGCAGCAGATCCTGTCCGAACCGGGCCCAGACACCGAGCTGCTGGGTCCATGCCGCCTCCGCCTCGTCCAACAGCAGGTTCAAGTCGGCGGCGGGCGGGATGGAGGGGTAGATGAGGAAGGTGGCCGCCCAGCCGAGAGCCACCATGTCCAGGTTGAACGTGCGCCGACGCGGGTCGTCACGCGGCGGCAGCGGATCGGATGAACCACCACTGAACCAGGGCGCGGTGTAGGCCAGCAGACGTCCGTTGTTCTCGACGAGCTCACCGGTGGCGATCACGGCCAGCTTGCGCTGGGAGCCGTCGGGGCGAACCAGGCGAGTGGCCACCATGTCCGCGTGCGCCTCGGCCGCCGCCTTGCCCGCGGCCTGGTGTCGCTGCGCCGCGTCGGGAGTGATCCGGGAGACGAGATAGTCGCGCAGGTCCTGCGGCAGCGCGTCATAGGTGCCGTCCAGCAGTCGCGTCCTGGTGCGGTCCAGAGCCGCCTGGGCGGTGGCGGGGGCGCCGCCGAATTCGCTTTCCGGGGTGTCTATGGACACCATGCGGATCGCCATTGCGATGTTTGGAGTGTCGCCGTCGGTAACACTCAGGAATCGGTAATCTTTGGCGGGCCGGCTGGGGCCCACGAAGCCGAGATCGACCATGGCCTTGTTCCTGTCTCAATTGACTGTGCATGTCGATTCGTACAAAGCTCCCGCACCATGAAAACTGCTTCTTGTTTCCAACGACCGGCTGCGTCAGCCTTGATGAAGACGAATTGGACGCCCGCCCCCCATGACCATCTCGTCCCGCCCGTCACGGTCTTGACACGTGGACCGGAACTCGGAAGGAGTGAGCGTGGTCTCCCCCGAAATGAGCACTGAGTTCAGTGTCTTCCACCATGGTGGTGAACGCCACCGCTGCGTAACGGTTGGCTGTTCAATCGCCTGCTTGATGCCGGGCCGGGGCGTCTGAAAGCACAACTCCCCTTCGCCTTCAACTGGAGCGGGCATTCACCTCGTGTTAGCGTGACCGTATCGCCATGAATCATGCGCCCAACCACTTTCCTGGAAGTGTGGCGGAGGAGATGGTGACCATGGCGCGGAACCGGTTGTTCCATGCGCCCACCGTCGGTGCGGGAGGCAGGACGGCGCAGGCCGCCTCCAGCGCCACCGCAGCCCATCGGGCCAGCGGCCATGGCAGGACGAAGGTGGACTGGGACCGCCTGCGGCAGCGGATGCGCGGAGCGCTGCTGCGGCCGGGAGATGCGGGGTTCGAGGACGCCCGGAAGCTGTTCAACCCGCTCAACGACGACCACATACCCATCGCTGTGGCACAGTGCGAGTCGACGTCCGACGTCAGCGAGGCGGTGCGGGCCGCCGCGAACCGCGTGCCGCTGGCCGCTCGCAGCGGCGGCCACTCCTACGTCGGTTACTCGGCACCGCACGGTGGTCTCGCCCTGGACCTGCGGCGCATGTCGGCGGTTGAGGTCCGGTCGGACGGCTTCGCGACCATCGGCCCGGGTGCGCCGTTGCGGGATGTCTACAGCGGTGTCGCTCAGGCGAACCGCTGCCTGCCCGCGGGGTCCTGCTTCACCGTCGGCATCGCGGGAGTGACCTTGGGCGGTGGAATAGGTGTGCTGCAGCGCAGGTTCGGGCTCACCTGTGATCACCTCGTGGCCGCTGAGATGGTCACCGCCGACGGGAGAACCCTTACGGCTTCCGCCACACGAACCCCGGACCTCTTCTGGGCCCTGCGCGGCGGAGGCGGCGGCAACTTCGGAATCGTCACGCAGTTCACGTTCGCCACCGATCCGGCTCCGGTACTGACGGTGTTCGTGGTCGGCTTCCCGCCGGGGACGGTGCCCGAGGTGCTGAGCGCGTGGCAACCATGGATCTCGGCCGCACCCCGTGAGCTGTGGGCGAACTGCAACATGACGGGTGGAGACGTGCCGAGTTGCCGGGTGGCCGGCTGCTTCGTCGGGCCCAGCAGCTCCTGCAACCCCCTGCTGGACGACCTGATCTCACGTTCCGGTGTCCTGCCCAACCGTCGGACGGTCCAGGACCGGGAGTACTTCAGTGCCATGCGCTTCTTCTCCGGGAGACCCGAGCGGGAGTCGTTCGTCGCCTCGTCACGAGTCCTGAGCGACCAGGCCTCCTCACCGGACGCCCTGGCCGGCCTGCTCGTCGGCCGCCCAGGCGTATCGATCATCCTCGACCCGCTCGGTGGCGCGGTAGCGGACGTCGGCGCCGAACAGACCGCGTTTGCGCACCGCAAGGCGTTCGCCACGGCACAGATCTACGCAAGCGCCACAGTGGCAACCGAGGCCGAAGTGACGCGCAGGGTCCGCGAGGTCGTGGCAGGGCTGGCCTCCCTGGGCATGGGGGGCGGTTACGTCAACTACATCGACCCGGCCCTGCCGGACTGGGCGCGGGCTTACTACGGTCCGAACCTGGAACGCCTGCGTTCCGTTGCCCACGACTACGACCCCGACGGGGTGTTCGACTTCCCGCAGGCACTGACCAGGGCGTAACCGCTTCGGGCGCTTCGATCCCGGGCAGCTTCGTCCCGTGGCCGACCGTCGTCTCCCCGGGACAGCACACCCAGTGCCGCGGCAGGCGACGTTCGCCTCCTCGTGACACCGGGTCAGGACACGGGCGGCACGGAGACGGCCATCATCATCTCCATCGGCACTTCGCCGGTGTTGCCGTACGTGTGCGGGGTGTTGGCCTCGAAGGAGACGCTCGCGCCCGCGGGGACGCGGTGCTCCACGCCGTCGACGGTGAGGGTCAGCTCCCCTGCCGTCACATGGAGCAGTTCGACGGTGCCCGCGGGGTGCGGGTCCGAGGGGCTGCTCTCGCCGGGCATGAGCCGCCAGTCCCACATCTCCAGCGGCCCCGGCGCCTCGGTGCCGGCGAGCAGCCGGTTGTAGCTGCCGGCGTCGGTGTGCCACAGCCGCACCGCCTGCCCGGCCGGAACGATCCGGACCTTCGGGCCCTGCTCGTAGTCCAGGAGGGTGGTGATGCTCACGCCGAGCGCGTCGCCGATCTTGACGACGGTGCCGAGGCTGGGGTTGGTGCGGGCCTGCTCGATCTGGATGAGCATGCCGCGGCTGACGCCCGCCCGGGCGGCGAGCACGTCGAGGGTGAAGCCGCGCACCGCGCGCCAGTGCTTGACGCTGCGCGCCAGGGACTGGGTCAGCAGGTCGAGGTCCGACACATTCCGTCCAATATTTTGTATGACACAGTACAGCAGGGTGCACTATGGTGTGGTTGACCTGATCGTTCACTGAACTGTACTGCGAGGCATCCGGACCATGACAGCGCTCTTCGCCCTGGCCACCAGCCTGCTGTGGGGGCTGGCCGACTTCGGCGGCGGACTGCTCACGCGGCGCACTCCCGCGCTCACGGTGGTCGTGGTGTCGCAGTCGATCGCCGTGGTCGTACTCGGCGCGGTCGTGGTGGCGACCGGCGGCTGGAGCGAGGCGGGACCACAGCTGTGGTTCGCCGTGGCCGCCGGTCTGGTCGGGCCGGTGGCGATGCTCGCCTTCTACAAGGCGCTGGCGCTGGGCCCGATGGGTGTGGTGTCGCCGCTGGGCTCGCTCGGTGTGGCCGTGCCGGTCGGTGTGGGCCTGGTGCTCGGTGAGCGCCCCGGCATGCTGCAGTTCGCCGGCATCCTGGTCGCCGTGGCCGGTGTCTGCCTCGCGGGCGGCCCGCAGTTCCGCGGCGCCCCCGTACAGCGCCAGGCCATCGCCCTCACGCTGCTCGCGGCGTTCGGCTTCGGCGCGGTGATGGCACTGATCGCCGAGGCGTCCGCCACGCTCACGGGCCTGTTCCTCGCCCTGTTCGTGCAGCGGGTGACGAACGTCGCCGCCGGCGGACTGGCGCTGTACGCGTCGGTGCGGCGCGGGGCGCCCGCCCTTCCGGCGGACGGCTTCCCGTGGCGCTCCCTGCCGGCACTCGCCTTCGTCGGCCTCGCGGACGTCGCCGCGAACGGCACGTACTCGATCGCCGCGCAGCACGGCCCGGTCACCGTCGCCGCCGTGCTCGCCTCCCTGTACCCGGTGGTGACCGCGGTGGCGGCGCGTGGCGTGCTGCGCGAACGGCTGCGGGCGGTGCAGGCGGCGGGCGCGGGGCTCGCCCTGGTGGGGACGGTCCTGCTGGCGTCTGGCTGACCCCGGCCAGGGCGTCAGGAACCCGGCGCCGGCTCGGCCATGCCGCCGGGCGTCTTCTCGTCCAGTTCGGCCAGTCTCGCCGCGGTCTCCTCGTCCAGCTCCGACAGGGCGCGCAGCTGCTCGGGCGTGACGCCGTCCGGTATCGGCACCGGAGGCGGGGTGCGCAGCGGCGGCTGCCAGCCGTCGGCGGGCGTCCAGCGCCGTACGACCCGGGCCGGCGCGCCCGCCACCACGGCGTGGTCCGGCACCGTGCCGCGCACGACCGCGCCCGCGGCCACCACCACGTTCCTGCCGATCCGGGCCCCGGGAAGGATCACCGCCCCCGTGCCGATCCAGCAGCCGGGCCCGATCTCCACCGGCTCCATCCGCGGCCACTGCCTGCCGATCGGCTCGTGCGGGTCGTCGTAGGAGTGGTTCGTCGACGTCACGTAGACGTACGGGCCGAAGTAGCAGTCGCTGCCTATGGTGACCGTCGTGTCGGCGATGACGTGGCTGCCGCGGCCCAGGACGACACCGTCGCCCAAGCGCAGGATCGGGTCCGGGCCGAGGTCGAGGTCGGGCATCAGACCGGCGGTGAGGGTGACCTGTTCGCCGATGATGCAGTGCGCGCCGACGTGGATCCAGGGTTCGCCGAAGACCGTGCCGAGCGGGAAGGCGAGCCTGGTGCCGGCCCCCATCGCGCCGAATCGATAGCGCCCGGGATGCTCGGCGGTGACGGAGCCGGTGCGCTGCGCCCAGGCCCAGCCCGCGTGGACGGCGCGCTGCGCGAGGCCCCGCCGCCAGGATGAGAACGTGTTCTTGCGCTTCGGCACGTGGTCACGGTACTCAGCGGTAGCTCACCCTGCGGCCCTGACGGCCTGTGATCTTCACCCCACCGGGTGGCGTACGGTGTGCGCGTTGTCTACGACGTTCTGGAGGCCGGCATGGGACAGCGGGCGATCATCACGGGAATCGGCGGCCGGGAGCCGCAGATCGACGACACGGCGTTCGTGGCGCCGACGGCTACGGTGATCGGGAGCGTGACGCTGGGTGCCGGAGCGAGTGTCTGGTACGGGGCCGTGCTGCGCGGCGATGTCGAGTCGATCGCCGTCGGGGCGAGCAGCAATGTCCAGGACAACTGCACGCTCCATGCCGACCCCGCGTTTCCCGTGACGGTGGGTGAGCGGGTGTCCATCGGGCACAACGCGGTGGTGCACGGGGCGGCTGTCGAGGACGACTGTCTGATCGGTATGGGCGCGACCGTCCTGAACGGCGCGGTGATCGGGGCGGGGTCGCTGGTCGCCGCGCAGGCGCTGGTGCCGCAGGGCATGGTGGTGCCGCCGGGGTCTCTCGTCGCGGGTGTGCCGGCCAAGGTCAAGCGGCCGCTGACGGAGGAGGAACGGCAGGGCGTCACCCTCAACGGCACGATGTACGCGGAGTTGGCGAAGGCGCATCGCGACGTGCACGCGTAGGCCGTGTGACGGGCGCGGGTCGTGTGTGGGTCGCTCGCGCCCACGCGGCGGAGATGCACGGCCAGGACGGCCGGGGGGCATGGCCACGACGGTCGGGGCCCCGGCCGTCGTGGCCGAGAACATACCGACAGAGCCGCGCGCCCCTTGAGGCGTGCTATTCCCCAGCGGGGACGGGCTGCGCCTTCTTGGCCTTGCGCTTGATCACCAGCATGGACGTCAGGCCGACCAGGACCGCGGCGACCAGTCCCAGCCACGAGAAGCGCTTCAGCCAGGACTCCGCGACGATGCCGACGTAGTAGATGACCGCGGTCGTGCCGCCCGCCCAGACGATCCCGCCGAGGACGTTGGCGATGAGGAACTTCCAGTACGGCATGCGGAGCACACCGGCCAGCGGCCCCGCGAAGATGCGGAGGAGGGCGACGAAACGGCCGAAGAAGACGGCCCACATGCCCCACTTCTCGAAGGAGCGCTCGGCGGTGGCGATGTGGCCCTCGCTGAAGTGCCTGGGGAATTTCCTGCCCAGCCAGGCCAGCAGGGGACGTCCCCCCTTGCGGCCGATGGCGTAGCCGATCGAGTCGCCGATGATCGCGCCGGCCGTGGCGCTGGCCCCGAGGACGACGGGGTCGATGTCGCCGTGCTGGGAGGCGAGCAGCGCGGACGAGACCAGGATGATCTCGCCCGGCAGCGGGATGCCCAGGCTCTCCAGGCCGATGACCACGCCCACCAGGGCGTAGACGGCGACCGCTGGTACGGTTTCGAGCCACTCCTGGACGTGCAACGCCGGTTCCTTTCCCTGTGCTTCCCTGCCAGCCCGGGAAGCCTACCGGCTCATAGGACGTCGTTCGCGCCTCAGGCGTTCCAGCTCCACTCGGCGACCTCGGGCAGGTCGGTGCCGTGCTCGCGGATCCAGGCGTGGTGGCGGGTGCGGGCGTCGGCCATCCGCTGGCGTACGGCCGTGGCCCGCACCGCGAGGCCCGGGACGCGGTCGATGACGTCCATGACGAGGCGGTAGCGGTCGAGGTCGTTGCGGACGACCATGTCGAAGGGCGTGGTCGTGGTGCCGGCCTCCTTGTAACCGCGCACGTGCAGGTTCCGGTGGCCGGTGCGGCGGTAGGCGAGGCGGTGGATGAGCCACGGGTAGCCGTGATAGGCGAAGATCACCGGCTTGTCGGTGGTGAAGAGGCCGTCGTACTCGAAGTCGTTCATGCCGTGCGGGTGCTCCTCCCGCGGCAGCAGGCGGGCCAGGTCGACGACGTTCACCACGCGGACCGCCAGCTCCGGCAGGTGCCGGCGCAGCAGGTGCGCGGCGGCCAGGACCTCCTGGGTGGGGACGTCACCGGCACAGGCGAGCACCACGTCGGGCTCGCTCAGGCCGTCCTCGGTGCCGGCCCAGTCCCAGATGCCGGCGCCGCGGGCGCAGTGCACCCGAGCCTCGTCCATCGACAGCCAGTCGAAGCACGGCTGCTTCCCGGCGACGATCACGTTGACGTAGTCGCGGCTGCGCAGGGCGTGGTCCGCGACGGAGAGCAGGGTGTTGGCGTCCGGCGGGAGGTAGACGCGGACGACCTCGGGGCTCTTGTTGAGGACGTGGTCGACGAAGCCGGGGTCCTGGTGGGAGAAGCCGTTGTGGTCCTGCCGCCACACATGGGAGGTCAGCAGGTAGTTGAGGGAGGCGATGGGGGCGCGCCACGGCAGTCGCCGGGAGGTGCGCAGCCACTTGATGTGCTGGTTGACCATCGAGTCGACGATGTGGACGAAGGCCTCGTAGCAGGAGAACAACCCGTGCCGGCCGGTGAGCAGGTAACCCTCCAGCCAGCCCTGGCAGAGGTGTTCGGAGAGGATCTCCATCACCCGGCCGTGCCGGTCCAGGTGCTCGTCCACGGGCAGCGTGCCGGCCTGCCAGGTCTTGCCGCTGGCGTCGAAGACGGCCTGCAGCCGGTTGGAGGCGGTCTCGTCGGGGCCCACCAGGCGGAAGTCGCGGCGCGTGTGGGTGTCCCGCATGACCCGTGCGAGCAGGTCGCCGAGGACGCGGGTGGGCTCGTGCGTCGTGGTGCCCGGCTTGTCGACCGGGACGGCGAAGTCGTTCAGGGACGGGATCGGCAGATCGCGCACGAGCAGTCCGCCGTTTGCGTGGGGAGTGGCCCCCAGCCGCCTGGTGCCCTCGGGGACGCAGGCGAGGACGTCGGCGACCGGGCGGCCCTCGGCGTCGAACAGCTCCTCGGGCCGGTACGAACGCAGCCAGGCCTCCAGCTGCCGCAGGTGTTCCGGGTTGTCCCGGACGCCGGACAGCGGCACCTGGTGGGAACGCCAGGTGCCCTCGACGGGCGCCCCGTCGACCTCGGCCGGGCCGGTCCAGCCCTTCGGGGTGCGCAGCACGATCACCGGCCAGCGCGGGCGCTCGGTCGCGCCCCCCTCGCGCGCGGCGCGCTGTGCCTCGGTGATGCGGTCCAGGGCGGTGTCCATCGCCCGGGCCATGGCGCGGTGGACCTCGGCCGGGTCGTCGCCGGTGACGTGGAGGGGCTCGTGGCCGTAGCCGCGCAGGAGCGCGTCGAGCTCGTCCTCGGGCAGGCGGGACAGCACGGTGGGGTTGGCGATCTTGTAACCGTTGAGGTGGAGGATCGGCAGGACGGCACCGTCGTGGACGGGGTCGAGGAACTTGTTGGCGTGCCAGGAGCCCGCGAGCGGGCCGGTCTCCGCCTCGCCGTCGCCGATCACGCAGGTGACCAGCAGGCCGGGGTTGTCGAGAGCGGCGCCGTAGGCGTGGGCGAGGGAGTAGCCGAGTTCGCCGCCCTCGTGGATCGAGCCGGGCACCTCCGGGGCGACGTGGCTGGGCACGCCGCCGGGGAACGAGAACTGCCGCATCAGCAGTTCCATGCCCTGCGCGTCCCGTGTCACATCCGGGTACTTCTCGGTGTAACTGCCCTCCAGCCAGGAGTTGGCCAGAACGGATGGCCCGCCGTGGCCCGGGCCCCAGATGCACAGGGCGTCCAGCCCGCGGTTCCTGATCACCCGGTTGAGGTGGGTGTGGACGAGGTTGAGGCCGGGTGAGGTGCCCCAGTGGCCCAGCAGCCGCGGCTTGATGTGCTCGGCCCGCAGCGGCTCTGTGAGCAGCGGGTTCGCCAGCAGGTAGATCTGACCGGCCGCCAGGTAGTTGGCGGCCCGCCAGTGGGCGTCGAGCGTGCGCAGTTCCTCGTCGGTCGGTGCGGTGTTGCTGTCCTGGCGCGGGGCCTGGGGCATGAGTGACTCCCTCGGTTCTGCGGCGACCTCAGGAGGAGTACCAGTTTGCTCCGGTTCGATGCGAGGCGCCTCTCAGTCACGCGTGCCCTTTCCAGCCGCGGGCCACCCACCGAGGCGAACCCGGCCGGCCAGGGCCGGCGCTACGGGGTTCGCAGCGGCACCGGACGCAGACGCGGCGGCCGTGTCAGCCGTTGGGACGCAGCGTCCACACCACGGTCATCTCGCCGGTCACGGCGCCGTCGGCCCGCTGGATGGCGATGGACACCGGGAACTCCGGGCGCTCACCGGCGTCCAGTTCGGCGACGACCTCGGTGGCGGGACGGCCGAGCGTGGCGGTGGCGGTGACAGGGCCCATCGCCAGCTTCCGGTAGGCGATCTCGGCGCTGACGGCGAGCGGTACGGCCCGCGAGAGCTGGTCCCCGAACGCGGCCAGCACGATCGCCCCGCTCGCGGACTCCCCCAGCGTGAACATCGCGCCGGCGTGCGGCCCGCCCACGTGGTTGTGGTACTCGCTCTGGTCGGGCAGGGACACCACGGCCCGCTCGGGCGAGGTCTCGAGGAACTCGAGGTTCAGGGTCCTGGCCATGGGCACCGTGGCGGCGAGCATCTCGCCGATGGACATCTGGTCTGCGCTCATGACCGAATGTTACTCACGAGTAGAGACGGCTGGCCAGGCCTGTGTGACGACCGCCGCACGGACCCTCGCCGCATCTCGTGTCTCCGGCGCTTTCAGGGGCGAGTGGGAGCGGAATGACGGTGAGAAGCACGAAGCCGGAAACGCGTTTGGCAAGTCGGCCCACCCCCGGCGATAGTCGCCCGGTGACGACCTCCCCTTCCCCGCGAAGCCCCCGCCGACCCGCCTGGGCGGGCCGCAACCACTCCCTGCTGACCGCGGCCGCGGTCGTCACCGGCCTGGGCAGTCAGGGCGCCCTGGTAGCGGCCGCCTTCGCCGTCCTCGAAACGGGCGGTGACGGCGGTGACGTCGGCCTGGTCGCGATGGCGCGGACGCTCCCGCTGGTGCTGTTCCTGCTGATCGGCGGTGCCGTCGCGGACCGGCTGCCCCGGCACCGTGTGATGGTCGCGGCCAACGCCCTGAACTGCCTTTCGCAGGCCGTCTTCGCCGCACTGGTGCTGACCGGGGACCCCCGGCTGTGGCAGATGATGCTGCTCGCCGCCCTCGGCGGCACCGGTCAGGCCTTCTTCGGCCCGGCCGCCGAGGGGATGCTGATGTCCTCGGTCGAGGGCGAGCAGGCGGGCCGCGCGTTCGCGGTGTTCCGGATGGCGATGCAGGGGGCCGCCCTGGGCGGTGCGGCGCTGGGCGGCGCCATGGTCGCCGCGATCGGGCCCGGCTGGGTGCTCGCGGCGGACGCGGCGGCCTTCGCGGTCGCCGGGGTGCTGCGTGCCTTCCTCGATGTCGGTCACATCCCGCCGCGCGTCCCGGGCGGCGGGATGCTCGCCGATCTGCGCGACGGCTGGCGGGAGTTCTCCGGACGGCCCTGGCTGTGGGCCGTCGTCGTCCAGTTCTCCATCGCCAACGCGGTCGTCGCCGCCGCCGACGCGGTCTACGGCCCGCTCGTCGCCCGCGACCACCTCGGCGGCGCGGGCCCCTGGGGCCTGGCCCTGGGTGCGTTCGGGGCGGGCACGGTCGCCGGGGCGGTACTGATGACCCGCTGGAAGCCCCGTCGCCTGCTGTTCGCCGGCACGCTCTGCGTGTTCCCCCTGGCGCTGCCCTCGGCCGCACTGGCCGTCCCGGTGCCGATCGGCGCTCTGTACGTGGTGATGTTCGTCGCCGGCGCGACGGTGGAGGTGTTCGGTGTCTCCTGGATGACGGCCCTGCACCAGGAGATCCCCGAGGACAAGCTCTCGCGCGTCTCCGCGTACGACTGGTTCGGCTCCGTGGCGCTGGTGCCGCTCGCCACGGCCGCGGCCGGCCCCGCGGAGGAGGCCTTCGGCCGTACGGCCGCGCTGTGGGGCTGTGCCGGCCTGGTCGTCCTGGTCACGGCGGCCGCGCTGTGCGTACCGGAGGTACGTGACCTGCGTCGCAGGACCACGCATGTCACGCGCGGCGGGGCCGGCGGCAAGGAGTCAGCCGATGCCGAAAGCCCCGTCGGGGGGCTCGGGTGACGGCACGGCGTCCTCGTCCCGCACGGCCCGCGCGTCACCGATGAACTCCCGCAGTGCCGCGCCGTGTGCCACCCGGGCGGGAAAGGCGTCCGCGGCGGTGAGCCGGGCCAGGGCGGGGATGTCGACCGGCCGGTGTCCGGCCACGAGCACCGCGTTGCCGAACCGGCGCCCCCGCAGCACCCCTGGCTCGGCGATCAGCAGGAGCTCCTCGAACACCGAGCCCAGCGTGGCCAGTTGGGAGCGCAGGAAGGTGAACGGCGCGGCATCGGGCAGGTTCGCGAGATAGACCCCGTCGTCCCGCAGGACACGCGCGGCCTCGTGGACGTACGCGAGCGACGTCAGATGCGCCGGCACCCTTGACCCGCCGAACACATCGGCCACGATCACGTCCGCCGAGTCCGGGAGTCCCCTTTCCAGCCACTCGCGGGCGTCCGCCGCATGCGGCACGATGCGGGCCCCCGCCGGCAGCGGCAGCTGCTCGGCCACCAGGTCCAGCAGGCCCCGGTCGGCTTCGACGACGTCCTGCCTGGACCCCGGCCGGGTCACGGCCACGTACCGGGGCAAGGTCAGCGCGCCCCCACCGAGATGCAACACGTCGAGCGCGGCCCCCGGCTCCGCCACGACGTCCAGCACATGCCCGAGCCGCCGCGCGTACTCGAACTCCAGATGCGTCGGATCATCCAGATCGACGTACGACTGCGGCGCCCCGTCGACGGTCAGCAGCCAGGCGCGCTCCCGGTCGATGTCGGGCATCAGCTTGGCAAACCCGTGATCGACGGACCGGGCGACGGGTACGGACTCGTTCACCTTCTCATTGTGCCTGTCCGCCAACGCCCTCTTCAGGGGCGCGGGGAACTGCGCGACCAGCCACGACTGCCCCGCAGCTCCCCACCACCTCAACCCACCACGGTCACGGTCCCGGCCCCCACCGTCCTGCCACCCTCACGGATGGCGAACCCGAGCCCCGGCTCCAACGGCATGTCCCGCCCCAGCTCCACGGTCATGACGACCGTGTCACCGGGCCGGGCCACGGCGACGTCACCCAGGTCGACATCCCCCACGACATCCGCCGTACGGAGGTAGAACTGCGGCCGATACCCACTGGAAACGGGTGTCGAACGCCCACCCTCACGTGCGGAAAGCACATACACCCGCGCGGTGAAGCGACGACTCGGCACAACACTCCCCGGCGCGGCCACCACATGCCCCCGCCGGACGGCGTCCCGCGGGACCCCCCGCAACAGCAACGCCACGTTGTCCCCGGCCTGAGCCTCCTCCATCGGCTTGCCGAAGGTCTCCAGCCCGGTCACCACGGTCTCGACACCCGCCCCGAGCACGTCCACCCGGTCACCGACCCGCACCACACCCCGCTCCACCGCCCCGGTCACCACGGTCCCCCGCCCGGTGATGGTGAGCACGTTCTCGACGGACAGCAGGAACGGCGCGTCCAGATACCGCTCCGGCATCGGCACATAGGTGTCCACCGCGTCGAGCAGCGCCTCGATCGACGCCGTCCAGCGCGGGTCCCCCTCCAGCGCCTTCAGACCCGAGACGCGTACCACGGGCACGGCGTCACCGCCGTAACCGTGCGCGGTGAGCAGGTCGCGGACCTCCAGCTCGACCAGGTCGGTCAGCTCCTCGTCCCCCGCGTCGGCCTTGTTGAGGGCGACGACGATGTGGTCGACGCCCACCTGCCGGGCGAGCAGCACGTGTTCCGCCGTCTGCGGCATGATCCCGTCGAGCGCGGAGACGACCAGGATCGCCCCGTCGAGCTGCGCGGCACCGGTGACCATGTTCTTGACGTAGTCGGCATGGCCCGGCATGTCGACGTGCGCGTAGTGCCGGGTGTCGGTCTCGTACTCGACGTGCGCGATGTTGATGGTGATGCCGCGCGCCGCCTCCTCGGGGGCCCGGTCGATCCGGTCGAACGGCACGAAAGCGCCGGTTCCGCGGTCGGCGAGGACCTTGGTGATGGCGGCCGTCAAGGTGGTCTTGCCGTGGTCGACGTGACCCATCGTGCCGATGTTGAGATGCGGTTTCGTACGAACGTAGGCCGTCTTGGACATGGCTGTACCTCGAAGCGTCTAGTCATGAAGTGGGACCCCGAGGACTTGCCCGACCCTCCCCTTGCGGGGTCCGCCGGACGAACCGGAGAGGGTCAGCTTCGGGCGCCGTCGGCGAAAGCGGTGAGATCGACGGCAGCCTTCGGGGCATCCGTGACCACGGATGCTGCGAGGGCGAAGGCGTGCCGGAACATGACGCCGATCATCGCCGACGCCTTACCGCACGTCGAATGGTTTTCGGTTGCCCGTCGGCGGGGCCGCTCACGGCATCGTGTGACGCTGGTGAGACGAACCATACGGCGATCACACACATTTGTCGGTTAGTGTCACCGGATGCTCGATGCCACCACCCGCTCTGGGGGCACCGCCACGGCCTCTCCCCGGGCCACCGCCGCGGAGCTCGCCGTCGCCGTTCCCCCGGCCACGACCGCCTCGCCCGCCACACCCACCGGTTTCGCCGCCCGCTGCACCAGAATTCTGTTCTCCCCCTGGTCGCGGCTGTCCCTGCTCGTGGCCCTGCTCGCCGCGGGGGCCTGCACGGTGCTGCTGCTCGAGCCGCAGCGGCTGCTGACGCAGGGCTGGCCGCCGCAGCTGGGCGGAGCCGCGGCGGCGGTGGTGTTCACGGCGGCGTACGGCCTGTGCACCGTGGCGTTCGTGCCGAGGCCGCTGCTGAACCTCGCCGCGGGAGCGCTGTTCGGTTCGCAGTCGGGGCTCGGCGTGGCCCTGGCGGGCACGGTGCTCGGTGCGGGAATCGCCTTCTGTCTCGGCCGGGCGCTGGGCCAGGACGCCCTGCGGCCGCTGCTGCGCGGGCGCTGGCTCAAGGCCGTGGACGGACAGCTCAGCCGGCACGGATTCCGCTCGATGCTGGCCCTGCGGCTCTTTCCCGGCGTGCCGTTCTGGGCCGCGAACTACTGCGCCTCTTTCTCCCGCATGGGCCTGCTGCCGTTCCTGCTGGCGACGGGTCTCGGCTCGATCCCGAACACCGCCGCCTACGCGGTCGCCGGCGCCCGCGCCTCGACGCCGACGTCCCCCGCCTTCCTGATCGCCCTGGCCTGCATCGCCCTGCCGGCACTGGTGGGTGTGGTGCTGGCCTGGCGCAAGCGGCACCGCCTGCGCCAGCTCTGACGAACCGTTACACCGCTCACACCCTCTCGAGCACCATGGCGTTGGCGAGCCCGCCGGCCTCGCACATCGTCTGCAGCGCGTAGCGCGCGCCCCGTTCCCGCATCGCGTGCACCAGCGTCGTCGTCAGACGGGTGCCGCTCGCGCCGAGGGGGTGACCGAGCGCGATGGCGCCGCCGTGCACGTTGACGCGGGCGAGGTCGGCGCCGGTCTCCTGCTGCCATGCCAGGACGACACTGGCGAACGCCTCGTTGACCTCGAACAGGTCGATGTCGTCGAGGGTCAGCGACGCCCTGCGCAGCACCTTCTCGGTCGCCGGTACGACACCCGTGAGCATCAGCAGCGGGTCGGACCCGGTGACGGCGAAGCTGTGCAGCCGGGCGAGCGGACGCAGCCCGAGCCGGGCCGCCGCCTCGCTCGACGTGATGAGCACCGCCGAGGCTCCGTCGTTGACCGGGCTGGCGTTGCCGGCCGTGATGTTCCACTCGATCTGCGGGAACCGCTCGGCGAAGCCGGGGTCCTCGTAGGCGGGCTTGAGCCCGGCGAGGACCTCCGTGGTGCTGTCCGGCCGTACGCACTCGTCCCGCGTGACGCCCTCCAGCGGCGCGACCTCGGCGTCGAACAGCCCGCCCGCCCAGGCGGCGGCGGCCTTCCGGTGCGAGGAGACGGCGAAGTCGTCCATCTGCTCGCGCCCGATCGACCACTTGGCGGCGATCAGCTCGGCGCTGACGCCCTGCGGGACGAGCCCCTCCGGGAAACGCCCGGCGACTACCGGGCCGAAGGGGTCTTTCCCGGCGGGCACGTTGGACCACATCGGCACCCGGCTCATCGACTCGACCCCGCACGCCACGACGAGGTCGTAGGCGCCCGCGATGACGCCCTGGGCGGCGAAGTGCACGGCCTGCTGGGAGGAGCCGCACTGGCGGTCCACGGTGGTCGCGGGCACCGACTCCGGGAGGCCCGCCGACAGCACGGCGTAGCGTATGGTGTTCATGGCCTGCTCGCCGACCTGGTCGACGGTGCCGCCGATGACGTCGTCGATCAGCGCCGGGTCGACGCCGGAGCGCTCGACGAGGGTGCGCAGGGTGTGGGCGAGGAGCTCCACGGGGTGGACGTGCGCCAGGGCGCCGTTCGGCTTGCCCTTGCCGATCGGGGTGCGTACGGCTTCGACGATCACTGCGTCACGCATGGTGCGAGCCTCCACGGCTACCGGTGAGTAGGAAATTCAAACTCACCGTAGCCCGATACGTTGGAAAATCCAACCCTCTCCTAGACTGGGGCCATGGCCGCTCCGAAGGACCCGCGCCCCTGCTCCATCGCCGACACCCTGGCGCTCGTCGGCGAGAAGTACTCCCTGCTCGTGCTGCGGGAGGTGTGTCTGGGCAACGGCCGTTTCGACCAGCTGGTGCGCAACATCGGCGCCCCGCGCGACATCCTCGCCACGCGGCTGCGCCGGCTCGTCGACGCCGGGCTCCTCGCCAGGCAGCCCTACTGCGAGCGCCCGCAGCGCTTCGAGTACCGGCCCACCCGGGCCGGACTGGAGCTGGAGCCGGTGCTGATGACCCTGATGGCGTGGGGCGATCGCCATCTGCGGACGGACGGCGACCGCCCGATGATCATCGAACACTCCTGCGGTCAGGCGCTGGCACCGGTCGTCACCTGCCGGGCCTGCGGTGACGAGGTGCGCCACGAGGACCTCACGGCCCGCCCCCAGGCGCCCGGCTGGACGGTGACCGGACCGACCGCGGCCTGATCCCGATCCGCCGGCTCCTCAGGAGCCGGCAAACCCCTGTGTCCCAGCAGTCATCCGGGGGCGCTACGCTTCCCCCTCGGCACACCTGATCACCCGGTCATCACACACGGCGGCCCGGTGTGCCCGTCGTCCGTTCCACGATCGGCACTTGGACTCCGCTACCTCATGTCTTGGTTCGAATCACTCATCCTCGGACTCGTCCAGGGGCTGACCGAGTTCCTCCCCGTCTCCTCCAGCGCGCACCTGCGGCTGACCGCGGCCTTCTCCGGCTGGGAGGACCCGGGCGCGGCCTTCACGGCGATCACGCAGATCGGCACCGAGGCCGCCGTGCTGATCTACTTCCGCAAGGACATCGGGAGGATCCTCTCGGCGTGGACGCGCTCGCTCACGGACAAGACACGGCGCAGTGACCCCGACGCCCGGATGGGCTGGCTCGTCATCGTCGGCTCGATCCCGATCGGTGTGCTCGGCGTGACACTCAAGGACCAGATCGAGGGACCGTTCCGCGACCTCCGGATCACCGCGACGATGCTGATCGGCATGGGCATCGTCCTGGGCGTCGCCGACCGGCTCGCGGCCCGGGACGAGAACGGCGGCCGGCACCGCGCGCCGAAGCAGCGCAAGGCCCTGGAGGACCTGGGCGTCCGGGACGGTCTGATCTACGGCGTCTGCCAGGCCATGGCGCTCATCCCGGGCGTCTCCCGCTCCGGCGCCACCATCAGCGGCGGCCTGTTCATGGGCTACAAGCGGGAGGCCGCGGCTCGCTACTCCTTCCTGCTCGCTATCCCCGCGGTGCTGGCCTCCGGCCTGTTCGAGCTCAAGGACGCGACCGAGGGCGGCCATGTCTCCTGGGGACCGACGATCTTCGCGACGGTCATCGCCTTCGGGGTCGGGTACGCCGTGATCGCATGGTTCATGAAGTTCATCTCGACCAAGAGCTTCATGCCGTTCGTGTACTACCGCATCGCGCTCGGCATCGTCATCATCGCCCTGGTCACCATGGGCGAGCTGAGCCCGCACGCCGGCGAGCCGGCGCACTGACACGGCCCGTGTGACCGAGGTCTCGTGACCAACCGCATACCGATCGCGTAGCCGTCCGGTAGCGGGGTGTCAGTGGCTGCCCCTAGGCTTGTCCGCATGTCCCCCGATTCCGTGACCCCTGGTTCCGTGCGGTCCGCTGACGAGGTCAATGAGGAGATCCGTGCCCTGTGGCGGCGCACGGGCGGCACCCTGTCCGCCGAGGATCGCGCGGAGTACGAGCTGCTGGTCGTCGAGTGGGCTGCCGCGATCCGCGGTGGCGTCGTCGCGGCAGCCTGACCACCCCTGCCCCCCTTCTTCCTGTGCTCGGCCACGCAAGAGCGGCCGAGGTCGCGCGGCGCCCGCAGCCACAGCGGCTGGCCCTGGGTCCTCTTTCCTAGATCGTCCGCAGGGCGCACACTGGAGGCACCCACGGGGTAGGAGGCGCCTATGAAGACGCTCGGCCACTGGCTCGCCTCCCCCTGGCAGCGCTCGGCCGCCGCGGCGGCCGCGGGCGCCCTGCCCGTCCTTGCCTTCCCCTCCCCGTCCCTGTGGTGGTGCGCCTACGTCGCCCTGGTCCCCTGGCTGCTGCTGCTGCGCACCGCGCCGACCGGAAAGCGGGCGGTGTACGACGGCTGGTGCGGTGGCTTCGGCTTCATGCTGGCCATGCACCACTGGCTGCTGCCGAGCCTGAACGTGTTCACGTTCGTCATCGCCGCGCTGCTCGGCGCGCTCTGGGCCCCGTGGGGCTGGCTGGTGCGCCGTCTGCTCTCGGGCATCCCGTCCCGGGCCGGGGTCGCTGCCGCGCTGCTCGTGGTGCCGTCGGGCTGGCTGGGCGTGGAGCTGATCCGCTCCTGGCAGGGCCTCGGCGGGCCGTGGGGCATGCTCGGCTCCAGTCAGTGGCAGGTCGAACCGGCACTGCGGCTGGCCTCGGTCGGCGGGGTGTGGCTGCTCAGTTTCCTGGTCGTCGCCGTCAACGTCGCGGTGACCGTGCTCGTGGCGGTCCGGCAGTCCCGCCTGCCCGCGGTGGCCGGTCTGGTCGCCACGGCCGCCGCCACCTCGACCGCCTGGACCCTCGCGCCCCGACCCGCCGTCGACGGCCACATCAGGATCGCCGTCGTCCAGCCGGGCGTCGTCGACGGCCCGGACCGCCGGTTCGCCCTCGAGGAACAGCTCACCCGCCGCCTCGCCGGCCAGGACGTGGACCTGGTCGTCTGGGGCGAGAGCAGCGTCGGCTTCGACCTCGGCGACCGCCCCCAACTCGCCCGGCGGCTCGCCGGCCTGTCCCGCGCGACGGGCGCCGACATCCTGGTCAACGTGGACGCCCGGCGCTCCGACCAGCCCGGCATCTACAAGAGTTCGATCCTGGTCGGCCCGGACGGCCTGACCGGCCAGCGCTACGACAAGATGCGGCTCGTCCCCTTCGGCGAGTACATCCCCGCCCGTTCCCTGCTCGGCTGGGCCACCTCCGTCGGCAAGGCCGCGGGCGAGGACCGCAGGCGCGGCTCCCAGCCGGTCGTGATGAACCTGGGCGACCGGCTGCGCATCGGTCCGATGGTGTGCTTCGAGACCGCCTTCCCCGACATGACCCGCCACCTCACCAAGGAGGGCGTCGACGTGCTGGTCGGCCAGTCGTCGACCTCCACGTTCCAGCACAGCTGGGCCCCTGAGCAGCACGCGTCGCTGGCCGCCCTGCGGGCCGCCGAGACCGGGCGCCCCATGGTGCACGCGACGCTCACGGGTGTCTCCGCCGTCTACGGCCCGAGCGGGCAGCGCGTCGGTTCGTGGCTGGGCACGGACGCCTCCGCCTCACAGATCTACGAGGTCCCCCTCGCCCACGGCACCACGCCCTATATACGCCTGGGCGACCGGACCGTGCACGCGTCGGTCCTGATCCTGGCCGCCTGGGCCGTCGGCCAGGGCGTACGGACCCTGCGTCTCAGGCGGTCCGCTCCTGAACCGCGTACACCACCCGCTCGCACAGTTCATGGGTCTCCAGCGCGTCCCGGGCGCTGAGCACCTTCCCCGCCCGCACCGCGTCCAGGAACACCAGTACCGCCTGCTCGATCCCGCGCTGCCGGGCCACCGGCACCCAGTCCCCGCGCCGCCGCACGGTCGGCTGACCCTTGTGGTCGACGACCTCGGCGAGGTTGATCACCTGACGTTTGGTGTCCTGACCTGACACCTCCAGGATCTCCTCGGCCGAACCACTGAGCCGGTTCATCACACCCAGCGCGGTGAAGCCGTCACCGGCGAGCTGGAGCACCAGGTGGTGCAGCAGACCGTCCCGGACGCGGGCGTGCACGCTCACGTCGTCGACCGGGCCGGGCGCCAGGAACCGCAGCGTGTCGACGACGTGGATGAAGTCGTCGAGGATCATCGTGCGCGGCTCCTCCGGCAGCCCGACGCGGTTCTTCTGCATCAGGATCAGCTCGCGGGGATGGTCCGCGCACTGGGCGTAGCCGGGTGCGTGCCGCCGGTTGAAGCCGACGGCGAGGCTCACGTCCCGCTCCTCCGCGAGCTCCACCAGCCGTACGGAGTGCTCGAGCGCGTAGGCGAGCGGCTTGTCGATGTACGTCGGTACGCCCGCCTCCAGCAGCCGCGTCACGATCTCCGGGTGCGTGATGGTGGGCGCGTGCACGAAGGCGGCGTCGAGGTCCGCCGCCAGCAGGGAGTCGAGCGTGGTGTGCCGCCGCTCCCCCGGGACGTGCAGGCCGTCGGCGACCCGGGCGAGCGTGGCCGGGGTACGGGTCTGCAGGTGAAGTTCCACCCCGGGCTGGAAGGCGAGGACCGGAAGGTAGGCCTTCTGCGCGATGTCACCGAGTCCGATGCAGCCGACCTTCACCGCGTTCTCCTCTGCCGGTTTCCTGCTGTGCTCTGCCCGGAAGCATACGGCGGGGCGTACGGCTGGGGAGGCCGCCGGTCGGCGATGCCGTCGAAGCCGCGCAGCACATGTCCGTGAGCGCCGCCGGTCCCGTCCGCTCCGACCTCGTCGCCGACACCCCCTCGCCCTGCTCACCGAGCGCGGGAGGCGCGGTCTCACGCACCGGGCGGTCGAGCCCGGCACACACTGTCGCTGATCGCCTGGGCGGACGGGCCGATGAAAACATGTGGTGCGGGTGGGAGCCGCTCCGAGAGGATGCGTGCATGACGAACGAACGCCGCATGCCCTCGACCACCGCCGACGAACGCACCATGCTGGAAGGCTGGTTGGAGTTCCACCGGCAGACCCTCGCCCGCAAGTGCGAGGGCCTCGGCGACGAGCAGCTCCGGTTCGCCTCGGCGGAGCCCTCCCCACTGTCCCTGATGGGGCTGGTGCGACACATGGCGGACGTGGAGCGGAGCTGGTTCCGCAGGGTGCTGACGAACGAGGACGTGGCGCCCCTGTACTGGAGCGACGAGGATCCGGACGGCGATTTCCATCTGGCCGGGACGGACACCTACCAGGAGGCGCACGCCGTCTGGCAGACGGAGATCGAGACCGCCCGCCGCAACGCGGCCCGCTTCGGCCTGGACGACGTCTCCGAGGGCAAGCACCGGCGCACCGGCGAGCGGTTCAACCTGCGGTGGATCTACACCCACATGATCGAGGAGTACGCGCGGCACAACGGCCACGCCGATCTGATCCGCGAGCGCATCGACGGCGCGACCGGCGACTGACGACGTCACCCGTGTCACGCCGGCGGCCTCCGTACGGGGCGGGAGATCACCCGTGCGGGGCATCCTCCGCCCGTCCGCTGTCCCTTCCCCGGCCCGGCAGAGCAGAGTTGCCCGGGTGCATCGAACGACGACCACCGCGACGCTCCTGGTGACCGTGGCTGTCTCGGCCCTGTCCGGCTGCATGACGGTCCACCGTCCCCCTGCTCCCGGTCCGCCGACGACACCCTCCGGACCGTCGGCGCGGCAGCCGGAAGGGCTGGCGGAGACCCAGGCCGTGCAGGCACCGGCCCGGGAGGCCCTGGAACTGATCGAGGTCTCCCGCCGCCCGGAGCCGGCCGCATCCCAGTCCCGTCCGTCCGCCCCGGCGGCCGCGCCACCGGAGCGGACGGTGCCCTCCGGCGCAGCCCGTCAACCGCGCCCCGTCCGGCCGGAGCCGCGCCCGCGGAACACGCACCGGCCGCGCGTCGACGTCCCCGACGTCTCGGGCACGGTACGGCGGGACGTCCGCACACACGTTCCGGACAACGCGGACGTCTGTGCGCTGGGCAGGCGGTACGGGGGGTGGCCCGCGGACAGCCCGCAGGCGACCATCTGCCGCGAGACCTACGGGCGTTGACCTCGTGAGTCAGGGCCGCTGCCGCGGCGGCCCCCATGTCCCGCCGCCGTCCTCTCCGAGCCGGCTCTCCAACCGCCGGATGGCGGCCCGGACGCCCTCCCCGTATCGGTCGTCGGCGAGGCCGGCCGCGGCTCTCCTGGCCCGGCGCAGGTGGGTGCGGGCGGCGTCGCGCTGACCGAGCCCGGCGTAGTCGGCGGCCAGGCTCAGGTGCAGGGAGGGGTAGAACGCGCGGACCGCGAGCGCCCCTTCCCGCACGGCGGGACCGTTCTCGCCGATCTCCTCCGCCGCCGTCAACGCGCGGAGGTCCCAGGCCAGTTCGTCCGCGGGGTCGTCCTGCGTGTCGGCGAGGTAGTGGGCGAGCGTGCAGCGGTACAGCGGGTCGCCGTGCTCTCCGACCTCTGCCCACAGGTCCAGCAGGCGCCGCCGGGCCTCCTCCCGGTCTCCCGCGTGGTGCAGGATCACCACCTGCCCGATCCGCGTCAGCACGGCATCCGCCGCGGTCTGCCCCTGCCGCTCCGCCACCACGCCCTCCGCACGCTCGCCCGCTGTCCCCTCCCGACGCTAGCCGCAGAACAGGAGGATCCGGCTCAGGCAGCTCCGTGCGTCACCGGCCACGGATCGGCCGCCACCCGTCACCCGTCAGCCGTCAGGCCAGGTTGGGAATCGTCCAGTCGATCGGCTCATGCCCCTGGGCCGCCACCGCCGCGTTGATCTGCGTGAACGGCCGGGAGCCGAAGAACTTCTTCGCCGACAGGGGCGAGGGGTGCGCGCCCTTGACCACCGCGTGCCGCGAGGAGTCGATCAGCGGGAGCTTCTTCTGCGCGTAGTTGCCCCACAGGACGAACACCGCGGGGTCGGGACGACCGGCCACGGCCCGGATCACGGCGTCGGTGAACTTCTCCCAGCCACGGCCCTTGTGCGAGTTGGCCTCGCCACCGCGGACCGTGAGCACCGCGTTGAGCAACAGCACGCCCTGCCGCGCCCACGGCATCAGGTAGCCGTTGTCCGGGATCGGCGTGCCCAGCTCCTCGTGCATCTCCTTGTAGATGTTCCGCAGGGACGGCGGGATCCGCACACCGGGCCGGACCGAGAAGCAGAGCCCGTGCCCCTGACCCTCGCCGTGGTAGGGGTCCTGACCGAGGATCAGGACCTTCACCTTCTCGTACGGCGTGGCGTCCAGCGCGGCGAAGACCTCCTCGCGCGGCGGATGGACGGGACCCCTGGCTCGCTCCTCCTCGACGAACTCCGTCAGCTCCTTGAAGTAGGGCTGCTGCAGCTCGTCACCCAGAACCCCGCGCCAGGACTCGGGCAGCATGGCGATGTCGGTCACGTCAACGTCCTCACGATGTGTGGTCACTTGCAGGTCTCAGAACCTACCGGCGACCACTGACAACGTGCCGGGGGAGCCCGGGTCCGCCCGCTACCAGGCGGTCTTGCGGTGCAGCTCCCACACCATCATGATCGTCGACGGGTCCAGGGCCCGCTCCGCGCCCGAGACGTCCCGGCTCGCCGCCACGTACTGCCTGCCCTGCCACAGCGGCAGCAGCCGCGCGTCGTCGACGAGGATCCGCTGGGCCTCCTCGAACTCCTTCTCCACGTTCGCGCGGTCGCTCTCACGGCGCGACCGGGGCAGCAGGTCTCCGGTGATCTCGGGCGCCGGGTAAGGCGTGCCGAGGGCGTTCTGCTCGCCGACGAAGGGCGCGATGAAGTTCTCGGCGTCCGGGAAGTCGGGGAACCAGCCCCGCCCGAACACCGGGTACTCGCCCTTCTGGTATCCCTCGACGTACGTCTTCCAGGGGCGGCTCTTGAGAGTGATCGTGAACAGGCCGGAATCCTCGAGCTGACGCTCCAGCTCCTTGAACTCCGCGGCGGTCTCGGAGCCGTAGCGGTCGCTGGTGTACCACAGGGTGAGCGGGACCCGCCGGGTGATGTCCGCGCGGGTGAGGATCTGACGGGCCTTGCCGACATCCGGGTCGCCGTAGTCGTCGAAGAAGCCCGTGGTGTGGCCGGTGAGGCCCTTGGGGACCATGGAGTACAGCGGGTCGACGGTGTCCTGGTAGACCTTGTGCGCGATCGCCGCCCGGTCGACGACCTGCGCGACGGCCTGGCGCACGGCCTTCTGTTTGGCCCAGGGGTCCTTCGGGTTGAACACCAGGTAGTTGATGTCCGTGCCGGTGCCCTCGACCAGCTGGATCTCCTCGTCCTTGGAACCCTGGATCTCGACCACGTCCCCGGCGGCCAGACCGCGGTAGGTCACGTCGATCTGCTTGCCCCGCAGGGCCTTGACCATGGCGCCGGAGTCCTGGAAGTAGCGGATGGTGACCGCGTCGTTCTGGCGCTTCGCGAAGCCGTTGTAGGTCTTGTTGCGGACGAGGACGGCCTCCTTGCCCTCGTCGTACGAGTCGAGGCTGTACGGCCCGGAACCGACGACGTCGCTGCCCTTGTGCAGGGAACCCGCCGGGTAGGCCTTTGGGGAGACGATCGACATGGCGGGGGTGGCCAGTACGAACGGGAAGGTGGCGTCGGGCTTGTTGAGGTGGAAGATCACCTCACGCTCGTTCGGTGCCTGCACCCGCTCGAGGCTGCCCAGCAGACCGGCGGGGCCGCCATTGACGTTGATCTTGCGGATCCGATCGAAGGAGTACTTCACGGCCTGGGCGTCCAGCGCGTCACCGTTGGAGAACTTCAGGCCCTCGCGCAGCTCGCAGCGGTACACCTGGTTCGAGGAGTCGCTGAAGCCGCACTGCTCCGCGGCGTCGGGCTGCGGTTCGCTCGAACCGGTCGGATAGCTCAGGAGCGTCTGGTAGATGTTGCGGAACAGCTCCCAGGAACTGTCCCAGGAGGCGGCAGGGTCCAGCGTGCTGGGCGTACTGGTGGTGCCCACGACGATCGGCCCTTCCTCCTCCGGGGTGTCGGACGACAGGACGCCGCACCCGGTGACCAGGGACGATATGGACGCGATGGCCGCCACCCGCCGCAGGCATCGGTTCCGGTTGAACACGCGCACGCTCCTCGATCTGCCATACCAAGGGTCGGCAGACCATACCGCAGTGCCGAGCCGGCTGGCTCTCCCCGGGTGATGACTCCTTGATCACGAAATTTTTGACGACGTTGTCATCGCCCTTTGCGTCACCTTTGCCCCGGCATGGGCGCCCCTCGAGCAGGGCGCCCATGCCGAACCGCGTACGTCAGTCCGTGCCGGCGTCCACGTCAGCCCGTGCCGGCGTTGAGGAAGATGCCGCCGTCCACCACGAGCGTCTGACCGGTGACCCAGTCGGACTGCCCGGAGGTGAGGAACGCGGCCGCGCCGCCGATGTCGGAGGGCACACCGAGCCGGCCCAGCGGGTAGGCCGCTGCGGCCTCCTCCTCCCGGCCCTCGTACAGGGCCTGGGCGAACTTGGTCTTCACGACGGCCGGGGCTATGGCGTTGACCCGCACCCTGGGCGCGTACTCGTGCGCGAGCTGCACCGTCAGGTTGATCATCGCCGCCTTGCTGACGCCGTACGCGCCGATGAACGGCGAGGGTGACAGGCCCGCGACCGAGGCGATGTTGACGATGGCGCCGCCGTTGTCCTTCTGCCAGGCGTGCCAGGTCTTCTGGGCGAAGCCGAGCGCGGAGATCACGTTGGTCTCGAAGACCTTGCGCGCGACGTCCAGGTCGAGGTCGGCGATCGGCCCGAAGACCGGGTTGGTGCCGGCGTTGTTGACCAGGAAGTCGAGGCGGCCGAAGGCCTCCATCGTGCGCTCGACGGCGACCGCCTGGTGGGCTTCGTCGTGCGCCTTGCCGACGACGTAGATCGCGCGGTCGGCGCCGAGCTGCTCGACGGCCTCCTTGAGGGCGTCCTCGTTGCGGCCGGTGATGCACACGCGGTCGCCGCGTGCGACGAGGGCCTCGGCCACGCCGTAGCCGATGCCGCGGCTGGCGCCCGTGACGAGCGCGGCCTTGCCGGAGAGTTCCACGGAAGTCATGTCCCGTCCCCTAGTCGAGCGGTCCGCCGGCCACGTACAGCACCTGGCCGGAGACGAACCCGGCCGCCTCGCCCGTGAAGAAGGCGATGGCGTTGGCGATGTCGTCCGGCTCGCCGACCCGGGCGACCGGGATCTGAGTGGCGGCGGCGGCCTTGAAGTCCTCGAAGCCCATGCCGACGCGCTCGGCGGTGGCCTTGGTCATCTCGGTGGCGATGAAACCGGGGGCGACGGCGTTGGCGGTGACGCCGAACTTGCCGAGCTCCTTGGCGAGGGTCTTGGTGAAGCCCTGGAGCCCCGCCTTGGCGGCGGAGTAGTTGACCTGGCCGCGGTTGCCGAGCGCGGACGACGAGGACAGGTTGACGATCCGCCCGAATCCCGCGTCCACCATGTGCTTCTGGCAGGCCTTGGACATCAGGAAGGCGCCGCGCAGGTGCACGTTCATGACGGTGTCCCAGTCGGAGACGCTCATCTTGAACAGCAGGTTGTCACGGAGCACGCCCGCGTTGTTGACCAGAATCGTGGGCGCGCCGAGCTCCGCGGCGACGCGCGCGACGGCTGCCTCGACCTGCGCCTCGTCGGAGACGTCACAGCCGACCGCGATGGCCCTGCCGCCGGCGGCGATGATCTTCTCGACGGTGTCCTTGCAGGCCGCCTCGTCGAGGTCGAGCACGGCGACGGCACGGCCCTCGGCGGCCAGGCGTACGGCGGTGGCGGCGCCGATCCCGCGCGCGGCACCGGTGACGACGGCGACCCGCTGCTCAGTGGTGGACATGACTGCTTCTCCTCAGGTGAGCGACCGCTTAGTACCTTCAGTGGGTGTGACGCTAGAAGCCCTGGCACGCGGTGTCAACGGCAGGGCGCGGCATGTGATCCATCACCCGGGCTCACGATGCCCGGTGCACCCCGCCCTTCCCCCTCCCGGCTGCGGCGACCCCCGCCCGGCCACCCGATCGGCCCTGGCCCGGCGCCCGGCCGCTCACCGCACCAGCAGGTCCAGCAGCCGCTCGGTCTCCGCTGCCGGGTCCGCGGTGAGACCGGTGTGCACGGGACCGGGCTGGACGATGGTCGAGCGGGGGGCGACGAGCCAGCGGAAGCGGCGGCCGGGGTCGTCGCCCGAGGCCTGGCCTGCCGCGGTGCCGCCCGCGCAGACGCCCTCCACGGCCCGCAGGGCGGCGTGGACGCCGGCCACGTCCGCCTGGGGGTCGAGGGCCCGCAGGCGTGCCTCGTCGAGGTGGGTGCGGGCGCCGACGTAGGACTCGGCACGGCAGTAGACGAGCACACCGGCGTTGATGCACTCGCCGCGCTCGACGCGCGGGACGACGCGCAGGACGGCGTACTCGTAGACCTGAAGGGCCCGCGGCCCGCCCTTGATGATGTGCCGGTCGCTCACTTGATCCCCTGGATGCGGTCGTGGATGACGGCGGCCCGTGCGAGCAGCGGGCGCGCGTAGGCCCGCCTCAGGTCGTCCGGTGCGCCGAAGCCGGGCTCGCCCGTCAGCCAGGCGTCCGGTACGCGGGCCGTGACGTCGGCGAGCAGTTCCTCGGTGACGAGCGGCGCCAACTCGGCCGCCGCGGAGGCGACATCGGGCGCGAAGGGCGCCAGGGCGTGGTCGGAGGCGTCGTACGGCCGGGCCGCGGAGACCTCGGCGCCGGGCCAGTTGTGGTGCCAGATCATGGTCGCGCCGTGGTCGACGAGCCACAACTCGCCCCGCCACATCAGCAGGTTGGGGTTGCGCCAGGACCGGTCCACGTTGTTGACCAGCGCGTCGAACCAGACGATCCGCCCTGCTTCCCCGGGGCTCACCGGGAACGCGAGCGGGTCGAAGCCGAGGGCACCGGAGAGGAACCCCATGCCGAGGTTGGTGCCGCCGCTGGACCTGAGCAGGTTCTGCACCTCCTGGTCGGGTTCGGCGAGCCCCAGCTCCGGGTCGAGCTCGACCGTGACCAGGCGCGGCACCCGCAGCCCCAGCCGGCGGGCGAGTTCCCCGCAGACCACCTCGGCGACGAGCGTCTTGCGGCCCTGCCCCGCGCCGGTGAACTTCAGGACGTACGTCCTGAGGTCGTCGGCCTCGACGAGTCCCGGCAGCGAACCGCCCTCCCGCAGGGGCGCGATGAACCGGGTCGCGATCACTTCCTTGAGCATCGCCCCAGGTTACTGACGCGGCGGCCGGCGGCGGCGCCGACTTCGCGGTCGGGGTGGCGGGAAACCGGCAGCCAGCCGACAGAGTGGTTTTGTCCACAACCGCTTCCGGCCGGGTCAGGATTTCGACACCGTCTGAACAGGCGGTCCGCCCGGACCGTACCTCCCGGCAGATCATCGCAAGCCTCCCGAAGGGAAACGCCAGTATGACCAGCGCATCGCTCCAGCCCGCATCGGGACCGGCCCGTCGTACCGTCGTGGCGGCGGCCGGAGCGGCGGGCCTCGCCGCCGCGCTGACCGCGTGCGGAGGCTCGGACGACTCCTCCGGCTCCGTCGACTCCTCCGGCACGGCCCAGGGGGATCAGGGGGCGGGCGGCTCCCCGTCGAGCGGTGGCGGCGCGGCGGCCGGTAACGCGCTCGCGTCGACCGCGGACATCCCGGAGGGCGGCGGGAAGGTCTTCGCCGACCAGAAGGTGGTCGTGACGCAGCCGACCGCGGGCGAGTTCAAGGCGTTCTCGGCCACCTGCACCCACCAGGGCTGCGCGGTGAAGAGCATCGCCGACGGCGTCATCAACTGTCCCTGCCACAACAGCAACTTCTCGATCACCGACGGCAGCGTGAAGAGCGGCCCGGCGACCAAACCGCTGCCGGCGATGAAGATCACTGTCGACGGGGACTCGATCACCCTCGCCTGAGCCCGTCGCGCGGGCGCGTGAGGCACGCCAGGACCTCGTCCGTGGTCGCGACCGTGGCGACCAACGCGAGGGTGTGGCGGATCATCGCGGGAGTGTAGCCGGACGGCACTCCCGCGATGGCGTCCGCCGGGACGACGGCGGTGTAGCCGCGGTTCACGGCGTCGAACACGGTGTTGGGGACCGCCACGTTGGCCGAGACCCCGGTGACGATCAGCGTGCGGCAGCCGAGGTTGCGCAGCAGCGGGTCGACGTCGGTGCCCTGGAGCGGCGACAGCCCGTGCAGGCGCCGCACGACCAGGTCCTCCGCGGCGATGTCGATCGGGGCCGCGACACGTACCGCGGGTGTGCCGGTGAGCTGCTGGACGGGCAGGCGTGCGGCGGCGCGGAAGAGGCGGGCGTTGCGGCTGGCGCCCCGGCCGTCCGGGCGGCGTTCGGCGATGGCGTGGACGACCTGGACACCGGCCGCGTGGGCGGCCGCCACCAGCCGGGCGACGTTGGCGAGCATCCCGCCGCAGCGGGCGGCCTCGGCGAGTTCGGGCAGCGCGCTGTCCGCTCCGACGACGCCTTCCTGGCACTCGACGGTGAGCAGCACGGTGGTCGGCGGATCGAGCAGTTCGCTGAGCTCCTGGTACGAGGGCACGGTTTCCCCCTGGGCGCCGGCGGCGGGTCGGGCGAGCGTAGCCACCGTTGCGCGCGGACGGAAGAGAACCCATCCTTTTCTGACGTGATGTCAGAGGATCTCCTCTGGCACGACGTGAGAGAACGAAAGAGGGGGAGCATGACCGTCACGCAGCAGCGCCGGGGCCGGAAGATCATGATGACGCCGGGTGAGCTGGACGATTTCCTCACCACGCAGCGCACCTGCCGGGTCGCCACGGTCTCGGCCGACGGCGCCCCGCACGTGAGCACGCTGTGGTTCGCCTGGGACGGCACCTCGATGTGGCTGTACTCCGTGGTGCGCAGCAAGCGGTGGACCGACCTGCGGCGCGACCCGCGGGTGGCCATCGTGGTCGACACCGGCGAGGAGTACGACGAGCTGCGCGGCGCGGAGTTGTCCGGGACCGTCGAGTTCGTGGGGGAGATACCGCGCACCGGCGAGCTGCGCGCCGAACTCGACGTGCCCGAGATGCTGTTCGCGCGGAAGAACTTCGGCCTGGAGGAGATGCCGCACGACGGCCGGCACGCCTGGCTGCGTCTGACCCCGCAAAAGATCGTCTCCTGGGACTTCCGCAAGCTGGGTGGGCGGTAGCACCGGGCCGGGTCAGCCGACGCGCTCCCCCGCCGCCTGCAGGGCCTTCACCGCCGCCCGGATCGACGGGCGGCGGTCGGCGTCCGCGCGCCAGACGACGTACACGTGCCGCCGGACCCGCTGCCGCACCGGGACGGTCACGACCCCGGCGGGCACCGGGCGGCGGCCGAGCAGCGGGGCGACGCACACGCCGAGGCCGGCGGCGACCAGTGCGAGCTGCGTGTGGTTCTCGGCGGCGCGGTGGCCGACGATCGGCTCGATGCCCTTCGAGCGGAGCGTGAACATCAGCCACTCGTGGCAGAACTCGCCCTCGCCCCAGGTGATCCACTCGTCGTCGGCGAACTCGGCGAGGTCCACCTCGTCCCGGTCGGCCAGCCGGTGGTCCTCCGGCATGGCGACATGGGCCGGGTCGTCCAGGATCGGCGCCTTGACCAGGCCGTCGGGCAGCGCCATCGGCTTGTTGTACCAGTCGAGCACCACGGCCAGGTCGAGGTCGCCGCGCACCACTCCGGCGATGCCGTTCTCCGGTTCCAGCTCGCAGGAGCGCAGTCGCAGCGCCGGGTGCCGCTCGCGCAGCGCGGACAGCGCGAACGGGAACAGTCCGCGCGCGGCGGTCGGGAACGCCGACAGCCTGAGCTCGCCGACGACCTGCCCGCGCTGCGCCTCCAGGTCGGACTGGGCGAGTTCGACCTGGGACAGGATGCGCGCGGCGTGCTCGGCGAGCAGCCGGCCGGCGTCGGTGAGCCGCACGCCCCGGCCGTTCTTGGCGAGGAGTTGCTGGCCGACCTCCCGCTCCAGCTTCGACATCTGCTGGGAGACGGCGGATGTCGTGATGTGCAGCGCCTCGGCCGCGCCACTGACCGAGCCGTGCCGGGCGAGGGCGTCGAGGGTGCGCAGGCGCTCCAGATTCAACACGTAAGCAATGCTAAGCGGTATCCGGTGCGAAATCTCGATTGTGCTACGAGGTTGCCGTCCAGCATCGTGGCCGCCATGAGCACCGTCACCCCTACCGCCCGGGTCACGACCACGTCGAGCCACCTGCCCCGCCGCCTCGACTGGCGTCTCCGCTTCGCCGCCCTGTCCCTGATCTGGGGCTTCAGCTTCCTCCTGATCAAGGTGGGCACCCAGGGATACGCCCCGTTCCAGGTCACGCTCGGCAGGCTGGTGTTCGGCACGGCGGTGCTGGCCATCGCCATGGCGGTGCGACGTGAGCGGCTGCCGCGCGGGGCGCGGGTCTGGGGGCATCTGACGATCTCCGCGTTCCTGCTCAACGCCCTGCCGTTCTCGCTGTTCGCGTACGCCGAGCTGACCATCCCGTCCACGCTGGCGGGCATCTGCAACGCGACCTCGCCGCTGTGGGGCATGGCGCTGTCGCTCGTCGCCCTGTCGGAGGACCGCCCGACCCGGGTGCGGGTCGCAGGGCTCGGTCTCGGCTTCCTCGGGGTGCTCACGGTGCTGGGCGCCTGGCAGGGATTCAACGGCCTGGACGCCACCGGCACGGCACTGGCCCTGCTGGCCTCTCTCAGCTACCCGGTCGGCTGGATCCACGTCCGCCGCACCCTGGCCGGCACCGGCCACTCGCACCTGTCGATGACCGGCGCGCAGTTGCTGCTGGCCACCGCTCAACTGGCCGTCGCCACCCCGCTGTTCACGACCCTGCCCACACGCCTGTCCCTGACGCCGCTGCTCGCGATCGCCGCCCTGGGAGCGCTGGGCACGGGCCTCGCCGTTCTCCTCCAGTACGGCCTGGTCGCCGAGGTCGGCCCGACGACCGCCCAGATGGTCACGTACTTCATCCCGGTCATCGCCACAGCGGCGGGCGTCGCACTCCTCGGCGAGTCGCTCACGTGGTCGACGCCGGTCGGGGCGGTGATCGTCCTGACGGGAGCCGCGCTCACCCAGGTCCGCCCGAAGCCGCGGGCCTAGACATCCGCGAAGTCCCGCCTGCCCCGCGACGCCGGGCACGCCGGGCACGCCGGGAGTACGCTCCCCGAGCTCTCGGCTTCGCTCGAGCAGGGGGCACCCCCATGACGCCGCAAGCCCCGCCCTCCGGGCGGACGACGCGACTTTGCGGACACCCCCTGGTGCCGCGGCAGGCAACGTTCGCCCCGTCACGACGCCCGGCACATGCTCTCGACGGGCGAACGTTGCCTGACCCGGCACTGGCCGGCGGGCCGAGGTCATGACGCGGCCGGACACCGACGGCTTCGGACGCGGCCGCCCGGGCCACCGCCGTGAAGCCGCCCGGGCCGCCACCGTCAGGGCGCCTCAGACGTAGCTGCGCACCGGAGCCGGGCCGAGCGCGGAGGCGATCGCGTCCGCCAGCGCCTCGGTCTCCTCCTCGGCGAGCGTCGAGACGGTGACCCGGACGCCGGGCGGCGAGCTCATCCGGAAGCGGGCGCCGGGGGCGACGGCCCAGCCGGCGTGCAGCAGCCGGGCGACGGCACCGGTCTCGTCCGGCACGGGCACCCACACGTTCATGCCACTGCGCCCGTGCGCCGCGACACCTCGCCGGTCGAGCCCCCCGATGAGCGCGTCCCGGCGCCGCCCGTACGCCGCCGCCACCGCGCGCGTGTCCACCGCCCCGTCGGCCCACAGCCGCACCAGGGCCCGCTGCGTCAGCCGGCTCACCCAGCCCGGCCCGAGCCGTTGCCGTCCACGGACCCGGTCGACGGTGACGTCGTCCCCGGTGAGCAGGGCGAGTCGCAGATCAGGCCCGTACGCCTTGGCGACCGAGCGCACGAACGCCCAGTTCCGGGTGGCACCGGCCAGGGGATGGAGGGGCACGTCCACGATGCCGTGACCGTGGTCGTCCTCGATCAGCAGGGTTTCCGGGTGCTCCCGGAGAACGGCCCGGAGGGCACGCGCTCGCGTGGCGCTCACCGCGGCGCCGGTCGGGTTCTGGGCGCGGCCCGTGACGATCAGCGCCCTCGCTCCGGCCCGCAGCGCCCGTCGTACGTCGTCGGGACGCGGCCCCTCGTCGTCGAGGCCGACGGGGACGGTCCGCAGCCCGAGCGCGGGCACGAGGTCGAGAGCGCTCCCCCAGCCGGGGTCCTCCACCCCGACGGTGTCGCCGGGCTTGAGGTGCGCCACGAGCACCCGCTCGACCCCGTCCAGCGCACCCGACACCACGGCGAGCGGGCCGTCCGGAACGCCGTCGGCGTCGAGTCCGGCGCGTGCGAGCCGCGCCAGCTCCGGCTCCAGCGGGTCATCGCCGTACAGCACGGGCGCCTGGTCACCGGTGGCGGCGGCCGCCGCGAAGGCCGCCGCGAGCGGCGGCAACAGCGCCCGGTCCGGATTGCCGCTCGCCACGTCGCGCACGCCTTCCGGCACGTCCACCCTGATGTGGTCCCGCCCGGTCGTGGCCGGCGCGGGGCGCACCCGGCTGCCGCGCCGGCCGGCGGTCTCGATGACGCCGCGTTCACGCAGCATCCGGTACGCGGCCGCGACCGTGTTGGGGTTGACCCCCAACCGCTCCGCCAGCTCCCGCATGGGCGGAAGAAGTTGCCCCGGACGCAGCTCACCGGCCCCCACCGCCCGCTCGACGCTCGCGGAGATGTCCACCGCGCGGCGCCCTCTGATCGGATACTCTGCTAGCACAAAAGCAATTATGCACTAGTACAATGGAGAGCGCCATGCAGGGGACCGCGCAGACGCCGCCGCAGCCCGCCGCCTACACCCCGACCGACCGCACCGTCCCCACACGCTCGGCGGACCGGGCGTCGTACGACCGGGAACTGGTGCACTCGATACTGGACGAGGCCTACGTCTGCCACCTCGGCTTCGTCCGCGACGGTGCGCCGGTGGTGCTGCCGACGCTGTACGCCCGGGTCGGCGAGCGGCTCTACGTACACGGCTCGACGGGCTCGCGCCCGCTGCGGGCGGCCGGTCAGGCCGATTCGGGTCTGCCGGTATGCCTGACCGTCACGCACGTCGACGGCCTGGTCCTGGCCCGCTCGGCCTTCCACCACTCGATCAACTACCGCTCCGTGGTGGTGCACGGCGTCGCCCATGACGTGACGGACCCGGAGGAGAAGCGGCAGGCCCTGGACGCGCTGGTCGACCACGTCGTACCGGGACGCGCCGCCGACTCGCGGCCGGCCAACAGGAAGGAGCTGGCGGCCACGGCCGTGATCCGCCTGGACCTCGACGAGGTCTCGGCCAAGCTCAAGAGCGGCGGCGTGAACGACGAACCGGAGGATCTCGCCCTCCCGCACTGGGCCGGAGTCGTCCCGGTGCACACGAGCTACGGCACCCCGATCCCCGACCCCGGCCTCGCCGCCGGCACGGAACTTCCCGACTACCTCCAGGGGAACTGACCCGAAGGGGCGCGGGGCTCTGCCGCTAAGCGGCCGGTGGCGTGGACAGCTCCCTTTCCGGGCCGCCGCTCGCCACCGGCCGCTCGGACCCCTTCGCGGGTGTCGAGGACTGCGCGATGAACGCGCCGACGAGCACGATCACGCCACCGGCGATCTGCGGCGCCGACAGGTGCTCGCCGAGCAGGACCCACGCCAGGACGGTGGCGATGACCGCTTCGAGACATGCCACCACGCCGGCGACCTGCGGGGAGAGCCGGCGCACCGAGAGCACACCGGTGACGTACGCGACGACCGTGGCGACCAGGACGATCCAGGCCAGCAGGGCGATGGCGGCGACGGGCGTGCCGTCCATGCGCGCGGTGCCCTGGAGCACGGACCAGTCCATGCTCCAGGGCCGGGCGAGGACGGTCAGTACGGCCGCGCCGACGATCAGGCCGTAGGCGATGACGCCGAGCGGGTCGGGCGCCTCGTCCCCGGCGTCGCCGCCCTGGTCGGACAGGACGAAGTAGCCGACCTGGCAGCAGGCCGCGCCGAGCGCGAGCAGCAGCCCCGGGGCGTCGAAGCCGAGGCCCGACCACACCTCGACGACGCACGCGAGTCCGCCGACCGCGAGGACGACACCGACGGCGGCGGCACGCGTCACGGGCCGCCGCTGCACGCCTTCCGGGGGCGCCTGCCTTCGGGATTCGGCAGGCCGTAGGTCAGTCCTCGTCGGCGAGGATCAGGTACAGCTTCTTGCGGGCTTCGTTGATGACGCCGAGCGCCTTCTCCCGCTGCTCCTTGCTGCCGGTCTTCCAGACCTGCCCGAAGGCCTCCATCAGTCCGAAACCTGCCTGACGGATCTCGCCGAGGGCCTCCCAGTCGACCCCACGGGAGGCCTCCTCCCAGGGAGCCTCGGGTCCCTCGTCGGCCGCGGCGCGACCCGCCTCGGTGAGCGAGAACAGCTTCTTGCCGCCCTCGGACTCGCTGACGATCAGTCCTTCGTCCTCCAGCAGCTGAAGAGTGGGATACACCGAGCCGGGGCTGGGCTTCCACGTCCCGCCACTGCGCTCGGCGATCTCCTGGATCATCTCGTAGCCGTGCATCGGCCGGTCCTTCAGCAGGGCGAGGATCGAGGCCCGTACGTCACCGCGCCGCGCTCTCCCCCTCGGCCCGCCGCGTCCTCGGCCGCCCCACGGGCCCGGACCGAATCCCGGGCCCCCGGGACCGCCCCAGCCGGGGCCGCCCGGCCCGAAGGGCCCGAAGGCCGCACGCAGCTGTTCGAAGCCGCCCCGGCCGTGACGCGGTCCGCCGTGTGCATGTCCATGCTCGAAACCATGGGTACGCATCGCAACCACTCTCCATTCCATCGTTGATCTGTCGCGATGCTTCAACGATATATCGTAAAAGCGGCACTGACAAGGCCAGGACCCTCGCATTGGCCTTGTCCTGCGGATCCATTGGGCCCCTAACGTCGGGGCATGCGGATTCGAATCGTCGACGCCTTCACCGACCGCCCCTTCTCCGGCAACCCGGCCGGAGTGCTGCTGCTGAACGACGCGGATGCCTTCCCGGACGACACCTGGCTCCAGAACGTCGCCCTCGAGGTCAACCACGCCGAGACGGCCTTCGCCCACCCGCTGCCCGAGGGCGGCGGAGCCGACTGGGCGCTGCGCTGGTTCACCCCGGCCGCCGAGGTCGCGATGTGCGGGCACGCGACCCTGGCCACCGCCCACGTCCTGCACACCAGCGGTGCCCACGAGGGGCCGGTACGGTTCGCCACCCGCAGCGGCGTCCTGGTCGCCACGCCGGCGGACGACGGCTGCGTCACGCTGGACTTCCCGACGGCTCCGCTCACCCCGGTCGACGCGCCCGACGGCCTCGCCCAGGCCCTGGGCGCCGAACCGCTCACGGCGTTCGACACCGGCCCGAACGTCGGCGACCTGCTCGTCGAGGTCGCCGACGAGCAGACGGTGCACGGCCTCCGCCCGGACCTCAGGGCCCTCGCCGCCCACTCCACGCGCGGCGTCATCGCGACGGCCCGCGCGGAGGACCCGGCTCGGGGCTACGACTTCGTCTCGCGCTGCTTCTTCCCGAACGTCGGCATCGACGAGGACCCGGTGACGGGCAGCGCCCACACGGCGCTCGCCCCGTTCTGGGCAGAACGCCTGAGCCGCCCCGGCCTCACCGGCCTGCAGGCCTCACCCCGCTCAGGCCGGGTCCGCACGGAGCTGCGTGGCGACCGCACCCTGCTGACCGGTCGGGCGGTCACCGTCATCGAGGGCGAGCTGCTCGCCTAGAACCGGCACAAGGGCGTACGACATCCCCTCGTACGCCCCCTCCCTCAGCCCTTCACGCCGTCGGCAGCCAGCCCACCTTGCCCGCCAGCAGCGCGTACCCCACGAACGCCCCGATGTCGAGCAGCGAGTGGGCGACCACGAGCGGGCCGACCCGGCCCCAGCGGCGGTAGAGGAAGACGAAGACGACGCCCATGACCATGTTGCCGATGAAGCCGCCGATGCCCTGGTAGAGGTGGTACGAGCCGCGCAGCACGGAGCTGCCCACCAGCGCGGCCGCAGGGGTCCAGCCCAGCTGCCCGAGGCGGCGCAGCAGGTAGCCGACGACGATCACTTCCTCCAGCAGCGCGTTCTGGATCGCCGAGAGGACCAGCACGGGGTACTTCCACCACACCCCGGGCAGCGCCTCGGGCACCACGGTGAGGTTGAAGCCCAGACCGCGGGCCGCCAGGTAGAAGGCGATGCCGGTGCTGCCGATGACCGCCGCGATCGCCGCGCCGTGGCCGAGGTCGGGCCAGGGGCGGCTGCGGTCGAAGCCGATCGTGCGCAGCCCCGCGCCCTCGCGCAGCAGGAAGTGCGCGACGAGCGCGACGGGCACGAGCGCCGTGGTGATGCCGAACAGCTGCCAGGCCAGGTCGAGCCAGGGCCGGCCGGGCGCGGCCGAGGCGTTCATCGTGGCGGCCTGGTCCTTGAGCCCGCCCGGCTTGGTGACCGAGCCGATGAAGCTGATCAGCGCGGACACGCCGCTCGCCCCCAGCGACAGCGCGAGGACGATCAGCGTCTCGTTGCGGAGCATCCGCCGTGAGAGCCGCTGCTGGGGAATGGAATCGGCCACCGGGCCCGCCTCCGCCTGCACACTGCCTCCACTTCACCGACTGTCGGATCAGTATGGCGGCAGCAGATGTCACCCCGGCAGCGCGTCAGCCCAGTGACACCGGCTCCGGCACCCCCACGGGCCAGCTGTGCACGGGGGCCCCCTGGTGCATCAGCTCGCGGTAGCGACGGGTCGTCGCGGCCAGCGCGGCCTGACGCGTATGGCCCGCGTCCAGCGCCTTGTGGAAGGTGGCGGCCTGCCAGCTCGCCCCGTTCACCCTGCGCCGGCACCGCTCCTCGATCACGCCCAGGTACAGGTCTCGGTCGGCCGGCTCGACGCCCCACGCGTCCAGCCCGGCCTCGGCGAGCGGCAGCAGCTCGTCCCGCACCAGGCTCACCGCGTCGACCTGCGCGGTGCCGCCGTACCGGCCTCGCCGGGGCCAGGTGAAGCGGGCGTCGATGCCGTCCTTGCACGCGGCGTCGAAGTTGGCGGCGGCGGCCTCGAACGGCAGCCGGGTCCACACCGGCTTGGATTCCTCGGCGAGGGCGCGGACCAGGCCGTAGTAGAACGCCGCGTTGGCGACGACGTCGACGACGGTGGGCCCGGCGGGCAGGACTCGGTTCTCCACTCGCAGATGCGGGACGCCGTCGGCCACACCGTAGACCGGGCGGTTCCACCGGTAGATCGTGCCGTTGTGCAGGACGAGTTCGGCGAGCGTCGGAACGCCCCCCTGGTCGAGCACCTCGAGCGGGTCCTCGTCGTCGCAGATCGGCAGCAGCGCCGGGTAGTAGCGCAGGTTCTCCTCGAAGAGGTCGTACGCCGAGGTGACCCAGCGTTCCCCGAACCAGGTACGCGGCCGGACGCCCTGCGCCTGGAGTTCGGGCGGGCGGGTGTCGGTGGACTGCTGGAACAGCGGAGGCCGCGACTCACGCCACAGCTCGTGACCGAACAGGAACGGCGAGTTGGCGCCGACGGCGATCTGCGCGGCGGCGACCGCCTGGGCCGCGTTCCACACGTCGGCGAAGCGGGCCGGGGTGACCTGGAGGTGCAGCTGCACGGACGTGCAGGCGGCTTCCGGCGCGATCGACTTGGACGTGCAGGTGAGGTGCTCCACACCGGCGATGTCGAGCGTGAACTCCTCGCCCCGGGCGGCCACGATCTGGTCGTTGAGGAGGGTGTAGCGGTCGACGTCGGAGAGGTTCGACGACACCAGGTCGTCGCGGTCGAGGGTTGGCAGAATGCCGGTCATCACGATTCCCGCGTCGACCTCGCCGGCTTTCCGGTCGGCATATGCCAGTGACGTGCGGAGTTCCTCCGCGAGCCGGTCGAATACCCGGCCGCCCAGACGGTGTGGAGGAATGTTGACTTCCAGGTTGAACATGGCGAGTTCTGTTTGGAAATCACGGCTCGCGATCCGTTCGAGAACCTGCGCGTTCAACATTTTCGGCATGCCGTCGGCGCCCGCGAGATTCAGCTCGATCTCCAGCCCCATGAGGTTCTTGGGGCGGTCGAACCGCTTCTCCGCCAGGAGCCGCTCCAAGCCCGTCAGGCACCGACGGAGCTTGTCGCGGTAGCGCTGGCGATCGGACAGGTCGAACCGGCCTGCCACGACCTTCTCCCCCATCGATGCGTCCCTCCTCGAATGATGCGGGCCGAAGATCCGGCCGCCGGGGTCCCGGTCAGGTGGAGGATGCCCAGCGAAAGCGATCGATAACGTCCCGGAGGGGACCGCTGACCGTTACGCTGGCCACGGGTAACCGGTGGCACATTCACTCGGCATGCCACAGGGGCCCGGGTTTTGGATCGGTGAACTCGTGAAAAACGCCGACGAGAATGGGCCGACCACCTCGCGGACATTCGCCGAGGTCATCGCCGCACACCCATACCTGGAATCGGGATAATTCTCGCGTATCGCCGACCGAATGTACCCTTGTTCTACTCACCGGAAACGACTAGATGAAACACAGTCTGAACCCGTGTCGTATAAACTCCGCGAACAAGGCAGTAGGTTGGCGCCCTCGGTCGACGGGTCCTGCCGCCGAGGCGGTGTTCCACGGACCCCACCCCCCTCTCGTTCTTGAGACCCCCGGCCCCTGCCTCTGTCCACCCTCATGAGCAGACAGCGCCGTCCGCCCCCGCCCTCGCGCCACCGTGCCTTTGAATGAGAGGCGACCCACCATGCCGCTGCATGTCCCTCCGGCTCCCGTGCCCGCGCTCCGGTCCGTCCTGACCGCGCTCTCCTCGCCCACCGCGGTCCAGGAGGCCAGAACGCCCTCCCTGCTCCGCGCCCAGGGACCCGCCTCGCCCGAGCTCCCCCTGCCCGTGCACGTCCTCGACCGGGTCACGGCCGAGGGCGTCTCGGCCACCCGGCTGGCCGGCTGGCGTTTCCTGATCCGCTGCGGCGACCGTGCGGTCGCCGCGGCAGAGACCATGCTGACCCCCGACGGCTGGGCCTTCTCCCATTTCTTCGAAGGCCCGTACATCACCTCCACCGAGCGGGCCCTGCGGCAGGCCGAGACGATGCCGCAGCCGTACCAGCCCCGCCTGCTGTCGGTACCCAGCCTGTACATGCTGACACTCTGGCTGCACGAGGACTGCACCGCGGACGGCGCGGTCGGTCATCCCGCCGCCACCGACCTGCTCGTCCCGCTGGCCCCGGCGCCTCCCGGCATCGCGGCCCATCGTCCGCACCGCGTCGCCGAACTGCTCCCGGTGCTGACCCATCGGGCGACTCCGACACGTCTGCTCGGCTCACCCGCCTGAAGTCTCTCCCGACACCTCCGCGCCCCGTCGCCGAATTCCCGGCGGCGGGGCCGCCCTTTTTTTCCGCCGGTTCGCTCGTACGAGCACCCAATGGCTCGTACGAGTCGGAAATGATCCCTGGCCCCTCCGGACTAGCCCCATTCGGCCACCACGAACCACCCGAAGTGACAGTCCAGTTGGGTTGAACCGTCCGCGCGGGTGATGCGTCATGAACCTATGAGAAGCGGTGCTGCGAAATCCCTGCGGATCGACGCCCGTGGGGCAACACTGGGTTCCGACGACTTCAACGGGGGGCGGCCATGAACGACACTTCTAGCCGCGGAACAAACACGACAGCGGACTCAGCCGACTCGGTCGGCTCGGTCATCTCATCCATCACGCCAGAGCGAAAGATCCCACCCATGTGCCAGCACCAGACACCGTGCCCCTCCGCAGACTCCGCCGACCGGGACTCCGCCCGCCTCGTGGCGCACCACCCGGAGCAGGGATGGAGCCTGCTGTGCAACGGCGTGGTGCTCTTCGAGGACACCGGTGAGCTGCTGCCCGACGGCCGGGTCATCGACCCTCACCGTCCGATGGCGGGCGGCCAGGTGATGACGGCGGCCTGAGAACCGCCGGGCGGAGGGACGTCCGCCCGCAGACACAGAGGGGCCGGCCGCGGGACCGCGAACCGGCCCCGACGCATGTCCGGACCGCGTCACTGCCCGTCACCTCTCGCGACGTACCGTTCACGGCCACGCGCGCCTTCCCCCGGGCGCCCGCTTTCCGGAAGACTCCTGGAAGTTTCGCGGTCACGCGTCGACGGAGGTGGGGAAAGTGGCAGCACGTGAGGCCGACGCCGGCGGCAAGGTCACGATCACGGAGATCGCCCGGCAGGCCGGCGTGTCCGTGCCGACCGTTTCCCGGGTCGTCAATGGCCGGTCGGACGTGGCGCCGCAGACCCGGGCCAGGGTGGAGGACCTGCTGCGCCGGCACGGCTACCGCAAGCGCCCGGCGGCCCCGGGCACCCGTGCCGCACTGCTCGACCTGGTCTTCAACTCCCTGGACAGCCCCTGGGCCGTGGAGATCATCCGAGGGGTGGAGGAGGTCGCGCACGCGGCAGGGGTGGGTACGGTGGTGTCCGCGATCCACGGGCGGTCGGGCGGCGCCCGCGAGTGGATGCGCAACCTGCGGTCCCGTGCCTCCGGCGGTGTCATCCTCGTCACCTCCGCTCTGGAGCCGACACTGCACGACGAGTTGCGCATTCTCGGCGTGCCCCTGGTCGTCGTCGACCCGGCGGGTTCACCCGCCCTCGACGCGCCGACCATCGGTGCCGCGAACTGGTCCGGTGGCATGGCGGCCACCGAGCACCTGCTCTCCCTGGGGCATCGCCGGATCGGCCTGATCGCGGGACCGCCACGGCTGTTGTGCTCGCGGGCCCGGCTGGACGGCTACCGCGCGGCGCTGGAAGGCGCCGGCATCGCGCCGGACGACTCCCTCGTCGTGCCCGGCGACTTCCGCCCCGAGTCCGGCTTCACCGCCTGCGGCCTCCTCCTCGGCCTGCCCGAGCCGCCGACCGCCGTGTTCGCGGCCAGCGACCAGATGGCACTCGGGGCGATCGAGGCACTGCGCCGGCGCGGACTGCGGGTGCCGCAGGACATGAGCGTGGTCGGTTTCGACGACCTTCCGGAAGTCCGGTGGTCGGCTCCGCCCCTGACCACGATCCGCCAGCCACTGGCCGACATGGGCAAACTCGCCGTCCGCACGGTGCTCCGCCTGGCACGGGGCGAACGCCCGGACTCCCCTCGGGTGGAACTGGGAACGGACCTGGTGGTGAGGGCGAGCACGGCTCCCGCGCCGACGGCCGGCTGACGGCCGACCAGGCGGGCCCCGTCGCGCACCGCCCGTCCGAACCCGGCACCGCATCCGGCCGCCCCCGTCACGGCCATCGGCGTCGGCTCCGACAACGCCCACGGACCCGAACTCGTCACAGACACCGGATGGCGCCCGCTGAGCCGCCCCGCGACACCCGCCGTCGAACCACGCAGCCCTCACGACCGAGGCCCCCGGCCCCGCCGATCCGGGCCTCCCTCACCACCCGCTCGGGAACGCACCGGCATCCGCCCCCCGCAGCAGCCCGCCCCGGCCCGGAGCCCCCCCGACACTCGGCGTTCAAAGAGGCGCCCACCGATCCGGCGCCGGGTGGCGCCCCGCGGCACAGGGCCGGCGGGGCGCCACCCGCCCCCCGTCACCTCCCCCCGAGCGCCTCACGCAGGGCGAAGTACGCCGGCTTCGGCCGCAGTTGCTCGTCCCACGGCAGGGCCGCGCCCTCGCCCGGGAAGACCGCGGGGATCCACGAGTACTTGTCGGTGTAGTCCCAGACGGTGACACCGACGCACCGGCGCACCGCCAGGCACGCCTCGGTCAGGTCCCGGTACCACTTGGCCTGCTGTGCCAGCTTCTCCTGTGTCGCGGGCAGTTGCATCCGTACGTCGACCTCGGTGAGGGCCGTGTCGAGGCCGAGTCGCGAGAAGCGGCGGAGGTTGTCCTCCACGGTCGTGGGATAGCCGTACTGGAGGGCCAGATGGGCCTGGAAGCCGATGCCGTGCAGGGGGACGCCCTTCGCCTTCAGCTCCTTGGCCAGCCGGTGGTACGCGTCGCTCTTCGGGCCGATCCCCTCGATGTTGTAGTCGTTGAGATACAGCTTGACGCGGGGATCGGCCTGGTGCGCCCAGCGCAACGCGTCGGCGATGTACCCCGGCCCGAGCGTCTTGTAGAACACCGACTCGCGGTATGTGCCGTCCTCGTTGAACGCCTCGTTGACGACGTCCCAGGCGAACACCTTGCCCCGGTAGTGCCGTACCTCCGCCTGGACGTGCTTCTTCAGCACAGCCCTGAGCTCCGGGGCCGTCCACTCCCGCCCCGTGAGCCAATCCGGCAGCTGGCTGTGCCAGACGAGCGTGTGGCCACGCACCTTCTGCCGGTTGGCGCGGGCGAGGTTCACGATCTCGTCGCCCTTGGAGAAGTCGAACACCCCCTGTTGCGGCTCGGTCGCGTACCACTTCATGCCGTTTCCGGGCGTGATCTGATCGAACTCGCTGCCGAGCAGCGCCTTGTACGGTTCGTCGGTGAGCTCGGGGTTGTCGGTGGCGCTGCCGAAGTAGCGGCCGTGCCGCTGGGCGAGGTCGGCCAGGGTGGGTTCCTTGCCGTGCCGCTCGCCGGCCTGTGCCGCCGTGCCGCTCGCGATGCCTGCGAGCATCAGCGCGGCGGCCAGCGCCCCGGCGAGTCTGAGCCGTGTGGCGGACTTGCGCATGGTGCGACTCCTCACGATCGGGAGGGGGTGTGTGAGCCGTACGTCCGCGGTGCGTGTCAGCCCTTCGTGGCACCCGCGGTGAGGCCGCCGACGAGCTGACGCTCGGCGACCGAGTAGAAGGCGAGGGCGGGGACCATGGCCAGCACCAGATAGGCGAAGACCTTGGCGTACTCGGCGGAGTACTGCCCCTGGAACTGCTGGACGCCGATCGGCAGGGTCCACCACTGCGCGTCGGTGAACACCAGCAGCGGAAGGAAGAAGTTGTTCCAGCTGGTGACGACGGCCAGCACCGAGACGGTGCCGAGCGCGGGCCGCGCCATGGGCAGCAGCACCCGCCAGAAGAAGCCGAAGGGCGTGCACCCGTCGAGCGTGGCCGCCTCCTCCAGCTCGCCGGGGATCTGCCGGAAGAAGCCGCGCAGGATGATGATGGTCATCGGCAGCCCGAAGGCCGCCTGCGGGAGGATCACACCGAGGGGGTTGTCCAGCAGGTCCAGCGAGCGCAACAACAGGAACAGCGGCAGAGCGGCCACCGCGAACGGGAACATCAACCCCATCGTGAACAGCGTGAACAGCATCTCCCGGCCCCGGAAGGCGAACCGCGCGAAGGAGAAGGCCGACAGGGCGGAGACCGCGACGGCCAGTACGGTCGTGCCCACCGCGATCAGTGTGCTGTTGCCGATCAGCCGCCAGAAGTCCCCCGAGCCGAGGATGCCGGTGTAGTTGGAGGTCACCCACGACTCGGGCAGCCCGACCGGGTTGCGGGACAGCTCGTCGGTGGTCTTGAAGCCGGAGAGCGCGGCGTAGAGCAGGGGGACGGCCATGACCGCGCCGACGACGATCAGGACGAGGTGCAGGGGAAGGTTCCGTGCCTTCCGTGCCTTCTGACTGGCGGTCACTTACCGTCACCCCGCATGGTCGTGGTGGCCCCTTCCAGGTCGCGCCGGAGCACGAACCGCTGGTAGGCGAGGGCGAAGACGAGGCTGATGCCGAACATGACCACGCTGATCGCGCTGGCGTAACCGACCTGGTAGCGCTTGAAGCCGTACTGGAACATGGTCACGGCCATGGTCTCGGAGTGGTGGTCCGGGCCGCCCGCGGTGGTCACCCACACCAGGTCGAAGAGCTGGATGGCCCCGATGACCGAGAGGAAGACGCTGATCCGCAGAGTGGGCGCGAGCAGCGGCAGCGTCACGCTGCAAAAGCGCTGCCAGGGGCCGGCCCCGTCGATGAGCGCCGCCTCCGTCAGCTCCCTGGGCACCGCCTGGAGCCCGGCCAGGTACAGCATCATGTGGAAGCCGAAGTACTTCCAGGTCATGACCAGGAACAGGGTCGCCATGACCGTGGACGGCTCGGCGAACCACTGCCCGCCGAGCCCCTCGAGCCCGACCTTGCCGAGGATCTGGTCGGCGAAGCCGTCGTCCGGGGCGAAGATCATGCCGAACAGGATTCCGGTGATCGCCTCGGACAGGACGTACGGGGCGAAGAACAGCATCCGGTAAACCGCCCGGCCGCGCATCCGCTGGTTGAGCAGGACGGCCATGGCGAGCGCGAACGGCAACTGGACGGCGAGCGACAGCACCACCAGCACCAGACAGCGCCACAGGTCGCCCAGGAAGACCGCGTCCTGGAAGAGCCGGGTGAAGTTCTCCCCGCCGACGTAGTCGGACGGCATGCCGAAGCCGCCCCAGCGGAAGAACGCGGCGTACAGGGCGAACAGCATGGGCAGCAGGACGAGCCCGATGAACAGCACCAGGGCGGGGAGCTGGAAGCCGACCGCCGTCAGCCAGTTGAGCGCGCGGCGCCGGGCCCGGCTCGGGGCCCGGCCCTCGGCCGGTGGCGGCAGGACGGCGCCGGGGCCGGTCCGTTTGTCCGGCAGGAACGTGGAGGTCATCGCCGGCTACTGCTCTTCCCTGGCGGTCCTGGTGACCGACTGGGCGACCTGCGCGGGCGACTTGGAGCCGGAGATCAGGGCGGCGACGCTGTCGTTGACCTCCTGGCCGACGGCGGGTGCGTACGCCTGGTCGAGGTAGAGCTGGAAGCCGGTGGACTTCTTCAACTGCTCCTGTACGGCCTTGATGTTGGGGTCGGCGATGGCTCTCTCGGCCGACGGGACGACAGGCAGGACGCCCGTCTTCTTGACCAGTTCCAGGTCGGTGGCCTCGGACGCGAAGAACTTCAGGAAGTCGACGGCCGCCTGCGGGGCGCCCCGGCGCAGGGCGTGCCCGCCGCCTCCGCCGAACACCTCGGTGATGGTGCCCTTGCCGCCCTCGACCGCGGGGAACGGGAAGAAGCCGAGGTCCTTGCCCAGCCCCTTGCCCGCGTCGGCCTGCACGACGGGCGCCCACTGGCCCATGAGCTCCATGGCCGCCTTGCCGTTGCCGACGGCGGCGGCCTGGCCGGTGGGGGTGGAGTAGGCGGCGCCGAGGAAACCCCTCTGGAACGGCTGGAGGCCGACCAGTTCCTCGAGGTGCTCCCCCGCCTCGACGAAGGGGGTGCCGGTGAAGTCCTTGTCCTCGTACGCCTTCTGGAGCGCCCCGGCGCCGGCGGTCCGCATCGCCAGGTAGGCCCAGTAGTACATGCCGGGCCACTTCTCCTTGCCGGCCAGGGCGAGGGGCGTGACACCTGCGGACTTCAGCTTGCGTACGGCGTCGAGGAAACCGCTCCAGGTGGTCGGGGGTGCGCTGATGCCGGCCTTCCGGAAGAGCGCCTTGTTGTACCAGAAGCCGATCATGCCGATGTCGAACGGGATCCCGTAGGCCCTGTCGTCGATCAGGTACGGCTCCCTGGCGGCCGGCAGCAGGGCGTCGCCCCATGGCTTGGTGCTGTCGGTGAGGTCCTCGACGAGTCCGGCGTCGACCTGCTGCTTCAGTACGCCGCCGCCCCAGGTGTGGAAGATGTCCGGCAGCTTCCCAGAGGAGGTCAGGGCTGTCATCTTCGACTTGTAGGCGTCGTTCTCCATCTGAACGATCTTTATCTTCACCTTGGGGTTCTGGGCCTCGAACTTCCGGGCGAGGGCGGCCCAGACAGTCTTGGCCGGTTCGGTGGTGGAGATGTTCCACCACTCGATCGTGGTCGTCCCCGACGACCCTCCGTCCGAGTCCCCACCGCAAGCGGTCAGTGTGGTCATCCCCAGACCGGCCGCGGCGGAGGCCGCCAGGAAGCCGCGGCGGGACAGTGCCGGGTCGCCCATCATGCCCTCCTCGAAAGTTTCGGATGAGATGCAGAAAGCTGCGTCGATGCCGCACCCTAGAGACAGTGGCCAAAGGGTGACAACCCCTTGTACGAGGTATTCTCCAGACAGCACCATGGACTTGGTCCAGTGACGAAACATTCGAGTGGAGAGGCGAACGTTACGAAGTCGGCCACGTGGCGATCACACAGAGTTGTCACCTGCCGACCGGCGTGGACACCGCTCCACCGCACGGACGGGTCGGCTCGCCCACCGCCTCACAGGGCCTCAGCTCGCCTTTCACGGCGCCGGCCCTCCCCGCCGAAAGGAACCCGGCCCAGTCTTAACGGAAGCTTGACGCGCTCAGCCCTCTCCTCCCGGGGCCCCGGCATCACACTCCGCTTACGCTGAACCGGGCCGTCCGGGGATGGCCGGGAACCACGCTGAGCCGTACGTCGGGAGCACGTCGATGCCCACCACCGAGCATGCGCCACCGAGCGGTACGGGGCCCGCCGCCCCAGGCCGCCTGCGCGCCTGGATGCTGCAGGGCCTGTCGGAGATGGGCAGGAGCGGCGGCCACACCGGGCCGCACGCCACGGCGGAGGCCCCGCACAAGGGCCAGCCCTGGTGGCGCGTGATGTGCCTGACCGGCGTGGACTACTTCTCCACCCTCGGCTACCAGCCGGGCATCGCGGCCCTCGCCGCCGGACTGCTGTCACCGATCGCGACCATCGTCCTGGTCGTCGTCACGCTCGCCGGCGCGCTGCCGGTCTATCGACGGGTGGCCGAGGAGAGCCCGCACGGCGAGGGCTCCATCGCCATGCTGGAGCGGCTGCTCTCCTTCTGGCAGGGCAAGCTGTTCGTGCTGACCCTGCTGGGCTTCGCCGCCACCGACTTTCTCATCACCATCACCCTGTCGGCCGCCGACGCCTCCACCCACCTCGTCGAGAACCCGCATCTGACCGGCGTCCTGCACGACAGGCAACTGCTGATCACCCTCGTGCTGGTGGCCCTGCTGGGCGCCGTGTTCCTCAAGGGCTTCCTGGAGGCGATCGGTGTCGCGGTCGCCCTCGTGGGCACCTACCTCGCACTCAACGCGGTCGTGGTGGTCGCCGGCCTCTATCACATCGTCACCGCGGGTCACGTGATCACCGACTGGTCCAGCGCCCTCACCACACAGCACGGCAACGTCTTCCTCATGATCGGCGTCGCCCTGCTCGTCTTCCCGAAGCTGGCGCTCGGCCTGTCCGGCTTCGAAACCGGCGTGGCCGTGATGCCGCACGTCAAGGGCGACCCGGGCGACACCGAGGAAGAACCCGTCGGCCGCATCCGCGACACGAAGAAGCTGCTCACCACAGCCGCTCTCATCATGAGCGGCTTCCTGATCACCACGAGCTTCATCACCACTCTCCTCATTCCCGAGAAGGAGTTCGAGCCGGGCGGCGCGGCGAACGGGCGAGCGCTCGCGTACCTGGCACACGACTACCTGGGCAACGCCTTCGGCACGGTCTACGACGTCTCGACGATCAGCATCCTGTGGTTCGCCGGCGCCTCCGCGATGGCCGGTCTGCTCAACCTGATGCCGCGCTACCTGCCCCGCTACGGCATGGCCCCGCACTGGGCCAGGGCCGTCCGCCCCATGGTCATCGTCTTCACGCTGATCGCCTTCCTGGTCACCTGGATCTTCGACGCCGATGTCGACGCGCAGGGCGGCGCGTACGCCACCGGTGTGCTGGTCCTGATCAGCTCCGCCGCGATCGCGGTGACCATCGCCGCCCGCAGGGCGAGGCAGCGGAACTGGACGATCGCGTTCGCGGTCATCTCCGCGGTGTTCCTCTACACGACCGTCGCCAACGTCATCGAGCGCCCGGACGGCGTGAAGATCGGCGCCTGCTTCATCGCCGGCATCATCCTCATCTCCCTGCTGTCCCGGCTGGCCCGCGCGTTCGAACTCCGGGTGACCAGCGTGACGCTGGACCCCATGGCGGAACGCTTCGTCCGGGACATGGCCAGCCGCCGGGCGCGGTTCATCGCCAACGAGCCCGACCGGCGGGACATCGCGGAATACCGGGACAAGATCGAGCAGATCCGGCAGGACAACGACGTGCCCGAACCCGAGGACTTCACCTTCGTCGAGGTGACGGTCACCGACCCGTCCGAGTTCGAGTCGGGCCTGACCGTACGCGGCGAAGTGCTCCACAACCGCTACCGGGTCCTGACCCTGGAGTCGTCCTCCATTCCCAACGCGCTGGCCGCGCTCCTGCTCCACATCCGGGACACGACCGGCCGCATCCCGCACATCTACTTCGAGTGGACGGAAGGGGGCCCCTTCGCCAACTTCCTGCGCTTCTTCCTGTTCGGCCAGGGCGAGGTCGCCCCGGTCACCCGCGAAGTCCTGCGCGAGGCGGAACCGGACCGGCGGCGCAGGCCCAGGGTCCACGTCGGCTGAGCGGCCTCACCCCCTGGCCGCGCGGCCCGCCCGGCCATATCGCGTCACGCCCAACGGCCGGCCGGCATCGGCGCCCCCTCCCGCGCCTCTATCGTGACCGGCATGCAGTCCTACACGATCGGCCAGGCAGCCCGGCTGCTCGGCGTGAGTCCCGACACCGCCCGGCGCTGGGCGGACGCGGGACGTATCACCACCCATCGCGACGAGGCCGGCCGGCGGCTCGTCCACGGACGGGACCTGGCCGCCTTCTCGGTCGAACTCGCCCGGTCCGGCCCCACCGAGGAGGGCACCCCGTACACATCGGCGCGCAACGCCTTCCCCGGCATCGTCACCGCGATCAAACTCGGCGACGTCGCCGCCCAGGTGGAGATCCAGGCCGGTCCGCACCGGCTGGTCTCCCTGCTCACCCGCGAGGCGGTCGAGGAACTGGGCCTGGAGGTCGGCATGGAGGCGACGGCCCGCGTGAAGTCGACGAACGTCCACATCGATCGCGTCTGAACCCTCCCACATGGCCGCACATGCCAGCCTCCACCCCCTCAGGGCCTCGCTCATGCGCAGAGACCGGGGCCTTCTTCCTGGCAGGTGCGCCAGTATGATCGGCGTATCGGAAGGGCCCGGCGGGCTCTTCGTCCAGCACACAGATGGAGTGGCCCCGAGATGACCCGTTCCGCGCCCCGGGCACGCCGGATCCGCCAGGCCGCCGGTGTGTCCGCCGCCACGCTGCTGGCCCTGAGTGCCTGCTCCCCCTCCGGCTCGGACACGGGAAAGGGGTCCGCGGCGTCCTCGTCACCGGAACTCTCCGGCACGGTCACCGTCTTCGCCGCCGCCTCTTTGCAGGAGAGCTTCACAACGCTGGGCAAGGAGTTCGAGAAGGACCACCCCGGTACCAAGATCAGCTTCAACTTCGGAGGCAGCGACGCACTCGCGGCCGGCATCACCGGCGGTGCGCCGGCCGACGTCTTCGCCGCCGCCAGCACCGGCACCATGGCGACCGTCACCGGCGGGAAGGCCGCGGCGGGCCCGCCCGCCACCTTCGCCCGGAACCAGCTGGAGATCGCCACACTGCCCGGCAACCCGGACCGGATCACCTCCCTGAAGGACCTCACCAAGCCCGGCCTGAAGGTCGTCCTGTGTGACAGGACCGTGCCCTGCGGTGCCGCCGCCCGGAAGGCTCTGAACGCCGGCGGCCTGAAGCTCACCCCCGTCTCCTACGAGCAGGACGTCAAGAGCGCTCTCACGAAAGTCGAGCTGAAGGAGGCCGACGCCGCCGTCGTCTACCGGACCGACGTGCGGGCCGCGGGTGACAAGGTGGAGGGCGTGGACTTCCCCGAGTCGGCCAAGGCCGTCAACGACTATCCGATCGTCCTGCTCAAGGACGCCCCCAATCCCGAGACGGCAAAGGCCTTCATGGCACTGGTCAGGTCCGACGAGGGCCAGAAGGTGCTGTCCGGGGCCGGGTTCCTCGAGCCGTGACGGACACCGGCACCGTGGAGACCCGGCCCCGCCGCGACCGCCCCGGCCTACGGAGCCGCACGGTGCCGGTTCCCCTGCTGGTCCCCGCCCTGATCGGTCTGGCGTTCCTGCTCCTTCCCCTGATCGCCCTGCTGGTCCGTGCCCCCTGGCGCAGCCTTCCCGAGCAGCTGACGAGCCCCGGAGTGTGGGAGGCGCTCCGGCTGTCGCTCGTCTGCGCCACGTCCGCGACGGGGCTGAGCCTGGTCGTGGGAGTGCCGCTGGCCTGGCTGCTGGCCCGCACCCGCTTCCCCGGGCGCGGTTTCGTACGGGCCCTGGTGACGCTGCCGCTGGTGCTGCCGCCGGTGGTGGGCGGTGTGGCCCTGCTGCTCGCCTTCGGACGCAACGGGGTGGCCGGGCAGTGGCTCGACGCCTGGTTCGGAATCACCCTGCCCTTCACCACGACGGGTGTCGTCCTCGCCGAGACCTTCGTGGCGATGCCGTTCCTCGTCATCAGTGTGGAGGGCACCCTCAAAGCCGCCGACCCCCGCTACGAGGAGGCGGCCACGACCCTGGGCGCCTCGCGCTTCACCGCGTTCCGGCGGGTCACCCTGCCGCTGATCGCGCCGGGCATCGCAGCCGGCGCCGTGCTGGCCTGGGCGCGGGCGCTGGGAGAGTTCGGTGCGACGATCACCTTCGCGGGCAACTTCCCGGGCCGCACGCAGACCATGCCGCTGGCGGTCTACCTCGCCCTGCAGAACGACCCGGCGGCTGCGATCGCCCTCAGCCTGGTGCTGCTGGCCGTGTCCATCGCGGTGCTGGCGGCCCTGCGGGACCGCTGGCTGACACCGCCGTGACGTCCCGCGGCAACGGCCGGCCAACGCCCTCCCGGCACCCGAACCGACCGCTGGACGAGAGTCGACCGACACCCGTCCGGCCCGATACCGGCACGACCGCCGGCCCACACCACCCCGCCCGACCGCTCGATGCCGGCCCACCGCCCCCCGACCCGACCGGCCGGCGACCACCCACCGGCCGACATCGCCCAGACCACCCCCGGCCGACGGGCTCCGCCCCTGCGACCTCCTGGAAACCGATCCCCATGACCGAGACAACCGACCGCGACGACAGGGTGCCCGGCCTCCTCCCTCAGGGCCTCGACGCCCACCTCGTCGTCGACCGCGGGTCCTTCCGGCTCGATGTCACCCTCACCGCCGCTCCCGGCGACGTCGTCGCGCTTCTCGGTCCCAACGGCGCCGGCAAGACCACCGCCCTGCGTGCCCTCGCGGGCCTGTCCTCGCTCACATCGGGCCATCTGGGACTGGACGGCGTGCGACTGGACCGCACGCCGCCCGAGTCCCGCCCGATCGGTGTCGTCTTCCAGGACTACCTGCTCTTCCCGCATCTGACCGCCCTGGACAACGTCGCCTTCGGGCCGCGCTGCCAGGGCGCCGGCAAGGCGGAGGCCCGTGCCCAGGCCGCCGAGTGGCTGGACCGCATGAGCCTCGCCGACCACGCCGGCGCCAAGCCGCGCCACCTCTCCGGCGGCCAGGCCCAACGCGTGGCGCTGGCCCGGGCCCTCGCCGCCCGTCCCCGGTTGCTGCTCCTGGACGAGCCCCTCGCCGCCCTCGACGCCCGTACCCGCCTGGACGTGCGCGCCCAGCTCCGCCACCACCTCGCCGACTTCGAGGCCGTGGCCGTCCTCGTCACGCACGACCCGCTGGACGCCATGGTGCTGGCCGACCGGCTGGTCGTCCTCGAGGACGGTCACGTCGTCCAGGAGGGCACGCCCTCCGGCATCGCCCGCCACCCCCGCACGGACTACGTCGCCCGGCTCGTCGGCCTCAACCTCTACCGGGGACTGGCCGAGGGCCACACGGTCCGGCTCGACGCCGGACCGGCCATCACGACCACGGAACAGCTCGACGGCCCGGTCTTCGTGGCGTTCCCGCCCAGCGCGGTGACGCTGTACCGGGAACGCCCCACCGGCTCCAGCGCCCGCAACCTGTGGCGCTGCGAGGTGGCCGGCCTGGAGACGCACGGCGACCAGATCCGCGCGGACCTCACCGGCGAGCTTTCTCTGACCGCCGACCTCACCACCGTCGCCGCGGCCGACCTCGATCTGCACCCCGGCGCCGCGACATGGGCGACGGTCAAGGCGACGCAGACACATGCATACCCGGCATGAGGCTGCACCGGGGCGCCGTGCGGTCATGAGGCCGAGCGTCCGCGACTGACCGCGGACGACCCCGGTCTCACCGCGGGTTCAGTACCGTGCGGACGCGGGTGGAGCCGACGGACCGAGGTGTCTCTCGCCCTCATGACGGAAGGGGCCCCGCAGCACGGGGCCCCTTCCGACCGACAGGTCAGCCGATCAGTCCTCGTAAGCGTCCAGCGGCGGGCAGGAGCAGACCAGGTTCCGGTCGCCGAAGGCCTGGTCGATGCGGCGCACCGGCGGCCAGTACTTGTCGGCCGCCGACACCCCGGCCGGGAAGACGGCCTCCTCACGGCTGTAGGCGTGCTCCCAGTCCCCGGCGAGCGCGCCGGCGGTGTGCGGGGCGCCGCGCAGCGGGTTGTCGTCCGCGGGCCAGTCACCGGAGCCGACCTTCTCGATCTCCGCACGGATCGCGATCATCGCCTCGCAGAACCGGTCCAGCTCGGCCAGATCCTCCGACTCGGTCGGTTCGATCATCAGCGTTCCGGCCACCGGGAACGACATCGTCGGCGCGTGGAAGCCGTAGTCGATCAGCCGCTTGGCGACGTCGTCGACGCTCACCCCGGTCGCCTTGGTGAGCGGCCGCAGGTCGATGATGCACTCGTGCGCGACGAGCCCGCCGGGCCCGGTGTAGAGCACCGGGTAGTGCGGTTCCAGTCGCCTGGCGACGTAGTTGGCGCTGAGCACCGCGACCTGCGTGGCCCGCTTCAGCCCCTCGCCGCCCATGAGCCGGACGTACGCCCACGAGATCGGCAGGATGCCCGCGGACCCCCAGGGCGCCGCGGAGATGGGACCGACACCCGTCTCGGGGCCCGCCTCGGGCTGCAGCGGGTGGTTCGGCAGGTAAGGCGCGAGGTGCTCGCGCACCGCCACCGGGCCGACACCGGGACCGCCGCCGCCGTGCGGGATGCAGAAGGTCTTGTGCAGGTTCAGGTGCGAGACGTCACCACCGAAGTGCCCCGGCTTGGCGAGCCCCACGAGCGCGTTGAGGTTGGCGCCGTCGACGTAGACCTGGCCGCCCGCCTCGTGCACCTGCGCGCAGATCTCGGAGACGTGCTCCTCGAACACACCGTGCGTCGACGGGTACGTGATCATCAGCACGGCCAGCTCGTCCCGGTGCTGCTCGATCTTCGCCCGCAGGTCCTCGACGTCGATCTCACCGTCCTCGGCGGTCTTCACGACGACGACCTTCATGCCCGCCATCACGGCGCTCGCGGCGTTGGTACCGTGCGCGGACGACGGGATCAGGCACACGGTGCGCTGCTCGTCGCCGCGTGCCCGGTGGTAACCGCGGACGGCGAGCAGACCGGCCAGCTCGCCCTGCGACCCGGCGTTCGGCTGCAGGGACACCTTGTCGTAGCCGGTGACCTCGGCGAGACGGTCCTCCAGCTCGTGGATGAGCGTGAGGTAGCCGGCGGCCTGCTCGGCGGGGGCGAAGGGGTGCAGCTGACCGAACTCGGGCCAGGTGACCGGCTCCATCTCCGTGGTCGCGTTGAGCTTCATGGTGCAGGAGCCCAGCGGGATCATGCCCCGGTCGAGCGCGTAGTCCCGGTCGGCCAGCCGGCGCAGGTAGCGCAGCATCGCGGTCTCGGAGCGGTGCTGGTGGAAGACGGGGTGCGTCAGGTACTCGTCGGACCGCAGCAGAGAGTCGGGAAGCCCGTCCTCGGTGGTGGCGTCCAGCGCCTCGACGACTCCCTCGACGCCGAAAGCGGCCCAGACGGCACGCAGCTGGGCCCGCGTGGTGGTCTCGTCACAGGCGATCGACACGTGGTCGGCGTCGACGAGCCGGAGGTTGACCCCGTTCTCCCGAGCGGCCGCCACGATGGCCGCGGCCCGGCCGTCCACGCGTACCGTCACGGTGTCGAAGTAGGCGCCGTGCACGATCTCGGCCCCGCCGTTCGCGAGCCCGGCGGCGAGGACGGTGGCGTACCTGTGGATGCGGCGCGCGATGCCCTTCAGTCCCTCGGGCCCGTGGTAGACGGCGTACATGCCGGCCATGACGGCGAGCAGCACCTGCGCGGTGCAGATGTTGCTGGTGGCCTTCTCGCGGCGGATGTGCTGCTCACGCGTCTGGAGCGCCAGGCGGTATGCCTTGTTCCCGTCGGCGTCCACGGACACTCCGACGAGCCGGCCCGGCAGGCTGCGCGCCATCTTCTCCCGCACGGCCATGTAGCCGGCGTGCGGTCCGCCGAAGCCCATGGGTACCCCGAAGCGCTGTGTCGTCCCGACCGCGATGTCCGCGCCGAGCTCACCGGGCGACTTCAGCAGCGTCAGCGCGAGCAGGTCGGCGGCGACGGTGACGATCGCCCCGAGCTCGTGCGCCTGGTCGATCACCGGCTTGATGTCCCGCACGGCCCCCGAGGCGCCCGGGTACTGGATCAGCACGCCGTTGATCTCACGCTGGGCGACCTCGGCCGGGATGCCGTCGCCGAGATCGGCGACGACGACCTCGACGCCGGTCGGTTCGGCCCGGGTCTGGATCACGGCGATGGTCTGCGGCAGGGCGTCCGCGTCGACCAGGAACAGGCCCTTCTTGTTCTTCCCCAGCCGCCGCGACAGCGCCATGGCCTCGGCGGCCGCGGTGCCCTCGTCCAGCAGGGAGGCACCGGAGGTCGGCAGCCCGGTGAGGTCGGCGACCGTGGTCTGGAAGTTCAGCAGGGCTTCCAGACGCCCCTGCGAGATCTCCGGCTGGTACGGCGTGTAGGCCGTGTACCAGGCGGGGTTCTCCATGACGTTGCGCATGATGACCGGCGGCGTGAAGGTGCCGTAGTAGCCGAGCCCGATCATGGAGCTGAGGACCTGGTTGCGGTCGGCGAGGGAGCGCAACTCGGCGATCACCTCGGCCTCACTGCGCGCACCCGGCAGGTCGAGTGCCTCGGCGCTCTTGATCACGGCCGGGACCGCGGCGGCCGTGAGCTCGTCCAGCGAGCCGTAGCCGACCTGCGCGAGCATCTTGGCGCGGGCCTCGTGATCGGGGCCGATGTGGCGCTGCTCGAAGGGAACTGCCTCTTCGAGCTCGGAGAGCGGGATGCGATGGGCGGTCATTTGCGGAGGCCTCCTGGTCTGACACGACCTTCGAGGGGCACCACGGCGCGGGTACCCGGACGGCCTCCCCCTCTGTCATCTCAACCTGAGAGCTTCACCGGATCACCCGAGGGTCTCCGGCTTTCACCGTCGGTGAGAGCGGAAGCCGTCGACACCCGCCCTGCTTTCCAGAGTGACCTCGTCCATGCGGTACGTGAGCCTGAGAGATTCCGGGGAGGATTTGCTCCTTCGGCGCCTCCGGTGGTGACCGGAGGACTCTCCCGCATGGGGTCAGCAGCCGCTGCCAGCGTACCAGCGGGCTCCAGGCACGAACCTTCGAGTGGCCGCACTTCCCATTGTGCCGTTTTGTTGTGTCTACGGATGAGTTGCGACCATTGGAGGGCCCGTGCGAACCGATATCGATCCGCGCAACCTGATCGGCCGCAAGGCGTTCGACCGCAATGGAACCAGGATCGGCACGATCGACGAGGTCTACCTCGACGACGCCACCGGTGAGCCGGAGTGGGCGGCGATACGGACGGGCCTGTTCAGCAGGGACGCTTTCGTCCCCCTGGAGCCCAGCGAACTCATCGACGGCGCCCTCCACGTCCCCTTCGACCGCGCCCTGATCAAGGACGCCCCCGACTTCGGCGTGGGCCGCCACCTCTCCCCTGAGCAGGAACTCCAGCTCTATCACCACTACGGCCTCGACGTCGCCGCCCCTCCTCCCCTCGCGGACCACGACTTCGGCAAGCTGGCAGGCACCGACGAGACGGCCTGATGCCCTCGTGATCCGTCTGGGCCATCCGGATCCATCTCATCCGTCGGCGTCCGTGTACTGAGCGACGGGGCGCAGCCGGGATGCCCCTGTCTCATCCTTGGGTCCGCGGCCCTTGTCCTGTCCGGGTAACACCAGCGGCAACGGGTCCGCCGGCTCCAGATCCGGATCGTCGGTCCGGAACGTCCGCACCCGCCCCGGCTCCGAGCCGGGCGTCTCGAACCGTACGGTGACCCGCCCCAGGCCGCTGCCCTGCACCCACCCGTGCCCGAACTCGGCGTGCCGCACGTCGTGCCCGGCGGGCCAGCGCCGCCCGGCGAACACCGGCTGCTCCTCGGCGGGGGCCATCGCGTGCTCCTCGACGGCCCTCTCGGTGCTCACCCGCGCTCCCGCCGCCTGTGCGAAGAGGTCCTCCTGCGTGTAGTCGGCGAGCCCGGTGACCCCCACCCCGAGCAGCCGCACGCCACCTGTCGTGTCCACCGAGTCCAGCAGTCTGGCCGCGGCCTCCCGGATGACGCCGGGGTCGTCCGTCGGCCCGCGCAGCGTCTCGGACCGGGTCAGCGTCGAGAAGTCGAACCGCCGTACCTTCAGCACGATGGTCCGCCCCGACAGCCCCGCCCCGCGCAGCCGCCGCACACACCGGTCGGCGAGGCGCTGCACCTCCAGACCCACACGGAGCCGGTCGTGGATGTCCACGTCATACGTGTCCTCGACCGACACGGACTTCGCCTCCCGCTCCGCCGTCACGGGCCGGTCGTCCCGTGCCAGCGCCATCGCGTAGAGCCCGTGCCCATGCGCCTTCCCCAGCAACCGCACCAGTTCGTCCTCGCCCGCCTCGACGATGTCCTCGACCGTCGTGATCCCGGCCCGTCGCAGATGGTCACCCGTCGCCGGTCCGACCCCCGGCAGGGTGCGCACCGGCATGGGCGCGAGCATCGCCCGCTCGGTGCCCGGCTGGATCACCACCAGCCCGTCGGGCTTGGCCTGCTCCGACGCGATCTTCGCGAGCATCTTGGACGCGGCGAGCCCCACCGACCCCGTGAGCCCCGTGACGGCCCGTATGTCCGCGCGCAGCCGCACCCCGGCGAGGCGCGCCGACGCCTCGTCCCAGGCGACTCCCCCGGCCTCCAGATCCACGAACGCCTCATCCAGGCTCAGCGGCTCCACGAGCGGCGACAGCGCCCGCAGCAGCTCCATGACCTGATCGCTGATCGCCTTGTAGAGCCCGAAGCGCGGCACGAGATAGGCGGCGTTGGGCGCGAGCCGCCGGGCCTGCCCCATCGGCATCGCCGAATGCACGCCGAGGACCCGCGCCTCGTACGAGGCCGTGGCCACCACTCCCCGCGGACCGAGCCCGCCCACCACCACGGCCTTTCCCCGCAGGCTCGGCTTGGACGCCTGCTCCACCGAGGCGAAGAAGGCGTCCATGTCGAGGTGCAGGATCGTGGGCGCGGTTCTCACAACTCCGATGCTGCCCTACGCCACTGACAATGCCCGGGCAACGGCCCGGACGCCCGCGGGAAACCGTTTGCCACCCGGTGCGGAAGGGCCCGCCCACCGAGAGCCGCACCGCGGGACGCCTCAGACGGCCCGGTTCCGCCGCCGTGCCAGCTCGTCCGCCGGATTGGGCCCGATCAGGGTCTCCCCGGTGTCGATCCGCTCGCCGTGCAGCTGGGACAGCGCGCTCTCGACGTCCCGCCACACCACACCCACGGCGATCCCGAAGACCCCCTGGCCCCCCTGGAGCAGGGCGTGGACCTCGTCCGGCGACGTGCACTCGTAGACCGTCGCGCCGTCGCTCATCAGCGTCATCCGCTCCAGATCGCGGAAACCGCGTTCCCTCAGGTGCAGGACGGCCGTGCGGATGTTCTGCAGCGACACCCCGGTGTCGAGGAACCGCTTGACGATCTTCAGGACGACGACGTCCCGGAAGCTGTAGAGCCGCTGCGTCCCGGAGCCGTGGGCAGGGCGCACGCTCGGCTCGACCAGGCCGGTGCGGGCCCAGTAGTCCAGCTGCCGGTACGTGATACCGGCGGCCGCACAGGCCGTGGGGCCGCGATAACCGATCTCCTCGGACACCATGGACGTCGCCCCTCCGCTGCTCGGCACGGCCGTGGGTCGCTGCGGAACGTGATCGGTCACGCCGTCGGGCTGAGGGCATCCCCCGCTCGGGCGGAGCCGAGAACCGGGGGGAGCGTACGGACCGCTCACCCTGAGACTGCGCTCGGGGCCGCCCCCAGCCGTACCGTCGCCGCTGCTTCTCACGCCGACCTCCGTCCTTGACCTGCCTTCTCGACGGTAGGCAGTCACCAGGGGTGCGTCAACGATCGCCACACTCGCCACGCCGAGTGATAATCACCCTAAGAGTGGTTTCCCGTGCCCCGCCGCGGGGAAAGGCTAGCCGAATGCCTTCGGCACGGTCCGGATGGCGCTCGCGCGCGCCGTCGGCACAGGCGAGGCCACTCCGCCCCACATACCGCGGGCGACCCCGCCGCGGACCTCGTCGTCCGCCGGGCCGCCCACACGTCCCACCGACCACCGCTCCCGCCGCCGTCCGGCTCGCACCGGCGGCCGGGGCTCACTGGCTGCTGCTGCCGAAGTCCTCCGGGGAGATCTGGTCGAGGAACTCGCGGAACTTCTCCACTTCGTCCTCCTGCTCGTCCGGAATCGCGATACCCGCGTCGTCCAGCACCGTGTCACTGCCGTAGATCGGCGTCCCGGTGCGCAGGGCGAGCGCTATGGCGTCGGACGGACGGGCGCTCACCTCGACGCCGCTGGCGAAGACCAGCTCGGCGTAGAAGACGCCCTCACGCAGGTCCGTGATGCGCACTTCCGTGAGCTCCTGGCCGACGGCCTCCAGCACGTCCTTGAAAAGGTCGTGGGTCAGCGGCCGCGCGGGAGCCATGCCCTGCTGGGCGAAGGCGATCGCCGTCGCCTCCCCCGGTCCGATCCAGATGGGGAGGTAACGGTCTCCTCCCACTTCACGCAGCAGCACGATCGGTTGGTTGGAGGGCATTTCGACCCGGACACCTACGACATCGAGCTCGTTCACACAGCAACCCTAGGCCGTGCTCGGGATGTTTGGGTAGTCGGGCCGGGATCGGGCGCCCGATCCGGCCGGGCCCGACCGGTCGCTTCAGGGCAGCCGCACCCCGAGCGCCGTCTGCACCAGCGCGGCGTGCAGCTTCACCGTGAGGCCCGCCAGCTCCTTGGTACGGGCCTCGGCAAGGGCCCTGGTCTGCGGGTTCCGGTGCCGCTTCAGGGGGGTCACCACCTGGTCCACGAGCCCCGCCTCGCGGTCGGCCGCGGCCTTCATCACCCGCAGGTGACGAGGCTCGATCCCGAAGCGCCCCAGCTCGGCGACGAGCCCGGCCACCGTGAGCGCCTCCGCATCGTACGCGCCGTCCTCCAGTGGAGTGAGGAGACCGTAGGACTCCCACTCCCGCAGTTCCCGCTCCCCGACACCGGCGGCGGCGAGCAGCTCCTCCCGGCCGATCCTGGCGGCCCTGGGCACCTCGGAGGACTCGGGCGCGAGGTGGCCGTCACGCTGACGGCCCAGCGCCGGCAGCTGGACCGCGTCACCGCGCTCCATGGCCTCCAGATGCTCGCGGATCACCTTCAGGGGCAGGTAGTGATCCCGCTGCATCCGCAGGACGTGACCGAGGCGCTCGACGTCACGGGCGCTGAACTTGCGATACCCCGAAGGAGTCCGCTGCGGCTCGATGAGCCCCTCCGACTCCAGAAAACGGATCTTGGAGATGGTGACTTCTGGAAACTCGTCGCGCAGCGCGTTCAGCACCGTGCCGATGCTCATCAGCCCACTGTCCGTGGCGGCGGTACCGTGCCCGGCACCGCCGCTCGGTGTTTGCGGCATGGACCTTCCCTGACGGCTGGGCCTCGCAGGATCCCCGGACGACGTCCGGATCAGTAGCCCCGCTGGCTGGCGTAGAAGACCAGCCGGTACTTGCCGATCTGCACCTCGTCGCCGTTGTTCAGGGCGACCTGGTCGATCCGCTCACGGTTCACGTAGGTGCCGTTCAGGCTGCCGACGTCGGCCACCGTGAACGAACCGTCCTGACCGCGGCGGAACTCCACATGGCGCCGGGAGACCGTCACGTCGTCCAGGAAGATGTCGCTCTGCGGGTGCCGCCCGGCCGTGGTCAGATCGCCGTCCAGCAGGAAGCGGCTGCCCGAGTTCGGCCCACGGCGCACGACCAGGAGCGCGGAACCCAGCGGCAGCGCGTCGACGGCCGCCTGCGCCTCGGGAGAGAGCGTCGGCATCGGCGTCTGGCCGGTTGCCTCGCTGTCATACGCCTCGAGACCGGAGATGGAGATCGTGGAGGTCGTCTCGGAGGGACGCTCCGGCGTGGCACCGGCCCGCAGCGGCGCGCCACAGTTCGAGCAGAAGCGGCTGTTCTCCGCGTTGCGGTTACCGCACCTCGTACACACCAGGGCCGACATCGGATCCTCCTGCCGCGGCTGCCCACCCGGAGCATTGGACGCATACGGGTCGGAAAACCCTCCACCCGCACTTGAGGGTTGTCCGAAACCTATGCCTCCGGGCTGCGCAGGGTCAACCGAGGGCGCGCCCTGACCTCCGGAGATGTCACCGCCGGGAGCCCCGACCTGGTCACGGAACAGCGGCCGCTGACCGCCCTCCTCAGGCTGTGCGCGATGACGAGCGGTCGCGTTGTCGCTGCCCTCTCGCGCGCTCTTGCCGAACAACTTCGCAAACAACTTCACGGGCGATTCCCCTTGACCGAAACAGACCCGCCCGTGGGGCAGGACGAACCCTGACTGAACACTCTGGCCGACCCGGACATCCTGACAACGTCCGTCTGCACCAGACAGTTTCCACCACGCACCACTGATTCCGTGCGCCGACCCCCCGCAACCTCATGCCCTCGCCGGACGACGCCCATGCACCACCCGTTCACCGGGAGGACGACCGAGCGTAGTCAGGCCGCTTCGCTGCTCGCAAGGCGTCCACAACGATCTTGGTCGACCGCTCGATGGTGACCGTGGCCTGTTCCTTCTCGAGAGTCTGCACCACACCTCCGGGGATGTTGAGCGCCGGCTCGAGGTCCTGCGGTTTGCCGATGACCTTGAAACGAAACGGAGCGTTGATCTTGTTCCCGTCGACGGCCACGCCCTTGCCGGAGTCCGACAGATAGGTACCCGCGACGACTCGTACGCCGTTGACCTGAATCGCCTCGGCGCCCGCCGCGCGCAGCTCCTGGATCGCGTCCAGCAGCATGTCCGCCTCGACCCTCCCCTTCGTGTCCTCGATGGTCACCGTGATGCCGGGCCCCTGTGCGGCCACCGTGCCCGCCAGGATGCCCAGTTGCCTCTCCTTCTCGATCGTCTGCTTCCGGGCCTCCTCGGCCTGGTCCGAGCTGTTCTCCAGCTCGTCGCGCTGCTTCTCCAGACCCTGCTTCTCGTCCTCAAGACGCTGTGTGCGGTCGTCCAGTTCATCGAGGATGCGGACAAGATCTTCCTGACGCGCTCCGCGCAGGGCGCTGTCGGTCTCGCTGTTCGAGGCCACCTGCACGGCCAGCCCGAACCCCAGGCCGAACAGCAGCACCGCGACGATGAGTTGGGCCCGGCTGACCCGAGGCGGCCACAGCCCCTCCACCAGGCGCTGCCGGCCGGTCAGCTGCGGCTCGGGCGCCCCCGTCTCCGCCTCGGGCTCCGGCTCGGGTTCCGGCTCCGGCCGCGACTCGGGTGCTGCCCGCGCGGCAGGCACCGCCGAGGTCACTTCCTCCGGCAGTTCCTCGCGCAGCCGGTTCCCGGGCTCGTTCCTGTCGTCATGCCGGTCCGCGCGCGTGTCGGCGCGCTCCTCGGCCCGCTTCTCCTCGTGGTCGCTCATCGGCCTCACGCCCGGAAGACGTGCCGGCGGATCGCGGCGGCGTTGGAGAAGATCCGGATGCCCAGGACGACCACCACACCGGTGGACAGCTGGGCGCCCACGCCCAACTTGTCGCCCAGGAACACGATCAGTGCGGCCACGACCACGTTCGACAGGAACGACACCACGAAGACCTTGTCGTCGAAGATGCCGTCGAGCATGGCCCGCAGACCTCCGAAGACGGCGTCCAGAGCCGCCACGACGGCGATCGGCAGATAAGGCTCGACCACCGCCGGAACCTCAGGCCGGACCAACAGGCCGGCCACGACTCCCACGACGAGGCCCAGTACGGCGATCACGATGTGCCCTTCCCGCTCTTCTCAGTGCTCGGCTGTGCTGTACGTACGATCACACTCGGTGCGGCGGGCAGCCGGAGGTCGTTCTCCACCGAGATGGCCGTACGGACGCCGTAGCCCTCCTGGAGCGCGTTCAGGTACAACCCGTCCGCGCTGTTCTGGAACCGCGTGCTCAGCCGCTGCCCGTCCCCTACCGCGAGCACCGTGTACGGCGGCACCAGCGGCTTGTTGTCGACCAGTATCGCGTCACCCGCGGCCCTGATCGCGGACAGCGCCGTCAGCCGCTGCCCGTTGATGGAGACGGCCTCGGCGCCCGACTCCCACAGCCCGTTGACCACGCGCTGCATATCCCGGTCGCGCACCCGGCCGGTGTCGGAGAACCCGGAGGTCTCACGCGGGTCGCCCTCTCCGCCCCCACCGGCCTCCTTGGCGTCGTTCACCACGAGTTTCACGCCAGGGCCGTGTACTGCGGACGCGCCCGACAGGATGCCCACCAGGTCGGAGTCGGGGCCGCCGCCGCTGTGCCTCAGCGCCTCGCGCTGGCGCGCGCCCACGTCTTCGCGCAGCCGGTCGACGGAGTCCTCCAGCTTGTCCGCCGTCTCGCTCTCCCGGTCGATGCGGTCGACCAGCTCTTCCCGCTCCTTGGCGACGACCGGCGCGGCGACCCGCGCCTGTGCCGCTCCCACGGTCACGATGAGGGCCGCGAGCACCAGGCCCGCGGCGAGCCCGAGCTTCGCCCTCAGGGTTTTCGGCATGCCACCGTCGCCCGCGGCCTTCTTCCGCGCGGCGGCCTCGGCATATCCGTCGTCGAGGCTGTGGTCCATGACGTTGGTGATCAACGACATGGACGCGTCCGGGCGCCGGGGCCGCGTCGGGGTGCTCCGAATGGGGGGTTGCTGCGGCATGCCGCACATCGTCGCACGTCGCGAGCGCTACCTCCGAACGGCCCCACCGGCGTGCCGGACAGGCCCCGTTGGGGACACTTGTCCGGCACGCACGCGTGCAGGCCGTTCTACCGGCCGGCGCTGTCCACGACCGCCGACCATTCGTCCAGCAGGGCCTGCGCGGAGGCGTCGTCCGGCCCCTCGGCCCACAGGTGGGTGACGGCCTCGGCCGGGTCGGGCAGCACCATCACCCAGCGGCCGTCGGTCTCCACCACACGCACGCCGTCCGTGGTGTCCACGAACCGGTCTCCGGCCGCCTCGACGACCCGGCGCATCACGAGACCCTTGACGGCCCACGGGGTCGCCAGATCCCGCTTCAGGACGTGTGCCCGCGGGATGCGCGCGTCGATCTGGCTGAGGGTGAGCTGGGTACGCGCCACGAGCCCGATGAGCCGTACGAAGGCCGCGGTGGCGTCGTACACGCTGCTGAACTCGGGAACGATGAATCCGCCCTTGCCGTCGCCGCCGAAGATCGTCCCTTCCTCACCGCCCACGCGTGTGAGGTCGTCCGGAGAGGTGGTCGTCCACTCGACCTGCGTCCCGTGGTACGCCGCCACCTGCTCGGCGATCCGGGTGGTGGTCACCGGCAGCGCCACCCTGCCGCTGCGCCGCTCGGCGGCGACCAGGTCCAGCATCACGAGCAGCGCCCGGTCGTCCTCGATGATGCGACCCTTCTCGTCGACCAGGGACAGCCGCTCACCGACAGGGTCGAACCGCACACCGAACGCCGCGCCCGAGGACGCGACGATCTCCCCGAGACGCACCATTCCCGACCGCCGCATCTCGGCGGTCTCCGTCGGCCTGGACTCGTCGAGACCCGGGTTGATCGTCAGCGAGTCGACACCGAGCTTCCCCAGCAGGCTCGGCAGCACGAGCCCCGCGCTGCCGTTGGAGGCGTCCACGACCACCTTCAGCCCTGAGTCCGCGATCCCGGTGGTGTCGACGTTCCGTAGCAGCGATCCGGTGTACGAGTCGAAGACGCTGGCCGGGAAGTGCAGGTCCCCGATCTCACCGGGGAACGCCCGCCGGTACTCCTGCCGGGCGAACACCCTGTCCAGCTTCCGCTGGCTGCCCTGCGACAGGTCGGCACCGTTCCCGTCGAAGAACATGATGTCCACGGAGTCCGTCACGCCGGGCGTGGTCCGGATCATGATTCCGCCGGCGCTGCCTCGAGCGGTCTGCTGCCTGGCCACGGGCAGCGGCACGTTCTCCAGGTCACGCACGTCGATGGCGCTGGCCTGCAGCGCGGAGATCACCGCCCGTTTCAGCGCACGAGCGCCACGCGAGTGGTCACGCGCCGTGGTGACCGTCGAGCCCTTCTTCAGGGTCGTCGCATACGCACCGGCCAGCCGTACGGCCAGCTCCGGCGTGATCTCCACGTTCAGGATGCCGGACACTCCGCGGGCGCCAAAGAGGTGCGCCTGTCCCCGCGATTCCCAGATCACCGAAGTATTGACGAAGGCGCCGGCCTCGATGGTCTTGAACGGGTAAACCCGCACATTGCCCTGAACGATCGATTCCTCACCGATCAGGCATTCGTCACCGATGACCGCCCCGTCCTCGATCCGCGCCGCGCGCATGATGTCGGTGTTCTTCCCGACGACGCAGCCACGCAGATTGCTGTGCGGCCCCACGTAGACGTTGTCGTGAACGACGGCCTTGTGCAGAAAGGCGCCACTCTTGACGACCACGTTGGAGCCCACGACGGTGTGCTCACGGATTTCGGCACCGGCCTCGACCTTGGCATAGTCACCGATGTACACCGGCCCGCGGAGCACGGCGTCGGGATGGACCTCGGCCCCTTCCGCGACCCACACCCCTGGCGAGATCTCGAATCCGTCGATGTCGACGTCGACCTTGCCCTCGAGCACGTCGGCCTGCGCCTTGACATAGCTCTCGTGGGTGCCGACGTCCTCCCAGTACCCCTCGGCCACATAGCCGTAGATGGGCTTGCCTTCCTTCATCAGCTGCGGGAAGACGTCACCGGACCAGTCGACGGGCACGTCGGGCTCGACGTAGTCGAAGACCTCGGGCTCCATCACGTAGATACCGGTGTTCACCGTGTCGGAGAAGACCTGGCCCCAGGTGGGCTTCTCGAGGAAGCGCTCCACCTTGCCTTCCTCGTCGACAATGGTGATGCCGAACTCCAGCGGATTGGGCACACGCGTCAGGCAGACGGTGACCAGCGCGCCCTTTTCCTTGTGGAAATTGATCAGCTCGGTGAGGTCGAAATCCGTGAGAGCGTCACCGGAGATGACGAGAAAGGCATCGTCCTTCAACGCCTCCTCGGCGTTCTTGACGCTTCCAGCAGTACCGAGTGGCTTCTCCTCATTGGCATAGGTGAGTTCCATACCGAGCTCTTCGCCGTCACCGAAGTAGTTCTTGACGAGCGAGGCCAGGAACTGGACAGTCACGACTGTTTCATTGAGCCCATGCCTTTTGAGCAGCCGCAGAACGTGCTCCATGATCGGGCGGTTGGCCACGGGCAGGAGCGGCTTGGGCATGCTTGAGGTCATGGGGCGAAGGCGCGTGCCTTCGCCTCCGGCCATCACGACGGCCTTCATGTCGGAAGCGTCCTCCTCTAAGAGACGACGGTCTAGCCGACTTCACCCGCGAGGATTGTCCCGCACTTTTCGGCCCCGGGCCATCGGTGCCGACACGGCCGGACCAATCCGCGAGCTCAATCGGCCATGGCGTCCGCACGGACAAGACGGCGGACTTGTACTACGTAGAGGACTCCTGCCCACCAGTACAGCGTTGTACCCCATCCGGCGAACGCCCATCCGAAAATAGCAGCCAGTGACGAGATCCATCCGCTTCCGTCACTGAGCAGGAGCAGCGGGAAGGCATACATCAAGTTGAAGGTGGCGGCCTTGCCCAGGAAGTTCACCTGGGGCGGCGGATAGCCGTGCCGCCGGAGGATGCCCACCATCACCAGCAGAACCAGCTCTCGCGCGAGAAGTGCAGCGGTCAACCAGAGAGGCAGAATCTCGCGCCAGGTGAGGCCGATCAAAGTCGAGAGAATGTAGAGCCGGTCTGCTGCGGGATCGAGGAGCCGGCCGAGGCTGCTGATCTGATTCCACCGCCGCGCCAGCTTGCCGTCCAGGTAGTCACTGACACCGCTGAGGGCCAGTACCAGAAGGGCCCACCCGTCACTCTGGGGGCCGCCGAACTCAGGTCGCAGAATCAGCCACAGGAAGAGCGGCACGCCGACGAGTCGCGCCATGCTGAGGATGTTCGGGATGGTGAGCACACGGTCCGTCTGGACGCGAGTCTCCTGAACCTCCACCCGGGGGCCTCCTGTGGGAAACGTGCCAACGATGCCCCCTGACCCTACCTCAACGCAAAAAGCTCTGGCTCTTGGGTGGAGTGCCCAAGAGCCAGAGCTCTAAAAGGAGTTCGGCGGCGTCCTACTCTCCCACAGGGTCCCCCCTGCAGTACCATCGGCGCTGTAAGGCTTAGCTTCCGGGTTCGGAATGTAACCGGGCGTTTCCCCTACGCTATAACCACCGAAACACTATGAA
>NZ_BMWE01000011.1 GCF_014651075.1 Streptomyces djakartensis | reverse complement strand
CGGGCTTTCCTCCGGGCGCTTCCCTTCGGTCTTGCGTTTCCGACTCTATCAGATCTTTTCTCGATCCGATTTCCTCGGTGCTTTCCAGGTTCCCGCTCTCGCGTTTCCCTTTCCGGCGCTTCCGACTCTATCAGATCCTTTCGGCCCTGATTCCCAGTCAGAGGGGGTTGCCTTCCCGGCCCTTGGGCCGTTCCGACGTCTCCAACTTTAGCGCGGTCCCTCGGCGTTTCCCAAATCGAAGCCAGTCGGAGTCGATCAGGTCGCCCAGTCCCATTCGAATTGAATTCGGACGCGCCGAAACAACCCCGTTGGGAGTGATCTTGCTAGTGGTTGGATGCCGCTCGTGCGGCGGAAGTGCTGCCGGAGAACCGTTACGGCTCCGTGGCAACCCGAAGAACCTTACGGATCCGGTGGAGGGCTGTCAAGCACCCGCTGTCAAGATCTTTTCAGGTGCACGTCACTCCAGGTCGGAGAGGCGGCCGCCCGCGTCCGGCTGGGCGTCTTCCACCCTGCGCAGGAGCCGGGTGAGGACCTCGCCCAGCGCTGTGCGCTCGGGTGGGGACAGGTCCTGGAGCAGGTCCTCCTCGAAGACCGACGCCAGGCGCATCGCCTCCAGCCACTTCTCACGCCCCTCGGATGTCAGTTCCACGATGACTCGTACGCGGTTCGTCTCGTCTCGCTCCCGGGTCACCAATCCTTCGCCGACCATGCGGTCGATCCGGTGCGTCATGGCGGCCGGCGTGAGGCCGAGGCGCTTGGCGAGGTCGCTCGGGCCCAGTTGGTAGGGGGCGCCGGACAGGACGAGGGCCTTGAGTACCTCCCACTCGGCGTTGCTGATGCCGAGGGCCGCGGTCTGACGGCCGTAGGCGACGTTCATACGGCGGTTCAGGCGGGACAGGGCGGAGACGATCTGCTCGACCTGGGGGTCCAGGTCCTGGAACTCGCGCTGGTACGCGGCGATCTGTTCTTCGAGGGTCGGCTCGCCGGAGCCGGGGGTGTCGCCCATGGGCGCAGTATGGCACGGCCGTTCTTTGCCTTGAAGTCCTTGGATATGTACTCTTTAGCTTCGAAGTTTAGTTTCGAAGTCTTCACACCTAACTTGTGAGAGAGGTGAACGTGACCAGGGCGATGGGCGCAGCGATGCGCCGGATCCACGTGGGCAACGCACTCAGCGCTTTCGGGCTCGGCTTCACGGTCCCGTACCTGTACGTCTATGTGGCGCAGGTGCGGGGGCTGGGAGCCATGACGGCGGGTCTCGTACTCGCCGTCTTCGCTGTGGCCGCGCTGGTCGTGCTGCCGTTCGCCGGGCGGGCCATCGTCCGGCGTGGCCCGCTGCCGGTGCTGCTCGCCGCCCTGGTCGCCGCCGCCGTGGGTTCGTTGGGCCTGGGGCTCGCCGGCAGTGCGGCGACCGTGCTGGTGACCGCTGCCGTGCTGGGGGCCGGGCAGGCCGTGACGCAACCGGCGCTGGCGACGATGATCGTGGACTGTTCGACCGCTGAGACGCGGTCACGGGCCTTCGCCCTGCAGTTCTTCCTGCAGAACCTCGGGCTCGGGGTGGGCGGCCTGATCGGCGGGCATCTCGTCGACACGACCAGTGCCGCCTCCTTCACGCTGCTCTTCGCGATCCAGGCGGCGGTGTTCCTGCTGCTGGTCGTGGTGATGGTGACGGTCCGGGTGCCGCATGTCCCGCTGGTCGGGGAGGCTCCCGTGGCGTCGGGGCGAGGCAGCTGGAAGCAGTTGCTGGGCAACCGGGCCATGGTGCAGCTGTGCGTGCTGGGCTTCGTGCTGTTCTTCGCCTGCTACGGGCAGTTCGAGTCGGGGCTGAGCGCGTACGGGGTGGAGGCCGCCGGGATATCGACGTCCGCGCTGGGGACGGCGCTGGCGGCGAACACGCTGGTGATCGTGGTCGCGCAGTTCGCCGTGCTGCGGTTCGTGGAGCGGCGCCGGCGGTCGCGGGTGATCGCTGTCGTGGGGCTGATCTGGGCCGTGGCGTGGGCCGTCGCCGGGTACGCGGGGCTGGGGCACGGGAGCCAGGAGATGGCGACGGCCGCGTTCGTCTCGACGTACGCGTTGTTCGGTCTGGGTGAGGCGATGCTGTCGCCGACCGTGGCCCCGCTGGTCGCGGATCTCGCGCCGGAGGGGATGGCCGGGCAGTACAACTCCGCGTTCGCCCTGGTCAAGCAGCTCGCGTTGGCTGTCGGGCCGGCGGTGGGCGGGCCGCTGGGCGCCTCGCTGCACGCGCCGTACATCGTGGCGTTCCTGGTGTTCTCCCTGGGGATCACCGTCCTTGCCGTGCGGTTGGGCCGGCAGCTGACCGAAGCGCAGGATCGGCCGTGGCTCGCGAAGAGCCGGATCGTGGCGCGGGGTGGGGCGCCCGTCTCCGCGGACGTCTGATCCCCGCACCGGCCGCGTCACCGGGTGCGCGGCAGGGCGAACTCGCACCAGACCGCCTTGCCGCCGCCGGGGGTGCGGCGGCAGCCCCAGTTCGAGGCGATCGTGGCGACTATGGCGATGCCGCGGCCGGACTCGTCGCCCGGTTCCGCGCGGCGGCGTCTGGGGAGGTGGTCGTCGCCGTCGGTGACCTCGATGATCAGGCGGCGGTCGGTGCGGCGCAGGCGCAGGCGCATCGGCGGGGTGCCGTGCTGGAGGGAGTTGGCGACCAGTTCGCTGGTGGCGAGGACGCCCAGGTCGTGCAGGTCGGCGGGGAAGCGCCAGCTGGTCAGGACGCCGGAGGCGAAGGCACGCGCGCGGGGCGCCGCCTCGACGCCGCCCAGGAGTTCGAGGGCGGCGTTGCGGAAGAGCTCGCCCTCGGGGCCGGTGCGGGCGGGGTGCTGCAGGACCAGGACGGCCACGTCGTCGTCGTGGTCGGGGGTCACGCCGGCCGAGCGGACCAGGCGGTCGCAGACGACCTGGGGTGTGCCGGTGGCGCCGGAGAGGGCGCGTTCCAGGGCGGCGATGCCTTCGTCCAGGTCGGCGTCGCGGCGCTCGACCAGGCCGTCCGTGTAGAGGACGGCCGTGGAGCCGGGGCTGAGCGGGACCGAGCCGGAGGAGTGGATCCAGCCACCGGTGCCGAGCGGGGGGCCGGTGGGTTCGTCGGCGCGCAGGACGGTGCCGTTCTCGTCGCGGACGAGGATGGGGAGGTGGCCGGCCGAGGCGTAGACCAGCTTGCCCTCGTTCGGGTCGTGGACGGCGTATGCGCAGGTGGCGATCTGGTTGGCGTCGATCTCGCCCGCCAGGCCGTCGAGGAGCTGGAGGACCTCGTGCGGGGGGAGGTCGAGGCGGGCGTAGGCGCGGACCGCCGTGCGGAGCTGGCCCATGACGGCCGCCGCGCGGACGCCGCGGCCCATGACGTCGCCGATGACGAGGGCCGTGCGGCCGCCGCCCAGAGTGATCACGTCGTACCAGTCGCCGCCGACCGCGGCTTCCGTGCCGCCGGGGTGGTAGGTGGCGGCGATGCGCAGGTCGTCCGGCTCTTCGAGTTCCTGGGGGAGCAGGGAGCGTTGCAGGGTGACCGCGGTTTCGCGCTGGCGGCGTTCGCTGGCGCGCAGGCGTTCGGCGGCTTCGGCGTGGTCGGTGACGTCGGTGGCGAAGACGAGGACGCCGCGGCCGTCGCTGCCGCCCTTGTCGTCGTCCTGGGCGACCGGGGTGCAGGTGAAGGTGTAGCAGCGGCCGTCGGGTGCCTTGCGGGACTTCACCGTGCGCGGTCTGCCGCTGCGCTGGACCTGGTCCAGCAGGGGGAACAGGCCGAGGGCGTCGAGTTCGGGGAGGGCCTCGCGGGCGCGTTCGCCCAGGGGGCGTGCGCCGAAGGCGGTCGTGTAGGCGTCGTTGACGTAGGCGATGCGGTGGTCGGCGCCGTGGACCAGGGCGACGAGGGAGGGGACTCGGTCGAGGACCTCGCGCACCCGCAGTTCGTCGACGGCGGGTACGGACGGCGCGTCGTCGGTCAGTTGTTCGGCGCGGGCGGCGGGTACGGAGCCTTCCCCTCGCCGGTCCGGGGAGGCCGTCTGCATGGTCCGCGCTGCGGCGCGGCGCTGTGTTCCGGGGAGCCGGGCGCTCCAGCGCGTGAAGTTCACGAATCCTTGCCTCGTGTAGTCGTCGGCGACCGGCACCGGAACCGGCCGGGGCCCGGGGGCCCGCACCGGGGGCGAGCGGTGGCCCGCCCGCGGTGGAGGACCAGTCTGGCAGTGTGCCGACCGGGTCGGCATCCGTCAGACGCCGGGCCGGCCGGTGGAGTTCCTGGGTCCGGTCAGGACGACCCCTTCGTGTTGTGCCGAGGGTCCTGGGGAGGCTTTCCCCCGGCCGCGAGTTCGAACTCCGCCCGCGGGTGTTCGAGTGAACCGAGGGAGACGATCTCCCGTTTGAACATTCCGGCCAGCGTCCATTCGGCGAGCACGCGCGCCTTGCGGTTGAAGGTGGGCACGCGGCTGAGGTGGTAGGTGCGGTGCATGAACCAGGCGGGCCAGCCCTTGAGCTTGCGCCCGTAGACGTGGGCGACGCCCTTGTGCAGGCCCAGGGAGGCGACCGAGCCGGCGTAGGCGTGTTCGTACGTCCGCAGGGGCTCGCCGCGCAGGGTACGCACGATGTTGTCGGCGAGGACCTTGGACTGGCGGAGTGCGTGCTGGGCGTTGGGGGCGCACTCGCGGCCCGGCTCACCCGCGGTGACGTCGGGGACGGCGGCGGCGTCTCCCGCGGCCCACGCGTGCGGGGCGCCCTCGACGGTCAGTTCCGCGGTGCACTTCAGCCGTCCGCGGTCGTCGCGGGGCAGGTCGGTGGCGGCGAGCACGGGGTGGGGTTTCACGCCGGCCGTCCAGACGACCGTGCGGGTGGGGAGGCGGGCGCCGTCGCTGAGGACCGCGACCCGGTCGGCGCAGGACTCCAGGCGGGTCCGCAGGCGTACGTCGATGTTGCGGCGGCGCAGTTCGGTGACGGTGTAGCGGCCCATCTCCTCGCCGACCTCGGGCAGGATGCGGTCGGAGGCCTCGACGAGGATCCACTTCATGTCCTCGGGCTGGACGTTGTGGTAGTAGCGCGCGGCGTAGCGGGCCATGTCCTCCAGTTCGCCGAGTGCCTCCACGCCCGCGAAGCCGCCGCCGACGAAGACGAAGGTCAGGGCCGCGTCGCGGATCGCGGGGTCGCGGGTGGAGGAGGCGATGTCCATCTGTTCGATGACGTGGTTGCGCAGGCCGATGGCCTCCTCGACGGTCTTGAAGCCGATGCCGTGGTCGGCGAGGCCGGGGACCGGGAGGGCGCGTGAGACGGATCCGGGGGCGAGGACGAGTTCGTCGTACGTCAGTCGTTGTCCGCCGGCGCCCTCCTCCTCGGTGGCGAGGGTGGCGACGGTGGCGGTGCGTTTCGCGTGGTCGATGGCGGTGGCCTCGCCGATGACGACGCGGCATCGGTGCAGGACGCGGCGCAGGGGCACGACGACGTGGCGTGGGGAGATGGCTCCGGCGGCGGCCTCGGGGAGGAAGGGCTGGTACGTCATGTACGGGTCGGGTGTGACGACCGTGATCTCCACCTCGGCCCGGTCCAGTTCCCGTTTCAGGCGGCGCTGGAGGCGCAGGGCCGTGTACATCCCGACGTAGCCGCCACCGACAACGAGAATGCGCGCACGTTCCTTCACCATCCCATGACGCACCCGCCGCTTGCGTTTGTCCACAGCCTCGACGAATTGTGTGACTGGAGCGGAAGAGCGCGCGTAGTTGGCCGGAATAGCAACCTGGGATGAATACCCGCAGGTCAGCGGTGGTGGTGCGGGGGGCGCTCGGGGGTACATTCAGGACGTTTGCGGCCCGTACTCCGATCGGTGGGCGCTCCGTGCGGAACCTGCCCCTTCTGAATTGACTCCCTCTCAACTATGTTCTTGTCTCGACGGGGTGTCAGGGGGATGCGCTCACAGGGCCCGAACGACGGGCGGGCCCGCGACCCGAGCCCGATCCTCCGTCCCGGCATCGAATGGCGGGGAGTGTCTCCGGGGGGAGACGTCAGTACCGGGGGAATGCTTATGCATGTTCAGGACTCTCATTGGTCGTCCGCTTCCGCTCTCGCGGCGGGTGGCGCGACGATGAGCGCGGCGACGGGGAGCGGACGCGGGAACGGACCGCGGACGACGCCGCTGCGCGTGGACGCACAGCGCAATCTGGAGCACGTGCTGCGTGCGGCGCGCGAGGTGTTCGGCGAGCTGGGCTACGGCGCGCCGATGGAGGACGTGGCCCGGCGCGCGCGGGTCGGTGTGGGGACGGTGTACCGGCGGTTCCCGAGCAAGGACGTCCTGGTGCGGCGGATAGCCGAGGAGGAGACCTCCCGGCTCACCGACCAGGCGCGGGCGGCGCTCGGGCAGGAGGACGAGCCGTGGTCGGCGCTGTCGCGGTTCCTGCGCACGTCGGTGGCCTCCGGTGCCGGGCGGTTGCTGCCTCCGCAGGTGCTGCGGGTCTCGGTCGGCGAGGACGGGGCCGGCGGGGCGCGGGTGCCGCAGCAGCGGACGCAGGCGGGCCCGACGGAGTTGCGGCTGGTGCCGGAGGAGCCGGTGGCGGTCGCCTCGGTACCGGCGCCCGCGGTCGCCGTGGAGGACGACGCGGGGGCGTCGGCGCTGCTCGAGGTCGTGGGCCAGCTCGTGGAGCGGGCGCGTGCGGCGGGTGAGCTGCGGCCGGACGTGTCGGTCTCGGACGTCCTGCTGGTGATCGCGACGGCCGCGCCCTCGCTGCCGGACGCGGCACAGCAGGCGGCGGCCTCGGCCCGGCTGCTGGACATCCTGCTGGAGGGGCTGCGGTCGCGGCCTGCGTGAGCGCTCGGGCCCGGGCTCGGGGGGAGACTTCCGGGCTCAGTGCCGCTGGGCGTTCACCTGATGAGTGACAGGTAGCACTGGCGTGCGGTGAACCGCCCTCGGATGGGTGATGGTCCGAATTCCGGGGGCCCGGCCAGAAGTCCATATGCCACCCTGACCTGGTGGTCTGGACGTGTTGGGCGGCGGGCGGGGGCGTTCCGCGATGAGCGTTGACGGGCGGGACGAGTCGAGCGGTGACGGCGACGACCCGGCCGGCGGCCCGGTCCTGCCGCAGGTGCCGAGCCAGGGCGGACGCGCGGGCGCCCCGTCCCGCGGCCACCCCGCCGACGCCACGGTTCCGCCGCAGCGTGACCGGCGTGAGGACGGCGTGCCGCCACCGCACGAGCCGCCACCGTCCGACGCCGGGCTCATCGAGCGGATGCGCTCCGGCGACGACACGGCGTACGAGGAGCTGTACCGGCGTCACGCCCAGGCCGTGCGCCGGTACGCCCGGACCTGCTGCCGCGACGCCCACACCGCGGACGACCTGACCGCCGAGGTCTTCGCCCGCATGCTCCAGGCGGTGCGCGGCGGCTCCGGCCCCGAGCACGCCGTACGCGCGTACCTGCTCACCTCGGTACGCCGCGTCGCCGCCTCCTGGACCAGGTCGGCTCGGCGGGAGCAACTCGTCGACGACTTCGCGGTGTTCGCCGCCGAGTCGGCACGCGCCTCGGGCCTGCCCGGAGACGACCCACGCGGACTCGGCGCGGACGTCCGGGCGATGCACGAGGCCGAGCGGTCCATGGCGATGCGGGCCTTCCGCTCGCTGCCGGAGCGGTGGCAGGCGGTGCTGTGGCACACCGAGGTCGAGGACGAGTCGCCCAGCGAGGTCGCCACGCTCTTCGGGCTGGACGCCAACGGCACACGTGTCCTCGCCAGCCGGGCCCGCGAGGGCCTCAGGCAGGCCTACCTGCAAGCCCACGTCAGCGCCACGCTCACAGCTGACCAGGAGTGCGCACGCTACGCCGACCAGCTCGGCACCTACGCCCGTGGCCGGCTGCGCACCCGTGCCGAGCGAGGGCTGCGCAAGCACCTGGAAGCGTGCGCGAAGTGCCGGCTGGCCGCGCTGCAGATCGAGGAAGTCGCCGGCGGCATTCCCGCCGTGGTGCCGGTCGCGGTCATCGGCTGGTTCGGTGCCGCCGGGTACGCCAAGGCGGCCGGGCTCGTCGCCGGAGGCGCGGGAGCGGGGACGGCCGGTGCCGCGGGTGCGCTCGCTGCGGGTGGCGGCTCGTCCGGCGGGGCGGGGAGCGGTGGTGGTGCCACCCTCTCCGAAGGGGCCGGCGCGCCGGTGAAGGCCGGTATCGCGGCCGGTGCGGTCGCCGTAGGTGTGGTCGCCGTGGTCGTGATGGCGCTGACCGGCAACGACGAGCCGAAGCAGGAGGCGAAGGCTCCCCCCGCCCCGTCGTCGCCGGCGGTCCGGACCGGCGAGCCCACACCCTCCCCGTCGCAGCGGGAGTCCGGGCCGCCCCGGCCACCGGCGATCGTGCCCGCGCGCGCCGAAACGCCCGCGCCGGCACCGAGGACCGGCTCGACGCCGAAGACCGGCTCGACGCCCCCACGCCCCGCTGCCCCGGCACCGGCTCCCACCCCGCCGCCCACGCCCCCCGGGCCGACTCCACCGGCCCCCACATCCGCTCCCCCTCCCACCCCCGCCCCCTCTCCCCCGCGCACGCCGAACCCGGAACCACCCCCGCCCGCCTCCTTCGTCACCATCGAGCTGAACCGCTCATGCTCCGGACACGAGGCGCTCGTCCGCGTGGACGACAGCGCCGTACGCCTCGCGGTGGAACCGCGCGGCGGCCTCGTCTGCGGTCAGCGGACCGGCGGCTCAGCGGCGTAGGCGCTCCGTGCCTCGTCCAGCTCGCGCAGCGCGTCCTCAGCGGTGAGCGCAGCCCCCCGGGCGCGCTCCGACCGGCACCGGACGCTGCCCAGGGCGGCTTCGGCGGCGGCCACGGTCCGTTCGGCCTGGGCACGTTCCGGCATCGGCCGCGGACGGCCGGCCCGCCAGTGGTCCCCGGCGCCGAGCAGCCGCATCGCGCGGGGAAGGTCGCCGAGGTCGGCGACCAGGGACGCGGCACCGTCCACGACCGCGGCCCGGGTCAGGTCGGAGCACCGCTTCTCCACGGCGTCGCGCAGGGCGCGGGTCAGCATGGCCAGGGCCGGCTCCGGGCCGGACTCGCTCGCCGTGATCGCCGCGTCGACCAGATCCAGCATCACCATGAACTGGGGCGGTGGTGTGCCGCGCGTCGTCTCCGCGCGTGCCGCCTCGCACAGCTCACGGGCCCGCCCGAGGTGACCCTCTTCCCACGTCATCAGGGCCCGCAGCAGCAGGACGAACGCCTTGGAGTCCGTCACTGCGTACCGGTCGGCGGCGGCGCTCGCCTCGTCCAGCGCCGCCCGGGCGGCCGGGCGGTCTCCCGCGCGGTAGGCGATCTCGCCGAGCCGGGCGATGAGGAAGGGCGACTCGGCGTACGCGCCCACCTCGTAGGCCAGCCGCAGGGATTCCTCGTACTCCCTCTTGGCCTCCTCGAACCGGCCGCGTGCCATGGCCGTCTCGCCGGCCGCGCCGCACACCTGTGCCCGTAGCCAGCGGTCCCCGGAGCGGCGGCTGAGCAGGCGCAGCTCCGCGAGGTCCTCATCGACGCCGTCCAGGTCGCCGGGGGTGTCGACGACCATGTGCGTACGGAACATCACGGCGACCGCGGTCTCCCAGTCCCCGCCGTGGGAACGGCAGTTGGCGACGACGGAGTCCATCACGTCCCGGACCTCCCCCGGCCAGCCCACGAAGGGGGAGACCATCGGCCAGACGAGCCCCGGCACCCGGGCCGCCTGGGGGCCGCCCTTCTCGTAGTACGCCCGCACGCGCGTCACATACCGCCGCCGTGCCTGAGCGAACGCGTCCACGGGCGAGGCCTCGGTCATGAAGAACAGATGCAGCATGCGCAGATCCATCCGCAGGGCATGCAGCGGGTGCCCCGCCTCCCCGTCCGGCGCGGCGAGGAAGTGCTCGACGGGATCGGGCAGGCCCGGCTCACCGGGGGAGGGAACCCGGCCCAGTACATCGGTTCCCGCCCCCAGGCGCAGGATCCGGTCGAGCCACTCCATGCCCTCATGCCGGTAGTTGCGCAGCCACCAGAACCAGCCCAGCGCCAGGGCGAGGGCACCGGCCTCCCGTTCGTCCCCGGCGGTGAGGGTCCGGTCGAGGGCTGCGCGGATGTTGTCCAGTTCGGTCTCCAGGCGGGAGATCCAGGGCAGTTGCCCGGCCGAGCGCAGCAGCGGGTCGGCCCGCTCCACCAGGGCGCCCACCCACGTGCGGTGCCGGCGCTCGGCCGCGGCACGCAGCCCTGGAACACCGGCGGCGCGTTCCACGGCGTACTCGTGGATGGTCTCCAGCATCCGGTACCGCATGCCGCCGGTGCCGTCCCTCTCACAAGGGGCCGCCACGACGAGGGACTTGTCCACGAGCGCCCCGAGCAGTTCGGCGGCGGGCCCCGTGCACACCGCCTCCGCCGCCGCCAGGTCCCAGCCGCCCGCGAACACGGACACCTCGCACAGCACCGTCCGCTCGGCCTCGTCGAGCAGGTCCCAGGACCAGTCGACGACGGCGCGCAGGGTCTGCTGGCGCGGCAGGACCGTACGGCTCCCGGAGGTGAGGAGGCGGAAGCGGTCGTCGAGGCGGTCGGCGATCTGCCGGGGTGTGAGCAGCCGGAGCCGGGCCGCCGCCAGTTCGATGGCGAGCGGCAGCCCGTCCAGCCGGCGGCAGATCTCCGCCACCGCCCGTTCGTCGTGGAGCACGGCGTCCGCGCCGGGACGGACGGCGGCGGCGCGCTCCGCGAACAGGCGGCGGGCCTGGTCCGGTCGCAGGGGCTCGACGGGGCGCACCACCTCACCCGGCACCCCCAGGGGCTCACGGCTGGTGGCGAGGATCGTGAGACCCGGGCAGCGGGTCAGCAGGGTCTCGGCGAGGTGGGCGGCGGCACCGATGACATGCTCGCAGTTGTCCAGGATCAGGAGCTGGCTGCGCGGGGCGCAGTACTCCACCAGCAGATCGACGGGGTCGTCCAGTACGGCTGTGAGCTCGCTGGTCATCAGCACGGTCTCGCGCAGACCGAGCGCGCTGACCACGGCGCCCGGCACCGCCTCCGGCCGGTCCAGCGGGGCGAGTTCGGCCAGCCAGGCCTGCGGGAGCCCGGCGGCGGCCTCCTCGGCGAGGCGGGTCTTCCCGGAGCCGCCCGGTCCGGTGAGGGTGACGAGACGGGCCCGGTGCAGGTCGGAACGGATGGCGTGGATCTCGGGTTCCCGGCCGACGAACGAGGTCAGGCGGCGGCGGAGGTTGCCGGTGCGCTCGGGCCGCCCGGGCGGAGGTCTGTCGTTGTCCGGCGCCGAGCGCAGCAGGTCGGCGTGGAGGGCGCGCAGCTGAGGGCCGGGGTCGGTGCCGAGGCCTTCCGCGAGGGCGCGGCGGGCGGTGTCGTAGGCGGCGAGGGCATCGGCCTCGCGGCCGGTGTCACGCAGGGCGCGGACGAGGAGGGCGTGCAGCGGTTCGTCGTACGGGTGGACGGCGGTCAGTTCCCGCAGTTCCGGTACGACGTCCCGGGCACGGCCGAGCCGTAGGCGGGCCTCGGCTCTGGCCCGGGCCGCTTCGAGGCGGATCGCCTCCGGGCGGGTGGCGGCCGCGCGGTCGGGGAGGTCGGCGAGGGCGGGGCCGCGCCAGAGGGCGAGGGCGGCGTCGAGGTGGCCTTCCGCTCGGGCGGGGTCGCCTTCGGCGAGCGCGTCGGTGCCCTGCCGGACGAGCCGTTCGAAGACGAAGAGGTCGATGTCGTCCGGGGTGGCCGCGAGGCGGTAGCCGCCGGTTTCGGAGGACACGGCGTCCTTGCCGAGGGCTCGGCGGAGTCGGCCGACCAGGGCCTGGAGGGCGGCGGGGGCGTCATGGGGCGGGTCGTCCGTCCACACCTCGTCGATCAGGGTCTGGGGTGTGGTGACACGGGAGGGGCGCAGGGCGAGGGCGGTGAGGAGGGCGCGGAGGCGGGGGCCGGCGAGGGCTATGGCCTTGCCGTGCTCGTCGTGTGCCTCGGTGATGCCCAGGATTTTGTACCGCACGGGGTCATTGTGGCCGGGGTGGGGGCGAGGGCTGGGGGGTTTTCGCGGCGGGGCGTTGGTGCGGGGTGTGTTTGCGGGTGCTCGGCGTCGGTGCGGGGTGTGTTCGCAGGTGCTCGGCGTGGGTGCTGGGGGCGGGGCGTTGCGCAACTCGGCGAGACGAGGTGCCGCTGCGCCCACCCGTGCCGCCCCAGCGGCACGACTGCCCGCAGCTGGGACGGCCACGACGCACCCGCAGCCGCGTACGTACGGGAGGGGACGTGTCGGGGGGTGTCCGCCCGCAGCGGTTGGCGCGTCGACGGACAGTCACTCGTCATCCGACTCCATCGCGCCGTTCCGAGGACGGACACCCCCCGACACGTCCCCGACCCACCCACCCCGCACAGGCGTCACGCGCGCCGCGCCCCGGCCCCCGCCCCCAGCGCCCCCCGCTGCGGGGCGATTCCCGCCGGTACCGCGCGTTGCCGGGCCGGTGTTCCCGTCCAGCAGGTGCCGCGCCGGGACAGCAGGCGGCGGAGCCACAGTTCCAGGGAGACCAGGTCCGCGAGGCCGTCCAGGGGGAGGGGCTCGCCGGCTGCCGCGCCGCGCAGGGCCTTGCGGACCACCCGGGCCTCCACCAGACCGGCCTCCGCCAGCAGCGGCGTGTCGAACAAAGCGACCAGGGAGTCCGCGGCCACCCTCAGCCCCGTACGGGCCGCGGCCGCCGCCGTCTCCTGGGTGGGAGCGCCCCACCCGGGCGGCAGCTCCCGTACCCCGGCCCCCTCCAGCACCGTACGCAGGATCGCCGCCCTCGCCCCCGGCCGTACCCGCAACGCCTCGGGCAACGCCCGGGCCGCGCGCACGACCTGGTTGTCGAGGAAGGGCGCGTGCAGCCGCTGGAAGCGGACCTCCGCGGCCTGCTCCAGCACCCGCAGATCCGCGGCGTACCGCGCCAGCGCCGCACGCGCGCGGAAGTCACCCGGACGCTGCCCCGGCCCCACCAGCTCCGACCGGTGCGTGGACGCCTGGAGACGAACCGATACTTCGGCGAGCGCCTCACCGGTCAGCCAGTGCGCCGCCGGCCCGGGTCTGCCCCAGGTCAGCGCGGCGAGGGAGGCCTCCACCGGGTTGCCGGGCGCGCCGAGTCCGTCGTCGACCCGGTGGTCCAGCAGACGCGAGGCCAGGGACTCGACCCCGGCCCGGTACGGCGTACGGGAGAGCCGCCTCGCCGCCGCGTACACGCGCGCGGGGACGAGCACGGAGCCGTCCGCCTTGGCCAGCGCGGCGACGGGCCGCACCAGGTGGCGCCGCTTGCGGTCCATCAGCAGGTCGGCCAGCCGGGCGGGATGCGCGTCCAGGACCTGCCGGGCACCGTAGCCGGTGAAGTGGTCCGCGCTGCCGGCCGCCAGCCGGGCCCGGTGCCGGGACGCCGCCACCAGGGACGCGCCGGGCTCGTCCGTCAGCGGACCGTCCAGGTCGGCGTACGGAAGGGTCTCCTCCCCGCCGGCCACGACGACGTGGTGCAGTCGCGGGTTGGCGGCCAGCGCACCCGCCCGCTCCAGCTCGGCCTCCCGCCCCCGGGCGGTGAGGTCGTTGAACGTGACCGCCAGCAGCCGCTCCCCCGCGCCCGTGCCGTGGCCGAGCACCGTGCCCGGCATCCCGGGCAGGCCCGCGGCGAGCAGCGCCAGCGTCCCCGAGGCCGGCCCGCCGGACAGGTCCGCCCCGATTCCGGGCACCGGCATCCCGCGCGCGGCGCGCCGCTCCGCGGGCCCCATGCCCGGCACGGGGCCGGGGTCGATGTCCGCCCCCGGGACGTGCCGCGGCGCGGACAGCCGTGTCCGTACGGCCTCCACCAGCGCGTCGCGCACGGCGTCGACCGCGCTGTCGGGATCGGCCGCGGGTGCGGCGACCGCCAGCGAGGCGACGGGCTCGTACCCGGCGATCTCACGTGCCCCGGCGCGCAGAATGAGGGCGTGCCCCGGAGGAACACGCTTCACGCCGTCGTAGGGCGTGGAGTCGTGGAGCGCGGCGGGCACGTCGGGGGCGGCCAGCAGTGCGGCGAGGTGCCCGAAGTCGAGGTTGGCCTCGATGAGGTCGGCCAGCGGCAGCGCGGCCGTCGCGTACGCCGTACCGCCGGCCCAGGGCGTGTGGAACACCGGCCGCGCGCCCGCGAGGTCGCCGCAGACGGTGACCCTCCGGCCGACCTGCACGATCGCGGTGTAGCTGCCCGGCCAGGCGGTCAGGTGCCGAAGTGCCCCGCCGCGCGCGGCGAACAGGGCGACGCGCAACTGCTCGTCGGTGGCGCCGCAGATGCCGAGGACGGCGATACGGGTGCGGTCGTCGGCCTTCACGACCCGGATCTCGTCGGGGCGCCAGTCGCCGACCGCCCACAGTGGGTCCGGGTCCCCCCACAGGAGTTGGGATCCCACCGGGTGCACGGTCTCGCCGTCGGGCCCGGTGGCCCCCGCCGCACCGGCGGCGACGGCTCCCGCGGCGGTGCTGCTCCATCCCACCAACCACCGCATCGCCGCCTCCACAGGCTGTGGACAACCAGTGCACCGTACGAACCGGTTCACCATGCTGCCATGAAGGAAGCGTTCCAGAGGGTGCCCGCGCCGCTTGCGCTCCGCTGAATGCGCCCCGGCGGAGCCACCCACACCGTCCCGAACAACCCCGAACAACCGAACGCCACAAGAAGATACGGACGACGGAGGCGGAAGGAAGAAGGAAGAGAAGGGAGAAGAGGGGAGACTCAGCACGATTGCGACGCGAATGCGCCCCCGATACACGCCCCAATTACGCCCGGTGCGCCACCAAGTGCCATGGTCGCAGCCCTGAAACCCTCACCCCGCAGGGTCTATTTTCAGCCAAATCGGCGCGTCGCAGACAGTATCGAACACTCTCCGTGCAGACACCGCGCACCATCGCGCGATCGCGCGGCCCGGGAGACGGAGCACGCCTCCCGGACCCCTCCGCCGCCCGCGGGGATGAAGGCGGCGGTGTCCCCCAGCCCACTGGACCCAGTACAGCGGGCCGACCCACGCGTGGACCATGGAAGCGCTCCCGTGATGGCTGGAGAAGAGCGCACACACAGGCGCACGGCCACACAGTGGGAGCACGCCGCAACTGCCCGTATACGACCCGTACTTCCGTACGGACCACAATCCCGCCAACCGGAACAATGCCCCTTAACGCTTGGGATGCGGCGAACTACGCTGGGTTTACGAATGCCGCACGGTTATGCCAGCGCGGCAGCCGTCTGTGTCGAGGGGTGGCGCATGTCCAGGGAGCAACGCGGGCCGAACGAAAAGCTCGGCGCCGTTCTCGCCCTCGCGGGAATCTCCAACGCGGGCCTCGCGCGGCGCGTCAACGATCTTGGCGCCCAGCGTGGCCTGACGCTTCGTTACGACAAGACGTCGGTGGCGCGCTGGGTGTCGAAGGGCATGGTGCCCCAGGGCGCGGCGCCGCATCTCATCGCCGCCGCCATCGGCCAGAAGCTCGGCCGCCCGGTGCCGCTCCACGAGATCGGCCTGGCGGACGCGGACCCGGCGCCCGAAGTCGGTCTCGCCTTCCCGCGGGACGTCGGACAGGCGGTGAGGTCCGCGACGGAGCTGTACCGCCTCGACCTCGCCGGCCGCCGCGCCGGATCCGGCGGCATCTGGCAGTCGCTCGCCGGATCGTTCGCAGTGAGCGCTTATGCAACGCCCGCCTCACGATGGCTGATAACCCCGGCCGACAGTTCGGTCGCACGGGACGTGGGTCCGGCCGAGGACTCCGGCGCACCGCTCAAAGTCGGCCACAGCGATGTGCAGAAGCTGCGGGAGGCCGCCGAGGACGCGCGGCGCTGGGACTCCAAGTACGGCGGCGGCGACTGGCGTTCGTCGATGGTCCCCGAGTGCTTGAGGGTGGAGGCGGCCCCTCTGCTGCTCGGCTCCTACTCCGACGAGGTGGGCCGTGCCCTCTTCGGCGCCTCCGCCGAACTCACCCGCCTCGCCGGCTGGATGGCCTTCGACACGGGCCAGCAGGAGGCGGCCCAGCGCTACTACATCCAGGCCCTGCGGCTTGCCCGGGCGGCGGCGGACGTCCCCCTCGGGGGCTACGTCCTGGCCTCCATGTCCCTCCAGGCCACCTACCGGGGCTTCGGCGACGAGGGTGTGGACCTCGCCCAGGCCGCCCTGGAACGCAACCGCGGACTGGCCACGGCCCGCACCATGAGCTTCTTCCGCCTCGTCGAGGCCCGCGCGCACGCACGCGCGAACGACGCCCAGGCGGCCGGCGGCGCCCTGAAGGCGGCCGAGAGCTGGCTGGAGCGGGCCCGACCCGGTGACAACGACCCGAGCTGGCTCGGCTTCTACTCCTACGACCGTTTCGCCGCGGACGCCGCCGAGTGCTACCGCGACCTCAAGGCGCCCCGCCAGGTCCGCCGCTTCACCGAGCAAGCCCTGTCGAAGCCGACGGAGGAGTTCGTCCGCTCGCACGGACTGCGTCTGGTCGTCTCGGCGGTTGCCGAACTGGAGTCGGGGAACCTCGACGCGGCCTGTGAGCAGGGGGTGCGGGCGGTGGAGGTCGCCGGGCGCATCTCGTCGGCCCGGACCACGGAGTACGTGAAGGATCTCCTGCACCGGCTCGAACCGTACGGTGACGAGCCGCGGGTGGTGGAGCTCCGGGAGCGCGCGCGGCCTCTGCTGATGGCGCCCGCGTGAGCGACTGCGATCCCCCTCTCGGCGTTTGAACGCTCTGTCAGTGGTGCAGTGCACTATCGGTAGCGGAGGTGGTGCTCGTGCGGGCCGCGTACGACTGTGACGTGCTGGTGATCGGCGGGGGGATCGTCGGTCTGTCCACGGCGTACGCCATCACACGCGCCGCACCGGGCACACGTGTCACCGTCCTGGAGAAGGAGCCCGGCCCGGCCCGGCACCAGACCGGCCGCAACAGCGGTGTCATCCACAGCGGCATCTACTACCGTCCCGGCTCCCTCAAGGCGCGCTACGCGGTGCGGGGAGCCGCCGAGATGGTCAAGTTCTGCGCCGAGTACGGCATCCCGCACGCCGTCACCGGAAAGCTGATCGTCGCGACCGACCGCTCGGAACTGCCCCGCCTGCACGCCCTCGTCCAGCGCGGCCGGGAGAACGGCATCCCGGTGCGGGAACTGGGCGCGTCGCAGATCACGGAGTACGAACCGGAGGTGCGGGGGCTCGCCGCGATACACGTCGGCACGACCGGGATCTGCGACTTCGTCGCGGTCGCGCGACAGCTGGCCCACGGCTCGGGGGCGGAGATCCGGTACGGCACGCGGGTCGTCCGCGTCGCCCGCCGGCCCGACCGGGGTGTCGCCGTGCTCACGGCCTCCGGGGACATCGTCCGCGGCCGGGTCCTGGTGAACTGCGCCGGCCTCCACTCCGACGAGGTCGCGCGGCTGACCGGCGACGACCCGGAGGTCCGGATCGTGCCGTTCCGCGGCGAGTACTACGAACTCGCCCGGCCGGACCTCGTGCGGGGACTGGTGTATCCCGTGCCCGACCCCGCGTTCCCGTTCCTCGGGGTGCATCTCACCCGCGGAATCGACGGAGGCGTCCACATCGGCCCCAACGCGGTGCCGGCGCTGGCCCGCGAGGGGTACGGCTGGGGCACGGTCCGCCTGCGCGAGCTGGGGGCGACGCTGACCTGGCCGGGGTCCTGGCGGATAGCCCGCCGGCACTGGCGGTACGGGGCCGGGGAAATGCGGCGGTCGCTGTCCAAGAGGGCGTTCACGGAGGCGGTGCGCCGGTTGCTGCCCGGGGTGTCCGAGAGTGACCTGGTGCCGACGGCGGCGGGGGTGCGGGCGCAGGCGGTGCTGCGGGACGGGACGCTGGTGGACGACTTCCTGATCCGGGAGGGGGCGTGTGCGGTGCATGTGCTGAACGCGCCGTCTCCTGCGGCTACGGCGTCTTTGCCGATCGGGCGGGAGGTGGGGCGTCGGGTGCTGGCAGCGCTGTGACTGTCAGGGCCGGTTGTCAGGTGCCCGGTGTTGTCGCTGGGGCGGGGGCGTTGCGCAGCCCGGCGTTGCGGGGTGCCGCTGCGCCCACCCGTGCCGCCCCCAGCGGCACGACTGCCCGCAGCTGGGGCGGCCACGACGCACCCGCAGCCGCGTACGCACGGAAGGGGACGTGTCGGGGGGTGTCCGCCCGCAGCGGTTGGCGCGTCAACGGACCAGTGAGTCGTCATCCGACTCCATCGCGCCGTTCCGAGGACGGACACCCCCCGGCGCGGCCCCGACCCACCCACCCAGCGCAGGCCACCCCGTAAAATCAGGGGCACTGTGTCTGACTCCGCCAACACCCCCGAAACCGCACCCCTCACCCCCGGTGACTCCATCCGGCGCACCCGGGCCAAGGGAGAGCCGCGCTTTCCCGACGGGCCGAAGGCCGATCCCGCCGGGTCTCACTTCGAGCGGCGGATCCGCAGCTTCCAGCCTCGGCGGAGCCGGGTCACCGCGGGTCAGGCCGACGCGTTGCAGCGCCTGTGGCCCAAGTGGGGCCTCGACATCGACGGCCGCCACACCCTCGACCTCCCCGAGCTGTTCGGCAACGACAACCCCGTCGTCCTGGAGATCGGCTTCGGCATGGGCGAAGCCACCGCCCAGATGGCCGCCGCCGACCCCGGCACCAACATCCTCGCCGTCGACGTCCACACCCCCGGCCAGGGCAACCTGCTCAATCTCGCCGACCGCAACGGCCTGTCCAACATCCGGGTCGGCAACGGCGACGCGATCATCCTGCTCCGCGAGATGCTCACCCCCGACTCCCTCGACGGACTCCGCGTCTACTTCCCGGACCCCTGGCCCAAGAAGCGGCACCACAAGCGCAGGCTCATCCAGCCAGACTTCCTGAGCCTCGCCGCCACCCGCATCAAGCCCGGCGGGATCGTGCACTGCGCCACCGACTGGGAACCGTACGCCGAGCAGATGCTCGAGGTTCTCACGGCTCATCCCGACTTCGAGAACACGCAGGCGGACGGCGGTTTCGCGCCGCGTCCCGACTTCCGTCCACTGACCCGTTTCGAGGGGCAGGGACTGGACAAGGGACATGTCGTGAACGACCTCCTCTTCCGTCGCGTACAGCACGTGGACCAGCCCCTCGCCGGCGCCTGACCGCACCCGTACCGCTTCCGACTGCGGACAGCGCCCACCCGTCGTTAGGGTCAATGCCGTGGCCACCTGCCCCCCACACCCGCCGTGCCCCGGCGGCCCCGCCGCCGGCGCACCGGCCGCCGGCCCCCTGCGGCACGCCCACTGGTGGCAGCGCGCCTGGGTGCGCTACTGCGCGCTGATCACGCTTCTCGCGATCTCCGGCCTGGTCATCCTCGCCCTGGTCCGCGAGGAGACCGGCACGGAGGGGTTCCTGGTCGGGCTCGGGCTGGCCACGCTGCCGGTGCCCCTGCTCACAGCCGCGTTCCGCTGGCTGGACCGGGTCGAACCGGGCCCGTGGCGGAACCTGCTGTTCTGCTTCGCCTGGGGCGCCTGCGCGGCCGCGCTGATAGCCATCGTCGCCAACAGTTTCGCGACCAGATGGATAGCGACCGCGACCGCGGACCCGTCCAGCGCGGACACCCTCGGCGCGACCGTGATAGCGCCGGTGGTGGAGGAGACGGCCAAGGCGGCTGCCGTCCTGCTGGTCTTCCTCTTCCGGCGCCGCGACTTCACCGGCATCGTCGACGGTGTCGTCTTGGCCGGCATCACCGCCACCGGCTTCGCGTTCACGGAGAACATCCTCTACCTGGGCACGGCCTTCGGCACCGACCAGCTCACCGGCGACACCGGCATCGCCTCCGTCACGGCGGCGACCTTCTTCGTGCGGATCATCATGTCGCCGTTCGCGCACCCGCTCTTCACGGTCCTCACCGGCATCGGCTTCGGGATCTCCGCGCTCGCCTCGGAACGCCAGCACACCCGCCGCGTCGCCTTCCCGCTCGGCGGGCTGCTGCTCGCGATGGGCATGCACGCGATGTGGAACGGCTCGTCCTCGCTCGGCGAGTACGGGTTCTTCGCGGTGTACGCGGCGTTCATGGTGCCCATCTTCGGGCTGCTGACGTGGCTGGTCGTCTGGACCCGGCAGCGCGAGCTGCGGACCGTACGGGAGGAACTGCCCGCGTACGCCGTGGCCGGCTGGCTGGCCCCGGCGGAGCCGTACGCGCTCGGCTCGATGCGGGCCCGGCGGATCGCCCGCCAGTACGCCCGCCGTCACGCGGGAAAGGCGGCGGCGCGGGCGGTGGCTCAGTACGAGGGGTACGCGACGTCCCTGGCGTTCCTGCGCCACCGCGGCCGCCGAGGCCGCGCCGGTGCCGGCTTCACCGCCCGGGAACGGGAACTCCTCCAGGAACTGTGGCGGCGCAGGGAGGCGGCCCGCCCCGCGCTGGACCACGCGGCACGGACGACGGCCCCGCCCGTCCCTGTGTCGGCACCACCCTGGCCGGTGTACGGGGCGTACGGGTACGGGTACGGCCATCATCCGACCCCGCACCCCGTATACGAGCCGCACGCCGCCCACAACGCGTCCCCCACACACAGCCCACAGCCCACCTACGGCCCGTCCCCCGCATACACCCCGTCGCCCACGTACAACCCGTCCCCCGCGTACAACCCGTACCGCTCCTAGCCGGAGGCACCCCCGGCCTGCCCCGGGCGGGCATGCGTCAGGCCGAGGCCTCCGTGAGCCGCCGAACCTCCGCCTCGGTCAGTGTCAGTTCCCCGACCCCCAGCAGCGCGGGCAGCTGTTCCACGGTCCGCGCGGAAGCGATCGGCGCGGTCACCGTCGGCTGGGCCGCGAGCCAGGCCAGGGCGACCGTGGCCGGCGGAACGTCATGGGCCCCGGCGATCTCGTCCAGCGCGTCGAGCACGCGGCGCCCCCGCTCGGTCTCCAGGTGCTTGGCCGCACCCCCGGCACGTGCGCTCTCGACGGCCGTACCGGGCCGGTACTTGCCCGTGAGGAAGCCGGACGCCAGCGCGTAGTACGGAACGGCCGCGAGGCCGGCCCGCTCGGCGAGGTCCTGGAGCTCACCCTCGTAGGTGCCGCGGGAGACGAGGTTGTAGTGCGGCTGGAGCGCCACGTACCGGGCGAGGCCCTCGCGGTCGGAGAACTCCAGGGACGCCCGCAGCCGCTCCGCGGAGATGTTGGAGGCGGCGATGTGCCGCACCTTCCCGGCCTTCACGAGGTCGTCGAGCGCGCCGATGATCTCCTCGACGGGCACGTCGGGCTGGTCGAAGTGGGTGTAGTAGAGGTCGATGTGGTCGGTGCGCAGGCGCCGCAGGGAGGCGTCGGCGGCGGCCTTGATGTTGGCGGCGGACAGGCCCCGGAACTCGGGGTGCTGGCTGACCTTCGTGGCGACGATGACGTCGGAGCGGTTGCCGCGCGCCTCGAGCCACTTGCCGAGTATGGTCTCGGACTCGCCGCCCTGGTTGCCGTCGGCCCACGCCGAGTAGACGTCGGCGGTGTCGACGAAGTTGCCGCCGGCGGCGGTGTAGGCGTCGAGCACGGCGAAGGACCGGTCCTCGTCGGCGGTCCAGCCGAAGACGTTGCCGCCGAGGGCGAGCGGGAAGACCTCGAGGTCGGAGGAGCCGAGCTTGCGAAGAGAAGTCATGCTCCACGTCAACGACCGTACGGAAGCGCCCCATTCCGCGGGGGACGCAAAACTCCCGTAAACGCTCCTGCCACAGCGAGACCGGCGGCCCTGACGTCGGGGGGTCGTCGTCAGGGCCGCCGGTTCTTCGACAGGTGGGCGCCGCTTACGGGTTGAGTCCCTTGCCCCGCAGCCACGCCATCGGGTCGATGCCGCCGGAGCCGTCGGTGTGGACCTCGAGGTGCAGGTGCGCCCCGGTCACGTTGCCGGTGGCGCCCACGCGGCCGATGACGTCACCCGTGCTGACCTTCTGGCCGACGCTGACGCCGATGGACGACTGGTGCGCGTACCAGATCTCCGTGCCGTCATCGAGGGTGAGGACGGTCTTGTAGCCGTACGACCCGTTCCAGCCGGCCTCGGTGATGGTGCCGCTGTGCACCGCCTTGATGGGGGTGCCCGTGGGCGCGGCGAAGTCCAGGCCCGTGTGGTAGCCGGAGGACCAGTAGGCGCCGGCCTGGCCGAAGCTGGAGGTGATGGTGTACGAGGAGGTCGGCAGCGTGTACTGCTTGGCGAGGGCGGCGAGCCGCTCGGCCTCGGCCTTCTTCCGGGCCTCCTCCTCGGCCTTCCGCTTGGCCTCGGCGGCCTTGGCCTTGGCTTCCGCCTCCGCCTTGGCGGCGGCTTCCTCGGCGGCCTTCTCCGCGGCGGCCGCGGCTTCCTCGGCCGCCTTGGTCTCGATCTGTTCCTGCTGGTACTCGGCCTGGGCGATGATCCGGGCGCGCAGTGCCTCACCGGCGCCGGAAGAGCCCTTCTCGGTCTCGGCGGACGCCGCGGCGAGGTCGCTGAGCGGAGTGGCTGAGCCTTCGGGGGTGTCGTCGTCCGAGATGAGGGAACCCACGGAGGGAAGGTCCGACACGGAGATCGACACCGGCGGCTTGCCGGTCTGGGCGCTGGCCATACCGCCCGCGCCCACGGCGGCTATGACGCCGACGCCCAGGACGGTGGAGCTGCGGGCGAGACCTCCGCCGCGCTGCTTGGTGACGCGATGCCGGCCACGGACGGGACGAATGGACTCCGCGCTGGGGTTCCATTCCTGGAACGGGCCCTCGTCGGTGCGGTGACCGCCGTAGCCGAAGGTCTCGGTGTCGCGCTGGGTCAGCGCGGACGGGGCCGCGGGGGCAGGCCGGTTGGACGCCACGTGGGCGTACTCCTTTCCTTCCTTCTCGCCTACCGGGTTAGCTGACGGGTTCGGAGCAGGAAGGTCTCCTACGCGCGTATAACTACCGTGCTTCCACGGCGGCATACGCCCGATTCACCCCAAGTGGTGGTTCCCCGGTTCCCTTTCGGGATTCGGCGCGTGCGCACGGAGCCGCCTTCTGTGACGGCTGGGACGACCGCGCTGCGTTATCGAACGTTAATAGACGCGCGGTGGGTATTCCAGCGATTCCGCTTGATCATTAACCTTTTTCCTGCGGACTTACCTGCTGCGACCGGCTCAAATCGGGCGAGTTGACCACTCCGCAAGCGATTCAATGTTTATGACGGTGCGTCAGTAGCGGCGCGGAGCGGTGCGGTTCGCTCACTGCCTGTGATGACGGAGGCCCGTAACGAACCGAGGGCCGGAACCCTTTCGGATTCCGGCCCTCGGCCTTCAGTAGCGGGGACAGGATTTGAACCTGCGACCTCTGGGTTATGAGCCCAGCGAGCTACCGAGCTGCTCCACCCCGCGTCGTTGTGACACCAGTGTACGTCATCCGCGGGACGGCTCGCACACACCCACTGGTTCAGGTCAGCAGGTGCCGGTTCGGGGCCTTGGCTGCGTCCTCGTGCTCGGGGAGAACGACGACCTGCGCTCCCCCGCCCGCCAGGACGCCACTGCCGTCGGCGGCGGCCACGAAGGTGTCCGGCTCACGCCAGGCCGTGACGACCCGCCGTACGCCCGCGTCGAGGATCAGCCGGGCGCAGGGTGCGGGGCGGGAGGCCCGGCGGGCGCAGGGCTCCAGGCTGCTGTAGACCGTCGCGCCCGGGAGCCTCGGGTCGGCCGGGTCGGTCTTGGCGAGGGCCGCCTCCTCGGCATGCGCGACCGGGTCGCCGGCCTCGCGGGAGTGAGCGCGGGCCAGTTCCGTGCCGTCGGCCGCGACCACCACCGCGCCGACGCTGAACGCCGTGTCCGAGGGCGGGCACCGGTCGGCCAGTTCGCAGGCGAGGGCGAGCCAGTGGTGGTCGGCGGCGGTGGGGAGCGGGCCGGCGCCCGGAGCGGTCGGCTCGTACCGCATGAGGACCACGTCCTCGATCCGGCGGGTCTCCAGCAGCCGGAGCCGGCCGGACTGGTAGCCGCCGGGCCCGAAGAGGCGGGGTGCGTCGGGGGTGCCCACGAAGAGCGGGGCGAGGACCAGTTGGAGTTCGTCGGCGAGGCCCTGGGTGAGCAGTTGGGTGTGGATCAGGCCGCCGCCCTCGACCATGAGGCGCCGCACGCCCCGGACGTCGTGCAGGTGGGTGAGGAGCCGGCGCCAGTCGAGGTCGGGGCCGAGGGGGACGACGTCGGCGGCGAGGCCGAGGGCACGGGCGCGTCCGGCGCCCTCGTCGGTGGTGTAGAGGACCTTCTCGCCGCCGGTGTGCCAGAACTGGGCCGCCGGGTCGAGGTCGCCGGAGCCGCTGACGGTGACCTTCAGCGGGTACTCCGGTTTGCCGGCGGCCGTGCGGGCGGCGCGCCGCTCGTCCGAGTTGACCAGCAGCCGCGGGTTGTCGGCACGGATGGTCCCGGCGCCGACCAGGATCGCGTCGACGGACGCCCGGACCTCGTCGACCCGGTCGAAGTCGGCCGGGCCGGACAGGAGCAGGCGTTCGGGGCCGGTGTCGTCCAGGTAGCCGTCGAGGGAGACGGCGGCGGACAGCAGGACGTACGGGTGGGGCATCGACGCTCCCGGCTCGGTGGAACGGCTGACTAACGGGACAGGCTTGGTTCAAGTTTGAAACAAACCTACACTGGTGGCATGACGACTCGCTGGCTCACCCCCGAGGAGCAACGCGCCTGGCGCGCGTACGTCGCCGCCTCGCTGCTCCTGGAGGACGCGATCGACCGGCAGCTCCAGCAGGACGCCGGCATGCCGCATCTGTACTACTCCATCCTGTCCGTGCTGTCGGAGTCCCCGGAACGCCGGCTGCGGATGACCGACCTCGCCGAGCGGCTGAAGATCACGCGCAGCCGGCTGACGTACGCGGTGACGCGGCTGGAGAAGGACGGCCTGCTGCGGCGCGAGGCCTGCCGGTACGACAAACGGGGCAGCATCGCGGCCCTGACCGACGACGGGTTCGCCGTACTGGATCGCGCCGCGCCCGGGCACGTCGAGACCGTGCGGAGCCTGCTGTTCGACCGGCTCAGCGAGGAGCAGGTGGGACAGCTCGAGGAGATCTCCGCGGCGATCGCGCAGGGGCTCCAGGAGGACGGGGCGCGGCCCGCTTCGGACGACGTTCCGTGGCGGCGGAGGTCGTCGCCGGCCTGTTCGTGACCCGCGCCACAGGGCGCCGCACTCTCATTGCTTCAAATTTAAAGCAAGGGTAGTGTTCCGGTCCGTGGATCTGCTTCAAATCTGAAGCAGATCAGTACGGCTGTGCAGCCGAACAGGAACGGAACCCGGAGGCCCCGCATGCCCGACACCCGCGCCGTCATCGCCACCCCGCGCTCCCGCGTCCGGGTCCCGCTGCGCTTCCACGACGGCTACCAGGCCGACGCCGAACTCGTCACCTTCCACGGCCTGGCCGACGGCCTGGAGCACGTGGCCGTCGTCCTGGGCGAACCCGGTCCGGTCCCGCTGGTGCGGCTGCACTCCGAGTGCCTGACCGGGGACGTGTTCGGTTCGGCCCGCTGCGACTGCGGTCCGCAGCTGCGCGAGGCGGTCGAGCGCATAGCGGACCGCGGTGGCGTGCTCCTCTACCTCCGCCAGGAGGGCCGGGGCATCGGTCTCTACAACAAGCTCGACGCGTACGCCCTGCAGGACGAGGGCCTCGACACGTACGAGGCGAACGCCGCCCTGGGGCTGCCGGAGGACGCCCGCGACTACACGGCGGCCGCCCAGATGCTCCGGGCCCTCGGCATCGGCGAGCTGGACCTGCTGTCCAACAACCCGGACAAGGCCGGCCAGTTGCGCGACCTGGGAGTCGACGTCCGGGACCGGGTCCCCACGGGCGTCTTCACCACCGCGCACAACGTCCGCTACCTCCGCGCGAAGGTCCTCCAGACGCAGCACACGCTTCCGCTGGCCGCCCTGACGGAGCTCAGCGTCGGCTGAGCGCCCCGGTCCCGGCCGGGGCGGCGAACGAGCCTGCTTGCCTTTCGGCTCATCGGGTAGAGCCTTTGAAAGAGGGCGACCTCCGCAGTACCCGGAGCTTATGGAAAGTGACCGTTTCGTGACCGAACTCGGCGGCCCCGGTGACCACCGGGCGAGGGGAACGGGCGATGGCCCGGAGGCCGTCGCGTCACAGATCGCCACTGCCGTGGAGAGCCTGACGACCCTGTGGTCGGTCGCCGCCCAGGGCGCTTCGCTGCGGCTGTCCCTGCACCAACTGCGGGCACTTCGGATACTGGAGGCCGCGCCCGGGCTGAACCTCACGACCCTGGCCGACCGGCTGGACATCGGCCTCCCCACGGCCAGCCGCCTCTGCGACCGCCTGGCGGCGGCCGGGCTGCTGGCGCGCGCCCCGCACCCGGACACCCGCCGCGAGGTCCAGCTGTGGCTCACCCAGCACGGACAGCACGTCCTGGGCGACATCGCCGGCCGCCGGTCCGAGGCCCTGGCCACGGCACTGGCGGCGATGGCTCCGGCGGAACGGGCGGCGTTGCGCACGGGCCTGCGGGGGTTCCTCGCGGCGTGGGACGCGAGGCTTTCCCGCAACGACGGTACGAGCAGGAACGACCGGTCCGACGGGCAGTGACGGCCGGCACGGCTCACGGACGGATGCAGCCCCGAGCGCGTCGGCAGGCAAGGCGGCTCCCGGCAGGCCCGGCGGTTTCCAGACCCCCTCGCCCGTCAGCCCCTCGGGCCGTCACGGCGCACGGCGCCGGTCAGTACCGCCACACACGTGTCGTCCCCCACCGCGCGAGCCGCGCTGCCCGCGTCCCTGAGGACCACCGCGGCCACCACCGCCGGGTCGCAGCCGAGGAGCACGGTGTCGTCGGGAGGCGTCCAGCGGCCGGGCAGCCCGTCGCTGTGCAGGACGAGCAGGCAGTCGTCCTGCCACGGCTCCCGCTGCACGGACACGGACGCAGGCACCTGGGCGCCCACGATGCCGGGCTGGGACAGCAGCGGCCTCCACCTGCCGCCGGTGCGCAGCCGGCCGCTGACGTTGCCGATCCCGGCGAAGTGCAACCGCCCGGCCGCCAGGTCGAGTTGGGCCACCGCGACAGCCGCTCCCCGAGTGGGCCGCAGGACCCGGCCCAGGCGCCGCAGGATCTCGTCGGGCGGCATGCCCGCCAGGCCGCGCAGCGCGTCCACCGCGGCGCCGGAGGCCTCGGCCGCCTTGGCCCCGTGACCGAGCCCGTCGGCGAGCAGGAGGGTCGGCCGGTCGCCCTCGCCCACCAGGCTCCAGGCGTCGCCGGAGTGCTGGGCGCGGCCGAGGGGGACGTTGACGCCGCCCGCGCGCGGCCCCCGCACGGGCGTCCCCGTCCGGCCTGCGGCGGGTTCGTGGTCGATGCGGGCCACGGCCACGGTGCCCCGGCCGGGCGCGCTGTGCAGGTCGAAGTCGTTCGCTATGCGCCGGCACGTGCCGAGCCCGGCCCCCAGGGAGGCCGCGGTGGTGTAGCCGTCACGCATCGCCGCCGCGACGTCCGGAATGCCGGGGCCGTGGTCGAGCGAGACGAGCTGCACCGACCTGCGGCGGCCGTCGGCGTGCCGACGTTCGACCAGGTCGATGAGGACGCGCCCGCTGTCCGCGTGCCGGATCAGGTTGGTCGCCAGCTCCGTCGCCACGAGCGCGGCGGTCGCGGTGCGGTCCGGGCCGAGCCCCGCGCACGCGCTGGCCTCCTCCGCCGCCACCCGGACGTCCCGCACCCGGGTCGAGTCGTCCACCGGCACGTCCCAGACCCTGCTCATCACACCCCCGGGCGCGACGGGGGCACGGTGGTGGCCCACGCGGTGACGGTGACGGTGGTCCCCTCCCCGGGCCGGCTCTCCACCTCGAACTCGTGGACCAGCCGCTTGGCCCCGCTCATGCCGAGACCGAGCCCGCCACCGCTGGTGTAGCCGTCGGTCATCGCCTGGTCCAGGTCCCTGATGCCGGGCCCGTCGTCGACGAAGGACAACCGCAGTCCCAGCGGCTGGCCGGTGTCCAGCGGGGTGAGCACCACATGACCGCCGCCACCGTGGACGAGGGTGTTGCGGGCCAGCTCGCTCGCGGCGGTGACCAGCTTGGTCTGCTGCACCAGGCCGAAACCGAGCTCGGCGGCGGCCTGCCGGACCTGCTGCCGTACCCAGGCCAGGTCGGCGTCCGAGCCGATCGGCAGGGTGGCCGGGACGGCATGGCGCGAGGCCTGCATCACCAACTCCCCCCGCCCTCTGGCTCACCGGCGGCGAGCAGCTCCATCGCGCGTTCGACGTCCAGGGCCGTGAGCAGCCCGGGCAGGTTGAGGCCCAGCTCGACCAGGGTGATCGCCACCGCCGGGCGCATCCCGGCCAGCACCGTGCGGGCGGCCAGCAGTCCCGCTCCGGCGGCGATCTCGGCGAGGACCCGCCCCAGGAAGGAGTCGACGATCTCCACGCCGGAGATGTCGATGACCACGCCGGTCACCCGGGTGTGCGCGATCCGGTCCGTGATGTCGTGCTGGAGCTGTTCGGCCATCCCGTCGTGCAGCTCACCCTGGAGGGTGACCAGCAAGGTGTCGCCCAGTCTGAGCACCGGAACCGTGAAGGCGTGCCCGCCCACGGCCCCGGCCACCGGGTGCCCGAAACCCGCGGGTCCGTTCCCCGCGGCCCCGGTCACCGCGCTCCCGCGTCGGCCGCCGTGACCGGCGAGATGGCCACGCCCTGCCGGCTGAGCGCGTAGGCCAGGGCGTCCGCCAGGCTCGAGCGGGTGAGCACCGTGCCGAGGTCGATGCCCAGGTGGACGATGGTCTGCGCGATGGCGGGCCGGATCCCGGAGACGATGCACTCGGCGCCCATCAGCCGGGCCGCGGCCACCGTCTTCATCAGGTGCTGGGCGACCAGCGAGTCGACCGTGGGCACGCCGGTGATGTCGAGGATGGCGTACCGGGCGCGCTCGGCGACGATCGCGTCCAGCAGGCTCTCCATGACCACCTGGCTGCGGGCGCTGTCCAGGGTGCCGATCAGCGGTACGGCGACGGTGCTCTCCCAGAGCTTGATCACCGGGGTGGCCACCTCGTGCAGCTGCTCGCGCTGCCGGGCGATCAGCTCCTCGCCCGCGCTGACCGTGGTCTCCATCACGACCAGGCGCAGCGTGCCCATGAGCACGGTCAGCGCCACCACGCACCTCTGGGCCTCCGGGGCGTCCGGATCCTCGAACTCGGCGCGCAGCAGCTCCGTCACCGGCTCGCGCAGGGCGGCCACCTCCCTGGCGATCCCGTCCGGGTCGATGCCCGTGCGGGCGCGGGAAGCCGCCATGCGCCCCAACTGGTCGCGCACCGCCTCGAACCCGGAGGCCCGGATGTCCTCCAGCCCTCCCGAGGCCGCCACCGCGGCCAGCGCCGCCGTCACGGACCTGCCGGCCTCCACCGCCTCGTCACGTGCCACGGTGAAGACCGTGCGGAACAGCGCCGAGTCCGCCCACCGCTGGGCGATCTGCTCGCGGCGCCGTTCGAGGAAGGCGCTCACCTGCTGGGCCGCCGGCTCCTGATCCGCGTTCTCTTCCGCCACCGACACCTGCATCGCTCCTTACACGGGCCGAACCGAGGTCGCGCCACGGCGCCTCAACCCGTTACTTGCCGTATGACAAACATTAGTGCCGCCATGCGACACCACAAACAACTCGTCGTCAACGCCCCCTGTCTGCGCCTTCCCCCGGCCAATGCCGGCCACGCCAGTCGAGGCACACCACGAGGGCGTCGTCGTCCGCGACGGTTCTGCCGCGGTGGCCGGTCAGTTCGCGCAGGATCGCCCGGGGCACCTCGGCGGCCGGCAGCAGCCGGGTCGACTGGATCGCCCGGGCCAGGGCGGCCTCGCCGTACGCCTCGCCGCCCGGGGATGCCACGTCGTACACCCCGTCGCTGACGAAGACCAGCCGGTCACCGGGCTCGACCCGGAACTCCTGCGCGACGTAGTCGGTCTCCTCGAACATGCCGAGCGGCAGCTGGGCGTCGAAGGGCATCCGCTCCACCACGCCCCGGCGCAGCCGCAGCAGTTGCGGGGAACCGGCGTCCACCGCGCGGACCCGCCCGGTGGCCAGTTCGATGTCGAGCATCAGCACGGACAGGTAGCAGCGGCCCCGGTAGTGGGCGTACACCGCCTGGTCGGCCAGGGCCGCCTGGTCGGCGAGGGGCAGACCGGCCCGGCGCGCGTTGCGCAGGGCGCTGATCGCCAGGTTCGTCAGCAGCGAGGCCTCTATGCCCTCACCCATGCCGTTGGTGACGTAGAGACTGAGCCGGTCGGCGGTGGCGGACCAGTCGAAGTTGTCACCGAAGATCGCGTACGCCGGTTCCAGCTGCGCGCCGAGCTCGTACTCGGGGCGGGAGCAGGAACGGCCCGGCAGCAGCTGCCACTGCATCTCGGCGGCCAGGGTGAGCCGGTCCCTGCGCCGGGCCTGGAGGTACAGGTCGGTGTCCCGCTCGGCCACCACCACCTCGTGCCCGAGCACCTGGGCGATCTCGGCGAGTTCACCCAGGCAGCCGTCGGCGTGCTCGCCGCCCGGCAGGGTCACCGTCAGCACGCCGAGCCGGTCGCCGCGCACGGTGACCGGCAGCTGCGCGCGTACCAGGTCACCCGCGAGGGACTCCAGGAACGGCTCCTGAGCGCCGAAGGCCCGGCCCGCCGGGCTGTTGTGCACGGACACCGGCTGCAGGGTGTGCGGCAGCACGGACACCGGCTGAAGCACCGTCAGTCCGTAGTCGGCCAGGTAAAGCTCGACGGAGTCCGCCGCGTACTGATCGGTCAGTACACGACGGACCTCGTCCAGCAGTCGGTGGGGCGCCGCCGTGCGCAGGGCGCGCTCGGCGGCGACGAATCTGTTCACGATCGTCGTCACGATGGTCTGAGCACCAATCTCTTCTCGGTCGTCGACGGGTCCACGGGTACGGGGGCTTGGGCGCGGATCCCCGGATACGGGATCGGCCGCGCGTGTCCGGGGGCGCGGTGGGCGGCTGCCGGCACGGTCGGATTCCGCCCCCGCGCCCGTACGCCTAGTACGCTGACGGCCATCCCGGTGCCTGCGAGAGTGTGACTGTGACTTCCCTCCCACCCCGCCCTGAGCCAGCAGAGGTCGCGCGTGTGACCTCGACGGCCGCGGAGTTGCTGGAGGTCCTCTGGGGCCGGGCCTCGACGGCCCCCGCTTCCGCGTCCCAACTGCGCGTACTGCTCATGCTCGAGCACCACGAGGGCATCAACCTGCGCACCCTGGCCGACTGCCTCGCCTCCACCCCGCCCTCGACCAGCAGGCTGTGCGACCGGCTGCAGGCGGCCGGGTTCGTCGAGCGCGAGGTGAGCGCGGTGGACCGCCGCGAGGTGCGCCTGCACCTCAGCGGCCGGGGCCGCGTCTTCCTGGCCGACCTGCGCACCCGCCGGGAGCAGGCGCTGCGCGCGGTGCTCGACCAGATGCCCGCCGCCAAGCGGGTGGCGTTGCTGCAGGGGCTGGAGGCGTTCTGCGACGCGGCGGCGGCCCAGATACACGACGACTCCGACGACGCCCGCACCTCCGGCTCCCGGACTGCCTGAACCGCCCGTCTCGGCACCGGGTTGTACATTCCGGATCCTTCCCCGGGCCCATCTGCCACGGCTACTCTGTTGCTCTCCGACTATGGTTGTCAAACGACAACTGTCCGCTCCCGGCATTTCCCGTGCCTCCCCTCCGTGCCGCTGGTGCGGATACCCCGTCACCGCCCCGACCTGCGCCGACTGTGGTCTACGTCTCTGCCTGCGTCCTGTGGGGCATGAGCCCGGCGAGTGCGGGTAACGGGGCGTGAGGTGGCCTGTCGGGGGATGGGAGCGGGCCGGAACTACGAGGGAGGGCCCGTGACGGCGACAACGCGTATCGGCATGGAGACGGATTCCTGCACCGCGAGCGGCGAGGACCTTCCGCAGATCGCGGAGCCGCAGAAGCTCGCCCCGCAGGACGCGCGCGAGCTGACCGGCCAGTTCCTCGACCGCCTCTCGGTACTGGAGGAGGGCACGCCCGAATACCAGTACGCGCGCAACACGCTCATCGAGATGAACATGTCGCTGGTGCGGTTCGCGGCCCGCCGGTTCCGCGCCAGTGGCCAGGCGATGGAGGACGTCGTCCAGGTCGGAGTCATCGGCCTCATCAAGGCCATCGACCGCTTCGAGGTCTCCCGCGAGGTGCAGTTCACCAGCTTCGCGGTGCCGTACATCGTCGGCGAGATCAAGCGGTTCTTCCGCGACACGTCCTGGGCGGTGCACGTGCCGCGCCGCCTGCAGGAGGCGCGCACCGAACTCGCCAAGGCCACCGAGGAACTCGCCTCCCGCCTCGGCCGCGCACCGAAGGTCGCCGAACTGGCGGCGCTGATGAACCTGTCGGAGGAGGAGGTCGTCGAGGCCCAGGTCGCGGCGAACGGCTACTCGTCCTCCTCCCTGGACGCCACGATCAGCAGCGACTCCGAGGAGAGCGAGGCGACGCTCGCCGCCTTCATCGGCAAGGAGGACCCGGCGCTGGAACTCGTCGAGGACTTCCACGCGCTGGCCCCGCTCGTCGCCGAACTCGACGAACGCCAGCGCCTCATCCTCCACCTCCGCTTCGTGGAGGAACTCACCCAGGCGGAGATCGGCAAGCGCCTCGGCATCTCGCAGATGCACGTGTCCCGGCTGATCTCCCGCACGGTGGCGCGACTCCGGTCGGGGATGCTGGCCACGGGCTAGGGTCTGTCGTTCGGATCACGGCGCAGGGAATCGGCAGCGCGTGCCATGCCCCGCGTCTGCGGCGTGATCCGAATGACAGGTCCCAGGCCTGACAGGGGCCGGGCCACGGGAGGAGACGTCAGAGCTCCAGCTCCAGGGCGGTGGCCGGGCCCCATACCTTTCCGCGGGGCCGGCCGTGCAGAGCCGGCCTCGGAGTCCTCGAGGGCCGACGAACCCGCCGGCGACGACGGGGCTCAGTCGCCCGTCGGCGGTTCGCCGCAAGGAGCTCGGCGCCCGGCCCCCGCACCCGGCGGCGCTGCCTGAAGGACCGGCAAGCGTGCACCCTGGGCGCTCACTTCATGCCGGGCTTTTCGCCCAGTCGACGAGCCGGGCCCACCAGCCGCCCCTCTCCCCGCCCTGCCGGGGTGGCACTGACTTTGGTCGAGCCGTCGTTTCCACCGTGCGGGCACTCCTGGATTCCGCAGGATCACACATGCACCGCCGAACGGCCGGTACTCCCATGAGTACTTGCTCCACGTGCTTTCCGCAACCCTCATAGGTCACTTTCCGGCACGACGGGCAGACAGCGCGCTGGCACATGATCAACCCCCCTCAATCCTTATTCGATCTCCACGATATTCACGCCGCCGCCACAATAGGCCTCAGAATATCCACCCGCATTCAGGAACGGCCACCTCACGCTGGCGCAGGCCGCACACAGGGAGCCGAAACCCGCTCCGAGCAGCCTCGTTGACGGACGTAAATACCCGGATACAAGAGGCAGACGCCGCATGTCCGTCGCGGAGAGTATCTCACCAAGCAGCGCCGAGGAGCCTGCTCGAGGAATTCCCGAGTTGCCCGAGGCCCTAAACAATGGTTGCATCTCGCCCGGTCGAGAAATGGAGACACAGCACCTTATTTGTCACTGCCCGTCACCACATTGCCATACAAACTGTCGACCGAGCACAGCGAGGGCAGCAATCAAGAACGGCAACCGCTCTTCACGGAGGGAGGTGTGCCGGTCAGGAGGGAGCAACGTGAGTTGCTCACATGCCGCAGGATGCCCCCTCTTCCCCGTACTCAGGGCGAGTTTGCAAGGCTGGCGCGAGTACTACTGCGACAGCGCGGATCGATGGCTCGGCTGTGCGCGCTACCAGATGTCCCTCACCGGCGAGCGTGTGCCGATCAGCCTGTTGCCCAACGGAGCCCGCGCGCGACACCTCGAGGCTCCGGCCGGGGTGGACCAATCGGGCGCCACCAGCGCGACGGCGGCACCCCGACAGCCCTCGCCGTCACAACCCGTCCCGGGGGCACCTGAGGCCGCGTCCTGGCCCCAGTCGGCACCGTTCCAGCCATATGGGCGGTCACCGTCCGGACTTGGAGCCACGACACCCGAGGCCATGGCCCAGTCCGGGGCGACACCCCCGCCGGCGGGTGTCCGGCACGACCAGCCGGCACCGTCCCCGCAGGCTGCCGAACCTGCGGACAACCCCGTTCGACACGCACGGCAGGTGCCCAGCCCGAAGCGCGGCTGGTGGGCTCGACTCGCCGATTGGATGAGAGGACCCGCATGAGCACCTATTGGCCCTGGTGGGCGGGCGCTGTCGGCCTCGCTCTGGTCACGATCAACCACACCCTCAGCACCGATCGGTCTCTCGGGGTGTCGGCAGCGTGGGATCGCGTGCTGCACTGGCGCCGCGAACGCCAGCTCGAGCGGATGGACGACGAGTTCACCGACGATCAAGCTCTCGCCGAGGCGCTTGCCGCAGCCACGGCGGAACACTTCGGCACCACCGCCACCACCACGTCCACCGTTCCGCAGGTCCCGTACGGGACCTCGCAGCCACCCGGAGCCGAGGCCGGATCGGCAGCGAGTGAGGGCCCGGCAGCCACCAGCCTGCGCCCGGCCCCACTGATCACTCAGGCTGTCCTGCTGGTGTCGATCTTCCTCGGTGGACTCATCGCCGCAGTCACCTCCGGGCGGTTCCACCTCCGCTTCGACATGGGCCCGGGGTTCCGGAACCTGGTCACCGCCGATTCAGCCACCATGATCGCCGTGCTGTTCGCGGGAGGCGTGCTGGTCGGCTTCGGCACTCGGCTGGCCGGTGGATGCAGCTCCGGCCACGGACTCAGCGGCTGCGGCCGGCTACGCCCGGTCAGCATCGTCGCGACCGCCGTCTTCTTCGGCACCGCCGTCGCGGTGTCGTTCCTCCTGTGGAAGGTGATCTGATGCGCACCCGAGGCGCGGTACTGCTGGCCAGCATCATCACCGGACTGGCCCTCGGCTACACCGTCACCAACATAGGCTTCGGCGACTACGCCGAGCTGAACCGCATGTTCACCTTCCAGGACCCGCGCATGCTCCTCTCCTTCGTGGGCGCGGTGGTGATCATCGTGTGCGCGTTCGCGCTGCTGCGGGTCCGCCGTACCCCAGGGCGTATCCACGCCGGCGTGGTCCCCGGCGCGTTGTTGTTCGGGACCGGCTGGGCCATCTCGGGCGGGTGCCCCGCCATCCCGATCATCCAGGTCGCCAGCGGCTACCTTCCGGCCCTGATCACCATCGTCGGCGTCATCGTCGGTATGCGGTTGTGCCGCTGGGCCAACGCCCGGTACTTCCACCTCGACCGCGGTTCCTGCGGGTTGTGACCAACCACCCCCACCACCATGCGGGTTGAGGCGTCGTGTGTCGATGCTCCCGGTCGTGGCATGATCCGGCGACCACGCCGAAACAGCAGGGAGCCCCAGTCCGGACGGAGTCTGGACTGGGGCTCCTCTGTAGGCCCTGTGGGACTCGAACCCACAACCAATGGATTAAAAGTCCACTGCTCTGCCAATTGAGCTAAGGGCCCAGGCGATGTTGCCCCCACGAGCATAGCCCGCCGTGGCCGAGTCTCCGATCAGGTATCGGGGACCCGGCCGTGCCGAAGGGGGAAACAGGCCCGGTAGGTGTCACCGACGCGGTGCGTCAGCCGTTGCGCTTCCAGCGCGGCTTGTCCTCGCGGCGGCCGAAGGAACCGCCGCCGCGGTGGTCGTCACGACGGCCGTACGGACGGTCGTGGCCACCGGAGCGGAAGCCCGGACGGTCGTCCCGGCGGTCCCGGTTGAAGGGACGGTCGCTGCCCCGGTGCCCGCCGCGCTCGTCCCGGCGGAAGCCGCCACGGTCCCGGTCGCGGTTGAACCCGCCGCGCTCGTCGCGCCGCTCGTACGAACGGCCCCCGCGGTCACGGTCGAAGGAACGCGCGCCACGGTCGTCACGCCGGAAGCCGCCACGCTCGCCCCGGTCACCGCGGTCGCCCCGGTCCGCCCGGTCCGCCCGGTCCGCCCGGTCGTCCCGGCGGAAGCCACGGTCGCGGTCGAAGGAACGCCCGCCCCGGTCACGATCCCGGTCGCGGTCGCGGTTGAAGCCACCCCGGTCGTCACGCCGATCGAACGAACGACCCCCACGGTCACGGTCCCGGTCACGGTCGAAGGAACGGCCGCCACGGTCGTCACGCCGGAAGCCGCCGCCACGCTCCTCGCGCCGCTCCCGCCGCTCGTACGGCGCAGAACCCTCGGCGGGCTCCGCACGCTCGGCGTCCTTCGCGGTGCGCTGCTCGGGCACGGACGCCTCGACGCCGGCCGGCGCCTCGGCGGACTCACCGGCCGCCACCGCGACCGGCTCCTCGCCCCGCTCACGCGCGACCCGCGCGAGCAGCCGGTCGGCCTCCTCACGCAGCTCGTTCGCGCGCCGCTGCGCGCGCTCCAGCTCCTTGGTGAGCTGGGCGACCTCACGCTCGGCCTGCTGCGCGGAGTTGCCCACGGACTCGGCCTGCACCTCGGTCATCGAGCGGGCACCGGTGATCTCGGCGACCTCCGGGTCGAAGGCGCCCGCGCCCTGGATGATGTGGCGCGTGGCGTCCACGCCCGCGTCCTCCATCAGCCGGAAGATCTGCCGCCGCTGATGCGGGAGCGACAGGGACACGACCGTGCCCGTGCGGCCGGCGCGCGCCGTGCGGCCCGCCCGGTGCAGGTAGTCCTTGTGGTCGCCGGCCGGGTCCACGTTCAGCACCAGGTCGATGCCGTCGACGTGGATGCCGCGCGCGGCGACGTCGGTCGCCACGAGCACGTTGACGTACCCGTCCTTGAAGTCGGCCAGGGTCCGGGTCCGCGCGCCCTGGGTCATGCCGCCGTGCAGCGCGTCGGCCTTCACCCCGGAGTCGCGCAGCTGCTCCGCGACACGGTCGGCACCCAGCTGGGTCCGCACGAAGATGATGGTGCGGCCCTTGCGGGAGGCGATCGCGGCGGTGACCGGCGCCTTGTCCTTGGGCTTCACGATCAGGATGTGGTGCGACATGGTCGTCACGGCGCCCTGGGCGGCGTCGACCTCATGGCTGACCGGGTCGTTCAGGTACCGGTCGACGAGAGTCTTGATCTCGTTCTCCATGGTCGCGGAGAACAGCATGCGCTGGCCGCCCGCCGGGATCTGGTCCAGCAGCTCCGTGACCTCGGGCATGAAGCCCAGGTCGGACATCTGGTCGGCCTCGTCGAGGACCGCGATCTGCACGTTCTCCAGCGAGCAGGCGCCGCGGTTGATGATGTCGCGCAGCCGGCCCGGGGTGGCGACCAGGATGTCGACGCCCTTCTCCAGGGCGTAGATCTGGTTGCCCATCGACGTACCGCCGCAGACGACCTTCATCTTGAGGCCGAGGACGTCGCCGTAGGGCTGGAGCGCGTCGGCGACCTGCATGGCGAGCTCACGCGTCGGCGTGAGGATGACGGCCCGCGGCTTGTGCTTCTCGGTACGGCCACCGGCGAGCGTCGCCAGCGTCGGCAGACCGAAGGAGAGGGTCTTGCCGGAGCCGGTGCGGCCACGGCCGAGGATGTCCTTGCCGGCCAGGGCGTCCGGGATGGTCGCCGCCTGGATCGGGAAGGGGGTGGTCACGCCGTTCTGCGCGAGCTTGCGCACAACGCCTTCGGGCAGGCCCAGGTCGGCGAAAGTGACCTGGGGGGCGTCCTCGGCTGCCTCGTTCTCGGGCACGACGACGTGGTCAGTACTGGCAATGGACATGCGAATGCGAAACCTTCCGGAGTCTCAAGTCGGCACGCGCCCGTCAACTCCGTGATTCGCTTCGCAATACGACCGCCTCAATGCGGTCCACCACGGCAAAGGAGAGTACGCGCCACACGGCGCGCTCTGCGGTGGCGCCGGGCAAGATGGGATCAAACGATCTGCCACCATACGCACTCCGGGCCTCGCAAGGCAAACCGGACCGGTATGGCTCCCGTTACAAGGCGATCGGGCCCGGTTTTCTTCCCGTCGCGACGACGCCCGGCCCCGGTCGCCGCGAAGCTACGCCGGCGAGCCCGCCTCCGGGGCCGGCTCCCGCTCGGCCAGCTGCGGCTCGGGCGGCTCGTGCGCCGACGACGACGGCTCCGGCGTCTGCTCCGGGGACGTCGTCGGCTCCGGCGGTGTCGGCGTGGGCTCCGGTTCGGCCGTCCGGGTGGGGGTGGGCGGTGCCGGGGGCTTCGGCGCGGGCCGATCCGGCTTCCCCGGCTTCTCCCGGCCCGGCGCGGACGCGCTCGCCCCGGCCGACGGCGACGCCTCGGGAGACGCCGACTCCCCCGCCCCGCCGCCCTTGCCCTTCTTCCCCTTCTTGCCCTTCTTGCCCTTGTCCCGCCCGTGCTCCTCGCCGGCCGCCGCCGCACCGTCCGCGGCACCGCCGCCCGAGACCGCCGCCCCGCCGTCAGGCGCCTTGCCGTCACGCTGCCCGGCGGAGTGCGACGGCTTCGCGCTCCCACCCGCGCCGTCGTCGCCGACGCTCATACAGCCGGCGGCAGCGGCGACGGCCACGACGGTGGCGGCCAGGCGGACGGGTACGTACAAGGGGCGCACGGGGCCACCTCCGGGAAGGGTGATGGAGTCAACAACTCCAACTCCCGCCGCCCGCAAGAGGACACGCGGCCCGCGTTCACACCACGGCTCACCCGTACCCCAGAGCGTGAAGACGCTCGTCATCGATCCCGAAATGGTGTGCGATCTCGTGCACCACCGTGATCTCCGTCTCCGCGACGACGTCCTCCCGCGACTCGCACATCCGCAGCGTCGGGTTCCGGTAGATCGTGATCCGATCCGGCAGCACACCGGCGTACCACTCACCCCGATCGGTCAGCGGAGTCCCCTCGTACAGCCCGAGCAACTCGGGATCGTCCGCCGGCGGCTCGTCCTCGACGAACACCGCGACGTTGTCCATCAGTCGCGTCAGCTCCGGCGGGATCCGGTCGAGCGCCTCGGCGACCAGCTCCTCGAACTCCTCGCGCGTCATCTCCAGCACAGGCCCATTGTCGGCCACGGCCCGGCCGTACGAGAGCCGTCCGGCGTCGCATATCCGGCCCGGGACTTGGGCATACGGGACCAATGGTCCGCGTCCCCGCCGCTGCCCTGCGTGTCCTGAACCCGATCCGCAAGGCCCCGAGAGCCCTCGCCCGCCGCTACCGCTCCCGCCAGGCCCCGGCCACCATCGCGCTCGTGTCGCAGCCACACCCGTGGACCCGCGCGGTCGGACTCGTGGCCGTGGTCCTCCTCGGCGCCTGGCTGGGCCTGCTCGTCGTCGGCAACGTCCGGGTCCCGGTCGGCCCCATGAACACCACCATGACCCTGCGCCCCTCAGCCATCGGCGGCACCAAGATCAACATCTCCCCCCTGGGCGCCCTGCAACTGGACAGCCACATCGCCCCCGTCCGCCTCGACGTGAACGTCGACCAGCTGGACCCCGACCGCGCCCAGGCCCTGGTCGACCACCCCGAACGGCTCTCCGGCCTCCAGGACGAGGTCACCGAGGACGTCGGCCGCGGCACCCTCGACCTGGCCGTACGCTCCTGCGTCGCCGTCGTCGCGGGCGCCACCGCCCTGGGCCTCGTGGTCTACCGCCGCCCCCGCCGCGCCCTGGCGGCCGGCGGTCTCGCCCTCGCCCTCCTCGCAGCCTCGGGCGGCACGGCCTACGCCACCTGGCGCCCCGACTCCGTCCTGGAGCCCAAGTTCTCCGGCCTGCTCACCTCGGCCCCCTCCCTGGTCGGCAACGCACGCAGCATCGTCACCGAATTCGACGTCTACCAGAAGGAACTGGCCCGCCTGGTCACCAACGTCACCAAGCTCTACGACGCCACGTCCACCCTCCCCGCCTACGCGCCCGACCCCTCGACCATCCGGGTCCTGCACGTCTCCGACATCCACCTCAACCCGGCGAGCTGGAAGATCATCGCCTCGCTCGTGGAGCAGTACAAAGTGGACGTGATCGTCGACTCGGGCGACACGATGGACCACGGCACGGCCGCCGAGAACGGCTTCCTCGACCCCATCGAAGACCTCGGAGCCCCCTATGTCTGGGTCCGCGGCAACCACGACTCGGTGATCACCCAGCGCTACCTGGAGGGCCTGAAGAACGTCCACGTCCTGGACGACGGCCGGGCGACGACGATCAAGGGACTGCGCTTCGCCGGCATCGGCGACCCTCAGTACACCCCCGACCGCTCGAAGAGCATCGGCGCCGAGCAATCCCAGGAACTCGCCGGCGCCCGCCTGGCCACCGCCCTGCGCGACCAGCGCGCCGCCGGCACTCCCGTCGACGTCGCCATCGCCCACGAACCCTCCGCGGCCCGCGAGGTCGACGGCGAGGTCCCCCTGGCCCTCGCCGGTCACATCCACCACGACGAGATGGAAGTCATGAAGTACGGAACCCGGCTGCGCGTCGAGGGCTCCACGGGCGGCAGCGGCCTGCGTGCCATCGAGGGCAAGCACCCGGACCCGATCGAGGCGTCGATCCTCTACTTCGACCGGGACACCCGCCGCCTCCAGGCCTGGGACGAGATCGAACTGGGCGGCCTCGGTCTCACGACAGCCGAGGTCAGCCGGCACCTCCCCGAGGAGAACCAGCCCGGCGCGGCCCCCTCCCCCAGCACCTCCGACCCCTCCGGAACAGGCACTCCCACCCCATCCGGATCGGGCGCCCCCACCCCCTCCGCGACCCCCAGCCCCTAAACCGTTTTGGCGATACCTCCCGCCATCCCATATGCTTCTCACGTCCCCGACGCGCTGAGAAGCGCCCAGGCGGGCCGATAGCCCTCATCGTCTAGCGGCCTAGGACGCCGCCCTTTCAAGGCGGTAGCACGGGTTCGAATCCCGTTGGGGGCACGCACCACCCTGTGCGACACTGTCGTACGACACGCTTGGTCCTGTGGAGCAGTTTGGAGTGCTCGCCACCCTGTCAAGGTGGAGGCCGCGGGTTCAAATCCCGTCAGGACCGCTGAGGTTTCACGTGAAACCTCGTGGCTGGGTAGCTCAGTTGGTACGAGCGTCCGCCTGAAAAGCGGAAGGTCGCCGGTTCGACCCCGGCCCCAGCCACAATGAAAACCCCCGTCGAGATCTCGACGGGGGTTTCGCTTTCCCCTGGCCACCGCTAAGGCACCCGCACCCGCACACACGCACGGCGAGAAGGGGACGTGTCGGGGGGTGTCCGCCCGCAGCGGTTGGCGCGTCAACGAACAGTCACTCGGCATCCGACTCCATCGCGCCGTTCCGAGGACGGACACCCCCCGACACGTCCCCGACCCACCCACCCCGCGCAACGCGCAACGCGCCCCGGCCCCCGCCGGAATAAGCGCAGGCCGCCCCCTGCCGACCGCCGCCCGCAAAAGCGTTAGCCACGAAAATCCGCGGGATGAGATCCTGGACCGCGTATGTCTACGCAATCCGCCCCCGCACTCGGCGCCCTCGCCCCCCGCCTGACCGAGCTGTCCCTGCGCGACGCGCACCGGCTCGGGCGCAGGCTCGAAGGTGCGCGCAAGATCCGTAAGCCGGAGGCCCGTGCCGCCGTGCTCGCCGAGATCGAGGCGGAGGTCGTCAAGGGCGAGGAGCGGATGGCCGGCCGGCGAGCCCGGGTTCCCGAGGTCACGTACCCGGAGCAACTGCCGGTCAGCCAGAAGAAGGACGAGATCGCCGAGGCCATCCGCGACCACCAGGTCGTGATCGTGGCCGGCGAGACGGGCTCCGGCAAGACGACGCAGATTCCCAAGATCTGCATGGAGCTCGGCCGGGGCGTGCGCGGCATGATCGGTCACACGCAGCCGCGGAGGATCGCCGCGCGTACCGTCGCCGAACGCGTCGCGGAGGAGCTGAACACCCCGCTGGGCGAGGCCGTCGGCTGGAAGGTCCGTTTCACCGACCAGGTCGACCCGGACGCCACCTTCGTCAAGCTCATGACGGACGGCATCCTCCTCGCCGAGATCCAGACCGACCGTGAGCTGCGCGCCTACGACACGATCATCATCGACGAGGCTCACGAGCGGTCGCTCAACATCGACTTCCTGCTGGGTTATCTCGCCCAGCTGCTGCCGAAGCGGCCCGATCTCAAGGTCGTCATCACCTCGGCGACGATCGACCCCGAGCGCTTCTCGCGGCACTTCGGCGACGCCCCGATCGTCGAGGTCAGCGGCCGGACCTATCCCGTGGAGGTCCGGTACCGGCCGCTCCTGGAAGCGGACTCCGACGACGCCGACCGCGACCAGATCACCGCGATCACCGACGCGGTGGAGGAGCTCCAGAAGGAGGGGAAGGGCGACATCCTCGTCTTCCTCTCCGGTGAGCGGGAGATCCGGGACACCGCGGACGCCCTCACCAAGAAGAACTACCGCTTCACGGAGATCCTGCCGCTCTACGCCCGGCTCTCCCACGCCGAGCAGCATCGCGTCTTCCAGCCGCACACCGGACGCAGGATCGTTCTGGCGACGAACGTCGCCGAGACGTCCCTCACGGTCCCGGGCATCAAGTACGTCATCGACCCGGGCTTCGCGCGGATCTCCCGCTACAGCCACCGCACCAAGGTCCAGCGGCTGCCCATCGAGCCGGTTTCGCAGGCCAGCGCCAACCAGCGCAAGGGCCGCTGCGGCCGTACCTCGGACGGCATCTGCATCCGCCTCTACAGCGAGGACGACTTCAACGCCCGTCCGGAGTTCACGGACGCGGAGATCCTCCGGACCAACCTCGCCTCCGTCATCCTGCAGATGACCGCGGCCGGCCTCGGCGACATCGAGAAGTTTCCCTTCATCGACCCGCCGGACCACCGCAACATCCGCGACGGCGTGCAGCTGCTGCAAGAGCTGGGCGCCCTCGACCCGGCGCAGAAGGACCCCCGCAAGCGGCTCACGGACACCGGCCGCAAGCTCGCCCAGCTGCCCGTCGACCCGCGCCTGGCCCGCATGGTCCTGGAGGCGGACAGGAACGGCTGCGTGCGCGAGGTCATGGTGATAGCCGCCGCGCTGTCCATCCAGGACCCGCGTGAGCGCCCCGCCGACAAGCAGACCCAGGCCGACCAGCAGCACGCCCGCTTCAAGGACGAGACCAGCGACTTCCTGGCCTACCTCAACCTGTGGCGGTACATCCGCGAGCAGCAGAAGGAGCGGGGCTCGTCCGCCTTCCGCCGGATGTGCAAACAGGAGTACCTCAACTTCCTTCGCATCCGTGAATGGCAGGACATCTACAGCCAGTTGCGCACGGTCGCGAAGCAGATGGGCATCCACCTCAACGAGGACGACGCGCCGGCCGACCGCATCCATGTCTCCCTCCTCGCGGGGCTGCTGTCCCACGTCGGCATGAAGGACGTCAAGGATGGCGCGAAGAACGAGTACCTGGGCGCCCGTAACGCCAAGTTCGCGATCTTCCCGGGCTCGGCGCTCTTCAAGAAGCCCCCGCGCTTCGTGATGTCCGCCGAACTCGTCGAGACCTCCCGCCTCTGGGCCCGGGTCAACGCCAAGATCGAGCCCGAGTGGGTCGAACCCCTCGCCGCCCACCTCGTCAAGCGCACCTACAGCGAGCCGCACTGGGAGAAGGACCAGGCCGCGGTGATGGCGTACGAGAAGGTCACGCTGTACGGCGTCCCGATCGTGGCGCAGCGGAAGGTCAACTACGGCCGGATCGATCCGGAGGTCAGCCGCGAGCTGTTCATCCGGAACGCGCTCGTCGAGGGCGACTGGCGCACGCACCACAAGTTCTTCTCGGACAACCGCAGGCTCCTCACCGAGGTCGAGGAGCTGGAGCACCGGGCCCGGCGCCGGGACATCCTGGTCGACGACGAGACGCTGTTCGACTTCTACGACCAGCGGATCCCCGAACACGTGGTCTCCGGCGCCCACTTCGACTCCTGGTGGAAGCGCAAGCGGCACGAGCGGCCCGACTTCCTCGACTTCGAGCGCGAGATGCTCATCAACGAGAAGGCGGGGGAGGTCACCAAGGCCGACTATCCGGACTCCTGGCGGCAGGGGAACCTCAAGTTCCGTGTGACGTACCAGTTCGAACCGGGGGCGGACGCGGACGGCGTGACCGTGCACATCCCGCTCCAGGTGCTGAACCAGGTCACCGAGGAGGGCTTCGACTGGCAGATCCCGGGCCTGCGGGAGGAGCTGGTCACGGAGCTGATCCGGTCGCTGCCGAAGCCGATCCGCCGCAACTACGTGCCCGCGCCGAACTACGCGAAGGCGTTCCTGGACAAGGCGGTGCCCCTGCAGGAGCCGCTCACCACGACCATGACCCGTGAACTGCGGCGCATGGTCGGGGTGCCCTTCGAGGCGGACGACTTCGACTGGTCCAAGGTCCCCGACCATCTGCGGGTCACGTTCCGGATCGTCGACGAGCGGCGGCGGAAGCTGGCGGAGGACAAGGACCTGGAGGCGCTGAAGCTGCGGCTGCGGCCCAAGGCGCGCAAGGCCCTCTCCCAGGCCGCGGCGGCCACCGCGGAGCGCCGGGGCGGCGAGTCGCTGGAACGCGAGGGCCTCACCGACTGGACGATCGGCACGCTCACCCGTGTCTTCGAGACGCGGCGGGCGGGTCAGCCGGTGAAGGCGTACCCGGCGCTGGTCGACGACGGCGACACGGTCTCCGTACGCCTCTTCGACACGGAGGCCGAGCAGCAGCAGGCGATGTGGAAGGGCACGCGCCGGCTGGTCGTGCGCAACATCCCGGTGAACCCGGCGAAGTTCGCCTCCGAGAAGCTGACGAACGCCCAGAAGCTGGCGCTGTCCTCGAATCCGCACGGCTCCATCCAGGCCCTGTTCGACGACTGCGCGATGGCGGCCGCCGACAAGCTGATCGCGGACTTCGGCGGGCCGGCCTGGGACGAGGAGTCGTACCGGAAGCTGTTCGACAAGGTGCGCGCGGAGATCGTCGACACGACCGTCCGCACGGTGGGCCAGGTGCAGCAGGTGCTGGCCGCCTGGCAGGCCTGTGAGCGCCGTCTGAAGGCCGTGCGCAGTCCCGCGCTGCTGCCGAACCTGCAGGACGTACGCAAGCAGCTGGACGGCCTCGTGAAGCCGGGCTTCGTGACCGAGGCGGGGCTGCGGCGGCTGCCGGACCTGATGCGCTACCTGGTCGCGGCGGACCGCCGCCTCCAGCAGATGCCGACCAACGTCCAGCGGGACACGACGCGGATGCAGAAGGTCCAGGAGATGCAGGACGAGTACGCCTGGCTCCTGGAGCAGATGCCGCAGGGCCGGCCGGTCCCGTCGTCGGTGCTGGACATCCGCTGGATGATCGAGGAGCTCCGGGTCAGCTACTTCGCCCACGCGCTGGGCACGGCGTACCCCGTCTCCGACAAGCGGATCGTGAAGGCGATCGACGCGGCGGCGCCGTGAGGGCGTGAGCACCCAGAGTGAGTTCGACCAGGCGCTCACCCTCCTGTACAGTCTCTTCTCGCAGCGCAACGCACGAATCGCACTGCGAAACCTGGTCCTGTGGAGCAGTTTGGAGTGCTCGCCACCCTGTCAAGGTGGAGGCCGCGGGTTCAAATCCCGTCAGGACCGCAGTGAAGAGAAGGGCCCGCATCCCGCAAGGGACGCGGGCCCTTTCTCATGGTCTCCGACTGCGCCCCGACACCACCCTGTCGAGGTGGGGGCTGCCCCCCGGCGCAGCTCCGATCGGACGCGGCCCATCCCGTCAGGTCCGTCGAGCGCTCCGTGAGCCCCCTCCGGTGCCGTCGCGCCGTCTTGACGGCCCTTCAATCGCTCGGTACCCAGAAACCAGGGCCGCTCTCCGTGCGGTCCTGGGAGGTGGCGCATGACGGCATCGGCTAGGCACGAGACGCGGGCCCTGCTGCGTGCGCACCTGGCGGCCGCGTCGTCGTACCGGCATCTCACCCGTCACTGCCCGATCTGCCACCACCTGCTGCGCCTGGCGATGGAGTCGATGGAATCCCCCGCGTGCACCGCACAGACCCCCGAGGAGGCCGTCGAGGGTCAGAGCCCGGCGCGGGCGTGATCGAGGACCGACCCCAACAGCCGTACGCACGCGGGCTGCTGGACCCGGAGGCTCCTCTACCGCACCGGCGAGGGAGCTAACAAGCCGGTCGGTATGTGACGGGTGTCACCGCATGAGTTTTGGAAAGTGCGGTACTTACTCCCCGCCTACAAGGGGTCAATTTAATATGTGCAATTGCACCAGTCTTACGGTGTCTCGCACAGATGATCCGTCACCCCTCCCCAGACTTCGACAAGTCCGCGCACAGTCCGTCCGGTCGGTCCGCAGCGGGCGCACAAAAAAGATCGCGCTGGACCCGGCGGAGTCCAGCGCGATCGACGACGCACCCTGTTATGTGTCCGAATAGCTCTGACTGGCGTGGGCGAGAGCCCTGTTGGGGCAGGACCCGCGTCGCTTGGAGCTGTGGTTCCGGGCGCCTCGGCCAGTGGGGGACCAGCCGGTTTGCCCGGTTATTCAGTTGTTCAGGCTTCGCTGCGCTGCTGCGGGATGCCCGCGAGCAGGGCGCGGACCTCCGCCTCGCGGTAGCGGCGATGCCCGCCGAGCGTGCGGATCGACGTGAGCTTGCCGGCCTTGGCCCACCGCGTGACCGTCTTGGGGTCGACGCGGAACATGGTGGCGACCTCAGCCGGGGTCAGCAGCGGCTCGGCATCAGGGGTGCGAGCGGTCATGAGCGGCCTCCTCGGGAGAACCGAACCTTCTCGGTTCTTTCCTCTAAATTCTGCACCTTGACCCGCGTTGCCCGAAATGGCGGACGCGAGTCGAGTCGGTTATAGGACGAACGGCTTGTCCTCGGCACTACAACTACACCATCTGTCCAGCCGCGTCGGCCAAACCGATGGAATTGCCCTCCCAGGTGTTCATCAGCGACGGAAGCCGATGGACCATGCCATAGCGGACAGTCACGCCACTGTGACGATCAGTCACAGGGCGATCAGGAGGCACCAGACCCCCCAAAGCGTGCAATGCTGAGATTCCGCCCACACTGCAACGCAATGGGACGGAAGGAGCCCCCCGGACTCCTTGTCCTATTTTGGCATGAGGAGGGGCAAGGGGCGCAAGGGCCGCGTACGTGTAGTCCGTCACGCTTGGCCTACTTGAGAGGTACGCCCGGATCGGGACCTACGTCCGTTGTTGACGAAGCCTCAGCAATCACGGAGGGGATCATCGGGAACGTCGGTGCGAGGACGAAACCCCAAAACGGGCGGTTCGTCAAACGTCAGTTCGTGACCGACCGGGAGCGGTCCGTAGGAGCCGAAGGTCAGAGGTCAGTTCGCCGACCGAAGATCCCGCACGGAACGCCACCGCTCCACGAGCCGGGCGTACGCCGCCCCGGCGGCCTCTCCGTCCCCCCGGCGCAGCGCGGCGATGCCCTCGGCCACGTCCGCCGCCGAATGGTCGTCCTCGAGCGTCCCGGCCGGCAGGGCGTGCACCAGACCGCCGTAGTCCAGCTCCACGAGCGAGCGCGGGTGGAACTCCTCCAGCCAGCGCCCGACGTCGATCAGGCCGTCGATCAGCGGCCCCTCGTCCATGGCCTCCCTCAGGGCCCTCAGCCCCCGGGCCACCCGCCGCCGGGCCTGGACCATGGGCGTGCGGTAGCGCAGCACCGGCGTGCTGTCCACGCTGTCGCCCTTGTCGTACTCGCGCTCCTCGTCGGAGACCAGCACGAACCAGTTGATCGGCACCTGCCAGGTCGCCGTGCGGATCCACGGCCGGGCGTCCGGGTTGATCGCCAGCCAGCGCTCGTAGTCCTGGGCGGCCTGGCGGCGCAGAACGGGCGGCAGGACCGCGTCCAGGACCGGCGGCGGGAGCTCCTCGGAGAGCTCGTCCAGCGCCAGCCAGCCGCGCAGCCGGGTGCGCCAGGGGCAGACGCAGACGACGCCCTCCACCTCGAGCACGAAGGCGTCCTCGCTCTCGTGCACCGGCACCGGGACCGGCGGGGTGGATGCCAAACCGGCCAGGGCGCGGCGGAGTTCGTCCTGGTACGAGGGGCGGTCCGTACGACGGGCGTAGCGGGCCCACTGGCTGCGCTCCGGCTCGGGGAAGGCGGCCAGCGGTTCGTACACGCGCAGATAGCTCGCGTAGGGGACGATCACCGAGGACACCTTGGGCACGCCTGCTCCCTCCCCCGCGCGCCGTCGCGAAAACCTGCCGGACCCACTCACAAACGCACGGGAAATCTATGCAAATCGTCGCACGTGCGTACTCCAGTCGGAGGTGATCCTGAGCACTGTGCGGCCGACGGGCCGACCAGGCTCTAATCTCATGCTCAACAGTTCCCGCCACCCGCACGGGAGCCCTGTCTCCGCCCGCCGCAACTACTCAGGAGTCACCACAGTGACCGACGTAACCGGCGTACCTGCTGATGTACTGCACACCCTGTTCCACTCGGACCAGGGGGGACATGAGCAAGTCGTCCTCTGCCAGGACCGCGCGAGCGGCCTCAAGGCCGTCATCGCCCTGCACTCCACCGCCCTCGGCCCCGCGCTCGGCGGTACGCGCTTCTACCCGTACGCGAACGAGGCGGAGGCCGTCGCCGACGCGCTGAACCTCGCCCGCGGCATGTCGTACAAGAACGCCATGGCCGGTCTCGACCACGGCGGCGGCAAGGCCGTGATCATCGGTGACCCGGAGAAGATCAAGACCGAGGAGCTGCTCCTCGCCTACGGCCGGTTCGTGGCCTCGCTCGGCGGCCGGTACGTCACCGCCTGCGACGTCGGCACGTACGTCGCCGACATGGACGTCGTGGCCCGTGAGTGCCGCTGGACCACCGGGCGCTCCCCGGAGAACGGCGGCGCCGGGGACTCCTCCGTCCTCACCGCCTACGGCGTCTACCAGGGCATGCGGGCCTCCGCGCAGCACCTGTGGGGCGATCCGTCGCTGCGGGCCAGGCGGGTGGGCATCGCCGGCGTCGGCAAGGTCGGCCACCACCTGGTGGAGCACCTCGTGAAGGAGGGCGCCGAGGTCTTCGTCACGGACGTGCGCGAGGAAGCCGTACGGCGGATCACCGAGCGGCACCGCGACGTCGTCGCGGTCAGGGACACCGACGAGCTGATCCGCGTCGACGGTCTCGGCGTCTACGCCCCCTGCGCGCTGGGCGGCGCCCTGAACGACGACACCGTTCCCGTGCTGACCGCCGAGGTGGTCTGCGGCGCCGCCAACAACCAGCTCGCCCACCCGGGCGTGGAGAAGGACCTCGCCGACCGCGGGATCCTCTACGCGCCGGACTACGTGGTGAACGCCGGCGGCGTCATCCAGGTGGCCGACGAGTTGCACGGCTTCGACTTCGAGCGGTGCAAGGCGAAGGCGGCGAAGATCTTCGACACCACGCTGGCCATATTCGCACGTGCGAAGGAAGACGGCATTCCGCCGGCCGCCGCGGCCGACCGGATCGCCGAGCAGCGGATGCACGACGCGGCCGCGGCGCGCCGGGCCCGCTGACGGGCGCCGCTTCGAGGGCCTCGCACGTTTGGCCGGTACCCGTCGGTGGGCAGTTAGAGAGAACTCTCACTTCTACCGGCGGGTCGACCGCCGATAAGTGGTTAAAATCGCGGTTGACCAGCGAGGACGGGGCGCCTCGAAGGTCCTGGGCACGGGCACGTCATGCGGGCGACGTATCGTATGGGCGCGGGCTCAGGTACCGTGGAAGCCCTACGGACCGGTCTCTCCGCGGAGAGTCCGTGCCGGACCATGAACGCGTGTCAAGACTCTGGGGCCGTCGAGCCCCGTCGTTGAGGGGGTCGAGCCATGGGGCGCGGCCGGGCCAAGGCCAAGCAGACGAAGGTCGCCCGCCAGCTGAAGTACAACAGCGGTGGGACTGACCTCTCACGCCTGGCTGAGGAGCTGGGTGCATCGCCTTCGAATCCGCAGCCGCCTAACGGCGAGCCGTTCGAAGACGATGAGGACGACGACCTGTACGCACGGTACGCCGACCTCTACGAGGACGACGACGACGAGGACGACCAGTCCTCACAACATCGTCGCGGCGCTTGACCTTGCACTGAGCACTCACCCGGTCGGGGACTTCGGTCACCGACCGGGTTCTGTGCTGCGCGCAAGGTCACGACCCCGTGCTCAGCTCGCGTAGTCACCGATCAGGGCGGCACCCGTGGGGTGCTCGCCCCGGTCCGTGATCTCGCCTGCCACCCAGGCGTCCACACCACGGTCGCCGAGGGTCGCCAGGGCCACGTCCACGGACTCCTGCGGCACGATCGCGATCATGCCGACGCCCATGTTGAGGGTCTTCTCCAGCTCCAGGCGCTCGACCTGGCCCGTCCGTCCGACGAGGTCGAAGATCGGGGCCGGGGTCCAGGTGGAGCGGTCGACGATCGCGTGCAGGCCGTCGGGGATGACCCGGGCCAGGTTGGCCGCGAGTCCGCCGCCGGTGACGTGGCTGAAGGCGTGCACCTCGGTGGTGCGCATCAGGGCCAGGCAGTCCAGCGAGTAGATCTTCGTCGGCTCCAGCAGCTCCTCGCCGAGGGTGCGGCCGAGCTCGTCGATGTGGGCGTCCAGCGCGAGGCCGGCCTGGTTCAGCAGGACGTGCCGGACGAGGGAGTACCCGTTCGAGTGAAGACCGGAGGACGCCATGGCGATCACCGCGTCACCCGTCCGGATACGATCCGCGCCGAGCAGTCGGTCGGCCTCCACGACGCCCGTACCGGCGCCGGCGACGTCGAAGTCGTCCTCGCCCAGCAGGCCCGGGTGCTCGGCCGTCTCACCGCCGACCAGGGCGCAGCCGGCCAGCACACAGCCCTCGGCGATGCCCTTGACGATGGCGGCGACCCGCTCGGGGTGAACCTTGCCGACGCAGATGTAGTCGGTCATGAACAGCGGCTCGGCGCCGCACACCACGATGTCGTCCATGACCATGGCGACCAGGTCGTGGCCGATGGAGTCGTAGATGCCCATCTGCCGGGCGATGTCGACCTTGGTGCCGACGCCGTCCGTGGCGGAGGCGAGCAGGGGCCGCTCGTAGTTCTTCAGGGCGGAGGCGTCGAAGAGGCCGGCGAAGCCGCCGAGGCCGCCGAGGACCTCGGGGCGCTGGGCCTTCTTCACCCACTCCTTCATGAGTTCGACGGCGCGGTCGCCGGCTTCGATGTCGACGCCCGCGGCTGCGTAGCTGGCGCCGCCCTCGGCACTGGGGTTCTCAGACATGGCTGTGAGAGCTTTCGTGTCGTACGGCAGGTGATACGGGCTGACTACGGGCGGCGGATCGCGTCGGCGGCGGCCGTGGCGGCCGGGCCGGCGGCCAGCTCGGTCTCCAGGAGCTGCTTGCCCAGCAGCTCGGGGTCCGGGAGGTCCATCGGGTACTCGCCGTCGAAGCAGGCGCGGCACAGGTTCGGCTTGGCGATGGTGGTCGCCTCGATCATGCCGTCGATGGAGATGTACGCCAGGGAGTCGGCGCCCATGGAGGTGCCGATCTCTTCGACGGTCATGCCGTTGGCGATGAGCTCGGCGCGGGTGGCGAAGTCGATGCCGAAGAAGCAGGGCCACTTCACGGGCGGCGAGGAGATCCGGATGTGGACCTCGGCGGCGCCCGCCTCGCGGAGCATGCGGACCAGGGCGCGCTGGGTGTTGCCGCGCACGATCGAGTCGTCGACGACGACCAGGCGCTTGCCCTTGATGACTTCCTTCAGCGGGTTCAGCTTCAGGCGGATGCCCAGCTGGCGGATGGTCTGCGAGGGCTGGATGAACGTACGGCCCACGTAGGCGTTCTTCACCAGGCCGTTGCCGAAGGGGATGCCGGAGGCCTCCGCGTAACCGATGGCGGCGGGGGTGCCCGACTCCGGGGTCGCTATGACCAGGTCGGCCTCGACCGGGGCCTCCTTGGCCAGGCGGCGGCCCATCTCCACGCGGGAGAGGTAGACGTTCCGGCCGGCGATGTCGGTGTCCGGGCGGGCCAGGTACACGTACTCGAAGACACAGCCCTTGGGCTTCGCGTCCGCGAAGCGGGAGCTGCGCAGGCCGTTCTCGTCGATGGCGACGAACTCGCCCGGCTCGATCTCGCGGACGAAGCTGGCGCCGCAGATGTCGAGGGCCGCGGACTCGGAGGCGACGACCCAGCCGCGCTCCAGCCGGCCGAGGACCAGCGGGCGGATGCCCTGCGGGTCGCGGGCCGCGTACAGGGTGTGCTCGTCCATGAAGACGAGGGAGAAGGCGCCCTTGACCTGCGGGAGGATGCTGTGCGCGGCCTCCTCGATGGTCAGCGGCTTGCCGTCCTCGTCCGTCTGGGCCGCGAGGAGCGCGGTGAGCAGGTCGGTGTCGTTGGTCGCCGCGACGCGCGGGGTGCGGCCCTCCTGCTTGGGCAGGTCGGCGACCATCTCGGCGAGCTGGGCGGTGTTGACGAGGTTGCCGTTGTGGCCGAGCGCGATGGAGCCGTGCCCGGTCGCGCGGAACGTCGGCTGGGCGTTCTCCCACACGGACGCACCCGTGGTCGAGTAGCGGGCGTGACCGACCGCGATGTGACCCTGGAGCGAGCCGAGGGAGGTCTCGTCGAAGACCTGGGAGACCAGGCCCATGTCCTTGAAGACGAGGATCTGCGAGCCGTTGCTGACCGCGATTCCCGCGGATTCCTGGCCTCGATGCTGGAGGGCGTAGAGCCCGAAGTACGTGAGCTTGGCGACCTCTTCGCCCGGAGCCCAGACACCGAAGACGCCACAAGCGTCCTGGGGGCCCTTCTCGCCGGGGAGCAGGTCGTGGTTGAGTCGTCCGTCACCACGTGGCACGCCACCGAGTGTAGGCGAGGTCGCCCACTGGTCCGAATTGGGGATACCGGACTTTTCGTGGGTCACTGCCCGGCGACAGCTCGCACCGTCATGCCGTTGTCGCTGGTCAGCGTGAGGGTTTGGTGTTCGACGCGGTATTTCAGCTCACCGTCGAAGAGACGCAGCAGAGCCTTCTCGTCGGCCATGAGTGAGTCTTCGCACATCATTCGGGTCGTGGCCGGGGGGCCGAGGGTGATATCGCGGTCGCGCACGGTGGCCTCGGCGTTCACCTTGTTGCAGCCGAGGCTGCCGGAGACGGTGCCCTTCCTCGCGTCGAAGGTGAGGTGGGCGCGGCCGTCGGCCTCCGGGGCCGTGACGGTCCACCTGGTGCCGCTCAGCGGGGCGTCCTTCGCCTCGGTCAGGCGGACGGTGTCCCCCTGCTCGGTGGTGAGGGTGAGGCGGTCGCCGTCCACCCTGGCTTTGAACTCCTGGTCGGAGAGCGTGCGTGCGAGGGTCTCCTCGAACGCCATGGGCTTGTTCTCGCACGCCATCTCGGTGGCCCTGGTCTTGCTGAGCCGGACGCGGTCGCCGTCGACGGTGGCTTCGGCGCCGAAGTCGTTGCAGCCGAAGCTGCCCTCGGCCCGGCCCTTGTCGATGGTCATGTGGGCGCCGTCGGGTGCCTCATGGGTCCTGCCGTCGGCGGTGACGCTGTCCACGTTCCACCGCACGCCGGTCACCGGCTTGCCGGCACCGACCGAGGCGCTGCCGCCGTCCGCCTGCTCAGCTCCACAGGCCGCCATGAGCGGGACGAGCATGGCCGCGGCCGTCAGGGTGATGCGCTGCTTCTGCCTGTCCATGCCGCTTCGACGGGTGACCCGGGGGGATCGGTTCCCCTTATGCCATCAGTGGCAGGTAGGCCGACAGGTCCGCCCGCTCCCCACTGGCGCTGACGTGCGCGTCCTCGACCGCCTGCTGCCAGGTCAGCCGCCCGGTCGCCAGCCGGAGCCAGGTCAGCGGGTCCGTCTCGACCACGTTGGGCGGGGTGCCCCGGGTGTGCCTCGGCCCCTCGACACACTGCACCACCGCGTACGGCGGCACCCGCACCTCCGTCGAGCCGCCGGGCGCCTTCGCGGCCAGCGCGTCGGCGAGCAGCCGGGTGCAGGCGGCGAGGGCCTGACGGTCGTAGGGGATGTCCAGGCCGGGGACAGCGGCGTTGAGGTCGTCGGTGTGGACGACGAGTTCGACGGTGCGGGTGACGAGGTAGTCGGCCAGGGGCAGGGCTCCCGCGCTGGTGGGGAGCAGCCTGGTGCCCGGGCGCGCGGCGAGGTCGGCGGTGAAGCGTTCCTCCGCGGCGGCGAGGTGGGCGTCCGGGTCCGGGTGGCGTTCGGCCAGCTCACGGGCGTGCGCGGCGATGGCCGGTGCGTCGGCGGCGATCGCGAAGGGCCAGTCGAGCAGCGTGCCGTCCTGCTCGGACGGCTCGGGCAGGCCGAGCAGGGCGGAGACCGCCCCGAGGGTCATGCCGAGGTGCGCGACCAGCTCCCGGACCGTCCAGTCGCCCAGCCGGGTGGGCAGGGCGAGCTGGTCCGGGGTGAGCGTGGCGACACCGGCCCGGACGTGTCCGTACTGCGCGAGCACGGCCGTGCGGGTCTTGACGGGGTCGTAGCTGCGGGTGCGTTTCCTGGCCGGGGGCATGGGCGTCAGCCTAGGGCGACGGCTGTGGACGGAGCTTCGAAGGTCTCGCCGTCGCGCGGCACGCCGATGCCGCTCCAGGTGAAGGGGACGCCGCGGGCCGCGTCCGGGTCCGGGCCGTCCATCAGCTGGAAGTGCAGGTGCGGCTCGGAAGAGTTGCCGGAGTTGCCGCAGCGGGCGAGCGGCTGTCCGGCGTGGACGCGGTCTCCCTCCCTGACGGTGAGGGAGCCGCGCTGGAGGTGGGCGTAAGCAGCGTAGGTGCCGTTGCCGAGGTCGAGGATGACGTGGTTGCCGAGGATGCGGTGGACGCCCGCCAGCTCGCGCACGGATCCCTCGAGGAGCATCAGGTACAGCAGCCCGAGGAGGGAGTTGCGGCTCAGATGATCGCGATGCCCGTCGGCGGCCCGTACGACGGTGCCGTCGGCGACCGCGAGGAGGGGGGCGCCGAAGGCCGGGAAGGCCTGGGGCCGTCGGGCGATCGGCCACAGCCAGCGGAAGGCGGGGCGGGCGCCCGGCGTGCGCTCGGCGACGACGTCGATGGCGTAGGTCTGGCCGTGGGCGTGGGTGCCGTGGCTCGGGGTCCGGTCGGCCGGGCTGTTCAGGGCGGACCAGCGGCCGGTGACGGGCGGGGCGACCTCGAGGGTTTCAGGGACGACGCGGGGGCTATCGGGGGCACCGCCCCACCGGTTGCCGACGGTGACGACGGCGTAGGCCAGGGCGAGGGGCAGGAGGTTCCACCATGCCGCGTAGTCCCAGCCGAGGCTGATTTGGGCGGTCACGAGGCCGAGGAAGGTCAGCTGCAGTCCTCGGTAGGTGAGCATGCCTAACTTGCGGGCGGACATTCTGTTCCCCTATTCGGGTCGGGGTCCATGGGGTCTACGAGCGGGTTGTCGACAGCGCGACCAGCAGCGGTACGACCCGGGCCGGCGGCACCGCGTAGCGGCCCCGGCCGGTCGTCTGCAGCCAGCCCGCGCCGGTGAGCTGGCGCAGGTGGTGGTAGACCTGGCCGGTCGTGCCAACCTCATCCAGTCCGGCGAGTTCGGCGGCGGTGCGGCGGCCGCCGAGGATCTCGCGCAGGAGCCGGAGCCGGACCGCGTGACCGAGGGCCGCGAAGGACTCGGCGGCCGTGGCCCAGTCGTCCTCCAGCAGGCCTTCCGTGAGGGCACCCATCTGCCAGGAGTAGGCCTCACCCGTCGGCAGGGTCACCGAGCCGGTGTAGAGGACGCCGCCGTCGGCCGCGTCCAGTTCGGACAGCTTCTCCTTCAGTCCGTTCAGCGCCCAGAAGTCGCCCTCGTCGAGGCGGGGTGCGCCGCGCTGAGCGCCGTCCAGCTCCGCGACGCGGCGCTCGAGATCGGCGACACGCTGCTCCAGATCCATGCCCGCGATCTTACGTAAGTACGTAATAGCGTGTAAGACCCTGTGTGGTGCTCCCTCCGGGCACGACGGAGCCCCCGCCCGACGAATCGGGCGGGGGCTCCGTGACGGCCGGTCTACGCCAGCAGCGCCGGGATCGTGCCCTCGTGTGCCTCGCGCAGCTCGGACAGGGAGAGCGTGAACTCGCCCTGGACGTCCAGGGAGTCGCCGTCGACGACACCGATGCGGGTGGCCGGAAGGCCACGCGCGCCGCACATGTCGTTGAAGCGGACCTCCTCGGAGCGCGGCACCGCCACGACCGCGCGGCCGGCCGACTCCGAGAACAGGAAGGTGAAGGCGTCCAGACCGTCCGGGACGATCAGGCGCGCGCCCTTGCCGCCCAGCAGGGCCGACTCGACGACCGCCTGGATCAGACCACCGTCGGACAGGTCGTGCGCGGAGTCGATCATGCCGTCGCGGGAGGCGGAGATCAGGATCTCGGCCAGCAGCCGCTCACGCTCCAGGTCGACCTTGGGCGGCAGACCGCCGAGGTGGTCGTGGACGACCTGGGACCAGGCCGAGCCGCCGAACTCCTCATGGGTGTCGCCGAGGAGGTAGAGCAGCTGGCCCTCCTCCTGGAAGGCGACCGGGGTACGGCGGGCGACGTCGTCGATGACGCCCAGGACCGCCACGACCGGGGTCGGGTGGATGGCCGCCTCGCCGGTCTGGTTGTAGAGCGAGACGTTGCCGCCGGTCACCGGGGTGCCGAGCTGCTGGCAGGCGTCCGCGAGACCGCGCACGGCCTCCGCGAACTGCCACATCACCGCCGGGTCCTCGGGCGAGCCGAAGTTCAGGCAGTCGGAGACGGCGAGCGGCTTGGCGCCGGTGGTGGCGACGTTGCGGTACGCCTCGGCCAGGGCCAGCTGGGCGCCGTGGTACGGGTCCAGCTTGGCGTACCGGCCGTTGCCGTCCGTGGCGATGGCCACGCCCAGGCCGGTCTCCTCGTCGATCCGGATCATGCCGGAGTCCTCGGGCTGGGCGAGGACGGTGTTGCCCTGCACGAAGTGGTCGTACTGGCTGGTGATCCACGACTTGGAGGCCTGGTTCGGGGAGCCGACCAGCTTCAGGACCTGGTCCTTCAGCTCCTCGGAGGTCGCCGGCCGCGGCAGCTTGCCGGCGTCGTCCGCCTGGAGTTCGTCCTGCCAGGACGGGCGGGCGTACGGGCGCTCGTAGACCGGGCCCTCGTGCGCCACGGTCCGCGGGTCGACGTCGACGATCTTGCCGCCGTGCCAGTAGATCTCCAGGCGGTCGCCGTCGGTCACCTCACCGATGACGGTGGCGATGACGTCCCACTTCTCGCAGATCTCCAGGAAGCGGTCGACCTTCTCCGGCTCGACGACCGCACACATGCGTTCCTGCGACTCGCTCATGAGGATCTCCTCGGGCGAGAGCGTGGAGTCGCGCAGCGGGACGTCGTCGAGCGTCACGCGCATGCCGCCCGAGCCGTTCGACGCCAGCTCGGACGTGGCGCAGGACAGGCCGGCCGCGCCGAGGTCCTGGATGCCGACGACCAGCTTCTCCCTGAACGCCTCCAGGGTGCACTCGATGAGGAGCTTCTCCTGGAAGGGGTCGCCGACCTGGACGGCGGGGCGCTTCGAGGGCTTGGCGTCGTCGAAGGTCTCGGAGGCGAGGATCGAGGCGCCGCCGATGCCGTCACCGCCGGTCCGGGCGCCGTACAGGATGACCTTGTTGCCCGCGCCGGACGCCTTCGCGAGGTGGATGTCCTCGTGCCGCATCACGCCGATGGCACCGGCGTTGACCAGCGGGTTGCCCTGGTAGCAGGCGTCGAAGACGACCTCACCGCCGATGTTGGGCAGACCCAGGCAGTTGCCGTAGCCGCCGATGCCGGCGACCACGCCCGGCAGCACGCGCTTGGTGTCGGGGTGGTCGGCGGCGCCGAAGCGCAGGGGGTCGACCACGGCCACCGGCCGCGCGCCCATCGCGATGATGTCGCGGACGATGCCGCCGACACCGGTGGCCGCGCCCTGGTAGGGCTCGACGTACGACGGGTGGTTGTGCGACTCGACCTTGAAGGTGACCGCGTAGCCCTGGCCGACGTCGACGACACCGGCGTTCTCGCCGATGCCGACGAGCATCGCGTCGGACTGGGGGGCCTTCTCGCCGAACTGGCGCAGGTGGACCTTGCTGCTCTTGTACGAGCAGTGCTCCGACCACATCACCGAGTACATGGCGAGCTCGGCCCCGGTGGGCCGGCGGCCGAGGATCTCGACCACGCGCTCGTACTCGTCCTTCTTCAGGCCGAGTTCGGCCCAGGGCAGCTCGACGTCGGGGGTCGCGGCCGCGTGCTCGACCGTGTCCAGAGGCGTCCGGCTCATGCGTTGACCAGCTTCTTGAGGATCGAGGTGAAGAACGGGAGGCCGTCGGTGCGACCGGTGCCGATCAGCGGCTCGACGGCGTGCTCGGGGTGCGGCATGAGGCCCACGACGTTCCCGGCCGCGTTGGTGACGCCCGCGATGTCGCGCTGCGAGCCGTTGGGGTTGAAGTCGAGGTACCGGAAGGCGACCCGGCCCTCGGCCTCCAGCTCGTCGAGGGTGCGCTCGTCGGCGACGTACTGCCCGTCGTTGTTCTTCAGCGGGATGTGGATCTCCTGGCCGGCCGTGTAGTCGGTGGTCCAGGCGGTCTCGGCGTTCTCCACCCGCAGCTTCTGGTCGCGGCAGATGAAGTGCAGGTGGTCGTTGCGCAGCATCGTGCCGGGCAGCAGGTGTGCCTCGGTGAGGATCTGGAAGCCGTTGCAGATGCCGAGCACCGGCAGACCGGCCTTCGCCTGCTCCAGCAGGGGCTCCATCACCGGCGAGAAACGGGCGATGGCCCCGGCCCGCAGATAGTCGCCGTAGGAGAAGCCACCGCACAGCACCACGGCGTCGACCTGCTTGAGGTCCTTGTCCTTGTGCCACAGGGCGACCGGCTCGGCCCCGGCGAGACGGATCGCGCGCTGCGTGTCCCGGTCGTCCAGACTGCCCGGAAAAGTGACGACGCCAATACGAGCGGTCACTTCACGGCCTCCGCGGCTTCCTCGACCCGGACGGTGAAGTCCTCGATCACGGTGTTCGCGAGGAAGGACTCCGCAAGATCGTGAATGCGGGCGAGGGCGGCCTCGTCGACCGGCCCGTCAACTTCCAGTTCGAAACGCTTTCCCTGGCGGACGTCCGAGATCCCGTCGAAACCCAGCCGCGGCAGTGCGCGCTGCACCGCCTGGCCCTGGGGGTCGAGGATCTCCGGCTTGAGCATGACGTCGACTACGACGCGTGCCACTGGCACTCCCGGTGTGTGGTGCTGAGCAGGTTCCTTCAGACTACCCGCACAAAATTTCTACGCGCGTCGACTTGTAGGAATCTACGTGACCGTCATCACGATCCGGCATCGACGGGCGCACACGCGAAAATTTGCGGGAAAGATTCCGGACCGACGCCCGAAAGGTATTGCGCCCACCCGTCTCCCGCCATCACGCTTCGTTAGAAGTCGCTCCGCTCCCTCTTGATTTTGGACACGCGGGAGGATTTAGTCGGGCTTCACCATGCATTGCCGGGCACTGTACAAACTAATTGGCAAAGTGCCGCAAGAAGGGACCGATATTCGTGGCGCAGAAGGTCGTGGTCACTCTCTTTGACGACATCGACGGCTCGGAAGCGACGGAAACGATCGCCTTCGGACTGGACGGCAAGTCGTACGAGATCGACCTGAGCGAAGTCAACGCCGGCGAACTGCGGAAGGCCCTCGCGCCCTACGTCGAGGCCGGCCGCAAGCGGTCCCGCTCGGGCCGGGCGTACCGGCAGACGGAGGTCGCCCCCGACCCGTCGGCCGTGCGCGCCTGGGCCCAGTCCAACAAGATGGAGGTCCCCGCGCGCGGGCGCATCCCCAAGAAGGTCTACGAGGCGTTCACCGCCGCGCAGTGACGGCCCGGTGAGCCTGGGCCGACGGCCGGTCACCCACCCCTCGCGGCAACCGACTTGCGCAGCACCCCCGCTGATCAGCTAGAGTCTGGAGCACGCCGCGGGGCGAGGCCGAAAGGCCCAGCTCAACGGAGACGTGCGGGTGTAGTTTAGTAGTAGAACAACCCCCTTCCAGGGGGTAGGCGCAGTGTGCGATTCCTGTCACCCGCTCTGCACCGCCGTACCGGCCACTGCTGTGGATCAGGTAGGCTGGTGCTCGCACCGGTCGGTGAAAGCTGGCCGGGGGCATATGCGGACGTAGCTCAGTTGGTAGAGCGCAACCTTGCCAAGGTTGAGGTCGCGAGTTCGAACCTCGTCGTCCGCTCGGGAATGAGACCCCGGTCCATCAGGACCGGGGTCTTTTCGTTTCTGTCGAGCGCCCGTCCGAGGTCCTTCTGACGTTTGTCATGCCTAGTGATGACAGCGCGCACTGCGACCGGCCCCGCGGAGACGGAACCCTGAGGGCATGGAAACCTACGGACACGAACACGTGATTCAGGTCACTGACCTGCGGCGGGTGTACGGGGGCGGGTTCGAGGCGGTCCGCGGAATCAGCTTCTCCGTACGGCGCGGGGAGATCTTCGCCCTGCTGGGCACCAACGGCGCGGGCAAGACGTCCACGGTCGAACTACTGGAAGGGCTCGCCGCACCGGCCGACGGGCGGGTACGGGTTCTCGGACACGACCCGTACACCGAGCGGTCCCTCGTACGGCCCCGCACCGGCGTGATGCTCCAGGAAGGGGGGTTCCCCTCCGAGCTGACCGTCGCGGAGACCGCCCGGATGTGGGCGGGGTGCGTCAGCGGAGCCCGGCCGCCGGCGGAGGTGCTGGCGCTGGTCGGGCTCGAGTCGAAGGCCCGCACCCGGGTCAAGCAGCTGTCCGGCGGGCAGCGGCGCCGGCTGGACCTGGCACTCGCGCTGCTCGGCGACCCCGAGGTGCTCTTCCTGGACGAGCCGACCACCGGGCTGGACGCCGAGGGCCGCCGGGACACCCGGGAGTTGGTGAGCGCGCTGCGCGACGGCGGGACGACCGTGCTGCTGACCACCCACTACCTGGAGGAGGCCGAGAATCTCGCCGACCGGCTGGCGATCATGCACGAGGGCCGCTTCGCCACCACCGGAACCCCGGCCGAGGTGACCGCCACCGAACCGTCCCGGATCTCCTTCGAACTGCCCGACGGTTACTTCGCCGGTGACCTTCCCCCGCTCGGCGAGCTGGGCGTGGCCGGGCACCACACCGACGGCCGGATGATCCGGCTGAGCACCCATGAACCGCAGCGGACGGCCACCGGGCTGCTGATGTGGGCGGCACAGGCCCGGGTCGAGCTGCGCCGCCTGGACGTGCGGTCGGCCTCCCTGGAAGAGGCGTTCCTCCGGATCGCCAAGGAGGTCTCCGCGGAACGAACCAGGGGAACGAGCACGAAGGAGTACGCGGCATGAGCGCCACCCACCCGACGTCCCGCCCGGTGCCGGCGGCGACCACCGCGCTGAGCCGGATGGCGGCGCTCGCCCGCGCCGAGCTGACCCTGCTCGGGCGGACCAGGGGCGCGCTGGTCGCCGCGCTGTTCGTACCGCTGGTGCTGCCGGTCAGCACGTCGCAGGCGTCCCAGGAGATGGACCTCGCCGAAGCCGGACTGGACACCGGCACCCTGGTGCTGCCCGCGGCGGTCGGCTTCTCCCTGCTGTTCGCCGTCTACTCGGTGCTCGTCGGCACCTTCGTCGTCCGGCGTGAGGAACTCGTCCTCAAGCGGCTGCGCACCGGTGAGGTGCGGGACGTCGAGATCCTGGCCGGTTCCGCGCTGCCGGCCGTCCTCACCGGGCTGGCGCAGTGCCTGCTGCTGGCGGCGGGCTGCGCACTGCTGCTGGACATGTCCGCGCCGTCGGCGCCTCATCTGGCGGTCCTCGGACTGCTGTCGGGGCTCGTGATGTGCGCCGCCCTCGCCGCGGTCACCGCGAGCTTCACCCGGACCGGGGAGAGCGCCCAGGTCACGCCGATGCCGCTGATGCTCGTCTCGATGCTGGGCTCGGGCATGTTCTTCCCGCTGGAGCTGCTTCCGGACCGGGTGGCCTCCGTCTGCGCGCTGCTGCCGCTGACGCCCGTGGTCACCCTGGTGCGCGGCGGCTGGACCGGTGACCTCTCGGCGAACGAGACGCTGGGCGCCGTCGCCACGGCGGTGGCCTGGATCGTGGTGTCGGTGTTTGCTGTACGGCGGTGGTTCCGCTGGGAACCGCGGCGTTGACCGGAGGGGGAAGGACGGGCTGATGCGGGGGCCGGGCAGGTGGTGGCGGCGCAAGACCACGCCGGAGAAGGTCGAGACGTACACGCGGTGGTCGTTCCACTTATTCGCGATGATCGAGTTCTGCACCGTCGGGCTCACGTCCGTCGCCCCGCTGGGCCCACGGCTCGGCGTCTGGGTGCTGCTCATGGTGGCCCTGCACGCCGTGATCTGCTTCGCCACCGTGTCCCGGGCGCTGGACTGGACGCGTGGCCGCAGGCCACAGCCGCTTGGACTGCTGTGGACCCTGGCTGCCGTCACCGCCGCGGTCTCGGTCGTGGCGATCGGCATCGTCGAGTACGGACCGCGCGGTGAGGACGCCGACAGCGCCGCGGGCGCCATGTTCGGGGTCGTTCTGATCTTCGGCCCGGGGATCATCGCGCTCGGCGTCCGCGACCGGCGGCGCACGTTCGCAATCGCGGGCGGATTCGCCCTGGGGGCCTGGCTGGTGGCGTTCGCTCTCGGCGCCTCCGCGCTCGCCGCGTTCTTCAGGGCGTTGATCGTGCTGGCGGGCGGCTCTTTCCTCGCCTTCACGGCCGTCTTCTCGGTCTGGCTGCTCAACGCCGTCTACGAACTCGACGAGGCCCGCGAGACCCGGACCCGGCTCGCCGTCGCCGAGGAACGGCTGAGGTTCGGGCGCGATCTGCACGACGTCATGGGCCGCAACCTCGCCGTCATCGCGCTCAAGAGCGAGCTCGCCGTGCAGCTGGCTCAGCGGGGGCGGCCCGAGGCCGTGGACCAGATGGTCGAGGTGCAGCGGCTCGCGCAGGAGTCGCAGCGGGAAGTGCGGGAGGTCGTCCGCGGCTACCGGGAGGCCGACCTCGGCTCCGAACTGGCCGGTGCGCAAGGGGTGCTGGCCGCGGCCGGCATCGACTGCACGGTGAGCGGGGCGGCAGCCGGGCTGCCGGCCGGGGTGCAGTCCGCCCTGGGATGGGTGGTGCGGGAGGCCGTGACGAACGTCCTGCGGCACGGGGACGCGCGGCGGTGTGTGGTGCGACTGCGGGTGCTGGAGGGACGTGTGGTGTTAGTCGTGGAGAACGACGGAGCGAGCGAGGGCGCGACGGACAACGGGTCCGGCTCCGGGCTCGCCGGGCTGCGGGAACGGCTCGCGGAGATCGACGGGACGCTGGAGGCAGGGCCCGCGGGTCAGGGGCTGTTCCGGCTTACGGCGGAGATTCCTCTGCCGTCTCAGGCCGTGCCCCCCTCCGGGTCCGGCCCCTCCGGCACGGACGCCATCCGCCCCGCCCGGCTCGGCCCCCCGACCGCCTCCACACGGCCTGTGAGTGAGGTCACGCCATGACCGCCGCGGAACCCGTACGGCTGCTGCTCGCCGACGACGAGCACCTCATCCGCGGGGCACTCGCCGCGCTGCTGGCGATGGAGGACGACCTCGTGGTCGTCGCCGAGGCGGCCACCGGGCCGGAGGCGCTGGCCATGGCCCGGGCACACAAGCCCGACGTCGCGGTGCTGGATCTCCAGATGCCCGGCGCCGACGGTGTGAAGGTCGCCACACGCCTGCGTGCCGAACTGCCCGCCTGCAAGGTGCTCATCGTCACCAGTCACGGGCGGCCCGGGCATCTGAAACGGGCGCTGGCGGCCGGGGCGCGGGGGTTCGTGCCGAAGACCGTGAGCGCGCAGCGGCTCGCGGAGATCATCCGCACGGTGCACGCCGGTAATCGTTACGTCGACCCGGAGTTGGCCGCCGACGCGATCGCCGCCGGGGACTCGCCGCTGACCGCGCGGGAGGCCGAGGTGCTGGAGCTGGCGGCCGACGGGGCCCCTGTCGCGGAGATCGCGGAACGGGCCGCGCTGTCACAGGGGACCGTGCGGAACTACCTGTCGTCGGCGGTGTCGAAGCTCGGGGCGGAGAACCGGCATGCGGCGGTGCGGCTCGCGCGGGAGCGAGGTTGGGTATAGTGGTTCCCGCGCCACGGCGCATGCGAACGTAGCTCAGTTGGTAGAGCGCAACCTTGCCAAGGTTGAGGTCGCGAGTTCGAACCTCGTCGTTCGCTCCAGCGAGAAGCCCCCCGGTTCCGGCCGGGGGGCTTCTGCGTGTGCGCCGCGGCGTTACGACCAGCTCGTGCCGGTCAGGCGCTCGTACGCCTCCACGTACTTGGCGCGGGTGGCGTCCACGACCTGCTGCGGCAGCGGGGGCGGCGGCTGCTCGCTCCCCCGGTCCCAGCCGGACTCCGCCGAGGTCAGCCAGTCGCGGACGAACTGCTTGTCGTAGGAGGGCTGCGCGCGGCCCGGCTGCCACTGGTCGGCCGGCCAGAAGCGGGAGGAGTCCGCGGTGAGGACCTCGTCCGCGAGGACCAGGTCGTCGCCGTCGAAGCCGAACTCGAACTTGGTGTCCGCGAGGATGATGCCCCGCTCCCGGGCGATGTCCCGGCCCCGGGAGTAGACGGCGAGGGTCGCCTGGCGCAGCCGGGCCGCGGTGTCCGCGCCGACCTGGCGGGCGACCTCCTCGTAGGAGACGTTCTCGTCGTGCTCCCCGACTTCCGCCTTGGTGGCCGGGGTGAAGATCGGGGCGGGCAGTTCGCTGCCGTCGGTCAGGCCCTCGGGAAGGGCGAGGCCGCAGACCGTGCGGGTCTCGTTGTACTCGGCCAGGCCCGAGCCGGTGAGGTAGCCACGGGCCACGCACTCCACCGGAACCATCTGGAGGGACTTGCAGACCAGCGTCCGGCCCTGCCAGTCGGCGGGTGCGCCCGGGGGCAGTTCGGTGCTCAGGACGTGGTTGGGGATCAGGTCGGCGAGCCGGTCGAACCACCACAGGGAGAGCTGGGTGAGGACCCGGCCCTTGTCGGGGATCTCGGTCGGCAGCACCCAGTCGTACGCGGAGATGCGGTCGCTGGCGACCATCACGAGGTCGCCCGCCTCGTTCCGGTACAGCTCGCGCACCTTGCCGGTGTGCAGGTGCACCAGGCCCGGAACCTGGATCGGCTCGGGCTTTTCTACGAATCCGGACACGGTTCCTCCCCGTGGTTCTGTCCAAGTGGGTCGATTCTCCCGTATGCGGGGAGTGACCGCGGACAGCGGGTCAGTCGCGTTTGCAGATGCGGTCGAGGAGGTTGGCGGTGGCGCGCTGGATGCGGGCGTCGACGTGACCGGGGCGGTCCAGGGCCGGTGTCCAGGCGAACGTCCCTGACGCGAAGACCCAGGCACCGGAGGGAGCGCGGTAGAGGGACGTCTCCTGGTGGCGGAGTGCGCCCTGCCGGTCGGTGTAGGGGGAGTGGGCGAGCAGCACCCGCTCGGCGTGCTCGGGCAGGGGGGTGCGCGGGAAATAACGGTCGGCCTCCCCCGCCACCAGGCCCTCGATCTCTTCCCCCTCCCGCGCGCCGGTCGCCTCCCACAGCCAGTGGCCGGCGTTGCGCACGACCAGCGGGTGCGGCTCGGGGACGTGACCGGCGTACTGGATGCCGATCAGCTGCTGCTCCGGCCGGTCGATCTCCCGCCACAGCACCGGCTTCCCCGGGCCCTGGCGCTTGCGGCAGGTCAGCAGGCGGTCCGGGACGCCGGACGGGGAGGGGCCCAGTTCCACCTGCCAGTACATGGAGTTGGCGGAGAGGAAGACGAGCGAGGTGCCGGCTTCGCGGGCCAGTTCCACGGTGCCGCGCATGGCGGCCGACCAGTACTCGTCATGTCCGGGGAAGACCAGGCCGCGGTAGCGGGTGGGATCGACACGGCCCGCGTGCAGGTCGCCGGCGGTGGCGTAGGCGATGTCGTAGCCGTAGCGCTCGGCCCAGCGGATGAAGTCGTAGGCGTGTCCGGCGTGCAGGGGGAGGCCGGCGCCCGCGTACGGACGGTCGAAGGAGACCGTGGTGGCGGCGTCGGCCTCGCCCAGCAGACGTCCCTCCTCGTCCCAGGCGTGGTACAGGCTGGCACCGGTACGGCCGTCCTCCGGGTAGAGGTTGTACGCCTGCCAGGTGATGTCGGGCAGGACGAGGAGCAGGTCCGCGGGCTGGTCGTGGCGGACCGTGAAGGGGACGTGGGAGCGGTAGCCGTCGGCGGTGGTGAGGACGGCCACGTACGCGCCGATGTTCCAGTCCGACGGGACCTGGAGCCGCCATGACAGCCACCAGTGGTGGCAGGAGACCGTACGGTCCGCGGTGAGCGGCGGGGGCTGCACGATGCCGGACAGGCGCGGGCTGGTGGTGATCTTCGCGGCGCCGTCACCGCCGTAGTGGCCGATGCGGTAGATGTCGACGCCGAACTCCTGCGGCGGGTCGACGGTGATGTGGAAGTCGATGGCCTCGCCTGGGGCGACCGCGCAGGTCGAGGTGAAGCCCTTGATCTGGAGGTGGACGTCGTCGGCCGCGCGGGGACCACCGGAGCGGCCGGTCTTCTTCCCGGTGTGGGGCGCGTCGAGGTCCACGTACCAGGGGACGATCTGGCCGGTGTCGTCGAAGTACGTCACGTTGCCGCGCAGCCACGGTACGGGGCCCTGCCCGAAGGGGTCCGTCACGGCGTGCGCCAGCGCCCCCGACTCCCAGCGGCGGATCTGCTGAGATCCCATGCCTGTTTCCCCTCCCCTTCGCCCCCGTGTGTGCGCGTACCGGTGTGGTGTGTGCCAGGTCCTGCTGACTGGGCGACAGCGGCTCGCTTATGTGTTTGTCGTATGTCGCCCGACCTTGCCATGTGCGCGAACGGTCCAAGCACATCACATAACGCGCGCACTTCGTCACTGTTCGTTTTGAATCGGCCAGAAGCGGAAGTCGGAGATCCGGGCGAGGGAGCCGCTCGTGCGGCGTCCGGATCAGGCGAGCCGGACGGGCTTCTCCGGGCGTATCCCCAGTTCGGCGAGCCAGACGCGGAGCGGGGTGGGGTCGCCGTCCTCGATCAGGGTGAGGACCCTGGGCGTCAGATCGGCGGTGCGTTCGCCGTTGTGGAGGAGGGTCGGGCCGTCCAGCCAGTCCAGGCCCGGAGTCGCGTCGGCGGTGTCCATGGCGGCACAGCAGACCATCGCGGTGAGGTGGTCGGCGAGCAGCTCGCGGGCCGTGCGCGGGGGCTGGAGGGGAAAGAGGGGAAGGGCCCGGTCGTCCCAGAGGGCGAGGTCCGGGGTGGCCGGTGAGCCGGCCGTCGGTGAGGCGGCCGACGCGGCGGCGGAGGAGGCGGAGGTCGACGGGCCGGGCGCCGCGGTGGCCTCCTCGCGGGCCAGTTCTGCGCTGAGTCTGGCCGCCAGGGTGGCGCTGTGGGGGGTGGTGCCGGTGAGGTCCTCGTCGTCGCCGGGAGGCGGCTCCGGCGCTCTGGCGGCGCGATGTGTTTCGCCGGTCCGGGGCGTTTCGCCCGTCCGGGGCGTTTCGCCGGTCCGGTCCGTCAGGTGGTCGAGGACGCGGGACAGGGTCGGGCCACCGGTGTCCGGGGCCGTGCTCCCCGGGGCCGGGCGGACGCCCATCGCGTCCAGGACACGGTGCAGGCGGGCCGCGTCGACGCGCCACTTGCGGTCCACCACCTCATCCGGGTACTCGCTCCAGTCCACCGGCGACCAGTCGGGTCCGGGTCCGGCGGGGCCGCCGTGGAAGAGGCGGGCGGCGAGCAGGGAAGCGGCCTCGTCGACCGTGCCGGGCTCCTCGAGCAGATCGCAGGCGGGCCGCTCTCCCAGACGGGACGCGAACCCCTCGGCCAGGCGGTCGCGCCGGGACAGCTCCGTCAGCGCCGCCACCACACCGGCGTCCAGCCGGGACGGCCAGCGACCCATCCGCCAGGCGGGCAGCGCGACCCGGGTCAGCAGCCGGTCCCAGCCCGCGTACGCCAGGCCCACCTGTTCCTGGGCGACGATCCGCAGGCCGTAATCCACAGCCTGTGCACGCTCCGCGGCCGCGGCCGCGACCCCCCGCTCCATCTCGCCGGCGTGCACGCGGCAGCTGCGCAGCAGAACCCGGGCCACCCAGCCGACGCCGGCCATCACGCCCTGCGGCACCGGGCCTCGGTGGGGCGCCGAGGCCACCGCCACAGCGGCGTCCAGACCCCGGACGAAGCGCCGGGCGGCGGCTATGTCCGGGTGGGCCGAGGGGCCCGTGCCCGCCACGACCGGGGCGAGGACCGCGCGCAGCTCGCCGACCCGCATCCACCACAGGAACGGCGAGCCGATGACCAGCACCGGCGCGACCGTGTGCCGGCGGTGCGGGTGTCTCCCCGCGCCCGCTATGTCGTCGTGCTCCTCGGCAGGGGGCGGACCGTGGGCCCGGTGGGTACGGTCCTCCAGCCAGCTGTCGCAGTCCGGCGTGAGCGCTATCGCGGAGGGCGCGGGGACCTCGAGGCGGTCGGCGAGGTCACGCACCATCCGGTACAGGTCGGGGGCCGCCTCCTCCGCGATCGGGACCGTCGGGCTCATGGCGGGACGGGCACGGGCCACGACCAGGGCGACTGCCGCGGCGGCGAGCAGCACGAGGGCCGCGACCGGCGTCACGACCCAGCGGGCTGCGTCCCAGCCGGTGCCGGCGAGGCGGCCGGCCGCGCCGCCCGCGAGCAGGATCACGGCGACGGCGGCGGGCAGCAGGGCGACGGCCAGCGCGCGGCTGCGGATACGCAGGACCACGAGCGCCCGGGCCCGCGCCGCCTGTGCGCCCGCCTCCACACCCATACCGGTCACGACCGACCTCACCCCCTCCCCGTTGACCTGACGCTTTCCTTGCTCACTCCCCCACTGTGGCACCCGCCACTGACATCGCAATGCCGATGGGCCAAGTGCCGGAACGCTTGCGCCGCACCCTAGTTGGGGCCCCGCCTCCCGTCAGCCGGATAGCACATCGGTCACTCGATGGAATGGCTCTGGGGAGAGGTAGATCACGGACAGCGAGGGTGTGGCCCCGCATACCGAAAACTTCAAGCCCCGGATCCTGAGACGGATCCGGGGCCTGTGAGGTTCACCGAACGCGGGCGTTTACCCCTTGCGGGCGACGGGCGAACTTGCGCGCGAATGGCCGGTTAGGCGCCTGCCGCCTTCGCCGCGATGTCCGTGCGGTGCTGGGAGCCGTCGAGGCGGATGCGGGCGACGGCGGTGTAGGCACGGTCCCGGGCCTCGGTGAGGTCCTTGCCGGTGGCCGTGACGGACAGGACGCGACCGCCCGAGCTGACGATCGCGTCACCGTCCCGCCTGGTCCCGGCGTGCAGCACGTACGCGTGCGGGGCGTCCTGGGCGGCGACCTCGTCGAGGCCGGTGATCGGGTCGCCGGTGCGCGGGGTGCCCGGGTAGTTGTGCGAGGCGATGACCACGGTCACGGCCGCTTCGTCGCTCCAGCGCAGGGGCTCCAGGTGGGCGAGGGTGCCGGTGGCGGCGGCCATCAGGACACCCGCCAGCGGCGTCTTCAGCCGGGCCAGGACGACCTGGGTCTCCGGGTCGCCGAACCGGGCGTTGAACTCGATCACGCGGACACCGCGGGAGGTGATCGCGAGTCCGGCGTAGAGCAGCCCGGAGAACGGGGTGCCGCGGCGCCTCATCTCGTCCACGGTCGGCTGCAGCACGGTCTGCAGGACCTCGTCGATCAGCTTCGGGTCGGCCCAGGGCAGCGGGGAGTACGCGCCCATGCCGCCGGTGTTCGGGCCCTCGTCGCCGTTCAGCGCGCGCTTGAAGTCCTGGGCGGGCTGCAGCGGCACGACCGTCTCGCCGTCGGTGACGGCGAACAGGGAGACCTCGGGGCCGTCCAGGTACTCCTCGATGACCACGCGCTCGCAGGCGGCGGCATGGGCCTTGGCGGCTTCGAGGTCGTCGGTGACGACGACGCCCTTGCCGGCGGCGAGCCCGTCGTCCTTCACGACGTACGGGGGGCCGAAGGCGTCCAGGGCCGTGTCGACCTCTTCCGGGGTGGTGCAGACGTACGACCGTGCCGTGGGCACCCCGGCCGCCGCCATGACGTCCTTGGCGAAGGCCTTGGAGCCCTCGAGCTGCGCGGCGCGGCCGGACGGGCCGAACACCGGGACGCCCGCCTCGCGTACGGCGTCGGCGACACCGGCGACGAGCGGCGCCTCCGGGCCGACGACCACGAGGTCCACGCCGAGCTTCGTGGCCAGCGCGGTGACGGCCGTGCCGTCCAGGGCGTCGACCGGGTGCAGTGCGGCGACTTCGGCGATGCCGGCGTTGCCGGGGGCGCAGTGCAGCGCGGTGACGTCGGGGTCGTGGGACAGGGCGTGGCACAGGGCGTGTTCGCGGGCGCCGGTACCGATGACGAGGACCTTCACATGGCCAGCCTAACGGGAAGCACCGGGATTCCTTTGTGCGGGCTTCCGAAGAGGGCGGGCTTCCTCGCTTGGACGTTCCTCCAAGGGGCCAAGAGGCCAGCTCCGGGCCTGGCTGCTCGTTCGAGGACTACTCGTCGAGGACTACTCGTTCGAGAACTCCTCCACCACCGTCGCTCCGAGTTCCCGGACGATCAGTTCCTGGCCCGAGAGGGCCGACTCGTCGAGGTCCGGGTCGTCGTCCTCGGGGATGTCGTCCTCGACGGACACGCGCCGTGGCTCCGGGGCGGACGGCCGGGGCACGGGAGCAGCCGGTGCGGGCGTGGGCGAGGGTCTGCTCGGCTCCTGGGCGGGGGGCGACGGCGCCGCCGACTGCGACGGGGCCTGGCGCTGCGCGGTCGCCGTACCGCCGCCGCCACCGGCGTTGTAGCCGCCACCTCCGCCGCTGCCGGTGTGGCTGCCGCCGCCGGAGTGACCGCTGCCGTAGCCGCCGCTTCCGCCGTGGCCGCCGCCGAGGCCGGAGGGGCCGCCCGGCGCCGGCGGGGGCGCGGAGCCGCCGGAGGGGTCGACGATCGCCTCGATCTTCCACTGGACGTTGAACTGCTCGCCCAGCGCCTGCCGCAGTACGTCCTCGCTGCCGCTGCTCAGGAAGTTGTCACGCGCACCCGCGTTGACGAAGCCGAGCTGGAGGGTCGTGCCGTCGAAGCCGGCCACCTGGGCGTTCTGGCTGAGCAGGATCCAGGTGAAGCGACGGCGGTTCTTGACGGCCTCCAGGATGTTCGGCCAGAGCATGCGGGGGTCGAGGCCGCCGGCGGGGGCGGCCTGGGCGGAGGCCGGGGGTTGGGCCGGTGGCTGCGCCGAGGGCGGGGGCGCCGGTGGGGCGCTGGGGGCGGGAGTGTTCGGCCCGGGGGTGTGCGCTGCCGGAGCGTTCGAGCCGGGCGTGCCGGGGGCGGCGGCCGTGGGCCAGCCGCCCGGGCGACGGCCACTGCCGGCCGAGGCCGCGGTGGGCCAGGCGCCCGGGCCCGGTGCGGACGGCGCCGAAGGAGCGGAGGCCGGCTGGGCCGGCTGGGCGGGCTGGGGCGGCTGGGCAGGCCGGGCGGGGCCCTCGACGGCGGGGCCGGACTCGGCCGGAGCGTCGGCGGGAGCTCCGGAAGCCCCTGGGGCGCCGGCCATGCCTGACACACCGGGCGCGTGTCCCGCAGGCGTGCCCGGCGCGGACGGCGACGCCCCCGGACCCGCCGCGGCTGGGGCGTTACCGCCGCCCGGCGCTCCGGAGGCACGGACAGCCGCCCGGGCCGCGGCCGGACCGCCGCCCGGCGGAACGGGCGCGCCCCCCGGGGCGCCGGCCGCCGCCCCGTGTCCCTCGGGCCCGGGCACGTATCCCATGGCGGGCATGCCGGAGGGCCCCTGGGAGGAGAAGTTCACGCCGCGCTCGATCCGGTCGAGGCGGGCCATGACGGACCGCTCGTCGCCGTAGGCGGCGGGGAGCAGGACGCGGGCGCAGATCAGCTCCAGCTGGAGACGGGGCGAGTTGGCGCCGCGCATCTCGGTCAGCCCCTCGTTGACGAGGTCGGCGGCCCGGCTCAGCTCGGCGGCGCCGAAGGTGCCTGCCTGGGCCTGCATACGCTCGACGACGTCCGCGGGGGCGTCGATGAGCCCCTTCTCCGCCGCGTCCGGCACGGCGGCCAGGATCACCAGGTCACGCAGCCGCTCCAGCAGGTCGGCGACGAAGCGCCGGGGGTCGTTCCCGCCCTCGATCACGCGGTCGACGACCTCGAAGGCCGCGGCCCCGTCGCCGGTGGCGAAGGCCTCGACGACGGAGTCGAGCAGGGAGCCGTCGGTGTACCCGAGCAGGGCGGTCGCCATGGCGTATGTCACACCGTCCTCGGCGGCGCCGGCGAGCAGCTGGTCCATGACGGACATGGAGTCACGTACCGACCCGCCGCCGGCCCGCACGACGAGCGGGAGGACACCCTCCTCGACCGGGATGTCCTCCTTCCGGCACACCTCGCCGAGGTACTCGCGCAGCGTGCCGGGCGGGACGAGCCGGAAGGGGTAGTGATGGGTCCGCGACCGGATCGTGCCGATGACCTTCTCGGGCTCGGTGGTCGCGAAGATGAACTTGAGATGCTCCGGCGGCTCCTCGACGACCTTCAGCAGCGCGTTGAACCCGGCCGACGTGACCATGTGGGCCTCGTCGATGATGTAGATCTTGTACCGGCTGCGCGCGGGGCCGAAGAAGGCCTTTTCGCGCAGGTCACGGGCGTCGTCCACACCGCCGTGCGAGGCGGCGTCGATCTCGATGACGTCGATGGACCCCGGTCCGTTGCGCGCGAGGTCCTGACAGGACTGGCACTCACCGCACGGCGTCGGCGTGGGCCCCTGCTCGCAGTTCAGGCACCGGGCGAGGATCCGCGCACTGGTCGTCTTGCCACAGCCGCGCGGCCCGCTGAACAGGTACGCGTGGTTGACCCGGTTGTTCCGCAGCGCCTGCTGCAGCGGGTCGGTGACATGCTCCTGCCCGATGACCTCGGTGAAGGTCTCCGGGCGGTAGCGGCGGTACAGAGCGAGAGACGACACGCATACGAGGTTATAGGCGCCCACCGACAACGGGCCCCGGCCAGGACATCCGGTCGGGAACGCAGACGCCCCCCACGCACCCGCCAGAGCCAACCTACCCTTGCTGCCTTCCGGCCCTGGGGGAGTTCAGTCAGATAGCGCCGCGTGAGGGGCTGCGCCAAGGCTACCTGATGTCGGGGGCGGGGAACGAGTTCGCGAGCACTCCTCTCGGTCATGTAATGTTTCCGGCGGAGGATTCGCCTAGAGGCCTAGGGCGCACGCTTGGAAAGCGTGTTGGGGGCAACCCCTCACGAGTTCGAATCTCGTATCCTCCGCCAGTGCCTCACCGGGCACGATGTCGAAGGGCCCCACCGTTCGCGGTGGGGCCCTTCGACGTTGTCCGTCTCAGTCTCCGTCTCAGTTGGTTTCCGGGAGCTCCCACAGCGCGTCGCCGACTTGCTGCGCGGCCTTGCGGAGCACGGCCCCCGTCACACGCATGTACCGAGCGCGCATCCGGGCCGCTCCCCGCAGGCTCCCTGGTGGAACCGAAGGGGGAACCATGAGCGGCTCTCACTCGGTTGTTCCGGCCTCCAGGCGGTGTTCGGCCCCGAGGAGCTGCTCAGCGCCTGGCGCAGGGCATGAACAGCAGTGCCTGAACAGGCGCGAAGGGCCCCACCCGTCGCCGGTGGGGCCCTTCGACGTGGGGCGTCGTTGTTCGCTCAGACCTCGAGCTGGGCCTCGATTCTCCTCAGCTGGTGGCGGGCCATCGCCAGGTTGGCGCGGCCGGAGTCGAGTACGAGGTAGAGGAAGAGGCCGTTGCCTCCCTGGCTCCTGAGCAGGCGGATCAGGTGGTACTGGGTGCCCAGGGTGATGAGGATGTCCTCGATCTCGTCCTGGATGCCGAGGAGCTCCATGGTGCGCAGCTTGGCGCGGACGACGTCGGTGTTGCCGGCGGCCGCCACGTTCAGGTCGAAGCCGTTGTTGCCTCCGATGGTTCCCAGCGCCATTCCGCTGGTGTAGTCGACGAGGGCGGCTCCGGTGGCGCCCTCGATCGACGAGAGGGCTTCCTTCAGCGCTGTTTCGGTGTTCGCCATGGCTTGCTGTTCCCTTCGGGTGGTGCCGGCCCTGGTGTCCGGGCCTGTTCTGAGCTGTGGTGCGGCCGGAGGCGCGCGGTCTACTCGCGAGTTGGGTCGGCCCGCCGCGACGGGGTCCGTACGGGCAGCGGGCCGCCCGTGGCGGTGGGGGTGGAGGGCGGCTGGCCGGGGGTGCGGTCGGGCTGGTGGGCTGCGGCCCGCAGCAGTTCGCCGATCCGGTTGCCGGAGCGGCGTCCTTCCAGGTGCAGCCGGCCGACGTTCACGCGTCCTTCGGCGACCAGGGTGAGCACGGCGGACGAGCCGGCGGCGTAGGTGGCCACGTAGCCGTGCGCGCCGCGGACGAGGAGCTCGCGGAAGTCGCCCTGCCCGGTGGCGTCGGTGAGCCGCAGCGCGACTCCCTGGGCGGTCGCGGTGAGGGCGGCCAGCCCCTCCGGCTGCACCCCCCGTATGTCCTGCGCCAGCACAAGGCCGTCGACGCTGGCGGCGAGGGCGCCGGTCAGTCGTGGCAGGCGGGCCCGGAGGCTGTGCAATTCGTCGAGGACTTCCGCCTCGGCCGCCATGAGCTGTCTCCTCTCGGCGCGCTGTCTGATCCCGCGGATCACAGGGCCTCCAATGCGTTCTTGATTCGGCGCAGCAGGGCGACGTCGTGGCCGTCCGAGGTCTCCGGGAGGCGGGCGGGCTCGGCGGCGGGCCGCGGTGGCCGCCGCGCCGCGGCCACGATGCCGGCGGCGGCGAGACGGCGGACGTCGACGAGGGTGTGGAAGGCGGGCCGGCCCAGGAGATGGGAGATGTCGGATGCCGTTCGCGTCCCGTCGACGTGCTCGAGGACCGCGCGCTGACGCCGCGGTACGGGTGTGTCGAGGGTGAGCCGGGTGCGTACGAGCGGCTGCGTGTCCGTCTCCTCCTCGGGCCAGATCTCGTGCAGCAGCTCCCGCCGGCGCACCGTCTCGCGCCGTACCGCGTCGACGGGCACGGGGCGCACCGCGCCCAGCCAGTGCGCTACCCCGTGCCGGAACCGCGCCGGACCGCCGCCCGGCCCGAGCACGAAGAACGCCGCGTCGTACAGCGCCCCGAGATGGCACAGTTGCAGCGCGCCCTCGGGGAAGCGGCCGCTGTCCACCAGGAAACGGCCCACCCGCCGCTGGGGCCCGGCCGCGGTGAGTGCCTGCGACCACTCCTCGGCGGACAGGGAGCCGCCCGCGGTGAGCAGCACGTCGAGTCCGGGCGTGTACGGGCTCTCCGCGTGTATCACCTGGCCGTCGGCGAGATACAGAGTGCCGCGCTCCCGCATGAGGGAGCCGGTCGCCCTCTCGCCGACGAGCCGGTCCAGCATCGGCGAGCCGGACGGAGCGGTGCCGGGATCACGCCGGGGGATGTCGGAGGAGAGCGTCGGCACAGCGGTCATCCCAGTACCAGCTGCCGCGCCAGGTCCCGCAGCCGGATGCGGGCCAGTGCGAGGTTGCCGTCGCTGCGGGCGAGCCACAGATGCAGGAAGACGCTGCTGTCGAAGGTGGTGCGGACGAACTGGAGGAGGTGGTAGCTGTCGCGGTTGGTGACGATCAGGTCCTCGACGGGAGTGTCGTCTCCGGAATCGCCGGACCAGTCGGAGCCGGCGGCCGGGGCGAAGGACTGGTACTCCGCCGCGATCCGGGCGAGCTCCGCCGCCTCGGCCGCCGCGACCTCGTAGTCACCGCCCGGGGACTCCCCCGCCGTGCCCAGGGCCAGGCCGCTGGTCCAGTCGACTACGGCGGCGCCCCGGGCGCCGGTCAGCTTCATGGCCTCCAGCAGACACTCGTCAATCCCGGACAACGAGGACTCCCCTCCCGGTGTGTGTGTCGAAGGAATCATGCAGAACCTAGACTCCGCATGTGGAGTAATGGTGACTAGTTCGTCAAACTGCCGTGGAATGTGAGACCGATGGGTAGCTTCGGTTGATTGTTTGAGGGATCGTCAGGCGACTTGTGTCCGCGTTTCCGCGTGTGTCCGCGTGTCCACGGCGTGCCCGGCCCTGCCGCGCACCCGCTCAGGGCGTGGCGCTCGGGATCACGCAGTTCTTCGGCTGCGGTGTGCCCGTCGGCCAGCCCAGGCCGACGAACTTCAGGGTGCCGGGGCCCTTCCGGCCCGGGTCGAGTTCGACGATCGCGGCCGGTTTGTCGTAGGCGTTGCCGCCTGTGGTGAGGCAGATCAGGCCGCTGGTGCCCTGGACCCGGTGGCGGGACTGCAGGAGGGGCCACTGGCGGCCCACGTCCTCCAGCGTGGGCACGGTGCTCTCGGGGGCGCCTCGCTGAGCCTGATGGAGGGCCTTGCCGATGGTGATCAGGCCGTCGTGGACGAGCATCGTGCGGGAGTCCTCGAGGGTCGGCGTGGAGCCGAGTTCCGTGCCCTCCTTCACCGTCGTGTCGATCTGCTTCCTGAGGGTGTCGAGGGCCGCCTCGGGTTCGGTGAGGTACTGGGGGAGGTCCTGGGCGGCCGGCTCGCGCTTGTGGGCCGCCGTGTACCTCTTCCTCCAGGCCGCGAGTTCCGTCGTCCAGGCGTCCGGGTGGGCGGGGGCCGCGTACTGGACCGTGACCTTCGGGCGGCCGTCGTCGCCGCGGAGCCTCGCCCAGTCCTTCTCGGTCATGTCCTGGCGCAGGGACGCGGCGTCGGAGCCGCTGATGATGGTGTAGTGGCGGTTCTTGCAGCCGACCTGGGCGAGTTTCAGAGCGAGGATGCGCAGGTGGAGGGTGCGGCCGGCGAAGTAGACGGTGTCGGCCTCGGAGTCGCAGATGTTGTTCGCCGTCTGGGTGAACTGGTTGCCCGTCGAACCCGCCTCGTCGATCGAGGGGGACTCGAAGGACATCGCCGCGGGGCCGGCCGGGCCCTTCTCCTCGATCCTGCTGAAGGCCCTCGCCAGCGACTCGTTGTAGCCGTCGGGGCGCTTGTCGTAGACGAGGACCGTCTTGAGGTTCCGCCGGCCCCGTTCGCCGTTGAAGTCGGCCAGGGCCCGGGCCGCGTCGTTGTTGGTGGGGAGGATGCGGGCCAGGCCGGGGAAGCGGAGTTTCGCCATGCCGTCCGGACCGTCCTCGTTGGCGATGCGGTCTCCGCTGATACGGGCGGCGAGCACGGGGATCTTGTTCTCCGTCAGGCGTTTCACGGCCGCCTCGGTGGCGGCGAGGCTCAGGTTGAAGCCGGTGACCGCGCGCAGCCGGTCCTCGGAGGAGGAGGCCATGCGCAGCAGGGCGTCGACGACCTTCTCCTGACGGCCGTAGTCCTGCCCGGGGTTGGCCAGCACCAGGCGGATCTTGGGTGGTTCGCCCTCGCCCTCGTTGGCCTGCCGCTGTCCCAGGTACGCGCCCTGGAGATCGCTGCGCATCTGCCGGCGCACGGCCTCCCGGTCCGACTGGAGCGGCAGCATCATCGCCACCGTGACGTGCGGCTGCTTCTCGATCCGCTGGTTCTCGCGGGCGATGGCCCGGGCCACGTCGGTTATCTCCGGGTTACCGAAGTCGTATCCCTCGCCGTTGACGCCGACGCACTCGCCGTCGATCCGTTCCACACCGTCGGCACAGGTGTCCGGCTTGCGGATGAGGGAGGTGGTCACCGCGACGCCCGCGACGATCGCCACCGCGGCCAGCAGGGAGTAGAGGATCTTCCGCCATCTGGGCATGCCCGTCATCTCCTTCGCCGGAGCTGCTCGGTGCAGGTGCAGCGCAACAGGGGCTGTTCGTTCTCCGCGAGTCCGCTCCACTCCGTCGCCGTCCTGCTGAGCCGGCCCGCGCCCTCGAAGTCCATGATCGAGAGCAGGTCCAGCAGCTTGGCCAGCGTGCGGGCGGTCTCCTTGCCGGTGGGCCGGGTCCGCTCCTCGCACAGCCACACGGCGTGCAGCAGCTGGTCGACCGTGCGGCGCAGGGGCGGCCCGTCCGCTCCGACCAGGCCCTGGGCGCGGTCACGGCGGGCGTCCGCCCCGCCCGGGTAGGGGGCCTGGGCGATCTCCAGGAGATCCGCGCACCACTCGCCGGGGCGGCCGGGCAGGGTCGCGGCGAGGTGACTGACCACGTCGTCCGCGCCGCCTGAGACCAGGTGGTGGTTCATCTGGTGCGCGGTGAGGGAGCGGAAGGCCCCGTCACCGCCGCCCGAAGGGCCACCACCGCCCGGGGACCCGTCGCCCGATGCTCCGTCGCGTGCGGATCCGTCGCCCTGGGCCCCCTCCTCCCCGGCAGCTCTCCGCGCGTAGTGGTCGCGCAGCAGGTGGTGGTCGGCGTACCAGGCGGCGCCGTCCGGGCTCAGTCCGTAGAGCCGGTGCACCAGCAGCTGGCGGAGGCCGAAGTCGCCGATGAAATGGCGCTCGCAGGTGGGCCATCCGGTGTCGGTGAGCAGCTGGGCGACGTGATGGGCGGTCAGATGGTGGACGCGGCCCGACTGGTGATGGCGGAGCAGGACGTCCGCGCACTCGGTGTCGTGGGCCACCGACAGGTGGGTGAGGAGGTCGAGCCAGTGGGCGTGGTGCTCGGTCGGGAGCCGTACCGGTAACTGGTCCAGGATCAGTTCCCGCAGGAGCACGTCGGCGACGGGCCGTTCGGGGGCGTCGTCGCCGGGGAGCCCGGGCAGCCGTAACGGGGCGTCCAGGATGTCCCGGTCATTGGCGTCCGCCGGCATGCGGAAGGCGGCCGCGGCGGCGGCCAGACGGATCACCGTGTGCGGCCGGCCGCCGCTCAGCCGGGCCACGGCGGCGTCGATACGGCGGCGGTTCGCGCCGCCCTCCGGTTCGGCGCGCTGCTGTCTTCGCACGGTCTCCCGGCGGAGCTGGTCGCCGGAGAGCAGCGGCATCCGCAGCAGGAGCACGCCGTCGGCCAGGGGTGCGCGGTCCGCGCCCGCGTCGGTGCGGCGGGACCAGGCCGGTGGGGCGCCGTCGGCGGGGCGGTACTCGGCCGGGGCCGTCGCCTCCCGGGGCGGCAGGCCGCCGTGCAGGAAGGCCCCGCCGTCCGGGCGGCGTGCCGTGCCGATGATCACCAGGCGGTCGCGCTGCCCGGCCCGGCGGTCGGTGAGCACGGCCCGCAGCAACCGCTCGCCCAGGGGCGACTCGGCGTGGTCCAGCAGCAGGCCCGGGCGGCCGACCCGGCGCAGCCAGCCGGAGGCCGAGGCGTACGCCGCCTCCAGGTCCTCGCGCAGGGCCCGGAAGAGGAAGCCTTCCGCGACCTCCCGTGCCTCGCCGCCGGCCCGGAAGTCGGCGGCGAGGATACGCAGACCTATCCTGGGCTGGCCGGCCGCGCCGGGATAGGCGCCGTAGACGCGCTCCAGTTCCGCCCTGCCCCGGGGTGCCGCACGCTCGAAGAGGGCGTCCAGCAGGGCGTTGCTGACGGCCGTCGAGTACACGTCGTCGAGCGCCTGCCCGGACAGGCTCATCAGCAGGTTGCGGATGGTGCCGTGCAGCACGCCCCGCCAGAAGTCGCCGGTGACCAGCCCGCGCAGACGTTGCCTCTGGGCCAGTCCCTCGTACCGTTCGGCCTCCGTCACGACCGCCTCGGGTGTGCCCTCCGTGACGCCGGTCGCGATCACGGCGAGGCCCGCGAACAAGCGCGGAAAGGCGAACGATCCGCCCGTTCCCTGCCAGGTGCTCAGCCGCCGGGCGACCTCCACCAGGGCCTCGGTCGCGGCCGAGCGGGCGCCCGGCTCCGGGTCCGCGCGGTCCGCGTACACCGGGGAGGCGCAGTCCAGGTGTATCACCGGCACCTTGGCGGCGAAGCGGTCCCGCACGGCGCGCAGCAGCCGGCCCTTGCCCATGCCCGGGCCGCCGGTGAGCAGCACCACCGGAAGGTCGGGTCCGTACAGCGGGTCCCGGCCGGCGCCCGAGGGCGCCCGGCCGAGCAGACGGGCGAAGAAGCCGTCCTCGTCGAGGAGTCTTTCGAACCCCAGTTCTTCACACACGGACCCCCCATGGTGTGCCTGCCCGCCCCGGGGGGGCGGGTGACCCGTGACCGATGTGCCAGAAAAGATCCAGTGGAGCACGGAACCACCTGACCGGACAACAGGTACTGCACGGGGAGGAGTTGCGGAATTTCCGGCTACGACCCGGCTGCGCCCCGCCTACGGCTGCCGGTCCGAGGCGGGCCAGACGTAGGGGAGGTCGTCGGGGACGTCCGGGAAGTGCCGGGTGTACGTCGCCGGATCCTTGCGGACCAGGGCGGAGCGGTGGCTGCGGTGGAAGGAGTCGTCGCCCAGCCAGGGCGGCAGTTCACCCTCGGCCGCCAGGACCGGCTGGTCCCTGACCGGCGCGTGGGGGCGGGTGGCCGCGAGGTCGGCGACCAGGGTGGCCGCGCAGCTGTCCTGGTGGCCCAGTTCGCGCCAGACGCGGCAGATCTCCAGCCCGTAGCGGACCAGGGCCTCCTCGTACCCGGCCCACATCCGCACGGCCGGGTGCCGGCGCCACCCGTAGCCCGGTACGACCAGGCCGCGCAGCACCTGCAGGGCCTCGACCCGCTGTTTGCCGAGCCGGCGGCGGTCCAGGACCAGGGCCGACTCCCGGAAGCCGGGGTAGGGAAGGAAGGTCTGCACGCCGTGTGGGTCCTCGCGGGAAGTTCTTCTCGTAGGGCCGATCGCTGGGCATGAGTACCCCTTTTGCCCTGATTCATATCGGTAGCAGCATCAGGCGGACAGCCGGGACGGCCCGTCTCCCGTCGCCCCCGGGCGAGCCTGCCGGTGCCGGGCCCGGGTAACCGCTCCCCCATGGGCGAGATCCTCGTGGGCACGTGTTCCTGGACCGACCGGGCGCTGGTCGGCAGCGGCTGGTACCCGCCGGGGCGGCGGGACGCCGAGGGGAGGTTACGGCACTACGCCGAGCGGTTCCCGGTCGTCGAGGTCGACGCGTCGTACTACGCGCTGCCGAGCGAGCGGAACAGCCGGCTGTGGGCCGAGCGCACACCGGACGGGTTCGTGTTCGACGTCAAGGCGTTCTCGCTGCTCACCGGACATCCCACCAGGGATGCGGTGATGCCGGGCGGGCTGCCGGCCGATCACCGGGACCCGGCGGTGCTCGATGCGGTGTGGGACCGCTTCCGCGCCGGCATCGAGCCGCTGCGGCAGGCCGGGCGGCTCGGGAGCGTGCTGTTCCAGTTCCCTCCCTGGTTCCGGCCCGGGCAGCGGGCGGAGGCGTTCCTGCGGGACTGCGCCGAGCGCACGGACGGATGGCCCGTCGCCGTGGAGTTCCGGCATCCCTCGTGGTGGGTGCCGGACCGGGCGGAGGCCACGTGCGGGCTGCTCGCCCGGTACGGCATGGCCGCGGTCTCCGTCGACATGACGCAGACGCTCCCCTCCTCCGTCCCGCCGGTCACGCCCGTCACCTCTCCCCGGCTGTCCGTCGTGCGGTTCCACGGCCGCAGCACAGCCTGGGGAACCGGGAGCAAGGAGGACCGGTTCCGGTACGGGTACGGCGAGGACGAACTCGCCGAGTGGCTGCCCCGGGTGCGCCGGCTGGCGGAGCGGGCCGAGCAGGTGCACGTGCTGTTCAACAACTGCTGCGGCGACGCGGCCGTACGCGCCGCCGAGTGCATGACGCGGCTGCTCGGCCGCGACGCCACGGCGGCGACGGCGCCGACGGTGCCTAGGGCACGATCCGCACCTTCTTCGTCACCGTCACCTGGTCGACGTCCGACACCCGCACGGTCGTCTTCATCGTCCAGGTCCCGGGAAGGGGGAGGTTGACGGCGTTGGTGCCCCAGTAGCCGCCCGCGTCGGTGAGTCCGGCGTCGATCGGGCCGATCCTCCGGGACGGGAGGGTGAAGGTGATGCGGACCTCGGGGACGAGGATCGGGCCCTTGTCGGCGCCGTGGACGACGGCCTGGATGCCGTTGTCGCCGACGCGGGCCGGGTCCAGGGTGACGTACACCGTGCCGCGGTCGGACAGCGTGCTGCCGGTGCTTCCCCCGAAGTCGAAGGGCACCACCGTGAGGGAGGTGGGCGGCAGCGCACCCACCGGCGCCCGCTGTGCCGCCTCGGCCTGCGCACGGCCGGGCAGCGTGGTGGTGAGCAGGGTCGTGATCAGCAGCACCACGGCGGCCACTGCCACTTCGACGAGGACGGAGCGGCGCAGGAAGCGCCGCTGGGCGTCCGGGTCACCGGCCCCGGTTGCCGGATGCCCGGGCGCCGGATCATCAGGTGCCGGATCGTCAGGCGCCGCATCGCCGGGCGCGGGCTCACCGGGCCCGGTCCGCTCGGTCGTCTCCGGCCGGGCCGGTGCGCCGACCGGCTCCGGCACACGTCCCGGTACGGCCGTCCGGGCGGCGGCGGCCACCGGTGCCGCGAGGCGGTCAGTCCAGCGCCTGGAGTAGTTGGCCGCCATCAGCAGCACGGTCACCGCGACCAGTTTGGTGAGCAGCAGCCTGCCGTACGACGTCCCGGTCAGCGCGGAGAGGGTGCCGAGGCCGCGCCAGGACTGGTAGAGGCCGGTCACGGCCAGGACCGTCACCGAGGCGAAGGCGATCCGCGAGAAGCGGGGCACGACCTCCCGCAGGACGTCACCCGACACGCGGCGCATGGTCAGCAGCAGTGCCACCAGGCCGCCGAGCCACACCCCGGTCGCCACCAGGTGCAGCACCGACGACGTCATCGCCACCGGCACCTGGATCCCGGCGGAGGCGTGCTCGGCCGCCGCCCAGGTCAGGGCGAGCGCGACGGCCAGGGCCGTGCCCGCCGCGAGTACGGCAGGCCGCCGGCGCTCCCGGCTTCCGGCCAGCCGCACGAGGAACACGGCGGTCAGCAGGAGGATCACCAGCCGGGCCAGCAGGGCCCAGCCCGGGCGGCTGCCGAGGGTGCGCAGGAGGGCGGAGGCGTCGAAGGCCGCGGCCGGCCCGGCGCCCGCCTCGTACGGGGCGCGCAGGAACAGCAGGACGACCGTGGAGCCGAGCAGCGTCCACCAGGCGCCCACCAGCGGCCTGCGCAGCGGCGAGGTGTCGGCCGGCCGGCACAGCAGCGCGAACGCCACGGCGCCGATGAGCAGCGCGGCGGCGAGGTAGGTGAGATAGCGGGCGGCGTCGTGCAGAGCGCCGGTCAGCGGGTCCTCGGACGGGCCGGCGCCGATCTGCGCGCTCGTGGCGGTGCGTTTGCCGACGGAGAAGGTGAACGCGCCGGAGACCGGGTGGCTGTCCGAGGAGACCACCCGCCAGGCCACCGTGTACGTGCCCTGGGTGAGCTTCCGCGGCAGTCCGACCCGGGCCGTGTCGGAGCGGCCGTCCGTGTGCCGCGCCTCTCCGGTGCGCACGCGGTGCTGGTCCGGGCCGTAGATCCGGAACGAGTCGTCGAGCAGGCCGACGGACTCGGTGAAGGTCAGGGTGACGTGGCGGGGGGCCTGTCGGACGACGGATCCGTCGTCGGGGTCGGTACTGCGGAGGGCGGCGTGGGCGGAGGCGGGGGCTGCTCCGCCGAGGAGCAGTACCAGCACGGTGCCGAGCAGCACCAGGGCTTGTGTGCGCCGGGGGTGTCCGACATTGCGCTCCTCGTTCCGCCGTTGGTCCACGTGCGTCTCCGGGGTTGGGCCGTACCACTCCGCGTTAAGTACGGACGGGATCGGTGTAGCGCTCACCGATGAGGGGGCGTCCGCGGAACAGCCGGAGGGAATCACTGGAGAGAAGGCCGGCACAGCCCGGCGATCCTGTCCGCCTCACCCGGATAGCGTGCGGTCAGCTCCGCCGCGTCCCCGTGCTCGTAGCCCTCGAACGTGAAGCCGGGGGCCATCGTGCAGCCGAACAGCGCCCACGCGCCGCCCCCGCGCACCCGGCCGCCCATCCAGGTGCCCGCCGGGACGGTGAACTGGACATGCTGTCCCCGCGTGACGTCCGGGCCCAGCACCACCGTGGTCGTGGTCCCGTCGGGCGCGAGCAGGAGGAGGTCCAGGGGGTCGCCGAGGTAGAAGTGCCAGATCTCGTCCGTGGGCAGGCGGTGCAGGGCCGAGAAGTCGTCCGCCGTCAGCAGTGCGACGATCGCCGTGCCCTCGGGGCGGCCGTCCGGGCGCTGCGGTCCGGACCAGGTCTGGCGGAACAGGCCGCCCTCGCGGGGGATCGGCTCCAGGCCGTAGTGGGTGATGAGTTCCTCGGGCGTCACCCGGGGAAGAGTAGCCCCCGGTCCAGGAAGGCGAGCTGGGCCTTCTTCTCCGGCAGGTGGACGTCCGGGAGGTCGATCTCCGGCAGGACGACCACCGGCCCCTGGGTGAATCCCAGCTCGAGGAAACGGGCGACCGCCTTCTCGTTGCGCACGTCCGGGTCGACGACGACCCGCCGGCGGTCCAGGCCCAGCAGGACGTACTCGGCGATGGCGGCCACCAGCCGGGGGGTCCAGCCGGAGCGTGCGCCGCCCGGTCCGGCCGGGGCGACCAGCAGGTGGATGCCGATGTCGCCGGGGCGGACGTCGTAGCACTCCCCGACCCGGTCCGCGCCGGGCTCGTAGGTCTGCAGGAGCGCGACCGGCTCGCCGTCCCGGACGAGGAGGTAGGCGTGGTGGGTGGTGAGCGTGGCCATGTGGGTGTAGATCTCGGCCACCTGCTGTTCGGTGAGGCCGTTCATGCCCCAGAAGACGGCCCGGTCCTCGCTCACCCAGCGATGGACCACTCCGGAGTCGGCCTCCGGGTCCAGCGGCAGGACGCGGACGGTGCCGAAGCCGTCGGTCACCTGCTCGTGGACGGCCGTGCGGGAGGCGTACGGGTCAGACATCGGTCTCCTTCTTCAGCTGGGTCCAGTCGGTGACGACCGGGACGAGTTCTCCGCGCACCCACAGGGGGAGCTGGTCGCGGTGGTGGGGCGAGCCGGGGACGCCCGAGGCGCCGAGCGGGACCACCCACCGGCTGTCCTCGCGCCGGGCCAGGTCCCAGACGTAGCGGGCGGCCGGGCCCCGTGCGGACAGGTCGGTGAGGCCGGGCACGGCCGAGGTGCACAGCACGCAGTCGTGGTCGCCGGACAGGCCCGGTTCGTCGTACGGCGTCTCCGGCTCCAGCGCCCGCCAGGGGGCGAGCCGGTGGGTGTCGCCCCAGACACCGGCGGGTGGCTGCGCGGCCACCTCCTCGACCGCCGCGCGCACGGCCGCCGGCCGGTCGACGCCGTACAGATCCTCGGCCCGCAGCAGGTGTTCCAGCGCGAAGCCGACCCGCGGGAGCAGGGCCAGCCAGGGCCGGAGCACCTCGGGGTACGGCGGCGGGGTGGCGAGTGCGGCGAAGGCCGGGTGCGCCGCCAGGTGCCGTACGACCGCGCCGCGCACCGCCGCGTAGTGGGCCGCGTCGGCGCTGCCGGCGTCCATACGGCGGTCCCAGGCGAGGAGGCGGTCGCGGAGGGCGGAGGCCTCGGGGGTGAGGCCGTCGAGGGCGCGGAGGTGGTCCAGGAGGGCGGACGCGGAGGCGAGGTGGGTGTCGGTGTGGATCGCGGGCATGTCGGCGGCGGACCAGCGCCGCCGGCCGGCGAGCAGCTCGGCGATGCGGTCGGCGCGGTGCGGCGGGGCGAACTCGACGCCGAGCGGTTCGGCCGGGCCGCGCTGGTTGGCCATCACGGCGACGCCGTCGCTGAGCCCGGCGCGGGGCGTCTCGTGCCAGCCCTGCCACTCGTGCCCGGGCTCCCAGGCGGGCACCAGGCGGACCCGGTTGGCCTCGGCGCGCAGCGGCACCCGCCCGGCCACGCGGTGCAGGACACCGCCGTCGGTGTCGGCGGCCTGAACGACGTTGACCGGCTCGGCCCACCGGTCGAAGGCCTTGTCGACGTCGGCGACCCGGCGGGCCCGCAACAGCGGCAGCAGAGCGCCGAAGCCGAGGTCGCCGCTGACGCGGGGCGGATAGCGCAGGCTGACCGCCGACGGCGGATCGACGGGGCCGTCGGCCCCGTCGGACCCGGCCGCATCGGCGGAACCCCCCGGACGCGCCGCGCCCACCGGACCGCCACCCGTACCCGGCAGTCCCACACCCGACACCGGATCGCCCGCAGGACCCACCGGGTCAGCCGGACCGCCAGCCGTACCCGCAGGCGTCGCGCCCGACACCGGATCGCCCCCAGGACCCACCGGGTCAGCCGGACCACCACCCGAACGCATCGGGTCAGCCGGACCGCCGGCCCCACCCGGCAGCCCCACCGCATCACCCGACACCGGACCGCCAGCCGTACCCACAGGCGTCGCGCCCGACACCGGATCGCCCCCAGGACCCGCCGCGTCAGCCGGACCACCACCCGAACACATCGGGTCAGCCGGACCGCCGGCCCCACCCGGCAGCCCCACCGCATCACCCGACACCGGACCGCCAGCCGTACCCACAGGCGTCGCGCCCGACACCGGATCGCCCCCAGGACCCACCGGGTCAGCCGGACCACTACCCGAACACATCGGGTCAGCCGGACCGCCGGCCCCATCCGGCAGCCCCACCGCATCACCCGGCACCGGACCGCCAGCCGTACCCGCAGGCGTCGCGCCCGCCGCGTCACCGGTCACAGGGCCAGGACCGGAACCCACCACACCTGCCGGATCACCCGACGCCGGCAGAGCGTCGGCAAGGCCCGGCACCGGCGCGTCCACCGGATCGCCGTCGATCCCCTCGGGCCCCCCGATGACCACCGGTCCCCGGTCGGTCTCGATCACCTCGACCTCGACGGGTTCCTCGCCGGCCACCTCGATGACCTCCGTGTGCCGGGACGCCCGGCGCCAGACCCCGTCGGGGCCGAGGGCCTCCACTCCGGCGCCGGTGCGCCGCAGCCGCTCCCGGTACAGGTCCTGGTAGTCGGCCATGGCGTTGGTGATGGCCCAGGCGACCGTGCCGGTGTGGCCGAAGTGGGCGATGCCGGGGACGCCGGGCACGGCCAGGCCCACGACGTCGAACTCCGGGCAGGACAGGTGGATCTGCTGGTAGACGCCCGGGTCCTCGATCCAGCGGTGCGGGTCACCGGCGATGACCGCCCGCCCGGTGACGGTCCGCTCCCCGCTCACCAGCCAGCCGTTGCTGCCGGAGGTTCCGGGGCCGTCGGTGGCGAAGAGGCCGACCGCGTCCGCGCCGAGGTGCGCGGTGACCTGCTCGCGCCAGAGCTTGGCCGGGAACCCGGCGAAGAGGATGTGGGTGGCGAGCCAGACGCCGAGCGGGGTCCAGGGCTTCCAGGAGCCGGGGGCGAGACCGGTCCGGGCGAACTCGGGTGCCGCGTCGGCTCCTTCCCCCAGACCCGCGTTCACCCCGTCCACGTACGCCCGCACCCAGTGCGCCGTCTCCGGATCCCGTTCCTCCAGGTCGGCGAAGCAGCGTCTGGCCGTGTCGTCGAGCCGGGCCCGTCTGGCGAACCGGTCCCAGGCCAGGGCGCTCGCGCCGAGGAAGGACGCCGAGGTGCCCTGGGCCCGGTGCCGCTCGGTCTCCAGCTGCCAGGCCCGGTCGCGGGCGGTGACCAGGCCCTGCGCGTGGGCGAGTTCCGCCGCGCTGCCCGCGCGCAGATGCGGAATGCCCCAGGCGTCACGGTAGATCTCGACGGTCACCCTGTACCCCCACTTTGCTTTAGGTTAGCCTTGCCTAAGTCAAGGCTGTGGCCGGAATCGTACGCGAAGGGCGGACACGCCATGGGGCAGGGGCGGGGTTGGGAGGGCGCGGTCCTCAAGCTGCTGCGCGCGAAGGATTTCGAGCTCACCGTGACGGACGCAGAGGACGTCACCCCCGACTACCGTCGGCTGCGCTTCACCGACGGCGGCCTGCTCGCGGCGACCGACGTGCACCCCACCATGTGGGTCCGCCTCTGGTTCGACAACGCCGGCAAGCCCCACCAGCGGGCCTACACCCTCGTCGACCCGGATCCGGCGGCCGGGACCTTCGGCCTGGAGTTCGCCCTGCACGAGGGGTGCGCCAGCGACTGGGCCCGGGCGGCGAAGCCGGGCGACACCATCGAGGCCACCGTCCAGGGCACCGGCTTCGAGCACCCGAGCCCGGCGCCCTCACACGTCTTCGCCGTCGGCGACCCGGCCTCGCTGCCCGCCCTCAACTCCCTGCTGGACGCCCTGGGTCCCGCCCCGGCCACCGTCTGGTTCGAAGGCGGCGACGACGACCTGCCGCACCGCACGGACCCCGACCGGCACGAACTGCGGAGGGTGCCGCGCCGGGACTCCGGGGCCCATCTCGTCGACCGGGTGAAGAAGGACCTGCCCGGTCTGCTCCAGGGCACCTGCGACCCGTACGTCTGGATCGCCTGCGACACGGCGACGACCCGGAGCCTGGCGGCGTACGTGCGCAAGGAACTCGGCCTGCCCAAGCAGCGCCTGCACGCCCTGGGCTACTGGCGCGCCACCTGAGCGGGCTCCGGACGCGGCCGGGCCCGCCCCGGGGGATGATCGGGACATGGACGTCACTCTTCACCTCGCCCAGGACCCCGAAGCCGACGCGCTGCTCGGCCGCAGTCCGCTCGCCGCGCTGATCGGGATGCTGCTGGACCAGCAAGTCCCCATGGAGTGGGCGTTCAAGGGTCCGGCGACGATCGCCCAGCGGCTCGGCACGGACGACCTGGACGCGCACGAGATCGCCGCGCACGAGCCCGAGGCCTTCGCCGCGCTGCTCTCGCAGAAGCCGGCCGTGCACCGCTACCCGGGCTCCATGGCCAAGCGGATCCAGCAGCTGTGCCAGTACCTCGTCGAGCACTACGACGGTGACGCCGAGGCCGTCTGGAAGGACGTGGCCACCGGCAAGGAGCTGCTGAAGCGGCTGGCGGAACTGCCGGGCTTCGGCAAGCAGAAGGCCCAGATCTTCCTCGCCCTGCTCGGCAAGCAGCTCGGCGTGCGGCCCACGGGATGGCGGGAGGCCGCGGGTTCCTACGGCGAGCCGAAGTCCTTCCGCTCGGTCGCCGACATCACCGGCCCCGAGTCGCTGGCCAAGGTGCGGGCACACAAGCAGGAGATGAAGGCGGCGGCCAAGGCCGCGAAGGCCGCCGGCAGGTAGGCGTCAGCCGCGTGGCTCGCCCCGGGTGGCGGGCCCCTCCCGCCCCGGCCCGAGCGGGACACGCGCGATCCGCAGCAGTCCCCGAGGGAGCGGGTGCGCGGTTGACCGACCCGCGACGGCGGAGGGCGGCCGGCGACCGGACCAACGCCTCCGCCGCGCCGAACACGGGGCCGTCCCGGAGAGCGACCACCTCGGGAGCAGGGCCGACGGCGGGGTCTCACGGCCCGGCATGTTCAGGCCTCTGTTCCGGTTCATACCGCGTTGTGGGCTTTTTTTCAGCGTCGCACTCCGCCGCCACGGCTGCGCCCGGAAGGTCCCGCCCGGTAGGCTTTCCGTGTGATCTTCAAGCGCATCGGAAACGGCCGGCCGTACCCCGACCACGGCCGGGACAGCACCCGGCAGTGGGCGGACGTCGCGCCGCGCCCGGTCCGCCTCGATCAGCTCGTGACGACGAAGCAGCAGCTCGACCTCGAGACCCTGCTCGCCGAGGACTCGACGTTCTACGGCGACCTCTTCGCGCACGTCGTGAAGTGGCAGGGCGACCTGTACCTGGAGGACGGGCTGCACCGCGCGGTGCGTGCCGCGCTCCAGCAGCGCCAGGTGCTGCACGCACGCGTGCTCGAGCTCGACTGACCCCCGGGGGTCACGGGTTGGCCCTTTCGGGTTCCGCTGGGCGATGTCGAATGATCATCTAGTAGGCATCGTCGCCCGGGAGCACTACGCTGCGCTCATGAGCATGCTGACTCCCCCCGGCATGGGCGGCAAGTACCGCATCACGGGAAACAAGCACCCCCGGATGCGCCGGGCCCGGAGGCGCGGCAGGCTCGTCGTCCTGGCCGTCGCCTCCGTCGCCGTGCTCGGCGTGGGCGGCTGGGGCACCCTGCAGCTCATCGACGTCTTCACCGGGGGCGGTGGCAAGGCCTCGGCGGCGGGCACCGGGAAGGACTGCGCCCCCAGGACCAAGGCGAGCCCCTCGCCCACCCCGAAGGCGCTGCCCGAGCCGCGCGCCATCACGGTCAACGTCCTCAACGCCACCACCCGCAGCGGCCTGGCGAAGAAGACCGCCGACGAGCTGAAGAAGCGCGGCTTCAAGATCGGCGACGTGGGCAACGCGCCCAAGAAGTACGACAAGAAGGTCAAGGGCACCGGGTTCCTGCTCGGCCCCGACTCCGCCCTCGACACGGCACTGCCCGTCCTCGGCACCCAGCTCCCGGGCGCCGAGCGGCGCACCGAGGCGGCCCGCGAGGGCGCCGCCGTGGACCTCGTCATCGGCGACGCCTTCAAGGGGCTGGCGAAGCGGGCGGACGCCGACCGGGCCCTGACCAGGATGGCCGAGCCCGAACCGGCGCCGTCGCCGAAGAAGGGCTGCTGAGAGGGGCCTACTCGGCCGACCCGTACATCCGGTCCCCGGCGTCGCCGAGGCCCGGGACGATGTAGCCGTGCTCGTTCAGGCGCTCGTCGACCGACGCCGTCACGACCGTCACCGGCGTGCCCGCCAGCTCGCGCTCCATGATCTCGACGCCCTCCGGCGCGGCCAGCAGCACCACGGCGGTCACGTCGTCGGCGCCGCGCCGGATCAGCTCCCGGATCGCCGCGACCAGCGTGCCGCCGGTGGCGAGCATCGGGTCCAGCACATACACCTGACGGCCCGACAGGTCCTCCGGCATACGCGTGGCGTACGTGGAGGCCTCCAGCGTCTCCTCGTTGCGGATCATGCCGAGGAAGCCCACCTCGGCGGTCGGCAGCAGCCGGACCATGCCGTCCAGCATGCCGAGTCCGGCCCGCAGGATCGGCACCACCAGTGGACGCGGGTGGGACAGCTTCACGCCCGTGGTCGCGGCCACCGGCGTCTGGATGTCGACCTGTTCGGTGCGCACGTCGCGGGTGGCCTCGTAGGCGAGCAGGGTGACCAGCTCGTCGGCCAGACGGCGGAAGGTCGCGGAGTCGGTACGCCGGTCGCGCAGCGTGGTGAGCTTGTGGGCGACCAGGGGGTGGTCGACGACATGGAGACGCATGTCCACAACAGTAACCGGGCCGGATGACGCCGGCGGCACGGCGAGCCCCCCGTCCGGCCGCCGCACGTTCGCAGGCGTCAAACCGCCTGTCCGGGGAAAACGGACTGGACGCACTGGGGGTGATGAACCTGATGCCCGAACGGAATACCCGACACGCCCCGTCGCCGCGCGTACAGCCCGGGACGGAATCGACGACCGGCCGGACGGACGGGCCGGAGGGGACGGACCTGTCCGACGCCGAGCGCCGTCGGCGCCGGGCCCGGTTCCTGCGCGACCTCGCGGAGGCCCGGGAACTGCGCGACCGCGTCCAGCCGCGCCGCGCCAAGACGGCCCGGTTGCGACGCGCCATGCGGATGCGCACGTTCCGCTGGTAGGAGACGAGTGCGGAAACCGCCGGAGAAGATCGCGAACCGCGGGGCGTTTCTTCGCGGGTGACCGTACGTGGAGCAGGGGAAAGCCGCGTACGATCCGCAGGTGGCCGCAACAAGCGTGCGAGCGGAACCGCTGGACACAGGGAGTCGAAGACATCCCCTGAACGCCTTGTTTCTGCCACGATTCCGAGTGGGTGGGGCTCGGAGGAGCACTCCCCGCCCGTAACCTCCGCCGGGGGGATCCCCAACCGGCACGCCTATGACCAGTGGGAGAGTCACGGTGTACTTCGCCGCACTGCTCGCGCGCACCGAAGACGGGTGGGAAGCGAGCGACACGGAGCTCGACGATGTGGAAACCCTGGCGGATCTGGCCGACCTGGCCCGTGAAGCCTCCCCCGACGACGACACGGTGCTCGTGCTGATCGAGCAGGAGGACGCCTGGTTCGGCGTCGTCCGCGTGGACGGCGAGGAGGACCCTCGCATCTACGTCTCGGACGCCGCCGCCGCTGCCCGCAGCAGCTACGGCGAGATCCTGCTCACCGACGAGCTGCTCGGCCGGGACCCGGCCGACGGCGACGACCTGGACGCCCTCGATCTCGACGGCACCGAGGACGGGGAGTCCGGCGAGGACGACGAGTCCGACGGCGGTGCCGGGGCCGCCGGTGCCGCCGAGGCCGTACCGCACGGCCCGGTCGGCGACGCCCAGATCCTCGACGACCTCGGCGTGAGCGAGAAGGAGCTGCGCTCGATGGTGACCGACGCCGTCACCGAGATCGCCGAGTCGCTCGGCGCCTCGGAGACCCTGGAGGCCGTCCGCTGACCGATCGCGTCACCCCGGGGCCGCCGGACCCGGTACGCGACCCCTGGCGGCCCGCGATGCGGCTCGCCCTGGACGAGGCCGCCGAGGCCGTCCGGGGCGGGGACGTCCCGGTCGGCGCCGTCGTGCTGGCGCCGGACGGCACGACCGTGCTCGCGGCCGGGCACAACGAACGGGAGGCCGGCGGCGACCCGACGGCCCACGCGGAGGTGCTCGCCCTCAGGCGGGCCGCCGCCGCACTCGGCGCGTGGCGGCTCGCCGGCTGCACCCTCGTGGTGACGCTGGAGCCCTGCACGATGTGCGCGGGCGCGATCCAGCAGTCCCGTGTCGACCGGCTCGTCTACGGCGCCCGTGACGAGAAGGCCGGCGCGGCCGGCTCCCTCTGGGACCTCCTCCGTGACCGGCGGCTCAACCACCGGCCCGAGGTGATCGGGGGCGTGCTCGCCGAGGAGGGCGCCCGGCTGCTCACCGAGTTCTTCCGCAGCCGCTGAATACCGATTTCTGAGCAGGCCGCACCTTGCTGTAATGTCTCCCTCGGTAGCGTGTCCGAGCGGCCGAAGGAGCTCGCCTCGAAAGCGAGTGTGGCGCAAGTCACCGAGGGTTCAAATCCCTCCGCTACCGCTCGAGAAGGGCCCCGTCGTCAGACGGGGCCCTTCGTGCGATCCACCCCTTCGGGTCCTCTGACCTTCGTGCGATCATGTGCGCTGCATGAGGCATCAGTGACATGGGAGGCCGCGATGGCGGTGAACGCGAAGAAGGTCGCCGTCTACTTGCTCGTGGTCTTCGCCCTGTACGTGATCATCACGGACCCGGACAAGGCCACCGGCTACGTCGGAGTAGGGTTCCAGGGCATATCGGACGCCGTCCAGGCCCTCGGCGACTTCGCCACATGGGTCGCCAACGGAGGAAAGTGATGATCCGCCACCTGGTCCTCTTCAAGCTCAACGAGGGCGTCGAGCGCGGCGATCCCCGGGTCGCGAAGGGCGTCGAGGCGTTCCGCTCCCTCGACGGCAAGATCCCCGAGCTCCGCTTCTGGGAGCTCGGCTGGAACGTGAGCGACCGTCCGATCGCCTACGACTTCGCCATCAACTCGGCCTTCGACGACGCGGAGGCGCTGCGCCGGTACGTGGAGCACCCCGACCACCAGGCGGGGGTCGCACTGTGGCGGGAGTTCGCCACATGGGTGATCGCCGACTACGAGTTCTGAGTTCCCTCACGCTCCGTCGGGCGAAGTCCTGAAGCGCGGTCTCGAGCCCCCGTCGTGTCGGCGGGGGCTGTTCTTTTGCCCCTCAACACGTAGTTATGGGGTGCTTGCACAGAGTCCGCATCTCTTGTGATGCTATGACCGCTTTCAGGGGAAGTGTGGACGGGATGCGTTGACGGATGACGAGGTGGAGTTGACCGTGCTGGCCAGTACCGCACCTCAGGCACCGTCATCGGAAACGGCTCCCCGGCGCAGCAGCCGTGGCGCCGACACCCGCGCCCTCACACAGGTCCTCTTCGCGCAGCTCAAGGAGCTCCAGCCGGGCACGCCGGAGCACGACCGGGTGCGCGGGGCGCTCATCGAGGCCAATCTGCCGCTCGTGCGCTACGCGGCCGCCCGTTTCCGCTCCCGCAACGAGCCGATGGAGGACGTCGTCCAGGTCGGCACCATCGGGCTCATCAACGCCATCGACCGCTTCGACCCCGACCGGGGGGTGCAGTTCCCGACGTTCGCGATGCCGACGGTCGTCGGTGAGATCAAGCGGTACTTCCGCGACAACGTCCGCACGGTCCACGTGCCCCGCCGGCTGCACGAGCTGTGGGTGCAGGTGAACAGCGCGACCGAGGACCTGACGACCGCGTTCGGGCGGACCCCGACGACCGCGGAGATCGCCGAACGGCTGCGCATCACCGAGGACGAGGTGCTGTCCTGCATCGAGGCCGGACGGTCGTACCACGCGACCTCGCTGGAGGCCGCGCAGGAGGGTGACGGGCTGCCGGGGCTGCTGGACCGGCTCGGTTACGAGGATCCCGCGCTGGACGGGGTGGAGCACCGGGATCTCGTCCGGCATCTGCTCGTCCAGCTTCCGGAGAGGGAGCAGCGGATCCTGCTGCTGCGGTACTACAGCAATCTCACGCAGTCCCAGATCAGCGCGGAACTCGGTGTGTCGCAGATGCATGTCTCGCGGCTACTCGCGCGTAGCTTCCAGCGATTGCGGTCCGCGAACCGGATCGACGCGTAACCGGATACCTGATCGAGAGGTAACCGGGGGGAGGGAATCGCTGGTCAGGGCGGTTACCGACAGTTCGGTGCCGACGGGGCGTCAGACCCCTTGTTTGCAGGGCGGATTCACGTCTCAGATGTCGACATGTCACTACAGCGTGTTGCCGACATGTGACATTCTGCGGGAAGCGCGTTTGCCGGGGCTTCGGCTCCGGTATTCAGGTGAAGGCTGCGTTCCTCAGACGGGGGGCGTCCGCCGCGACCGTCCCGCGACCCAAAGGGGGTGGCATGTCCGCAGAACAGGGCAGCTCGAAGGTGCTCACGCTCGCGGAGAGCGAGTCAGCTCCCCATGCTCTCGACACACTCGGCCCCATCGACGACGTTCCGGCCGAGCTCGCGACCGAGCCCGCCCCGGCCCTCACGGCCGCGGGGGCCATCGACACCCGCACCCTCTCCCGCTCCCTGTTCCTGCGGCTCGCCGCGCTCGACGAGGACAGCCCCGAGCGTGGGTACGTCCGTGACACGCTGATCGAGCTGAATCTGCCGCTGGTGCGGTACGCGGCGGCTCGGTTCCGGTCCCGGAACGAGCCGATGGAGGACATCGTCCAGGTCGGCACGATCGGGCTGATCAAGGCGATCGACCGGTTCGACTGCGAACGGGGCGTGGAGTTCCCGACGTTCGCGATGCCGACGGTCGTGGGCGAGATCAAGCGGTTCTTCCGCGACACGTCGTGGTCGGTGCGGGTGCCGCGCCGGCTTCAGGAGCTGCGGCTCGCGCTGACCAAGGCCAGTGACGAGCTGTCGCAGAAGCTGGACCGCTCTCCGACGGTCACCGAACTCGCGACGGTGCTCGGGGTGTCCGAGGAGGACGTGGTCGACGGGCTGGCCGTGGGGAACGCGTACACGGCGTCCTCGCTGGACTCCCCGGCGCCGGAGGACGACGGCGGCGAGGGGTCGCTGGCGGACCGGCTGGGGTACGAGGACACCGCGCTGGAGGGCGTGGAGTACCGGGAGTCCCTGAAGCCGCTGCTGGCGAAGCTGCCGCCCCGTGAGCGGCGGATCATCATGTTGCGGTTCTTCGCGAACATGACGCAGTCGCAGATCGGTGAGGAGGTCGGCATCTCGCAGATGCACGTGTCGCGGCTGCTGACGAGGACGCTGGCGCAGCTGCGGGACGGCCTCATCTCCGACTGAGCGCGCCGCGCGTGCCTCGTGGGTGGGTCGGGGACGTGTCGGGGGGTGTCCGTCCGCGGAACGGCGCGATGGAGTCGGATACCGACTGACTCCCCGTTGACGCGCCAACCGCTGCGGGCGGACACCCCCCGACACGTCCCCTTCTCGCCATACGCGGCTGCACGCCGTCTTAGCTGCGGGCAGTCGCCCCGCCGCCGCGGGCAGTCGTGGCGCCCTAGCTGCGGGCAGTCGTGCCGCTGGGGGCGGCACGGGTGGGCGCAGCGGCACCCCGCGACGCCGGGCTGCGCAACGCTCCCGCCCCAGCACCCACGCCGAGTGCCTGGAGCGCAGGCCGCCGCTGCGGGCAGTCGTGGCCGCCCTAGCTGCGGGCAGTCGTGCCGCTTGGGCGGCACGGGTGGGCGCAGCGGCACCCCGCAACGCCGGGCCGCGCAACGCCCCGCCCCCAGCGACAACCCCGGGTTAGCAGGAAACTCGGGTTACGCCAGCGCCAGCCAGGCAACCGCCGCGACGACCGCGACGGCGACGACTACGCCGAGGATGAGACCGACACGCGGACCGCTGCTGCCGGTCGCCGCGGCCCGCCGCCCCTGCGGCTCGTCGACGAACGCACGGAACATCTGGGTGCTGCCGGCGGGGTCGTGATTGCCCTGCGGGGCCTGGTTGTTAGCCATGGCCCGAGACCCTAGCGAAAACGCCTGAGCTCCCCAAGTGGGGGTTGGCATTCCGTTCAGCGTCGGCCGAGCCGTACACCCGAGCTCACGACCTGCACATTTACTGTCGCAATACTTGCCTTTGCCAACTTTTTCTACCGCACCCCGCTCTTTTATTTGCCTGCAGCAACCAACCTACCTATGGTTGCCCTAAGCAACGAAAGCGGGAGGTGTCATGGCCGAGAAGGCGCAGTACGAGGAGCTGGTCCGCCAGCTCAGTGCCTTCGGCGCCGTGAAGCGGGAGCTCGGCCGGGTCATGCCCGCCGAGTGCCCCGGCGGGTCGGCGGCCGTTCTGACTCTGCTGGGCCGCCACGGCGACATGCGCATGAGCAAGCTCGCCGAGCTGCTGGCCGTGGACATGTCGGTCACCAGCCGCCATGTCGCGCACGTCGTGGACCGCGGCTGGATCGAACGCTCCCCCGACCCCGCGGACAAACGCTCACGCATCCTGCGCCTCACGCCCGCCGGCCACGCACAGCTCGACGAGCTGTCCCGCCGGACCACCGAGGTCCTCGCCCAGCGCCTGAGCGACTGGACCGACGAGGACGTCGGCCGGCTCACGCACCTGATGGCGCGGCTGCGGGAGAGCTTCGACTGCCGGCCCGGGACCCGGGCCGCGCCGGCCGCTTTCGACCAGACCACCCGTACACCCGCAAGCACGTAAGAAAAGGAAGCCCATGGCAACGACCACACCAGCCGGTGTGCGGGCTCATGCCAAGCATGGAGGGGGCTCCCACGGCTCCTCCGGCGGCGGCGCTCCGATGACGCACCGGCAGATCATGGAGGCCCTCACCGGCCTTCTGCTCGGCATGTTCGTCGCGATCCTGTCCTCCACGATCGTCTCCAACGCCCTGCCCCGGATCATCGGCGACCTCGGCGGCGGCCAGAGCGCCTACACCTGGGTCGTCACCGCGTCCCTGCTGACGATGACCGCGTCCACGCCGCTGTGGGGCAAGCTCGCCGACCTGTTCTCCAAGAAGCTGCTGATCCAGCTCGCCCTGATCGTCTTCGTGCTGGGGTCGGCGGCGGCCGGCATGTCCCAGAACCCGGGCATGCTCATCGCCTTCCGCGCGGTCCAGGGCATCGGCATGGGCGGTCTGTCCGCGCTGGCCCAGATCATCATGGCGGCGATGATCTCGCCGCGTGAGCGCGGCCGTTACAACGGCTACCTCGGTGCCGTCTTCGCCACCGCCATGGTCGGTGGCCCGCTGGTCGGCGGTGTCATCACGGACACCGACTGGCTCGGCTGGCGCTGGTGCTTCTACGTCGGCGTGCCCTTCGCCGTGATCGCCCTGATCGTGCTGCAGAAGACCCTGCACCTGCCCGTGGTGAAGCGGAAGGTCAAGGTCGACTGGGCCGGTGCCTTCTTCATCACCGCGGCCGTCTGCCTGCTGCTGATCTGGGTCACCTTCGCCGGTGACAAGTACGACTGGGTGTCCTGGCAGACCTACGCGATGGTCGGCGGCTCGGTCGCGCTGCTGGCGCTGTTCGTCCTCGTCGAGGCGAAGGCCAGTGAGCCGATCATCCCGCTGCGGCTGTTCCGCAACCGCACCATCACGCTGGCCTCGCTGGCCTCGCTGTTCGTCGGTGTCGCGATGTTCGCGGGGACCGTCTTCTTCAGCCAGTACTTCCAGCTGGCCCGGGACAAGTCGCCGACGATGTCCGGCGTCATGACCATCCCGATGATCGCGGGCCTGTTCGTCTCCTCCACCGTCTCCGGCCAGGTCATCACACGGACCGGGCGCTGGAAGGGCTGGCTGCTCGGCGGCGGTGTGCTGGTGACGGCGGGGCTCGGACTGCTGGGCACGATCCGGTACGACACCGAGTACCGGCACATAGCGATCTTCATGGCGCTGATGGGTCTCGGCATCGGCATGATGATGCAGAACCTGGTGCTCTGCACGCAGAACCAGGTGGAGCCGGGCGACCTGGGTGCCGCCAGCTCCACGGTCACCTTCTTCCGGTCCCTCGGCGGTGCGGTGGGCGTCTCGGCGCTGGGCGCGGTCCTCGGCAACAAGATCACCGACTACGTCAAGGACGGCCTCGCGGACCTCGGCGCCAAGGGCGCGGCCCTCGGGCACGCCGGTACCGGCGGTGGCGGCATCCCCGACCTCGACGCCATGCCGGCGCCGATCCGCACGGTCGTCGAGAGCGCCTACGGCCACGGTGTCGCGGACGTGTTCCTCTACTCGGCTCCGCTGGCGCTGCTCGCCCTGCTGGTGTCGCTGTTCATCAAGGAGGTCCCGCTGAGGACGAAGGGGGGACTGGCGCAGGCGGCGGAGACCTCCGACGCTCCCGCGGAGGTTCCCGCAGCGGGGACGGCCGGGACTCCCGACGCGGAGAAGGCCGTGCCGAGCTGGGCCGTGGCCGAGACGGACAAGGCCGGTGAGGACGGTGCGACCGGGGCTCGTGACGAGGAGTCCGTGCCCGGTTCGGGCGGTGTGCCGGTGCGGGGCTTCGTGCGCGGCAACGAGTCCGCGCCCGTACCGCAGGCCGCCGTCACGCTGATCTCGCTGACCGGGCGCCAGCTGGGCCGGTCCGTGGCCCAGGCCGACGGGTCCTACGCGGTGGACGCCCCGGGCTCGGGGTCGTACGTCCTGATCGCCTCCGCCGACGGCTACCAGCCGCAGGCGTCCACGGTCGTGGTGAACGGCGAGCCGGTCGCCTACGACCTCCTGCTCAGCGGCACCAGTGGGCTGACCGGTCTGGTGCGGGCCTCCGGTAGCGGGGAGCCGGTGACGGGCGCGATGGTCATCGTGACGGACGTACGCGGGGACCTGCTGGCCAACGGGATCACCGGTGAGCAGGGTGAGTTCTCCTTCGCCGAGCTGGTGCCGGGGCCGGTGACCGTCGCGGTGAACGCCGCCGGGTACCGGCCGCGCGCCCTGCCCGTCGAGGTGGGCGGCACCGGGGTCACCCGGGTCGAGGTCGACCTGGAGGCGGGTGCCCGTGTCCAGGGTGTCGTCCGCGCTCCGCACGGCCCGCTGGCCGACGCGAGGGTGACACTGGTCGACCAGGCGGGCAACGTCGTCGGCTCGGCCACGACCGGGGCGGACGGGGCGTACGCCTTCACCGACCTGGACGGCGGCGAGTACACCGTCATCGCCACGGGCTACCCGCCGGTGGCCACCGCCCTGACGGTGACGGGCCCCGGCACCGACGCCCACGACATCGAACTCGCCCACCCCGGCGAGTAGTCCGGCCCCGGCCCGTGGCAGGCGGGCGCGCTCCGAGCGGAGGTGCGCCCCCTGTCGCGGGCCGGTTTCTTTCCGAGGAGTTGGGTGAGATGGGACTGACCGCGAAAATCCGCACCCGGGACGGTTGGGCCGTGTCGCACGCGGTCGTCACGGTGGTGGACATGACGGGCTCGCAGGTGCTGCGGGCCGAGGCCGACGCGGAGGGCGCCGTACGGGACGCGACGCCGCTGGAGCCGGGGACGTACACCGTCATCGTCACGGCGGTCGGATACGCGCCCGCGGCGTCGAGTGTGATCGTCACGGCCGGGGGCACCTCCCGCTCGAGCGAAGCCGGGAGTGGGGGAGGGCGGGCCGAGGTCGGCCAGGTGACGCTGGCGCGGCAGGGCGGCAGCGAACTGCCGCCGCCGGGCCCGTGGACCATCGACCCGGTGCACTCCAGCGTGGCCGCGGTGGCCCGGCACCTGGGCATCTCCAGCGTGCACGGCCGGTTCACGGAGTTCTCCGGCGCGATCGAGATCGCCCCGGACGACGTCACCGAGTCACGGGTCGAGGCGGTGATCCGGGCCGCGTCGATCGACACGGGCAACGGCGTGCGCGACGGGCATCTGAGGTCGCCGGACTTCTTGGACGTCGAGCGGTTCCCGGAGATCACCTACCGGTCCACGGGGCTGACGGCGAACGGGGCCGACCGGTGGACGGTGCACGGTGAGCTGGGCATGCGCGGGGTCGTACGGCCGGTCGATCTGGATCTGGCCTGTCTCGGTACGGGTCAGGACCCGTGGGGCGGCACCCGTGCGGCGTTCCGCGCCACGGCCGAACTGCGCCGCGAGGACTTCGCGATGAACTACAACCAGGTCCTCCAAGCGGGCATCGCCGCGGTCGGTACGACCCTCAAGGTGGAGCTGGACATCCAGGCCGTGCGGGGCGAGTCACTTCCGGCCGCCTGAGTCCTGCTCGGAGACTCTCGCCACCAACTGGCCGCACAGGTCGCGGAGCTTGACGTTCCTCTCCTGTGAGGCGCGGCGCAGCCGCCGCATCGCCGTGCGCGCGTCGATCCGGTCCCGGGCCATGAGGATGCCGACCGCCTGGTCGATGACGCTGCGGGAGAGCAGGGCCAGGCGCACGTCGGCCGCCGACTGGCGATGGCGCTCGACGCGCAGCGCCACGTCGATCGCGTCCCCCGCCCGGGCCGCGAAGGCGCGGGCCGGGTCCCGGCCCGCGTCCAGTGCGCCGGCCCGGTCGCCGTAGAAGTTGAGCGCCACGCCCGTCGCGCCCTCGACGGTGAGCGGCACCGCCAGAACGCATCGGACGCCCGTGGACATCGCGTACCGCGTGTACGCGGGCCAGCGGGACTCAGCCGCGAGGTCGGGGGTGTACTGCTCGTCGCCGGTCTCGGCGGCGTCCACGCAGGGACCCGAACCGTTCTCGTACTGCCGCTGGTCCAGGCCGCTGGGCAGACCGTCGCTGCCCGCCAGGGTGAGCAGCCGGCCGTCCCGGCGCACCGTGATGCTGCACGCGACGGCCCCGGGCACCTCCTGCACCGCGCGGTCGGTCAGGTCGCGCAGCAGGGTGTCGAGACCGCTGCTGCGCACCATCGCCTGGTCCAGCGTGTCGGACGTCTCGGAGCTCATGGCCGTACGTGTATCCCGTCGCCGCCCGAACACGCCCCCTCACTTCAAGGGGCCCGTCTCATGTGCTGTTGTGGATGCCGACGATCCGGCGGGCGATGTCGCGCAGTTTCACGTTCTCCCGCTGGGAGGCCCGCACCAGGCTCTCGAAGGCGGCGGCCGCGTCGATGCCCTGGCGCTCCATGAGGATGCCGGTGGCCTGGCCGATCAGGTCCCTGGTGTGCATGGCCTCGGTGAGCTGCTCCCGTACGGTCGCGGAGTCCAGCGCGATGCTGACGTGCGCGGTGAACAGCCGGCCGATGCGGGTCGCCTCCTCGTCGAAGACCCCCGGCTTGCGGGCGTAGGCCGTGAGCACGGTCAGCCGGCGGCGGTCGGCGCGCAGCCGCAGGGACAGCGCCGAGCGCAGCCCCAGGGCCGTCAGCACGTCCCAGCCGTCGTCGGCCTCGCTGTCCGTTATCCGCGCCACCGGGCTGTGCCACAACTGCTCCCAGCGCCCGTGCGGTTCGCGGCCGGTGTGCCGGGCCTCGGCGGAGCGCACCACCTCGTCGGTCCAGGCGAGCGTGCGGAGCTTCTTGCCGCGCTCGATCTCGGAGACACCCGCGTGCTCGGCACCGGGCATGATGTGCACGGCCAGCTTGGCGGCGGTACGCAGGGTGTTGTGGCGCGTGGATGCCTCGTGGAGCTGCTGAGACGCCACCGTCAGGGCTTCGGCCAGCTCCAAGCCGACCGGAAAACGGGGCAAATCAGGAAAGTCGGACGCAGCCACCACGAACCTCTTCGGCATGCACGGCACATGACCGTGCGCAGGAGAGCTCCGCAGCACATTCCCGACTGCGAGCACAGGACGGACAGCACTCTAACTGCTCGGTTGCCTCGAAGTGACGCCCGGCCGACGGGCGGCCCAGGCGCTTCCGCCTCGGCCCCTCGGCGTGATGGAATAGCCCGAGGGTCAGGAAGCGGCCTTACCGGAATCCGGACGAACGTCTGCCAGGTGAGCGCTGTGGCCTTCCTCCCGAATCCCACCCAACCGCGGGGCCTGCCCGGCCGCGTGCGTCTTCCCATGCCCGCGGAGATCGACTTCTGCAACGCGGCTGAGCTGCTGCCGCGGCTGCTGTCCGAGGTCCGCGCCCACGGTGACCGGCTGGAGGTCCTCGTCCTCGACCTCACCGCGACGTCCTTCATGGACTCCCAGGGCGTCCGCCTCATCAACGACATACGCCACCGGCTGCGCCCCGGGGCCCGGGTGCGTCTGGTGGCCCGGCCGGAGGGCGTCACGAGCCGCGTCCTGGAACTGACCGGGCTGCGCCGTGACGTACCCGTGTACGACGATCTCGCTGAGGCCATGGCGGCGTAGGGCGTCGTAGGCTGGCGCGCATGGCACCGAACATCGCGACGAACACCCGCGTCTCCCTGGACGAGTTGCTCGACTTCGTGCGCCCCCGGCACCACGCGATCCTGCTGACCCGACGCGCCGACGGCGGCCCCCAGGGCTCTCCGCTGACCTGCGGGGTCGACGACTCCGGCCGGATCGTGGTCTCCACCTACCCGGAGCGTGCCAAGACCCGCAACGCCAAGCGGGACCCGCGGGTGAGCCTGATCGTCCTCAGCGACGACTGGAACGGCCCGTGGGTCCAGATCGACGGCACGGCGGAGGTCGTGGACACGCCCGACTCCGTCGAACCGCTCGTGGAGTACTACCGGAACATCGCCGGAGAGCACCCCGACTGGGACGAGTACCGCTCGGCCATGCTCAAGCAGGGCAAGTCCATCATCCGGATCACGCCGGAGCGGTGGGGCCCGGTGGCGACGGGCGGGTTCCCGGCGCGGCTGGTCGAGGGGGAGTAGCCCACGGGAGCGGCCCGGGAGCGGCCCGGGAGCGGCTCACTGCCGGGCGACCATCGCCTCGATGCCGGCGATCAGCAGCTCCAGGGCGAAGTCGAAGTCCCGCTCCAGCATCTCCTCCACCGTCTCTCCGCCACGCGCCTCCATGATCTCGCGGGACTCGCGCATGACGTCGGCGGCCTGCGGGGCCTCGCCCACGGCCTGCAGGGCGTCCTGGAAGTACTCGTCCATGCTCCTGCCGGTGGCCGCGGCCCGGGTGGAGAGGTGGCCCTCGAGTGTGCCGTAGCCGTACACGAACTGGAAGACGGCCGAGATCGCGCTCGTCAGCCGCTTGGCGGGCAGCCCCGTCCTGCGCATGACGCGCTGCACGACCCGTGAGTAGGCCAGGTTGTTGGGGCCGATGTTGAGGAAGGTGCCGACCAGCGCGGACACCCAGGGGTGACGCACCAGCAGGGCCCGGAACTCCCCGGCGAGGGCCCGCACCTGGTCGCGCCAGTCCGCGTCGGGGGCGTCCGGATCGGGCAGGGCCATCTCGCCCATGACCGCGTCCAGCGCCAGTTCGAGCAGGTCGTCCTTGGTGTCGACGTACCAGTAGACGGACATCGCCGTCACGTTCAGCTCGGCGGCCAGCCGCCGCATCGAGAACTTCGCCAGCCCCTCGGCGTCCAGCAACCGGACCGTGGCCCCGGTGATCCGGTCCCGGTCCAGTCCCGACGGCTGCCCGCCACCTCGCCGCCGGTGCGCCTTGCCCTCCAGCCAGACACTGGTCCGCGGCGGACGCTCCCGGGCCGCTCTCGCCATGGCGCACCTTCCTCAATTTCCTGGTGGCGGTCATGCTAGACGCCCTTCTTGGGGGCGCGGGGAACTGCGCGACCAGCCAGAACGGCCCCGCGGCCGCCCGCCTACCCAGTCCCCCGAGCCCTTAGGCGCCCACTCGCTCCGCCCTCCGCAGGAGACCGGCCGCGACCAGCCCGCCGGCCAGTACGGCGACCGCCCCCACCAACTGACTGGTCTCCAACCCGGAGGCGAACGCGTCGGAGATCCGCGCCTTCTCCTCGGCCGAGCCCGCCGCCGCCAGCGCCGCCGGCAACGACGCCGCGGACACGGCGACCAGAGAGGCGAAACGGGAGTTCAGGACAGCACCCAGGACGGCGACGCCGAGCCCGTTGCCGAACTCCGCGAGCGTCCCGTTGATCCCCGCTCCCACCCCCGCCTTCTCCGGCGGGATCGCGCTCATGATCGCGTTGGCCATGGCCGGCATGGACAACGCCACGCCCGCGCCCATCACGACCAGCCCCAGCAGCGTCCCCCCGTACCCGTGCCCGCCGAGCAGCGCGATCGCCGCCAGCCCGGCGGACACCAGCGTCATACCGATCGCGATGGCCGCGGGAGTACCGGCCTTGAGGACCAGCTTCGCACCGATCCCGGTGAAGTTGAGGCCGACGACGGTCAGCGCCAGCGGCGCCGTCCGCAGCCCGGCGTCCAGCGGCTCGTAGCCGAGCACGAACTGCAGGTGCTGGGTGAGCAGGAACAGCGAACCCGTCATACCGAACGCCACGAGGATCGCGCCCGCGACCGCGCCCACGAACTTCTGGTTGCGGAAGAAGTGCATGTCGAGCATCGGGTGCTCGGTGCGCAGCTCCCACGTCACGAAGAGGCCGAGTACGGCCCCGCCGAAGAGGGCCGAGACCAGTACCCGCCCGGACGTCCAGCCGTGCTCGGGGCCGGTGATGATGGCGTACACCACGGCCGTCATTCCGATGGTCGACAGCACCGCGCCGACCAGGTCGGGCCGGTCACCGGCCCGGTGCTTCGACTCGGGCACCAGCGCGGCGACCGCGACCAGGCCGAGTGCGGCGACCGGGATGTTGATCAGGAAGATCGCGCCCCACCAGAAGTGGTCCAGCATCACACCGCCGATCAGCGGCCCGGCCGCGAAACCGAGCGAACTGACCGTCGACCACAGCGCGATGGCCTTCACCCGCTCCTGATCGTCGAAGATCTGTACGACGACGGCGAGGATCGTGGTCATCAGCAGCGCGCCGCCGACGCCCATGCCCGCACGGGCCGCGATCAGCTGTGCCGGGCTCTGGGAGAGCCCGGCCGCCAGCGAGCCCAGGCCGAAGATCGCCAGGCCCGACATCAGCAGCAGCTTGCGCCCGTAGCGGTCGGCGGCGTTGCCCGCCGTGAGCAGCAGGCCGGACTGCACCAGTGCGTAGGCGTTCATCATCCACTGGACGTCGGCGGTCGTCGCGTCCAGCTCACGGGTGAGCGAGGGGATCGCCACGTTCAGGATCGTGTTGTCCAGCAGCACGGTGAGCTGGGCGAGGCAGACGACACCGAGGATCAGCCAGCGTTGGGGGTGGCCGCCGTGCGCCGTCTGCGGCGGGGCCTCTTGCTGTGGGGACGTGGTCATGTTGTACACCGTAGAGCAGCTCTCATACGGTGTACAACGAATTGCGGGGACGGGCGGCGGTTTCCGGCCGCCGCCCCTCCCCGCTCGGGAACGTGTCAGCTGCTCGCCTTCTGTGTGAGGTCGTAGAAGGTGGACGAACCGACGGTCACCTTCTTGAAGGTCGCCTCGACCCAGGAGGTGATCCGGGAGGAGGTGCCGTCGCTGCCGCCCCTCCCGCCGCCGCCCATACCGGACGCGATGAAGTAGTGGATCTTCCCGTCGGCCACGTACTGCTTGAACTGGGCCAGGGTCGGGGAGGGGTCCGTGCCGTTGAAGCCGCCGATCGCCATCACGGGGTCGCCGGTGGACAGCTGGTAACTCGCCGCGTTCTGGGCGCCGATGGCCGCCGCGGCCCACGTGTACCGGTCGGCGTCGGTCTCCAGCAGCTTCCTGGCCTCGGAGGTGACGCCGGCGCCGTTGAGCAGACCGCCCATGCCACCGCCGCCGCCCATGCGGCCCCCGTCGCCGTTCTGCCGGCTCCCGCCCTGCTGACCCGGCTGACCTTGCTGACCCTGGCCCTGCTGGTTCTGCCCCGGCTGGTTCTGGCCGCCGCCAGGGAACCCGCCACCGCCGGGGAGGCCGTTGCCCGGCCCGCCCTGGGCGTTGCCGGTGCCGTTCTGCTGGTTCTGGCCTCCGCCCGGGAAGCCGGCACCGCCAGGGGCGGCGCCCCCGGGGCCGCCACCGCCGCCCGGGCCGCCTCGCCCGCCGGCGACCGCGGGACCCGCGGTGACGATCGAGCCGGTGTGCCCCTCGTTCACCGTGGTGAGGGTGTACGCGGCCGGGCCCGCCAGCGCCGCGACGAGGCCGAGTCCCGCCGCCCCCAGCGCCAGCCGCTGCCGCAGCCGGCCGGCGAAGACCAGACCGAGGGCCGCCGTGAGGCCTCCGGCCAGGACGAGCCACTTCAGCCACGGCAGGTAGTCGGAGGAGCGGTTGAGCAGGACGTACCCCCACGCCGCGGTGGCCGTCATCGCCGCCGCGAGCGTCAGCGACGCCCACGCCTTGTCGCGCTTCTCCCAGAGCAGCGCCGAGCCCATGCCGATCAGCGGCGCGACGTAAGGGGCGAGCGCCACCGTGTAGTACTCGTGGAAGATGCCCTTCATGTAGCTGAAGACCAGCATGGTCGTGATCAGCGCGCCGCCCCAGACGAGGAACGAACCACGGGTCACCGACGTGCGCGCCGCCCTGCGGGTTGCCACCAGACCCGCGACGAGCAGGATCAGCGCGGCCGGGATCAGCCAGGAGATCTGGCCGCCGATGCCGGCGCCGAACAGCCGGTCCCAGCCGGTCTCGCCCCAGTTGCCGCCGCCGTTGCCGCCCCCGCCGCCGCCTCCGACGCTGCCGGTCTCGTCGCCGTTGAGGCGGCCCAGGCCGTTGTAGCCGAAGGTCAGTTCAAGGAAGCTGTTGTTCTGCGAGCCGCCGACGTACGGGCGGGAGGACGCGGGCCACAGCTCGACGATCGCGACCCACCAGCCGCCGGAGACGAGGATCGCGGCGAGAGAGGCGGCGAGTTGAGCGACCCGCTTCCGCACCGGGACCGGGGCGCAGACGCCGTACACGAGCGCCAGCGGCGGCAGGATCAGGAAGGCCTGGAGCGTCTTGGCGAGGAAGGCGAAGCCGATCGCGACGCCGGCCCACACCAGCCACCTCGTCCGGCCGTCCTCCAGACCCCGGATGACGAAGTAGCAGGCCACGGCCATGAGCAGCGCCAGCATCGCGTCCGGGTTGTTGAACCGGAACATCAGCGCCGCGACGGGGGTGAGCGCGAGCACCGCGCCCGCGATCAGACCGGCCGCGGGGCTGAACCGGCGGCGTACGGCCGCGTACACGACGGCGACCGTGCCGACGCCCATGAGGACCTCGGGGACCAGGATCGCCCACGAGCTCAGGCCGAACAGCCGCACCGACAGGGCCATCGGCCACAGCGCGGCCGGGGGCTTGTCGACGGTGATGGCGTTGGCGGCGTCCAGCGAGCCGAAGAAGAAGGCCTTCCAGGACTGGCTGCCGGCCTGTACGGCCGCCGAGTAGAAGGAGTTGGCGTAGCCGGAGGCGCTCAGGTCGCAGAGGTAGAGGACAAGGGTGGCGAGCAGCAGACCGAGGAAGGCGGGACGGACCCAGCGGGGGTCCTCGGGCTGGCCGCGCCACAGCCGCTGCGGGAAGGGCCGCTTGGGGGCACCGGTGTGCGGAGCCGGTGCGGGCCCCGTCGGCCGGGCCCAGGACTCGGGACCGGTGTCTGTGCCGGTGAACTGCTGGACGGTCATCGGAAGTCCCTCACATCGGTGGAGTGCGGGCGCACCGGCGGCAACTGCACGGTGGCGTCCGGCCAGGAGCCGTCCGCGACGTCACCGGCGCGGAACTGGGTGGTGGGGTACGTGGCGTCCGCCATGGCGTCGGCCTCGCGCCGGTCCGGGAACACCCACGCCCTGAAGAGCAGGAAGCGCAGCACGGTGGCCGCGAGGTTGGCGGCGACGAGGACCGCCAGTTCGGTGGAGTGCGCGGGCTCGGACGTGGCGGCGCCCAGGGCGGCGAGCGAACCGCTGGTGAGGACGAGCCCGATGCCGAAGACGACCAGGCCCTGCGCCTGATGCCGTACGGCCCCGGCGCGCCCGCGCACCCCGAAGGTGAGGCGCCGGTTCGCGGCGGTGTTGGCGACGGCCGAGACCAGCAGGGCGAGGGCGTTGGCGGCCTGGGAGCCGGTGAACACGCGGAAGCCGCTGTAGAGCAGCAGGTAGAAGAGGGTGGACAGGCCACCGACGACACAGAAGCCGACCACCTGCCGGGCCAGGCCCCGCGGTACGTCCTCGATCTCGCGGTCGCGCGGGTCGTCGCCGAACGGCCGGGTGAGCCGGTCCAGCGGCAGCGAACCCGTGGCCAGGGCCCTGCCGATCCGCCACACGCCCTTGAGGTCGTCGGTCGCGGTCCGCACGATGTGCACCGTCGAGTGGGGGTCGTCGACCCAGTCGACCGGCACCTCGTGGATCCGGAGCCCGGCACGCTCGGCGAGCACCAGCATCTCGGTGTCGAAGAACCAGCCGGTGTCCTCGATCAGCGGCAGCAGCACCCGCGCCACATCACGGCGGATCGCCTTGAACCCGCACTGGGCGTCGGAGAAGCGGGCCTGGAGCGAGCCGCGCAGGATGAGGTTGTAGGCCCGGCTGATGAACTCCCGCTTGGGGCCGCGTACCACGCGCGAGCTGCGGGCCAGCCGGGAGCCGATCGCCAGGTCCGAGTGGCCGGATATCAGCGGCGCCACCAGCGGGAGAAGGGCGTTGAGGTCGGTGGACAGGTCCACGTCCATGTAGGCGAGGACGGGGGCGTCCGAGGCCGACCAGACGGCCCGCAGGGCCCGGCCCCGGCCCTTCTGCTCCAGCCGGAAGACGGCCACCTCGGGGATCTCCGCCGCCAGCCACGCCGCCACCTGCGGGGTGGTGTCCGTGGAGGCGTTGTCCGCGATCGTGATGCGGAACGCGTACGGGAACGTCCGCACGAGGTGCTCGTGCAGTCTGCGGACGCACGGCTGGAGGTCCTTCTCCTCGTTGTAGACGGGGATCACTACGTCCAGGACAGGCGTTCCGGCTGGTGCGGCCGGGAGGTGCTCCCGCGCCGGCAGGGTGCCGGGAGAAGAGTCGGTTCGCATGGAACCGACTTTCGTCAGGCGCCCTGTCGCGCCCGTGTGGTGACGCTGTGGCCTGCCTGTGAGTGCTGCTGCCGGCTCATTTCCGGTTGCGGCTGGAGCGGCGGCGCGGGCAGGTGCACGGTGAACACGGTTCGCCCGGGCACGCTGTCGACGGTCACGGCACCGCCGTGCGCGGTCACGACGGCCTGCACGATGGCGAGGCCGAGTCCGGTCGAGCCGGTGGCGCGGGTCCGCGCGGAGTCACCGCGCGCGAACCGTTCGAAGACGTGCGGGAGCAACTCGGCCGGAATGCCCGGGCCGTTGTCCTCGACGTCCACGCACAGCCAGGTCCCGCGTCGCTGGACGCGGGCGGTGACGGTGGTGCCGGGTGGGGTGTGGTTGCGGGCGTTGCCGAGCAGGTTGACAAGGACCTGTTGCAGCCGGGCCGCGTCCGCCGGCACGAGCGCGGGCTCGTCGGGCAGGTCGAGCCGCCAGACGTGGTCCTGGCCCGCGGCCCGGGCATCACTGACGGTGTCGACGACGAGCGGTACGAGGTCGGTCCGCTCGAACTGCAGGGGCCGTCCCGCGTCCAGCCGGGCGAGCAGCAGCAGGTCCTCGACGAGCAGGGTCATGCGCCCCGCCTCGGACTCGATCCGCCCGAGGGCGTGCCGGGTGTCGGGCCCCACTTCCTCCCTGCCGCGTCTGGTCAGCTCGGCGTACCCGCGGATGGAGGCGAGGGGGGTGCGCAGCTCGTGGCTGGCGTCGGCGACGAACTGCCTGACCCGCGTCTCGCTCTGCTGCCGTGCGTGCAGGGCGCCGTGGACGTGGTCGAGCATCCGGTTGAGCGCGGCACCGACCTGCCCGACCTCGGTGTGCGGGTCGGTCTCGGAGTCCGGGACCCGCTCGCTGAGCCGCACCTCGCCGGAGTGCAGGGGCAGTTCGGAGACGCGGGTGGCGGTGGCGGCGACCCGGCGGAGGGGGCGGGTGGCGACGCCGACCAGGACGGAACCGGCCAGACCGGCCGCGGCGAGACCGGCCGCGGTGACGCTGACCTCGACCAGGATGAGGGTGTTGACCGTGTTGGTGACGTCCTTGGTGGGGATGGCGACGTAGTAGCTGCCCTTGTCGCCCGACTTGTACTCGACCCGGTACTCGCCGAGGCCCGGGAGATCGACGGTCTCGACCGTTCCGTTGGCCTGCGGGACGGAGGCGAGCGCGGCCTTCTGGGCGGAGGTGAGTGCCTTCGCGGTCATCTGGAAGTTGTCCAGCTTCTCGCCGCGTGCGGAGTCGGTGATCTGCCCGCCCTGGATCTTGGCCGCGACCGTCCCGCTCGGCTGTGGCCCCTTGGCCACGAACTCGGCGAGGGTCGGCTCCTTCATCACGGGCACGTCGGCCCCATCCCTGCCCAGCTTCTTCGGAGGACTCAGCGCGGCCCGGGACGCGGCCTCGTGGAGTTGCCCGTCCAGCTGCTCGTACAGGTGCGACCTGAGGGCGAGTGTCGTCACCGTCCCGATCACGGCACACACCACGGCGATCAACACCACGGACGCGACGACGAGCCGCGCCCGCAGCGTGCGCGGCTTGCCCGCTCGCGACAACCTGCCGGCTCCCCCTTGCGCACGCGGCCGCCGCCGCCCGCTCATGACGCCGCGGGCTTGATCAGGTAACCGGCGCCGCGCCGGGTGTGGATCATCGGCTCCCGCCCGGCGTCGATCTTCCGCCGCAGGTACGAGATGTACAGCTCGACGACGTTGGCCTGGCCGCCGAAGTCGTACGACCATACGCGGTCGAGAATCTGCGCCTTGCTGAGCACGCGCCGCGGGTTGCGCATCAGGAACCGCAGCAGCTCGAACTCGGTCGCGGTGAGGTGGATGTTGTCGCCGCCCCGGGTGACCTCGTGACTGTCCTCGTCGAGGGTGAGGTCGCCGACGACCAGCAGGGACTCGGAGCGACGGTCGGCCGCGCCGGACCGGCGTATCAGCCCGCGCAGCCGCGCGACGACCTCCTCCAGACTGAACGGCTTGGTGACGTAGTCGTCCCCGCCCGCCGTCAGCCCCGCGATCCGGTCCTCGACGGCGTCCTTGGCGGTGAGGAAGAGCACCGGCACGTCCGGCAGTTCCCGGCGCAGCCGCCCGAGCACCGCCAGCCCGTCCATGTCGGGCAGCATCATGTCGAGCACGACGGCGTCGGGCCGGAAGTCGCGCGCGGCCCGGACGGCCCCCTGGCCGTCCCCCGCACTGCGGATCTGCCACCCCTCGTAGCGGAGGGCCATGGACAACAGCTCGGTGATCGACAGCTCGTCGTCCACCACGAGCACTCGGACGGGGCTCCCGTCCGGCCTGAGCAGTTCGGTGCGCCCCTGGGGCGAGGTCGTGGTCATGGTGAACACGGTGTCGGGGGCCTCTGAGAGCGTCCTTTCGACAACCTGTGATTCTCCTGAGAAACACAGGTGTTTCTCAGGGACGGCCTGGGAAACGCCACGGGCCCTCGCGGGGCAGGTCAGAACAGCCCGTCCTGCACGCCCGGAGCCTTGCTGAACCCCTTCACGGGAACGGTCAGTTCACCACCCGCGTCGGGCACCAGCCCCCACCCCGTCATCAGCCGTGTGTCCAGCACGACGACCCCGCCCCCGGTCTCCAGATGCAGGTCCGGCCCGGCGGCGGCCACCAGCTCCCCGTTCACCGCCCCACCGGCGACCAGCTCGCTCACCTCCCCGACGGCGGTGGGCAGCCCGGCCAGCCCGAACACCTCGACGTGATCGACGACCCGCAGGGGCTCCCGCACGAGCGACTCAGGCCACCCGCCGAGCGCCACCGCCCGCGCGTGCAGCTCGGCGACCTCGCCGGCGCGCTCAGCCGCCGTCCCCGGCAACGCGGCCCGCACGGCCCGCTTCTCGGCGTATGGAATCCGGTCGGGCACCCGGAGCGCGGCCCGCAGCAACTCCTCGGTCCGCCGCGCCGCCATGAGCGGCCCGACACCGAGCCAGCTGAAGCAGACGGCCCCCTGTTCGAGCAGCCGGGCCGACCCCCGCTCCTCGGCCGTGATGCCGACCTTGGTCATGCCGGGCCCGAACCACGCCAGATACACGCGGTACGGCCGCGGATCGTCGGCGATGGTGTCGGCGGCCACGGAGTGCGCCCGGTCCAGCCGCGCACACTCCTCGCACCGCGCCCCCGTACTCCGCGCCGACACGGCCGCCCCCGCCGGACACGCGTGCCCACGAGCCCCCACACACGTCCGTCCGCCCCCTTCCGCGACCCCGAAGGCCACGCGTTTCCCCCAGGTCAGCGTGGAGCGCCGCCCACCGTCCCACACCAGCTCGGGACCCTCCGCCGACCACCGCAGCCCCGAGCACTTCCATGCCTGTGCCATCTCTGCCGAGACTAGAGGGCACCACTGACAACGGCGTCACCACCAGCGGCTTCCTGCTGGGGTCAGCGCCCGCCCTCGTCCCCGCGGAACGGCAGGACCACCTCCGTCACCCGCCCGGCCCGCCCGCGCCCGGCCAGCCGGCACCCGGGGCACGCGTCATGCCCGGATGATTGTCCCGCCTCCGACTCCCTGCAGACACAGCGGAGAGAGCACTGACGGTGACCGCATCCGCAGCGAGTACTGATGTTCCCGACAGGGTATGAAGAGTTGCAATCGGGCGAGCGCCCGATTTCCTTGGGGGGGACATGGACGGTTCTTCGAGTCGAATTCGAGGAATTACGCGGTACTTACGGAACACCGTGGAGCCGATAGTCACACGCTGCGTCTTGCTGGGCATATTCCTGCTTGGCCTGGTAGCCCAGATCTTCAAGCCTGTCGGCGACGCCCTCCAAGGGAGTACTTTTGCGGCTGGAGCACTCCTGAGCCTGGTCGCATACGTGCTTTATGACGCGATCAAGGACTTGGCGGATGGACCACGAGGAGGGCAATCACCATCCAGATTCGCAAATCCCACCTCCCGGGCAGTCTTGATCAAGGAAGCCGAGGCCGGCCGCATCGTCGATGTGCGGTTCATCGGATACACGGGCGAGTCGATGTTCGACCATCTGCGCGGAACCTTGATGCGACTGCACGAGTCCCCGGGACGCGTCCACTCTGTCACGTTCAGAGTGCTGACACCGGACATGTCCGGCCCGATGCACATTCCATCGAAACTAAACAGCGATGGGACGTGCTCCGACGATCCAGAATTTCGCAGATATGCCGCAGGAAGAACCGAGGACTACGCGAATCACCTTCTCTTCTTCGCCAGACGCCTACGAGATCACACGCAGATACAAGTCTCCATCAAGTTTCGAACATACCCTGGCATTCCAGCATTCCAGGCATGTCTGATCGGCGACAACACCGCTTTCCTCGCATTCTACGACATCGCCCGCGAGGCAGAATTCCCCTACGGACAGCCCGACCGAATCCTCCTGGATCCAGTCATATCTCAGGCGGGAAGGACAGGCTGGGACGCCAGGGATGGAACGCCGCAATCCGAGCACATGGTAAGAGCGTGCTCCGACTTCTTCGAAAGCATGTGGAAAATATCCACCGATGCTCCATGGGGTGAAAACACGCTTACCGGTTAGCCTCCGCGGCATGGCCACCGGCGGGAGATCGACGGCCAAACGTCAGAGGCCCCGGACTGTCCGGAACCTCTGACTGCTGTGCAGTACCAGCAGGATTCGAAGGCTGCCGTCAGCTCCTGCAGCCACAGCCGCTCGCGGCCTTGGCCTCGGTGACCGTGGCCGTCGGATCGGCGGCCTGCTCGTCGGGGGTGCAACAGGCGCTTACGCCGCAACACTCGGTGGCTGTGGAAGAGCCTCCCGCCTCCGTCCGGGTGGCCGGCTTGACCGCGCGGACGATCGCGGAATGCATGCCGTCGGCAACCGGGTGAGTGGGGGTGATCTCGACCTCCGTGAATCCGGCCGCCTCCAGTCCCTGGCGGTATTCGGCGAAGGACAGGGCACCGGCGATGCAGCCGACGTAGTCGCCGCGCTCGGCCCGCTGCCCCGGTGTGAGGGTGTCGTCCGCGACGACGTCGGAGACACCCATCCGCCCCCCGGGCTTCAGGACGCGGAAGGTCTCGGCGAACACCGCGGGCTTGTCGACGGACAGGTTGATCACACAGTTCGAGATCACCACGTCGATGGTGTTCGCGGGCAACGGGATGGACTCGATGGTGCCCTTCAGGAACTCGACGTTCGTCGCACCCGCCTTCTCGGCGTTGGCCAGGGCCAGCGCCAGCATCTCGTCGGTCATGTCCACCCCGTACGCCTTACCTGTGGGGCCGACGCGTCGGGCGGAGAGCAGGACATCGATGCCGCCGCCCGACCCCAGGTCGAGGACTCGTTCGCCCTCGCGCAGTTCCGCGACGGCGGTCGGGTTGCCGCAGCCGAGTGACGCGGCGACGGCCTCGGCGGGCAAGGCGTCGCGCTCGTCGGCGGCGTAAAGGGCCGAGCCGAAGTTGTCGTCGACCTCGACCGGCTGTGGCCCGCAACAGCCGCTGCCACCCTCGGTGACCTTCACCGCCGCCGAGGCGTAGCGCCGACGGACGGTTTCGCGCAGGTCGGTGGACTGCTCGTTCATGATTCACTCCCAGATGGCGGGGCAAGACTGTGCCCCGACCAAGCTTGTATTGACGTTCATTGATGCAACCTTGCGCCTTGAATCGAAAAACGTCAACATAGAGGCATGTCGAATCAAGAGCTTGAAGTGATCGGGCAGGACGCCGCCTGTTGCGCGGGCCTGTCCGCGGCGCCGCTGGACGATGACCAGGCGGCCGAGCTGGCGAAGGTCTTCAAGGCCCTGGGCGACCCGGTCCGGCTGCGGCTGATGTCCATGATCGCCTCTCGTGGGGAGGGCGGCGAGGTCTGCGTGTGCGAGCTGACCCCGGCCTTCGAGCTGTCCCAGCCGACCATCTCCCACCACCTCAAGCTGCTCCGGCAGGCCGGGCTCATCGACTGCGAGCGACGCGGGACCTGGGTGTATTACTGGGTGCTGCCCGGTGTCCTGGACCGGCTCGCCGCGTTCCTGTCCGCGCCGCAGAGCGCCGGCGCAAGCGCGTGACCGCGCCCCTGTGCCGCCGGCTCGCCGCGGAAGCCGTGGGAACCGGGTTGCTGGTGGCGATCGTGGTCGGCTCCGGCATCCAGGCCGCCGAGCTGTCGCGTGACGTGGGCGTGCAGCTGCTGGCCAACTCCCTCGCCACGGTCTTCGGTCTGGCCGTACTGATCGCGTTGCTCGGGCCGGTCTCCGGCGCGCACTTCAACCCGGCCGTCACCCTTGCCGCCTGGTTCACCGCCCGCCGCAAGGCCGACGGCCTCACCCTGCGAGACGCGGCCGTGTACATGTCCGCACAGATCGCCGGGGCCGTCGGCGGGGCGGTTCTCGCCGACGCGATGTTCGCCAAGCCGCTGATCAAGTGGTCCGTCACCGACCGGTCCACCTCGAACCTGTGGCTCGGTGAGGTGGTCGCCACGGCCGGGCTTGTCCTGCTGGTCTTCGGCCTTGAGCGCGTCGGCCGAACGTCCCTCGCACCGGCGGTGGTGGCCTCGTACATCGGGGCTGCCTACTGGTTCACCTCCTCCACCTCGTTCGCGAACCCGGCGGTGACCATCGGCCGGGCCTTCACCGACACCTTCGCCGGCATCGCCCCCGCCTCCGTCCCCCCGTTCGTCGCGGCCCAGCTGGCCGGAGCGTTGCTCGGGCTGGGCGCGGTCATTGGGGTGTACGGACGTCCCACCCCCTCCGGGGAAGAGGTCGTCGTCGCACACGGAGAACGCGAACCCGCCTCCTCCTGACTCATCCGCTCTTCCAGAAAGACGCCTGCCATGAGCACTCCTGCCTCCCGCCCCTCGGTCCTGTTCGTCTGCGTCCACAACGCGGGCCGCTCCCAGATGGCCGCCGCTTTCCTCACCCACCTCGCGGATGGCCAGGTCGAGGTACGTTCGGCTGGTTCCGCCCCGGCCGACGCAGTCAACCCGGCCGTCGTTCAGGCCATGGGCGAGGTGGGGATCGACATCTCGGCCGAAGTCCCGAAGGTCCTGACCACCGACGCCGTGCGGGCCTCAGACGTCGTGATCACGATGGGCTGCGGCGACGCTTGCCCCGTCTTCCCCGGCAAGCGGTACCTGGACTGGCAGTTGGAAGACCCGGCGGGGCAAGGCGTCAGCGCGGTCCGGCCCATCCGGGATGAGATCGAGCAGCGTGTACGCGGTCTGCTCGCCGAACTGGGCATCACTGCTCCGGCATGACGGACGGTGCCCCACCGCGCTCTGGCGTCGGGGCCGCGTGAGCCCCGCATGCCGAAGGCCCTCACCCGGGATGGTGAGGGCCTTCGTTGTGGGTCCAAGACCGGCGAACGTCATAAACGTCGGCCTCTAACGCCACTCCAGGACCTCCCCCACGCTCAGCGCCCTGTCCGCGTCCCCCGCAGCGATCTTCTTCGGGCTTGCGCCGGGAGCGATGGCGGAGGTGAAGAACTCGAGCCGGGTGCCCTGGAGCGAGGCGAAGATCAGCTGCTTTCCGTCCGGCGAAATGGCCCGCACCGTGTTCTTCCGATCCGTCGCCTGGATGATCGGATCACCCAGTGCACCCTCAGGGGTGTCCGCCGTGCCGTCGAGCCGAGAAGTGTCCAGCGTCCAGAAGGAATTCTTCCGCTTCGGGTCCTCGGCCTCGCCGAGTCGGGGGCCGCACAGCACGGTCCTGTCGTCGACCCAGCCGTAGGGGTGGCAGTCGGCGTCGGATGGAATGCCGCTTGCCTTCACACCGCCGACCTTGAGCAGCGCACTGCGCCGGGGCAGGTCGACCACGTTGTAGCCCTTCCAGGTGATGAAGGCCGTCGCCTTGCGCCCGTCGGGACTGATCCGGACTTCCTTGCCGAAGACCCCGCGCACCGGGTCACCCGCGAGCGCGAGGCCGGCCCCGTCCATGTAACTGCCATCGCCGCCCGCCTGTTCGGTTACCGCGTGATCTCCCGCGACGGAACGGCTGGCGATCCGCACGCGATCCGAGGAGTCGGTCTCGGTGAACCAGACAGCACTGCCGTCCTGGGCGAAGACGGCGTTCTCCTCCTTGGGCGTGTCACCGAAGTCCTCACTCTGTTCACCGGACAGCTTGGTCAGCTTGCCGCTGGTGTCGACGTAGCCCACCCCTGTCGCCTCGGTCTCTCGATCGATGAGGACGACGGCCATCCGGGAGAAGTCCTTGTCGAAGAGTTGCCGCAGCCGGGTGGCGGCGACGGCGCGCGGCCCGTCCTCGGACGTGCCGACACCGGGGAAGTTGTCAGCGCACAGCTCCACGAGCGGGGAGGCGACGTCATCGGCCTCCGCGACCACGGCCTCGGCCGGAACGGTGAAGGTCCGGGAGACGGTCCGCTTCCACGTCGCCGGATCCCAGCCCGTGACCGTCACCCTGGCCGGATTGCTCGCGGGCACGGAACACGAGGCGGTGACGACCACACCCTTGTCCGGGAAGTCCCCACTCCTCTGGTCCGCGTTCTTGCTCCCGCCCCGCTGTCCGGCAGTCGCCTGAGTGCCCTTGGCGCCGGGGTCGGCGTCGTCATGGCCCCCGCCACACCCCGCGACGAGCGGAAGCAGCACCGTGGCGACAGCCAACGCCGCCGTGCCCCCGCCCAGTCGGCGGCCTCCGTGGCCCTCTGTTCCCCTCACGTCCGTGTCCCCCTCGCGATGTCCTGCTCAGCAGCGGCCACGTGATCGTAACTGGGAACTTGCGCGAGTCGCGGCGGAGTTAGCGGCCGAGGAGCCGTCGGGCGGGGCACCGGACCACCCCTCAGCCTGGACAGCATGCGCCCACTCGTCAGGAGTCCGAGGCTGCAACCGGCTGCAACGACCTGCTACGCAGAGTCACTGCGTGTCGAGTTGGCCGCTCAGCTCCATGACGACGTGGTAGCCCCCGGCAAGATCGATGTCAGTCCGCTCCCGGAGCAGCTTGATCGCGGAGTCGCGATCGCCGCTGCCGAGAAGGGCGGTCATCTCGGCGACCAGTGGGGCGTCGAGTCGCCGTAGGGCATCCAACGCTTGGTCGTACGTGGTGGGCAGTGTGCGCCCCTGCGCGAGCAGGTCCAACGCCACGGGGGCCGCGTCCAGCCCGAGGCCCGAACTCTTGCGCAGCCGACGGACGGCTTTGGCGGTATGCCCTTCAGCAGCCAACACCTTCGCCTCGTCCTGGGTCGCCTGCTCGACGGGCGTGATCAGTGCGGTCGTACGTGCCTTGGTGCTCGTCATGACGCTCGGGCACTCCCCCAGTCGGCAGACCAAGGCCTGGAAACGCCAGAGGCCCCGGATCTTTCCGGGGCCTCTCGCCTATGTGCACTCGGCAGGATTCGAACCTGCAACCTTCTGATCCGTAGTCAGATGCTCTATCCGTTAAGCTACGAGTGCTTGTTCTGTTTTTTCGCCGCTCTCGGGCCTTGCGGCTCGCTCGCGGCGACAGGAAGAACATTACATGACTGCCGCCGCCATGTGAAATCCGTTAGCCGCACCCCTTGTGACCTGCGGAAACGGCTCAAACGACAGCGAAGCCCCGGTCGGGGGACCGGGGCTTCGTGATCAGGTGCGGAGGCGGAGGGATTTGAACCCTCGATGGGCTTTAAGACCCAAACCGCATTAGCAGTGCGGCGCCATAGACCGGACTAGGCGACGCCTCCAGTGCACGACCCTCCCGCGCGAGCGCGATTCGGTGCGTGACGATGATGACACAGTCGAGCGTGCTGTCACCAATCGACCCCCACGGTACTAGGCGGGCAGGTCGCAGGGCAAAGGCCTTGTCCGGTCGGCGCGGGGCGTGCCGTGGGCACGTACGGCGCCCGCGGCCCCGGCGCGCAACGTACCGGGGCGCGTCGCGTTAGTCAGGGCATGCTGATCACCATTCGCCGGGGTGCGCCCCGGACCACGCCACCGATCACGTCGCGCCCCGGTCTGCGGCGTCTCGTCGTCGGGGCCGCCGCCTCCGTCGCCGCCGTCGGTTCGCTGACCGCGGTGCCCCCGGTCGCGCACGCCCAGGCCGGGCAGGCCGCGGCCGGGCTCGGCGCGAGCCACGGCAAGGGGCAGGGCAAGAGCAAGGGGCAGGAGCGTGACCATCTGACGGTGACCGTGCGGAACGCCGGCGGTGGGGCGGACGGGACGTTCGAGCTGTACTGCGGGCCCGACGAGGGCAGCCATCCCGACCCGCGCGGCGCCTGCGCCGCCCTGGAGCGGAACACGCGGTGGGGGGAGGACGCCTTCGCCCCCGCCCAGGAGGGCGGCTTCTGCACCATGCAGTACGGCGGGCCGGCCACCGCGCACGTCACCGGGACCTGGGCCGGGCGGCGCGTCGACGCCACGTACGACCGCCGTGACGGGTGCCAGGTCGCCCGCTGGGACCGGCTCGTGCCGTTCCTGCCGGCCATCGGACCCGGGAAGCGCCGTTGAGTCCGATTCGGCCACGGCCCGCCCCCATCCGGCCACCCGGGCGAAAAGGTACAGAAACCCTGCCCTCGTAAAGGTCCCGCGAAGGTCTCGCGACGTCCTCGCAGGAGGGCGGGCGTTTGGGCTTACTCGGTCGTCAGTTCGGGGTCACTTGCTCGTGCGACCTCGCCCGCATCCGGCGTCGCGAGCGCAACCGCAGCCCTTAGACTCCCTCGCGTGACACGCCGCGGGCCGGTTGGCAAGATGGCCCGAGCGGTCGGCAAGGTGCGGTAACAGGGAGGAAGCGTCTCGTGAGCAGCAGGCCATCCCGAGGCGCTGCTCGCCTCGCAGCCATACTGGACGCCCTGCCCGACGCGTTGGTGCTGGTCAACGCCAACGGGACGGTCGTCAACGCCAACACCATCGCCCTGGAGGCCTTCGAGACTCCGGGCACCGCTCTGGTGGGGCGCGGGCTGCTCGACCTGCTGCCCCAGTTCGACTCCAAGCTCATCCCGGGCTCCATGCGGCGGCCGGAGCACCTCGATCCGCACGCCCGGACCAAGCCGACCCGGATGATCGCGCGCAGGACGGACGGGACCGAGTTCCCTGTCGAGGTCACCAGTGCGAATCTTGAGAACGGGCAGCAGGCCTACGACGGTTACGGCTACACCGGCGACGAGCTGCTGATGCTGGTCGTGCGCGACCTGTCCGGGACCGTGGACACCGAGGCCGAGCTCGCGCGGTCGCAGCGGCAGACCGAGATGATCCTGCGGGCCGCCTCCGAGGGTGTCGTCGGAACCGACACCGACGGGCGGATCGTGCTGGTCAATCCGGCCGCCGCGCAGATCCTGGGTTTCCGGGCCAGCGATCTCGGCGGGCGCGAACTGCACGACCTGGTGCTGCACTCGCGGGCCGACGGCTCGCCCTTCCCGTACGACGAGTCGCCGCTCGCCGACACCCTGCGCTCCGGGCGCAAGCACCGGGTGCGCGGGCAGGTGCTGTACGCCAAGGACGGCGGCAAGGTGCCGGTCGATCTGACGACCGCCCCCGTGCGCGACGGCGACCAGCTCGTCGGTGCCGTGATGACCTTCACCGACCGGCGGCCGTACGACGCCGTGGTCGAGGAGAAGGAGGCGGCACTCAAGCGCCACGAGGAAGAGCTGGAGCGGATCGCCGAGGAGCACGCCTCCGAGCTGACCGCGTTGCGCCAGCAGCACGTCACCGAGCTGGAGGAGCTGAAGGAGCGGCACGCCGAGGAACTCGGCGCCAACGAGGACCGGTACGCCGCCCTCGGGGAACGGGAGAAGGACCGCTACGAGGCGCTCGCCGCCCGGCACGAGCAGTTGCTGACCCTGCTCGGGCGGTCGCTGCGCGGGCCTCTGGAGGAGCTGCGCCGCGAGCTGGCCGCGCTGGCCGCGGACGACGCCGGGCAGCTGTGGCCCGAGGCCAACCAGGTGCTGCACCACCTGTCGGCGGGCTATTCGCGCATCACGACGCTGATCGACAACGTCCTCGGCTACCAGCGGCTCGACGAGGGCGGCGAGGGCATCACCCGTACGAAGGTGATGCTGGACGCCGTCGTCGCCGCTGGGGTCGACGGGGCCGTCGAGCTGATCGGGCCCGGGCGGGTGCAGTTCGCCGTGCACGCGCCGCCCATCGAGGCCGAGGTCGACGCCAGGCTGCTCGCCACCGCCCTCGCGCATCTGGTCGCGGACGTGGCGGGGGTCGACGCGACCGGCAACACGCCCGTGTCGGCGGGCGGTTACATGGACAACACCGTGGTGGTGGCGGCGGCCCAGCGCGGCGAGGTCGTACGCATCGAGGTGCGCGGGCCGTACTCCGGTGGCGACACCGTGCACGAGCCCATCGTGCGCGGGATCGTCCGGGCTCACGGCGGCGTGCTGCAGACGCACGAGGTACCGGGGATGAGCGGCAGCGCGTACGTCCTCGAGGTGCCGATCGGCGGAGGGGCCGGGGCCGTCGCCGCGGATGCCGTCGGCCAGGCGGTCGACGAGGCGGATCCCGCGGCCTCCGGCGAGCAGACCTCCGGCGGGCAGACCTCGGCTGGGGGGCGGCGCCGGGCTCGGCGGGCCTCCACCAATGCCTTCCTGGACGGTGACGTTCCCGTCGAGGGCGGCGCCGGTGCCGGTGGTGCCGAGGCCGAGGGCGCCGTGCCCACCGGGCGGCGCAGGCGGCGGGCCGCCGGGGAACAGGCTGCCCTGCCGGCCCTGGCCTCGGGTGAGAGTGCGGCGGCGTCGGGCGGTTCCGGTCGGCGGCGTGGGCGGGCGGCCGAGGACGCCGCTGCGGGTGCCGTCGGAGGCGCTGTCCAGGGTGTCGCGGAAGGGGCCGTCGTCACGGCCGCCGAGCACGCGGCGGGGACCGCCGCCTCGAACACGGGGCTGGGCGGGACCGTGCCGCCGCAGGGTGTGCCCGCGCCCTCCGGGCGGCGGGCCCGGCGTGAACCCGGCGAACAGCACGCGCTGCCGCCGGCGCTGCCCGCGCCGTCCGGCGAGGCCGCGTCCGGTTCGTCCGGAGCGGCTCAGGGGCAGGCGCAGCAGCCGACGGGGCGCCGTCGGCGGGCACTGGCCGCCGCCAACGAGCGGGCGGCCGCGCAGGAGGCGGCGGGGCCGCGTCCGGTGTTCGCCCTGCCGCCGGCCGAGGCCGATCAGGCGCCCCGGGCCGACCAGGGCGTGCCGGGTGTCCAGCCCGGACAGAGCGTCCAGCACGGCCAAGGGGAGGGGGCCGTGGCGGTTCCCGGTTCGGCTTCCCCCGGTGAGGCGGTGGTCGAGGACGGGCAGCACGAGGCCGTCCCGCATGACCAGTCCGCCGATCACACCCCGCCGCAGCCGCATCCCACGAGCGCTCCGACGGGGCGCCGTCGGCGGGCCGTGGCACCTCAGCCTGCCGAAGCGGCCGGAGTGACTGGAGTGGCCGGAGCGACCGGAGCGACCGGCGTGGCCGGAGCCCCGGCGGCCGGACAGCAGGCCTCCGGGGCTGCCGTGTCCCCCGGTGCTGCCGTGCCCGCGGCGCCCGGGCAAGGGGTCCCCGCGCAGCACGACGCCGGTGGCCAGATCCCTGCCGGACACGCCGTCCCGGGCCAAGGTGCCCCGGGGCACGGCGTGCCCGCCCAGGTCGGGGTCGCCGCCGGACAGGTCGCACCTGGTACGGCCATGCCGCCGCAGGGCGTGGCGGTTCCGGCGCACGGGGACTCCGGGCAGCCTCAGGACGCTGCCGTTCCGCCCCACGGGGTGGCCGTGCCTCCGCAGGGCGTAACCGGGCCTCCGCAGGGTGCCGCGGTCCCGCCGCAAGGTGCCGCCGTGCCCCCGCAAGGGGGAGTCGTGCCCCCGCAGGGCGTGACCGTTCCCGCCCCGGACGGTCTCGGGGGCAGCGTGCAAGCGTTCGTACCCGGTCAGCCCGTCGCACCCATTCAGCCCGTCGCCCCCGGTCAGCCCGCCGTACCCGGTCAGGCCGTCGCCCCCGGTCAGGCCGTTCAGCCCGGGGCCGCCTCCCCCGCTGAGCAGCAGTTGCCCCAGGCCGCGCAGCCGCTGCCGCAGCAGCCCGCCGCCGGGCAGCCGCTCCCCGCCGAGGCCGCCCCGGGGCAGGGCACCCCGCCCCAGGGAACGCCCGCGCCGGGCACCCCGGCCCACATGACCCCGGCTCAGGGAACGCCCACCCCGGGAGCCCCGGCCCCGGGTGCCTCCGTCCCCCGGCCGCAGCCCTGGCCCGCCGACGACAGCACGGGGGCCGGTATCGCCATGCCCCTCGGTGGTGCCGCGCAGGCCGTGCCTCCCATCGGCACCGCACACCCGGCCCATGCCGTCCCCCAAAACGGCGCACCGGCCCAGGCGGCCCCGCAGTCGAGCACCCCGGCCCCGGGCACTCCGCTGCCGGCGGAGGGGTCGGCGCAGACCCAGCGGGCGGCTCAGCCGTTGCCCGCGGAGGCCGCGGCGCCGGTCGATCCGAACTCGACGCAGGGGCGGGCGTTCAGCGTGCGGACGCTGGGGCAGGGCGTGCCGTTCAACCGGCGGGCCGCCCAGGTCCAGCAGCCGTCGGGCGTGCCGGGTGGCGCACCCGCGCCCCAGGGCACGGCGACGCCGCCGCCGCACCAGCCGGGCGGATCGGGTCGGCGCCGCAAGCTCGGCACCCCGCCCGACCCGGCCGCGCGGACGGAGCAGGCCCCCCGCCCGGAGCAGGGAGCCCGTCCGGAGCAGGCCGCGCGGCCCCATCCGGCGGCCGAGCCGACGCCCGCGCAGGGCGCCCCGGCGCCGGTTCCCGCGCAGCCGTCCCTGGCCGGTCAGTCGCGGCTGGCGCAGATGACCGAGGGCGGTGGGCGGTCGTACGCCATAGGCGCGCCGGACGAGAACGCCGCCGAGGGGCCCGAGCCGCTGGACGGGCCCGGCGGGGCCGTCGAGGTGGCCGACCCGCCGCTGCCGCAGCCGATGGACGACGAACTGCCGCCGGAGCCGCTGGACAACCCGCGGCGGCTGCTGGTGTGGCCGGCGCCGGACGCCAGCACGCAGCAGGCGTTGAGCGACCGCGGCTACCGGCCGGTGATCGTGAACTCGCGTGAGGAGGTCGACGCGCAGATCGCGGCGTTCCCCGCCGCGCTGTTCGTCGACCCGCTGACCGGGCCGATCACGCGCACGGCGCTGCAGTCGCTGCGGCAGGCCGCCGTCGCCGCCGAGGTGCCCGTGCTGGTCACGGCCGGGCTCGGGCAGGCCTCGCGGGACGCGGCCTACGGCGCCGACCCCGCCGTCCTGCTGAAGGCCCTGGCGCCGCGCGACAGCGAGCAGCACCCGCCGCGGGTGCTGCTGATCGAGGAGCACGCCGAGATCGCGCTGGCGCTGACGGCGACGCTGGAGCGGCGCGGGATGCAGGTCGCGCGGGCCGCGAGCGACGCCGACGCGGTGACGCTGGCGAGCGACTTCCGGCCGAACCTGGTCGTGATGGACCTGATGCAGGTGCAGCAGCGGCGGGCCGGTTTCGCCGGGATCATCGACTGGCTGCGGGCGAACGGGCAGCTGAACCGCACCCCGCTCGTCGTCTACACCGCCGCCGTCGACCAGGCCGACCTGCCGCGGCTGGCCTCGGGCGAGACGGTGCTGTTCCTCGCGGAGCGGTCCACCAGTGCCGAGGTGCAGTCCCGGATCGTCGAACTGCTCAGCCGGATCGGGACCAACTAGCGCCGCGGCACCAGCGCCGCGTCAGCGGGCCGTCAGGCGGCGGGCCGCCTCCTTGACCGAGGCGCGCAGGCGGTCCCGGTCCGGCTCTGAGCCGCCCACCAGGATGCGCCGCATCTGCGGGACGACGGCGGTCCAGTTGGCCAGGGCGGTGAGCAGGAACAGCAGGTCGGCCGCCGGGATGGCGTCGGTGACGACGCCCCGGGCCTGGCCGTCCTGGAGGGCGGCGACCTTGCGGGCGTAGTGCTCCTGGCGGTCGGACTCGTGGGGCAGTTCGGCGCTGCCGTACTCCAGTCCCTCCCAGAAGAGCAGGCGCAGCAGCTCCGGGTGGGCGGCGTGGTAGTCCATGAGGCGGTCGATCCAGCCCTCGATGTCGTCCGGGTCGACGGGGACGGCCTCGGCGAGGTGGAGCATCTTCTTCTCGAGGACGATCGCGAACAGCTCCGCCTTGTTGCCGAAATAGGCGTAGATCAGCTGCTTGTTGGCCTTCGCCTCGGCGGCGATGCGGTCGATGCGGGCGCCGGCGATCCCGTGCCGGGCGAACTCGGCGACCGCCGCCTCGAAGATGCGTGCCCGGGTGGCCTCGGGATCCCTTGCTGCCATGGGGAGAGGGTAGCGCGCAGGGGTAACCAACTATTTGGTTGACGGGAAGAGCCGGGCGGCCCAGACTGTTCACGCCTTAGCCAACCAACCAGTTAGTTGCTAGAGCCGGCTCCAACGAGTCGACTTCAAGGAGTCCTCCTCTCATGCCGTCAGCGACCACGACCCACCCGGCCGGCACGGCCCCCGGACGCCGGTCCCGTACGCCCGCCCCGGCTCTCTTCCTCACCCTGATCGCCGTGTGCAGCGCGGTCACCGCCGCCAACATCTACCTCGCCGCGCCGCTGCTGTCTCTCATGGCCCGCGACTTCGGCTCGACCCCCTCGGCCGTCGCCTGGATCGCCTCGGTCGCCCAGCTCGGCTACGCGGTCGGCCTGCTGTTCTTCGCCCCGCTCGGGGACAGCGCGAACCGGCGCCGGCTGGTCGCGGGGCTGACGGTCGTCACCGCCGTGGCGCTGGCCGCGAGCGCGACCGCTCCGGGTGCCACCGCCCTGGCGATGGCGACGTTCGTCGCCTCGGCCGCGACGGTGATCCCCCAGCTGCTCGTGCCGCTGGTCGCCGAGCGCGCGCCCGCCGAGCGGCGGGCCCGTCATGTCGCGGCCGTCATCGCGGGCCTGTTCACCGGCATCGTCGCCGCCCGGGTCCTGGGCGGTCTCGCCGGGCAGGCCTTCGGCTGGCGGTGGGTGTTCGGGGGCGCGGCCGCGCTCACCCTGGTGCTGGGACTGGCGACCGCCCTGGTCCTGCCTTCACAGCGGCGGCGGGAGGGCCCGCTGTTCGCCGGCCTCGCCGCCCTGCCCTCGGTGCTGCGGCACTCGCCCGACCTGTGGCGGGCCTGTGTACGGCAGGCCGGGATGTTCGGTGCGTGGAGCGCGCTGTGGACGTCGCTGGCCCTGCTGCTGACCGGGCCGGAGTACGGGCTGTCCACCGCGGCCGCCGGGCTGTTCGGGCTGTTCGGGCTGACGGCGAGCGCGGTGGCGCCGCCGGCCGGTGGGCTGGTGGACCGGTTCGGGGCGGCGCGGGTCGTGCGGTCGGCGTATCTGCTGGCCGCGGTGTCGGTGCCGCTGTTCTGGCTGGGCGGGCATGTGCTGATCGCGCTGTTCGCCGCCGCGATCGCGGTCCACGCGGCGCTGGTCGCCTCCCATGTCGCCAACCAGACCCTCGCCCTGACGGCGACCTCCACGCCCGCCACGGCCAACACCGCGTACGTGGTCGCCGGTTTCGCGGGCGGCGCCGCCGCCTCGGCCCTCGCCGGGTATGCCTTCAGCCACTTCGGCTGGGGCGGGGTGTGCGGGGTGGCCGGGGTGTGGCTGGCGCTGGGGTGGGGGGTGACCGCCGTACGCCGGTGACGCGGTGGGCGTCGGCCGCCGTACGCCAGTGGGCGAGGCGTACGGCGGTCGCCCCGGTCGCGGTCAGAGCCGGGTGATGTCCAGCTCCCCCTCCGCGTACTGCCTGCGGAGCACCTTCTTGTCGAACTTGCCGACGCTGGTCTTCGGGACCGCCCCGATGACCGTCCAGCGTTCCGGGAGCTGCCACTTGGCGATCTTGCCCTCGTCGGCGAGGAAGGCGCGCAGGGTCTCGAAGGTGGCGGTGGAGCCCTCCTTGAGGACGACCGTGGCCAGCGGGCGCTCGCCCCACTTCTCGTCGGGGACGGCGACGACGGCCGCCTCGGCGACGTCGGGGTGGGACATGAGCGCGTTCTCCAGCTCCACCGAGGAGATCCACTCGCCGCCGGACTTGATGACGTCCTTGGCCCGGTCGGTGAGGGTGAGGTAGCCGTCGGGGGAGATGGTTCCGACGTCGCCCGTCTTGAGCCAGCCGTCCTCGCTGAACTTGTCGGCGGGGCGGAGGGGTTCGCCGTCCGGGCCGTTGTAGTAGGCGCCGGCGATCCAGGCCCCGCGCACCTCCAGCTCGCCGGCCGACTCGCCGTCCCAGGGGAGGCGTTCGCCGCCGGGGCCGGTCAGGCGGGCCTCGACGCCGGCCGGGAAGCGGCCCTGGGTGAGGCGGTAGGCGAACTCCTCCTCCGTGCCGACGACACCGGCCGGGGGACGGGCGATGGTGCCGAGCGGGGAGGTCTCCGTCATGCCCCAGGCGTGGCAGACCCGCATGCCCAGCTTGTCGAAGGCCTCCATCAGGGACGGCGGACAGGCCGAGCCGCCGATGGTGACCTGGGTGAGGGAGGAGACGTCGCGGGGGTGCGCGGTCAGCTCGGCGAGCAGGCCCTGCCAGATGGTCGGGACGGCGGCGGCGTGGGTCGGCTTCTCGCCCTCGATCATCGCGGCGAGCGGGGCCGGCTGCAGGAAGCGGTCCGGCATCAGCATGTTCACGCCGGTCATGAAGGTGGCGTGCGGCAGGCCCCAGGCGTTCACGTGGAACTGGGGGACGACGACCAGTGAGGTGTCCTGGTCGGTCAGGCCCATCGACTGGGCCATGTTGACCTGCATGGAGTGCAGGTAGATGGAGCGGTGGCTGTAGACCACGCCCTTGGGGTCGCCGGTGGTGCCGGAGGTGTAGCACATGGCGGCGGCCTGGCGTTCGTCCAGCTCGGGCCAGTCGTACGAGGTCGGCTTGGAGGCGATCAGGTCCTCGTACTCGTGCACCTGGACGGTCGCGTCGGCGAGCAGGGCGCGGTCCCCGGGGCCGGTGACGACGACGTGCTCGACCGTCTTCAGGTGCGGCAGCAGCGGGGCGAGCAGGGGGAGCAGCGAGCCGTTGGCGATGATCACGCGGTCGGCGGCGTGGTTGACGATCCAGGCCAGCTGCTCGGGCGGGAGGCGGAGGTTCAGGGTGTGCAGGACCGCGCCCATGGACGGGATCGCGAAGTAGGCCTCGACGTGTTCCGCGTTGTTCCAGGCGAGGGTCGCGACGCGCTCGTCGTCGGTGACGCCGAGGTCCTCCCGCAGCGCGTGGGCCAGCTGGGCCGCGCGGGCGCCGATCTCGGCGAAGGAGCGGCGGTGCGGTTCGTCCTCACCGGTCCAGGTGGTCACCTGCGACGTCCCGTGGATCGTCGACCCGTGGGTCAGGATCCTCGAGATCAACAGTGGTACGTCCTGCATGGTGCTCAGCACGGCGTCCTCCCGGGGCGACATTGCCTACGCGGTGGTAAGGGTTGCGCTGATTCTGCGCACATACCGCGTGGTATGTCACTAGGACCGGGCAATCGATCAGGTCACGACGTGCGACGCTATCGCTCAAGAGTGCGCGACATGTTCGCTCACTGGCGGACAAACCCCAGCTCAGAGTCGTCGCGGAGCTTGCTCAGCGCGCGGGAGACGGCCGACTTCACGGTACCCACCGAGACGCCGAGCAGCTCGGCCGTCTGGGCCTCGCTGAGGTCCTCGTAGTACCTGAGGACGACCATCGCCCGCTGCCGGGCGGGCAGCCGCATGATCGCCCGCCACATCGCGTCGCGCAGCGCCTGCCGCTCGGCCGGGTCGTCACCGCCGGGCACCGGCTCCGGCTCGGGCAGCTCGTCGCAGGCGAACTCGTCGACCTTGCGCTTGCGCCACTGCGAGGTCCGCGTGTTCAACAGCGCCCGGCGCACATAGCCGTCGAGGGCGCGGTGGTCCTCGATGCGCTCCCAGGCGACGTACGTCTTGGCCAGCGCGGTCTGCAGCAGGTCCTCCGCGTCGCTCGGGTTGCCGGTGAGGGAGCGGGCGGTACGCAGCAGCACCGGCTGGCGGGCCCTGACGTACGACGAGAAGGACGGGTAGGGAAGGGTCTGCGCCGCTGGTGCAGCGGCCTGCGACGCGCTGGTGCAGACGAGTGTGGTCATGGCTCAACGCTATGAGCGGGGTTCCGCGAGCGGATCGGCCGCAGGTCCTGAAGCGGGGTCCCCCTCAGGTTGTACGGGTAGGGGTCGCCGCACCTCCTGTAGGTGGAGCGGCGGGTCCGGGGTACTGCGGGTTCAGCCCTGAGGGTCGGCGGTCAGGACGAGCCCTGACGTAGGCACGCCCGTGCCGGCCGTCACCAGGATCCGCTCCGCCCCCGGTACCCGGTTCACCGCCGTGCCCCTGATCTGCCGGACGGCCTCCGCCACCCCGTTCATCCCGTGCAGGTACGCCTCCCCGAGCTGCCCGCCGTGCGTGTTGAGCGGCAGGCGCTCCTCGGCCACGAAGTCCGGCGCCTCGCCGGGGCCGCAGAAGCCGAACTCCTCCAGCTGCGTCAGCACGAACGGCGTGAAGTGGTCGTAGAGGATCCCCACGTCGATGTCGGCCGGGGCGAGCCCGGAGGACCGCCACAGCTGCCGGGCCACGACCGCGCTCTCGGGCAGACCGGTCAGGTCGTCCCGGTAGAAGCTGGTCATCTGCTCCTGCGCGCGTCCCGCGCCCTGGGCGGCCGCCGCCACGACGGCGGGCGGACGGGGCAGGTCGCGGGCCCGCTCCACGGAGGTGACGACGAGTGCCTGCCCGCCGTCCGTCTCCTGGCAGCAGTCCAGCAGCCGCAGCGGCTCGGCGATCCACCGGGACGCGGCGTGGTCGGCGAGGGTGATGGGCCGGCCGTGGAAGTACGCCGCCGGGTTGGTCGCCGCGTACCGGCGGTCGGTCACGGCCACGTGCCCGAAGGCCTCCGGCGTCAGCCCGTAGGTGTGCAGGTACCGCTGGGCCGCCATCGCCACCCACGACGCGGGGGTGAGCAGGCCGAACGGCAGCTGCCAGCCGAGCGCCGCGCCCTCCGCCGACGGCTCCCGGTGCCGCACCCCGGAGCCGAAGCGCCGGTCCGAGCGCTCGTTGAACGCCCGGTAGCAGACGACCACGTCGGCCACGCCCGCGGCGATCGCCAGGGCCGCCTGCTGGACGGTGGCGCAGGCCGCGCCGCCGCCGTAGTGGATCCGGGAGAAGAAGGACAGCTCGCCGATCCCCGCCGCCTGGGCCACGGTGATCTCGGGGCTGGTGTCCATGGTGAAGGTGACCATGCCGTCCACGTCGGCCGGGGTGAGGCCCGCGTCGTCCAGGGCCGCGCGCACCGCCTCGACGGCCAGGCGCAGCTCGCTGCGGCCGGAGTCCTTGGAGAACTCGGTGGCGCCGATGCCGGCGATGGCGGCCCGCCCGCCGAGGGTGTCGCGCCGGCGCAGGCTCATACCGGGCCTCCCCCCGGGACCGAGACCGTCACCGTGCCGGTGACGTGCCTGCCGATGCCGTTCTCGCCGACGACCCGGACGGTCACCGTGTCGCCGTCGACCTCCTCGACGGTGCCGGTCAGCACCATCGTGTCGCCGGGATGGTTGGGCGCGCCGAGCCGGACGGCGACCCGGCGCAGCACGGCCCGGGGCCCGAAGTGGTCGGTGATGTAGCGGCCGACCAGGCCGTTGGTGGTGAGGATGTTCATGAAGATGTCGGGGGAGCCCTTCTGCCGGGCCAGCTCCGGGTCGTGGTGCACGTCCTGGTAGTCCCGGGAGGCGATCGCCCCGGCGACGATCAGGGTGCGGGTGACCGGGATCTCCAGGGCCGGGAGCCGGTCTCCGGGGTTCACGGGGTCACCGCCCGGAAGACGGGCAGCACCAGTTTGTCGTCGTACCGCCGGAAGGTGAGCCGCACGGGCATACCGATCCGCACCTTGTCGTACGGCACCCCCACCACGTTGCTGACGATCCGCACGCCCTCGGCGAGCTCGATCAGGCCGACCGCGTACGGAGGCTCGAAGGCCCGGAAGGGCGGGTGGTGCATGACGACGTACGAGTAGACCGTGCCCTCGCCGCCCGCCGCCACGGTGTCCCACCGCGCGCAGCCGCAGCTGTTGCAGCCGGGCAGCCAGGGCAGACGCAGGGTGCCGCAGCCGGCGCAGCGCTGGATGAGCAGCTCGTGGCGGGCCACGCCCTCCCAGAAGCCGGCGGTGTCGCGGTTGATCACGGGACGGGGGCGGAGTTCCTCCGGGCGGTGTCGCTCCGGGGTCCGCGGGCGGCGTGCGGGGGCGTACTTGAGGATGCGGAAGCGGTGGGTGCCGGCGAGTTCGCCGCCCGCCCTGACGTCCGTACGGGTCGTCACGAAGTAGCCCGCTCCCAGCTTGGTGGTCTTGCGCTCCGACACCGACTCGATCACCGAGTCGAAGGTGATCTGGTCCCCGGGGCGCAGGGGGCGCAGGTACTCCTGCTCGCAGTCGGTGGCGACGACCGCGTGGTGGCCCGACTCGTCGAGCAGGCGCAGCAGTTCGTCGTAGGCCGCCGTGCGTTCCGGGCGGCCGGTGAGGCCGGCCATCGTCCACGCCTGGAGCATGGTGGGGGGAGCGATGGCGTCCGGTCCGGTGTACGCCGGGTTGGTGTCGCCCATGGCCTCGCACCAGTGCCTGATCATCGGCTCGTTGACGGGGTCCCGGCCGACCCCGGTGGCGGCGGCGGGGCGGCCCTCGTAGGCCTTCAGCCGCGCCGCGAACTCCTCGTGGACCTCCGGCTCACCACTCACAGTTTCTGACTGTCCGTCAGATTAACTGCTCCGTCAAGGCGTCGCGCTCCGGGGGGCGCGAGGAAGCCCGCGCGCCACAGCGGGCTCCCCCTTTCCTTTTTCGAACGCGTGTACGAAAATAGGGGCATGGCCACCACCGACCGGCAGGCCACGACGCTGGCCCTCGCACACGCCCTGTCAGCCGCCGAACGCGGACTGGCCGTCATCCCCCTGTCCCGCACGAAGCTCCCGGCGCTCCGCTCCCCCCACCGCGACGACCCCGCCCCGTCCCCCTGCCACGGCGAGTGCGGCCGCCCCGGCCACGGGGTGTACGACGCCTCCAGCGACCCGGACCGCATCCGGGAGATGTTCGCCGCCGCGCCCTGGGCGACCGGCTACGGCATCGCCTGCGGACTGCCCCCGCACCATCTGATCGGCGTCGACCTGGACGTGAAGACCGGCACGGACTCCTCCGCCGCCCTGCGCGAGCTGGCTCTGCGGCACCTGTTCACGATCCCCCCGACCGTGGTCGTGCTGACCCCGTCCGGCGGGCGGCACCTGTGGCTGAGCGGCCCCCCGGAGGTGGTCGTCCCCAACTCGGCGGGGCGGCTCGCCCCCGGCATCGACATCCGGGGCGCCGGCGGCTACCTCGTCGGACCCGGTTCCCGCACCGGCCAGGGCGTGTACGCCGCCGCCCCGGGCACCGCCCACCTGGCCCCGGCCCCCTGCCCGCGCTCCCTCCTGCGCCTGCTGATCCCGCCGCCCCGAGCCCACCACCCCGCGTCCGCGCCGGCCGGCGGACACGGCCACGGCCTGGTCCAGTTCGTCCTCGCCGCGCACGAGGGCCAGCGCAACACCCGGCTGTTCTGGGCGGCCTGCCGCGCCTACGAGGACGGCATCGGCCCCGCGCTCGCGGACGCCCTGGCCGACGCCGCGACCGGCACCGGCCTGTCCGAACGCGAGGCCCGGGCCACGATCGCGTCGGCGGCACGGCTGACGGGGCACCGGCCGTGAAGGGACCGGGCGGCCCTGCCCCTGAAGGAACCATGCCCTGCCCCTGCCGAGCCAGGACGACCGAAAGACCCCCATGCAGCACCGCCCCAAGACGCCGGCCATGGCGCTCGCCCGCCTCGTCCTGGCCTCCGGCCGCTCGGTGGACCTCGCCGAGCTGCGGTTCTCCTCCACGTACGGCGACCTGCTGGAGGGCTATCCCTGCGCGCCGGTCAACGAGCTGCGCATCCGCGGCCTGCTGCGCGCCGCCGCGCGGGCCCATCCCGGCACACCGGTCCACCTCGTGCCGCCGCCGCGCGAGTATCCCGACCAGTACGCGGGCGGCCTCGGTCCCGTCGAGGTGCTGCCCGCCGTGGCCTGCCTCGGCACGTTCCACTCCACGGCCCTCGACCCGGTCCACGACCCGGTGCTGTACCGCTCCCGCCTGGCCGTCCTCTGGTTCCAGTCCACGCCTCGCCTGCCGTCGGGCTGCGACGCGGAGTCCGCGCTGCGGGACCTCGACTGGGCCGCACTGGCCCGGGACGCACGGGCCCTCGCGTAGGGTCGTCCGGCGAACGTCTCGCGAACGAACCGCCGCGCCGGCGGTGCGAGTCGGCCTGGTCGCTGTTCGAGTACCGAAGGCCCGGGGCCATCCGGGCGGCGGGAGGGGGTGGAGCGTGTCATCGTGGACGGCGTGACCATCGATGTCCGCCCGGCTTCGGAGTTCGGGGACGTGCGCGCGGTGCTCGGGCCGAAGTCGCCCGGAGCGAACGTCTGCTGGTGCCTGAGCCACCGGATCCCGTCCAAGCTCAACAACGAGCTGCGCGGACCGGCCCGCGGCGCGTACGTCGCCGAGCTGTGCCGTGCGGACCCGGCGCCCGGGGTGCTCGCCTACGACGGTGACGAACCCGTCGGCTGGGCCGCGGTCGCCCCGCGCTCGGACACCGCCTTCGCCCGCAGCCGCAGCATTCCGCACGTCGACGACCTGCCCGTCTGGTCGCTGTGGTGCGTCCGGGTACGCCCCGGTCACCGGAGGCGGGGCATCTCGCACGCCCTCATCGCGGGGGCGGTCGAGTTCGCCCGCGGCCACGGAGCACCGGCCGTCGAGGCCTACCCGCTCGACAACGGGGACGCCAAGGTCGACCTGACGATGGCGTACGCCGGACTGCGGAAGAACTTCGAACGCGCCGGCTTCACCTACGCGGCGCCGACCACCTCGGTCCTGGCCGGCCACCCCCGCATCCTGATGCGCCTCGGCCTGCGATGAAGAAACCCGACCGCTGGCGACGGGGGATGCACCAGCGGTCGGGCTATGGCCAAGGGTAACAAGCGCTTACGCGAGGACGCCGACCGTCCGCACAGTAAAGACACGGTTGTGACTCGTATCACTCAACTGCCGTGAGTGGCAGCCCTGTTGTGCGACCAGGTCCCGTCAGCCCCCGCACGGCGGGTCGTAGGAGAGGCGGGACAGGTACTCCTCCCAGGTGTCCCGCGTGAGAACGCCCCGGGTCGTCTCGCAGACGCGGCGTGCGGCCTGGTCGACGTCGAGGTCCCAGAGCCGGACGGTGTCCGCGCCGCTCGACACCCCGAGCAGGTTGCTGTCCGGGCTGAACGACAGGAAGCTGCCGCTCTTGGCGTCGAGACTCATCGACTGGCCGATCGGGGCGGCCCTGGAGGGGTCGGACGTGTTCCAGAGCCGGACACTGTTGTCGTTGCCGCCGCTGGCGAGGGTGCGGCCGTCGCGGCTGAAGGTCAGTGACACGACCGCTTCCGTGTGACCGGTGAGGCTCCCGGCCCCGGAGGGCTCGGCGGGGTCGGTGACGTTCCAGAGGCGGACCGAGTTGTCGTCGCCGCCGCTGGCCAGCGTACGGCCGTCAGGGCTGTAGGCGAGGATGTTGACGGCTCCGAGGTGGCCCTTGAGCGGTGTGCCGAGCCGGGTGGCACGGGCGGGGTCGGACACCTTCCACTGGCGGATGGTGCCGTCGGCGCTGCCACTGGCGAGGGTGCGGCCGTCCGGGCTGAAGACGAGGGAGTTGACATAGCCCTTGTGACCGGTGAGCGGTGCGCCGAGCGGGCGCGGGCGGGACGGGTCGCGCACGTCCCAGAGCTGGATGGTGCGGTCGTCGTAGGCGGTGGCCAGGGTGCGTCCGTCAGGGCTGAGGGCCAGCGCGCCCGCGAACCGGGTGCGCAGCGCGACAGCGGGCCCGTGGGGGGCGGGCCGGGCCGGATCGGCGAGGTTCCACAGCTGCATTGCCCTGGTGCCGATCCGCACCGCCAGGGTCCGGCCGTCGGCGGCGAACGCCATGGAGTGCACGTCGCCGTCCGGCCGGAACGGCCTGCCCATCGGCACCGGCCTGCCGGGCCTGCGCACGTCCCACAGCCGGATCCGCTGGTCCCGCGCCGCCGTCGCGAGCACCCGGCCGTCCGGCCGGAACGCTCCGATCCGGCCGATCATGTCCGAGGTCGGCAGCGACCACAGGCGGACCTTGTTGTCGCCGGTCCCGGTGGCGAGGGTGCGCCCGTCGGGGCTGAAGCCGAGCGCGTACATCTCGCCGCTGCTGCCCATCAGGGGGCCGCCGACCTGCGAGGGGTACGCCGGGTCGGTGACGTTCCACAGGCTCGCCGTACTGTCCTCGCTGGCCGCGGCGAGCGTCTCGCCGCCCGGGCTGAAGGCCACCGACCAGATGGGCCCGGTGTGGCCGGTCAGCGGCGTGCCGGCCGGTTTCGCCCGGCGGGGGTCGGCCACGTCCCAGAGCCGGACGGTGTCGTCCGAGCCGCCGCTGGCGAGCGTACGGCCGTCCGGGCTGAAGGCCACCGAGTGCACGGTGGCGGTGTGCCCGGTCAGCGGCTCACCGGCCGGTGTGGGACGCCGTGGGGCGCTCACGTCCCACAGCCGGACCGTGCCGTCGTCGCCGCCGGCCGCCAGTGTCCCGCCGTCCGGGCTGAACGCCACCGAGCGCACGGCGGCCGTGTGCCCGGACAGCGGCTCGCCCAGGGGCCTCGGACGCTTCGGGTCGGCCACGTCCCACAGCCGGACCGTGTGGTCGTCGCCGGCGGAGGCCAGGGTGCGGCCGTCCGGGCTGAAGGCGATCAGGTAGATCGTGCCGTCATGGCCGGTCAGCGGTCCGCCCAGGGACTGCGGGCGGCCGGGGTCCGTCACGTCCCACAAGCGGATCGTGCCGTCGTCGGACGCGCTGGCGAGGGTGCGGCCGTCCGGGCTGAACACCGCGCTGCTCACCCAGCTCCGGTGGCCGCGGAGCGGCCGGCCCAGGGGCTTCGGGCGCCGCCGGTCGGTCACGTTCCACAGGCGTACGGTCCGGTCGTAGCTGGCGGTGGCCAGGGTGCGGCCGTCCGGGCTGAACGTCGTGAGGTAGACGGCGCCCGTGTGACCGGCCAGCGGCGTGGCCAGCGGCGCGTTCACGACGGAGATCAGGCGGCTGTTCGCGCCCTCGTCGTCCGGCCGCAGCCGGTGCGCCACCAGGTCGAGCTGGGCGGACAGCGACGGATCCGTGTCCTGGACCCGATCGGCCTGCGCGAGCACCTGCTCGAACACGGCGTCGTCCCGTTGCTTCCACGCGACGACGGCCGACCCGACGGCCAGGACCGCCAGCGCGACCAGCGCCGCCACGGCGCCCCGGCTGAGCCAGATGACGCGCCTGCGCAGCCTGACCGAGGCGGCCAGGAACTCCACCGCGCTGCGGGTGAGAAACGTGTCGCCGGCGGATTTCGCCCACCCGTGGGCCTGTTCCAGACGGGACCCCCGGTAGAGCAGGGAGGTGTCGCGGCCCGACTCCTCCCAGGCCCGGCCGTCCTCCTCCAGGCGCTGACGCAGCAGATTGCCCTGCCGGTCGTCGTCGATCCAGTCGCGCAGGCGCGGCCAGGCGTGCAGCAGCGCCTCGTGGGTGATCTCCACGGTCTCGGCGTCGAGCGTCACCAGCCGGGCGCGGACCAGTGCCTCCAGGGACTCCTCGGTCTTCCCCGGGTCGGTGGACTCCTCCGCCAGCTTGCGCCGGGTGCCGCGTCTGCGCGTGGCCTGGGTGTCCTCGCCCAGCCGGACCAGCCGGAGCAGGAGCAGCCGGGCCGCGGTGCGTGCCGCCGGGTCGAGGCCGGACCAGGCCCGTTCGGCGGTGGCGGCGACCGCGCCCTGGATGCCACCGGCCGCGCGGTAGCCGGCCAGCGTCAGCCGCCCCGCCTTCCTGCGCTGCCAGGTGGCGAGCAGAGCGTGCGAGAGGAGCGGCAGCACACCCGCGTCGTGCGCCCCGCGCGGGCCGTCGGCGCTGACCTCCCGGACGATCAGCTCCGCCAGGCCCGGCTCCAGCTCCAGGCCGACGGCCCTGGCCGGCCCCGTCACGGCCTCGCGCAGCTCGGCGGTGGTCAGCGGTCCGAGCACCATGTGCCGGTGCTGGAGCGCGTCGGCCAGTTCGGGATACCTGAGGCACCGCTCGTAGAAGTCGGCCCGGATGCCCAGCACCACGACGGCCGGAGCCGGGTCGCCGGGGCCGGCCGGTGAGCACGCCGCGTGCAGGACCTCGACGAAGGCCCGCCGGGCCGCCTCGTCGGGGCAGAGGGTGAACGTCTCCTCGAACTGGTCCACGATGATGACCGGCCGCGCACCGGAAGCCGCCTCCCGCCGCGCCCACGCGGAGACGGCGTCACGGACCGCGTCCGCCCAGAGAGCGGAGCCGGGCCTCCGGACCGAGGCAGCGTCGAGCCCCGGGGCAGTCGCCGCGCCGGATTCCGGGGCAGCCGCCGCGCCGGGCCCCGGGGCAGTCGCCGCGCCAGATCCCGGAGCAGCCGCCGCGCTTTCCGGGGCAGCCGCCGCGCCGGATTCCGGGGCACTCCCCGCGCCAGATTCCGGAGGAGTCGCCGCGCCGGGCCCCGGGGTCCCCGCGCCGGATTCCGGAGCACTCCCCGCGCCGAGCCCCGGGACAACCCCCGCGCCAAATCCCGGAGCAGCCGCCGCGCTTTCCGGGGCAGCCGCCGCGCCGGATTCCGGGGCACTCCCCGCGCCGGGCCCCGGGACAGCCCCCGCGCCAGATCCCGGAGCACTCCCCGCGCCGGGCCCCGGGGCACTCCGCGCGCCGGACTCCGGGGGAGGGGCGGTCGACGGGTCGGCCGCGGGGGCTGCGGAGCCGCTTCCCGGCGGGGTGGAGCCGCCTACGGGCTCCCGCGGATCCGGTTCCGTCACGGTGGGGGCGTCGGCGCTCTCCGACCGCTGTTCCGCTCCGCCGGGGCCGACGGCGTCATCCGCCCCGGGTTCGCTCGTGATCCAGCCGTCGGCCGCTGCCGTCCCGGCCTCCTCCCCGGCAAAGACGACGGGCCCGAGCTCGGGAATGCGCCGGACCAGCTCCGCCAGGGGGGCGCCGCCGGGTACGAGCTGCACCACCGTGCCCGCCCGGCCGTTCTCGCCGCCGTCGTCGTCACCGCTCAGCGCGCCGGCCCGCAGCGCGGGCACCAGGCCGGCGTTCAGCAGTGAGGACTTCCCCGCCCCCGACGCGCCCACGAGCATGACGAGGCCGCCCCCGTCCGCCACGCCCCGGAGCTGGGCGACGAGCGCGTCCGTGCACCGCTCCCGGCCGAAGAACCAGTTGGCGTCCTCCAGGCGGTACGAGGCCAGCCCCCGGTACGGGCACACCCCGCCGGGCGCGGACGGGGCGTCGGCCGCAGGCCCCTCCTCCGCGGGGGACGCCGCGCCGCGTTCGCCGACCGGGTCGGCCACCGCGCGCTCCCACAGCCGCTGCCACTGACCGAGGTCGTACAGCCCCGGGGACACCGGCGTGGGCCGCGCCCGGCGCGCTTCGGGTATCAGCACGTGCAACACGGCCGCGAGGGCGGTGAACTGAGCGGGGACGTTGCGGGCCCGCCGCCAGTCGCTGATGCGCTGCGCGGACACCCGCACGGGACGCCCGCGTTCGTCGATCCGCTGCAGCCGCACGACCGATTCGGACACCCGCTTGAGTGGAGGATTCCCGGCTTCCCTGTACAGCAGTGCGAGGCGTTCCGCGAAGGCGGTGCGTGCCCCCGAGTCGGAACCCAAGGTCTCCACTCCTTCTCTTCCTACGCCTGGACGTCCGGACCGGAAAACTCACCTTATACGTCTGACCTGCGACGATACCGTCCGCCCGGAACCGGAAACTCCTCGTCTGGTGCCGGAACTGGCAGGATTTCAGCCCAGCAGCGCATCCATCCGGTCGGCTTCCATCGAGGTCGGTCGACGGTGGCTCCACTGTTCGGTACCGGTCCCCACGAGGGGAGGGACCGGTACCGGACGACGTGGTGATCCTCCCCGCCGGACGGCGACTTCCAACCCTGGAAACCTGATGTCCCGTCAGTTATGGTGGCCTTCCCTTCTCTTGACCCGGCCCGGCCCGCCTTACCGCTTCCGAGCGACGCACAGGGGTGAGCGCAGTGGAGACACGTCCCGAGAGTCCGCGACCGCAGGGCACGCCACGCTGGGTGGCGATGTGCCACCGGCCGTCCGACGGTTCCTGGCGGGCAGCCGCGGAGTCACCCCACCGGGCGCCCGTGCTGTACGCCCTCGGCGAGATGACCCAGACCCTGCGCGCCCGTGGTGAGGACGCCGGCTTCGCCCTGTGGGGCCCGAGGGACGGCGGCTGGCACCTGTACGACGCCCCCCTGAGGCAGCCCGCTTCACCTCAGCCGAGCCCCGAGGCCCCGGCCCGCGCACCGTCCGGTTTGGCGGAGCGCATGACCGGCCGCCGCCACCAGGTCCTCCTGGCCGGGCTCGGCAAGGCGGGCCTCTACGACCTCTCCCCCGAGGACGAGAACACGGTCCAGGCGCTCGTGGAACGGCTCGACGAGGCCGCCGTACGCCGGGTCGCCCACTGGCTCGCCGCGGCCGGCGACCGCTGACGGGGCGTCCCCGCCCAGGTCGCCGTGACGACGGCCATGCCCACACCGAGCCTGCCGGCCGTCTTCGCCCACCCCGACGACGAGTCCCTCTCCGCCGGCGGCGTACTCGCCCGGCACGCGGCGGCGGGCGCGCCCACGGCCGTCGTCACGGCGACCTGGGCGCCGGACAGCCCGCGCGCCGGGGAACTGGCCGAGGCACTCCGCGTCCTCGGCGCCGGCAAGCCGCGCCTCCTGGGCTACGCCGACTCCCGCGTACCGCGGTCGGCCCCGGGCAGACCTCGCTTGTGCGACGCCCCGCTCGGGGAGGCGGTGGGCGCACTGGTCGCGCAGATCCGGGACGTCAGCCCGGAGATCGTCGTCACGCACGACGCCTACGGCGGGCTGACGGGCCACGAGGACCATGTGCGCACCCACCGCATGACCCTGCTCGCCGTCCACGCCGCCGGGCTGGAACGCCTCTGCCCGGAGGCCGGCGAGCCCTGGCAGCCGAGCGTCCTGGACCTGGCCACGCACCCGCACTCCGCCGTCCGCGCCTGGGGCGGGCACTGGGCCCCCACGGGGAAGGCGCTGCGCACCGTCCCGGACGAGCTGGTCACCGCGACCGTCGATGTGACCCCCTGGCTGGAGCGGAAGGTCGCGGCCGTGCTCGCGCACCGCACCGAGGTGGCACGGGGAGCCGCCCCGGGCCTGATCGCCGCACTGCCGGGGCCCGAGCGGGAGCGGCTGCTCGGCACGGAGAACTACATCCGCCACGACCCGGTGGCGACGGCGCCGCCCCAGACGGAACTCCTGGCGTAGCCCCGCGACCGCTCAGGCCGGGAAGGACCACCGCAGCTCGGACAACGCCCGGGCCCTGGCCTCCACGACGGCCATCCGCGCGTCCCGCTCGGCCCGGTCCACATGGGCCGCCTGCCCGGTCACCTGCCCGTCCCACTTCCGGTACAGCAGTCCCACCTCCGCCGAGAACCACCCACGGCTCACGGCGTTCAGCGCGAGCAGCAGCCCCGTGTCCTCCGACGCGGGCAGCGCCATCCACCCGCCGAGGGCGAGCAGCAACTCCCGCCGTACGAACAGCGACGCCGGGTGGACCTGCGCGAGGAAGCCGTTCGCCTTCCAGTGGTCGAGTACGGCGCCCCGCTCGATGGGCCCCTGCTCCGGGTCGCCCGGAAACCCGACCGTCGACCCGTCGGGCATGAGGTCCAGCGCACGGGACGTCGCCCACCCGAGCCCGGGGTCGCCCTCCAGCGCCGCCAGATCCCGCGCGAGGGCGCCCGGCGCCAACTGGTCGTCGGCGTCGAGGACCTTGACGTACGCCCCCTCCGCATGGGCCAGCGCGATGGTCCGGGCCACCCCGGGCCCGCCGGCCCTGCCCTGCCGGAACGTCACCCGCTCGTCGTCGGGCACGTAGGGCCGTACGCTCCTGCCCTCCCCGTCCTCCTGGACCATCCAGTGCCACTCCCAGCCCTCGGGCAGCCACTGCGCCCGCAGGGACTTGTAGGCCTCCGGCAGGAAACGGGCCGACGGGCCGTGCACAGCGGTGACGACGACGACGCGTCGGCTCACGCCGCCACTCACCACCTTGCACTCACCCGCACGGACACGAAGCGGTTAGAGGGTACCGGCATCAACACCCATGACGAGCACGGCCGGACCGAGTCCCAACGTCAGTTCTGGATCTCTTCGGGAGTCCGGTCCTGACGACGAGGGAGGAGCTACCCGAGTGGCGGCCTCCTGACCGATGTGTTGGGGTGGAATACGAAGCTTCCGCAAGCAACAAGGAACAACTGGCAGCAGCATGCAGCGACTGTCAAGGGCGATTTCCATGGGCACGAGGCCGAGCTTGACGTGAAGCGCGCCCAGCACCACGCGGAGCATGCCGGTAACCACGCGATGTCCGCGATCGACTTCGCCGCCGCGGCGATCGAGGAGGCGGAATCCGCCCGACGGCCTGCGCGGCAGCGAAGGCACCTTCTCGCTGTGCAGCTTCCTGTACGTGAGCGCGCTCGCCAGGGCCGGGCGGCTGGAACAGGCCCGGTACGCCTTCGACAAGATGCTCACCTACGCCAACCACGTCGGCCTGTTCGCCGAGGAGATCGGGCCGAGCGGGGAGCAGCTCGGCAACTTCCCTCAGGCGTTCACCCACCTCTCGCTGATCACCGCCGCCATAGCCCTGGACGACGAACTCGACCGCGCCGAACTGGGGTGAGCGACCGGCCGGAGCAGGAGGGCCACGAAACCGTCAGTGTTCACGGAGCCGCCGCACAGCACCCGCCGCCTCCTCGTGGTCAGAGGTGGGACACCGCTGAACCAGGGCGAGACGGGGTGCATGCAGAAGGGGTGCCACTCTCCGGAGTGGCACCCCTTCTGACCTGCGCTGTCTATGACCTGCGCGGAGGCGGTGGGATTTGAACCCACGGTGACATCGCTGCCACGACGGTTTTCAAGACCGTTCCCTTCGGCCGCTCGGGCACGCCTCCCCGCGCCGGCCGTGATCGGCGGCGCGGGGACAAGGGTAACGGGTCGGCGCGGGCGGGTGGGGCTCAGTTGTCGCCGACGCGGGAGCCCAGGGTGACGTCGACCGTGTGCTGCTTGCCGCCGCGCTGGTAGGTGATCGTGACCTTGTCGCCGGGCTTGTGGGTCCAGATCTCGCCGATCAGGGTGGGCCCGGAGTCGATCACGCGGTCGTCGAGCTTGGTGATGACGTCGCCGGGCTTGAGGCCCGCGTCGGCGGCCGGGCCGCCCGGCTCGACCGGTGCCGCGCCGCCCGCGCCCTGGTCGGTGATCTGCGCACCGTTCGAGCTGTCGTCCAGGGACACGGACGCGCCGATCTTCGCGTACACCGGCTTGCCGGTCTTGATCAGCTCCTGGGCGACGTACTCGGCCTGGTTGATCGGGATGGCGAAGCCCAGGCCGATGGAGCCGGACTGGCCGGTTCCGAAGCCGCCGTTGCCGGTGGACTGGATCGCGGAGTTGATGCCGATGACGTTGCCCTGCGCGTCCAGCAGCGGACCGCCGGAGTTGCCCGGGTTGATCGAGGCGTCGGTCTGCAGGGCGCTCATGTAGGAGGCCTGGCTGCCGCTGCCGTCGCTGGAGGCCACCGGGCGGTTCTTGGCGCTGATGATGCCCGTCGTCACCGTGTCGGACAGTCCGAAGGGGGCGCCGATCGCGATCGTCGCGTCGCCGACGGCCACCTTGTCCGAGTCTCCGAGGGTGAGGGGCTTCAGGTCCCGCGGGGCGTTCTTGAGCTTGATGACCGCCACGTCGTAGCCCTGGGCGTTGCCGATCACCTCGGCGTCGTACTTCTTGCCGTTCGGGAAGGTGGCGGTGAGCTTGCCGCCGTCCACGGCGTCCGCCACCACGTGGTTGTTGGTGACGATGTGCCCCTGCTTGTCGAAGACGAAGCCCGTGCCGGTGCCGCCCTCGCCGCTGCTGCCCTCGGCCTCGATCGTGACCGTGCTCGGCAGCGCCTTGGCGGTCACGCCCGCCACCGTGCCCGGGTCGCGCTTGACGTCGCCGCCGCTGGTGGAGGCGGAGACCGTCGTCGAACCGGTGCTCTCGTCGTTGTTCTTCGCCAGCGTGTAGCCGAGGCCACCGCCCAGACCGCCCGCGGCCAGGGCGGCCACCAGGAGCGCGGCGATCAGGCCACCGCGGCCGCGGCCGGACTTCGGCGTCGGCTGCTGGTACGAGGATCCCCAGCCGCCCGCGCCGGAACCGCCGTCGCCGTACGGGGCGGTCGGCGGCGGGGGCGGCGGCCAGGAGGGGTCCGGGGCGGAGGAGGTGACCCCGGGATGACCGGCGTCACCGGGAGCGCCCTGCCCGTGAGGAACCTGTCCCTGCGGGTCCTGCCCGTACGGCCCCTGGGGCGCCGGAGCAGCGGGAGCGTCCACCGGCACGGGAGGTGCGGACGGGGCGGGGGGTACCGCGGTGCCCTCGTTCTCGGTGCTCACAGCTTCTCTCCTCGATCCACGGCTGTTTCCTGGGGCGCACTCGGTCCGCTTCTTCACGCTGGCGACGGTCCGGCGCGATACAGCTGTGCTTGTCCCTTTGTATGCCGTCAGCTTTTCCCACGGGCCGTCAGGGCACCATAAGCGGTGGCTGTGGGTCCGGGGCCATTCTTTATATAGGTCATTACTGGCGAAAGGGGTGCAATCCCTATGCCTCCGTCCGGACCTGCGCATCCGTCGAGTCCGTCCGACCGGACGCGTACCCGCGGACGGTGGCACCATGACGCGGTGACCCACGCACGGCAGCATGTCATTCAAGTCGTCGCCCACCGCGGGGCCTCCGAGGACGCCCCGGAGCACACCCTGGCCGCGTACACCAAGGCGATCGAGGACGGCGCGGACGCCCTCGAATGCGATGTGCGCCTCACCGCCGACGGCCACCTGGTGTGCGTGCACGACCGCCGGATCAACCGTACGTCCAACGGCCGGGGCGCGGTCTCCGCCCTGGAGCTCGCCGACCTCGCCGCCCTGGACTTCGGCTCCTGGAAGACCCGCGACGCCTGGAAGGGGCGCGACGAGGAACCCGACTGGGAACACCGTCCTGAGGACCGCGAGGCGACGTCCGTCCTCACCCTGGAACGGCTGCTCGAACTCGTCGCCGACGCCGGACGGCCGGTGGAGCTGGCCATCGAGACCAAGCACCCCACGCGCTGGGCGGGTCAGGTCGAGGAGCGGCTGCTGGCCCTGCTGAAGCGGTTCGGCCTGGACGCCCCGGCCTGCGCCGAGGAGTCCCGGGTGCGGGTCATGAGCTTCTCGGCCCGCTCACTGCACCGGGTGCGCGCCGCCTCACCCACGTTGCCGACGGTCTATCTGACGCAGTTCGCCTCGCCCCGGCTGCGGGACGGGCGGCTGCCCCCGGGCGTGCGGATCGCGGGCCCGTCCATCCGGATCGTGCGCGGCCACCCCGGCTACATCGAGCGCCTGAAGCAGGCCGGCCACCAGGTGCACGTGTGGACGGTGAACGAGCCCGAGGACGTCGACCGCTGCGTGGACCTGGGCGTCGACGCCATCATCACCAACCGGCCGCGCGCGGTTCTGGACCGGCTCGGCCGCTGAGGACCGGCATCAACACGACACCGGTTCCGCAAGACCCATGAGTCCCACCAGACCCATGCACACCTCTTGACCCGCACATCGACGGACGGGATCCTCACATCTCGGCCACACCGACGAATTCCAGCCATGTGGTGACAGGGAGTGCTCCGGCGCGTTCGGTTCGTGTTCGGCCGGGGTGAATGCGTCTCCGGACCTTGATTGGCCGGTTTCCGGTACAGGCCAATGGGGCATCCACACCGTGGCGTGGGGCGAAGGAGGTCTCGGGGGTGGCGTTGGTGGTGGCACAGGAGGTGCCCACGTCGTCGAGCATGGCCGTACCCCATGGCCCTGCGGGCGTGGGCGAGGCACGACACCGGATGCGTACGCAGTTGCGCAGCGGCGGCGTAGCGGAATCGGTCATCGATGACGCCGTACTGATCCTTTCCGAACTCTTGAGCAACGCGTGCAAACACGGCAGGCCCCTGGGTGACGCCCTCTCCGGCGACGGGGACATCCGTGCCGCATGGCGCGTGGACCCGTGCGGCCGGCTGGTCATCGAGGTCACGGACGGCGGCGGCCCGACCCGCCCGGCCCCGGCGACCCCGTCGGTCACGGCGCACGGCGGCCGCGGCCTGAACATCATCACCGCGCTGGCCGACGACTGGGGTGTCCGGGACGACATCCGCGGCGAGGTCACGGTGTGGGTCGTCGTCCACGACGACGTGCACGACCCGGACGTCGGCCACCGCCGTGACGACTTCGCGACACGCGTCGCCGCCCCGGCGGTGTCCCGGATACCCGGGCTGACCTTCGCGGACGCCTTCGACGACGTGGACTGAGACGACGTGGACTGAGACGACGCGGACCGGAGGGACCGGGCGCCGCGGGCGACTGGGTGTTGTCCACAGGTTCCCGTCGTCCGAGGTGTGAACGGCTAGGCTCACGCGGGTACGAGACGAGCCGTAACCGGGAGACCCATCGATGGCCAAGAAGCGACCCCAGACGAAGGCCAAGCGCCCGCAGATCACGGACGGTGAGGTCCCGGTCGTCGGTGCCCGCGAGCCCTGCCCCTGCGGCAGCGGCCGCCGCTACAAGGCCTGTCACGGCCGGGCCGCGTCCCATGCCGTGACCGAGCTGGTGCACCGCCCGTTCGAGGGCCTGCCCGGCGAGTGCGACTGGGTGGCCCTGCGCGAACTGGTGCCTGCGGCGACGGTCGGGCTGACCCTCAAGGGCGGCCTCCCCGACGGCGTCCCGTCGGTCACGCTGGCCACGGTGCTGCCGATGGCCTGGCCGGCGCTGCGCCGCGACGACGGCTCCGTCCTGCTCGGCCTGCAGAACGACACCTCGTCGGGCGACATCAGCCGCGACCTCGCCGACACGCTCCAGCGTGCCCTGGAAGCGGAGCCCGGCACACCGGTGCAGGGCCGCCGCGCCCCGGCCGACGGTCCGCGGCTTCAGGACCTGCTCGATCCGGAGGGCGGCTTCGAGCCAGAAGTGCACAGCGGCTTCGAGTTCTGGGTCCCGGATTCGGAGAACGCCACCCCCGACGTGACCGCCTCCCTGGAGCGGGCCAACGCCGCGGCCATCCCGACCGTCAAGCTCCAGGGCGTGGACGCCGCGTACTGGTGCGAGACGCCGGAGAAGAACCACTTGCGGTGGGTCATGCCGCATCCGGAGGAGCAGCTTCTGGACGCGCTCGCGCGACTGCACGCGGCGGGCCGGTCCAGCCTGGGCGAGGGCACGCGTCTGGTGGGCTCCTTCCGCGCTCACGGGCTCACGGTGCCGGTCTGGGACCTGCCGAGCGGGGTCACGGCCGAGGACGTGGAGAAGCCGGCGGCGGAGTTCGCCGAGCGCCTCGCCGCGGCCCTGGCGACGGACGCACCGCTCACGGCGGACGAGCGCCGCGCGCGTGGCGGCCTCACCAACCGGCAGGTCACGCTCAGCTGACCTGACAGGCGGACCCCGGAGCTCGACCAGGAGTCCGAGCCCCGGGGTCCGCGTCAGGGGTCCAGTCGGCCGCCCGGCCGGACCATCGCGCCCGGGACGGGCCACTCGCCTCACAACTCCCGTTCAGGACAAGCCAGTCGGTGACCGAAAGGGAGAGATCGAATTTGCGAACCGCCGATCTCTTGTTACCGTTCCCGTAGCCCGGTTGCTGGTGCATCCCCCGTCGCCAGCAACCGGGTCTTTCCATGCGCGTGTCGGTTGACGGCACCCGGACGCTTCTCAATTGCCCGAGAAAACAGGGGAGTTGCTCCCCGAGCGCAGCAGAAGCGGCCCTTGGCCCGCCCGTCGGGCGAACTCCGCGACCGCCGTGTACGCCGCCAGGTCGCCCCGCGCGGGCTCCCGGGGCGTCTCACACGTCCCCGGCGCGTCCTCCGCCCCGGCCGCGCACGTCATGCGCACGGTCCGCGCCCCGGGTCCCATCAGGCTCAGTACGACGTCCAGCGCCTCACCGGTCGCGTTGCGGTAGTAGGTCCGCGCCCAGGTGTCCGCGCCCTGTGTGACGACGCAGGTCTGCGCCTCGATGCCGTCGGGCGAAGAGAGCCCCGGACCGCAGCGCACGGCCGTCGGCAGGTTCTGGCCCAGCGCCGGCAGACCGGACGCAGCGGACGCCTCGCCGCGGGACGGCGGCCGGGAGGACGCGGAGCGACGTACGCCGTCGCGCACGGAACCGGACGCGGGGCCGCCGCCTGCGGGGCCGCCGGGTGCGCCGGACTCGTCGGCCGGTCCGGGGGAGTTCACCGCGTTCCCCCGGTTCACCGACCCCGACGCCACCGCCAGCGGCAGTGCGATCGCACAGATCACCACGACACCCGCGAGGGCGAGCAGTCGGGTCTTTCTCAGGTCCCGGGAGCGTCCCCGGGCATGACGCGGCATGGCCCCGGAACATAACGCGCCGGGGCGAGTGCGGGGCTCGGCGCGCCCGACCGCCCTAGAACTCGGGCGCGCTCACACCCGTACGAGTGAGCGCCTCGACCACGGCGTCCACCACGGCCTCGACATCGGGCACCCACGGCGCGGCGGAGCCGGGCAGCGGCGCCCGCTCCCAGCGGATCTCGCCCTGACCCGTCCCGGACGGGGGCAGGGCCAGGTAGCCGCCCTCCCCGTGGAAACGGAGGGAACCGGGCACGAAGTCCTTGGCGTACAGCAGCTCGCCGAGCTGCTCCATGGAGTACGGCTTCACGAGGATCGCCCAGCGGGTGGGGGAGGCTACGACCGGGCCGAGCCGCATGCCCATGCGGTCGAGGGCGTCCAGAGCGCGGGCCGCCGCCGCGGCGGGCAGCGATACCGCGCAGGGTGCCTGGCCACCGGTGGCCAGGACGATGGGCGCCGCGGGCCGGTTGCTCCACCACCAGCGCACCATGCGCTCGTCGGTGGTGGCCGCGAGCAGGCCGGGGTCGAAGGGGTGCGCGCCGGGCACCGTGCACTCCGGGTCGGGGCAGGAACAGCGGCCCTGGTTCTGCGGGTCCGCCGCCACGCCCGGGAGTACGGGCCACCGCCATCGAGTCGCGTAGGTCAGGGCCGCGCCGATCAGCTCAGGCCTCCCGTCACTGCGCTGGGAGAGGGGCCTGCGTCGCCTTCCGAGGATCTCGCGCATGAGCGCTCGTTCCTTTCCGTTGCACGCCTGGCAACACCGTGGTCCACATCACATCATGTGTCGATCACTTCACTGTGCGTACCTGTTGGCGCATCACACCCCTGCCGGAAGCACGGGGAACCCCTATGGGTCGAGCTTTTGACTGCCTCCGCGGCTGTCCCGCCCGCACTGCGTCTATCAGAAGTACAGGCATGGCGTAGGGGTGGCGAAGTATGGCGTTTGCCGTCGCGCGTATTTCTCTCCGCCGCCGCCACGGGAGGATGGGGCACAGTCGTCGGTGGCTAAGACGCCCGGGTCCGTCACCAGGTTCCGGGTGGTTCCCAACCACCCCTGGCCTTCACCGAGTACGTACCCATCACGACCGTTGTGACGCTCCGTGGAGCAAGCCCAGTCGACCGCAATAAGCCGTCCACTGAGGCAGTTTTAAGCCAAGTTTACATTTCCGCAAGAGGGAGGGAAGTTGTCCGCTCAAGCCCTGCTGACACCAGGAATCCCGGCAGGACAATGCTGGACATCTCCTCACGAGTGCGTGTACATGTGGAGACACTGCTAGCGACGCAGAATGACATGGGGGTTTGCGATGCTTTTGAGCAGTACGCACCGGTCGGAAAGCCGGATGCCATGAACGCGCCGCACCCTCCGAAAGTGGCTGGAATCGATTCAACGGTTCCCTCACCCGCCCACACTGTCGCGCCCGTCCCGTCAAGCACCGCCCCGCCGAACCCCCCGGCGCCACCCGGCGCGGTGCTCCAGGACCGTCTCGCCGGCTGGGTCTCCGACCTCACCACGCTCCATGAGCTGACCGAACGCCTGGCACGCACGGCCGCGCTCGACGAGACGCTCCAGGAACTGCTGCGGGCCGGCGCCGCCTTGGTGGGCGCGCGCCGCGGCCTCGTCGTACTCGAGCCCGGTGACGGCCTCGGGCCGGACAGCACCACCGGTCTCGGCCTGGCCCGCGCCGATCTCGGCCACATCGAGACCGTGCCGCGCAGCGCCCTGTCCTACGGCCGGATCCTCGACGGCCTGCCCGGAGGCGAGGACGGCATCGCGGAGCCCGATCTCTTCGCCTCGGAGGGGCTCGATCCCCGCCACCGCGACGTCGCGGCCCGCCTCGGCTACGCCGCCAGCTACGCACTCCCCCTGACCACCGAGACCGCCGGGCACCTCGGCGTCGCCGTCTGGCTGTACGACGAGCCCGCCGAGCCGGGCGAGCGGCAGCGCCATCTCGTCGGTCTGTACGCCCGCTACGCCGCCGAACACCTCGCGCTCCTCCTCGAACTGGAGCGCACGCGCTCGTCGATGGCGACCATGTCGGCCGAACTGCTGCCCGCCCGGCTGCCGCGCGTGGCCGGAGTCCAGCTCGCCGCCCGGCACCGCACCGGCCCGCGCGGTGGCGGCGACTGGTACGACGCGCTGCCGCTGCCCGACGCCGCGCTCGGTCTCGCCGTCGGGTCCGTCACGGGATCGGGGCCCAGCGCTGTCGCCGCGATGGGACGGCTGCGGGCCTCCCTGCGCGCGTACGCCGTGATGGAGGGGGAGGACCCGGTCGCCGTCCTGTCGGATCTGGAACTGCTGCTGCGGCTGACCGAGCCGGCCCGTTCGGCCACCGCCCTGTTCGGCTACTGCGAACCGGCCGCCCGCAAGATCACGCTGGCCGGTGCCGGGCACTGCCCGCCGCTGCTCATCGGAGAGCGCCGCACCGAGTTCGCGGAGACGTCGGTCTCCGCGCCGCTGGGCATGCTCGCCTGCTGGGAGGCGCCGTGCCTGGAGGTCCTCGCCGACCCAGGAGAGACGGTTCTGCTCTACACCGACGGGCTGCTGCACCGCACGGGCGAGACCACCGACCGCGCCTTCGCCCGGCTGCACGCGGCGGCGGCCGGAGTGCCCAGGGCACTGCGGCGGGACCCCGGCGCGATCGCCGACCACGTCCTGCGGAACGTGCTGCCCGACGGGCTGGACGCCGCCGACGGTACGGAGGATGTCGTCCTGCTGGCAGTGCGGTTCGGCTGACGCTCCTCGTCAGCGCCCCTGGGCCCGTTCCGCGCCGCCGTAGAGTGGAGGGGTCCGGTGCCGAAGCGAGGAGGATGACCGTGGCGGAGGAGCTCTCGGAGACCGCTGAGACTGCTGAAGAGGAGCCCATCAAGCAGCGGAAGAACGGACTGTACCCCGGCGTGTCCGACGAGCTGGCAGAGAACATGAAGAGCGGCTGGGCCGACACCGAGCTGCGTGACCTCGAGCCCATCCCCCAGGCCGCCGAGACCGCCGCCCGCCGTGCCGCGCTGTCCGAGCGGTTCCCGGGCGAGCGGCTGGTGATCCCCGCGGGCAACCTGAAGACCCGCTCCAACGACACCGAGTACGCCTTCCGCGCCTCCGTCGAGTACGCCTACCTCACCGGCAACCAGACGGAGGACGGCGTCCTGGTCCTGGAGCCCAAGGGCGAGGGCCACGAGGCCACGATCTACCTCCTGCCCCGGTCCGACCGCGAGAACGGGGAGTTCTGGCTGGACGGCCAGGGCGAGCTGTGGGTCGGCCGGCGGCACTCCCTCACCGAGGCGGAGAAGCTGTACGGCATCCCCGCGTCCGACGTGCGCGAGCTGGCGGACACGCTGCGCGAGGCCACCGGCCCCGTGCGCGTCGTGCGCGGCTACGACGCGGGCATCGAGGCCGCGCTGACCGACAAGGTCACCGCCGAGCGGGACGAGGAGCTGCGGGTCTTCCTCTCCGAGGCGCGGCTGGTCAAGGACGAGTTCGAGGTCGGCGAGCTGCAGAAGGCGGTCGACTCGACGGTGCGCGGTTTCGAGGACGTCGTGAAGGTCCTCGACAAGGCCCAGGCGACCTCCGAGCGGTACATCGAGGGCACGTTCTTCCTCCGCGCCCGGGTCGAGGGCAACGACGTCGGCTACGGCACGATCGCCGCGGCCGGGCCGCACGCCTGCACACTGCACTGGGTGCGCAATGACGGCCCCGTGCGGTCGGGCGACCTGCTGCTGCTCGACGCCGGTGTGGAGACGCACACCTACTACACCGCCGACGTCACGCGCACGCTGCCGGTCAACGGGCGGTTCAGCGAGATCCAGAAGAAGATCTACGACGCGGTGTACGAGGCCCAGGAGGCCGGGATCGCGGCGGTGAAGCCGGGCGCGAAGTACCGGGACTTCCACGACGCCGCGCAGCGCGTGCTCGCCGAGAAGCTCGTCGAGTGGGGGCTGGCCGAGGGGCCCGTGGAGCGGGTGCTGGAGCTGGGGCTGCAGCGGCGGTGGACGCTGCACGGGACCGGGCACATGCTGGGCATGGACGTGCACGACTGCGCTGCCGCGCGCACCGAGACGTACGTCGACGGTGTGCTGGAGCCGGGCATGTGCCTGACCGTCGAGCCCGGGTTGTACTTCCAGGCCGATGACCTGACCGTGCCGGAGGAGTACCGGGGCATCGGGGTGCGGATCGAGGACGACATCCTCGTGACGGAGGACGGGAACCGGAATCTGAGTGCGGCGCTGCCGCGGCGTTCGGATGAGGTCGAGGCCTGGATGGCCGCCGTCAGGGGCTGAGTCGGTCCAGGAACAGTGCGCCTGCCAGGAGAGGGGCGCTGCCGCTCGGGGTCCAGGCACGGCTGGTGAGCTCGGTGTCCAGGGTGCTGAGGGCCTCGGTGCCCGGCGGCGTCGCCGTTCCGCCCGCCTCCAGGACACCGCGCGCCCCCGCCTGCACGTGACGGAGCCCCCTCGGGCCCGCCGTGTACAGCAGGTGCGTGTCCTGGAGTGTGCACATCACCGTGAGCAGCGCGTCCAGGCGGGCCAGGGGTTCCGGGGTGCCCTGGGACCGGGCCGTGGTGAGGGCGTTCAGGGCCCTGCGGACGTGGGGGAAGCCGGCCTTGGCCTCCCCTCGCGCGCCGGCCGCGCCGTAGCGGGCCGACACCGTCGAGCCTCGGGAGGCGCGGCGCGGGGCGCGGCGGTCCGGGTGGGCGGCGATGGCCTTGGCCAGGGCCGTCGTCCGGTTGGGTCCGGCACCCGGTTCGAGGGCCGCCGCGGCGACCAGCAGACCCAGGGTCCACAGGGCGCCCCGGTGGCCGCCGCCCGCGAGGCCGACCGTGTGTTCCGTCGAGCGGCCGATCGCTCCCAGTTCCGCCCGGAGCCCGGCGCTTGGCTCGCCCGTGCGGCGGGCCGCGGCGGCCATCGCCATGAGGCCGGGGTACAGGGCCCTGGCCGACCAGCGCAGGCTGCTGTGGTCCCGCCGGGTGGCCCGGGCGGTCAGATCGCGCGGGTCGGGCAGGCCCGGCTTGGGCGCCAGGTCCAGCTGGCCGACCAGCGCCTCGACGGCGGCCTGGGCCAGCGCCTCGTTCTCACGGTCCCGGTCGTTTCCCGTCATGAGCGGGGACCCTAGGGATTGTGCCCGTCAGAGGCATGGGACTGGGCTGAGAACCGGCTGTGAACCGACCGGCGCATTCGGCCGGCGTCAAAAAACCGCAGCTCAGCGGTTATTGGCGTATGAGATCATGGCCCACCTTGCCGGGCCGACTCGGGGAACAGGCGGCGATCACCATGAAGAACGTCCAGACGGTGCTGACCATGCAGGACGCCATCCTCACCCTGCAGAGGTACTGGAGCGACAACGGCTGCATGATCACGCAGCCGTTGAACACCGAGGTCGGAGCCGGTACGGCCAACCCGGCCACGGCACTGCGGGTGCTCGGTCCCGAGCCGTGGAGCGTGGCCTATGTGGAGCCGAGCGTGCGGCCGGACGACTCGCGCTATGGCGAGAACCCCAACCGGCTCCAGACCCACACCCAGTTCCAGGTCATCCTCAAGCCCGACCCGGGCAACCCGCAGGAGCTGTACCTGGGCAGTCTGCGGGCGCTCGGCGTCGACCTGAACGCACACGACGTGCGGTTCGTCGAGGACAACTGGGCCTCACCCGCGCTCGGCGCCTGGGGGCTGGGCTGGGAGGTCTGGCTGGACGGCATGGAGATCACCCAGTTCACCTACTTCCAGCAGGTCGGCGGTATGGCCCTGGACCCGGTGTCGGTGGAGATCACGTACGGCCTCGAACGCATCCTGATGAATCTTCAGGGCGTGTCCCACTTCAAGGACATCGTCTACGCGCCGGGCATCACGTACGGCGAGGTGTTCGGTCAGAACGAGTACGAGATGAGCCGGTACTACCTCGACGACGCCGATCTCGACACCAACCACGGGCTGTTCGAGGCGTACGCGGCCGAGGCCCGTCGTCTGCTCGACCTGGAGCTGCCGGTTCCGGCGTACACCTACGTGCTCAAGTGCAGCCACACCTTCAACGTGCTCGACGCGCGCGGCGCCATCAGCACCACCGAACGTGCCAAGGCGTTCTCGCTGATGCGGGGGCTGACGCATGAGTCGGCCAAGCTGTGGGAGCGGCGGCGGGCCGCGCTGGAGCATCCGCTGGGGGTGGCGGCCGCGCCGGCGCCGGCACAGCGGGCCGCGCTGCCGAAGGTGTCCGGTGTCGAGACACTGCTGTTCGAGATCGGTGTGGAGGAACTGCCGTACGCCGACGTCCCCGCCACCACCGAGGCGGTGCGCGAGTCCGTCACCGCCAAGCTGGCCGCGACGCGGCTGGGGCACGGCGCGATCACCGTGATGGCCACACCGCGCCGCATCGTGATCACCGTGGAGGGTGTGCAGCCGCGCGAGCGCGACACCATGCGGACCGTGCGCGGCCCCAAGGTGGCCGCCGCCTACAAGGACGGCGCCCCCACCCCCGCACTGCTGGGCTTCGCCCGCAGTCAGGGCGCCGACCCGGCGGACGTGCGGGTCGTCGAGGCCGGCGGTACCGAGTACGTGGCGGTCACCCGTCACGAGGAGGGGCGTCCGGCCGTCGAGGTGCTCAGCGACCTGCTCGCCGAGGTCGTGTCCGGGCTGCGTGCCGGCCGCAACATGCGGTGGAGCGACCCGGGTCTGTCGTTCTCGCGTCCCGTGCGGTGGCTGCTGGCGCTGCTCGGCCGTACTCCCCTGCCGGTGGTGGTCTCCTCGCTGGCCGCGAGCGACACGACGCGCGTGCACCGCCAGGCGCCCTATCCGGAGGTCCGTGTGACCTCCGCCGAGGGCTACCCGCACTTCCTGCACATGCACGGCATCCTGCTCGACCGGGACGCCCGGCGCGGCGCGGTGGTGCGCGGTGCCCTGGAGGCGGCGGCCGAGGTGGGCGGACGGATCGACGTGGAGGAACAGGCCGGCCTGATCGACGAGATCACCGACATCCTGGAGTTCCCCTACGCCGTGCGGGGGTCGTTCGACGAGCGGTACCTGGAGCTGCCCGCGAGCGTCCTGACCACCGTCATGCGCAAGCACCAGCGCTATCTGCCGGTGCTGGACGGCGAGCGGCTCATGCCGTACTTCGTCACCTTCGCCAACGCCCTGTGCGACGACGATGTGGTGCGGGCGGGCAACGAGGCCGTGCTGCGGGCCCGTTACGAGGACGCCGTGTTCTTCTGGCAGGCGGACCTCAAGGTGCCGCCGGCCGAGTTCCGGCGGCGGCTGGACAAGCTGACCTTCGAGGACCGGCTCGGTACGGTCGCCCAGCGCGCCGAGCGCATCGCCGTCCTCGCCGTCGACCTGGCCCGGCGGGCCGGGCTCGCCGAGGAGGCGGCGGACGTCGTGCGGCGCGCCGGTGCGCTGGCCAAGTTCGATCTGGCCTCGCAGATGGTGATCGAGTTCTCCGGTCTTGCCGGGGTGATGGCCGAGGAGTACGCCCTGCGGGCCGGTGAGTCCGCCGAGGTCGCCCGGGCCCTCGCCGAGATGGAGATGCCCCGCTCCGCCGGCGGCACCCTGCCGGCCGGGGACGCGGGTGCCGTGCTCTCGCTCGCCGACCGGTTCGACCTGGTGACCGGCATGTTCCTGATCGGTGCCGCACCGACAGGGAGTTCCGACCCGTACGGGGTGCGCCGGGCCGCGATCGGGCTGCTGAACGTATTGCGGAGCGTGCCCGCCGTGGCCGGTGTCCGGGTACGGGACGGGTTGCGTGCGGCAGCCGTACGGTACGCCGCACAGGGCGTCGAGGTGCCCGCCGAGCGAGTCGCCGAGGCCGCCGAGCTGATCACCCGGCGGTACGAGCAGCAGCTCACGGACGCCGGGCACGAGCACCGGCTGGTGCAGGCCGTGCTGGTGTGGGCCGACCGGCCCGCCCACGGCGACCGCACGCTGGCCACGCTGGAGCGGCACATCGGCACCGAGGCCTTCGAAGCACTCGCCGCCGCCTTCCAGCGGGTGGTGCGCATCCTTCCCGAGGGCGGCGTCGAGGGGGCGGACCCGTCCCTGCTGACCGCGCCCGCCGAACTGCGCCTCGCCGAGAGCGCGCAGGCCGTACGCCAGGCACTGCACGGCCGCGAGGACGACCTGGACGCGCTGATCCAGGAATCCGGCCCGCTGGTCGAGGCGATCAGCGTCTTCTTCGACGAGGTGCTGGTGATGGACCCCGAACCGGCGGTCCGCGCGGCCCGGCTGGCGCTGCTCACGGAGGTGGCGGGGCTGGCGCGTACGACGCTGGACTGGGGCGCGCTGTAACCCGGTCGAGCCGCAGCCGGGGAGCATGTTTCACGTGAAACGCCGGACTCGGGGGGCCGAGCGGGCATCGCAGGAGGTCAGACCGCCATCATCGGTGCGGCGCCCTCGCGCCACTTGAGGACCTTGTCGAAGCTCACCACGGCCCCGCCCCGTCCCGGCTTGTTGCCGATGTGGACGTGGTCGGCCAGCTCCTGGATGAGGCACAGTCCTCGGCCGTGCTCCGCGTCGGTGTGCGCGGGGCGGATCCTCGGGCGGGGCCGGTCGGCGCAAGCGCCGGGGAACCCCGGGCCCGCGTCGGCGACCTCGATGCGGCACTTCTCCCCGTCGAGGTAGGCCGTGACCCGGTACGCCTCCACACCCGGACCGCCGCGTGCCGTGTCGCCACCGTGCTCCACAGCGTTGGCACAGGCCTCACTGAGAGCCACGGACAGGTCGTAGGAAATGTCGGGGTCGACTCCCGCGGTCTCCATCGTGCCGAGCAGCAGGCGCCTGGCGAGCGGCACGCTCGCGGCCTCGCGCCGCAGATGGAGTGACCACCAGATGCTCATGCTCCAGCCTCCTGGCTGCGGCTCGACATACCGATACGTATTGCCCCGAGTCCCCGCATGTAAGCGTGAAGTTGACGTGACACCGCCCATACGGCGGATGCGGGCCGGTTCTGATCGGTGTATGCGGGGACCGTGGGCCCGGGCATCTGGGAGCGGGCCGGGCCAGACGGGGATGTTCCGGTCGTAGCGCATCTTGCGGACCTGCCGCACGGGGGCCGCGGGGCCAGTGCGATGATGAGCCCGCCATGACTGCCCCCCACGCGCCCACGACGCACCCCGGACACTCGGTCCGGATGTTCCGGGCCGCGGTGTTCGCCGCGGTCTGTGTCGTGCTGGCCGGGGCGGGTCACGCGGTCGCCTCCTGCGACGGCGTTCCGCTGTGGACGCTGGGCGCCGGGTTCCTCGGCGTGATCGCGGTCGCGGCACCGCTCGCCGGGCGGGTGCGCTCACTGCCGGGGATCGCGATACTGCTCGCGGCCGGGCAGACGGTGCTGCACACGCTGTTCGGACTCGGTCAGCACAGTACGGCCGCAGCCACGCCCTCGATGCCGACGGGCGCGAGTGACGCCGCGCTGGTCCAGCAGGCCGCGCGGCTGGTGTGCGGCACCACGGCGGCGACGATCAGCCCGGCACAGGCCCAGAAGATCCTGAGCGACGCCCGGCTCCAGCCGGCCACGGAGGCGCACACGCACCTGGCGGACGCCGGGGCGCCGCCCTCACTGTGGCCCTCCCTGCCGATGCTTCTCGGCCACGTCCTCGCGGCGATCGCCGCCGGCTGGCTGCTGCGCAACGGCGACCTGGCCCTGCTGCGGCTCACCGAACTGTCGGCACAGGGCGTCGCCGAAGGGGCGCTCGTGCGCTCCCTGCGGGCCGCCCTCGCGCTGGTTCGCGCCCTGCGCGCCGGGCTTCCGGCCGTGCCCGAGGCACCCCCGCGCCCCGCGCACACCGTGCACCGCGCGTCCGGTATGGCGGGCATGACCGCACTCCAGCACACGGTGATCCGGCGCGGCCCGCCGACCACCACGGCTGCCGTATCCGCATTCGCCCTCGCCGCCTGACACGACGCGAGCACCACTCCGTATCTCTTCGTATCTCTTCGAGTCCTCTCGGACGGATCGCAGGAGGGGCCGCCGTCGTGCGGCACGCGCGTGTGCGCGGATGCCTCTTCTGTCTCATCCATCGGAAAACCGACTCACAGCGGAGTGCCCCTTTCCATGAAGGCTTCCCGTATCGCCGCGGCCGGTGCCGCCGCCGGCTTCACCGTGCTCGCCCTGTCCGCCCCCGCCTTCGCGCACGTCACCGTGCAGCCCGAGGGCACGGCCGCCAAGGGCGGCTACGCGGTCGTCGACTTCAAGGTCCCCAACGAGCGCGACGACGCCTCGACCACCAAGCTCGAGATCACCTTCCCCACGGACCACCCGCTGGCCTCCGTCATGCCGGAGCCGGTTCCGGGCTGGAAGACCAAGGTCACCAAGTCCAAGCTGGACAAGCCGCTGGAGATGCACGGCGAGAAGATCTCCGAAGCCGTCACCAAGGTCACCTGGACCGCCGACGGCGACGGCATCAAGGCCGGCTTCTTCCAGAAGTTCCCGGTCTCCATCGGCCCCCTGCCCGAGGACACCGACCAGCTGGCCTTCAAGGCCCTTCAGACGTACTCCGACAAGGAGGTCGTCCGCTGGATCGAGGTGCCGCAGAAGGGTCAGGACGAGCCCGACAACCCGGCCCCCGTGCTGGAGCTTTCCGCCGCCTCCGAGGACGGGCACCACGGCTCCTCGGGTGACGACGCCTCCGACGCCAAGTCGGCCGAGAACGCCTCCGCCGAGACCGCCGCGGACTCCGGCTCCTCCGACGGCGGCGGCACCGACACCACCGCCCGCGTCCTGGGCGTCGTCGGCATCGTGGTGGGCGCCGCCGGTGTCGCCTACGGCGTGCTCGCCGGACGCCGGCGTACCGACGCCTGAGGCTGACTCCGTTGCACGGCGCGCGCCGGGACCCCGCCTGCGGGGCGGGGCACCCCGGTGCGCGCCGGGCCACCGACATCTGGGACATTTCTCTATGCGCACCAAGACCTTCGCCGCGGCCGCTCTGCTCGCCGCCGCCTCCCTGACCCTGACCGCCTGCGGCAGCGGCGGCGACAGCGACAAGCCCGTCACCGTGGTGTCCGAGCAGGCCGGCAGCGACAAGGCCGCCACCGTCCTCGACCAGCCCTTCGAGAAGCCGGACCTGGTCCTCACCGACACCCACGGCAAGAAGTACGACCTCCGCGAGGAGACCAAGGGCAAGCCGACCCTCATCTACTTCGGCTACACCCACTGCCCCGACGTGTGCCCGTCGACCATGAGCAACATCGCCGTGGCCGCGAAGCAGTTGCCCAAGGCCGAACAGGACAAGCTGCGCGTCGTGCTGGTCACCACCGACCCGGACCGGGACACCCCCGCCGAGCTCGGCAAGTGGCTCAAGGGCATCGACCCCCGGTTCGTCGGCCTCACCGGGGACTTCGCGACCATCCAGGCCGGCGCCCGCACCCTCGGCATCGCCTTCGACCCGCCGCGCAAGGACAAGAACGGCAAGATCGTCTCCGAGCACGGTACGCAGGTCATCGCCTTCTCGCCGAAGACCGACGGCGGTTATGTGCTCTTCGACGAGGAGGCCGGCGTCGACGACTACACCAAGGACCTTCCCAAGATCCTCAAGGGGGAAAAGCCGTGAGGCGGCGGCTCGGTCCGGCGGCCCTCGTCATAGCCGGAGGGCTCGCCCTCGCGAGCTGCGGCGGCTCGGGCTCCGGCTCCGCTTCCAGCGGCTCCGGTGCGGGAAGCGGTGAGACGGAACTCTCCGTCAGCTCCGCGTACATGCCGCAGCCGGTCTCCGACGAGATGGCCGCCGGCTTCTTCACCATCACCAACAAGGGCGGTGCCGCCGACGAGCTCACCTCGGTCACCAGCGACATCGCCGGACAGATCACCGTGCACGAGACCGCCGGCCAGGCCATGCAGGAGGTCAAGAGCCTGAAGGTCCCCGCGCACGGCGAGCTGGTGCTCAGCAGCGGCGGCAACCACCTGATGTTCGAGCGGCTCAAGCGCAAGCCGAAGGAAGGCCAGACGGTCTCCGTCGAGCTGCGCTTCGCCCACTCCGGCCCGGTGAAGATCGAGATGCCGGTGAAGTCGGCGACCTACACCCCGAAGACCGGACACTGAGGGAGGTTCCACTGTGACGCAGACCATCGCCCCCCGCGTCCGGACCATGGTGCTGCTGCTCCTGGCCGCGGCCTGCGCGCTCCTCGCCGGAGCCGGCCCGGCCTCCGCACACGCCGCGGTGACCGGCAGCGACCCCGGACAGGGGGCGGTGGTCCAGGAGGCCCCGGCCCGGATCTCGCTCACCTTCTCCGAGCAGGTCGCCCTGTCCGACGACTCACTGCGCGTCCTGGACCCCCAGGGCAAGCGCGTCGACACCGGCGAACCGTCCGGCGTCGGCGGCACGACGTACGCCGTGCGGCTCCACTCGGGCCTGCCCGACGGCACGTACACGGTGGCCTATCAGGTCGTGTCGGCCGACAGCCACCCCGTCACCGGCGCCTACACCTTCTCCATCGGCGCCCCCTCCAAGACGTCCGTGACGGTCTCCGGGCAGACGACCGACGACGGCGTCGTCGGCTGGCTGTACGGCTTCGGGCGCTACGTCTCCTACGCCGGGTTCATCGTGATGGCCGGCGGCGCCGCCTTCGTGCTCGCCTGCTGGCCTCGCGGTTCCGGGGTCCGGCCGGTACAGCGGTTCGTCGTCTCCGGGTGGCTCGCGCTCACCGCCTCGACCCTCGCCCTGCTGCTGCTGCGCGGCTCCTTCACCCGCTCCGGGAAGGTCGCCGACGTCTTCGACCTGTCCCTGCTCGGACAGGTGCTCCAGACCAAGACCGGCGCGGCTCTGGTCTCCCGGCTGCTGCTGCTCGCCGCGGCGGCACTGTTCATCGCGGTGCTGTTCGGCACCTACGACAAGCGGGAGGACGCCGAGGAGAAGCGGGACCTCACCTTCGGGCTGGCGATCGGGGGCGTCGTCGTGGCCGCCGGGCTCGCCGCGAGCTGGGCCATGTCCGAGCACGCCTCCGTCGGGCTCCAAGCCGGCATCGCCATGCCCGTCGACATCGTCCATCTGCTGGCCGTCGCCGCATGGCTCGGCGGGCTGGGCGCGCTCCTGACCGCTCTGTACCGGGCCCCCGTGGACACGCCCGTCGACGCACCGGCCGTACACCGCTTCTCCGCCGTCGCCTTCGGCAGCGTCCTCGCCCTGGTCGCGACCGGCACGTACCAGTCCTGGCGCCAGCTCGGCTCCTGGTCGGCCTTCACGGACACGCGGTACGGGCAACTGCTCCTCGCCAAGATCGCGCTTGTGGCCGTACTGGTCGGCGTCGCGTGGATCTCGCGGCGGTGGACGGGGCGGCTCGCGGAGACGGTGCCGGCATCGGTGGAGCGGGAGAAGACGCGGGTCGGTGCGGTCGGTGCCGGTGCCGGCGCCCCTGACCCCAGCGGCCGAGGTCCCCGCGTTTCCGACGGCGACGGAACCGGCACGGACGCCGCCACCGAATCGGATGAGCCGTCGGCCGCCCACTCCGATGAGCCGTCGGATCCCGACCCCGCCGACGCCGAACGCGCCGCCCAACTCGCCCGGCAGCGCGCCGCCCGGGACGCCGCCCGCCAGAAGCGGCTGCGGGACGCCGATCCGAACCGCTTCGGACTGCGCCGCTCGGTGCTCGCCGAGGCCGGCATCGCGGTCGTCCTGCTCGCCGTCACCACCGTGCTGACACAGACCGAGCCGGGACGCACCGAGCAGGAGGCCAAGGCGGCCGCCTCGAAGTCCGCGGCCGCCTCCGCCGACCCGGGCGCGTCCGGGGCGCTGACCCTGAACATGCCGTTCGACACCGGCGGCGAGAACGGCAAGGGCGTCGTCACGATCGACCTCGACCCCGCGCGGGTGGGCACCAACGAGATGCACGTCTACGTGGAGCGGCCGGACGGCCGGGCCTTCGACATCCCCGAGGTGAAGGTCGACTTCACCCTGAAAGCCAAGGACATCGGGCCCCTGCCCGTCGTCCCCGACCGCATCGCTACCGGACACTGGTCGGCGAACGGAGTGCAGATCCCCATGGCCGGCGACTGGCAGGTCGACGTGACCGTGCGGACCTCCGACATCGACGAGGTGACCGTCACCAAGAACGCGCAGATCGGCTGAACCACCCATGGCTGACCAGTCCATTCCGGAATCCTCCGCCACCGGCTCCGTCCCGGCGCAGAACGCAGCGGCCCCGGCCGACAAGGGCATCTCCCGGCGGCGGCTGCTCGGCACCGCCGGCGCCACCGGGGTCGTCCTAGGCACGGCGGGCGCGGCCCTCGGATACACCACCGCGCCCTCCGAGGCCGCCGCTCCCCTCACCTCGCTCGGCACCGGGCGGGCGATGTTTCACGGGAAACATCAGCCCGGCATCACCGACGGCCTCCAGGCCCGCGGCCACCTCATCGCCTTCGACCTGGCCGCGGGCACCGGCCGCACGGAAGCCGCAGCCCTGCTGCGCCGCTGGTCGCAGACGGCCCGGCGGCTGATGGCGGGCGAGCCGAGCCCCCACGACGACACCGACGTGGCCCGGGACGCCGGACCCTCGTCACTGACCATCACCTTCGGCTTCGGCCACAGCTTCTTCAGCAGGACAGGTCTGGAGAAGCAGCGCCCGGCCGCCCTGGACCCGCTGCCCGAGTTCTCCTCCGACCAGCTCGACAAGAACCGCAGCAACGGTGACCTGTGGGTGCAGATAGGCGCCAACGACGCCCTCGTCGCCTTCCACGCCCTGCGCGCCATCCAGAAGGACGCCGGATCCGCCGCCCGGGTCCGCTGGCAGATGAACGGCTTCAACCGCTCACCAGGGGCGACCTCCCATCCCATGACGGCCCGCAACCTGATGGGCCAGATCGACGGAACCCGCAATCCGAAGCCGAGCGAAGCCGACTTCGACCAGCGGATCTTCGTGCCGGAGAAGGGCGAACCGGCCTGGATGGCGAACGGCTCCTACGCCGTCGTACGCCGGATCCGCATGCTCCTCGACGACTGGGAGAAACTCTCCGTCAAGGCGCAGGAGGACGTGATCGGACGCCGCAAGTCGGACGGGGCGGCGCTGTCCGGGGGCACCGAGACCACCGCGATGGACCTGGAGAAGACGGACGCCGAGGGCAACCTGCTCGTCCCGATCAATGCCCACGCCCGGATCACCCGGCCCGACCAGAACGGCGGCGCGGCGATGCTCCGCCGGCCGTTCTCCTTCCACGACGGCATCGACGCGGACGGTGCGCCCGACGCGGGCCTGCTCTTCATCTGCTGGCAGGCCGATCCGCTGCGCGGCTTCGTCCCGGTGCAGCGCAAACTCGACCGGGGTGACGCCCTGTCGAAGTTCATCCGGCACGAGTCGAGCGGGCTGTTCGCGGTACCGGGCGGGGCGGCGCAGGGTGAGTATGTGGGGCAGAAGTTGCTGGAGGGGTGAATGTTCAGCCATGTGAGCTTGTGGGGGATGCCCTTTCCCCGAGCCCATTAGGGTGAGGTCATGCCAGCGAGCTATGCGTATCTCGGCCCCGAGGGCACCTTCACCGAAGTCGCCCTGCGCACTCTTCCCGAGGCCGCCACCCGGGAACTCGTCCCGTACGTCTCCGTCCAGTCCGCGCTCGACGCGGTACGAGTCGGCGAGGCCGAGGCCGCGTTCGTGCCGATCGAGAACTCCGTCGAGGGCGGCATCACCACCACCCTCGACGAGCTGGTCGCCGGCGCACCGCTGATGATCTACCGCGAGGTGCTGCTGTCGATCACCTTCGCACTGCTGGTCCGCCCGGGCACCGGACTGTCGGACATCAAGACGGTTTCCGCCCACCCGGCCGCCCAGCCGCAGGTGCGCAACTGGCTGAAGAAGCACCTCCCCGACGCGCACTGGGAGTCGGCCGCCTCGAACGCGGACGCCGCCCGGCTGGTCCAGGAGGGCCAGTACGACGCCGCCTTCGCCGGCGAGTTCGCCGCCGCCCGCTACGGCCTCGAGGCCCTGGAGACCGGGATCCACGACGCGGAGAACGCCCAGACACGGTTCGTGCTGGTCGGCCGGCCCGCCCGGCCCGCAGCGCCGACCGGCGCGGACAAGACCTCGATCGTGCTGTGGCAGCGCGACGACCACCCCGGCGGCCTTCGCGACCTGCTGGGCGAGTTCGCCACCCGCGGTATCAACCTGATGCTGCTCCAGTCCCGGCCCACCGGCGCGGGCATCGGCAACTACTGCTTCTGCATCGACGCCGAGGGCCACATCTCCGATCGCCGAGTGGCCGAGGCTCTGATGGGCCTCAAGCGGATCTGCCTCCAGGTGCGGTACCTCGGCTCCTATCCGCGGGCGGACATGCGGCCGGGGGACGTCCGGCCGCCGCGGCCGGGTACGTCGGACGAGGAGTTCGTGGCGGCGGCGGACTGGGTGGCGCGGTGTCAGGACGGACGGTTCTGAGCGGTCGTACCTGGTGATTTTCGTTATCCACAGTAGTTATCCACAGGCCAGCTTCTCGACCTGGGGACAAGTCGACAACAGACCGCGATTCAGTCGACAAATCGCCCTACGTGGCCCGGATGGGTCCATCGGCGCGTAGGTCGCCCTTCGTCCACCCTTTTCCCTTGCGTAACTCTTCGGGGGGACCCAATTCCACTCGAAAGTGAGGATGGAACGGGTTTGTACTGGGAATTCCAAGGGGTGATCCGGCCTTCCGGAGTGATCAATTCCAGAGTCCACAGATCTTCCACACAGCCTGTGGATAACTCTTCCGAGGGTGTGGATCCCTGTGGACAACCGGATCCCAAGTCCCGCTCGCCACAAGGAAGTCGAGTCAATGCCGCGCCTTGGGAATGCCTCATTTCGGGGAGAGGGGCACCACTATTGACACCATGCGCAATTACCCCATAACGGTACGTAACGCCGGACCGGAATAGCGAGTCGTGGGCGGTCGCCCCACACCGGTAGCCTTGACCGCGTGATTGACCTTCGCCTGCTCCGTGAGGACCCCGACCGTGTGCGCGCGTCTCAGCGCGCCCGTGGAGAGGACGTCGCGCTCGTCGACTCCCTCCTGTCTGCCGACGAGCGGCGCAGGTCGTCCGGCGTCCGCTTCGACGAGCTGCGCGCCGAGCAGAAGGCGCTCGGCAAGCTGATCCCCAAGGCGACCGGGGACGAGAAGGCCGAGCTGCTCAAGAAGGCGAGCCAGCTCGCCGCCGACGTCAAGGCCGCCGACGCGGAACGCGACGCGGCAGCCGCCGAGACCCAGGAGCTGCTCCAGAAGCTCGGCAACCTCGTCCACCCGGACGTGCCGGTGGGCGGCGAGGAGGACTTCGTCACGCTGGAGACGCACGGCACGATCCGCGATTTCGCCGGTGAGGGCTTCGAGCCCAAGGACCACCTGGAGCTCGGCCAGCTCCTCGGCGCGATCGATGTCGAGCGCGGCGCCAAGGTGTCCGGCTCGCGCTTCTACTTCCTGACGGGTGTGGGCGCCCTGCTGGAGCTCGCCCTGGTCAACGCGGCGATGGCCCAGGCCACCGCGGCCGGCTTCACGCCGATGCTGACCCCGGCCCTGGTCCGCCCCCAGTCCATGGCGGGCACGGGCTTCCTCGGCCAGGCCGCCCAGGACGTCTACCACCTCGAGAACGACGACCTGTACCTGGTCGGCACCTCCGAGGTCGCGCTCGCGGCGTACCACATGGACGAGATCCTCGACGCGGACCGTCTCCCGCTGCGCTACGCGGGCTTCTCGCCCTGCTTCCGCCGCGAGGCCGGTTCGCACGGCAAGGACACCCGGGGCATCTTCCGCGTGCACCAGTTCGACAAGGTCGAGATGTTCTCCTACGTCGCCCCGGAGGACTCGCAGGCCGAGCACCAGCGGCTGCTGGAGTGGGAGAAGCAGTGGCTGACCTCGCTGGAGCTGCCGTTCCGGGTCATCGACGTGGCCTCCGCCGACCTCGGGTCCTCGGCCGCGCGCAAGTTCGACTGCGAGGCCTGGATCCCGACCCAGGGCAAGTACCGCGAGCTGACCTCGACCTCGGACTGCACCGAGTTCCAGTCCCGCCGTCTGTCGATCCGTGTCCGTGACGGCAAGCAGGTCCGCCCGCTGGCCACGCTCAACGGCACGCTGTGCGCCGTACCGCGCACGATCGTCGCGATCCTGGAGAACCACCAGCAGGCCGACGGCTCGGTGCGCGTTCCCGAGGTACTGCGTCCGTACCTGGGCGGCCGGGAGGTCCTGGAGCCGGTGGCCAAGTGAGCGACACTGCTCCCTCGGGCGGCTTCCCGTACAAGCTGATCGCGACCGACCTCGACGGGACGCTGCTGCGGACCGACGACTCCGTGTCGGCACGCACCCGTGACGCGCTCGCCGCGGCCACCGCGGCGGGCGCCGCACACATCGTCGTCACCGGCCGGTCGGTCCCCTGGACCAGGCACATCCTCGACGAGCTCGGCTACCAGGGCCTGGCCGTCTGCGGCCAGGGCGCGCAGGTGTACGACGCGGGCGCCCACCGCCTGCTGACGTCGGTGACGCTGGACCGGCAGCTGGCCGGGGTGGCGCTGGCGAAGATCGAGGCGGAGGTCGGTCCGCTGCACCTGGCGGCGAGCCGTGACGGCCTGGACGGCGAGGTGCTGGTGGGGCCCGGTTACGCGGTCCACGGAGCCCTCCCCGCGACCCCGTTCACGGACGCCTCCGATCTGTGGAGCGCACCGCTGAACAAGCTCTACATCCAGCACCCGACGCTGTCGGACGACGAGTTGTGCGAGGTGGCCACACGGACCGCCGGCGGTTTCGTCACCGTCGTCATGGCGGGCGAGGGCATCGTCGAACTCCTCCCCCTGGGCCTGTCCAAGGCGACGGGTCTGTCCCTGGCGGCCCGTCGGCTCAAGATGAAGGCGGCGGACACGATCGCCTTCGGCGACATGCCCAACGACATCCCGATGTTCGCCTGGTCCTCCTACGGTGTCGCCATGGCCGGCGCCCACGAGGAGCTGAAGGCGGTGGCCGACGAGGTGACGTCCTCGAACGAGGAGGACGGGATCGCGGTGGTGCTGGAGCGGTTGCTGGGCTGAGCCTTGGGTCGTACGGGGCCTTGCGCGGTCTTGCGCGGTCTTGCGCGGGGCGGAGGATGCACGGATCGAACGTGCGCGGGCTTGTCGGCCCGACCACGGCTGCATTGATCGAACACAGTGCAGACCGGTGCCTTACCACTCGGCCAATCCTCCGGGTGGGCGGCCCACGCGAGGTGCGATTCGCGTGCTCGAAGCGGCCGCCCCGGGCAGCTCCGCGTGTGGGGCGGGCTCTACGGAGGGGTAGCGACTACTCCGGAACCCGCCGCGGGCTGCCCTGAAGGGAGCTGGACGTACTGCCGTGCATGGACATCGTCCTGCTCCTCTCCCAGAACATGGCGCCGGACTCATCGCCCGGCAGGACGAGAACCATGCTGCCTGCCGGGCGATCTGGACGCCACCGATTAAATCGGCAGCCGTCGGCTACCGCCTGCGCCACCTGCGTCGGCGGGCCTTGCTGAAGAACCAGCCCGCGGGCGGCTCGTCGGAGCGCCAGGGCTGCGGCTCCGGCTCCTCACGGCGCCAGCGCGCGGCGAGCATCCGGGCGCGGGCGGACGGCTCGGAGGTGCCGGCGGAACGTATGAAGTCCTCGTCCAGGACGAGGTCGTCCCAGTCGTCATCGCCGGATCCGCTGTCGGACCGCCCGTCGTACTGAGCCCTCTCGCCCGCCATCCCCGTCCCCTCCCGGTCGGCCGCCCCACTCCCGTGCTGTGCCCTTACGTGCGGTTTGCCCAGTGTGCCCTGGCGGAGGTGAAGCCACCGTCAAGGCCGGGGCTCGTCACTCCTCGCCGGCCAGCGTCAGCGAGCGCAGCTTCTGACCGGCGTACCAGGTGGCCAGCACGGTGACGGCCACCAGCAGCACCGTCGCCGTGGTCAGCCCCACGTCAGAGGTCACCAGGTCACCGCCGGAGACCTTCTGGGCCACGGCCAGCGACCACTGCTGGACGCTCAGCGTGCGGGCGCCCGGCACCAGGGAGCCGAACAGGGCCTCCCAGACCAGGGCATAGACGAGCCCGAACACCACCGCGTGCCGGGAGACCGTGCCGAGCAGCAGGAACAGTGCGGCGTAGGCGATGGAGGCGACCAGCGCGGCCACCGTGTAGGCGACGGCGATCTGCTGCCCGTTGCCGTTCAGGATGAACCCGGCGATGAGCGTCGGCACCGCGGAGAACACCATGGTCACCGCTATGGCCACGATCAGCTTGGTGAAGATGATCGTCGGCCGTTTGATCGGCTTGGACAGCAGGTACACCACCGAGCCGTCGTCTATCTCCGGGCCGATCGCGCCGGTGCCCGCGATGACGCCGATGATCGGCACCATCGTGGCGAGGGCGAGTCCTCCCAGCAGGTCCGACGCGGTCTGGTCGTCCGCCCCGGCGAGGCCCCGCACCGCCACGGCGATCACGATCAGCAGCAGCGGCAGGGCACCGAGGATGAGGGCCCGGCGACGGCCGAGCAGGGCCCGGTAGGTGAGCCGGGCGACTGTGGGGTCGTACATCATGGCCTCCTACGCCGCGACCAGATACGAGAAGACGGACTCGAGGGACTCGTCGGACGGCGAGACCGTGAGCAGGCGGATGCCGTTGTCCCTGGCCACCCGCGGCAGCAGGGCCGTGAAGCGGCCGAAGTCGACGGCCTGGACGCGCAGCGCGCCCTCGGCGAGGTCGACCTCGATGCCGGACGTCGACGGGTCGGCGATCAGCGCCGCCGCCAGGGCGCGGTCGTCGCTGGAACGCACCAGGTAGCGGTGTGGCCGGTCCGTCATCAGGCGGCGGATCTTGCGGAAGTCGCCGCTGGCGGCATGCCGTCCGGCGACGACGACCTCGATGTGCCAGGCGAGTTGCTCGACCTCTTCGAGAATGTGGGACGAGAACAGCACCGTGCGGCCCTCGTCGCCCATGCGCCGCAGCAGGTCCATCAGCTGCATGCGCTGACGGGGGTCCATGCCGTTGAACGGTTCGTCCAGCAGCAGCAGTGAGGGGTCGTGCACGAGGGCGCTCGCCATCTTCACGCGCTGGCGCATGCCTTTGGAGTACGTCTGGATCTTGCGGTCCTGCGCGTACTCCATCTCGACCGTGGCGAGTGCCTTCTGGGCCGCCCTGGCGCCCAGGCCGTGCAACTCGGCGTTGGCCAGGACGAACTCCTTGCCGGTGAGGAAGTCGTACATCGCCTCCCGCTCGGGGACGACGCCGATGTGCTTGTAGATCTGCTCGTTGCGCCACACCGGCTGGCCGTCGAGGGTGACCGTGCCGGTGGAGGGGGCCAGGAAGCCGCCCATCATGTTGATGAGGGTGGACTTGCCGGCGCCGTTGGGACCGAGCAGGCCGGTGACGCCGGGGCCGATGGTCATGGTGATGTCGTTGACGGCGACCACGTTGCCGAACCAGCGGGAGACGTGGTCGATGGAGAGCGTGGTCACAGGCCCACCTTCTTGTAGCGGCGCATCAGCAGGCCGTAGCTCGCGGCGATCAGACCGAGTGCGACGAGGACGTAGACGACGCCTTCGGCATTGCCCGGGCCCACCCCGCCGGGGAAGGCGGAGGTCGCGCCGAGGAACGCGGACTGCACACCGTCGATGATGGTGATCGGCGAGAAGAGCCCGATCCACGGCACGGCGTCACTGCTGCCCTGCGCGTCGGCGATGGCCTGGAGGGTCGAGACGGCGCCGTAGCTGATGGTCAGTACGGCGATCACGGCCGCGATGCCGAAGCCGCGGCGCGGCGTGAAGGACGCGATGACCAGGCCGATGCCGGCGAACAGCAGTGAGAGCAGTGCCACGGAGACGAGTCCCTGTGCGAATCCCTTGGTCTGGTCGGCGAAGTCGAGCTTGGCCAGCAGCGCGCCCACGTAGAGCACGAGCAGCGGCGCCGCGGTGAGGATGAACAACGCCGAGGCCAGTGCCGCGAACTTGGCGCGGACGTAGTCGGCGGTCTCGATGGGCCGCGAGAAGTACAGCGGTACGGTCTTGAAGCGCAGGTCGCGCGAGACGGACTGGGGTGCCTGCGAGGCGACGTACAGGCTGATGACCGCCTGCATGACGATCGCGTTGCGCGTGTAGTCCAGGGGCAGGGCGTTCGCCTTGGTGGCGACCGCGACGGCGACGATGATCGCCGCGGGCACGCACATCACCACGAACAGCAGCATCGGCAGGACCTTGGACTTGACCGAGCGGCCGAGGCCGTAGGAACCCCGCAGGGACTGCGAGTACAGGGACCGGCGGGCGTAGGCGCGGCCCAGGCGGGGGCCGTCGTAGCCGCGGTAGCCGATGTTGTGGATGCGGGTCTGGTCGCCCGGGGCCGGGGCCGCTGCCCCCGTGGAGTGCTCAACCGCCATGGCCGACCGCCTCCTTCCGCTGCTCGTGCTGGTCGCCGGCCGTGAAGACCTCGGAGATGTGGTGCCGGCGCTGCTCCATGCGCACCAGGCCGAGTCCGAGGTCGGCGATCACGTCCCGGATCAGGTCGTAGGTCTCCTCACCCTGTGCGGTCAGGAGCAGGATGCGGCCGGCGCCGGGCAGGCCGCTGCCGTCCTCGACACTCACCCCTCGCGCGTGCAGCGCCTCGCGCACCGCGCGGGTGCCGTCCGGGTGCTCGTCGGTGTCGGTGACCTCGATGGCGAGGGTCGTGGTGGTCTGTGTGAAGTCCGTCGTGGAGCTGGAGCGCAGGAGCTTGCCGCCGTCGATGACGACGACGTGGTCGCAGGTGCGCTCGAGCTCGCCCAGCAGGTGGGAGGTGACCAGGACCGATATGCCGAAGTCGGTGTGGATGCGGCGGATCAGGCCGAGCATCTCGTCCCGGCCGACCGGGTCGAGGCCGTTGGTCGGCTCGTCGAGGAAGACCAGCTGCGGGTCGTGGACGAGGGCCTGCGCGAGTTTCACGCGCTGCTTCATGCCGGTGGAGTAGCCGCCTATGGGGCGGTAGCGCTCCTCGTACAGGCCGACGTGGCGCAGGGTGTCGGCGGTGCGCTCGCGGGCGGCGGTGGGCGGCAGGCCCGACATGCGTGCCATGTGGACGACGAACTCGGTGGCGGAGACGTCCGGCGGCAGGCAGTCGTGCTCGGGCATGTAGCCGACCCGCTCGCGGATGTCGGCGCCCTTGGTGGCGACGTCGAGGCCGAGCACTTCGGCGCGGCCCTCGGTGGCGGGGGACAGACCCAGCAGGATCTTGATCAGTGTGGACTTGCCGGCTCCGTTGGCTCCGACGAGTCCGGTCACACCGGGCCCGACGTCCACGGAGAGCCGGTCAAGCGCGGTCACCCTGGGGAACCGCTTGCTCAGGCTTTCGGTCGCGATCACAGTCACGCTTCGACGGTAGGGGCCGTGAGCGTGGCGGTCGTCACTCCGCAGAGCTGTCTTCGTATCAACCTGAGGTAGTACGGGCCCTTAGGGGAGCTGGTTCTCGGGAGTTACCACGGCCGTGGCGACCCCGGGCAGCGCCCTGTTGACGGCTTCTCTAACAACTGTCAGATTCGCCGGATGACGTTGCTCAGGGGTGCGCGGGAGCGCCGGGTGCGGACCGGTGGAGTCGAGTTGTCCGTGGCCGAGCTGGGGGATCCCGGTCGGCCGACGGTCGTGCTGGTGCACGGCTACCCCGACAGCAAGGAGGTGTGGTCCGAGGTCGCCGCGCGTCTCGCCGGGCACTTCCACGTGGTGGCGTACGACGTCCGCGGTCACGGCCGGTCGACGGCGCCGCGGCCGCTGCGGGGCGGGTTCACGCTGGAGAAGCTGACGGAGGACTTCCTGGCCGTCGCGGACGCGGTGAGCCCGGGCCGGCCGGTGCACCTGGTGGGGCACGACTGGGGTTCGGTGCAGGCCTGGGAGTTCACCACCGTCAAGCGCACCGAGGGCCGTATCGCCTCCTTCACGTCGATGTCCGGGCCGTCGCTCGACCACCTCGGCCACTGGATCGGCAGCCGCGTGAAGCGGCCCACCCCAGGCCGGGTCGCCCAGCTCCTCGGGCAGGGCGCCCGCTCCTGGTACGTGTACCTGCTGCACACGCCCGTGCTGCCCGAGCTCGCCTGGCGAGGGCCGCTCGGCTGGCGCTGGCCGAGGACGCTGGAGCGCCTCGAGCGGGTGCCGGCCGGGGGCTACCCGACCTCGTCGCTGCCCTCGGACGCGGCGCACGGGGCCTGGCTGTACCGGGACAACGTCCGGCCCCGGCTGCGCAGGCCGCGCCCGGACGCACACGCCCACGCACCCGTGCAGCTCATCACGCCGCTGAAGGACCGTTTTCTTTCGGAGCGGCTCGACGACGAGCTGGAACACTGGGTTCCGCACCTGATCCGGCGGACCCTCCCGGCGGGGCACTGGATCCCGCGCACCCGCCCTGATCAGCTGGCGGCCTGGATCACCGAGTTCGTGACATCCGTGGAGAACGGGCGGCCTTCGGTGACCGCGAGCGGTCGGCACGCCGAGCGGTTCGGCGGGCAGCTGGTACTGGTCACCGGGGCGGGCAGCGGCATCGGGCGGGCGACGGCGCTCGCGTTCGCCGCGGCCGGGGCACGGGTGGTCGCGGTCGACCGGAACGCCGAGGCGGCGGCGCGCACCGCCGAGTCGGCCCGCCGGGTGGGCGCCCCGGCGGCCTGGGCGGAGACGGCCGACGTCTCCGACGAACAGGAGATGGAGAAGCTCTCCGAGAAGGTCACCACCGCGTACGGCGTGGTGGATGTCCTCGTGAACAACGCCGGGATCGGACTGTCCGGTTCCTTCTTCGACACGACGACGGAGGACTGGAAGACCGTCCTCGACGTCAACCTGTGGGGCGTGATCCACGGCTGCCGGCTCTTCGGCCGGCGGATGGCCGAGCGCGGTCAGGGCGGCCACATCGTCAACGTGGCGTCGGCCGCGGCCTACCAGCCGTCCCGGGCGCTGCCCGCCTACAGCACGTCAAAGGCGGCCGTGCTCATGCTCAGCGAGTGCCTGCGCGCGGAGCTCGCCGGACAGAGGATCGGCGTGACGGCGGTGTGCCCCGGCTTCGTCAACACGGCCATCACCGCGACGGCGCGCTTCGCCGGGGTCGACGCCGGCGAGGAGAAGCGACTGCGGCAGCGTGCCGCCCGTCTCTACGGGCTGCGGAACTACCCGCCGGAGAAGGTCGCCGCAGCGATTCTGCGGGCGGTGGTGCGCGACGAGGCGGTGGTCGCGGTGACGCCTGAGGCGCGGGGTGCCCGGGTACTGTCACGGTTGGCGCCGGGGGTGTTGCGGGGGATCGCACGGCTGAAACCGCCGGTGTGACGGCCCAAGGCCCCTGCCCTGGCGGCCAGTTGTCCACAGAATCGCGAATTCCCCTGTGGATAACCGTACTTCGTTGTGGATCAAACCTCCGATGTGAAACTCGATCGCGTGATTCAGGTCTCTCCCGCACGCTGGGGGTATGGACGACAGACGCACCGTCAAGGTGTCCAAGTACCTTTCGAAGCACCTGCGCCACCAGCCGGACCGCATCGGGCTCACGCTCGACGAAGCGGGCTGGGTCGAGATCGACACGGTGATCACGGCGGCCGCCTCGCACGGTTTCCGGTTCACCCGTGAGGAACTGGATCATGTCGTCGCCGCCAACGACAAGCGGCGTTTCGCCGTCGAGGGCTCCCGGATCCGAGCCAGCCAGGGCCACAGCGTCGAGGTCGACCTGGGGCTGCCGCCGGCCATACCGCCCGCGATCCTGTACCACGGCACCGTCGCCCGCCATCTGGAGACGATCCGGACGGAGGGTCTCAGGCCGATGAACCGGCACGACGTGCATCTCTCCCCCGACCGCGAGACGGCGGCCCGTGTCGGTGCCCGTCGCGGCCGGCCGGTCGTACTGGTGGTGGACGGTACCGCCATGCACCGCGACGGCCATGTGTTCCACGTGAGTGCGAACGGCGTGTGGCTGACACAGTCCGTACCACCGCGGTACTTGCGATTTCCCGGGTCGCACTGATCTGCTGTGGACGGAGGGCCGCTCACGGTGACCGTTTCACGTGAAACACCGATCTCCCGAGGCGCTCCTCTAGGCTCGACCCATGAGTCTGCGCCTGAGCACCGTGATCCTCCCCTACCGTCGCTGGCACGAAGGCGGCCGCGCGGCCTGGGAGCGTGCCGAGCAACTCGGTTTCCACACCGCCTACACCTACGACCATCTCTCCTGGCGTACCTTCCGCGACGGCCCATGGTTCGGCGCCGTCCCGACACTCACCGCCGCCGCGACCGTCACCGACCGGCTGCGGCTGGGCACGCTGGTGACCTCGCCGAACTTCCGGCACCCGGTGACCCTCGCCAAGGAACTGATCTCCCTCGACGACATCTCCGGGGGGCGTGTCACCCTGGGTATCGGAGCCGGTGGCACCGGCTTCGACGCCACCGCCCTCGGCCAGGAACCGTGGACCCCGCGCGAGCGCGCCGACCGCTTCGCCGAGTTCGTCCCGCTGCTCGACCGGCTGCTCAACGAGGACACCGTGTCGTACGACGGCGACTTCTACTCGGCGCACGAGGCGCGGAACATCCCCGGCTGTGTGCAGCGCCCCAGGCTGCCCTTCGCGGTGGCCGCAACCGGGCCGCGCGGGCTGCGACTGGCAGCCCGGTACGGGCAGGCATGGGTGACCACGGGCGACCCCAAGCTGTTTGAGAACGGCACCCCTGAACAGTCGATTCAGGCCATTCGCAGGCAGGCGGAGAAGCTCGCCGACACCTGCGCCGAGATCGGCCGGGACATGGCCGACCTCGACAAGGTGCTGCTGACCGGATTCACCCCGGACCGCAACGGCCCGCTGCAGTCCCTGGACGCGTTCGTCGACTTCGCCGGCCGGCACGCGGAACTCGGATTCACGGAATTCGTGGTCCACTGGCCCATCCCGGACTCGGTCTTCGCAACGGACGAGAAGGTCTTCGAGCAGATCGCCATGGAGGCTCCGGGACAGCTGCGCTGAAGCGTGGTGGGCGCCACCCGGGGAGGCCTCCGCGCGCAGCTCCCCGGGTAAGCCCTGGTGAGGGCGGTATCCACTCACCTGTGCGGGCTCCCGCACGCCCGTGCAGACATGTGCGGGACAATGACCGGGTGACCTCAGCGACCCGACAGCCCGAAACCGCGCCCGAGACCGTCCCGCCGCGGCTGATCGCCACCGACCTCGACGGCACCCTGCTGCGAGACGACAAGTCGGTGTCCCCACGCACCGTCGCCGCGCTGGCCGCCGCCGAGGAGGCGGGCATCGAGGTCTTCTTCGTCACCGGCCGCCCGGCCCGCTGGATGGACGTCGTCAGCGACCATGTCCACGGCCACGGCCTGGCGATCTGCGGCAACGGCGCCGCCGTGGTCGACCTGCACGGCGGCCCCGGCGCCCACCGGTTCGTGAAGGTGCGCGAGCTGGCCCGGGAGAACGCGCTGGACGCCGTACGGCTGCTGCGCGAGGCGGCGCCGGGCACGGTGTACGCGGTGGAGCAGACGTACGGCTTCTACCAGGAGCCGACGTATCCGAAGCTGCACATGGAGATCCCCGACAGCCTCGCTCCGGCCGAGGAACTGCTGTCGCCGGACCACCGTGCGGCCGCCGAGCCGGTGCTGAAGATCCTGGCCTACCACCCCGATCTGGACCCCGACGCCTTCCTGACCCTGGCCCGGCTCGCCATCGGCGACCGGGCCGGCGTGACCCGGTCCAGCCCCAGCGCCCTGCTGGAGATCAGCGGTCCCGGCGTGTCCAAGGCCAGCACCCTCGCCCTGTGCTGCGCCGAGCGCGGCATCTCGCACGAGGAGGTCGTCGCCTTCGGGGACATGCCGAACGACGTCGAGATGCTGACCTGGGCGGGCCGTTCGTTCGCCATGGGCAACGCCCACCCGGACGTGATCATCGCGGCCTCGGGACGGACGGTCGCGAACAACGAGGACGGCGTGGCGGTCGTGATCGAGCAGTTGCTCACCGAGCTGAGGTAACCCTCGCGCCGCCGCCTCAGAGCGACACCCCTCGTTCCTCCAGCCACGACACGGGGTTCACCGCCGAGCCCGTCTGCGGCGTGATCCGGGCCTCGAAGTGCAGGTGGGGGCCGGTGGAGTTGCCGGTGCTGCCCGACTGGCCGATCCACTGGCCGGGGCTGACATGCTCCCCCTGGTCGACCGTGACGGACGCCAGATGGGCGTACTGCGTGTAGTAGCCGCCCTCGTGCTTGAGCACGATCTCGATGCCGAAGGCACCACCGCAGGACACCCTGACCACCCGGCCCGCCCCCACGGCCCGGACCGGGGTGCCGATCGGCACCGCGAAATCCTGCCCCGTATGCCGTCTCGCCCAGCGCGAACCGCCGCTGCCGTACGAGGCGGACAGCTCGTACGTCTCCACCGGCGCGACCCAGGCATCAGTGAGATCCGTCTCCGGCTGCTCGAGCCGGACGGCGCCACGGCACGCCCCGGCGGCCACCGAGGCGTCCGCCTGCCCCTGGAGCTGCGAGCGCGCCTTCTCGAGCTTCCGCTCGATGCCCGCCTTCAGAGCGGCGAGTTGGCTGTTCCGCTGCTCCAGCACCTGCCACTGGGCCGCTGCCTCGGCCTCGTCCGCCGCGAGCCGTGCCTCGGCGCGGCGGCTCTTGGCGATCGCGTTGTTCACGGCGAGGTCGGCCTGGGAGAAGGCGTGATGTCCTCGCATCAGGTCCTCGGGGCTGTCGGCGAGGATCATCTGCGCGGCCACCGGCAGGCCCCCGCTGCCGCGGTACTGGGCACGGGCGATCCGGCCCAGATCCTCGTCCAGGGCGGCGATGTGCCGCCGCTGACGGTCCAGCAGTTCCTCAGCCCGCCGCGCCCGGGCCCGCTGCTCCTCGGCCTCCCGGCGCCCCGCCTCGTACTGCTGCGTCGCGGCCGCCGCCTCCTCGTACAGCCGCACCACCTCGGCGCTGAGGCCCAGGTCCCCTAGGGTGCCGCTGCCGGGCTGCCTGCCCGCCGCGGTGGGCCGGGCCGCGAGGACCGCGAACGCGCACAGCAGGACAGGAACCAGCAACCGGCGGCGGCGATATGAGCGCATGCCAGCGATCGTCGCCCGGCCTCGGGGTACCGGTCCTGTTCACGTCGTACGGGTGGGGGACGGGCTGCTCCGAATGGGGCAGCGCGGTCCGCCCGGCCCGGCACGGGTGCTTCGGGCCGCTACCGCGCTCCCACCGGCTCCTCGGACGCCGCCTCCCGCGCCGCCATCTCCCGCAACGGCCCTTCAACCGCCACCAGTCGGTCGTAAGCCCCGCGCTGCACCACACGCCCCTGCTCCAGCACGATCACCTCGTCCACCGCCTCCAGGCCCGCCAGCCGGTGCGTGATGAGCAGGGTTGTACGCCCCTCGGTCGCGGCCAGCAGGTCGGCGGTGAGTGCGTCCGCGGTCGGCAGGTCGAGGTGCTCAGCGGGCTCGTCCAGCACCAGGACGGGGAAGTCGGCGAGCAGTGCCCGGGCCAGCGCCAGCCGCTGCCGCTGCCCCCCGGACAGCCGAGCCCCGTGCTCGCCGACGAGCGTGTCGAGCCCGTCCGGAAGGCTGTCGGCCCAGTCCAGCAACCGGGCCCGGCCGAGCGCGGCACGCAGTTGGTCCTCCGTGGCGTCCTTCCTGGCGAGCAGCAGGTTCTCGCGCAACGAGCTGTCGAAGAGGTGCGCGTCCTGCGCGCACAACCCGACGAGCCTCCGTACGTCGTCCCCCTGCACCGCGTACGCGTCCACCCCGGCCAGCGCGTACGAACCCGCGTCCGCGTCGAGGAAGCGCAGCAGCACCTGCGCCAGCGTCGTCTTGCCGGAACCGGAGGGCCCGACCACGGCGACCCGGCTGCCCTCCTCGAGGGTCAGGTCCAGCCCGGCGAGCGCGTCCCGGTCCTGTCCGGCATACCGCGCGGCCAGCCCCTTCAGGATGAGCGGGAACGGCGACGCGGGCGCCTGCCTGGGCCGTTCCGGCTCCCGCACCGGCTCCGGGGCGTCCAGCACTTCGTACACCCGCTCGGCGCTCCGTCGCACCCGCTGCCGGTACTGCACGGCCAGCGGCAGCCCGAGCACGGCCTCGAAGGCGGCCAGCGGGGTGAGGACCACGACGGCCATGGCCACTCCGTCCAGCCGCCCGTCGGCGACCGCCTGCGCACCGACCAGGGCGGCGGCCGTGACGGTCAGCCCTGAGATCAGCGCGGTGAGCCCGTCGCCGAGTGCCGTGGCGGTCGCGGCGCGCGAGGCGATCCGGGTGAGCGCCCCGTCGGCCTCGCGCGCATGGGCGGTCCGCGCGGGCAGGGCACCGGCGACAGCCAGCTCCGCGGTACCGGTGAGCAGATCGGCCACCCGTGTCGCGAGCACCCCACGGGCGGGCGCCAGCCTGTGCTCGGCCCGCCGGGCGACGGCGCCCGTGATCAGCGGCACGCCCGCCCCCGCGGCCAGCAGCCCGGCCGCGAGCACCGCCCCGGCCTCGGGCAGCAGCCACGCCGTGAAGCCGACGGACGCGGCCGACACGACGACCGCCGCGCCGGCCGGCAGCAGCCACCGCAGCCAGTAGTCCTGCAGCGCGTCCATGTCCGCGACCAGCCGGGAGAGCAGATCGCCCCTGCGGGACCGGCGCAGCCCGGCGGGCGCCAGCCGCTCCAGCCTGCGGAACACCGCGACCCTGGTGTCCGCGAGCATCCGCAGCACCGCGTCGTGCGAGACGAGCCGCTCGGCGTACCGGAAGACGGCACGCCCGATCCCGAACGCCCGCGTCGCCGTCACGGCCATCATCAGATACAGCACGGGCGGCTGCTGCGAGGCCCGTGAGATCAGCCACCCGGAGGTGGCCATCAGCCCGACGGCGCTCCCGAGCGCGAGACTCCCGAGGAGCAGCGCGAGCCCGAGCCGCCCGCGCCGAGGGCCGGACATGGCTCGGACCCGGGCCAGAGCGCCACCCATGGGAGGCCGCTCGAAGGATACGGCGGCAGCGGTCGGGGCGACCTCGGCTGAGCGCGTCGCGGCCACCTGGCCGGCAGAGCGCGCCGCGGGCACGGCCGCGGGTGCGGGCTCCGCCAGCCGCACCACCCGGTCGGCCACCGCCAGCAGCGCCGGCCGGTGCACCACCAGCAGTACCGTCCGCCCGGCCGCCAGCCGCCGCACCGCCGCCACGACCTCGGCCTCGGTGGCTCCGTCCAGCGCGGCCGTCGGCTCGTCCAGCAACAGCACCGGCCGGTCCGCGAGGAAGGCCCGGGCCAGCGCGAGCCGCTGTCGCTGCCCGGCGGACAGCCCGGCCCCGTTCTCGCCGAGCACGGTGTCCAGGCCCTCGGGCAACGCGTCCACGAACTCCAGCGCCCCGGCGTCCCGCAGTGCCCGCCGTACGGCGTCATCGGTGGCCTCGGGTCGCGCCAGGCGTACGTTCTCGGTAATCGTCCCGGCGTACAGATGCGGCCGCTGCGGCACCCACGCGACCCGGGAGCGCCACTGCTCCAGGTCGGCGTCCTCGAGGTCGACTCCCCCGGCCGTCACCCGTCCGTCGGCCGGCCGCACGAACCCGAGCAGGACCTGCAGCAGCGTCGACTTGCCGGCGCCGCTCGGCCCGACCAGCGCGACCGTCTCCCCGGGCTCGACACTGAAGGACACGTCGGCCACGGCGTCCGCCGACCGCCCCGGGTACCGCACGGTCACGCTCTCGAAGGCCAGCGCACCCTCCGGCACGACCTCGGTGCCGGAGGCCGGCACCGGCGTCTCCAGGACACCGAAGATCTCCTCGGCCGCCGCGAGGCCCTCCGCCGCAGCGTGGTACTGCGCCCCCACCTGCCGCAGCGGCAGGTACGCCTCCGGTGCCAGGATCAGGATGACCAGGCCGATGTACAGGTCCATCTCCCCGTGCACCAGCCGCATCCCGATCGTCACGGCGACCAGCGCCACCGAGATCGTCGCGAGCAGCTCCAGCGCGAAGGAGGAGATGAAGGCGATCCGCAGCGTCCGCATGGTCGCCCGCCGGTACTCGCCGGTGATCCGCCGGATCGACTCGGCCTGCGCCTTGGCCCGCCCGAAGACCTTGAGCGTCGGCAGCCCCGCGACGACGTCCAGGAAATGACCGGAGAGCCGGGAGAGCAGCCGCCACTGCCGGTCCATCCGGGACTGGGTGGCCCAGCCGATCAGCACCATGAAGACCGGGATGAGCGGCAGGGTGCCGACGATGATGGCTGCGGAGACCCAGTCCTCGGTGACGATCCGGGCCAGTACGGCCACCGGCACGACCACCGCGAGACCCAACTGCGGCAGGTACCGCGAGAAGTAGTCGTCGAGGGCGTCGACGCCCCGGGTGGCCAGGGCGACCAGCGAACCGGTCCGCTGCCCGCTCAGCCGGCCCGGGCCCAGCTGAGCGGAGCGCTCCAGCAGCCGCCCCCGCAGTTCGGACTTCACCGCCGCGCTCGCCCGGTGCGCCGCCAGCTCGGTGAGCCAGCCGACCAGCGCACGGCCGGCCGCGACGGCGGCCAGCAGCAGCAGGGGAGCGCCTAGGTCGGCCACCGGCATGCGGCGCTGGAACGCGCCGACCACCACTTCGGCGACGAGCATCGCCTGCGCGATGACCAGCCCCGCCCCGACGGCACCCAGGGCGACGACCGCCACCAGGAAGCCCCGGGTGGCACGGGCGTAGCGGAGCAGGCGCGGATCGATCGGTTTCACGTGAAACACACCTCAGTGCGCGGGCTCGGCGATGTGCTGGGTACCGATTCGCTTGCGGAACACCCAGTACGTCCAGCCCTGGTAGACCAGCACCACCGGGGTGGCGATCACCGCACACCACGTCATGATCTTCAGCGTGTACGGGCTGGAGGACGCGTTGGTGACCGTCAGGCTCCAGTCCGGGTTCAGGGTCGACGGCATGACGTTCGGGAACAGCGTCAGGAAGAGCATCGCCACCGTGGCCACGATGGTGAGCCCCGACAGCGCGAACGCCCAGCCCTCACGCCCGGCCCGGGCCGCGACCAGGGCCATGGCGAGCGATGCCACGGCCGCGGCCAGCGCGACGAGGGAGGCACCGTCGCCCCGGTCGGCCTGTGTCCACAGCAGGAAGGCGAGGGCCAGCAGGGCGGTCACCGCACCGACGCGCAGCGCCAGCTTCCGAGCCCGCTCCCGGATCTCCCCGACGGTCTTGAGCCCGACGAACACCGTCCCGTGGAAGGTGAACAGCGCCAGCGTGACCAGGCCGCCCAGCAGGGCGTACGGGTTGAGCAGATCCAGGACGCCGCCCGCGTAGTTGAAGTCCTGGTCGATCTTCACGCCCCGCACGATGTTGCCGAAGGCCACCCCCCACAGGAACGCGGGGAGCAGCGAGGTCCAGAAGATCGCGGTCTCCCAGTTGCGCTGCCAGCTCTCCTCGGGCCGCTTCACGCGGTACTCGAAGGCCACACCCCGGACGATCAGACAGACCAGGATGAGCAGGAGCGGCAGGTAGAAGCCGGAGAAGAGCGTGGCGTACCACTCGGGGAAGGCGGCGAAGGTGGCACCGCCCGCCGTCAGCAGCCACACCTCGTTGCCGTCCCAGACGGGACCGATGGTGTTGATCAGCACCCGCTTCTCCGGCCGGTCGCGGGCCAGCAGCTTCGTGAGCACACCGACCCCGAAGTCGAAGCCCTCCAGGAAGAAGTAGCCGGTCCACAGGACGGCGATCAGAACGAACCAGACGTCGTGCAGTTCCATGACTGTGCAGCTCCCTCGGCCTAGTACGAGAAGGCCATCGGCTTGTCGGCGTCACGAGGGTCGCCACCGATCTTCGTGGGCGGGTTGAGGTCGGCCTCAGTGAGCTCGGGCGGGCCCGCCTTGACGTACTTGACCAGCAGCTTGACCTCGACGACGGCGAGAATCGCGTACAGCGTGGTGAAGACGATCATGGAGGTGAGGACCTCGGCCTGGGAGACACCGGGGGAGACCGCGTCACGCGTCTGGAACAGGCCGTAGACGACCCAGGGCTGGCGGCCCATCTCGGTGAAGATCCATCCCCAGGAGCTGGCGATCAGCGGGAAGCCCAGGGTGAGGATCGCCATGCGCCAGTACCACTTGGTCAGGGTCGGGCCGAGTGCCTTCTTCGGCAGCAGCACGAGATGCGGCACCTCGTCCTCACCCACCCGCAGATGCTGAGGCAGCATGAACTTCTTGCGGGTGAGCCACAGCCCGGCCAGGCCGAGGGCGAACGAGGTCATGCCGAAGCCGATCATCCAGCGGAAGCCCCAGTAGGCCACCGGGATGTTGGGCCGGTAGTCGCCGGGGCCGTACTTCTCCTGTTCGGCCTTGTTGACGTCGTTGATGCCGGGAACGTACGAGGTGAAGTCGTCCTTGGCGAGGAAGGACAGCAGACCCGGGACCTCGATGGCGACCTTGTTGTGGCCCTTGTCGACGTCGCCGACCGCGAAGATCGAGAAGGGTGCCGGCTGCTCTCCGTCCCACAGCGCCTCGGCCGCGGCCATCTTCATCGGCTGCTGCTGGTACATGATCTTGCCGAGGACGTCACCGCTGATCGCGGTGAGCAGACCGCCGACCACGACCGTGACCAGGCCCAGCCGCAGCGAGGTCTTCATCACGGGGACGTGCTTCCTGCGGACCAGGTGGAAGGCGGCGATGCCGACCATGAAGGCGCCGCCGGTCAGGAAGGCCGCGGTGAGCGTGTGGAAGACCTGGGCGAGCGCGGTGTTCTGGGTCAGCACCAGCCAGAAGTCGGTGAGCTCGGCCCGTCCCTTGGCCTCGTTGATCCGGTAGCCGACCGGGTGCTGCATCCAGGAGTTGGCCGCGAGGATGAAGTAGGCCGACAGGATCGTGCCGATCGAGACCGTCCAGATGCAGGCCAGGTGGATCTTCTTCGGCAGCTTGTCCCAGCCGAAGATCCACAGGCCGATGAAGGTGGACTCGAAGAAGAAGGCGATCAGGGCCTCGAAGGCGAGCGGCGCGCCGAAGACGTCACCGACGAAGCGCGAGTAGTCGGACCAGTTCATGCCGAACTGGAACTCCTGCACGATGCCGGTGACCACGCCCATCGCGATGTTGATCAGGAAGAGCTTGCCCCAGAACTTGGTGGCCCGGAGGTACTTCTCCTTCTCCGTCCGCACCCAGGCGGTCTGCAGACCGGCCGTGAGCGCGGCCAGTGAGATCGTCAGGGGGACGAACAGAAAGTGGTAGACGGTGGTGATGCCGAACTGCCATCGCGCCAGGGTCTCCGGCGCCAAAGCCAGGTCCACGTCGCCGCTCCTTACATACGCTTGTGAAAGCGTTCACATTCACAAGCCATTATGCAGCACGCGTTTTCGAGTCGTGGAGGGGGGCCCTGTGAGACAGAGCACCCTTTCACCCAGCCACGTGCACGACGTCCTGGGCCGCCTCGACGGAGCCTCGACGGCGACCCAGGACCGCAGACCTCTACAGGTCCCTGGGGAACCCCTCCGCCACCTTCAGCAGGATGTCGTTCGCCTCGGCCTCCCCGACCGTCACCCGCACACCCTCACCCGGGAAGGGCCGGATCACCACGCCCGCCTGCTCGCACGCCTGGGCGAAGGCGACCGTGCGCTCCCCCAGCCGCAGCCACACGAAGTTGGCCTGGGTCTCGGGCACCGTCCAGCCCTGGGCGCGCAGCGCGTCGACCACCCGCGTGCGCTCGCACACCAGCGAGCCGACCCGGCCGAACAGTTCGTCCTCGGCACGCAGCGAGGCGATCGCCGCTTCCTGCGCGAGCTGGCTCACCCCGAACGGCACAGCCGTCTTGCGCAGCGCCGCGGCCACCGGTTCGTGGGCGATGGCGAACCCCACGCGCAGACCGGCGAGGCCGTACGCCTTGGAGAAGGTGCGCAGGACACAGACGTTGGGCCGGTCCCGGTAGAGCTCCACACCGTCCGGCACCTCGGGGTCCCGGATGAACTCGCGGTAGGCCTCGTCCAGCACCACCAGCACGTCGCGTGGCACCCGGTCGAGGAAGCGCTCCAGCTCCGCCCGCCGCACGACCGTCCCGGTCGGGTTGTTGGGGTTGCAGACGAAGATCAGCCGGGTCCGGTCGGTGATCGCGTCGGCCATTGCGTCCAGGTCGTGCACATCACCCGACGTCAGCGGCACCTGCACCGATGTCGCGCCGCTGATCTGCGTGATGATCGGGTACGCCTCGAAGGACCGCCAGGCGTAGATCACCTCGTCGCCGGGGCCGGCGGTGGCCTGGATCAGCTGCTGGGCGACACCGACCGAACCCGTGCCGGTGGCCAGGTGGGCGAGGGGTACGCCGAACCGCTCGGACAGCTCGTCCATCAGCGCCGTGCAGGCCATGTCCGGGTAGCGGTTGAAGTTGCAGGCCGCCGCCGTCACGGCCTCCATCACGCCCGGCAGCGGCGGGTAGGGGTTCTCGTTGGAGGACAGCTTGTAGGCCACCGGCCCGCCGGCCGCCGCCGGCTTGCCCGGCTTGTAGGTGGGGATACCCTCCAGCTCGGCGCGCAGCTTCGGGCTCGTCTCGCTCACCGCAGTCCTCCTCGCGAAGACCGGCGGCCCATGACCGCCGCCGACATCCAATACTCCTCACCTTATGAGGATTCGGCGCCGCTGCGTATAGCCGGAACGGGGGCGGCGAGTGCCGGCCTCCCACTTCCCAGCGGCATCAGGGGCATCGCTGTACGAAGGCGTACGAATGCGGGGGCGCGCTGCACATATATCTACGCGCCGGTGGTGCACTCCGTGGCGCGCGTCCCCCGTGCAGGTGAGTTGAGACCTCTTCGCAACATCACCCCCTCGGCAGGCGCGCATGCGTCACCACGTCACGTACTGCCATGGGAGCGCTCAACCCCCTTGGTTTCCAAAGCAATTGGGGTTAAATGATCATGCAGAAACGTGCCTGTCAACGCGTGCATATGCGTCCGCACTACCCCACCTCATGAGCCCTACTATCGGCTCGCCATGACAGCAGCAGGGAAGCACCAGGTGAGCCGCGCGGAAACCTCACGGAGAGGCAGCCGGCCGGGTAGGGCGGGTATCAGAGACGTGGCCGCCGCCGCCGGAGTCTCCATCACGACCGTCTCCGACGCCCTCAACGGAAAGGGCCGGCTCCCGGACGCCACCCGGCGCCATGTCCGCGAGGTCGCCGACCGGCTGGGCTATCGCCCCTCGGCCGCCGCCCGGACACTGCGTACCGGCAAGTCGGGACTCATCGGCCTGACCGTGACCACGTACGGGGATGAACCTTTCACCTTCACCGAGTTCGCGTACTTCGCCGAGATGGCGCGAGCCGCCACCTCAGCCGCACTGGCCCGCGGCTATGCCCTGGTCATCCTGCCCGCGACCTCCCGCCACGACGTGTGGTCGAACGTCGCCCTGGACGGCACGGTCGTCATCGACCCCTCCGACCAGGACCCGGTCGTCAGCGAGCTCGTCCGCCAGGGCCTGCCGGTCGTCTCCGACGGCCGCCCGGCCGGCTCGCTGCCGGTCACGGCCTGGGTCGACAACGACCACGAGGCCGCAGTCCTCGGCATCCTCGACCACCTGGCCGACGCCGGCGCCCGCCGCATCGGCCTGCTGACCGGCACCACGACGGACACGTACACCCACCTGTCCACCACTGCCTACCTGCGGTGGTGCGAGCGCGTGGGGCAGGACCCGGTGTACGAGGCCTACCCCGCGCACGATCCGTGCGCGGGCGCCGTCGCCGCCGACCGGCTCCTCGCCCGCCCCGACCGGCCCGACGCGGTCTACGGGCTGTTCGACCCCAACGGCACCGACCTGCTCGCCGCCGCCCGCCGCTACGGCCTCCGCGTCCCCGACGACCTGCTGCTGGTCTGCTGCAGCGAGTCCACCGTGTACGCCAACACCGAGCCGCCGATCACCACGCTCTCCCTGAAGCCGCGCCGCATCGGCACGGCGGTGGTCCAGCTCCTGATCGACGCCATCGAGGGAGTGGAATCGGACCACCCGGTCGAGCAGGTGATACCGACGGAGCTGATCGTGCGCACCTCGTCTCAGCGGCGCTCGCCGCGCACGACGGTCAGCCCGCCGCGGTCACCCGGGCAGGCGTAGGGCCCCCGGATCGGGGAGAAGCCGCGCTCTGAGGAGAAACGGGGCCGGTCCCCCGAAGAGAAGCGATCGTTCTCGCGAAGAGAAGAAGAGCGAGGACGGTCACACGATGGTCAAAGCCCGGCGCAATCGGGGCGAAAGCCGCGGTGAACTGGACTCTTGCTCTGATTCAGCACCCCTGGGTCATCACATGGCGCGATCCGCATTCCTATGATGGGCCCACGACACCCACGGGCCGCTACGACCAGGCAGTCCGATGCGGTGCAGATGCGGCGCGATGGTGGAGGGGTCGATGACTCAGGGGGCCGGTCAGGGACCCGAGGTGGAGCGGACGGCGACGTTGCGCGACTTCCGGGTGCCCGCGTACGTCCACGAGGCCGGTCCGTACGTCCACAGCACCCACCCCGGCGAGGTCGCCCCGCCGCCCGCGGAGACGTACCCCGAGGGATACACGCCGACCCAGCGTGACCTTCCCGTCGTCAACCGGGGGGACACTGTCCAGGTGACCATCGACCCCGAAGCCGCCGCGGCCCCCCAGGCGAACACCGGACAGGGCCCCCTGTACGTCGTGGGCGACGTGCACGGCTACCTCGACGAGCTGGTGGCCGCCCTGCAGGAGAAGGGCCTGCTCGACGCCGCCGGCAACTGGTGCGCGGGCACCGCCCGGCTGTGGTTCCTCGGTGACTTCACCGACCGCGGTCCGGACGGCATCGGCGTCATCGACCTGGTGATGCGGCTGTCCGCCGAGGCCGCCGCGGCCGGCGGCTACTGCAAGGCCCTCATGGGCAACCACGAGCTGCTGCTGCTGGGCGCCAAGCGGTTCGGCGACACCCCCGTCAACTCCGGCGCGGGCACCGCCACCTTCCAGGCGGCCTGGCTGCTCAACGGCGGGCAGAAGACCGACATGGACCGCCTCCAGGACCACCACCTGCAGTGGATGTCCCGGCTGGACGCCGTCGAGGAGGTCGACGGCCACCTGCTCGTGCACTCCGACACCACCGCCTACCTCGACTACGGCCGCTCCATCGAAGAGGTCAACGACAACGTCCGCGAGACGCTCACGCGCAACGACGCGGACGAGGTCTGGGACCTGTTCCGCAAGTTCACCAAGCGGTTCTCCTTCCGCGACGAGGGCGGCGCGGACGCCGTCCGCTCCCTGCTCGATACGTACGGCGGCACCCGCATCGTTCACGGCCACAGCCCGATTCCGTATCTGCTGGGCGAGGTCGGCTCCGAGGACGACGACGAACGCGGCGACCCCGTGATCGAAGGACCGCACGTCTACGCCGACGGACTCGCCATCGCGATGGACGGCGGCGTGACCATGGCCGGAAAGCTGCTGGTCCAGCAACTGCCGCTGGATACGTGAGCGTTCACCGAGCAGGCGGTCCACGTCACAGGACCGGACCGGCGATGGGCCAATTTCGGTAAATCCCCTGTCACCGCCCACCGTCCCGGCTCTACCATCGGCTTATCCGTAGCAGGCTCCCCTCCGTTTCTGCCCGACGGCTCGTCAGCATGCCGAGCCACAAGCCCTACGGAGCATCGGGGGATGCACATGAACAGCGTTCCGCAGCACCTGCTGAGCGAGGACCGCCAGGAATACGAGCGGATCCTCGATGAGGCGCTGCGCTCCGCACCACACCGTCCGGAACTCGCCGCCGTCGGACAGCGGCTCAACCCCGAACAACTGCGCACCATGGCGCTGAACGCCACCGCGATCATCACGGCGGCGGCGTCGGCCGAGTACCAGCACTACGTCAAGGTCCGCGACGAGCTGCGCCAGCCGGTGCGGTCCGGCCACCCGGACGTGCGCGAGTCCGGCTCCTTTGAGCCGGGCACGGACGCCGCCGGGCCCGCCGCCACCATGGGAGAGGTGGCCGAGACCGCCGGCGCGGGCGCCATCGCCGTCGTCGCCGTCCTCGCACCCGTCCTGGCCGGCACGGCGGCCGCGATCTTCCTGCTCGTGGGTTACGTCCTGCAGATGCTCAACCCGGAGCAGATGTTCGCCCGGACCCTGCTCACCACGGGCTGGGTGTTCGGCGCCGTGACCGCGATCGCGATACTCGTCGCCGCTGTGGGTCTGCTGCTCACCGCCCTGCGCAACAAACCGACGGCCCGGGTCGGTCCGCACGCCGAACTGCAGGCGGAGGTCGACAAGGCCAGGGAGGCCTGGCGTGAGGCCCTGCTGCAGCGCGGCATCCTGCCCTTCCTGCGGGAGGCCCTGGCCGACCCGGGTGCGGCCACCGCGCTGCACCACACGTCCTCTCCCGCACCGGTCAGCCGCATGCCGCACCTCGGCTACGACCGCCCGGGCTTCACCAGCCCGGAGGACGGCCGGCGCGGCTCGCGGCCCAGTTACAGCAGCCCCGACTACAGCAGCCCGGACTTCGGAGGGCCGGAGCACCAACCGGAGTAGTGCCGGAACCGCCGCTCGGTGTCTGCCCGCGCCGGCGGCCTTGTCACAGTCGGCGGAGGATCTGCGCCTCGACCCGTTCGACCGTGCGGCGGCTGAAGGCATGTACCAGTGCCAGGTGGTAGAGCGCCGGTGCCAACGCCGCCCAGCGGTGGACGCGGCCGTCCCGCAGCAGGTACCTGACGACCGCCGTCGGCCGGAAGGAGACGAAGTGCCGGCAGCTCGCGTGGGTACTCATGGGCCTCCTGCAACGGCTGCTGGAACAGCACGGCGAACACCATGGCCGAACACGGCGCCCACGACACCGTTGAGCACATCGGTCCCGTCCATGCCCACGACAGCAGGGATCCTGTGCCGGGCAGGCGGCGCCGTGCTGTTTCCGTTACGCGCTCATTGCCGCAGGCCGGATCAGTCCGCGATCGGCAGATACACGCGGTTGCCGCTCGCCGCGAACTCCTTCGACTTCTGGGCCATGCCCTCCTCGATCTCGGTCCTGGTGCCCCCGTGTTCGCGGCGGATGTCCTGCGAGATCTTCATGCTGCAGAACTTCGGGCCGCACATCGAGCAGAAGTGAGCCGTCTTGGCGGGCTCCGCCGGCAGGGTCTCGTCGTGGAACTCCCGTGCCGTGTCCGGGTCGAGGGCGAGGTTGAACTGGTCCTCCCACCGGAACTCGAAACGGGCGTCGGACAGCGCGTCGTCCCACTCCTGGGCACCCGGATGCCCCTTGGCGAGGTCGGCCGCGTGGGCGGCGATCTTGTAGGTGATGACGCCGGTCTTGACGTCGTCGCGGTTCGGCAGGCCCAAGTGCTCCTTGGGCGTGACGTAGCACAGCATCGCCGTGCCCCACCAGGCGATCATCGCGGCACCGATACCGGAGGTGATGTGGTCGTACGCCGGCGCGACGTCCGTGGTCAGCGGGCCGAGCGTATAGAACGGAGCTTCATCGCAGATCTCCTGCTGAAGGTCGATGTTCTCCTTGATCTTGTGCATCGGGACGTGGCCCGGTCCCTCGATCATGGTCTGTACGTCGAAACGCTTCGCGATCCGGTTGAGTTCCCCGAGCGTGCGCAGCTCCGCGAACTGCGCCTCGTCGTTGGCGTCCGCGATCGAGCCTGGCCGCAGACCGTCGCCGAGGGAGTAGGTGACGTCGTACGCGGCGAGGATCTCGCAGAGTTCCTCGAAGTTCTCGTAGAGGAACGACTCCTTGTGGTGCGCGAGGCACCAGGCGGCCATGATCGAGCCGCCGCGCGAGACGATGCCGGTCTTGCGGTTCGCCGTCAGCGGCACGTACGCCAGGCGCACGCCCGCGTGGACCGTCATGTAGTCCACACCCTGTTCGGCCTGTTCGATGACCGTGTCCTTGTAGATGTCCCAGGTCAGCTCCTCGGCGCGGCCGTCGACCTTCTCCAGGGCCTGGTAGAGCGGCACGGTGCCGATGGGTACGGGGGAATTGCGCAGCACCCACTCACGTGTGGTGTGGATGTTGCGGCCGGTGGACAGGTCCATGACCGTGTCGGCGCCCCAGCGGGTCGCCCAGGTCATCTTCTCGACCTCCTCCTCGATGGAGGACGTCACAGCCGAGTTGCCGATGTTGGCGTTGACCTTCACCAGGAACCGCTTGCCGATGATCATCGGCTCGATCTCCGGGTGGTTGACGTTGGCCGGCAGCACCGCCCGGCCCGCGGCGATCTCGTCGCGGACCACTTCGGGCGATACGTTCTCCCGGATGGCCACGTACTCCATCTCGGGCGTGATCTCCCCTCGGCGGGCGTACGCGAGCTGCGTGACCGCCTTGCCGTCCCTGCCGCGGCGCGGCAGGCGAGGCCGACCGGGGAAGACGGCGTCGAGGTTCCGGAGGCCGCCGCGCGGCGAGGTGTGCTTGATGCCGTCGTCCTCGGGACGGACGGGGCGGCCCGCGTACTCCTCGGTGTCGCCGCGGGCGATGATCCAGTTTTCCCGCAGCGGCGAAAGGCCCCGGCGGACGTCGGTGTCCACGAGTGGATCGGTGTACGGGCCCGACGTGTCGTACAGCGTGACCGACTGACCGTTGGTGAGGTGCACCTGTCGGACCGGCACTCGCAGGTCGGGGCGGGTGCCCTCGACGTACGCCTTGTGCCAGCCGATGGACTTCCCGGCCTCCTCGGACTTCTCGTCCTGAACGGAGGCAGGCGTGCGCGCGTCCTTGTTGGTCATGAGACCTACTCCCTACGCCGGCATTACCCGGTAACAGGTTCGGCGGTCGACGCAGCGGCTTCCGGCCCCCGACGTTTCGTGGGAAACATCACTCGACTTCGGTGACGTTTCATGTGAAACATCGCTGGGACGGAGGTCAGCGCCCTCTCAGCCCGGTGCTCCGAGCTCCCGCGTGTACAAAAGGCGCCTCCACGCTAGCGGGAATTGTGGCGCGGTGAACAGAGGGCCCCCCTCGTTCTTGCGATGATCGGTCGGTGACCACGACGCAGCGCCCCCCGTACCCATCGCCCGAGCCGCCCCGCGGATCCGGCGCCGGACTCGGACACGGCCGTGCAGGCGATCATGACTTCGCCGCGGAGGCCGGGCAGCGGTCTGTCCGGGGACAGGAGCACGAGCACGGCCCCGACAGCAGGCGCGGGGCAGGCGCGGGCTTCGGCACCTGGGACGACGCGGGTCCGGGGGCCGGTGGTGAGGCTGGTTCCGGCGCCGAAGACCGGCACGGTTCCGGAGGCGCCGGCGTTCCTGGCGGCCGCGAGGGCACCACCGGGAGCAGCGGTCCTGGGGGAGGCCGCGGGCACGGCGGCGGCAATGGTCCCGGCGGTGGCCCTGGGCACGGTGGGGGCGACGGTGGGGGCCACGGGCATGGTCATGGGCCCGGCTCCGCGCCGGGAGGCGGACACGGGCACTCGCACAGTCACAACCACGGCCCGGCCACGCCCGTGTCCATGCATCTGCGCAAGGTCATCGCGGCGGTGCTGATCCCGTTCGCCGCGGCGGTGCTGGTGGGTCTCGCCGTGCTGTGGCCGGGCGGTGCTCCGCCGCACGAGCGCACCGGCGTCGGCTTCGACCGGCAGACGCAGCAGGCCACGGTCACCAAGGTGGTCGCGGTGAGCTGCAAGGAGGCCGGTGCCCAGGGAGTCCCTCCGACCGGCGACACCTCCACCGCCGAGGGCTCCTCCGCGGTGCAGCAGGAGAACGGCACCTGCAAGCGCGCGACGATCCGGGTCGACAGCGGCAAGGACAAGGGCCGTACGTTCACCGAGATCATCCAGCCGGACCAGTCCCGGCAGTTGCACGAGGGCCAGGAGGTCGTGGTCGCCTACGAGCCCTCCGCGCCCCGGGACCTGCAGTACTCGGTCACCGACATCAACCGTCGTATGCCCATGGCGCTGCTCGCCGGCATCTTCGCACTCGCCGTCGTGGTCGTCGGACGGCTGCGGGGTCTCATGGCCCTGGTCGCCCTGGCCATCAGCTTCCTGGTGCTCAACTTCTTCATCCTGCCCGCCATCCTGCAGGGGTCGAACCCGCTGCTCGTGGCGGTGGTGGGCGCGAGCGCCATCATGCTCATCGCGCTGTACCTGTGCCACGGCCTGTCCGCCCGTACTTCCGTGGCGGTGCTGGGCACCCTTGTCTCGCTGCTGCTGATCGGCGTTCTCGGGTCGCTGTTCATCGACTGGGCCGCCCTCACCGGCAACACCGACGACAACACCGGCCTGATCCACGGCCTCTACCCGACGATCGACATGAGCGGTCTGCTGCTCGCCGGCGTCATCATCGGTTCGCTCGGAGTCCTCGACGACGTGACGGTCACGCAGACATCGGCGGTCTGGGAACTGCACGATGCCAACCCCTCGATGGGCTGGCGTGGGCTGTACCGCGCCGGCATCCGGATCGGGCGCGACCACATCGCCTCGGTCGTCAACACGCTCGTCCTCGCCTACGCGGGTGCCGCGCTGCCGTTGCTGCTGCTCTTCTCCATCGCGCAGAGCGGTGTCGGGACGGTCGCCAACAGCGAGATCGTCGCGGAGGAGATCGTGCGCACGCTGATCGGTTCGATCGGTCTGGTCGCTTCGGTTCCCGTCACCACGGTGCTGGCGGCGCTGGTGGTCTCGGCCGACCGGCCGGAGCCTGCCGCGGAGGCCTCCGCGGTCCCGGCACGCGGGGGGAGGGGGCGGCGGCGTAAGCGCTGAGGCCTCCGGGCCGATGACGACGCTGCTGCGAAGGCGCCTGAGAGTCGTCTCAGGCGGCCGGTCCCGCTGACGTGGGGGGGGCACCTGCCCGTCGTACAGAGAAGCGTTCCTGCGCGGTCGGGGGCATCCGGTGAAGCGTTCCTCCACCGTGTCGCCCGGCGGGTGTCTCAACCGGCGCCCTGTTCCGCCAGGATGCGGTCCAGGGCCTCGTCGAGATGGGCGTCGAAGTCGGCGAGCGAGCCTTCCTGCCCCAGCGGCACCAGCTTGTCGGTGCGGTCCAGAAAGGCGACGAGCGGTGCTGTCGACGACCGGAACAACGCCTGGTCGCTGCCCACCTGAAGCCGGATCAGCACCTCGCCCAGCGAGTCGGGTTCGACGGGAGTGACCCGCACATCGCCCTCGCCGCATGGCCGCCCGACGCCGTCGATCAGAAGTTCCCGTCCGAAGGCCCAGGTCACCGGGGCATCACCGGGGAGGTGGAACGTCAGCCGGACGGCATAGGGATCACTGGTCTCATAGCGCAGCTCCACCGGGATGCGGAAGGAGAGCTCCTCGGAAACGAGAAAGCTCATCATGACCTCTGCCTGTACGGACTCGCGCATTGCTACCCCGTCATTCGCCGTGGACTGGCCGGGAACTAACCTCTGACACTTGGTGGAATCTTGCTGAACGTACACAGCAGATCACAAGGAGTGAGTTTTCACATACTGATAGAGAGCGCCAGCGAGCCGAGTCTCCGGCCGACCTCATCCTGCAACTGCCGGGCCGCGGGCAGCAGCCGGTCCGTCTGGTGAGCGGGCAGGGAGATGGCGATCGTCGCGGCCGTGGTGCCGAGGGTGAGCGGAATCGCCGCGCAGACCGTGCCCAAGGCGTACTCCTGGCGTTCGGTCACCGGTTCCATCCGCCGCGCCCGCTCCAGACGCCGGAGCAGACTGTGGTTGTCCCGCACTGTGTAGGGCGTGAGCGGCTGCACCGGATAGCGGTCGAGGTGATCCCGGCGGGCGTCCTCGTCCAGTTGGGACAACAGACACTGCCCGATGGCATGCGCGTGCCCGGTCTCCCGGAAGTCGGCCCACTCCTCGACCGCGGGACTGGCCGGACTGTCGGAGACGCACACGAGCTCGATCTCGCCCTCGCGGTACAGCGCGTAGTACACGGGTACGCCGAGCGCGTTGCGCCAGTGCGCGAGCGCGTCGACGATGGTGCTGCGACGTTTCTGCCGCGCCCCGCTGCCGCTCAGCCGCTCGGCCGCCTCGCCCAGGAAGAACAGGCCCTTGTCCCGGCGCAGATAGCCCTCGTGCACGAGGGTGCGCAGAAGGTGGTACGTCGTCGGCAGCGCAAGCCCGGTCTCACGGGCCAACTGCTTGGCCGGGGCGCCGTTCTCGTGCCCGGCGACGGTCTCCAGCAGGCGCATCGCGCGCTGCACGGATCCGATCAGGGTCGCCGGGGGCGGCCCTGCGGGAGGAGACGGCTGCCCGGGGCGGGCCGCCGAACGGGGTTGCGCGGGGACGGTGTGCAGGTGGACGGGTGCGGTGTCAGCCGGGGCCAAGGGTCACTTCCGAAGCGCGAGGGGGCGGCCCGCGCCGGAGCACGGGTGGGGGTACGCCGCTCGCGGGGTAGGTCCCCGCGTCGAGTTCCGGACTCTATTCGCCTGCCACCGCTCACAGACGGCGCCGCCGGGAAACTTCCCCCGGCCGAGGGAACCGGTGATTCCAGGTGTTGTCCGCTACCCCCACCGGTTTCCCACCGGTCTCACCAGTCGCCGCGTGACGAGGAGCTCGACGTGAACTTCCGTACGACGTAGACCAGTCCACCGACCAGCGCCACGAAGACCAGCACCTTGAAGAGCAGTCCGATGACGAAGCCGACGACGCTGGCTATCAGCCCGCCGAACACGACCAGGGCGATGACCGGCACCGCGACCCACTTCACCCACCACGGCAGCCCCGCGAAGATCTCTCGCATCGCCCTCGTCCTCACCTCTCTGCCCGTTCGAGTGCCGGGTCCCGTCGGTTCTGATGTCCTGCACTCGATGCTAGGTCCGGAAGGGGGCCGGCCGGGGGCCTCGCATCCCTTGTCCTCCCCTGACCGATCCCCTAGGGAACCCGGGGGCCGCTCGTCACCTCTCGGGCGGAGAGAAGACCACCAGCACCCTGAGGTCCTCGGTGATGTGGTGGAACTTGTGGGCCACACCCGCCGGTACGTAGATCACGCTGCCGCGCGCCACCTGTGTCGTCTCCAGGCCGACAGTGATCGCGGCACGGCCGCTCACAACGAAGTACACCTCGTCCTGATTGTGCGGCTTCTGTGGATCCTGGTCGCCCGCGTCGAGGGCGTACAGGCCGACCGACATGTTCTGCTCCCGCAGAAACTGCAGGTAGGCGCCTTCATTGGCGGCTCGCTCCGCCTCCAGTTCGTCCAGCCGGAATGCCTTCATGGCCTGGTCCGCCCCCTGCCTCTTGTGCCCTTGCCCGATCAGGTCTGCCACGATCAGACACATGATGAATTTCGTAGTCAAGACGATCGCGAACGCGGGTGCCCTGGCGGTCGCCGTTTGGCTGCTCGACAAGATCACCCTGACCGGTGACAGCACGGGCAGGAAGATCGGCACCCTGGTGGTCGTCGCGCTGATCTTCGGTCTGGTGAATTTCCTCGTCAAGCCGGTCGTCAAGCTGTTCAGCCTGCCGCTCCTGATATTGACGCTCGGCCTGTTCACCCTGGTCGTCAACGCGCTGATGCTGCTGCTCACCTCGTGGCTGGCCGACCGGCTCGACCTCAGCTTCCACGTGGACGGCTTCTGGACGGCCGTCCTGGGCGGCCTGATCATCTCAATCGTCTCCTGGGCACTGCATGTCGTCCTGCCGGACGGGGACTGAGCGGTCATGACCTACCGCGTCTGTTTCGTCTGCACGGGCAACATCTGCCGGTCTCCGATGGCCGAGGTCGTCTTCCGCGCACGGGTGGCGGAGGCCGGACTCGAGGACCTCATCGAGGTCGACAGCGCCGGCACGGGCGGCTGGCACGAAGGCGACGGCGCCGATCCGCGCACGGTGGCCGTCCTGGAGGGCAACGGCTACGCCGTCGGGCACACGGCCCGGCAGTTCCAGCCCTCGTGGTTCTCCCGCCTCGACCTGGTCGTGGCCCTCGACGCAGGTCACCTCGGGGCCCTGCGTCGCCTCGCGCCTACGGAACAGGACGCGCGGAAGGTGCGGCTCCTTCGTTCTTACGACCCTTCCGCCGGCGACGACCTCGACGTGCCGGACCCCTACTACGGGGGTGTGGACGGCTTCGAGGAGTGTCTTGAGATGGTGGAGGCGGCGAGCGCCGGTCTGCTCGCCGCTGTGCGCAAGGACGTGGAGGGAAGCGCCGCATGAGCGGATCCGCGACGGGCGACGGGCATGGGGTGACGGGCGAGGCCGCCCCGACGACAGGTGACCTGAGCCGGATGACACGTGTCACGGACGACGTGGCCTCGGGCTTCCGAGTCGGTGGCGGTGACGGCACGCGCGCCGTACGGGCCGGGCTGCCCGAGCCGGCCAAGCACGAGCCCACCCTGCCCGGACCCGTGTTCGCCGCCCACTACCACCTGCCCGGCGATCCCACCGGCCCCTATACCTACGGACGTGACGAGAACCCGACCTGGACACTCCTGGAGCGCGCTGTCGGCGAGCTGGAGGCACCCGGCCAGGACGCGGTCGAGACGCTCGTGTTCGCCTCGGGCATGGCCGCGATCTCGGCCGTGCTCTTCTCCCAGCTGCGCACCGGGGACATGTGCGTCCTGCCCGACGACGGCTACCAGGCACTGCCTCTGGTCCGCGCCCAGCTGGAGGCGTACGGCGTCGAGGTGCGTACCGCGCCGACCGGCGGCGATGCCCAGCTCGGTGTCCTGGACGGCGCGAAGCTGTTGTGGATCGAGACCCCGTCGAACCCCGGGCTCGACGTGTGTGACATCAGGCGGCTCGCCGAGGCGGCACACGCGCGTGGTGCCCTGGTGGCCGTCGACAACACTCTCGCGACGCCGCTCGGCCAGCGTCCTCTGGAACTCGGGGCCGACTTCACGGTGGCCAGTGGCACCAAGCAACTCACCGGGCACGGCGACGTCCTGCTGGGTTACGTGGTCGGCCGGGACGCCGAGGCCATGGCCGCGGTACGCCGCTGGCGGAAGATCGTCGGAGCGATTCCCGGGCCCATGGAGGCCTGGCTGGCACACCGTTCGCTCGCCACGCTCCAGATGCGGGTCGACCGGCAGTGCGCTACCGCCCTGATGGTCGCCGAGGCGCTGCGCGAGCGACCCGAGGTGACCGGGTTGCGCTACCCGGGCCTCCCGGGCGACCCCTCCCACAGGATCGCCTCGCAGCAGATGCGGCGCTTCGGGTGCGTGGTCTCGTTCACGCTGCCCACGCGCGCCCGCGCCGACCGGTTCCTCGACGCGCTGCGGCTCGTGGACGACGCGACGAGTTTTGGCGGAGTGCGCTCCACGGCAGAACGGCGCGGCCGCTGGGGCGGAGACGCGGTGCCGGAGGGCTTCATCCGCCTGTCGGTCGGCGCCGAGGATCCGGAGGACCTGGTGGCGGACGTGCTACGGGCGCTGGACGCGTCGGCCGCCTGACCGTCCCCCTGCGGACGGTCCGAGCCTCCCCCCTCGTGGCTCGGACCGTCCTCCGGTTCCGCGCGCGAGAACCGCGCGACCCAGGCTAGTTGACTCTCTGTCAGTGTCCAATCACAGTAGCGACAGAGACCTATCGACTTATTTATAGTTGGCGCGGTCGGGGGGCCTTGAGAGGGGAGAGTGCGCGGTGGATCTCGCCTTGCTGCGGACCTTCGTGACCGTGCACCGGGCCGGTTCCTTCACGCGCGCAGCCGCCCTGCTGGGTCTCTCGCAGCCGGCCGTCACCTCGCAGATCAGGACGCTGGAACGGCAGCTGGGCCGCCCTCTGTTCCTGCGGCAGGCCCGCGGCGTGACCCCGACGAGCATCGGCGACGAACTCGCCCACAAGGCCGCGCCGCATCTCGACGCCCTGGTGGAGATAACCGAGACCGGCCTCGACGACGACTCCTCCTTACGGACGCTGCATCTCGCCGGTCCTCCGGAGTTCACCGCTGAACGAGCCCTGCCCGCGCTCACCGAGCTGATCGGCGAGGACGGCCAGGGTTGCGCCCTCCGCGCCTCCTTCGGCAACGCCGAGGAAACGCTGGAAGGGCTTTCCGCCGGGCACCACGATCTGGCCATCAGCACGGCCCGGCCACGTGGCCCGCTGCTCACCGCGACTGCGCTGTGCGACGAGGAGCATGTCCTGGTCGCCGCCCCTCGATGGGCCCGGCAGAGCGGCGTGGGACGGCCCGGCCACGAACCAAAGCCGGCCTTGGAACAGGTGCCCGTGGTGGAGGTGCACGAGTCGCTGCCCTTTGTCTCCCGCTACTGGGCCTCCGTCTTCGACTCGCCCCCGGTCGCTCCGGGCACGGTCATCGTCCCCGATCTGCGTGCGGTGCTGGCGTGTGCGGTCGCGGGCGCGGGTCTTGCGGTGCTGCCACGTTATCTGTGTGCTGCCGCCCTGGAGCGCGGAGAGGTCGTCGCCCTGCATGATCCGGCGGTGCCGCCCCTGCGGACCTACTTCCTGGTGGTCAGGACCGGGACACTCGCGATGCCCCACATCGCACGGGCCCACGAGTGGTTGCAGCGGGCGTCGGCCGACTGGTGCTGAGGGGCCCGGACACGGGGGCTGGACAGCACCGGTTGTGCCGCACGGGCAGCACCTCACTCTGAGAGCTCGTCCGGTGACATTTCGCGATGTTTCACGTGGAACCAGCAGGGCCACATTTCACTCATGACCGTCCGACCCGTGGTCAAGCGCACCGCCCGCGCCGTTCTGCTGGACGGTGACGACCTGATCCTGATCAAGCGCACCAAGCCGGGCGTCGACCCCTACTGGCTCACTCCCGGCGGCGGGGTCGAGCCCACCGACTCGACCGTCGTCGACGCCCTGCACCGAGAGGTGCACGAGGAGCTCGGAGCGAAGATCACCGATGTGGTGCCCTGCTTCGTGGACACCATGGAGCACATCAGCGAGGACGGTGGCGCGACCGGCGTGAAGGTGCAGCACTTCTTCGTCTGCCGCCTGGAGTCCATGGACCCCTCTCTGCGCCATGGTCCCGAGGTGGACGAGCCCATCGGCGAGTACGAGATCGTGCGGGTCCCCTTCACCCGGGTGGGGATCGCCTCGGTCCATCTCGTTCCGCTGTCACTGCGGCACTACCTGGACGGCAACATCGAGGGCGTACGCGCCATGCACGCCCCCGACCTGGGCTGACACCGATAACGGTTCAGGACCAGGCCGCGGCCAGTTCCTCCACCGAGTCGTGCCGTATGCGCTCGGACGGGATGCCTATGCTCCGCAACGCGTCCACACCGCTGCGGATCATCCCTGGCGGCCCCGAGAGATAGGCGTCGTACTCGTTCCAGGGCCCGAAGGAGCGCACGGCGTCCGGGAGCTGCTGGCGCGCCTGCTGGTCGATGATCGCCCGCACCGAGAGCCACGGGTGGGCTTGCTGGAGACGGAGCATGGTCTCGATGTCGTACAGGTCGTGTTCGGTGCGCGCACCGTAGAAGACCTCGACCGATCGGCGCTCCCCGTACTCGGCGACGTCCTCCACCATCGCCTTGATCGGTGCGATGCCCGTGCCGCCGCCCACGCACAGCAGCCCGCTGTCGGTGGTGTGGTCCACGGTCATGGAACCGGTGGGCGGGCCGAGCCGGATGATGTCCCCGGGGCCGGCGCGGTGGACCAGGGCGTTGGAGACCCAGCCCGCGGGGACGGCCTTCACGTGGAACGACAGCAGGCCGTCGGAGCGTGGTGCCGAAGCGAAGGAGTAGTGCCGCCAGATCCGGGGCCACCAAGGGGTTTCCAGGCTCGTGTACTGCCCGGCGAGGAAGGGGTACGGCTGGTCGGGGCGGACGGTGATGACGGCGACGTCCGGGGTTCTCAGGTCGTGCGCGACGACCTCTGCGTACCACCAGGCCGGAGCCCGCAGTTCGTCGGTGGCGGAGGCGTCGATCATGATCTGGGAGATCGTGGTGTAGGTCCGGATCCAGGCCGCCTCCGTCTCCTCGTTCCAGACTCCGGCGGCGTACTTGCTCAGCGCGCCGATGAGGCATTCGCCGACGGCCGGGTAGTGCTCGGGCCGCGTCCCGTACTTGCGGTGGCCCCGGCCGAGGTTCTGCAGGTAGTCGACGAGGACATCGGTGTTGTCGATGTGTTCGGCCGCGGTGAGCAATGCCCTGAGCAGCCGGTCCCGCTGGGTGTCCATCGCGGGCGGGAACAGCGGCCGCAGGTCCGGGTAGCGGACGAAGAGCAGGGCGTAGAAGTATGACGTGACCTTGTCGGCCACAGGTGTGACCTCGGCCATCACTCGGCGGATCAGGATGGCGTCCGGGGACGCTTCCTCGGCGGGTCTCGAGGGCCCGGGGCCGGGTTCCGTTCCGGGCTCACTGTCCGGGTTCGCCGTCGGCGTGTTGCGGGGCGTGAACCAGTCGCCTCCGCCGCCAGAAGTGCCGTTGTCGGCCGACGTGGTGGTCGGAGCGTCCATGGTGTGCCTCGCCTCGAGCATCTCTCGGTCGGTCTGCGCACTTCCGGTCGGAAGGTGCCTGCTTTCCCCCGTGGACGGCCTGCGTTCCCATCCGTGTCGTGGCCAATGCGGCCATATTCAACACGTGTCCCAGCTCTGTACGGACAAGTAAGGCGAGAGTGTGACATTGGCCGCATGCCGTCTTGCCCTGCACGGGATCGACAACGGACAGGGCACTTCCCCGGACGCGAACCGGAGTCGACCATACCGGCCACCGCTGTGCACACAAGTCCCCCCTTCCTTCCTCACGAATGCGAGCGCGACGCGAACCGTCAGCATGGCCAGGGGCGAGGCAGCGCCCGTGTTTCACGTGAAACGACCGGCGGGTGTCGACCCTCTGTGCGGGTGGCTAAGACTGGCCAAAAGCTCGCATGCGTCCAGGGAAAGAGGTGGACGCCAGGGGGCCTCCTCGGACAGCCTGACCCGCGTGCCGACTCCTTCCCTTGCTTCGCTGCCCATCCGCCGTCTGACGCTCCGCGATCTCGCCGCCTGCGCCGACTTGTCCGAGGACCGGGGATGGCCCCGGGAGGAGCACAAGTGGGGCTTCCTCCTCACGGCCGGGAAGGGCTACGGCATCGACGCCCCCGAGGGCGGTCTCGTGAGTGCCTGTGTGGTCACCGAGTACGGATCCGCAGAGCACCCGGACCTCGCGGCGATCGGCATGGTGCTGGTCGCTGAACGGCATGCCCGACAGGGCGTGGGGCGCCGGCTCATGCGCCACGTCGTCTCGGCGATGGGCACCACACCCCTCACCCTGCACGCGACGCCGTACGGACGCCCCCTCTACGAGGAGCTCGGGTTCAAGGCGACCGGGCGGGCCGAGATGGTGCGCGGGCACCTCACCGCTGACGGGCCGCACCCGACGGTGGTCACCCGCGCCGCCACGGCCGAGGACCTCACCGCGATCCTCCGCCTCGACGAGGAGGTTTTCGGCGTGGACCGCACACACATCGTCACTCGGCTGCCCGCCTTCGCCGACCAGCTGCGCGTGGCCGAGGAGGGTGGGCGGATCATCGGGTACGCCGCCGCCTGGCCGAACATGGACACGCACGTGGTCGGCCCTCTCATCGCACGTGACACGCCGGTGGCCCAGGCGCTCATCGGTTCCCTCGCCGCCCACACCGACCGCCCCCTGCGCACCGACATCGACGTGCGGCACACCGAGCTGCTCATCTGGCTGAAGGAGCGTGGCCTGGTGTCCGCCGGCTTCAATGCGGTGATGTCCTACGGGATCACCGAACTGCCCGGAGACTGGAGCCGCCGCTTCGCCCCGGTCACAGTCGCCGCGGGCTGAGGCGCCGCGGGCTGAGGCTGCTCGTCCCAGCCGGAGGGCAGTGAGCCCGGGTGGCCCGGTTGATCAGTGACGAACAGCCCTTCGCCGATCGGCCGGCGCGGAGCCGGTGACAACGGTGGTGGCGGCACCGGTGCGGCGTTCCAGACCTGCCGAGACACAGGCCAGGACCAGGGCTCCCGCGGCGAGAACTGCACCGACCCAGTTGGGAGCGGTGTAGCCGAAGCCCGCAGCGATCACGATGCCGCCGAGCCAGGCGGACAGGGCGTTGCCGAGGTTGAACGCGCCGATGTTCACGGCGGAGGCCAGCGTCGGGGCGCCGTGCGCCTGGTCCAGGACCCGCTTCTGCAGCGGCGGTACCGTGGCGAAGCCCAGGGCGCCGATCAGCGCGATCGTGACGGCCGACAGCAGCTTGTTGTGCGCGGTGAGGGTGAACACCGCGAGGACGACGGCCAGAGCGCCCAGAGAGATGTACAACATGGGCATCAGGGCCCGGTCGGCGAACTTGCCGCCGACGAGGTTGCCGCCGACCATGCCAAGGCCGAAGAGGACGAGCAGCCAGGTGACAGAGCCGTCGGCGAAACCGGCGATGTGGGTCATCATCGGCGCGATGTAGGTGATGGCCGCGAAGACGCCGCCGAACCCGAGAACGGTCATCGCCATCGCGAGCAGCACCTGCACGTTCTTGAGGGCGGCCAGCTCGTGCCGCAGGTGCACGCCTTCCGGCTTCGGCATGTCGGGGACGAGCCGGGCGATGCCGGCCAGGCCGACCACGCCGAGGGCGGCGACGACGCCGAAGGTCACACGCCAGCCGACGGACTGCCCGATGAGGGTGCCCAGCGGGACACCGACGACATTGGCGACAGTCAGGCCGGTGAACATCATCGCGATGGCTCCGGCCTTCTTGTGCGGGGCCACGAGGTCGGCCGCGACGACCGAGCCGATCCCGAAGAAGGCGCCATGAGCCAGCGAAGCGACGATGCGGCCGACCAGCATGACGACGAAGACAGGGGCGAGTGCAGAGAGCAGGTTGCCGGCGATGAAGAGGCCCATCAGCAGCATCAGCATCCGCTTGCGGGGGACCTTGGTGCCCAGAACAGTCATCAGCGGGGCACCGACCATGACACCGAGCGCGTAGCCCGTCACCAGGTATCCGGCGGTGGGGATGGAGACCCCGTAGTCGCCTGCGACCTCGGGCAGCAAGCCCATGATCACGAATTCGGTCGTGCCGATGCCGAAGGCCCCGATCGCCAAGGCCAGAAGTGCGAGAGGCATGGTGGGGTACACCTTCCCAAATGATTGCAGGTGTGCTTTGCGTGCGTCGACAATAGTTGCACACGCGGGTTAACGGCAAGCGCCGTCAATTGCGAACCTGCTCTATCCTGGGGTACAGCCGCTCCGGGACGGAGGAAACGCCAATGACAGCGACGGACCCCGCGCTCACCGCTCTCGCCCAGGGCTGGTGCGCCCTCTCCCTGCTGCACGGGAAGATCGAGGCCCACATCGAGCGCGCCCTGCAGGCCCACGGCCTGAGCGCGCGCGAGTACTCCCTGCTGGACGTACTCAGTCGGCAACACGACGGGGACGGAGGCCATCTGCAGATGAAGCAGGTCGCCGACGCGGTCGTTCTCAGTCAGAGCGCCACCACGCGTCTGGTCACCCGTCTCGAGGACCGCGGGCTTCTGGAGCGTTACCTGTGCCCCACCGACCGCCGGGGCATCTACACGAACGTCACCGAGGCGGGACTGAAGCTGCTGAATGAGGCCCGGCCGACCAATGACGCCGCCCTGCGAGAGGCCCTCGACGAGGCGGCACAGAACCCCGATCTGGCCCAACTGGTCCGGGTCGTGGAGACGCTGAAGGCTCCGGTGCCGACGTAACCATCACTCGCACCGGCTTGACCCCACGTAGGGTCCTGACCATGGGAGATCTCGAAATACGACGGGTAGCCGCCGATGACATCCCCGCGATCGTCGGCATGCTCGCGGACGACCCTTTGGGCGCGCAGCGCGAGTCACCGGACGACCACGCCCCTTATCTGACCGCACTGGAGCGGATCGACGCCGATCCGAACCAGCGTCTGGTAGTGGCGATACGGGAAGGCCGAATCGTTGGCACGCTGCAGCTCACGGTCATCCCCGGGCTCTCCCGACGTGGTGCGACCCGGTCGATCATCGAAGGCGTCCGTATCCATGCCGATGAGCGCGGTAGCGGTCTGGGAAGTCAGCTCATCGCGTGGGCCATCGACGAATCCCGTCGACAGGGCTGCCAGTTGGTCCAACTGACCTCGGACAACACCCGCACCGATGCCCACCGCTTCTACGAACGCCTGGGTTTCACGGCCTCCCACACCGGTTTCAAGCTACCGCTGTGATTCGGAGGTGCCCTGTTTCACGTGAAACAAGGCACCTTCAGAGTCCGCCCGGCGTCCCGACGGGCGCCGTCTAACCGATTCCGCGCCATCCCTGCGGGTCGACCCCACCCGGGACAGCAGCCCCCTCGTCGTACGGCTGACGCGTGAACACGAACGACCCGAGGTCCAGGTGACTCAGGGTTCCGTCCGGTCGCCGTACGGCCCTCAGGAGCTCACCGGCGTAGTAGCCCTCCAGACCTGTCCATGTGCCGTCGCCGTTCGCGCGAAACCGCGAACGGCGCCCGTTGCCGGACAAGGGGCCCAGCGAGAGGAGTCCATCGGCCGTCATCCGCAGAGCGAAGGCGTGTGTCCCCCAGTACCACTGGCCCGTAAGCTCCAGCGTCGCCGGATCAGCTTCACACAACGGTTTCCACGGAGCCGGGATACGCGGTTCTGCCTCTGCGACGATGCGGACGAGGTCGGCTGCGACGGCGAACAGCAGCGGCCCGGAGGTGCAGTTGGCAAGGACGACCGAGGCCACATCATCCTCGACACTGATCATGAGGCACGCCAGGAAGCCGGGCAGCGAACCGGTGTGGCCGACCAGTGCCCGCCCCTGCTGTCGCCTGATTTCCAAGCCCAGGCAGTAGGCGTAGCCGCTCGCCACGTCCGCTGCCTCGTGAGGAGCCGCCGGTGTCCTCATCTCCCGCAGCGACCCGGCGCTCAGCACCCGTTCGTCTCCGTTGACCAGGAAGACGGCGAATTTCGACAAGTCGCCCGTGGTGGACCACAGTTGGCCGGCCGGGGCCATACGCCCCAGATCCTCGGCGGGCTCCGGGAGCATGACGTCAGCCCATGGATGCACCGCCCAGCCACCCGCATGCGGCGCCTGCGGCCGCACGCTCGTGCGATCCAGCCCCAGGGGTTCGAGCACTTCCCGCCGAAGGACCTCCTCCCAGGAGGCACCACGCAGCCTCTCGATGAGTGCGCCCAGCAGGGCGTAACCCGGGTTCGAATAGTGGAACCGGCGGCCTGGCGGGAACAGTACGGGCCGCTCGCCCAGCACGTCGCCGAGTTCGGGCCGAAGCGACCCGGGGGTCCGCTCCCACCACGGCCCTGGCGTCTCGGCCGCCAGCCCCCCGGTGTGCGCGAGCAAGTCGGCCACCGTCGCCTCCCCCACACCGGTGCCCGGCAGATGCTTTTCCAGGGGATCGCCGAGATCCAGTACCCCCTCGTCGCGCAGCCGCAGAATGAGGACAGCCGTGAATGTCTTGGTGATCGAACCGATCCGGTACTGCACGTTTTCGTCCGGCGCATGCCCTTCCACGGAGGTCCGCGCGCCGGTCCACACCTGTTTCCCGTCCCGCACGACGGCCGCGACGAGCGACGGCGCCCGCCCTTCGGCCTGCGCGACGGCGATCCGATGCAGCAGCGCCCGACGTGTGCCGGGAAGCAACTCTGGCTGAGATGTCGTCATGGGCCCCAGTCCACCCGGCCCGGTGCCTCTCCGTCGAGCGCATCGGGCAGTCGGCGTGGCACGGGCCCGATGTCGTGCATCGGGGGCGCTGTCTTCATGCACCCGCCCCGCTCTGAGGCCTATCGGGGGTTCAGCACGCAGAACTCGTGGCCGTCGGGGTCGGCCATCACCACCCAGTCGACGTTCCCTTGACCGATGTCGATGCGAGTTGCCCCGAGGGACACGAGCCGATCGACCTCCGTCTGCTGGTCACTGCCGGCCGGTGGAGCGAGGTCGAAGTGCAGCCGTTCCTTCCCCGTCTTCGGCATCAGGGGTGGACCACCCCAGGTGATCTTGGGACCACCGTGCGGTGAACGGATCGCGGTCTCCTGGCCCTGGTCCCAGACCAATGGCCAGCCCAGCGCTCGGCTCCAGAAGTACCCGGTCTCCTGCGAACCATCGCCCGCCAGCGCTCCGATGAATCCGCACTCGGCGAGGAAGCTGTTGCCCGGCTCGATGACACAGAACTCGTTGCCCTCGGGGTCGGCGAGCACCACATGCCTGTCCTCCGGGCGTTGACCGATGTCGATGTGCCGGGCGCCGAAGCGGAGCGCCCTCTCCACTACCTGCACCTGGTCGTCCAGGGACACGCTCGTCAGGTCGAAGTGCATGTGGTTCTGGCCCGTCTTCTGCTCCTGGGTCGGGAGGAATCGAAGCCTGAACCCGGTCTCATCGCTGGGTAGCAGCGTGATGCCGTCGGAGGGGTCCTCTGCTGTCTCCCAGCGGAGAAAGTCGGCCCAGAAGCGGGCGAGACGGACCGGGTCGTGCGCATCGAAACAGAGGGCGTGCAGGCGAGAAGTCATGCGTGGGGCTCCCGGTAGGGGCAGGCGGCTCGTGCGGAAGCCTGCCCAGCCGGTGTCACCCGGTCAACTGATTAATGCCCGCGCCATCCGCCGGCGAGCGCTGTCGAAGGGCAGTCCGTCCAGGCCCTCACAGGCTCACGAGAAGGCCGTCGAGCGGGGGCGGTGTCCGGTCCGGTGCGAGAGCCTCGACAAGGAGGCGGCCATAACGGATCTTGCGGCCCTTCTTCGTGCCGAGGAAGCGCCGCATCTGCTGATGCCGGGGACGGCCATGCTGTGCGGGTTGACGCTGGAAGGACTGCCAGGCGCGGAAGTCGCCCTCAGCACGGAAGACCTCCTCGACTCCTGCCGTGCCGAGCGCGCGGATGAGTTCGTCCTCCAGATCTGCGGTGCATACGTAGATGTCCTGCAGCGGTGCCTGTGACCGCTCCAAGCCGCGCTGGAAGAAACCCTTTTCGCCCTCATCACACAGCCCTACCAGGCGCAGCCCCAGGCCGGGCGGCCCGAGAAGCCCGGCATACCGGCCGACGCTCATCGCGCCACCCATCGGCACCACACACACTCCCTCGGCGGCCAGGTCCCGGCCATGCCGGGCGGCCAGCGCCTCGACGGCCGCGAAATCGCTCAGCCCTTCCAGCAGCACCGCGGTCCGTGCGCCCAGGCTTTCCGCCAGATCCCGCGCCGGCCCGTCGGGACCGCCCGTCGCCCAGTTGGTGACCGCATCCTGGAACGCCCTCATGTCCACCATGGGGCGAGTCTGCACGTCCATCGGTGGCACGGCACGGGATTGATCAGGTCTGAGCCATGTCCACGAAGCGGGAGTAGTGGCCCTGGAAGGCGACCGTGATCGTTGCCGTCGGGCCGTTTCGGTGCTTGGCCACGATCAGGTCGGCCTCGCCCGCGCGCGGCGACTCCTTCTCGTAGGCGTCCTCGCGGTGCAGCAGGATGACCATGTCCGCGTCCTGCTCGATGGACCCGGACTCACGCAGGTCGGAGACCATCGGCTTCTTGTCCGTGCGCTGCTCGGGGCCACGGTTCAGCTGGGAGAGCGCGATGACCGGGATTTCCAACTCCTTGGCCAGCAACTTGAGGTTACGGGACATGTCCGAGACCTCCTGCTGACGGCTCTCGGCCCGCTTCGAGCCACCGGACTGCATCAGCTGGAGGTAGTCGATGACCACCAGCCTGAGATCATTGCGCTGCTTGAGACGGCGGCACTTGGCGCGGATCTCCATCATCGACAGGTTCGGCGAGTCGTCGATGTAGAGCGGGGCCGCCGAGACGTCCGGCATCCGCCGGGCCAGACGCGTCCAGTCCTCGTCCGTCATCGTGCCGGACCGCATGTGGTGCAGGGCGACCCGGGCCTCGGCGGACAGCAGACGCATCGCGATCTCGTTGCGCCCCATCTCGAGCGAGAAGATCACGCTCGGCAGGTTGTTCTTGATCGAACAGGCCCTCGCGAAGTCGAGCGCGAGCGTGGACTTACCCATGGCCGGACGTGCGGCGATGACGATCATCTGCCCCGGGTGCAGGCCGTTGGTGAGCGAGTCGAAGTCCGTGAATCCCGTGGGCACGCCGGTCATCTCGCCGCTGCGCGAGCCGATCGCCTCGATCTCGTCGAGCGCGCCCTCCATGATGTCACCGAGCGGCAGGTAGTCCTCGCTGGTGCGCTGCTCGGTGACCGCGTAGACCTCGGCCTGGGCGCGGTTGACGATCTCGTCGACGTCGTCGTCGGCCGCGTATCCCATCTGTGTGATGCGCGTACCGGCCTCGACCAGGCGGCGCAGGACGGCGCGCTCATGGACGATCTCCGCGTAGTAGGCGGCGTTGGCGGCCGTGGGAACCGTCTGGACGAGGGTGTGCAGATACGCGGCCCCGCCGACCTTGTTGATCTCGCCGCGCTTGGTGAGCTCTGCGGCGATGGTGATGGGGTCGGCCGGCTCACCCTTGGCATAGACGTCGAGGACGGCCTGGTAGATCGTCTCGTGGGCCGGCTTGTAGAAGTCGTGGCCCTTGAGGATCTCGACGACATCGGCGATGGCGTCCTTGGACAGGAGCATGCCGCCGAGAACCGACTGCTCTGCGTCGATGTCCTGTGGCGGCACCCGCTCGAAGGCCGGACCCCCGCCGCCTTCCCATGCGCCGTTGTCCCTGCCGCGCTCATGCTGCTCGTCACGGCCCCGGGCTCCATCGCCTCGGCGACGGGAGGCGGGCAGACGATCACTGGGGCCGCTGTCGGCCCACGGGTCGTCCAAGGGCTCGGAAATGCTCACCGAGCCACCTCCTCCCGTCCGCCGCAGCAGACCTCGCCGTGCCCGTCATTTCTACGGCACGGCACTGACAAATGAGAGGCCCAACTCCGTTGGGTCGGTGCCGGTTTTGTGACACTTTGAAAACCGGCGGACGGAGCGGGCGCCGGACAACGTTAGGCCTGTCTGCACCGTCAGCCAATCTGGTTATCCACAGGCCATGTGGACGACGGCCCCAATGCTGTGGAGAACTCCTCGAAACCTGTGCACGACTCGGTGGACAGCCCTGTGAACAAGCAGCGCATCGCGCGAGATAAGCCCTTCTGACCTGCACCTTTACCGTCCACCGGCTGTGCAGAAGAAAAACTTCCCCACCCAGCCCAAGATCGCTTCGAATGGTGCACAGCAGTACGCACCACAAGACAGAAGGTAAGGGCTGCAAGGGCTTTGCATCTCTTACCTGTGGACGATTAGATTGGTGCACATGACACAGGCCCCCGCGCGCCGCCGAGCCGACCGAAGACTGCACGACAGAGAGATCGTCTCGCTGGCGGTTCCGGCCTTCGGCGCTCTCGTCGCCGAGCCCCTCTTCCTCATGGCCGACACCGCCATCGTCGGACATCTGGGTACGGCGCAGCTCGCCGGCCTCGGCGTGGCCTCGGCCCTGTTGATGACCGGCGTCAGCGTCTTCGTCTTCCTCGCCTACGCCACGACGGCGGCGGTCGCGCGCCGTGTGGGCGCCGGCGACCTCCAGGCCGCCATCCGCCAGGGCATGGACGGCATCTGGCTGGCACTGCTCCTCGGAGCTGCCGTCATCGCCGTCGCCTTGCCGACGGCTCCTGCCCTTGTGGAACTGTTCGGCGCCTCGGACGCGGCGGCTCCCTACGCAACCACGTATCTGCGCATCTCGATCCTCGGCATCCCGGCCATGCTGGTCGTCCTCGCCGCGACCGGCCTTCTGCGCGGGCTGCAGGACACAAAGACCCCGCTCTATGTCGCCGTCGCCGGCTTCGTCACGAACGGCGTGCTCAACGCTGGACTCGTCTATGGCGCAGGCCTGGGCATCGCCGGGTCCGCCTGGGGCACCGTGATCACCCAATGCGGCATGGCCGCGGTCTACCTCGTGGTGGTGTTGCGCGGTGCGCGCAGGCACGGTGCCTCACTGCGTCCGGACACCGCCGGGATCAGGGCCTCCGCGCAGGCCGGTGTGCCCCTGCTGGTGCGCACCCTCTCCCTGCGAGCGGTCCTGTTGATCGCCACAGCGGTCGCCGCCCGCCTCGGGGATGCCGACATCGCCGCCCACCAGATCATCCTGTCCCTGTGGAGCCTGCTCGCCTTCGCGCTAGACGCCATCGCCATTGCGGGACAGGCCATCATCGGCCGCTACCTCGGAGCCGGTGACACCCAGGGGGCTCGCGATGCCTGCCGCCGCATGGTGGAGTGGGGTGTCGCCGTGGGTGCCGTTCTCGGCGTCTTGGTGATCCTCACTCGTCCGGCATTCCTGCCGCTGTTCACCAGTGACTCCGCGGTCAGGGACGCGGCACTGCCGGCCCTCGTGATTGTCGCCCTGTCACAGCCGATCTCCGGCATCGTCTTCGTCCTGGACGGCGTTCTCATGGGCGCCGGTGACGGCCCCTATCTGGCCTGGGCGATGCTGCTCACCCTGGCGGTTTTCACCCCGGTCGCTCTCCTGGTGCCAGTGCTGGGTGGTGGGCTCACCGCCCTCTGGGCCACGATGACGCTGATGATGACCGTGCGGATGCTGACCTTGCTGACCCGGACCCGCTCGGGCCGCTGGCTCGTGACAGGCGCGAGCCGCTGACCGCCGGTCTCGGCACACCGGACCGTTTCACGTGAAACACCACCGTTCGAGAAGGCGTGTTTCACGTGAAACAAACGACGATGGGGCCGCATCCGGAAGGATGCGGCCCCATCGCTCACTGCTCGAGTGAGCGCGGCACTCAGGCCGCGACGACCTCGATGCTGACCTTGGCGTCAACCTCGGGGTGCAGACGCACGGACGTCTGGTGGGCGCCCAGCGACTTGATCGGCGTACCGACCTCGATGCGGCGCTTGTCGACCTCGGGGCCACCGGCAGCCTTGATCGCCGAGGCGATGTCGGCCGGGGTGACGGAACCGAAGAGGCGACCGGCGTCGCCGGCACGCACGGCCAGGCGGACCTTGACGCCCTCGAGCTGGGCCTTCACCTGGTTGGCCTGCTCGATGGTCTGGATCTCGTGGATCTTGCGAGCACGACGGATCTGCTCGACGTCCTTCTCGCCACCCTTGGTCCAGCGGATCGCGAACTTCCGCGGGATGAGGTAGTTGCGAGCGTAGCCGTCCTTGACGTCGACGACGTCGCCCGCGGCACCGAGGCCGGAGACCTCGTGGGTAAGGATGATCTTCATGAGTCGGTCACCCTTTCCTTAGCGCGCGGTGGACGTGTAGGGCAGCAGCGCCATCTCACGGCTGTTCTTGACGGCCGTGGCGACGTCACGCTGGTGCTGCGTGCAGTTGCCGGTCACGCGGCGGGCACGGATCTTGCCGCGGTCGGAAATGAACTTCCGCAGCATGTTCGTGTCCTTGTAGTCCACGTACGTGACCTTGTCCTTGCAGAAAGCGCAGACCTTCTTCTTAGGCTTGCGCACAGGCGGCTTCGCCATGGTGTTTCTCCTGTGTGATCAAGAAGTGTGGGTGCGAACCCGCCCTTAGAAGGGGGGCTCGTCCGAGTAGCCGCCGCCGCTGCCGCCGGAGTTACCACCCCAGCCGCCGCCACCGCCCTGGTTGCCACCGGCGGGAGCGCCGGTCGCCCACGGGTCATCGGCGGGAGCGCCGCCGCCCTGCTGGCCGCCACCGGGGCCGCCGCCCCAGCCGCCGCCACCCTGGCCACCGCCACCGCCACCGCCATAACCGCCCTGGCCGCCCCGACCGCTGGTCTTGGTGACCTTGGCCGTGGCGTTGCGCAGGCTGGCCCCGACTTCCTCGACGTCCAGCTCGTAGACCGTGCGCTTGACACCCTCACGGTCCTCGTAGGACCGCTGCTTCAGCCGGCCCTGCACGATGACGCGCATGCCTCGCTGGAGCGACTCCGCGACGTTCTCCGCCGCCTGACGCCAGACCGAGCAGGTCAGGAACAGGCTCTCGCCGTCCTTCCACTCGTTCGTCTGGCGGTCGAAGGTGCGGGGAGTGGACGCGACACGGAACTTCGCGACCGCCGCACCGGAGGGGGTGAAGCGCAGCTCGGGGTCATCGACAAGATTGCCGACGACCGTGATGACGGTCTCGCCTGCCATGGGGAACCTCTCGGCGGGTTTGCTCTGGCTGCTTGCTACTCGAATCCCGGGATCAGCTGAGCGTGGAAGCTCAGTGCATCTCGGGACGGAGGACCTTGGTCCGGAGGACCGACTCGTTCAGGTTCATCTGGCGGTCGAGCTCCTTGACGACCGCAGGCTCGGCCTGCAGGTCGATGACCGAGTAGATGCCCTCAGGCTTCTTCTTGATCTCGTACGCGAGACGACGACGGCCCCAGGTGTCGATCTTCTCGACCTTTCCGCCGCCGTCACGGACGACAGAGAGGAAGTTCTCGATCAGCGGGGAGACAGCGCGCTCCTCGACGTCGGGGTCGAGGATGACCATCACCTCGTAGTGACGCATGTGGAACCCACCTCCTTTGGACTCAGCGGCCACGGTCGTTCCGTGGCAGGAGGGTTGTGATGCGTAGGCAACGGTATCGGCCACCACTGACAATCGGGGGTTCCGTGGAGAAGCCCCTGTCACGACATGGGCAGACACCGGTGCGGACGGTACAGAGTACCCGCACAGCGGCTTGCGGTTGAAATCCGGTCGCGGGGGCAGCCAATCTGTACACATCGGGTGTGTATGGCGCTACGATGCGCCGACTTCGCAGGAGGTGCCCTATGGCACAGGCATTGCGACCCAACAACGCCGGCGGCCTCTTCGCCACGGACGGAAAGCCCCACCCCCTCCAGGACACCCTGCTCGCGGTGACACTGGTGCTGGGCATCACATCGTTCGTCTCGGCGCTCGTCGATGACGACCTGCACCTGCTCAGCTCCTGGGCCGGCCTGGTGGGCATTCTCACCGGCGCCTACGGTCAGTGGGTCTCGGAGACGACCCGTGAGCGCTTCGGTCTGATCCTCGGCCTCGGAGCGGCGGGTGTCGGTTTCTTCCTGGGCATGGCGCACGGCGGGCTTTTCGGCGGTCTCATCGACTGACGCCAGGACACCTCCATCTGAACACCGCGTGACGCCCCGGCCGCTCACGGGCCGGGGCGCAGGGGGGCGTGCGCCCAACCGGCGCGCTCCCAAGGCGCAGTAGGCTTCGCGCGAGAGCCGGAGCCCCTGACCCCATGGGGACACACCAGCCCGAGGAGCGCCCCGAAATGAGCCTGACCCTGAGGACCATCAGTCGAGAGCAGCATCTGGCATACATCCAGAGCCTGCCGTCGGCGAGTCACATGCAGGTCCCGGCCTGGGCTGACGTCAAGGCGGAGTGGCGCTCCGAGCACCTCGGCTGGTTCGACGACAGGACCGGTGAGCTGGTCGGCGCCGGACTGGTCCTCTACCGGCAGCTGCCCAAGATCAAGCGCTACCTCGCCTATCTGCCCGAGGGCCCGGTCATCAACTGGTTCGCGCCGAATCTGCAGGAATGGCTTGAACCGATGCTCGCGCACCTGAAGCAGCAGGGCGCCTTCTCCGTGAAGATGGGTCCCCCGGTGATCATCCGGCGCTGGGAGGCCGCCTCCATCAAGCAGGGCATCCAGAACCCGGACGTGAAGCGTCTGCGGGACATCGAGGCCGACCACATCGAGCCGCGTGCCTTCGAGGTCGCCGACAAGCTGCGCCGCATGGGATGGCAGCAGGGCGAGGACGGCGGCGCCGGCTTCGGCGACGTCCAGCCCCGCTACGTCTTCCAGGTGCCGCTAGCCAACCGCTCCCTGGAAGAGGTCCACAAGAACTTCAACCAGCTGTGGCGCCGCAACATCAAGAAGGCCGAGAAGGCCGGCGTCGAGGTCGTCCAGGGCGGCTACCAGGACCTCGAGGAATGGCAGCGGCTGTACGAGATCACTGCCGTGCGCGACCACTTCCGGCCGCGTCCGCTGTCGTACTTCCAGCGCATGTGGACGGCTCTCAACACCGAGGACCCCAACCGCATGCGGCTGTACTTCGCCCGGCACAACGGCGTGAACCTGTCGGCGGCGACGATGCTGATCGTCGGTGGGCACGTCTGGTACTCCTACGGCGCCTCCGACAACATCGGCCGTGAGGTGCGGCCCTCGAACGCGATGCAGTGGCGGATGCTGCGCGACGCCTACGCGCTCGGTGCCACCGTCTACGACCTGCGCGGCATCTCCGACTCGCTGGACGAGACCGACCACCTCTTCGGCCTGATCCAGTTCAAGGTGGGCACGGGCGGCCAGGCCGCCGAGTACCTCGGCGAGTGGGACTTCCCGCTGAACAAGCTGCTGCACAAGGCACTCGACATCTACATGTCGCGCCGCTGACGTCAGGTTCACGGCTTCCATCCCTGACACACGCAACCCCTTACACACGGCAACCACGAGAAAGGTTCCAGGTCCGGCCATGGCGCTCACGCTCTACGTCGACACCGCGCGCTGGCGGGCGCACCACAAGCACGTGCAGGAGCAGTTCCCCGGCCTCGTGCCGGTCTGCAAGGGCAACGGCTACGGCTTCGGGCACGAGCGGCTGGCCGAGGAGGCCACGCGGCTGGGCTCGGACGTCCTCGCCGTCGGCACGACGTACGAGGCCGCCCGGATCAAGGACTGGTTCAGCGGTGACCTGCTGGTGCTGACGCCGTACCGGCGCGGCGAGGAGCCGGTGCCGCTGCCGGACCGGGTCATCCGCTCGGTCTCGTCGATAGACGGTGTCTACGGCCTCGTCGGGGCCCGTGTGGTGATCGAGGTGATGTCCTCGATGAAGCGGCACGGCATCAGCGAGCAGGACCTGCCCCAGCTGCACGCCGCCATAGAGAACGTCCGCCTGGAGGGCTTCGCCATCCACCTGCCGCTGGACCGCGCCGACGGCTCGGACGCGGTCGACGAGGTCATCGGCTGGATGGACCGGCTGCGTGCGGCCCGGCTGCCCCTGCACACCATGTTCGTCAGCCACCTGAAGGCCGAGGAACTCGTCCGGCTGCAGCAGCAGTTCCCGCAGACCCGCTTCCGTGCCCGCATCGGCACCCGGCTGTGGCTGGGGGACCACGAGGCGACCGAGTACCGCGGCGCGGTGCTGGACGTCACGCGCGTCGCCAAGGGCGAGCGCTTCGGCTACCGGCAGCAGAAGGCCGCCTCAGACGGCTTCCTGGTGGTCGTGGCGGGCGGTACGTCGCACGGCGTGGGACTGGAGGCCCCCAAGGCACTGCACGGCGTCATGCCGCGCGCCAAGGGCGTCGCCCGCGCCGGCCTCGCGACGGTCAACCGCAACCTTTCGCCGTTCGTCTGGGGCGGCAAGCAGCGCTGGTTCGCCGAGCCGCCGCACATGCAGGTGTCGATCCTGTTCGTGCCGGCGGACGCGCCGGAGCCGAAGGTCGGCGACGAGCTGGTGGCTCATCTGCGGCACACCACCACGCAGTTCGACCGCATCGTGGACCGCTGACCGGAGCCGCGCGTCAAGGACACAGCAAGAAGGCCGTACACGGTTCTCCGTGTACGGCCTTTCGCGTCCCGTGGACGGCATCTCGGCGTCGTTCGCTCAGAGCGAACCGTCCGTCGCGGCCTGCTTGCCCCACTCGACCGGCGGCCCGTCGAACCCGGCGGCCGCGTGCCGCCTCCGGGAACGGGCCGCGGGACCGATGACGAACACGTCGTCGGCGCCGTCGAGCACGCCGCCCGAAGGATCGTCGTCCCCGGACCTCCGTACCGGATCACGCTCCGGCATGAAGATGTCCCGCAGGACCATGACGCACAGGTAGAGCGTGCCCAGCAGGTGGAGGCCGATGGCCCAGTGGTAGCCGTCGGTGGGCAGCCCCCTGTGGGCGTCTCCGCTGGTCGTGTAGGCGAGGTACAGCCAGATGCCCAGGAAGTACGCCACCTCGCACGTCTGCCAGATCAGGAAGTCCCGCCACTTCGGCCGGGCGAGGGCCGCCAGGGGCACCAGCCAGAGGACGTACTGGGGCGAGTAGACCTTGTTGGTGAGGATGAACGCCGCGACGATCAGGAAGGCCAGCTGGGCGAACCGCGGGCGGCGCGGCGCGGCCAGCGCGAGCGCCGCCACACCCGCACAGCACACCAGCATCAGCAGCGTGGCGAGCGTGTTGACGGTGTCGGTGCTGAGCGGGTTGTCCGAGTTCTGCGCCATGATCAGCCAGAAGGAGCCGAAGTCCACACCCCGCTCCTGGCTGAACGTGTAGAACTTCGACCAGCCCTCGAACGCGAAGAGCATCACGGGCCCGTTCACCACGACCCAGGCGACGATCGCGCCGCCGAGCGCCGTCCCGAACGCACGCCACTTGCCCGCGCGCCAGCACAGCACCAGCAGCGGACCGAGGATCAGGAACGGATAGAGCTTGGCTGCCGTGGCGAGCCCGAGCAGGACGCCGAAGGCGAGGGAGCGGCCGCGCGACCACATCAGCATCGCCGCGGCCGTCAGAGCGACCGCGAGCAGGTCCCAGTTGATGGTCGCCGTGAGCGCGAAGGCCGGTGCCAGGGCTACCAGCAGTCCGTCCCAGGGGCGCCGGGCATGGGTTCGGGTCACGCACACGGCGATGATGGACGCGCAGACCATGAGCATCCCGGCGTTGACCATCCAGTACCACTGCTCCTGGTCCTGGATGGTGCCGCTGCCGGGCGTCAGCCAGGACGCGACCTCCATGAAGACGCCGGTGAGCACCGGGTACTCCAGGTACTGCATGTCGCCGGGGAGCTTGTCGAAATACGGCACGAGCCCGTCGGCGAAGCCCCGGCCCTGGTAGAGGTGCGGGATGTCCGAGTAGCAGGCGTGCGTGTACTGGGAGCTGGCGCCGAAGAACCAGGCACCGTTGTAGCAAGGCGCTTTTTGCACCAGGCCGAGGGCGAACATGCCGATCGCCACCAGTGCGATCACCCGTACGGGAGTCCACCTGGATGCCCCGAGCAGGGCACGCCGCCCGAGCGGGCCACCGATCAGCTCGCTGCCGGCCGCGGCGACGCCGTCCTCATGGGTCGGCCGCACCGGGTCCGGCTCGTGGACGCTCGCTCGCGTCGTTTCTGCACTGGCCATGCCGCACATCCTGCCGTACGAGTCCGCCCATACGCCGAGGGCCGCCGCACCCGGTGGGTGCGGCGGCCCGTGTTTCACGTGGAACGGCCTGGCGTTTCACGTGAAACACCCAAGCCGGGCGAACGGCCGGCTATCCCTCGGTGCCTCCGAAGAGGCCTCCGCCCCCGCTGCCGTTGCCATTGCCTCTGCTGGTGCCGCCGTCCACGTTCGTGTCGGTGGGTGTGGGCGCGGGGCTCACCCCTCCGTCCGTGCCGCCGTTGTCCGCGCCACCGTTCTCCTGGCCACCGTCCTTCTCACATCCGAAGAACCCGCAGGTGTCGCTCGGCGACGGCGACGGGCTCGAGCTCTCACTGGGCGTGGGGCTCGGCGACTCGGTCACCGTCTCGCTGGGCTCCACGCTGGGCGTCGGGGTCGGCGACGGGGCGCCCACCGCGTCCTGGATCTCGCCGATCTTCTCGGCTGCCGGGAAGCCGAGGTCCGTCTCGCCCTTCAGCGCGGCCTTCATGTACTCGGTCCACACCAGCGTGGGAACGTCACCACCGTGGATGGACGCCTCGCCCGCCGTGCCGTTCATGGAGAGCAGCTTGGCGCTCTTGGGGTCCTCACGGAACATCGCGACCGAGGTCGACAGCTGCTGGGTGTAGCCGACGAACCAGGCGGACTTGTTCTCGTCGGTGGTACCGGTCTTGCCGGCCGCCGTACGCCCCAGGGACAGGGCGTTCCGCCCCGTACCGTTCTGGATGACGTTCTCGAGAACGTCCGTGACGTTGTTGGCCACGTTCTCGGGCATCGCCTGCGTGATCCTCGGCTTCTCGAAGCCGGGGACCTCCTGACCGTTGAACTTGACGCTGGTCACCGAGTACGGCGCGGCCTGCTTACCCGAAGCGGCGAACGTCGCGTAGGCGTCGGCCATGCGGATCGCGCTGGGAGTCGACGTACCGAGAGCGAACGACGGGTTGAGGTGGGCGAAGCTGGCGTCCAGGATGCCGGCCTTCTCCGCCACGTCCCGCACGTTCTTCATCCCCACGTCCATGCCGAGCTGCACGAACGGGGTGTTGACGGACTGCTCCATCGCCTTGCGCAAGGAGATGTAGCCCCAGGGCTTCTCACTCTCGTTCTCCTGGAAGAACGGCGTGTTGTCCTTCTTCAGGACGTAGGTCCCGTCGTTGTTCCTGACCTTGAGATGGTCGTTGCCGTTGTACTTGCTGAGCGGCGAGAGAGGACGACCGTCACTCCGATAGGTGCCGTGCTCCATGGCGGCCGCGAGCACGAACGGCTTCCACGTCGAACCGACGGGGACACCCGAGGTGTCCGCGTTGTTGTTGAAGTGGCCGTTCTCGTAGCCCGCGCCACCGTAGAGCGCGACGATCGCGCCGTCCTTGGGCTTCACGGACGCCGCGCCGAACTGGACGTGCTTGTCCCGCTCGCGCTTCTCCGGGTCGAGCTTCTCCTTCTCGACCTTCTTGACGGCCTTGGTCAGCGCCTCGACCTTGCTCTTCTGGAAGGTCGTCTTGATCTGGTAGCCGCCCTGGTCGAACTGCTTCTCCGTGATGTTGGAGTGGTTCAGGACGTACTTCTTGGCCGTGTCCGCCAGGTAGCCGATCTGACCGCTCATGCCCTTGCTCGCCTTGCGCTCCTGGGGCATGGGGTACTTGCTGATCGCCTTCTGGTAATCGGCGTCCGAGATCTTCTTGTCGTTGTGCATCTGCTGGAGGATCCAGCCCCAGCGTTCCTTGGAGCGCTTGGTGTTGGCCTCCTTGCTCGCCGAGGTGTCGAGGCTCGCGTTGCCCGCGGGGTCGTAGTACGTCGGACCCTTGAGCAGGGCGGCGAGGAAGGCACACTCGCTCGCGTTGAGTTCTTCGGCGTCCTTGCCGTAATACGTCTGGGCGGCGGCCTGGATGCCGTACGCGCCGCGTCCGTAGTACGAAGTGTTGAGGTAGCCCTGAAGGATCTGGTCCTTGCTGAGCTTCGTCCCCACCTTGATCGAGATGAACATCTCTTTGAACTTGCGGGAGACCGTCTGCTCCTGGCTCAGGTAGGTGTTCTTGACGAACTGCTGGGTGATCGTCGAGCCACCCTGCGTGTCACCACCACGGGCCATGTTCGCCAAGGCGCGGGCGATACCCATGGGGTCGACACCCGAGTCCTCGTAGAAGGTCTTGTTCTCGGCCGAGATCACCGCATCCCGCATTTCCCGCGGGATCCGTTCGAAGCTGACGTTCTGCCGGTTCTGGCCACTGCCCGACGCGACCATCTGCGTGCCGTCGGCCCAGTAGTAGACGTTGTTCTGCGACAGGGCGGCGGCGTTCTCCTCCGTGGGGACGCCCACCATGGCGTAGCCGATGCCCGCCACGGCCACCAGGCTGCCCAAGAAGCCGATGCACAGGCCGGAGACGAGCTTCCAGGAGGGCAGCCACCGCTGCCAGCCGTACTTCCCGGCACGCGGGTAGTCGATCAGCCGCTTCTTGTCGGGGAAGGGCGCAGGCGCGGCGCGTCGACCACCACGACTTGGTTCGGCCGCTCTGCGGCGGCCGCCTGTGTTTCTCTGCGCCGCGCGCCGGGCCTCGGCACGGCCGCCGTACGCACGATCCTCACCCCCTGAGTCGTAGAAGCCCGACCCATACGAGTCGGACGCAGACCCGGTGGCGCCTCGCGGTGCCGCGCGGCGGCCGGAGGACGAACCGGACTGGCCGCGTCGGGCCGCGGCACGTCCGCCTCCCTGCGGCTGCGGCGGTTTGCGACGGTGCTCGCTCATCGAACGACTACTCCTCGGGCAGGCGCACCCTTGCGCGCCTGGAAACGGCGGCTGGTTTCCGGTCCCCCCGAAGTACGGACGCGGTGGGCTCCGCATTCATCGGTCCCGCATGCACCCGTACTACACCGAAGACGACGACGCTCTCAGGCGTCACTCGGTTCCCGGCGATGGTCATGGCGCACAGACTACGCACCGCCAAAACCTGCCGAGGCCCGAACTTCGTCTCAAATCAGGCAACTCGCATCCGATGAATCGGCGATGTGACCCCGTTCACCCCACTCCCTCTTGTCGCTTCCGGAAGGCCGTTCTATCGTCGTGATGTATCGAGTCGATACATCAGCGCGACACATCGGGCCGAGACATGGTCCGGGCGACGGGTACCGCGGCAGAGAGGAGGCGACGATGAGCCGGCGTTCCGGAATTCTCGAGTTCGCCGTACTCGGCTTGCTCCGCGAGTCTCCGATGCACGGCTATGAGCTGCGTAAACGACTCAACACGTCTCTGGGGGTGTTCCGTGCGTTCAGCTACGGGACTCTTTACCCCTGCCTCAAGACGCTGGTCGCCAACGGCTGGCTGATCGAGGAACCCGGAAACGAGACCGAGGCAGTGCCCCTCACCGGCCGCCGCGCGAAGATCGTCTACCGGCTCACGGCGGAGGGTAAGGAGCACTTCGAGCAGCTGCTCTCGCAGACCGGGCCCGACGCGTACGAGGACGAGACCTTCGCAGCCCGTTTCGCCTTCTTCGGGCAAACCTCACGCGATGTCCGCATGCGCGTGCTGGAGGGACGCCGCAGCCGGCTGGAGGAGCGCCTGGAGAAGATGCGCGTGTCCCTGGCCCGGACGCGGGAACGACTCGACGACTACACGCTTGAGCTCCAGCGCCACGGGATGGAGTCCGTGGAGCGCGAGGTGCGCTGGCTGAACGAGCTCATCGAGAGCGAACGGGCCGGGCGGGACCTGAAGGGTCCCACCCCGGAGGAGCCCGGCTCGCGTGACACCACATCTGGAGCGTCGGGCGGCCTGCCCCGGCCGGGGGGCGACCCCCGGCCGGATACGCCCGACGACACCGCCACGTGAGAGCCCGCTGACGGGCCTCACTCGTACACACAGGGAGCAACCGGAATGGGTTCGGTTCGCGTAGCCATCGTCGGTGTGGGCAACTGCGCCGCATCGCTGGTGCAGGGAGTCGAGTACTACAAGGACGCCGACCCGGCGGCCAAGGTGCCGGGCCTGATGCACGTCCAGTTCGGCGACTACCACGTCCGCGACGTCGAGTTCGTCGCCGCCTTCGACGTGGACGCCAAGAAGGTCGGCCTCGACCTCGCGGACGCCATCGGCGCCTCCGAGAACAACACCATCAAGATCTGCGACGTGCCCCGTTCCGGTGTGACGGTCCAGCGCGGCCACACCCTCGACGGCCTCGGCCGGTACTACCGCGAGACCATCGAGGAGTCCGCCGAGGAACCGGTCGACGTCGTCCAGGTCCTCAAGGACCAGCAGGTCGACGTCCTCGTCTGCTACCTGCCTGTCGGCTCCGAGGACGCGGCGAAGTTCTACGCCCAGTGCGCCATCGACGCCAAGGTCGCCTTCGTCAACGCCCTCCCGGTCTTCATCGCGGGCACCAAGGAGTGGGCCGACAAGTTCACCGAGGCGGGCGTCCCGATCGTCGGCGACGACATCAAGTCGCAGGTCGGTGCCACCATCACGCACCGCGTCATGGCGAAGCTGTTCGAGGACCGGGGCGTCATCCTGGACCGCACGATGCAGCTGAACGTCGGCGGCAACATGGACTTCAAGAACATGCTCGAGCGCGACCGCCTCGAGTCGAAGAAGATCTCCAAGACGCAGGCCGTCACCTCCCAGATCCGCGACCGCGAGCTCGGCGAGGGCAACGTCCACATCGGCCCGTCCGACTACGTTGCCTGGCTGGACGACCGCAAGTGGGCCTACGTCCGCCTCGAGGGCCGTGCCTTCGGTGACGTCCCGCTGAACCTGGAATACAAGCTGGAGGTCTGGGACTCCCCGAACTCCGCCGGTGTCATCATCGACGCGCTGCGGGCCGCGAAGATCGCCAAGGACCGCGGCATCGGCGGCCCCGTGCTCTCCGCGTCGAGCTACTTCATGAAGTCCCCGCCCGTGCAGTACTTCGACGACGAGGCCCGCGAGAACGTCGAGAAGTTCATCAAGGGCGAGGTCGAGCGCTGACGCGCTGCCACAAGCCGCTCCTGCCAGGGCTGTGAGGGTCTCCGGGTCGCATGACCCGGAGACCCTCCCCATATGTGAGGCTGTGCCCCATGGCCGTCGTCCGTGACCTGCGCGTCCTGTTGCGCTTCCAGGGCTTCCGGCGCCTGCTCGCCGTCCGGTTGCTCTCCCAGGGCGCCGATGGTGTCTACCAGGTCGCGCTGGCCGCGTACGTGGTCTTCTCACCGGAGAAGCAGACCTCTGCGGCCGCGGTCGCCTCCGCGATGGCGGTCCTGCTGCTCCCTTACTCACTCGTGGGCCCCTTCGCCGGTGTCCTCCTGGACCGCTGGCGACGCCGCCAGGTCCTGGTCTACGGAAGCCTGTTGCGCGCCCTGCTCGCCTCCGCCACAGCCGTGCTGATACTCAGCCCGGCGCCGGACTGGCTCTTCTACGTCTCCGCCCTGTGCGTCACCGCTGTCAACCGCTTCGTCCTCGCCGGCCTGTCAGCCTCCCTGCCGCGCGTGGTCGACGCCGAGCGCCTGGTCATCGCCAACTCCCTTTCCCCCACCGCCGGCACACTGGCGGCGACAGCGGGCGGTGGCCTCGCCTTCGTCGTCCGCCTGGTGGTGGCGGACTCCGACGCCGCCGTGGTGCTCGTGGGAGCCGGACTGTATCTGTGCGCGGCCCTGGCGGCACTGACCATGGCGCGGGAACTCCTCGGCCCTGACCGGAACCTTGTGCGGGAGCGGATCAGGGAGATCCTCACGGGCACCGCGCGTGATTTGGCGGCAGGCGTACGTCACCTTTCCGCACCGGCCCGCCGTGAGGCCGCTTGGGCGCTCGTGGCGATGGCACTGATGCGGTTCTGCTACGGCGCACTCCTGGTGATGCTGCTGATGCTGTGCCGCTACGCCCTCACCTCGACCACCGACGACGGACTCGCCCTGCTGGGGCTGGCACTGGGCGCCTCCGGCGCCGGCTTCTTCGCGGCTGCGGTGGTGACGCCGTGGGCGGCGGGGCGGCTCGGACCGGGCCGCTGGATCGTCGTGTGCGCGGGGGCCGCAGCACTCCTGGAGCCCGCTCTCGGGTTGCCGTTCGCCACCGCCCCTCTGCTGGTCGCGGCCTTCGTACTGGGGCTGATCACCCAGGGTGCGAAAATCGCCGCGGACACCATCATTCAGTCCTCCGTCGAGGACGGCTTCCGCGGCCGGATCTTCTCCGTCTACGACGTGCTCTTCAACATCTTCTTCGTCGGCGCGGCCGCCGTGGCCGCCCTGATGCTGCCGCCGGACGGCCGATCCGCACCACTGGTGATCACAGTGGCCGTCATCTACGCGACCGTAGCTGTGACTATGAACCGGCTGACCCGCCCGTAGTACAGACACGGACCGAGGGCGGTGTTTCACGTGAAACATCGCCCTCGGTCGGTGTGCACCGGGCCGTGTTTCACGTGAAACACGACACCGGTTGCGCGCTAGCCCTCCTGCTCGGCCCACCACTCCTTGAGCGCCGCCTCCGCGGCATCGGGGCCCATCGGCCCGTTCTCCAGCCGCAGCTCCAGCATGTGCTTGTAGGCGCGACCGACGACCGGCCCCGGTCCGACGCCGAGAATCTCCATGATCTGGTTGCCGTCGAGGTCCGGGCGGATCGAGTCCAGCTCCTCCTGCTCCTGGAGCCGGGCGATGCGCTCTTCCAGGCCGTCATACGCACGCGACAGAGCCGCCGCCTTGCGCTTGTTGCGCGTGGTGCAGTCCGAGCGGGTCAGCTTGTGGAGACGGTCGAGGAGCGGGCCGGCGTCACGGACATAGCGACGCACCGCGGAGTCCGTCCATTCGCCGGTGCCATAGCCATGGAAGCGAAGGTGCAGCTCGACCAGACGTGAGACGTCCTTCACCAGCTCGTTGGAGTACTTGAGGGCCGTCATGCGCTTCTTGGTCATCTTGGCCCCGACGACCTCATGGTGGTGGAACGAGACCCGGCCGTCCTTCTCGAAGCGGCGGGTGCGTGGCTTGCCGATGTCGTGCAGCAAGGCGGCCAGGCGCAGCGTCAGGTCGGGGCCGTCGTCCTCCAGCGCCATCGCCTGTTCCAGGACGATCAGCGTGTGGTCGTAGACGTCCTTGTGCCGGTGGTGCTCGTCACGTTCCAGGCGCAGGGCCGGCAGCTCGGGCAGCACACGGTCGGCGAGTCCGGTCTCGACGAGCAGAGCCAGCCCCTTGCGTGGGTACGGGGACAGGATCAGCTTGTTCAGCTCGTCCCTCACCCGCTCGGCCGAGACGATCTCTATACGCCCGGCCATCTCGTTCATCGCGGTGACGACCTCGGGGGCCACCTCGAAATCGAGCTGAGCCGCGAAGCGAGCGGCCCGCATCATGCGCAGGGGATCGTCCGAGAAGGACTCCTCCGGGGTGCCGGGAGTGCGCAGCACACGCGACGCGAGGTCCTCGAGCCCACCGTGCGGGTCGATGAACTCCTTCTCCGGCAGCGCCACCGCCATCGCGTTCACCGTGAAGTCACGGCGGACCAGATCCTCCTCGATGGAGTCGCCGTACGACACCTCGGGTTTGCGCGAGGTGCGGTCGTACGCCTCCGACCGGTAAGTGGTCACCTCGATCTGGTAGCCACCCTTGTGGGCGCCGACGGTACCGAAGGCGATCCCGACCTCCCAGACGGCGTCGGCCCACGGGCGCACGATCTTGAGCACGTCCTGGGGCCGGGCGTCGGTCGTGAAGTCCAGGTCGTTGCCGAGCCGGCCCAGCAGCGCGTCCCGGACCGAGCCGCCGACCAGGGCGAGAGAGAACCCGGCCTCCTGGAAACGACGGGCGAGGTCGTCGGCGACAGGGGCGACCCGCAGCAGCTCACTCACCGCGCGATGCTGCACCTGGCTCAGGGCACTGGACGAATCTTCGTTGGCGTTCGGCACAACAGAAGAGGGTACGTGGCCCGGCCTGCCCCGAGCTCCCCCATTACGCATGCGGACACATCGGCTCATGAGCCCACAAGGGCTGCTCTGGAGATGTAAAGGACCCCGCCCTTCCATAGAGTCACATAGCAGACATCGCGGTGCCGGTCTGCGATCTTGTGGAACGGACCGCGGCACTTCCCCTCAGCGCGCATCGTTACCATGCCTGGACGCACATTCCGACGACCACTGACGACGACGAGGGACGGGCGAGCGCGTGGCCGAGGCGGCAGACTTCCAGGGGACCAGTGCCTCACCTGCCCGCCGGTGGCTGCGGCGCACCGGGGCGCTGCTCGCCGGTGCGCCCCTGCTGGCCGGACTTCTCCAGCTACCTGCCGCGACGCCTGCGGGCGCGGCCGGACCGGAGGCCCCGCAGGCTGCCTCCGGCTCGGGCTCGGTGTCCGTCGCGGTCGACTCGCTCAGCCCCAGCACCCCCACCGAGGGGGACACGGTGACCGTGACGGGCACGGTGACGAACAACGGCAGGCAGGCGGTCAGCGACGCCCACGTCGACCTGCGGGTGGGGCCGCCGCTCGACACCCGCTCGAAGATCGACACCCTCACCAGGAACAGCGACGACCTCCAGGGCCCCGCGGGCAAGACGGTCGGCGGGAAGTACGCCGCGAAGTTTCCCGAGCTCACTCCCGGCGTCGCGCAGCCCTTCAGCATCTCCGTGCCCGCCGACGAGCTGGACCTCGGCTCGGACGGCGTCTACCAGCTGGCCGTCGCGCTCTCCGGACAGACCTCCGGGCAGCCCTGGGACCGGGTCCTCGGCGTCCAGCGCACGTTCCTGCCGTGGCAGCCGGAAGAGGCGGGCACCAAGACGAAGACCACGTTTCTGTGGCCGCTCATCTCCTCCGCCCACATGGCGGCGGAGACCGGGTCGAACGAACAGCAGACGCCGGTCTTCCGCGACGACGAACTCGCCAAGGAGATCGCCCCGGGCGGCCGCCTCGACCGGATGGTGTCGCTGGGCAAGGAACTCGACATCACCTGGGTGATCGACCCGGACCTGCTGGCATCCGTCGACGCGATGACGAAGAGCTACGAGGTCCAGGGCACGGACGGCACCAGTACGGAAGGCGGGAACCAGGCGGTCGCCAACCGCTGGCTCGCCGAGCTCCAGCAGGCCGTCACGGGCAAGGAGGTCGTCGCTCTGCCCTACGGCGACCCGGACCTCGCCTCCGTCGCCCACAACGGCACGAACGTCACCGGCACACTGAGTCACCTCAAGGAAGCCACCGACGTCATCGACAACACGATCCCGACGATCCTGCACGTGAAACCCTCCACGGACTTCGCCTGGCCCGTGGACGGCGCCGTAGACCCCTCGATCGTGAAGGTCGCGACCTCCTCAGGCGCCGACAAGGTGATCGCCCGCAGCGACAGCCTCCAGGACGACCTGTCGTACACGCCCTCCGCGGCCCGGCCCATCGGCGGCGGGACCACCGCGGTCGTCGCGGACGCCAGGATGTCCACGGCGTTCCAGGGCGACCTGACGAAGGCCTCGGCGTCCACGCTCGCCGTGCAGCGCTTCCTGGCCCAGAGCCTGACCCTGGGCCTCCAGACCGGCAAGCAGCGCAGCGTGGTCGTCGCACCGCAGCGCATGCCCACCGTGCACCAGGCTCAGGCCATGGCCGAGGCGGTCACGGCCCTGCAGAACGGAACCTGGTCCGAGTCGCAGGACCTCGCTGCAGCCGCCAAGGCCAAGCCCGACCCGGCGGCACGCACGAAGGTGCCGCCGGTCTCCGCCTACCCGCCCTCGCTGCGCAAGCAGGAACTGCCGCGGGCCGCCTTCGAGCAGATCGCCAGGACGCAGGACGAGCTCGACAAGTTCAAGGTGGTGCTCACCCGCCAGTCACGGGTGGTGACCCCCTTCGGCCGGGCCATGAACCGCGAGATGTCCACGTCGTGGCGCGGCCGGGGAGTCGCGGCGCTGGGGTACCGCGACGACATCAAGTCGTACCTCGACGGGCTCATCGACGGAGTCAAGCTGATCGAGAAGTCGGAGACGAAGCTCTCCGGCCGCAGCGCCACGATCCCCGTGACCGTCCAGAACAACCTGGTCCAGGGCGTCGATCACCTGAAACTGCGGCTCACCTCGAACAACCCGACGCGACTGAAGATCGGTGGCGCCGCCTACGAGGAGCAGCGGGTCACCGTGAACGGCGGCCACAGCCAGTCGGTGAAGTTCACCACGTCCGCCAACGCCAACGGCCGGGCGGAGGTGGTAGCGCAGCTGTACACCGAGGACGGCCAGAAGTACGGCGCCCCCGTCACCTTCGATGTGAAGGTCACCGAGGTCACGGCCACCGTGATGCTGGTGATCGGCGGCGGCGTGCTGCTCCTGGTCCTCGCCGGCTTCCGGATGTACACCCAGCGCAAGAACGCCACCGCCGCCCGCGAGGCCGCCGAGGAACGCGCCGACGCGGCGGACGCCGCCGTCGACGGCACGGTCGGCACTGGGCAGAACCCGGACGCCACCGACGACCCTCTCAAGGAGGAATCCGAGGCCGGCACACGGGCAGACGCCCCGGAGCAGCCGAGTGACCCGACCCCGGACACCGCAGCGGAAAGCGCCGGCCCGCCCGGCACGGGTGAGAGAGTGGACCGTTGAGAAGTCGTGGCCGGTGGGCCCGGGACGATGAGGTGGGGTAACCATGAACACGCCGTACGACGGTGACCACGGCCGTGGCGTGGACAACTCGGGCTACCCCGAAACGCACGGGCCCGAGGGCTCGCCGCCCGAGCACGGCCAGGTACCGCAGCAGCCGCCCGCGGACATGTACCTCCAGGACGCCTACGACCAGGACCCCTACCGGGCTCAGGACCTCGCTGCGCAGGACCCGGTGGCCGAGGCCCGCTACGACCGTGCCGCGCACCCGCCGCCTCCGCCGGGCACCTACCAGCCGCAGCAGCAGCTCTACGCCCAGCCACCGCAGTCGCCCTACGCACCGGACCCCCGGGTGTGGGCCCAGACACCCGCGCCGGAGCCGGAGGGCCCCACCCGCCACCTGCCGTACGGCGACGACGCCCGCACCACCCAGTTCGTGGGCGTGGACGACCTCGTCTCCCAGGCGGGTGAGCCGCGCCAGGAACCCGACGCCTTCGCCCACCTCTTCCGGGACCAGCAGCAGAGCAGCGGCCACCCGTCATACGAGTCGTCGGCCGTCCCCGGCCCGTCCCCGGCCCCGGGCCAGATGGCGCAGGGGCAGTACGCGACGGCGCAGGGGCCCTACCCGGGGCCCGGCCAGGCCGCGACGGCGCCCCCGGTGGACGACGCTCCCGCCCCGGAGCCCGCACCGCCCGCGCCGAAGAAGGCGGGCCGTGCGGCCGGCCTGCTGAAGTCCAGCGCCGTGATGGCGGCGGGCACACTGGTCTCCCGCCTCACCGGCTTCATCCGTTCCGCGCTCATCGTGTCGGCCATCGGCGTCGGCTTCCTCGGTGACACCTTCCAGGTCGCCTACCAGCTGCCGACGATGATCTACATCCTCACGGTCGGCGGCGGCCTCAACTCCGTCTTCGTGCCGCAGCTCGTTCGCGCCATGAAGGACGACGAGGACGGAGGCGAGGCGTACGCCAACCGCCTGCTGACCCTCGTCATGGTGGCGCTCGGCACACTCACCGCGCTGGGGGTCTTCGGCGCGCCGGTCCTGATCCGAGTGATGTCGCCCTCGATCGCCAGCGACCCCGCGGCGAACCAGGTCGCCATCACCTTCGCCCAGTACTTCCTGCCCACGATCTTCTTCATGGGTGTCCACGTGGTGATGGGCCAGATCCTCAACGCGCGCGGAAAGTTCGGCGCGATGATGTGGACCCCGGTCCTGAACAACATCGTCATCATCGTGACGCTGGGCATGTTCATCTACGTCTACGGCACCGCCGCCGACTCCAAGATGGCTGTCACCACCATCCCGCCGGAGGGCCAGCGCCTCCTCGGCGTCGGTGTGCTGCTCGGCCTCGTGGTCCAGGCGCTGGCGATGGTCCCGTACCTGCGGGAGACCGGCTTCCGGCTGCGGCTTCGCTTCGACTGGAAGGGCCAGGGTCTCGGCAAGGCCGTCACGCTCGCCAAGTGGACGGTCCTGTTCGTCCTTGCCAACCAGGCGGGCGCCATGGTCGTCATCTGGTTGTCCACCGCGGCGGGCAAGGCCTCGCGCGTCGCAGGCACCGGTGTCTCCGCGTACGCCAACGCCCAGCTGATCTGGGGCCTGCCGCAGGCCATCATCACCGTGTCCCTCATGGCCGCCCTGCTGCCGCGCCTGTCCCGCTCGGCGTCCGAGGGCGACGGCGGCGCCGTCCGCGACGACATCTCCCAGGGTCTGCGCACCACGGCGGTCGCCATCGTGCCGGTCGCGTTCGGTTTCGTCTCGCTCGGCATCCCGATGTGCACGCTGATGTTCGGCTCCTCGGGCATCAGCGCGGCGACCAACATGGGCTACATGCTGATGGCGTTCGGTCTGGGCCTGATCCCGTACTCCGTGCAGTACGTCGTCCTGCGTGCCTTCTACGCCTACGAGGACACCCGGACTCCCTTCTACAACACGGTCATCGTGGCCGCGGTCAACGCGGGCGCCTCAGCGGTCTGTTACTACGTCATCCCGACTCGCTGGGCCGTGGTCGGCATGGCCGCCTCTTACGGCCTGGCCTACGCGATCGGTGTCGGCGTGGCCTGGCGCCGGCTGCGCAAGCGGCTGGGCGGCGATCTCGACGGCGCCCGTGTCCTGCGGACCTACGCCCGGCTGTGCATCGCGTCGGTCCCGGCCGCCCTGCTCAGTGGAGCGGCGTGCTACGGCATCGGCAACACGCTCGGCCAGGGCGTCGCGGGCTCGCTGGCGGCGGTGCTGGCCGGTGGTGCGGTCCTCCTGGTGATCTTCTTCTTCGCCGCCCGCCGCATGCGCATCGAGGAACTCAACTCGCTGGTCGGCATGGTCCGCGGACGCCTGGGACGCTGAGGCGGGGGGTAGGCGCACAACCATCGTCAGCCACCGCGTGTCGTGCATAGCGGCGGACTGTGGGCACAATTGGTTTCGGCGTCGGACGGCGCGCAACGGATGGGGAGGCAGGAACGACGGTGGCGGAACGGAGCACGGCTGCCGTCGACGTGGCAGACAACAGCGACGACACGTCGCTGACCGCAGAGGCGGACCAGTCCACGGCCGACGGGGTGGCCAAAAACCGGGAGCGGGACACGGACAGCGACGAGGTACAGGAGAACATTCGGACCGACGGTTCCGGAAAGACCTCGCCGCCTGAACTGCACAGTGGGCACAAACTCGCCAGACGCTACCGTCTTGAGGAGTGCGTCACCCGTCTGGACGGATTCAGCAGCTGGCGTGCCGTGGACGAGAAGCTCCGCCGTGCCGTCGGCGTGCACATCCTGCCCGCGGATCACACTCGGGCACGCTCCGTCCTGGCCGCCGCCCGGTCATCCGCCCTCCTGGGCGACCCGCGCTTCGTCCAGGTGCTGGACGCGGTGGAGGAGAACGACCTCGTCTACGTCGTCCACGAGTGGCTTCCCGACGCGACGGAACTGACCACGCTTCTCGCCGCCGGGCCACTGGAGCCGTACGACGCCTACCAGATGGTCAGCCAGGTCTCCTCCGCCATGGCCGCCGCCCACCGTGAAGGCCTCGCCCATCTGCGACTGAACCCCAACGCCGTCCTGCGCGCCTCGACCGGCCAGTGGCGTATCCGCGGACTCGCCGTGAACGCGGCCCTGCGGGGCGTCTCGTCCGAGACCCCTCAGCGCACCGACACCGAGGCCATCGGCGCCCTGCTGTACGCGGCGCTCACCCAGAGGTGGCCGTACGAGAGTGACGCCTACGGCCTGTCGGGGCTGCCGAAGGACATCGGCCTGATCGCACCCGACCAGGTGCGTGCCGGTGTGCACCGCGGATTGTCCGAGCTGTCCATGCGCGCGCTCGTCAACGACGGCGCCACCGCCTCCCGGCACGAGTCGCCGTGCACCACGCCGGAGGAGCTGGTGAAGGCGATCGGCGAGATGCCCCGCATCCGTCCACCGGAGCCGGCGTTCACCGCACCGCCCGAGTACCAGCGCACGACGTACCAGCAGGGCTCCTACGGTCGTCAGGCCTCGCATCCCGGCGTCACCCAGCCTGTTCCGTCCCCTCCGCCCCCGCTGCAGAGCCGCACGGGCAAGGCCCTGAAGTGGGCCGTTTCCGCTCTCCTCATCGCCGCGCTGGGTCTCGGCAGCTGGCAGCTGGCGGACGCGCTGATGGACCAGGGCGGGAAGTCCGAAGAGCCGAAGCAGACGCAGACGAGCGACGGGAACGACAAGTCCCCGAAGAAGCCCGAGTCGGGCAAGCCCATCGCCATCAGCGGCGCACGCGACTTCGACCCCTTCGGCTCCGACGGTTCTGAGAAGCCGTCCGACATAGGGAAGGTCTACGACGGCAGCGCTGCCACGTACTGGCAGACGGACTACTACCTCAGCTCCGACTTCGGGCGTCTCAAGTCGGGCGTCGGCGTCATCCTCGACCTCGGCAAGGTCCAGCGGGTCGGGAAGGTGACGGTCACCTTCGTGGGGGACACGTCGGTGGAGCTCCGCAGCGCGAGTGCGGAGGCGGGCTCGGAGCCGACGTCCTTCGACGCCTACACCAAGGTCGCGGAGGGCACCGGGACGACGGTGGAACTGAAGCCCGGCAAGTCCCTCAAGAGCCGTTACCTCCTTGTGTGGCTGACCAAGCTGCCCATCCAGGCGGACGACGGCAAGTGGCGCGGCAGGGTGGCGGACGTCAAGGTGACCAGCTGACGGCATCTGCCTCGAGGAAGGAGGCCGATGGCAGACGGCACCGAGTACGACGGAGTGAGCGACCAGGACCTGCTCGCCCGCCACGTGGATGGCGACCCGGACACCTTCGGTGAGCTCGTCCGGCGGCACCGCGACCGGCTCTGGGCCGTCGCCCTGAGGACGCTGGGGGACCGCGAGGAGGCCGCTGACGCGGTGCAGGACGCCCTCGTGTCCGCCTACCGGGCCGCCCACACCTTCCGGGGCCAGTCGGCCGTCACGACATGGCTGCACAGGATCACCGTCAACGCCTGCCTCGATCGCGTCCGCAAGGCCGCATCCCGCAAGACCTCGCCGGTCGACGACACCGAGCGCCTGGAACAGCTCCTGGAGCCGCACGAGTCGGCTTCCGTGCCGGCTGAGCGCAACGATCTCCACCGGCAGCTCATCGAAGCCCTGGGGACCCTGCCGGCCGACCAGCGGGCGGCCCTCGTCCTGGTGGACATGCAGGGCTACCCCGTCGCGGAGGCGGCCCGCATCCTCGACGTGCCGACCGGCACGGTGAAGAGCCGATGTGCTCGCGGCAGAGCAAGACTCCTGCCGCTCCTGACTCACCTCCGGCCCGACGGCGGCGGTGAGGCCAGGAAGCCGGGCGTGGAACGGAACCGGACGCAGCGGTCAGCCGTCCCACCCGCAGCGGGACCGCACCGAGCGGAACCACCAGACACAGGACCGAGTGACCCAGCTGCGGTGAAGGGCGGAGGTGGACGAGCGTGACGTCGACGACAGACATGGCCGGGCATCCGGACGTCGCGGAGATCTCCGACCTCACCGAGGGCCTTCTGCCCCCGTCGCGGAGCGGCGACGTGCGCCGGCACCTGGACGAGTGCGAGCTCTGCGCCGATGTCCACGCCTCCCTGGAGGAGATCCGCGGACTGCTCGGCACCCTGCCAGGACCCCAGCGCATGCCCGCCGATGTCGCCGGCCGTATCGATGCCGCTCTAGCCGCCGAGGCCCTGCTGAATGCCGCAGGGCCGGAGACCGCGGACACCTCGGCGCCGCCGACTGCGCTGCCGTCCGCGTCCGAGGACAGCCACGGTGACCACGGCGCGCATGTTTCACGTGAAACATCGGCGCCCGTCGACCGGCCTGCCGGACGGCCCCGCTCCTCCACCACCGGCCCCGGCCGCAAGGACCGTGAGCGGAACGGACGCCGCAGGATCGCCGTCCTGGGGACCGTCTTCACTGTGGCCGCCCTCGGACTGGGCTCGGTCCTGCTGTCGTCACTCGACGACGGCAAGCCGCCACGTGACCCGGGGGGCGATCACCAGACCACCGCCGCCGACACCTTCTCCGAGGGGAAGCTGCGGCAGCAGGTGACTGATCTCCTGGCCGAGCCGAACACGGAAAGCGGCTCCCGCACCCCGTTCGGCGCGGCGACCTCCGGGACCAACCATCCCAGGGTCTTCAGGGAGCCCACCGTGCCGGGCTGCGTCCGCGACGGGATCGGACGCAAGGACGCTGCCCTCGCTGTCGAGAACGGCAGGTACCAGGGGAAGAAGGCGATGCTCGTGCTGCTTCCCGACGCCACCGACGCCACCCGGGTCACTGCCTACGTCGTCGACGCGACATGTGTCGATCCGTCGGCGTCCACCACGACCGGCAAGATCCTTCTCCAGCGCTCGTACCCATCCTCCTGAGGAAGCGCTTCATCGCCGCCTTGCATGGCTACCCGCACCGTGTGGCATCTCCGTGTGCCCGGACACAGCGGGAATGCGCGCCCCTTAGGATCCGTTGGGTGGGGTGAGAGCTCCAAGAGCAGCTCCCACCGGTCGAACGACGCAGTCCAGAGACGAGGAATCAAGCCGTGAGCGACGTCCGTAACGTGATCATCATCGGCTCCGGGCCCGCCGGCTATACGGCGGCGCTCTACACCGCCCGCGCGTCGCTGAAGCCACTGGTGTTCGAGGGTGCCGTCACCGCCGGTGGTGCGCTCATGAACACCACCGACGTCGAGAACTTCCCGGGGTTCCAGGACGGCATCATGGGCCCCGAGCTCATGGACAACATGCGCGCCCAGTCGGAGCGCTTCGGTGCAGAGCTCGTCCCGGACGACATCGTGGCCGTCGACCTGACCGGTGAGATCAAGACCGTCACGGACACGGCCGGTACCGTCCACCGGGCCAAGGCCGTCATCGTCGCCACCGGCTCGCAGCACCGCAAGCTCGGCCTGCCGAATGAGGACGCCCTCTCCGGCCGTGGTGTGTCCTGGTGCGCCACCTGTGACGGGTTCTTCTTCAAGGACCAGGACATCGCCGTGATCGGTGGCGGCGACACCGCCATGGAGGAGGCCACCTTCCTCTCGCGGTTCGCCAAGTCCGTGACTGTGGTCCACCGCCGCGACACCCTGCGCGCCTCCAAGGCGATGCAGGAGCGCGCCTTCGCCGACCCGAAGATCACGTTCGTGTGGGACAGCGAGGTCGCCGAGATCCAGGGCGACCCGAAGCTCTCGGGTCTGAAGCTGCGCAACCTCAAGACCGGCGAGCTCTCCGACCTGCCGGTGACGGGTCTCTTCATCGCCATCGGCCATGACCCCCGCACCGAGCTCTTCAAGGGTCAGCTCGACCTGGACGAAGAGGGCTACCTGAAGGTGGACGCGCCGTCGACGCGCACGAACCTGACCGGCGTCTTCGCCGCCGGTGACGTCGTCGACCACACCTACCGTCAGGCGATCACCGCGGCCGGGACCGGCTGCTCCGCCGCTCTCGACGCCGAGCGCTTCCTCGCCGCCCTTGCGGACGAGGAGCAGCCGGAGCCCGAGAAGACCTCTGTCTGACCCCCTCCCTACCCGCCCCACGCACCAACCAGTTAAGGAGCCCGCCGTGGCCGGCACCCTGAAGAATGTGACCGACGACTCCTTCGAGCAGGACGTCCTCAAGAGCGACAAGCCCGTTCTGGTGGACTTCTGGGCCGCCTGGTGCGGTCCGTGCCGCCAGATCGCGCCGTCCCTCGAGGCAATCGCCTCCGAGTACGGCGACAAGATCGAGGTCGTCAAGCTGAACATCGACGAGAACCCGGGTACGGCCGCCAAGTACGGCGTCATGTCCATCCCGACGCTGAACGTTTACCAGGGTGGCGAGGTGGCCAAGACCATCGTCGGCGCGAAGCCGAAGGCCGCGATCGTTCGCGACCTCGAGGAGTTCATCGCCGAGTGATACGGCTGCACCGGCGCACCGTCGGCGCGTGTTTCACGTGAAACACGAATGGGCCAACCCAGAAGGGTTGGCCCATTCGTTTGCCTACGTGCTCTACAGCGGTCGCAGCGCCGGTTCCTTCTGTACAGCTCCGAGAAGCCGGTCCAGCGCCATCTCGACATCTTCCTTCCAGGAGAGCGTAGACCTCAGCTCCAGTCTGAGCCGGGGATAGGCGGGGTGCTGCCGGACCGTCTTGAAACCCACCGCCAACAGGTGCTCCGCGGGCAACACACAGGCCGGCTCCTTCCAGCGCGCGTCTCCGAACGCCTCGATCGCCTTGAAACCGCGCCGCAGCAGATCCTTGGCGACCGTCTGGACCAGCACCCTGCCAAGCCCCTGTCCCTGGTATCCCGGAACGATGAACGCGGTCATCAGCTGAACTGCGTCAGGGGAAACGGGACTCGTGGGAAACGCCGTGGAGCGCGGGACATAGGCAGGCGGTGCGTAGAGCACGAAGCCCACCGGCACGTCGTCCACGTACACGACCCGCCCGCAGGAACCCCAGTCCAGCAGGACGGCTGAGATCCAGGCTTCCTTCTCCAGAGCGGGCGTGCCCGCTTTTACCGCAGCCTCACCGCTGACCGGGTCGAGCTCCCAGAAGACGCACGTGCGACAGCGCTGGGGGAGGTCCTGAAGGTTGTCCAGCGTGAGCGGTACGAGCCGGCGCCCCATGAAGGCTGTTCCTCGCTTCCTTCGCCCGCGGCATCCCGGGCGGCTGTCAGAGCGCTCCGTTCCCTGAGGAGACTGCCGATGAAGCCACCGACCGCCCCCAGCCCCAAACCGGCGCTCACCAGTCCGCTGCGGCTCATCGTTCGCATGGCCCCTGCCTACCTCTCAGAGGTGCTGTTGGGTGGGTTGCGCCGTACTCGAACGCATCGTATCCACGATGTGATTCCATCGAAACCGCCAGAAAGGAAAGAGCGGGCCATGTTCCGGTACACACCGGACACAGCCCGCTCTGCCGAAGGCACAGTGGAAGCTCCTGTCGGAGACTCAGGAGTCGCTGTCGTCAGCGTCGTCATCCAGGAGGCTCTTCTGCAGGACCGGCCCCTCTCCGGGAGCCAGCGAGCCGAGGATCCGTTCGAGATCCTCCATGGAGGCGAACTCGACGGTGATCTTGCCCTTCTTCTGCCCCAGGTCGACCTTCACACGCGTCTCGAAGCGGTCCGAGAGCCGCGTGGCGAGTTCGGACAGCGCAGGAGAGACCCGGGCACCGGCACGCGGCCCCTTGGGGCGCTGGGCCTTCTGGGGCCGCGACCCCATCAAGGTCACAATCTCCTCGACAGCCCGCACCGAGAGCCCCTCGGCCACAATGCGGTGCGCCAGCCTGTCCTGCTCCTCCGAGTCCTCGACGGACAGCAAGGCCCGCGCGTGGCCGGCGGAGAGAACCCCGGCGGCGACCCGGCGCTGCACCGCCGGCGAGAGCTTCAGCAGGCGCAGGGTGTTGGAGACCTGAGGGCGGGACCGGCCGATGCGATCCGCCAGCTGGTCATGTGTGCAGTTGAAGTCCCGCAGCAACTGGTCATAGGCGGCGGCTTCTTCCAGCGGGTTCAGCTGGGCGCGGTGCAGGTTCTCCAGCAGGGCGTCCAGGAGGAGCTTCTCGTCGTCCGTGGCTCGTACGATCGCCGGGATCGCCTTCAGCCCCGCCTCTCGGCAGGCCCGCCACCGGCGCTCGCCCATGATGAGTTCGTAGCGGGCCGGGCCCACCTGCCGGACGACGACCGGCTGCAGGAGCCCCACTTCCTTGATGGAGGTGATGAGTTCGGCCAGAGCGTCCTCATCGAAGACCTCACGTGGCTGCCTCGGGTTCGGCGTGATGGCCTCGAGGGGGATCTCGGCGAAGTGCGCACCGATGGGAGCCGCAGGCACAGCGGGAGCACTGGGCTGGGCGGGCTCTTCCGTTTCACGTGAAACAGTCGGCAGAGTCGCCACCTTCGCCGCGGCCACCCCACGGTCGTTCGGCAGCGCGGGCACTGCCGCAGGGGATGTCGAAGCGGCGTTCCCCGCCGCGGCCTGGGCCACCGACTTTTCCGTCGGTGCTGCAGGGATCAGTGCGCCGAGACCACGACCCAGCCCCCTCCGTCGCTCGCTCACTGGATGCCCTCCACCATGCTCGGATCGTTCTGCTGTGCGCCGATGTGGGCGTGCGTCGCGTCGTAGCTGACGCCAACACCCTTCAGCGCGATCTCTCGTGCCGCCTCAAGATAGGAGAGGGCACCACTCGATCCAGGATCGTAAGTCAATACCGTCTGCCCATAGCTCGGCGCCTCGGAGATACGGACGGAGCGGGGAATGCTCGTCCGTAGAACCTCGTCACCGAAGTGGGTGCGCACCTCTTCCGCGACCTGGGACGCGAGACGCGTCCGGCCGTCGTACATGGTGAGCAGGATGGTCGACACGTGCAGGGCGGGGTTGAGGTGCCCCCGCACCAGGTCGACGTTGCGCAGCAACTGTCCCAGGCCCTCCAACGCGTAGTACTCGCACTGGATCGGGATCAGGACCTCCTGGCCGGCCACCAACGCATTGACCGTCAGGAGACCGAGCGAGGGCGGACAGTCGATGAGGATGTAGTCCAGTGGCTGCTCGTACGCCTGGATGGCGCGCTGCAGCCGACTCTCCCGTGCCACCAGGGATACCAGTTCGATCTCCGCACCGGCGAGATCGATCGTGGCGGGGGCACAGAAGAGGCCTTCGACATCGGGCACCGGCTGCACGACCTCGGAGAGCGGTTTACTCTCCACCAACACATCGTAGATGGACGGAACTTCGGCATGGTGGTCGATGCCCAGCGCGGTGGACGCATTGCCCTGTGGGTCGAGGTCAACCACCAGAACCCGGGCGCCGTGCACGGCCAGTGACGCGGCAAGGTTGACGGTGGTCGTCGTCTTGCCCACACCGCCCTTCTGGTTTGCCACCACGATGATTCGGGTCTGCTCGGGCCGCGGCAGGCCGTCGCCGGCGCGGCCGAGAGCCTCCACCGCCAGTTGGGCAGCACGACCGATGGGAGTGTCGTCCATCGGAGGCGGTGTTTCACGTGAAACATCCGCCCCCATCGACTCGGTACGGGGACCGGGGACCGGATCGGTCATCGGTCCCGCGATGTTGGCGTCGGACCGCAAGGATTCACTCTCCTCGACTTCAGGCTCGCAATGAACAGAGCCTCCCATGCCATCGGGGTCGTGAACCAGTGAGGCCTGGCGTTCTGTGGAGAAATCCACCTCTGTGGACAACTCGGTTTCCTCATCGAGTGAACCCAGAGGCTTACGGTCGCGGGGTTCGGCCGCAGCGCGGCCACGACTGATGATGCCGTGCAGCAGTGAGCGACGTTTCACGTGAAACACGATGCACAGCGGTCGGGGCCGAACCGTCGCGACACTCCGGCATGTCTGGGTTTGGCAGCTTGTGTGGAGTACGTCGCGTCCGCAGGACGGGTCAGCGCCGTCGGCGCGCTCGGCCCGTGCGAGCCGCCTTGGCGCGCTTCGCCGCAAAGCGCACGCCTCCCGGGCTCTCACCGACCTCGACCCGGACGACCGTGGACATCGGATCCACCACGCCCTCACCGACATGCAGAATGGACGTCTCCACCGCACCCAGCTTGCTCAGGGCCACCGACGCGCTCTTCAGCTCCTCCTCGGCGGCGTCGCCCTTGAGGGCGAGCATCTCCCCGTAGGGTCGCAGCAGCGGGATACCCCAGGTCGCGAGACGGTCGAGCGGCGCGACGGCTCGGGCCGTCACGACATGGACGGGCTGGATCTTCCCCATGACCTCCTCGGCCCGGCCCCGCACGACAGTCACATGGTCGAGACCGAGCAGTTCCACAACTTCGGTGAGGAAGTTGGTACGCCGCAGCAGCGGCTCCAGGAGCGTGATCTTCAGGTCGTCCCTGACCAGCGCCAGCGGGATGCCCGGGAGACCCGCACCCGAGCCGACATCGCACACCGTCACGCCCTCGGGCACGACTTCGGAGAGCACCGCGCAGTTCAGCAGGTGCCGCTCCCACAGGCGGGGCACCTCACGCGGGCCGATGAGACCACGCTGCACGCCCGCCTCAGCGAGCAGCTCGGCGTACCGCACCGCATCCGCGTAGCGATCACCGAACACCTCGCGCGCCTGCTCGGGCGCGGGTGGAAGCTCCGCTGCCTCCGTCACGGGGGACCGTCCTTCCGTACCGCGTCAGCGCACCGGCGCCGACGACAGAACCACCAGAACTATCAGGCTGACAAAGTTCGGCCCCGTCTGCGCAACAGACGGGGCCGGGAAAACTCAGGACCGATCAGGCGGGCAGCACGACGACGAAGCGCTGCGGCTCCTCGCCCTCGGACTCGCTGCGCAGCCCCGCGGCCTTGACCGCGTCGTGCACGACCTTGCGCTCGAACGGCGTCATCGGCTTCAGCTTCACGGCCTCACCGCTGCTCTTGGCTTCCGCGGCGGCCTTGGCCCCCAGCTCGGACAGCTCGGAGCGCTTCTCGGCGCGGTATCCCGCGATGTCGAGCATCAGGCGGCTGCGGTCACCGGTCTCCCGGAGCACGGCCAGACGAGTGAGCTCCTGGAGCGCCTCCAGTACCTCACCCTCACGGCCGACCAGCTTCTGCAGGTCACGGCTGCCCGTGTCGCTGATGATCGAGACGGAGGCACGGTCGGCCTCGACGTCCATGTCGATGTCGCCGTCGAGGTCGGCGATGTCGAGCAGACCCTCCAGGTAGTCCGCAGCGATCTCGCCCTCCTGCTCCAGGCGAGTCAGGGTGTCTGCACCCTCGGCAGCGGCGGAGGTGGTGCCTTCCGTCACGGGATGGACTCCTTCTTACTTCTTGGACGGGGACTTGGGCCGCTGCGGGCCCTTGCGCTGTCCGGACTGGGCCTTGCTGCGGGTACCACCGCCGGGCTTGGCGCCGCCCTTCTGGGCAGCGGCGGCGGGCTTGGCGTCCTCGGGTTGGTCGGACTTGCTGAGCGATGTCTTCGGTTCGTGCTCACCGGCCGCCCTGGCGCCGCCGGACTGCCGCTGAGACTTGCTCTGCCGCTTGGGCTGCTGACGCTTCGGAGTGCCGGTGGTGGCCGGAGCGCCGTCCTCGGCCTGGGCGGCGGCAGCGGATTCGCTCTTGATCACGGTGCCGTCGGCCTGGGCTGCGAGACCGGCCTTGCTCAGACCGTTGATGAACTTGCGCTCGAACTCGTTGCGGTCGCGTCCCTTGGCGACGATCGCCTTGACGATGGTCCGGTCACGGCGCCGGCCGACCTTGCTGTGCTGCGTGACGTGCTTGGTCAGACGCTCCAGGTACTCGGCCTGGGCCTTGGAACCCGGCGTCGGGTTGTTGCGGATGACGTACATCTGCTGGCCCATGGTCCACACGTTGGTGGTCAGCCAGTACACGAGGACACCGACGGGGAAGTTGATGCCGAAGACGGCGAACATGACGGGGAAGACGTACATCAGCATCTTCTGCTGCTGCATGAACGGCGTCTTCACCGTGGTGTCGACGTTCTTCGTCATCAGCTGGCGCTGCGTGAAGAACTGCGACGCCGACATCAGGACGATCATGACGGCGGTGACCACGCGGACGTCGGTGAGGGAGGCACCGAGTGCTTCCACCTTCGACGCGCTGTCGGTGAACTTCGCCGCCAGCGGCGCACCGACGATGTGTGCCTTCTGCGCGCTCTGCAGCAGGTTCTCGTTGATCACGCCGATGGTGTCGTTCGACGCGATGCTGTTGAGCACGTGGTACAGGGCGAAGAAGAACGGGGACTGCGCCAGGATGGGAAGGCACGAGGACAGCGGGTTGGTGCCCGTGTCCTTGTACAGCTTCATCATCTCTTCGGACTGACGCTGCTTGTCGTTCTTGTAGCGCTCCTGGATCTTCTTCATCTCGGGCTGGAGCGTCTGCATGGCCCGAGTCGCCTTGATCTGCTTCACGAAGAGCGGGATCAGGCAGATGCGGATAAGGATCACCAGGGACACGATCGACAGGCCCCAGGCCCAGCCGGTGTCAGGGCCGAAGATGGCGCCGTACACCGTGTGGAACTGGACGATGACCCAGGAGACGGGTGTGGTGATGAAGCTGAAGAGGCTGGCAATCGTGTCCACTAATCATGCTCCTTGGGCATGGGACGGTGTCTCTGCGGCCGGGCTCGAGGGGCTGGACCGACTTGTGGGGGAAGTCTGCCCCTCGGTGGCCGGTGCGGCGGCGGAGGGCCCGCCCTTGCGTGCGCGCCACGCGTTGCGCAGCAGTTCGTGCCACCGCGGGCGCTTGCGCGGCGGGACGTGGTCCACACCGCCCAGCGACCACGGATTGCATCGCAGGATGCGCCAGGCCGTGAGTGCCGTTCCCTTGATGGCACCGTGCCGGTCGATGGCCGTGTAGCCGTAGTGGGAACACGACGGGTAGTACTTGCAGACCGGCCCCAGCAGCGGACTGATCGTCCACTGGTAGAGCTTGATCAGGGCCAGCAGCGGGTACTTCATCGCGCGCCCCCTCCCAGCAGCCGCTGGAGAGCGGCATCCAGGTCTCGGGCCAGCTGTGCGTGGTCGGCGTCGCCCGCTCCGGGCAGCGCTCGTACGACTACCAGGCTACCGGGGGGCAGCAGGGCGACTCGCTCGCGCATCAGGTGGCGAAGCCTGCGCTTCACTTTGTTGCGTACGACGGCGCCACCCACGGCCTTGCTCACGACGAAACCCGCACGCGTCGGGGGAGCGCTCTCCCCAGGCGCATGCGGGTCCGTTGCACCGCTTCGAAGGTGGACGACGAGGTGCGGGCGTCCTGCCCGACGCCCTCGCCGTACCGCGGTCGCGAAGTCCTCGCGCCGCCTCAGCCGGTTCTCGGTGGGCAGCACGACGTCATGACCTGACCGGGATCAGGCGGACAGACGGGCGCGACCCTTGCTACGGCGGGACGCGAGAATCGCGCGGCCGGCACGGGTGCGCATACGCAGCCGGAAGCCGTGGGTCTTCGCGCGACGACGGTTGTTCGGCTGGAAGGTGCGCTTGCTCACTCGGGGGCTCCAGAAGAAATCGGTAGTTGCGGGGTGCCGTCCTGGCTGTCACCGTGCGCCCACGAGTAGCTCGCAGTTACGCCCGAGTGCACCGCTTACCGATCACCCAAATGATCTGTGCCCATCGGAGGCAGGCGGCAGCAGCCATCGACAACTCGACCTGGTTACGGTACGCGCGGCTACGCCATCCGGTCAAACCAGCACCTGCCCGGAGACACTTGTCCACAGGCTGGGGACAACAACTTGAACCCTACCGGCCGCCCTGACTACCGTGACGGAACTCCGATTCCTTCCCTTGTCCCTGCGCCATCCGTCTTGGATCCCAACCCGTCCCAGAACCACACGTTCGTGGGACCTGCGAAAGAGCGTGCCCTGTGGCTGACGTACCTGCCGATCTTGCCGCAGTGTGGCCACGCGTATTGGAGCAGCTCCTCGGAGAGGGCCGCGGCCAAGGGGTCGAGGCGAAGGACGAGCACTGGATCCGCCGCTGCCAGCCGCTCGCGCTGGTCGCCGACACCGCTCTGCTCGCCGTACCCAACGAATTCGCGAAGGGCGTGCTCGAGGGCCGCCTGGCGCCCGTCGTCAGCGAGACGCTGAGCCGCGAGTGCGGCCGCCCGATCCGGATCGCGATCACTGTCGACGACTCCGCCGGCGAGCCCCCGGCCACGCCGGCGCCCTCGGCCCGCCCCCAGCCGCGCTACGAGGAGCCCGAGATCCCGGCCGCGCGCCAGGAGCGCGACGGGTACGAGCGCCAGGAGCGCGACGGGTACGAGGGATACGGCCGCCATCGCGCCGACCCACTGCCGGGAACGGCAGGAGACCAGCTCCCGCCTACGCGCGCAGATCAGCGCGGAGATCAACTGCCCAGCGCCCGCCCCGCCTACCCGTCCGAGTACCAGCGCCCCGAGCCCGGCTCCTGGCCGCGGCCGACGCACGACGACTACGGCTGGCAACAGCAGCGCCTCGGCTTCCCCGAGCGTGACCCGTACGCGTCACCGAGCCAGGACTCCTACGGCGGCCAGGACTCCTACACCCCTCAGGACTCCTACGGAACGCCGAAGCCATACGGCTCCTCAGACACCTACGGCGCACAGGACACCTACGGCTCGTCCCCCAAGGACACCTACGGGCCCCCCTCCCAGGACTACCGCCCGCAGTCCGTGGAGCGCCCCTCCTACGAGCAGCCGCGCTCCGACTACGACCCCCCACGCGCCGAGTACGACCAGCGCGACCCGGTCCGCCGCGAGCTGCCCGAGCCGCCGCCCGGCTCGGGGCACGTGCACCGCGGCGGCCCCGTCGGCCCGAACCTGCCCACCACCGGTGCGCCCGGCCCGCTGGCCGCGCAGCCCGCACCGGCGACCGGCCCCGGCGAGCCCACGGCGCGGCTGAACCCGAAGTACCTCTTCGACACCTTCGTCATCGGCGCCTCCAACCGCTTCGCGCACGCGGCCGCGGTGGCCGTGGCCGAGGCGCCGGCGAAGGCCTACAACCCCTTGTTCATCTACGGGGAGTCCGGACTCGGCAAGACGCACCTGCTGCACGCGATCGGGCACTACGCCCGCAGCCTCTACCCGGGCACGCGCGTGCGGTACGTCAGCTCGGAGGAGTTCACCAACGAGTTCATCAACTCCATCCGCGACGGCAAGGGCGACAGCTTCCGCAAGCGCTACCGCGAGATGGACATCCTCCTCGTCGACGACATCCAGTTCCTGGCGGACAAGGAGTCGACGCAGGAGGAGTTCTTCCACACCTTCAACACCCTCCACAACGCCAACAAGCAGATCGTGCTCTCCAGCGACCGGCCGCCCAAGCAGCTGGTGACGCTGGAGGACCGGCTGCGGAACCGCTTCGAGTGGGGCCTGATCACGGACGTCCAGCCGCCCGAGCTGGAGACGCGGATCGCGATCCTGCGCAAGAAGGCGGTGCAGGAACAGCTGAACGCCCCGCCGGAGGTGCTGGAGTTCATCGCCTCGCGGATCTCGCGCAACATCCGCGAGCTGGAGGGCGCGCTGATCCGGGTCACGGCGTTCGCCTCGCTCAACCGGCAGCCGGTGGACCTGGGCCTGACCGAGATCGTGCTGAAGGACCTGATCCCCGGTGGCGACGACGCGACGCCGGAGATCACCTCGACGGCCATCATGGGCGCGACCGCCGACTACTTCGGCCTCACCGTCGAGGACCTGTGCGGCAGCTCACGGGGCCGCCAGCTCGTCACGGCCCGGCAGATCGCCATGTACCTGTGCCGTGAGCTCACGGACCTGTCGCTGCCGAAGATCGGCGCACTGTTCGGCGGCCGCGACCACACGACGGTCATGCACGCGGACCGCAAGATCCGCAACCTGATGGCCGAGCGCCGCTCCATCTACAACCAGGTCACCGAGCTGACCAACCGCATCAAGAACGGCTGACGGCCACCGCGCGAGGCCGCTGAGGGCGCCCCCGGAGACCTCCTCCGGGGGCGCCCTTCGTCATGTCGCGGATGCCGGCTGTTCGATTACCTGCCGAGTTACGGCCACTCTCCACAGATTCGGTGACTTTTTCCCGTCCACATCCTGGGGACCGGGAAGTTGTCCAGACTGTGTCCACAGGCGACCTTGGTGAAAGACCATCAGACCAGGTCACAGGGGTGTGGATTCGTGGACGAAGATCTTCCACAGCCTGTGGACCAATAGTTGGTCCACAGGCTGTGCACCGAGTTGTCCACCGGCAACCCACAGGCTGTGGCCAGTTGTCCCCAGCGATCCCCAGCTTCTCCACATGACTGTCCACTGTTCGGCAACGCGACGCGCCTCCTCACCGGGTCGAGTGAAAGGCGTCACACGAAGCTGCCGGGTTGGGCTGTGGGAAAGGTGGGTAAAACTGGGGACAGCGCTGGGGAGAACTCGCCTCCCCCTGTGCACGGGGTGTGCAGAACTTTCCGTTCTCCACAGAGACCCCAGGTTGTCCACCGCCGCCACCCACAGGGCCCGTGGACAAAATTCCCGCTCTGAGCTGGGCAAACGGGGTTATCCACGGTATCCACAGGCCCTACTACTACTCCCGACTAGAGAGAGCTGGGAATTCGTTTCGAAGCGGGGCCTGTGCACAACTCGCTCTCCGGCGCCCGACCGCCCCTCGTCACGACTTGACCCCGAGAGGCACCTACTGTCAGTGCGGTGCGTCAGACTGGTCCCCGGTGTCCTCCCCCTCACAGGGACCGTCGACACCGAGACAGACGACGAAGGCCAGGCAGAGCGAGAAGCGCCGGCAACAGCAGGAGGCGGCAACAGTGAAGATCCGGGTGGAACGCGACGTACTCGCGGAGGCAGTGGCCTGGGCGGCACGCAGCCTCCCGGCCCGTCCGCCGGCGCCTGTCCTCGCCGGCCTGCTGCTGAAGGCGGAGGACGGCCAGCTGAGCCTGTCCGGCTTCGACTACGAGGTCTCCGCGCGCGTGTCCGTGGAGGCCGAGGTCGAGGAGGAGGGCACGGTGCTGGTCTCCGGCCGTCTGCTCGCCGACATCTGCCGTGCCCTCCCCAACAGGCCGGTGGAGATCTCCACAGACGGTGTACGGGCGACCGTGGTCTGCGGCTCCTCCCGGTTCACACTCCACACCCTGCCTGTGGAGGAGTACCCGGCGCTGCCACAGATGCCCAACGCCACGGGCACGGTCCCCGGCGAGGTCTTCGCCTCCGCGGCCGCCCAGGTGGCCATCGCGGCCGGCCGTGACGACACGCTGCCGGTCCTGACGGGTGTGCGGATCGAGATCGAGGGCGACACCGTCACCCTGGCGTCCACCGACCGCTACCGCTTCGCGGTGCGCGAGTTCCTGTGGAAGCCGGAGAACCCGGAGGCCTCCGCGGTCGCCCTGGTGCCGGCCAAGACGCTCCTGGACACCGCCAAGGCCCTGACCAGCGGTGACCAGGTGACCCTGGCGCTGTCCGGCTCGGGTTCGGGCGAAGGCCTGATCGGTTTCGAGGGCGCCGGCCGCCGCACCACGACCCGTCTGCTGGAGGGCGACCTCCCGAAGTACCGCACGCTGTTCCCGACGGAGTTCAACAGCGTCGCCGTCATCGAGACCGCCCCCTTCGTGGAGGCCGTCAAGCGCGTGGCCCTGGTCGCCGAGCGCAACACCCCGGTGCGGCTCAGCTTCGAGCAGGGCGTGCTGATCCTGGAGGCGGGTTCCAGTGACGACGCACAGGCTGTGGAAAGGGTCGACGCGCAGCTGGAGGGCGACGACATCTCGATCGCCTTCAACCCGACGTTCCTGCTGGACGGGCTGAGCGCCATCGACTCCCCGGTCGCCCAGCTGTCCTTCACGACGTCCACGAAGCCGGCGCTGCTCAGCGGCAAGCCGGCACTGGACGCCGAGGCGGACGAGGCCTACAAGTACCTGATCATGCCGGTGCGTCTGAGCGGCTGAGACCTGGGCGCGCGGGTCGGTTGTCCACAGGCTGAGGACAAATCCGCAGGTGAAGGGCTACGCCTGAGCGCGTATGCCCACAGATGTGCGCGAGCGTCCGGGTTTAGGCTCGGACGCGGCACGGCAGTGCCTCAACGCCACGTCGGACACCTGCACAGCTAAGGAACACAACTGATGGAGCTCGGTCTCGTCGGCCTCGGCAAGATGGGCGGCAACATGCGCGAGCGGATACGCCGCGCGGGCCACACCGTCTTCGGATACGACCGCAACCCGGACCTCGCCGATGTCCACAGTCTGCAGGAGCTTGTGGGCAAGCTCAGCGGCCCACGCGTGGTCTGGGTGATGGTCCCGGCGGGTGAGGCCACGCAGTCCACCATCGACGAGCTCGCCGAACTGCTGGAGCCCGGCGACGTCGTCGTGGACGGCGGCAACTCCCGCTGGACGGACGACGAGAAGCACGCCGAGGAGCTCGCGGCCAAGGGCATCGGTTTCGTCGACTGCGGTGTCTCCGGCGGTGTCTGGGGCCTGGAGAACGGCTACGCGCTGATGTACGGCGGTGACAAGGAGAACGTCGCCAAGGTGCAGCCGGTCTTCGACGCGCTCAAGCCGGAGGGCGACTTCGGTTCGGTGCACGCCGGCAAGGTCGGTGCGGGCCACTTCGCGAAGATGGTCCACAACGGCATCGAGTACGCGATGATGCAGGCTTATGCCGAGGGCTGGGAGCTCCTGGAGAAGGTCGACTCGGTGACCGACGTCCGGGAGGTCTTCCGCTCCTGGCAGGAGGGCACGGTCATCCGCTCCTGGCTGCTGGACCTCGCGGTCAACGCGCTCGACGAGGACGAGCACCTGGACGGGCTCCGGGGTTATGCACAGGACTCCGGTGAGGGACGCTGGACTGTGGAGGCCGCGATCGACAACGCGGTGCCGCTGCCGGCGATCACCGCGTCGCTGTTCGCGCGGTTCGCCTCCCGGCAGGAGGACTCGCCCCAGATGAAGATGATCGCGGCGCTGCGGAACCAGTTCGGCGGCCACGCGGTCGAGAAGAAGTAAGCACCACCGCAAGCAAGCAACACCCGAGGGCCTGGGAGGTCGGCGAAACGACCATGCACGTCACGCATCTGTCGCTGGCCGACTTCCGCTCGTACTCCCGGATCGAGGTCCCGCTCGAGGCGGGGGTGACGGCCTTCGTCGGCCCGAACGGGCAGGGCAAGACCAACCTGGTCGAGGCCGTGGGCTACCTCGCCACTCTGGGCAGCCACCGTGTCTCCTCGGACGCCCCCCTGGTCCGGATGGGGGCCGAGCGCGCGGTCGTCCGGGCCCAGGTCCGGCAGGGCGACCGGCAGCAGCTGGTCGAGCTCGAGCTGAACCCGGGCCGGGCCAACCGCGCCCGTATCAACAGGTCCACGCAGGTCAGACCGCGTGATGTGCTGGGGATCGTACGGACCGTGCTGTTCGCGCCGGAGGATCTCGCCCTGGTCAAGGGGGACCCCGGGGAGCGGCGGCGTTTCCTCGACGAGCTGATCACCGCACGCTCACCGCGCATGGCCGGGGTCCGTTCCGACTACGACCGGGTCCTCAAGCAGCGCAACACCTTGCTGAAGTCGGCCGCGCTGGCCCGTCGGCACGGCGGACGCTCCATGGACATGTCCACCCTCGACGTGTGGGACCAGCATCTCGCGCGCGCCGGGGCCGAGCTGCTCGCCCAGCGCCTGGACCTGATCGCCACGATCCAGCCGCTCGCCGACAAGGCGTACGAGCAGCTCGCACCCGGCGGCGGCCCGGTCGCACTGGAGTACAAGCCGTCGGCGCCCAGCGAGGCGCACACGCGCGAGGACCTGTTCGAGCAGCTGATGGCCGCGCTCGCCGAGGCCCGCAAGCAGGAGATCGAGCGGGGCGTCACGCTGGTCGGCCCGCACCGGGACGATCTGATGCTCAAGCTGGGCCAGCTGCCCGCCAAGGGCTATGCCTCGCACGGCGAGTCCTGGTCCTACGCCCTGGCGCTGCGTCTCGCCTCCTACGATCTGCTGCGCGCCGAGGGCAACGAGCCGGTGCTGGTGCTCGACGACGTCTTCGCGGAACTGGACTCCCGCCGTCGTGAGCGTCTCGCCGAGCTGGTGGCGCCCGGTGAGCAGGTCCTGGTGACGGCGGCGGTCGACGACGACGTTCCGCATGTGCTGTCGGGTGTGCGGTTCGCCGTGTCCGAGGGGACGGTGGAGCGCGTATGACGGAGAACACACCCGAGCGCGCGTCGCAGACCACCTCCGGGAAACCCCCGGCGCCCCGTTCTCCCGAACCCTCAGGCGTGGACCTCGCGCGCGTGGCGCTGCGCGCGGCGAAGGAGGCCGCACGCGCGCGTGGGGACGCGGCACAGCAGAAGAAGCAGGCGCGCCGTGGCGGACTGCGCTCCGGCGCGCGCGCCGACGGGCGCGATCCCATGGCGCTGGGATCCGCGATCAACCGGCTGATCACCGAGCGCGGCTGGGAGGCGCCGGCCGCGGTGGGCGGTGTGATGGGCCGCTGGCCGCAGATCGTCGGCGAGGACGTGGCCAAGCACTGCGTGCCGGAGAAGTACGACGAGGACGAGCGCGTCCTGAGCGTGCGCTGCGACTCGACGGCCTGGGCGACGAACCTGAGGCTGCTCGCCCCGACTCTGGTGGCCCGTCTCAACGAGGACCTGGGTCACGGCACGGTGAAGCAGATCAAGGTGCAGGGGCCCGGTGCCCCCACTCGGCGCTACGGGCCGCTGCGCGCCCCCGGCAGCACCGGCCCGGGCGACACCTACGGCTGACCGGAGCCCCTCTTCCGCGCCTGCCGGGTCGCGATCCGCACCGCTTTTCTCCCCGCTCGGCAACAAGTGACTGACATCACAAAACAGGCCGTGGGAGGTCTGTTCCGGGCCTCGGCGCCGCCCTCTTCGGACGGCTGCGGACGGTCGCTGATCACGCCCTGACTCCTAAGTAGCCAAGGGTTGACGGCCGGAAGCGCTGAGTGGCTCCGTGAGCCTCTTGGAGCCCCCATCCGCATATCGGGAGTCGGACGAGACCGGTTGAGGGCGGCACATGCGGACTCAGGTACCGGCAAACCCCCATCGGTGTCAGTGCTACCGGTAGACTGGAAGCAATCCCGCCCCACTCGCTGGGGACCGTCCGGGAAAAGCTGAGCAACGCTGATCAAGGCTTACCAACGCAACATGCCGCAGCCGCTCCGGCAACCCGCCGACGAGCCTGGCTCGTGCTGTGCCAGAAAGGGCGCTTCGTGGCCGATTCCGGCAACCCCAACGAGAACAACCCGTCCGTCGAGGCCATGGCTGGAGTCGCCGAGGCCTCAGCCACTGCTTCGTACGACGCCAGTGCCATCACCGTCCTCGAGGGTCTGGACGCGGTCCGCAAGCGACCCGGCATGTACATCGGCTCGACCGGTGAGCGAGGACTGCACCACCTCGTGTACGAGGTCGTCGACAACTCGGTCGACGAGGCGCTGGCGGGTCACGCGGACACCATCGACGTGACGATCCTCGCAGACGGCGGTGTCCGGGTCGTCGACAACGGCCGTGGTATCCCGGTCGGCATCGTCGCCTCCGAGGGCAAGCCGGCCCTCGAGGTCGTGCTGACCGTGCTGCACGCGGGCGGCAAGTTCGGCGGTGGTGGCTACGCGGTCTCCGGCGGTCTGCACGGCGTGGGTGTCTCCGTCGTGAACGCGCTGTCCTCGAAGGTCGCCGTCGAGGTGAAGACCGACGGCCACCGCTGGACGCAGGACTACAAGATGGGCGTCCCCACGGCGCCGCTCGCCAAGCACGAGGCCACCGAGGAGACCGGCACCTCGGTCACCTTCTGGGCCGACCCGGACATCTTCGAGACCACCGACTACTCCTTCGAGACGCTCTCGCGGCGCTTCCAGGAGATGGCGTTCCTCAACAAGGGCCTGCGCATCAACCTCACCGACGAGCGTGAGTCCGCGAAGGCCACCTCCGGGGCGGACGAGGCGGGCGCGGACGAGACCGCCGAGGTCAAGACGGTCAAGTACCACTACGAGGGCGGCATCGTCGACTTCGTGAAGTACCTCAACTCCCGCAAGGGCGACGCGGTGCACCCCACCGTCATCGACCTGGAGGCGGAGGACAGGGACCGGCAGCTGTCCCTCGAGATCGCCATGCAGTGGAACGGCGGTTACACCGAGGGCGTGTACTCGTTCGCCAACATCATCCACACCCACGAGGGCGGTACGCACGAAGAGGGTTTCCGGGCCGCGCTGACCTCGCTGATCAACAAGTACGCGCGCGACAAGAGGCTGCTGCGGGAGAAGGACGACAACCTCACGGGCGACGACATCCGCGAGGGCCTGACCGCGATCATCTCGGTCAAGCTGAGCGAGCCTCAGTTCGAGGGCCAGACGAAGACCAAGCTGGGCAACACCGAGGTCAAGACCTTCGTCCAGCGGGTCGTCTACGAGCACCTCACCGACTGGCTGGACCGCAACCCGAACGAGGCCGCGGACATCATCCGCAAGGGCATCCAGGCGGCCACCGCGCGTGTGGCGGCCCGTAAGGCCCGGGACCTCACCCGCCGCAAGGGCCTGCTGGAGACCGCGTCCCTGCCGGGCAAGCTCTCCGACTGCCAGTCGAACGATCCCACCAAGTGCGAGATCTTCATCGTCGAGGGTGACTCCGCCGGCGGTTCGGCCAAGTCCGGCCGCAACCCGGAGTACCAGGCGATCCTCCCGATCCGCGGCAAGATCCTGAACGTCGAGAAGGCGCGGATCGACAAGATCCTTCAGAACCAGGAGATCCAGGCGCTCATCTCGGCCTTCGGCACGGGTGTGCACGAGGACTTCGACATCGAGAAGCTCCGCTACCACAAGATCATCCTGATGGCGGACGCCGACGTCGACGGCCAGCACATCAACACCCTGCTGCTGACCTTCCTGTTCCGCTTCATGCGGCCGCTGGTCGAGGCCGGGCACGTGTACCTCTCCCGTCCGCCGCTCTACAAGATCAAGTGGGGTAAGGACGACTTCGAGTACGCCTACTCCGACCGCGAGCGCGACGCCCTGATCGAGATGGGCCGCAACGCCGGCAAGCGCATCAAGGACGACTCGGTGCAGCGCTTCAAGGGTCTCGGCGAGATGAACGCCGAGGAGCTGCGCATCACGACCATGGACCAGGAGCACCGCGTCCTCGGCCAGGTCACCCTCGACGACGCCGCCCAGGCCGACGACCTGTTCTCGGTCCTCATGGGCGAGGACGTCGAGGCCCGCCGCGCGTTCATCCAGCGCAACGCCAAGGACGTCCGCTTCCTCGACATCTGAGTCGGTCTCAGCTGACCGCACAGGGAAGGATCTTCACCAGCAATGACCGACGAGAACACTCCCGTCACGACGCCCGAGGGTGACGCCCTGGCCATGCGCGTCGAGCCCGTCGGGCTCGAGACGGAGATGCAGCGCTCGTACCTCGACTACGCGATGTCCGTCATCGTCTCGCGTGCGCTGCCCGACGTCCGCGACGGCCTCAAGCCCGTCCACCGCCGTGTGCTGTACGCCATGTACGACGGCGGCTACCGCCCCGAGCGCGGCTTCTACAAGTGCGCCCGCGTCGTCGGCGACGTGATGGGCAACTACCACCCGCACGGCGACTCCTCGATCTACGACGCGCTGGTGCGCCTCGCCCAGCCGTGGTCGATGCGCATGCCGCTCGTCGACTCCAACGGCAACTTCGGCTCCCCGGGCAACGACCCGGCCGCGGCCATGCGGTACACCGAGTGCAAGATGGCGCCGCTGTCGATGGAGATGGTCCGCGACATCGACGAGGAGACCGTCGACTTCACGGACAACTACGACGGCCGCTCCCAGGAGCCGACCGTCCTGCCGGCCCGCTTCCCGAACCTGCTGATCAACGGCTCGGCCGGTATCGCGGTCGGCATGGCGACCAACATCCCGCCGCACAACCTCCGCGAGGTCGCGGCCGGCGCCCAGTGGTACCTGGAGAACCCGGAGGCCTCGCACGAGGAGCTCCTGGACGCGCTGATCGAGCGCATCAAGGGCCCCGACTTCCCGACCGGCGCGCTGGTCGTCGGCCGCAAGGGCATCGAGGAGGCGTACCGCACCGGCCGCGGCTCCATCACGATGCGCGCGGTGATCGAGGTCGAGGAGATCCAGAACCGCCAGTGCCTGGTGGTCACGGAGCTGCCGTACCAGGTCAACCCGGACAACCTGGCCCAGAAGATCGCCGACCTGGTCAAGGACGGCAAGATCGGCGGCATCGCGGACGTCCGTGACGAGACCTCCTCGCGCACGGGCCAGCGCCTGGTCATCGTGCTGAAGCGGGACGCGGTCGCCAAGGTCGTCCTGAACAACCTCTACAAGCACACCGACCTGCAGACGAACTTCGGCGCCAACATGCTGGCGCTGGTGGACGGCGTGCCGCGCACGCTCTCGCTGGACGCGTTCATCCGCCACTGGGTGACGCACCAGATCGAGGTCATCGTCCGCCGTACGCGCTTCCGGCTGCGCAAGGCCGAGGAGCGGGCCCACATCCTGCGCGGTCTGCTGAAGGCCCTGGACGCCATCGACGAGGTCATCGCGCTGATCCGGCGCAGTGAGACCGTCGAGATCGCCCGCGGCGGCCTGATGGACCTGCTGACGATCGACGAGATCCAGGCCAACGCCATCCTCGAGATGCAGCTGCGCCGGCTGGCCGCCCTGGAGCGCCAGAAGATCGTCCAGGAGCACGACGAACTCCAGGCGAAGATCAACGAGTACAACGAGATCCTCGCCTCCCCGGTCCGCCAGCGGGGCATCGTCAGCGCCGAGCTGGCCGCGATCGTCGAGAAGTACGGCGACGACCGCAAGACCAAGCTGATCCCCTACGAGGGCGACATGTCCATCGAGGACCTGATCGCCGAAGAGGACATCGTCGTCACGGTCACCCGGGGCGGTTACATCAAGCGCACCAAGACCGACGACTACCGCGCCCAGAAGCGCGGCGGCAAGGGCGTACGCGGCACGAAGCTCAAGGAAGACGACATCGTCGACCACTTCTTCGTGTCCACCACGCACCACTGGCTGCTGTTCTTCACCAACAAGGGCCGCGTCTACCGGGTCAAGGGCTACGAGCTGCCCGACGCCGGCCGGGACGCGCGCGGCCAGCACGTCGCGAACCTGCTCGCCTTCCAGCCGGACGAGGCGATCGCCGAGATCCTGGCGATCCGCGACTACGAGGCGGTTCCGTACCTCGTGCTCGCCACCAAGGCGGGGCTGGTGAAGAAGACGCCTCTGAAGGATTACGATTCGCCGCGTTCCGGCGGTGTGATCGCGATCAATCTCCGCTCGATGGAGGATGGTTCGGACGACGAACTGATCGGAGCCGAGCTGGTTTCGTCGGACGACGATCTGCTTCTGATCAGCAAGAAGGCGCAGTCGATCAGGTTCACCGCCTCGGACGAAACCCTGCGTCCCATGGGCCGTGCCACCTCGGGCGTCAAGGGCATGAGCTTCCGTGAGGGAGACGAGCTGCTCTCGATGAATGTTGTTCGACCCGGTACGTTCGTGTTCACTGCCACAGACGGCGGGTACGCGAAGCGGACCGCGGTCGACGAGTACCGCGTCCAGGGTCGCGGCGGCCTCGGTATCAAGGCCGCCAAGATCGTCGAGGACCGCGGTTCCCTCGTCGGTGCGCTGGTGGTCGAGGAGACCGACGAGATCCTCGCCATCACGCTGTCGGGCGGTGTGATTCGTACGCGAGTCAACGAGATCAGGGAAACCGGCCGTGACACCATGGGCGTCCAACTGATCAATCTGGGCAAGCGCGATGCCGTCGTGGGCATCGCTCGCAACGCCGAGGCGGGACGCGAGGCGGAGGAGGTCGACGGCGACGTGGTCGTCGACGAGACCGCCGAGGGTGCCGCGACCACCGGCACGGACGAGGGTGAGGTGCCCTCGGCCGAGTAGGCATGAGGAGTGAGTCAGCGTGAGCGGAGCCACGGGCGCCGGACCGACCGGTACCCCCAAGGGTACGGACACGGACGGGGGCGGCCGTGGCTCCGCCGCGCGTGCGGCGGACCCGCACACGACCAACCTGAAGGCGATCAAGTCCCCGGCCAAGGACGCGTCCTCGCCCGACTCGCATGATCCCCAGGGGGGAACCGTGACGGACACCCGAGGTCCGCAGACCCAGCAGAAGTCCGCCGCGGGCCCGGCCGCGGCCGGCGCCCAGCCGCAGCCGGCCGTCCAGGACCAGGGCGCCACAGCGCAGACGGCCTCCCCGCTCCCGGGCGAACGGCGGACGCAGCAGCAGGCCGGGCCGTACCACCCGCCGCAGGCCTACCCGGCGCAGCAGACGGCGGGTGGCGCCGCCGGTGCGGTACGGCGTCCCCGTACGGGCGCGCGCACCACGCCGCGGATCCGCAAGGCGCGGCTGCGGGTGGCGAAGGCCGACCCGTGGTCGGTGATGAAGGTCAGCTTCCTGCTCTCCATCGCCCTGGGCATCTGCACGATCGTCGCGGCCGCCGTGCTGTGGATGGTCATGGACGCGATGGGTGTCTTCTCGACGGTCGGTGGCACGATCTCCGAGGCGACCGGCTCGAACGAGTCCAACGGCTTCGACCTGCAGGCCTTCCTGTCGCTGCCCAACGTCCTGCTGTTCACGTCGGTCATCGCGGTCATCGACGTCGTCCTGGCGACCGCCCTCGCGACGCTCGGCGCCTTCATCTACAACCTCTCCGCGGGCTTCGTGGGCGGTGTGGAGCTGACGCTCGCCGAGGACGAGTGACGCCGCCCTCGTCTTACCGCTGTCGTTGTCCCGCCAACCGATTTTGGGACTGCCCATGTCGTGCGCTAATCTTCAGGAGTCAGCGCGCGGGACACACACCGCAGAGCGCGGCGGGGCTATAGCTCAGTTGGTTAGAGCGCATCCCTGATAAGGATGAGGCCACAGGTTCAAATCCTGTTAGCCCCACCAGCGAAGAGACCACCTACTCACATGAGTGGGTGGTCTTTGGCATCTACGGCTGACGTCAGTCGAGTCGCCCCTCGCGGACGGCGTCCCCGCTGTTGATCGCGCGCCTCCTATGCTTCGGGGCGGGGGGTGGTGGTGTCATGGGCAATCGAGACTGGTACGACGACAGCGACTACGAGAGCGCGGTCGAGCGTGCCGGGCGGATGACTCGGGTCGGGTGGAAAGCGATCGCGGGCGTGACGGGGCTGGTGGGCATGGTCACGATCGCTGTCGCGGTTTTCTGTTTGGCCGCCGTCGTCGGCATGGCGTACCTCGTGGTGGTTGTCACGCCCTAGCGTTTCAGACATGAGAGGGCCCGGCGGCTCTGTCGAGCTGCCGGGCCTGTACGCGGGATCGCCGTGAGAGTGTGCCGGGGTCAGGGCTGCATGGGGATGAGGCGGTGTGCCGTGGGGTCTGCCTCGATCTCCGAGTCGGCGTGGGCGCAGTCGACGCCCGGTGATGCCGGTGAGTCCGCGAGGGGGCGGTGGCGGCAGCGGGGGGTTTTGCCGTGGGCCTCGGCGCGGATGCGCTGTTTCATCGTGGGGGGCAGGGCCCTGGCGTAGGACCTCGCAGACGTCACGGACACCGTTCGCTGGTGAGGGATGCGCTCGCTGTTGCGCATCGGCTCGGTCTGCGGTACGGCCGCCGCGACGGTCGCCGTAACGAGTCCGAGCTTCTGGCACAGCGCGAGGAAGGCGGTGACGATGACGGTCCACAGCGTCATGACCTTGTTCCGGGCCATGGCCCCTCACTTTCGGGTCGGGCGATTTGCGTACTTTCCTCATGATGTGTATGGGGGGCGATAAGTGGTGGACCGACGCCCGTGGCGCGTGGATGTTCAGATGAACACCACTCGGATGGCCGCAAGGAGGGCGAAAATGTGAGAAGGGGGAGAAGGGTGGTCAAAGTAACCGCCCGTCGGCGCGTGACCACTCTCCGGTGGCGGCGGGGACTCCGCTTCTATCCCGTTCCGCCGGAGGGGAGTTGAGGGCCGACGCAGGTCACCGATCGGTATCGGTCGGTGTGTATAGTCGGGCGCCAGAGGTCCCCTACGTCAACGAAAGACGAGGTCGCGCGGTGAAGAAGCTTCTCCTGGTCGCACTGGCCGCCATCGGCGGGCTCCTCGTGTACCGCCAGATCCAGGCGGATCGCGCCGAGCAGGACCTGTGGACGGAGGCGACTGACTCCGTGCCCACGGGTTCCTGAGTCACGACACCCGTATCGAGCACACCCCGGCCGCCTGGCGGTCGGGGTTTTGTGTGTCTTGGGGTTCTGTGTGTCGTGCGGATTGGGTAGATGGCCGGGTGGCGGGCGCGGCGGCGGGGCAGTATGGGCCACGGATTCACTGTGTGAGGTTTCCCGGCGGTTCGGCGGTTCGGCGGTCCCGTGGTCCCGTGGTCCGGTGGTCCAACGGTCCGCGGGGTGGTGACGGTGAGGGGTGGCGCGTGAGGGGAAGGTGTCGTACGGGGCGGGGGCGTCGTGCGGGCGTGTGGCGGGGCCGGCGCCCTGCGGTGGCCGTGCGCCTGGGCGTCGTAGCGGTGGTGCTGGGTGCGACGGCCATCGTGGGGCCGGGCCAGGCCGCTCTCGCCGCCGCGGCGGTCTCCGGCACGGGGGCGTCGCCGGGCCCCTACGCCTTCGCCGAGGGCGCGCGCAGCATCGAGGGAGCCAGGAGCACCGCGGACGCCGACCCGCTGGAGCCCGGGACGACCTACAAGAGCTCCCTCCCGAGCAGCGGAAAGATCAGCTACCGCCTCACACTCGACGCCTCCTCGAACGCGTACGTCTCCGTCACCGCCGTCCCCTCCCCCGGCAGCACCGTCTCCGCCATCGACGGGGTCAAGGTGTACCTGGAGGACGACAACGGCGCCTCCTGCTCCGTCGACACCACGAACTTCGGCGCGGCCCGCAGTCCGCACCCGATCGCGGCATGGGGCAGGCGGGAGATCTCACCCGGCAGGTCGCTGTGCCGGGAGGCCGGCACCTACTACGTGTTCGTCGAACGCGTCGATCCGGACGGTGAGGGTTCTTCGCCCGACGCGTGGGATCTGGAGCTCGTCGCCATGACCGAGCCGCCGGCGGTGAAAGCCGGGGCGACCAGCGCCCCAGAGGTGTGGGACTCCGCCTCGCCGCAGCCGCTCCAGGGGGAGGCCGAGGAGCGTCGCGGTGGCGGGGGGTTCGCCGGTGCCACCCCACTGGACCGGGGAGTCTGGCGTGACGACATCCGCCCCGGCCGGACCCTGTTCTACGCGGTGCCGGTCGACTGGGGCCAGCAGCTGCACGTCACCGCCGAGCTGGCCAGCTCGGACTCCGGCGGCACCGGCTACCTGCCGGGCGCACTGAACCTCGCCCTGTACAACCCCGCGCGCGGCCAGGTCGCCGACGTGGGTGTCGGCTACGACGGCGGCCAGAAGTCCGGCAGCCTGCCCGTGCTGCCGCCGGTCGACCACGCCAACCGGCACGCCGCCGTGGAACAGACCGGCGCGATGCGCTTCGCCGGCTCCTACTACCTCGTCGCCCACCTCGCACAGGACGTCGCCGACAGCTTCGGAGACGGGCCCTTCGTGATGACACTGCGGGTGCGGGTGAGCGGGGCGGCGCAGGACGGCCCCGGGTACGCGGGGGAGTCCGAGCCGAAGGGCGTCTTCGACGTCTCCGACCAGGACCGGGAGGCCGCGGCGGAGGGTGTGGCCGCCGGTGACGAGGCCGCGCTGCGGGCGGTCGCCGTGGGCGGCATCGGCACGGGGAGCGCGCTGCTGGTGGGGCTCGGAGTGTGGACGGTGCTGACCCGGCGGAGGAACGCCGTCTGACCACGACCCGAGTGGGCTCAGATCCGGGCGAGGGCCCAGAAGCCCACCGCGTAGCAGGCCAGGGCGAGGAGCAGGAGCGGGACCGTCACCTTGGCCGGGGGACCGGAGCGGCGCGCGGGCTTTTGCGCTCGATGCCGTGACGCGCCCTGACCGGGCGGCGGGGCCTGCGGGGCCTGCGGGTTCTGTGCCGTGTACGAGGCGGTGGAAGCGTCGGCGCGGTGCGGTGCCGCTGGTGGCAGTGCCTGGCTGGAGTAACCGGGGTGGTTCGGGTAGGCCGGTGGGAGCTGCTGGGCGGGCGGCAGGGGGTGCGTGTGGTCGTAGGAGGAGTGGGCGGAGCAGGAGGAGTCGGGGGGCTGCTGCCGCGCCGCATGCGGCTGGGCGTGATCGGGCGCGCCCGGCGTGGGGGAGGACGTGGCGGTGGCCTGCGGAGGGGGCAGGTGGAAGCTGCCGGTGTCCGACATGGAGGACGGCTGAGCCGGGCTGGGCGGGGTGGCCGGCGGGGCGCTGTCCCGGCGCGGGTCAGGGTGTACCGCCGCCGCGCCCGGGCTGGACCAGGGGCCTTCGCTGCCGCCTGAGGCGTGGTCCGGCGGGGCAGCGCCCGAGGACGCCCGGACGTCCTGCCGGAGTGGCTCCTCGCCCGTCCCCCGGCCAGGTCTCTCACCGCCCGTCCCCGTGCTGGACGGCGCCTTCCCGGAGTCCAGCCCCCGCGCCCTCTCCAACGGGCCCTCGGGGGCGAACCCCTTTGGCAGCGGGCCGAGTTGATCGAAGATCTCGATCAGCTCGTCGTCCGGTCCGGGCTCGGGCAGCAGCTCCGCGGCGGCGGCGAGGGCCTTGCGCGCCCCCGTGGCCGTACGGAACCGCGCCCGCGGGTCCGGCTGCAGCAGCGTGGCCACCACCTGCCACAGCGGCTCCGGAACGCCCTTGGGCGCACCGGGCGTCCCGTGCTCGGCGAAGTACTGGATGAGCGCCTTGCTGTCCGGCTTGGCGCCCTCCAGCAGATACAGCGCGACCAGGCCCACGGCGAACAGGTCCGCGGGGAAGTCCGGCTCGGCTCCCATCATCTGCTCGGGCGCGAGATAGCCGGGCGTGCCCACCACGAGGTTGGTCTCCGTCAGCCGCGGCTCGCCCAGCCGCATCGCGATGCCGAAGTCGGACAGCCGCAGCCGTGGCCGGCCCGTGCCGGTCGCCTCCAGCAACACGTTGGCGGGCTTGACGTCACGGTGCACGACGTCCTCAGCGTGCACCGCGGCCAGACCCGACAGCAGCTGATCGAGCAGGGTACAGACGAAAGCCGGCGGGAGGGGGCCGTAGTCCCCGACGAGATGGGCCAGGGAACCACCCGCCACCAGGTCCATGGTGAACAGGACCTTGTCGTCGTCGGCGGCCCAGCTGGTGGGGGCCAGCACATGGGGATGGTCGATCCGCAGCGCCTGCTCGCGAACGAAGCGCAACAGCGAGTGCGCGTCGCTCTGGAGCAGGACCTTGGCCGCCACGTAGCGACGGCGGCGGTGGTCCCAGGCGCGCCAGACGGCGCCGACCCCTCCGCGTCCGATCGGATCGACCAGTTCGTACCGGCCGGCGAACACCTCACCCATGGCTGTGCGTCGCTCCTCCCCCTGTGGTCTCCCCCGTTGCTTCCCATCGGCGAGCGATACGACTCCCCGAAGGACGAAACGGCTCCTCGATGAGCGATACCGGGCCCCCCGTGGTCCCCGTACCCCCTGTCCCCGTACCCCCTGTCCCCATAATCTCCGGGCCCCCGTATGACCCCCATGCCCCCGTGGCTACCCCGAGCCGGCTGCCGAACCCCCTTCGGCCGCCGGTCGCGGGTTCAGCTCTGGTGGGACTGATAGTGCGCGACCGCGTCCGACGTGCGGCCGGCGCCGTACACCCGGAGGAACTCCGCCAGCTCCGGGTGGCTCGGGGCGAGAGTGTCGGCGGCCTCGATGATGTCGCCCGCGGCGGCGACCGAGCGGAGCAGCGACTGGATTTCCCGGACGACGCGCTTGACCGTGGGCGCCCCCGAACTGCTCGTCGTCTGCGTGGTGTTGCTGAGCACCGAGCCCCCCTGCGACTTCTTGATCTCCTCCATGCGCTCGGTGGCCTCGGCCGCACTCACACTGCCATCCGCGACCTGCCCCGCCAGGTCCTGCAGCAGCTGCACCCGCTGCACCACGGCGGGATTACCGATCTTCGCCCGCTGACCGCTCATCAGCTGCGACAGCATCGGCGCGGACAGGCCCAGAACCCCCGCGAGACGAGCCTGGTTGAGCCCAAGATCGTCGATGAGCCTACGGAAGAGCGCCCCCAACGGCTCCCCGTACCAGTTCCGCTGCAGCTCCCGCGCTCTTGCGGTGGCTTCCTGCTGTGCGGCGTCCATTGCGTCTCCCCATCGCTTCCCCAAGTACGGCGGTTCGCGGTAGCGAACCACGCCGAGCATCTTACGGAGAGTGGTCGGTCACGGGGACCCCCAATCCTTTTGCGGAAACACCGGGGTGACCCGGTACTCTGGTCTCCGACGCCCGCCGGGAGGTGGTTTCTCCGGTCGGACGTTCCTCTTCCGGGGCCTTAGCTCAGTTGGTAGAGCGCTGTCTTTGCATGGCAGATGTCAGGGGTTCGACTCCCCTAGGCTCCACCTCGGATGCCCTCCGAACTGCGCAAACGCGGTTCGGAGGGCATCTTTGTGTGATCGGGCGCCGCCCGCGACGGCTGTTTCACGTGAAACAGCACGGCGGGGCGGAAGACTCAGGGACAAGCCCAAGTCTCCCGCCCCGCCGTACTGTTGGCGCGGCCTCCGTCAGTCAGGAACGGTCGTCGCGCTGGGCGGCCTCCTCCTCGGCCTGCTTGGCCTGAACATCGGGATCCAGGGCCGACTGACCGCTGCCGTCCACGGAGGACAGACGGCCCGACTCGGGCACCTCCGTCGCAGCGGGCGGCTCCACCAGCCAGTCGGGGTTCGCCTGCTTGTCCCACCACTTCCAGGCGGCGACCGCACCGCCCGCAAGGGCGCCCAGGATCACCAGCGACTTCACGGCCCGGCCGGCCTTCGCCCGCCGTTCCTGCTTGCGCACCAGCTTCTGGATCTCCTTCGACGAGACCTGGCCGCGCAACGCGGCCATCGCGGCCATGCTCCGGGCGGCGGCCTCGGTCGTGACAGGCCCGGCCGCGGCCACCGCCTGCTCGATCCTCGGCCTGGAGTACTCAGCCGCCTGCCGGGCGGCCTTACGTGTGCGGACGGCGGCCTCATGGGCGGCCTGGTCGACTTTCGGCGGCACATGCGAGCGGGCCTGCTCCAGATACGGCTGCACATAGGCGCCGTACTGGACACGTGCCTGCCCGGCGGCCTGCGTCACCTTGGGCGCCAGCCGTACGCGCGCCTCGTGTGCGTAGTGCGCGGCCCTGTCCTTGGCCGTGTCGGCGTAGGGCGCCACCACTTCCGCGGCGTGCAGCACGCTGTCCTTCGCCGAACCGGTCGCGGCGCGCACGCTGTCGATGCGGGTCACGGGTTCCTCCTCCTCGGTGGCGTACGGTATTTCGACTTTCCACCCTTTTACGGATCATGCCTGCCGGGACGCTTCGCGCCATGCGGGGCAGGCATCCGGGTGCCGATCATCCGGGTGCCGATCACCCGGGTGCCGATGGAGTTGGTCGATACAAGTACGGATGAATAGGGGGCAACGTGAGCTTGTCGTCGACAATGCCACGGATCGCCGCCGCGCGCCCCCGCCCCGGGACCATCGACCGGTTTTCCGTAACCGGCCCGCCCGGTTTCCCCCTCCGGTGAACGGAGGCCGGGCGACGCGGAGCCCCGTCCATGCGAGGATCAGGGAGTCACGGAAAGACAACGGAAGGCAGGATCGTGGCTGAGCAGCTCTACGCCACCCTGAAGACCAACCACGGCGACATCGAGGTCCGGCTTCTGCCGAACCACGCCCCCAAGACGGTCAAGAACTTCGTCGAGCTCGCCCAGGGCGAGCGGGAGTGGACCCACCCGCAGACCGGGCAGAAGTCCACGGACAGGCTCTACGACGGTACGGTCTTCCACCGGGTGATCAGTGGCTTCATGATCCAGGGCGGTGACCCGCTGGGCAACGGAACCGGCGGTCCCGGCTACCAGTTCGAGGACGAGTTCCACCCGGACCTGCGCTTCGACAAGCCCTACCTGCTCGCGATGGCCAACGCCGGCCCGGGCACCAACGGCTCGCAGTTCTTCATCACCGTCTCCCCGACGGCCTGGCTGAACCGCAAGCACACCATCTTCGGCGAGGTCACCGACGCGGCCAGCCAGAAGGTCGTGGACACCATCGCCACGACCCAGACGAACCCGCGCACCGACCGCCCGCTCAACGACGTGGTCATCGAGTCGGTCGTCATCGAGACCCGCTGAGCGCGAAGCCGGCACAGGGAACCAATCGCCCTGCTCATCCGTAGTGATGAGCAGGGCGGGGCTTTTCCACCACGACCGAGGGGATCTCATGGACGACCAGGCTGCGGGCAGCCCGCAGGACGCCCACAGCGTCCCCATGTGCTACCGCCACCCGGGCCGCGAGACCGGCATCCGCTGCACCCGCTGCGAACGCCCGATCTGCCCCGAGTGCATGGTCAACGCCTCCGTCGGCTTCCACTGCCCCGAGTGTGTCCGCAGCGGCTCCGGCACCGGCCACGCGCCCTCGGCCACCATGCCCCGCACCATCGCCGGCGGCAGCATCGCGGCCGACCCCCGCCTGCTGACCAAGATCCTCATCGGGATCAACCTGGCCGTGTTCATCGCCGTCCAGGTCCATGAGTCGCTCCTGACCGACATCGTTCTGCTCGGCGCCTGGCCGCCCGTGCCCTTCACACCCACGCAGGGTGTGGCGGGCGGTGAGTGGTACCGCATGGTGACCTCGATGTTCACGCACCAGGAGCCCTGGCACATCGCGTTCAACATGCTCAGCCTGTGGTGGCTCGGCGGACCGCTCGAAGCGGCACTCGGCCGTGTCCGCTATCTCGCCCTGTACATCGTCTCGGGACTCGCGGGCAGCGCCCTGGCCTACCTGCTGGCCTCCCCGAACACGGCCACGCTGGGCGCCTCGGGCGCGATCTTCGGACTGTTCGGTGCCACGGCGGTGCTGATGCGCCGGCTCAACTACGACATGCGGCCGATCATCGCGCTGCTGGCGATCAACCTGATCTTCACCTTCGCCCCCGGCTTCAACATCTCCTGGCAGGCCCACATCGGCGGCCTGGTCGCCGGTGTCATCGTCGGATACGCCATGGTCCACGCACCGCGCGAACGGCGTGCCCTGGTCCAGTACGGGACGTGCGCGATGGTCCTGGGCGCGGTCATCCTGTTGACCCTGTTGAGGACGGCTCAGCTCACCTGAGCGCCGACGTTGTCCACAGTGGGTGCCGGATCTTGTGCATACGGTGCGGGAGCGCATGCGCCCCCTGTGATCGACCTGCGTTTCCGCAGGTCAGACAGGGGGGAACGTGTTTCGACTGCCGGTAATTCTGTCATACCGGCGTCAACGTCCGACGAGTTATCCACAGATCGTCTTTCTTTTTCCACCTGTGTGGATAACGGCTGTGGATAACTCAGCGAACAGCCCTGGGCAGAGCTGCGTTCACCTTGCGGTGACCGCTACTTCCACTGCGTGGAGACACCGAATCCCGCGGCGATGAAGCCGAAGCCCACCACGATGTTCCAGTTGCCCAGCGTGTCGATGGGCAGCGAGCCGTCGGTGACGTAGAAGACGACGATCCAGGCCAGGCCGATGAGGAACATGGCCAGCATGACGGGTGCGACCCAGGCACGGCTGTTCAGCTTGATGGCGGTCGTCTGCTTGGCAGGCGGCGGCGTGTAATCGGCCTTCTTGCGGATACGTGACTTCGGCACGAGGGTCTCTCCTGTCGATGCGCTGCGTGGCCGCGCAGGTAACTGGGTCGGGCTCGGGGCAGCGTGAGGGGACTCCGATTGCTCCCCCGGTCGTCCGTTAGCGTAGTGCTTCCGTGGCGCCGAAGGAGATAAGGGTACGTTGAGCAATTCTGCCGACTCCCCCGGGACGGGATCCAGCCCTGAGCCCGCGCGCCGTTTCCGGCCCGTGCGGATCCTCACGGCGGCCGTCTTCGCTCTCGCGGGGCTCATTTTCTTCACCAGCTTCGACACCGCCAAGGGCACCAACATCCGCACGGACGCCTCCTTGCTGAAGCTGTCCGACCTCATCCACGAGCGAAGCCGGGAGAACGGCCAGCTGGACGAGTCCAACGGGGCCCTGCGCAACGAGATAGAGGCGCTCGCCGAGCGCGACGACGGCAGCACCAAGGCGGAGGACGACAAGCTGGCCGCCCTGGAGAAGCGGGCGGGCACGCAGAAGCTCGCGGGCGAGGGGCTCACGGTCACGCTCAACGACGCCCCGCCGGACGCCACGGCCAAGCTCCCCGGCTACCCCGAGCCGCAGCCCGACTACCTCGTCATCCACCAGCAGGACCTCCAGGCCGTGGTGAACGCGATGTGGCAGGGCGGTGCCAAGGGCATCAAGGTCATGGACCAGCGGCTGATCTCCACCAGCGCGGTGCGCTGTGTGGGCAACACCCTGATCCTCCAGGGCCGCGTCTACTCCCCGCCGTACAAGATCACGGCCGTCGGTGACCCGGGCAGGCTGCAGAAGGCTCTCGCCGCCTCACCGGCGATCCAGAACTACATGGTCTACGTCAACGTCTACGGGCTCGGCTGGAAGGTCGAGGAGAACGGCCCGGTGACTCTGCCCGGTTACTCGGGCACAGTGGACCTGCACTACGCGAAGCCCGTGGAGCGGTAGTCGGACCGGGGGGATCTGCCGGTGCGCGTGATCGTCAGGACCGTCAGCGAACTGTGCGTCACCGTCGGCAGCGTGATCGTGCTGTTCGTCGTCTACGTGCTGTTCTGGACGGGCGTGCGGGCCGATGCCGTCATGGACGAGCAGCTCGATCTGCTCCGGAGGGAGTGGGCGAAGCCGCGTCCGCCGGCCGTCGCGAGTGCGCCGAAACCGGCGCCGTACGCCGAGGGCAAGCCTTTCGCGATCATGTACATCCCGCGTCTCGGTTTCACGTGGAACAAGCCGGTCCTGGAGGGCACCGCCACCGGCACCCTGAAAAAGGGTCTCGGGCACTACGGGGAGACCGCCCGGCTCGGCCAGAGGGGAAACTTCGCGGTCGCCGGTCACCGCCGCACCTACGGTGATCCTTTCAAGGACTTCCCGCTGCTCCGGCGGGGTGATGCCGTGGTTCTGACCGACGGCAGGACGTGGTTCACGTATCGGATCGACAAAGGCCCGTACAAAACAGTTCCGGCGGACGTCGAGGTGATCGACCCTGTCCCACGTACTTCCGGGTACACGCGTGCGGGACGGTACTTGACGCTGACCACGTGCGAACCGGAGTGGGGGCACAGTCATCGGCTGATCGTCTGGGCGCATCTGGACTCCACACAGCCTGTGGAGGCCGGGAAACCTGAGGCGTTGCGCCGCTAGTCTGGTGGCTGTACGGCGTGGGTCTGGTGCCGTGGTACGACGGAAGGGACGGCATGTACGGCTGGATCTGGCGGCATCTGCCGGGGAGCACGTGGGTGAAGGCAGTGATCTCACTCGCCCTGGTCGTGGCCGTGGTCTACGTCCTCTTCCAGTACGTGTTCCCGTGGGCGGAACCCCTGTTGCCCTTCAACGATGTGACGGTGGACAACCAGTGAGTGCGCGCATCCTCGTTGTCGACAACTACGACAGCTTCGTCTTCAACCTGGTCCAGTACCTGTACCAGCTGGGCGCCGAGTGTGAGGTCCTGCGCAACGACGAGGTGTCGACGGCGCACGCCCAGGACGGCTTCGACGGTGTCCTGCTCTCCCCGGGGCCGGGCACTCCGGAGCAGGCCGGCGTCTGCGTGGACATGGTCCGGCACTGCGCCGGCACAGGTGTCCCGGTCTTCGGCGTCTGCCTCGGCATGCAGTCGATGCAGGTGGCGTACGGCGGTGTGGTGGACCGGGCGCCCGAGCTGCTGCACGGCAAGACCTCCCTGGTCGAGCACGGCGGCGGAGGTGTCTTCGCGGGTCTGCCGTCGCCCTTCACGGCGACGCGTTACCACTCCCTGGCCGCCGAGCCGGCCACGGTCCCGGCCGAGCTGGAGGTCACGGCCCGGACGCAGGACGGCATCGTCATGGGGCTGCGGCACCGCGAACTTCCGGTCGAGGGTGTGCAGTTCCACCCCGAGTCGGTACTGACCGAGCACGGGCACCGGATGCTGGCGAACTGGCTGGTGGAGTGCGGCGACCAGGGCGCGGTGGCGAGGTCGGCCGGGCTCGCCCCGGTGGTGGGCAGGGCCACGGCGTGACGGCGCTGCGCCCCGAGCGCGAGTCCGACACCTCGTACGGGCAGCAGTCGTACGGGGTGCCGGGTGCGTTGGAGGACTGGTCGGGGGATGGGGCGTACGGGGCCGCTGCGCAGCCGGGTGCGTACCCGTCGGGGGCCGTGGCCGGGGTCTACGCTCCGGTCCCGGAGCCGTACGCGCAGCCGCATTCCGTGTCGTACGAGGGCCTGCCGGGTGAGCCCGTCAGGGGCGAGCCGTATCCGCCGCCGGTGGACGAGGAGACGGTGGCGCTGCGGATTCCGGATCCGCCGCCCGCGGGCGGTGACGCCCTGTCGGGCTCTCCGGCGTCTTCCGCGGCGCGGGGCGACGGACCGGCCCACGGGGGCCGGGCGGCCCGCAGGAAGGCCGCCAAGCGCCGTCACGGGCGCCACGGCGGCGCTCCGGACGCCGGCCTCTCCCAGGAGCGGGGGGCGCCGCTGTCGAGGGTCGAGGCGCGGCGGCAGGCGCGGGCGCGCCGGCCGGGGCCGGCGGTTGTCGTCAGCCGGGCGATCGGTGAGGTGTTCATCACCACCGGTGTGCTGATGCTGCTGTTCGTCACCTACCAGTTGTGGTGGACGAACGTCCGGGCGCACGCGCAGGCCGGCAGCGAGGCCAGCAGCCTCCAGGACGACTGGGCGAGCGGCAAGCGCGCTCCAGGGGCCTTCGAGCCGGGGCAGGGGTTCGCCATCCTGCACATCCCGAAGCTGGACGTGGTGGTGCCGATCGCCGAGGGCACCAGCAACAAGGGAGTGCTCGACCGGGGCATGGTCGGCCACTACGCCGAGGGTGCGCTGAAGACCGCGATGCCCGGTGACAAGACCGGGAACTTCGGGCTCGCGGGACACCGCAACACGCACGGAGAGCCGTTCCGTTACATCAACAAGCTCTCCCCGGGCGATCCGATCGTCGTGGAGACGCAGGACGAGTACTACGTCTACAAGATGGCGTCGATCCTGCCGGTGACCCCGCCGAGCAACACGAGCGTCCTGAATCCGGTCCCGCAGGGGTCGGGATTCACCAAGCCCGGCCGTTACATCACGCTGACCACGTGCACGCCGGAGTTCACCAGCAAGTACCGGATGATCGTCTGGGGCAAGATGGTCGAGGAACGGCCGCGCAGCAAGGGCAAGCCGGATGCGCTCGTCAGTTAAGGGCAGATGACCAGTGGCAGCGACCACCGACACGGAGCACGAAGAGCACACCGGCGCGAGGGCGTCCCGGTCATCCGGAACACGGCGCCGTCCCGGCCCGGTGGGGATGGCGGTCAGTGTCTTCGGGGAACTCCTCATCACCGCGGGCCTGGTGCTGGGCCTGTTCGTCGTCTACTCGCTGTGGTGGACGAACGTGGTCGCGGACCGTGCGGCCGGGAAGCAGGCCGACAAGGTCCGTGACGACTGGGCGCAGGGCAGGGGCGGGCCGGGCGCGCTGGACACGAAGAACGGCATCGGCTTCCTGCACGTGCCGGCGATGAAGAACGGCGAGGTCCTGGTCGAGAAGGGCACGTCGGGCAAGATCCTCAACGACGGTGTCGCCGGGTACTACACGGACCCCGTCAAGTCGGCTCTCCCGATGTCGGGCAAGACCGGCAACTTCTCCCTCGCCGCCCACCGGGACGGTCACGGTGCCGCGTTCCACAACATCGACAAGATCGAGAAGGGCGACCCGATCGTCTTCGAGACGAAGGACAAGTGGTACGTCTACAAGGTCTACGACATCCTGCCCGAGACCTCGAAGTACAACGTCAAGGTCCTGTCGTCGGTGCCGAAGGAGTCCGGCAGGAAGAAGCCGGGCCACTACATCACCCTGACCACCTGCACGCCGGTGTACACGAGTACGTACCGGTACGTCGTGTGGGGTGAGCTGGAGCGGGTCGAGAAGGTCGACGAGGACCGCACCCCGCCGCAGGAGCTGCGCTGACCGACCTTTCCTCAGGCAGTCGGTAGCATGATGGAGGCCCGAAGCCGCAACTAATCCTTGCGGCTTCGGGCCTTCCCTCGTCGTCTCCTAGCGCAGCGTTGTGAGCCTCACACCGGCACTCCACGCCTCCAGCTCGTCCCGGTTCACGGTGATGACGCCGCTCAGGTCGGCGATTGCCTGTGCTTCTCGGCTGAAGTCGCAGGTGGCCACGAACAGGGCGATGTCGACGCGATCGACGGCTCGTGCCGCGCCGGCGAACTTCTGCATGTCGGCGCTCGGGACGGACGCGCGGCCGGCTCGGTTCTTGCACTGGACGGCGACGCTGCGGCCGTCGGCCGTGCGTGCGGTGATGTCGATGCCTCGGTCGCTGCGGGCCTGTCGTACGACGACGTCCGTGCAGCCGTCCCGGCGCAGCAGGTCGGCGACGTGACGCTCGAAGGCCTGCCAGGTCATGGCCCTGAGGGTGGCCCTGACGCTTTCTGCCGATGTGTCGCCTTCCAGAGCGCTGATGCGCCTGTGGTGCCAGCACAGCTTGCGTTCGACGTTCTGGATGTCTTCGCGGAGCTCGATGAGCTCACGTCGGTGCTCGCTGGAGGACGTGATGAGGGCGTTGAGCATGGGGACCACGGTCTTGCCGAGGATGTGGGTGATGCGTCGGTCGATGCGGTCGTCGGGTGACGCGACATCGGTGGGTCGTGGGTTTTCCACAGGCTGTGTGCGGGCCAGGTACTCCATGTCGAGCAGGTAGACACGCACGTGACGTGCGACTTCGCTGTCGCGGAGCAGCATGGCGACGTTGAGGACGGCGCGTCGGGGGAAGAGAGCGAGGGAGCGGGTGCGGGACTGGATCCCACTGAGTTGCTTGAAGTCACTCAGTTCTGTACCTGTCAGAACTCGATACCCGCTCGCTTCCAGCTCGGCACGGTGATCTTGCACGAGAGCTCGGATGGCCTCCACGGTGACGCTGAAGTACGACGCCACCATCGCCGTGGTCACATGCACCCCGTCCGGCAGCAACGACAGTGCTTTGACCCTGTCGAGTACGTCTGTGCGGTCGAGCACGCCGCTGCGCAGAGTCTGGGATTCCAGCAGCGCCATTTCGTTGATCACGTCTTGCCCTTCGACTCGTGTGGCCGGGGCGGAGTCTTGAGTCCCCGCCCCACCCGGTGAACGAGTCATGAAATGTGAAGACACGATCGAAGGGCGTGCGCGGGTGCGAGGCGGGCCGTTGCGGATTCTTGGCGCTTCTGATGAATCAAGGAGCAGGGTGTAGCGCGTGGTGGTGTGGGAGCGGGCGGGCCGGGCTCAGGGCGTAGTGGATCGTCGCGGTCGAGTTCAACAGCCGCCCACGCAAAACGCTCGGCTGGGAAACCCCAGCCGAGCGTTTTGCTGAGCTCCTGGCCACAGCCAGTTGATCACTGTGTTGCGACGACCCCTGGAATGCGCCTCGAGGGGAGCCGGGGCCCGTGACGACAGCCTGGCCGGTCAGTTCTCCTCGCGGCCCGTGATGCCGCCGAAGAAGCCTCCGCCGCCGTTGTTGCCGCCGTTGTTGTTGCCGCCTCCGACGCCGACGGTCTGCAGAGTGATCGTCGTGGCCGCCGGGTCGTCGACCTCTTGGTTGGGCTGCGGGTCCTGGCCGGTGACGAGGGCGGTGTCGCTCTGGTCGCTGCCGCCCGCGAACTGGATGTTCGTGAAGCCGGCCTGGGCGAGGGTCTGCTTGGCCTGGCCGACCGTCTGGCCGACGACCTGGGGCACGCGGGTCTTCTGCTTTTCCTTCTTCTTGCCGATCTGGATGTTGACCGACGAGTTCTTGTCGACCGAGGAACCGGCCTGCGGCGTGGTCGCGACGACCTTGCCGGCCTGGCTGTCGTCGTCGGTTTCCACCTCGGTGCAGTTGCCCACCAGGTTGTTGGCCGTCATCTGGGCCTTGGCCTGGTCACAGCTCTGGCCGAGGACGTCCGGGACCGTGGATTTCTCCTCGGCCTTGGCGATGGTGAGGGTGATGGTGGTGCCCTTCTCCACTTCCTTGCCGGACGCCGGGTCCTGATCCAGGACGGTGCCCGGTTCCTCGGAGACCTCCCGGGTCTCCGTCTTGACGTCGAGCTGGTAGTCGTCGCCCTCGAGCTTCGCCTTGGCGTCCTCGAGGCTCAGACCGATCACGCTCGGCACCGCCACCTTCGGCGCCCCGGTCGACACCACCAGGTTGATGGTCTCGTTCTTCTTGACCGTCGACCCGGCCTTCGGGTCCTGGTCGCAGATGTTGCCCTTGGCCTGGTTCTCGCAGGGCTTGTTCGTGAAGGTCAGCTCCAGGTCGCGGTTGGTGGCCAGCTTCTGGGCGTTCGCCTTCGTCTCACCCACGAAGTTGGGTGCCGGGAACGTGTCGTTGTCGGCGGCTCCGTTGCCGCTGAACGCCCACTTGCCGATCAGGATCGCTCCGACCAGCACCAGGATGCCCGCCGCCACCAGCAATATCGTCGAGGTGCTGGACTTGCGCTGCTGGCCGCGGCGCCGGTCGGGGCGGTCGTCGTAGCCGAAGCCGCCGTCGTCCGGGTTCATGGGGGGCAGCATGGACGTGGCGCCCGCGCCGGAGTCCGCGCGCAGGGCCGTCGTCGGCTGGTCGTCGGGGTAGCCGCCGTAGCCCACCGAGCCCATCGCGGCCGTGGCCGCGACCGGCTGGCCGTCGAGGCAGGCCTCGATGTCGGCGCGCATCTCGTCGGCCGACTGGTAGCGGTAGTCCGGGTCCTTGACGAGCGCCTTCAGAACGATCGCGTCCATCTCGGGCGTGATCTCGGGGTCGAAGACGCTCGGCGCCTGCGGCTCCTCCCGGACGTGCTGGTAGGCCACGGCCACCGGGGAGTCGCCGACGAAGGGCGGGCGGACGGTCAGCAGTTCGTACAGCAGACAGCCGGTGGAGTACAGGTCGGACCTGGCGTCGACCTGCTCGCCCTTCGCCTGCTCCGGTGAGAGGTACTGGGCGGTGCCGATGACCGCGGAGGTCTGCGTCATGGTCATGCCGGAGTCGCCCATGGCGCGGGCGATGCCGAAGTCCATGACCTTGACCTGGCCGTTGCGCGTCAGCATGACGTTCGCGGGCTTGATGTCGCGGTGGACGATGCCGGCGCGGTGGGAGTACTCCAGGGCCTGGAGGATGCCGATGGTCATCTCCATGGACCGCTCCGGCAGCAGCTTGCGGCCGCTGTGGAGGAGCTCCCGGAGCGTGGAACCGTCGACGTACTCCATCACGATGTACGGGATGGACACGTTGTCGATGTAGTCCTCGCCCGTGTCGTAGACCGCGACGATCGCGGGATGGTTGAGCGAGGCGGCCGACTGGGCCTCCCGGCGGAACCGGGCCTGGAAGGAAGGGTCACGCGCGAGATCCGCGCGCAGCGTCTTCACCGCCACGGTGCGGCCGAGGCGGGTGTCATGCGCGAGGTAGACCTCCGCCATGCCACCACGCCCGAGCACCTGGCCCAGTTCGTACCGGCCGCCGAGGCGACGCGGCTCTTCCATAGCTACCTACCAGCCCTCTCCGTCGGTCCCGACCACAAAGCTTGTACGGTCGGAGGCTGCCGTCCGGGCCTACCGTACCCGGCTTGTTTTGTGTGACCTGGCCAAGCCCGTCAGCCGATACAGGACCGGTATCGCAACGTGCACCGATGTGAAGCAGACGTGAGCGGGGTCACTTCTTGCTGTTGATGACCGCCTCCATCACGTTCCTCGCGATCGGGGCCGCGAGGCCGCCGCCGGAGATGTCGTCACGGACGGCCTTGTCGTCCTCGATCACGACCGCCACGGCGACCGGGGCGCTGTCGTCGCTGTCCTTGGCGTAGGAGATGAACCACGCGTAGGGGTTCTCGCTGTTGTTCTCACCGTGCTGGGCGGTACCGGTCTTGCCGCCCACCGTGACGCCGGGGATCTTGGCGTTCCGGCCGGTGCCCTCCTCGACGACCGTCTCCATCATGGACTGGAGCTTCTGGGCGTTCTCCGGGGACAGCGGCTGGCTGAGTTCCTCCGGGTCGGTCTTCTCGATCGGGTCCAGGCCGGACGACTGGAGTTCGTCGACCATGTACGGCTTCATCAGCTTGCCGTCGTTGGCGACGGCCGAGGCGACCATGGCCATCTGCAGCGGGGTCGCGGCGGTGTTGAACTGGCCGATGGAGGACAGGGCGGTCTGCGAGTCGTTCATGTCGTCGGAGAACACCGAGGCGTTGGCGCGGACCGGTGTGAAGTGCTCCTCGTCGAAGCCGAACTTCTTGGCCATGTCCAGCATCTTGTCGTTGCCGAGGTCGGCGCCGATCTTGCCGAAGACGGTGTTGCAGGAGTACTGCAGGGCGACCCGGAGCGTCGCGTTCTTGCAGGGGATGTTGCCCTCGTTCTTCAGCGGCGTCGTGGTGCCCGGCATGATCCAGGGCAGCGGGGTGTTCGTCTTCTGGTCCGGCTCCGAGTACAGCCCGTCCTCGAGTGCGGCGGCCGCGGTGAGCACCTTGAAGGTGGAGCCGGGCGGGTAGGTCTCGCGCAGCGCCCGGTTGAGCATCGGGTCGTCGGGGTTGTTCTTCTTCTGGAGCTTCGTCCAGGCCTTGGTGTCCGTGGTCGTGGAGTTCCCGGCGAAGGACGACGGGTCGTACGACGGGTAGGAGGCGAGGGCGAGGATCTTGCCGGTGGACGGCTCGAGGGCGACGACGGCGCCCTTGCCGCCCTGCCTCTTCAGGCCGTTGTAGGCGGCCTTCTGCGCGGCGCCGTTCAGCGTCGTGACGACGTTGCCACCCTCCTGCTTCTTGCCGGTGAGCATGTCGAGGGTGTTGCGGAAGAAGAGCTGGTCGTCGTTGCCGGTGAGGATGCCGTCCTCGATGGACTCCAGCTGGGTGGCGCCGAAGGCCTGCGAGGCGTACCCGGTGACCGGCGCCCACATCGCGCCGTCCTTGTAGGTCCGCTTGAACTTGAAGTCGCTGCCCGACGTCTCCGTCGAGCCGGTGATCGGCTGTCCGCCGACGATGATGTTGCCGCGCGGCGAGGCGTAGCGCTCGATGATGACGCGGCGGTTGTTCTTGTCGGTCCTGAGCTCGTCGGCCTGGACGTACTGGATCCAGTTGTCGCGGATCAGCAGGGCCAGGACGAGCAGTCCGCAGAAGATCGCGATCCGGCGCAGGGGCTTGTTCATGACGGGCGGACCACCTGGGTCATCTCGGCGTCGGGGTTGGCGGCGGGAGCGGGGGCCGGGCGTCGGGCGGTGTCGCTGATGCGCAGCAGGATGCCGATCAGCGCCCAGTTGGCGATCACGGAGGAACCGCCGTAGGCCACGAACGGCAGCGTCATACCGGTCAGCGGGATGAGGCCCATGACGCCGCCGGCCACGACGAAGACCTGCAGGCCGAAGGCGCCGGATAGGCCGATGGCCAGCAGCTTGCCGAACGGGTCGCGGGCCGCGAGGGCGGTGCGGACGCCGCGCTCGATGATCAGGCCGTAGAGCAGCAGGATCGCCATGACACCGGCGAGGCCCAGCTCCTCGCCGAAGGTGGCGAGGATGAAGTCGGAGTTGGCGGCGAAGCCGATGAGGTCGGAGTTGCCCTGCCCCAGGCCGGTGCCGAGGGTGCCGCCGGAGCCGAAGGCCCACAGGGCCTGCATCGACTGCTCGGTGTGGCCGAGGACGCCCTGCCGGCTCAGCTTGAACTCGTTCATCGGGTCGAGCCAGGCCTGCACACGCTGCTGAACGTGCGTTTCGAAGGAGGCGACACCGACGGCACCGGCCGCGGACATCAACAGGCCGAACACGATCCAGCTGGTCCGCTCGGTGGCGACGTACAGCATGATCACGAACATGCCGAAGAACAGCAGCGACGTGCCGAGGTCGGTCTCGAAGACGAGGATCAGGATGGAGATCGCCCAGACGACGATGATCGGTCCGAGGTCGCGGCCGCGCGGCAGGTAGAGGCCCATGAAACGCCGGCTGGCGAGGGCCAGGGCGTCACGCTTCACCATGAGGTAGCCCGCGAAGAAGACCGCGAGGACGATCTTGGCGAACTCACCGGGCTGGATCGTGCCGAGACCTGGGATCTGGATCCAGATGCGCGCACCGAAGACGTTCTTGCCGAGTCCCGGTACCAGCGGAAGGACCAGCAGCAGCAGCGCGCCGGCCATGGAGATGTAGGTGTAGCGCTGGAGGACGCGGTGGTCCTTGAGGAAGATGATCACCGCTACGAAGAAGGCGACACCGAGTGCGGAGTACATCAGCTGGCGGGGGGCCGCTTCGACGAAGGTCCTGCTCGCCTGGAGTTTCTCGGACTGGTCCAGCCGCCAGATGACCACCAGCCCCAGCCCGTTCAGCAGCGTGGCCAGCGGCAGCATCAGCGGGTCCGCGTACGGCGCGAACTTCCGTACGACGAGATGGCCCACGCCCGCGAGCAGGCCGAGTCCGAGCCCGTAGCTCAGCAGGCCCGGGGGGACCGAGTCGTTGATGGCCAGTCCGACGTTGGCGTAGGCGAACACCGGGATGACCACGGCGAACGCCAGCAGTGCGAGTTCGGTGTTGCGGCGGCTGGGTGCGCCGATCGCGCCGATCGTGGACGTGTGGTGCGTCGCCGAGTGCGACGTGTTCGTACTGCTCATCGTATGACGGGGCCTCTCACGGCTTGCCTACTGCTTACCGCACAGCGAGACGACCTTCTGCTCTTCCTCCGAGAGGCTGGGGCCGGGGCTGGGAGTGGGTGCGGTCGTGGTCGGGGGCGTGGACTGCTCAGGCGCCGAGGGCGAGCCCGACGGGTTCGAGGGGTTCGACGGGTTCGGCGTCGGCGAGGCCTTGGACGTGAAGGAGGCGGGAGTGGTTCCCGTGGTGCCTCCGGCCTCGCCTTCGCCGGTCTTGGCGTTGTTCCGGCTCTCGGCTTGGCGCCGCTGCGCCTCCTTCTTGCACGCGGAGGCCTGCACCGACAGTTCCTCGATCTTCGCCTGGGCGTTCTTCAGTCCGCCCTCGGCGATGGTCGCCTCGACCAGCTTCTGCTGGTAGGGCGGCAGGTACTTGAGTTCGATCTCGGGGTGGTCCTTCTCGACCTTCGAGAGCGAGACCCAGGCCAGGTCCTGGCTGATGCCCCGGTACAGGGCGACGTGCTCGTCCTCGGCGCCGACGTAGTACTGGGTCTGCGTCCAGCGCCAGCCGCCGTACAGGCCGCCGCCGACGACGGCCAGCGCGAGGGCGCCGTAGAACGATCTCTTCAGCCACCTGCCGCGCTTCTTGGGCTTGACGAAGTCGTCGTCGCCGTAGTCGAAGCCGGCCGCCGGGATGAAGCCGGTGGTGTCGCCGGAGCCGGGCGTGCCGTAGTCGCCGCCCGATCCGCCGCGGCCGCGTCCCTGCCGGCCGAGGCCGGAGGCGCGGCCGGCGGGGGTCTGCATGATGCCGTTGTCGTGCAGCTGGTGCTGGTTCTCGGCGACGGCGCCGACCACGACCGGGGTGTCGGACAGCTGGCCGGCGAGGGTGTCGCCGGTGTCGAGGTCGAGGACGTCGGCGACGATGACGGTGATGTTGTCCGGGCCGCCGCCGCGCAGCGCCAGTTCGATCAGGTTCTGTACGGTCTCCTGGGGGCCCTGGTAGCTGGCGAGGGTGTCCTCCAGTGTCTGGTGGGAGACCACGCCGGACAGGCCGTCGGAGCAGATCAGGTAGCGGTCGCCGGCGCGGACCTCGCGGATGGACAGGTCCGGCTCGACGTGGTCGCCGCTGCCGAGCGCGCGCATCAGGAGCGAGCGCTGCGGGTGGGTCGTGGCCTCTTCCTCGGTGATGCGGCCCTCGTCGACCAGGCGCTGCACCCAGGTGTGGTCCTGGGTGATCTGTGTCAGGACGCCGTCGCGGAGGAGGTAGGCGCGGGAGTCGCCGACGTGCACCAGGCCGAGGCGCTGGCCGGTCCACAGCAGCGCGGTCAGGGTGGTCCCCATGCCCTCCAGCTGCGGGTCGTCCTCGACCATGGAACGCAGCTGGTCGTTGGCGCGCTGGACGGCCGTGCCGAGGGAGGTGAGGACGTCGGAGCCGGGGACGTCGTCGTCGAGCGCGACGATGGTGGAGATGGCCTCGGAGGAGGCGACCTCACCGGCGGCGGCGCCGCCCATGCCGTCGGCGATGGCGAGCAGGCGCGGGCCGGCGTATCCGGAGTCCTCGTTGCCCTCCCGGATCATGCCCTTGTGCGATCCGGCGGCGAAGCGCAGTGACAGACTCATGCGCACCTCGCCTGTCGGCTCCGGGTACAGCCGGTCGTGTCGAGCCACACTGCCCACCCTCCGGTCGGGAGCGCGCCGGGGGCCGGGGTGGGGCCCGCCACTGCGTGCTCGCTCCGCTCGCGCCTATCCATGATGTAGCACTACTTCCGCAGCTCGATGACGGTCTTGCCGATGCGGATCGGCGCGCCCAGCGCAATCGGTGTGGGAGTCGTCAGGCGGTTCCGGTCCAGGTACGTGCCGTTGGTGGAGCCGAGGTCCTCGACGATCCACTGGCCGTCGCGGTCCGGGTAGATCCTGGCATGGCGGCTGGAGGCGTAGTCGTCGTCCAGCACGATCGTGGAGTCGTGCGCCCGGCCCAGGGTGATGGTCTGGCCCTGGAGCGCGACCGTGGTGCCGGTGAGGGTGCCTTCGGTCACGACCAGCTTGGTGGGGGCGTTACGGCCGCGCCGGCCGCCCGCGGGCTGCTGGCGCTGCTGTGGCGGCGCCTGGCGGGCGGCGGCCTGCTGCTGGCGGCCCGCCTCGCGGCGCGATCCGCGCTGCGTGACACGCGTACCGAACAGGTCGCTGCGGATGACCTGCACGGCCACGATCACGAACAGCCACAGTACGGCCAGGAAACCCAGCCGCATGACCGTGAGGGTCAGCTCTGACATTGCCCCCGCTTCACCCTTCGGCTTGCCGGTAAATGATGGTGGTGCTGCCCACGACGATCCGCGAGCCGTCGCGGAGCGTAGCGCGGGTGGTGTGCTGCCCGTCCACCACGATGCCGTTGGTGGATCCGAGATCCGCGATCGTCGAGGGCGTTCCGGTCCGGATCTCGCAGTGCCGGCGGGAGACGCCGGGGTCGTCGATCCGCACGTCGGCGTCGGTGCTGCGGCCCAGCACCAGCGTCGGGCGGGAGATCTGGTGGCGGGTGCCGTTGATCTCGATCCAGTGGCGGGTGCGTCCGCCGGCGGCCGGGGGCCGCTGCCCGCTCGCGGCGGGCGGGTAGCCGTAACCGCCGGGGCGGCCGCCGGGCGGTGGAGCGGACGGCATGGGAGGGGCGCCCGTGGGCGCGGCGGCCGGCGGGTAGCCGTAGCCCCCGGCGCGTCCGCCCTGCGGGGCGGCGGGCGCGGCGGCACCGCCTGAGGGTCCGCCCTGCTGGCTGCTGGAGGAGGCGAGCGTACGGCTGCGCACCCGGTACAGGCCCGTGTCGAGGTCGTCCGCCTTCTCCAGGTGCACCTTGATCGGGCCCATGAAGGTGTAGCGCTGCTGCTTGGCGTAGTCGCGCACCATGCCGGCGAGCTCGTCGCCGAGCTGGCCGGAGTAGGGGCTGAGCCGCTCGTAGTCCGGTGTGCTCAGCTCGACGATGAAGTCGTTGGGCACGACCGTCCGGTCACGGTTCCAGATGGTGGCGTTGTTGTCGCACTCGCGCTGCAGCGCTCCCGCGATCTCCACGGGCTGGACCTCGGACTTGAACACCTTGGCGAAGGTGCCGTTGACCAGACCTTCGAGACGCTGCTCGAATTTCTTCAGGACTCCCATGGGGCACCTCCTCCGTCGCTGCCGTCCTGTGTACTGCTCTGCGGGCCACTTGCCTGGTACTGCTTACTGATCGTATCCACGCGCCGCTCGATCGGCTGGTTCCCCCTGTCAGGCAGGCCGACGGGTGTCGACGCATGACGAGGTTCCCTGTGGAGCTCCCCTTCGAACTCCTCCGGTGGTACTGGTGCGCGTAACCGCTTCGTGTACTCCTCGCAAGGATCGTAGAGGCGGCTGCAGACCAGTGTCCCGCACCGGACTGTGGACCCGGACCGCCTCCTGGGGAGACGGCGGGTACCGGTACGAGGTTGATACGTGAAGCAGTACGCGTTGATACGTGGGGAGGCCACCGAAGGTTCGGAGGCCGTTCTGCCTGCGGGAAGAAGGGATGTGAACCCACCCCGTCCAGCGTGCTAATGTTCTGGGTGTCGGAAGGCGCCAGCCCCCCAGGGGCCAACGCCCAGGACACACCCAATGCGCGGGTGGCGGAATAGGCAGACGCGCTGGATTCAGGTTCCAGTGCCCGCAAGGGCGTGGGGGTTCAACTCCCCCCTCGCGCACATCGCCAAAGGGCTCATCGTGATCACGGTGAGCCCTTTTGGCTTTTCTGAGAAGGTCCACCCCGGTGTGATGATGCTTACACGCAGGGCGGTCGGCGGCTCGCGGGCTTGTTGATCTCCTGCCGGTTTCACTGCGGTGTGGCCGGTCTCACTGTCGGGGCGTGCCCTGTACCGCACGTCGGCGCTCATGCCCGCAAGAAGGCGAGGACCGCCAGCACCCGCCGGTGGCCCTCGGTGTCCACCGGCAGGTCCAGCTTGCTGAAGATGTCGCCGATGTGCTTGTTCACGGCCGCTTCGCTGATGAACAGGCGCGGGGCGAGGCTGGCGTTGGAGCGGCCCTCCGCGATCAGGGCTAGCACTTCGCGCTCCCGGGGACTCAGCTGCTCGAGCGGGTCCTGACGCGGCCGGACCGGCTGGGTGATCACCTCCGGGTCCACTACTGGCCTACTACGAGACGGACGCCAAGCTGACCGACAGCCTCGCCATGATGCTGATGGTGATCGCCGTCGGCTGCAGCGTGATCGCCGTCGCCGACAGCATGGCGATGGCTGCCCACGGCCGGCGCCGCGACTGTGGGGTGATGAAGTCCGCCGGTGGCACCGTCCGCCGGCTGCTCGCGATCTCCGGGGGCGAGACCATCCTGGTCATCGTCATCGGCGCCGCCCTCGGTGTCCTGGTGACGCTGCCCCCGCTGGCGGGTATGGCCTGCGGCCTCTCCCAGGCCACCTCGTCCGACGTGGGCCTGCACCTGAGCACCCGGTACCGTCCTGGCCGGCGTCGGCGTCACCGCCAAGGCCCTGCGGGGGCAGGCGGTGTGAGGGACACGGCCATGGCGTACCGCTGAGGGGACCCGGCCGGAGGCGAGGCGAGCCGGCGGCCCGGCCGCGCCCGGACGTCGCGCCCTGGCGGGGACCGCCGACTCCCTTCACGCCAGGAGCGCGCCAACACCCCTTGAACCATGGCCAAAACAAACCGGATGCCAAGTTTTTTCGGCACGCGCGTCGCACGATGGTCTCCCAGCCTCTGGAACGAGGAGCTAAGAGTCGTGGCACAACAGGCATGCCCCTTCCTGACGATCGACCCGTCCGGCCAGGACCTGTACGGCGAGATATCCCGGATCCGCGACCAGGGTCCGGCCGTGGAGATCGAACTCCCCGGCGGCGTACGGGCGTGGTGGATCAACGGGTTGGAGCTCAACAAGCGGCTCCTGGCCGGCCCCGAGACGAGCAAGGACGCCTTCCAGCACTGGCCGGCCTGGATCAACGGGGACATCTCCCGTACCTGGCCGCTCGCGATCTGGGTCTCGGTGCGCAACATGGTCACCGCCTACGGCGCGGACCACAGCCGGCTGCGCAAGCCGATGGCCGCCGCCTTCACCAAACGCCGTGTCGACGCGCTGCTGCCCCGTGTCCAGGAGATCGTCGACCGGGCGCTGGACGACCTGGAGCGGGTCCCGGCGGGTGAAGTCGTCGACCTGCGGGCCGCGTTCGCCGCGCCGGTGCCGCACGAGGTGGTGTGCGAACTCTTCGGCGTGCCGCGTGGCGAGGACGGTCCGCGCGGGGCGCTCTACCGCATCATCAACCGCTTCTTCGACACGGCGATCTCCCTGGAGGACGCCCAGGCCAACGCGGTCGAGCTGTACGGCACGCTGACCGCGTTCCTCGAGGACAAGCGCGAGCACCCGGGCGACGACCTGACGACGGCCCTCATCGCCGCCCGCGACCAAGGCAGCCTCAGCGAGCAGGAGTTGATGGACAACCTGATCCTGCTGCTCACCGCCGGCTTCGAGACCACCGTCAACCTCATCGACAACACGGTGCACAGCCTGCTCGCCCACCCCGACCAGCTCGAACTCGTCCGCTCCGGGCAGGTGACCTGGGAGGACGCCATCGAGGAGTCGCTGCGTTTCGAGGCACCCGGCGCCATGTCGGGCCTGCGCTACGCCGTGCAGGACATCGAGATCGAACCGGGCCTGACCATCCCTCAGGGCGACCCGATCGTGGTCTCCTTCGCCGGTGCCGGACGGGACCCCGAGCGGCACGGCCCGGACGCCGGACGGTTCGACGTCACCCGCAGCACCAGCCGCGACCACGTCTCCTTCGGCCATGGCGTGCACCACTGCCTGGGCCGGCCCCTGGCCATGGCCGAGGCGACGACGGCCCTCACGTCCCTGTTCGGCCGTTTCCCACGGCTGGCCCTGGCCGATCCGTCCCGGCCCCCGCAGCGGCTGCGGTCCATCATCTCGACGGGGCACCAGGAGCTGCCCGTGCTGCTGCACGGACGGGACCCGGGCCGTTAGGGCCGGTCCGGAGGAGGCGGAGGCGGTCAGGAAACGCGCCGGTCTCCAAGGAATGAGCGGTACCAGGGGGCCGCGCGGGTGAAGGCGGCGGTGAAACCCTCACCGGGTGAGCAGTCGAGGTCCTTCCAGAAGGCGTCGTCCACGAACCAGTGGTCGACCGTGAGCATGCCAAGGTGATGCAGGGCGAGCGGCGACCCGGCGGCCCGGTCCAGGGCGGTGGCGACATCCACCGCCGCACCGCCGCCGGGCTCCTCGACCTGCGTGCACACGGCTTCGAGCAGCTCCGCGGCCGGCACCGGATCGGGGTGGTTGACATGGTGCACACCGCCGTCGTGCGCCGGTGACAGCGAGGCGGCGACCACGGCGCGCCCCAGGGTGTCGACGTCGATCATCGAGTGGAGTGCCTCGCAGCCGGCCAGGGTCGCCGACAGCTCGCGCAGCACGCGGACCAGTCCGGGGACGACCCAGCGGTCGCCCTCGCCGTACACGAGGTGGGGGCGCAGCACCAGGCCGCCGGCGTCGAGGACGTGCCGTTCGGCGGCGGCCCGGGTGCGGCTGGTGGCCGACGCGGGCGCGATCGGCACCTCCCCGGGGTGTACGCCCCGGAAGGGGCCGCGGCCGTACACCGCCGCGGTGCTCAGGTACACGATCCGGCTCACTCCGGCGCGTACGGCCTCCTCGACCAGGGCGCGGGTGCCCAGGTCGTTGACGGCTTCGGCGGTTGCGGCGTCGCCGCCGATGTGTGTGGCGCAGTGCACCAGGACGTCGGTGTCCGCGCAGACTCCGCGCAGGGAGGGTGGGTCGAGGAGGTCGCCGTGGACCGGTTCACCGGGGGCCGTTCCCGGCCGCGCCCGACGGGACAGGTACCGGACCCGGACGTCCGGGCGCCCCGCGGCGATGGCCGCGACGCGACTGCCGACGAAGCCGCTTCCGCCCGTGACCAGGAAGTCGACCGTCATGTCAGCGCCCGTATTCGGGCCGGTTGTGCGCAGGTCAGCGTGGCGCTGAAGACGGACTCCCCGTCCTGCCGTCCCGAGACTCGTACGGTGACCTCGCCCGGCTCCCCGGCGGACACGTCGGTCTCGATCCAGCACGGGCTGTCCAGTTCGGCGTAGCGGTCGAAGGTGGCCGTCATCAGGCGCGGCAGGAAAGGGCGCCGGCCGGACGCGGCGGTCGCGGCCTGGCGGGCCGCCTCGAACAGGACCATGCCGGGGACGTGGTCGTTGGGCCGGGAGAAGAGGACCGGGTGGCCGGTGTCGACGCGCAGCCGCCACACGCCCGGACGGCTGGTGGGGGCGAGGACGACGTCCTCGGCGCGTGCGCGGCCTGCGACCTCGGGGGATATGCCGGGCAGCAGCGGGACCGGGGTGCCCAGGTCGGCCAGTTGGCGGGCTCGCAGGCGGCGGTAGGCGAGCGGGGAGGTGCAGCCGGTGCTGCCCGTGCCGCGGGCGACGAAGCGTCCCGCCCGGCGGAACTCCATCGTGGTGCGCATGCTGTGCAGGCCACGACCGCGGCGACGTATCTCGGAGCACACGACGTCGATCTCGACCGGCTCGCCGGCGTCCGGCAGCAGCAGCGCGGACGGGTCGGTGGAGACGGTCAGGTCGTACATGACGAAGTGGGTGTCCTCGGGGGCGCCGAACTCGGCGTGCGCGAGCACCATCGAGGCCTGTCGTAACGTTTCGCCCACGATCATCGGGTCCTGGTGGTGGTCGTCCACGGGGCCGAAGAAGGCGTGGGCGGCCGGCCAGTGAGCGGTGAAGCGGAAGCGGGTGTCGGAGATTCGCCTCCACCGGGCGGGGAAGACGTCCGTCTCGGCGGTGCGGTGGGCGAGTTCTTTGGTGACCGAGGTGGATGCGGGGGGTCCGGTTGGTCCGGTGGGTTCGGCGGGCTCTTCGGCGGATTGTGCGGCCTCGGCTTGTGGCGTGTTCTCGACGGCCGCAACGGTTCTGTTTGCCGGTCGGGCCTCTTGTCCGGTCTGATCGTCCGTGGGCGCGAAGGAAGAACCTGACTGCGGCATGAAAACCCCCAGGATCGACTGCCTGGCCTTGGTCGGCGCTTGACTAAGATACGGACTAGCCGGTTTTTTTCAAAGGGCGAGCCACACCGCTGGGACGGACTCCCGGACCCCCGCCGCACAGCGATTTCACAGGGATCGACGGAGATTCAGGAGGCATGCGATGGCGCGACAGGAGCGCGCGATCCGCACCCGGCGGACCATCCTGGAGGCGGCGGCGGCCGTCTTCGACGAACGTGGTTACACCTCGGCGACCATCGGGGAGATCCTGGAACGTGCGGGGGTCACCAAGGGCGCGCTGTACTTCCATTTCGGCTCCAAGGAGGAGCTGGCGGTAGGGGTGTTCGAGGAACAGCTCGCCATCGCGCTCCCGCCGCAGGCCAGCAAGCTCCAGGAGCTCGTCGACTCCGGGCTGGTGCTGGCCCGGCGGCTGCGGTCCGATCCTCTGGTGCGGGCCAGTGTGGGTCTCGCCCTGGACCAGGGGGCCATGGACCTCGACCGCACGCCGGCCTTCGGCATGTGGTTCGACCAGAACGTGCAGCGGCTGACCGAGGCGAAGGCCCAGGGCGAACTGCTGCAGCACGTCGACGTGGCGGAGACGGCGGAACTGCTGGTCGGCAGTTTCTCGGGGGTGCAGCTGCTGTCCCAGCTGCGCTGCCAGCGGCAGGATCTGGAGCGCCGGGTCGTCGTACTGTTCGAACACTTCCTGCCGAGTATCGCCGTCCCCGCGGTGCTGGCCCGCCTCGACATCTCGGCGGAGCGCGCCGAACGGATGCTGGCGCAGGGCCGGGTGGAGACCGCGGGCGTCCCCGCGCAGGCCTCGCCGGGAGTGGTTCAGGCGTCGTAGCCGCCGGTGTCCGGCCGGTTGTCCACAGCCGCGGAGTTGTCCACAGGGTCTGACGCGTTCCCGCCGCCGGTTGTACGGTCGACACGAGTTGATGTTCGTGCGCGTGCGGGGGAGGCGGTCGGTGTGACCAGGTCTGCGGCAGAGGCCGGAACCAGGGCAGGGGCGGGGGCGACGCGTCGGCTGCCCCGGGTGCGGGGCTTCGCCGACTGGCCGCCCGTGGGCTCGCCCAGGGACGAGGGCAAGGCCCTGCGCGGAAGCGTCCCGCGCCGGGCGCACGCCACGCTCGGCCTGGACGCGTCCCGGCCCGACGCGGTGAGCGCGGTCGAGGAGTCGGGCCGTGGCCGGCTGCCCGAGCTCACCCCGCTCCGGGTCGGACGCATGGCCGCCACCCCCTTCGCCTTCCTGCGCGGCGCCGCCGGTCTCATGGCCTACGACCTGGCACGCACGCCCATGACCCGGATCAGGGCGCAGATCTGCGGGGACGCGCACGCGGCCAACTTCGGCCTGTACGGCGACGCGCGCGGCGGCCTCGTCATCGATCTGAACGACTTCGACGAGACGGTGCCCGGCCCCTGGGAGTGGGACCTCAAGCGCCTCACCACGTCCCTGGTGCTCGCGGGCCGGGAGGCGGGCGCCGACGAGGACTTGTGCCGCCAGGCGGCCCACGACGCGGTGGGTGCCTACCGGCGCACCATGCGGCTGCTGGCGAAACTCCCGGTGCTGGACGCGTGGAACGCCATCGCGGACGAGGAGCTCGTCTCCCACACGGACGCCCATGACCTGCTCGGCACCCTGGAGCGGGTCTCCGAGAAGGCCCGCCACAACACCAGCGGCCGTTTCGCGGCCAAGTCGACGGAGGCCACCGAGGACGGCGGGCGGCGCTTCGTCGACGCCCCGCCGGTGCTGCGGCGCGTCTCCGACGCGGAGGCAGCGGCGGTCGCGGCGTCCCTCGAGGAGTACGCCGGCACGCTGCCGGAGGACCGTCTGCCGCTGCTCGCCCGGTACGCGGTGCACGACGTGGCGTTCCGCGTCGTGGGCACCGGCAGTGTCGGCACCCGGTCCTACGTCGTCCTGCTGCTCGACCACCGGGGGGAGCCGCTGGTGCTCCAGGTGAAGGAGGCGCGGGCGTCGGCCCTGGTGCCGCATCTGGTGACCGCCGGTTTCGAGCCGCCGGCGGCCGAGCACGAAGGCCGGCGGGTCGTGCGGGGCCAGAAGCGGATGCAGGTCGTCAGCGACACGCTGCTGGGCTGGACGACGGTCGACGGGCGCCCCTTCCAGGTCCGCCAGTTCCGCAACCGCAAGGGCAGTGTCGACCCGGCCGCCCTGGCCGCCGACCAGATGGACGACTACGGCCGGATGACCGGCGCGCTGCTGGCCCGGGCCCACTCCCACAGCGTGGACCCGCGGCTCGTCGCGGGGTACTGCGGCAAGGGCGAGGAACTCGACGAGGCGATCGCGGGGTTCGCCGTGGCCTACGCGGACCGGACCGAGGCGGATCACGCCGACTTGGTGACGGCGGTCCGGGAGGGCCGGATCCCGGCGGAGACGGGCGTCTGATCTGGCGGTGGCGCCCCGGCCGCCGCGGGCCGGGCAACGCCCCGCCCAGGACGCTCCCGGCCGTGGCCTAGGCTGGTCGGGTGACGATCCCGGAACCTGAAGAGGGCGGCGGCGCCGGTCCCGAAGACGGCGCTCCGCGGCCCGAGGCGCGGCTCGAGCGGGCCGTGCGGGCCGCCGAACAGGCCTTGATCGAGTACGAGATCGCCGTGGAGACCTTCCGCGTCGAGGTCGAGAACTTCTCCCGGCTGCACGAACAGAAGCTCGGCCCGCTGTACGCCCGGCTCGAGGAGCTGGACGCCCGCATCCTGGAGGCGAGGGCCGCCCGCAGCGGCGACCCCGGGGACCGGCGCCGGGCGGAGGAGGCCCGCGCCCGCCTCGCCCCGATCCCCGGCGTCGAGGACCTGCTGCACGGCTGGATGGACGACAGCGGCCTGTTCCCGGAGGCCGTGGCGATGCTCACGGACCAGGCGGTCCGGCCACCGCAGCGGGTCCGCCCGAGCGAGGAGGCCCGCAAGCTCTACCGCGACCTCGCCCGCAAGGCCCACCCCGACCTGGCCCAGGAGGAGGCGGACCGGCAGCGGCGTGAGGAGTTCATCACCCGGGTGAACGCCGCCTACGCCCGGGGCGACGAGGCGGAGCTGCGCGAGCTCGCCGAGGAGTGGGCCAAGGGGCCCGAGCCGCAGCGCGGTCCGAGCCGCGCCGAGGAGCTCTACGCCCGGCTCGAATGGCTCGCCCAGCGCAAGGAACTGCTCGCACTGCTCGCCAAGGAGCTGGAGGAGAGCGCCATCGGCCACATGCTCCAGCTGGCCCCGGACGACCCGGACGGTCTCCTGGACCAGATCGGGCAGCAACTCCTCACCCAGGTCACGGAACGCGAGACGGAGCTGGCCGCGCTGCTCGGCGAGGCCGGAGGCTGAGGGGTTCCCGGCCCGCTGCCCGCCCCGGTGGTCCCGCCGGCCGGTTCGGGTAGCGTCGGACGCATGAGTTTCGGAGCTGGTGTGCCCACGGTCGCGGTCGCGGACCTCAAGGACGGCGACTTCCTGCTGGACGTCCGTGAGGACGACGAGTGGAAGGCCGGTCACGCCGAAGGGGCGCTGCACATCCCCATCAGCGAGTTCGTCGCCCGCTACGGCGAACTGACCGAGGCCGCCCCGCAGGACGGCCGGATCCACGTCATCTGCCGCTCCGGCGGCCGTTCCGCCCAGGTCACGATGTACCTGGCCCAGCAGGGCATCGACGCCGTGAACGTCGACGGCGGCATGCAGGTCTGGGAGGCGGCGGGCCGCCCCGTGGTCACGGACGACGGTCAGCCGGGGTTCGTCCTCTAGCAGCCCCTCGCACGGGGCGTTCAGGCCAAGGGGTGGGCCGCCAGCAGGTCCCCCAGGGCCTCCTCGTGCGCCGCGGCCGGGCCGAGTGACAGCTCCAGGTGCTTGGCCCAGGCGTGGTACCGGTGCAGGGGGTAGTCGACGTCGGCGCCGAACCCGCCGTGCAGGTGCTGCGCGGTCTGCACGACCCGCCGTACGCCCTCGGCCGCCCAGATCTTGGCGACGGCGACGTCACCGGTGGCGGGCAGGGCGCCCGGGGCCCCGGAGGCGAGCCGCCAGGCGGCCTGCCACAGGGTGGCCTCCATCGCGCGCAGGTCGATGTAGCGGTCGGCGGCCTGTACGGCGACGGCCTGGAAGGTCGCCACCGGGAAGCCGAACTGCTCCCGCTCGCTCGTGTACTTCCCGGTCATCCTCAGCACCCGCTCGCCCAGCCCGAGCGCCAGCGCGCACGTCCCGGTGGCCAGCAGGTCCCGCAGCCACTCCCACGCCCCGTCGGCGTCGATGACCTCCCCGGCGGCCAGCCGCGCCGACTGAAGCCGCAGCTCGCCGAGCCGCTCGCCGCTGGTGGAGAACTGCTCGGCGAGGACGGCCCCGTCGTGCCCGCGAGGCACCAGGGCCAGTACCGTCCGGCCGGTCCCGGTGTGCGCGGGGACGATCGTGACGTCCGCGTCGTACGCCCACGGCACCGCGGTCTGCACCCCGTCCAGCACCCACGTGTCACCGTCCCGCCTCGCGGTCACGGCGAGCTCGGCCGGGTCGTGGCCGGTGCGGCCGTGCGCGGCTACGGTCAGCACCAGCTCGCCCCGGCCGGCCCGGGCCAGCAGGGCCGACTTCACCTCCTCGCCGCCGTAGGCCTGTACGGCCGCCGCGGCCGCGCTGCTCTCCAGCAGCGGCACCCGGGCCAGTACCTTCGCCGACTCCCGCAGCACCAGGCACAGCGCGACGGCGTCCAGGCCCGCCCCGCCGTACCGCGCGTCGAGCAGCAGGCTCAGCAGGTCCGCCTCGGCGAGCCGGTCCCACAGTGTGCGGTCGCAGGCCTCGGCGACGGCGCCCGGGGTGAGGGCCGGGCTGGGCACCGCGTCCGGCGCGACCCCGGCGAACACGCCCTTCGCCGCCTCGGCCGCCGCCTGCTGCTCCTCGGTGAAGGTGAAGTCCACGGTGCCTGTCCTCCCGGCCGGTCCCGTTGAGCTGACGGGCGCAAGATAGAACAGGTTCTAGAAGAACGGAATGGGTGTACGGCGGGCGCCGTAGGGTGTCACTCCTGTGCCGCCACCGCGGTGTGGCGATGGCCACGGCCGTGACCGGTGGCCAGGGGCTGTGCCGGGGCGGGCGGCCTGAGTACCGTGCCCGTGCCCGGGCCGCGCGGCGGTGCGCGGGCGGACGGCGCCCTCGCGGCCGGGCGGCCGAACGACGGACCGGGATCGTGGAACGGGGCGGAATGGACGCGTACGACCAAGGCGAACGGGGCCATCCGCGTGCTCCGGGCCCGTCCGCTCCGGACCCGTCCGCTCCGGGCCCGTCCGCTCCGGGCCCGCACGTCGCGCCCCGCACCGGCATAGCCGCGCTCTCCCTCCGCTACCAGGTCGGCGTCGCGCTGGCGCTCGCGGTCGTGGCGGCCGCGGTCTGTGTGCACCTCGGTATGACGTTCCTGCACGTCGCGCCGCCGAACACGGTCACGAAGGAGCACGGCCAGGCCGTGGACGACTGGATATATCCCGAGTTTGAGCAGAACTGGAAGCTCTTCGCGCCGAACCCGCTCCAGCAGGACATCTCGATACAGGCGCGGGCCGAGGTCCGGGACGGGGAAGGCGCGACGGTGACCACCGGCTGGTACGACCTGTCCGCCGAGGACGGCCGGGCCATCGACGGCAACCTGCTGCCCAGCCACACCCAGCAGAACGAGCTGCGCCGCGCCTGGGACTTCCTCGTCGCCACGCACGACAGCGAGAACCGCCCGGTGGGCCTGCGCGGCTCGCTCTCCGAGTCGTACCTGCGCCGGATCGTGGTGCTGCGCCTCGGCCGCGACGACGCCGTGCGGGCCGCGACCGGGGGCGGCGGCGCCGTCGAGCGGGTCCAGGTCCGCTCCCGCACCAGCAACGTGCCCCCGCCCGGATGGAGCCGGGAGAAGGTGTCGACGACGCCGTCCTACCGCGAGCTGCCGTGGTGGCCGGTGCCGCGGGCCGAGGCCGAGGGGGGCGTGCGGTGAACCGCTTCTCGCTGGCCCTCTCGCGGGGCATCGCCCGCGTCACCGAGGCCGCCCTCGGTCCGTACCAGACCGCCGTGATCCGCATCGGTCTCAGCGCGACCTGGCTGCTGTTCCTGCTGCGCGAGCTCCCGCACCGCCACGAGCTGTACGGCCCCGACGGTCCCTGGAGCTGGAATCTGGCCGAGCAGCTGATCGGGACCAACGGTGCCTTCACCGCCCTGATGTGGTCGGACGGACGGGTCTGGTTCGAGCTCGTCTACGCGGTCGCGATCCTCGCCGGCGCCCTGCTGCTGCTGGGCTGGCGCACCCGCACCATGTCGGTGCTGTTCATGGCCGGCGTGCTGTCGCTGCAGAACCGCAGCGTCTTCGTGGGCGACGGCGGCGACAACGTGCTGCACCTGATGTCGGTCTACCTGGTGTTCACGCGGTGCGCCCAGGTGTGGTCGCTGGACGCCCGGCGGGCCTCGCGCGCCCGGGCGGCACACGCGCGGGGCGAGCGCGTCACGGACCGGACCGGCCCCGCACTGTGGTGCGTGCTCGGATTCGTGCTGGCCGCGGTGACCCTGGCCGGGCGCATGGAGGGCGAGAAGCTGATACCCGCGCTGTTGTGGACGGTGTGGGTGGCGCAGGCCCTGTGGTGGCTGGCCGGGCGCCGGGCGAAGTCCGCCGAGCCGCGGATCATGCTCGACGTCGTCGCCAACGTCGTGCACAACGGCGCCCTGCTCGTGATCATGGCCGAGGCGTGCCTGATCTACGCGACGGCCGGCTGGTACAAGGTCCAGGGCTCCCGCTGGCAGGACGGCACCGCGGTCTACTACCCGCTCCACCTCGAGTACTTCTCACCCTGGCCCGCGCTCGCCGACCTGCTGTCCGCCAGCGGCACCCTCGTGATGCTCGTGACCTACGGCACGGTCCTCGTGCAGGTCGCCTTCCCGTTCACGCTGTTCAACCGGCGCGTGAAGAACGTCCTGCTGGCGGTCATGATCACCGAGCACGCCGTGATCGCCGTCGTCCTCGGCCTGCCGTTCTTCTCACTGGCGATGATCGCGGCGGACGCGGTGTTCCTGCCGACGGCCTTCCTGCGCCGCCTGGGCGGCCGGGCGGCACGCGCGCGGGACCGGCTGCTGCGGCGCCACAGGCGTACTCCGGTCACCGGGCAGCACGCCGAAGAGGACCCCGAGGCCACGCACGTAGGCTTCGGCACATGACCGACCCCGTCACCGCCTGGCACCGGCTCGCCGGCAGTGCCGTCCTGCTCGACGGCTTCCACGCCCTCAAGCACGCCGTACGGTTCGGCGCCGAGGTACCGGTGGCGGTGACCGCCGACCGGGCGGCCACGCTCGCCCTCGCGGACGAACTGGCCCCGGACGTACGGGACGCGCTGGCCGCACTGCTGACGGAGGTGCCGCACGAGACGTACACGTCGTTCGTGCCGCGCGCGCATCCCACGGCGGTGGCCGCCCTCGCCGTACGGCCCTCCCGCGAGTCCAACCTCGCGAAGCTGGCCCACACGCCCCGCAAGGCCCCGGTCGTCGTCCTCGACAACCCCCGCAACCTCGGCAACGCGGGAGCGGTGATCCGCCTGGCCGCCGGTTTCGGAGCGACCGGCGTGGTGACGACGGGCACGGTCGACCCGTGGCACCCGACGGTCGTACGCGGCGGGGCGGGCCTGCACTTCGCGACCGCCGTGGAGCGTCTGACGGTGCAGGAACTGCCCTCCGGCCCCGTGTTCGCCCTCGACCCGGAGGGCGACGACATCCGGGGCACCGGGCTCCCGGACGACGCCGTCCTCGCGTTCGGCTCGGAACGCACCGGCCTGTCGCCTGAACTACGGCTGCGCGCCGACCACTTGCTGTCCCTCCCGATGCGCCCCCAGGTCTCCAGCTACAACCTCGCGACCAGCGTGGCCATGACCCTGTACCACTGGAGCACGGGCTCGGGGGCGGCCCTTTAGGGGCGCGGGGAACTGCGCGACAAGCCACAAGGCACCGGTGGCCGGACGATCACCGCAACCCCCCGATCTCCTAGGCCTCCCTGCGTACCTCCACCACCCGGAACCGGTTGGCCACAAACGCCCCGTCGCACAACGCCGCACTCGCCGCCGGATTACCGCCCGACCCGTGGAAGTCCGAGAACGCGGCCGTCTGGTTCACATACACCCCACCCGTCAGATTCAGCGACAACTGCGCCGCCTCCTCCAGGCAGACCTCCCGCACGTCCTGCTCGACCTCCGGGTCGGTCGTGTACGCCCCGACGGTCATCGCGCCCTTCTCACGGACGGTCCGCCGCAGCAGCTCCACCGCGTCCGAGGCCGAGTCGACCGCGACGGCGAAGGACACCGGCCCGAAGCACTCGCTCATGTACGCGGCCTCCGCGTCCGGCTTGGCCCCGTCCAGCTTCACGATCACCGGCGTCCGGACGACCGCGCCGGGGAAGTCCGGGTTGGTGATCTCCCGGGAGGCCAGCGCGACCTCGCCCAGACCACCGGCCGCCTCCAGCCGGGCCTTCACATCCGGGTTGACGATCGCCCCGAGCAGCGCGTTGGCCCGGGCGTCGTCGCCCAGCAGCCCGTCCACCGCCTTGGCGAGATCCGCGACGACCTCGTCGTAGGACCTGGGCCCCTGGTCCGTCGAGATGCCCTCGCGCGGGACGAGCAGGTTCTGCGGGGTCGTGCACATCTGGCCGCTGTACAGGGACAGCGAGAACGCCAGGTTGGAGAGCATGCCCTTGTAGTCGGACGTGGAGTGGACGACGACGGTGTTGACGCCGGCCTTCTCCGTGTACACCTGCGCCTGGCGGGCGTTGGCCTCCAGCCAGTCGCCGAACTCGGTGGAGCCGGTGTAGTCGATGATCCGGATCTCGGGGCGCAGGGCCAGCGTCTTGGCGATGCCCTCGCCCGGGCGCTCGGCGGCCAGCGCGACCAGGTTCGGGTCGAAGCCGGACTCGGCGAGCACCTCGCGGGCCACCTGCACCGTGAGCGCGAGCGGCAGCACCGCGCGCGGGTGGGGCTTGACCAGGACCGCGTTGCCGGTGGCGAGGGAGGCGAACAGGCCCGGGTAGCCGTTCCACGTCGGGAAGGTGTTGCAGCCGATCATCAGGGCGATGCCGCGCGGCACCGGCGTGAACTGCTTGGTCATCGCCAGCGGGTCGCGCTTGCCCTGGGGCTTGGTCCACTCGGCGTTGTCGGGCGTGCGCACCTGCTCCACGTAGGCGTAGGCCACCGCCTCCAGGCCGCGGTCCTGCGCGTGCGGCCCGCCCGCCTGGAACGCCATCATGAACGCCTGGCCGGAGGTGTGCATGACCGCGTGCGCGAACTCGTGCGTCCGGTCGCTGATGCGCCGCAGGATCTCCAGGCAGACCACCGCGCGCTGCTCCGCGCCCGCGTCCCGCCAGGCCCGCTGCCCCGCCTTCATGGCGGGCAGCAGCACGTCGAGGTCCGCGTGCGGGTACGTCACGCCCAGGTCGATGCCGTACGGGGACGTCTCGCCGCCCACCCAGTCGTCCGTCCCGGGCTGGCCGAGGTCGAGACGGCTGCCGAGCAGGGCGTCGAAGGCGGCCTTGCCCGCCGCCGCGTCCAGGCTGCCGTTCTCCCCGTAGGCCTTCGGGTGCTCGGGGTGCGGGGACCAGTACGCGCGCGTGCGGATCGCTTCCAGCGCCTGGTCGAGGGTGGACCGGTGCCGGGCGATCAGCTCGTGCGCCGAGAGTGCGGCGGTCATGCGTGACCAACTCCTCGTCTCAAGAACTCCTCGTCGAGTTCATGACCTGGGCAGAAACCTGGGCGGGAACACTCGGACACAGCTAGAGTAACCGAACGATCGGTCGGTTCAAGGGGGTCCGCCGCATCTGTGGAAAACCCCGTGCGGGAGGATCGCGCTCATGACAGCACTCGACCTCAGCAGCCCCGTGGCCGTCGTCGGCACCGGCACCATGGGCCAGGGCATCGCCCAGGTCGCGCTGGTCGCGGGCCACCCGGTGCGGTTGTACGACGCGCTCCCCGGGCGGGCGCGGCAGGCGGCCGACGCGATCGCGGCCCGTCTGGACCGGCTCGTCGAGAAGGAGCGGCTCACCCGCGCCGAGCGGGACGCCGCCCGGGACCGCCTGCTGCCCGCCGGGACCCTCGCCGAGCTGGCCGACTGCTCCCTGGTCGTCGAGGCGGTCCTGGAGCGGCTGGAGGTCAAGCAGGAGCTGCTGCGCGAGCTGGAGGGCATCGTCGACGACGACTGCCTGCTCGCCACCAACACCTCGTCCCTCTCCGTCACCGCGATCGGCGGGGCCCTGCGCGTCCCCGGCCGCTTCGTCGGCCTGCACTTCTTCAACCCGGCCCCGCTGCTGCCGCTGGTCGAGGTCGTCTCCGGGTTCGCCACGGACGTCACCTCGGCCACGCGCGCGTACGAGACCGCCCGCGCCTGGGGCAAGACGCCGGTCGCCTGCGCCGACACCCCCGGCTTCATCGTCAACCGCATCGCCCGGCCCTTCTACGCCGAGGCCTTCGCGGTGTACGAGGCGCAGGGCGCCGACCCGGCCACCATCGACGCCGTGCTGCGCGAGTCGGGCGGCTTCCGGATGGGCGCGTTCGAGCTGACCGACCTGATCGGCCAGGACGTCAACGAGTCCGTCACGCGGTCGGTCTGGGAGTCCTTCTTCCAGGACGTGCGCTTCACCCCGTCCCTCGCCCAGCGCCGCCTGGTCGAGTCCGGCCGGCTGGGCCGCAAGACCGGCCACGGCTGGTACGACCACGGCGGCGGCGCCGAACGCCCCGAGCCGGACACCGCCGAACACCGGCAGCCGCCCGCGTACGTCGTCGCCGAGGGCGATCTGGGGCCGGCCTCCGAGCTGCTCGCGCTGATCCGCGAGGCGGGCATCCCGGTCCGCGAGGAGGACGAGGACAGCGGCACCCGGCTGGTGCTGCCGAGCGGCGGCCAGCTGGTCCTGGCCGACGGGCAGACGTCCGTGGAGTTCCGGGACGTCGTCTACTTCGACCTCGCCCTGGACTACCGCAAGGCCACTCGGATCGCCCTGTCCGCCTCCCAGGACACCGCCCCGCAGACCCTCGCCGAGGCCACCGGCCTCTTCCAGGCGCTCGGCAAGAAGGTCAGCGTCATCGGCGACGTCCCCGGCATGATCGTCGCCCGCACGGTCGCGCGGATCATCGACCTGGCGCACGACGCCGTCGCCAAGGGCGTGGCCACCGAGGAGGACATCGACACCGCCATGCGCCTCGGTGTCAACTATCCCCTGGGCCCGTTCGAGTGGAGCCGCCGGCTCGGCCGCTACTGGGCCTACGCGCTCCTGGACGACCTGCACGTGCGCGACCCCTCGGGGCGCTACGCGCCGTCCCTCGCGCTGTACCGCCACGCCCACGCCTCCGACAAGCGGGAGGGCACCGCCTCATGACCACCGCCAAGCGCGACACCTACACCCCGGACACCCTGCTGTCCGTCGCCGTCCGGGTGTTCAACGAGCGCGGCTACGACGGCACCTCCATGGAGCACCTCTCCAGGGCGGCCGGCATCTCCAAGTCGTCGATCTACCACCACGTCTCCGGCAAGGAGGAGCTGCTGCGCCGGGCCGTGAGCCGGGCGCTGGACGGCCTCTTCGGCATCCTCGAGGAGGAGCAGGCGCGCGTGGGGAGCGCCGCCGAGCGTCTGGAGCACGTCGTGCGGCGCATGGTCGAGGTGCTCATAGCCGAGCTGCCCTATGTGACGCTGCTGCTGCGGGTGCGCGGCAACACCGACACCGAGCGGTGGGCGCTGGAGCGGCGCCGCGACTTCGACCACCGGGTGGCCGACCTGCTGAAGGCGGCGTCGGCGGAAGGGGACGTGCGCGGCGACATCGACGGCCGGCTGGTGACCCGGCTGGTCTTCGGCATGATCAACTCGATCGTCGAGTGGTACCGGCCGGACGGGCGCGGCATGGGCGAGCGCGAGGTGGCCGACGCGGTGGTGCGGCTGGCGTTCGGGGGGCTCCGGAAGGGCGCCTGAGCCCTCGGCCCGGCTCGGCGCGGCTCTGTCCTCCGAGCGCGGGCCTGCCCGGCTCCGCTCAGCTCCGCGGCTCCAGATCCTCCTCCTCGAAGACCAGCAGCGTGCGCGTGCTGAGCACCTGCGGGATGGCCTGGAGCCGGGTGAGCACCAGCTCGCGCAGTGAGCGGTTGTCCGAGACGTGCACCAGCAGCAGTACGTCGAAGTCGCCGCCCACCAGGGCGATGTGGGATGCCCCGGGCAGCTGTCTGAGCTCCTCGCGCACCGTCCGCCAGGAGTTCTGCACGATCTTCAGGGTGATGTAAGCGGACGTCCCCTGACCTGCCCGTTCGTGGTTGACGCGGGCGCCGAAGCCACGGATGACCCCGTCCTCGACCAGCCGGTTGATCCGGGAGTAGGCGTTCGCGCGCGAGACATGGACCCGCTCGGCGACCGACCGTATCGAGGAACGGCCGTCCGCCTGGAGCATGCGCAGGATGTCCTGATCGATGGCGTCCAGGGGCCGCGGCGGCGGCAGTGCAGCACTGTCGTCCTGGCTCTCGGGCCTGCTTTCGGCCATTTGTTCAGATGCCACCTGCGCCACCCTCCCTGCCATGGACGTACTGCGTCCATCTCAGGCTGTGGAGAACCGTTTGTCCACAGCCTGAGGTCACCCGTAGCCAAAATGTGCCGACGACCGAACAATCGGTAGGTGAGGCGGGTCACAGCCGACGCGCCTCCCGTAGCCGCTTCCACGAGGAGGTGCCGTCATGACGGTCATGGAGCAGCGGGGCGCTTACCGGCCCACCCCGCCGCCCGCCTGGCAGCCCCGTATGGACCCCGCGCCGCTGCTGCCCGACGCCGAGCCGTACCGCGTCCTCGGCACCGAGGCCGCCGCGAAGGCCGACCCGGAGCTGCTGCGGGCGCTGTACGCGCAGCTGGTGAAGGGCCGCCGCTACAACGCGCAGGCCACCGCCCTCACCAAGCAGGGCCGCCTGGCCGTCTACCCCTCGACCACCGGGCAGGAGGCCTGCGAGGTCGCCGCCGCGATGGTCCTCGAGGAGCGCGACTGGCTCTTCCCGAGCTACCGCGACACGCTCGCCGTGGTCGCCCGCGGCGTGGACCCCGTCGAGGCACTCACCCTGCTGCGCGGCGACTGGCACACCGGCTACGACCCCCACGAGCACCGGGTCGCCCCCCTGTGCACCCCGCTCGCCACCCAGCTGCCGCACGCCGTGGGCCTGGCGCACGCCGCCCGCCTCAAGGGCGACGACGTGGTCGCGCTGGCCATGGTCGGCGACGGCGGCACCAGCGAGGGCGACTTCCACGAGGCGCTGAACTTCGCCGCCGTCTGGCAGGCCCCGGTCGTCTTCCTGGTGCAGAACAACGGCTTCGCGATCTCCGTCCCGCTCGCCAAGCAGACCGCCGCCCCGTCGCTGGCCCACAAGGCCGTCGGCTACGGCATGCCCGGCCGCCTGGTCGACGGCAACGACGCCGCCGCCGTGCACGAGGTCCTCTCCGACGCCGTCCGCCACGCCCGCGCGGGCGGTGGCCCCACCCTGGTGGAGGCGATCACCTACCGCGTCGACGCCCACACCAACGCCGACGACGCGACCCGCTACCGTGCCGACGCCGAGGTCGAGACCTGGCGCGAGCACGACCCGATCGAGTTGCTGGAGCGGGAGCTCACCGCGCGCGGCCTGCTCGACGAGGACGGGAAGCGGGCCGCACGGGACGCCGCCGAGGCGATGGCCGCCTCCTTGCGCGAGCACATGAACCAGGACCCGGTGCTCGACCCCATGGACCTGTTCACCGACGTCTACGCCGAACCCACCCCCCAGCTGCGCGAGCAGCGGGAGCAGCTGCGGGCCGAGCTGGAGGCCGAGGCCGGCGCCGAGCCCGAGGGGGGCACGCACCGATGACCACCGTCGCCGTCAAGCCGGCCACCATGGCACAGGCCCTCACCCGCGCCCTGCGCGACGCGATGGCCGCCGACCCCGCCGTGCACGTCATGGGCGAGGACGTCGGCACCCTCGGCGGCGTCTTCCGCGTCACCGACGGCCTCGCCAAGGAGTTCGGCGAGGACCGCTGCACCGACACCCCGCTCGCCGAGGCGGGCATCCTCGGCACGGCCGTCGGCATGGCCATGTACGGCCTGCGACCGGTCGTGGAGATGCAGTTCGACGCGTTCGCCTACCCCGCGTTCGAGCAGCTGATCTCGCACGTCTCCCGGATGCGCAACCGCACCCGGGGCAAGATGCCCCTGCCGATCACCGTCCGGGTCCCCTACGGCGGCGGCATCGGCGGCGTCGAGCACCACAGCGACTCCTCCGAGGCGTACTACATGGCGACTCCGGGTCTCCATGTCGTCACGCCCGCGACCGTCGCCGACGCCTACGGGCTGCTGCGCGCGTCCATCGCCTCCGACGACCCGGTCGTCTTCCTGGAGCCGAAGCGGCTGTACTGGTCGAAGGACTCCTGGAACCCGGAGGAGCCGGCGCCCGTCGATCCGATAGGCCGCGCGGTGGTGCGGCGCCCGGGCCGGAGTGCCACGCTCATCACGTACGGGCCGTCCGTACCCGTCTGCGTGGAGGCGGCCGAGGCGGCCCGGGCCGAGGGCTGGGACCTCGAAGTCGTCGACCTGCGCTCCCTGGTGCCGTTCGACGACGAGACGGTGTGCGCCTCGGTGCGGCGGACGGGACGCGCGGTCGTCGTCCACGAGTCGGGTTCCTTCGGGGGCCCGGGCGGGGAGATCGCGGCCCGGGTCACGGAGCGCTGCTTCCACCACCTGGAGGCGCCGGTGCTGCGCGTGGCCGGGTTCGACGTCCCGTATCCGCCGCCGATGCTGGAGCGCCACCACCTGCCCGGTGTGGACCGGATCCTGGACGCCGTGGGGCGTCTGCAGTGGGAGGCCGAGAGCTGATGGCACAGGTGCTGGAGTTCAAGCTGCCCGACCTCGGTGAGGGGCTCACCGAGGCGGAGATCGTGCGCTGGCTGGTCGAGGTCGGCGACGTGGTCGCCATCGACCAGCCGGTCGTCGAGGTCGAGACGGCCAAGGCGATGGTCGAGGTGCCCTGCCCCTACGGCGGCGTGGTCACGGCCCGCTTCGGCGAGGAGGGCACGGAACTGCCCGTCGGGGCGCCGCTCATCACGGTGGCCGTGGGGGAACGGCCGTCCTCCGGGACCGGTGAGCCGGAGGCCGAGGGCTCGGGCAACGTCCTCGTCGGCTACGGCACGTCCGAGGCACCCGCGCGGCGACGCCGGGTCCGGCCGGAGCGGCCGGTGGCCGCTCCGGACATGGCGGCGGGCAGTCGTGCCGCAGGGGCGGCACCCGCCGACGCCGCTGCCTCCACCGAGACGGTGAACGGCCGGGCCGGTGCCCCTGGGACCGACGACGGCCCCGTCCCCGTGATCTCCCCCCTGGTGCGCCGACTGGCCCGGCAGAACGGCCTGGACCTGCGGGAGCTGACCGGCTCCGGCCCGGACGGGCTGATCCTGCGGGCGGACGTGGAGTACGCCCTGCGTGCGGCCGCCCGCCGCGCCGAGACAGCGGCACCCGAACCCCAGCGCCAGCCCTCCATCGCACCGGAGGCCCCAGGCGAGCTCCGCATCCCCCTCAAGGGCATCCGCGGCGCCGTCGCCGACAAGCTGACGCGCAGTCGCCGCGAGATCCCGGACGCGACCTGCTGGGTGGACGCCGACGCCACCGAGCTCATGCGGGCGCGCGCGGCGATGAACGCGGCCGGCGGACCGAAGATCTCCGTCCTGGCCCTGCTGGCCCGGATCTGCACCGCGGCCCTCGCCCGCTTCCCCGAGCTCAACTCCACCGTGGACGCGCAGGCCAGGGAGGTCGTGCGGTTCGACCACGTGCACCTGGGCTTCGCCGCGCAGACCGACCGGGGGCTCGTCGTCCCTGTCGTACGGGACGCGCACGCGCGCGACGCCGAGTCACTCACCGCGGAGTTCGCCCGGCTCACCGAGGCAAGCCGGGCCGGGACGCTGACGCCCGCGGAACTCACCGGCGGGACCTTCACACTGAACAACTACGGAGTCTTCGGCGTCGACGGCTCCACCCCGATCATCAACCACCCCGAGGCGGCCATGCTCGGCGTCGGCCGTATCGTCCCCAAGCCCTGGGTCCACGAGGGCGAGCTGGCGGTGCGGCAGGTCGTCCAGCTCTCCCTCACCTTCGACCACCGGGTGTGCGACGGCGGCACGGCGGGCGGCTTCCTCCGCTATGTGGCGGACTGCGTGGAACAGCCCGCGGTACTGCTGCGGACTCTGTGATTCCTGTTCGGTCCGTGAGCCGGTAGGTCATGATCGGGCCGGTTCCCCCGCGTTCCATGTGATCGCGGGGGCACGCATACTCGGGGGGTGACCGCGTTCGAACCCCCCGGTGCCGCCGGTACCGCCGCGTACGACGCCATCGTGCTGGCCGGCGGTGCCGCGCGCCGGCTGGGCGGTGCCGACAAGCCCGGCGTGCGCGTCGGCGGCCGGGCCCTGCTCGACGGGGTCCGCGCGGCCTGCGCCCGCGCCCGCACCACCG
>NZ_BMWE01000010.1 GCF_014651075.1 Streptomyces djakartensis | reverse complement strand
TTCGGTGGTTATAGCGTAGGGGAAACGCCCGGTTACATTCCGAACCCGGAAGCTAAGCCTTACAGCGCCGATGGTACTGCAGGGGGGACCCTGTGGGAGAGTAGGACGCCGCCGAACAAATATTGAAAAAGGCCCACACCTTAAAGGTGTGGGCCTTTTTGTTTTCTCCGACTACCGTGGCCCGCATGACCTATGTGATCCGGTCCGTCCGTGCTGATGAGTGGCCCGCGGCGAGGGAACTGCGGCTCGTGGCGCTGCAGGACCCGGTGGCGCACCTTGCCTTCCTGGAGACGTACGAGGAGGCGGTGGGCAGGCCGGATTCCTTCTGGCAGGAGCGGACGGCCGGTGCCGCGGAAGGGGCGGACGCGGCTCAGCAGATCATCGCCGAAGGGCCGGACGGGCAGTGGGTGGCGACGCTGACGGTGCTCGTGGAGGAGCCCGGGACGACGGACTGGGCCGGCTTTCCCGTGGAGCGGAAGCAGGGCCATCTGGTCGGCGTGTTCGTACGGCCCGAGGACCGGGGGAGCGGCCTGACCGAGGTGCTGTTCGACGCGGCACTGGAATGGGCGTGGGGGCGGGGTCTCGAGCGGGTGCGGCTCATCGTGCACGAGGAGAACGGGCGGGCGCAGCGGTTCTATCGGCGGGTGGGGTTTGTGCCCAGTGGAGTGATCGTGCCGCTCGGGGACTCCGGTGAGCGGGAGTTGGAGTTCGTGCTCGAGCGGGAGTGACGGCCGCGAGGGCCTAGACCGGCAGTTCGTCGTGCGGCCAGCGGGCGCGGCCCTGCTCGCGGGACCGGAGCAGGGCCAGGGTCGGCATGCCCCGGTCCGCTCCGGTGGCCAGCAGCTCCGGGAGCTGGGGAAGCGGGGCCACGGCCGCGACGTCGTCCAGGACGAGCGTCAGTGGTGGGTCGAGGCGACCGGCCGATGACCGTTCGGCCATGTGCCGGCCGCGCTCGACCACGCTGGAGACGAGGGCCGTCAGGAGGGGCATCGCGCCCGGGCTCGTCCTGGGGTCCTCGATGGATTCCCCCACTACGTAAAGCGTTCCCCCTTCGTGGAGGAAGGAATCCAAGGTGAGGGCATCAGTTCGGTTGGGAGTGCAGGCCTCGCGTACGTTGACCGTGGAGAGGGCCGCCAGGGCGCGGGTCGTCAGCTGCTGGGCCATGTCCCGGCGTTCGGGGTGGGCGGTGAGGGCTCCTTCGAGTTCGCCCGCGGAGCCGGGAGCCGCCTTGGGGTTCGTACGGAGGATGCGTACGGCGTCCTGGATCTGGGTTCCCTGGGACCAGCGGTGGACGTGGCGGATGGTGCGGCCGTCGACGGCCGCGGCGTGCAGGTAGCTTCGCAGGAGCAGCTGGGCCGTGTCGCTGAGGGCCTGGTCGAGTTTGGCGGTGGGGCGGACCGGGGTGAGGAGGGCTGCTGCCCTGGCGGTTGCCGTCTTCTTGTCCTCGCAGCCTTCGGTCGGCGACCAGTGGAGGCGGGACGGGGTGTCGCAGAGGTGGGTGGGGTCGAAGAGCAGGGCGGGGCCCAGTTTGGCTCTTCCGTCTTTGGTGTCCTGCCAGAGTGCCGGGTTCGAGGTGACGACGAGGGCCGGCCCCTCCGCGTCGCGTACGGCCTGGGCGGCCGTGCTCTGGCGGGTTTCCATGGGGGCCACCACGACCTTTTCCCGCCCGCCCGCCTGTTCCTGGCCCGACGGGGAAGCCGGGGCCGTGGGCTGGGGGGCTTGGCGGGGTGTCGGTACGTCGCGTGGCACGGCTGTGGACCCAGGGTCCGGTGCCGGTGTCGGGGCCTCGTGTGTGGTTCCGGCCGGTGACGTCGGCGGTTGCTCCTGCGCCGTGGCCTTTTCCGTCCGGCGTCCGGCGCGGACCGCTCGCCATCGGGCCAGTGTGCCCATCACGAACACCACCAGGACGACCAGGACCATCAGCTGCCCGATGAACAGGCCCCAGAACAGGCCGTAGCCGGAGAGTTCGCCGGCGGGTGTGTCGGGCCAGGCGCCGGGGATGTCGTGGGGCTGCGCCACGAGGCCCCGCATCGCCAGGGGGGTGCGGGTGAAGGTGACGCCGGACGGCCAGGAGCCGTGGGCGAACCAGGCGGCCAGGCCGGTGGCCGTCCACACCAGCAGGGTCATGCCGAGGAGGAACACGAGGAGGCCGACGAGCAGGCCGTCGGGGATGCCGCCCTGGTGGTCGCGATGGGTGCGGCGGTCGTCCGGTCTCACGCGTCTTCCTTCCCCTGCGCCTTACGCCACCGTCGACTCGGAGTCGCCCAGGTGGTGCTCCACGAAGGCCGCCGCTCGTTCCTCCGCCTCGATTTCGGCGGCGCGCAGGGCGTCGTCGGCGAGGTCGGCTGAGGACTCGGTCATCGCGCGGTCGGTGAAGACCAGGGGGCGTTCGGTCTCGGTGACCAGGTGTTTGACGACCTGGACGTTGCCGTTGACGTCCCACACGGCGATGCCGGGGGTGAGCGTCGGGATGATCTCGACCGCCCAGCGGGGCAGGCCCAGGACGCGGCCGGTCGCCCGTGCCTCGTCGGCTTTCTGGGCGTAGATCGTCCTCGTGGAGGCCATCTTCAGGATCGCGGCCGCCTCTTTCGCCGCCGCCCCGTCCACGACGTCCGACAGGTGGTGGACGACCGCCACGAACGACAGACCCAGTCGTCGGCCGAACTTCAGCAGGCGCTGGAACAGCTGGGCGACGAAGGGGCTGTTGATGATGTGCCAGGCCTCCTCGACCAGGAAGATGCGCTTCTTCCGGTCGGGGCGGATCCAGGTGTGCTCCAGCCACACGCCGACGATCGCCATGAGGATCGGCATGGCGATGGAGTTGCGGTCGATGTGGGACAGGTCGAAGACGATCAGCGGGGCGTCCAGGTCGATGCCGACCGTCGTCGGGCCGTCGAACATGCCGCGCAGGTCACCGTCGACGAGCCGGTCCAGGACCAGGGCGACGTCCAGGCCCCAGGCCCGTACGTCGTCTATGGCGACGTTCATGGCCTCGGCCGACTCGGGCTCGGGGTGGCGCAGTCGCTCGACGATGTCGGTGAGGACCGGCTGGCGTTCGACGATGGTCTCGTTGACGTGGGCGTGGGCGACCTTCAGGGCGAAGCCGGAGCGCTCGTCGAGGCCGTGGCCCATCGCGACCTCGATGATGGTCCGGAGCAGCGCCAGCTGGCCCGTGGTGGTGATCGCGGGGTCCAGCGGGTTGAGGCGGATCCCCATGTCCAGGGCGGCCGTCGGGTCCAGGCGGATGGGCGTGATGCCCAGCTCCTGGGCGACGAGGTTCCACTCGCCGACGCCGTCCTCGCCCTGGGCGTCCAGGACGACGACCTGGCGGTCGCGGAAGCGGAGCTGGCGCAGGACGTACGTCTTCTCCAGCGCCGACTTGCCGTTGCCGGACTCGCCGAGGACCAGCCAGTGGGGGGCGGGGAGCTGCTGGCCGTAGAGCTGGAAGGGGTCGTAGATGTAGCCCTTGCCGGAGTACACCTCGCGGCCGATGATGACGCCGGAGTCGCCGAGGCCCGGGGCGGCGGTCGGGAGGTAGACCGCCTGTGCCTGGCCCGTGGACGTGCGCACCGGGAGCCGGGTCGTCTCGACCTTTCCGAAGAGGAAGGACGTGAAGGCGTCGGTGAGGACGGACAGCGGGTCCCGCATCAGGTCCTACCTCCGAATGCCGGTGGCGAAGGGAAGGGTGTTCACGAAGGCGCGGTGGTGCTCACGGTCGCACCACTCCAGCTTGAGGTACGACTTGCCGGCCGAGGCCCTTATCGTCCGCTTGTCGCGGGCGAGGGCGTCGGGGGAGCGTGAGGAGACGGTGATGTAGCCGACGAGGTTGACGCCGGCGGCGCCGCTGGCGAGGTCCTCGCCGCGCTGGTCGAGCCGGGAGTTGGCGGCGACGTCGCGCGGGTCGACGGTGCGGTTCATCTTGGCGGCGCGGGACGCCTCGGCCTCGTCGTTGGTCTTCTCGGTCAGCATGCGCTCGATGGCGACCTCGGTGGGTTCGAGGTCCATGGTGACGGCCACCGTGCGGATGACGTCCGGGGTGTGGACGAGGAGCGGGGCGAGGAAGTTGACGCCGACGGGGGTCATCGGCCACTCCTTCACCCAGGCCGTGGCGTGGCACCAGGGGGCGCGGGTGGAGGACTCGCGGGTCTTGGCCTGGAGGTAGGTGGGCTCCATGGCGTCCAGCTCGGCCGGCCAGGCGTTGCGTTTCGTCATCGCCTGGATGTGGTCGATGGGGTGGTCCGGGTCGTACATGGAGTGGATCAGCGAGGACAGCCGGCCCTGACCGAGGGGCTGCCGGACGCGGATGTCGGCCTCCTGCAGGCGTGAGCAGATGTCGGTGAGCTCGCGGGCCATGACGACGGCGAGTCCGGCGTCCCGGTCGACCTTGCCGCCGTGGGCGCGGGCGGCGCGGGCCATGGCGTTCGCCTCGGCGGCGAGTTCGCGGGTGTAGTGCATGCAGGCGACGAGGTAGGCGCGGTGCTGCTCGCTGCTGGTGGACACCATCGACTGGAGCTGGTCGTAGGAGTGCTGCAGCCACGCCGGTGATTTGTCGTCGCCGCGTACGGCCACGTCCTTGGCGTGGGCGTCCGGGTCGGCGGGGAGGGTGCGGGCGAGCATCTGGAGGCGGGTGACGAAGCCGTCGCCGTTGGCCACGTGCTTGAGCAGGGTGCCGAAGCGGTCGACGAGGGCCTCCTGGTCCTCGCTGTCGCGCAGGCCGACGCCGGGGCCCTCGATCTCGATGGCGGCGGTGACGGTCTTGCGGTCGGCGTGCAGCAGTACGGCGATCTCGTCCGGGCCGAAGGGTGCGGACAGCCAGGTGATGCGGCCGATGCCCGGGGGCGGGCCGACCTCGATTTCCCTGCCGTCGAGGCGGGTGCCGGCCTCCACCGCGGTGGAGCGGTAGGTGGCGCCCTGCTTGAGGGTGCGCTTGTAGCTGCGGTTGATCTCGAACCACTTGTAGAAGGTGCGGTGCTTGTACGGCACGTACACGGCGGCCAGCGCCAGCATCGGGAACCCGGCGAGCAGCACGATGCGCAGGGACAGCACGGGGACGAGGAGCCCGCACATCATGCCGAGGAACGCGCCCACGACGATGAGGGCGATCTCGCCGCTCTCGCGGTTGCGGCCGATGATCGCGTTCGGCCGGGCGCGGCCGATCAGATACGTACGGCGGGGCGTGACCGGATGGGACACGTGGGACTCGGTCGTCAACGCCCTTCACCTCCCGTGCGGTTGGTACTGCTGTTGCGGGTGCTGCTGGCGTGCGGGGTGTTGACGGGGCTGCTCGAACGGGGTGCGGGTGCGGCGGAGGGGACAGATCCGCCGCCGCCGTTCGAGGTGCGCCCGCTGTGTGCGGCGACTCCGCCGGAGGCGGGGTTGCTGGGGCGGGGAGCGGAGGACTGGCTGCCTCCGCTGTTGTTGTCGGCGCGGGAACTGTGGGTCTTGATGCCCTGCGCGACGAGGGTGGCGGGGGAGCTGATGACCGCGGCGGCCTTGCTCTCGGCGCCTTGCATGAGGCGGTTGTTGCGGGAGCCGGCGATCTCGTCGCCGAAGCCGGGGACGAAGCGGTAGATCATCGCGCTGGCGAAGATGGCGAGCAGGATGATGGCGAGGCCGGAGACGACGGCGGAGAAGGCGTCGGGGCCGTCGCCGGTGGACAGGGCGCCCGCGAGGCCGAGGACGATGACGATCACCGGCTTGATGAGGATGACCGCGATCATGATGCCCGCCCAGCGGCGGACGTGGCCCCAGAGGTTCTTGTCGACGAGGCCGGCGTAGACGACGGTGCCGAGGAGGGCGCCGACGTAGAGGAGGGCGGCTCGGATGACGAGCTCCAGCCAGAGGACGCCGGCGGCGAGGATGCTGACCAGGGAGACGACGATCAGCATGATGGGGCCGCCGCCGATGTCCTCGCCTTTCTTGAGGGCCTCGGAGAAGGTGCCGAAGAACGCGTCGGTCTGGTCGCCGGTGGCCTTTGCCAGGACCTCGGTGACGCCGTCCGTCGCCGATACGACGGTGTAGAGGATCAGGGGGGTGAAGGCGGAGGCCAGGACGGTGAGCCAGAGGAAGCCGATGGCCTCGGAGAGGGCGGTGGTCAGGGGCACGCCGCGGACGGCTCGCTTGGCGACGGCGAGCAGCCAGAGCAGCAGCGTGAGGATCGTCGACGCGGCGAAGACGACGGCGTACTGCTGGAGGAACTTGGGGTTCGTGAAGTCGACGTTCGCGGTCTCCTTCACGGCGTCGCTGAGCTTGTCGACGGTCCAGGAGGCGGCTTCGGCGCAGCCCTTGGCGAGGGAGGAGAGGGGGTCGAGGGTGGAGGTGGGGTCGAGGGAGGGCCTGCCTCCGCCGGTACCGCTGCCGGTGTCTCCCTCGCACCTTTCCCTGACTTCGCCCCCTAGCAGGTCGCACGCGTTGTTGCTCGGCGACGGGGAGGGCGTGGGGGCGGCGAGGGCACGGGTGGCCAGCAGGACCGTGGCCGCCTGCAGTGCTGTGACCGCGGCGCCGAGCTTGAGTACGTGATGCCTAGCGGGCATAGGTGAAACCTCCGTACTCCTCGACGGCCTTGGTCATGTCCTCCGCGGTGGAGGCTCTTTGGTCCCGCCCGACCGGGACCGGACCGTCCTTCTGGGTGAAGTCGGTGACCTTCCAGTCCCCATCGACCCACTTCAACTGGTAGGTCGTCGTATACCAACTCTCGGTCACGGGGTTCTTGGAACCCTCGCCCGACAGACCGAAGAGGGATGTGTACCAGAGCTCGACGGCGGCGGTGCTGCCGCTGTAGGACGTGACTTTGGTACCGACGGGGATGACGCGCGAGACGAAGGTCTGACCGCTGGGCGCGACGCCGTCCTTGTTCAGGCCGATCTTCTCGAGGAAGCTCTCTCGGGAGTACACCTGGTCGAACGCCGGCAGCTGGGCGGCAGCGACGTCGGGTGCGTACACCGTGTTGACGATGGCATGCCGCTTCTGGGCGTCGTACATGTCAGCCGACCCGAGGGCGGTGCCGTAGTTGGTGGCTGCGGACTGGGCGCCCTGCTCGTTGTGGGCGTAGCCCGTGGGGATGTTGTCCGTCTTCGCCTGCACCGGCCGCTCCCCCGAAGGTGCTGTCGCCGCCGTCTCCGGTTTGTCGGCGCTGCTGTTGGAGGAGGAGTCGTCGTCACCCCGGTTCGCGAAGGCGATGGCTGCGATCAGGAGGACGACGACGCCGACCACCGAGACCAGGCTGCGGGAGGACGAGCGGGGGGCGCGGCGGGACGTGCCGTCGGTGTCGGGCAGGCGGGTGCGGGTCTGGCCCGTGCCGCCGTAGCCGCCGGACGGCTCGTGCTCGTCACCGAGACTCATGCCGCGTACGCCCCCTCGACGTCGTGCGGAGACACTTCGTACTCCTCGTACGACGGTAGCCGTGCTGGTTCCCGCGCGGGCGCGGTGTGGTGACTCGACATCAGGGAAACGCAACCTCAGCCGGTGGGCACGACGGGCGGGTGGGACAAGGGGGAGGAGCCGGGCGCGCCCGGCCGGTGCGGACGGCGCCCGGCCTACACGGCCATGCCGTACACGATGGTGAAGAGCGTGCCGAGGGAGCCGATGATGAAGACTCCTGTGAGGCCGGCGATGATGAGGCCTTTGCCCTGTTCCGCGCTGAAGGTGTCGCGCAGGGCGGTCGCGCCGATGCGCTGCTTGGCAGCGCCCCAGATGGCGATGCCGAGGCAGAGCAGGATGGCCACCGCCATCACGACCTCGATCATCACCTTGGCCTCGTTGCCCAGGCTGCCGAAGGGGCCCCAGTCCGGAGCGATCCCGCCGATGATGGTGTTGATGTCTCCCTTGTCGGCCGCAAAGAGCATGTAAGTCACCGCCCCTGTTGGGTAGTTCCGCACCCTCTGCGGTGGTGCAGAGGTCAGGCCTCATTCTCGCCGACGATGACGCTGTCGGATGTCGACTTGGCGTCATTGATTGGCGGGTTTCGTACGAATACCTTGCCACCGTTCCGCTCCGGCCCCTAAGGGAGGCGACGGACGGTGCGCGAAGGATCGTATGGTAACTCTGTGTATCACGGCAGGTCACGCCGGGCAATGAGGCCTGAGCGGAACCTGGTGTGTGGTTCCGTCGTTGTGCCCTCTGTGGCTTTTCTCACCTTTTCGGGCGTTTTCCGGCGGCCGGTCGGGTGAGGGGCCGCGCCGGTGTTCCCGGGTGAAGGCTACCTGGGATGGGGAACCGGCCCGCTGAGCCGGGTATCCCCGCAGCGGGATATCCCCTTGGCTCCCGGCCCGATTGCGGCGGGCCGGGAGCCGAGTAGGCGGGCAGCGGGGCGTGTGGCCCGGTCGCCTGCGGGGGGCTCAGTAGCGGTGCTTCTCGAGCACTCGGAAGCTTCCTACGAGCGCGAACGGCACCGTGGTCCCGTCGAGGACGATGGTGCCGGGGATCGCGTTGCTGGAGCTGTGGGGCCCGACGGTCGATACGGCGGCGCCGTTGTCGCAGGTGATCCCGTTGAAGAACTCGATGGTCCGGTTGCTCTCGTTCCGGACGTTGAAGGTGGTGGCGGGGCTGCTGATCACGGCGGTGCACCGACCAGGGTCGGCCGAGTAGGTCCGCTCGTTCACGTGGACCTGGCCGTTGTCGTTGTCGTGACCGTTGTCGTTGTGGTCGAAGTGCGTCTGGCCGTCACCGCCGAAGGGGGCAGAAGCCGCAGCATCCTGCATGGCCGGGGTGGACTGCGGGACGGAACTGGAAGCCGAGGCGTAGGTCACGCCGGTTGCGGCCAGGGCCGCGATGCCCACCGATGCCACGATCGCGACGGCGACACGCTTCCGCGTTCCACTTCTCCTTCTCTCAGCCATTCCTTTTCTCCATCTCTGAGGGATGTCAGCCGAGCAGCCGACCATGAATGAACATACTTGTGCCGATTTCTGTCGCAACCTCAGAAATGTCGGGGGGTGACGGGCGGGAGCCGATCGGGTGGCCGCAGTCCTGAGTGGCGTGCTGTGATGTCGAGTCAAATGGCTTGTGAGTCAAGGGAATTCGGCGGACGCACTGGGCCGGGCGGGAGTGGCCTGACGGACTTTCACTCCGCCGCTGGCGCGTCGTTCGTTGATAAGGCCTCAGGCATCGGCTACCGAGGGTCTCGCGGTGGGGCGTCGAGGGGGCGCGCCGTGCGTTTCGGCCGTTCTCCGTCTGCCCCGACTCTCCTCTTCGTGATCATTCCTGAGGCCGGGCGCCGCCTCTACACTGACGAAGCGTTGGACTCCGGGGCGGCGAGGGGCGGTTGACGGTGCGTAAGGCCTGGATCGTGGCGAGTGTTGCGATCAGCTCCGCGCTGGCCTTCGTGATGCTGCTCGTCGTGGGGGTCTACCTCGTCGCCGGGAACCTGGTCAACGGCATGGGCGGCGGAGCGAAAGCGCTGGCCAAGGGGTCGGTGCCCGCCGCGTACGCGGCCCTCGTGCAGAAGTGGGGCAACCTGTGTCCCGCCATCAGCCCGGCCCTGCTCGCCGCCCAGCTGTACCAGGAGAGCGGATTCAATCCGAGGGCCCAGAGCCATGCCGCGGCGCAGGGGATAGCGCAGTTCATCCCCGGCACGTGGGCCTCGCACGGCATCGACGGGGACGGGGACGGGGACCGGGACGTGTGGGATCCGAAGGACGCGATCCCCTCCGCCGCCTCGTACGACTGTGAGCTCGCCTCGTACGTGAAGCACGTTGGCGGAAATCAGACGGAGAACATGCTGGCCGCGTACAACGCGGGGGCGTACGCGGTGATCAAGTACAGCGGCGTGCCGCCGTACAGCGAGACGCGGAACTACGTGAAGAGGATCACCACCCTCTCGGAGAGTTTCGCGGCGCCCGTGGGGCGGGTCGATCCCTCCCAGCAGGCCGCCGGCGCCATCGAGTACGCGCAGTCGAAGCTCGGCACGCCCTACCTCTGGGGCGGTACCGGCACCGCTGAGCAGGGCGGACGGTTCGACTGCTCGGGGCTGACCCAGGCGGCGTACGCGAGCGTGGGCATCAAGCTGCCGCGTGTGGCCAACGACCAGTACAACGCCGGGCCGCATCCCTCGAGGGGCGAACTGCTGCCGGGAGACCTCGTGTTCTTCTCGGACGACCTCACCAATTCCCGGGCCATCCGGCATGTCGGCATTTATGTCGGTGGTGGGTACATGATCGACGCGCCGCGAACAGGCGCCGTGATCCGGTTCGACCCGATCGACACCCCCGACTACTTCGGGGCCACCCGGGTCACCGAAGATGGCGCGAAAGCGCTCCCCACGACGGTGTGAGCCGAGCGTGTGCCTACCCGCTGAGCTGCGAAGACGTATCTCTCTTCGATAACGTCTACGTGATCATTCGGTGGAGTGTGGAACGCATCAGCGGGGACCGTGCGTTCCTGGTGACGTAGCCGAGCGGACGTCAGTACGGAAGCGGGTCTACAGCCACGGGGGTGGCAGAAGCGGCGCACACACCGGTGCGCCATGAGAGACGACGAAGGGGCCGCAGCACCATGGCTGGACTCGCCGAATCCGGGTCGAACCCCGACGTCGACCTGCTGTACGACATCAATGGCCTGGCCAAGGACGCGCCGCCGTGGTTCGACCGGGTCATGGAGTTCGTGGGCGAGTACGGGCTGTTGCTCGCCATCGTCCTGCTCGTGCTGTGGTGCTGGTGGACCGTGCGGCGCCGTGGGGACGAGGACGCGGCGTCGTCCGTCGCGGCGCTGGTCTGGGCGCCGCTCGCGGCGGGCATCGCCGTGCTGGTCAACGTGCCGATACGGGGGTTCGTGGAGCGGCCCCGGCCGTTCCTGGACCACCAGGGGCTCGAAGTGCTCGTCAGTGGCAAGACCGACTACTCGTTCGTGAGCGACCACGCGACGCTCGTCATGGCGATGGCGGTCGGGCTGTTCGTGGCCAACCGGAAGTTCGGGTTGGTCGCGCTGGTCCTTGCGGTGTTCGGCGGGTTCATCCGGGTGTACATGGGTGTGCACTATCCGACGGATGTCGTGGGTGGGTTCGCGCTCGGTACGGCTGTGGCGCTGCTGCTGTCGCCGGTGGCCATGGCTCTGCTGACGCCGGTTGTGCGGGCGGTGGAGCGGTCGCCTCGGGTGGGGTGGGTCGTTCGGGCCGGAGGGCGGCGTGGAGGAGAGGGAGACGCGGTGATTCCTGGAGCTCGGAGTGAGCGGGCGCCGGAGGCGTCTGAGAGGGACCTTGCCGCTTAGCTGGTGCTGGGTTGTTGGTGCTGGGGGGTGGGTGCGCAGCTCGGCGGTGCGAGGTGCCGCTGCGCCCACCCTCCCCCAAGCTCTCGGCTTCGCTCGAGCAGGGGGACCCCCATCGCCCCAGCGGCACGACTGCCCGCAGCGGCGGCGGTCTCTACAGGGCCTGTGGGTAGGTGAAGAAGCGGTTCGGGTCGTACTGGTGCTTCAGTTTGGTCAGGCGGGTGGCGGCGTCGCCGTAGTACGCCTTGCGCCAGTCGGTCAGGGTGGGGTCCGTGTAGTTCTGGTAGGCCGCGCCCGAGGCGTAGGGGCGCATGGACTTGTGGGTCGAGGCCAGCCAGTCGCGGGCGGTGGAGCCCGTCGTGCCCGGGCGCCAGGCGGCGATGTACTGGGCCAGCATGCGGGAACGGCGGTGCACGAACGCCGTGGCGGTCGGGGCGACGCGGTTGACCGCTCCGCCCAGGGCGGTGAGCGCGATGCTGCCCGTGCCGCCGCGTACCGACTTGATCTGTGACAGCAGGGTGCGGATGCCGGCCGCGGAGAGGGAGCGGTCGTAGAAGTCCGACGCCGCGGCGTACGTCTCGCGGCCCAGCGCGCCCTTCGGGGAACGGCCCGGGGTCGAGCCGGGCAGGTGGCACTGGGCGTCCGTCGGGAACGACGAGCAGCCGGCGTACACCTCCATCGACTCCTCGTACGAGCGGCGCTTCAGGGAGACGCTGCTCGCCGGGGCGCCGACGCGGTCGGCGAGGCGGTCGACCGCGTTCTGGAGTTCGCCGTAGGTGCCGAGCGAGAAGGCCGCGACGGAGACGGTCGGGTTGGTGCCGGGAGCGCTCGCGAGGTGGAGGGACGACCAGATCTCGTCGGGCTGTGCCGGTCCCCACTCCTGCCAGGCCTTCAGCACCGCGGTCGCCTTCGACCAGGGCCAGGACAGGTACGCCGAGACGCCCTGGGGGGCCGGGTGGGTCTTGAAGCGCAGTTCCGTCACCACACCGAAGTTGCCGTTGCCGGCGCCGCGCAGGGCCCAGAAGAGGTCCTTGTTCTCGCGGGCGTCGGCGGTGAGCTGCTTGCCGTCCGCGGTGATCAGGGTGGCCTGGGTGAGACTGTCGCAGGTCAGGCCGTAGGCGCGGGAGACCACGCCGTGTCCGCCGCCGAGGGTGAGGCCGGAGACGCCGACGGTGGGGCAGGAACCGGCGGGGATGGTGACGCCCTTGGCCGCGAGGGCGCGGTAGACGTCGATGAGTTTGGAGCCGGCGCCGATCACCGCGGTGCTGCCGGTGGCCCGGACGCGGTTGAGCTTCGAGACGTCGATGATCAGACGGCCGTCGCCGGAGGACCAGCCGGCGTAGGAGTGGCCGCCGTTGCGGATGGCCACGCGCAGGGCGTGGGCGCGGGCGTAGGCCAGGGCCGTGCGGATGTCGTCCGAATGTGACACGTAGGCGACCGCCGCGGGCTTGAGGCCGTCGAAGCGGGTGTTGTACAGCTGGCGGGCTGTCTGCCAGGCGGCGTCGCCCGGGCGGACCAGGGGGCCGTCGAGGTCGCGGGCCAGGGCGGACCAGTTGGCGGCGGAGGCCTTCGTGTGCGCGACCGTGGCGGCTGTTCTGGTGGTGGGAGAGGTCCCCGAGCGGGTGTCCGACTGCGTGCAGGCGGTGGTGAAGGGGGTCGCGGCCGCGGCGATGCCCGCCGTGCCCGCGGTGAGGAATGTACGCCGTTCCATGGGGCCTCCCGGTGGTTCCGTCCTGGGAGACGGGATGGTGCGGGCAAGGGTTCCACGGGGCGGGCGGGGGTTCCATGGGGCGGCCTGACGAGCGGCGCGGGGTGACGGACCGGTGGTCAGCCCGCCCGGTGCTTCTCCGCGTCCGTGCGGGCCTGGCTTCTCGCCCGTCTCGCCGGGCCGCGCCAGCCGCAGGTGCACAGGGCCATGCAGAAGCGCCCCTTCTCCGCTGTCGTCGTGCGGTGTTCCGGCCCGTCGTGCTGCGCCACGCCGACAACGTTACCCAGCGCGGGTGAAGGCTTCGGCTCCGGCTCTCGCGGGCTCGCGTGACGGGCGCAGATACCGGTCGTTAACCGGGCAACAAGGGGGCCCGTGACGGACGTACCGGCTGGGGGGTAGGCAGGCGATGACTGGGCGGCAGCGGGAACGGCGGCGCGGGCGGACCGGTGCGGCGGTCGTCGCAGCCGGGGTCATGGCGGTGGTGGGGCTGGGAGCCGGCGGGTGTGCCGGGGGCGACGCCGTCGCCGGGGATTCCGGTCGTGGGGACGCCGTCGCCGTGCTGCGCCAGGCAGCCGACCGGCTGGTGGAGGCGGGGAGTTCGAAGGCCCGGACGTCGATGGAGATGGCCACCGGCGGGACCCGGGTGACCATCCGCGGCGCGGGGGTCTACGACTACCGCAAGCGGATGGGGAAGCTGCGGGTGCTGCTGCCGCAGGACCCCGCGGGCGCCACCGAGCACCGGCCCATCACCGAACTGCTCACCCCCGGGGCGCTCTTCATGAAGAACCGGGGTGCCGGAGTGCCGCCGGACAAGTGGGTGCGGGTGGAGACGCGGTCCCTTTCGGACGGCAACCTGGTCACCGGCGGGGCCACCGATCCGTTCGCGGCGGCCGAGGTGCTGCGCGGGACCCGGTCGGCGACGTTCGTCGGAAGGACCGAGGTGGCGGGCACCGGGGTGCGGCACTATCGGGGGACGGCCGATCTCCAAGCCGCCGCCAAGAGGGCCTCCGACGGCAACAAGCCCTCCCTGAACGCGGCGGCCAGGGGGTTCGCCACGGCCGAAGTGCCCTTCGACGTCTACCTCGACGACCAGGGCCGCATCCGCAAGCTGCGGCACCGGTTCAGTTTCGTGGGCGGCCAGCAGAAGAACCCGGTCGCCGTCGCCTCGACCACGCTGCTCTACCATTTCGGGGCCCCGGCGCGGGTACGGCTGCCGCACGACGACGACATCTACGCGGGCAGGATCGCCGAGGAGTGACCGGCGTGAACTAGCCCGTCCGTGCCATGCGCGGTGCGTTGGCGGCTCCCTACCCTAGGAAGTCGGTAACGGCAGAGATGAGGTGACGCACGTGGCTCCGGTCGGCGGTACGGCAGTTCAGGACCACGTGGCCCTCGCCGAGATCGAGCTGTGCGGAGAGCTGATCATCGCCGCCTCGGCCGCCCGGGAGCGGCTCAGCCTGGAGAGCATCGACGAGGTGCTGAAGGTGGCCGAGGAGCGGGACCCCTCCAGACGCTGAAGCTCCCGGCTCACGTCCGCAGCATGCGGGCGATGGCCTGGGTCGCCTCCTTGACCTTCGCGTCGATCTCGTCACCGCCCTTGAGGGCCCCCTGAGCGGAGCTCTCAATGGCTGCCGTCGCGACACAGTGCCGCAGGTGCTCCTCCAGCAGTTGCAGGGCGAAGGACTGCAGGGCCTTGGTGGAGGCGGAGACCTGCGTGAGTATGTCGATGCAGTAGACGTCCTCGTCGACCATGCGCTGCAGGCCGCGGATCTGGCCCTCGATGCGGCGCAGGCGCTTGAGGTGTTCGTCCTTCTGCTTGTGATACCCGTGTACGCCGTGGTCGTGGGCGGTCATGGTGTCCGTACGGGCATCCGCGGCATCTCCGGCGTTCGTTACGTCGGTCACGTCCGTCATCGCGTCCTCCTGGTGGGCAGTGAGCCGACATATACCCCTGCCGGGTATATGGTACCGAACTTTGCTGGGTATACGCCCCTTGGCCTGAGCCTTGCGTGACGGCCGGATCCAGTCCCTGGACCGCCCCCGTGCTCACCACCGTGAAGGATGGGTGACACTGGTGGGCGGCCCGATAGCCGTGGCCGGATGATGCGCCTAGCATCAGCCTGACCGAAACCGATGCACCCCGAGGACCCCACGTGCGCTTTCGTCTGACCCCCAGGGAGACGAGCTTCTACGACATGTTCGCCGCCTCCGCGGACAACATCGTCACAGGCTCGAAACTCCTGATGGAACTGCTCGGGGCGGACTCATCCGCCAGGGCCGAGATCGCAGAGCGTATGCGGGCAGCGGAACACGCAGGTGACGACGCCACGCATGCGATCTTCCACCAGCTGAACTCCTCGTTCATCACGCCGTTCGACCGCGAGGACATCTACTCCCTCGCCTCGTCCCTCGACGACATCATGGACTTCATGGAGGAGGCCGTCGACCTGGTCGTCCTCTACAACGTCGAGGAACTGCCCAAGGGCGTCGACCAGCAGATCGAGGTGCTGGCGCGCGCGGCGGAACTGACGGCCGAGGCGATGCCGCACCTGCGGACGATGGAGAACCTCACCGAGTACTGGATCGAGGTCAACCGCCTGGAGAACCAGGCCGACCAGATCCACCGCAAGCTGCTGGCGCACCTCTTCAACGGCAAGTACGACGCCATGGAGGTCCTCAAGCTCAAGCAGATCGTGGATGTGCTGGAGGAAGCGGCGGACGCGTTCGAGCACGTGGCGAACACGGTGGAGACCATCGCCGTCAAGGAGTCCTGAGCCCTACATGGACACCTTTGCTCTGGTCGTGACCATCGGGGTCGCGCTCTTCTTCACGTACACCAACGGATTCCACGACTCGGCGAACGCGATCGCCACGTCCGTTTCGACGCGGGCGCTGACGCCGAAGGCCGCGCTGGCCATGGCCGCGGTGATGAACCTCGCCGGCGCTTTCATGGGCTCCGGAGTCGCCAAGACGGTCAGCGAGGGGCTGATCCAGACACCCGTGGGGTCGAAGGGGATGGGGATCCTCTTCGCCGCTCTGGTGGGGGCGATCGTCTGGAACCTCATCACCTGGTACTTCGGGTTGCCCTCGTCCTCCTCGCACGCCCTGTTCGGCGGCATGGTGGGGGCGGCGCTGGCCGGTGGGACGACGGTCTACTGGCACGGGGTGCTGGAGAAGGTCGTCATCCCGATGTTCGTGTCGCCGTTCGTCGGTCTCATCGCCGGTTATCTGGTGATGACCGCGATCATGTGGATCTTCCGGAAGGCCAACCCGCACAAGGCAAAGCGCGGGTTCCGCATAGCCCAGACCGTGTCCGCGGCCGGAATGGCGCTGGGGCACGGTCTGCAGGACGCGCAGAAGACGATGGGCATCGTGGTGATGGCTCTGGTCATCGCGGATGTCGAGGACTACGGCGATCCGATTCCGGTGTGGGTGAAGATCGCCTGTGCGGTGATGCTGTCGCTGGGCACCTACGCCGGTGGCTGGCGGATCATGCGGACGCTGGGGCGGAAGATCATCGAGCTCGATCCGCCGCAGGGGTTCGCCGCGGAGACGACGGGGGCGACGATCATGTTCACGACGGCGTTCATCTTCAAGGCGCCGATCTCGACGACGCACGTCATCACGTCGGCGATCATGGGCGTGGGGGCCACCAAGCGTGTGAACGCGGTGCGGTGGGGTGTCGCCAAGAACATCATTCTGGGGTGGTTCATCACGATGCCGGCGGCGGCGACGGTGGCCGCTGTGTCGTTCTGGATCGTGAACCTGGCGTTTCTGTAGCTGAGCTGGGTTTGTGCTGAGGGCTGGGGGTTGCGCAGCCCGGCGTGGCGGGGTGCCGCTGCGCCCACCCGTGCCGCCCTTAGCGGCACGACTGCCCGCAGCTAGGCTGGATGCGATGCGAAAAGGCCCGCCCCTGGGAGAGGGGCGGGCCCTTTTTCGGCCTCGCGGTGGCACCGCCATGCAGCACCGCGAGGAGTCTCGCGTGCGGATCAGCCGAAGCGGCCGGAGATGTAGTCCTCCGTGGCCTGGACCGACGGGTTGGAGAAGATGCGCTCCGTGTCGTCGATCTCTATGAGCTTGCCGGGCTGGCCCACCGCCGAGAGGTTGAAGAACGCCGTGCGGTCGGAGACGCGGGCCGCCTGCTGCATGTTGTGCGTCACGATGACGATCGTGAAGCGCTCCTTCAGCTCACCGATCAGGTCCTCGATCGCCAGGGTGGAGATGGGGTCGAGCGCCGAGCAGGGCTCGTCCATCAGCAGGACGTTCGGCTCCACCGCGATCGCCCGCGCGATGCACAGCCGCTGCTGCTGACCACCGGAGAGGCCGGAACCCGGCTTGTTCAGGCGGTCCTTCACCTCGTTCCAGAGGTTCGCGCCCTTGAGCGACCGCTCGACGATGTCGGACAGCTCGCTCTTCTTGTAGTTGCCGTTCAGCCGGAGGCCCGCCGCCACGTTGTCGAAGATCGACATGGTGGGGAACGGGTTCGGCCGCTGGAACACCATGCCGACCTCGCGGCGCACCGACACCGGGTCGATGCCCGAGCCGTAGAGGTCCTCGTCGTCCAGCAGGACCTTGCCCTCGACCCGGCCGCCCGAGGTCACCTCGTGCATACGGTTCAGCGTGCGCAGGAACGTCGACTTGCCGCAGCCGGACGGGCCGATGAACGCCGTCACCGAGCGCGGCTCGACGGTCATCGAGATGTCCTCGATCGCCTTGTGGGAGCCGTAGTAGGCGGTCAGTCCGCTTACGTCGATTCGCTTGGCCATTACTACTTCACTTCCAAAAAGTCTGGGGGTCGCTGTGTGGCCCCGCGCGGGGGTAGCCGCAGATTGACGCTTCAGCGACCGGTCTTCGGGGCCTTCCAGCGGGCGATGCCGCGGGCCACCAGGTTGAGGACCATCACGAAGGCGATCAGGGTGAGTGATGCCGCCCAGGCGCGGTCGTACGCCGTCGCCTCGCCCGATCCGTACTGCTGGTAGATGTACAGCGGGAGCGACGCCTGCGCACCGTCGAAGGGGTTGGCGTTAATGAACTTGCTGCCGAAGACCAGCAGCAGCACGGGCGCGGTCTCACCGGCGATGCGGGCGATGGCCAGCATGATGCCGGTGGTGATGCCGCCGATCGAGGTCGGCAGGACCACCTTCAGGATGGTGCGCCACTTGGGCACGCCGAGCGCCAGGGACGCCTCACGCAGCTCGTTCGGGACGAGCTTGAGCATCTCCTCCGTGGACCGGACGACGACCGGCATCATCAGGATCGCCAGGGCCAGCGAGCCGGCGAAGCCGAAGGGCTCCATGTCGAACATCAGCATGATGCTGAGGATGAACAGGCCCGCGACGATGGACGGGATGCCCGTCATGACGTCGACGAAGAAGGTGACGGACCGAGCGAGGTTGCCGCGCCCGTACTCCACCAGGTAGATCGCGGTGAGTACGCCGATCGGCGCGGCGATCAGCGTGGCGAGGCCGACCTGCTGCAGCGTGCCGAGGATGGCGTGGTAGATGCCGCCGCCCGTCTCGGAGTCGGCGACCACGCCCATCGAGTGGGTCAGGAAGTAGACGTCGAGGACCTTCACGCCGCGCTGGACGGTCGACCACACCAGCGAGGCCAGCGGTACCACGGCGAGCAGGAACGCGACCCACACCAGCGAGGTGACCACGCGGTCCTTGGCCTGCCGGCGGTTCTCCACCCGGGCCGCGATGACGTACGTACCGAAGACGTGGAGGAGCGCGGCGATCAGCGCCCACTGGATGCTGCTGTGCAGGCCGGCCGCGGCACTGATGCCGAGTCCCAGCGCGACGGACCCGGCGGCGATGGCCCACGGGGCCCACTTGGGCAGGCGGGCGCCCCGCAGGGTGCTGGGGCGCTTCGGGGTGGTGGTTGCGGTGCTCATGCGTTGGCCCCCGAGTACTCCTTGCGGCGGGCGATGATCGCGCGGGCCGCGCCGTTGACCAGCAGGGTGATGACGAACAGGACCAGACCGGAGGCGATCAGCGCGTCACGGCCGAACTCGGTGGCCTCGCTGAACTTGCTGGCGATGTTCTGGGCGAAGGTGCCGCCGCCCGGGTCGAGCAGGCTGGTGTGGATCAGGAAGTCCGGGGAGAGCACGGTGGCGACGGCCATCGTCTCGCCGAGGGCACGGCCGAGGCCGAGCATCGAGGCGGAGATCACGCCGGAGCGGCCGAAGGGGAGGACCGACATGCGGATCACTTCCCAGCGGGTGGCGCCGAGCGCCAGGGCCGCCTCCTCGTGCATCTGCGGGACCTGGCGGAAGACCTCGCGGCTCACGTTGGTGATGATCGGCAGGATCATGATCGCGAGCAGGATGCCCACGGTGAGCATGGAGCGGGCGGCGCCGCCCTGCCAGGAGAAGATGCCGGTCCAGCCCAGGTAGTCGTTCAGCCAGCCGAAGAGGCCGTTCATGTGCGGAACGAGGATGAGGGCGCCCCAGAGGCCGTACACGATGGACGGCACGGCGGCGAGCAGGTCGATCACGTAGGCGATGGGGCCGCTCAGCCTGCGGGGGGCGTAGTGCGTGAGGAACAGGGCGATGGCGACGGCGACCGGGACCGCGATGATCATGGCGATGATCGAGGAGACGATCGTGCCGTAGGCCAGGACCGCGATACCGAAGACCGGCGGGTTGGCGCCGGTGTTCCACGCGAAGGTGGTCAGGAAGTTTCCGTCGTCCTTGCTGATGGCGAGGAAGGCGCGGTAGGTGAGGAAGCCCGCGATCGCGGCCATGATCACCAGCAGCAGGATGCCCGACCCGCGCGAGAGACCGAGGAAGATCCGGTCTCCGGGCCGGGTGGCCCCACGGGCGGCGCGCTTCTGCTCGGCCGGTGGCGTCTGGGGGGTGGGGGGAGGTGCGTCAGCTATCTGTGTGGTGTCCATCGGGTTCTCCGGTCTGCGGAACCACACGCGCTGTGCGGCTCCTGGCGGCGGTGCACCGGACGGTGCGGCCCGGTCCCCGGTGGGGGGCCGGGCCGCACGCTCAGGTCAGCTCAGGCTCTCGACGGTGGTCCGAACCTTGGCGATGATGTCCTCGGGCATGGGCGCGTAGTCGTTCTCGGCGAGGATCTTCTGGCCGTCCTCCGAGGCCGCGTAGCGCAGGAACGCCTTGACCGCGGGCAGGGTGTCGGCCTTGTTGCCCTTGTCGCAGACGATCTCGTAGGTCACGAGGACCATCGGGTAGGCGCCGTCGGCCTTGGTCCCGTAGTTCAGCTCCAGCGCGAGGTCCTTGCCGGTGCCGACGACCTTGGCGTCCGAGATGGCCTTGGTGGCGTTCTCGACGGTCGCCTCGACCGGCTGGGCGGCGCCGGTGTCGACGGCGACGGTCTTGATGCCGTCCTTGGCGTACGACAGCTCGAAGTAGCCGATCGCGCCCGGGGTCTGCTTGACCTGCGCGGCGACGCCGGAGGACTGCGGAGCGGACTGGCCGCCCTTGGCCTGCCAGGCCTTGCCGCCCTCGTACGGGAAGTCCTTCTTGGCGGTGGCGATCAGGTACTTGGTGAAGTTGTCCGTGGTGCCGGACTCGTCCGAGCGGTGGAACGCCTGGATCTTGAGGTTGGGCAGCTTCGCGTCGGGGTTCAGCTTCGCGATCGCCGGGTCGTTCCACTTGGTGATCTTGCTGTCGAAGATCTTGGCGATCGTGGAGGCGTCCAGGACGAGCTTGTCGACGCCCGGGACGTTGTAACCGACGGCGATCGGACCGCCGACCATCGGCAGGTCGATGCCCTGACCGCCGGAGCAGATCTTCTTCGAGGCCGCGACCTCGTCGGGCTTCAGGGCCGAGTCCGAACCGGCCCACGGGACCTGGCCCTGGGTGAACGCGGTGACACCCGCACCGGAACCGCCGGCCTTGTAGTTGATCTCCACCTTGCAGGCCGCCGAGAACTGCTTGACCCACGCGTCGACGGCGTTCTTCTGCGCCGAGGAGCCGTCGGCGAGCACCTGGCCCGAGGCGTCGTCGCACTTGACGTTGCTGGGCGCGGCGGCGCCGGACGAGCCGCTGCCGGGGTCACCGGTTTCGTCGGAGCCGCACGCCGTGAGGGCCAGGGCGCCGGAGACGGCGAGAGCACCGAGAGCGAGGGCCCGCCGGTTCATGCGCTGAAGCTTCACTTGAGTTCCTTCCAGGAGCCGCCGTCCTGATCGGCGGCGTGCGAGGTCTGGCTGCCACGGACGCGGGACTCGCGGCAGGCGCGGCTCGCGTCGTTAAGGCTGAAATTAGGCAGATCAGGTGAAGCGGCCGATGGGCGCAAATGAACGGGGGGTGAACCCCTGCCGTCGGTTTGGTTAGGTCACGGAATGCTCACGGGGAGAGCACGTGAGCATTCCGCTTTGCGCGCGGGGCGCGCCGCCGGGCGGCGGACGGCGTTATTCCGGTCTACCGGCGGGGTGTGGCCGGTTCAGTACGGCGAGCAGCGCGTCGACCAAGGGCCGGTCGTGCGGCTGGGTGAGGCGGGCGCGGGCAGCGACAGGAGTGAGCCACAGCACCCGGTCCACCTCGTCCGTGGGGGAGAACGCGCAGCCGGTCGCCTCGGCGGCCCAGTAGCGGACCTGCTTGGGGCGGCCGTTCGCCACGTAACGCAGGGTGTGCAGCTCGGGTCCCGGCACGGCCTGGCAGCCCGTCTCCTCCGCCACCTCGCGCAGGGCGCCGGCGAGCGCCTCCTCGTCGCGCTTCAGCTTGCCCTTCGGCCAGGACCAGTCGTCGTATTTCGGCCGGTGGACGAGGCAGAGCTCCAGCTCGCCGGTGACGGGGGAGCGGCGCCACAGGACGCAGCCGGCCGCCTGGACGGTGGTGTCGTCGGGGGAGTCGGCGTTCACGGAGTCGGGGTTCACGGAGTCGCGGTTCACCGGGTGCTCACCGCCTCCTGCTGCCAGGACTGGTGGAACGCGAAGCGCGCCGCCTCCACCTCGTGCCGCTGGTCGGCGTGGAGCACGCCCAGGGCGTACGCCGTGGCCGGGGCGATACGCGGGGTGCGGGCCGCCTGGGCGGCGGCCGCGGCGGCCTCGGAGGCGTCGCGGTGCTGGTTGAGGGCCCGGCCGGCGGAGCGCAGGCGCAGGTCGGCGGGGGCGTCGGGCTGGTTGAGGACGACCTCGCGGGCGTAGCGGTGCAGGCGCAGCAGGAGGCGGACCTGGTGCCACGGGGCGTCCTGCGGGTGCGGGACGGTGTCCGGGGACAGGCCGTGGACGAGGGCCGCGGCGTTGTAGGGGTGGCCGGCGGTGATCAGGGGGAGGGCGGTCACGGCGTCGGTGAGGCGGTCGTGGGCGGCGGCGGCCAGGGGGCGGAGGTCGGTGGTGGTGGCGCCCTTGGTGAGGGGGACCTCGCTGGCCAGGACGGCGACCTTGTCGGCGATGGCGTGGAAGCGGCTGGAGCCCATGGCTTGCAGGGCTGTGGAGTGGGCCCGGGTGCGGGCGAGTGTGAGCTGGCGGTCCAGGAGGGCCCCGGCTTTTGCTGCTCCCACTGTGAGGTTGCTGCGTTCCGGTGTCGAGGTCGGGGGGTTTCGCAGCCCGGCGTCGCGGGGTGCCGCTGCGCCCACCCGTGCCGCCCCAGCGGCACGACTGCCCGCAGCGGTGGCGGTCCGACTGTCCGCAGCGGTGGCGGTCCGACTGTCCGCGGCGGGGTCCGGCCCGGTTCCGGAGAGGCGGTGGAGGGCTGTCAGGAGGCGTTCCAGGCGGGCGGTGTAGGCGTGTTCCATGGCCAGGGTTCCGGAGACCCAGGCCAGTTCGGGGCGCATGGCCTCGCACCAGTCCGTGTCGAGGAGGGCCTGGAAGGTGTGCAGGCTGGAGCTGATGCGGCGGGCCGAGCGGCGCAGGGCCCGGGCCGCGTCGACGGACCCCTCCGAGCCGCTCGCGCCCGCACCGTTCTCCCGGTGCAGACGCAGCGCTCGGAGAAACTCGGTGGCCTGGGCCCTCAGGTAGCCCGCGAGGGCGTCCCCGGTGGGGGCGGGACCGGCCAGGGAATCCGCCGGGTCAAGGTGTCGCTGTGCCACGCCGGCGCCTCCGGGCGTCTATGAGCATCTCCTGGATGTTGCGCAGGGGCTGGCCGTCCGCGTCGGTGGAGTGCCGGGTCCAGTCGCCGTCCGGGCCGAGGTGCCAGGAGGCGGTGGAGTCGGACATGCCGGTCTCCAGCAGCCGGTTCAGAGCTGCCCGGTGGGCCGGGTCGGTGACCCGGACCAGGGCTTCTATCCGGCGGTCAAGGTTGCGGTGCATCATGTCGGCGCTGCCGATCCACACCTCGGGCTCGCCGCCGTTGCCGAAGGCGAACACCCGGGAGTGCTCGAGGAAACGGCCGAGGATCGAGCGGACCCTGATGTTCTCCGACAGGCCCGCCACGCCCGGGCGCACCGCGCAGATGCCGCGCACCCACACGTCCACCGGCACGCCGGCCTGGGCCGCGCGGTAGCAGGCGTCGATGACGGCCTCGTCGACCATCGAGTTGACCTTGATACGGACGTACGCGGGCCGTCCGGCGCGGTGGTGCTGGATCTCCTTCATGATCCGCGAGACCAGGCCGTCGCGCAGCGACTTGGGGGCGACCAGCAGACGGCGGTAGGTCTCCCGGCGGGAGTAGCCGGAGAGGCGGTTGAAGAGGTCCGAGAGGTCCGCGCCGACCTGCGGGTCGGCCGTGAGCAGGCCGAGGTCCTCGTAGAGGCGGGCCGTCTTCGGGTGGTAGTTGCCGGTGCCGACGTGGCTGTAGCGGCGGAGCGTCTCGCCCTCCTGGCGGACCACCAGCGACAGCTTGCAGTGGGTCTTCAGGCCGACCAGGCCGTAGACCACGTGGCAGCCGGACTCCTCCAGCTTGCGGGCCCACTTGATGTTGGCGTGCTCGTCGAAGCGGGCCTTGATCTCGACCAGGACCAGGACCTGCTTGCCGGACTCGGCGGCCTCGATGAGCGCGTCGACTATCGGGGAGTCGCCCGAGGTGCGGTACAGGGTCTGCTTGATGGCGAGGACGTCCGGGTCGCCGGCCGCCTGCTCCAGGAAGGCCTGCACGGAGGTGGAGAACGAGTCGTACGGGTGGTGCAGCAGCACGTCCCGCTCGCGCAGCGCGGCGAAGATGTCCGGCGGGGACGCCGACTCGACCTCGGCGAGGTCGCGGTGGGTGCCGGCGACGAACTTGCGGTACTTCAGCTCCGGCCGGTCCAGGGAGGCGATCCGGAACAGGCCCGTGAGGTCCAGCGGGCCCGGCAGCGGGTACACCTCGGCCTCGCTGATCTTCAGCTCGCGCACCAGCAGGTCCAGGACCTCGCGGTCGATGGACTCCTCGACCTCCAGACGCACCGGCGGCCCGAAGCGGCGCCGCATGAGCTCCTTCTCCAGGGCCTGGAGCAGGTTCTCCGCGTCGTCCTCCTCGACCTCCAGGTCCTCGTTGCGGGTGAGGCGGAAGGCGTGGTGCTCCAGCACCTCCATGCCCGGGAACAGCTCTTCCAGGTGGGCGGCGATGACGTCCTCGATGGGGACGTAGCGGCCCGGGGAGCTCTCCAGGAACCTCGACAGCAGCGGCGGCACCTTCACGCGGGCGAAGTGCTTGTGGCCCGTGACCGGGTTGCGCACGACGACGGCCAGGTTCAGCGACAGGCCGGAGATGTACGGGAAGGGGTGCGCCGGGTCGACCGCCAGCGGGGTCAGGACGGGGAAGATCTGGTGCCGGAACAGGGTGAAGAGGCGGGCCTGCTCCTTCTCCTGCAGCTCGCTCCAGCGGACCAGGTGGATGCCCTCCTCCGCGAGTGCGGGGGCGACGTCCTCGTGGTAGCAGGCGGCGTGCCGGGCCATCAGCTCACGGGAGCGGGCCCAGATCATCTCCAGCACCTCGCGGGGCTGCAGGCCGGAGGCGGAGCGGGTGGCCACGCCGGTGGCGATGCGGCGCTTCAGACCGGCCACCCGGACCATGAAGAACTCGTCCAGGTTGCTGGCGAAGATCGCCAGGAAGTTGGCCCGCTCCAGCAGCGGCGTGTTCGGGTCCTCGGCGAGTTCGAGCACGCGCTCGTTGAACGCGAGCCAGCTGCGCTCCCGGTCGAGGAAACGTCCCTGTGGCAGGGAGACGCCGTCGACCTGCGACTCCTCGTACGCGTCGAGGTCGGCGTCGATGTCGGGTTCCAGGTCGGAGACGGCCGCCGCCACGGTGTGCGGGCGGTGCGCCGCGATGGAGCCCACGGAGGGCTGCGCGTGCTGGACCTGTGCCTGGGTGTTCGGCTGGCTCATGGACCCATTGTTCCGCGCCGCGAGCATCACGGGCGCGTCGGAAAGCGCGAGCGGGAGCGGGGGCGCCACATGAGTGCTCCCGTTCCTCCCGTGCCCCTCTGGGGGCGGCGAAGGCTCTGGCGCGGCGGGATTCATTCACCGAGCGTCGCAAGCCCGTCTGAATCGATGGTTAAGGAGACATGACGTGTGGGATAGCGGGGGGCGGCTCGCGGGGGTCCGCGAGGTGCGGGACGGTTGCCCACAGGCTGTGGACGGCCCTCACCGGCCCGGGAGTTGCGGTCCGCGCGTCCATCCCCCCGTGGAAGGACGCGCGGACCGGTTCAGGGCCCGGACCGGTTCAGGGCAGGCGGCGGGCCAGGAGGGCGAAGGCGGTGGCCGTCGCGGCGGCCGCCACGGCCAGGAGGAGGCCGGTTTCCACGTACTGCAGGGGCCAGTAGTGGGACTGCGGGTGGAACGTGGCGCGGGTGATGTGGACGCCGTTCGGCGTGGCGGTGTCCCAGGAGACCTGGAAGGCCGAGCGGGGCAGTTCGATGCTGCCGGCCGCGACGCGGGTGACGGCGGGCCACAGCTCCTCCCGGTGGCGTTCCAGCAGGGTGTGGAGGAGCAGGGAGGCGGCGAGACCCATTCCGGCCGCCGGCAGGGCGCGGCGCCACACGAGGCCGGCGAGCGCGCCGAAGGCCAGGCCGGCAAGGGGGTAGGCCACGGCCACCGGGCCGGTCGAGACGAAGACGTCCGGGTAGTACCAGTCGCCTGCCAGGTCGGGGTCGCCGTCCCCGCGTGCCCAGACGTTCAACAGGACGGTCCCGCTCGTGCCCGCGGTGAGCAGCGCGGCGGGAACGGCCAGTTTCGCGGCCAGCCAGCGGGCCGGGCCGACCGACTGGGTCCACGCCAACTGCGCGGTGCCGTTCTCCAGTTCACGCCCGATGAGCGCGCCGCCGGCCCAGGCGGCGACGGGGAACACGGCGTAGGACAGCACGGTGGCGATCACGGCCAGGCCGTTCGCGTACGTCTCGTCGGCGGTGATCGCCTCGACCGCCGCGCAGGACGGCAGACGGTCGGTCGGGGGCGTGGCGCAGGCGCTGTCGCCGGCGCGGGCCTCGCCGCCGAGGCCGTGCAGCCAGACCAGGGCGACCGTCGTGGCGGCCAGGGCCAGGGCCGACAGGACGAGGGCCGGGCGATGCGTCCGCGCCACCGTCCGGAGCAGGCCGCCCGGGCGGGGAGCGGGCCGGGTCAGGGGTGTGGCCGCCGAGGCCAGGGCGCTCATACGGCGGCTCCCGTCCGGCGGCGCAGCAGCCGGAAGGCGGCCACGACGGCCAGGGCCGCGACGGCGAGGGCGATACCGGACTCCATGAGCTGGAGGGGCCAGAAGTGGGAGGACGGGTGGTAGACGGCGTAGTAGCCGGTGATGCCGGACTCGGCGGGACAGTCGAGTTCACCCCAGCACTCGGGGACGGGTACGCGGGCTCCGGTGGCGGTGAGGGCGCCTTCCTCGACGACGAGGCCGGGGGGGTTGGGAGTGCTGCCGGCCGACGTCACCGTCGCCGTCGTGGGCCACAGGCGCGGGCGCAGCTCGTCGAGCACCCACACGAGGGACACGACCGCCAGGACCGCCACGCCGAGGGCGGGCAGGGCCCGGCGCAGCAGCAGGCCCGCCAGGACGCCGAGGGCCAGGGCGGCGAGGGTGTGGGCGGTGGCGACCGGCCCGTTGATCTCGAAGACGCGGTCGTCATGCCACTCGTACCAGCCCATGAGGCGGTCCAGGGAGTTCTTCGGCGATGACCAGAGCATGCGGTGCAGCAGGGTGACCGCGAAGGTGCCGGCCACGAGGAGCACGGCCGGTACCGCGAGCTTGGCCGCCAGCCAGCGGGCCGGGCTGACCGACTGGGTCCAGGCCAGCTCGGCCGTGCCGTTCTCCATCTCACGCCCGGTCAGGGCACCGCCCGCCCAGGCGGCGGTGAGCACCGGCAGGAGGGTGACGAGTCCGGAGGCGATCGCCACGGCCAGCTGGTGACGGCCGACGGCGGAGCCGGAGAAGTGGCAGTCCGGGCCCGGCCCCGGCCGGTCGCAGCCCAGCGCCCGGTACTCGGCCAGGGCGGCGTCGGCGCCCGGGCCGGCCGCCCAGAGCAGCGCCCCCAGGCACACGGCCGTCAGCATCAGCCAGAACAGGAACGCCGAGCGGTGCACGCGGAGCAACGCCGGTACCAGGCCGTGCGGTGCCCGGGACTCCTTGACGGCGGCGGAGGCCCCGGCGGTCACGGCGCTCACGCGGCGGCCTCCTGCTCGGTGTCCAGCACGAGCGGCGGGGCCTCGGGGGAGCGCAGATGGGCGAGGACGAGTTCCTCCAGGGAGGGACGGTCGGTCCGCCGTCCCTCGCCGAGCGGGCCCGCGGGCCGGACCAGCGCGGTCAGCTGGCGGCCGGTGGTGCGGGACTCGACCACGGTGTGCGGCTCCAGGGTGTCGCCGGACCGGCCCGTGACCAGGGTGTGCGCGGCGAGCAGATCGTCCAGCGGTCCGGCGAGCCGGACCCGTCCGCCGCCGAGCAGCAGCAGGTGGTCGCAGGAGCCCTCCAGCTCCGCCACGACATGCGAGGACATGACAACCGTGGTGCCGTGGTCGGCGGCGTCGGCCATCAGGGTCGCCATCAGCTGGTGCCGGGCGAGGGGGTCCAGGTCGGCCATCGGTTCGTCCAGGAGCAGGAGTTCGGGGCGCTTGCCGAGGGCCAGGGCGAGCGCGACGCGGGTCCGCTGGCCGCCGGAGAGCGAGCGGATCCTCGCCCCCGGGTCCAGGTCGCCCTCCGCGATGATCCGCTCGGGGACCCGGGCGTCCCAGCGGCGGGGGTTGAGGTCGCGGCCTAGGCGCAGGGTGCCGGCGATGGTGAGCTGGGGGTGGAGGGGCTTGTTCTGGGCGACGTAGGCGAGGCGCTCGCGGGCCGCGGCCGGAGTGCGGCCGAGCACGGCGATCGAGCCCTCGGTCGGCCGGAGCAGTCCGGCCGCGAGGGCGAGGAGGGTGGACTTGCCGGCGCCGTTCGGGCCGGTGAGGGCGCACACGCGGCCCGCTGGGAGCCGGAAGGAACAGCCTTCCAGGGCCTGCCTGCGACGTCGCCCGAAACTCCTGCCCAGTGCCGCCGCCTCTATGGCGGTGTCGGTCATGCGTCCCCCTTGGATTGTGCGAAGTGTGCGTCGAGTACGGATGTGAAGAGGGCGTCCACGTCGTCGCGCTCCAGCCCGGCCGCGCGGGCCCGGGCCGCCCATGCCTCCAGCTCCGCGCGGAGCGGCGAGTCGGCGGGGGCGGTGCCCAGGGACCTGCGGACGAACGTGCCGAGCCCGCGCCGGGCCTCGACCAGGCCCTCTCGCTCCAGCTCCCGGTAGGCCTTGAGGACGGTGTTCGGGTTGATGGCGGTGGCCTCGACGACCTCGCGGGCCGTGGGCAGCTTGTCGCCCTCCTCGAGGAGGCCCAGGCGCAGGGCCTGCTTGGTCTGCTGGACGATCTGGACGTAGGTGGCCACGCCGCTGCGCCGGTCGATGCGGTACTCGACCACTGCTGCACCACCCTTTCACTAATTGAGTAGTGAAAGGGTGGTGCTAAGGGGTCGCAAAGTCAAGCTTGTTCTCGTGAACCGTTCGCACCGGGCGGTCCGATGAAAAGACGTGAGCGAAACGAGAAGCGACGGGGAGCTGCTGCGGGCCGTGGCCGCGGACGCCGACCGGCGCGCCTTCGAGGAGCTGTACCGGCGCTACGCGCCGTGGCTCCGGGCCCGGCTGCGGGGCCGGTGCGCCGACCTGGGCGTCGTCGACGACGTCGTGCAGGAGACGTTCCTCGCCGTGTGGCGCGGCAAGGCCCGCTACCGCGAGGAGGGCGATGTCGCCGGATGGCTGTGGCGCATCGGGTCACGGCGGCTGGTGGACGCGCTGCGCGGTGACGGGGCGCGGGGACGGCTGCGGCAGGCGCTGGCACGGCTGCGGCACCGGGACGAGGCGTCGGCGGAGGAACGCGTGCTCGCGGGGGTGGAGCACGGGGACCTCGCCGGCGCCCTGGTGCGGCTGTCACCGGAGCTGCGGGCGGTGCTGCAGGCGACCGTGATCGACGGGCTGACGACCCGGGAGGCGGCCGTACTCCTCGGCATTCCGCCGGGGACGGTCAAGACGCGGGCGATGCGGGCCCGGAAGCAGTTGCGGGAGGCGTTGGCATGAGTTGGCACGTGCCTGAAGAAGATCTGCGCGCTTACGCGCGGGGGGAGTTGGCCGCGCCCGCGCTGTGGTCGGCCGACTCCCACCTGACGTCGTGCGCCCGGTGCCGGGGTGTGCTCGCCGAGGTCGGTGATCCCGCCGTGCTCGACACCGGATGGGAGCGGCTCGACGCCGAGCTCGACGCGCCCCGGACGGGGGTGCTGGAGTCGCTGCTGGTGCGACTCGGCGTGGCCGGGCACACCGCGCGGCTGCTGGCCGCGACGCCCGTGCTGCGGCGCTCCTGGCTGGGGGCCGTCGCCGCCGTGCTGCTGCTGAGCGTCGGAGCGGCGCATGCCGTGCGGGGCGGGGACTTCCCGACGCTGTTCCTCGCCCTCGCCCCGCTGCTGCCGCTGGCCGGGGTGGCGCTGTCGTACGGGCCGGCGCTGGATCCGACGTACGAGATGGCCGTCGTGGCGCCGATGCACGGCTTCCGGCTGCTGATGATCCGGACGGTGGCGGTACTGGGCGTGGCGCTGGGGCTGAACGGGCTGGCGACGCTGGCGCTGCCCGGGTACGGGCTGCGGGCCCTGGCCTGGCTGCTGCCCGCGCTCGCACTGACCGCGACCGGGCTGGCGCTGACGCCCCGGCTGGGACCGGTGCTCGCACCGTCGCTGGTGGGCGGGGCGTGGATCGGCCTGCTGGTTGCGGCCGACGCGCTGCGGGCCGGGGCCGGGGCGCCGCTCGCGCCGTTCACCGTGGCCGGGCAGGGCGTGGCGGCGGCGGTCGCCGCGCTCGCCGCCGGGCTGCTCTTCCTCCTTCGTGACCGCTTCGACCTCTTCCAGGGACGTGCCGTATGACCACGACCGTGTCCGCCTCCGGGATCGGCCTCCGCTACGGCGGCACCCGTGCCCTCGACGACGTGTCGCTGCGGCTGACCACCGGCGTCACCGGGCTGCTCGGGCCCAACGGCGCGGGCAAGACCACCCTGCTGCGGGTCCTCGCCACGGCCCTGCCCGCCGACCGGGGCTCCTTCACCGTCCTCGGACACGACCCGGGCACCGCGAGGGGCAGGCAGGAGGTACGCCGCCGCCTGGGCTATCTGCCGCAGACACCGGGGTTCCACCCGGACTTCACGGCCTTCGAGTTCGTCGACTACGTGGCGATCCTGAAGGAGATGACCGGCCGGGCCGCCCGGCACCGGGAGGTGCGGCGGGTGCTCGACGAGGTGGGACTGGCCGAGGTGCGGGGGAAGCGGATCCGCAAGCTGTCCGGCGGGATGCGGCAGCGTGTCGCGCTGGGAGCCGCCCTCGTCGGCGACCCCGGCTTCCTGGTGCTCGACGAGCCGACCGTCGGGCTGGACCCCGAACAGCGCATGCGCTTCCGCGAGTTGATCGCCGGAGCCGGGGAGGGGCGTACGGTGCTGCTGTCCACCCACCAGACCGAGGACGTGGCGATGCTCTGCCACCGGGTGCTGGTCATGGCCGGCGGCCGGGTCCGCTTCGAGGGAACCCCGGCCGAGCTGACGGCCCGGGCCGCCGGGAGGGTGTGGAGCAGCACGGAACGCGACCCGGGCGCCAGGGCGGGATGGCGCACGGGGACCGGATCCTTCCGCAACGTCGGTGACCCCCCGGACGGCGCCGAACTGCTCGAACCCACCCTGGAGGACGGCTACCTGCTCACCCTCGACGGAGCCGGAACGGGTGCCGGAGCGATTGCCGGAGAGGGGGTGTCCGCGTGACCGCCGTGGTGGAGAAGCCGGTCCAGCCTTCCGCCCGGACCGAGCCGGGCGGGGCGTGGGCCGCCGTGCTCGCCCTGGCCCTGCTCGAGACGCGTCGGCTGCTGACCAGGCTGCCCGTGATCATCGCCTTTCTCGTCTACGTCGGCTGGACCGTGTGGCGCGACGGCAAGGCCTGGGGCGACTTTCCGGCCCTCCAGGACGCCGACCGCGCCACCCAGGGCGCGCCGACGCTGGTCGGCCTCGCCGTGCTGCTGTGCGTCAACCACGCCGCGCTGCGCTCGCGCCGCCACGGGACGGAGCGGCACTTCGCGGTGCTGGTGCTCCAGCCGTGGCGGCGCACGGTCGCCCACGCCCTGTCGGCCCTGGCCGTGGCCCTGCTGGTCGCCGTGTGCGTGGCCGCGCAGTTCGGCCGGGAGGCGCTCAGGCCCGGCGCGATCGGGCAGGGGTCGGTGGGCGAGCTGCTCGTCGGGCCGCTGACCGTGCTGTTGCTCGGCCTGGCCGGGCTGCTCATCGCAGGGCTGGTGAGGTCCGCCCTCGCCGCACCGCTGCTGGTCGTGTTCTCCCTCTTCCTGTTCCTCTTCTTCTGGGGCACGAGCGACGCCGCGAACCGCTGGCTGCTGCCGATCGTCACCGAGGCGAGCAGCAACACACTGCCGTCCGACCTGATGGGCCGGCCCGCCGCCTGGCACGCCCTGTACCTGGCCGGGCTGGCGCTGTGCGTGGGCCTGGTCGCGGTGCTGGTCGCCGGAGGCCGTAAGCCGCTGGTGTCGGCGGGCCTCGCCGGGGCGGTGGCGATGACCCTGGCGGGAGGCGTGGCCCAGACGCGCGGCGACTCACCCGAACTGGTCCGGGCCCGCGAACGGGCCACGGTGAACCCGGAGCAGGCGCAGTCCTGCGTCCGGCGGGACGGATCGACGTACTGCGCCTTCCCCGAGTGGGGACCACGGGTCGACGACTGGGCCCGGGTGGTGGACCGCGTCCGGTCCCTGGCCGGAGGCGGCGCGCACGAACGGGACGTCGCCGTACGCCAGCGGATCGAGGCCCGCTACGGCCTCAGCGGCGACGGTGCGCTGGCGCCGCTGGAGCGTCCGCACGAGGTGACCGTGGGCACCCGGTGGGGTGGCAACCGCGTCCCCGAGTTCTCCGCCGCCGTCGCCGGAGTGCTGGTCGCGGGGAGCGAGAAGGCGTCCACGTCGATGTGCGACGGGCGCATGGTCACCGTCATGTGGCTGACCGTGGGCTGGGAGTCCGACCCGCTGGCGGCACTGCGCCGGGTCCGCCTCGACGACAGCGTGACCGGCTCGGCCCTCGTGCTCCAGCCGACGGACGGTCTCTACATGACGGACGCCCAGACGGAGGTGCTGCGCGAACTGCTGGACCGGCCCCGTGGCGAGGTCACCGCGCGCGTCAAGGCCCACTGGGACGAGCTGACCGCACCGAAGGTGACGGCCGCCCGGGCGGCGGAGCTGCTGGGCGTCAAGGCACCCAAGGGGGACGACAAGTGCCTGGACTGAGGAGCGAGTTGGTCGTAGCCGTCAGCCGGACCCTGCCGTGGGGTGTGGTCGGGGCCGCCGGTGCGGCGGGGCTGCTGATCGCCGCGATGTCCCGGACAGCCGGCGAGGCTGGGGAGTGGCTCGCCCTGCCCCTGCTGCGCGCGGCGATTCTGGCCTTCGCGATGGGCCTGGTGTTCCTCCTCGACGACCCGGCCCGGCACACCACGTCGACCGTGCCGACCCCGCGCCCGGTCCGCACCGTGCTGCGGGTGGCCCTCGTCGTCCCGGCCGTGGCGGCCTGGTGGACGGTGGCCCTGCTGCTCGTGCCGCCGGGCATACGGCCGCCGGCCGCCGACCTGACCCTGGAAGCCGGGGCGGCGTTCGTGCTCGCCGTGGCCGGTGCGGTGGCCGCGGTGCGCTTCAGCGAGGAGCCCCGGCCCGGGCCGCGGGTGGCGGCGGGTCTGCTGACTGCTTCTCTCCTGGCCTTGTTGTTCTGGCCCGGGAAGTGGGCGCTGTTCGTGCCGGTGGAGGACGAGCGGTGGGCGGCGGCGCACGACCGGTGGGCGGTGGTGCTGGTGGCGGGCGTGGTCGTGGGAGTGCTGGGGGCGGTGGAGCCGGTGCGGAGGCGGGTGTGGGGGCGGGTGTGGGGTCGGGCGTGAGGCCGGGTGTGGGGTCGGGCGTGAGGTCGGGTGTGGGGTCGGGCGTGAGGTCGGGTGTGGGGTCGGGCGTGGGGGTGGTCCGGGGGCAAGCACCGGTTGGATCACTAGAGTGCCGCCGTGGACCTCAAAGCGGTGAAGGCATTCGTGGCGATCGCCGATGCCGGGCAGTTCCAGAAGGCCGCAGTCGATCTCTCCCTCACCCAGCAGGCCGTGTCCAAGCGGATCGCCGCGCTGGAGAAGGACCTCGGAGTGCGGCTTCTGGTCCGTACGCCGCGTGGAGCGGAGCTCACCATCGACGGACAGGCGCTCCTGCCCCACGCCCGGGCCCTGCTCCAGGCGGAGGAGCGGGCGGTGGCGGCCGTACGCCCCGGGGACCGTGCGCTGCGCGTGGACGTCGTGGGACGCAGGGCCGCCACGGCCGGCCTGGTACGGGACTTCCACCGCGCGCATCCGGAGATCGCGCTGGACGTCATCGCGCTGTTCGGCGCGGACGCGGCCGTGACGGCTGTGCGGGACGGGGCGGTCGACGCCACCTTCCGCGCGGTGACCATGCCGGGGCACCGGCTGCCCGACGACGTCTCGGCCGTCCCGGTGCTGGACGAACCACTCCGGCTCTGCGTCGGACCCGACCACGAGTTCGCCCGCGCCCCTTGGATCACTCCGGCGCAGCTGGCCGGGCAACGGATCTGGATGCCGGGCAACACGCCGGGGACGGAGTGGTCCGTCTACTACGACGACCTCGCCACGGCCTTCGGCCCGACCATCGACACCATCGGCCCGAACTTCGGCATCGAAGCCCTCCTGGACACCATCGCGGACTCCCCCACCCTCGCGACCTTCCTGAGTGAACGCACTCCCCTGGTCTGGCCTGCCGACCACGACCTGCGCCTCGTCCCCGTGATCGACCCGACCCCGGTCTACCCGCACTCACTGCTCTGGCGAACGGACAATCCGCATCCCGGCCTGGCGGCACTGCGCGACCACATGGTGGCTACGCGGCCACGGTTGGCGGAGGGGGAGGTGTGGAAGCCGAGTTGGGCGGGGTGAGGTCGGGTGGGGCGAGGTGAGGGGTCGGGTGGGGCGAGGTGAGCCGAGAGGAACTGTCGGGGCCGCCCGCTTCTTTGCCAGTGTCGTGCTTCCACGGCCTGCCTCAAGGGCGCTGCACTCCGCTGCGCTGCGTTCCGCGTCGCCTTCGGCGATGGCCCTGCGGGCCACCCTTGACCCAGTCCGCTCCAGCACGCGAGAGAAGCGAGCGGGCGGCCCGGGGAAAGCGGGGTCCCAGGTTCCTGCCCCCTTAGGTCGGCTGCGTGGCCGCCCGGCGATTGGGGGCGCGGTCGCACCTCGCCAGCACGCCGGGTGGGCTCAGCGGCCATCCGTGGGTGGGTGGTGTGGCGCTTCGGGGTGGGATCAGCGGCTATCGGTGGGTGGGCTTGGCTGCTGTCGGTGGGGCGGTGGGGGGGGCTTCGCGAGGTTCGTTGGTGATGTGGGGTGCTGATGGGTCGGGAAGTGGCATGAAGTGGGGGATTGGAGCATCTGGGTCACGGGGCTTCTCCCCGACCTGCGGTTTTGCACCAGTCCTTGGCACAAACGCTCCACTTGCTACTCCAGACCCCCGAAAGGGCCTCGGCCGTGCCGAGCCGACGCACCCACCGTCCGAACACGGTGGGCCGAACCCCCCACTCACGGTGCGCCGCTGAGCGCACCCGGCGTGCTGGCGAGGCGCGGTCGCGCCCCTCCTCGCCGAGCGGCTACGCAGCCGACCGAGGGGGGCGACGTGCCTTGGCCACCCGTTCCTCCCCGGGCCGCTCGCTCGCTTCTCTCCCGTGCTGGAGCGGACTGGGTCAAGGGTGGCCCGCAGGGCCATCGCCGAAGGCGACGCGAAGCGCCCTTGAGGCAGGCCGTGGAAGCACGACACTGGCAAAGAAGCGAGTGGCCCCGACAGTTACTTCGTGACGTGCATGAGGAACGACGCCCACGGGCCCGACCGGAACACGAGCACGGGGCCGTGCTGCAGCTTGCTGTCGCGGACGGGGACCAGGCCAGGGCAGTTGTCGGCGACCTCGACGCAGTTCGTGCCACCCCCATCGCTGTAGGACGACTTGCGCCATACGGCGGTGCTGAGGTCGAGGCTTCGGATCATGATCTGCACTCCTCCAAGAGGCGCTCGATGAACGCTGTCGACTCCTCCGGAGTCAGCGCCGCGTCCCTGACGAGATCGTAGGACCAGCGGAATGACAAGACCTTGTCCGGATCGTCGATCAACTCGCCGAAGCTGTTGCCCTCCACATAGGCAACAGGATCACCGACTCGTTGCCACAACAGTGTGAGGTGGCTGTTCATGAGGTCGTGCACACCCGCTGTGTAGGGCAGTACCTGTGGTGCGACGGAAGGCAGTTCGGCAGCGTCCAGCAAGCGTGACAACTGCGTACTTGTCTTTGACGACCTCCTTGCGCGCGTCCCGCCACAGGCGAACCAACAGGTCACCGGACTCGTAGTAGCTGTCCAGGACCTCCATCACCGTTCGTTTGGTCGCTGTCGTTTCGCGCTCACCAGGGCGGTCGAGTCGCTGGGGGACGTGCTGTGGATCGCGTGTGGGAGGGCGGCAACCTTTCCGCGCGGGGCGGCGACCAACCGTCGGATCATCCCCCCACACGGAACGGATTCGCCGCATGAGTGAGCTGCGCAGCAAGCCCCGGCATCGAAGAGGCCGCACGGCTCTGGTGGTCGGGGTCCCGCTGGCCCTGACGGCCGCCGGCACCCTCGCCTACGGCTCCACCGACCTCGGGATGCTCGGACAGGCCTCGGCCGCACAGGCCGCCGCTCCGGCCTGGGTCGCGGCCGCGGCGACCACCCTCACCGTCGCCCAGGACGGCAGCGGTCAGTACCGCACCGTGCAGGCCGCCGTGAACGCCGTACCGGCGAACAATGCGTCGCGGGTCGTGATCGCCGTGAAGCCGGGGACGTACCGGGAACTCGTCAAGGTGCCGTCCAGCAAGCCGCACGTCACCATCCAGGGCACGGGCGGGAGTCGTAAGGACACGACGATCGTCTACAACAACGCGTCCGGTACGCCGAAGCCGGGCGGTGGTACGTACGGCACCAGCGGAAGCGCGACCGTCGCCGTCGAGGCCGATGACTTCCAGGCGCGGAACCTGACCATCTCCAACGACTTCGACGAGAAGGCCAACCAGGGCATCAAGGACCAGCAGGCCGTGGCGCTCCGGACCGCGGCCGACAGGGTGTTCCTGGACGGGATCATCGTCAGTGGGGACCAGGACACGCTGCTGCTCGACACCGCCGGGAAGGGCCGGCTCGGCCGGGTCTACGTCGGCAACTCCTACGTGATCGGCAACGTCGACTTCATCTTCGGCCGGGCCACGGCCGTCGTCGACAAGTCCGTCATCACGCTGAAGAAGCGCTGGAACGGCACCTCGGCCGGGTACGTCACCGCACCGAGCACCGCGGCGAACCGCAAGGGCATCCTGATCGCCAACTCCACGGTGAACGGCGACGTGTCGGCCGGGAGCTTCTACCTCGGCCGGCCCTGGCACGCGGGCGGGGACGCGTCCCTCGATCCGCAGACCACCGTCCGCAACACCAACCTCAGCTCCGCGATCAAGTCCACGCCGTGGACCGACATGAGCGGCTTCTCCTGGAAGGACGACCGGTTCGCCGAGTACGGCAACTACGGCGCCGGTGCGGGCCCGGCGAGCAGTGACCGACCCCAGCTGAGCGACGCGCAGGCCGCGAACCAGGAGGTCGGGGACTGGCTCGAGGGTTGGACGCCTTCGGCGTCCTGACGGCTCCCTTCCGGGTTCGGCTGACGTCGGCGCCGAACCCGGAAGGGTCACCAACGCTGTCGTTACTGGTTCCAGGCGTAGTGCAGCCGGTCGAGGCCGCTCTGGTTGTTCACCGTCAGGCTCAGGTTGGTGCCCGTGCCCTGGAGCGTGGTGAGGGAGTAGGTGTCGCCGTTGCGCAGGCCGGGCCAGTAGACGGAGCCCAGGCCCAGCTCACGGATGGTGTCGGTGGCGGCCTGGATGTAGGCGACCTCGTTGGAGCCGTTGACGGGGCCGTTGTAGTCCAGGCCGGTGGTCATCGAGGCGCCGAACTCGTCGAGGACGGTGCGCGAGGCGCAGTCGCCGATGCGCTGCTTGAAGTCGGCCTTCCACTGGTCGACGCTGGTCCAGTCGGTGTGCCAGAAGCCGTAGTTGTGCAGGGCGAGGCGGGTGCCCTTGAGGCGCGGGTCGGCGCAGACGGGCTTGACGTCCTCGCTGTACTTGTAGCCGCCGATCAGGACCCGGTCGCGGGGTATGAAGCGGTGCTTGGTGACCCAGCGGGCGGCGACGTCGGTCCACTCCTGCGCGGTGTAGCCGAAGGGTTCGTTCATCGGCTCGAAGTACACCTTGGAGTTGCCGGCGTAGGCGGAGGTGAGCCGCGCCCACATCTGGTCCCAGGCGGCCTGGTCGTCGATCTTGCCGTCCTTGGCGTTGTCGGCCTCCCAGTAGCCCAGGATGACCTTGAAGCCCTTGGCGGTGGCGGCGTCGATCGCGCCCCGGTACGACTTCCAGAACGGGCCGTTCACGGAGGTCGGGTTGACCGGGAGGCGGACGGTGTTGGCGCCGAGCTTGCCGAAGCCGCTGATGATCGCCTTGGACTTGGCGTAGGTGGTGGCGTAGCTGTCGGAGGTGGACAGGCCCGAGGGCACGACCGCGTCGTGGGCGTAGTTGTCGCGCGGGTCGGCCCAGTTGACGCCCTTGAAGTCACTGACGGGCGGTGGTGTGGCGGTGTCGGAGGCGGCCGCGGGGGAGGCGAGCGCTCCGCCGAATGCCGTGACGCAGGCCAGCAGCGCCCCCACGCAAGCTGTCCCACGGTGGTTCTTTTGTGACACGACATCCCCTTCTGAGCAGTGCGAAGGTGAGCGGCCCGGAGATGGAACGCTCAGTGGGGCACGAAACTAGAAGGGGACTCGAACAGAGGTCAACACATCTGCACACCAAGTTTCATTCACGTCCCAGGCCCAGAGCCCAGTCCCAGGCCCAGAGCCCAGTCCCAGGGCTCAGCCGCCCACCGACAGCCCCGAGCCCGACACCCGGACCCGGATGCCGTCCTCCTCCACCCGTACGTCCTGCAGCCGCACGTCGCCCTGCTCCGGCTTCGGCAGTTCGAAGGCCAGCGCCAGCCGGTCGGCGAGGACCGGGCGGGTCAGGCGGGACAGCTCGTCGAGGAGGTCCGGGTCGAGACCCAGGCGGCGCATCACGTCGGGGTTGCTCAGGGCCAGGTCGATGAGGTTGAGGCGTTCGGCCTGGCGGGCGAAGCGCGGGGAGCCGGTCAGTTCGGTGAGTTTGCCGTCGTCGGCGAGGGCCTCGCTGACCGTTGTCTCGGGCACTCCCATCCGCTGCACGATGGCCGGTACGGACAGCAGTGCCCTGGCCTTCCGCGTCTCGCGGGCGAGGTCGGCGCTGGCCTTGGGCGTCAGGTGCAGGCCCTCGGAGGCGCGGGTGCCGGGCCGGTAGGTGGCGAGGTCGCCGATGTCGAGCCGCATGCCGCCGATCTCGGTGGCGATGCCCCGCTCGCCCTGCCGCTGGATCCGGGCCTCGGCGCGCAGCCGCAGGTCGTGCCCGGCGACCGGCAGGGTGCCGTCGGCCCGGACCCGGTCGTGGCGCTCGCCGGTGAACTTCACCTGGGAGGCGCCGAGTTCGCGGTTGAGGTCCTCGAAGGAGAGCAGGACGTCCCCGTCGAAGCGGGGGATGTCGGCGCCGCGCACGGACGTCAGGCCGTCGGCGTTCAGCCGGATGTCATGGGCGGTGGCCGACACCTTGGCGAGGGACACCCGGTCGGCGGCGACGTCGGGGACGGTCAGCTTCACCGAGTCCAGCCGCTTCTTGGCGAGCTGGGTGAGGAAGGGGAAGCCGCCGATCTCCACCTCGGGTGCCGCCGCCAGGTCGAGGCGGTCCTTGAGGGTGTCCGCGGCGCGGTGTTCGGCGTACAGCACGGCCCAGCGGTCGCCGAGGGCGAGGAAGGCGGCGAGCACGAGGAGGGCGACCACGGCCTTCACGGCGAGAGGCAGCCCGGCGAAACGGTTCTTCTTGCGCCGGCCGCCTCGGCGGTGGTCGGGCGGCGACCACTGGGGTTCCCGCGCGTCCCGCTGCTCGGCGTCCTCGCCGAGGAACTCCTCCAGAGGGGTCTCCTCCAGTGGGCCGTCGTCGAGGGCGCCGAGTTCGTCGTAGGGGCTGCGGGGCCCCTCGGAGCGGTCGTCAGGCTGGTGGTGCGTGTCTATGCGGTGGGGGGTACGCATCGATCCATCCGACCATGCGCACCGCCCACGCCCCAACTCGAACCACTGCTATGCGATTTACTTCACGATCGTGATCCGGTCCGCCTTCGGCGGCGCGATCGGGTTCGTGGCCGACGAGTTGGCCGTCAGGTACTGCTCCAGCGCGGTCAGGTCATCGGCGCCCACGACGTCGTCGGTGCCCTGGCCCAGCGTGGGGAAGCCGTCGCCGCCGCCCGCGAGGAAGCTGTTCGTCGCGACGCGGTAGGTGGCCCCCGGGTCGATGGCCGTGCCGTTGAGCCTGATGCTGTCCGTGACCACGCGGTCCGCGCCGGACTTGGTGAGGTCCAGCGTGTAGGTCAGGCCGGAGGAGACCTGGAGGACCTTCGGCGCCGCCGCGTTCGCGCCGGACACCTGCTCCTTCAGCACCTGGATCAGCTGGGCGCCCGTGAAGTTCTGGAGGTTCACGGTGTTGGCGAACGGCTGGACCGTGAAGCCCTCGGCGTACGTCACGACACCGTCGCCCTCACCGGCCTTGGCCGCGTACGTCAGCGGGGCCCGGATGCCTCCGGGGTTCATCAGCGCCAGGTCGGTCTCCGGGTCGAGCTGCTTGCCGTGGGCGAGCTGCGCGTCGGCGATGAGGTCGCCGAGCGGGGACTCGGTGCCGGTGTTGCCGATGTCGCCGGAGATGTGGCCGATCGCGCGGTTGCCGATGGGCGCGGCCAGGGTGTTCCACTTGCTGATCAGCTCGGTCATGTCGGGCGCCTTGGGGACGTCCCGGGTGACCACGTGGTTCGCCGACTTGACGGCCGTACGGGCGATGTCGCCGGTCAGGCGGTCGTACGTGAGCGTGGTGTCGGTGTAGAGGCGGCCGAAGGACGCGGCCGAGGTGACCATGCGGGGCTTGCCCGCCGGGTCGGGGATGGTGCACACGTACGCGCTGTGGGTGTGGCCGGTGACCAGCGCGTCCACCTGCGGCGTGATGTTCTTGGCGATGTCGACGATCGGGCCGGAGACGCCGTCGCCGGCGCCCGGGGCGTCACAGTCGTAGTTGTACGACGTCGACGCCGGGAAGCCGCCCTCGTGGATGAGCGCGACGATCGACTTCACGCCCTGCCGCTCCAGCACCTTGGCGTACTTGTTGATCGTCTCGACCTCGTCCTTGAAGGAGAGGCCCTTGACGCCGTCGGCGGAGACGATGTCCGGGGTGCCCTCCAGCGTCACGCCGATGAAGCCGACCTTGACGCCGTTCTTCTTCCACACCCAGTAGGGCTTGAGGATCGGCTTCTTCGTCTTCTCGTCGAGGACGTTGGCGGCCAGGTAGGGGAAGTCGGCGCCCTCGAACTCCTCGTCCGTGTAGCAGCCGTCCTTGGGGTGGCAGCCGCCGTTCTGGAGGCGGGCCAGCTCCTTGGCGCCCTCGTCGAACTCGTGGTTGCCGACGGAGGTGACGTCGAGGTCGAGCTTGTTCAGCGCCTCGATGGTCGGCTCGTCGTGGAAGAGGCCGGAGATCAGCGGGGAGGCGCCGACCATGTCGCCGCCGGCCGCGGTGATGGAGTACTTCTCGCCCTCGCGGGCCTGACGCAGATGCGTGGCGAGGTACTCCGCGCCGCCCGCGTCGATGGTCTTCGTCGTGCCGTCGTGCTGGAGTTCGGTGACCCGCCCGGAGGAGCCGGTGGGCGGCTCCAGGTTGCCGTGCAGGTCGTTGAAGGACAGCAGTTGGACGTCCTGGTAGCGGCCGGGCCACTGGCCGGGCTGGTTCTCACCGGCCGACGCCGACCCGGGCACCATCGCCGCGGCCAGCGCGCCGACGGCGGCGACCCCTGCGGTGAGGGCGACGAGGCGGGTGTTACGACGTCTGCGGCGCTCCTGGTGCGCCGGTGCCGCTGCGGGTGTGGTGGCTGGCATTCGCCCCCCTGGGTGTCTGCTGGACAGTGATGTCGTCCGGCGCAGCCTAGAGTCAACGCGCGTAGCGCGACAGGTGTTTCGTGGTTACATCCTGGTGTCGTCTTTGCCTCCGATTTGCCGGTGGCGCCCCGTACCCTCTTACGCATGACCAGCGACGACACCGTACGGCCCGGCCGCAGCCGCTCGATCGACACGTACGCCGCGCTCTCCGCGGAGCAGACCGAGGCCGTCCTCGGGCTCCTCGGCGAGGCCGCCGCCACCGACGGGCAGCAGGCGGTGTCCGAACAGGGCCGGTTGCAGCTGCGGGGCGGCGAACGCGAGGGCGTGTCCCATCTGCTGCTCACCGTCGACGGCGAACTCCTCGGCTACGCCCAGTTGGAGGACACGGACGTGGTGGAGCCGCCGGCGGCCGAGCTGGTCGTCCACCCGGCGCACCGCGGCCACGGGCACGGCCGGGCGCTCGGCTCGGCCCTGCTGGCCGCGTCCGGCAAGCGGCTGCGGGTCTGGGCGCACGGCGGCCATTCCGCCGCCCGGCATCTCGCCCAGGTCCTGGGGCTGACCCTGTTCCGTGAACTGCGTCAGATGCGCCGCCCGTTGACCGGCTTCGACGCGCCCGAGCCGGTCCTCCCCGAGGGTGTCACGGTCCGCACCTTCGTCCCCGGGCAGGACGACGCGGCCTGGCTCGCCGTGAACGCGGCCGCCTTCGCCCACCACCCCGAGCAGGGTTCCCTCACCCAGCGCGACCTCGACGACCGCAAGGCCGAGCCGTGGTTCGACCCGGCGGGGTTCTTCCTGGCCTTCCGCGGTGACGAACTCGTCGGCTTCCACTGGACGAAGGTCCACGCCCAGGAGGGCCTCGGCGAGGTCTACGTCCTGGGCGTCGGCCCCGGCGCCCAGGGCGGCGGTCTCGGCAAGGCCCTCACCACGATCGGACTGCGGCACCTGGCGGGGCAGGGGCTGCCGACGGCGATGCTGTACGTCGACGCCGACAACAAGGCGGCGGTGTCGGTGTACGAGCGGCTGGGGTTCGTCACCCACGAGGTGGATCTGATGTACCGGACGGAGACGTGACGGCGACCGGCCCCGCGTAGTGGCGGATGCCGTCCTATTCGCCGGTGAGGGCGGGGCTGTCGGGCGGCGGTACCGCCGCCCCCGGCAGCCGTACCGTCGCCACCGTGCCCCCGCCCTCGGCGCGGGACAGCGACACCTCACCCCCGGCCTGCTGCACCGTGCGCGCCACGATCGACAGGCCGAGTCCCGAGCCCGGCAACGCCCGCGCGCTCGGGGAGCGCCAGAAGCGGTCGAAGACGTGGGGGAGTTCCTCGGCGGCGATGCCCGGGCCGTGGTCGCGGACCGTGAGGGTGCCCTCGGTCAGGCGCACCTCGATCGTGCCGCCCTCCGGACTGAACTTCACCGCGTTGTCCAGGATGTTCACCACCGCCCGCTCCAGCGCGGAGGGCTCCGCCCGGACGAACCAGGGCCGCACGTCCGCCGTGATCGACAGCTCCGGGCCGCGCAGCCGGGCCCGCCGCAGCGCCGACTCGACGGTGTCGTGCCAGGCGACGATCTGGGCCCGGCCCGAGTGCTGGCCGATGTCCGGACGCGACAGCTCCTGGAGGTCGCCGATGAGCGCGGCCAGCTCCGTCATCTGCGCCTTCACCGACGCGAGCAGCGCCTTGCGGTCCCCCTCGGGGATGGGTCGGCCGGTTTCCTCGCTGCGGGTGAGGAGTTCGATGTTGGTGCGCAGTGAGGTGAGCGGCGTACGGAGTTCGTGGCCGGCGTCCGCGATGAGCTGTTGCTGGAGTTCGCGGGAGCTGGCGAGGGCCGAGGTCATGGAGTTGAAGGAGTGGGAGAGGCGGGCCACCTCGTCCTCGCTGTCGTCGTCCACCGGGATGCGGACGCCCAGGTCTTCCGTGCGGGCCACGTGTTCGACGGCTTCGGTGAGTTTGTCGATCGGGCGCAGACCGGCCCGGGCGACCGCCAGTCCGGCGGCTCCGGCGCCCAGCACCCCCACGCCCGAGACCAGCAGCAGGATCAGGGCGAGATCGTTCAGTGTGGCCTTGGTGTTCTTCAGCGGCACGGCGAGGATCAGCGCGGCGTTGGGCGCGTCGGGCTGCTCCGAGGCCAGGCGCAGGGTCACCACGCGAAGGGCGTTGCCGTGCTCGTCGGTGCCGTCGCGGACGATGCCGCGACCGACGGGGGAGTTCTCGATCACTTCCCTGTCGGCCCCGGTGACCTTGACCAGGCCCACGGAGCTGGAGTGGACGCAGATCTCCCCGTCCGCCTTGACGACCTCGAAGTAGGAGCTGTTCCGGAAGCTGATGCCGCCCTGAGGAGTTTGCGTGCAGTGGTCCACGGCCTCCTGAATGGCGATGTTCTGGCCCTCCTTCTGGAGCATCCTCTCCAGGTCGTTGTCCACCTGGTCGTACAGCTTCCCCTGCACGATGAACCAGCACGTCACCGACACCGCCGCGACCGCGAACGCCACCGCCGCCGCCACCAGCAGCGCCAGGCGCGAGCGGATCGGCAGGGAACGGAAGCGGCGGACGACCTTGTTCACTCCGCGCCGCCCTGCCGCAACACGTAGCCGACACCCCGCACCGTGTGGACGAGGCGCGGCTCACCGCCGGCCTCCGTCTTGCGGCGCAGGTACATGACGTACACGTCGAGGGAGTTCGACGACGGTTCGAAGTCGAATCCCCACACCGACTTGAGGATCTGCTCCCGCGTGAGCACCTGGCGCGGGTGTGCCATGAACATCTCCAGAAGTGTGAACTCCGTGCGGGTCAGCTCCACCCGGCGGCCGCCCCGCGTGACCTCGCGCGTCGCCAGGTCCATGCGCAGGTCGGCGAAGGTGAGGGCGTCCTCGTCGGCCGGGCTGCCCGCGCCCACGGCCGCCGCGTACGAACTGCGGCGCAGCAGGGCGCGGATACGGGCGAAGAGCTCGTCGAGTTCGAAGGGCTTGACCAGGTAGTCGTCGGCGCCCGCGTCGAGGCCCGTGACCCGGTCGCCGACCGTGTCGCGGGCCGTGAGCATCAGGATGGGCGTCGTGTCGCCGGTGGCGCGGATGCGGCGGGCGGCGGTCAGGCCGTCCATACGGGGCATCTGGATGTCGAGGACGACGAGGTCGGGCCGGTACGCCGCGGCCTTGTCCAGGGCGTCCGCGCCGTCGACGGCGACCTCCGTCCCGTACCCCTCGAAGGCGAGGCTGCGCTGGAGTGCTTCGCGTACCGCCGGCTCGTCGTCGACGATCAGGATGCGCTGGGGGTCACGGTCGCCGTCTGCGGGGCTCATGGGTCGGGGTTCCTCGGGTGTGATGGGGCGGGCCTGGAGTTCTGACGCCCTCAGCGTCGCATGTCGGCGGGGCGGGCCGGGAGGAGCCGATCGCCGCTGCGACCGGCGGCCCGCTCAGCCGGTGGAACCGGCCCGCAGCTTGGCGAGGTCGGCCTTGACGGTGTTGATCGGGATGGCGAAGCCCAGGCCGACGCTGCCCGCGTCGGAGGAGGACGAGGCCGCGCCCGTCGGCGAGTACATCGCGGAGTTGATGCCGATGATGTTGCCGTTCATGTCGATCAGCGCACCGCCGGAGTTGCCCGGGTTGAGGGACGCGTCGGTCTGGAGCGCCTTGTACGTGGTGGTGTCCGAGCCGGTGTCGCCGTTGAACTGCCGCCCGCCGAACTCGAACGGCCACTGGTCGCCCTGCCCCTGGCCCCACTGGTCCTGGCCCTGGCCCTGGCCCTGGTCCTCCTCCGTCGGGACCGTGACATCACGGTCGAGGGCCGAGATGATGCCGCTGGTGACGGTGCCGGACAGCCCCTCGGGTGAGCCGATCGCCACGACCTGGTCACCGACCTGGAGGCCGGAGGAGTCGCCGAGCGTCGCCGCCTTCAGGCCGGAGGCGTTCCGCAGCTTGATCAGCGCGAGGTCCTTCTTGCTGTCGGTGCCGACGACCTTCGCGGAGTACGACTTGCCGTCGTCGGTCGTCACCTTGATCTGCGAGGCGCCGGAGACGACGTGGTTGTTGGTGACGATCTCGCCGTCGCCCGTGATGATCACGCCGGAGCCGGTGGACGACCCGGCGCCCGAGTCGGCGCTGATCTCGACGATGCTCGGGCTGACCGCCCTGGCGACCCCGGCGACCTTGCCCTTCTGGCTGGAGGGCACCACGTTGGTGCTGGTGGAGCTGGAGGCGACGGGGTCGTTGCCGGTCAGCTCCTGGATGCCGTAGGCGGTGCCGCCGCCGATCGCCGCGGCGACGATCGCCACGGCGGCTATCAGGGCCATGGGTCCACGGCCGCGCTTCTTGTGAGCCTGTGCCGGGGTGTACGCCGGCGGGGGCGGCCACTCGGGGTTCACCGGGGCCTGCTGCTGACCCTCGTAAGGGTTCTGGTTCTCGCCACTGCGGTGGAAGCTCTCGGTCATGTGTCAGAGCTTGTCGCCCGACCATGAGAGCTTCCTGAGTGCATCCTGAGAAGCCCGACAGAACCTCGTATGCCCGATATAAAGACGCTTCAGCGGGCGTCGTACGGGCGCTTCGGGAGGCGCTACTCGCAGCCGCAGGAGTGCCGGACGACCAGTCGCGACGGGAACACCTTCAGCCGTTCCCGCCGCGCCCCCGCCACCCGCAGCCCGTCGTCGAGGACGAGGTCCACGGCCGCGCGGGCCATGGCCGGACGGTCGGAGGCGATCGTCGTCAGCGGCGGGTCGGTCAGCGCCGCCTCCTTGATGTCGTCGAAGCCGGCCACCGCCAGTTCGCCGGGGACGTCGATCCGCAGTTCGCGCGCCGCCCGCAGCAGGCCGATGGCCTGGTCGTCGGTGGAGCAGAAGATGGCCGGCGGGCGGTCGGGGCCGGAGAGGATCTTCAGGGCGGCCTGGTAGGCGTCGTAGCGGTTGTAGAGGGCCTCGAAGAGGCGGCCCTCCGTGGAGATGCCGGCCTCGTCCATCGCGCGCCGCCAGCCCTCGACGTGGTCGGAGACCGGGTCGCCGACCGCGGGGGTCTCCGCGATGCCGCCCATGCAGGCCACGTACGGGTGGCCGTGCTCCAGCAGGTGCCGCACGGCGAGCTGGGCGCCGCCCAGGTCGTCCGTGACCACGGCGACGTCGTCGATCGCCTCGGGCCGCTCGTGCAGCAGCACGACCCGGGCGTCCCAGGCCTCGATCTCGGCGGCGGCCAGGTCGTTGAGCGCGTGGCTGACGAGGATCAGGCCCGAGACCCGCATGCCGAGGAAGGCACGCAGATAGTGGACCTCTCGCTCGCCCACGTAGTCCGTGTTGCCGACGAGCACCATCTTCCCGCGCTCGGAGGCTGCCTGCTCGACCGCGTGCGCCATCTCCCCGAAGAAGGGCTGGCGGGCGTCCGGGATGATCAGACCTATGAGATCCGTGCGCCGGGACGCCATCGCCTGGGCGACCCGGTCGGGCCGGTACCCCAGCTCCTTGATCGCGGCGAGGACACGCTCGCGCGTGGCCGGGGCGACCGGCCGGGGTCCGTTGTTGATGACATAGCTGACCACGGCAGTGGAAGTCCCTGCCAGCCGCGCCACATCATCCCGAGTCACCTTGGCCACGCGCGGAGTCTACGCGGATATACCGGCCCTGGGCAGGGCGTAAAGGAGGTTCCTGGGATTACCCGACTGTTTCCGATCGTCGTCCGACCCCTCTGGCGGGATTTCCACGTCCCTTTACGCCTTGGCTTACGTCTCGGCTAGGCCTTGGCGCCGGATTTCGTGGTGTCCAGGGCGGCCGACTCGTCCGCGTCGTCCCGCTTCGCCGTGGCGGCGGCCTTGGCCTTCGCCTCCTCGGCGGCGCGCTCCATCTTCTCCGGCTTCTCCGGCGTAACGAATCGATAACCGACGTTCCGGACGGTGCCGATCAGCGATTCGTGCTCGGGTCCGAGCTTGGCGCGCAGGCGCCGTACGTGCACGTCGACCGTGCGGGTGCCGCCGAAGTAGTCGTAGCCCCAGACCTCCTGGAGCAGCTGGGCGCGCGTGAAGACGCGGCCGGGGTGCTGCGCCAGGTACTTCAGCAGCTCGAACTCCTTGAAGGTCAGGTCGAGGACCCGGCCCTTGAGCTTCGCGGAGTACGTCGCCTCGTCGACCGACAGGTCGCCGTTGCGGATCTCCATCGGGGAGTCGTCGCTGACGATCTGCTGCCGTCCCATGGCCAGCCGCAGCCGCGCCTCGACCTCCGCCGGGCCGGCGGTGTCGAGCAGGACGTCGTCGATGCCCCAGTCGGCGGTGACGGCGGCGAGACCGCCTTCCGTGACGATCAGGACGAGCGGACAGCCGGGCCCGGTGGAGCGCAGCAGCTGGCACAGGCTGCGGACCTGCGGCAGGTCGCGCCGGCCGTCGACGAGGATGACGTCGGCGCCCGGGGTGTCGACGAGCGCGGGGCCCTCCGCGGGGGCCACTCGCACGTTGTGCAGGAGCAGTCCGAGGGCGGGGAGCACCTCCGTCGACGGCTGGAGGGCGTTGGTCAGGAGCAGCAGAGAACTCATACGTCTGGTTCCTCCTCGGTCCCTGCGAGGACGTTTGTTGGTACAGCACTGGCTCTGCGATCCCGAAGGCCCCGTACACCTGCGGTTTCCCGCTTCGTATACAACGCTTCCGAAAGCACAAAAGGACCCGGGGGCTACGTTGCCCGAGTCCTCTGCCCAGCAGAATAGCCCACATGAGCTCTGGTTCGGCAGGTCATGTGGCGCGATCCACGGTTCGTCCGCACTCTGAGACGACCGGCAGAACGCCTTTGCGAACGCCTTCGCGGACTTTTCTGCGTGCCTCCGACGGCGTGACGATCGACGCCGTATACGACCCGGGTGCGGCCGTGTACGACGCCTCCCGGACACCTGGCGATCATCCCGTGTTCGTCGTCGCCCACGGCTTCACCGGCGCGGTGGACCGGCCGCACGTGCGGCGGGTGGCGCGGGCCTTCGCTCGGTACGGGGCCGTCGTCACCTTCTCCTTCCGGGGGCACGGGGCGTCCGGCGGACGGTCCACGGTCGGGGACCGCGAGGTGCTCGACCTGGCGGCGGCCGTGCGGTGGGCGCGGGAGCTGGGGCACGCGCGGGTGGCGACGGTGGGGTTCTCCATGGGGGGCTCGGTGGCGCTGCGGCACGCCGCTTTGTACGAGCGGGGCGGGGCGGACGGGGAGGGCGGCGAAGGCGGCGAGGGCGGCGAGGGTACGGACGCGGTGGTGTCCGTGAGTGCCCCCGCCCGCTGGTACTACCGGGGGACCGCCCCGATGCGGCGGCTGCACTGGCTGGTGACGCGGCCCGAGGGGCGGGTGGTGGGCCGGTACGGCTTCCGTACCCGGATCCACCACCGGGACTGGAACCCGGTGCCGCTCTCGCCGGTGGAGGCGGTGCCGAGGATCGCTCCGACGCCGCTGCTGATCGTGCACGGCGACGCCGACGGCTACTTTCCCCTCGACCATCCGCGCATGCTGGCCGCGGCCGCGGGTGACCAGGGCGAACTGTGGCTAGAGCCGGGCATGGGGCATGCCGAGAACGCGGCGAGCGACGATCTGCTGGGCCGGATCGGGGAGTGGGTCGTGGGCCGGGCGGGCTAGCCTTGCGGGGTTCACCGACAAGCGATTGAGGAAGCAGATGCCAAAGGTCACGGTGCGCTACTGGGCCGCCGCCAAGGCCGCGGCCGGGGTGGCCGAGGAGCCGTACGAGGCGGCCACGCTCGCCGAGGCGCTCGACGGGGTGCGCGAGCGGCACCCCGGTGAGCTGGAGCGCGTGCTGCGGCGATGCTCGTTCCTCGTGGACGGTGACCCCGTGGGCACCCGCGGACATGAGACGGTACGGCTGGCCGACGGCGGCACGGTCGAGGTGCTCCCGCCGTTCGCAGGAGGGTGACGATGACCGACCAGCCCGATCAGCCGTACGAGGGCTACGACCCGTACGGGCAGCAGCGACAGACGCCGCAGGCGTGGCCCTACCAGCAGGGGTATCAGGGGCAGCAGGGGCATCAGGGGTACGACGATCCGTACGCCGCCCAGCAGTACACGCAGCAGTGGCAGGGGCAGACCTGGGAGACGCAGACGCACGCGCAGGTGCCGGCGGCGGAGGAGACGGCGTATCTGCCGCCGCAGGGGTACGAGGTGCCGCCTCCCGCCGCTGCTGAGGTCGCCGGTGCTTCTGCCTCTGCTTCCTCTTCCGAGTACGGCCCCGCCACTCTCGCCGGGAACGCGCGTCTCACGGAGGCCCAGCGGGCGCGGGCGGAGGGGCGTTCGCCGATCATCGAGCCCGGGTTGCAGCCGGCCGCGCTGACGGCCCTGCTGGGGCTGCTGCTGGCGGGCGCGGCGGCGGTCGGGACGTACGCGCTCCTGGTGCCGCTCGTGGTGCTCCAGGCCGTCACCGCCGCGGGCTGGTTCCGGCTGAACGGGATGTGGCCGGCGCGGCAGGGCATCGCGCTGGGCTTCGCGGGGGCGCTGGTCGCGGACGTGGCACTGCTGGTGTCGGACCGCTCGACGTCCGCGATCCTGGGGACGCTCGGGGTGTGGGTGCTGCTGGCGCTGGTGCTGCAGCTGCGCTCGCACGCCGACCCGGACGAGCGGATGTACGGCCTGATGGCGACGGTCGCGGCGTCGGCGCTGGCGATCGTCGCGGGCGGGTACCTCGCGGCGGAGGCGGACGCGGTGACCGTGGGCGCGATCGGGGTGGCGGTCGCGATCCTGGCCCGTGCCGTGCCGCTGCCGACGACGGCGTCGGTGGTGGTGGCGCTGCTCGCGGGGGCCGGTGCGGGCGTCGCGGCCGGTGCGCTGACCGACGTGGGCACGTCGGGCGCCCTGCTCGGCGCGGGCGCCGCGGCGTGTGCCCTGATCGGGCACCGGGTCGCGAGCTACGACTATCCGTCGCGCTTCGTCCACTTCACCGCGGGCGTGGCCCTGCCGCTGGCGGCGGCTGCTCCGGTGGTCTACGTCCTGGGGCGGGCGCTGGTGTAAGCCCGGAACAGCTGCTCGCGGCGGCCCGGAAAAAAAGTCGAAGAAAGTTGTCGCCGGATGTCGAGGACCTGCTTCCCGCTCCGACTGAAGGGTGAGAGCGCGCCGAGGGGGCGGGCGATACGGGGAGGACACCCGAGATGAAGTACGTCGCGATGATCTACGGCAACCAGGCCAAGTGGGACTCCTTCCCGGCCGAGGCGTGGCCGGAGGCGATCGCCAAGCAGGAGGCGTTCAACAGGAAGTACCGGGACAGCGGCGAGCTGGTGGGCGCCTATGGCCTCGCGGATGCCGCCGCCGCCCAGCTGGTGCGCCGTGAGGACGGGGCCCCGGCCGTCACCGACGGGCCGTACCTCGAGACCAAGGAGTACATCGCCAGCTTCTACCTGCTGGACTGCGAGAGCCTGGAGCGGGCGCAGCAGATCGCCGCGGACATGCCGTTCGCCGATGTCGAGCCGGTGGAGCTGTGGCCGGTGCTGCACGAATCCGCGGCGGACATGTGAGCACCCCGAACCACGGGGCCGAGGACCTGCTGCGCGAGCTGGCGCCGCAGGTCCTCGGCGTGCTCGTCCGCCGGTACGGCGCCTTCGACGCGTGTGAGGACGCCGTCCAGGAGGCGCTGCTGGCCGCTGCCCTGCGGTGGCCCGGGGAGGGGGTGCCGGACAGTCCGCGCGGCTGGCTGGTGACCGTCGCGTCCCGCAAGCTGGTCGACCAGGTGCGCAGCGAGGCGGCACGTCGCCGCCGTGAGGACGCTCTCGCGCTGGCCACTCCGCAATCCGCGCTGCTGGCACATTCCGCCGACGCCGTGCCCGCCTCGGACCAGGACGACTCCCTGGCCCTGCTGTTCCTGTGCTGTCATCCCTCACTGTCCGCACCGAGCCAGATCGCGCTGACCCTGCGTGCGGTCGGCGGACTGACCACCGCGCAGATCGCCGCGGCCTTCCTGGTTCCCGAGGCGACGATGGCCCAGCGCATCAGCCGCGCCAAGCAGGCCATCAAGACGGCCGGCACCACCCTGTCCCTGCCGGAGGGCTCCGACGGTGTCGAGCGGCTGGCCGCCGTCCGCCACGTGCTCTACCTCACCTTCAACGAGGGTTACAGCACCACCGGCGGCACCGACCTGACCGCTCCGGAGCTGTCCGCCGAGGCGATCCGGCTCACCCGGCTGCTGCACCGCCTCGTGCCCGAGGACCCCGAGACCGCGGGGCTGCTCGCCCTGATGCTGCTGACCGAGGCACGCCGCCCGGCACGTACCGGACCCCACGGCGAGCTGGTGCCCCTGGCGGAACAGGACCGTGCCGACTGGGACCGGGCGCTCATCGCGGAAGGCGTGGACCTGATCAGCCGCACCCTGCCCCGCGGGCAGGTAGGGCCCTACCAGCTGCAAGCCGCCATAGCCGCCGTGCACGACGAGGCCGAGCACACCGACGCCACCGACTGGCCCCAGATCCTCGCCCTGTACGACCTTCTGGAGCGGTTCGGGCCGAACCCGGTGGTGAGCCTCAACCGCGTCGTCGCGGTCGCCATGGTCCAGGGCCCGGCCGCCGGCCTCGACCTGCTGGCGCGGCTGGAGAGCGACAAACGCCTGGCGCGCCACCACCGGCTGCTCGCCACCCGTGCCCACCTGCTGGAGATGCTCGGCCGGCACCAAGCCGCCGCGTGCGCCTACCGGGAGGCCGCCGGCCGCTCCGCCAGCGGCCCCGAGCGCCGCCACCTCACGCAGCGCGCCCAACGCCTTGAGAACCCGGCATGACCTTGGGTGCGACCCACTCGGCCCCGGCGACAGCGTCGAGCACTCGCCCTGTCACAGGTGATCGACAATCCCCGGCTCTCACTCCTCACGGAGTTACGCTCACGCAAGGGACGGCCACCGGGTCGTCGAAACTCCGGACCGGTGGGGGATACACCGCATGCGCGCACTGCGAATACTGCTGATCTTCGTCGTGATCCTGGGCGGACTGTTCGTGATCGCCGACCGCCTCGCCGTCAACTTCGCCGAGGACGAGGCCGCGGACCGCCTGAAGACCACCGAGAACCTCGCCACCACCCCGGACGTGTCCATCAAGGGCTTCCCGTTCCTCACCCAGGTCGTCGGCGGTTCCCTCGACGACATCGAGGTGGGCATCAGGAACTACGAGGCGGCCACGGGCAGCGGCGAAGGTGCCCGGAAGATCCGTATCGACGACCTCCGCGCCGACATGAAGGGCGTCGAGTTCTCCGGCGACTACAGCTCCGCGACGGCCACCAGCGCCACCGGCACGGCCACCATCGCCTACGACGAGCTGCTGAAGACGGCGAAGTCGGAGCCCACTCAGATCGCCCCGGGCGTCACCGCCAACGTCGTCGGCCTCTCCGACGGCGGCAACGGCAAGATCAAGGTCGCGGTCGAGGCGACCGTCCTCGGCACCAAGCTGCCGGAGCCCGTCTCCGCGCTCGGCTCGGTGACCGTCGTCGACGGCGACACGGTACGGGTGAAGGCGGACGGCCTGCCCAAGTTCGCCGGGGTGGACCTCGCCGAGAACCGGGTCCGGTCCATCACCGACTTCCAGCAGAAGATCGACGGCCTTCCCGGCGGCATCCAGCTCGACCGGGTCCAGGCCGCACCGGACGGTGTCGAGATCGCGGTGAAGGGTTCCAACGTCCGCCTGGCCGGGTAGGAACGCGCGAGGTGGTGGACCAGCAGTGTCCGGTGGGTGAGACGGTGGCGTCCGGGCCTCAGTTGTGACGGCCGAAACGTTGGGTCAGGGTTCTCTTCCTGAGGCTCCGCCACCCCTCTGAATCCCATATTGCGGATTATCTCGTCTCAGTATGCGACACGCCGGTGACACGCGCACCCTGCCGTCCTTACGATCGACGACATGAAGCGACAGGCGGATCTCACGAAGCGGCGGGCAGTAGACCTGTGCCGCGTCGCCGCCATGCTCTGTCGCACCTTCTGAGCGACCGCGTCGGCCGTGCCGCCGGCGCGCGCATCCCCGCCGCCCTGCATCAAGGGCACCCGTGCGCCGCCCTGTCATGGGCGCGTGCCCGCAGACCTCGTATGCCCCGCCGTAACTGCCCCGGAGGAGAAAGAGCATGAGCCGCAGCGACGTCCTGGTCGACGCCGACTGGCTCCAGGAGCACCTGGACGACCCGACCATCGCCATCGTCGAGGTGGACGAGGACACGTCCGCCTACGAGAAGAACCACATCAAGAACGCCATCCGGATCGACTGGACCCAGGACCTGCAGGACCCGGTCCGCCGTGACTTCGTCGACCAGGAGGGCTTCGAGAAGCTCCTGTCGGAGAAGGGCATCGCCAACGACCACACGGTGGTCCTGTACGGCGGCAACAACAACTGGTTCGCCTCGTACGCGTACTGGTACTTCAAGCTGTACGGCCACGAGAACGTCAAGCTCCTCGACGGCGGCCGCAAGAAGTGGGAGCTCGACGCCCGCGAGCTGGTCGCCGGCGACGAGGTGCCGGACCGCCCGAAGACGGACTACAAGGCCAAGGCCCAGGACACGTCCATCCGCGCCTTCCGCGATGACGTGGTGGCCGCCATCGGTTCGCAGAACCTGGTCGACGTGCGCTCGCCCGACGAGTTCTCCGGCAAGCTGCTCGCCCCGGCCCACCTGCCGCAGGAGCAGTCGCAGCGCCCCGGCCACGTGCCGAGCGCCCGCAACATCCCGTGGTCCAAGAACGCCAACGACGACGGCACCTTCAAGTCGGACGAGGAGCTCAAGGCCCTCTACGAGGAGGAGAGCGTCGACCTGGCGAAGGACACCATCGCCTACTGCCGCATCGGTGAGCGCTCCGCGCTGACCTGGTTCGTGCTGCACGAGCTGCTGGGTGTGGAGAACGTCAAGAACTACGACGGCTCCTGGACCGAGTACGGCTCCCTGGTGGGCGTGCCGATCGAGCTCGGCGCCAACAAGTAAGCAACCCGACCGACCTTTCCAGACTTCCTCAGGAGTACGACATGTGTGGTGCGAAGGCCGGCGGCCCCGACGCCTCGACGATCAAGCCCGGTGAGACCACGATCCAGGGCCAGGTGACCAAGGACGGCGAGCCCGTGGTCGGTTACGTCCGCCTGCTGGACTCGACCGGCGAGTTCACGGCCGAGGTGCCGACCTCGGCGACCGGACAGTTCCGCTTCTACGCGGCCGAGGGCACCTGGACCGTCCGCGCCCTCGTGCCCGGCGCCACCGCCGACCGCACGGTCGTCGCCCAGCAGGGCGGGCTGGCGGAGGTCGCGATCGCCGTCTGACGGCGAGAGGGCCAGTAGGGGCCGCACCCCCCGGGTTGGACGCCTGGGGTGCGGCCCTTCGCCGTTCCCGGACCTACGCTGGACGTATGTACGCACGGCGGCGGCGGAGCTACTTCGTGATGATGGGCTGCTGCATCGCGCTGTTCGTCCTGGCGTGGGGTGTCGTGCGGCTGTGGTCGGTCCCGGTGGCGGTGGGGATGTGTGTCGTCGCCATGGTCATCCCGCCCGTCGCGGCGATGGTCGCCAACCGGCGGGGGCCGGAGGACCGCTGGTGGGACGACCCGTCCGGGGATCCGCAGTCCGACGAGTGGTGGGACGAACTGGACGGCAAGAAGCGGCCGCGGTGAGCGTCGCGTCCTTTCGTCCGCGGGGTATCCGGGCCCCATGAGGCTGACAGCGGCGGTTCTGGACGCACCCGACGCCCGGGAGCTGGCCGCCTTCTATCTGCGGCTGCTGCCCGGCTGGCGTGTGTGGCGGGACGAGGACGGCCCTGACTGGGTGCACATCCGCCCGCCCGACGGCGGCACGGGGCTGTCCTTCCAGACCGAGCCCGCCTATCTGCCGCCCGTCTGGCCGAGCCGTGCGGACCGGCAGCGGATGATGGTCCACCTGGACATCGAGGTCGACGACCTGGCCGCGGAGACGGCCCGTGCCATCGCGGAGGGTGCGCGTCTCGCCGAGTTCCAGCCTCAGGCCGGCGTGCGGGTGCTGCTGGACCCGGCGGGGCACCCCTTCTGCCTTTACACGGGGACGTCTCAGTAGACGAGCGCCTGTGTCCCGTCCGCCAGCGCCTCCTGGACGAAGACCTGCGCACCGGCGATGCGGACGCCGTCGATGACGTCCTTCTCCGTGATCTCGCGGCGGGCCGCGCACTGGGTGCACAGGGTGATGCGGCCGGCCGCCAGGACCGAGTCCAGCAGGTCGGGAAGCGGGGCCGCGTGCGGCAGTTCGAACTCGGCTGCCCGGCCGGGCAGCGCGAACCAGGACGACTCACCGGTCAGCCACAGGGAGACGTCCACGCCGCTGGCGACCGCCACCGCCGCCACCGTGAACGCCTGCGAGCACCGCTCGGGGGCGTCGGCCCCCGCCGTCACCTTGATCACCAGCTTCTTCGCCATAGCCGGAATCGTAGTGCCGAAGGGGTCCGCGTAAGCTGGGCCAGGCCCTGCGCACACATCCGCACCCCGCTCAAGGAGCACCCCGTGGAGCTTTTCTTCGAAATCCTGTTGGTCCTGGTCGCCGTCGGCGTCATCGCCTTCGCCGGACTGACCGTGAAGAAGCTGTACCAGGGCCAGCGCTGACCCACGTCTAGGAAGTTCTGATGATCGAGATCCCGTCCGACCTCCACAAGGACCTCGTCCCGCTCGCCTTCCTGCTGGGCAACTGGGCCGGCGCCGGGGTGCACGACTTCCCCGGCTCCGAGAAGTGCAACTTCGGCCAGGAGGTCACCTTCACCCACGACGGCCGGGACTTCCTTGAGTACCACTCCCACTCCTGGGTGCTGGACAAGGACGGCAACAAGGTCCGGCCGCTGGAGTCCGAGCACGGCTTCTGGCGCATCGACGCCGACCGCAAGGTCGAGGTGACGATGACCCGCGACGACGGCGTCATCGAGATCTGGTACGGCGAGCTGGCCGACCAGAAGCCGCAGATCGACCTGGTGACGGACGCCGTGGCCCGGACGGCCGCGTCCCAGCCCTACAGCGGCGGCAAGCGGCTGTACGGCTACGTCAAGAGCGACCTGATGTGGGTCGGCGAGAAGCAGACCCCCGAGGTCGAGCTGCGCCCCTACATGTCGGCCCACCTGAAGAAGGTCGTGACGCCGGAGGAGGTCGAGCGCTGGGCCAAGGCCCTGCCCGACGACATGCCGGACGACGGCATCGCCTTCTTCAAGTAGTCCCCGCCCGCGCTCTTCAGGGCCCCGCCGATGCCGCGGGGCCCTGTCAGCTGGCGGCGATCGGCGCCACGCTCGCCGCCCTCGACGACAAGATCCAGGCACACACCGAGATCGCCCGCGCGACCCGCGAATACCGCAGCGAGCTCGCCGACGCCCAGATGAACGGTGTTCTGTCGGCCGAGCCGTGACCCGGCCCGCATCGGCCTAGACTGGACGCCGTGGTGAGCACCGACTGGAAGAGCGATCTGCGGCAGCGCGGCTACCGGCTGACCCCGCAGCGGCAACTCGTGCTCGAAGCCGTGGACACCCTGGAGCACGCGACCCCCGACGACATTCTCGCGGAAGTGAGGAAGACGGCGTCGGGGGTCAACATTTCCACGGTGTACCGGACGCTGGAGCTCCTGGAGGAGCTCGGGCTGGTCAGCCACGCGCACCTGGGGCACGGGGCGCCGACGTACCACCTCGCGGACCGGCACCACCACCTGCACCTGGTGTGCCGTGACTGCCAGAACGTCATCGAGGCGGACGTCTCCGTGGCCGCGGAGTTCACCGCCAAGCTGCGGCAGACGTTCGGGTTCGACACCGACATGAAGCACTTCGCGATCTTCGGCCGGTGCGAGGACTGCACGCTCAAGGCTTCAACTACCGAGTCGTAGGCTTAGGGATATGAAGAGCCCCCTGCTGACCCTGCCCGGCGCCGTCCCAGCCGAGGGCGCGGACGAAGGTGTCGCCGCCCACTACGGCGACCTGTTCCGCGAGCAGCGTGCCCTCGCCGACGGCACCGGCTTCGTGGACCTCTCGCACCGGGGGGTCGTCACCGTCACCGGCGAGGACCGGCTCGCCTGGCTGCATCTGCTGCTCACCCAGCACGTCAGCGAGCTCCCGGCGGGCCGGGCGACCGAGGCGCTGATCCTCTCCGCCAACGGCCACATCGAGCACGCGCTGTACCTCGTCGACGACGGCGAGACGGTCTGGGCCCATGTGGAGCCGGGCACCCAGGACGCGCTGGTCGCGTACCTGGAGTCGATGAAGTTCTTCTACCGGGTCGAGGTTCTCGACCGGACGGCCGACACCGCGGTGGTGCACCTGCCGGCCGGTTCGATCGCCGAGGTGCCGAAGGGCGTCGTCGTACGGGAGACGCCGTACGGCCGCGACCTGTTCCTGCCGCGCGCCGAGCTGGAGACGTACGCGGAGCAGGCGGGGCCGCCCGCCGGGATCCTGGCCTACGAGGCGCTGCGCGTCGAGCAGCACCGGCCCCGGCTCGGTTTCGAGACCGACCACCGGACGATTCCGCACGAGCTGGGCTGGATCGGCTCGGCGGTGCACCTGCAGAAGGGCTGCTACCGGGGGCAGGAGACGGTCGCCCGGGTGCAGAACCTGGGCAAGCCGCCGCGCCGGCTGGTCTTCCTGCACCTGGACGGCAGCGAGGTCCACCTGCCGGCCGCCGGCACCGAGCTCCGGCTCGCGGACGACGGCCCCGACGGCCGGAAGATCGGCTTCATCACGACCTCCGCACGCCACCACGAACTCGGGCCGGTCGCCCTGGCCCTGGTGAAGCGGAACGTGGCCGTGGACGCCCCGCTGATGGCCGGGGACACGGCCGCCGCCCAGGAAGTCGTCGTCGAGCCGTAAGGCCTGTTCTACGGCTTTGACGCTTGTAGACCTTTCGGGTCAGATTTCGATCTGCACGGTGAACGGGCCGTCGTTCGTCAGCGATACCCTCATCGCCGCGCCGAAGCGGCCCGTCGCCACCGTCGCCCCGAGGGAGCGCAGCTGGGCGACCACCTCGTCGACGAGGGGTTCGGCGACGTCACCGGGGGCGGCGGCGTTCCAGGTGGGGCGGCGGCCCTTGCGGGCGTCTCCGTAGAGGGTGAACTGGCTGATCACCAGGAGCGGGGCGTCGATGTCGCTGCAGGACTTCTCGTCGTGCAGCATGCGGATCGACCAGAGCTTGCGGGCCAGCTGGGCCGCCTTCTCCTTGGTGTCCTCATGGGTCACGCCGACCAGGACGCACAGCCCCTCGCCCTCGATCGCGCCCACCGTCTCGCCGTCCACGACGACGCTCGCGCCGTCCACCCTCTGCACCACTGCTCGCATACGTCCATCATGCAGGGCGGTGAACGCGAGGCCGCGGGCGGTTCGCCCGTGGCACGAACGGGTGGTTTGCATCGGACCTCAACGGGCCGCCCACGGACGTATTTTGCTGCCTATCCGCCCATCTGGGGTCTATCGGGGGCACTCGTTCCCATAGCGGCCACTTGGGGTGGCACGATGCTTTCACACACCGGTCGAGGGGACGGTTGAGGCACATGAGCACATCCAGCACCGGGCAGCAGTCGGGGGCTGTCTGGTCGACGTACACGGGGATCGCGGCGACGGAGTACCACCGGCCGCCCACCCAGCGCACCGACAGCCCGCCGCTGCCCTCGGACGCTCCCGAGCGGGAGCCGGCCGCGCTGAACCTGCCCGAGCTGCGTGCGCTGCGCCGCGACGCCCAGCGGGACGAGGCCGACCTCAGTTACGTCCGGCGGCTGCTCCAGGGGCGGATCGACATCCTGCGGGCCGAGCTGGCGCGACGTGCTCCGGCGGATCCGGTCCGCGTCGACGAGCCCGCGGACGCGTCAGTGGTCCAGCGGCTGGCGGAGATCCTTCAGGACGCTCCCGCCCGGAGCCGCTCCTCCGCACGTCATGTGACCCTGGGTACGCCGCAGGGCGAGGAGTACCGGCGGCTGGCCGCGGAGATGCTCGCCGACATCGAGCTGTCCGACCTCCCCTCGCGCTCGGACGCCGAGCTGACCGCGGCGATGGGGCGCCTCGTGCGCTGCGAGCAGCAGATCTCCCGGCGGCGGCAGCGGCTCCAGCGCACCGCTGACGAGTGCGGTGCGGAGATCGCGCGCCGGTACCGGGAAGGGGAGGCGCAGGTCGACGACCTGCTCGTGTGACCGCCTGGCGGGGATGAGAGGGGGTCCGGTCGGAGATTCACGCGACACCGACCGGGCCTCCGCCTACGTTGAGTCAATGACCCCCGCCCCCCGAGCCGACAGCGTCGACGTACGCCCGATCACCGAGGCCGAGCGGCTTCCGGGCGCCCGATGACCTGCTGCCGCACTTCCTGCCGGATCCGAGGGCGGCCAGGACGTACGAGAGTGGGGGGACGCTGGTGCTGGAGGTCGCCGGCGTGGACGGTGTGACCGGCGGGCGCTACCGGCTGGACGCCTCGGCCGGCGGGGCGCCCTGTGCGCCGACCACCGAGAGCGCGGACATCACGGTGGGGCTGGGCGACCTGGGGGCGCTGTGGCTCGGGGACGAGTCGGCGGTGCGGCTGGCGGCGCTGGGGCGGGTGCGGGAAGAACGAGCGGGCGCCGCCCGGAAGGCCGACGCCCTGCTGCGTACGTCCAGGCGGCCTTGGTGCCCGGACATGTTCTGAGCCGCTCCCTTCCGCCGGTGGGCAGGAACCCGCGTCCGCAGCGAGCTGTCGGGACTCCCGGCTCCCCTCCGGAGGGGAGCCCCGTGGCGGGTGGCCAACCCCGTGAAGACCTTCACCATGCTGCTTGAGTTGGCGACCAACTTCACTGTACTTATCTCCGCTTGGAGGCGTCTCATAACCACCTGACCCGTAACTCCCGGAAGATGGCGGTGAGTTGTACTGTTCACGTGGTGGCGTGATGACTCACAGGGCGGGCCCTGTCATCAGCAGCGCGAGCACGACCGCTCCGGCGGAGCTGACCGCCGGGCTCTTGGCCTTGATGCCCACGGTGAGAAGGATGAGGCCGACGATGCCGGCGGGGCCGTACTTCCACTCGACGACCTGCTCGAAGGCGACGACGAACGCGGCGGAGAGGAGAGCGAGGGCGGGCATGGGCGTTCCCCCTTCGGAAGCAAAACTTCCGCCAACTCTGGAAGTTGGCAGCCAACTCTGATTTAGTTGTCCCCACTTGGTGGGTGATAACAAACAACTTTCAAACAACTCTCGTCAGATGGATCAAAGTTGTAGCGTTTGGTCGTGACCCAGGGGAGCGTGGCGGAGAACGTGGCAGTGAACGGCAGCAGAAGGCTCTCGCCCCAGGAGATCGCCGACAGCCTGCGGGAACGCATCCGGGCCGGCGATCTCAAGCCCGGCGACCGTCTGCCCACCCAGGCCGAACTCGCGGAGGAGTTCGGAGTGGAACGCGGCACCGTCCGCCAGGCCCTGCGGGCCCTCCAGGAGGACGGCCTCCTCACCGACGTCAGCAAGGGCAGCCCGCCGAGGATCGCGGCTCCCGCCCCGGCGCGGCGCGGGCCGCAGCCGACGATGGTGGGTCTGGCGCCGCGGTTGACCGAGGCGTTCTCGGCGACGGACGTACGCGTCGACGTCGTCTGCCACACGTCCGAGACGCTGATGGTGGCGCTGGGCGAACCGGTGCGCCTCATCCACGAGGGCAGCATCCGCCCCGCCTCGATCGACCTGCGCATCCTGCTTCCCTCCCGGGACATCGAGCTCGCCTTCCCCCGCCTGGTCGAGGAGCAGGGCGCAGGAGACCCCGTCCACGAGCGGTGGCTGGAGATGCGCAACGCCCAGCTCCGTGTCCTCCAGCACAACCTCCAGGCCCTGCGCTCCACCCACGGCATGGACGTGCGGGTCCGCTTCCGCGCGCTGCCCTTCACGCCGCCCGTGAAGCTGTACCTCCTGAACGGGGAGGAGGCGCTGTTCGGCTACTACACGCTGGTCCGGCGCGAGGAGGAGTGGGGCAGCCGGACCCTCGACATGTACGACGCCCTCGGCTCCCAGTCCCTGCTGTTCTCGTTCGTGAAGCGGGTGGGGGACCGGGATGCGGTGTTCGTGGAGGAAACCCAGAAGTGGTTCGACGCCCTCTGGGAAACCATCACGACGGACCTGACACTTCCCTAGTGACTTCTGATACGACGCAGACCGAAGTGGCGGCATCCGGGATTGAGACCGACCCGGAGCGGCTGCTGGATTTGATCAGACCTGCCCGCGTGGTGCTCTGGGACTTCGACGGGCCGATCTGCCGGCTCTTCGCCGTCCGCAAGGCCGAGCAGGTGGCGGGTGAACTGGTGGAGTGGCTCGAGGCGCGGGGCCTGCACGGCCTGATGTCGGGGCCCGAGCGCGAGTCACTGGACCCGCATGTCGTGCTGCGTGCCGTCGACCGCCGGCAGCCGGGCAGCGACCTGGCCGCGGAACTGGAGGAGCGCCTCACCCAGGAGGAGTTGCGCGCCGCGGCCACGGCGTGGCCCACCGCCTACGCCGACCCCTTGATACGCACCTGGACGGCTGTCGGGTCCCGCCTGGCCATCGCCAGCAACAACTCCCCGCGGGTGATCCGTGAGTACCTCACGGGCCGGGGTCTCCTCTCCTGCTTCTCCCCCCACGTCTACGGCCGGACCGGGAACCTCCGGCAGCTCAAGCCGGATCCGCACTGCCTCAACCGCGCGCTGAACGCCATGGGCGCCGCCCCGGCCTCCGCCCTGATGATCGGCGACACGCCGTCCGACTTCCGGGCCGCACGGCTCGCGGGCGTGCCGTTCCTGGGCTTCGCGCGGGGCGACCGGCACGCCAAGCTGCTGCGGGAGGCCGGCGCCGGGGTCGTCGTGCAGTCGCTGGAGCCGCTGCTGGAGCTTCTGCGGGCCGGGGCGGGACCGCGGTTCAGCGGCCCGGGAACGTGACCGGTTCCATTCGGCTTGGGACGTTCTGAGTTCAACGGCACGTCGGGAAAGTCAAAGGCCCGAGCACTCAGAGTGAAGAGTGCTGTCCAAATAGTGACACGCGGTGAGTCACTCCAGTCGCCGTACTACTCTGTGCGCCCATGTCGTCCCCTCTGCCCCGCAGAGCGTTCCATTCGCTGGCACGCCGACTCGCGGAGGCGCGGCGCCGCAGCCCCGATGGGGAGGTGGTTTCCGGCCATCACAACACCAACCTCGTCATGCCCCTGGGGACTCCGCTGGCCCTCCTGCTGCGGCAGCGGTCCGGGGACGTTCTCGCCAAGTTCCGCACGCCCCTGCCGGCGATCGAGGTGGTGCCGCGGATCTGGCGACGGGAGTCCGAGCTGCTGCGGGTGCTCGACGGCCGGGTGCGTCATGTGCCGCGCTGCCTGGCGGACTTCGGGGAATGGTCCCTGCACGAGTACCTGCCGGGCCCCACCCTCGCCGAGGCGGCGCCCGCGGGACAGCGGATCGGACCGGGCCGGATGGCCCGGCTGGCCGGGTTCTTCGCGGAACTGGCCGGGGTGGCCGGCCGCGAGCTGCCGGCGCTGCCCGCGGACTGGCCGGACGACGGCGACAGCGAGGGCTTCCTGGGCTGGCTGGCCTGCTTCGCCGAGCAGCGGGTGCACCAGGCCAACCGGCCGCGGTTCGGCATGCTCTTCGACGCCGTCGGCATCCCCCGCGACGCCGTCGAACGGTTCGTCAGCACCCTGCCCACGGCGGCCCAGCGCCCCTTCGCCCTGCTGCACACGGACGTACACCGGGCCAACGTGCTGGTCCTGCCGGCGCCGGACGGCGAGCGGCTCGCGGTGATCGACTGGGAACTCGCCCTGTACGGAGACCCGTTGCACGACCTCGCGACGCACCTGGTCCGGACGGAGTACGACAAGGACGAGCGCGAGCTGATGATCGACCTGTGGACGCAGGCGATGCGCCGCGCGGGACACGGTGAGATGACCGCCGACCTGGACCGCGGCCTGCGCGCCTACCGCGACTTCGAGTACGTCCAGTCGCTGTACCCGGACGTGATGCGGGCCGCGCTCCACCTCCCCGAGCATCCCGGTGAGCGCGAACTGTCCGAGGCGGCCGGCCGGGTGTGCCGGGCGTTGCGGCGGGCCTGGCGGCCGCTGCGGCTGACGGGCGACCCGCGGGACGAGCAGGAGATCCGTGCGGCGCTGCGGCGGTGGCGTGCCGCGGACCGGGAGTGGCGCACCCGGCCGGTCGCGGACGCGCCGGGCGGCGCCGCGCCGGGCGGCGACCGGGGGCGGCCGGAGGGCATAACCCGGCTCGCCCGGACGCAGTGGCGGCGTACCCTGCGGCCACGTCCCGCGGCGGCGGAACCCAGGGAGCCGACAGGCGCGCGGAGCTGAGACGGGGCCGAGCGGGGAAGGCGGGCGGTACGGCATGGCTGTCACCATCGACGCGTTCACGGACGTACGCAGACTGCTGGCCGGTGCCCGTTGTGTGCTCTTCGACTTCGACGGGCCGATCTGCCGGCTCTTCCCCGAGGGCAGCTCCGCGCCGATCGCCGACCGACTCCGCAAGGAGGTGGACGCGTTCGGCGCCGGACACGTCCTCGACGAGGCCGAGCGCGCCGACAAGGATCCGCACGTGGTCCTGCGCGCGGTGCACGAGCGGGGCGGGCCCGGTCTGCGAGGACTGCTGAGCGTCCTGGAGGCACGGGTCACGGCGGGCGAGATCAGTGCCGCCGAACGCGTCGCCGCGCACGAGGAGTGGCACACCCCGTACGTGGACGCCCTCATCCACAGGCTGGCGCGGCGGCACGTCCCCCTGGCCGTGGTCACCAACAACTCCGCCCTCGCGGCCGAGGCGTACCTCGGCAGGCGCGGACTGCTCCGGTACTTCACCACGGTCCAGGGCCGCCGCCCGGGCGACCCGGGCCTGATGAAGCCCCACCCCGACGTCCTTCTCCGGGCCCTGCGCGTCCTGCGCCTCGGCCCCGAGGGCGCGGTGATGATCGGCGACACGGGCACGGACGTGGAGGCGGCGGCACGGGCGGGCGTGGCCTTCGTCGGCTACGGCCGCGACGAACGGAAGATCCGCGGGCTCAGCCGAGCCGGGGCCGGGGCGGTGGTCACCACGTACGGGCCGCTGGCCGAGGGTGAGTGGGAGGGCGGGCCGTAGGCTCGCCGCATGAGCGAGATCGGGCTGCGCGAGCGCAAGAGGCAGCGGATGTACCAGGTCGTGTCGGACGTCGCGATCCGGCTCTTCCTGGAGAAGGGGTTCGACGCGGTGTCCGTCGCCGAGGTGGCGGCGGCGGCCGAGATCTCCAAGCCGACGCTGTTCCGGTACTTCCCGGCCAAGGAGGACCTGGTGCTGCACCGGATCGCCGACCATGAGGGTGAGGCCGCGCGGGTGGTGACCCAGGCCAGGGGCGCGCCCGTGGAGGCGTTGCGGCGGCACTTCCTGGCGGGGCTGGAGCGGTGTGATCCGGTGACCGGCCTCAACGACGATCCCCGGGTGCTCGCCTTCCACGGCCTGCTCTACGAGACGCCCTCCCTGGTCGCCCGGGCGTACACGCACCAGGAACGGTCCGAGGCCGCGCTCGCCGAGGCGCTCGGGGGTGACCTCGACGCGCGGCTCGCGGCGGGGCAGATCATGGCCGTGCAGCGGATCCTGGCGATGGAGAACTGGCGGCGGATCGCCGCTGGTGAGCGGGCGGCGGACGTACGGGCGGACGCGGTGGCGGCGGCGGAGCGGGCCTTCGGGTGGCTGGCGGCCGGGCTGCCGCCGGGCCTGCGGGCCGGTACCCGGACCGGCTGATTCGCGACTGCTGACACAAGGTTGATACGGGGTAATAAATTTAACTCGGTTACGTTTTCGCGTACGCTCGCTGGAATGACGTCGACCGAACCTGCCCTCCAGCACGTACTCGACCGGGAACGCGCCCATCACGAGCGCTGCCGGGACGCCCTCGCCGCGATGGTCGCGGGCGCCGGTGAACAGGTCGTCACCGGTGAGGACGTCTCCGCGTCCGGTGCCGATGCCGAGGTCCTCGGCTACCGCCTGCGCAGCCGGGCCAAGGCGCTGCGGGAACTGCCCGAGGGGCCGTTGTTCTTCGGGGCACTGCGGGGCGAGGAGGGGGAGTTGCACATCGGGCGGCTGCGGGTCTCCGAGCACCCGGCCGAGCCGCCCCTCGTCGTCGACTGGCGCGCACCCGTCTCGCGGGCCTTCTACCAGGCCTCCGCGCGTGACCCGCAGGGCGTCGCCGTGCGCCGGCGGTTCGGGTGGGCGCCCGGCAGCCGGGGTGATTCCGCCGACCTCACCGGCCTGGAGGACGAGTACCTGGGCCGGGGGGAGGCCCGGGCCAGCGAGATCGTCGCCCGCGAGATCGAACGGCCCCGCGTGGGGCCCATGCGGGACATCGCCGCGACCATCCAGCCCGAACAGGACGACCTGGTACGAGGAGACCTGGCGATGTCGGTGTGCGTGCAGGGCGCGCCGGGCACCGGCAAGACCGCCGTGGGCCTGCACCGGGCCGCGTACCTCCTCTACACCCACCCGCAGCGCATCCGGCGCGGCGGTCTGCTGATCCTCGGCCCCAACCGCACGTTCCTGTCGTACATCGCGGAGGTCCTGCCCGCCCTCGGGGAGACGGGTGTGCGGCAGTCGACGCTCGCCGAGGAGATCGCCCGGTGGCCGGTCCGCGGTGCCGACGACGAGTCCGCCGCCGTCGTCAAACACGACGCCCGGATGGCGCGGGTGCTGCGGCGGGCGCTGTACGCGCGGGTGCGCACCGAGGGTGCCGGCCCGCTGGTCGTGCCGGACGGGTCGTACCGCTGGCGGGTGCCGGAGGCCCAACTCGCGAGGATCGTCGCGGATGTTCGTGAGGAGGAACCGCCGTACGGGGTCGGGCGGGAGCGGGTGCGGGCACGGATCGTGCGGTGTCTGCGGGAGCAGGCGGAGCGGCGGGCCGGGCCGCCCCCGAACGCCTGGGTGCGACGGGTCGAGCGGGCCCGGCCGGTGTCCGCGTACGTCGACGCCGTCTGGCCCCGGGTCCGGCCCGAGGAGGTCGTGGCCGGCCTGCTCGCCGACGAGGGGGCGCTGGCGGAGGCCGCCGACGGGCTGCTGGACCGTACTGAGCAGCGGGCGCTGCTGTGGCGGAAACCGCCCCGGTCGTGGAAGTCGGCGCGCTGGTCGGAGGCCGATCTGGTGCTCCTCGACGAGGCGGCCGGGCTGATCGAGCACCCGGCAGGGTACGGGCACGTCGTCGTCGACGAGGCCCAGGACCTGTCGCCGATGGAGTGCCGGGCCATCGCCCGCCGGGCCTCCTTCGGCTCACTGACGGTGCTCGGCGACCTGGCCCAGGGAACGACGCCGTGGGCGGCCCGGTCGTGGCCGGCGCTCCTCGCGCACCTCGGCAAGCCGGACGCGGCCATGGTCGCGCTGAGCACCGGCTTCCGCGTGCCGCAGGCGGTGGTCGGGCTGGCCAACCGGCTGCTGGAGCGGCTGGACGTGGACGTACCGGCGGCCCGTTCGCTGCGCGGGGGCGGGGAGTTGCGGGTGCGGGAGACGACCGCGGGCGGGGTGCCCGCGGCCGTCGTGGAGGCCGTACGGGAGGCCCTGGGGCGCGAGGGCTCGGTCGGGGTCGTCGCGGCGGACACGGACGTGCCCCGGGTGCGGGCGGCGCTGGAGGCGGCCGGCATCCAGGCGGCGGGCCCGCAGGAGCTCGGCGCGCGGCTGTCCCTGGTCCCGGCGAGCATGGTCAAGGGACTCGAGTACGACCATGTCGTGGCCGTCGAGCCGGCGGCCATCGCCGAGGCGGAGGAACGGGGCCTGCACCGGCTGTACGTGGTGCTGACCCGGGCGGTGTCGCGGCTGGAGGTGGTGCACGGGAGGCCGTTGCCGTTCTGACCGGTGCCCTGCCCGTCAGCTCCCGGCCCGTGGCGCGAAGGCCCCTCCCTCGCCGAAGGCCAGGTCGCCGAAGCGTTCGCCGATGCGGCGGTGCGTGGCGGCGTCCGGGTGGACGTTGTCGGGCAGCGGGAGTTCGGCCGCGTCGGACTCGCCGTACAGTTCGAGGCCGTCGAGGTAGTGGAGGTTCGGGTCGTCGGCGGCGCGCTGCCGCACGATCCGGGAGAGTTCCTCCCGGATGACGCCGAGCGTGAGCTTGCCGGTGGCCTTCTCCGCCGGGTCGCCCATGGCGGCGAAGAGCAGCCGGCCCTCGCCGAGGGCGCCGCGGTCCGGGGCGGTGGGCCCGGGCGTGTCCTCGTGGATCGCGCAGTGGATGGGGGAGACGAGCAGCAGGGGGGTGTCGGGGTGGCCCTCGCGGATCGTGTCGAGGAACCCGTGCACGGCCGGGGTGAAGGCGCGCAGCCGCATCGCGTCCTGGTTGACGATGTTGATGCCCATCTTGACGCTGATCAGGTCGGCCGGGGTGTCCCGCATGGCGCGCGCGGTGAACGGGTCGAGCATGGCGCTGCCGCCCAGTCCGAGGTTGACCAGCTCCACCTCGCCGCGGAACGCGGCGATCACGGGCCAGATGGCCGTGGGGCCCGCGGCGTCCGAGCCGTGGCTGATGGAGCTGCCGTGGTGCAGCCACACCCGGCGCCCCCGGTCCGGCACGGGTGCCACGGGAGCGTCCGTGCGCAGGGCGACCAGCTCGGTGGTCTCGTTGTGCGGCAGCCAGATCTCGACGTCCTTGTCACGGGCGGGCAGGCCGGTGAAGCGGACGGTGCCGACCGGGCCGGGCGTGACCTCCCCGTTGAAGGTGGCCAGGTCGACGGTGAGGACGTTGCCGCCGTTCCCGGCGGCCTGACCGGCCGGGAGGCCGTCGACGCGCAGGTCGTACAGGCCGTCCGGGCGCGGCGGGAAACCGGCGTAGTCGCGCTTGGTGCGCAGCGTGTCCAGTTCGACCGCGGTCGCGGCGGTGCGGAAGGCCAGGCGTACGCCGGAGGGCTGCGCCTCGGCCATCGCCAGCTGCGCGTTGGTGTTCTGCGCTCGGGCCCGGGCGGGGAGCCGGTGGGGGAGCAGACCGTGTTCGGTGCGCTCCACGTCGAGGGCGCCGCGCAGTAGCTCCGCCGTGAGGGGGGTGGTGATCCAGTCGTGCTCGGTGTGCATGGGGGTCAGCCTCGGGGGTCGGTCGGGGCCGCGGGCCAGTTCCGCAGCAGCGTGTCGAGGGCGTCGAGGATCCGGGCCCAGGTCTCCTCGGTGTCCGGTGCGCTGTGGCTGAAACCGCCGCCCAGCTCCAGGCTGACGTAGCCGTGGAAGACGCTGCCGAGCAGCCGGACCGCGTGGGTCTGGTCCGGTTCGGTCAGGTCGTAGCCGCGCAGCAGCGCCCGGGTCATCCGCGCGTGCCGGACACCGGCGCTCGCGGCCGCCGTCTCCGGGGCGAGCCGCAGCTGGGCCGCGGCGTAACGGCCGGGGTGTTCCCGGGCGTAGTCGCGGTAGACGTTCGCGAGCGCGGCCAGGGCGTCCTTGCCGGCCCGTCCGGCCAGGGCCTCGGCGGCCCGGTCGGCGAGTTCGGTGAGCGCGAGCAGGGCGATGCGGGTCCTGAGGTCCTGGGAGTTCTTCACGTGCGAGTACAGGCTCGCGACCCTGACGTCGAACCGGCGGGCCAGTGCCGAGACGGTGACCTGGTCGAAGCCGACCTCGTCGGCGAGCTCGGCGCCCGCCCGGGTGAGACGTTCCGCCGTCAGTCCGACGCGTGGCATCGAGCTTCTCACTTCTTCCATAAGGGTTTGTGTATCTGCCTAAATCTTATAGGTAACGATCTCGTACGGTCCGCCGGCGCGGGGCCGGTGGCCGACGTGGGGTGCGGTCCGGGCAAGGTGACGGCGTATCTGGCCGCCCTGGAAGTGCTCGTGTTCGGTGTGGACGTCTCGCCGCGGGTGATCGAGCTGGCGCGGGCGGCGTACCCGGAACTCCGCTTCACCGTCGGCTCGATGACCGAGCTGGAGATCGGCAGCGGCGAACTCGGCGGCATCCTGGCCTACTACGCCACCCACCACACTCCACCGGAGTGGCTGCCGACCGTGTTCGCCGAGTTCCACCGCGCCCTCGCCCCCCGGCGGCGTGCTGATGCTGGCCGGGCACGTGGGCAACGGCGAGCACGTGCGTCCGACCCGCGCCTACGGCGACCACCCGGTCTCCTTCGAGTCGTACCTGCTGCCGCCGGACCGGATCGCCGAACTCCTCGACCGGGCCGGGCTGGTCGTCATGACGCGGGTGGTGCCGAAGCCCGAGGAGGGAGCCAAGCGGCGGACGGGCACGTTTCTGGCGTGCAAGCCGAAGTAGGAGCGGTCGGCGCCCGATGGTTGGCCACCCCTGGTGCGGCCACACCCGCAGCCCGCCCACCGGCTCGGAGCCGTACGGGACGGGCGCCGCCAGGTCGTCGCCCTGCTCGTGGCCGACCACGGGCGGCGGGGGAAAGAGCCAGCCGGGCGCCCGCAGTACCATCGGCCAGGCCGCGTCCGGCCCGAGGCTGCTCGCCATGCCGTGAGCCCGGCACATCGCCGCACACCACTCGGCGTTGTCACGGGCGGCGGACGCGGACCAGGGCGTGCCGCGAAGTCGTCATGAGAGTGGATCAAATCGATGGCAGGTCCGGTCCGTCCATCGATTTGATGGTGGCCGGCCCCGAACACCGCCGGAAGGACACCAGCCTGTGCCCGTCTCCCCTGCCACCCCCGGCCCGGCCCTCGCGCTCCTGCGGGAGCTCGGCGCGGCGGACATCGCCCATCCCGGCGGCACCCTCCTCGCCCATCTCCAGCGCGTGCAGAGGCAACTCGCCGCATGGGGTGCCCGCCCAGCCCTCCAACTCGCGGGCCTGTGCCACGCGTTCTACGGAACCGACGGCTTCCCCGGCGCCCTGCTGCCCCTGGACCGCCGTGGTGAACTCGCGGCGGCGACAGGTCCCGAGGCCGAGTCCCTGGTGTACCTGTACGCGTCGTGTGATCGCCGGGCCACCTATCCGACGCTCGCGGACACCGACGGACCCTTCCACGACCGGTTCACCGGCCTGAGCCACACCCCGCAGCCGCAGTCGCGGCGGGACTTCGCCGAGTTGTCCGCGGCCAACGAGCTCGACCTCGCCCGCACCGACCCCGCCTTCCGCGACCGGTGGGGCCCCGAACTCCTCAGCCTCTTCACCCGCGTCCGCCCCCTGCTCAGCCAACCCGCCTGGTCCGACTGCCAGGAGGTGCTCGCCGCATGAAGCTGAGCGCGATAACCCTGGACTGCGCCGACCCGCTCGCCCTCGCGGCCTTCTACCAGCAGGCCACCGGGCTCGAACCGCATCCCAGGTCGAACGCCGACTTCGCCTCCCTGGGCGGCGGTGAGGGCGGGCTCGCCATCGGCTTCCAGCGGGTCGACGGCTACCGGGCGCCGAGCTGGCCCGACCAGGAGGTACCTCAGCAACTGCACTGCTGCTTCAGGGTCGTGGACCTGGACGAGGCCGAGGCGCGGCTGCTGGAGCTGGGTGCGCGCAGGCCGGAGTATCAGCCGAACGCGGACAGATGGCGGGTGCTCGTGGATCCGGCGGGCCATCCCTTCTGCATCGTCGCAACGCCCGGTCCGACGGTGTGAACGGAGCCGCTCCAGCCGGCGCAGATGTGGGCCCTCGCACGATGAACGCCCGATCCCGCCGGGCATCGCGCAAGGGCCCCTCGGTGCGTCAACCGGCGAGGAAACCGGTCAGTCGCCGCAGACCGCCGCGGCGTCGCCGCCCGCGCCCCCGTCGCCGCCGATCACGGTGAGGCTGGCCTCGTTCGACTGGGCGACCGCCCCTTCGCCGTCGACAACGGCTATGTTCACCTGGGCGAAGTCGCTGTCACTGATGGTGGCCGAGCCACCCTCGCCGCCTTCGCCACCGACGGCGGCGACGGAGCACTCGGTCGGGGTCGTCACGTTGGTGACTTCGGGCGTGTCGCCGGCCTGGGCGGTGCCCGCGCCCAGGACGCCGACCGAGCCGAGCATGGTGACCACGACGAACGCCTTCTGAAGCTTGCGCATTTGGTCTCCTACTTGTGCGATGAGGATCGGAGTGATCCACATACGGGGTTGCAAAGTCGACAATATGGGCGATTCGGGCGGTAGGTAATCGCAAGTACTCCATTCGGGCACCCCACGGCGGCAGGCCGCACGAACACCCTTGCCGGGCAGTCCAGTCGGCCCGGGTGTGACGCCGGAGCAGGCAGCGACAGTGGCCCGCAGGCTCAGGACGGCGGCGCGTAGCGGGCGGCGAGTGCGGTGGCGCGGTCGTGCAGGGAGGTGCGCAGCCACTGCGGGGTCAGGACTTCCGCGCGGGTGGCGTACTGCCACATGGCCCATTCGGCGTGCCGCGCGTCCTGGAAGATCACGCGCAGCCGCAACCAGCCGTCCGCGTCGGATTCCTCGGAGCAGACGGCCAGGGCGGTGTCGACCAGGTGCTCCCGCTGCGCCGGGGCCACCCGAACCAGCACGGTGACCTTGTCGCCGCCGGTCCGGAAGCGCGCGTTGCGTTCCTGCCAGGCTCGGTCCAGGTCGACGCTGTCCGGTCGCTGCGCGGGTTCGTCGAGTTCCTCGGCGGCCAGCACCCGGGACAGCCGGTAGGTGCGGTCCTCACCGGCGTTCTTGGCCAGCAGGTAAGCGTGTTCGCGAACGGTGACCAGGCCGACCGGGTCCACCGTGCGCCACTTGGGGGTCTGGTCCACGGCCGCGTAGTGGATGCGCAGCCGGTGTCCCGCGAACACCGCGCGCCGGACCTCCGCCACGACGGCGTCGGGCGCCTCCTCGACGGTCACGCGACGCGAGAGGAGGTCGGTCTCCGGGTCGATGAGTAATCGCTGCGCCGCGCCGGCCGCGGTGTCCCGTAGGCCCTCGGGCAGTGCGTCCACCACCTTGAGCATGGCGGAGGCGAGCGCCGAACCGAGGCCGAACAGCTGTGCGCCGCGCCGTGATCCGGCCACGAGCAGGGCGAGCGCCTCGTCGTGATTCAGTCCGGTGAGCGACGTCTGGAAATCGGGCAGCAGCGCGAAACCGCCGCGCCGGCCGCGCTCCGCGTAGACCGGGACGCCGGCCGCGGACAGCGCCTCGATGTCGCGCAGCACCGTGCGGGTGGACACCTCCAGCTCACGAGCGAGTGTCTCCGCGGTCATGCGACCGCGCTGACGCAGCAGGAGCACCAGGGAAACCAGCCGGTCGGCGCGCATGCGGAAACCCTAACGAAATACATGACTGAGGATGTCACGTTTTGCTGGGAGGCTCTTTCCCGCGACGTCGAAGCACGGCGGATGCCGAGTCGCTGAACGCATGCAATGTCGGTGAACCGAATGGAGCCAGTCGGTAATGGAACGCAACGCGGTCAACCCGGTGACGTGGTCGGTCGATATGGGCTTCAACCAGGGTGAGGTCGTCTCCGGGCACTCGCGGACCCTGTACATCTCGGGGCAGACCGCGATGAGCAAGGAGGGCAAGCCCGAGCACGACGGTGACATGGCGGCGCAGCTGGCGCTGAGCATCGACAACATCGAGGCGGTGCTCGCCGAGGCGGGCATGTCCCTTTCGAACCTCGTCCGGCTCAACGTCTACACGACCGACGTCGACCTGCTCTTCCAGCACTACGGTGTGCTGGCGGGCCGGCTGGGCGCCGCCGGTGTCGCGCCGACCACCACCATGCTCGGTGTGACGCGCCTGGCGATCCCCGGCCAGATGGTCGAGCTCGAGGGCACCGCCGTCGGGTGATGTGACCCCGCCTCGTCCGCTGCTCGGGCCCGGGAACCGGCACGAGCGGCGGGCATGCGGGCCGCGGGTCCCACGCGCTTTCAGGGCTGTCCCTCCTCGCCGCGGACGGCACGGCGGAGCCGGATGAGGCGCTCGTGCAGGGCGCGTTCCCCGCCGTGCCGCGTGGGGCGGTAGTAGTCCGTCCCCACCAGATCGTCCGGTGGGTACTGCTGATTCAGGACTCCCTCGGGGGTCCTGTGCGGGTACCGGTAGCCGATCGCGTTGCCCAGTTCCCTGGCGCCCGTGTAGCGGCCGTACCGCAGGTGGGCGGGGATCTCGCCGACGGCGCCCGCCCGGACGTCGGCCATGGCCTCGTCGATCCCGACGATCACCGAGTTCGACTTCGGCGCCATGGCCAGGTGCACGGTGGCCTGCGCCAGGGCGAGACGGGCCTCGGGCATGCCGATGAGCTGGACCGTCTGCGCCGCCGCCACGGCTGCCTGCAGTGCCGTGGGGTCGGCCAGCCCGACATCCTCACTGGCGTGCACCACCAGCCGCCGGGCGATGAACCGCGGATCCTCCCCGGCCACGAGCATGCGCGCCAGGTAGTGCAGGGCCGCGTCGGGATCCGAGCCGCGGATCGACTTGATGAACGCGCTGACGACGTCGTGGTGCTGGTCGCCCTGCCGGTCGTAGCGGACGGTCGTCTCGGCGACGGCCCGCTCCACCGCGGCCACGTCGATCACCGTGCCGCCGACGTCGGTCACCCCGTCGGCGCTCACCTCCAGCGCGGTCAGCGCACTCCGGCCGTCGCCCGCCGCGAGGCGTACGAGGGCGTCCTCGGCCTCGGCGGACAGGGTGACCGCACCACCGAGGCCGCGCTCCTCCTTCACGGCCCGGCGCAGCAACTCGCGGACCTCGTCCTCGGTCAGGGCTCGCAGCTGCAGCACCAGCAGGCGGGAGAGCAGCGGGGACACCACCGAGAACGACGGGTTCTCGGTGGTCGCCGCGACGAGCAGCACGAGCCTGTCCTCGACGGCGCCGAGGAGCGCGTCCTGCTGGGTTTTCGAGAAGCGGTGCACCTCGTCGACGAACAGCACGGTCTGCCGGTTCTGGCGGTCGTGGCGGCGGCGCGCGTCGTTCATCACGTCGCGCAGTTCCTTGACCCCGCTGGACAGCGCCGAGAGGGCGACGAAGTGCCGGGTGGCGATATGGGCGAGCAACCGCGCGAGGGTCGTCTTCCCGGTGCCGGGCGGCCCGTAGAGCAGCACCGACGCCGCCTCCCCGCCCTCCGCCAACCGCCGCAGAGGAGCGCCGGGGCGCAGCAGGTGTGCCTGGCCGACGACCTCGGCGAGTGTGCGCGGCCGCATCCGCACGGCCAGCGGCGCGCCGGCCCGTGCGGGCTCGGCGGGCACGGTGCCGGCGGGCACGGTGCCGGCGGGCACGGTGTCGTCCGAAGCCGGTAACGCGAACAGCCCGTCGTCCTCGGCGGCCATCACTGCACGCGTCCTTCATCGAGGGACGATGCTCTGCTGGACACGTGCGGCGGCCCTTCCTCGGTGGACAGGTCACTCATACGTTCGCGGCGGCTACACGTACAGGGTGCCCCGGGCGACGACCACGGCGGATCCCGCCACCTGGACCGAATCGATCCGTTCCGGCGTCCCCGTCGCACGAGCGCGCATCGTCGAAGGACGGCCCATCTCCACCCCCTGGCGGATCTCGATCCACTCCCCGAACGGGATCAGTCCGTGCCGCGCCAAGTGTACCGGGAGCGAGCCCGCGGCTGAGCCGGTCGCCGCGTCCTCCACCACGCCGTAGGCGGGCGAGAACATGCGCAGCCGCCACCGGGTCCCCGAGCCCGCGAAGCAGTTGGCGGCCATGTCGGGCAGCCTCGCGAGAATCCTCTGGTCCGGTTCCACGGCGGAGAGCGCGGCCACGCTGTCGAGGCCGACGAACACGTGCCGCGGCCCGTTGTCGTAGACCTCGACCGGCAGGGTGCTGCCGGTGGTCACCAGGTCGAGTCCGGCGAGCAGTTCGTCCGCGCGGTCGTAGGGCTCCCACGCCGGGAGCGGTTGCCACATGCCGGCCGCGACGGTCCGGCCGTCGTCGTCACGCTCCAGTTCGAACGCCACGGTGCCCCTGGCGGTCTCCATCCGGAGTTCCTTCGCCTTGTGCGACTCACCGAGCACCACGGCCGTGCCCAGGGTGGGATGTCCGGCGAAGGGCAGCTCGTTCACCGGCGTGAAGATGCGGACCCGCACGTCACCGTCGTCCTGCGCGGGAAGGACGAAGACGGTCTCGGACAGGTGCATCTCCCGCGCGATCTGCTGCATGCGCTCGGCGGAGAGGCCGGAGGCGTCCAGGAAGACCGCGGTCGGGTTTCCTTCCAGCGGGACGTCGGTGAAGACGTCGGCCACCACGTACTCGTACGTACCCATGGGTTCCGTTTCTCGAAGGGGGCGTCGGGAACCGTCCGCCGGCGCCCGGGAGGGGACCGTGCCGTCATCGCCGTCGGCTCGTCGTCCCGCGGGTCAGTGGGTGTCGAACAGAGCCTGGTACTGGGCGACCGCCTTCTCGGTGGCCGCGCGCTCGTCGAGGGTCGGGTTGAAGGGGTCCGCGGCCGGGGGCAGCGCGCCGAACTTGAGCAGTGCGGCCATGAGGAGCAGGCGCGCCTTGGTGGCCGTGAGGTTGTTGCCCGCGATGAACACCGGGTCGGTGCGGTACGCCATGCCCCCGGTGTTGCCGCGACCCGTGCGGACCACCGGCATGCCGGCGAAGACGGCGACGCCCAGCGCCGCGTTCCTCGTCGGGTCGGCCATCCCGAACGGCGACATGCCCTCGCACACGAAGCCGGACAGCGGCGCGCCCGCGAGGTTGGCGTCGATGCGGGCGAGGATCTCGACCTCCTCCTCGGCGACGGGCGGGTTGTCGGTGCCGGTTCCCGTCGCCGCGTACCGGCTGTACTTGGTGATGGAGACGTGCGGCATGGCGGTGGGTACGAGTCCGTCGGCGTCCTTCGTCGCGACGTCGACCGGGTGCACGCCCGACTTCAGGCTCCCGGCGACGCCGGCCACCCCTTCGGGGAGCACCGTCAGGCGCAGTTCCGAGCGGTGGGTGTGCCTGCGGGCGGGGAGGTAGGTGAGCTGCGGGGGGCCGTAGCCGCCGAGGTCGGCGACCACCCCTCCGTGGCCGCCGGTGACCTCGTATCCGCCCGGCCGGGCGTCGACCTTGGTCACGTCCCGGGCCGAGTAGACGAGTTCGTCCACGATCACGCAGGCACCGACGCGGTCCTCGCCCCGTTCGTCCAGGGCGACGCCGGACGCGATGAACTTCACGCCGTCCACCACGTTGCGGTCTCCGTCCGCGCTCAGGGACTGGTGGCGGCGCTGCGCCGCGTGTCCGACGAGCGGCACCTTGGTGTCGACCACCAGTCCGAGCCAGTACAAGGTCTCGTCGACGGTCGGGCTCCCCTCGAGCCACTGGACGCCGGCGAACTCCCCCGTGTCGAGGACGGCCTGGACCTGGTTGGTCGCCTGGGCGAGGTTCGCCAGGCCGGGCTCGCTCTGGAGGTGGTACGGGTAGTAGACGAAGAAGTCCCGCCCGAGGCGCTCGGAATCGGGGCCCGTGGTGTATCCGCCGGACGGAGCGGCGCGGAAGAACTCGAAATCGGCGAGGGACCGCAGCTCCACCGGAGTGCCGTGGTCGGCCAGGCCGAACCGCTCGATCTCCTCGTAGAGGCGGCGGGCGTCGGGGTAGAACGTCTGCCGGGCGGCTCCCGCCGGTGCGTAGGGTGCGGTCGAGGTCTCCTCCCAGGCGGATCCGTCCGCCTGCCTCCCCATGTAGGGGAGGGGGTAGAGACCGTCGGCGGGGTCGAGTTCGACGACGTACACGGGGGTGGCGTCGTCGGACGGCTGCCCGGCGTGGAACGTGCCGTCCCCGTCGAGCCAGCCGTCCGGCGGGGCGTACAGGTCTGCCGCGTCCCTTTCGAGCGGATGCGCGCTGAACGCCTCGACGTACATCGTCACGGGCGCCGCGAGCCGTTGGGGACGCAGGACGTCGAACCGGGCGGGGCGGAGCGGCAGACCGTGGCGTGCGCGGGCCTTGTTCGACGTGACCAGGTCCGGTGTGTTCAGGATCGTCGCGGTCGGTCCGGCGAACACCGCGATGCGCGGTCGCGGCGTGCCGGGCGGCGGCATGTCATCGATCACAGCGGCCTCAGATGTTCGACGGTGATGTGGTGCTGCTCGGCCAGTCGCCGGGCGACCAGCGACCGGTGGCACGCCTCGGGGTCGCGCTCGACGCAGAACAGCGTCGCGATGCCGCCGCTCGGCAGCGCCGCCACGATCGGATCGAGGTCGACCGGGTCGAGGATCTCGGCGGTGTAGCGGCGGGTGTACTCGGCGGCGAGCTCGCGGCGGGAGCGCTTGCCGACCCCTTGGCGGGCGTCTTCGGCGTACTGCAGGTGGCGCAGTTCGGTGGTCGGGGCGAGTTCGCGGTGGTGCCGGTACTCGATCCCGGCCTCGGCGAGGGCCGCCTGCAGCCTGAGTGAGTTCGCCCAGGCGTAGTCCGGTCCGCGGACCCCGCGGCGCTGCCGTACGTCGAGCAGCAGACGCACGTCCGCCTGCCGTAGTCGTTCGAGGAAGGAATCGCCGTCGAAGCCGTAGACGCCGATCGTTGCCAACTTGGCCACCGAAGATCTCCTGTCGCGCTGTCGCTGGTGCCCACCCGACGGTTGTGTCCGCCCCCGGGCCGTGGCGCCGCCCGGGAGGCGTCCTCTGTGTGTCTCTCGTGCCGCTACGAGGTGCGCGGCGCGGCGATCAGGGCGGTGGTCTCCATGGGGAGCTCCGCGGTCCCGGCGACCTCCAGGCCGGCGCGGTTCAGCAGCCGCGTGATCCGGTCGACGGTGCGGTGCTCACCGCCCGTCGTCATCAGCAGGTGCAGGTCCCACAGGGCGGGCAGCACCGTCGGGTTCTCGTCCTCGACGAACCGGTCGAGGACCAGCAGCCGCGAGGAGGAGTCCGCCATGGCGCGGCGGCAGTGCTCGAAGACACCGACGACGGCGTCGTCGTCGTGACCGGCCAGCACCCGGCAGAGGATGTAGACGTCCCCGCCCGGCGGGACGCCCTGGAACATGTCGCCACCGACCAGTTCGGCCCGGTCCGGGCCCACCGTGGCGGACAGGTGCTCACGCGCCTTGGGCATCATGTGCTCGCGGTCGAAGAGCGTGCCCTTCGCGTCCGGCGTGGCACCGAGAATCGTGGCGAGCAGGTGCCCGCCGCCGCCACCGACGTCCACGACCTTCTTGCCGGAGAAGTCGAAGACCTCCGGCACTCGGTGGAAGAACATGCTGGCGGCGTTCATGGTGCGCTGGAACCGGCGGGCGGTGGCCGCGTCCTTCCCCAGGTACTCGTAGAACGGCACGTCGTAGGCGATCTCGAATCCCGAGCTCCTCGTGCTGATGGCGTGGTGGGCGTGCCCCCACGCGGAGTAGAACTCCTCGCCGTACAGCAGGCACATGTCGCTCAGGGAGTGCGGGCCTTCGAGGAGGGCAGCGCTCACCCGGGTACCGCGGTAGCCGGTGGACGCACTGCCCTCGAATATCCCCATGGCCACCAGCAGGCGCATCAGACGGTGAATGCCCTGCTCGTCCGCCCCGGTGGCCTTGGCCAGTTCGCCGTCGGTGTCCCGGCCGGCCTCGACGTGGTCGGGCAGTCCCAGCTTCACCGCCGTGTAGAGCGCCTGCGCCTTCCATCCCCCCGTGATGATGTCGACCACGTCCCGAGTGGCCTGCACGTCGACTGTCATTGAGCCCTCACCATCCCGACCTCCGGGCCAACGCCGGTCGGCCCACTTCGCCGCGGTCCTCCACGGCACGTCATAGCGCTTCGTGACACGACTTGCCTCTCCGCCACCCTCCCGGCCCGCGGTGAGGCCTTCGACCTGGTCACGGCGGCGGGTGTCCGGGGGCGTACTGCCTCACGATCCACCGGCAGATCACCTCCACGACGTATGCGCGCTCGTCATCCCGGAGTGCGTGGCCGGCGGGGATGCCGTGCCAGCGCGCGAGGCACGTACGGCAGCACGTCGCGGTGGCGTGCTGGGCGACGAAGACGGGATGCCCCCGGTAGGGCGTCTGCCGGCCGTCGTTGCGCGGTTCGGCCGGTGCCAGCCTGCGACCGATCAGATCCTCGGCGTGCTTGGCCACGGTCCTCATCCCGCGCAGGTCGACCACCGCGCGGTCCCTTCCGCGCAGCCGGAACCTCGCGCGGAAGGGGTGCCGCCCGATCCGGTCCAGCCTGGCGTCCAGCTCGTCCGTCATCGGTTCCCGGCTCCTTCGAACGCAGTAGCCCCGTGGCCGGTCAGGACTGCCGCTGAGTGATGTTGAACATCCAGGTGATCCCGAACCGGTCCACGAGCGTGCCGGCCTCGTCGCCCCAGATCTGCTGCTTGAGGGGCATCGCCACGGTGCCCCCGACGGACAGTTTCCCGAAGATGTCGCGGAGGCCGGCGTCATCGCCGCCGAGGTAGAGCGCGACGTTGGTGCCCGGGTTGTAGGGGACCCGCTCCGGGACGTCCCACGCCATCACCGTGAAGCCGTCCGCCGTGCTGAGCGTGGCGTGCATGATCCTGTCCGCGTCGGGCGACTCCGACGAGCCGAAATCGGCGAAGGTGCCCAGCTCCAGCTTGCCACCGAGGACTTCGTGGTAGAACTCCATCGCCTGCCGGGCGTTGCCGTCGAAGGCGATGTACGGGTTGAGCTGAGATCCCACCTGATGCTCCTTGCTGCCAGTGCGACCGGTTCCTGGAAGGCGGGCGGAAGTCCCTAGGTGGGGATCCCGCCGCGATTGATCTTCGGCACCTCGATGCCCAGCGCACGCAGCTGCTGGAACGGGTTCATGAACTCGCGTTGCTGCTTGATCCTGCCGTCTTCCAGCAGGAACGAGTGGATGAAGTGGTTCCGGTAGTAGCCGGGCGGGTAGTCCGGGTAGAGGATCTGTCCCTCTCCGTCGCACTCGACCCAGAACCTGTTGGGGTCCTGTGTCTCGAAGATCTCGACGTTCTTCCACTCCCAGTCGGGGAACATGCGCAGCGACCACTCGCCGTGCGCCTTGAGCTTCTCGTGTCCCTGGGAGCTGACCGGGTGGCCCGTGTCGCTGGTCCACAGGCCGGCGCTGCCGTCCTCGGTGAAGAGCAGGTAGCGCGTCAGTCGGTTCTCGCCCTTGCGGCTCATGTAGTCCGCGACGACGGCACGGTGCCGAGCGCGCAGGTCGGCGTCGGCTCCGGGCTCCTTGGGCTGGGCGTCTTCCGTTCCCATCTCGTACTCCTCAATCGATTTCCCTGCGACATTCACGCGGTGTGCCCGGCCGGCCCCCGGCGCTGACCGGAGCCGGCCGGCGACCGTGTCAGAGCCGGAGCTCGGGCCGGTAGATGTCCAGCCAGGCGCTCAGGTCGAGTACGCGCTCCATGCCGTTGCGGACGTCGATGGGCATGGTGGCCGAGTCCCGCCGCGTGATGTCCTCCAGCCAGCTTCGATCGACCAGATCGAAGACCGGGTCGTCGGTGGTGAGCAGCTCCTTGGACTGCTGCAGCAGCGCGCTGGTGTAGTGCGGGTCCAGCGTGGCGGGGTAGGGAGCCTTCACCCGGTCCAGTACCGACCGCGGCAGCAGGTCCGCGGTCGCGGCGCGCAGCAGGCTCTTCTCCCTGCCGTCGAAGGTCTTCAGCGACCACGGGGTGTTGTAGACGTACTCGACGAGGCGGTGGTCGCAGAACGGGACCCGGACCTCCAGCCCGACGGCCATGCTGATCCGGTCCTTGCGTTCCAGGAGCATCCGGACGAAGCGGGTCAGGTGCAGGTAGCACATCACCCGCATCCGCATCTCGTGGTCGCTCTCGCCCTCTGCCCGCTCGACCTCGCCGACCGCGTCGGAGTACCGGTCGCGAATGTAGGTGGGCAGGTCGAGGGCCGCGGTGATGTCGGCGTTGAACCGATCGGACACCTGGGCCCGCGCGCCGCTGACGAAGACCGCCATCCAGGGGAAGGTCTGCGCGGCCTGGACCTCCGGCTGGTGGAACCACCGGTACCCACCGAAGACCTCGTCGGCGGACTCACCGGACAGGGCGACCGTGGAGTGCTCCCGGATGGCCTTGAACAGCAGGTACAGCGAGTTGTCCATGTCACCGAGGCTGAGCGGACTGTCCCGCGCGGTGATGACGGCCCGGCGCACGTCCGGGTCGGCGATCGCGGCGTGGTCGAGCACGATGGCCTCGTGCCGGGAGCCGACGTGCGCGGCCACCTCGAGCGCGTACGGGGCGTCCGTCGTGCCCCGCAGTTCGTCGGCGACGAAGTCGTTCTCCCGTCCGACGAAGTCCACCGCGAAGCTGCGCACCCGCTCGCCGGGCTCGCCGTGTTCCCCGGGCCGGCCCAGCTTGGCGGCGGCCAGCGCGGTGATCACGCTGGAGTCCAGGCCGCCGGAGAGCAGGGTGCAGCGCGGGACGTCGGAGACCAGCTGGCGGCTGACGATGTCCTCGAGCAGCTCGCGCACGGTGGCGACGGTCGTCTTCCGGTCGTCGGTGTGCGGACGGGTGGGCAGCGTCCAGTAGCGGTGCTCGCGCAGGCCGGAGCGGTCGACGGTGACCAGGCCGCCCGGGACCACCTCGTTCATCCCGCACCACACGGCGCTGCCCGGCGTCTGGGTGAAGCTGACCAGCTCGCGCAGTCCGGCGAGGTCGACGGCGCGGTCCGCCAGCGGGTTGGCCAGGATCGCCTTCGGCTCGGAGCCGAACAGCACCCCGTCGTCGGTGCTGGAGTAGTAGAGCGGCTTGACGCCCAGCCGGTCGCGGATCATCACGAGCTTCTCGACCCTGGAATCCCAGACGGCGAACGCGAACATGCCGTTGAGCCGTTCGGCGACCCCTTCGCCCCACTCCAGGTAGCCGTGGAGCACCACCTCGGTGTCGCTGCGGGTCTGGAACCGATGACCCCGGCGAATCAACTCGGCCCTGAGCTCGGTGTAGTTGTAGACCTCACCGGTGTAGGTGATCGTGACTGGGCCGTCGTCGGTGGGCACCACCATGGGCTGGGTGCCGCCTTCGAGGTCGATGACCGCCAGCCTTCGATGGCCGATCGCCGCATGCCGGTCGAGCCAGGCGCCGGCGGCGTCCGGTCCCCGGCAGGCCATGGTCCGCGTCATCGCGTCCAGCTGCGCGCGCTGCTGAGTCAGATCCCGGTCGAACGAGACCCAGCCCGTCATTCCACACATCGACTTGCCCTTCTTCCTGTCGAGTCCACGATCCAGAGCACGGTCAGGGTTGGAGCCGGCCCGTACGCCAGCCGGAACCGTCGCGCTCGTAACGCAGCCTCCGGTGCAACCGGTCCTCCGGGTCGGCCTGCCAGAACTCCACCGACGCCGGCTCCAGCAGATAGCCCAGCCAGCGGTCCGGGCGGGGCAGCGCCGAGCCGTCCCGGCCCAGCTCCCTGGCCTGCTTGCGCAGCGCGTCCTCGTCCAGCAGCGGCGCGCTCTGGTGCGCCGCCACGGACATCGGGTGCGTACTGGCGGGCCGGGCCGCCCACAGGGCCTCGGACTCCTCGTCGGGCAGCGGACCGGCCGGGCCGCTCACGCTCACCTGGCGGCCGGCCTCGCGCCAGTAGAACACCCCGGACGCCCAGCCCCTCCCGGCCAGGTCACGGCCCTTGCGGCTGTCGGAGTGGCTGGCGAACACCAGCCCCGTCGTGCGGATCCCGAGAACCTGGACGATCCGGTTGGAGGCGTGGCCGTGGGCGTCGACGGTGGCCAGCGCCAGCGCGCCCGGCTCGCGGACGGCGTCCGCGACGGCGCTGTCGAACCAGGCCTGGAGCAGCTCCATCGGTTCGGCGGGCGGGGCGGTGAACTCGTCGGCGGTCCGGGGCTCGGCCGACGCGCTCACGACGACTCCCCGATCGGCTCGAAGGCCAGTCCCCGTTCGGCCGGCCGGCCGGAGTGGACACCTTCGACGATGGCCTCGACGTCGGACATCAGCCGCACGGTCGGCGGGTATCCGATGAGTTCGGTGGCCCGGTTCGGCGGCAGCGGTGCCGTCAGGTCGGCGTCGGAGTCCCACAGCATCACGGCGCCCCAGCGGTTGGTCTCCCGGTCGGAGATCCAGAACTTCAACCGCATCCCGTGGATCCCCGTCCACGGGTCCACACCCTCTTCGCGCAGGTAGACGCGTAAGGAGTCGATGGTCTGGCCGGACCCGGTGAGGTCCCACCAGGAGATGGTGGCCTTCATACGTTCACTACCTCCGCGGTCTTCATCAGCGGTACGAGCAGCCCGGCCAGGACGCGCCCGCTGTCCTGGGTGAGCACGGACTCGAGGTGGAACTGCACCGAGCCGAAGTGCGGCCCGCGCAGGGCGTGCACCTCGTCCGTGCCGGCGTCGCGGCAGACCTCCACCTCGCCGACGCCGGGGCACTGGAGCCGGTCGGCTCGCGCGCGGGCCGAGTAGGAGTTGTAGAACCCCACTCGCTCGCGCGAGCCGAACAGGTCGATCTCACGCTGTGTGCCCTGGTTGGGCACCTCCCGGCGCCGCAGTTCGAGCCCGAGGTGCCGGCAGAGCAACTGATGGCTCAGGCAGACGGCCAGGAACGGGGTGCGCCGGGACAGCAACTCCTCGATGGCCGAGGTGAGCCGGGCCATCCTGGGGTGGTCGGTCTCCCGCGGGTCGCCGGGTCCGGGGCCCATGACGACGAGGTCGTGGTCGTCGAAGCGGTGGGACGCGTCGAAACCGCTCAGCTCCACGGTCAGGCCGATGGCGCGCAGCTGGTGGGCCAGCATGGCGCTGAAGGTGTCCTCGGCGTCGACGACCAGCGCCCGGCGGCCGTCCAGCACCGGATGGGGCCGTGTGCGCTGTTCGGCATCGCTGAGCCAGAAGTCCGCGATCGTCTCGTTGCGCCTTCCCAGAGCCTCCCGGATCAGCGGGTGTGCGTCGAGCCGCTCGTCGGCACCCAGCGCCGCGAGCACGCCCGCGGCCTTGGTGCGGGTCTCGGCGACCTCGGCGTCGGGATCGGAGTGCCGGACCAGGGTCGCGCCCACGCCGACCTCGACGTGACCGGTGCCGTCGGCGGCGGAGGTCCGGATGTCGGCGGTACGGATGAGGATGGCCGAGTCCAGGGTGCGTGCACCGGCGGCGTCGCGGCCGATGAGGGCCGCGACGCCCCCGTAGTATCCGCGGCCGCGGGGCTCGTGGCGGGCGATCACCCGGCAGGCGTTCTCGAGCGGGCTGCCGGTCACGGTAGGGGCGAACATCGTCTCCCGCAGGATGTCCCGGGGGTCGAGGTCGCTGCGCCCTTCGATGACGTACTCGGTGTGCGCCAGCCAGGCCATCTCCCGCAGGAAGGGCCCCCTCACGCGGCCGCCGCCCCGGCAGACCCGGGCCATCATCTTGAGTTCCTCGTCGAGGACCATGTACAGCTCGTCGGTCTCCTTGCCGTCGGTGAGGAACTCCATGACCTCCGACAGGACGGGCCCGGTGGCCGGGTAGCGGTAGGTGCCGCTGATCGGGGTCATCGCCGCGACGCCGTCGCGCAGGCTGACGTGGCGTTCCGGTGTGGCACCCACGAAGGTGCGTGGGCCGGTGTGCACGATGAAGGTCCAGTAGGCGCCGCTCTCCCTGGTGAGCAGCCGGCGGAACAGGCTCAGCGCGCTGCGTGTCGAGTAGCCGGTGATGCTGGTGAGGAACGAACGCCTGATGACGAAGTTCGAGCCCTCTCCGGTGCCTATCTCGTTGTCGAGCACGGCGCGGACCGTGTCCGCGTACGCCTCGTCGTCGGTGTCGAAGCGACCGCCGGTCAGGGAGATCGGCTCGTCCGGCAGGGCCCTCAGCGCGTCGGACGTGCGGACCTGCCCGTGGTCGGTCACCTCCATCGCGAGCAGCGGTGAGCCGTCCTCGGCGGCGGCGAAGCCTCGCTCGGTGATCTGCCGGTGGGGCACCAGGACCAGCGTCTCGTGCCGCGCCTCCCCGGGCCGCCCGGTCTGTCCGGCCACCGGGATGTCGGCGAGCCGGGCCGGGGTGCTGACCCGGCCCAGCAGGATCTCCACGTGCTCCGGGCCCACGGTCTCGGGGCGGTGCAGCAGGGCGAAAGCTCCCGCATCGGGGCCCAGCACGTGCTCGAGCAGCCGCGTCGAGTTCATCGGAAGACCTCCTCGGTGGTGGTGACCACCGAGCAGCGAGCGGCCGCGTAGTCGAGGGCCAGCCGGTGGTACTCGGCGGAGAAGTCGCCGACCGCGTCGGCGACCAGGAACGGCTGGATGTCGTTGGTGAAAGCCTCGATGGCCGTCACCAGTACACCGACGTGTGCGTAGACACCGCAGATGATCAGCTGGTCGCGGTTCTGCTCGCGCATCCGCGCCAGCAGATCCGAGCGGAAGAACGCGCTGTAGCGCCACTTGGTGAGCATCTGGTCCGCCGGCCGGGGCGTGAGCTCCGGGACGATGCGGCGGTCCGCGGGGTCGACCTTCATGCCCGGACCCCAGAAGTCCTTCAGCAGGCCGCGTTCCTCGTCCGTCATGCCACCGGGCTGCGCGCTGTAGAACACCGGGACGTCGAGCGCGGCGCAGCGCTCCCGCAGCAGCGCGCAGTTGCGCACCAGCGGGTCACGCACCGACGAGGGAAACGGCGCGAGGAAATAGCGCTGCATGTCATGTACGAGCAGCACCGCCCGGCGCGAGTCGGGTGTCCACCGCGCGGTGCTGACGGGCAGTTCGGCCGTCGTCGGCAGTGGGTAGGCTGGGATCGGCGCTAAGCCCGGCACGGTTCTCCCTCGGCCCGGTCCGTCGTCATCTGCGTCTGCCAGGCCGAGACCACGGACACCGCCTGGCGGGGGTTGAGTCGTGGGTCGCACAACGTCGTGTAGTTGCGGCCGATCCGGTCGGTGCCGTGGTCGGCGTAGACGCATTCGGTCACGTCATCGGGCGTGGTCTCCAGGTGTATGCCGCCCGGTATTCCGCCGGCCGTGCGCACGGCGGTCTGGAACGCCCTGACCTCCCGGATGATCGTCTCCACGACTCGGGTCTTGCGTCCTTCGGCGGTGCTCACGGTGTTGGCGTGCATGGGGTCGACCAGCCAGACCACCGGGTGCCCGGCGGCGCGCACGGCGTGGACCAGCGGCGGCAGGACATCCATCGCCGCGTCCGCCCCCATCCGGGCGATCAAGGTCAATCGGCCCGGTTCCCGGCCGGGATCGAGCCGCGCGCACAGTCCGAGCAGCTCGGCGACCGTCGTACGCGGCCCGATCTTGCACGCGACCGGGTTGACCACGTCCGCCAGCAGCGTGACGTGGGCCCCCTCGAGCTGGCGGGTCCGCTCGCCGATCCACGGCCAATGGGTGGAGGTGAGCGCGACCCGCCCCTCCCGGTCCCGGCGCAGCATCGGGATCTCGTAGTCGAGCAGCAGAGCCTCGTGGCTGGTCCACACGGCCGGCTCGACGCGGGCCCGTGCCGTCGGGGCGAGGTTGGCCATGACCTGGCTCGCCGCACGGTAGCCCGCCAGTAAGCGCCGGGGGTCAGGCCGCCGCATTTCCGGAACGGGCTCCGGGCCGTTCACCATGTGCCCCCGGTACACCGGGAGTTCGACGCCGCCGACCCACTCGGTGCGCGCCGACCGGGGTTTGGCGTACTGGCCTGCGATCCGGCCCACCCGCACCACCGGCTGATGAGTGATCGCGCTCATGACGCCGGCGAGCACGTTGAGGAGTCCCACTTTTCGCCCCACGTCACCCGCGGTGCATTCCGCCGGATCCTCCGCGCAGTCACCCGCCTGCACCACCTGTGCCCGCCCGGCGGCGACTCCTGCGAGCAACCCCCGCAGGCGGACCAGCGATTCGGCCTCCACGAGCGGGGGAAGGGCCGCCAGTTCCTCCCTGACCTGCTTGACCTGTACCGGATCCCCCCACTGAGGCTGCTGACGCGCAACCGGGGCCGGTGAAACGTCGAGCGAGGTGACGTTCAAGCTTCTCTCCAGACCTCGAACATGTCGGCAACTCGCTATCCGTGCGTGAAGCGACCGGCCATCGGTGGTCGATGGCCGGGTCGATCAGTGATGGGCCGCTGTCACGCCGCCGTGGGGCGGGTAAGGGTTGTCCTGGACATACAGCCACGTGCCGTTCGGCTGCTCCTGCACGGTGTCGCAGAAATTCCCAGTGAATTTCTCGCGACTTCCGTCCGCTGCGGTCTGTTCCAGAGAATAGTCGCCCATTATGGCCGCCGTGCGGTTGCGTATCTTGTCACCTGTGCGTTTCCCTCCCGCCATCACGGTCTGGCGAGGGTTGACAGTGAGCACCGGATCGGACTTGAACCACTCGACGTAGAAGGCTCGTATGTCCTTGTGACCCCGGATGATCGATCCGTCGTAATTGACGATCGCCGCTTCGGGCTCATGGAGCGCGATGATTCCGTCCACGTCCTTGGCCTTGATCCGCTCACCCAGGAGCTGCAGCAACTCCCCCGGTGTGCGGGGGGACTTCAGCGTTTCCTTGGCTTCGGTCGGGTTCGCGGCAGCGGCTGATGTGGTCGCATCCGCCGCTGTGTTCGTCATCTCGGTCTGGATGAAGGCAGGTCCTGCGATGCTCGCGGCCGTGAACGCGATGGCCGAGGTGGCGATCGACAGGGTGAGTTTGATTCGACTCATGGCATCTCCCCCGAATGGAGATGGCAGCAGGTCAATAGAACGCCTTTTCGGCGCCGGCCCCTCCGAATGGCCCCCGTTTGCCATCCCGCCCCGTTGATGACGTCATGCAACATTCCAGAACTGGCCCTGTCAACCCTTCTGAAAATACAGAGGGAGTCAATCCGCTTTTCCGTCCTCCCCAGGTGTTGAAGCGGAACACCGGCGGCATTAAGAGGAGCTGGGGATATCGCTGTTTCCGGAACATCATCCGGCAGGGGGCGCCAAGTGGCGGGGTCGAGGTGGCCGGCCGCCGGGAATCGCCGATTCCGGGGCTCCAGGGGTCAATTTGCGCCATGTCCGCAGCGGCGTCGTTGGCGGATCTCGAGTGGTTTGCGTCACATCAGCGGCATCTAGGGGGTGGTGTACTGCGGCCGCCCTCGTGGGCGCGACACACTCCTGCAAGCAGGTGCTTGCAATAGTTAGCGGGGTGCGGCACTGTGGAGGCATGGCAACCCTCAACGTCGGCAACCTCGGTGACTATCTGCGCGAGCAGCGGCGCAACGCCCAGCTGTCGCTGCGGCAGCTCGCCGACGCCGCCGGGGTGTCCAATCCGTACCTGAGCCAGATCGAGCGCGGGCTGCGCAAGCCGAGCGCGGAGGTGTTGCAGCAGGTCGCCAAGGCCCTGCGGATCTCCGCCGAGACGCTGTACGTCAGGGCCGGCATCCTCGACGCCGAGCGGGGCCGGGACGAGGTGGAGACGCGTGCCGTCATACTCGCCGACCCGACGCTCACCGAGCGGCAGAAGCAGGTGCTGCTCCAGATCTACGAGTCCTTCCGCAAGGAGAACGGGTTCGGGGACGGGTACGGCGACGGTGAGGTGGACGCCCCGGAAGGTGCCACCGGCAGCGTCGCCGGTGCCGAGATACGTCCGGTCCGCACGGCCGGCGACGGCCAGCCCGTCGAGCGCCGTGTCCGTGACGCCGACGGCGGTACGTCCGCCACCCGCCGCACCCGCAAGGGCGGCGGCCGCAGTGACACAGACCCGCAGCAGACGGCCGGCTGAGCCGGACCAGGGCACCGGCCGCGCTGCCGCGGATCACACAAAACCCTCAGCCGAAAAAGAACCCGGGAGGACCATCACCATGGCCATCACCGACGACCTGCGCAAGACCCTCAGCGACCCGACTCCGCTCTACTTCGCCGCAGGCACCGCCGACCTCGCCCTCCAGCAGGCCAAGAAGGTGCCGGGCCTGGTGGAGCAGCTGCGCAACGAGGCCCCGGCGCGGTTCGAGGCCGTGCGCAACACCGACCCCAGGGCCGTGCAGGAGAAGGCCTCCGCCCGCGTCAAGGAGACCCAGGAGACCCTGCAGACCAAGGTCACCGAGTTCATCGGCTCCATCGACGTCGACATCAAGAAGCTCGGCAGCACGATCGACGCGGACCTGAAGAAGATCGGCGAGAGCGCTCAGGACCTCGCGCTGCGCGGGGTCGGCGTGGCCGCCGAGTACGCCGTCAAGGCCCGGGAGACCTACGAGAAGGTCGCCGAGCACGGTGAGCAGGCCGTGCGGACCTGGCGCGGCGAGGCCGCCGAGAGCATCGAGGACGTCGCCGAGGGCGTCGAGGAGCTGGCCATCGCCGTCGAGCCGAAGGCCGAGCCGGCCCAGGTCAGGACGGAGCCCGTGAAGCCCGCCGCCGGCTCCGCGGCGGCGAAGCCCGCCGCCACGCAGGCCGCCCCGGCGAAGCCCGCCGCCACCCAGGCCGCGGCCGCGAAGAAGGCGCCCGCCAAGAAGGCCCCGGCGAGCAAGCCCGCGGGCGGCAAGACCACCGGCAGCCCCGCCACCGCGAAGAAGCCCACCCCGCCGGCGAAGTAGGACGGCGCAGGGCGAAGACGCGGTCGAACGGGCCGGGCACCCTGGGGGTGCCCGGCCCGTTGTACGGGTACGGTGACCGCGTAGGACGAGCCGAGTCAGGTGGTGGACGTTGTGCTGATGCAGGGCTTCGCAGGGTTGATGTGGCTTCTGAGCATGGCCCTGATCGTTTTCAGCGGCTTCGCGTTGATCGACGCGGCCGTCCGCCGCGAGGACGCGTACCGCGCGGCGGACAAGAAGACCAAGCCGTTCTGGCTGATCATCCTCGGGCTCGCCTTCGTGGTGAACCTGCTCTTCCCGATCCTGTCGTTCCTGCCGATCATCGGGCTCATCGCGACGATCGTCTACATGGTCGACGTACGTCCCGCCATCCGCGCGCTCCCCGGCGGAGGCCGCAGCCGGCGCGGCTCCAGCAGCGACGGGCCGTACGGGCCCTGGAACGGCGGCCGGTAAGCGCCGCCGCCCGCTCCGCCGGGCCGTGCGCCGGGAGGTGGCTACGGCACCCGGTCCAGCAGCAGTACCGCCACATCGTCCGTCAGCTCGCCACCGTTGAGGTTACGCACCTCGTTCACCGCCGCCCGCAGCAGCGCCTCGCCCCGCAGGCCCTCGGCGAACTGGCGGCGGACCATCTCCGTCATGCCCTCCTGGCCGAGCCGCTCGCGGCCCTGGCCGATGCGGCCCTCGATCAGGCCGTCGGTGTAGAGCATCAGGCTCCACTCGGCCCCCAGCTCCACCTGCATCCGCGGCCAGCGCGCGCCCGGCAGCAGTCCGAGGGCCGGACCGTTGTTGTCGTACGGCAGCAGACGGGCCGGTCTGCCCGGGCTGGCCAGCAGCGGCGACGGGTGCCCGGCAAGGCACAGGCCGGCGCGGCGGCCGTCCGGCGCGATGTCCACCGTGCACAGGGTCGCGAAGATCTCGTCGTCTGCCCGCTCGTGCTCCAGCACCTGCTGGAGCGTGTTCAGCAGCTGGTCGCCGCACAGGCCGGCCAGGGTCAGGGCGCGCCAGGCGATCCGCAGTTCCACACCGAGGGCGGCCTCGTCCGGGCCGTGCCCGCAGACGTCACCGATCATGGCGTGCACGGTGCCGTCCGGAGTGCGCACGACGTCGTAGAAGTCACCGCCGAGCAGGGCGCGTGAGCGGCCCGGGCGGTAGCGGGCGGCGAACCGGAGCGGGGAGCCGTCCAGCAGCGGGGTCGGCAGCAGACCGCGCTCCAGGCGGCGGTTCTCCTGGGCCCGCAGCCGCCCCTCGGCGAGGCGGCGCTCGGCGGACTCGGAGCGCTTGCGCTCCACCGCGTAGCGGATCGCGCGGCTCAGCAGCCGGCCGTCCAGCTCGTCGCGGAAGAGGTAGTCCTGGGCGCCCACCCGCACCGCCTCCGCGCCGCGCTCGGCGTCGCCCGAGGCGGTCAGCGCCAGCACGGCATGCCGCGGCGCGAGCTTCAGCACGTGCCTGAGCACGGCGAGCTCGTCATCGCTGTCGTCACGGCCCGGCGCCGGCAGCGCGAGGTCCAGCAGGATGCAGTGGACGTCGTCGGTCAGCAGCCGCCCGGCCTCGGTCAGATTGCGGGCCGTGCGGACGCGGATCGGCTTGCCCGCCTGGTCGAGCATGTCCGGCACGATCGGCGAACCGGCCGGGTCGTCCTCGATCAGCAGCAGCGTCAGGTTGGTGTGGGTGGTGTTGTTCTCCGCCTTGTCCGTGGTGTTCACGGCGGTGTCCGGCGTGCGCCGGGCCGTTGCCGAGGCGTCCGTGGCGGATTCCTCGGCCGGGCCGCCGCCGCTTGCGGAGGCGGCCTGCGCCTGACCACTCTCCGCGGCCGGGATCGCTCTCTGCCGCGGTATGGGTACGGGCATCGTCTTGGGTTCCTTCCCTCCCCCCGAGGGCACGGTGGGGCGAGGGACCTCGACCCACCGACGGGGACCATAGCGGGTGTCGGCGCCGCATTGGAATGGTGTGAGCCACGCCGCTGCGCCACCAGCCAGTGTCATATGCCGCGATATGTGCCCCAGTTGGACATGGTCCGGATGTCGCGGGGATGACGAACGTCACGCCCGCGCATGGTTTGCCGGGGGGTTCGGGGTGGGACGCGTCACGTGGTCCAGGTCACCGGCGAGTCTCGCCGCCCCGGGGCGTCATGACGCGCTGTCCGATATCCGGTGCCCGCTCAGCCGCGATCGGTGCCGGCGCCGGTGTCGGCACGGGCGTCGGCGTCCGGGCGCACCACCCCGAGGATGGGCATCGAACCGGCCCCCGCGAGTGTCACCGTGCGCCCGGGGCGTGGGGCGTGCACGATCGCCCCGTCCCCCACGTACATCGCGACATGACTGGCGTCGTCGAAGTAGATGACGAGGTCGCCGGGACGCATGTCCCGGACGTCGATGTGGCGCAGCCGCTTCCACTGCTCCTGCGAGGTGCGCGGGATGCCGCGCCCCGCGGAGATCCAGGCCTGTGAGGTGAGCCCGGAGCAGTCGTAGGTCTTCGGGCCCTCGGCGCCCCACTGGTACGGCTTGCCGATCTGCGCCGTGGCGTACGCGACCGCCTTCTTGCCCTGCCCGGACGCCTCTGAGGTGATCTCGTCGAGAATGCCGGAGCCGAGCCAGGCGGTCTGCGCCTTGTGCGCGGCCTCCTTCTCCAGCTCGGCGAGGCGCTCCTGCTCCTCTTCGCGCAGCTCGGACTCGAGCTTCTCGGCCTGCGCGATCTGTTTCTCGATCTTCTTCTGTGCGGCGGCCTTGGCCTTGCGGCCCGCCTCCAGCTTCCTCCACTGCGCGGAGGCGTCCTTCGCGTACTGCTCCAAGTCCTGTTGCGTGCGCGCCAGTTCGCCGAGCAGGCCCTTGGCCGCGTGCTGGCCCTGGCGCACCCGGCCCGCTCCGTCGAGGAACTCCTGCGGGTCGTCGCTCAGCATCAGATGCGCCTCGGGCGGCAGTCCGCCGCCGCGGTACTGGGCGGCGGCCGCGGCGCCCGCGCGGGCCTTCAGTTCGGCCATGCGCTTCTTGCCCTTGGCGATCTTCCTGGTCAGTTCGGCGACCTCGGCGGACTGCCGGTCGGCCTTCTCCTCGGCGGCGTTGTACTCGTCGGTGGCGCGGGCCGCCGCGCGGTAGAGCCGGTCGAGTTTCCGGCGTACGGCTTCGAGGTCCTTGCCGGGTGCGGGTGCCGGGCCCGCGCTCGGTGCGGGTGGCGTGGGGCTCGGGCTCGGACTCGCGAACGCCGTGCCCGGTGCGGCCAGCAGGGTGACCGCGCAGACGACCGTCATGGCCGTCACGATCAGGCCGCGCTTGCCCGTCCCCATATCTCAGCCCCCACCTGATTAATCATCAGTAACATCCGGCACGCCAGGGATGCTGCCACGTCGGCGCGCGAAACGACAGAGGTAGTGCTTCCCGTCGCCCGCGCACCGGCATGCCCCGGCATGACGATCTCCCCGCATGTGTGACGAACGACTCAAAGAGATCGTTCCCAGCGGGTCCAGGACTGCAGGGCCGGCAGTACCGCCAGTACCGCCAGTACCGCCAGTACCGTCAGGGCCGGACGCGCGGCGCCAGTGCCTCCCACCGCACCGTCACTTCGCCCTGCCGCCACCGCGCCGGCCCGTCCGTCACCGGCCAGTCGGCCGTCAGGTCCCGGACCGCACGGATCCAGCGCTGACGGGCCCCGTAGGAGGCGTAGGGCGCGGCAGCGGCCCAGGCGCGGTCGAAGTCGCGCAGGAAGGCGTGCACCGGCTCGCCCGGGACGTTGCGGTGGATCAGCGCCTTCGGCAGGCGTTCGGCCAGGTCCGAAGGGCGGTCCAGGGAGCCGAGCCGGGTCGCGAAGGTGACCGTGCGCGGGCCCTCGGGGCCGAGCGCGACCCACACGTGCCGGCGGCCGATCTCGTCGCAGGTCCCCTCCACCAGCAGCCCGCCGCGCGAGCCGGTCGCCGGGTCGGCCGGTGCGAGCCGGGCGCACAACCGCTCCCACACCGCCGCGACCGCGCCCTCCTCGTACTGCCGCAGCACGTTCGCCGCCCGGACGAGCAGCGGGCGCTGCGGGATGGGGATCTCGAAACCGCCGTGCCGGAAGACCAGCCCCGCCCGCTCGTACGGCAGCGCCGCGGCGACCCGGGCCGGCTCGATCTCGACGCCCACCACACGCGCGCGCGAGGCGACCGTACGGAGGCGGTGCAGCAGCTCCACGGCGGTCCAGGGCGCGGCGCCGTACCCGAGGTCGACCGCCACGGGGTCGGCGGCACGGCGGAGCTCCGCGCCGTGCGTGGCCGCGATCCAGCGGTCCATACGGCGCAGGCGGTTGGGGTTGGTCGTCCCGCGCGTCACCGTTCCCACGACGGCGCCCGCCCCGCTCGGGCGAAGCCGGGAGCGGGGGAGGGGCGCTGCGCGGGATGTCATGGATACGAGGGTAGGCGGCCCGCGGCGCCCCTCCCCGGCCTCGTCGCGGCCCGCGCCCGCAGGTCTCCCCATATCGAACGGCTGAGCGAGGGGCGGTAATGATTCGGTAAAAGTCGCGAAGGGGGAAATGGAGTGCCACGTTCCGGTGTTCCACCCCTGGAGGGCACGTGCGCCCTGCGGAAGGCATGCCCGAAGCGAGGAGGAACGCCACGTGAGCCACTACATCGGCAGGCTCGGGCGGCGCTCCGCGTCGGCTCCCGCGCGCCTGAGGCTGCACCGCAGGCCCCGCCGGGTGGCCATGCTCTCCGTGCACACCTCGCCGCTCCACCAGCCGGGCACCGGAGACGCCGGCGGCATGAACGTCTACATCGTGGAGCTCGCGCAGCGCCTCGCCGCGATCAACGTCGAGGTCGAGATCTTCACGCGCGCGACCGCCGCCGCCCTTCCGCCCACCGTCGAACTGGCCCCCGGCGTCCTCGTCCGGCACATCGACGCGGGACCCTACGAGGGCCTCAACAAGGAGGACCTCCCCGCCCAGCTCTGCGCCTTCACGCACGGCGTCATGCAGGCCTGGGCGGGCCACCGCCCCGGCCACTACGACCTGGTGCACTCCCACTACTGGCTCTCCGGCCACGTCGGCTGGCTCGCCGCCCAGCGCTGGGGCGTCCCCCTGGTGCACGCCATGCACACCATGGCCAAGGTCAAGAACGCCAACCTGGCCGCCGGCGACACCCCCGAACCGGCCGCCCGCGTCATCGGCGAGACCCAGATCGTCGCCGCGGCCGACCGCCTCATCGCCAACACCACCGAAGAGGCCGACGAACTCGTACGGCACTACGCGGCCGACACCGACAAGGTCGCCGTGGTCCACCCCGGCGTGAACCTCGACCGCTTCTCGCCCGCCGACGGCCGCGCCGCCGCCCGGGCCCGTCTCGGCCTGCCGGGGGACGCCCTCATCCCGCTCTTCGCGGGCCGCATCCAGCCCCTGAAGGCACCGGACGTGCTGCTGCGGGCCGTCGCCGTCCTCCTCGACGAGCGCCCCGAGCTGCGCTCGCGCATCCTCGTCCCCGTCGTCGGCGGCCCCAGCGGCAGCGGCCTCGCCAAGCCCGAGGGCCTGCAGAAGCTGGCCGCCCGGCTCGGCATCGCGGACGTCGTGCGGTTCCACCCGCCGGTCGGCCAGGACCAGCTCGCGGACTGGTTCCGCGCCGCCTCTCTCCTGGTCATGCCCTCCTACAGCGAGTCCTTCGGCCTGGTCGCCATAGAGGCACAGGCGGCCGGCACCCCGGTGCTGGCGGCATCGGTCGGCGGACTGCCGGTCGCCGTGCGCGACGGACACACCGGCTTCCTCGTGCAGGGCCACGACCCCGCCCACTACGCGCGGGTGCTGGGCCGCTTCGCCGACGACCCGCACCTGTCGCCCCGGCTCGGCGCGCAGGCCGCCCGGCACGCCCAGTCCTTCGGCTGGGACACCGCGGCCGCCGCCACGGCGGACGTCTACACGGCCGCGATGCAGGCGCACCGCCGTCGCGTACGCTCGCACCATGGGTGACGCGGCGAAGACGGAAGCGGAAAAGACGGCGGCACAGGTCATCGAAAGCGCGCTGAAGGACGCGGACCTGGAGTGGGAGAGCCCGGAGCCCGGCGCCTACGTCGCGCAGCTGCCCGGCACGCGCAAGCTCAAGACGACGGTCTCCCTGATCGTCGGCCGGCACTCCCTCTCGCTGAACGCCTTCGTCATCCGCCACCCCGACGAGAACGAGCAGGCCGTCCACCGCTGGCTCCTGGAGCGCAACCTCAAGCTGTACGGCGTGAGTTACGCCGTCGACCGGCACGGCGACGTCTACGTCACCAGCAGGCTTCCCCTGTCCGCCGTCACCGCGGACGAGATCGACCGCCTGCTCGGCCAGGTGCTGGAAGCCGCGGACGGCAGCTTCAACACCCTCCTGGAACTCGGCTTCGCCTCCGCGATCCGCAAGGAGTACGAGTGGCGGACCTCCCGGGGCGAGTCCACCCGCAACCTGGACGCCTTCGCCCACCTGACGCAACGCCCGGAGCGCTAGGGGGACACCCCCTCAGGGGTCCTTTCACTGTGCCCGCCCCGGAAAGCCCCTCGGTAACGCCCTGGCGGCACACCCACCAGCTTCCTGAAGTGCCGGGTGAGATGGGCCTGGTCGTAGAACCCGGTCGCCACCGCCACCTCGCTCGGTGACCGCCCGTCCAGCAGCAGCCGCCGGGCGCGGCCCACCCGCAGGGACGTCAGATACTGGTGCGGGGCGATGCCGTACGCGGCACTGAACGCCCGTACCAGGTGGGCGGGATGGGCTCCCACGAGTCCGGCCGCCTCCCGCAGCCCGACACCCTCGACGACCCGCTCGTCCAGCAACTCGCGCAACCGGCGCGCGAGTACGGGATCGGCCGGCCGAGGGGCCACGGAGTCACCCCGCAGATGCCCGCGCAACCGCTCTCCGACGAACAACAGCCTGCTCTCCGCCTCCAGCTCCTCACCGGGCCGCACCAGCGCGCGGTGCACCTGCCCCACGCGCCGCCGCAGCAGCGGATCACGCAGATCGGGCCGGTCGACGGCGGCCCCGATCAGCTCGTCACCGAGATACGTCCCGTCGAGATACAGCACCCGCTTGCCAAAGCCCTCCGGGGTGACGGGGGAGCCGTTGTGCGGCACGTGCGGCGGCAGCAGCGACACGGTGTCGTGCGGGGTGCCGTGCTCATGCCGGTCGAGGTCGTACCGCACGGCGCCGGTGTCGACGATCAGCAGCGTCCAGGCCTCGTGGACGTGCATCGGATACGCGTACCCGGTGAAACGGGCATGGAAGACCTCGACGACACCCGGGACCGCGGGCCGCCAGGCGGAGACGACCCGGGCGGGCTGTGAGGCCATGCAAAGAACGTACAAGACCCCGGCGAGGGCTGCCGGGCACGCTCGGATCATGAACACGCACACCGAACCGCCGGCGGCGGAACCGATCCGCTTCGACACGAAGATCGCCGTACTGCTGCGCGACGACCTCGAGCCCTGGCAACGCCTCAACGTGACGTCGTTCCTGGTCAGCGGCCTGGGAACGCAGATCCCCGAGGTGATCGGCGAACCGTACGAGGACGCGGACGGCGTGCCCTACCTGCCGATGTTCCGCCAGCCGGTCCTGGTCTTCGAGGCCGCGAAGGAGACCCTGACCACGGCCCACGCCCGCGCCCTGTCCCGGTCGCTGCCCCGCGCGCTCTTCACCTCCGATCTGTTCGCCACGGGCAACGACCGTGACAACCGCGCGGCCGTACGGGCGGTGCCCACGGCGGAGCTCGATCTGGCCGGCCTCGCGGTCTACGGCCCGAGGAACGCGGTGGACAAGGTGGTGAAGGGGGCGCGGATGCATCCCTGAGACCAAAGTCGGTGGCCTGTAGACCAACGGCTGATGACAGGGCGGACGGCCCTTCCCGAGACTCGTGCCATGGAGGAAGCCAGGAAGGTCCCCATGGGGAAGACGCCCGTTCCGCCTCCGCCGACGGACCGGGCCACAGAGCTCGCGGAACCGGCGTGGGCCATCGTGCTCTTCTGCGTGGCCTGTGGTGCCGTCGGCGGCGCGCTGCTGCCGCTCCTCGCCCGCTGGCTGCTCACCCTGCCGTGGGCGCCGCTCGAAGGGCCGGCCGAACTGCTGACGTCGGTCCCGGAACCCGCCCTCACCCTCGGCACGGTCGCCGTGGGCGCCCTCGGCGGCCTGTTGCTCGGTTTCACGGCGGTGCACGATTCGCTGTCGGTCGGCGTTTCCGCCACCCATGTGACCCTCACCATCAGGGACGGTTCCCAGCAGTTCGCCCGCGAGGAGATCTCCGTGCTGTTCCGGGACGGCAAGCACCTCGTCCTGCTCGGGCCCGGCAGCCTGGAACTGGCGAGGGAACGCTGCGGCCTGCCCTGGCAGCGCCTCGCGGAGGCCCTGGAGGCGCACGGCTACGCGTGGGTGGAGGAGGACCCGTACCGCGCCGAGTTCCGCCGCTGGGTCCCCGGCACCCCCGGACTGCCCGAGGGCGCTGACGCCCTGCTGAGCGCACGCGCACGGGCCCGGAAACACGACGACGCCGCGGACGCCCGGGAGTTGCGGGGCGAGCTGCTGCGGCTCGGGGTGGTCGTACGGGACGAGGAGAAGCGGCAGTACTGGCGTCTGGTGCGGCGGGACTGACGTTCCGGCGCGGAGCCCGCGCGGTCGGCACCGGCGGCTGGAATCCGGGCGGGTCCCCGCGACCGTGCCCCGGTCAGCGGGGCGCGGTCACGGGGCGCAGGCCTCGGCGATCGACAGGCTGTTCTCGTAGAGGTGGTGCCGGGTGATCCGCCCGTCCTCGACGGTGAGCCGCAGCGCGAACGGCCCCTCGAAGGACTTCCCCGTCGCCCGTACCGTCCCCGAGAGGTGCCCCATCAGGACGGCGTCAGCGCCGTCGACGAGGAAGGCGTCGACGGACGCACGGGCATCCTCCGGCACCGTGTACCGCATCAACTCGGCGCCTTGCGCGGCGCATTCGGCGGCGGTCGACCGGGGCCGGATCCACGGCACCCCGGGGTTCTCGGCGAGCACCCAGTCGACTTCGTCGGCGAAGAGCGCGGTGAGTCCCTCCGTGTCCCCGGCGAGCCGGAGTTCGAGGAACTTCTGAACGGTGGCGCGGGTGGCTTCCGCGGTGGTGGTCTGCGTCATGAGGCCCAGCTTGCCGTGACACGGCGGGAGCGTCGATTACTTCAGGGGTAAGGAAGCCCGCGCTTCTCCCTCTCTCCGCGCTTCGGTGCCCGTACTGTCGGATTCGTCACCGAGGAGGGCTTCTGATGCGCAGCGTGACCTATTCGATGGGCGTCTCGCTCGACGGCTACATCGTCGGGCCGGACGGCGACTTCGGCTGGACGGTGCCCGACGAGGACGTCTTCCGCTTCTGGATCGACGAGATCCGAGGGGTCGGTGTCCACCTGCTGGGCCGGCGGCTGTACGAGACGATGCTGTACTGGGAGACCGCCGAGCAGGATCAATCGCTCGACGACGCGGAGCTCGAGTGGGCAGCGCTGTGGAAGCCGCTCCCGAAGGTGGTCTTCTCGACCACGCTGTCGGCGGTGCGGGGTCATGCCCGTCTGGCCTCCGGCGGCCTCGCGGAGGAGATCGAGCGGTTGCGAGCCGAGCCGGGGGAGGGCGACATCGCGATCGGCGGCGCTACCCTCGCCGCCGAGGCGGCCGCGTCGGGCCTGATCGACGAGTACCGGGTCATGGTCCACCCGGTGCTCGTCGGCGGCGGCATCCCGTACTTTCCCCACCGCGAGCGCCGGGTGGATCTCGAACTCGTCGAGACCCGCACCTTCAACTCGGGAGTCGTCTACCTCCGCTACCGCGTGGCGCGCTAGCGGCTCGTTCCGCGCTCCCGCTCAGAACACGGTGTTGTCGTTCCCGGAGGTGGGCGGGACGAGCCGGAAGGACGTTCCCGCTGGGCTGCTCGGCCCGCACCCTCTCCCGCGCGACGCTCGCCGCCGCCGGTATCGGCGCCGAAGGAATTCATCGACCGCCGCGCCGGCCAGGAGGCCAAGCGCCTCCTGGCCGACAGCGACCGGAGCGCCGCCCGCATCGCCGGCCGCCTCGGCTTCTCCGGCGCGAACCACTTCAGCAGGTACTTCCACTACCGCACAGGTACTTCCACCAACCACCCCACCGGCCGGACCCCGATCACGTTCCGTGAGACGGTGGGCACCCCGCGAAGTGACCCGTCTCCCGCGGCGCCGGAAGGCCGGTCGCGGCGGCCGGCGCGGAGCCAGGGGCGTCAGTGATCCATGGGGCCGCTGTTCAGTCGCCGGCTCCGACGGCTCCCAGGCTCTGCGCGGTGGTGCGCCTCAGAGCGAGGGCCGCGATGTCGTCCTCGAGTCTTCCCTCGCTGTGCCGCAGCAGATCCCGGTGCAGCTGGTCGAGCAGCTCGCGGGGGTGCTCCCGGTCCCGCCGCCGCATCCAGTCCGGCAACGGGAAGAACCGGCCCGTGTGGTCCCGGGCCTCCGATACGCCGTCCGTGTAGAGCAGCAGCTCCTCACCCGGGGCGAAGGCGACCATGTCGACCCAGTAGCGGTCGCCGATGAGCGAGGCGAGATTGAGGGGCGGGGAGGGGATGGTCGGCTCCAGGACCCGGACCTTCCCGTCACGCGCGATCAGCGGCGGGGGATGCCCGCAGTTGAGAAGCAGCAGCCGGTCGCCGCCGTGCGGGATCTCGGCGAGGAGAGCGGTGGCGAAGTGCTCGGACTGGTCCTGGACGGGAAACGCGGCGCTGTGGCGTATGACGCTGGTCTCCAGGCGGTGGATGATGCCCTGCAGGTCGGGCTCGTCGTAGGCGGCCTCCCGGAAGCAGCTGATCACCGCCGCGGCCGCCCCCACGGCGGACAGGCCCTTGCCCCGTACGTCGCCGATGAGCAGCCGGACCCCGTGCGGTGTGCCGATCGCCTCGTAGAAGTCGCCACCGATCCTGGCCTGTTCCTGGGCCGCCAGATACAGCGATTCGATCTCGACGCCCCCGATGCGGCGCGGCAGCGGGCGCAGCAGCACCGTCTGGGCCGCGTCGGCGACGAGCCGGATCTGGAAGAGCGCCTCCTCCCGCTGAAGCCGGACATGACTTCCGTACGCGGCCGCCAAGGTGACCGCGATGATCGCGGCGGATGTGTAGGGCGTCCCCAGATCGGCGTAGAAGAAGCTGAGGACGATCATGAGCAGCAGGCAGAACGCCCCCAGCAACACCGTCGGGACCACGGGCCACATCGCGGCCGCGAGGGCGGGCGCGGCCGGCAGCAGGCGGCTGAAGGCGATCTCCCTGGGTGTGGAGAACGCCAGGGCGGCGATGACGACGGTCAGGACCAGGGGTGACAGCCGGGCAGCTTCCCATCGACCGCGGTAGGCGGGACGGCGGCGCCACAGCCGTTCAGACGTGACCACAAAATCATCATATCGACCATAGTGGCCATATCGGGTGCCGGGCCTGGAAGGATCGGGCCGCCCCTGGCCCCTCGGGATCACCGGTGTTACAAAGGTCACATGGCGAGTCTTTTCGCCCGTCTTCAACGCCTGTCGGTCAATCGCCTGATCAGCAAGAGCACGCGGAGCGTAGCCGGGCAGGTGATGGTCTTCCAGGTGGCACTGGTGGTGCTGCTCGTAGCCTGCGGCGTCATCGCTCTCATCCTGCAGTCGGAGCGTGACACCAGCGCCGAGGCCAAGCGTCGCTCCACGGCCGTGGCACAGACCTTCGCGCACTCGCCAGGCGTCCTCGCGGCATTGCGGACCCCGGACCCGAGCAGGATTCTCCAGCCGCTCACCGAGGCGGCACGCCGGGCCGCCGACGTGGACTTCATCGTGGTCATGGACACCAAGGGCATCCGGTACACGCACCCCCTGCCGGACCGCATCGGAAAGCGGTTCGTCGGCGAGATCGAGCCGTCGCTGGCCGGGAAGGTCTTCGTGGAGAGCGTCGACGGCCCGCTCGGCCGCGAGGTGCAGGCCACCGTCCCGATCAAGAACGTGGACAGCAAGGTGGTGGCCCTCGTCTCGGCCGGGATGAAGGTCAAGAACGTCGAAAGTCAGTTGACCAGGCAACTGCCGATCGTCCTGGGCGCCGGGGCCGGTGCGCTCGTGCTGTCCACGGGTGTGACAGCGCTGGTGGGAAGGCGGCTGCGGCGGCAGACGCACAGCCTCGCCCCGGACGAGATGGACCTGATGTACGAACACCACGACACAGTGCTCCACTCCGTTCGCGAAGGGGTGCTGATCGTGTCCGCCGACGGGCGGCTGATGCTGGCGAACGACGAGGCCAGACGACTGCTGGAACTGCCCCCGGACATCGAGGGGCGGCTCGTCTCGGAGCTGCCGGGCCTCGATCCCGAGATGAAGGCGCTGCTGGCCTCCGGGCGCGAGGCCACCGACGAGGTGCACCTCACGGGGGAGCGGCTGATCGCGGTCAACCAGCGACCCACGGGGCGCGCGGAAGGCCCCCAGGAAACGGTGGTGACGCTACGCGACTCCACCGAGCTGCAGGCGGTGACGGGCAGGGCGGAGGTGGCCCGGGAGCGGCTCAGGCTGCTGTACGACGCCGGACTCCACATCGGTACCACCCTGGACGTGCTGCGCACCGCCGACGAGCTGGCGCGCGTCCCCATTCCCCGCTTCGCGGACTTCGTCACCGTGGATCTGGCCGACGCCGTCCTGCACGGCGAGGAGCCGGCCCCCACGGCGACCCACATGCGGCGCGCGGCCGTCTCCGGCATCGCGGACAACCATCCGCTCTCCGAGCAGGGCCGGCTTTTCGACTACCTCCCCTCCACGCCGCAGGCGCGCGGCTACGGCAGCGGCCGCTCCCAGCTGGTGAGCGATCTGCCGTCCGCCACGGGCTGGCGCGTGCAGGACCCGGAGCGGGCCAAGGCGATCATCGACTACGGCATCCGCTCCCTCATCACCGCCCCCATCCAGGCCCGTGGCGTCGTGCTGGGCATGGCCAGCTTCTGGCGCACGGGGCAGCATGAGCGGTTCAACGACGAGGACGTGTCGCTGGCCGAGGAGCTGGTGGCCCGCGCCGCGATCAGCATCGACAACGCCCGCCGCTACACCCGGGAGCACGCCCTGGCGGTCACCCTGCAGCGCAGCCTGCTGCCGCAGGCCATGCCCGAGCAGAACGCCCTCGACATCGCCTACCGCTACCTCCCCGCACAGTCGGGCGTGGGCGGAGACTGGTTCGACGTCATTCCCATGCCGGGCAGCCGGGTGGCACTGGCCGTCGGCGATGTGGTCGGCCACGGCCTCCACGCCGCCGCCACGATGGGACGGCTGCGCACCGCGGTGCACAACTTCTCCGCCCTCGACCTGCCCCCCGACGAGCTGCTGAGCCATCTGGACGACCTGGTCGGCAGCATCGACCAGAACGAGACGGCCGAGAGCGCGGCGGGCGTCGTGGGCGCCACCTGCCTGTACGGGATCTACGACCCCGTGACGCGCCGCTACGTCATGGCGCGGGCGGGGCATCTGGCGCCCGCCCTGGTACGGCCCGACGGAACCGTCACTTTCCCGGACCTGCCCGCCGGCCCGCCCCTGGGCCTCGGCGGCATGCCCTTCCAGACCGCGGAGCTGTGCCTCGCCGAGGGAACCCAGCTCGTCCTGTACACCGACGGCCTCATCGAGGACCGCAGGCGCGACCTGGACGTGGGGATGGAGCTGCTGCGCGAGGCGCTCACCGGCCATCCCGGCCGGCCGCCCGAGGAGACCTGCCAGGACGTGCTGGACCGTGTGCTCCCCGGGCGCCCCAAGGACGACGTCGCCCTGCTCGTCGCCCGCACGCGGCAACTGCCGCCCGACCGGATCGCCGACTGGGACGTACCACCGGACCCCGCCGCCGTCTCGGGTATGCGCGACGCCGTGTCCCAGAAGCTCGAGGCATGGGGCCTGTCGGAGTTCGGCTTCACCATGGAGCTCATCCTGAGCGAGCTCATCACCAACGCCATCCGCTACGGCGCCGGGCCGATCCACGTGCGGCTGATCCGCGACCGTGCGCTGATCTGCGAGGTGGCCGACGGCAGCAGCACCTCACCGCATCTGCGGTACGCCGCGACGACGGACGAGGGCGGCCGGGGCCTGTTCCTGGTGTCGCAGATGGCTGAGCGCTGGGGCACCCGGTACACCCCGCAGGGCAAGGTGATCTGGGCCGAACAGGCCTTGCCGGAAGGCGCCCCGGACGCATGAAGAAGCCCCCTCCTTCCAGGCGACTTCGTCTGCGGCCATGACGAGTGCTGGGCCGGCTTCTACTCGTGAGGGTGTGACTGGATCACCCCAGGTCGAACGCGTTCGGCAGGCCGGCCTTGAAGCGGAAGTGGTCGTGGCGCTTGAGGCTCTCGAGCTCCGGCGGCCTGAACAGCGGGGTGACTGTGCAGCGCGGCGCACTCGAACCTGCCTGATCCAGAAGGGCATTGACCGCCTGACGGGCCGAGGCGTTCGCGCCCTCCATGGTGGCGAGGTCGATGTCCACGGCGACGTAATCCCCGGACAGGAAGAAGTTCGGGACCGTGGTCCTGGCCGAAGGGCGGTTGTGCAGCGTGCCCACGGGGTGGATCAGCAGCTCGTCCTGGTTGGTCGGGTGCGGGGTGCCGATCCCGTCCACTCCGGGGTCCAGGAACCACGAGTGCAGCGTGCCGTCGCGCAGCACTGTCTTGCCGGTGTCGTTGAGTGCGTCCTTGAGCTGTGCCCACACCTCGCGTGCGACCTCTTCGCGGGTGCACTGTTTGGCTGTTTTGCCGTACAGAACGCCGGGCTTGTCCCACTCGGAGATATCCACCGACAGACACTCCTTGGCCACGCCGTCGCCGTAGTCGGCGGCGAAGTCACGCCCTGGCCAGTGCCGGGCCTGGGCGATCGCAGTCAGCGACCATGGCGAGTCGATGCAGTTGAAGTGGCCCTGTACCACGGGCGGCGTCTCGGTCAGGTAGAACTGAAGGCCCGTCATCCAGTCCGTCCGCAGCTTGTCGCAGCGTGCCAACTGTGGGTCGGCGGCGCGTAATCCGGCACTCCAGGTGCGCCGCGCGTGCTCCACCGGCATGGCGGAGACATAGTGATCGGCGGTTATGGAGCGACGGACGCCGTCCGCATCCTCGATGACGGCCTCGGAGACCCGCCCGTCTCCGCCCAGCCTCACCTCGTGCACGGTCCAGCCGATACGGAACTTCACGCCCAGGGAAGTGAGATGAGCCACCCAGGGGTCGATCCAGGCCTCATTGGTGGGTGCGTTGAGGATCCGGTCGGGTGGGCCGTCCGCCCCCCGGCCGAGCGCGTTGAAAACGAAGGCCTCGCCGAGGGTGCCGACCGTGCGGGTGCTGGCCTCCTCGGCCTTGGTGGCGACGATGTTGCGGGTGACGCCGATCGCGAGGATGCGCTGGTACTCCTTGGACATCTGCCCGGCGCGTACGAAAGTCCACCAAGGGACGGCTTCCCAGGTGGAGTTGCGGCGCGCGTCGCAACTGGTCAGGAAGACGACGGCGCGGTTCACGAAGTACGCGATCTCATGGAGAGGAAGGTTGAATCCCGTCTCCAGAAGACCGGTGAGGGCGCGTCTGATGTCGTCGAGGGTGAGCTCGGCGGGCTTCTTCTCCCCGGGGATGGGTATCCGCAGATCCTCGCGGCCGTCGTTCCGCGCGAACATCATCTCCTTGGGTGCGATCAGGTTGTCCCAGACGCCGCCTGCGTTCCCGGGAAAGGGGATGCGCCGCATCGTGTCGGGGAGGTTGTGGTAGATCCCCGGGATGAAGCGGAACCCGTGCTCCGCGGGCAGTGGCTTGCGGTTTCCCTTCGCGCTGTCCGGTACGTCCATGGAGCGGGCCTTGCCGCCGAGCGCCCGGCGCTCGTAGACGGTCACCGCGAAGCCCCGCTCGGCGAGTTCATGCGCCGCGGTCAGCCCCGCGACGCCACCGCCGAGCACGGCGACGGCCTGCTGTCGCCCCTTTACCGGTGCCGCTGAAGCCGCCGCGCCGGTGCCCAGCGCCACCGCCCCGCCTGTGACCGCGGCCCCCACGACAAAGGTGCGTCGCGTGCTGCCCGTTCGCCCCATGACCGGTCTCCCTTACCGTCGGTAACGCCTGCGGCCCGGCGGGGGAGCCTAAGGGAGCACCGCTCGACGCGGAAGGCATGGGCGTGACTGACATGGGCATGCCCTCGAATATGGCGCGTTCGCGTTGGAAGTACGCACGACCTGTAGGGCCGCCCCGGACCGAGCCTCTGAGGTTCCTCAAGCCGCTTGGCAGGTAGAGAAATTGACCATCACGATGACTCGCATGACAGGAATTGCGGGACTGAACAAGAAGCACGACTTCGTGCTGCTCGTCCGGGATGCGGACGTGATCGCGTCGGCCCTGCGTCAGGCGCTGCTCGAAGCCTCACCCGAGGAACGCCCGGGCCTGGAGCTCGCCGCTTCACTCGTCGAGTCCACCGCCGCCGCCACCGAAACCCAGCTGCGTGCCCGCTGGGTGCGCTCCCGGCTGGCAGCCGTCGGCTTCACGGGGGACATAGCCTCAGTCGCGGCGGTGAAGGCGCTGCGCCAGGCGGAGCCGAAACTGAGCCTGCTGGCGGCGGTGGAACTGCAGAAGGAGGCAGCGGCCCACCCGGAGTGATCCCTGCCCAAGCCCGGGACCTGACGGCCCAGGCAGGGCCCAGGCGCATCGAAGAGCCCCCTCCTGGCAGGAAAACTGCAGGTAGGGGGCTCATTCGGGTGTGTCTGCTACTTCTTCTTGCCCTGGTTCTTGACCGCCTCGATGGCCGCCGCGGCCGCCTCGGGGTCCAGGTACGTGCCGCCCGGGTTCAGCGGCTTAAAGTCGGCGTCGAGCTGGTAGGACAGCGGGATGCCCGTCGGGATGTTGAGGCCCGCGATGTCCGCGTCGGAGATGCCGTCCAGGTGCTTGACCAGGGCGCGCAGCGAGTTGCCGTGGGCCGCGACCAGGACCGTCCTGCCCGTCAGCAGGTCCGGGACGATGCCGTCGAACCAGTACGGGAGCATGCGGACGACGACGTCCTTCAGGCACTCGGTGCGCGGGCGCAGCTCCGGCGGGAGGGTCGCGTAGCGCGGGTCGGAGAACTGGGAGTACTCGGCGTCGACGTCCAGCGGCGGCGGCGGGGTGTCGTACGAACGGCGCCACAGCATGAACTGCTCCTCGCCGAACTCGGCGAGCGTCTGGGCCTTGTCCTTGCCCTGGAGGGCGCCGTAGTGGCGCTCGTTGAGGCGCCAGCTGCGGTGGACCGGGATCCAGTGGCGGTCAGCGGCCTCCAGGGCCAGCTGGGCCGTGCGGATCGCGCGCTTCTGGAGGGAGGTGTGGACCACGTCGGGGAGGAGATCGGCGTCCTTCAGGAGCTCGCCACCGCGGACTGCCTCCTTCTCGCCCTTCTCGTTGAGGTTCACGTCCACCCAGCCGGTGAACAGGTTCTTCGCGTTCCACTCGCTCTCGCCGTGGCGGAGGAGGATCAGCTTGTACGGTGCGTCGGCCATGCCCCAGAGCGTAATCCACGCATTCGCCCGTTCGCGTGGCTGCCCGGCAGGCGGACGTTTGACGGGTCCTGTTAATCGAGTGGCCCCCGGCAAGCGCCGAATCGTAATGTGCGGCTACTGCCTGCGCCGCTTACATCGCTTCCGGGGGATTCCATGCCGTACGCCGTGCGTGCCCGACGTGCCGTCCAGGAGACCGTCTCAGGGCTTCCCCGTGAGTTCTGGTGGCTGTGGACCAGCACGCTGGTCAACCGGCTCGGCGCCTTCGTCGCCACCTTCATGGCGCTGTACCTGACACTCGATCGCGGCTACTCCGCCACGTACGCCGGTCTGGTCGCCGCCCTGCACGGCCTCGGTGGTGTCGTCTCCTCGCTGGGCGGCGGAGTGATGGCCGACCGGTTGGGCAGGCGGCCGACGCTGCTGATCGCGCAGGCGTCCACCGCCGTGTCCGTCGCGCTGCTCGGCTTCGTGCGGGACCCGGTCGCGATCGCCGGCGTCGCCTTCCTGGTCGGCGCGGCGAGCAACGCGTCGCGGCCGGCCGTGCAGGCGATGATGGCGGACATCGTGCGGCCCCAGGACCGTATCCGCGCCTTCTCCCTCAACTACTGGGCCATCAACCTCGGCTTCGCGGTCTCCTCCGTGGCCGCCGGGTTCATCGCCGAGGCCAGCTACGCCGCCGGGTTCCTGATCGAGGCGGGGATGACGATGGTCTGCGCGATCGTCGTCTTCCTGAAGCTGCCGGAGTCCAAGCCCGCCGAGGCCGCGAGCACGACCGCCCGGGACGACTCCGTCAGCCTCGGCACCGTGCTGCGCGACGGGCGCTTCATGAGCGTCGTCGGGCTGTCCTTCCTCGTCGCGCTGATCTTCCAGCAGGGGTCGGTGGGGCTGCCGGTGGCGATGGGCGAGGCTGGGTTCACGCCGGCCGAGTACGGCATGGCGATCGCCGTCAACGGCGTGCTGATCGTCGTCCTCCAGATCCCGGTCACGCGCTTCATCGAGCACCTGGATCCGCGGCGGCTGCTCGTCGTCTCGTCCGTCCTCGCGGGGTACGGCTTCGGGCTGACCGCCTTCGCCGGGTCGGTCGGCGTCATCGCCCTCACGGTGTGCGTGTGGACACTGGCGGAGATCGTCAACGCGCCGACGCAGACGGGCCTCGTCGTCCGGCTGTCCCCGCTGCACGGCCGTGGGCGCTACCAGGGCATGTACACCATGTCGTGGTCGGTCGCGGCCCTGGTCGCCCCGCTGCTGTCCGGGGTCGTCATCGACCGGTTGGGCGCGCGGTGGCTGTGGGGGCTGTGCGCGGTGGTGGGCACGGTGGCCGGACTCGGGTACGGGGTGCTGATGCGGCGGCTGCCGGATGAGGGGGCGGCGGTGGTCGAGCCCGACCTGGGCGTGCGGTCGCAGCCGGAGGTCGGCGCGGGCTGAGCCGAGCCGGAGGCGCGGCGGCCGCCGGTCGCGCCCGGCGTCAGTGGCGGGCGCGACCGGCGGCCGCGGGGCGTGGGTGACGTCCTCAGGCTCGGCGCTCGGCCTCGGCGTCGGCGACGGCGATCGTGATGCCGAGGGCCTTGGCGATGTTGCCCGCCGCCGTCATGACGCGGGCGGTGCCCACGATCGGGGCGATGGCGACGAGGACGTCCTGCACCTGCTCGGCGGTCAGACCGGCCTGGACGGCGGGGTCGATGTGGGCGATGTACGAGATCGGCGGGGCGTCCGAAGCGGCCAGGGCCGCGATACGGGTGAGCATGAACGTGTCCGGGGCCAACCCGCACCGTTCGACCGAGTCGACCGTCATCGCGGCGATGGTGTCCAGTACCGGGGTGTCGGATGCAGTGGCCATAACGAGGCGTCTCCTGTCGGTCGGGGGGAGAGTCGACGGGCGTCGCGGCGTGTGCGGTCCGTTCGACGCGGCGCCCTCGGCTCGACCGTAGGTTCGCTTGCCGGGGATCGCCCGCCGGGGGAACCGTCCGGGCGAACCGCGCACGCGTGGACAAGAACGTTGACCAGACCTCCTGGAGCACCGCTCCAGGAGGCAGTCCGAGCCGGGAATCTCCCTCCACTCAGGGAGACGGAAAATTCACTGCACGACCAGCGGCACCGGATGGATCTCGTCCGCCTTGTGTCCGGCGCGTTCGTGAATGCGCTGGACCGCCTCCGCCGAGGGGGCCTCCGACAGGCAGTAGACGAGGCCGGACTCCGGGTCCGCCCAGGCCCTCTCGAAGTGGACCCGCTCGTCTCCCTCTATGGCGAGGTCCGCGTTGTGGGCCTCACGCAGCTGCTCCTCCGTGATGCCCTTCATGCTGTGGTGGACGTCCATGAACTTGGCCATGACCCAGCGCCTCCTTCCCACTACGGCGCTGCATGCCTTCCGTACCTCCATGGTCCGCCCGTACGGGCACGGAGGCGACCACAGCACGGCGGGCAGGGCCCCGGCGGCGAAGCACCGGAGCCCTGCCACTGCCGAGGGTCGTGCGCGGGTGCCGGCGTCAGCCGCACTGGCAAGGGCTGCCCGACTGACACCCGCAGCCGCAGCCCGAGCCGCAGCCGCACGCGGCGATCAGGGGCAGGCTCCTGATCTCGGCGGGCTGCTCGGTCTCGGTCTGCCGCGTGGGGTCGGGCGTGAAGCTGGGGGAATCGGCCATGGGTCCCTCCTCGGGCTGGTGCCTGTGCCCATTGGACGCCCGTTCCGCTGGGCGCATCAACGGCGCACTGAGGCGCCCGCGCGCCCAGCGGAGTCCCGGCCGAATCCCACCCGGTCCGATCAGGCGTTCTCCGGCCCCGTCACCGCCTGGATCTCCGGCTGCACGTCCGCCTGGAGCTCGTCGGCGTGCTCGCCCGTCACCAGGTACACCACCCGCTTGGCGACGGAGACCGCGTGGTCGGCGAAGCGCTCGTAGTAGCGGCCCAGCAGCGTGACGTCCACGGCCGTCTCGATGCCGTGCTTCCAGCGGTCGTCCATCAGGTGCTGGAAGAGGGTGCGGTGCAGCAGGTCCATCTCGTCGTCGTCCTGCTCCAGCTGGAGCGCGAGGTCGACGTCCTTGGTGATGATCACTTCGGCGGCCTTGGCCATCAGGCGCTGGGCGAGCTGGCCCATCTCCAGGATGGTGGCGTGCAGGTCGCTCGGGACCGCGCGCTCCGGGTAGCGCAGGCGCGCGAGCTTCGCCACGTGCTGGGCGAGGTCACCGGAGCGCTCCAGGTCGGCCGACATGCGCAGCGACGTGACGACGATCCGCAGGTCCGTCGCCACCGGCTGCTGCCGCGCCAGCAGGGCTATGGCCCGGGCCTCCAGTTCGTGCTGGAGGTCGTCGACCCTCTGGTCGGCCTCGATGACGTTCTCGGCCAGCTTCAGGTCGGAGTCGAGGATGGCGGTCGTGGCGCGTCCGATCGCCGACCCGACCAGCCGGGCCATTTCCACCAGACTGTCGCTGATCGAGTCCAGTTCCTCGTGGTACGCGTCCCGCATCAGGTGTCCCTCTCGTGCGTTCATGTCGGGGGTTCAAGGGCCGGGTACCGCCGGGCGGCCGGCGGCACGCCCACCGGAGAACCAGCGGTACGACCGTCGTGTCACCAACGGTCCGCACCCCACGCTCCCACGTTCCGCCCCGTACGCGTCCGTTTCCGGCATCCCAAATGAACCAGTACTGGCTCCAAGGTGAACTCTGGGCGACGAGTGTTCGAGCTCGCCGTCCGACGGCTGTGGCGGGTGCCCGGCCCATGCCTAACCTGGGTGCATGGACGTGAACGCGGCGGTCGCCGCAGCGGCAGCGATCGCCGGGGTGCTCACCGGCGTCATCGCCATGCTGGCGTTCCGCTGGAGCGAGCGCGAGCAGAAACGCCCCACACGGGCCTCCCTGCACATGGATCCGGTGCTGCCACCGGGCGTGGACACCGTCCTGTCGGTCCTCAGGTCCTCCGCCGTCGTACTCGACGAGGCGGACGCCGTGGTCAAGGCCAGCTCGGCGGCGTACGCCCTCGGCCTGGTCCGCGGCGGCAAGCTCGCCGTCGAGCCGATGCTGCAGATGGCCCGGGACACCCGGCGCGACGGGGAGATACGCCAGGTCGAGCTGGACCTGCCACGGCGCGGCACCGGTCGCGGAGAGGCCCTGGCCGTCTCCGCGCGGGTCGCGCCGCTCGGCTCCCGGCTGGTGCTGCTGCTCGTGGAGGACCTGACCGAGGCCCGCCGCATAGAGGCGGTCCGCCGCGACTTCGTCGCCAACGTGAGCCATGAGCTGAAGACACCGGTCGGCGCCCTCTCGCTGCTCTCCGAGGCCGTCATGGACGCCTCCGACGACCCCGAGGCCGTGCAGCGGTTCGCCGGGCGCATGCAGATCGAGGCCACCCGGCTCACCAGCCTGGTGCAGGAGCTCATCGACCTGTCGCGGGTGCAGAACGACGACCCGCTGGAGGACGCCGAGCCCGTCCGGGTCGACGAACTGGTCGCCGAGGCCATCGACCGCTGCCGCCACCAGGCCGGTACCAAGCAGATCACCATGACCTCGAATGTGTGGACGCCCGAAGGGCCCGATCAGAGCCGTGGCGGGCGGCAGGCGGGCGGAACCGCCGGCCTGCACGTGTGGGGAAACCGCGGCCAGCTCGCCGCCGCGCTCGGCAACCTCGTCGAGAACGCGGTCAACTACTCGCCCGCCCGCACCCGCGTCGGCATAGCGGCCCGCAGGGTGAACGCCCCCGGCGGCGAACACATCGAGATCGCCGTCACCGACCAGGGCATCGGCATCTCCGACAAGGACAAGGAGCGCATCTTCGAGCGCTTCTACCGCGTCGACCCGGCCCGCTCCCGTGCCACCGGCGGTACGGGACTGGGACTGGCGATCGTGAAGCACGTGGCCGCCTCGCACGGCGGGGAGGTCACGGTGTGGAGCGCCGAAGGCCAGGGATCCACCTTCACCCTGCGGCTGCCGGAGGCCGGTGCGGCCCGCGACCGCGGACATCAGCAGCCCGCCCGGGACGAACGCGCAGGGAGCGCGGGCCTCGACGACGAGGCCGGGCGGTCCACCCCTCAATCCCCCGAATCGAACGCGTACGAAACGCTTCCCGCCCCGGAGGTCCTTCCGTGACCCGTGTGCTCGTCGTCGAGGACGAGGAGTCCTTCTCCGACGCCCTGTCGTACATGCTCCGCAAGGAGGGCTTCGAGGTCGCCGTCGCGACCACCGGGCCCGACGGACTCGACGAGTTCGAGCGCAACGGCGCCGACCTCGTCCTCCTCGACCTGATGCTGCCCGGCCTGCCGGGCACGGAGGTCTGCCGCCAGCTGCGCGGCCGCTCCAACGTCCCCGTCATCATGGTGACCGCCAAGGACAGCGAGATCGACAAGGTCGTCGGGCTGGAGATAGGCGCCGACGACTACGTCACCAAGCCGTTCTCCTCGCGCGAGCTGGTCGCCCGGATCCGGGCCGTGCTGCGTCGCCGCGGCGAGCCGGAGGAGGTGACCCCGGCGGCGCTGGAGGCCGGCCCGGTCCGGATGGACGTGGACCGGCACGTGGTCACCGTCGGCGGCACCAAGATCGACCTGCCGCTGAAGGAGTTCGACCTGCTGGAGATGCTGCTGCGCAACGCCGGCCGCGTCCTGACCCGCATGCAGCTCATCGACCGCGTCTGGGGTGCCGACTACGTCGGTGACACCAAGACCCTCGACGTCCACGTCAAGCGCCTGCGCGCCAAGATCGAGCCGGACCCGGGCGCCCCGCGCTACCTGGTGACGGTCCGCGGTCTCGGCTACAAGTTCGAGCCGTAGGCCGACGCCGCACGACGCGACGTACGACGGCGACGGGAAAGGGCGGGACCCCTCCGAGGGGGCCCCGCCCTTTCCCGTCGCTCGACGGCTCAGTGACCGGCGTCGCCCGGCGCGCTCGCGGAGGCCGCGTCGGTCGGCGTGGCCGACGACTCGTGGCCGCCCGGTGCCTCGCCGCCCTCTGGGCTCTCCGTGCCGGCCGGCGATTCAGAGGCGCCCTCGGCCGGGGAGCCGGACGGAGTGCCCGACGCGCCCGGCGCGGCCGGGACCTCGGCCGGGCCCCACTCCTTGAAGTAGTGCTCGGCGGGGACGACGAACGCCTTCAGGCTCACGTCACCGGTCTTGCTGAAGGTGAAGGTGACCTTCTGGGCGTTGCCGTCCTGGACGGCCTCGCGGCTGCTCGGCAGCATGGCCGTGGCGTTGTCCTTGCCGCCGAGGACCAGCGAACCGCCGGCCGGAATGCTCAGGCTGCCGCCCTCGGCGGGCTTGAGCTCGGCCTTCTTGCCCGTGCCGGGGAGGGTGATGGACTCCAGCGTCTCGGCGGTGCCGCCGGAGTTGAAGAAGGTGGCGGAGATCGCGGCCGGGCCGGTCGACTCGAGGTCGGGCTGCGTGATCACGACGGCGTTCTGGATCTTGATGTCGCCGACGCTCGTCGCCGCGTTGTCCGGCTTGATCTGCAGGGTCTGGGCGTCGTTGCCGGCACCGCACGCGGCGAGCGAGGCGATCGAGAACGCGATGGCGGCCGCGGCGAGGGCGCCGCGTCGAAGGCTGCTGCTCACGGCGGCGGCAACTCCTTGACTCGAGCGGAGCGGCCATGAAGCCGCCCTAAGTGTCTGTCAGCGTGCCTCAGGTTACCGAGCCGTCCCCGCACGGCCGCACCCGACCCCCCGGCACCTGGGATCCCACCCGTGTACAACTGCCCCGGCACCGCATTGGCGGGTGCCCGTGCGGCATTCGGATAAGAGCCGGGACGGCGGCGCAGATTTTCCGTGAAGGAATGCGCGGCCCCCCGGGAATTGATCACCGGGGGCTCCCGGCACCGTGTCGTGATCAATTCCGGATTCGGCCGGAAGCCGGACCGTGGCCGCCGAACGGAGTAGCGGAAGTCGATCACACGGAACCGGACATATGTGGATCTTTCGCCCGTTGGGCGGGGTCCCGGATGCGTGTAACGTACGCGTTTCTTTCGCCCCGGAGAGCCGCTCCGACCTGCGAATACCTTCTTCCACTCCCTGTCCGAAGCACGTTCCTGTCGGAGTTGTCAAGCCCCGAGATATGCCCTGACCTGCGAAAACGCCATTCAGAACCCGCAGTATCCGTGTTACCCTGGATAGCCACGGAAGGGGTACCTGTCACATGACGTTCAAGGTTGGCGACACCGTGGTCTATCCCCATCACGGGGCCGCGCTGATCGAGGCTATCGAAACTCGTCAGATCAAAGGCGTGGACAAGACCTACTTGGTGCTGAAGGTCGCCCAGGGCGACCTGACGGTGCGTGTGCCAGCGGACAATGCGGAGTTCGTCGGCGTGCGTGATGTGGTCGGTCAGGACGGGCTGGACCGGGTCTTCGAGGTGCTGCGCGCACCGTACGCCGAGGAGCCCACGAACTGGTCCCGTCGGTACAAGGCAAACCTGGAGAAGCTCGCGTCCGGTGATGTCATCAAGGTCGCGGAAGTAGTGCGTGACCTGTGGCGTCGTGAGCGTGAGCGCGGACTCTCCGCAGGTGAGAAGCGCATGCTCGCCAAGGCCCGCCAGATTTTGGTGAGCGAGCTCGCCCTCGCGGAAAACACCAACGAGGACAAGGCGGAGGCTCTGCTCGACGAGGTTCTCGCCTCCTGAGGCGAAAACCCGTCGCTCAGCACTCTGCTGATCAACGCTGATCAGCTCCGCACATCGAAATGCCGCGGTGCCCGATGACGATTCTTCTGTCGCCGGGCGCTGCGGCATGTTCGTACCCGGACGCCGAATGCGCCGTCCACGCCGGATGTGTTATCACTCACGATCCGGTACTTGGCGTGCCGGGCCCGGGCAGCCGGCTCGACCAGCGTCACGGAAGGGTCCGGTCGAGCGCGTCGCGCCCGGCACTCCTCCAGGCCATACCCACGCCAGGCCAGCACACAAACCTGACAGGAACCGATGTCTGACGATTCGCGTCCCTCGCCACCGGCCGGCCCCCCGGCGGCCCGCACGGCGGCGGTGATCCCGGCCGCAGGCCGTGGTGTACGGCTCGGCCCGGGCGCCCCCAAGGCGCTCCGCGCGCTGGGCGGCACCCCCATGCTCATCCACGCGGTCCGCGCCATGGCGGCCTCCCGTGCGGTCTCCCTGGTCGTCGTCGTGGCACCCCCGGAGGGCGCCGCCGAGGTCAGGTCCCTGCTCGACGCGCACGCGCTGCCCGAGCGGACCGACTTCGTCGTCGTACCGGGCGGGCAGAGCCGCCAGGAGTCCGTGAGGCTCGGCCTGGACGCGCTGCCGCCAGGCCACGACATCGTGCTGGTGCACGACGCGGCCCGGCCGCTGGTGCCGGTGGACACCGTCGACGCCGTGATCGAGGCCGTCCGCGAGGGCGCCCCCGCCGTGGTCCCGGCGCTGCCGCTCGCCGACACCGTCAAGCAGGTCGAGCCCGCCCGGGCGCCCGGCGAGCCCGAGCCGGTCGTCGCCACACCGGAGCGCGCGCGGCTGCGGGCGGTGCAGACGCCGCAGGGCTTCGACCGGGAGACACTGGTACGCGCACACCGGACGGTCACCGGGGACGTCACCGACGACGCCGGCATGGTCGAACAGCTCGGCCTCACGGTCGTCGCCGTCCCCGGCCACGAGGAGGCCTTCAAGGTCACCCGCCCGCTGGACCTGGTCCTCGCCGAGGCGGTCCTGGCCCGCAGGAGGCTCAACGATGGCTTCTGACGAGTTCCCGCTGCCCCAGGTCGGCATCGGCACCGACATCCACGCCTTCGAGGAAGGCCGCGAGCTGTGGTGCGCCGGCCTGAAGTGGGAGGGCGAGGGCCCGGGCCTGGCCGGCCACTCCGACGCGGACGTCGTCGCGCACGCCGCCTGCAACGCGCTCTTCTCCGCGGCCGGACTGGGTGACCTCGGACAGCACTTCGGCACGGGGCGGCCCGAATGGTCGGGCGCGTCCGGCGTCACGCTCCTGACGGAGGCCGCCCGCATCGTCCGCGAGGCCGGATTCCGCATCGGCAACATCGCCGTACAGGTGGTGGGCCCGAGGCCGAAGATCGGGAAACGCCGCGACGAGGCGCAGAAGCTCTTGTCGGAGGCGGCCGGAGCACCGGTGTCGGTATCGGGGGCGACCACGGACGGCCTGGGCTTCCCGGGCCGCGACGAGGGCCTCATGGCGGTGGCAACGGCCTTGGTCGTGAAGGTGCGGTGACCGGTCCGGCCTTTTCGGGGGCGCGGGGCCGTCTGTGACATGCGGCTCCGCCGCGCGGGCGCGATCAGCCCCCACAACCCGCACCCGACAACGCGGGCACTGCCCCACGCACCCCCCACCGCCTACTACCCTGGTCCCGTGACTATTCGCCTGTACGACACCAGCGCCCGGCAGATCCGTGACTTCACCCCGCTCATCCCGGGCTGTGTCTCGATCTACCTGTGCGGCGCCACCGTGCAGGCGGCCCCGCACATCGGGCACATCCGCTCCGGCCTGAACTTCGACATCCTGCGCCGCTGGTTCGAGTACCGCGGCTACGACGTCACGTTCGTGCGGAACGTCACGGACATCGACGACAAGATCATCGCCAAGTCGGCCGACCAGAACCGCCCCTGGTGGGCCATCGGCTACGAGAACGAGCGCGCGTTCAACGACGGCTACCACGCGCTCGGCTGCCTGCCGCCCACCTACGAGCCGCGTGCCACCGGGCACGTGACCGAGATGGTCGAGATGATGCGCGGCCTCATCGAGCGCGGGCACGCCTACGAGGCCGACGGCAACGTCTACTTCGACGTGCGCTCCTTGCCCGAGTACCTGCAGCTGTCCAACCAGGAGCTGGACAACCTCCAGCAGCCCTCCGGCGCCGGCGAGACCGGCAAGCGCGACCCCCGCGACTTCGCCATGTGGAAGGCGGCGAAGCCGGGGGAGCCCAGTTGGGAGACGCCGTGGGGCCGGGGCCGCCCCGGCTGGCACCTGGAGTGCTCGGCGATGGCGCACAAGTACCTGGGCACCGCCTTCGACATCCACGGCGGCGGCCTGGACCTGATCTTCCCGCACCACGAGAACGAGATCGCGCAGGCCAAGGCCTACGGCGACGACTTCGCCCAGTACTGGGTGCACAACGCCTGGGTCACCATGAGCGGCGAGAAGATGTCCAAGTCGCTCGGCAACTCGGTCCTGGTCAGCGAGATGGTCAAGCGCTGGCGGCCCATCGTGCTGCGCTACTACCTCGGCACCCCGCACTACCGCTCGATGATCGAGTACAGCGAGGAGGCCCTGCGCGAGGCCGAGTCGGCGTTCGCGCGGATCGAGGGCTTCGTGCAGCGCGTGGTCGAGAAGGCCGGCGCCGTCGAACCCGCCCCCGAGGTGCCGCTCGCCTTCGCCGAGGCCATGGACGACGACCTGGGCGTGCCGCAGGCGCTGGCCGTCGTGCACACCACGGTCCGGCAGGGCAACAGCGCGCTGGCCGCCGACGACAAGGAAGCCGCGGTGGCCCGGCTCGCCGAGGTCCGCGCCATGCTCGCGGTCCTGGGCCTGGACCCGCTCGACCCCCACTGGGCCGGGGAGAACGACCGCGGCGAGGACCTGCACGGCGTGGTCGACACGCTCGTGCGCATGGTCCTCGACCAGCGCGAGGCCGCCCGGGCCCGCAAGGACTGGCCGACCGCGGACGCCATCCGCGACCAGCTGAGCCAGTCCGGCCTGGTCATCGAGGACAGCCCGCAGGGCCCGCGCTGGAGTCTCGGCCCCCGCTGAGGCCGGTGCCACCGGTGATCGATTGTGCCGCCCGGGCCTTCGGGCGGCACACTGCATAGACGTACGTACGAACGCTCACACAGACAGGTAGGTCATGGCCGCAAACAACCGCCGCATGTCCGGCAAGAAGGGCGCGCAGGTCGGCAGTGGCGGCCAGCGGCGCCGGGGCCTGGAAGGCAAGGGCCCCACCCCGCCCGCCGAGATGCGCAAGGGGCACAAGAAGAACCGCGTCGCCAACGCCAAGGCCAAGCAGGCCGTGCGCCGACCCACGGCCCGCGGCCGCGGCGGCAAGGGCACGTCCGAGCTGGTCGTCGGACGCAACCCGGTGCTCGAGGCGCTGCGCGAGGGCGTCCCGGCCTCCACCCTCTACGTCCAGCAGTTCATCGACAACGACGAGCGGGTGCGCGAGGCCCTCCAGGTCGCCGCCGAGCGCGGCGGCATCAACCTCATGGAGGCCCCGCGTCCCGAGCTGGACCGCATGACCAACGGCCTCAACCACCAGGGCCTGGTCCTGCAGGTCCCGCCGTACGAGTACGCGCACCCCGAGGACCTGGCGTCCGCCGCCTACGACGACGGTGAGGACCCGCTGATCGTCGCCCTCGACGGCGTCACCGACCCGCGCAACCTCGGCGCTGTCGTCCGCTCCGTCTCCGCGTTCGGCGGCCACGGCGTGGTCGTCCCCGAGCGCCGTGCGGCGGGCATGACAGCCGGTGCCTGGAAGACGTCCGCCGGTACGGCGGCCCGCACCCCGGTGGCCCGCGCCACCAACCTCACCCGCGCCCTTGAGGCCTACAAGAAGGCCGGCATCGTGGTCGTCGGCCTGGCCGCGGACGGCGAGTCCGAGATCGGTGAGCTTCAGGCGCTGGACGGTCCGGTCGTCATCGTCGTCGGCAGTGAGGGCAAGGGGCTGTCCCGGCTGGTCGGGGAGACCTGCGACTTCCGGGTGCGGATCCCGATGCCGGGCGGCGCCGAGTCGCTCAACGCCGGTGTGGCGGCGGGCATCGTGCTGTACGAGGCGGCCCGCCGGCGCCGCTGAACAGGCGTCCTCCACCTCACCCTTACGGGCTAATTCCGAGGACGTCGGGGCGACAAGGGCAAGCTTGACGGGGTCCGGACACTTCCGGCGGGTCAAGGCAGTGTCCTATCCCGACGTCACTCGGTTAGATGAGTGTGGACACCAGAACACCCCGCACACCCACGGGGGACCGCTCGTCGGGACTCGACGACGCTCCCGCGCTGAGCATGGTGAAGGTGCCGAGCGACCCGGCGCAGGTCATCGTCAATCACGCGAGCTTCCGCGTGCAGTTGGGCGGCTCGACGCGTCGCGTCCAGTCCCCACGGGTCGCACGGCACATGACCGCCACCGAGGACACCGCCCGTATCCCCGCCGCCGCCGGGGGCGTGGCGGACGGGGCCGCCGCCCGTCGCCGTCCCGTCATCTGGAGCGGCAGATCCGCGCCCGACGACACCGGCGCCCACCGGCTGCTCCAAGCCGTGCGGCACGAGAGCGTCCGCCACCCCGACGATCCCGCCTCCGACGCCGGAGCCACCCAGGTCATCTCCCGCGTGGGCACCGCCCCGCAGGACGCCGGCTACGGCACCGGGTACGACCACGAGGGGTACGGCGGCCCCGGGTACCAGAGCGGCGGCTACGAGGACGACCTGGCCCAGACCGTCGAGACCCCCGTCGTCGGCCGTCAGCGCACCCACGAACAGGCCGACGGCACCCGCCTGTTGCCCCCCATGCGCACCGTCGGCAGCGCCTATGACGAAGCCGGCTACGACGAACCCGCCTACACGGAGGAGGACTTCGAGGACCTCACCGACGCGGCGGACGAGAGGGGCCGGCTCGCCCGACGCCATGGCGACGACCCGGCCCGGCACGCCTACTACCCGGGCCGCCGGATGAACCTCGGCGTCGTCCTGCTTCCGCTGCGCGTCTTCCTCGGCTGCATCTCCATCTACGCCGGCATGGGCAAGCTGTGCGACCCCGTCTACTTCGACGGCGGCGAGCGCGGCTCCATGGTCAAGTGGCTCAACACCCTGCACCCCTGGGAAGTCGCCGAGCCGCTGCGGCAGTTCGCGTTCGAGCACCCGATCGGCTCCGGGCTGGTGATCGCCTTCGCGCAGGTCGTCGTCGGCGTCCTGACGGTCCTCGGCTGCTGGCAGCGCGTCGCCGCCGCCTTCGGCGCCCTGCTCTCCGCCGCACTGCTGGTCACCGTCAGCTGGAAGAGCGTCCCCGCCTACGAGACGCCCGACATCATCTACCTCGCCGCGTGGTCCCCGCTGATCATCGCCGGCGCACCCGTCTACTCCATCGACGGCCGTCTGGCCGGCCGGGCCTGGCGCCGCCTCGGACCCCGCGCCGACATCTGGGACCTGCGCCGCTACGTGCTGCGCCGGGGCGCCCTCGTCACCGCCGTCGCCACCGGCCTCACGCTGCTCGTCGGCTCGCTGCTCGGCGGCGCCGTCCGTGATGCCGACCGGGTCGTCGTCCCCGGCCCCGGCGAGGCCCCGCGCAACGAGCTGCCCGGCTCGCCGCTCCCCGACAAGCCCGGCAAGCGCAAGGCGAAGCGCACCCCGTCGGCCTCCTCCCCGCCCACCCAGGACGCCACGACCGGCTCACCCGGTCCCAGCGAGGGCACCACGTCCCAGCCGGGCGCCACCCAGGACGCCGGTACCGTCACCGGCGGCCGGCCCAGCCAGACCCAGGGCAGCACGGGCCAGGCCCCGCCCCGGCAGTCCTCGCCGGCCCGCCAGGCCCCGAGCACCACGTCCGGTCCCACCTCCGGCGGCGCGGCAACGGGTGGCACGGGCTCGACCGGCGGCACGGGCGACGACTCCTCCGACTCCGGACGCCCGGGCCTGGTCGGCGGCCTCCTGGGCTAGCCGGCCGACCCGAGCGACAAAGGGGCCCCGCACCTTCGAGGTGCGGGGCCCCTCTGTCGGGGGTGGGGGAGCCGTCTCCTGAGGGGCGCGGGGCTGTATTCGATATGCGGCTCCGCCGCGCGGTCGCGACAAGCCACACACCACCCGCACCCGCACGACGCCACAAGCCCCCGAGCTCTCAGCGCAAGCCCCCGAGCTCTCGGCGCAGGCCCCCCGGCGCTCTCAACGCCCCGACGCCGCCAGTTCCTTCGCGGCCTCCGTCAGATCCTTCGCCGTGTCGATGGCCCGCCAGTACGCCCCCTGCGGAATGGTGAACCCGGCCAGCCGCTGTTCCCGGGCCAGCCGGGGAAACGTCGTGCGCTCGTGGTCTCCCCGGTCCGGCAGCAACTCCGTGAACTCGGGGGAGAACACATAGACACCCGCGTTGATCTCGAACGTCGACGGCGGGGCCTCGATGAAGTCGGTGATGTGCCCGAACCCGTCGGTCTTCACCGCTCCCCACGGCAGCCGCGGCCGCGCCAGCGCCACCGTCGCGATCGCGTCCCGTTCGGTGTGGAAGTCCGCCATGTCGCGCAGTGAGAACCGGGTCCAGATGTCACCGTTCGTGGCGTACCAGGGCCGGTCCGGGTGGGGCAGATGGGTGGCGGCGTACTTCAGGCCGCCGCCGCGGCCGAGGGGCTCGGACTCCACGACGGTGGTGACGGAGAGGGGCAGATCGGCCGTCTCCAGCCACTTCTGGAGCACCTCGGCGAGATGGCCGCAGGAGACCACCACGTCCGTCACGCCTTCGTCGGCGAGCCAGGAAAGCTGATGGCCGATGATCGGAGTCCCCGTCCCGGGGATCTCGACCATCGGCTTGGGCCGGTCGTCGGTGTACGGACGCAGCCGGGAGCCCTGGCCGCCGGCCAGTACCACGGCTTGCACAGGGCGGGACGCGGCGCTCGGATCGTTCATGGGACCGAACTGTACGGGGCGTCCCGCCCCGGCGTGCGGCGTCGGGCGTGCGCTCAGCTCCGGGTGGGGAACTCAGCTCTGCGCGGGCGCTCAGCCGTGCGCCGCCGCGACACCCGTGGCGAAGGCGGTGTCGCACACGGGGCGGGCGTAGGACTGGGCGCGCGTCGGGCCGTAGACCCGGACGGCGGCCTGGCCGAGGGCGCGGGCGATGGAGGTGCAGTGCTTGGCGAGGGACGGGCGGCCGTTGACCGCCTCCTGGAGGTGCGTGAGGGCGACGCCCGGGTTCTCCTCCTGGAGCTCGGTCAGCAGCTTGTCGCGCAGGACGTCCTGCGGGGCGCGCCTGGCGGCCCGCGGGGTGCCGGTGGACGTGGTGGTGTCCGCGGCGGTGAGCACCGGGTCGGAGGGGCTTCCCGACCAGTTGACTCGGGTGACCGCGAGGGTCCCGGAGAGCACCAGGACGACGGGCAGGACGAAAGCGAGGGTGCGGCCGATCCGGCGGGCGGGGCCCCGGCCGCGTCGCGTCTGTTGGGTGTTGGAGTGCTTCACGCGTGTGAGGGTAGCGCGCAGTAGTGGTTTGTAGACAATTAGTCACCGGTTCGGGGGATGAGGAACCACTCCTTTTTGGATAGGGCGTTGACGCCTGTGCTCGAAATGTCTGGTCTGCCGGGGTATTGGGTGACAACACGGAGGGCCCCGCGGCGTCGGCCGCGGGGCCCTCCTCGTCGAGCTGTGCCGAATCAGTCGGACAGGCGCTCGCCGGTCGACGTCGAGAACACGTGGGTCTCGCCGGAGCGGGGCACGATGTGCAGCTGGCTGCCCTTCTCCGGGACGTCACGGCCGCTGACGCGGACCACGAGGTCCTTGGACTCGTCGCCGACCCTGGCGGTGCCGTAGACGTAGGCGTCGGCACCGAGTTCCTCGACCACGTTGACGGTGACCGCGAGGCCCAGCTCGGCGTCCGGGCCGGCCACGTCGAAGTGCTCGGGGCGGACACCGACGGTGACCGTCTTGTCGGTGGTGGCGGTGAGCGCGTCACGCTGCACCGGCACGACCGACTTGCCGAACTTCACGCCGCCGTCGGTGACCGGCACCTCGACGAGGTTCATCGCCGGGGAGCCGATGAAGCCGGCCACGAAGAGGTTGGCAGGCTTGTCGTACATGTTGCGCGGGGTGTCGATCTGCTGGAGCAGACCGTCCTTGAGGACCGCCACACGGTCGCCCATCGTCATGGCCTCGACCTGGTCGTGGGTGACGTACACGGTGGTGATGCCGAGACGGCGCTGGAGCGAGGCGATCTGCGTACGGGTCGACACACGGAGCTTGGCGTCCAGGTTGGACAGCGGCTCGTCCATGAGGAACACCTGCGGCTCACGCACGATGGCGCGGCCCATGGCGACACGCTGGCGCTGACCGCCGGAGAGCGCCTTGGGCTTGCGGTCCAGGTACTCGGTGAGGTCGAGGATCTTCGCGGCCTCCTCGACCTTCTGCCGGATCTCCGCCTTGTTGACGCCGGCGATCTTGAGCGCGAAGCCCATGTTGTCGGCGACGGTCATGTGCGGGTAGAGCGCGTAGTTCTGGAACACCATGGCGATGTCCCGGTCCTTCGGCGGCAGGTGGGTGACGTCGCGGTCGCCGATGCGGATGGCGCCGGCGTTGACGTCCTCGAGCCCCGCGAGCATGCGGAGCGAGGTGGACTTGCCGCAGCCGGACGGGCCGACGAGGACGAGGAACTCGCCGTCCTCGATGTCGATGTCGAGCGCGTCAACAGCGGGCTTGTCGGAGCCCGGGTAGATCCGGGTCGCCTTGTCGAACGAGACAGTGGCCATGGTGAGTGAACCCCTTCTACCGGCAGGAACGTGCCGGACGATCCGAGTAGGAAGGTGGTGCCACGACGGTTTTCCGTTGTGGTGTAGTCCACACGTGTGAACTGGCTCAGGACGGTACCTGGCGTTCACCTGGTCTGTCAGTACCTCCGGGCCTGTGAACTTCGCGGAAATTCTCGGAGCCCTGGTAGCGGCCCGCCAGCGCCGCCACCGCCGCCATGACGGCCCGCCGCAGGTCAGGAGGACCGAGCACCTCCGCCTCCGCCCCCAGCCGGAGCAGGTCGCCGACCGCCACGGCCTCCCCCTCCACGGCCAGCTCCACCTCCACCCAGCCCTCCTCGTCCGGCGTGCCCGCCCCGCGCAGCGCCTCGGCCCCCGCCGCCCCGAACTGCATCGGCAGCAGCCGCTGGGCCCGCGGGGAGATCCGCAACCGTGCGACGCCCTGCCGCAGGGCGGCTTCCAGGCGCCGGGAGGACTCCTCCCAGTAGGCGGCCAGGTCGAACCCGGCCGGGCGGTCGAAGACCTCCCCGGTTCCCTCCACGGCCAGCAGACGCGACACCCGGTATGTGCGAACGGTCTCGTCGGCCAGGCCCACGAGGTACCAGATGCCGCCCTTCAGGACGAGCCCCAGCGGCCGCACCTCCCGGCGCACCTCGCCCCGCCACCGCCGGTAGTGCACCCGCAGCACCCGCTGTTCCCACACGGCCGCCGCGACCGCCTCCAGGCACGGCACCGGATCGGCCTCACGGAACCAGGCCGGCGCGTCCAGATGGAACCGCTCCTGCACCCGCCGCGCCTGCCCGGCGAGCTCCGCGGGCAGGGCCGCCTGCACCTTCAGCTGGGCACTCGCCAGCACCGCCCCCAGCCCGAGATCCCGCGCCGGGCCGGGCATCCCGGCGAGGAACAGCGAACCGGCCTCGGCGTCGGTCAGCCCCGTCAGCCGCGTCCGGTACCCGTCCACCAGCCGGTAACCGCCCTCCGGTCCCCGGTCGGCACACACCGGCACACCGGCCGCCCCGAGTGCCTCGACGTCCCGGTACACGGTCCGCACCGACACCTCCAGTTCCGCGGCGAGTTCGGACGCGGTCATGCGTCCGCGGTTCTGCAGCAGCAGGAGCAGGGAGAGGAGCCGGTCGGCGCGCATGGGGCCATTCTCTGGCTCATCCGCCGTACCTGACAGGAGATGTCAGGTACGGCGCCCAGAGTCTTCGACGAGCCGACGAGCCGACGAGCCGACGACCGCGACCAGCGGCACGACCGAGAGGACACACCCATGCCCGGAACACGGACCACGACCGGCCACTTCACCTTCGCCGACTGGCAGGAAAAGGTGATCGGCCCGGGCGAGGACGCGAACCCCCGCCTCGCCCACGCCTCCGTCCGCAACACCTTCAGCGGCGGAATCGAGGCGGCCGGGACGATCTGCGAGTACTCCATCGTCTACGTCACCGCGAAGACCGGCTCCTTCACCGGCATGGAGCTGATCACCGGCCGGCTGGACGGGCGGGAGGGCGGCTTCGCCGTCGAGGAGCGGGGCTGGTTCGGGGAGGACGGCACGGTGCACTGCACGTTCGAGGTCGTGGAGGACTCGGGCAGCGGGGACCTGGCGGGACTGCGGGGCAAGGGCGGGTTCACCGCGCGCCACGGGGAGACCTCTGTGGCCTACAGCTTCGAGTACGAGGTGGAGTGAGACCGGGCGGAGCGGAACTTCGCAGGTACTGCTCTGCGGGCCCGCCGTCGAGGTCGTCAAAGCCGAGGCTGCTTGGACGAAAGCCAGAACGGCGCGGTCCTTGAGACAGAGCCCGGACAGGCCCTCGCTGTCGAGGCGGAGCGTGCCGGGCATCAGGCCGCGGCACTGCCGGAGGGGCGCTGATCACGTCGCAGAACGGCCCTGGCTGCTTCGATCTCTTCCCGGGACAGCGGGTCGTTGTCGGTCTCGAAGTCGGCGACGATCTCACGAAGCTTGTCCATGGCCACGCGTTGCTCAAGGGCCTCGGCAACGTGGGTGGAGAAGCCGCCCGGGCCTACATGGGTACGTACGGTCTGAAGGCGGCGGGAACCGGGCGGACTGCGGGGCATGGGCTGGTAGGGAACTTCGTGGCCCGGGGTAACGGGCTCTGTGTACAGTGGTGCAGCCTTCGCGCGCGGCTTCGTAGTGCGCGGCGCCTCCTTAGCTCAGCTGGCCAGAGCAACGCACTTGTAATGCGTAGGTCGTCGGTTCGAATCCGACAGGGGGCTCTGAGATGAAGCGGCAGGTCACAGGCCGCTTACCTACTGCTCGTCCGGGGAGGACCCCGGGCGGGCAGTACGCATTCTGTACGCATGGTTTCCCCTACGCGGCTTCCGTGAGGGACGCACGGAGCTTGTCCAGTGCGCGCGCTCGCCCGACGTCCAGGCGCTCTGCCACCTCGTCCAGCCGGTCCGGGAACAGGTGGCCGTAGATGTTCAGCGTCATCGCCGCGTCCTTGTGCCCCAGCATCGTCTGCACGACCTTCACGTCTGCGCCGGCCGCGATGGCCAATGAGGCCGCGGTGTGGCGCAGCTTGTGCGGGGTGATGCCCATGCCCTCCAGGCCCGCCGCCTTCACCGCGGGGTCGAAGACCCTCGAGCGGAAGTTGGCGTAGCGCAGGGGGCCTCCCCCGGGTGCGACGAACAGCAGCTCGTCAGCCTTCCGGCCGTGGGCGAGGGCGCCCAGCTCGTCGGCGAACGACCGGGGGACAGGCACGGAGCGCTTCTCGTGGTTCTTCACCGGCCCCAGCGCCAGGACGCCGCCGACGTCGGTGTAGTTCTGCACGATCCGGATGCGCCGCTGGGCGACGGACAAGCGGCCGGCCTTCACCGCGGACGCTTCCGCCCACCGGATCCCGCAGTACCCCAGGGTCAGGATCAGCAGCCGGTACTCACCGGCCGCGGCCGCCAGCTGCTCCAGCTGCTCGAAGGTGAGGTAGACGTGCTCGTCCTCGTCGTCCGGCCGGGGAAGTTCGTGGTCGTGGCACGGGCTGACGCTGATCCGCTTCGAGAAGACGGCGTGCTTCATGACCATGGCCAGCACGCGGTAGGCCTTGATGATGCGGGCCGCGCCGATCGTCCGGCCGGACTTCCCCGGGCCGGTCTCCAGCTCGGTCACCCAGGCGTCGACGTCCTCCCACTGCACGGCCGCGACCTGCCAGTCACCCCAGCGCGGGATCACGTAGTTGTCGAGCAGGTCTCGGTAGTCCCGCTTCGTGGTCCGCCCGATCTTCCGCTTCGACGTGAACCACTCCTCGGCCACGACCTTCACGGCCGCCTTGCCTGACGCCGGGTCTCGGTAAGAGCCCTTGTCCAGCCGGGCCGCGAGCGCGTCGCGCTCGGCTTCGGCCTGGGGGAGCTTCCCGAACGTCTTCGCCTTGCCCTTGCCGTCCGGTCCGTACCAGCGCACCCGCCAGCGCCCAGGCGCCCGCCGCTTCGAGCCTTCCCGCTTCGCCGCCTGCCAGCACTCCAGCGCTTCCTGGTAGTCGGCGTGGTTCGCCCGATCCTCGATCCAGACCCTAGCCATCGTCCCCCCCGTCCTTCGGTGTCCCGTCCGCGTTGAAGCCGGTCAGACCCAAGATCTGCTCGTAGTCCTGGCGGGCCTGCTCCGCGTCCCACTGCGCGTAGGTCGCCGCCGGCATACCGCGCCACCCCTCGGGGAGCGCTGCGTAGGAGAACTGGAGCCAAGCTTTCTCCGGGTCGCCCTGCCCGGGCAGGGGGCGCATCCCGTGCGCCCACTCCCACGCCACTCGCGCCGGGACCTTTCCCGCGCCGGTGACGGGGACGGTCACGGGCTCCCCGTTGCTCTCGGCGATGCGAGCGGTCGGCGGGAGCAACAGGGCAGCAGGGTGTACACCCAGGGCGACGGCGAGCGCAGTCAAGTCGTCGACATCGACGCGCCGGACCTGCCGCGGCTCTTCACTCGCGCCATTCTCAATCTTGTTGAGGGCGTCGGCACTGAGCGGCCGGCCCATCTCCTTGAGCCGCGCTGACAGTGATCGCAGCGTCATCCGCTGCGCCTCCCGCAAGCGCTTCACATTGGCGGCCACAGTCCGCCCGGTCGATGCCAACTCAATGCGTCCCGTCGTCATGATCCGCACCCTATCCGTCGCTATTTTCTCGACAAACAAGGGATCTTGCGGATCGGCTTCATCCTGTTTACTCTCACATCATCACCGCAACACAGGGATGATGCAAGCCTTGTCGAGAAAAAGCAGACAGGATGCTGGGATGGCACAGCAGAAGCTGACACCGCGGGATCTGGCGGAAGAGCTGGGCGTAAGCACTCAGACGCTGGCTAACTGGCGCTGGACGGGCGTCGGGCCTCGCTACACCAAGTTGGGTGACGGCCGCACGTCGCCCGTCCGCTACCGACGTGCGGACGTCGACGCGTGGCTACAGGCCCGGGAGAACGGGGCCGCGGCATGACCACTGGAAAGACGAACGCCCCCGCGGCAACGGGGGCGAACGAAGACGGCCAGCTGAGGACCGGACCAGCAAGCAGAGTAGCGCGGCAGACAACCGGCGTCACCGGCGACTGGGCGAACGCCCTCGACGGCGCCCTCGACACCGCCGGCATGCTCGGCTTCCACGTCATCCCCCTGTCCGTGCGGAAGCTGCCCGCTATCCGCTCGCCCCACGACAAGGGGCACAGCTGCAAAGGCGAGTGCGGGCAGCTCGGGCACGGCATCCACGACGCCAGCAACGACCCCGACCGCATCCGGGCCATGTTCGACGTCGCCCGGCACGCCACCGGCTACGGCATCGCCTGCGGCCGGGCACCGCACCACCTGATCGGCCTGGACCTCGACCGGAAGAACGGCGTAGACGGCGTGTGGGAGTTGCGGAAGCTGGCCGCCCGGAACGGCATCGCGGTCCCGCGCACGGTCATCATCGCCACCCCGTCCGGCGGCTATCACGCCTGGTGGTCCGGCCCGGCCGACGTGAAGGTCCCCAACCGAGCCGGACACCTCGCCCCCGGCGTCGACGTCCGCGGCAGCGGCGGCTACCTGGTCGGCCCCGGGTCCCGCAGCGCGGCCGGCCTCTACACCCTCGCCTCCGACCCGAACGAGGTCGTGGTGGAGCCAATCCCGGGGCGGCTGCTGCAGCTGATGACGGCCGACACCACCCCGCCCCGGCCGGCCCGACCCTTCACCGGGCGCGTGACCGGCGGCCGGACCCTGGTCGGCCTGGTCCGCGTCGTCCTTGACGCACCCCAGGGGCAGCGCAACAGCCGCTTGTACTGGGCCGCCTGCCGGGCGTTCGAGCACGCGGGCGCTGGCCTCTTCCCCGCCGACTCCGCGCACGACGCGCTTACTCAGGCCGCCGCCGCGATCGACCTGCCCGACAACGAAGCCGCCGCCACCATCGCCTCAGCCCGGCGCGCCGTACTGGGAGCCACCACGTGACCGACAGCAAGGACAAGGCCCGCGAGATCGTCGAGAGCACGGGCACCGAGGTGGAGAAGGGCCGCGGGCCCTCCCAGGCGTCCCTCCTCGTCGCGCTGGCCCGCGAGCGGTACGAGCTGTTCATGTCGGAGGACGGCCGCCCCTACGGGGTGAAGGTCGACGGTGCGAACATCGCCCTGCCGCTGCGCGGGAAGGCCGGCCTGCGCTCGCAGCTGGCCCGCATCTTCACCGACGAGCACGACGGTTCGGTGCCCTCCCAGTCGGCGCTCGCCGACGCGATGACCGTGCTGGAAGGCGTCGCCCAGGACGCCGACCCGCGCGTGCCGCACGTCCGCGTGGCCCGTTCGGACGGCGGCATCGTCGTCGACCTGGGCGACGCTGACGGACGGTGCGTCATCATCCGCCCCACCGGGTGGGAGCGTGCCGCACGCTCACCCGTCCTGTTCCGCCGATCGGGTGCCATGAAGCCGCTGCCTGAACCGGTCCGTGACGGTGACGGCTTGGCCAAGCTGCGGGCGATGCTCAACACCGATGACGAGGGATTCCAGCTGCTCGTCGCGTGGCTCGTCGCCGCGTTCATCCCCGATCTGCCGCACCCGATCCTGACGTTCCGCGGCGAGCAGGGCACCGGCAAGTCGTACTCCGCGAAGATGGTCATCGGCATCGTCGACCCGTCCGGCGCACCGAAACGGACCGCCCCCCGGGACATCAAGTCGTGGGCCACGCAGGCGTTCAACTCCTGGGCCCTGTGCCTGGACAACGTCTCTGTGATCGCTGATTGGCTGTCCGACGCCCTGTGCCGCGCGGTCACCGGGGACGGCATCGTCGACCGCGCGCTCTACACCGACGATGACGTCGTCGTCCTCGAGTTCCGCCGTGTCCTGGCGATGACCACCATCGACGCGGGAGCGCTCGCCGGGGACCTCGCCGAGCGGCTGCTGACCATCGAACTGCACACAATCCCGGACCGTCGGCGCCGCGAGGAAGCCGAGTTGGACGCGGCCTACGCCGACGCGCACGCGTCGATCCTGGCCTCCCTGTTCGATCTGCTCGCCGACGTCCTGGCCGTCCTGCCCGACGTGCAGCTGGAGGAGCGGCCCCGCATGGCCGACTTCGCGCGCGTCCTGGCCGCGGTCGACAAGGTGAAGGGCTGGCACACCCTCGACAGCTACAAGGCCACCGCCCGCGACGCGGTCGCCGACGTCCTCGAGGGCGAGCCGTTCGCCCAGGCCGTCGTCGCGCTCGTCGACCGGGCCGGACCCGAGGGCGTCACCCTCACCGCCTCGGAACTGCTGGAGCGGGTGGCCGCCCCGGACAAGCTTCCGCGGAAGTGGCCGAAGGACCCGACTCGCGCGGGCGGCCAGCTCAAGCGGCTCGCCCCGGCGCTGCGGACCATCGGCATCGAGGTCGACGACAGCAAGCGCGGACCGAAGCCGAAGAAGCAGCGTCTCTACACCCTGACAGCCTCAGCAGAGAGAAGGTACGAAACAGCGTCCCCAGCGTCCCCCGGAGCGATCGGCACCACCCCTGAGCAGGGAGAACAGGGGGGACGCTACAGGGGGGACGCTAGCGGTCCCCCCAGCGCCCAGGGGGACGCTGGGGACGCTGCGGGGAACGCTGGACTCTTCCCAGCGTCCCCCCAGGGCACCGCCCTTGACCTGCACGGACACGGCAGGGGGGACGCTGGGACCGCTGGGGACGCTGAAATGCACCCACTCTCTAATGGCGTCCGCCCCAAGACGCCGTGCGCCCAGTGCTCCAGGCCCCAGTGGAACGCAGAAGGCTCGCCCTTCTGCCTGGACTGCCGCACCGCGGCGTAGGAGTCGCCAGATGCCTCGCCAGCAGCCGATCACCACGTACTGCCCTGCCTGCCGCCGCATCCGGGGAGTCCGCATCGTCGGGCACACCGAAGTCAGCGGCACACCCCTCGACCTCGCACGCTGCGCAGACACCAGCTGCGAACTCATCTGGGCCATGAGGCCCGCCACCCGGACCACCTGACGAGAGGTCACACCATGACGACGCACCAGAACCTCCCCGCCGATCTCACCCCCGAGCGGCGGGCCCACCTCCTCCGCAACCGGGCCGACAACTACAGCCCGAAACCGGAGTACGACCAGGCTCTCGAGCAGATGGCCAAGGACCCCGCCTACGCCGACAGCCTCACCCCCACCATGCGAATGTCGCTCGCCTACTACGCCGACGACAAGGCCGCCCACGAAGACCTCAACAGCTGAAGGGACCACCATGACCGACACCATCGCCACCCTCGAAGCCCGCGCGGAGAAGCTGCGCACCCAGGCCGCCAAGCCCGCCGCCGAACTCGACCAGGTCACCGCCGAGCTCGAGGCCGCACGCGCGGCCGAAGCCGAACGGCAGGCCGGCCGCGGCGCGGACTGGGACCGCGGACTCCTCGCCGCGTGGCAGGACCAGGACGAGCAGCTGCGCGCCGAAGAGCAGCGGGCCCGCGCCGACTTCCTGAAGGCCCTGCAGAACGACCCCGTATGGTCCGCCTGGACCCGCATGCGCGCCACCTGGCACCGCCGCAACGCCATCCGCTCCACCGCCGACGCGGTCCGGTACCGGGAGGACCCCCAGGGCTCCCAGGTCCCCCTCCTCAGCTACCGGGAACCCACGATCCTGTGGGACACCATCATCGGGGCCATCGAGGACCTGGGGCAGGACGCCGCCGCCGCAGAGACTCAGCGCCTGCACGACGAGCGCGAGGCATACGCCAGGGCGGATGACTGATGGCCACCGACGCGCTCGACCCGGGCGAGGACGGAACCTACCCGTACTTCCCGAGGGACAAGGCAGGCAGGCCGCTGTGGTCCGACAGCGCCATGACCGACGGCCAGGCCGTCGACGGCCAGGCGCCCATGCCGCGAGGACGGCGACTCAAGGCCGGACCGAACGGCGATGTCATCACCATCGACCTCACGCCGACCGGACCGGACGGACAGCCCATCGACCCGCCGGACCTTCCGCCGGCCGCATGACCAACCACCGCGGCGTCAAAGCCACCCCGTGACGAGCGGGGAGCCATGGCCGGAGAGCGGGGCCAAACCCTAGCGGGCCTCCTTCCCCGCACAGACCCGACCAGCGCCACCCACAGGCCCGCCGGCCACCTCGCAACCGGCGGGCCTTGGTCATGCCCGAGCAGCTGCACGGCGGCCACAGGAACGGCCCAATCAGCCGCCGCGAGCGTTGCCCTCCTCGACGGACGAGCGGCCCGCCCCTGGGGGGTGACTCCCCCCGGGGCCTGGAGGTCACCCGCCGGGGAGGGAAAATCCTGTGCCCGCGAATTCGGACGTTTTGATCAGGCCGCCGCGAGGATGCGGCGCCTACTCGCCAGTGTCGGGAGCGACGACAAACGTGCCCTTGTTCGGCAGGGTGACGACCAGGCCGCGATCGCGGAGTTCCTGTACGGCGCGGCGGGCGGTGCCCGGGGCTACTCCGTACTGGGCGCCCATGTCCCGCTCGTTCGGCAGGCGTGCGCCGTGCGGAAGTCGACCGGAGCGGATCTCGGATTCCACTTGGTTGGCGACGCGCACGTAGACGTAGACGAACGGGTCTTCGCTCATGCTCCGGAACGTAGGGCGCCACCCCACGACCGGCACCCGTAGGTGGCTCCATGTGGTCGTATGGGGTGCCCTGTAGTGGCCTGTAGCGGTACGGTCCGACCAGCGGAAAGCCCCCGCAGCCTGGCCGGGCTCGGGGGCGTGGACGACTGGTGAGGAGTCGACGTGAACGAGAGTACGCAGACCGAGGCCGCCGCGGGCACCCCCACGAGCTACGGCTTCTGCAGCTGGCACAACCGCTTCGCCGACGACGTTCGGCTCATCGACGTCATCGAGCAGGGCTCCGGGTCGGGGGGCGTGCAGTACGCGTGCGGGCCGTGCCGCGAGGAACACCGCCTGGTGCCGTTCGCCGACCGGCCGTGACCTGGAAGCCGAAGCCGCCTGACGCCACCGAGCTGACACGCGCTCAGTACGCCGGTTGGGCATGCTGCTGGTGCGGGGCCTCACTGGCGCAAGGCGGCCGGGCGGCCGGCCGGGCGCGGGGCCGGGTGGGTGCGCACGTCCTGGACGTGGACGTGTACGAGTGTGGGCCGCGCTGCCCCGCGCGGCCCTGTAGGCCCCGGCGGGGCAGCTGAAGCCCGCGCCGGACAGCGCAACGGCCCCCGTCCTCGAGGACGGGGGCCGTTGCCGTGCGCGGACTACACACAGGGGAAGTGCGAAGGCGGGTAGTGCCCGGCGCAGTTGGGGCAGTAGTCGAGCGGCGGCTGCTCGTAGCGCAGGACCGCGGCGAGGAGTCGACGGATCATCGCGGGTTCACCTCCTCGACGATGTGGATGTGGGTGTGGTTGGGCCGGTCGGGAGGCGCGGACTTGTAGATCAACATCCCCTTCTGAGTCTCAGAAGGGGTCACGTCGATAAGCTCGTGACCTGCGCATTCGCGGCAGGAGGGGCGCCCCTCCTGCGGTGGGGGAGTGGCGGACGAATCGGGCACCCGGCGACGGGCCGACCACCACACAGCCGCCACCGCGGCCACCCAGACGGCGAGCACGCCGGCCTCCACCGCGAGGGCGAACACGACGGCCAGGGCGCCGCCGCCGAGGGCGGCCAGAACGACGGCCCCGGCCACCCACGAGGGCTCTTCCTGCTCGAGGTGGTCCGCCATCACAGCGCCTCGTAGAGGTTGCCGCCGAGCCAGTTCGCTGCCTGGGCGAGGGGCACCGCGGCGAACCCGGCGACGCCGGCGGAAGTGCCGAGGGTGATGCCGCACCAGGCGCCGAGCTTCAGCGTCTTGGATGTGTCGCCGCTGGCTTTCTTCACGGCCGCGATGAACACGCACGTGGCGATGAGGACGAGGGCCGCGCCGGGGCCGGTCAGAGGGGTGAAGGTCTTCGCCCCGGCCAGTTGGCCGCCGGACTCGCCGACCCCCCAGACGAGGGCCGCGTCACCGAGCCAGTTGGAGATGCCGAGAACGGCGCTGGACGCGGTGCCAATGAGGCCGCCGATGCCGAGGGTGGTCAGGCAGCCGTAGGCCCAGGAGGCGAGGAAGGGCAGGAGCCGGGAGGCGTGCTTGACGATGTCCTTCATCAGGGGCTTGCGGCCGGGCCACCAGATCATGAGCTGGTAGCCGAGGATCATCAGGCCGACGGTCACGCCGCCGAACGTCACGTAGTTCATGGTGTCCTTCAGCGGTACACGGCCACGCCGAGCGCGGCGAGGGTGAGGATCAGGGCGCACGTGCCGCTCACGGGGGGCACGGTGCGGGTGTCGACCAGGGCGAGGCCGACGAGGGCCGCGAGCGCGGCGAGCGCGAAACAGGCGGCGAGGATCACGAGCCGTCCCGGGCGGTGCGCAGCAGGCGCCGGCCGTAGCCGTCGGAGATGCCGAGCCGGTTGCCGATCTCGGTTCCGGTGAGTTCCGGTTCGCTCTCCAGCCAGTGCCGCACGGTGGCCACGCGCGCCTCGAACGTCGTGTTCTGGCTGTCGATGGTCTCGATGTCGTCGGCGCCTGTTCCGGTCGGCGGAACTGCGGGCGGAACTGGTTCCGTTGCCGGTTCCGCCGGGGTCTCGCCGATGGCTTTGCGCACGGCCGCGAAGTGATCGCCGAGCAGGTCAGGGCCGGTTCCGCCCCCGGTTCCGCTGGTTCCGCCCGCGAGTTCCGCCAGGGGTTGCCAGGGGCCGAGGACGGGCCCGACGGGGGCCACGTTGACCGGCGCGGGCTCGCGCTCCACGGTGATCGGTTCCGCCGGTTCCGGGGTCGGTTCCGCCACGGCCGGGACGGGTTCCGCCGCCGGTTCCGCTCGCTGCTCGGACAGTCGGTGCACGCGCCACAGCACGAGCGGGGCGACCGCGGAAACGGCGACGACGAGCGTCACCGACACGGGCAGCAGGCCGACCTCGACGAGGTGGGAGGCCGCGTTCACGGCGATCAGGGACAGGACGACCGCGAGGACGTCGCGGCGTGCCCGGAGCGCGGCGAGGGCGTACACGTCCAGCGCGGCCGGGACGCCGGCGGCGACGTAGGTACCGAAGCCGCACGCGCGGGCCAGCTCGTACTCGGCGGAGGCGAGGACGGTGAGGACGGCCGCCGTGGCGACCCAGAGCAGCGGGTCACGCTTCACCGGCCCTCCTCCTCGAGGACGGCGTCCAGCTCGCGGCCCAGGGCGCGGAGGCGCGCGGCCACCTCGACGAGGGCGTCGGCCAGGTCCTCGACCTCGTCCGGCGTGTACGAGCCGGTGAGGTCCAGCTGCTCGACGTACAGGCAGGGCGCGGATGGGGCGTGCTGCGAGTAGGGCGCCTGGGCGAGCATCGCGCGGAACAGCGGGAAGCCGCCCACCTTGAGGACGTGTTCACGGCCCTTGTGGGTGATGTCGGCCTTGAACTCCGCGCGGTCGTCGCTGTGGCCGGCGCACCAGTCGGGTTCTTCGATCTCGAGCGGCTTGGTGACGAGGACGTTCACGGTCACCGTGCGGGGGTCGCTCATGCGGACCGCCTCCGGTACTCGTCACGAGCCGCGCCCAGCTGCACCTGGGCGACGCGCAGGCGCTCGAGCTGGCTCTGCAGCTGGCCGATGACCATGGCGAGCGTGTCGGGGTCCAGGCCCTCGATCCACTGCTCATCGACCACCTCGACGAGCAGGTGCGGAAGCCGCTCAGCGAGCGTCGGGGCGAACGGGTTCACCTGCAGCCGGAAGCCCAGGACGGACAGGTTCTCGGTGCGGCCCGACTCGCACAGCGAGCCCATGACGGGCAGGTGCAGCTCCGGGCCATCGGCCTGGCAGCTGATGTCTTCGGGGTGCGTCGGGGTGGCGATGTCCTGCGCGTGGTCGAGCGTGCAGCCCAGCATGCACGTGACGGTGGTGGGCTCGCCGGTCTCGCGGTTGGTGAAGGTCCACGTGCGCGGCTCGTCGGCCGGCAGCTGCGGGACCGCCCGGAGCGTGGCGGCAGCGCTGTGTACGGTGTTGCTCACGGTCTGACTCCTTGCTGGTGAAGGGTCCGGCCGTAGGCCCCGTGGTCGGTGGTAGGACACCGCCCGGGGCCGCCCCGTTCTCGTACACATTCCGTACACGTGAGAACGGGATCAGCCGGGAATACTTGGGATCTAGCGGGATGCCAAATCCGCAGGTCACCGGCCTATGAGGGTCTTACCGCTGGTCATCGTCAGAGCGCTATAGACCTTGTAATGCGTAGGTCGTCGGTTCGAATCCGACAGGGGGCTCTGGTGAACCCCAGGTCACATAGCCCGTGACCTGGGGTTTTCTGCTGTCCGGGGCGGCTGGCAGGACCGCGGCGCCGTTTTCGCCGTTCGAGGTCAGTCCGACCGTGAGTCCGAGGCGCCGGGCGATGGTGATCAGCCCGGGCAGGTCGGGGTGCAGCGTCGGCTCACCGCCCGTGAAGTGCACTTCGTTCGTCGGTAGGCTGCCTCGGACGGCTGCGAGGGCCGTAGCGAAGTCGGCGTCGGCGGCGATCCGGTCGGGCATGAAGCCGGCGCCGTTGGTGCGGAGGTGGATAGAGACGCGTCCGGTGCGGCCCGGTGTGGCGACGGGTGTTCCCTCGTTGCGGCAGAACGAGCAGGCGGCCGCACGCTTCGATGATCTTCACATGCAGGGTGCGGTCCGGTTTCACTTCCACCGGCACGTCGCTCAGGTCGTGCACGGTGCCCCCTTCTCCGGGCGGCCGGGGCACGGTGCCCCGGCCGGTGTCGCAGGCGCCGGCCTACTCGAAGCGCAGGTCGGTGATGGAGTCCAGGTCGATGCCGTAAAGGCCGTAGACCTTCGTGGTGTTGATCGATGTGAGCCGGTCGGAATCGATGCCCAGCGCGGCGGCGGCCGTCCACACCTGTGTCTCGTCGTCGGCCTCGATCTCCAGGTACGGCGGGATGCGGGGCCACTCGTCGATCTCGAGACGGACAGCGCCGAGGGTGTACGAGGTGCGCCGGTTCTCCTGGTAGCTGCGCGGTGTCAGGCCGGTGAGCCGCAGCAGCGCGGCCGTTTCCTCGAAGTTGTCGACGGTGACCTCGGTCTCGTGGGTCCCGTCGACGGCGTCAGTGGTGATCTGCTTTACGCACAGGGTGACTTCGGTTCCCGTGTCGCGTAGCCGCACCCAGCGGCCGGGGACGGCCGGGATGGTGTCGTACACGTACCGCCGCATGAGGCGTGTCCCGGTCGTGCAGGTGCCGCCGGCCTCGGTGATGAGCCGTGCGGCCTTCGCGAGGTCGATGTCGAGGGCCTTCGCTTCGAACTCAACACCTGACATGGGGTCTCCGATCGCTGGTCGCTGCTGGTGTCCAACGACCGTGCAGCGTAGAAGGCCGCAGCCCGACAACGGCCCTGGGCCATGGGCGGTCGGTTGGAGATCCAGGATGCGCGGTGGTTGCGCGGTGGCGCTCACGGATTGCGGCGGATTGCTGGACGAGGACGTCGGCTGCGGATTGCGCGCAACACGGAGAAGCCCCCAGGCGACCCGTCACGGGCCCGCTGGGGGCTTCCGTCCACGCCTTCGGGAAGGTCCACTCTGCAGGTGTCTCCTGCGCCTCCGGCGTGTACAGCACTTGCTCAGGCTGCTGCTGGAAACCCCGGGTCAGATGCGTTCTGACCTGCGGTTTCATCGTTCGGGGCGGGGCGGGGCGGGGCGGGGCGGGTCAGCCGGTGGTCAGGTCGAAGGACTCCCAGGGGCCGATCGCGGTGCGGTTGGCTGTCAGGGGGCCGGTTCCGTTGTTCGCGGCGCCGACGTACTGGTTGTTGGCCTGGGCGCGCAGGCTGACGGTGCCGTCGGAGTTGTTCACGCGCCGGAAGGTCTCCCAGGGCCCGACGGCGGTGCGGTTGGCGATGAGCGCGTCGGCACCGGCGTTCTCCGCGCAGACGTACCGGCCGTTGGCACGGGCCTTCAGCGCGACGTTGTTGTCGCCGAGGTCGACCAGGTCGAACCGTTCCCAGTCGCCGACGGTGGCGCGGTTGGCGACGAGCGGGTCGGCGCCGGCGTTCTCCGCGCACACGTACTGGCCGTTGCCCCGGGAGCGGAGGCTGACCGTCGGCCCGGTGGGGAGGGAGGTGAGGACGGCTTCCCAGGTCGTGGTGGTGGTGCCGGAGGTGGCGTCGGCGCGGAGGCGGTCGCGGGCGGCGGTGTCGGCGTAGAGGCTCCAGCGCATCCAGTCCACATACGTGGCGACCGTCTGGGTGTGGTTGTAGCCGCTCCATATGTACTGGTCGTGGCCCGTGCCGCGGTGGGTGAGGAACGCTTTGGGGGCGGGCAGTTCCGTGTAGGCCTGGCGCGCGGAGGAGTACTGGCAGACGGAGTCCTGATCGCCGTGGACGAACAGGACGTTGGCCCTGACCGTGGTGCCGGGGTTTCCCATGTCGACACAGGCGAAGGGGACGGCGGCGGCTATCCGGCTGTCCGGCCAGGCGGTGAGTAACCCGTGGGTGGTCATGCCGCCCAGCGAGTGTCCCGCGACGCCGACGCCGGTGGTGGTGTCGAGGTGCCCGGCGAACGGGTCGCCCGCCGTGGTGTTGAGGGCGAGGGTGTTGGTGATGACCTGGGACACGTCCTTGGACTGGTTTCCGTTGTAGACGTCCTGGATGTTGCCCTGGGTGCCGCTGGAGGTGGTGGGGAAGACGGGTGCGGGGACGACGAATCCGGCCTCGGCCAGCGGGCGGATCAGCGGTGCGTAGCTCTCCGGGTTGCCGCCGAGGCCGTGGCTGAACTCGCAGATGGGGAAGACACCGTCGGCGATGGGGGCGCCCACGACGGGATTGCCGCCAGGGTTGCCGGTGGCGGGGTAGAAGATCCGGGTGGTCAGCCGGCGGTTGCCGCGGCTCCAGGCGTACTCCCGCACTCCGATGGCGAAGCGCCGGGTCGGCGCGGCCGCCGGGGTGGACGGGAACGCCGGGGTGGACGAGAACGCCGGGGCGGACGGGAACGCCGTCGCCGCGGGGGCGCCGTACGCATGGACGGCGGCGACGGCTCCCGCTGCGCCCAGTCCCAGGAAGGTGCGTCGGTTCATGGCCATGCGGTGCTCCTTGTCGGACGGTGTCGGGGACAGGGGGCGTTGCGGCGGGTCGGGCAGGGGGCGGTCGAGGCCGGGAGGGCAGGGGGCGGGGTGCTGGCCTGCCCAAGACCCCGCGTGGCGATTGTTCGATATACCGTTCAACGGTCGTCGATCTGGACGGAGATTAGGTTTGGCGTAATGGGGTGTCAATCGCCGGATGTGGTGCCTTACGGTCGCACTTCGCGAGGTCTGAGGCGGCCTTCGAACGGGTCCTCCTTCCGTGCGGCGGAAGGGGGCGCGAAATACCAACGAAAGTCAAAGCGGGAATCGGCGATGCGGGTGATAGTTCCGGTTTGCCGTCGCTCCCGCAGGGGGTCACGTCCGAAACCCAACGAAACCGATCTTCCCGCTCGGTGTCCGGAAAGCTCGGTGGCCGGAAACGGGCTCGCATGGCCCAACCCCTGGCCAAGTCGTTCTGGCCAGGGGTTTCGGGGCGGGTGATCAGTGCTGGGGATGCGGCTGGGAGCGGAACAGCGGCCGCCGTCCGGCAGGGGTGCCCGACGTGAGACGGCCGGCTTCGACGCGCATCCTGACGGCTTGGAACACCTCGATCACGCCGAGGACGATGGCCATGACCCCCACCGCCAGGGTGAGCGCGCCGATCGAGGCGAACGGCGAGACGATCAGCACGATGCCGGCGAGCATGCCGATGATCCCGGTGAACAGCATCCAGCCCCGGGCCGGCGCCTCCGGGGAGGACACCGCCGTGGCCGTCACCATGGTGCCGCGCAGCAGCCAGCTGAAGCCGATCCACAGGGCGAGCAGCAGGATCGACTGCATCGTGCCGCGGAAGCAGATCAGCCCGAGCAGGACGGACAGCGTGCCCGCGAGGAAGTGCAGCGCACGAAGATGCCGGGGGACGTGCGCGCCGAAGGCGGCGGCCAGTTGGAAGACGCCGAGGACCAGCAGGTAGACGCCGAAGAGTACGCCGACGACCCGGAGCGTCTCCTCCGGCCAGGCGAGGACCACGACGCCGAGGGCCAGGGAGGCCAGGCCCGTGACGAGGAGGATCTGCCAGCCCAGGTTCGCCAACGCCGCCAGGCCGCCGGCGGAGGTGTCCTGTGGCTCGGCGCCGTACGGGGACCCGGTGCGGGCGCCTGTCGGGGAATCGGAGGAGGATGTCATACCGCCTCACCCTTCCGGGAGGAGCCGGGATCGGTTCCCTTCCATCGTCACCCCGCCCGGTACCGCCTCGCCCGGTGAGCGAGTGCGCCTCGAAGAAGTCCAGGTCAACCGCCGTGGCCGCGCAGGCGGCGAGCTGTTTCGAGCTGGCCGTCGTCCAGGGGGCGGCCGTCCTCGATGTCCCACAGGGCGTTCTGCAGGACGCGGCCGAGGGTCCAGGCGCGGGCGCGGGGGCGGTCCAGGGCGAGGACGCCGGTCATGGCGTCGAAGCGCCAGAGGACGTCGTCGGGGTCGAAGTGGTTGTCGAGGGCCGGCCACAGTTCGAAGCCGGGGTCGCCGGCCAGGGGCTTGGGGTCGATCGCGAGCCAGGGGGCGCGGTCGGAGGCCAGGACGTTCTCGAAGTGGAGGTCCCAGTGGAGGAGGCGGTCGCCGGGCTCGTCCGCGACTTCGCGTACGGCGGCGGCGCAGTCGGCGACGAGGCGGCGGGCCCCGGGGTCGGGGATCCGGGCGAGTGCCCACGGGGTCTGGTCGAGCATGGCCCGGGCGATGTCGCCGAGGTGGCGCAGGCCGGGCGGGGCGGGGAAGGAGGTGAGGTGGGCGAGGAGTTCCGCGATGGTGACGACGGCCCGGTGGCGGTCCGGTTCCCGGGACAGTGTGCGGGTTTCGTCGAGGCGCTCCAGCAGCATCGTGCCGGTGGGCCCGTCGTGGTCGAGGAGACGGACGGCTCCGTCGCCGTCCCAGGCCCGCAGGGCGACCGGTTCGCCCTCGCTCTCCTCGTCGAGGATCTGGAGCTTGAGGACCGCGGGGGTGCCGTCGGCGCGCCGGACCGGGAGGGCCAGGGCGCAGACGCCGTGCATGGACGGCCCGTCCGTTCTCAGTTCCCAGCGGTCGAGGAAGCGGGCCGTCAGGTCCGGCAGCCCGGCGATGAAGGCGCGGCCCGCCTCCCCGTTGTACTTCTCCTGTGATGCCGCCAGTTCCCGGGGGATGTCGATCACTCTCGGCACGGTAGCCGGGGTGTGCCGGGCGGGGCATGCGGTTTTCACGGCTCCAGGACGACCTTGCCCGTCGTGCCCCGGGTCTCCAGCGCCCGGTGCGCTGCCGCGGCCTCGCTGAGCGGGAAGCGCTGCACGGCCGGGGTGAGGCGACCGGCGGCGGCCTCGGTCAGGGCGCGCAGTTCCAGGGTGCGTACGGGATTGGGGCCGCCGGCCTTCTGGAGCATGAGCGGGCCGAGGACCTGCTCGGAGAGGCCTTCGACGAGGTAGGGCTCGCCGTCGTGGATGCCCTCGCCGGACCAGCCGAAGACGATGTGCCGGCCGCCGGGTGCGAGGAGGGCGACGGCCTCGCGGGCCACGTCGCCGCCGACGCCGTCGAAGACCACGGTCGCCCCCCGGCCGCCGAGGTGGGCGCGGACCTTCGCGGGCCAGGCCGGGTCCTTGTAGTCGACGGCGAGATCGGCACCGTTCGCCTGCACCCGGGCGACCTTCTCCGGCCCGCCCGCGAGGCCGACGACGGTCGCGCCGGCGTTCTTGGCGTACTGCACGAGCAGCGTGCCGACGCCTCCGGCGGCGGCCGGGACGACGGCCACCGAGTCGGGGCCGAGGTCGGCGTACTGGAGGATGCCCATCGTCGTACGGCCCGTGCCGATCATGGCGACGGCCTCGGCGAAGTCCAGGTTCTCCGGGATCTCGTGCAGCCGCTCGGCGTCGGTGACGGCCAGTTCGGCGTAGCCGCCGGGGACGAAGCCGAGGTGGGCGACGACCCGCTTGCCGAGCCATGAGTCCGCGACGCCCTCGCCCAGGGCCTCGACGACTCCGGCGACCTCCCGGCCGGGGATCGTCGGCAGCGGCGTCGGCTCGGGCGCCGGTCCCTGTACGCCCTCGCGCAGGGCGGTGTCCAGGAGGTGGACGCCCGCGGCCCGTACGGCGATGAGGACCTGGCCGGGGCCCGGCCGGGGGTCCTCGACCTGCTCGTAGGTGAGGTTCTCGGCCGGGCCGAAGGCGTGCAGGCGGATGGCGCGCATGACAGCTCCTCACAGGTTCGACTGGTGTGCCCCAGCCGGTTCGACTGATGCGCCAAGCCTCCAACCTCAAGCATGCTTGAGGTCAAGTCCCGTTCGTCGAAGGGCAGGACGACCCTGGTTGTCAGTGGTGGCGTGCAGCATAGGGGCATGGCGAGGAGAGCGGCGGGCGGTAAGGGCGTGAAGGGCGCGCGGCGACCGGAGGTGCGGCTGCCCGTGCCGGCGCCGTACGGGGGCGGTGGGCTGGAGCCGGACGGAGACTACGACGGGCTGGAGTTCCGGGACGCGGACCTCGGCGGGCAGGACGGCTCGGGCGCCCGGTTCATGGACTGCTCGCTGGTGGGCTGTGCGCTGGACGAGACCCGGCTGCACCACGCCCGCGTCCTGGACTCGGCCCTGACCGGCGTCCGGGGCCTCGGTACGGACCTCGCCGAGGCGACCCTGCGGGACGTGGAGCTGACCGACGCCCGCCTGGGCGGGCCGCAGCTGCACGGGGCGGTGCTGGAGCGGGTGCTGATCCGCGGCGGCAAGATCGACTTCCTGAACCTGCGCACGGCCCGGCTCAGGGACGTGGTCTTCGAGGGCTGTGTGCTGGTCGAGCCGGACTTCGGGGGAGCCCGGCTGGAGCGCGTGGAGTTCGTGGACTGCGTACTGAAGGGCGCCGACTTCCATGCGGCGACCCTCACCGACGTCGACCTGCGCGGGGCCGCGTCGCTGGAGATCAGCGCAGGGCTGGACCGGCTGTCGGGGGCGGTGATCAGCACGGCGCAACTGCTGGATCTGGCACCGGTGCTGGCGGTGGAGTGGGGGATCAGGGTGGAGGACTGAGAGCGGGCCGGCGCCCGGGTGCTTCAGGGGACCCTGGGAAAGCGCGCCTGCAACGTCCAGATCGCCGGGTTCTCCGCCAGGTCGTCGTGCAGGTCCGTGAGGTCGGCGATCAGATCGTGCAGGAAGTCCCGGGCCTCGCGGCGCAGTTCGGCGTGGGAGAAGGTCAGGGGGGCCTCCTCGGCCGGCATCCAGTCGGCCTCGATGTCCACCCATCCGAAGCGGCGCTCGAAGAGCATCCGGTCCGTGGATTCCGTGAAGTCCAGCTCCGCCCGCTGCGGCCGGGACGCCCGGGAGCCCGCCGGGTCCCGGTCGATCCGCTCCACGATGTCGCACAGCGCCCACGCGAAGTCGAGCACCGGCACCCATCCCCAGGCTGTGGACACCTCACGGTCCGCCTCGGTGTCCGCCAGGTAGACGTCACCGCAGAACAGGTCGTGCCGCAGGGCGTGGACGTCCGCACGGCGGTAGTCGGTCTGGGGCGGGTCGGGGAAGCGGTTGGAGAGGGCATAGCCGATGTCGAGCACGCAGGTGATGGTGTCATGCGGCCGTAGGATCGCGAGCGTGGCCCGACCCGCACGCCTTCTCCCCGCGCTGACCGCCGTCCCCCTCACCCTCACCCTCGCCGCCCTCACCGCGTGCGGCGCCGGTGTCCACGGCGTCCCGGGCGGCTCCGGCGTGCGGGACCCGTACTTCCCGAAGGCCGGCAACGGCGGCTACGACGTCAGCCACTACGGCCTGCGCCTCGCCTACACCCCGGACGCACACCACCTCACCGGCACGGCCACCCTCACCGCGCGGGCGACGAAGGGCCTGTCCGCCTTCAACCTCGATCTGCGCGGCCTGAAGGTCGAAGCGGTCACCGTCGGCGGCGTGGCGGCCCGCTGGAACCGGGCCGGGCAGGAGCTCACCGTCCGGCCGCGCGACGACATCCGCCAGGGCGAGAGGTTCCGTGTCACGGTCCGCTACTCCGGCGCCCCGGAGACCGTCACCGACCCGGACGGCTCCGAGGAGGGCTGGCTGCGCACCACCGACGGGGTGCTCGCGCTCGGCGAGCCGACCGGTTCGATGACGTGGTTCCCCGGCAATCACCACCCGTCCGACAAGGCGGCGTACGACCTCACAGTGACCGTGCCGCGGGGGCTGCAGGCCGTGTCCAACGGGGAGTTGCGGAGCGAGACGACCGCCAACGGCCGTACGACCTTCCGCTGGCACACCGCCGAGCCCATGGCGAGCTACCTCGCCACGCTCGCGATCGGGGACTTCGACATCAGCCGCTCCAGGACGGGCGACGGCCTGCCCCTGTACACGGCCGTCGACCCGGCGGAGACGGAGGCGAGCCGCCCGGTGCTCGGGCGGATCCCCGAGGTGCTGCGCTGGGCGGAGCGGAGGTTCGGCCCGTATCCCTTCTCCGCCGGCGGGGCGATCGTCGACCGCGCGCCCGAGGTCGGTTACGCCCTGGAGACGCAGAGCCGGCCCGTCTTCCCGGACGCCCCCGACATGACGTTCCTCGTCCACGAGTTCGCCCACCAGTGGTACGGCGACTCCGTCACCCCGCGAAGCTGGCGGGACATGTGGCTCAACGAGGGCTTCGCCACGTACGCGGAGTGGCTGTGGGAGGAGGACCACGGCGGCGAGAGCACGCAGGAGACCTTCGACGCGCTGTACTCCGGCGACTACTTCGACACCGAGGAGGACGGCGAGGCGATCTGGGAGTTCCCGCCCGCGGAGCCGCCGGACGCCGCGCGGATCTCCGAGCCGCCGGTGTACTTGCGCGGCGCGATGGTGCTGCAGCAGGTCCGTCAGGCCGTCGGGGACGACGGGTTCTGGCGGATCCTCCGAGGGTGGGCGGCCGAGTACCGGCACGGCAACGCCGGAACGGACGACTTCACCAGGTTCGTCGAGAAGCAGGCACCGGGCGTGGACTTCGACGGGATCTGGGAGGACTGGCTGTACGGCGAGGGCAAGCCGGAGCGGGGCTGAGGGGGAACGTCGCCGGCGTGTACCGGTGTCGTCGGCTGCCGGTGGTCCGTGGCCGGTCGCGCAGTTCCCCGCGCCCCTGGGCATGCCCCTGAGGGCGTTGGAGCCCCCGGCCCGTTGTCGCGGCCGGGGGCTCCACGCGTGGACGGAGGGTGTCCGTCAGACGTTCACGCCGAAGTCCTGGGCGATGCCGACCAGGCCCGAGGCGTAGCCCTGGCCGACCGCGCGGAACTTCCACTCGGCGCCGTTGCGGTAGAGCTCGCCGAAGACCATGGCCGTCTCCGTCGCCGCGTCCTCCGACAGGTCGTAGCGGGCGATCTCAGCGCCGCCGGCCTGGTTGACGATGCGGATGTAGGCGTTGCGGACCTGGCCGAAGTTCTGCGAGCGGCTCTCCGCGTCGTAGATCGAGACCGGGAAGACGATCTTGTCGATGTCGGCCGGGAGGGCCGCCAGGTTGACGTTGATCGCCTCGTCGTCGCCGGCGCCCTCGCCCGTGCGGTTGTCGCCGGTGTGGACGATCGAGTTGTCCGGGGTCTGCTTGTTGTTGAAGAAGACGAAGTGGGCGTCCGAGTAGACCTTGCCCTGGTTGTTCACCGCGATCGCGGACGCGTCGAGGTCGAAGTCCGTGCCGGTGGTGGTGCGGACGTCCCAGCCGAGGCCCACGGTGACGGCGGTCAGGCCCGGAGCCTCCTTGGTGAGCGAGACGTTGCCACCCTTGGACAGGCTTACAGCCATTGTTGGGAGTCCCTTCCCTCGAATACGTACGGCAAGAAGCTACAGCTATCCCTATGAACGTCGGGGAGCGTACGAGAGGTTCCTGCCCGCTTTGCTTTCTTTACCTTGGATATTCGGGTGACGTGGACCGGGCGGGGGCGGGAACATGAACGGCATGTCCGGTCCCCACGTCATCCGCGGCTCCGTCTCCCTGCCCGAGGCCGAGCTCATGTGGCGTTTCTCGCGGTCGTCCGGGCCGGGCGGGCAGCACGTCAACACCAGTGACTCGCAGGTCGAGCTGAGCTTCGACCTGGCGAAGACCCAGGCGCTGCCCGAGGTGTGGAAGCGGCGGGCGCTGGAGCGGCTCGCCGGGCGCCTGGTGGACGGGGTCGTCACCGTGCGGTCCTCCGAGCACCGCTCCCAGTGGCGCAACCGCGAGGCCGCCGCCGTACGGCTCGCCGCGCTCCTGGCCGAGGCCACCGCGCCCCCGCCCAAGCCCCGCAAGCCGACCCGCGTCCCGCGCGGCATCAACGAGCGCCGCCTGCGGGAGAAGAAGCAGCGCTCGCAGACCAAGCGGGGGCGCTCCGCGCGGGACTGGAGCTGACGCCCCGACGGGCGAGCCCCTACTGGTCCAGCTCCAGCACGCCCACCGTCTGGCCCCCGCTGTTCTCCCCGTCCGCACGGAAGCCGAGCCGCAGGTAGAAGCCCTCGGGGCCGTTCGGCCCCGGGTGCCACGTGACGTAGTACCTCTCGGTGCCGCGCCGGCGCAGCTCGGCGGCGACGGAGTCGACGGCGAAGCGGCCGCACCCCCTGCCCTGCTCACCGGCCGCGATGTTCAGCCGCCACAGGCCGGAACGAATGTCGCTGCCGTCCCCGTACCAGTCGATCCCGAGGCAGGCCATGACGAAGCCGACCGGGCGGTCGCCGTCCACGATCAGGCGGGGCCAGGCGACGCCGGGGTGGACGTAGGCCTCGGCGAGCGACTTCACGACCGGGGCGACCGCATGCTCCTGGTCGGGGCGGACGCGGATGCCGAGGGCGGCGTCGAGGTTCGCCGGAGTGATCTCTTCGAGGCGCGGGCCGGTCGTCGTCATGCGCGCACCCTAGTGCCGCGGCACGCACCGGACGCCGCTCCTTGACGGGCGAACGTTGCCTGCCGCGGCACTAGACAGGCGGCCCGCCCCCGGCGAACGGTTTCTTCAGCCCAACTGCCGGTACCGGCCCCGGAAGTACGTCAGCGGGCCGCCGTCCGCGCTCGGCACCCGGGCCGTCAGGACGCGGCCGATCACCAGCGTGTGGTCGCCGGCCGGCACCCGCTGCTCGGTGCGGCACTCCAGGACGGCCAGGGCGCCGCCGACGAGGGGGGCGCCCGAGTGCTCGCCCCGGGTGTACGGGATGTCGGCGAAGAGCAGACGGTCGCTGACGCGGCCCTTCATGGCGAAGCGGCCCGCGATGTGCCGCTGGCTCTCGGACAGCACCGAGACCGCCCACAGGTCCTGCTCGGCGAGCAGCTCGTCCATGCGGGAGCCCTCGCGCAGGCTCACCAGCACCAGAGGGGGGTCCAGGGACACCGACATGAAGGCCGTGGCCGTCATGCCCACGTCCTCGCTGTCCGGTGCGCCGGGGTCGTCCGGGTCGAGCGGCGGCTCCTGCGCGGTCACCAGGACCACGCCCGAGGCCAGCCGGGACATGGCGGCGCGGAACTCGTCGTTGCTCACCCCCTCAGCATGCCCGGAGGCGGGCGACGGAATGATCGGGGACGTGACAGGGGGAGTGTTCGGCACACCGGAAACGCTAATCTCCGTCCCGCGCGCCCCGCATCGGGCTCCCGGCCGAAACGGGCGAAGCACGGTCCTAGGACCCGCGACCGACCTCTCGCGTAGTTGTGCGCAACACCACAAAAGGCACTCGCCGCCCGCACCGGGAAAACGCAGAAACTCCACGCAGTTGTTCAGGTTTGCCTGTGACTTGAGTCACAAGGGGCGGGAATTGTTGACCCTGTGTACCGAGTGAGCAGCGCGCTGTGATTCAGTGGCGGGGAAGCTGCCAGGACGATACGCCGATGAGAACCCTTGATTCTTGATTCGCTGCGAGGTACTCGGGGGGAGGGCGAGCATGGAGACAGAGTCGGAGCCATACGTCCGTCTTGCGTCCCTGCGACAACTGCACCAGGTCATGGCCGACATGAACACGGCCCGCAGCCTGGCGGACACACTGCAGACCGTCGCGGAGGGCGTGGTCGCCGCCCTCGGGTACGAGCTGGCGTGCGTGAACCTGGTACGGCCGGACGGCGATCTCGTGGTCGCCGCCTTCGCCGGGAACCCCGCCGCCGAGGCCCTCATCACCGGCCGCGTCGGCTCGCGCGAGTCCTGGGACCGCCGCCTGAGCATGGGCGAGCACTGGGGTGACCTGGTGTTCATACCGCACACCGAGGGCTGGGTCCTCGACGACGACGACGTCCCGCAGTGGTACACCGACGGCCCCGCCCCCCGCTTCGAGGACGAGTGGCACCCGGCCGACCGGCTCTTCGCGCCCATGTACGCGCCCGCCCCGAAGGGCAGCGGGACGTGCGGCGAGCTGATCGGCGTGCTGTCCGTGGACCGGCCGCGCAACGGCCGCCGCCCCGGCGCCTGGGGCCGCGAGGCGCTCCAGATGTACGCCTTCCAGGCCGCCATCGCGATCAGCAACGCCCGGCTGCGCGCCAACATGCAGCGCGCCCTGGTCCGGCTGGAGCGCGAGCAGCAGGCGCTGCGGGCCAGCGAGGAGAGCTTCCGGCAGGCCTTCGAGTACGCCCCGTCCGGCATGGCCATCGCCGAGATGGGAGGCGACCAGCACGGCAGGATCCTGCGCACCAACGACGCCCTGTGCCGGCTGCTGGGCCGCCCCGCCTCCGCGATGCGCCGCTATTCGTTCTCCGACCTGGTCCACCCCGAGGACATCGGCACGCTGCTGCGGACCTCCGCGGAGGGCGGCCGGGCCGAGCTCCGCCTCGGCCGCCGCGACGGCACGTACGTCTGGGTCAGCCTGCGCAACAGCGTCGTCGCGGACGCCGCCGACGGGCCGCGGTTCCTGCTCACCCACGTCGAGGACATCGAGGAGCGCAAGCGCCGCGAGCTCCAGCTCGCCCACCGCGCCTCGCACGACTCGCTCACCGGCCTGCCGAACTCCGCCGAGCTGCGCTCCCGGCTGTCCGCCCGGCTGTGCCGGCGCACCGCGCCGCTGCAGCCCGCCGCCGAGTCCCACGACGCCGCCTACGGCCACCCCGCCTTCGACGCGGTCGGCCAGGGCTTCGACTTCGGTTCCGGCGCCGAGCCGTACGACGCCTACGACCACCATGTGCACACCGTCGCCCCGGACGGCGACCACGACGACGGCACCAAGGGTCTCGCCGTGCTCTTCTGCGACCTCGACGGATTCAAGTCGATCAACGACCGGTTCGGGCACAACGCGGGTGACGCGGTCCTCATCGAGGTCGCCCGCCGGCTGAGCAACGGTGTCCGGGACGGCGACACCGTCGCCCGGCTCGGGGGTGACGAATTCGTCATCCTCGCCGACGGGCTCGGCCGCGCCGACGCACAGGACCTCGCGGTCCGCCTCCGCAACGAGATCATCCAGCCGATCCGCGCCGAGGGCCGGGCCGTCCGGGTGGGCGCCAGCTTCGGCATCGGATGGGCACACTGTGGAATGACGGCGGACGAAGTGTTGAAATCCGCTGACGAGCGGATGTACGTCGAGAAACGATCTCGTCCCAAACAACACAGACGCGCTGGGTGAACCCCAGGTCAGCGAGTGCATGCGGTCCGAGTCACCCGTTTGGGTCACTGGGAGCGGGTAGGCTCGCGTTCTCGACCGTACTTCTGCTGCACCGCACTTGACTGAGGAGACCTAGGGATGACGCCCGGCAACAACGGCGCGAGCACGCCCGAGGACGACGACCCGTTCGGCTACCTCTACGCCGACGGGCAGGCCAACGGGGCCCAGCCGCCGTCCAGTGGCTACGGCTACCCGAACTCGGTCAACCGGGTGCGTGCGGTCGGCACACGCCAGTACGGCCAGCAGGCGACCCAGCAGGCGCAGACGGCGGCCTACGGCCAGCCGAACGCGCACTACGCGGCGCCGGAGACGCTTCCCGGGGGTGCTCCCGCCGCCCAGCATCAGACGCCGGCGGGCGGTGGCGGCGGCCGGGGCGGCCGCGGTCCCAACACCAAGGGCCTGCTGATCGGCGCGATCGCGGTGGTCGCCGCGGTCGTGATCGGCATCGGCGTGGCCATGGTCGGCGGCGACAAGGACAAGGACCAGCCCGACAACCAGGCGAACCCGGGACCGACCCAGTCCCAGGCCTCGAAGCCGAGCCCCTCCAAGAGCAGCGGTGGCGCCGCGAAGGAGGAGGAGCTGCCGGCGGCCGACGCCAAGACCCTCAGGCTCTCGCCCGGCATGGCGACCGCCACGGACGTCAAGGGGGCCCAGGCCGAGGGCGGTGTCTACGTCACAGGGTTCAACCAGCCCGGTGCCTCGGTCACCTGGAGCGTCGACGGCATCCCGAAGGCGGGCAAGTACACCGTGTACGTCGGCTACAGCGTGCCCGGCAAGGACCAGAACGCCACCCTCACGGTCAACGGCACGCCTTCCGAGCGGCCGGTCGACCTGAAGAACTGGACGCACGCCCCCGAGGGTGACTTCGAGAAGGGCTGGACGAAGACGTACAACTACGTCCAGCTCAACAAGGGCACCAACACGATCAAGGTCTCCTGCGAGCAGGGCAACCAGTGCGACGCCCTCCTCGACCGCATGTGGCTGGTGAAGGGCTGGGTCGACAGCAAGAGCTGACCCTGCCGGCGTCTGCGGGGCGCGAGGGCTTTCAGGCCGCCGACGCCTCGCCGGTCACCGCCACCCGCCCCAGCAGCTCCTGGTAGTGGCTCGGGTCGAACTCCCCGGCCACCGGTGCTGCCACCGTCGCCGCCGCGAGGGCCGTCGCCCGGGCCAGGCGGTCCGGCCAGGGGAGCTGTTCGATCAGGCCCGAGAGCAGGCCCGCGACCGCCGAGTCGCCGGCTCCTGCCGGGTTGCCTCGCACAGGGGCCGGGGGAGTGGCGTGCCAGCGGCCGAACCGGGTGACGGCCAGGAGGCCGTCGGGGCCGAGGGACGCGACCACCGCGCCCGCGCCCCGGCGGCGGGCGTCCTGGGTGGCGCGCAGGGGGTCGTGGGAACCGGTCAGTTCCGCCAGTTCGTCGGCGTTGGGCTTGATGATGTCGGGGCGGGCCGCGACGCCCCGGCGCAGGGGTTCGCCGCTGGTGTCGAGGAGGACCGGGATCCCGGAGGAGCGGGCCGTCCGGATCAGGCCCGCGTACGCGCCGACCGGGACGCCCGGCGGCAGGCTGCCGCACAGGGCCACCGCCGAGGCGGAGGGGAGCAGGCCCGCGTAGGCCTCCTGGAAGGCCGACCATTCGGCGGACGTGACCGTCGGGCCCGGCTCGTTGAGCTGGGTCGTGTCGCCGGTCCGGTCGTCGACCACGGCTATCGTGCGGCGGGTCGCGCCCGCGACCGGCACCAGCGCGTCGACCACTCCCGGCACGGATGCCAGCTTCTCCCGCACGACCCGCCCCGTCGCACCGCCCGTGAAGCCGGTCACCGTCACCTCGTGCCCGAGGGCGGCCAGGACCCGGGCCACGTTGACGCCCTTGCCGCCGGGGCGTTCGGTCACCTCGGAGACGCGGTGGGTGGTGTGCGGCCTGAGGGACCGTATGCGATAGGTGATGTCGAGAGCGGTGTTCAGCGTGACCGTGAGGATCACCTGGGCCGACCTCCCCCCGGGACGCGCTTGTTGCCGTGAACGTTCCCTGATCATGCCAAAGAGACGGCGGCCGGCCCAGTCCTGGAGTCGGCCACCGTCACTCGACTGCGGGACGGATCAGCCCAGTTGGGGACCGACCACCCATTCGCCGCGGCGCATCACGCCCTTCAGGTCGAAATCGGCGTCCAGCAGGACCAGGTCCGCGTCCCTGCCGGGTTCCAGGGAGCCGATCCGGTCGGACATGCCGAGCAGGCGGGCGGGGGTCGCCGAGAGTGCCCGCACCGTGTCCTCGACGGACAGGCCGTCGACCGTGACCGCCCGCTTGAAGGCGCGGTCCAGGGTGAGGGTCGAGCCGGCGATCGTGCCGTCCGACGCCAGCCGGGCCACGCCGTCCGCGACCTCCACCTCCAGCGTGCCCAGCCAGTAGCGGCCGTCGCCGAAACCGGCCGCGTCCATCGCGTCGGTGATGAACGCGACCCGGTCGGCGCCCGCGTGGTGGAACGCCAGCTGGAGGGCGGCGGGGTGCAGGTGTGTACCGTCGTTGACCAGCTCGACCGTGATCCGGTCGTCCTCCAGGAGCGCCGCGATGGGACCGGGGGAGCGGTGGCCGAGCGGTGGCATCGCGTTGAAGAGGTGGGTGGCGACCGTGGCGCCCGCGTCGATGGCCGAGAGGGTCTGCTCGTAGGTGGCGTCCGTGTGGCCGATCGCCGCGATCACGCCGCGCTCGGCCAGGAGGCGCACGGAGTCCAGGCCGCCGGGCAGCTCCGTGGCCAGCGTGAGCATCTTCGCCTGGCCCCGGGCCGCGTCGAGCAGTTCGCGGACGTCCGCGGGGTGCGGGTCGCGCAGCAGTTCCTCGGCGTGGGCGCCCTTGCGGCAGGGGGAGATGAACGGGCCCTCGAAGTGGATGCCGGCGATCTCGCCCTGCTCGGCCAGTTCGCTCAGCAGGCCCGCGCGCCGGGTGAGGAAGTCCATGTCACCGGTGACGGTGGAGGCGAGCAGGGTGGTCGTGCCGTGCTCGCGGTGTGAGTGGATGCCCTTGAGGACGTCGTCGACCGACCCGGAGGTGAAGGAGGCTCCGCCTCCGCCGTGGTTGTGGAGGTCGACGAAGCCGGGGACGACGTAGTGGCCGGTCACGTCGATGAAGTGGGCGTTCTCCGGGGCCGTGTGGCCGATGCGGGTGCCGTCGATGACCAACTGCCCGTTGTGGACCGTTTCCGTGGGGAGGACCACTGTCGCACCGGTCAGCACCGTGGGCTGTCCGGCCGTCGGGGGGTGCGGGTGCGCGGGGGCTGATCGCGCAGTTCCCCGCGCCCCTGGGGTATCGGTCATCAGGCAGTTACCTCCATGCGGTCGGTTCGGTCAAGGAGATCCCAGGCCAGGAGCCCGGCGCCCAGACATCCGGCCGCGTCCCCCAGCGCCGCGGGGACGATCGTCGGCTGTTTCTGGAAGGTGACGCGGCGGCCGATGGCTTCGCGCAGGGGTGTGAAGAGGGTTTCGCCCGCCTCCGCCAGGCCTCCGCCGATGATCAGGGTGCGCGGGTCCAGCAGGGTCAGGGCCGTGACCAGGCCGTCGGCCAGGGCGTCCACGGCGTCCTGCCAGACCGCCCGGGCCTTCGGGTCGCCGGAGTCGACGGCCTTCGCGCAGTCCGCCGCGTCCGCGCCCGGGCCACCGGAGGCCGCCGCCCAGGCCTCGCTCACGGCCGCCGCCGACGCGAAGCGCTCCAGGCAGCCGCGCTGGCCGCACGGGCAGGCGGCTCCGCCGGGGCGTACGACGATGTGGCCGATCTCGCCCGCGAAGCCGTGCGCGCCCGCCTCGACCCGGCCGTCGACGCCGATGGCGCCCGCGATGCCGGTGCCCAGCGCCACGAACAGGAACCGGTCGGCGCCCCGGCCCGCGCCCACCCGGCCCTCGGCCAGGCCGCCGGTGCGTACGTCGTGGCCGAGCGCCACCGGGACGCCCAGCCGCTCCGCGAGGAGTTCGCGCAGGGGCACGTCGCGCCAGCCGAGGTTCGCCGCGTAGACGGCGGTGCCGCGCGCCTCGTCGACGATGCCGGGCACGGCCACCCCGGCGGCGGACGCGGGCGTGCCGAAGTGCTCGGAGCCGTACGCGCGCAGCTCGGCGGCGAAGTCGAGGATGCTCGCGACGACGGCCCGCGGGCCCTGCTCGCGGCCGGTGACCCGGCGGGCCCGGTGCAGCACCTGGCCGTCCGGTCCGGCCAGGGCGGCCTTCATTCCGGTGCCGCCCACGTCGAGGGCGATGACATGTCTCACGGAGAACAGTGTGACCCGGGGACCCGCGAGAGGTCTAGTCCACTCACGTGGTGTAGACCTTATTCCGAATATCGAAAAATTTCGGTGGCGGCCACGTCACCGGTGTGGGCGGCGACGCCAGGGTTGGGGAAGAGCAGCGGTGCAGCGGCGGCGGATGGCAGGAACGATCGCGGTGGTGTCCGCACTGGGCATGACGGCGGTCCTCGGCGGCTGCGGAATGTCGGGCGGCTCGGCCGACGTGACCCTGAAGCTGGTCGCGGCCGACTACGGCGACAGTGCCGCCAACAGCTCGCGGAAGTACTGGGACAAGCTGGTGGAGGAGTACGAGGCCGACCACCCAGGTGTGAAGATCGACGTCAGCGTCTACTCCTGGAACGATGTCGACCGCAAGGTCAGGGAGATGGTCGCCGCCGGTGACCCGCCGGACATGGCGCAGATCGGCGCGTACGCCGACTACGCGGACCGCAACCAGCTCTACAAGGCCGACGACCTGCTCTCCATACCCGTGCAGGCCGACTTCGTCGGGCAGCTGGCCACCGCGGGACAGGTCAGGGGCGTGCAGTACGGCATGCCGTTCGCCTCCTCCACCCGCGTGCTCTTCTACAACAAGAGCCTCTTCGCCAAGGCCGGCATCACCCCGCCCGAGACCTGGGACGACCTGGCCGAGGACGCCGAGGCGCTCAAGGCCGAGGGGGTGAAGTACCCCTACGCGCTCCCCCTCGGCCCGGAGGAGGCGCAGGCCGAGACCCTGCAGTGGATGCTCAGCGGCGGGGGCGCCTACACCGACACCGTGGGCAGCTACGGCATCGACTCCCCGGAGAACGTCGACACCTTCTCCTGGCTCAAGGACGAACTGGTCGGCAAGGGACTGACCGGGCCGGTCGCGCCCGGCGAGCTCAACCGGGCCGACGCGTTCGCCGCCTTCGCGAAGGGTGAGGTCGGCATGCTCAACGGCCACCCGTCCCTGGCGAAGATCGCCGCCAGGAAGGGCGCCAAGTACGGCATCGTGCCGACGCCGGGCAAGGAGGGGACGACCAGGTCCACGCTCGGTGTCGCGGACTGGATGACGGCCTTCCGCAAGAACGGCCATCGCGACCAGGTCGGAGACTTCCTCGACTTCGTCTACAGCGAGCGGAACGTGCTGGCCTTCTCCCGCGAGTACGACCTGCTGCCGGTCACCAGCTCCGCGTCCGAGACCATGGCCACCTCCGGCCGGGACCGGCACCTCAAGACGTTCCTGGACGAGCTGCCGGCCTCCGAGCTCTACCCGGTCGGCAAGACCTCCTGGGCGGGCGTCAGCGCCCAGGTGAAGCAGCAGATCGGCAAGGCGGTCGCCCCCGGCGTCAGCCCCTCCGGCGTCCTTGGCCGGCTCCAGGCGGCGGCGAGCCGGGCGGAGAGCGCGGAGTAGGGCCGCTGTCGGTGGCGGGCGTTACGGTGCCGGACATGGACGAGGAGTACGACCCGACGCGGCTCGGGCGCAGGGAGCGGGACATCCTCGCGCTCGAACGCCGCGGTTTCCCCGGCCCCGGAGCGAAGGAACGTGCCGTCCGGGAGGAGCTGGGCCTCGCCCCCGTGCGCTACTACCAGCTCCTCAACGCCCTGCTGGACGACCCGCGGGCCCTGGCCCACGACCCGGTGACGGTGAACCGGCTGCGGCGGATACGGGAGACGCGGCGGGCGGAACGCTGAGGGGGCCTGGGCCGTCCGGCGGGTGCGGGTGCGTGGGGGTTGTTCGCGCCCCGCGGCGGAGCCGCATATCGGCACCGCCCCGCGCCCCCTGAGGTGAGTGCGGTCACCGTTCCTGACGAGGGTCCTGGGCGTCCGGCCGTCGCGGGTGCGGGCGCGTCGTGGCTGGTCGCGCAGTTCCCCGCGCCCCCTGGGGTGAGTGCGGTCGTCGTTCGTGACGACCGTCAGGTGGACCTTCAGCCGAGGCGGGCCGCCAGGGTGCCGAGGAGGCGTACGACGCCCTCGGGGCCGTCCACCACCAGGTCCGCCCGTTCCCTCAGCTCGGTCACCTCGGCGCTGCCGCTGCACACCAGCAGGCCCGGGGTGCCGTCCGCGCGCAGCTTGTCGACGGCGGAGTAGGCGGGCAGGTCGCCCAGGTCGTCGCCGGCGAAGAGGACGGACCCGGCGCCGATCTCCCGGGCGAACCCGGTGAGCGCGACGCCCTTGTCCATGCCGGGCGGGCGCAGTTCCAGGACCATGCGGCCGGGCTCGACGATCAGGCCGTGCCGGTGCGCGAGGCCGGCGAGCGGTTCGCGCAGGGAGTCGAGGGCGGCCTGCGGATCGGCGGCCCGGCGGGTGTGCACGGCCACCGCCCGGCCCTTCTCCTCGATCCAGGTGCCCTGCGACGCGCCGAGCCGGTCGAGGAGCTCGGGCAGCTCGGTACGGGCCGCGGCCACGCCCGGGTGCGGGGCGGGGGCGCTGACCTCGCCGCTGCGGGCGTCCCACCGCTCGGCGCCGTAGTGCCCGAGCACGACGAGGTGCTCAAGGCCGGGGGCGTCCGCGAAACCGCCGTTGCGCACGGCGACCTCGGCGGGCCGCCCGGTGATCACCGCAACGGCGGCCACCTTCGGCGCGAGCGCGGCCAGCGCGGTCAGCGCCTCGGGGTGCGCCCGGGCCTGCTCGGGGTCGGCCACGATCGGCGCGAGCGTCCCGTCGAAGTCCAGCGCGATCAGGGCCTTGCCGGGCCGGGCGAGGATGGCGTCGAGGCCGTCCCGGCCGGGGGCCGTGGTCGGCGTCGGCAGCGCGGAGCCGGTGGAGCCGGTCATCACTGATCAGCCCTCAGCGCCTCGAGCTGGTCCAGGAACCACCGCGTCGGCGGCAGCGCCGTCCCCGCCGCCGCCAGGCGCTTGCTCCGCTCGGCCCGCTCCTCCGGGCGCATCGACAGCGCCTCGTGCAGCGCGGCCGCCGTGCCCGTGATGTCGTACGGGTTCACCGTGATCGCGTCCTCGCCGAGCTCCTCGTACGCCCCGGCCTCCCGCGACAGCACCAGCGCGCAGCCCGCGTCGGAGACCAGCGGGACCTCCTTGGCGACGAGGTTCATGCCGTCGCGGATGGGGTTGACGAGCGCCACGTCGGCCAGCCGGTACGCGGCCAGCGAGCGGGCGAAGTCGTCCTTGAGGTTCAGGAGGATCGGGGTCCACCCCGGTGTCCCGTACTCGGCGTTGATCTCGTCCGCCAGCCGCCGCACCTCGGCCGTGTAGTCCCGGTACACCGCCAGGTCCTGCCGGGACGGATACGCGAAGGCGACGTGCACCACGCGCTCGCGCCACTCGGCGTGGGTCTGAAGCAGCCGGCGGTAGGCCAGCAGGCCGCGCACGATGTTCTTCGACAGCTCGGTGCGGTCGACCCGGACGATGGTGCGGCGGGCACCGCCGTCCGGAGCCGGGCCGATCTCCTCCCGCAGCGCCGCCATCCGCTCCTCGACGTCCCGCTCGTGCGACCGCCTGCGCAGGAAGTCCGCGTCGGCCCCCAGTCCGTGGACGCCGATCCGGGTGCCCCCGAGCCCGCCCGCGAACCGCTCGGCGCACGCCGTGAACGCGTCCGCCCAGCGCTGCGTGAGGAAGCCCAGCCGGTCCGCGCCCAGCATGCCGCTCAGCACCTGCCCGGCCACGTCGTCCGGCAGCATCCGGAAGTACTCGGGCGGCGCCCACGGCGTGTGCGAGAAGTGGCCGATGCGCAGGTCCGGCCGCAGCTCGCGGAGCATGCCCGGGACCAGCGTCAGGTGGTAGTCCTGCACCACGACCGCCGCGCCCCGCGCCGCCTCCGCGGCCAGCGCCTCGGCGAAAGCGCGGTTGTACGTCTCGTACGACGCCCACTGCCGCCGGAACTCCGCGTCGAAGACCGGCTCCAGCGGCGTCTGGTACAGCATGTGGTGCACGAACCACAGCACCGAGTTCGCGATGCCGTTGTAGGCGTCCGCGTGCACGTCCGCCGGGATGTCCAGCATCCGCACGCCGTCCTCACCGACGCCCCGCCGGACCGCCTCCCGGTCGCCGTCGGACAGCGCCGAGCACACCCACAGCGTGTCCGCGTCCGAGCCGATCGCGGACAGTCCGGAGACCAGCCCGCCGCCGCCGCGCTTGGCGTTCAGCGAACCGTCCTCGCCGACCGTGTAGGAGACCGGGCCACGGTTGGAGGCCACCAGAACCCGTGCAGAACCGTACGTCGCACCCATAGGCCTCAACCTAGCCCGGCCTGTAAACGCTCAAACGTACGGACCTGCCTCGTCCGGCCGAAAACCAGCCCGGTCAGGCCGCTCTCCGCGCCTGGTACTCGGCGATCTCCGCCATCGGCGGGCGCTCCTCGGTGTCGACGGAGTAGGTGCGCGGCTCGAAGCCGTCCGGGCCCCGCTCGAACTGCGTCAGGGAAGGCCGGACCAGATGCCCGCGGGCCAGCCGCAGCTGGGCCGTGCGGTAGATCGCGGCGGCCATCCGGCCCAGCGCCTGCCCGTCCTGGTGCCGGTGCTTGCGCACCCCGACGTCCACCTGGGCGAGGGCGTCCAGACCCACCAGGTGCAGGGCGTCGACCAGCATGCCCAGCTCGACGCCGTACCCGACGGGGAACGGCAGCTGCTCCAGCAGCGAGCGGCGGGCCGCGTACTCGCCGCCGAGCGGCTGCACGAACCCGGCCAGCTGCGGCCAGTGCAGGTTGAGCAGCGGCCTGGCCATCAGCTCCGTGACCCGGCCGCCCTGCCCGGCCGCGCCTTGCAGGGGGCGGTCGTACATGCCCTTCACCAGGTCGACGTCCGGGTCGGTGAGCAGCGGGCCGACGATCCCGGAGACGAACTCGGACGAGAAGTCCTTGAGGTCGGCGTCGACGAAGCAGACGACGTCCCCGCGGGTGACGAGAAGTGAACGCCACAGCACCTCGCCCTTGCCGGGCACGGCCGGCAGGCGCGGGAGTATCGCGTCCCGGTGCACCACCGTCGCGCCCGCGGCGGCGGCGACCTCCGAGGTGCGGTCGGTCGACCCCGAGTCGACGACGACCAGCTCGTCGACGAGCGGGACCTGCCGCATCAGGTCGTGTCGGATGACGGCGACGATGTCGCCGACCGTCTCCTCCTCGTTGAGGGCGGGCAGCACGACGCTCACCGTCTGGCCGGTGCGCTGCTTGGCGGCCAGTATCCGGTGGAGCGGGCGATCGGATGCGGACCAGGAACGGGTGCCCAGCCAGCGCTCGACTTCTTCCAGCACCGTGGCGGCTCCTTAGCGTTCTCTCGGCGGGGACGGACTGTGAGCCGTCTCGCGGTTCGGACGACTATCTCAACTGTCCTGGTCGTCGGTTACAGTCTTGAACAAGGCGGATGACCATCGCATGTCCGGGGTCAGCCGCCGTTCACAACCACATACAGCTCATCCAGAGGGGCAGAGGGAAACGGCCCGATGAAGCCCCGGCAACCCTCCAGTCGGTACTCGTAGGTCACTGTCGACCCCATGCGCGAGGCTCCCGGCTCGGGAAGGTGCCAAATCCGTCTCACGGCGAGATGCGTCGTGAGGAAGATGAGGAGAAAGGGCCTCGCCTCACATGGCTGTGCAGACTGTTGCAAGCACCACCGAATCCACCGTGGACCTCGGCCCCGCCGCCGCCCTGAGCTGCCGCGAGTGCGGTCACCGCGTGCCTCTCGGCCCGGTCTTCGCGTGCGAGGAGTGTTTCGGCCCGCTGGAGATCGCCTACGACTTCTCGGCCTACGACACCGAGGAGCTGCGTAAGCGCATCGAGTCGGGCCCCTCGAACATCTGGCGCTACGCCCCCCTGCTGCCCGTCCCCGCGGACGTGGCGACCAAGCCGAACATCAACCCCGGCTGGACCCAGCTCGTCAAGGCCGACAACCTCGCCCGTGAGCTCGGCGTCGACGAGGGCAAGCTGTTCGTCAAGGACGACTCCGGCAACCCGACGCACTCCTTCAAGGACCGGGTCGTCGCCCAGGCGCTGGAGGCGGCGCGCGCCTTCGGTTTCACCACCCTCTCCTGCTCCTCGACCGGCAACCTCGCCGGTGCGGTGGGTGCGGCCGCGGCCCGGGCCGGCTTCCGGTCCTGCGTGTTCATCCCGCACGACCTGGAGCAGGGCAAGGTCGTCATGGCCGCGGTCTACGGCGGCGAGCTCGTCGGCATCGAGGGCAACTACGACGACGTGAACCGTTTCTGCTCCGAGCTGATCGGCGACCCGGCCGGTGAGGGCTGGGGCTTCGTCAACGTCAACCTGCGGCCCTACTACGCGGAGGGTTCCAAGACCCTCGCGTACGAGATCTGCGAGCAGCTGGGCTGGCGGCTCCCGGACCAGCTGGTCGTGCCGATCGCCTCGGGGTCGCAGCTCACGAAGATCGACAAGGGTCTGCAGGAGCTGATCAAGCTCGGTCTGGTTGAGGACAAGCCGTACAAGATCTTCGGTGCCCAGGCCGAGGGCTGCTCGCCGGTGTCGACGGCGTTCAAGGCCGGACACGACGTCGTCCGCCCGCAGAAGCCGGACACCATCGCCAAGTCGCTGGCGATCGGCAACCCGGCGGACGGGCCGTACGTGCTGGACATCGCGCGGCGTACGGGTGGTTTCGTGGAGGACGTGACGGACGAGCAGGTCGTCGACGCGATCAAGGTCCTTGCCAGGACCGAGGGGATCTTCGCGGAGACCGCCGGCGGGGTGACGGTGGGTGTGACGCGCAAGCTGATCGAGAACGGGGTGCTCGACCCGGCGAAGAGCACGGTGGTGCTGAATACCGGGGATGGTCTGAAGACGCTGGACGCGGTGGCGGGCACGGGGCTGACTGCGACCATTCGGCCCAACCTGGACTCGTTCCGGGATGCCGGACTCGCCTGATCGTTGTTCGCTGCGGGCCGGTGGGGGCTGGTCGCGCAGTTCCCCGCGCCCCTGAGGGCGCGCCCCTTCCGTAGCTTCAATAAAACCGGAGGTCATGTTCCGATGAGCGTCACCGTTCGCATCCCCACCATCCTGCGTACCTACACCGGCGGTCAGGCCGAGGTGTCCGCCGAAGGGGCGACCCTCGGGGAGGTCATCGCCGATCTGGAGAAGAACCACACGGGGATCGCCGCCCGGGTGCTGGACGACCAGGGCAAGCTGCGCCGGTTCGTCAACGTGTACGTCAACGACGACGACGTGCGGTTCGAGCAGGGGCTGGAGACGGCGACGCCGGACGGTGCCGGCGTGTCGATCATCCCCGCCGTCGCCGGTGGCTGAACCGGTCGGCCGACCCGTTTGTTACCTTCGGTAACTGCGGTGACTGAGAGTTCATTGAATTGCCCCCTCCGTGAGAGAAGCGGAGGGGGCAATTCAGTGTGATTGAGCGCGGTACAGTTGGGGAACGCGCTCCCGGTCCGCTGATCGAGAGCCCTTAATTTCTGCCGCGGACCCGACCAGATGTAGCCAAAGTGTGTCGGTCTTTCGCGGCTTTTGTTCCCTTTGTGTGGCCCGACTTGCCCTGAAGTCTGGCGAATTCTCCCCACATTCCGGATGCTGTGCGTCCGGAATTCTCGTCCGATTGACCTGTTGCAGACGGCAGTTGGACAGATACATTCAGCCGCGGTCGACGCGTTCCGGCGCACGCCCCCAACCGTGGGGGGTGAGGTCTGACCCGGGTCCGCGAAGTGTGGATCTGTGCAAGGGCCAGTAATAGGGGAGTTAGGCATGGCTCAGGGCACCGTCAAGTGGTTCAACGCGGAGAAGGGGTACGGCTTCATCGCGGTCGACGGTGGTGCGGATGTTTTCGTCCACTACAGCGCGATCCAGATGGACGGCTACCGCACCCTGGAAGAGGGCCAGCGGGTCGAGTTCGAGATCTCGCAGGGCCAGAAGGGTCCGCAGGCCGACATGGTTCGCGTCTCTGCCTGAACGCGCACCACGACCAACGCTCAGGCGACCGGTCTTCTCAGAAGGGCCCGCACCCCCCGGGGTGCGGGCCCTTCGGCCTGTTCGAAGAGGGTGCCGGGCGGTTTCGCGGGTGGCTGACGCCCCCGCCCGATCCCCGGGAGGCGCTTGCACTCGCCATGCCCGAGTGCTAATCATTGCGTTAGCACTCTGAAGGTGAGAGTGACAACGTAAGGACCGGGTCGGTGAGGCCCGCAGGCCGGGTGGGAAGGAACCACGAGGCAAGCGAGCCGTCCGTCGCGGGCGCGGGCGCGGTCCGAAGTAATCACCCCCAGTCCTGGAGGGACCACTTCACATGGCCAAGATCATCGCGTTCGACGAGGAGGCGCGGCGCGGCCTCGAGCGCGGCATGAACCAGCTCGCGGACGCCGTGAAGGTGACGCTCGGCCCCAAGGGCCGCAACGTCGTCCTCGAGAAGAAGTGGGGCGCCCCCACGATCACCAACGATGGTGTCTCCATCGCCAAGGAGATCGAGCTCGAGGACCCGTACGAGAAGATCGGCGCCGAGCTGGTCAAGGAAGTCGCCAAGAAGACGGACGACGTCGCCGGTGACGGTACGACCACCGCGACCGTCCTCGCCCAGGCCCTGGTCAAGGAAGGCCTGCGCAACGTCGCCGCCGGCGCCAACCCGATGGCCCTGAAGCGCGGTATCGAGCGCGCCGTCGAGGCCGTCTCCGCCGCCCTGCTGGAGCAGGCGAAGGACGTCGAGACCAAGGAGCAGATCGCCTCCACGGCCTCCATCTCCGCCGCCGACACCCAGATCGGCGAGCTCATCGCCGAGGCCATGGACAAGGTCGGCAAGGAAGGCGTCATCACCGTCGAGGAGTCCCAGACCTTCGGTCTGGAGCTGGAGCTCACCGAGGGTATGCGCTTCGACAAGGGCTACATCTCGGCGTACTTCGCCACCGACATGGAGCGTATGGAGGCCGTCCTCGACGACCCGTACATCCTGATCGCGAACTCCAAGATCTCGAACGTCAAGGACCTGCTCCCGCTCCTGGAGAAGGTCATGCAGTCGGGCAAGCCGCTGCTGATCATCGCCGAGGACGTCGAGGGCGAGGCCCTGTCGACCCTGGTCGTCAACAAGATCCGCGGCACCTTCAAGTCCGTCGCCGTCAAGGCCCCGGGCTTCGGCGACCGCCGCAAGGCGATGCTGCAGGACATCGGCATCCTCACCGGCGGCGAGGTGATCTCCGAGGAGGTCGGCCTCAAGCTGGAGAACGCCACCCTTGACCTGCTGGGCAAGGCCCGCAAGGTGGTCATCACCAAGGACGAGACCACCATCGTCGACGGTGCCGGCTCCGCCGACCAGGTCCAGGGCCGCGTCAACCAGATCCGCGCCGAGATCGAGAACAGCGACTCGGACTACGACCGCGAGAAGCTGCAGGAGCGCCTGGCGAAGCTCGCCGGCGGTGTCGCGGTCATCAAGGCCGGTGCCGCCACCGAGGTGGAGCTCAAGGAGCGCAAGCACCGCATCGAGGACGCCGTGCGCAACGCCAAGGCGGCCGTCGAGGAGGGCATCGTCGCCGGTGGTGGCGTGGCCCTGCTGCAGGCCTCCCAGGTCTTCGAGAAGCTGGAGCTCGACGGTGACGAGGCGACCGGCGCCAACGCCGTGAAGCTCGCGCTGGAGGCCCCGCTGAAGCAGATCGCCGTCAACGGTGGTCTCGAGGGCGGCGTCGTCGTGGAGAAGGTCCGCAACCTCCAGGTCGGCCACGGCCTGAACGCCGCGACCGGTGAGTACGTCGACATGATCGCCGAGGGCATCATCGACCCGGCGAAGGTGACGCGTTCCGCGCTGCAGAACGCCGCCTCCATCGCCGCGCTGTTCCTCACCACCGAGGCCGTCATCGCCGACAAGCCGGAGAAGGCCGCGGCCCCGGCCGGCGGCGGCATGCCGGGCGGTGACATGGACTTCTGATCGACCCGGTCGATCAACGTCCTTGCCGAGGGCGGCACTTCCTGTTCCGACAGGGGGTGCCGCCCTCGGGCGTGTGTGCGGGATCACAGTTGGGCCGGGATGCCGCGGCCGGGGCGGACTGTTGGAATGTGCGTCCTATGCGCATGCACATACTGACCGGTACCCCCTGAGGAGTCCTACGTGACCGTCGCCGCCTCCGCCGCCTCCCGCGCCGCCGAAATCCTGTCCCGGCCCGTCACGCTGGGCGGCCTGACCGTCCCGAACCGGATCGTGATGGCTCCCATGACCCGCATGTTCTCCCCGGGCGGCATCCCCGGCGAGGACGTGCTGTCGTACTACGCGCGCCGCGCCGCCGCCGGAGTCGGCCTGATCGTCACCGAGGGCACCTACGTCGGCCACGACTCCGCCGGGCAGAGCGACCGCGTCCCCCGGTTCCACGGCGAGGAGCAGCTCGCGGGCTGGGCCAAGGTCGCCGAGGCGGTGCACGCCGCGGGCGGCACCATCGTGCCGCAGCTGTGGCACATCGGCATGGTCCGCAACCAGGGCGAGCCGCCCGTCGCCGACGCCCCCGCCGTCGGCCCCTCCGGACTGCGCATCGGCGCCGACGAGCCCACCGGCAAGGCCATGACGCAGGCCGACATCGACGCCGTCATCGGCGCGTTCGCCGAGGCCGCCGCCGCCGCCGAGCGCATCGGCTTCGACGGCGTCGAACTCCACGGCGCGCACGGCTACCTGCTCGACCAGTTCCTCTGGGAGGGCACCAACCGCCGCACCGACGCCTACGGCGGCGACCGGGTCGCCCGCGCCAGGTTCTCGGCGGAGATCGTCGCCGCCGTCCGCGAGGCCGTCTCCCCCGACTTCCCCGTCATCTTCCGCTACTCCCAGTGGAAGCAGGACGCCTACGACGCCCGCCTCGCAGAGACCCCCGAGGAGCTGGAGTCCATCCTGACCCCGCTCGCGGCGGCCGGCGTCGACGCCTTCCACGCCTCCACCCGCCGCTACTGGGTCCCCGAGTTCGACGACTCCGACCTCAACCTGGCCGGCTGGACCAAGAAGCTCACCGGCAAGCCCGCCATCACCGTCGGCTCGGTCGGCCTGAACGGTGACTTCATCAAGGCCTTCCAGGGCCAGGGCGCCGAGGTCGGCGACCTCGACAACCTCCTGGACCGCTTCGAGCGCGACGAGTTCGACATGGTCGCCGTCGGCCGCGCCCTGCTGCAGGACCCGCTGTGGGCGCGGAAGGTGCTCGACGGCCGCTTCGAGGACCTGGCGCCGTACGACGCGGCGGCGCTGAAGTCCCTCAGCTGAAACCGGTTTCGGGACCGTGACTCTAGATCCGCTTGCATCACTCAAGGACACTGACCGGGCGTCTGTTCACCGACATCGCGTTGTGAGGAGATCCAGATGACGACGACCGAGCCCAGCCCGCCGAGGGGCGGCGCCTTTGAGGGAGCCGCGCCGGTGGTCCGAACGACCGCCGGTGCGGTCCGGGGCCGGAGGGAGGAGGGGCTCGCCGTCTTCCGTGGCATCCCGTTCGCCGCACCGCCGGTGGGCGAGGCCCGCTTCCAGGCCCCGCGGCCCGCCCACACCTGGGACGGCATACGGGACGCGTACGCCTTCGGCCCGCCGCCCCCGCAGGACCTGGCCCTGATGGGCGGACCGGGCCTGATCAATGTGCCCCAGGGCGACGACTGGCTCACGGTCAACGTCTGGACTCCCGAAGCCGACCCGGCCGCCCGCCGCCCGGTGATGGTGTGGATCTACGGCGGCGCCTACAAGCTCGGCCACTCCGGCAGCCCCGGCTACGACGCCCGGCGCATCGCCGCCGACGGCGACCTGGTGGTCGTCACCCTCAACTACCGCGTCGGCATCGAGGGCTTCGCCCACATCGAGGGGGCGCCCGCCAACCGCGGACTGCTCGACCAGGTGGCCGCGCTGGAGTGGGTCCGGGACAACATCGAGGCCTTCGGCGGCGACCCCGGGCAGGTCACGGTCTTCGGCGAGTCCGCGGGCGCGGGGTCCATCGCCTCACTGCTCGCCATGCCGCGCGCGGCCGGACTGTTCGGGCGGGCGATCGCGCAGAGCGTGCCGGGGACATTCTTCTCCGACGCGCTGGCCAGGGACATCGGCACCGCCATCGCCGCCGAGGTGGGACTGCGTCCCACGGTCGCCGACCTGTCGACGGTGGACCCGCGCCGCCTGCCCGCGGCGGGCGAGACGCTGAGCACGAAGATGCTCCAGTACCTCGACCGCTGGGGCCAAGTGGCACCGACCTCCACCCCGTTCTCGCCGGTGGTCGACGGCGAGGTGCTGCCGACGACGCCGTGGCAGGCACTGAGGTCCGGTGCCGCGAAGGACATCGACCTGCTGGTGGGCCACAACCGGGACGAGTACCGCCTCTTCATCGCCATAGCCGGTCAACTGGGCCGGATCCCCGAGGAGAAGGCGGCCTCGGCCCTGCGTCTCTTCGCTCCCGGCCCCGACGGCGAACAGGCCTACCGCACGGCCTTCCCCGACGCCTCCCCGAGCGAGCTGTACGAACGCGTCCAGACGGACTGGCTGTTCAGCATGCCCTCCCTGCACCTGGCGCAGGCGCAGCACGCGGGCGGCGGACGCGCCCACCTCTACGAACTGACCTGGCCGGCCCCCGGCAACGGCGGCGCGCTGGGCGCCTGCCACGGCCTGGACATCCCCCTGCTTTTCGGAACGTTCGGGGCGGACCTCGGGGCGCTGCTGTTCGCCGGCGCCGAGCCGTCCCCCGAGGCCCAGGCCCTGTCGTCCCGCTTCCGCTCGTCCTGGACGGCGTTCGCGCGGACCGGCGACCCGGGCTGGCCGGCGTATGACCCTGCGGAGCGGCTGGTGCAGGTGCTGGACGCGGAGCCGGTGGTCACGGCCTACCCGGAGGAGGCGTCGCGGCGGCTGTGGGACGGGTACGACTTCTCGCCGCTGCCGCTGCGGTGAACCGCTAGAGGTTGCCCATCGGCTCGATGTCGACGCGCACCGGCGTCCCCCACACCCGCAGCACCTCGTAGTCGGTGAACTCGTGCACCAGCCGGTACGCCATGGCGGCCCGGGGCGCACGCCGCTGCGCGGCGATGAACAGCTCCGCCTCGCGGCGGTCCCGGCGCGGCGTGCCGCACAGTTGCCAGGACTGGCCGTTCCACAGCTCCGGCAGCCAGCGCTGCTGGGGCTGGGGGCGGTCGCCGCGCACGCCGTAACGGGACTGCACGGGGTGTTCGGTGGGCTGCTGGGGGTTCGGGGCGGGCCCGTTGAACTCGTCCCGGCGGGCGGCCCGGCGCCGCGTCTCGCACAGCAGGCAGAGGTCGGGCGCGCCCTTGTCGACGGGGCCGTTCGGATGCTCGGGGCAGCGGGTGGTGGGCTTGGCCGCCGTGACGCTCTCCTCCAGCAGCTCCAGGGCCCGCCGCACGTCCGCCTTGACCTCGTGCAGCTTGGCGTCCGGGGTGTCGGATCCGAGGGCTTCCCCGTGCTCGCCGAGGAGTCGGAGGGCGCGGCCTAGGGCGGTGAGCTGGGCGTGGTTCATGGTGCCATTGTCGTCAGTCGGCGTAGTCCTTGAGCTTCTCGGTGTCCAGGGTGATGTTCACGGGGGCGGGGAGCTCGACGGTGGCGCCCCAGGGATGCGGGGAGACCTGCTGGTAGCGGCCGTCCTTGGGTTCGCTGAAGACCGTGACGGTGTGGTTGTCGCGGTCGATCAGGAGGTAGACGGGGATCTCGGCCCCGGCGTAGCCGACCGGCTTGTCGATGCGGTCGCGCTGATCGGTGTCGCGGTCGTGGGAGGTGATCTCCACGGCCATCAGAGCACCGTCGGGGTCGGACCACTCGCCATCGCCCCGGAAGTGGTCGACCGGCACGAGAGTCCCGTCCGTACGAGCGCGGCCCTTGCGGTAGGTCTCGGCCTTGACACCCGACTCGGGTACGAGATCCAGGTCAGGACGGTGCTGCATGCACTGGCGCAGCAGCCACATGAAGATCGAGCGGTGGTTGCCGTCCGGCACAGCCTTGACCTCTACCTTTCCATTGATGTACTCCAGCCGCACCGTCTCGGGTGCTGCCGCGGCAAGCTCCTCGAACTCGTCCACGTCGAGCGGGCCGTGTCGGATGCACAACCGTCCACCCAAGAACTCCAGCCTGTTCCGGATCTCCCTCGGAGCCCTGCGAACGAGTTCGTCGAAGTCTTCGACGTCCATCTGAGGGCGGTCAGCGGTCTCTGGGGTCATGGCGTCGCCTCCTTTCCTCCATCGTGCCCCCGGTCGGTGGCGTCGGACCGTAGGAGCTGTCATGTGGATGCCTTCTCTCGGCGTCGTTGGGACATCGCGGCGCGGATCTGGGCCGCGCGGTCGTGAACCGTGGGGGCGGACAGGGGTGCGGGGGGTTGCGCGGGGGTGCGTTCGCCCCGGCAGGCGCTGCAACGACCTCCTGGCAATGACTCCGGGCGCCCCGGCGTACCGCAGTTCGCGCACTCCAGGACGCGCAGGGGCGGGCGTGGGGTGGGTCGAGGCGGGAGTTTGCTGGTCAGGCGGTTGCGGACCAGGGCGGCTGGGTGGTGGACGGGCGTCGGCAGGCCGGCCGTGAGCGCACGCACCACGTCGTCCTCCGAGGCGCCCCGCTCGAACCAGTCCGTCACCAGCGGGGCGAGCGTCGCGCAGTCGGCCTGGGAGAGGGACAGGGCGGGTGCCGTGCGGCCGAGGGCGGCCAGGAGGATGTGGGCGCGGGAGCGGGTGGGACGCTGCTGCGTTGACCTTGGTACGTCGCCGCGAGTGAAGGCCGCCCACCAGTCGTCGTCGCGGGCGGTGCGGGACCACCACGAACGGGTGATCCAGCGGGAGCTGCCGTCGTCCGCCGTCACGCACTCGCGACCTCGGCGCAGGTGGCCTGCCTCCTGGAGGCGGTTGAGGGCGGTGCCGAGGGCGCACTGTCCGTACGGGAGCTGCTTGGCCAGCGTCTTCACGGAGATGTCGGCGCCGTCGGGGAGCCGGTCGAGGTAGGCGGCGATGGCTGCTTCGCGGGGTGGGAGCGCCGTGAAGTCGTGGTCGCTGCGGGGGAGTTGGTCGGGGGCGGAACGCTTGCCGTATCCAGGGTTCGCCATCGGGTGCGCGGACGGGGAGGCAGCACTAAGCTGAGACTCAGCCATGGGATCGAACCTGTTCTTCGATGCCGTTGGTTAAGCCCCCGCAGGTGTTGGCGCACCGGGCGGGGGCTGTTGCGTATGTGGGAACGCTAGAGGTTGGTCACCGTCCGTGGCAAGCCGAACGCGTCAAGTCAACACGCGGGGCGGGAGGGCGGGTTGAGGCCCTCCACCCATTCCTTGAAAAGGGGGCTCGAAGCCCGGATCCCGAAGCTCAGGCCGTCTCGTCCTTGAGGTTCGCGACGAACGTGGCCCAGGCCGTGGCCCGGAACACGAGCTTCGGGCCGTGGGGAATCTTGGAGTCACGGACGGGAGCAACGGCGGGGAAGTCGTGCGTGAGTTCCAAGCAGTTGTCGCCACTGCCGCCGCTGTAGCTGGACTTGTGCCAGGTGGCCGCGCACAGGTCGGAATCAGGGATGTTCCTCATGCTTGTAATCCTGGGCCATTGCTTCGAGCAGTGCTAGGGACTTCTCCGGCGAGAGTGCGGAGGCCGCGAGGAACTCGTAGTAGAACCGATACTCCGCGACGGTGGCGGGGTCGTCCTCCAGGCGCCCGGTGCCCACCCCTTCCAGGTACACCAGCGGTGGCGCGTCGTCGAAGTCCATCAGCTTGACGCATCCCTGCATGGCCGGGTGCGCCCCCGCGTCGAACGGCAGCACCTGCACGATGGACCGGCTACGACGGGCCAGGTCGGCGATGTGTCGCAGGGCCTCGGCCATGACATCCGCCCCACCTGTCACCCGCCGCAACGCCGACTCGTCAATCACGGCCCACAACAACGGCTTTGTTGGATCGTCGAGGATGCGGGTCCGCTCCATGCGGGCGGCCACCCTCTTTTCGATCTCCTCGTCCGGTGCCGTCGGTTGATATGCGCGGCACACAGCCCGGGCGTAGGCGGGGGTCTGGAGCAGCCCGGGAATCAGCATCGACGCGAACTCCCTGATGGCCACCGCCCGGCACTCTGCCTCCGCTGCCTCCGCAAAGTGCTCCGGATACTTCGACTTCGCCGTCACCCCGCAGTTCCGCTGAAAAAAGTCCCCCGTCCCCAGCACCTCGTCCAGCAACCGCGCGTACTCCCGCTGCATCCGCCGCGTCCCCGCCTCCAGCTGCCCGATGAACGACCCGCTCACGAACAGCCGCTGCCCCACTTCCTCCTGGCTGAGGCCGGCCTTCTCACGGGCGTGGCGGAGCTCGGCGCCCAGGAGGGCCCGAGGGGAGGAGGACGGGTCGAGATCCCTGGGGCCGGGCATGGGCAACTCCCTGTCGCACACATGGGGTTGTTGGAACGTCGCGTATGGCCAGGTTAGGCACCCAGCGGCCACGCTGTGTGGTGAATCACAAACTCAGCGTGGAGGTAGGGAAAGGTGCGCTCGACCGATGAAGTCGTGGAGTCGCTGCGGGAAGCCCTCAAGGGAGTCGGTGTCGTGCTGCCGTCCCTGTGCGTCGACCCGGTCACGGCCGCGAGTGACGAGCCGTTCGCCCTGGTCGACCTGGGGCGGTGCAACGTACGGACGGCCGAGCATCTGACCGACGTACTGCGCTCGCTGCCCGTGGGGGAGGCCCTGCGGGCGCGGGTGAGGCAGGTCAACCGGGATGTGAGGTCGAGGTGAGACGAGCCCTCGGCTGATCGGCGTAGATCAAGTATCCCGCCTCGGAGGCCCCCGTGTCACCGTCCTCCGGAATGATCTTTTCGGGCTGAATGCGGCTTTAGGGTTCTGTCAAGCAGCCTGAACAGCAAGGGAGTTGTCCATGACCCGCGACCTGACGGCCCTCTCGGAGGAACTCACCGCCATGGCCGCCGCCGACCACGAGATGGCCGTCAGGGGAGCCGCCAACAGTGACGACCCGGCCGAGCAGCTCGCGTGGCGGCGGCTCACCGCGCGGCACGGGGACCGGCTGAACGAGATCATGGACGAGGTCGGCTGGCCCACCGCCGCCCTGGTCGGTGCGGACGCCGCGCGGGCCGCCTGGCTCATCGCCCAGCACGCCGACCGGCAACTGGACGTGCAGCGGCGGGCGCTGCGGTTGCTGGAGGGGGCCGTGGAGGCGGGGGCGGCCGGGGCCCGGGAGCTGGCGTTCCTGCGCGACCGGATGCTCGTGAACGAGGGGCGGGAGCAGGTCTACGGCACCCAGATCGCCGGTGTCCGGGAGGACGGCTCGCCGATCCCCTGGCCCTGCGTCGAGCCCGAGCGCGTCGACGAGCTGCGCGCGGGTGTCGGGATCGAGCCGTTCGCCGACTACGTGGCGCGGTGGGCCTAGAGGGGCCCGGTCACGGCCGGATCCGGGACGCCAGCCCCTCGAAGTAGCCGCGGTGCACCGAGACCAGGTCCACCCGCTCGGGGTCGAGCAGCCACAGCAGGTGGGCGCCTTCGAGGAACGCGGCCGTCTCGGCCGCCAGGGCGTCGGGGTCGAGGCCCGCGCGGGCCGAACCGTCGGCCATGGCGCGCGTGAAGAGGTCGGCCAGGTGCGCTCGCAGTGCCCGGCCGCGGTCGCGGAACCAGGTGTGGAGTACGGAACCGGGGTCCAGGTTCTCCGCCGTCAGGGTGGTGTGCAGGGCGGCCAGTGCCCGTTCGGTGGCGGCGGTGTGCTCGGCGTCCCGGATGAACCAGTCGAACGCCTCGTCCAGGGTGGGTTGGGCTGCCTCGGTGATGGACAGCCGTTCCAGGGCGCGCCGGTCGGCTTCCTCCAGGACGGCTCGTACGAGAGCGTCCTTGCTGCCGAAGTGGTGGATGAGCGCGGACGGGGTGACGCCGGCGCGTTCGGCGATCGCGGCGACTCCGGTGCCGCGCACCCCCTGACGCGCGAACAGCTCGATCGCCGCATCGACCATGGCGCGGCGGCGCTCCACGCCACGCTTCTGCACCTGCCCCTTGACACCCGCCATGGGGTCAGCGTGCCCGGGCGGGGCTCCCGGCGTCCAACCCGCACCGACCCGGAAAGCAGGTGCGTGACCCGCCCGAACCCATTAACCTGAACGACCATGCAGGAAAATAAAGAAGAGATCGAGTACCTGGTGGGCCGTGAGCGGATGGTCCGTGCGGGCGGCATCGACCTGTGGGCGGAGGAGTTCGGAGACCCGGACCACCCGGCGGTGCTGCTGGTGATGGGTGCGCAGGCGCAGGGTGTTCAGTGGAACGACGGGATCGTCCGCCGCCTGGTGGGCGGGGGTCGCCGGGTCATCCGTTACGACCACCGGGACACCGGACGCTCCTCCACGGTCGACTTCGCCGACCAGCCGTACACCGTCGCCGACATGGCCTCCGACGCGCTCGCGGTCCTGGACGGGTTCGGGGTGGAGCGTGCTCACGTGGTGGGTGCCTCCCTCGGGGGTGTCATCGGCCAGCGGCTGGCCGTCACCCACCCGCACCGGGTGCTGACCCTGACGAGTCTGTCGTCCCAGCCTCTCGGCACGGACACCGCTGCGGCGGTGCAGCGCGCGATGGAAGGGGCTCCCGCGCTCGACGGCGAACTGCCTCCGCCGAAGCCCGAGCTGCTGGCCGCGCTCGTCTCGGCGTTCCCCGAACCGGGTGCGGGCCTGGAGGGATACCTGGCCGCCCGGCTGCCGCTGTGGCGTGTGCTGCACGGGCCGGTGCTGCCGTTCCACGAGGACGAGTACCGCGCGATGGAGCGCCGGGTGTACGAGAGGGCGCGTGATCTGCGGGCCGGGCTCAACCACACGCTCGCCGGGGCCGCCCCGGTGGGCTCCACGGCGGAGCTGGCCTCCGTCACGGCACCGACGCTGGTACTGCACGGCACCGAGGACCCGATGTTCCCGCCCGCGCACGCCGAAGCCACCGCCACCGCCGTCCCGGGCGCCCGTCTGGTCATGATCGAGGGCATGGGCCACACCCTGCCCGCGGCGCTGGACGACCGCCTGGCCGAGGAGATCCTGCGCCATACGGGGAAGGCGCCGGGCGCGACCGCCTGACGGCAGAAGGGCCCTACGGGCGTGCCGCCAGAGCCGCCCGCAGATGTCCGCCGGACTCCGCCAGGAGCCGGGCCGCCGTCGGTCCGTCCACGTCGGCCAGGAGGGCGAGGATCGCGTTCTTCACCTCGCCGCCGGTGGCGGTGAGGGCGTCCTCGATCTCCTTGTCGTCGGCGCCGGTGGCGAGGGCGACGATGCGGTGGGAGCGGGCGCGGAGTTTGGCGTTGGAGGCGCGGACGTCGACCATGAGGTTTCCGAAGGTCTTGCCCAGGCGGATCATCGTGATCGTCGAGAGCATGTTGAGGACGAGCTTCTGCGCCGTGCCGGCCTTCAGACGGGTGGAGCCGGTGAGCAGTTCGGGGCCGACGACGATCTCGATGCCGTGATCGGCGGCGGCGGTGAGCGGGCTGCCGGCGTTGCAGGCGAGGCCGAGGGTGAGGGAGCCGCGGGTGCGGGCGTACTCGACGGCGCCGACGGCGTAGGGCGTGCGGCCGGAGGCGGAGATGCCGACCACCGTGTCGTCGGGGGTCAAGGCGAGGCGCTCCAGGTCGGCCCGGGCCAGTTCCCGGGAGTCCTCCGCGCCCTCGACGGAGGTCACCATGGCGTCCGGTCCGCCCGCGATCAGGCCGACCACCCTGGACGGGTCGGTGTTGAACGTGGGAGGGCACTCGGAGGCGTCCAGGACGCCCAGCCGGCCCGCCGTGCCCGCGCCCGCGTAGACCAGGCGGCCGCCCCGGGCCATCCGGTCGGCCACGGCGTCGATCGCGGCGGCGATCTCCGGCAGTCGCGCCGCGACCGCCCCGGCGACGGTGGCGTCCTCGCCGTTCATCAGCCGCGCGATGTCGAGCGTGGGCAGCCGGTCGATGTCGGCGAGTTCCGGCCGGAACGCCTCGGTGGTCAGGGCCTCCAGCTCGGCTCTGAGCTCACGGGGTTCACGGGGGTCGGAGGCGGATGTCATGGACGGCTCTTTCCGTGTCTTTCCGGGCTGGGCGTGGCGGCGGCCTCAGGAGCGGTGCCGGTGGGCCAGCGCCTCGTACGACGCCGAGAGCGCCGGCGCCGCCGTCTCGTACGTCCGCTGCGCCACCCCCACGAAGAGGCAGTCCACCACAAGGAGCTGCCCGGTCCGGGACGACATCGCCGCGGGACGCAGCTCGCTCTCCCGCGCGGTGGACGTGGTGAGGACGTGGTCGGCGTACTGGGTGACCGGGCCGCCGGGGCGGCCGGTGATCGCCACCGTCGTCGCGCCGCGCTCGAAGGCGACCCGCAGCGGCTCGATGACGTCCCCGGTCGAACCGGAGTGCGTGATGGCGATGGCGACGTCTCCCGCGCGCAGTTGCACGGCGTTGGTGACGGCGAGGTGCGGGTCGCTGTGGGCGTGCGCCATCAGCCCTATGCGCAGCAGCTTCTGTGTCAGGTCCTGGGCGACCAGTCCGGACGCCCCGACGCCGTACACGTCGGTGCGGCGGGCGCCGGTCAGCGCGGTGACGGCGGCGCCGAGTTGGACGGTGTCGAGGCCGGCGGCCGTGTCGGCGAGGGTCTGCTGCTCGTCGTGGGCGAGCTTCGCGACCACGTCGGCGATCGGGTCGTCCACCGCGATGTCCGTCGTGATGGCCGGGGCGCGGCCGGACTGCTGCTGCGCGGCGAGGCCGGCGAGGGCCAGGCGCAGGTCCCGGTAACCCGGATAGCCCAGCAGCCGCGCGGTGCGTACGACGGTCGCCTCGCTGGTGCCGGTGAGTTCGGCGAGGCCGGTGACCGTGAGGGCCGCGCAGCCGGCCGGGTCGGCCGCCACGGCCTCGGCGACGCGCTGCATGGAGCGCGTCATCGACGGGCCCAGCGTGCGGACCTTGGCCGCGAGGGCGGCGGGGGCGGGTGGCGTGCCGAGCGTGCCCGGCACGGCCCCGGGGCCGCCTGAGAAAGTTTCCTTCACGTCACGGGTCACCGTTGAAAGATATTTTCGGCTCGGCGTCTCGGTCAAGAGTGCGCACAATGGGGGGCATGGACCCCATCAGCCCCCTGGAGCAGGCCCTGCACGCCGCGCGCGCCCTCGTGCTGGCCGACCTCATGGCGGGACGCGTCGCCGAGGCGGACGTCGTGTCGCTGGTCGAGCAGTCCGTCGTGGAGCGGCGCTGGTGGGTCGAGCAGTGGCCGGAGGGCGCCGCCTACGTGGCCGGTCTGGTCGCGCAGGACGTGCAGGACGCCCTGCTGGAGCGCCACGGCCGCTGGCCGCTGTGCCCGGTCTGCGGCACCGGTGACCCGCACGCCCTGGACGTGCAGCCGGAGTTGGGGCCCGACCCGCACTGGGTGTGCAGCGAGGCGGGCGTGAAGGTGGCGGCGGTGGGGTCGCTGGGCGAGGCGATCGGCGGGGCGGGGGCCTCATGAGGCCGGTCCGCGTGAGGTCCATGTGAGGTCCTCGTGACGATCTACATCGATCCGCCCGCCTGGCCCGGGCACGGCCGCATGTGGTCCCACCTGATCAGCGACGTCTCCTACGACGAACTGCACACCTTCGCCGCACGCCTCGGCGTGCCCCGGCGGGCCTTCGAACGCGACCACTACGACATCCCCGAACACCGGTACGCGGACGCGGTGGACGCCGGGGCCGTGGAGGTCAGCAGCCGCGAGGTGGTGCGGCTGCTGCACGGGGCGGGGCTGCGGCGGCCGAAGGGGCGGGCTCAGGCGCCTGGTTCGCGCAGCTCGTAGGTGATCTGGTCGACGTCCTGCGCGACGGCCTCGAACCCGGCGCGGGCGAGGACGCCCCGCGAGGGCGCGTTGTCCCGCTCGACATTGGCGACCACGGTCCGTACCTCGTCCCGGCCCAGTGCCCACGCCGACAGGGCGCGCAGCGCCTCCGTGGCGTACCCGTGTCCCCGGGCCGCCTCGACGAGGTCGTAGCCGATCTCGACCCGCCCCGCCTCGTCGGGGACGGAGTGGAACCCCATGGCGCCGAGCGCCCGCCCGTCCTCGCGGCGGACCAGCACGTAGGTGCCCCACTCGGGGCGGTGGACGCCGTCCTCGTACTGCTTGAACACCAGGCCGGCGCCGATCCGGGTGCCTTCCAGGGGGCCGCCCTCGATCCACTCGAAGCCGCCGTCGCCCACCGTGGCCAGGTCGTTCGCCGCCGCCGGGGTGAGGCCCTCCAGGGTGAGCCGCTCGGTGGGGATCACCATGTTGTTGCTCCACAGCCACTGAGTGACCGGGGCGCGTCCGGGCAGGTCTCCGCGACCGGTGGCCCACAGCAGGGTCCGCCACGGGTCCGGGCCGGGCCGCACGTGCGGGAAGATCCGGGTGAGGGCGAAGTCGCACAGCTCCGGGTCCGGTTCGTACGCGAGGCCCAGTCCCGCGGCGATGTCATGGGTGTGCAGCAGCACCTCGGCCACGCCCATCGCGGCGAAGCCCTCGGGGTTCGCGCTGCGGAAGGGGAACGGGTGGAAGGCCCGGACCTCGCGGGGGGTGGTGCGGATGGCGGCGGTGAGCAGGGCACCGGTCGTCTCGATCACCCGCAGGACACTGTCGTTGCCGGTGCCCTCCTCCAGGCCGAACGCGAAGGGGATGCGCTCGTCGGCCGCGCGTCCGGCCAGCTGGCCGGCGTACCGGAGCAGCGCCACGGCGACGTGCACCGCCGTGTCTCGGCAGTTCCACTCCAGTCCCTGCGCCGGCACCGCCTCCCAGTCCCGGTCCACGGCCGCCCCCAGCGCCGCCACGGAACCCGCCACGGCTTCCTGCACGCGTTCCCCGCCCATGTCTCCCATACGGGGCAGGCTATGCGGCGAGGTCCGGTCAGAGCGACAGCATTTCCAGCTCGGCGGTGAGGTTGTAGCGGGCGGTGGCCTCCCACTTCGCGGCTCCGTGCGGGGTCCTGAACAGCCTTGGCATGTCCAGGAGTTGACGCAGGACGGCGGCCCGGCCCGTGCGGAAGGCGTCGCTGGGGACGAAGTGGTACTCCTCGCGGACGGCCGCGGTGTAGGCGGCGTACGCCGACGGGGGCGAGGCGAGGACGGCCAGGTCGGCGTCGCACAGCACCTGGCCGTCGGGGTCGTCGTCGGCGGGGTCGTGGGTGACGGTGAGGCGGACCAGCCGGGCCACGTCGGCCGTCTTCGCGGCTGGGACGCCGGCCTCCGGGAGGGCGCGTTCGGCGAGGCGGGCCGAGCGTTCCTCGTTCTCCGAACGCTCGGGCAGATAGACCGCGTCGTGGAACCAGGCGGCCAGCCGGACCACGTCCGGGTCCCGCGCGTACTCCACAAGTACGTCGATGTGGTCGAGGACCGCCGTGAGGTGCTCGACCGTGTGGTAGCGGCGCTGCGGCTCCCGCCAGCGGGTGAGCAGGTCGTCGGCGTACGGCATCGGATCCGGGCCGGCGGCCGGGCCCCTGGCCGACTCCAGGGTCCTGGCGAAGCGGGTGCGGAGGGCGTCGAGATCGGCCATGGGGTCATTCTCCCGCCGACCCCCTTGTGGCACCTAGCGTGGGGTGCATGACGACTCCTGCTGATGTGCACGACGTACGGGACCCCGAGCAGCCCGGCCGGCTGCTCACGATCGAGCGTGACGCGCTGATCCCGCTGCTGCGGGGCAGGGCCGAGGAGGACTTCGCGCGGCCCGTCGCCGCGTGCCCGGGCTGGACGGTCCGCCACGTGCTGGCGCACTGCTCGGCCGCACTCATGCGGGTGGTGGAGGGCAGGTTCGAGCCGGGCGTGTTCTCGCCCGAGTCGAACGACCGCGACATCGCCGAACGCGACGGGTGGAGCAACGCCGAGATCGTCGACGAGCTGTGGCGGGGCATGACCGAGGCCGGTCCGGTGATCGCCGACGCCGGAGGGAAGCTGGACGGGCTCGCCCTGGGGGAGTGGGTGCACGCCGGGGACGTGCGCGAGGCACTCGGGGAGCCGGACGCGTACGGCGGTGACGGGCTGCCGGACGCGCTCGCGCTGCTCGCCCGCATCACCCGTGAGCGCGGGCACGTGCCGCTGCACGCCGACCTCGACGACCAGGACGAACCGCTGCGGCTGGGGGAGAGCGGCGGGGAGCGGCCCCCGGGGCGCTTCATCGGGGACGGGCCGACCCTGGTGCGGCTGTGCACCGGCCGGCCGGTCGACGGTGCGCCGTCCTTCGAGTTGGCCGGGGTGGAGGTCAAGGAGCTCAACATCTTCGGGTGAGCCGTGTCCCCCGGGGGCTTGGGATCCGGCGGGAGTGGGCAGCGTAGTCTGTGATTGGACTAGACCTGTTGCCGAGCGCCGGCGCCGAGCCGGCAAAGGGGCCCCATGAGCGAGCGTGCAGTCCTGGAGGTGATCGCCCTCGACGTCGAGGACGCGGTCGCCGCCCAGGCGGGAGGCGCGGACCGGCTCGAGCTGGTCACCGACATGGCGGCCGACGGGCTCACCCCGTCGGCCGCGACCGTCACCGGCGTCCGCCGGGCCGTCGACATCCCGCTGCGGGTGATGCTGCGGCTCGCCGACGGCTTCGCGGCCGGGGACGTCGGCCGGCTGGTCCGCGTGGCCGCCGAGCTGCGGCAGGCCGGGGCCGAGGAGTTCGTACTCGGGTTCCTCGACGCGGAAGGCGGGGTGGACCTGGCGGCCGTGGAGCGGGTCGTGGCAGCGCTGGACGGCCGCCCCTGGACCTTCCACCGGGCCATCGACCGGGCCGCGGACCGGGATGCCCTGCGCAAACAGCTCGACGGGATGCCGGGGCTGGACACGTACCTGACCGCCGGATCGGCGGACGGGGTCGACGACGGGCTCTCGGTACTGCTCGCGGAGGCGGCCCGGCAGGGGGAGCCGGGATACGAGCAGCGTCTCCTGGTCGGGGGCGGGCTCCGGCTCGACCACGTGCCGGCACTGCTGAAGGCCGGGGTCGGCGGCTTCCACATCGGCGGGGCCGCCCGGCCGGAGGGCTGGGAGGCGCCGGTGTCGGCGGACGCCGTCACGCGCTGGCGGACCGCCCTGGACGCCGCCTGACCGTCCCCCGCTGAGCCGGGTTGACTGGGTCGGCGACCACAACTGTCGTCTGAGTCTCAGCGACACGCGGGGCGTACGGCGTGTCGCTGAGACTGAGCGGACTCTTGTCGCCCGCTGGTCCCCGGGGGCCTCGGTGACCGGTCGCCTCGGTACGGGGAAGCAGGGAATGGGGCCGCGCGTTGTGACGTTGCATGAGCCTGCGCTTCTCACTGATGGGTCCGGTACGAGCCTGGCGCGACGAGGAGGAGGTCGGACTGGGGCCGCGCCAGCAGCGGGCGGTCCTGGCGGCGTTGCTGCTGAACAACGGCATCCGGCTGAGCAACGAACAGTTGATCGGCATGGTCTGGGACGAACCGACGCCGAGTGCGCTGATGGCGTTGCGGACGTACGTGTACAAGATCCGCAAGACGCTTCCGGAACTCCACCTGAAGTCCATGGACGGCGGATACACGGTCCGCGCGGAGATCGTCGACGACTGCCGCGGCGAGCCCTTGGAAGGCCTCCGGAGCGCCTACTTCGACGCGCAACGGGTGCGGCTCGGCGACTACCGGCTCAAGGTGCGGGAGGACTGCCTCGAACGCGAACTCGACGTGCTGGAGCTGCAGAAGCACGTCGCCGCCCACCCGCTCAGGGAACGACCGCGCGCCCTGTTGATGCGCGCGCTGTACCTGGAGGGCAGGCAGGGCGAAGCACTTGACCACTTCCACCGGGCGCGCGCGCTCCTCAACGAGGAACTCGGACTCGAACCGGGGCCGGAGCTGCGCGAGGTCCACGCGCGGATCCTCAACGGCGATCTCAGCGCGCCGCGCAGACCGGAGCAACTGCTGCCGGACCTGGTCGACTTCACCGGCCGCGCCGAGGAGATCGCGCAGGCTCTGCGGACGCTGCCCGGCACCGTGGGCATCACCGGTATGCGGGGCAGCGGCAAGACCGCGCTGGCCACCCGGATCGGCCACCTCGTCAAGGGCCGCTTCCCGGACGGACAGATCTTCGTCAGGGGCCGGGACGTCGCCGGCGAGCTGTTGCGCGCGGTCGGCGTGGAGAACCCCGTCGGCGACAGGGCCGCGCTGTGGCGGGAGAAGGCGCGCGGCAAGCGGTTCCTGGTCGTGGTCGACGACGTGCAGGACGCGGCGACGGTACGCGATCTCGCCACGCCCGGCTCGGCGATGATCCTCACCAGCGTCCGCCGGATGGACGAGCTGCCCGGGGTGACCTGGCTGAAGACCGCCGGGCTGGCCGAGCGGGAGGCGCGGGACTTCTTCCGCAAGGTCCTCGGCCCGGCGCGGGTGGACGCGGAACCCGAGCAGGCCGGGGTGCTGCTGGAACGCCTCTCGCGACTGCCGGGCCCGATCAGGGTGATCGGCGGCAGGCTCAGCTCACGTCCGCACTGGACGATCGGGATGGTGCTGCAGCAGATGGAACGGGAGGGCAAGCTCGCCGGAGTGATCCCGTCCGACTGCGTCGCGATGCTGGCCCCGTTGATCGCGGCCGAGGAGCGGCTGAGCGATCCGGAACGGCACATGCTCATGTGCTTCGCACGCCAGGACGCCGAGGTGATCGACAGTCAGAGGGCGGCGGACCTGTCCGGCGCCGACCCCGGTGAGATCGAAATGGTGCTGGAGTCGCTCGCGGGCGTGCACCTGATCGAGCCGCTCGTACTCGGCCGCTACCGGCTGCCGCGGTTCGTGCGCTTCTACTTCAGGCTGCGCACACCGGCCCTGACGGGTTGACTCATCGCGACGTCTCCGATTCGGCGTCTCGCACCTGACCAGGCCGTATATCCGGAAATTATGCCCTGACGATGTGTCGCGGCCAGATTTGCAGGCATGTCAACCAACGAACTCCAGGGCAAGAAGGCACTCGTCACCGGCGCCACGTCGGGTATCGGCCGCGCGATCGCGGTCAAGCTCGCGGAGGCGGGTGCCACCGTCTATGTGACCGGGCGCAGGGCCGAGCTCGGCAAGGAGACCGTCGAACTGATCGAGCGGGCAGGCGGAACGGGCCACTTCGTCGTCGCGGACGTCGCGGACATCGACGACGTCCGGCGGCTCGCCAAGGAGGCCGGCGAGGTGGACGTGCTCGTGAACAACGCCGGCATCTTCCCGTTCTCGACGACCCCCGAGCAGCCGCTCGACAGCTACGAGCGGGTGTTCGGCGTCAACGTTCGCGCGACCTACTTCCTGACGGCCGCGCTCGTGCCGGCCATGGTGGCGAAGGGGAAGGGCGCGATCGTCAACGTGTCGTCGATCGCCGGGCAGATCGGCACCCCGGTCGGCTCCGTCTACAACGCCACCAAGGCCGCGATGGACGCGCTGACCCGGTCCTGGGCCGTCGAGTTCGGCGGGGCGGGCGTGCGCGTCAACTCCGTGGCGCCCGGCCCGATCCGCACCGACACGGCCGTCGAGACGGTGGGCGAGATGTTCGAGGAGTTCAGCCGGAGCGCACCGCTCACCCGCGCCGGCGAGCCCGAGGAGATCGCCGAGGCCGTGCTGTTCCTGGCCTCCGACCGGGCCAGTTACATCACCGGCGCGGTGCTCACCGCCGACGGCGGCCTGGTCGCGACCTGAGCCGGCACGGTGCGCGGGGCGTCATCTGCCCGACGCTTCAGCCTCGGGCAGGTGACGCCAACTGCGGCGGCAGCCCGGCCGCGTGCGTGACGATCAGCCCCGACACCGCTCGCGTCAGCGACACATACAGGCGCCGGAGCCCCGTCCGTTCGTCCGGCTCGCCGTCGACCACGGCCTGCGGCTCGTCCAGGACCACGTAGTCGTACTCCAGACCCTTCGCGAGCGACGCGGGGACCAGGGTCAGGCGGGACTCCTGCGTCGTCTCCTCGCCGGGACCGAGGTACGCGATCCCGGCCTCCGTCAGGGCGCGGGCCAGTTCCGGGACCCGCGCGTCCGCCGCGATCAGGCCCGTCGAGCCCTCGTGGCGCAGCGACTCGCGGCAGGCCTCGACCACGTCCGGGGTGCCGGAGACCGGACGTACCTCGAAGCGGCCCGGGTTCTCGCGGATCGACACCACCGGGGCGAGACCCGGGGCGATGTGCGGCAGCAGCCGGGAGGCGTAGGCGATGACGTCCGTCGGCACGCGGAAACCGGCTGTCAGTTCCTCGATCACGGCGTCCCGCTTGCCCAGGTGGGTCAGCGCCTCCTCCCAACTTCGCGTCGCCCACGGTGTGGTGCCCTGTGCCAGGTCACCGAGGACGGTCGCGCTGCCGGTGGTGCAGCGGCGGCCGACTGCCCGGTACTGCATGGGGGACAGGTCCTGCGCCTCGTCGAGGACGACGTGTCCGAGGGAGTGGGTGCGCTGGATCAGGTCGGTGGCCTCGTCGACCAGGACGGCGTCGGCGGCCGACCACTTGGCCGACCTGACGCTGCGCGCCGGCTTCGCCCAGAGGATCGCCTTCTGTTCGTCCTCATCGAGGATGCCCTCCGCGTGCACCGCGAGGAACTCCGCGTCCGACAGCAGCCGCAGCACCAGTTTCGCCGGGTCGACGGCCGGCCAGACCGCCTTCACCGCAGCCTTGGCCGCGCTGCACCGGGCGACCGCGTCCTGCACCCGGTCGTCCGGGGCCTCTCCGGAGCGCTCCATCTGCACCAGCACGGCGTGCGCGATGCGCTGCGGCAGGGCCTCGCGGGCGGCGCCGTAGCGGATGTCGCGGCCGAGCAACTCCTCGACGATGTCCTGCAGTTCGTACGCCGGGACGCGCCAGCGGCGGGAACCGCGCACCACCACGACCGGTTCGCTGGGCATCGTGACGTGTGCGTAGAGGGCCCTGCGCAGGACCTGCGCCATGCGCGCGTCACCCTTGACGACAGCGGCCGCCGCGTCGTCGGTGCCCCTGATCTCGACGTGTGCCACGAGGTCGTCGACCGTGGCCTGCCGGACGGCCAACTCACCGAGTGCGGGCAGGACTTGCTCGATGTAGTGCAGGAAGGAACGGTTGGGGCCGATGACGAGGGTGCCGGTGCGGGCCAGTCGCTCGCGATGGGCGTAGAGGAGGAAGGCGACCCGGTGCAGGCCGACGGCGGTCTTCCCGGTGCCCGGGCCGCCCTGCACGCACACCGTGCCGGCGAGGCCGGAGCGCACGATCTCGTCCTGCTCGGGCTGGATCGTCGCGACGATGTCCCGCATCGGGCCGACGCGCGGACGCTCGATCTCCTGCTGGAGGAGTCTGCTGGTCTTCGCCGCCTCGGCCGGGTCCGACAGGTGCTCGTCCTCGTACGCCGTGAGGTCACCGCCGGTGTAGCCGAAGCGGCGGCGCAGCGCGATGTCCATCGGGTCCTTCTTGGACGCCCGGTAGAACGGCTGCGAGACCGGTGCGCGCCAGTCGATCACCATGGGGTCGCCGTCGGCGTCGTGCACATGCCGACGCCCGATGTGCAGTGTCTGATAGGCAGCCTCCGGCTGCGGGCGCTCCCCTTCCGCTCCCTCCGCCTGGTCACCGCCCGGAGCGTGCAGATAGTCCAACCGGCCGAAGAACAGCGGCGTGTCACTGAGGTCGGCCAAGGCCTTGATGCGCTCCTCGATCTGGTGAGCCAGCACCTCGGCGTTGACCCAGTTCGCGGTGACGTCGCTGATGTCGAGGGCCTCGACGTCCTCACGCATGGCACGCAGGGCCGAACGGGACGCGGAGAGGTGGGAGCGCTCACGCGCGAGCGGGTCGTCGACGGGCGTGGACAAGGGAGTGCCTCCGAGGGATACCTGCTGAGGTGACGGCGGTGGGAAGCCGGCCGGTTTCCGTCCGGTCGGCGGCACTCCGCGAGGGAGGCGGGCAAGAGCGGAGATCTTAGAGGAGCGGGGGCGGCGGCCGCGAACGGTTTTCGCGCCGCTGCCCGCTTGTCCCCCTAGCTGCCCGCTCGTCCCCCTAGGGGGAAGGCTCGCCCCGCGGGCGTACGAGGGCCGTCGGAAAGTTCGGTCCCGAGACCGACGCGGGCTTTACGGGCGAAAACGCACCATGGAGACATGAGCGCAGCAACCGTTTCCCCAGCCCCGGGCCCGGGCCGTCCGCCCGGCGCCACCGCGGTGACGGGCAGCCACCCGCACCGCCTCGGCGATGCCCTGCGTGCCGTCAGGGTCTTCGCGGGCGCCGCCTTCGACGTGATCATCCTCGGTCAGTACGGAGAGGAAGTCGGCGTGGTCCGCCGCAAGTGATCAGCTCTCCGCCAGCAGTTCGTCCGCGTCCATGATCCGGTACGCGTACCCCTGCTCGGCCAGGAAGCGCTGCCGGTGGGCGGCGAAGTCCTGGTCGATGGTGTCCCGGGCGACCACGGAGTAGAAGTGGGCCTGGTGGCCGTCGGACTTGGGGCGGAGCACGCGGCCGAGGCGCTGGGCCTCCTCCTGGCGTGAGCCGAACGTCCCGGACACCTGGATGGCGACCGTCGCCTCGGGCAGGTCGATCGAGAAGTTCGCGACCTTGGACACCACGAGCACACTGATCTCGCCCTCCCGGAAGGCGTCGAACAGCTTCTCCCGCTGCGCGTTCGACGTCTCGCCCTTGATCACGGGCGCGCCCAGATGCTCACCCAGCTCGTCGAGCTGGTCGATGTACTGGCCGATGACGAGGATCTGCTGCCCGGCGAAGCGGCGGACGATCGCCTCGGTGACCTTCCGCTTGGTGTCGGTCGTCGCACAGAAGCGGTACTTCTCCTCCGTCTCGGCCGTGGCGTACGCGAGCCGCTCCGAGTCCGTCAGGTTGACCCGGACCTCCACGCAGTCGGCGGGCGCGATGTAGCCCTGCGCCTCGATCTCCTTCCAGGGCGCGTCGAACCGCTTGGGCCCGATCAGGGAGAACACGTCCGACTCACGGCCGTCCTCGCGGACCAGGGTGGCCGTCAGGCCGAGCCGCCGCCGCGCCTGGAGGTCCGCCGTGAACTTGAAGACCGGCGCCGGAAGCAGGTGCACCTCGTCGTAGACGATCAGCCCCCAGTCCCGCGAGTCGAACAGCTCCAGGTGCGGGTAGACGCCCTTCCGCCTGGTCGTCAGCACCTGGTAGGTGGCGATCGTGACGGGCCGGATCTCCTTGCGCGTCCCGCTGTACTCGCCGATCTCGTCCTCGGTGAGCGACGTCCGCCTCACCAGCTCGTGCTTCCACTGCCGCGCCGAGACGGTGTTCGTGACCAGGATCAGCGTGGTCGACTTCGCCTGGGCCATCGACCCGGCGCCCACCAGCGTCTTCCCGGCACCGCAGGGCAGGACGACGACGCCCGACCCGCCGTGCCAGAAGTTCTCCACCGCCTGCTTCTGGTACGGCCTGAGCGCCCAGCCGTCCTCGGCCAGCTCGATCGGGTGGGCCTCGCCGTCGACGTACCCGGCGAGGTCCTCGGCCGGCCAGCCCAGCTTCAGCAGGGTCTGCTTGATCTGCCCGCGCTCGGAGGGGTGCACGGCGACCGTGTCCGGATCGATCCGGGTGCCGACCAGGGGGGCGATCCGCTTCGACCGCAGGACCTCCTCCAGCACCGGACGGTCCGTGGTCGTCAGCACCAGTCCGTGCGCCGGGTGCTTGGACAGGGTGAGGCGGCCGTAGCGGTCCATCGTCTCGGCGATGTCGACGAGCAGCGCGTGCGGCACCGGATACCGGCTGTACTGCACCAGCGCGTCCACGACCTGCTCGGCGTCGTGACCCGCCGCCCGGGCGTTCCACAGGCCCAGCGGGGTCACCCGGTAGGTGTGGATGTGCTCCGGCGCCCGCTCCAGCTCCGCGAACGGGGCGATGGCCCGACGGCAGTCGTCGGCCTGCTCGTGGTCGACCTCCAGGAGGAGGGTCTTGTCGGACTGGACGATCAGCGGACCATTCACGCGCGGCACCCTTTCCTACGGCCGGACGGCTCGGACGGTTCGAACGACTCGGCCAATCGTCCAGTGTGCCTGATCGTCCGCGCCGGGTGCTGTGATCCGCGCGGCCCCGGGATCTGTTCCGGGTGGTGGCGGGCGGCCGTCAGTCCGCGTCGCCGGCCAGCTCCGCGACCCCGGTGATCCGGTGCAGCGGATACGTGCGGACCTCGTCCGCGGTGTGGTCGTACGCGGTGACGAAGCCGCCCTCGACGCGGACCGGGGCGATGACCCGCTGGCTGGCGGTGCCCTCGGCGTTGACGTAGCCGATCCACAGGGCCTCGCCGGTCAGGACGGCGGCCTGCATCGTGGCGAGGGTCTCGGCGGAACCGGTGCGGGGCAGCTCACCGTTCACCGCCGGGGCCGAGCCGGGCTTGCGCGGAGTGGTGGAGGCCAGGTCACCGGCCCGCACGGCACGCAGCGCCGCCGAGAGGAGGGTGTCGTCCGGGACCGGCGGACCGTCCGGCACCGGCTCGGGCGCCGTGCGGGGCGGGGTGCGGTGGGAGAGGGCGCGGGTGATCAGCACATCGCCCTCGGCGGACTCGGCGGCCGGCGCGAACCCCATCGCGCGCAGCCCTTCGAGCAGCCCCGCCGGGTCGGCCTGCGCCGCCAGCACGGTCGGAGCGATCCGGCGCAGCCCCAGGGCGGCGGCCCGCTTGTCGGCGAGGATCTCGCTCAGCATGGCGTCGTCGTCACAGCGCACATACGCGCCGGCCGCGCCCACGCGCAGCCGGCCGTGCCTGCGGGCCACGTCGTCGATCAGGTACGCGAGCGGCTGCGGCACCGGCGTACGGGAGTGCGCGGCGAGGAAGGAGTGCAGGTCGGAGGCGGCCTGCCCGGCGTCGAGCGCGCGCCGCACCGAGCCGGGCGTGAACCGGTAGACGGTGGCCCCGCCCTTGGACTCGACGTCCGCGACGACCCCGAGCATGTCGGCGAGGTGCTTCTGCAGCGGGCCGGGCGCGACCGCCGTCAGGTCGGCCTGGAGCAGGACGTGGTCCAGCGGTTCGGGCAGCAGGGGCGCGAGGAGCCGGGCCGCGGCGGCGGAGGCGACGGCCTGCTCGGCGGCGGAGAGGGGGGTGACGGGGTGGCCGCGGTGATGGACGGGGAGCTTGTCCCCGGGGCCCGAGGGTGCGTGCGCGGCGGCCTGTGCCGCGGTGCCGTCGCCCGGGGTATCGGCCCAGGGGCCGTCTCCGGACGGCGTCCCCGCCCGGTCGCCACCGGGAGCCCGCGCCACCCGCGTCTTTCCGGCGGTGGGCGTCGCCCGCGCGCCCAGCAGCACCCGGCCGTGCGAGGACAGCGCGCCCCTGCCCGTGACGCCCAGCAGCTCCGCCTCGGACAGCGCCCACCGGGCGAGCCGGGTGCGCAGGTCGCCCTCGTGCCGGTCGCCGCGCAGGGGACGCTCCCAGCGCAGCCGGGCAAGCACCGACTCGGGCTCCGGCGCCGCGCCCTCCGGCAGACCGGCCAGCAGCGCCAGCACCCGGTGCCGTACCTCGGGCGCCGCCGAACGGTCCAGACCCGGCCCGAGCGCCGACAACGTACGGTCCTTCGCGTCCCGTCCGCCCACCAGCCCGGCCGTCCGGGTCGCCGCGAGCCACGCCGTGGCCAGCCGCGACCAGCGCTCGGCGGCCGGCAGCTCCAGCCACTCGTCGTACACCGGGGTCGCCGCGTACCGCTCGTCGGCCTCCCCGTCCGAGGCGAGCAGACCGGCCGCGTACGCCAGTTCCACCCAGAACGCGGCGACCGGCTCGGGCACGTCCAGGGCGACGGCGGTCCGCTTCAGGTCCCGCACGCTGAGCCCACCCGCCCGCAGCACCGCGGGCCCGCCTTCGTCCCAGTCCTTCAGCAGCTCCTCGACGGTCGCGAGCGCGGTGTACGCCTGTCCGGCCGCGGTGCTGTCCACAACCTGTGGACGGTGGGCGGCCTTGACCTCGACCACCGGCGGTACCGGCTCGGGCGTCCGGTGCGCCAGTCCTTTCCGCAGGTGCAGGGCGACCTCGCGCGGCAGCACGACCGTCCCCGGCGCCGTCGGCAGCAGCAGCCCCCGGTCCAGCAGCCACCGCAGCCGGGGCGCCGGGTCGGGCGTGACCTGCCCGTACGGCGGCCCCCACACCAGCCGCTCCAGCACCTCCAGGGAGTCGGCGGGCGCCCCGGCGAGCAGCGCGGCCATCCGCCTCCGGTCCGTGAACAGGCCGGTGAGGGCGGTCACCGCGGACACCGAGTCGTGCGTCGAGGGCAGCCCGGCGGTGGTGACGATCTCCTGGATCCGTCCGGGGGACATCCCGGCGGTGGCCTCCTGGACCGTCGGGCCAAGACCCGTCGGCGAGGGGTGCTGAGGCGTGGGGGCCAGCAGCTCACGAGCCGTCCGGACCAGCCGCAGCCGGTCGTCGCCGCCCCAGACCAGGGCCTGCTCGCGCAGGGTGTCCAGGGCGTGCGGCAGGGCCGCGACGACAGCCGGGTCGGACTCGTCCCCGGCCATGAGCCCGAGCAGCTCGTCGTACGTCGCCGGGTCGGCCGCCACGGCCAGGGCCTCCGCCGTCTGGAGCGCGAACCGGTCCAGCCGCTCCAGGGCCCGTACGACCGAGGCCCGGGTGCCGGCGCGGGTCGCGAGCTGCGTGAGGTCGGTCGGCACGGGCGTGATGAGATCCGGCCGACCGCGCAGGAGTCGGCCCAGCGACGCGTCGTCCCGCCCGCGGAGCGCTTCCGCGAGGGAACGGGGGGCCGGGCGCCTGTCCTCGGTGCTCATCCGCTCAACGTTAGCGGGTCGCCTCCGGGGCCGACCCGCTGGTGCGCGGGCTGTGTGCGGCCGGGCCTGGCCGGCGTTTGGGCCACCCGCTCGTCCTCGCGGTACCGTCGTGCGACGGCGTCAGCCAAGGCACCTGCCCCGGAGGGGACTTCGTGGGGATTGAGAGCGACCAGGTCGTTTACGAGTATCTGAGCCGCGTCGGTGACGTGGCGCAGCAGCGGCAGTTGTCGTCGGCCACCCGCATGCGTCTGGTCGCGGACCTGCGCAACGAGATCGACAAACGCCGCGCCAAGGTCACCGTCGACTCGCCCGCCGCGGTCCGCCGCATCCTGTCCCGCCTCGGCAGCCCCGACGAGGTCGTCTCGGCGGCCGCGGGCGGCACCGGGACCGGCGGTCCGTCGGAGGCCCCCACGGCCGTCCCCGCGCAGCGCGACCGTGAGCCCGGCGAACCCCAGGAGCACGGTGAGCGCCCCCGGGGAGGGTTGCGGCGCGTCGTGCCGCGCCCCCGTCCGGAGCGACCCGCCGGGGAACCACGCCCCGCCGCCTCCGACGGCCCGGCCCCGCCGCACCTGGCCGCCGGGCACGAGCTCGGGGACAGTGCCGTCCAGCCGGACTGGTGGCGGGTGGACAGCAGCCCGTTCGGCGTGGGCGACGAGGTGCCGGGCTTCGTGGGCGGCGTGGAGCTGCCGGACCTGCTGAAGCCGCCGCAGCAGCGGAAGACGCAGCCGGCGAAGGACCCAGCCCCTCCCGCTGAGGCGGTCGAGGCGGTCGAGGTGACGGAAGAGGCCGCCACCGCCAAGGCCCGGCGCCGCCTCCCGGCCCTCCCGGCCGGGGGCTGGAGCAACCCCCTCCTGCTGATCGCCGCGGGCCTCCTCGTCGCGGGCGCGGTCCTCGGCAACTGGTTCGTACTGATCCTCGGCTGGCTCATCGCGTACGCGTCCCGCCGCCTCACCCAGGCGGAGACCAAGTGGGCGGTCGTGATCCTGCCGGGCCTCGCCGTGGCGGGCGGCCTGCTCTGGCTCTGGGGCAGGACGGACGGCCGCTGGGGCGCCCCCATCGCCGAGGGCCACATGAACGACGCGGTGGCGGAGACCTGGCCGTGGGTGGTGAGGGCCGCGGCGGTGGCATCGGCCTTGTTCCTGCTCTGGCGCTCCCAGCGCCGGCGGTAGGCGGGCACCTGGCTGCGGGCGGCTGTACTGCGGGCAGATCCCAGCCCGGGGCGTGGGTGCTGGGCCCGGGCGTTGGGCAGCCCGGCGGTGCGGGGTGCCGCTGCGTCTACCCGTGCCGCCCCTGGCGGCACGTATGCCCGCGGCTGAGCGGGACGCGGCTGAGCGGGACGTTCCTGCTCTGGCGTTCCCAGCGCCGGAGGTAGGCGGGCACCTGGCTGCGGGCGGGTGTACTGCGGGCAGGTCCCAGCCCGGGGCGTGGGTGCTGGGCCCGGGGCGTTGGGCAGCCCGGCGGTGCGGGGTGCCGCTGCGCCCACCCGTGCCGCCCCTGGCGGCACGTATGCCCGCGGCTGAGCGGGACGCGGCTGAGCGGGACGGCTCCGGGCACAATGGCCCACATGGCGATCACCGTCGGCTTCGACCTGGACATGACCCTCATCGACTCCCGCCCCGGCATCCGCGCCTGCTACCAGGCCCTCTCCGAGCGGACGGGCACGTACATCGACGCCGACCTGGCGGTCACGCGGCTCGGGCCGCCGCTGGCCGAGGAGCTGATCAACTGGTTCCCGGCCGAGGAGGTCGCGACCGTGGCCGACGTGTACCGGGAGATGTACCCCGCCATCGCCATCGCGGCGACCCCGGCCCTGCCCGGCGCCCGGGAGGCCGTAGCGGCCGTCCGGGAGGCCGGCGGACGCGCGATAGTCGTCACGGCCAAGTACGAGCCCAACGCCAAACTGCACCTCGCGCACCTCGGCATCGAGCCCGACGCGGTCATCGGCGACCTGTGGGCCGAGCAGAAGGCCGAGGCGCTGCGCGAGCACGACGCGGGCGTCTACGTCGGCGACCACGTCGGAGACGTACGCGGCGCCCGGACGGCCGGCGCCCTGTCCGTCGCGGTCGCCACCGGCCCCTGCCCCCCGGAGGAACTGCGCGCGGCGGGCGCGGACGTCGTTCTCACGGACCTGACCGAATTCCCCGGATGGTTTTCGGACTACCGGCGCGCCTGACGCCGGCCCGCTGCGACGGAACGCAGTACTCCCGCACCGGCCATCAGGAATCCGACTGCCATGAGCATGCTCAATCCGAACATGTACGTCGGAAAGGGCGTCGTCCCGAGGAACAGCGGGGCGACCGTGACCAGTGTGGCCACCGCACCGATGAAGAAGACGATGGCACCGGCACGGACCAGGCGGTCACCGGGAGCGGCGGAATTCGTTTGGGTTTTGTCACGCACCCGACCAGGGTAGTTCCCACCGCGAAGAACAACCGGGTGACGTCTTGTCACCGGCTGCAAGAGCATTAGCCTTGGTACCGGCGGGTCCGTACGACCCGCCCGAGTGCTATCAAGAGCCGTTTCCAGAAGCAGTTTTCCGACGAGTACGAGGACGAGGACAGACGTGCCTACCGGCAAGGTCAAGTGGTTCAACAGCGAGAAGGGCTTCGGCTTTCTCTCCCGCGACGACGGCGGTGACGTCTTCGTCCATTCCTCCGTCCTGCCCGCCGGAGTCGACACGCTCAAGCCGGGTCAGCGCGTGGAGTTCGGTGTCGTCGCCGGACAGCGCGGCGACCAGGCGCTGTCCCTGGCGATCCTGGATCCGACCCCATCGGTCGCCGCCGCGACCCGCAAGAAGCCGGACGAGCTGGCCTCCATCGTCCAGGACCTGACGACCCTCCTCGAGAACATCACCCCGATGCTGGAGCGGGGCCGCTACCCCGAGAAGACCGCCGGCAAGAAGATCGCCGGCCTGCTGCGCGCGGTCGCCGACCAGCTGGACGTGTAGGGCCCGTCCGGCGGACAGGCCCTGCCGCCGCTCAGGGAAAAGCGAGCGCGTTCGGGCCGAGGGGCGGCACGAGCCCCTCGGCCGCGGCACGGGTCAGCAGGCCGCGTACGGCGGCGTAGCCGTCCTCGCCGAGACCGGCGGTGAACTCGTTGACGTACAGCCCGATGTGCTGGTCGGCGACGGCCGGATCCATCTCCTGGGCGTGCTCCATGACGTACGGCCGGGACGCCTCCGGGTCGTCCCAGGCGGCGCGCACGGACGCCCGCACGGAGTCGGCCAGCAGCCGCAGCCTCTGCTCGCCCAACGACCGCTTGGCGATGATCGCGCCCAGCGGGATCGGCAGCCCGGTGGTGTTCTCCCAGTGCTCGCCCATGTCGGCGAGCTTGTGCAGGCCGTAGTCGCGGTACGTGAAGCGCGCCTCGTGGATCACGAGCCCCGCGTCGACCTTCCCGTCCCGCACGGCCGGCATGATCTCGTGGAACGGCATGACGACGATCTCGCCGACCCCGCTGCCCAGCGTGTCCGCGGCCCACAGCCGGAACAGCAGATACGCGGTCGACTTCTCACTCGGCACGGCCACGGTCCGCCCGGCGAGGTCGGCCCCCGCCTCCCGCGTCAGCACCAGCGGCCCGCACCCCCGCCCCAGCGCACCCCCGCAGGGCAGCAGGGCGTACTGCTCCAGGACGTACGGCAGCACGGCGTACGACACCTTCAGCACGTCGTACTCGCCGCGCTCGGCCATGCCGTTGGTGACGTCGATGTCGGCGAAGGTCACGTCCAGCGCGGGGGCGCCGGGGACGCGGCCGTGGGCCAGGGCGTCGAAGACGAAGGTGTCGTTCGGGCAGGAGGAGTACGCGATCCGCAGCTGCTCAACTGTCATGCCTGTTCCAACTCTCCAGTACGGGCACGAGCTTCCCGAAGCCCTCGGTCAGAGCCGCCAGGGCGTCGGGGATGCGCCAGGCGGCACGGTCCCGCGGGCCGACCGGGTTGGAGATCGCCCGCACCTCCAGCACGGGCACCCCGTGCGCGACGGCGGCCTCGGCGACCCCGAAGCCCTCCATGGCCTCGGCGAGGGCGGTGGGATGCCGTTCACGGAGCACGGCGGCACGTTCGGCGGTCCCGGTGACCGTGGAGACGGTGAGGACGGCACCGGCCCGGGCCCCGACCGCCGCGGCGGCCCGCCGCACCAGCTCCTCGGGCGGCCGATGCCTGACCGTCCCGAACCCGAGCTCGGTGACCGACAGAAACCCGTCCGGGGTCTCGGCCCCGAGATCCGCCGCGACGATCTCATCAGCGACGACGACCGACCCGACCGGCGCGTCCGGCTGGAACCCCCCGCCGATCCCGGCGGAGACGACGAGGCCGTAGGGGGCGCCCTGAAGGGCGGCCGCGGTGAGAGCGGCAGCGGCAGAAGCAGCCGCCAGCCCTGGCCCCACACCCGCGGCGATCACATCGATACCACCAAAACCGGCACGCCCAGCCGCCCCGCCGCCACCGCCGTGGGCAGCCGCGCCGCTACCGCCGTAGGCAGTCGTTCCGCTACCGCCGTGGGCAGTGGCTCCGTCACCGCCGCGGTCAGCCGCTCCGCTACCGCCGTAGGCAGTCGTTCCGCTACCGCCGTGGGCAGTCGTTCCGCCAGGGCGGAACGGGTGGGCACGGCCCGCAACGCCGAGCACCGATCCATCGGACCCCGGGGCCAGCGCCCCAAAGGCCCGTACCACCGCGTCCCTCTCCACAGGAACCGCGGTGGCGACAAGCACCCGGCCAAGCCCAGCGGCAGCGATCAGGCGTCCTTCTCGAGCTTGAAGTTCCAGAGCCCCGACGCGTCCTTCTCGCCCTGCTTGATGGAGACCAGCGTCGAGTTCCCCTGCGCCCCGTACTGCGCGTTGAAGAACACGCTGCCCGGAATGGTGCGGTACGTCTTCGTGCTGGAGTCGGTCAGCGGCTGCCCGTTCATCAGGATCGTCCAGCCCTCGTCGGCGATCTCCGGGTCGACACCAAAGCGCACCGTCTCGTCCGGGTCGACGGAGATGCTGTTGATGCCCTTGTCCTTCAGGCACTTCGTGAGATCGGCCGACTTCAGGGCCTTGCCCTCACCGCCACAGGTGGCCTCGGAGTTCACCGAGTCCTTGCCCACGGTGACCGTGGCCATCGGGGTCGGCTTGTCGCAGGCGGACAGGACGAGCAGTCCGGCGGATACGACGCCGGCGGCGGCGACGGCGCGGCGGCGTCGCACGGCACGGAATCCATCAGCGGCTACGCCGCGGGGCAACCTGGTCATGGGCGAAGGCTATCGGGCACGCGGGTCGGACCGCCCACGCGGGGTACGGCTCCCACGGAGATCCCCCAAGAGATCCACATAAGGTGTCCACCGGAAGATCCCTGGAGGATCCATCGGAGGGCACTACGCGACGCGCGGCCGCGCCGCCCCACCACGCCGGGCCGAGTCGACCAGCCCCCGCACGGTCGCCAGCCAGCCCGTGCCGACGATCGCCGCCCCCACGGCCAGCCCGGCCGTGCCGTTGAGCGGCATCACGATGCCGACCGCCCCGCCCAGCACCCAGGACATCTGCAGCAGCGTCTCGGAACGGGCGAAGGCCGACGTGCGGACCGGCTCGGGAACGTCCCGCTGGATCAGCGCGTCGAGGGACAGCTTGGCCAGGGCCTGCGCGAACCCGGCCACCGCGGCGAGGCAGGCCACCATGACCGCGCCGAAGAACACCGCCGCCGTGATCGCCGCGCCCAGCACACACGCCACGACCGTCACGATGATGATCTCCGGTGCCCGGGAGCGGAGCCACGCCCCGACCGCCGTGCCGAGCGCGTTGCCGGCGCCCGCCGAGACGCCGACGATCGCCAGGGACACGGCCGCGCTCTGCCCGGAGACCGGGTGCTCGCGGAGCAGGAAGGCGAGGAAGAAGATCAGGAAGCCGGTGAGACAGCGGATGGAGGCGTTGGCGGCCAGCGCGTGGGTGACGGCCGGGCCGACCGTGCGCAGCCCGGGGCGCTTGACGGGCCGGCGGTGCGGCCCGTGCAAGTGCTGTTCGTCCGCGGCCAGCAGGGCGGTGTCCTCGCCCTTGGCGGAGTCGACCTTGGACGGCAGCGTGAACGACAGGACCGTCCCCGCGACGAAGAGGACGAAGGCGCCGTAGAGCGGCCAGCGCGGCCCGATCTGCTGGAGTCCGGCGCCGACCGGCGCGGCGATGCCGGTGGCGAGGAGCCCACCGAGGGTGACCCGCGAGTTGGCCTTCACCAGGGAGAAGCCGGGCGGCAGCAGCCGCGGCACGACGGCGCTTCTGACCACCCCGTACGCCTTCGACGCGACGAGGACGCCGAGGGCCGCCGGGTACAGCTCGATGCCGCCGCTGACGACCGCGCCGGCAAGCACGATCGCGAGCAGCGCCCGGGCGAGCATCGCGCCGGCCATCGCCGCGCGGCGTCCGTGCGGAATGCGGTCGAGGAGGGGGCCGACGACCGGCGCGAGGAGGGTGAAGGGCGCCATCGTGATGGCGAGGTACAGCGCGACGCGCCCGCGGGCCTCGTCGGTGGGCACCGAGAAGAAGACCGTGGAGGCGAGCGCGACGGTGATCATGACATCGCCGGCGCCGTTCACCCCGTGCAGTTCGATCAGCTTGCCGAGGCCGGACTCGCCGGCGCCGTGCGCGTGGGTGGCCTTGCGGATGCCGCGGGCGGTTCCGGTGACCGGGAAGTGCAGGGCGCGCCCGATCGCGCGGAGAGGGCCGCCCACACGGCCCGGTCCGCTCAGCCGGCTGTTTCCCCTGACCCCTTTCGACCCACCGGTCCCGGTGGCGCCCGGGGGTGTCTTCGCCGCTGCCACGTCGTCATAGTGCCCCGAGAACGCCGCGGGTAGTGCCATTACCGCTTGTATAGGGCCTGTGGGGTGACTGTCCGGGTTGTCGGGTCATGGCACCGTCGGTGTACGCGAAGTGGGGCGGAAGGGTAGCGTGCCTATCTCAGCCATCCCGCAGAATGGATGAAGGACGTCGACGCGGTCCCCTGGTCCGCTCCGTCCGCCTTGGCGCTGGGAGTGGCGCACTCGCTAGAGACGGCGTATGGAGAGAAGCGATACCTGTGAGCGCAGCGACAACGCGAAGCCGCACCCCTGACCGTCTGTGCGCCGAGGCCGTGGACCTCGCACGCGGCGCCGCCGAGGAGGCCGCCGCGCCCGGTGTCGTCGGCGAGCACGTGGGGCTGGTCTCCGAGGGGGATCGCGTTGTCACGCACTTCTTCGAGTGCCGTGAGCTCGGATACCGGGGCTGGCGCTGGGCCGTGACGGTGGCCCGCGCCTCCCGCGCGAAGATCGTCACGGTGGACGAGGCGGTGCTGCTGCCCGGCCCGGACGCGGTGCTCGCGCCCGAGTGGGTGCCGTGGAGCGAGCGGCTGCGGCCGGGCGACATGGGCCCCGGCGATCTGCTGCCCACCGACGCGGAGGACCTCCGGCTGGAGCCGGGCTTCTCCGGCGAGGACGAGCCGGCGCCCAACTCGGCCGTGTCGCACGAGATGGCCGACCTGGTGGAGGCGGAGGACGCGGACGTCACCGACGGTCCCCCGGCCCGTCTCCCGGTCGCCCCGTCCCGCGGCTCGATCGCGGCGGTGGCCGAGGAACTCGGCATGCGCCGGGCCCGGGTGCTCTCCCGGTACGGCCTGCACACCGCTGCCGACCGCTGGGAGGAGGCCTTCGGCGCCAAGACGCCCATGGCCCAGTCGGCCCCCGCGGCCTGCGTCTCCTGCGGCTTCCTCGTCCCCGTCGGCGGCTCCCTGGGCCAGGCCTTCGGCGTCTGTGCCAACGAGTTCTCCCCGGCCGACGGCCGCCTCGTCTCCCTGGCCTACGGCTGCGGCGGCCACTCCGAGGCGGCGGTCATGCCCCGTCCCCCGCAGCCGGCCCCGCCGGTCATCGACGAGACACGCGTGGACCCCTTCCCGCTGCGCCCGGCACCGGACGCCGGCTCGGTGCCGACGACGACGGACGAGGACACGGAGGAACTGGGCCACTCGTAGCGGCGCCGCGACTGCCGGGCACGCCCTGCGCGCTGACGCCGGGCGGGCGCACACCCTGCGCCCGCCAAGCGGTACCTTCGTCCTCACGCCGACGAGGAAGAGGACCGGAACGTGAGCAGCAAGTTCGTGCGGCCCGCCGCCGAGGGGGCCGACCCGTTCGGTACGGCCCGCCTGCGGCGCGGTGTCCTCGACGCCTGGGCCACCAGCCCCGCCCGGTTCCGTGAGGACGCCAACGCCGAGGAGGACCTGGTCCTCGGCGGGTACCGGGACCGGCTCGTCGTCGAACTCGCGCAGAACGCCGCCGACGCGGCCGCCCGGGCCGGGGTGCCGGGACGGCTGCGGCTGACCCTGCGGGACGGGGTGCTCGTCGCCGCGAACACCGGCGCCCGCCTGGACGCGGCCGGCGTCGAGTCGCTGTCCACCCTGCGGGCCTCCGCCAAGCGGGAGACCCACGAGCACGCCGTCGGGCGTTTCGGTGTCGGCTTCGCCGCCGTCCTGGCCGTCACCGACGAGCCCGCCGTGGTCGGCCGGCACGGCGGGGTCCGCTGGTCCCTCGCCGAGGCCCGGGAACGGGCCGCCGACACCGCCCGGCACAGCCCCGGCCTCGGAGACGAGATCAGGCGGCGCGACGGACACGTGCCGCTGCTGCGGCTGCCGTTCGCCGCCGAGGGCTCCGCCCCCGACCCGTACGACACCGCCGTCATCCTCCCCCTGCGCGACACCCCCGCCGCCGACCTCGCCGAACGCCTGCTGCGCGCCGTCGACGACTCCCTGCTGCTCACCCTCGCCGGTCTCGAAGAGGTCGTCGTGGAGATCCACGGCGAGAACCCCCGGACGATCTCCCGCCGCACCGACGGCCCCTTCACCGTCGTCGACGACTCCGAGGGCGGCGTCACCCACTGGCGCACCTCCGCCGCGCACGGCCCCCTCACCCCCGACCTGCTCGACGGCCGTCCCGTCGAGGAGCGGCTGCGGCCCCACTGGTCGGTCACCTGGGCCGTGCCCGTCGACGCCGACGGCAGCCCGGTCCGGCCCCGCACCAGCCCGGTCGTGCACGCCCCCACCCCCAGCGACGAGCCGCTCGGCGTCCCCGCCCTGCTCATCGCCTCGTTCCCGCTGGACTCCACCCGCCGGCACGCCGCGCCGGGCCCGCTCACCGACTTCCTCGTCCAGCGCGCGGCCGACGCCTACGCCGGACTCCTCGGCGACTGGCGCCCGGTGACCGCCGGACTCGTCGACCTCGTGCCCGGCCCGCTCGGCAAGGGCGAGCTGGACGGCGCCCTGCGGCAGGCCATCCTGGAGCGGCTGCCGCGCACTGCGTTTCTCCCCCCCGCCCACCCGGCGTTCTTGCCGCCCGCAACAGAGCCCCGCGAGCAGGACGGCGACGACCTCCCCGAGTCGCTGCGGCCCCGCGACGCCGAGATCGTCGAGGGCGCGGGGGCGGACACGGTGCGGGTACTGGCGGAAGTCCTCCCCACCCTGCTGCCCGCCGGGCTGGAACGACGCACCGAGCTGCGCACCCTGGGCGTCGCCCGGGTCCCGCTGACCGACGCGATCGACCGGCTGGCCGGCCTTGAGAAGGAGCCCGGCTGGTGGCGGCGCCTGTACGACAGCCTCGCCGGGGTGGACCCCGACCGGCTGTCGGGCCTGCCGGTGCCGCTGGCCGACGGCCGTACGACGATCGGGCCGCGGCAGGTGCTGCTGCCCAGCCCGGAGGCCGCCCGGATCGACCCGGAGGTCCTCGCCCGGCTCGGCCTGAAGGTCGCCCACCAGGACGCCGCGCACCCGATCCTGGAGAAGCTGGGCGCCCTGCCCGCGACCCCGCGCGCCGTCCTCACCACCCCGCAGGTGCGGGCCGCCGTGGCCGCGTCCCTCGACGACGAGGGCGGCATGAGCTGGGAGGAGGACTCCCTCGACGCCGAGGAGCTCGCCGACACCGTGCTCGCGCTGGTGCGGGACGCCGGACTGGAGCCCGGTGACGAGCCCTGGCTCGGTGCGCTCGCCCTGCCCGACGAGGACGGCGAACCGGCGCCGGCCTGCGAACTCGTCTTCCCCGGCGGGCCCTTCGCCCAGGTCATGCGCGAGGGCGAACTGGCCGCGGTGGACGCCGAGCTGGCCGGCAAGTGGGGTGAGCAGCCCCTGGCCGCCTGCGGAGTGCTGGTGGACTTCGCGCTCGTCCGGGCCACCGACGTCGTGCTCGACCCGGACGAACTGGAGCCCCGCGAGAGCGACTTCGCGGAGCCCGACGACCCCGGCCTGCTGGACGCGGTCGACGTGTGGGCGGAGGACATCCTCGACCGTTTCCCGGACAGCCCGGTGCCACCGGTGGCGACCGAGATCATCGCCGTCCGCGATCTGGACCTGGTCGACGAGGACAAGTGGCCCCAGGCCCTGTCCATGCTGTCGCGGCCGCCGCTCAGGGACGCGATCGTCCAGCCGGTGCGGATCCTGCTGCACGACGGCACACACGAGGCCGTACGCCCGTACACCGCCTGGTGGTTGCGCGGGAACCCCGTCCTCGACGGCCGCCGCCCCGCCGGCCTCCGCTCGGCAGGCGGTGACCCCCTCCTCCGAGGCCTGTACGACGAGGCCGACGCCACCGGCTTCGAGGACGAACAGGTGCTGCGGGCGCTGGGCGTGCGCACCTCGGTCGCCGCGCTGCTGGACGAGCCCGGCGGGGCCGCCGAACTCCTCGACCGGCTCGCCGACCCGGAGCGCCGGGTGACCGACGCGCAACTGCACGCCCTGTACGGCGCCCTGGCCGAACTGGACCCGGAGCAGGTGACCCTGCCGGACGAACTGCGCGCCGTCATCGACGGCCGGGTGGAGGTCGTGGACGCGGCCGAGGCCGTCGTCTGCGACTCCCCGGACCTGCTGCCCTTCACCGCGGGAGTGCCCCTCCTCCCGGTCCGGCCCTCCCGCGCCGCCGAACTGGCCGAACTGTTCCAGGTACGGCGGCTGAGCGAGTCCGTCACGGGGCAGGTCACCTCCGAGGGCACCGAGCACGACGTACCGGAGCCGGTCCGGGTGCTCCTGGGCGGGCTGACCCCGTCCCGCTACATCGAGCACGAGGAACTCGTCGTCGACGGCGTCGAGATCGACTGGCGCCTGACGGACGACGGAGCCCTGCACGCCGCCACCCTGGAGGGCGTGGCAGCGGGACTGGCCTGGGCGGCGGGACAGTGGCCGCGGCGGTTCGAGGTGGCGGCGCTGCTGGAGGACCCGTCACGGACGGAGGAACTGGCACGGGACCGGTGGTTCGACTGAGCGGATGGACGACACGCTTCGCCATGAAGGCGCCAGGCGTTGTCCATCCGTGAGTCAACAGTGGTCGCGTGCGATAAAAACCGGTCACCCGGCTACAACCATTCGCGGCGGTCGTGAATCTGATCATGCGAGTCAGTCAGACTCCTAGATCACTTCTCCCCATAGGGGACGCACATGCGTATTCGCGCCACCGTGGCCGCCGTCGTCGGCGCCCTGGCACTCTCCGCCTCCGTCGTTCCGGCCGCGCACGCCACCGACGCGCCGTCCGGTGCGGAGGCCTTCGGCTCCGCCACGGCCGGTCCCGACTCGGCCCCCACCACCGCGTCGACCCTCGACGTCACCTTCTCCGACGTGAAGGTCAACAGCGGCAAGAACATCGTCGTCGGCACGACCAGCGTGGTCAGCTTCCCGGTCACGTACACGGTGACGCACCCCGCGAGCATGGACACCGGCTCCGACAACTTCGCCACCGGCCCGCTGATCCACCACGGCTCCTCGCTCGACGACTCGGACAACGTGCTGATCAGCGACGACCCGGCCACCTGCACCGCCGCCTCGTCGACCATGCTCAACTGCAAGGGCGTCATCTACGTCCGCCCGGCCGACGGCGACCTGTTCAACTCCGACGCCGGCACCTGGGGCGCCGGCGCCCTGGCCGTCACCAGCGACGGGGACGAGAAGGTGCAGGGCGGCCTGGGCAGCACCAAGGTGCAGCGCTACTCCAAGCTGACCGTCAACGCCGGCCCCGAGCCCGTCTACAAGGGCAGGACGATCACGTCCACCGGCAAGCTGTCCCGCGCCAACTGGGAGGACAACGCCTACCACGGCTACACCAACCAGCCGGTCAAGCTCCAGTTCCGCAAGGCGGGCACCAGCACGTACACCACCGTCAAGACGGTGTACTCCGACCAGTACGGCAACGTGAAGGCCACCGCCACCGCCGCTTACGACGGCTACTGGCGCTTCAGCTTCGCGGGCACGAGCACCACCCCGGCCGTCAACGCCACGGGCGACTACGTCGACGTGCAGTAGTCCGGCCCGAACGCCATGAAGCGGAACGGCTGCCCACGGGATCTCTTCCCCTGGGCAGCCGTTCCTCACAGCCGGGCTACGACGCCATGGCCCGCCCCAGCGCCGACGCGGCCTCCCGCAGGGCGGTCGCGTCCTCGGGCCGCAGGGCGACGGCGCCACCGGCGCGGTCGAGCAGCACGAGCGAGGTGCCGAGCAGCCCCTGCGCCAGTCCCCGAAGGACCTCGTTGGACGTGGACGCGTACAGGTCGTACAGCTGCTGGACGAAAGCCTGGAACGCCTCGCGATCCACCGCGCAGCCGCCCTGCGGAGTCTGCGTCAGCCCGGACGGCACGTCCAGGAAGCCGGCCGCTCCCCGGACGAGGGACGCGTACAGCTGTCCGCTGTGGTACCCCGCGTCCCAGAGCGTCTCGTCGCCGTACTCGAAGGGGTAACTCAATCTGCGATCTCCAGTCTCAGGTCGAGGTCCGGATACGTCTGCCTGAGCTTCTCGAACCGCTCCTCCAGCGCCGCCCGGAAACGCGGGTCCATCCCTGACTTGGTGAACCGGAAGCCGATCGGGGCGTTCTCGTAGCCCGGGAGCAGCGCACGGCACTTCAGGTAGTTGGCCAGCTTCTTGCTGACGTGTTTGTCCAGCCAGGTGCTCTCAGCGTAGATGGCGCTCTTGAGCTCCCACATCACGCCGTTCTCGAAGAGATCGATGTCGGTGATGATCTCGCCCGAGTGGGGGTCGTAGACCTTGTGGTCGGTTGCGCCCTCCAGACACCGGGGGACACCGTCGTTCGCGCCACGCGCCGACACGGTGAACGCGGCGAACGACGCCACCGATGCCTTCTTGACCACCTTGCAGCCGCGCTTGAGCAGCTTCAGCTTGTCGTAGACCCGGTCCAGAGCCCTCAGCTTGCTGCCCAGGAGCACATCCCCCGCCAGGCCCCCGCAATGCTCGAAGTCCTTGCTGTCCAGGCACTGCTCGAGCTGACCGAGACCCAGGAGCTCCTTCTCGGCGTTCCAGATGCCCTCCATGGCCGCGGCGAACTCGTCGCTGTGCGCAAGGATGTCGCAGTAGATTTCGTTGTGCTGGCACCAGCGGGCGAAGCCCTGGGGGTCGCACGGGATGTACCCCTGTCCGCAGCGGTACATCTCACGGGCACGTGCCCCGGCCTCGTTCTCGGCCTTCTCCTTGGCCGTGACCGCGGCCTTGCGCCGGGCCTCTTCCTCCTCCCGGTACTTCTTCACCGTGACCTTGAAGGCGTCGGTCGCCTCCTTGAGCGCCGCGTCGGCGTCCTTGCCGGCCGCGACCGCCGACTTGTACGCCTGGTCCGCGTAGTACGAGGCGTTGGACGCGGCGGCCTGGGCGACCTCCGAGGACAGCGTGGCGTCGGCCGCAGACCTGGCCGCGTCCGCCGCGGAGGCGTCGGCGCGCTTCGCCGCGTCCCTGGCCGTTCTCGCGGAGGCGGCGGCGCTCGCCGCGGACGCCTCGGCGTCCTGGGCGTACTTCTCGGCCTTCTTGGCGTGCTCGCGTGCCTCGGCCGCCGACGCGTCGGCCTTCTTCGCCCACTCGATGGCCTTGTCGGCCGCCTTGCGGGCCGTCGCGGCGACCTTCTGGGCGGTGGCCGCGTTCTGCTGCGCGGTGGCCGCGACCTTCGCCGAGTCCGCGATCAGCTTCTGGACCCGGGCGACGTGCGTGGCGGTCAGGTGATCCTTGCGCAACGCCTTGTACTGACCGGAGACGATGAAGGCGTGCAGTGCCTGCGTCGGCCCCTCGAGCGCGATCCGGGCAGCCGCCTTCACCTCGGGGGTGCCGCTGTCGACCAGTTGCGCGGCCCTGACCCGCTCGTCCTGGGTGCGCGCGGTGTGCTGCGTCCTGATCAGGAACTCGCTGAATTTCTTCGGGTCGCCCGTGGCCAGGGCGTTGCGGCCCGCCTCGGTGAGGACGGGCCCGGCGTCCGAGATCACCTGGGCGATGGCGACCCGCATGCCCTCGGAGCCCGCCTTGTACTGGCCGCTGTCGATGAACTCGGTGATGGCGGCGGCGTCGCCGTCCAGGGCGGCCTCGGCGGCGTCACGCACCGCCTTGTCCTCGCTCTCCTCGGCGAGACGCTCGACGTAGGAACGGTCGTCCTGCTGCTGGGCGGTCCTCCAGCCGTTGCGCAGGTAGTCGATGACGGCCTCGTCGCTGCCGGCCAGGGCGGCCTCGGCCGCGGCGCGTCCCCACGCGGTGCCCGCCTTCATCACCCGCACGGCCAGCTCGCGGCCCTGGTCGGCGACCGAGGCCAGGTCGGCGCCGGGCCTGCCGGCCTCGGCCACGAGCCGGTCCCGCTCGGCCTCCCGGTCCTTCGCGGCCTTCACCTGCTGCGCCTGCGCGGCGGTTCGGGCCTCCTCCTGCTGCTTGTAGTCCCTGGCCAGTTCGATGCCCGCGTTGGTACGGCCGAGAAGTTCGGCGGCCTCGACCTCGCGGGCGAGGGTGAAGACCTCATGGGCCTTGGCCACGGCGGTGGTGGAGGCGTTCGCCGCCTCGGTGGCCGCGTTGGCGTGCTCCGTGGACTTGGCGGCGGCCTGCGCGGCCTGCCCGGCGTTCTTCGCCGCCTCCTCGGCGGCGTCGCCGGCCTTCTTGGCGTGGGTGGCCGCCGACTTCGCGGCGTCCCGGGCCTCACGGGCGGCCCTCGCCGCCTTGCGGGCCAGGGACTCGGCGGCGGCCGCGGCGCGGTTGGCCTCAGCGGCGTGCCGCTTGGTGGCCGCCGCGGCGGCGCGTGCCTCGGCGGCGGCCGCGCTCGACTGGCCGGCGTAGTTGCCGGCCTCGATCGCGGCGTTGGCGGCGATATTGGCGTTGGCACCGGCGCTCGCCGCCGAACTCGCGGCGTCACCCGCCGCGTCGGCCGCCTTGGCCGCCTGGTCGGCCGCGTCGGCGGCCAGGTTGGCGCCCTCGGCCGCCTTGCGGGCGTCCTTGGCCGCCTGACGCGCGGCCTCCGTGTTCTTGGCGTCCACCGCCGCGTCGGCGGCGGCACCCCGGGCACGGGAAGCAGCCTGAGAGGCGCCCGCCGCGGCGGCCGCCGCCTGGGAGGCCGCGTTGGCGGCGACACGGGCCGAGTTGTTGGCGGCGTCGGCCGCGTCGATCGCCCGCTGCGCGGAGGCGGCGGCCTGGGAGGCCGCCTTGGCGGCCCGCTTCGCGGCGCGTGCGGCCCTGTCGGTGTCGTTCTTGGCCGCCTTGGCCTCGGCCTCCGCCTCCAGCGCCGCCTCCTTGGCGAGCTGCGCCGCCTGCACCGCCTTGGCGGACTCGGTCTTGGCGGAGGCGGTCTCCTTGGCGGCTTGTCTGCCCGCTTCCTTCGCCTGCTCGGCGAGCTCGGCGACGGTGGCGTGCTCCTGGTCCTTGGCGCGGGCCACGAACTGGCCGACCTCCAGGAACTCCCGGATGTCCGCCGCGCTGCCGCTCAGCGCGATGCGGCCGGCCGCGCGCACGTTGGTGCCGCCCACACTGACGATCTGGACGAGTTGCACCCGCTCGTCCTGCTCGCGCTGGACGTACTGACCCTCGCTGAGGAACTTCCGGACGTCCTCGGAGGTGCCGGCGAGCGCGGCCCGTCCGGCGTTCTGCACGTTGGGGCCGCCCGTGTCGATGATCTGGGCGACCCGGACCCGGTTGTCCTGGGCCATCGGGTCTTCCCAGCCGTCGTCCAGGAAGTCGTGCAGCTCGGCACGGGTCCCGGCCAGGGCCGCGCGTGCCGCGGCCAGCAGTTCGGGGCCTCCCACCGAGGCGATCTGGGCGGCACTGACCCGCTCGTCCTGGAAGGACAGGTCGTCCACGGCCTTCAGAAACGCCTCGGCCTCGGCGTCCGTACCGGTCAGCGCCACCTCGGCCGCCGCCTTGACGCCGGGTCCCCCCTCCTTCCAGTGGTCGACGATCAGCCCACGGTCGGCCGCGGTGACGGCCGACGCGGTGGCGATGGCGCGAACCCGGTCCGGCGCGGGCGCGGCGACCGCGGCGGGCACCGAACCCAGCAGGCTGCCGGTCAGGGCCAAGGGCAACAAACCCAGTGCCGTTCTACGTAGCAAGCGTGCCACTTTTCCGGCGCTATCGAGCTGGTCAGTTCTTCGATTCACTGAGCACCTGTCTCGGTCATCGGCGACGATCCCCACAATGCGCGTCACCGAATAGTCGACGGGTAAGCATAGCCCTCGTTTTTTCAAGCTGCGGATGTTGTATTCGGCCGCGCACGGAACGGGCGTATCGCCACTTTTTGACCGGGGCGTGAAGTGCTCGGGAAGATGTCGCGGGATTAGTGTTGACGTTCGAACCTCCGCCTGCATACCCTGTGCCCTGACTTTGGCTTTGCGATGCCCGGCTTGACCAGCCGGGGCCGCTCCAGACTCATATCTGCAGGGGGTTGAACGGGGGGACTCGCTTCGCGCGGGTCAAATGAGGCGTATCCGACGACTGCACGGCGGTCGCGTATGCCCGTCTTTCATTTCCAGTTTCTTTTCATTCGCATCCTGGCGGGTTCTCGCAGTGCGAGCTGCCGCGCCTGAAGGGACGCTTCGGTGCCTTTTCGTGCCCGAAAACTTGCCGCTTCCGTAATCGCTGCCGCTTGCGTCACGCTCGCCGGAATTTCTGTTGCGTTCGCCGATGACCCGCCGCAGCCTCCGCCCGCCTCGATTCCACCCGTGGCGGTCGAAAACTACGAATACCCAGGTGCCGACCGCATCCTCGCGGAAAAGGGAATCAAGCTGAAGAGGGGCGACGGGCACATCGTGCTCGCCGAATGCGACCAGGCCGCCCAGCAGATCCGGGTCATGACCGTCGAGGACGCCTCGGCCGGCCGTCGGGGCACCTACTGCTTCAAGGCCGTGGGCAAGACCGGCCGCCTCACGCTGGAACTTCCCCGCGTCTTCGCCGTGGAGGCCCCCGATCACCCGGTGAGCGCGGACCTCACCGCCGACGGCAGGACCACGACGGTCAACGTCCCCAAGGGCGGCTTCGAGTCCGTCGGGGAAGGCACGGTCGGCGGCGCCAGGTCGGTGCTGGTCGAGCTGCGTGTGACCGGTTGATCCGCTGATGTCCCAGCCCGCGCGGCATGCCGCACGGGCCCGCATTGCTCTCTGCACCCGCAGAGCACGTCTTTGATTCGAGGAAACGTGACCTACCCCCGTTCGCGCGCGAAGCGCACGGCATGGACCGCCGGGGTCCTGGCGGCCGGCCTCGCGGCCGGTCTCCTGAGCTCATCTCCGGCACAGTCCATGGGCGGCGACGAGGTGACGGGCGGCGCCGACCCGTTCGCCGTGAAGCTTCACCTCACCATCGGCAAGGACAACGACCGCGCCTGCTCCGGGACCCTGGTCGACGAGCAGTGGGTGCTCACGGCCGCCAGCTGCTTCGCGGCCGACCCCCGGACCGCGACGAAGATCGCGGCTGGGGCGCCGCCGTATCCCACGGTGGTGACCGCCGACGGCAACCGGCCCGCCGCGGCGCCCGAGAAGCAGAAGGTGCTGGAGCTGCTCCCGCACCCCGATCGTGACCTGGTCATGGCGCGCGTCGACGACCCGAGCGTCGAGAACCCGCTGGACGGCCCGTTCCCCGACAGGAACAGGGCCGACGTCGCCACGGTGGCACCGGCTCAGGGCGACCAGCTCCGTGCGGTCGGCTTCGGCCGTACCGGGAGCGACTGGGTCCCGGGGAAGGCGCACACCGGTGACTTCCGTGTCGACACCGTCGACTCCGCGACCCTGGGGATCTCGCCCACCTCCGGTGGCGCCGTGTGCCCGGGCGACGCCGGAGGGCCGGTGCTCAACGCCCGCGGGAAGCTGGTCGGCATCGTCACGGCCTCCTGGGGCGGCGGCTGCTTCAACTCCGACGAGACGCGCACCGGGGCGCTCGCCACCCGGGTGGACGACATCGCCGACTGGGTCCAGCGGGTGCGTATGACACACCGCAGGAAGTTCATCAAGGACGCCATGACGACCGCCGACTTCAACGGTGACGGCCGTACCGACGTCGCCTCCCACATGGCGGACGGCACCATCCAGGTCTTCTACAGCCGGCCCGACGGCACCCTGCAGTTCGGCACCTACCTGCCGGCGCTCGGCAACTCCCGGGTGCAGCAGATCCTCGCGGGCGACTTCGACGACGCGCCGGGCGTCGAGGTGATCACCGTGTGGGACAGCGGTGACGTGTTCATCGGAAGCAAGCGTGAACCGAGCCCCTTCTGGATCGGGAAGAAGCTCTGGACGGACACCACCTGGAAGCAGCTGCTGCCCGCCGCTGTCCTGCACAGCGCCACTCCGGCCCGTGACACACCGCTGTTCCAGTGGCCCGACGGCTCCCTCTACACCTACAAGCGGGACGCGGGCGGCGACCTGGTCAACCAGAAGAAGTCCATGTGGCCGGACAAGACCTGGAAGAAGGAGCGCATCGCCACGGCGGACTTCAACGGAGACGGCCGCGAGGACATCGCCGCCGTGGCCGCCGACGGTGCCCTGCACCTTTATCCGGGCAAGGCCGACGGCACCTTCGACAAGGCCCGCTCGATGTGGTCCGGCAAGGACTGGACGAGCTACCGGCCGCTGCTGAGCGGCGACTTCAACGGTGACGGGAAGGCCGACCTGGCCTCTGTGGAGGTCAACGGCGAGCTGAGGTGGTTCGCGGGCGACGGCAAGGGCGCACTGGCGGCCGGGAAGAGCATGTGGCCCAAGGTCTGATCCGTCACGGCGGACCTCTCACACGCGGAAGCGGCGGTCCACCCACCTCCACAGGAGTTCCAGGGTGGCCGCCGCGATCACGGAGATGCCGACAGCGGCCCACGGCATCGTCATCCCGACCAGCCGCAGCGCGAAGAAGTGCTGGAGCCCCGGCACGGCGAGGACGAGCAGGAACGCCCCGCCCATCGAGGCGACCAGGGCGATCCGCCACCAGGTGTACGGGCGGGCGATGATCGCGAGCACCCACAGCGAGATCAGGAACAGCGTGAGCGTCGCGACACTGGTCTCCGCGTTCAGCTCGCCCGGGCCCGTGTAGTACGTCCGTGCGATCAGATACGTCGCGAAGGTCGCCGCCCCGCCCACCACCCCGCCCGGGATCGCGTACCGCATGACCCGCCGCACGAAGTTCGGCCGAGCGCGCTCCCTGTTGGGCGCGAGAGCCAGGAAGAACGCCGGGACGCCGATCGTCAGCGTCGACAGCAGGGTCAGGTGGCGCGGCAGGAACGGGTACTCCACCTGGGAGCAGACCACCAGGACCGCCAGCAGCACCGAGTAGACCGTCTTCACCAGGAACAGCGTCGCGACGCGCGTGATGTTGCCGATGACCCGGCGGCCCTCCGCCACCACCGACGGCAGCGTCGCGAAGCTGTTGTTCAGCAGCACGATCTGCGCCACCGCCCGGGTCGCCTCCGAACCGGAGCCCATCGCGACACCGATGTCGGCGTCCTTCAGGGCGAGGACGTCGTTCACACCGTCGCCCGTCATCGCGACCGTGTGCCCGCGGGACTGCAACGCGCCCACCATGTGCCGCTTCTGCTGCGGGGTGACCCGCCCGAACACCGTGCCGTCGTCGAGCGCCCCCGCCATCCCGTCCCGCTCGGCGGGCAGCCGGCGCGCGTCCACGGTGGTACCGGACAGCCCCAGCTTGGCGGCGACCGCACCGACCGACACCGCGTTGTCGCCGGAGATGACCTTCGCCCGGACGTTCTGGTCGGCGAAGTAACGCAGTGTTTCGGCCGCGTCCGGGCGCAGCCGCTGCTCCAGTACGACCAGGGCGGTGGGCCGCGCCCCCTTGGCCACCTCGGGGTCGTCGAGGTCCCGCGCGACCCGGGCCAGCAGGAGGACGCGCAGACCCTGCTCGTTCAGCCGCTCGGTCTCGGCGAGGGCCGGGTCGTCGTCGGGAAGCAGGACGTCCGGGGCGCCCAGCAGCCACGTGCTGGACTGCCCGTCGCCCTCGCTGAACGCGGCGCCGCTGTACTTGCGGGCCGAGGAGAACGGCAGGGCCCGGGTGCAGCGCCAGCCGTCCACGGCCGGGTAGGTGTCGATGATCGCCTTGAGGGACGCGTTCGGCCGCGGGTCGGACTCACCGAGCGCGCCGAGCACCTCACGCACGTAGGTCTCGTCGGCACCCCGCAGGGGCCGCAGCCCGGTGACGTCCATGCCGCCCTCGGTGAGGGTGCCGGTCTTGTCGAGGCAGACCGTGTCGACCCGGGCCAGCCCCTCGATCGCGGGCAGTTCCTGGACCAGGCACTGCTTGCGGCCCAGCCGGATGACGCCGATGGCGAAGGCGACCGAGGTCAGCAGGACCAGCCCCTCCGGGACCATCGGCACGATGCCGCCGACCGTGCGGACCACGGAGTCGTCGAAGCCGTTCTCCTTCACGAACAGCTGGCTGACGACCAGGCCGATCGCGGTCGGGATCATCATCCAGGTGACGTACTTCAGGATCGTCGAGATACCCGAGCGCAGCTCGGACTGGACGAGGGTGAACCGTGAGGCCTCCTCGGCGAGCTGTGCGGCGTAGGCCTCACGCCCGACCTTCGTGGCCTGGAACGCCCCGCCGCCCGCGACCACGAAGCTGCCGGACATCACCTGGTCGCCGGGGTGCTTGACGACCGGGTCGGCCTCGCCGGTGAGCAGCGACTCGTCGATCTCCAGCCCGTCGGCCTCGACGCAGAGACCGTCGACGACGACCTTGTCGCCGGGCCCGATCTCGAGCAGGTCGTCGAGGACGATCTCGGAGGTGCTGACCTGCGCGGAGGCGCCGTCCCTGCGGACGGTGGGCCGCACCTCGCCGATCAGGGCGAGCGAGTCCAGCGTCTTCTTCGCCCGCCACTCCTGGACGATGCCGATGCCGGTGTTGGCGAGGATCACGAACCCGAACAGGCTGTCCTGGATCGGCGCGACGACCAGCATGATCAGCCAGAGCACGCCGATGATCGCGTTGAAGCGGGTGAAGACGTTCGCGCGGACGATGTCGACGAGGGACCGGCTGCTGCGCACCGGCACGTTGTTGACCTGGCCGCGCTGTACGCGTTCGGCGACCTGAGCACGGGTCAGGCCGGTCTCGCGTGAGGTGACCGTCGCCGGCCGGGTGGAGTCGAGCCGGGCACCCGCGTCGAGATGCGTCATGCATTCGACGGTACGTGCGGAACTGGCGGATCACCTGCCGAATGCGGGGGAGATCCGACCTGGGAAGGAGGGGCGCCGTGCCGTGGTGGTACGGGAGTTGTACGGGCCCGTCGCATTGTCGGGCCTGACGCCGCTCCCGCGGTGTCAGGCCGCCCGGCGGGCGGTGAGCAGCAGGTACTCCCACTCCAGGACGGTCCTGCCGGCGCCGGTGCCCAGGTCGGCGTCGCGCGCGAGGTCCGCGAGGTCGCGGTCCAGGGCGGCGACGCGCTCGGGGTCGCCGGCGATGTTCCTGTAGACGGTGATCGTGGGGCCGTAGCGCTCCTTGAAGTAGTCGCGGAACGCCTCGGGCGTGCTGAAGAGGTCGACCCTGACGGTCCGGCGCTCGGTGCTCACGTCGGTGACCCGGTCTCCGAGGAGCTCGCGCACATGGCTTTCCTCTCCCCACAGCGGGGGCGGCTGCGCGCCCGGGGGAGGAGGGGGCGCGTACGGCTTCATCACGGCGAACATCCGGCCGATGAAGCCCTGGGGCGTCCAGTTCAGCAGCCCGATGGTGCCGCCAGGGCGGCAGACCCGGACGAGTTCGTCGGCGGCCCGCTGGTGGTGCGGGGCGAACATGACGCCGACGCAGGACAGCACGGTGTCGAACTCCGCGTCGCCGAAGGGGAGGGCCTCGGCGTCGGCCTCCTGCCAGGTGAGACGTGCCCCCTGCCGCTCCGCGAACCGTTGGCCGGCCTCGAACAGCTCCGGGGTGAGGTCGGAGGCGATCACGTCCGCGCCCGCCAGGGCCGCCGGGATGGCGGCGTTGCCGCTGCCGGCGCCCACGTCCAGCACCCGCCGGCCGGGGGTCACTCCGCATGCCTCGACCAGTTCCGCCCCGAGGCCGGGGATGAGCTCGACGGCCAGGGAGGGGTAGTCGCCCTGGGCCCACATCGCCCGGTGCTTGGCCTTCAGCGCCCGGTCGGCCTCGATCGCGCTGTGCTGCGTCGTCATGGCTGCGCTCCTCACCGCTCGCTCCTCTTGAGCGTAGAGAGGGGGCGGGTGGGTGTCTTGTCGGAGACGCGGGTGCGCGGGCGTGCGTGCCGCTGGGTGGGGGGTCGGGGACGTGCCGGGGGGTGTCCGTCCTCGGAACGGCGCGATGGAGTCGGATACCGAGTGACTGTCCGTTGACGCGCCAACCGCTGCGGGCGGACACCCCCCGACACGTCCCCTTCCGTACGTAGGCGGCTGCCGGCCGTCCCAGCTGCCGGCCGTCCCAGCTGCGGGCAGCCGCCCCACCCCCGCTGCGGGCAGTCGTGCCGCCGCTGCGCCCACCCGTGCCGCTTGGGCGGCACGGGTGGGCGCAGCGGCACCCCGCGACGCCGGGTTGCGCAACGCCCCGCCCCTCGCACCAAGGCCGAGTACCTGGAACCGGCCGCCGCCGCCGCTGCGGGCAGTTGTGCCGCCGCTGCGGGCAGTCGTGCCGCTTGGGCGGCACGGGTGGGCGCAGCGGCACCCCGCGACGCCGGGCTGCGCAACGCCCCGACCCCCGCACCAACGCCAGGCACCTGGAACCGGGCGCTGCGGCTGCGGCAGGTCTACTGGGCCGAGGGCGTCGAGCGGGTCGGGGGAGCGTCGGGGGTGTCCGGCTGGGCGGCGGCCCGCTTGAGCGCGGCGTCGCGCTTGCGGACGTACCAGATGCCGATCAGGCCGAGGCCACCGCCGGCCAGGCAGGTCCACAGCCACCAGGTGTGGCCGTGGTCGTCGAACCAGCCGTAGAAGGGGAGCTGGACCAGGAACAGGACGAACCACAGGATCGTGCCGCCGGTGATCGTCGCGACCACGGGGCCCTCCAGGGGCTCCGGCGCCTCGTGTCTGGGGGTCCACTTCGCCATGGGGACAGCTTACGAGGCGATCAGATCTACGCGCGGAGATGTGCGATACGGACTTTATATGTTCATACTGAAACGGTTTGTGTCTGACCACTTCTATTCGTAGGAAACACCAAACCTATGTCGTCCTCGGCTCCCACCAAGGCCCCCGCCCCTGAACAGCCGGGAGCCGGGCCTGCTCACGGCGCGCTCGACCGCTTCTTCCGGATCTCCGAGCGGGGCAGCACCCTGTCCCGCGAGGTCCGAGGCGGCCTCGCCACCTTCTTCGCGATGGCCTACATCATCGTGCTCAACCCGATCATCCTCGGCAGCGCGAAGGACATGTACGGTCACCAGCTCGACAATGGGCAGCTGGTCACCGCGACGGCCCTGACGGCGGCGCTCACCACGCTCCTCATGGGCGTCATCGGCAACGTGCCGATCGCGCTCGCCTCAGGTCTCGGCGTGAACTCCGTCGTCGCCCTCCAGCTGGCCCCGCGCATGTCCTGGCCGGACGCGATGGGCATGGTGGTCCTCGCCGGGTTCGTCGTGATGCTGCTGGTCGCCACCGGTCTGCGTGAGCGTGTCATGAACGCCGTACCCCAGGGGCTGCGCAAGGCCATCTCCATCGGGATCGGCCTGTTCATCATGCTGATCGGGCTGGTCGACGCCGGGTTCGTCTCCCGGATCCCGGACGCCGCCCACACCACCGTCCCGCTCCAGCTCGGCGGCGACGGCCATCTGGACGGCTGGCCGGTTCTGGTCTTCGTCGCGGGTGTGCTGCTGACCTTCGCCCTCATCGTGCGGAAGGTGTCCGGCGCGATCCTGATATCGATCGTCGTGATGACGATCGCCGCGGTGATCATCGAGGCGGTGGCGAAGGTGCCCAGCTGGGGTCTCACCGCCCCGAAGTGGCCCGGCAACCCGGTCGCGAGCCCCGACTTCGGGCTGGTCGGGCAGGTCAGCCTGTTCGGCGGGTTCGGGAAGGTCGGCCTGCTGACCGGTGTGCTCTTCGTCTTCACCGTGCTGCTGTCGTGCTTCTTCGACGCGATGGGCACGATCATGGGCGTCTCCGAGGAGGCGAAGCTGACCGACGGTGAGGGGCAGATGCCCGGCATCAACAAGGTGCTGTTCGTCGACGGCCTCGCGGTCGCCGCGGGTGGTGCCAGTTCCTCTTCGGCGACCACCGCGTTCGTCGAGTCCACGGCGGGCGTCGGCGAGGGGGCGCGTACCGGTCTCGCGAACGTCGTCACGGGCGGCCTGTTCGCCGCCGCCCTGTTCCTGACGCCGGTCGCCACGATGGTGCCGTCCCAGGCGGCCACGCCGGCCCTGGTCGCGGTCGGCTTCCTGATCCTGGCCGGCTCGGTCAAGGAGATCGACTGGGCGGACTACACGATCGCCATTCCGGCCTTCGTGACGATGCTGATGATGCCGTTCACCTATTCGATCACCAACGGCATCGGCATGGGCTTCGTCACCTTCGTGGTGCTGCGCCTGGCGGCCGGGCGTGGCCGGGAGGTGCCGGCGGCGCTGTACGCGGTGGCGGCGGTGTTCGCGTTCTACTACCTGATGCCTGCGCTGGGCCTGACCTGATCCTCGCCGGGGTCGGGTGACCCGTAGAACCGCTCCGTCTCCTCGACGGCGGTCTGGAACCGCTGGTCGAAGTCATCTCGAATGAGCGTCCGGACGACATAGTCCTGGACGCTCATTCCCCTTTTCGCGGCTTGGTTCCGGAGCCGTTCGAGCAGGTCGTGGTCTATGCGCAGGCTGAGCACACTGGTCCCCATGACCATGAGGGTCGCGGCACGCTTCGGCGTGGTGTGTCCCGTTCCACTGTCAGATCACCCATATGAGTGATGTCACGGTTCAGTGGCCAGGGTCACGGGCGTTCCTGCGCGCCCGAGTAGTCCTTAGTCAGGGTAATGAGTTACGCTAAAGAACATGCCGGACCTCAGCCATGGCGACGATGTAGCCGCCGTGAACTCCCTCCGCTCCGCCGTGATGCGGCTGTCCCGTCGGCTCAAGCACCAGCGGGTCGACGAGTCGCTCAGCCCCACCGAGATGTCGGTGCTCGGCACCCTGTCCCTGTGCGGCAGCGCCACACCGGGCGAGCTCGCCCGTAAGGAACACGTCCAGCCGCCGTCGATGACCCGCATCGTGGCGCTGCTGGAGTCCAAGGGGCTGGTCCGGCTGGAGCCGCACCCCGAGGACCGGCGCCAGAAGGTGGTGACGCGCACCGAGCAGGCCGAGGCGATGCTCGAGGAGAGCCGCCGCAAGCGGAACGCCTTCCTCGCCTCGCTGGTGGAGAACCTCGACGACGACGAGTGGGCGAAACTCCGCGCCGCCGCCCCCGTGCTGGAGAAGCTCGCGCACCTGTAATGCCGTATGCCGTAAGGAGGCGAACCCTTTGAGTTCGGGACCCGGAACAGCTTCCGCCCCCGCAACCGAACCCCACGACTCCCCGCCCGCCCCCGACTCACCCGCCTCCGCCGCCCAGCCGGTCCGCAAGGCCTCGATGTTCTCCTCGCTCAGGGTGAGGAACTACCGCCTTTTCTTCCTGGGGCAGGTCGTCTCCAACATCGGCACCTGGATGCAGCGCATCGCCCAGGACTGGCTGGTGCTCAGCCTCACCGGCTCCTCCGCCGCCGTCGGCATCACCACCGCGCTGCAGTTCCTGCCGATGCTGCTCTTCGGCCTCTACGGCGGCGTGCTCGTCGACCGGCTGCGCAAGCGGCCCACCCTGCTCGTGACGCAGTCGTCGATGGCCGTCACCGCGCTCGCCCTCGCCGTCCTGACCCTCACCGGCCAGGTCCAGGTGTGGCACGTGTACGTCGCCGCCTTCGCGGTCGGCCTCGCCACGGTCGTCGACAACCCGGCGCGGCAGTCCTTCGTCTCCGAGCTGGTCGGCCCGCGGCAGCTGCAGAACGCGGTCAGCCTGAACTCGGCGAACTTCCAGTCCGCCCGCCTGGTCGGCCCCGCCGTCGCGGGCCTGCTGATCACCGGCGTCGGCACCGGCTACGCGTTCCTCTTCAACGGCCTGTCGTTCATCGCGCCGCTCGCCGGCCTGCTGCTGATGCGCTCCCGTGAGCTGCACACCGTCGAGCGCGCCCCGCGCGGCAAGGGACAGCTGAGGGAGGGCGTCCGCTACGTCACCGGCCGGCCCGAGCTGATCTGGCCGATCGTCCTGGTCGGCTTCGTCGGCACGTTCGCCTTCAACTTCCCGGTCTACCTGTCGGCCTTCGCGGACGACGTGTTCCACGCGGGCGCGGGCGCGTACAGCATGTTCAACACGCTGATGGCGGTCGGCTCGGTCGTGGGCGCACTGCTCGCCGCGCGGCGCGGCACCGCCCGGATGCGGCTGCTGATCGCGGCGGCCCTGGTCTTCGGCGCCCTGGAGATCGTGGCGGCCACGACACCCACCCTGTGGATGTTCGCCCTGCTCATGGTCCCGCTGGGCCTGTTCGGCATGACGGTCAACGTCACGACCAACAGCAGCATCCAGATGTCCACCGACCCGGCCATGCGCGGCCGTGTCATGGCCCTCTACATGATGGTCTTCCTCGGCGGCTCGCCGGTCGGCGCCCCGATCGTCGGCTGGGTCACCGACACGTACGGCGCGCGGGTCGGCCTCGCGGCCGGCGGCGCGGTGGCGGCCCTCGCCGCGGCGGTCATCGGCCTGATCCTGGCCCGGGCCGGCAACCTCCGCCTGTCGGTCGGCTGGCACCGCGGCCACCCGCGGGTGCGGTTCGTGCCCCGGGAGCAGCGGGAGGAGCTGGCTCCGGCGGCGTAGCGGGAGAGGGATAGGCGGGGTCAGTCGCGGGGAAACTCGCCGGTCTTGAGAACGAGGCCGACCACGGTGCCGGTCAGGTCCACGTCGTCCCCGAAGTCGAGACTCAGCTCGCCCCGGTACTCGCCGTCCTTGGGCTTGGTGTGCAGGTGCCAGCGGCCGGTGTACGGATCGACGATCAGGTATACCGGCACCTCGGCCGCGGCGTAGGCGTCCTTCTTGGGGCCGTAATCGTTCGCCGCGGTCTTCCTGGAGATCACCTCGGCGACGAACTCGACGTCCTGGTAGCGCCACAGCCCCTTGTCGTTCTTCGCCGCGCCCTCCGCCATCACGGTCACGTCGGAGGCGAAGCCGTTGAGGTGGCCCGGGTAGTCGACGCGGACGTCGGACTTCACGCGCTTGCGCGGGTACTTGGCGCGTAGCTGCTCGACGATGTCCAGGATGATGTCCCAGTGGGTGTCCCGCTGAGGCGCCATGAAGATGTTCCCCCCGACGATCTCGACCTTGTAACCCTCGGGGACGGGCATCGTCTCCACCCACTCGAACATCATGTCGAGGGTGAGTTCGCCGCTGCTTTCGGCCATCTCGATCCTGTCGTCAAGGACGGTCATCGTGGCGCTCCTCCCCGGCCGCACCCGTGGATGAATCCGGCCGCGCGGTACAACGATACGCACGGTGGCTGGGACACGCCCGGATCCGAGGGGCGGGGGCGGGCAGACTGGCCGCATGAGACTCTTCGCCGCCGTGCTGCCCCCTGACGAGGTGCGTCGTGAGCTCGGCGACGTGGTCGACGAGCTGCGGCGGCTGCCCGGTGCGGATGGGATGCGCTGGACCGGCCGCCCCGGATGGCACTTCACGCTGGCCTTCTACGGGGAGGTCGACGAGGGGCTCGTGCCGGAGCTGTCGGCCCGGCTGGAGCGGGCCGCGCACCGTACCCCCGCTTTCCCGCTGGCCGTCCGTGGCGGCGGTCAGTTCGGGCGCGGCAAGGCGCTGTGGGCCGGGGCCGAGGGTGACCTGGCGACGCTGCGGCTGCTCGCCGAGCGGGCGGAGGCGGCGGCGCGGAAGGCGGGGGTGCCGATGGGGGAGCACCGGCGGTACAAGGCCCATCTGACCGTGGCCCGGCGGCGGGAGTCAGGGGATGTGCGGGCTTACGTACAGGCTCTCGACGCGTTCGCCGGCCGGACCTGGACCGTGGACGAGCTGGCGCTGGTGCGGAGCAACCTGCCGACGTCGGGGGTTCCCGGGGAGCAGCCCCGGTACGAGGCGGTCGGGCGCTGGCCGCTCGGGGGCGCCGGTTAGGCTCGATGCCGTGGACCCGAAAACCCGCAACCGGATCATGGCCGGTGTGCTTGTGCTGATGTTCCTCGTCGTGGCTCTGGCTTCCGTGCTCGGCAGGTAGGGGGCGGGGACTGCTCGTCGCTTTCCGGCTGCGGGCCGGTGGGGGATGGTCGCGCACACGCGGCGGAGCCGCATATCGGCACAGCCCCGCGCCCCTGAAGAGGGCGTCCGCCCTCAAGGTGTCACCAGGCGAAGGCCTCCGGGGACGGACCCGGGCCCGGGAAGATCTCGTCCAGGCCGGTCAGGAGCTCCTGGGACAGCTCCAGTTCGGCCGCGCGGACGGCGGAGGCGAGCTGTTCGCCGGTGCGGGGGCCGACGATCGGGCCGGTCACGCCGGGCCGGGTGAGCAGCCAGGCCAGGGCGGCCACGCCGGGCTCGACGCCGTGCTTGTCGAGGAGGTCCTCGTAGGACTGGACCCGCGCGCGGACGGCGGGGTCGGCGAGCGCGTCGGCGGCACGGCCGGAGGCGCGGCGCTTGCCCTCGACCTCCTTCTTGAGGACACCGCCCAGCAGACCGCCGTGCAGCGGCGACCACGGGATGACGCCGAGGCCGTAGTCCCGCGCGGCCGGGATGACCTCCATCTCCGCGCGCCGCTCGGCGAGGTTGTACAGGCACTGCTCGCTGACCAGCCCGATGGTCCCGCCGCGCCGGGCGGCGATCTCGTTGGCCTGGGCGATCTTGTAGCCGGGGAAGTTCGACGACCCCGCATAGATGATCTTGCCCTGCTGGATCAGGACGTCGATCGCCTGCCAGATCTCCTCGAAGGGGGTGTTCCGGTCGATGTGGTGGAACTGGTAGACGTCGATGTGGTCCGTCCGGAGCCGCTTCAGGCTGGCGTCCACGGCCCGCCGGATGTTGACGGCGGAGAGCTTGTCGTGGTTGGGCCAGGCCGGGCCGTCGGCGCCCATGTTGCCGTACACCTTCGTGGCGAGGACGACCTTGTCGCGCCGCCCCGCGTCCTTGGCGAACCAGTTCCCGATGATGCTCTCGGTACGGCCCTTGTTCTCGCCCCAGCCGTACACGTTGGCGGTGTCGAAGAAGTTGATGCCCGCGTCCAGCGCCGCGTCCATGATGGCGTGGCTGTCGGCCTCGTCGGTCTGCGGTCCGAAGTTCATGGTGCCGAGGACGAGTCGGCTGACCTTGAGTCCCGTTCGTCCGAGCTGCGTGTACTTCATGGCCCGCACGCTAGCCGCGTGGAGTGCGCTCTAGGCAATCCCCAGCGCATTAATCAAGTTTGGCTAGTGCTGGAGTGAGGTAAGGTCCTTGCGGTAGCCCAGCTAGATAAATTTGATTAGTGAGGGGTTCGCGTGACTTTCCTGCCCGACACCGGATACACCGCGACCACCGAGGACCGCGCGAGCCTGGACGCCTGGTTCGCGGAGTACGACGCGGCGAGCGGCAAGCGTGACGTCGAGCGCATGGCGGACATGGCGGTGTTTCCGCTCAACCTCGTGAGCGACGACTCGGCGGCCGACGGCCGGTCGGCGCAGTGGGACCGTGAGCGGTTCGTGACGGCCATGACCCATGTGATGGGAGAGGGAAGCGAGGACATCACCTTCGAGTCCACCCGCACCCCGGTCTTCCTGTCCTCCTCGATGGCCGTGGTGTTCACGGATTCGACCATGACGGTGGACGGCCACTCCCGGCAGCTCAGGTACGCCGACATCCTGCTCAAGCGGGGCGGGAGGTGGGCGTTTCAGACCATGATCCAGGAGGGCTGGGGGGACAACCTCTAGCCCTCGGCACGTGTGTCGACGATCAGTCGCCGTAGTGATCGCCGACGTCCCACGCCTGGTACATCGCCTCCGCGAACGCCTCGGCGATCCTGTGCTCGCCGCTCGCGTTCGGGTGCGTGCCGTCGTAGGTGTCGAGATGGATGTCGTACGACGGTGGCGGGGAGGCCAGGAGGAGGGGTGAACGGGGCTCGTCCAGGTCGGCGACCGCCTTCGCGAGCAGTTCGTTGAAGCGGGTCACCTGCGCCGCGAAGGAGGCGTCCGACTCCGCCCGGACGTTCGGGATGACCGGGAGCACCACGATCCGCACCCGCGGGTTCGCCGCCCTCGCCTCCGCCACGAAGCGCCGTACGTTCTCCGCCGTCTGCTCGGCGTTCGTGTAGAAGCCCAGGTCGATCAGGCCCAGGGACACCAGGAGGACGTCGGCCCGGCACGACCGCACGGCCTCACCGATCAGCGGGGCCATGTGCAGCCAGCCCTCGCCCCAGCCGGCCAGGTGGGCGCGCGGGAAGCCCGGGTCGGCGTAGGCGTACGACGTGGGGGCGTCGGCGACCTTGTCGTAGAGCGTCTCTCGCGGGCCGACGAGGGTGAAGGGGCCGCCGTACGATCGGCGCAGGTGCTGCCACAGCCGGTGGCGCCAAGTGTGTTCGCCCGCGCTTCCGATCGTCATGGAGTCACCGACGGGCATGAACCTGAGCATCCGCTCATGATGCTGGATCAAGGAGCCGGGTGGGGTGTGAGTCGGGCCACGCGTGTCGGCCGGCCGCGTACGCTTTTGATCGGTCGCAGCCGCTGAACCGCCGAGCGGGGTGGCAGGCTTGGGGCATGCGCAGACCGTTCGCCCTGCTCGCCGCGGCCCTCCTCGTCGGTGCCTTCGCGGTGCCCGCCTCCGCCGCCGATGCCGACGAGGACTTCACCATCAAGGACCCGCGCATCACGGAGTCCAGCGGTCTCGCCGCATCCCGCCGGCATCCCGGCGTCTACTGGACGCACAACGACAGCGACGACGGGCCCTACATCTACGCCGTCGACAGCAGGACGGGCGAGACCGTCGCCCGCCTCACCCTCACCGGGGTGGGCACGCCACGGGACGTCGAGGCCATCTCCATCGGGCCGGGCGACCGGATCTACGTCGGTGACATCGGCGACAACCTCGGCGGCGGCTGGCCCCACGTGTGGATCTACGAGCTGCCCGAGCCGAAGACGCTGGAGGACCGGACGGTCCGGGCCACGCAGTACGTCGTGAAGTACTCCGACGGGGCCCGGGACGCCGAGTCCCTCGTGGTGCACCCGAAGACCGGACGGGCCTACATCGTCGACAAGAACGAGAAGGGCGGGCACCTCTACGAAGGACCCGCCCGTCTCTCCGTCTCCGGGACGAACGTCTTCAAGCCCGTCGCGTCCGTTCCCGACCTGGAGGCCACCGACGCCACGCTCTCCCCGGACGGTGAACACCTCGTCGTGCGCAGCTACTTCGGCGCGATCGCGTACGACTGGAACGGCGGGAGGATCAAGCGGGAGAAGCGGCTCGGCGTGCCGTTCCTCGGGCAGGGCGAGTCCGTCACCTACACCGCCGACGGGAAGCGGCTGATGTACGGCGCGGAAGGGGCAGACAGCCCCGTGGAGGGGCAGGAGGCTCCCGGGGGCGGCGGGAAGTCGTCGTCCGGCGGCGGGAGTTCGGCCGCAGGGGACGGCGCGGACAGCGGCGACGGACTGAGCGGCAACCTCAAGACCGGCGCCATCGCCGTGGCCGTGGCCTGCGTCGCCCTGCTCGGTCTGCGGGGGCTGCGGCGCAGGAGGTAGCGGACTGCGGCGCCGGGAGGCAGGCCCGGCAGCCCCGTTCCGGGCCGGGCCACTTCCCGGTCACCGGGTGCCGGTGCGCCTCTCGAGGCGGGTGCCGTCGCGAAGGGTGATCGACATCAGGTCGCTGGGGGCGTCCAGTTCCAGGCGGTGCCAGCGGCCGCGGGGGACGATCACGGCTGCGCCCGCTCGCAACCGCACCATCTCCTCGGCCCCGCCGGGCACGTCGGGACGGAAGTAGAGGCGGACGCCGCCGGTGAGACAGCACACCGCTTCCTCGGCCCGCGGGTGCATCTCCCAGTGGTCGGCGTGCACGTCGGCGTCGGTCTCGACGTGGAACGCGGCGATCTGCCAGGCGCCGGAGCCGCTGCCCGTCATCCGCCGCTCGACGGCCCGGACGTCGCCGTCGGAGTGGAAGAGCAGCGCCGAGGCGAACAGATCGATGGTGGGGGCCGTCATGACGGAGTTCCTTCCAGCTGGTTCTTCGCGGGGTCGGTGGACCGCGGCACCGGGGCCACGGCTCGGCGGCGCGGCAGTACGCCGACCGCCGTGACCGCCGCGAGCACGAAAACGGCGGCGGCGACGGCCAGGCCCAAGGCGTAGCCATCGTTGAGCGCGGCGGGGTCGGTGGCCGTCCCCGTGCGGTGCGCGGCGAGGGTGCCCAGGACGGCCAGGCCGATGGAACCGCCGAGTTGGCGGGAGCTGTTCATCAGGCCGGACGCCATACCGGCCTCACGCGGAGCGACGCCGGTGGTGGCCGCGGCGGCGACCGGAGCCAGGACCAGCCCGGCGCCGGCACTGGTGACGAGGGACGGTCCGAGGACGTCGGTGAGGAAGCCGCCGTCGGGGCTGATGAGGGCGAACCAGGCCAGGCCCGCGGCGGCCAGCAGGGCACCGGGCACCAGGGACGCACGGGGGGAGCGGGACGCGGTGACGCGGGTCGCGACCATGGTTCCCGCGACCAGGCCCAGGGAGAAGGGCAGGAACGCGGTGCCGGTCGCCGCGGCACCCATGCCCAGGACCTGCTGCATGTACAGGGACACGAAGTAGAACGCCGTGAACTGCCCGGCCGCGGCCAGGAACACCAGCACGTTCGCGCCGGCGACCCAGCGGCTGCGCAGCAGGCCGAGGCGCAGCAGAGGTGTGGCGACCCTCGCCTCGGCGAGAACGAAGGCGGCGAGCAGCACGGCCGCGGCGGCGAGGGTCGCCCACGTCACCGGGGAACTCCAGCCCAGGGTGTCGGTGCGGACGACACCGAGCACCAGGAACCCGACTCCGCCTGTCGCCAGGACGGCGCCCAGCGCGTCCAGCCTCTCGCGCCGGGCGGGTGACGCCCCGGCCGGCACACCCGCGAGGACCAGCGCGAGAGCCACCGCGACGATGGGCAGGTTGATCAGCATGACCCAGCGCCAGGTCGCGTACTCGGTCAGCAGTCCACCCACCAGCACACCCAGTGCTCCGCCCGCGGCGTTCACCGCGCTCCACACCCCCAGCGCCCGGACGCGCCGGTGGCCTTCGGCGAAGGTGGTGGTGAGCATCGCCAGCGCGGCCGGCGCGGCTGCGGCGGCGCCCAGTCCCTGTCCGGCCCGGGCGGCGACCAGTTGCCCGGGGTCCTGGGCCAACCCTCCCACCAGCGAGCAGAGCCCGAAGACGGCCAGCCCCAGCACGAACATCCGACGCCGGCCGTAGAGGTCGCAAGCGCGTCCCCCCAACAGCAGGAACCCGCCGAACGCGAGCGCGTACGCGTGCACGACCCACGACAGGTCGAGCGGCGCGAAGCCCAGCGCCGTGCGGATCTCGGGTAACGCGACGTTGACCACGGACATGTCCAGGGCGACGACGAACTGGGCGACGGCCGCCGCCGCCAGCACCACTCCGGGCCTCCCGCGAGAGTTTCTATACATGTACGAAAACTTAGCCTCGGAGTTCGGCGTTGTCGACACCTGCGCGATGATGGGCGGCATGCCGCAACCGTCCGCACCACGCAAGACCCCGGGCCGGCCGCCCCGCATCTCCCGCGAGGAGATCCTTGCGGCGGCCCGCCGGATCGTGGATGAGGCAGGGGTGGACCGGCTGACCATGCGGCGGCTGGCCATGGAAGTCGGCAGTACGCCGATGGCGCTCTACCACCACGTCCGCGACAAGGAGGAACTGCTCGTCCTCCTGCTGGACGACCACGCCGCCCGGACCCTGCGCCGGCCGGAGCTGCCCGCCCACCCCCGCGAGCGGGTCGTCGTGGCCGCCACCGCCATCCACGCGGCGCTCGCGGCCTGTCCATGGAGCGTGGAGGTGCTGACCGCCGATGACCTGCTCTCCACGAGCGCGCTGTGGTTCGTCGAGCAGATCGTCGACGGCCTGGTCGAATGCGGCCTCTCGCCCGACCGGGCCGTGCACGGCTACCGTGCGATCTGGTACTACACCGCCGGGGAGCTCGTGGTCAGGACGGCGGCGGCCCGCCGGCGCGCGAGCGACGACCGTGTGACCTACCGGGAGCAGGTCTTCGCCGATCTCGACCCGGGCGAGCTCCCCCGCTTGGCGCAGCTCGCGGACCGTTGGGCTCCCCTGACCGCCGAGGACACCTATCAGGAGGGGCTCCGGGCCCTGGTGGACGGGCTTCTCGCCGGCCGCTGACGGGAGCGCGCCGTGGGCGGTGATCCTTGCGGTGCTCGGTCCCGGAGGCTTGACGTGCTCATGGTGCATCAGTTCTCTGGGAGGTGCGCGGCTTCATGGGAGCGCTCCCATGTGCCGCGCCTCCCCCTCCCAGAGGAACCCGAGAGGAAGCAGCCACATGTTCCGCACTCTGCGCAGAGCGCTGTGTGTCGCCGCGGCGCTCCTGTTACCGCTGGCGGGTGTGCACTCGGCACACGCCGACGTGGACGCGAAGGCCGCCGGCGCCGGTTACTGGCACACCAGCGGCCGGCAGATCCTCGACGCGGCCGGGCAGCCGGTCCGCATCGCCGGCATCAACTGGTTCGGCTTCGAGACCGACACCCACGTCGTCCACGGCCTGTGGGCCCGCGACTACAAGAGCATGATCGACCAGATGAGGTCGCTGGGCTACAACACCATCCGGATGCCCTACAGCGACGACATCCTCAAGCCCGGCACCATGCCCGACAGCATCAGCCACGACGGCAAGAACACCGACCTGCGCGGGCTGACGTCCCTCCAGGTCCTGGACCGGATCGTGGCCTACGCGGGCCAGGCCGGACTGAAGGTCGTCCTCGACCGGCACCGCCCGGACGCGGCGGGCCAGTCGGCGCTCTGGTACACGGCGTCGGTCCCCGAGTCGACGTGGATCGCCAACCTCAAGGCCCTGGCGGCCCGGTACCAGGGCAACTCCACGGTCATCGGCATCGACCTGCACAACGAGCCCCATGACCCGGCCTGCTGGGGCTGCGGCGACACGGCCCGGGACTGGCGCCTGGCCGCCCAGCGGGCGGGCAACGCGGTGCTGTCGGTCAACCCCGAGCTGCTGATCATGGTCGAGGGCGTGCAGTCGCACAACGGCGCGAACGGCTGGTGGGGCGGCAACCTGATGGGCGTCGCCCAGCACCCGGTCCAGCTCGACGTCCCCGGACGGCTGGTGTACTCGGCCCACGACTACGCCACCTCGGTGGCCCAGCAACCGTGGTTCGGCGACCCGTCCTTCCCCTCCAACCTGCCGGGCATCTGGGACAAGTACTGGGGCTACGTCTTCAAGCAGAACATCGCCCCGGTGTGGCTGGGCGAGTTCGGTACGACACTCCAGCCGGCGGTCGACCAGAAGTGGCTATCGGAGCTGGTGAAGTACCTGCGCTCGACCTCGGCGTACGGCGCCGACAGCATCCACTGGACGTTCTGGTCCTGGAACCCCAACTCCGGTGACACCGGGGGCATCCTGAAGGACGACTGGCAGACCGTGGACACCGTGAAGGACGGGTACCTCTCGGCCGTCAAGGCGCCGGGCTTCGGGGGCGGCGGCACCGGGCCCGGCCCGGGCGGCCCGGGTGACCCCGGCGGCGGCACGGCCCGCTGCACCGCCGCGTACACGGTCAGCAGCGACTGGGGCGGCGGCTTCAACGCCGAGGTGAAGGTGACCAACACCGGGACCGTTCCGCTGAAGTCCTGGAAGGTCACCTGGACATGGAGCGGCTCCCAGAAGGTCACGAGCATGTGGAACGCGTCGCACACCCAGAGCGGGGCGACCGTCGCCGCCGTCAACGCCGGGCACAACGGGAGTGTGCCGGTGGGAGGTTCGACGAGCTTCGGGTTCGGGGGCTCGCCCGGGGGCGGGGGCGTGCCGGAGGTGAGCTGCACGGCTGCGTGACCGGTGTGCGCGTCCCCTCGGCCTGTCGGTTTCATCGGTCGGGAGGGCACGGCATTGGGCAGCGGTACGAAAAGAGCGGCACCAGAAGAGCGGTGGGCGCCCGGGGTTCGCGGGGGGCCCACCGCACGTTCGAAGACTCGGTTCGGTCAAATCTTGTCGAAGACGTTCTTTCGGCACCCGCTCTTCCGAAAGGATGCGGCAACGGCCCGCGTCACTCGCGGGTCTGAACCCCCCTCACCGTTCTGAGAGAACTCCATGAGAAGAAGCGCAGCCGTACTGTGCGGCGCCACGGTCGTGCTGGCCGGGACGCTCACCGCCGCTCCCGCCAGCGCCGACGCGTCGCAGTCCGCGAACACCGCCCTGACGACCGCGGCGGCGAAGGTCACTTGGAAGAAGTGCGGTACGGACGACTCCCCGACGCTCCAGTGCGCGTCGGTGAAGGTGCCGCTCGACTACGCGAAGCCCGCGGGCAAGCAGATCACGCTGGCGCTGTCCCGCGTGCCGCACACCGCGTCGAAGTCCCAGGGCCCGCTGCTCGTCAACCCCGGCGGACCCGGCGGCAGCGGCCTGTCACTGGCCTCGTTCGTCGCGTCCTCGCTGCCCAAGGAGGTCGCCGCCCAGTACGACGTCGTCGGCTTCGACCCGCGCGGCGTGGGCAAGAGCCGGCCCGCCCTCGACTGCAAGCCGGGCCACTTCGATCCGGTGCGCCCCGACTCCGTGCCCGGCACGCCGGCGATCGAGAAGGCCAACCTCGACCGTGCCAAGGCCTTCGCCCAGGCCTGCGGCAGGAAGTACAAGGACGTCCTGCCGTACATCGACACGGTCAGCGCCGTGAAGGACATGGACTCCATCCGCAAGGCCCTCGGCGCGTCGAAGATCAACTACTTCGGCTACTCGTACGGCACCTACCTGGGCGCGGTCTACGCCAAGATGTACCCCGAGCGGGTGCGGCGCCTGGTGCTGGACTCGATCGTCGACCCGACCGGCGTCTGGTACGACGACAACCTCCAGCAGGACTACGCCTTCGACAAGCGCCACAAGGCGCTGATGGCGTGGATCGCCAAGTACGACTCCACCTACAAGCTCGGCACCGACCCGAAGAAGATCGAGGCCAAGTGGTACGCCATGCGGGCGGCCCTGGCCAAGAAGCCCGCGGGCGGCAAGGTGGGCGCCTCCGAGCTGGAGGACATCTTCATACCCGGCGGCTACAACAACGGCTACTGGCCCACGCTCGCCCAGACGTTCTCGGCGTACGTCAACAAGAAGGACACCGCCGCGCTCGTCAAGGCGTACGACGACATCGCCGCCATCGACGCCTCCGGTGACAACGGCTACAGCGTCTACACCTCGGTGCAGTGCCGTGACGCGTCCTGGCCGCGCGACTGGAAGCAGTGGCGCAAGGACAACTGGGCGGTGTACGAGAAGGCCCCCTTCATGGCCTGGAACAACGCCTGGTACAACGCGCCGTGCGCGTTCTGGCCGACGAAGTCGCTGAAGCCGGTGAACGTCGCCAACGCCAAGCTTCCGCCGGTCCTGCTGTTCCAGGCGACGGACGACGCGGCCACCCCGTACCAGGGCGGTGTCACCATGCACCGGCTGCTGAAGGGCTCCAGCCTGGTGGTCGAGCAGGGCGGCGGCAACCACGGCATCACGCTGAGCGGCAACGCCTGCCTCGACAAGCACCTCGCGGCGTACCTCACCAACGGCAAGGTCCCGCAGGGCAACGGCGTCGCCGACGCGGTCTGCAAGAAGAACCCCGACCCGAAGCCGCAGTCGGCCGTCGCGGCGGCCGGTGACAGCCTGCGGGGGATTCTGGGGTCCGGCCGGTGAGGGTACGGTCGTGAATCGGTCGTGACTCTCGCATGAGCTGAAGAGCGCAGGGGTGCCCGGCGATGCTCGCCGGGCACCCCTCTCGTTGTTGACGAGGGGTGGGGTGTGCGGAACGAGATGGTGGCCGTACCGGCGGGACGCGTCGCGCTGTCCGACCGGCGGACCGAACGCAGTTGGACCGTCGAGGTCGCGTCGTTCCGGATGTCGGCCGTGCCGGTCACACAGGGCTGGTACGCCCGGGTCACCGGCGAGTGGCCGGGTTCGGCCCGCGGTGACCGGCTGCCCGTCGAGGGCGTGTCGTGGTGGGACGCGGTCCGCTTCTGCAACACCCTGTCCCGGGCGGAGGGACTGACCCCCGCTTATCACCTGCGGCCCGAGGCCGGGATGGCCGACTGGGACACCTCCGCCGACGGCTACCGGCTGCCCACCGAGGCCGAGTGGGAACACGCCTGCCGGGCGGGCAGCACCGGCCCTCGCTACGGCCGGCTCGAGGAGATCGCCTGGTACGGCGGCAACTCGGACGACCGCATCCACGCCGTGGGCGGTAAACAGCCCAACGCCTGGGGTCTGTACGACATGCTGGGCAATGTCTGGGACTGGTGCTGGGACCTCTACGACGCCGAGGTCTACGGCACCTACCGGGTGCTCCGCGGCGGCGGCTGGTCCGACGAGCACTGGAGCTGCCGTGCTTCGGTACGGCGCCGCAGCCATCCGACGTTCCGGATCGACGACGTGGGTTTCCGTGTCGTGCGCCCGGACCCCCGGCAGACGTCCTAACCGCGGCCGGGGACGATGCCCGAGCTGGGCTTGACCATCACCGGGCAGACACCGCACTGCGGCCGAGTGCGCGCACCCGGTACGCGTAGAGACCCCCACGCCCGCCGCGGCGTCCGGCTGCGAACGCATCTGTCATCTCGGTCTCCGCCACGTCCTCACACTGCCACGACCCGCGGGTACAGTCGCGGTTCCGCAGCCGACGATTCGAGCGGAGCCACTAGCCCTCCAGCCCCGCCCCCTCCAGCGCCGCCGTCTTCTTGCGGCCGCGGCCGCCACCGACCTGGGTCCGTACCGCGCCCATGCTCGCCGCGATGACGAGGGCGATCGCCGCGGCCTGCATCGCCGTGAGGGCCTGGTCGAGGACGAGGAAGCCGGCCGTCGCGGCGAGGGCCGGTTCGAGGCTCATCAGGATCGCGAAGGTGGAGGCGGGCAGACGGCGCAGGGCGAGGAGTTCGAGGGTGTAGGGCAGGACGGAGGAGAGCAGGGCCACCGCCGCGCCCAGGCCCAGCGTCACCGGGTCGAGCAGCTTCGCACCCGACTCGGCGATGCCCAGGGGCAGGAACAGCACGGCCCCGACCGCCATCGCCAGGGCCAGGCCGTCCGCCTGCGGGAAGCGGCGGCCCGTGCGGGCGCTGAAGACGATGTACGCCGCCCACATGGCGCCGGCGCCCAGGGCGAAGGCCGCACCGGTGGGGTCGAGGCTGTCGAAGCCTCCGCCGCCGAGGAGGAAGACACCGGCGAGGGCGAGTGCCGCCCAGACGGCGTTGATCGCTCGGCGGGACGCCAGGACCGAGAGGGCGAGCGGGCCGAGGACCTCCAGGGTGACCGCGGGACCCAGCGGGATGCGGTCGACGGCCTGGTAGAAGAGGCCGTTCATCCCGGCCATGGTGATGCCGAAGACGACGACCGTGCCCCAGTCGGTGCGCGAGTGGCCACGCAGCCGCGGACGGCAGACCAGCAGCAGGACGACCGCCGCGACCAGCAGACGCAGCGCCACGACGCCGAGGGCACCGGCCCTCGGCATCAGCGTCACCGCCAGCGCGCCGCCGAACTGCACGGAGATCCCGCCGGCGAGTACCAGGCCCACGGGCCCGAGGGAGCCGAGGCGGTGCGAGGCACCGGCCGGTGCCGGGCTGACGGAGGGCGCGGGCCGGGACGTGGTGGCGGTGTCGGGGGTGGTCACGGGCGGTCCTGTTACTGGGCTCGGGGGCGTAGGTACACCGCCTTGCACGGTGGTGTACAGCGGGATGTACTCTCAAGTCGAGAGTAATGGACTCGGTCAGGTGCGTAAACCGATTACGCCACTGTCTCGCGATGCGGTCGGGTCAGCGCCGCGCCAGGTACAGATTCAGCGCCTTGTGGAGCAGCCGGTTGAGCGGGAAGTCCCATTCGCCGAGGTACTCGACGGCCTCGCCGCCGGTGCCCACCTTGAAGCGGAGCAGTCCGAGCAGGTGGCTGGACTCCTCCAGGGTGTCGGTGATGCCGCGCAGGTCGTATACGGCGGCGCCCAGTCCGTGCGCGTCGGTCATCATGCGCCACTGCACGGCGCTGCTCGCCTGGACCTCGCGCCGGCGGCCGGTGGAGGCGCCGTAGGAGTACCAGACGTGCTCGCCCACGGTCAGCATGATCGCGGCGGCCAGCACCTCTGAGTCGTGGTGTGCGAGGTAGAGCCGCATCCGGTCGGGGTGCTCGGCGGTGAGCGCGTTCCACATGCGCTGGAAGTAGGGCAGCGGTCGGGACAGGAAGCGGTCCCGCTCGGCGGTCTCCGTGTACAGCGCGTGGAAGACCGGCAGGTCCTCGTAGCCGCCGCGCTCGACCTTCACGCCCGCCTTCTCCGCCTTGCCGATGTTGCGCCGCCACTGCTGGTTCAGACCGCCGCGGATGTCGTCCAGCGAGCGCCCGGCGAACGGCACCTGGAAGACGTACCGGGGCTGGCCCGCGGCGAAGCCGCCCTCACCAGCGGGTTCGGTCTGGCGCCAGCCCATGCCGCGCAGGGCGTCGGCGACCTGCCCGGCGCCGGGGTCGTACGACGTCGCCGGAACGTCCCCCAGCCGCCGGGCCGCCGGGTCCGCGATGGCGGCCTTGACCGTCCCGGCGTCCCAGCGGCGCACCACGACCGGCGGGCCCATACGCACCGTGAAGGCGCCGCGGCCGCGCAGGTACTCCAGCATCGGCTCCAGCAGCCCCGCCAGACCGGGCGACCGCCAGTCGATCAGCGGGCCCTCGGGCAGGTAGGCGAGGTACCGCCGCAGCCCGGGCACCTTCGGCCCGGGCACCGGGCGCAGCAGTGCCAGTCCGGTGCCGATCAGCCGCCCGCTCTCGTCGAACCAGCCGAGGCTCTCCGGCCGCCAGTCGGGTTTCACCTCGCCCCAGGACGGGACCTGGGTGTGGCTGGCGCAGGGGCGGGCCGTGACGAACGTCAGGTGCTCGTCGCGGGTGATCGGCTGGACGCGGACGCTCATGAGCGGGCTCCTTCGGCAGGCTGTGCCGCGAGCCTAGAAGCGGCTTCGGCCGTCCCACGGCCGAGACACTCAGGTCCGCCCGTCCGGTGGCCCGAACGCCTCAAGCCCGTCCGCGTTCCTCCGCCAGCGCGTCCGCGAGCACCTCCGCCAGATGCCTCCCGCGCACACCCGCCAGCTGCTCCAGCTGCGTACGGCAGGAGAAGCCGTCGGCCAGCACCACCGTGCCGTCCGGGGCGTCCCGCACCGACGGCAGGAGCCGCTCCTCCGCGCACGCGGCGGACACCTCGTAGTGGCCCTTCTCGAAGCCGAAGTTCCCCGCGAGACCGCAGCAGCCGCCGCTGAGGTCACCGGAGAGCAGGGCGGCCGCACGCAGCCGGCGGTCGGCGGCGTCGCCCAGCACCGCGTGCTGGTGGCAGTGGGTCTGGCCGGCCACCGGGCGGTTCACGCGCGGCGGCGTCCAGTGCGGGGCGTGGCGTTCCAGCGTCTCGGCGAAGGTGAGGACCTTCGCGGCGAGGCGGGCCGCGCGCGGGTCGTCGTGCAGCAGCTCGGGTACGTCCGTGCGCAGGGCCGCGGCGCAGCTCGGCTCCAGGACCACCACCGGGGCGCCGGTCTCCAGCACCGGCTCCATCAGGTCCAGCGTGCGGCGCATGACGGTCCGGGCGCGGTCCAGCTGGCCCGTCGACACGTACGTCAGCCCGCAGCACACCCGGCCCCGGCCCCGCAGCAGCGACAGCGGGTCGAGCGCGACCGTCCGGCCGTCACCCACCGGCGGCTTCTGAAGACGCACGGTCGGCGGCAGCGCCACCCGCAGCCCGGCCGCCTCCAGAACCCGGACGGCGGCCTGCCCGACGGAGGGCGAGAGGTGCTCGGTGAAGGTGTCCGGCCACAGCACGACGAGGTCGCCGGTTCCGGCGGACGGGCGATGCGCGGCGTCCGTGCCGCCGTGGGTGTCCGTGGCGCCGTGGGTGTGCTTGCCGCCGTGGGTGTGCGTGCCGCCCTGGGTGTCCGTGCCGCCGTGGGTGTCCGTGCCGCCCTGGGTGTCCGCGCCGCCGTGGGTGTCCGTGCCGCCGTGGACGCCCGCGCCCCGCTGGGCGCCGGTGCCGTCGGGCGCCCCGGTGCCACTCGGGGTGGGGAGGCCGGCTCCAGCGGTCGCGCCGTCCCCGGCGCTCCCGGCGTCCTCGGCGATCCCGCTGTCCTCGGCGCTCCCGGGGCTGTTGGGAATCCGGCTGGCATCGGCGCTCCCGGCGCCCTTGGGAATCCCGCCGTCCTCGGCGATCCCACCGCCCCCGGCGACCCCGTAGCCCCCAGCGGCCGTCTCACCCCGCCGCCGCTCCCACCACCGGCTGAAGGTCGTCCTCGCCACCGCCGGGAGCTCCCGCTCCGGCGCGATCCCGCCCAGCCGTTTCGCCGTCCACGCGAAGGGCCGTACCCGGGCGAGCGCGTTGACCAGCGGTGCCGTGCGCGTGCGGGCGACCGCCCGGAGCCACACCGGCAGCCGGCCCATCGCGTAGTGCGCGGCGGGCCGCAGCCGCCCGGCGTAGTGGTGGTGCAGGAACTCCGCCTTGTACGTGGCCATGTCGACCTCGACCGGGCAGTCCGACCGGCAGCCCTTGCAGGACAGGCACAGGTCCAGCGCGTCCCGCACCTCCCTGGAGCGCCAGCCGTCGGTCACGACCTCACCGGCGAGCATCTCGTGCAGCAGCCGGGCACGCCCCCGGGTGGAGTGCTCCTCCGCGCCGGTCGCCCGGAAGGACGGGCACATGACGGAGGAGCCGGACACCGACGTCGTACGGCACTTGGCGACGCCCACGCAGCGCCGCACCGCCGCCGAGAAGTCACCCCGGTCGGAGGGGTAGCCGAAGGCGACGTCGACGGGCTCGCGCGGCAGGACGGAGAAGCGCAGGCCGGCGTCGAGCGGCGCGGGGCGTACCAGCATCCCGGGGTTGAGGAGGTCGTCCGGGTCCCACACCCCCTTCACCCGCTCGAAGAGGCCCACCATCTCCTGCCCGTACATCCTCGGCAGCAGCTCCGCGCGCGCCTGCCCGTCCCCGTGCTCACCGGACAGCGACCCGCCGTGCGCCACCACCAGCTCGGCGAGCTCCTCGGAGAAACGGCGGAACCGGGCGACGCCGGCCCGCGTCAGCAGGTCGAAGTCGATCCGGACGTGGATACAGCCGTCCCCGAAGTGCCCGTACGGCGTGCCGCGCAGCCCGTGCGCCGCCGTCAGCGCCCGGAAGTCGCGCAGATACGCCCCGAGCCGGGCGGGCGGCACCGCGCAGTCCTCCCACCCCGGCCAGGCCTCGGTGCCGTCCGGCATCCGCGTCGCCGTACCGCTCGCGTCCTCCCGGATCCGCCACAGCGCCCGCTGCCCGGCCGGGTCCGTCACCACCAGGGCGTCGACGACGTCGGCCGCCCGCACGATCGCCTCCGCACGGGCGCGGGCCTCGCCCGGCGACTGCCCACCGGTCTCCACGAACAGCCAGGCCCCGCCCTTCGGCAGGGCGGTGGCTGAGGGCACCAGGTCGGCCGCCATGCCCTCCACGGTCAGCGGGGCGAACGGCAGCAGTCCGGCGGCGGCCTCCGCCGCGGCGCCCTCGTCGGCGTACGCCAGCACGGCCAGCGCACGCGCCCGGGGCGCCTCGACCAGGCCTACGACCGCCTCCGTCAGCACGCCCAGCGTGCCCTCGGAACCGCAGAAGGAGCGGGCCACGTCGGCGCCCCGCTCGGGCAGCAGCGCGTCCAGCGCGTATCCGGAGATGCGGCGGGGCAGGTCCGGGAAGCCCGTACGCAGCCGGGCCAGTTCACCGCCCGCCAGTTCCCGCAGCCCGTCCGGCGCCCCGGCCCAGTCCCGCCCGAGCCGCAGCCGCCGCCCCCGCGCGGTGACGACGTCCAGCTCGCGCACACTGTCCGCGGTCGTCCCCCACGCCACCGAGTGCGAGCCGCACGAGTTGTTGCCGATCATGCCGCCGAGCGTGCAGCGGCTGTGGGTGGAGGGGTCGGGGCCGAAGCGGAGCCCGTGCGGGGCGGCGGCCTCCTGAAGCCGGTCGAGCACCAGCCCCGGCTGCACGACGGCCGTACGCGCCCCGGGATCCAGCGACACGAGCCGGTTCATGTGCCGGGTGAAGTCCAGCACCACGCCCGTGCCCGTCGCCTGCCCCGCGATCGACGTCCCGCCGCCTCTCGCCACGACCGGCACACCCCGCCCCCGGCACACCGCGAGGACCGCCGCCACGTCGTCGGCGTCACGGGGGGCGACCACACCCAGCGGCACCCGCCGGTAGTTGGAGGCGTCCATGGTGACCAGCGCCCGGGAGGTGACGTCGAAACCCACGTCACCCCGGACGACCCGGCGCAGCTCCGCCTCGAGGGCGGTCAGATCCCCGGCATCCGTCATGCGTCCAGCATGCCCCGGTGGATCAGCCCTTGACGGCCGAGCTGGCCACACCCTCGACGAACCAGCGCTGGAAGAACGCGAAGACGATCAGTACGGGCAGCACCAGCAGCACGCCGAAGGCGAGGATCTGGCCCCAGTCCGGGGGCTGCTGCCCCTGGAAGACGCTCATCTCCAGGGGGAGGGGACGCACCGACGGGTCGGACACCATCAGCACCGGCCACAGGAAGGAGCCCCACTGGATGAGGAAGGTGAGGATCGCGACCGAGGCGAACACCGGCCGGGACATCGGCACGATGATCGCGAAGAAGGTCCGCCAGGGGCCGGCGCCGTCCAGCCGGGCCGCCTCCTCGATGCTCGGCGGGATCTTCTTGAAGAACGTGTGGAACTGGTAGATCGCGAAGGCGTTGGCGACGAACGGCAGCGCCTGGATGAAGATCGTGTTGCGCTGGCCGTTGAACATGTAGAACAGCGGCACCGCCACCGACTCGAACGGGATCAGCATCAGCAGCAGGACCAGGGTGAACACCGCGTTCTGCCCCCGCCACTTCAGCCGGGTCAGCCCGTAGGCGGCCATCGAGTTGACGATCAGTCCGCCCGTGACCACCACGAACGACAGCAGCACCGACACGCCCATGAACTGCCAGAAGTAGCCGGTGCTGTCGGAGTTCAGGCTGTCGAGGACGGCCGTGTAGTTGTCGAAGGAGAGGTGGGTGGGCAGGAAGCCGGACAGGCCGTTCAGGACCTCGCCGGACGGCTTGAGGCTGCCGAGGAAGAGGTAGAGCGCGGGGAGGGCGAAGACGAACGCCAGGACGCTCAGGACGGTGTAGTCGAGGACGCGGCGTACGGGGGTGCGGGTCATGGCCATGGTGGAGTCAGTCCTCGTTGTCGGGCCGGACGACGCGGCGCTGGACGATCGTCAGGACGACGACGATCAGGAAGAACACCACCGTGACGGCCGAGGCCTGGCCGATGTTGTTCTGGTCGAAGGCCGTGGTGACGGCCTGGTACATCACGGTGCGGGTGGCGTCCTCGTCCAGGCCGCCGCCGCGGATCAGGATGTACACCTGGTCGAAGACGCGGAAGGACAGCACCGAGGTCAGCATCGCGACGAACACCAGGGTGCCGCGGATGCCGGGCAGCGTGACGTGCCGGAACTGCTGCCAGCGCGAGGCCCGGTCCAGCTGGGAGGCCTCGTAGAGCTCGCCCGGGATCTGCTGGAGGCCGGCCAGCAGGATGACCATCTGGAAGCCGACGCCCTGCCACACCGACAGCACGATGATCGAGCCCATCGCGGTGAGACCGTCACCGAGCCAGTCGAAGGCACCCCAGTTGCCGAACGTGACCACGTCCAGCACGGAGTTGAGCATGCCCTGCTCGCTGCGGGCGAGGATCAGCCGCCAGATCACGGCGACCAGCGCCATCGGGAAGACCACCGGCATGAAGAAGAAGGACCGGAACACGCCGATCGCCTTCAGCTTGCGGTTGAGCAGGATCGCCAGCGCCAGCGCCAGCCCCGTCTGGAGCGGTACGACGACCACGGCGAAGGCCAGGTTGTTCAGCAGCGCCCGCAGGAACGGGCCGGACAGGTCGGGGTCGGTGAACAGCCGCCGGTAGTGCTCCACGCCGAAGAAGGTGGGCTCCAGCGGTGAGCCGAGGCGGACGTTGTAGAAGGAGAGCACCACGGCGTAGCCGAACGGGATGCCGACGAAGGCGATCAGCCCGCCGACGGCCGGGGCGGACATCAGCAGCCCGTGCAGCCAGTCGCGGTTGCCGCGCGACGGACGCGAGGGCTTCGCGGAGGGCGCGGACGAGGCGGCCTGCGCCCGGCCAGGGGGCGCGGCGTGCGCGTGTTCCACGGTTTTCACGGGAGGGTCCTTCCCGGCGGGGCGGGCCCGGCCGGCACGGGGCAGCGTCGTCGCGCTGCCCCGTCGCCGGCGGCCCGCCCGGGCCGATGCGTGCTGCGGGTTACGGGATCTCGTAGCCGGCGTTGTCGGTGAAGTCCCGGTCGATGGCGCGGGCGGCCTTCTGCAGGGCTTCCTTGGGGTCGGCGCCGCCGTAGATCGAGTTCAGGGCCGTGCTGAACTTGGCGGTGATGGTGGGGTATCCGGCGGTCACCGGGCGGGTGACGGCGACGCAGGAGCTGCTGATGTCGCTGTCGCCGCACGGCTTGGCCAGCTGGTCGGCGAAGAGCTGGAGCGGGCCGCCCTTCTTGTACAGCTCGCTCTTGGCGAGGGCGGACTTGGTGGCGGGCACCGCGCCGTTGGCCTTCGTCATCGCGCCGACGTTGGTGTCGTTCAGCAGGTAGTCCAGGAACGTGCCGGCGGCCTTGCCGTTCTTGCTGGCGGCTCCGATGCCCCAGGCCCAGGAACCCTGGCCGGCCTTGGGTCCGTTGCCGAAGTCCGGCAGCGGCAGGACGGCGAGGTCGTCACCGAGCGCCTCGCTGTACGCCGGGTAGTTCCAGTGGCCGACCCAGCTCAGCGCCACCTTGCCCTTGGCGAAGGCGTTGCCGTCGGTGTTGGCGTCGACGTACGGCTTCCAGGACTGGAAGGTCTTCATGGCGGAGACGACCTTCGGGCTGTCCAGGGTGCCGGCCGCCTTGCCGTCCTTCAGCAGGCCGCCGCCGGCCGACCAGACGATCGGGGAGAAGCCGAAGGTGCCCCACTCGGAGGCCAGACCGTACTGCTCCGAGATGTCGAGGACCTTGCCGTCGGAGTCCTTGCCCTTCAGTGCCTTCAGCGCCTTGCCGAACTCCTCGGCCGTCCAGGCGTCGTCCACGCTCGTCGGGTACTTCACGCCGGCCGCGTCCAGCAGCTTCTTGTTGGCGTACATACCGAGCCCGGCGTCGAACATGCCCAGGCCGTAGTGCTTGCCGTCGATCTCGCCCTGCGCCTTGATCGCGTCGGTGGCGTTGGAGAGGGTCTTGGCGGAGACGTGGCCGTCGACCGGGGCGAGCTTGCTGTTGAAGACGAAGTTCGCCATCGTCGGGCCGTCGAACTCCAGGACGTCCGGCAGTTCCGAGGCGTCGGTGGCGGTGATGGTCTTGGTGTAGTCCTTCTCGGGTATGAGCTTCAGCTCGGCCTTGATCTCCTTCTGCGAGGAGTTGAAGGACTTCACCGCGTTCTGCAGCGCGGTCGCCTCGCTCGCCTGGCCCTGGTGAGCCCAGACGCTGATGGTGCCCTTGCCGCTGCCCTGTTCGGCGGAGGTGTCCTTGCCGCCGCCACCCCCGCCGCAGGCGGCCAGCGCGGCCAGGGGCAGCAGGGCGAGGGCCGTCAGGCCTGTACGACGGTGTTTTCCGTGACCGGTGATCATGTGATGTCTCCGTGCGTGGGTGCGGGTGGGTACGCGGACGGTGGGCAGGGACCGGGGGCCGGAACGGCGCCCCCGGCGGCGGGCGGGGAGGGAACGGGGGAGGGTGGGGCTACCGCTGCCGGCCGGTGTTCGGAGGAGCGGTGGTCTCGCGCAGGACGAAACGGATGGGCATCTCGACGGGGTGCGGCGGCCCGGCGTCCGGATCGTCCAGCCGCGCCAGCAGCAGCCGGGCCGCCTCCCGGCCCTGGGCCGCGACCGGCTGGGCCACGGTGGTCAGCCCGACCACCTCGGACAGCCCGTGATCGTCGAAGCCGACGACGGACACGTCCTCCGGAACCCGCAGCCGGTGCCGGCGCAGGGCGCGCAGCGCGCCCATCGCCATCTCGTCGGACTGGGCGAACACGGCGGTCGGCGGGTTGCGCAGCGCCAGCAGCTCGGTCATGGCCCGCTCGCCGCCCTCGACCGTGTAACCGCCGTCCGACTCCAGGCCCGGGTCGGGCTCGATCCCGGCGTCGGCCAGCGCGTCCAGATAGCCCTGCCGGCGATCGAGGGGCGTGGTCCAGTGCAGCGGCTCACTGGCCCCGGAGATCATGCCGATCCGCCGGTGGCCGAGGTTCACCAGGTGCCGTACGGCGCTCTCCGCCCCGCCCCGGTCGTCGATGCCGACCACCGTGAAGCCGGGCCGGGCACCGCCGACCGTGGTCGCCAGCGGCACGTCGAGGGACCGCAGGGCGGCGGCCTCCTCCGGGTCCGGGATCAGCAGGGACAGCACGGCGTCGACCCGCTTGCGGATCGGCAGCTTGGTGAAGAAGCGCTTGCGGGCCTCCGGTGAGCCGAGGTTGTACAGCAGGACGTCGTAACCGGCGGCGCTGAAGACCTTCTCGGCGGCGTCCAGCACGGTGCCGAAGAACCAGCGGCCCACGTACGGGACGACGACGCCGATGGTGTGGGTGCGCCCGCTGGCCAGGCTGGACGCCGAGCGCGAGGCGATGTAGCCCAGCTCGGCGGCGACCTCGACGATCCGGGCCCGCATCTCCTCCGACACTCCGGGACGCCCGCGCAGGGCCCGGGACACGGTGGACGCCGAGACCCCGGTGGCCGCTGCGACATCGGTGATGCTGACCGTCACGGGACGCTCCTTGGTCGGGTGCACGCGGCGTGCCCGGGTTCGTCCGGAACACATCGGCGTGTGGGGGAGTGACGAGACCGTAAACCCGCCCAAGCGGTTGCGCAAGCGTTTGCGTTCGGGTTTTACTTCGGCTGACTCTCAGAGAAACCCTCGCCAGCCAGATCACAGCGCACACGCTTGAGTGCCGCTGTCGGCAGACAGGACCTGTCCATGCGATACGCGCCGCCCGGCCTCTGCGTGAACGACTTCGACCTCCTGCGCCACGCGGACGGCACCTACACAGCGCTGCACCTGCAGGGCCCGTGGACGGCCGAGTTCGACCACCTGCGCATGGAGACCTCCTACGGCCGGGCCACCTCCACCGACCTGGTCCACTGGGAGCCGCAGGGCACGGCCTTCGGCAACGGCCTGCCGGGCCGCTTCGACCAGCAGGCGGTGTGGACCATGCACGCCTTCCCGCACGGCACCGGCATGGCGATGCTCTACACCGCCGTCTCCGGCCTCACCCCCGGCGGCTGGCCCCTGCAGTCGGTCGGCCTGGCCCACTCCGACCGCACCGACGGCACCGGCTGGCGCCGCCACGGCACGGGCCCGGTCGCCGAGGCCGATCCGCGCTGGTACCGCACGGGCGAACGCATGGGCTGGCGCGACCCCTTCGTCGTACGCGACGACGAGTCCGACGGCTGGGTCATGGTGGTCTGCGCCGCCGACGCCTCCCTGCCGGTCGAGGTCAGCGGCTGCGTCGCCTGGGCCACCTCCGACGACCTTGAGCACTGGACCGTCCACCCGCCGCTCATCTCCCCCGGCGACGTCGACGAGCTGGAGTGCCCGGTCCTGGAACGCCTCGACGACGGCGGCTGGCTGCTGCTCGGCTCCATCGGCGCCACCCGGGGCTTCGAGGCGTGGACCGCCCCGCGGCTGCGCGGCCCGTGGACCCGCCGCGGCCCGCTCGGCCCGACGGGCGCGTACGCCCCGCGCGTCGTCACCGCCCCCGACGGCTCCCGCGTCGTGCTGCACACCACCCCGCGCCGCGTCGGCCTCACCGACACCGGCGACCGCTGCCGCGGCATGCTCGCCCAGCCCAAGGCCCTCGTCGTACCGCCGGACGCGGCGCCCCGCCTGGAATGGTGGCCGGGCCTGGACCCGTGGCTCGGCGAGGAGACCTACCACGCCCACCTGAACGCGGTCGGTGACGTCACCCTCTCCGGCCGCACCGAGATCACCCTGCGCACCCATGTCTCCGACGGCGACCGGCCCGCGCTCACGGTCACCTGCGACGGCAAGAACCTCCAGGTCACCGGCCCCGAGGGCGCCCCGCTCGGCGAGACCCTCCTGCCGGAACCCGCCGCCGGCTTGCGCATCCTCACCGTCGGGGAGTACGTCGAGGTCTACGCCGACGGCGTCTTCGTCCTCACCACCCTGTGCTACTCCGGCCGCCCCGCCCCCTGGACGGCCGTCACCGAGGGCCGCGTCCGCCCCGTCCCCGTCCGCCCGGTCCGGCTGCCCGCCCCGCACCGCGACGACGCCTCGGCCGTCTGGCCAGGCGTGTGAGGGGCGAGGGCTGCCCGAACGCCGTCTCACCCGACGGACGACGTTTCGCCCGCGTTTCCGGAAACGGCTACGCTCCACTCCGTGGCTGAGATCCAGATTCCCTCTGACATCAAGCCCGCGGACGGACGTTTCGGCGCGGGTCCCTCCAAGGTGCGGACGGAGGCGCTGGACGCCCTCGCCGCCACCGGCACCTCCCTCATGGGCACCTCCCACCGCCAGGCTCCCGTCAAGAACCTGGTCGGCAAGGTCCGCGAGGGCATCAGCGAGCTGTTCCAGCTCCCCGACGGCTATGAGGTGGTCCTCGGCAACGGCGGTTCCACCGCGTTCTGGGACATCGCGACGCACGGCCTGATCGAGAACAAGTCGCAGCACCTCACCTTCGGCGAGTTCTCCTCCAAGTTCGCCAAGGCCGCGAAGCTCGCCCCGTGGCTCGCCGAGCCGGACGTCATCTCCGCCGACCCCGGCACGCACCCCGAGCCGGTCGCCGCGGCGGGCGTCGACGTCTACGCCTTCACCCACAACGAGACCTCGACCGGCGTCGCCATGCCGATCCAGCGGGTGGCCGGCGCCGACGAGGGCGCCCTGGTCCTGGTCGACGCCACCTCCGGCGCCGGCGGTCTCCCGGTCGACATCGCCGAGACGGACGTCTACTACTTCGCCCCGCAGAAGTCCTTCGCCTCCGACGGCGGCCTGTGGATCGGCGTCTTCTCCCCGGCCGCCATCGAGCGGGCGGAGCGCGTCCACGCCTCCGGCCGGCACGTCCCGGAGTTCTTCTCGCTGCCGACCGCGATCGACAACTCCCGCAAGAACCAGACGTACAACACCCCGGCCCTCGCCACCCTGTTCATCCTCAACGAGCAGCTGGAGTGGATGAACGGCCAGGGCGGCCTGGACTGGGCGGTCCGCCGCACCGCGACCTCCGCGCGGACGCTGTACGGCTGGGCCGAGGACGTCAAGTTCGCGAACCCGTTCGTCACCGACCCGGCCAAGCGCTCGCAGGTCATCGGCACGATCGACTTCACGGACGAGGTGGACGCCGCCGCCGTCGCCAAGGTCCTGCGCGCCAACGGCATCGTCGACACCGAGCCCTACCGCAAGCTCGGCCGCAACCAGCTGCGCGTCGCGATGTTCCCGTCGATCGACCCCGCGGACGTCGAGGCGCTGACCAAGTGCGTCGACTACGTGATCGAGAAGCTGTGACCTTCTCCCGCACGTGAGCGAGGGCGCCCCGCCTGTGCGGGGCGCCCTCTCTCGTGCTCCGGCAGCCGCTCCACCGTTCGGCCGGCGCGGCACTTCAACGGCAGGCGTACTTCTGGAGGATCTGCGCGGCCAGCTGCCGAATGCGCTCGCGCGCTTCCACGGGGGCGGTCACGGTGAGGCTGTCACCGAACTGCAGGAGCTGACGGACGTCCTCCACGTTCCGGCCGGTGACCGTGATGCTCACGCGCCCCTCTCCGGCGGTGTCCCGAACGGTCAGCTTACGGCCGAGGATGCGCTTCGCCCGGCCGAGGTGCCGCGAGTCGAGTTCGGCGTGGATCGGGAAGGTCCTGGGGTTCTCCCAGTCCGCCGTCAGCTCTGCCGCGACGCTGTCCAGGGTCGCGTCCGGGCGCAGCCGGCGAGCCGCCCGCATCGGCTCCCAGTCGACAAGCCTCTCGAGCGCGTGGAGCCGGGGACGGCCCGCGCAGTCCGCCACGAGATACCACCTCCCGGCCTTGGCCAGCAGACCGTACGGGTCGACGACCCGCCACGTGGCCTCGGTCTCCGCGGACCGGCGGTAGGAGATGCGCAACCGCACACCGCGCCGCAGGTCACCGACGAGCGCCGCCGGGGGCATGCCCTCGGAGTCCGGGGAGAACCACGGTCTGTTGTCGGTGGTGACGACCGCGCTCAGCGGTAGCCCACCGGTGCTCGACGCTCCCGCCCGGGGGCGCACCTTCTGACGCGCGCGCCGGGCGCCGGCGGCGGCTCCGAGTTGCTCGCGTTGCTCGTCGTCGAGGCCGTAGAGGACGAGGTGGTCCCGTTCCTCCGGAGTGAGCCGTGACGTGTCGAGCAGACCACCGGGCAGCAGAGTCACCCCGCCCCAGCGGCCGCGCCGGACCAGCAACGGGAAACCCGCCTCCTGCAGCCACCGCAGATCGCGCACGACGGTACGCACCGACACGCCGACCTGAGCCGCCAGGTCGGCGGTCGTCGTGGTCTCCCTGGACTGCAGCGCCAGCAGCAAGGTGAAGAAACGATCCGGAGTCACGGGATCGAGAATCCCAGAAAACATGACGGAATCCGTCATGAATGACCGGCACGCTCCAGTCGCAGGCAAGACCGACCGAAGGAGCGAGACATGCCGAGCCCGATCGTGTTCATCGTCTACGTCAACGACGCCCCCGAAGCCGCCCGTTTCTACGCGGACCTTCTCGAGATCAAACCCGGTTTCGAGACTCCCCGGTACATCACCTTCGACCTCGGTGGCGGCGCGGAACTCGCGCTGTGGAGCGGGCACGCCGAGGGCCTGACTCCCGAGGTGCGGCGGACCAGTGAGGTCTGTCTCGTGCTGACGGGCGGACCGGACGTGATCGACCGTCGGTTCGAGCAGTGGGTCGCGAAAGGCGTGCGAGTGGTCAGTGAGCCCCACGACGAGGCCTTCGGGCGCACGTTCGTCGTGACGGATCCGGACGGCAACCTGATCCGAGTCGCTCCCGTCGACTGACGACCGGCTGCCGACGACCGCGGCGATACCCACGGGGCGGCGGGCCGCAGCCGCCCCGTGGTCTTGCTCCCTCCATTTTTCATGCAAGCACGCTTGATTGTTTCTTGTGCCCCTGCCATGCTCCTCAGCACGCCGCACCGCCCCGCACACCGTCGTGCCCCGAGGGGAGCGCCCGTGCCCGATCCGACGTCCGTGATCGACGACCTGCACGAGGAGAGCGAGGAACTCGACCGCCTCGTGGCCGGGTCGAGTGCGGGCCGCTGGGCGCTCGCGACTCCCGCGCCCGGCTGGACCGTGGCCCACCAGATCGCCCACCTCGCCTGGACCGACCGCTCGGCGCTGCTCGCCGTCACGGACGCCGACGGCTTCCGCGCCCTGGCCGAGAAGGCCCTCGCGGCGCCGTCCTCCTTCGTCGACGAGGGCGCCGAGGAGGACGCCGGACTCCCGCCCGCCGAGCTGCTCACGCGGTGGCGTGCCGGGCGCGCGGCGCTGGAGCAGGCGCTGCGGGCCGCCCCGCCCAGGGCGCGTTTCCCCTGGTACGGCCCGCCGATGTCGGCCGCCTCCATGGCGACGGCCCGCCTCATGGAGACCTGGGCCCATGGACAGGACGTGGCCGATGCCCTGGGTGTGGTGCGCCCACCCACCGACCGACTGCGGCATGTGGCCTGGCTCGGGGTGCGGACCCGGGACTTCGCCTACGGGGTGCACGGGCTGACCCCGCCCGCCGATCCCTTCCGGGTCGAACTCGTCGCGCCCTCAGGCGACTTGTGGACGTACGGGCCGCAGGACGCCCCGCAGCGCGTCACCGGGCCCGCCCTCGACTTCTGCCTCCTCGTCACCCAGCGCGCCCACCGCTCGGACCTCGCCCTGCGCGCCGACGGCCCCGACGCCGACCGCTGGCTGGACATCGCCCAGGCCTTCGCCGGCCCGCCGGGCAGCGGCCGTGCACCGGAGGGAGAAGCCGGGTGACGCTTCGCATCGGCAACGCCTCCGGCTTCTACGGCGACCGTTTCGACGCCATGCGCGAGATGCTCACCGGCGGTGAACTCGACGTCCTCACCGGCGACTACCTCGCCGAGCTGACCATGCTGATCCTCGGCCGGGACCGGCTGAAGGACCCCGGCGCGGGATACGCCCGCACCTTCCTGCGGCAGCTGGAGGAGTGCCTGGCACTGGCCCATGAGCGGGGCGTGCGGATCGTCAGCAACGCGGGCGGGCTCAATCCGGCCGGGCTCGCCGACGCCGTGCGGGCCCTGGCCGGCCGCCTGGGCGTCCCCGTGCGGGTGGCCCATGTCGAGGGCGACGACCTCACCGCCGCGTACCCCCACAGCCTCGCCGCCCACGCCTACCTCGGCGGCTTCGGCATCGCGGCCTGCCTGCGGGCGGGCGCCGACGTCGTCGTGACCGGCCGGGTGACGGACGCGGCACTCGTCACCGGGCCCGCCGCCGCCCACTTCGGCTGGGGGCCGGGGGACCTCGACCGGCTGGCGGGCGCCGTCGTCGCCGGGCACGTACTGGAGTGCGGGACGCAGGCCACCGGCGGCAACTACGCGTTCTTCCGGGACGGCGACGTCCGGCGGCCCGGCTTCCCGCTCGCCGAGCTCCACGAGGACGGCGGCTGCGTCATCACCAAGCATCCCGGCACCGGCGGCTTCGTCGACGTCGGCACGGTCACCGCCCAGTTGCTGTACGGGACCGGCGGCGCCCATTACGCGGGGCCGGACGTCACCGCCCGGCTGGACACCGTACGGCTCGCCCAGGACGGGCCCGACCGGGTGCGGATCGAGGGCGTGCGGGGAGAGGCGCCGCCGCCCACCCTCAAGGTCGGGCTCAACAGGCTCGGCGGCTTCCGCAACGAGGTCGCCTTCGTGCTCACCGGCCTCGACATCGAGGCGAAGGCCGCCCTGGTACGGGAACAGATGGAACCCGCCCTCGGCAAGGTCGCCGACGCGCGCTGGGAACTGGTGCGCACCGACCGGCCCGACGCCCCGAGCCAGGAGACCGCGAGCGCGCTGCTGCGGCTCGTCGTCCGGGACCCGGACCAGGGGGCCGTGGGACGGGCGCTGAGCGGGGCGGCCGTGGAGCTGGCGCTCGCCAGTTACCCCGGCTTCCATGTGCTGGAGCCACCCGGGAAGGGCTCGCCCTACGGGGTCTTCGAGGATGTGTACATCCCCCATGGTGAAGTCGACCATGTGGCCGTCCTCCACGACGGACGGCGGGTTCCCGTGCCGCCGACCCAGGAGACCCGCGTACTCGACGCCGTACCGGAGCCGCCCCTGCCGGAGCCGCTTCCCCCCGGGCCCGCCAGGCGGGCCCCCCTCGGCCTCGTCGTGGGCGCCCGCAGCGGCGACAAGGGCGGCGACGCCAACGTCGGTGTGTGGGCGCGCACGGACGACGCCTGGCGGTGGCTCGCCCACGAGCTGACGGCCGACAGGTTCCGGCAGTTGATACCCGAGAGCCGTGAACTGCCGGTCACGCGACATCTCCTGCCCAACCTCCGCGCCCTCAACTTCGTCGTCGAGGAGATCCTCGGCCAGGGCGTCGCCGCGCGGCACCGCTTCGACCCGCAGGCCAAGGCCCTCGGCGAATGGCTCCGCTCCCGCCATCTGGACATACCGGAGGCCCTGTTGTGACCGTCCTGACCTCCGCCCTCGACCCGGACACCCCCGAGTACCGGGCCAACCGCGAGGCCATGCTCGCCAGGCTCGCCGAACTCGACGCCGAGCACGCCAAGGCCCTCGCCGGCGGCGGCGAGAAGTACGTCGAACGGCACCGCGGGCGCGGCAAGCTCCTCGCCCGCGAGCGCGTCGAGCTGCTGCTCGACCCCGACACGCCCTTCCTGGAACTGTCCCCGCTGGCCGCCTGGGGCAGTGACCACACCGTCGGCGCGTCCCTCGTCACCGGCATCGGGGTCGTCGAGGGCGTGGAGTGCCTGATCACCGCCAACGACCCGACCGTGCGCGGCGGAGCGAGCAACCCCTGGTCGCTGAAGAAGGCCCTGCGCGCCAACGACATCGCCCTCGCCAACCGGCTGCCCTGCATCAGCCTGGTGGAGTCAGGCGGCGCCGACCTGCCGTCCCAGAAAGAGATCTTCATCCCCGGCGGCGCCGTCTTCCGGGACCTGACCCGGCTGTCCGCCGCCGGCATCCCCACCCTCGCCGTCGTCTTCGGCAACTCCACCGCCGGAGGCGCCTACATCCCCGGCATGTCCGACCACGTGATCATGGTCAAGGAGCGCGCCAAGGTGTTCCTCGGCGGTCCGCCGCTGGTGAAGATGGCCACGGGGGAGGAGAGCGACGACGAGTCCCTGGGCGGCGCCGGGATGCACGCGCGGGTGTCGGGCCTCGCCGACCACTTCGCCGCCGACGAGCACGACGCGCTCCGCCAGGCCCGGCGCGTGGTCGCCCGCCTCAACCACCGCAAGGCCTACGACGATCCCGCCCCGGCCGAACCCCCCGAGTACCCCGCCGAGGAACTCCTCGGCATCGTCCCCGGCGACCTGAAGAGCCCCTTCGACCCGCGCGAGGTCATCGCCCGCGTCGTCGACGCCTCCGACTTCGACGAGTTCAAGCCGCTGTACGGAACCAGCCTCACCACCGGCTGGGCGACCCTGCACGGCTACCCCGTGGGCGTACTGGCGAACGCCCAGGGGGTCCTCTTCAGCGAGGAGTCCCAGAAGGCCGCCCAGTTCATCCAGCTCGCCAACCAGCGCGACATCCCGCTGCTGTTCCTGCACAACACCACCGGCTACATGGTCGGCCGGGAGTACGAGCAGGGCGGCATCATCAAACACGGCGCGATGATGATCAACGCCGTCAGCAACTCGAAAGTCCCCCACCTGTCCGTCCTCATGGGCGCCTCCTACGGCGCCGGCCACTACGGCATGTGCGGACGCGCCTACGACCCCCGCTTCCTCTTCGCCTGGCCCAGCGCCAAGTCGGCCGTCATGGGCCCGCAGCAGCTCGCCGGTGTGCTGTCGATCGTCGCCCGCCAGTCGGCCGCCGCCAAGGGGCAGCCGTACGACGAGGACGCGGACGCCGCCCTGCGCGCCATGGTGGAGCAGCAGATCGAAGCCGAGTCGCTGCCGATGTTCCTCTCGGGGCGGCTGTACGACGACGGCGTCATCGACCCGCGCGACACCCGCACCGTCCTCGGCCTGTGCCTGTCCGCCATCCACACCGCCCCCTACCAGGGCGTTCGCGGCGGCTTCGGCGTCTTCCGGATGTGAGGCAGAGAACCCAGATGATTTCCACCCTGCTGGTCGCCAACCGGGGCGAGATCGCGTGCCGCGTCTTCCGCACCTGCCGCGAACGGGGCATCCGCACGGTCGCCGTGCACTCGGACGCCGACGAGAACGCCCTCCACACGCGGGTGGCCGACGCGAGCGTACGACTGCCGGGAGCCGCGCCCGCCGACACCTACCTGCGCGGCGACCTCATCGTGAAGGCCGCCCTCGCGGCCGGCGCGGACGCCGTGCACCCCGGCTACGGCTTCCTCTCCGAGAACGCCGGCTTCGCCCGCGCCGTCCAGGACGCGGGCCTGGTCTGGATCGGCCCGCCCCCGGACGCCATCGAGGCCATGGCCTCCAAGACCCGGGCCAAGCGACTCATGGGCATCCGGCCCCGCACCGAGGTCACCGAGATCACCGAGGCCGACCTGCCGGTCCTGGTGAAGGCGGCCGCGGGCGGCGGCGGACGCGGCATGCGCGTCGTACGGCGCCTGGCCGACCTGGACGCCGAACTGGCCGCCGCACGCGCCGAAGCGGCCGCCGCCTTCGGCGACGGCGAGGTCTTCGTCGAGCCGTACGTGGAGAACGGCCGCCACGTCGAGGTCCAGATCCTCGCCGACACCCACGGCACCGTCTGGACCCTCGGCACCCGCGACTGCTCCCTCCAGCGCCGCCACCAGAAGGTGATCGAGGAGGCCCCGGCCCCCTCACTCGCCGACGGGCTCGAACGGGAACTGCACGCCCTCGCCGTACGGGCCGCCCGAGCCGTCGACTACGTGGGCGCCGGCACGGTCGAGTTCCTCGTCGCCGACGGCAAGGCCAACTTCCTGGAGATGAACACCCGCCTCCAGGTCGAACACCCCGTCACGGAAGCCGTGTTCGGGCTCGACCTGGTGGCGGAACAGATCCGAGTCGCCGAAGGCCACGCCCTCGAAGCCGGCCCGCCACACGCGCGCGGCCACGCGATCGAGGCCCGCCTGTACGCCGAGGACCCCTCCCGAGACTGGTCCCCGCAGACCGGCCGCCTGCACCGCTTCTCCGTCCCCGAGCCGGTCCGGCTGGACACGGGCTACACCGACGGCGACACGATCGGCGTCCACTACGACCCCATGCTCGCCAAGGTCGTGGCCCACGCCCCCACCCGGGCGGAGGCCCTCCGCAAGCTCGCCTCCGCCCTGGAACGCGCCGCCATCCACGGCCCCGTCACCAACCGCGCCCTGCTGGTCCGCTCCCTGCGCCACCCGGAGTTCCTCGCGGCCCGCATGGACACCGGCTTCTACGACCGCCACCTGCCGGAGCTGACCGAGCCGTCCCCCGACCCGCACGCCCCCCTGGCCGCCGCCCTCGCCCAGGCCGTCGGACGCTCCCGCTTCGGCGGCTGGCGCAACCTCCCCTCACAGCCGCAGACCAGGCGGTACCTGATGGGAGGCGAGGAGCACGAGGCCCGCTACCACCACACGAGGCAGGGCCTGGAGGCGGACGGGGTGCGGGTGGTGCACGCCGCCCCACACCTCGTGGTCCTCGAACTGGACGGAGCGCAGCGCCGGTTCGAGGTGTCCCGCTACGGCGACCAGGTCTACGTCAACACCACCGCCCTGACCGCCCTGCCCCGCTTCCCCGACCCGGCCACCCAGCATGCCCCCGGCTCCCTCCTGGCCCCCATGCCCGGCACGGTCGTCCGAGTCGCCGACGGACTGACCGCCGGAACCCCCGTGAAGGCCGGCGACCCCCTCCTCTGGCTGGAGGCGATGAAGATGCAGCACAAGATCACCGCCCCAGCCACAGGAACGCTGAGCGAGCTCTGCGTCATACCCGGACAACAGGTCGACCCAGGCGCGCTACTGGCAGTCGTGACGGAGACCTGAAGGGGCGCGGGGAACTGCGCGACCAGCCACGTACAGCCCGCACCCGAAAGGACACCGATGGACACCGAACACCACAAGGCCCTACGAGAAGCCGTCGCCGCGTTCGGCAAACGCCACGGCCGCGCAGGCGACACCCAGCAACTCTGGACCGACGCAGGCAAACTCGGCTACCTCGGCGTCAACCTCCCCGAGGAACACGGAGGCGGCGGCGGAGGCATCTCCGAACTCTCCATCGTCCTCGAAGAACTCGGCGCGGCCGGCTGCCCCCTGCTCATGCTGGTGGTCTCACCGGCCATCTGCGGCACGGTGATATCCCGCTTCGGCACGGACGCCCAGAAACAACAGTGGCTCCCGGGCCTCGCCGACGGCACCCGCATCATGGCCTTCGGCATCACCGAACCGGACGCCGGCTCCAACAGCCACCGCATCACCACCACCGCCCGCCGCGACCAGGACACCGGGGACTGGATCCTCAAAGGCCGAAAGGTCTTCATCTCCGGCGTCGACATCGCGGACGCGACCCTCATCGTCGGCCGCACCGAGGACGCCCGCACCGGCCGCCTCAAGCCCTGCCTGTTCATCGTCCCGCGCGAGGCCCCCGGCTTCACCCGCCACCCCATCGACATGGAACTGAACGCCGCGGAGAAGCAGTTCGAGCTGACGCTCGACGACGTGCGGCTGCCCGCCGACGCCCTCGTCGGCGACGAGGACGCGGGACTCCTCCAGCTCTTCGCCGGTCTCAACCCCGAGCGCATCATGACGGCCGCCTTCGCGATCGGCATGGGCCGCCACGCCCTCGCGAAAGCGGTCGAGTACGCCCGCGACCGCACCGTCTGGAACACCCCCATCGGCGCCCACCAGGCCATCGCCCACCCCCTCGCCCAGGCGCACATCGACCTCGAACTCGCCCGCCTGATGATGCAGAGGGCGGCGAGCCTCTACGACGCCGGCGACGACACGGGCGCCGGGGAGGCCGCCAACATGGCGAAGTACGCGGCCGGGGAAGCCTGCGTGAAGGCGGTCGACCAGGCCGTGCACACCCTCGGCGGCAACGGCCTCACCCGCGAGTACGGCCTCGCCCGTCTGACAACGGCCGCGCGGGTGGCCCGTATCGCCCCGGTGAGCCGGGAAATGATCCTCAACTACGTCTCCCACCAGACCCTGGGCCTGCCCAAGTCGTACTGAGCACCGGGACGGCCCACGCGCCGGAGGAGGAACCACACGATGCACGCCTTGGTGAGCAGGGCACGCACACGTGCCGTCGAAACCCTCACCCTCGACTCACCGGACAACCGCAACGCCCTCTCGGCGGCCCTGGTCGGCGAACTGGCCGACGCGCTCACCGACGCCGGCGAGGACACCGGAGTCCGCGCGGTCGTCCTCACCCACACCGGCAACACCTTCAGCGCGGGCGCCGACCTCCGCGACCCCCCGCCCCCCGAGGCCCTCACCGGCCTGCTCCGGCAGATCATCGAACTGCCCAAACCGGTCGTCGCCCGCGTCACCGGCCACGTCCGCGCCGGCGGCCTCGGCCTGCTGGCCGCCTGCGACATCGCGGCCGCCTCCACCGAGGCCACCTTCGCCTTCACCGAGGTCCGCATCGGCGTGGCCCCCGCCGTCATCTCCCTGCCGCTCCTGCCGCGCACGGACCCGCGCGCCCTGGCCCGCTACTACCTCACCGGCGAACGCCTCGACGCCGCCGCGGCCACCACGACCGGCCTGATCACCACCCACGGCGACGACGTCGACGCGACCCTGGCCCCCGTCCTGGACGGCCTGCGCCGAGCGGCCCCCGACGCCCTGGCCGAGACGAAACGGCTGCTCACGGCTAGGGTGCTGGAGGCCTTCGACCGGGACGCGGCACACCTCACCGCGCTCTCGGCCCGGCTGTTCTCCTCCCCGCAGGCCCGCGAGGGGATGACGGCCTTCCTCGAACGACGGGATCCGGCATGGGCGGTGCGATGACATGGGCGGTGTGAACACGGCCGACCGAGCGGAGCGAGTCCCCAAGCAGGACCGCAGCCGGGCCACCCGGCAGCGGCTCCTGGAAGCCGCCGTCGCCTGCCTCGCGGAACACGGCTGGGCCGGCTCCACGGTCTCCGTCGTCGCCGAACGCGCCGGTGTCTCCCGCGGCGCCGCCCAGCACCACTTCCCGACCCGCGAGGACCTCTTCACCGCGGCCGTCGAGTACGTCGCCGAGGAACGCTCCACGGCCCTGCGCGCCCTGTTCCCGCAGGGCGCCGCCGGAGACCGCCACGCGGTCGTCGCCGCCCTGGTCGACCTCTACACCGGACCGCTGTTCCGCGCGGCCCTCCACCTCTGGGTGGCCGCCTCCGACGAGGACCAGCTCCGCCCCCGCGTCACCGAACTCGAATCCCGCGTGGGCCGCGAAACCCACCGCATAGCGGTCGACCTCCTCGGCGCCGACGAGACCCGCCCCGGCGTCCGCGAAACCGTCCAGGGCCTCCTCGACATGGCCCGCGGCCTCGGCCTCGCCAACCTCCTCACCGACGACACCTCCCGCCGGGAACGGGTGGTGGCGCAGTGGGCGGGACTGCTGGAAGAGGCACTGCGACGCCCGTAGGAGCCCCGGCAGCCGTCAGGGACCGAGCCGCTCCACCCGCCAGCTCCCGTCCGGCCGCTCCACGTACCGCAACCGGTCGTGCAACCGGTTCTCGCGGCCCTGCCAGAACTCCACCGACCGCGGGGCAACCCGGAAACCGCCCCAGTGCGGCGGCACCGGCACCTGCTCGCCCTCCGGGTAGCGCGCGGCCAGCTCGGCGTACGCCGCGTCGATGTCGGCGCGCGTGGCGACCACCGACGACTGCGCACTGGCCCACGCGCCCAGCTGCGAACCGTGTGGCCGGGTCCGGAAGTACGCCGCCGTCTCCTCCCGCCCGGTACGCCGCGCCACTCCCGACACGATGACCTGCCGGGCCATCGGATGCCAGGGGAACAGCAGCGAGACGTACGGGTTGTCCGCCAGGTCGCGCGCCTTGCGGGAGCCGTAGTTCGTGTAGAACACGAAGCCCTGCTCGTCGAAGTGCTTCAGCAGCACCGTACGGGAGCTGGGCCGCCCCTCGGCGTCGGCCGTCGAGACGACCATGGCGTTCGGCTCGAAGAGCCCGCCGTCCGTCGCGGCCTGTTTGAACCAGCGCGCGAACTGCTCGACGGGGGTGGCGGCCAGCTCGGTCTCGGAGAGGCCCTCGGCCCGGTAGTGCTTGCGCATCGAGGCCAGATCGAAGGGGACGGCGTCGCGGTCGGTCACCCGGTCATCTTGCCGTACGGACGGTGTCCTTCGTCACTGAGTGGCACTGAGTGCCGCGAACTCTCCCCAACAGTGGCACTCAGGGATATCGTTTCGGTGCCGTTCCGGTTGGGTGACCGCCAGCCGCACGGGGCATCACAGGGGGGAGACCGGCCCGGACCGCGAGTCGCCGCGCACGACCGTGGATCCACCGGACGGCCGCCCGCTTCGCAAGCTGACTGGCACATGGTCCGTCGTCCCACCCCACATCAACACCATCCGTCACTCACATCACGAGGAGCCGCCTGATGTCCGACTTCGTACCCGGGCTCGAGGGAGTCGTCGCGTTCGAGACGGAGATCGCCGAACCGGACAAGGAGGGCGGCGCCCTCCGGTACCGGGGCGTCGACATCGAGGACCTCGTCGGCCACGTCTCCTTCGGCAACGTCTGGGGGCTGCTCGTCGACGGCGCCTTCAACCCCGGCCTCCCGCCCGCCGAGCCCTTCCCCATCCCCGTGCACTCCGGCGACATCCGCGTGGACGTCCAGTCCGCCCTGGCCATGCTGGCCCCCGTCTGGGGCCTGAAACCCCTCCTCGACATCGACGCCGAAGAGGCCCGCGAGGACCTGGCACGAGCCGCCGTCATGGCCCTGTCCTACGTCGCCCAGTCCGCCCGCGGCCAGGGCCTGCCCATGGTCCCGCAGCGCGAGATCGACAAGGCCCACTCCGTCGTCGAACGCTTCATGATCCGCTGGCGCGGCGAGCCCGACCCCAAGCACGTCGCGGCGGTGGACGCGTACTGGACGAGCGCCGCCGAGCACGGCATGAACGCGTCCACCTTCACGGCCCGCGTGATCGCCTCGACCGGCGCGGACGTCGCTGCGGCCCTCTCCGGCGCCGTGGGCGCCATGTCCGGCCCGCTGCACGGCGGCGCCCCCTCCCGGGTCCTCGGCATGATCGAGGAGATCGAGCGCACGGGAGACGCCGAGGCCTACGTCAAGAACGCGCTCGACAAGGGCGAACGCCTCATGGGCTTCGGCCACCGCGTATACCGCGCCGAGGACCCGAGGGCCCGGGTCCTGCGCCGCACCGCCCGCGAACTGGGAGCCCCCCGCTTCGAGGTCGCCGAGGCCCTCGAAAAGGCCGCCCTCGCCGAACTCCACGCGCGCCGCCCCGACCGCGTCCTCGCCACCAACGTCGAGTTCTGGGCGGCCATAGTCCTGGACTTCGCCGAGGTCCCGGCCCACATGTTCACGTCCATGTTCACCTGCGCCCGCACGGCCGGCTGGTCCGCCCACATCCTCGAACAGAAGCGCACGGGCCGCCTGGTCCGCCCCTCGGCCCGCTACACCGGCCCCGGCCCCCGCAATCCGCGCGAGATCGAGGGGTACGGGGACATCGCCCACTGACCTGCCCCACCCACGGCCTCACCCGCCTCCGGGTGAGGCCGTCCGCACGTCTCACCCCGTAAGCCGGTCCAGCTCCTCACCGAGCGTCTCCCGCAGCGGACCGTGCCGCGCCCCGAGCGCATACCGCTCCTCGGTCCACATCTCCCGCGGGTAGAGCCACACGGGCCGCCGCACCAGCTCCTCGGGCTCCCACTCGTACCGCGGCCACACATGCGCGTGCAGGAACCCGTCGGCGTTTCCGAGAATCTCCAGGTTGACCCGGCGAAACCCCGTGTCCACCCGCCGACAGGCCCGCTCGACGGCTTCCCCCAGCCGCTCCATGTCCCCCAGGAACGCCAGCCGCCTGCTCCGCGGCAGTTCCGACAGCCGCTCCACTGAGGGATCGTCGGTCAGCAGCACCGAGTAGCCGGGCAGAAACTGCACATCGCCGATCACCGCGAACCCGGCGTCGAGCCTTCGCATCACGGCCGGATTCCGGCCTCGCAGGGCACTGCCGATCCGATCGGTGCGCCAGTCATCCACCACCATCGCCCCCTGAGAACGCAGACGACCCGCGAGTCTGGTTCCTCCGGAGAGGAGCCGGCCGGACGTACCGGCGACTCGCGGGTCGGGTGACTGCTGGAGATTGGGCCGGCTGCGCGCTCGCTCACGCGCTGGTCCGGCACCGCACTGTGTGTGGTGTCGGGCCGCTAGCCCGCAGCCACCTCACGCGTCCGGGATTCATACATCTGCCGGATCACCTCCTTTCGGGTGTGAGCCACAGAGTAGGAACCACCCCGGCCACCGATCAACCCATTTTCCGAGAGGTTGACCGTGACGGTTCGGGGCGGACGCCCCACCCGTATCCGTCACCCCGTTGGAGAAGCCGGAGATTCCGGTGGGAGACGTTGATCCGCCCTGTGGGTGTGGTGAGGCTGTGCTGCCCCCTGGCCCGCACCGATACCCGACCGGTCCAGGTCCCAGCCCACTTGCCGGTGGGTATGACAGCGCGTACGAGATCTCCGGTGACGTATCCGTAGTGCTGCTTGGCTCGAGTCCGCAGCAGACGGGGGAACCCGTGCTTGTCCGGCGTGGTGCGGGCGTAGGAGCCGCGCCCATTGGCCTTGGCCGTCAGCACCTGGCGGCTGAAACTTACGATCCGGTCGCCAGCCGCGCGATCAAGAGGTCCAACGCACAGGGCATCCAGGGTGTGGGTCTTGTCGAGGCCTGTGGCGAGGCGGTTCGTCTTGGTGAGTCGGCTGTTCCAGCCGTCCACGGGTCTGCCCAGGCCCGCCAGCGCGTGTGTGAGCTGTTGGCTTGTGGCGTTCATGGCGGCGGCGTCATCGAGCGGCACCTTCGCCTGGGACAGGATCGTCGCAAGACGGTCGGGACGAAGAGCCAGGAAGGTCTCGACCGGCATGTTGCCCTTGGCCTTGTTGCATGGAACGCAGGCAACGACGAGGTTGGAAATTCGGTTTGAGCCGCCTCGACTGCGAGGCCGGAGATGCTCGACGTTCAAGGGCACGCCGGACATGCCGCAGTACGCACACCCAGCGTTCCACCTTGCTCGCAGGTGTGCGCGCACGGTGGTCCCCGTCAGAGGACCGTGCTGGTACTCGGTTCCGTGCAGGAATCTGCCCGCGCTCAGCGAGTGGGTGTCGAAGGCGGCGCGTTCCACGTGGATCTCTGTCACGGGCGCCCAGCGACACAGCCGGTCGGCCAGAGAGAAGGTCGTCTCGACGCGATGGCGCAGGGAGGGTGGCAGCCAGCCTGCCCGGCGAGCACGGTTGGCCGACCGGGACGACCGGTAGCGGAGGTTTGCTCTGCGCCTGCGGCGTCGATATCCGGCGCGTTGGCGTAGGCCGGCCCGGATCTGGTCGCCGCGGTGCTGCAGCTCGATCGCAACCAAGCCACGCCGAACGGTAATGACGGCACCACCCTGGTCGTGGGACTCCTTCTTTTCATCGGTGAGGACGAGGCCAGTGCCTTTCGAGCCGGGGTCGATGCGCAACTGCACCCCCTGGACCTCCGACTCGTCGCGCGTGCGGTCCTTCAGACGGATCACGAAGGGCACCTGCCGGACGACCCTTGCCCGTCCCTTGTGCAGTAGTTCGCGCGCACGGGCGGGATGGCAGGGCATGAGAGGGTGCCCCTCCCTGGACAACACGAAGACCCTGCCTGCACCGATCCCGCCTGTGTAGGACCGGTCGTCCCGGTCCAACGTGGGAACGTCACCGTTCCCGGTCGCTGCCTCCTGCGCCGCCGGAACGGCGCTCGTGGCGTGACGCCGACGGGCCGTGGCGCCGGGCCCGTCAGTCTCCCCTCGCCCATGTCCCCTGCCGGTGTCCCGCTTGGCAGCGGGATGTCCGTGAGCCGTTTCGTCGCTGCTCCCAACGTTGTCTGCTCCCACGGATTCCAGAGCAGGCTGCTGAGGAAGCACAGCCTGGTGGGTCTGCTCGCCCACAGGGAACGTAGTCATCGGGTTGCGCCTCCCTGATCCAGCGGATCGTGATGACTGGGGCTGGTCACTCGACGGCCTTCTGGCCCGGGAGCGAGTGACCTCCTCTCTCGTGTGGGTACCGAAACTAGTGATCGGTGCTGCGCGGAAAGGGCGTTATCCCTCAGAGACGCTCATTCGTGCGAATTGCAGCAAACCGCCGAAAGTTCAGGCGATCTTCCTGCTACTCCCGCAGAAAGATCCGAGGTCGAGATGGAGCCCTACGTGCGGTGGGGGAAGGGGTAGCGAGAACCGTCCCCGGGACGTTGACGTGGCGCTCCCCGTACAACGATTCCTGCAATGTTGTGGGAACCCGGTGTGCGTTGGGTCACGTTCCAGTTGAATGATTGCAAGTAGCGAACCGACGTGCCGTACGTGCGGACGCAGCCTGCAGGGGGTCCAGGTGAGTGCTTCCCGGCGTAGTGGGACCACCGACGAGCTGGGGCCGGACGAGCCCGAGCGGGAGGGTTCGGGTCCGGGTGGTCCGGATCTGCTCGCCGCTCTGCTCGACGGGATGGACGCGGCGCTGTGCGCCTTCGACGCCGACGGGGTGGTGACCCATTGGAACCGTGAGGCGGAGCGGATCCTGGGGTGGAGCGCGGAGGAGGCCGTGGGGCGGCGCGGGCTGGCCGGGTGGGCGGTGCGCAGCGCGGACGCCGAGGAGGTCGAGGGCCGGCTGCTGGCGGCGATGCACGCCCCGGGGCGTCAGGTGCACGAGTTCGCGCTGCTGACGAAGGACGGCGGGCGGGTGCTCGTGCGGACGCAGTCGGCGGTGGTGCGGGGGCCGGACGGCAAGCCCACGGGGGTGTACTGCGCCTTCAGCGAGGTGCACACGCAGATCGACCTGGAGCGGTCGATCGCGTTGAGCGAGGCGCTGTTCGAGGACGCCGGCTGGGGCGTCGTGCTGGTGGACGCCGATCTGCGGCCGGCCGTGGTGAACACGCACGCGGCGCGGGCGCTGGGTACGGGGCGTACGTCGGTGCTGGGGCGGCCGCTCGGGGAGCTGCTGTCGCAGGGTGTGGAGGAGCTGGAGAGCGCGCTGCAGCATGTGCTGGCGGAGGGTGCGCCGCCGGCGCCCGCCGAGGTGTGGGTGACGGTGCGCACGCCGGAGGGGGAGCGGCGGCGCTGCTGGCGGAGCGGGTTCCTGCGGCTGGCGTCGCCGCTCGCGGAGGAGCCGGTGCCGTTGGGTGTGGGCTGGCTGTTCCAGGACGTGACGGAGGCCAAGCAGGGCGAGCAGGAGGCGTCGCTGCTGCGGTTCCGTGCGCAGCAGTTGCACCGGGCGTCGCGGGCCGCCGCCGAGTGCGAGGATCCGGCGGAGGCGGCGACCGTCCATCTGGACTTCGCGCTGGCCGGTTTCGCGGACCACGCGCTGATAGACCGGGTGGCCGGGGGCGCGCTGGCCGACGCGGAGGCCGGGGGGCCGCCGGTGCGGCTGGTGCGGGTGGCCGCGACCCCGTCCGGTGCGCCGGGGCCGAGCAAGCTGGCGGGCCGGGCGGGCCTGCCCGTGCGGTATGCCGAGGGGCATCCGGCGTTGCAGTGTGTGGAGCGGGCCGGGGCGCTCCGGGCGAGTGCGGGCGCGGTGCCGGCCGAGGAGGCGCGGGAGTGGGCCCTGGCCCGGCAGTGGCCGCCGGACGCGGTGCACGCGCTGTGCGCGGTGCTGCGCAGCCGGGGCCGGACGCTGGGCGTCGTGACGTTCCTGCGGGGCGCGGGGCGCAGTGCCTTCGAGCGGTCCGACGCGATGTACGCGGAGGACGTGGCGGTCCGGATCGCGGCGGCGCTTGATCTCGCGGGGCTGTCAGGCGCGCGGTGACGCGGCGGGGTGGCCCCGGGCCGGGGCGGGTCGTCTCAGTGGCGGTAGAAGATGCGGTCCGCGTACTGCTCCATCACCCGCGCGTTCCAGTCGTGGCCCCCGTCGACGTTCCCGGAGCGCAGCAGCGGGGGTTCGGTGCCGCGGTCGGCGAGGGCGGCGGCCGTGGTCGCCATGACGGCCTGGAGGAGTGCCGAGGTGACGACCGTGGAGGCGGGGGCGAAGGGCGCGGGCACCTTGTCGTGGGTGAGTTCCGCGTCGCCGACCGCGATCTTCGTGTCGAGGACGAGGTCGCAGTGGTCCTTGAGGAAGGTGCCCGAGGCGTGCCGGGACTCGGTCTGCGAGGCGTACGCCACCGAGGTCACGCCGATGACCTTCACGCCCAGGGCGCGGGCGTGCTGGGCCATTTCCACGGGGAGGGGGTTGCGCCCGGAGAGGGAGATGATCAGCAGGGCGTCGCCGGTGCGGAGCGGGGAGCTGTCCAGGACGGCGCTCGCGAGGCCGTCGACGCGTTCCAGGGCGGAGCCGAGCGGTGCGGGCATGACGTCGACGCCGACGGCGCCCGGCACGGCGAGCAGGTTCACGAGGGCGAGGCCGCCGGCGCGGTAGACGAGGTCCTGGGCGGCGAGGGAGGAGTGTCCGGCACCGAAGGCGAAGAGGCGGCCCCCGTCGGTGACGGTGTCGGCGAGGAGCGTCCCGGCTGCCGCGATGCTGTCGGCCTCCTCGTCGCGGACCCGCTGCAGCAGGCCGATCGCGGCGTCGAGGAACTGGCCGGCCGGGGCGCGATCGCTCATTCGGGGTTCCCTTCGGGGCGGCCTCGGTGGGCTTGTGTCGCGGATCACGGTGCGGTCTGGACCAGTGCGGTGTCAATACGGCCGTGGGAGCGCGTCCCGGGTGCCGGGAAGTTCCTGGAGGGGGCGGCTGTACCCGTTTCCGGGGCTTCGTAACCTTCGCGGTGCCTCCGGCGGCACGGTTGTCGGTGGTATCCGGCAGAATTGGTGGCAGGGCCAGCGCACGCGCCGGTGAGCCGTCCAGCCTCCGGCAGATCTCATTCGAGGGGCACGTATGTCCGGACTGATCGACACCACGGAGATGTATCTCCGCACCATCCTCGAGCTTGAGGAAGAGGGTGTGGTCCCCATGCGCGCCCGTATCGCCGAGCGGCTGGATCAGAGCGGGCCGACGGTGAGCCAGACGGTGGCGCGGATGGAGCGTGACGGTCTGGTGTCCGTCGCCAGCGACCGGCATCTGGAGCTCACCGACGAGGGCCGTCGTCTCGCCACGAGGGTGATGCGCAAGCACCGGCTCGCCGAGTGTCTGCTGGTCGACGTGATCGGTCTGGAGTGGGAGCAGGTCCACGCCGAGGCGTGCCGCTGGGAGCATGTGATGAGCGAGGCCGTGGAGCGCCGCGTGCTGGAGTTGTTGCGGCATCCGACGGAGTCGCCGTACGGCAACCCGATTCCGGGTCTGGAGGAGCTCGGCGAGAAGGACGGCGCCGATCCGTTCCTGGACGAGGGCATGGTGTCGCTGGCCACGCTGGACCCGGGTGTCGAGGGCAAGACGGTCGTGGTGCGCCGGATCGGCGAGCCGATCCAGACGGACGCGCAGCTGATGTACACGCTGCGCCGGGCGGGCGTGCAGCCCGGCTCGGTGGTGAGTGTGACCGAGTCGGCGGGTGGTGTGCTGGTCGGCAGCGGCGGTGAGGCGGCCGAGCTGGAGTCGGACATCGCTTCCCACGTGTTCGTCGCCAAGCCCTGAGCCGGCTGTCCGTCGGTGCGGGGCAGGCGCCGGCCTGTGTCCCGCGGAGGACTCCTTGACGGGGTCGGCGGGGCGTTGGCGTGATTGCGTCGGATCCGGTCTTCGGTTCGTCGAAGGGCAGCGCTCGTGCGGTTCCCGTGCGACGCTGTCGCGTGAGGCATATGACCTGAGGGGCTCTTGGCCGTGGCTCGACAGCGATGTCGCCCGGCCGGGGAGGGGGCGGGAGGATGTGCCGTCGGGATGTGGAAGGCCCCGGCGCCGTGTGGCGCCGGGGCCTGTCCTCCCCTGTGCTGACCCGGAGCCCCGAGCTCTCAGGGTCATTCCCCTCGGACCGGTTTCCCCGAGCGGTCCGCCTCCCGCTGAAGATCTCCCCCCGGCAGCGGCGATCAATCCCCGGGGAGGGTCACTCGAACGAGGGGTGTTGCCCGCGAGAAGCGCATTCTCGAATGGGCATTCGATAGTCTGCATGCGGACGCAGGGCCCAGATACCCCGCGGTCACAGCCGATGAGATCACCGACAGCACACCACTGACAGCACACCACCGGCAGCACGGCAAAAGGCACGGCAGGCAGAACACGGTTCACAGGACCGACCGGCCCGAGACGGCCGCGGTCCGCGCGAAGCTTGGGGGGTGCCAGGACATGGCGCGACGCATCGACGTGACCGGGACGGGCGGCGTACGCCTCGCGGCCTGGGAGTTCGGCGACCCGCCCAAGCCCGATCCGGCACAGGGCACGCTGGACGCGCGCGGCCCGCGGGACGACCAGGGCACACAGATCGGGCATCCCGCGCCGGAGGGCTCCCCGGGCGTGCTGTTACTGCACGGCCTCATGGGCCGCGCCTCGCACTGGGCGTCCACCGCGCGCCGGCTCTCCGGCCGGTACCGGGCGGTCGCTCTCGACCAGCGCGGCCACGGCCGCAGTGACAAACCCCCGCACGCGTCCTTCACCCGCGGCGCCTACGTCGACGACGCCGAGGCCGCTCTCGAACAGCTCGGCCTCGCGCCGGTCGTCCTGATCGGCCACGCGATGGGCGCGCTGACCGCCTGGCAGCTCGCCGCCCGGCGTCCCGACCTGGTCCGCGGCCTGATCATCTGCGACATGCGGGCCTCCGCGCTCGGCGCCGCGTCACAGCGCGAGTGGGCCCAGTGGTTCGACTCCTGGCCGCTGCCGTTCGCCACCCTCGCCGACGTCCGCAAGTGGTTCGGCGAGGACGACCCCTGGGTGGAGCGGCCCAATCCGGCCCGCGGCGAGTTCTACGCCGAGGTGATGGCCGAGTCCCCGGACGGCTGGCGCCCTGTCTTCGATCCGGAGCAGATGCTCCGCTCCCGCGAGACCTGGGTGTACGACGCGCACTGGGAGGAGCTGGCCCAGGTCCGCTGCCCGGCCCTGGTCGTGCGCGGCCTCGACGGGGAGCTGGGCCGCGCCGAGGCCCAGGAGATGGTCCGCGTCCTGCCCCGCGGCCAGTACGCGGAGGTCGCCGACGCCGGGCACCTGGTGCACTACGACCAGCCGGAGGCCTGGTACGCGGCCATTCAGCCGTTCCTGGACGGCCTCGACACCGACTGAGTCCGGGCCGGAAGCCCGGGTCAGCCCTTGCTGACCGCCGCCAGGATCTCCGGCAGCCGACGTGCCGTCGGCGGAGCGGCCAGCCGCAGTCCCACCGCGGTGAGCACCGCCCCGTACGCCGTGCCCACCGGGAACACCAGCCACGTCCAGTCGTCACCCCGCGCGCTCACGTTCAGCCAGATGGTGAGCGCGATGACGGGCGCGCACAGCACCGCGGCCGCGATCGTCCCGCCGAAGACGGAGATCCAGGCGAGCCCGGCCTGCCCCGGGGCGACGTTCTTGTAGCCCTCCTGCGGGATGGAGTAGGGGAAGCGGGCGGACGTCCAGGCCCCGGTCGCGAGCATCGCGCCGAGCAGCGCGAAGGACAGCCCCAGCGCCTCGGGCAGCCGCCGCCAGTCGCCGAGCACGGCGGTCGTCAGCACGGTGACGAGCGTGGCGTACGGCAGGGTGATCAGCAGCAGGGCCAGCGCGCGGGCGCGCAGCTCCACGTAGGCGTCGCGGGGCGACGAGATGGTCAGCGCGACGATCCAGAACGCGGAGGTGTCCTGCCCGAACTGGTTGTACATCTGGACGCCGAGCATCCCGGCGGCGAAGCACGCGAAGTACACCGACCCGGTGCCCTGCCAGGCGTTGAAGACCGGCACGAGCAGCCCGATGGCCAGCGATGTCACCCAGGCCGCCTTGGTCTTCGGGTCGCGCCACACGTACCGCAGACCGCGCTCCATGACCGTGCCCGTGCGGCCCGGGGGCAGCAACCGCCCGAGCCCGGCCGACGACCGTTCGCGCACGGCCGTCTCGGTGCCTGCCAGGGTCGACTCGTCGGGCGAGGTCATCAGCTTGGTCAGATGCCGTGACCACACCGCGAGCAGCGCCACCAGCGCGCCCGCGGTCAGCGTCAGTTGGACGACGGCCCGCCCGTACGACCCCTCGCCCACCGCGTGCACGGCCGCGATCGCCGAGGCGGGCGGCACCCACTGCAGCACGTTCCCCACCGGGTCCAGCTCGCCGAGCCCCGCGGCTCCGAGCCGCTGCGCGCCGAAGTTGACGATCTGCGCGCCGACCGCGATGACGAGCCCGCTCAGCACCGCGAGGTCCCGGCCCTTGCGGCTGGCCAGCAGCCGTACGTTGGCCGCGGCGACGGCCCGCGCCAGGGCCAGGCACACCAGCAGCGCCAGGACGACCGCGAGGACACCGGTCACGAACGCCGCACCGCCCCGGGCCACCGCGGCCACGGAACCGATCAGCAGCAACAGCGTGAACAGCGGCCCGATGCCGACCAGCGAGGCCGTGAGCAGGGCCCGCACCAGCGGCCGGGGGCGCAGCGGCAGCATCACCAGCCGGGTCGGGTCGAGGGTCTCGTCACCGCTGGGGAAGAACAGCGGCATCACCGCCCACCCGAGCCCCAGCACCGCCACGGCGGGCACGACCAGCGACTCGACGTGCGCGTGCCCGCGCAGCGCGATCAGACCGATCAACTGCAGTGCGGCGAACAGCAGGGCGAAGACGGCCGAGGCGATGTAGGCGGCCTTGCGTCCGCCCGACCGGCGCAGCCCGTTGCGCAGCAGCGACAGCTTCAGCCGTACGAAGACGGGGGTGATGGGCGAGGCGCTCACCGGGACCCGCCGCCCAGCCAGTCGAGGTCGGACCCGGCGTCCCGCCCCTGCGCGCCGACGAGTTCGAGGAACGCCCGCTGCAGCGAGGGCGCGTCGCCCCGCACCTCGGTGAGGGGCCCGGCGGCGCGGATCCGCCCGGCGGCCATCACGGCGACCCAGTCGCACAGCGACTCCACGAGCTCCATGACGTGGGAAGAGAACACGACCGTGGCGCCCGAGGCGGTGTACCGCTCCAGCACGCCCCGGATGGTCTGCGCGGAGACGGGATCGACGCCCTCGAACGGCTCGTCCAGGAACAGCACTTCGGGATTGTGGAGGAGAGCGGCGGCGAGCCCGATCTTCTTGCGCATGCCGGTCGAGTAGTCGACGACCAGTTTGTGCTGGGCCCCGGCCAGATCAAGAACGTCGAGGAGCTGAGTGGCCCGCTTGTCGACCTCGGCACCGGGCAGCCCGCGCAACCGCCCGGTGTACGCCAGCAGTTCCCGCCCCGACAGCCGCTCGAACAGCCGCAGCCCCTCCGGCAGCACCCCGATCCGCGCCTTCACCTCGACGGGGTCCCGCCACACGTCGTGCCCGACCACCTCGACGCTGCCCTGGTCGGGCCTGAGCAGCCCGGTCACCATCGACAAGGTCGTGGTCTTCCCGGCCCCGTTCGGCCCGACGAGCCCGATGAACCTGCCCGCCGGCAACTCGAGATCGATTCCCGCGACAGCGACCTGCTGCCCGAACCGCTTCCACAGCCCCCGCACCCGCACAGCGCTGGATCCCACCGCGCCTCCCTCCGTCACCCTGCACCCTACGGCGGGGGACCGAACCCGAGGGGCGCGGGGGACTGCGCGACAAACCACGAACTACCCGCAGCCGCCGCCGCAACGGCGACCACGCAGACGATCAGGCGCTACCGATCCCTACCGCACGCGTAGGCCAACGGCGAGATCAACTCCTCCGCGTCCGGCAGCCACCGATTCGCCGGCGTGGGCCGGCAGGCCCACTGCACAGCCCCGCGGGACCCGAACCGGGTGGGCGGCGCGGCCACGTACGCCCCTTCCCCCAGCACGGTCAGATCCAACGACGCGGGCGACCACCCCAGCGTGCGCACCAGATCGGGCACCTTCGCGGAAGCCCCCGGCAGCACGAAGAACTCCATCCGCCGATCCGGGGTCAACGTCACCGGCCCGAGCGTCAGCTCCATCCGCTCCATCCGCGCGAGCGCGAGAAACCCGGCCGTCTCCGGCACGGAGATCGCGTCGAACGTCCGCCCCGTCGGCAGCAGGATCGACGCCGTCGGCTGCTTCTGCCACATCCGCCGCGCGACGGTCGCGCTGCCCGTCGCCTGCGTGGCCCAGTCCGGGCGCGCCGGGTGCGAGCCGGGTGCCGGGCACGCCGCGTCACCGCAGGAGCAGCGCTGGCTGCCGTCGGCGGCTTCCAGCCAGGTGCCGGGGAACACGTCCCAATGGCGTTCCTCGGCGTAGCGAACGGCGGTCTCCAGCAGCGATTCCCCGCGCTGCTTCGGGATCTGAGCGGCTTCGGTGCCGGCGATCGTCTCTTCCACGATGAGCACAACTCTGGTCGTCACCAGGGGTTACGCCCCGCCCGCGTGCGCGGGGAGGAGCACCGGCGCCGACCTCGGGGCGCATGGGTGCATGTCCGGGGGCGCGCAGGAGGGCCGACGGCCCGAGGTGGGTAGCCACGAGTGGGGCCGGCGCCAGCCGTCACCCCGGCAATCCTCACATGTCTCGCATTTTCGACTGTTCGGCGGGGCATTGATCTTCACGGCCGGATCTTTTCGCCGGGACGTGAGGGGTTCGGCCGCGGAAGACACGTCAACTCGGTGCGTGGGCAGGCACCGCAGCCTCAGGGGGTACGCCATGGCCGCAAGGCCTCTCGTCGCCCGTCAGCCGAACGAACGGCTGCAGGCGCTCATCCAGGAAGCCGGATGCTCCAACGCCGGCCTCGCCCGCCGGGTCAACATGTGCGGCGCCGAGCACGGTCTCGACCTGCGCTACGACAAGACGTCGGTGGCGCGCTGGCTGCGCGGGCAGCAGCCGCGGGGCCGGGCTCCGGCGATCATCGCCGAGGCGCTGGGCCGCAAGCTGGGCCGTACGGTCACGATCGACGAGATCGGCATGGCCAACGGCAAGAACCTCGCCTCGGGCGTCGGTCTGCAGTTCTCGCCGACGGTACTGGGCGCCATCGAGCAGGTCTGCGAGCTGTGGCGCAGTGACGTGGGGCGACGGGACTTCCTGTCCGGCTCCTCCGTCGCCGCGTCCGCGCTGGTCGAACCCAGCCGCGACTGGCTGATCTCCGCGCCCGACGGCCAGGTGTCGCGCACGGCGGGCCCGCGGGTGGGGCAGTCCGACGTGCAGGCGGTGCGGGCCATGACGCAGGCACTGGTGGATCTCGACCACCAGTACGGCAGCGGGCATGTGCGCCCCGTCGTCGTGCACTACCTCAACAGCGTCGTCTCCGGGCTGCTGGCGGGCTCGTACCGGGAGGCGGTGGGGCGGGACCTGTTCGCGGCGGTGGCGCGGCTGACGGAGCTCGCCGGGTACATGGCCGTGGACACCGGCCAGCCCGGTCTGGCCCAGCGCTACTACATCCAGGCGCTGCGGCTGGCCCAGGCGGCCGGGGACCGGGGGTACGGCGGCTATGTGCTGGCCGCCTCCATGAGCCATCTCGCGGCGCAGCTCGGAAACCCGCGGGAGATCGCCCAGTTGGCGCGGGCGGCGCAGGAGGGGGCGCGGGGGCGCGTGACACCTCGCGCGGAGTCCATGTTCCTCGCGGCGGAGGCGCGCGGGCACGCCCTGATGGGTGATGCGCGCGCCGCCCAGGAAGCGGCCGGGCGCGCGGTGAGCGCCCTGGAGGCGGCCGACCCGGCCGCCGGGGACGACCCGGTGTGGATCGCGCACTTCGACCAGGCCTATCTCGCCGACGAGTTGGCCCACTGCCACCGGGACCTGGGGCAGGCCGACGCGGCGGCGCGGTGCGCGCAGGAGTCGCTGGCCGGACACCCCGAGTCGCGGGCGCGCCGCCGGGCCATCGGCTATGTGCTGCTGGCCACGGCGCAGGTGCAGCAACGCGAGATCGAGGAGGCGTGCAGCACCGGCATGAAGGCCGTGGAACTGCTGGAACGGCTGCGCTCGAACCGGGGCGCCGAGTACCTGGAGGACTTCCAGCAGCGGCTGGAGCCGTACCGGGACGAGGCGGTGGTACGGGAGTTCGGGGCGCGGCTGGACCTGCAGACGGCGGCGTGAACACAGGGGAGGCGGATGCGTGAACGTGCGGGAAACGGCCGACCGGCGCGCGGGAGGTGGGATGAGCGGCGCGCCGTGACCCGCCGGTGTTATCGCGCTCACAGGGCAGGAGGCAGGGCCCGGTGCTGCGTGGCACGGGGCTCTGGGGACCCGGTAGCGTGAGCCGACGATTCACAAGGTCCCCCACAAGTAGGAGTCCCGGTGACGCAGAGTGGACGGGGCGAGGAGCCCTCGGCGCGCCCCGCGCGCGAAGGCATCGTGCTGCCCTCCGACGGTGGCGAGCCCCTGCTGCCGGGCATGACGGGCGGACCCGCTGACGCCCACGCCGGCCGGCCCTCGGCCGGCGGTCCCCAGCCCAGCGCCCCCGCGGAGGGCCAGACCTGGGGCCAGCCGTGGGGCCCCGACCAGGAGACCCCGCCCCCGCCGCCGGGCCAGAGCTGGCAGGCCCCGCCGGCCCAGCAGTGGACGGAGCCCCCGGCCTGGGGCGCGCCCGGCCCGGGAGCGCTCCCCGAGCAGCCCCCGAACCCGTACGGCGCTCCCGCCGGAGGAGTCCCGCTGCCTCCGGAGGGCGCCGGTCCCGCCGGCGGACCCGACGCCTACGGAACTCCTGCCTCAGGCGCGCCGGGCGGGTACGGACCCGCCGCCGGCTCCGGTGCGTACGGACCTGCCGCGGGGGGCGGCCCCCAGCCGTCGGCCGCCGACCCGTACAACTCCCCTGCCGGGGACGGCTCCCTGCCGCCGCACGCCGGCTCGTACGGGTCTCCCGCCGGGCACGGCATGCCGCCGGGCCCGGGGGCGTACGGGCCTGCTGCGGGGGGCGGTTCGCAGCCGCACGGGCAGGCACCCGCAGGTGCCCCGCAGGGGGCGCACGGGGCGGCCGCGGGTGCTCCCCTGCCGGCTGCCTACGACGAGGGGGCGACCCAGTATCTGCCGCCCGTCAGGGCCTCCGCCGACGAGGGGGCGACGCAGTACATACCCCCGGTGGGCCCGGGCGCCCTGCCGCCCGAGATGCCCGCCGCCCAGGACCCCGAGGCGACCACGTTCCTGGGGACCGGGCCGCGCGCCGGGGCCGGGCCGATGCCGCCCGCCTCCAACCCGGACGCCGAGGCCACGCAGTACATTCCGCCGGTCACCGGCGGGGACCAGCAGCCGCCCGCCGGTTTCGAGAACCTCTTCCGCGGCGAGCGGGGTACGGACAGCCCGGCGGGCGCCACCCAGCAGATGCCCCGCATCGAGCAGCCCCCGCCCTCGTACGGTGCTCCCCAGCCCTCCTACGACCCCCACGACGAGCCCCGCGGCGGACGATCCGGCCGCGGTGGCCGCGGTGGCTCCCGCGTGCCCGTCATCGCGGCCGTCGGCATCGGCATCGCCGTCCTCGGTGTCGGCGCCGGCGCGATGCTCGCCGGTGGGGGAGGCGGTGAGGACGACGGCGGCGACAAGAAGACGGTGGCCGCCTCGGCGCCCGCCACCGACGACTCCGCCTCGCCGTCCGCCGACCCGGCCCGGGCACAGGCGGTCGAGCTCGACAAGCTGCTCGCCGACAGCGGCGACAGCAGGAGCACAGTGATCAACGCGGTGGCCGACGTCAAGGGTTGCGACAACCTCGCCCAGGCCGCCAGGAACCTGCGCGACGCGGCCAGGCAGCGCACCGACCTGGTCACCCGGCTCTCCGGCATCACCGTCGACAAACTGCCCGACCACGCCGCGCTGACCACGGCCCTCACCAAGGCGTGGCAGGCCTCGGCCTCGGCCGACAACCACTACGCGGCCTGGGCCGACCAGACCGCCGGCAAGAAGGGCTGCAGGAAGGGCCAGGCCCGGGTCACCGGCCAGACCCAGGCCGGGAACCGGGCCAGCGGTGTCGCGAGCACCGAGAAGGCCAAGGCGGCCGGTCTGTGGAACGGGATCGCCAAGCGGTACGGGCTGACCGAGCGTCAGCCGACGCAGTTGTGACGTGAGGTGATGCGGCGTGAACCGCCGGGCGCCTAGTAGTTCACGTCGGCGTCCTGGAGCGTTCGCGTCGTGTCGACGAAGCCCTTGCGCGCCGACACCAGCCGCCCGTCCCGCACCACCTGGAGCGTCACGTTCGCGTTGACCAGCCGCGGGAAGCCGACGGAGGCGAGCTCGTCCTGGAACCGCCACCGCAGCGTCGGCGTGAGCCCGCCCGTGGTGACCTCCAGGCCGTCGTCGAGGGCCTCGGTCACCGTGTCGGCGGTCACATCCCCGGTGCCGAGCGACTCGACGACCTGGTGGAACACGGTGTAGGCGATCCACGTGGTCTGCACCCCGGCGTCCGCGGCGTCGATGCGGTTGTCGCCGAAGGCCTCCTGCTCGATCACCCGCTTCATCCTGTCCCAGCGGGCATCGCTCGCCACGGGATACCAACCGGTGATGTACGAGCCCTCGTACGGCCCCGACGCCCCGCCGGTCGCGTCGATCACCGTCTGGTCGACACTGCCGAGCACGGCCGCCGTCCGTACGTCGGGATAGTCCTCGCGGGCCCGCCGGAAGGAGTCCATGAAGTTGCCGTTGCGGTCCCCGAGCGCGGGCACCACACACCCTTCCTCGCCCCGCTCTGCGGTCGTCGTACGCAGCGCCCGCGCGGCCTGGCCGTCGTACTCGGTGGCGTCCTCCGCGGCCCGCTGGTCCTTCGAGGCCGGGTGCCCGCCCGCCTTCAGGCCGGAGTCGAGCAGCGGGGGCAGCTGGTCGCCGGCGATGGTGTCGGGCCGGATCAGCGCGACCGGCCCGCAGTCGGCGAGGGCGCGGCCGAGCCCGGCCAGCAGCGCGGGCTGGCCGCCGTTCACGGGGTAGGACAGGGGGCTGGTGAACTCGGCGTTGGTGATGCCGTAGCCACCGATGTAGGGGATGCCCGCGCCCTCCAGGGATGGGAAGAAGGAGTCGGCGTACTGGCTGTAGGAGCCCACGACCGCGACCGCGTTCTCCTTGGCGGCCCGCCGGGCGCACTTCGCCGCGGCCACGCTGTCGTTGTGGTCGTTGCAGGTCAGCACGTTGAGCTTGCGTCCGTTGATTCCGCCCTTGGCGTTGACCCAGCGGGCATAGGCGCGGGCGAAGGCGGGCATGCCGGGCTTGTTGGTCGCCTTGGTGTCCTGGGGGGCCCAGGTCATGACGGTGATCGGCTCGTCCCCGGTACCCCCCGTGGTGCCGGGGACGACGCCGCAGCCGGCGAGCAGCGACGCGCACGCGACCGCGGCCCCCGCGGGGAGGACGCCTTTTCTGGCGTGACGGGTGAGGAGGCCGGGGAGGAATGTGCTGCGCTTGCGTCGCCTGCCGGTCATGGGTCCCCACGCTTTCGCCACACGGCTAACCCGTGAGTGATCCAGGGGTAACAATCGGTGACGCGCAGGTGAATTGCGGGGGTGGATGTGCCCGATGTGGAAGGGAACGTACGATCGATGACCGTGCAAGCTTCGGAGAACTCTTCCCGTCGTGGCCGTCGCTCATCCACCATGGGCGGCATGCCTGCCAATGACATGCCGTGGTGGCGCTGGCGCAGCAACGTGCGCTCGGCGCTGCACATGCTTTCCGATCCCGCGTTCCAGCGGGACGTCTGGCTGGCCGGCGTGGACGGCTACGGCGACGTGACCGACGCGGTGTACCGCCTGGTGGAGGACACCTGGCTGGACCACTGGTCCGCCGAGAAGTACGTCGGCACGATCTTCCGCGACCCGGAGGAGGCGGCCCTCGTCGACACCGCCGTGCTGCGGGTGCTGCGGATCATGCACCAGGTCGGGCCGGACGCGCCGGTCGCCGCGTATCTCGAGCACCAGGGGTGGCCGGAGGCGGTCCGGGCGGCCCGGGACGCGCATCTGCGGCTCGCCACGAGCGACGGTGAGGAGCCGGACGCGCCGCCGCGCAGCCTCGAGGTGCTGCGGATCATGACGAGGTCCGCGTAGCGGGACGGTTGCCGGTGCTCTCGTCCCTTGTGGGACCCTGTCCTGCATGAACGAGCAGTCCACCAGCGCCGCGGTCCCGGCCGACCAGTACGTCCTCACCCTTTCCTGCCCGGACCGGAAGGGCATCGTGCACGCCGTGTCGAGCTACCTGTTCATGACCGGCTGCAACATCGAGGACAGCCAGCAGTTCGGTGACCACGACACGGGTCTGTTCTTCATGCGCGTCCACTTCTCGGCGGACGCGCCGGTGAGCCTGGAGAAGCTGCGGGCCAGCTTCGCGGCGATCGGTGACTCCTTCCAGATGGAGTGGCAGATCAACCGGGCCGACGAGAAGATGCGCATCCTGCTGATGGTCAGCAAGTTCGGGCACTGCCTGAACGACCTGCTGTTCCGGGCGCGGACGGGGGCGCTCCCCGTGGAGATCGCCGGTGTGGTCTCCAATCACACGGACTTCGCGGAGCTGGTGAGCTCGTACAACATCCCCTTCCACCACATTCCGGTGACCAAGGACACGAAGGCGGAGGCGGAGGCCCGGCTGCTGGACATCGTGCGGGAGGAGGGTGTCGAGCTCGTCGTCCTGGCGCGGTACATGCAGGTGCTGTCGGACGACCTGTGCAAGGCGCTCTCCGGGCGGATCATCAACATCCACCACTCGTTCCTGCCGAGCTTCAAGGGGGCGAAGCCGTATCACCAGGCTCACGCCCGGGGTGTGAAGCTGATCGGGGCCACTGCTCACTACGTGACGGCTGATCTCGACGAGGGGCCGATCATCGAGCAGGAGGTCGAGCGGGTGGGGCACGACGTGACGCCGGAGGGGCTGGTCGCGATCGGGCGGGACGTGGAGTGCCAGGCGCTGGCGCGGGCGGTGAAGTGGCATGCGGAGCGGCGGATTCTGCCGAATGGGCGGCGGACTGTGATTTTCGCCTGACAGCTCGGTTCGTCCTGTTTCGTCGGCGGGTGCCGGTTGGTTGTGGCTTGTCGCGCAGTTCCCCGCGCCCCTGAGGGCGTGCCCCTGCGGTCCGTTTCTACATCCTGCTCAGTGAAGCGGCGGCGAACAGGACGTCTCTGATCGCTTCCTTGTCTCCCACCTGACCGGCCGCCGCCTCCTGGGGAGGTACGTGGCCCGCTGCCAGGTGGCAGAACTCGACTCCGTCCAGGGCGACGTGGGCCACCTCGTGTTCGGCGGAGCCCTTGGCCGCGGGGGAGTCCAGCGGGATCAGCCACTCGCCGCCGCCCGAGCCCTCGATCTCCAGGCGGAGGCTGCGGCCCGGTTCACCGGCCGCCACCAGGCGTTGCCGGGCGGGGGCGGCGAGGCCCGTGCTGCGACGGTGGGCCAGGGCGATCGGGAGCATGCGGGCCGCCAGGTCGATCATCCGGTGCAGATGGCGCGGGGACGGCGGGTCGAAGGGGTAGTCCACGGCGTCCGCGATGTCCTCCGCGTGCACCCAGCACTCGAAGGCCCGGTCGAGCATCGCGTCGTGCAGGGGCAGCTCGAAGTCGCCGTACCGCACGCGCGTCCCGTCGAAGCCGCCGCCCGTGAAGGACACGGTGCGGACGAGGCGGTGGCTCTGTTCCCGCCAGGGCACCCGCACCGCACGGGTGGGCGGGAAGTGGGAGGCGCGCCAGTACGCCTCGGTACGGGCCGCCGGGGTCGGGTGCGGGGACGCGACGTCGCCCAGGGGGTCGTCCAGGCCGAGCGCGACCGCCACCAGCCCGTCGACGCTGAGCAGGTGGGCGATGACCCCGGCGACGGTGGTGCGCCGGCTGGTCGGCTCGTCGCCCCGGAACCAGCGCAGCCGTACCGGCGCGTGCCACTCGGCGTCACCGAAGTCCTGGAGCAGGGCGTCCAGGCGCGCGGTCTCCGCGTCGTACGCGACCGCCCAGTCCGGCACCGGGACGCGTGGCGGACGCCGCTCCAGGCAGGACTCCAGGACGCGGGTGCGCAGTCCCGGGTCCAGGTCGAGACTCTCCGGGCGCTGCAGCAGCCCGACCGCCTCGCGCAGCCGCCGTGCCTCGTCGGCACACGCGCCGCACTCGCCGAGGTGCGACTCGACGGCCGCGGCCTCCTCGGCCGGGCACGCGGCCAGCGCCCAGGCGCCGAGCAGGGACTTCAGCACGGGGTGTTCGAGCACGGGCCGTACCGGCGGCGGGGGTGCGGGCAGCGGCAGCGAGCCGTCCTCGACGGAGGCCCGGGGCATGGGTATTTGCGGCGGCTGCCGGTCTCCGGCTCCCTGCTCGTCGCCGGGCCCGGGTCCCCCTGGCCCGCTTTCGCGCCTTTCATCCCGAATGCCGTTCTCGTTACGGATGTTGTCCCGCTTCTCATGGCCGCCGAGCTCCTCGTGGCTGTCCTCTCCCTCGTGGTCGTCGTACGCCTCGAACCGGTCCGGCCCGTTCACGCCGCACCCCCGTATCCGGGCGGTGCGCCCGGAGCCTCGGAGTCGTGGGCGGTGGACAGCAGTTGCAGGCCGAGGCGGAGGCGACGGCGGGCCTCCTCCTCGGTGATGCCGAGGTCGGCGGCGGTCTGGTGGTAGTCGCGGCGCTGGAAGTAGGCCCGCTCCAGGGCCGAGCGGAGCGGGACCGGCATGGACTGGACGATGTAGTCGGCCCGGGCGGCGACCGAGGCCCGGCGCACCCTGCGCTCCAGTTCCTCCGTGGTGCCGGAGCCTTCGCGGGCGAGGGTGGCGGTCTCGGTGGCGCGCAGGCGCTGGACGGCCAGGCGCTGGGTCAGTGCGGCGACCCAGGTGCGCAGGGGGCCCTGCTGGGAGTCGTAGGAGTCCGGATGCTCCCAGATGTGGACGAAGACCTCGCGCGTGATGTTGTCGGCGGCGCGTTCGTCGCCGAGCACGCGGTGGGCGAGGCCGTGCACGAGGGAGGCGAACCGGTCGTAGAGCTCCCCGAGGGCGGCCGCCTCCCCGCGGGCCAGCCGCTGCTGCATCCTGCGGTCCCAGCGAGGCGGTACGTCCCTTTTCGCCATGCGGCTCCCTCACCCCCTGCTCGTGTTCCGCGCCGGTGCGCTGTCCAGCCTGTGGCCGACGTCTCCCCGAAATGTAGTCGGCACGTCCGAGAGCGCACGCCCCTTTGTGGCAATGTGCGCCCCCTGGTCGGCCGCAGGTGGTAGGGGGCCGCCTACCCACCCGCTCCCCGATCAGACGTGTCTGGTTAGGATCGAATCGGATCGAAGTCGACCAAAACAAGCCGCTTCTGAGGGGCAGCCGTTTTCTGCGTAGCGTTTCGGGGAACGGCCCGCTGGGCAGCCGCGCTGCAAGGAAGCGTAGGCATTGCTTCCGTTTTGGCGAGCGAAGGGCGTGGTGGTGACCTTCAAAGTGACCGGCGGCGAGCAGGGCGAATGGGCCGTGCTCCAAGTGTCGGGCGAGCTGGATCTGGTGACGTCGCCGGTGCTGCGTCAGCGCGTGCACGACGTAGTGGCCGAGGGGCACCACTGCCTTGTCCTGGACCTGTCCGAGGTGTTCTTCTGCGACTCCAGCGGCGTCGGCGTGCTCATCGCCGCCCGTCGCCTGATCCGCTCCTGCCAGGGCCGGCTGCGGCTGGTGCTGCCCGCCCGGGGCGCGGCCGACGGGTCGCATGTGAACCGCGTCCTCGGCGCACTGGGCGTACGCAGGCTCTTCGACGTCTACGGCGATGTGGACGCCGCCCTGGGTGACGAGGGCGAACCCCTGTCCGCGTGACGCGCCGATGACGCACGGTAGGCGGAGTGTCGCCGTTCTGACACGCTGTTGTCCTGGAATTCCCCCGGTCTTGGCACAAGTGACGTTTTCCCGCGCCCGAGCGGCCCCCTCCGTCGTACGCTCCGAGCGAGACGCACCACACCCGACGTAAGGCGGCCTGAAAGAGACATGGTCAGCAGCGAGTACGAGCGCAAGATCGCCGCCCGGTTCGCCATTTTCGACCAGGACGGCAACGGCTACATCGACCGTGAGGACTTCATGGGGGCGGCCAAGGCGCTCCTCACGGAGTTCGCCGTCACGGCCCGGTCCGACAAGGGACAGGCGCTGTACGGCGGCGCGGAGGCGTTCTGGCAGGGCATGGCGGGGATCGCGGACCGCGACGGCGACCAGCGCATCACGCGCGAGGAGTTCGTGGGCGGCGCGGTCAAGCGCCTGCGTGACAACCCCGACCGGTTCGCCGAGATCGCCCGCCCCTTCCTGCACGCGGCCCTGGACGTCGCCGACACCGACGGCGACGGCGCCGCGACGGCCGAGGAGGCCGCCCGCGTCCTGAAGTGCCTCGGCGCCCCCGAGGACGTCGCCCGCGCGGCCGCCGCCACGCTCGACGCGGACGGCGACGGCAAGGTCGGCGAGAGCGAGGTCGTCCCCGCCTTCGCCCGCTACTTCACCGTGCCCGAGTAGGGCCACGCCTCCGCGGGATGCCGGCGCCCCTTCGCCGTAGGGGTTCGGGTTCTTCTCGGGCGGGCGGCTGCGGGCTGTCGGTGGTTGTTCGCGCGGTTCCCCGCGCCGCTGGGAGGCCGGCCCGCAGCGGGTCACGTACCCGAGTAGCGCTCACGCAGCTTGTACTTCAGCACCTTCCGCAGGGTCTCGCCCCGCGGAAGGGCGTCCACCACTTCCAGCCGCTCCGGCAGCTTGTGCACGGACAGCCCCTCGGCGCGCAGGTACGCGGTGACGGCCGGGAGCGTCAAGGGCTCGGCTCCCGGCGGCTGTTCCACCACCGCGCACACCAACTCCCCGCGCCCGGCGTCCGGCAGCCCGATCACCGCCACGTCCCCGACCGCCGGATGCCGGTGCAGCAGGTCCTCGATCTCCCGGGCCGAGATGTTCTCCCCCTTGCGGATGATCACGTCCTTCAGCCGGCCGGTGAGGACCAGGTGCCCGGTCTCCGTCAGGTGCCCGAGGTCGCCGGTGCGCAGGAACCCCTCCTCGTCGAAGGCCTCCGCCGTCTGGCCGGGATCCAGGTAGCCGCGGCACACGGCCTCCCCGCGCAGCCGCACCTCCCCGTCGACGATCCGTATCTCCATCCCCTCCGGCGGCCGCCCCTCCGTCGTCGCCAGCAGCTCGGGGTCGTCGTCCGGCGCCCCCATGGTGATCATCGGCACCTCGGTCATGCCGTAGCCGTGGGTGAGCCGCACACCCATCTCGCGCACCACCGCGTGGTACAGCTCCGGCGGCTTGGGCGCCCCGCCGCCCGCCAGCAGCCGCAGGGACGGGACGATCGGAGTCCCGGGCTGCCCCCGCTGCTCCGCCAGCAACATCGAGTAGAACGCCGTCGACCCGCCCGCCATCGTCACGCCGTGCGCGCGGTAGTCCTCCAGCGCGTCCGGTAGCGCGAACTGCTCGAACAGCACCGCCGGGAAGCCGTACAGCAGCAGCATCACCGTGTAGTCGGGGCCGCCGATGTGGGCGTACGGGAAGGCGATCGACCCCACGTCGTCCGCCGAGGGCCGCAGCGCGTGCGCCAGGCAGGAGCCGCCCGCCAGCAGGGAACGGTCCGTGTGCAGCACGCCCTTGGGGTCGGAGGTCGTGCCGGACGTCCAGTAGATCCAGCGGACGGCGGTGCCGTCGCGGGGCGGGGGCGGCAGCACCGACGGATCGCCGTCGGGCAGGTCGTCGTACGCCTCGAACACGCCCCTCGCGCCGAGCCGCCGGGCCATCTCCGCGTGGTCGAAGCCGCGCCAGGTGCCGGGCACCGCGAAGAACTCCGCCTTGGACTCCCGCAGCGCGAAGCCGACCTCGCGGTCCCGGTAGAAGGGGATGACCGGGCTTTGCACGGCGCCGAGGCGGGCCAGCGCGAAGGAGAGGAGAACCGTCTCGACACGGGTGGGCAGCTGCCAGGCGACCACCGTCCCGGGGCGTACGCCCATGCCGTACAGACCGGCCGCGACCCGCTCGCCCCGTGCCCGCAGTCCGTCGAAGGTCAGCGTGCGGCCGTCCTGGAGGAGGAGCGGGCGGTCGGGGCTGAGGGCGGCCCGGCGGACGACCAGCTCCCACAGGGTGCGGGACGAACTCAGGGTGTGCGGGGTCTCGTTCACGGTCGCCCCCTGCTCCTTGGCTGACGGGTCGTCAGATGGGATGCTAACTGACAGGGCATCAGATAAGTACCGTCCGGCGGAGGGGACCCATGGCGACCGAACTGCCCCGCATCATCAGCGTCGACGACCACGTGATCGAGCCGGCCCACCTCTTCGACACCTGGCTGCCGGCCAGGTACCGCGACCGCGGGCCCCGGCCGCTGACCGCCGGAATCGGGGAACTCGCCTACATCGGCGGCAAGTACCGGATCACCATGGACCCGGACGGCCCGCCCACCGACTGGTGGATCTACGAGGACCTGAAGTTCCCGTACAAGCGCAACATCGCCGCCGTCGGCTTCGACCGGGACGAGATGACCCTCGAGGGCATCACCCGCGAGGAGATGCGACCCGGCTGCTGGGACCCCAAAGAGCGCCTCAAGGACATGGACCTGAACCACGTCGAGGCGAGCCTCTGCTTCCCCAGCTTCCCCCGCTTCTGCGGCCAGACCTTCGCCGAGGCGCACGACAAGGAGGTCGCCCTGGCCTGCGTGCGCGCCTACAACGACTGGATGGTCGAGGAGTGGTGCGGGGACAGCGGAGGGCGGCTCATCCCGCTGTGCCTGATCCCGCTGTGGGACGTCGAACTGGCGGTCGCCGAGATCCGGCGCAACGCCGCGCGCGGGGTGAAGGCCGTCACCTTCTCCGAGATCCCCACCCACCTCGGGCTGCCGTCCATCCACTCCGGCTACTGGGACCCCTTCTTCGCGGTCTGCCAGGAGACCGGGACGGTCGTCAACATGCACATCGGGTCCTCGTCCCAGATGCCGGCCGCCTCCCCGGACGCCCCGCCCGCGGTCCAGGCCTCGCTCAGCTTCAACAACGCGATGGCCTCGATGATGGACTTCCTCTTCAGCGGGGTCCTGGTGAGGTTCCCGCGCCTCAAACTCGCCTACTCCGAGGGCCAGATGGGCTGGGTGCCGTACGCCCTGGAACGCGCCGACGACGTGTGGGAGGAACACCGCGCCTGGGGCGGCGTGCGGGACACCATCCCCGAGCCGCCCTCCACGTACTACTACCGGCAGATCTTCTGCTGCTTCTTCCGCGACAAGCACGGGGTCGCGTCGATCGACGCCGTCGGCCGCGACAACGCCACCTTCGAGACCGACTACCCGCACGTCGACTCGACCTTCCCGCACACCAAGCAGGTCGCCCTCGACCACGTCCGGGGCCTCGACGACGAGACGGTCCACAAGCTCATGCGGGGCAACGCCATCCGGATGCTCGACCTGGACCTCGACCGCTGATGGACCTGTCGTACACGCCCGAGGAGGAGCAGTTCCGGGCCCGGCTGCGGGAGTGGCTCGCGAAGACGCTCCCCGCTCTCCCGCCCGCACCGTCCCCCCACGACTGGCCCGGGCGGCGGGCGTACGACCTCGGCTGGCAACGCAGGCTGTACGACGCCGGATACGCCGCAGTCCACTGGGACGCCACGCCGAGTGTCCGGCTGATCTTCCTGGAGGAGACCGAGAAGGCCGGAGCGCCCTACGTGGGGGCCAACTTCGTGGGCCTGCTGCACGCCGGGCCGACCGTCGCCGCCGAGGGCACGGACGCACAGCGGTCCCGCTGGCTGCCGCCCATCCTGCGCGGCGAGGAGGTGTGGTGCCAGGGCTTCAGCGAACCGGAGGCCGGCTCCGACCTCGCCGCCCTGCGCACCCGCGCGCGGCGCGACGGTGACGAGTACGTGGTGACCGGCTCCAAGATCTGGACGTCGCACGCGGAAGTCGCCGACTGGTGCGAGCTGTTGGTCCGCACCGACCCGGACGCCCAAAAACGCCGGGGCATCACCTGGCTCGCCCTGCCCATGGACGCGCCCGGCGTCACGGTGCGGCCCCTGCGCACGCTCACCGGGACGGCCGAGTTCGCGGAGGTCTTCCTCGACGAGGTGCGCGTACCGGTGGGTAACCGGGTCGGGGACGAGAACGACGGCTGGCGCGTCACGATGGTGACACTGTCCTTCGAGCGCGGCACGGCCTTCGCCGGCGAGGTCGTCGCCTGCCGTCGCGTCCTCGGCGAACTGGCCGTCGAGGCGCGCGGGAACGGCCGCTGGGACGACCCGGCGCTGCGGCGCCGGCTGGGCAGGCTCAACGCCGAGTTCCGGGCGCTGTGGCGGCTGACGCAGTGGAACGTGAGCGCGGCGGAGGCGTCGGGCGGCGTGCCCGGTGCCGGGGGCTCGGTCTTCAAGCTCCGGTACTCGCACGCCCGCCAGGAGCTGTACGACGCCGCGGCCGAGGTCCTGGGCGCCGACTGCCTCGACCTGGACCGGCCGTGGGCGCTCGACCGGCTGGCCTCGCTGTCGTACACGATCGCGGCCGGCACGTCGCAGATCCAGCACGGCATCATCGCCGAGCGGATCCTCGGCCTGCCGAAGGGACGGTGACGGTCGGTGCGGTTCCGGCTGACGGACGACCAGCGGGCCCTGCGGGCCGGTGTACGGCAGGTGCTGGCGCGGCACTTCGACGGCGAGGCGCTGCGGGCGGCCGCGGGCGATGGCGGTCCGGGCGGTGGCGGGGTGGGCGGTGGCGGGGTGGGCCGTACCGTCCGGCCCGCCGGTCCGGACCGGGCGCTGTGGCGGGCACTCGGGGATGCCGGGTTCTTCGCGCTGCGGCTGCCTCAGTCGGACGGCGGGGTCGGACTCGGGCTGCCGGAGGCGGTCTTGGTGTTCGAGGAGGCGGGGCGGGCGCTGCTGCCCGGGCCGCTGGTCGCCACCCACCTCGCGGCCGGCGTCGTGCCGGGAGCCGCCACCGGGGAGGCCGTCGTGACGGCCGTGCACGGCGGGCTGGTGGAGTGGCTTGCCGAAGCCGACGTCGTGCGCGGCGACGCCACCGGAGCCGTACCGCTGCGCTCCCTCGACCCGCTGACCCCCCTGCACCGGGTGCCCGGCGCGGCATCCGCCCCGGACCCGGTCGCCACCCTCCTCACCGCCGCCGAGCAGCTCGGCACGGCCGGCCGGGTCTGCGAACTGGCGGCGCAACACGCCCGGGCCCGCGAGCAGTTCGGCCGCCCCATCGGGGCCTTCCAGGCCGTCGCTCACCTGTGCGCCGGGATGCTGGTCCGGACGGAGACGGCCCGTGCCGCGGTGTACGGGGCCGCGGTCACCGCTGACCCGGTCGACGTCGCCGCGGCCCGGCTGCTCGCCGACGAGGCCGCCGTGCGCGGCGCCCGCGACTGTCTCCAGGTGCACGGCGGTATGGGCTTCACCTGGGAGTCCGAGGTCCATCTGCATCTGAAACGCGCATGGGTTCGAACGCAACGCGCCGGGGAAGTCACGGAGAGTGAGGAGGTGCTCGCGGCGGACCTGTGGCCGGGAGCGCCCTGACGGGCCCGCTGGCTGCGGCGTAGCAGGGCGAGCCCGCGATCATGTCGCGGATCGTGGCATGCCGGAACTACGGAGAGTTGATACCGGGTCGTGTCCTCCGTGTGACTCGTCACAGCCCGGAGTCGGCCGCCCGCTCCGGTACCTTGTGTGAGATGCGAGTGGCTCTGAGTGCAGCGCGGCCCGGTGGCGCCGCCTGTTCGACTGCCCACGGCGAGCGTCGCACAGTATGCCGCACGGGTACTCCTTCGCGCTGGAATATGCCCGAAGCGCTTGTTGGGGTGACTGTACGTCAACCATGCTGTCCCACAAGGGATTCACGTTCCGTGATCTCTGCCCCGGCCGTTGTTCTGGCCATGCAGAAAATGGCTACGATCGTGGCCTTCGTGAGGCGCGAGCCTAAGTGTCCGCCGGTTCGGATGGTGTGAGCGGTGCAGGTGCTTCAAGTGCAGCTGGAGATCCGGCCCGACCCCGCAGAAGTGGGGCGGGCCCGGCGGTGGGCCCGCTCGCGCCTGGCCGGGTCGGGCATACAGGCCGACGAGCCGCTCGCCGAGACGCTGATCCTGCTCGTCTCCGAGCTCGTCACCAATGCCGTGGTGCACACCGGGTGCCCGGCCGTGCTGCGGCTTTCGCTGCCGGGTGCGGCGGCCGGTGAGGCCATCGTCCGCCTCGAGGTCGCCGACCGCAGCGTCCGCGCCCCCGTGCCCCGGTGGGCGGACGACGACGCGACCGGCGGGCGCGGCCTGGCTCTCGTCGACGGTCTCGCCGACCGCTGGGGATGGACCACCGAGGGTGCCGGCAAGCGCATCTGGTGCGAGCTGGACTGCGGCGCCGGATCACGCGGTGCCGCCGCCTGCGGGAGTGGCGTGGTGCCGTACGGCGGGGCCGCGGCGGCTCGCGAGGGGATCACCTACGAGGCGGTGTAAGGCAACCGGCGTCAGGCGTGGTGACTGAGGTGTACGGGTGCACGGCGACTGAGCGGCCCTGTCCTGCCGCGATGCGGTGCGCCGGGGCGTGCTTCCGTGCGCGCCTGGATCAAAAGGGTCATAAGTGGCGAACCCTCGAACGGGTGTTGACGCGTCGTGATGGTTTGATCACGCTGGTGGGAGCGATTCGCCGTGAGGGGACGACGAGGGCTTCGGCGACGGGAGTCCTCGGCGAGTGTGGGTCGTGATCCGTGTCGGTCGGCTCAGGGCCGGGGAACTCTGGGCGGAACGCCGGATCGGGGTGGCGGCGCGGACTGCCGGGCTCGGGGTGCGCAGTGCCGCGTCGTCGGACGTCCTTCCGCAGGGGGGTTGGTGAAGGGCGCGAGAACCGTCCCGGGCCGGAGGGATCCGGCCCGGGACGGAGCGGACGCCGCCGCCGGTCAGATGACGGGGGCCGCGATCCGGGTGTAGGTGACGGGGCTGCTCGTGCCGGCGGGAGTGGTGACCCGGACCGAGACCGGTCCCGCCGGCCCGGTGGGGGCCACGGCGGTGATCTGGGTCGGTGAGACCACGGTGAACGAGGCGGAGGCCGTACCGAACTGGACGTCGGTGGCGGTGGCGAGGCCGGTACCGGTCAGCGTGACGACGGTGACGGCGTTCGCCGGTCCGCGATCGGGCACGAGCGTGCTCAGCGTCGGGGACGCGAGGTAGACATATCCGATGGGGTCACTGGTGCCGCCGGGGGTGGTCACGGTCACCGACGCGGTGCCGGCCGCACGGGGCGGCGTGACCGCCGTGATCTGGGTGGCGGAATCGACGGTGAACGAGAGCGCCGCCACCCCGTCGAACCGCACCGCAGTCGCATTGAGCAGGTTGGTTCCGCTCAGCGTCACCGGTGTGCCGCCGGCGGTGGCACCGGAGGGGGGAACAACGGAGGTAAGCGCGGGCCGGGCCACATAGAAGAAGTACGCCTGCGGGACGTTGGGGTTGCTGGTGCCGCCGGGGGTGGTGACGGTGACCGGTGCGGCGCCGGGGGTGTTCGGTGGGGTGGTGGCGGTGATCTGGGTGGCGGAGTTGACGGTGAACGAGGCTGCCGGTGTGCCGCCGAAGGAGACGGCTGTCGCGCCGGTGAGGTTGGTGCCGGTGAGGGTGACGCTGGTGCCGCCGGAGGTGGGGCCCTGGCTGGGGGACAGTCCGGTGAGGGTGGGTGCGGCGAGGTAGGTGAAGGTGAGGGCGTTGCTGGTGCCGCCGGGGGTGGTGACGGTGACCGGTGCGGTGCCGGGGGTGTTCGGTGGGGTGGTGGCGGTGATCTGGGTGGCGGAGTTGACGGTGAACGAGGCTGCCGGTGTGCCGCCGAAGGAGACGGCTGTCGCGCCGGTGAGGTTGGTGCCGGTGAGGGTGACGGTGGTGCCGCCGGAGGTGGGGCCCTGGCTCGGGGACAGTCCGGTGAGGGTGGGAACGGCAGCGGTGACATAGGTGAACGTCACCTGCTGACTGCTGGTGCCCTGACTGGTGGTGACGCTGACGTTGACCGCACCCGTGCCGGACGGCGTGACAGCGGTGATCTGGGTACTGCTGTTGACGGTGAACGAGGTCGCGCTCTTCGCGCCGAACCGGACGGCCAGGGCGCCGGTGAAGTCGGATCCGGTCACCACGACGGTCGTACCGCCGGAGGCCGGCCCCTGGTTGGGGCTGACGGAGGAAACCACCGGAGCGGCCAAAGCTGTACTCCTTCGCATGGGACACGCCTGCAAACGAACGGGACCCGTCCGGGCGGAGGGGGGCCGCCGCCCGGACGGGCGTCATCGCCTCCGCCGCGCGGAGGCCGCCAGGTGGATCAGATGCCGGGCCCGGCGACGTAGGTGAAGGCGCCGGTGGCGGTGTCCGATCCCGCGGGGTTGGTCACCACCACGTCGGCCGTGCCCGCCGTGCCGGGCGGGGTCACCGCCGAGAGGGTCGTGGTGTTGATGACCGAGAACGGTGCCGCGGCACCGTCGAAGGTGACCGAGTCGGTGCTGTCGAGGTTGGTGCCGGTGATCGTGACCGCGGTTCCGCCCGAGGTCGGACCCGAGGTCGGGGTGAGGGCCGTGACCGTAGGGACGTCGACGTAGGTGTATGTCAGACCGTTGTTGGTGCCGCCCGCGGTGGTGACGCTGACCGCGACCGGCCCGGCCGCCGCGCCGGCGGGAACCGCGACACTGAGCGAGCTGTCGGAGTTCACGGTCGGCGTCGCGGTGATCCCGCCGAAGGAGACACTGGTGGCCGTCGACAGCCCCGTGCCGCTGATGCTGATGGTGTTGCCCCCGGCCAGCGGCCCGGACGACGTGCCCAGGGACGACTTGAAGGGGGCGCCGACGTAGAAGAACGGAATCGGGTTGCTGGTCCCGCCGGGCGTGGTCACGGTCACCCCGACCGTGCCGGTGCCCGAGGGCGAGACGGCGGTGACCTGGGTCGGCGAGACGTTGGTGACGTTGGTGGCCGGCTTGCTGCCGAACTTCACCGCGGTGGTGTTCGACAGGTTCGTGCCCGTGATCGTCACCAGCGTCCCGCCGCCGGTGGATCCCTGGTTGGGAGAAATGGGCATGAGGCACTCCTCACTGGTTGATGGAGACGTGCGAGGAACCGGCAAGGGGCATCCGGTGATCAGGCGCTGTCATCGCTGCCGGGCCCTGGACGGGCGAAGAGACAGGTCCGGTACGTCCCCTGGGCAAGGAGAAAACCGGCATGAGCTGCCTCGACGTCCCCCGGCTCGAGGATGGGCAGCCCGCCGGTTCGTACTCTCAGTGACCCACAGGGCCAACCGAGTGACAAGGGGACGTCAATGCACGTCACTCGGACGGAGTAATGGGCGGTGGGTGCGCGCAGGGCTCAGGCATGGCGTCGGCCGGTGCCGTAGGCGACACCGGCCGACTGGATCCAAGTCCCCACCAGGGGTGCCCATCGCGGTCTGCCAACATTCACTCCCGGCTTCTCCGGAGAAGCCGCAGGTGGTGTGACTGCCGCATCCCCCGGTGAGGATGGGCAGCCCACCGGTTGGATCTCTTTCAGTAATCCACCTTCGCCACGGGACCGGCAAGGCGCTGCATGCCCTGTCACGCGAATGGCCCAGTGGAATATGCGGCTTGCCCGGCACGGATCTCACTCATCCGGCTTGCCCTGAGTGCGGCCGATCGACGGTCACGGTCAAGTGGGACTGCCGTGAGTCGGTCCGGCGCACCAACGAAGGGAGACCCCGTGCTGACCGTGAAGAACGTGCGCTGCCTGGCGCTGGCCGCGCTGCTGGGTACGTCGGTGGCGGGTACGGTGCCACAAGCCGCGGCCGGAAGCCTCGGCTCACGCCGGGCGGCGCCGGTGCCGTGCGGGAACGTGACCGCGCTGATCCAGGAGATCAACCAGGCCAACAGCCGTGGTGCCGGGTCCATCTCCCTCACACCGGGCTGTGACTACCCGCTCTCCGGCCCCGCCCAGACCCCCGGCCCGAACGGCCCCAACGGGCTTCCCGTGATCACCGCGAGCCTGGTCATCAGCGGCACCTCCTCCAGCATCACCCGCGCCACCGGCACGCCGTTCCGCATCGTCGAGGTCGCCGCCGGGGGATCCCTCACGCTCAGCGGGGTCACCCTGGCGAACGGCAGCGCCACGGCCACCCCGGAAGCGTCCGGCGGCGGCATCCTCACCCGGGGGACCCTGTCGCTGAGCAACTCCCGTGTCACCGGTGGCACGGCCTCGCGGCTGGGCGGCGGGATCGCCGTCGCGGCCGGCGGGACCGCGCGCCTGGACAACAGCGTCGTCTCGGACAACACCGCCTCCGACGGCGGCGGCGTCCACGTCGACACCACCGGCCGGCTGACCGTGAACGGCGGTTCCGTGACGGAGAACACCGCCACCTACACCGGCGGTGGACTGGTCACTTACGGAACCACGACGCTCGGCGGCGTGACCGTCGGCGACAACGACACCGAGACCTTCGAAGGCGCGGGCGTCTTCGCCGGAGCCGGGGCCCTGACCGTCAACACGGCCCGGATCGTGGAGAACTCGGCGGCCTCGAACGGCGGCGGCATCGCCAACTTCGGCGCCACCGTGCGGCTGACGAACACCGCAGTGGCGGACAACGCGGCCGCACTCGGCGGCGGCGGCCTGTACAACTTCGCCGGGGTCTCCACCCTGACCGGCGGCACCGTCACCGGGAACACCGCGGGCGAGCAGGGCGGCGGTGTCCTCCGTGACGGCGGTACGGTCGTCCTGACCGGCGCCACCGTCACCGGCAACACACCCGACCAGTGCGCCCCGCCCGGGGCGGTCCCCGGCTGCGCCCAGTGACCGAAAAACGACGGGCTCCAGGGCTAGTGCCGCGGCAGGCGACGTTCGCCCCGTCGCGACGCCCGGCACTAGCGGGTGTCCGCCTAGAGGACTGCCACGGGTGCCACCGGGGCGCCCGTGGCACCCGTGAACGGCTCGGGTGTCGCGGTCAGCAGGAAGGCGTAACGGCCCGCTTCTCCACAGACTGTGGACAACTCTTCGAGATTCCAGTTCTGGCCCTGCGGCATCCCCATCTCCACGAGATGCAGGGCGTGCACCGGCAGCCACAGTCCGTCCACCTCGGGCGGGAACACCTCGAAGGTCAGGGTGTCGTTGGCGACGGCCCCGACATCGCGCGCGTGGAACCACTCGGGCGTCCGGATCGACAGTCCCGGTGACGGATAGGCGTACGCGTGCCGGTCCCCGCTCAGGCAGAGCCGGACCTGCCCGGTCCGAACGAGCGCGATGTCGCCGGCCCGCACCCGCGTACCGGCCAGCTCCTCGGCGGCGTCCAGGTCCTCGGGGGTCACGGCGTACCCGCCGTCGAGCCGGTCGGTGCCCCGGACGCGCGCCACGTCGAGCAGCACCCCGCGCGAGACGACCTGCCGGACCTTGTCCATGCCGCTGAACCCGGCGCCGCCGTGCGGGGTGATGGTGTCCGCGGGGCGGCCGTTGTAGATCCGGCCCGAGTGCGACACGTGCGGTAGCGCGTCCCAGTGGGTGGCGGCCTGCAGCCCCATGGTCACAGCGTCGTCGCTGCAGGCGACCGTGCCCGGGCCGAAGAGCTCCTGGTTGATCTGCACCATGACGTGCAGCGGGTCGATCCGTCCCGGGATCACGCCCGTCTGCACGCCGTCGCGCCGCAGCGGCAGTGCGAGCGGGATCCGGCGCCCGGAGCGGACCGTCGCCGCCGCCTCCCGCACGACCTCGTCGGTGATCAGGTTCAGCGTGCCCAGTTCGTCGTCGGCTCCCCAGCGGCCCCAGTTGTTCACGCGCCCCGCGATGTCGTGAAACGCGTTCGGCAGCGACATGAGTCCTCCCCGGGGCTTGTCTTCCCGTATCTGACGGGCCGTAAAATCTGGGCAACCGCACAATCTAACGGTCCGTCAGAAACCGTGGGACGGGAAGGGGCCGGGCGTGGGGAACTTCTTGGCAGGCAAGGTCGTCGCCGTCACCGGCGCCGGACGGGGCATCGGCCGGGCGGTCGCGCTCGCGGCGGCGGCCGAGGGAGCGAGGGTCGTCGTCAACGACTACGGCGTCGCCGTCGACGGGGCCTCGCCGGCCGGTGAGGTGGCCGAGGCGGTCGTCAAGGAGATCGAGGCGGCGGGCGGGCACGCGGTGGCGGTCGCCGACGACATCTCCACCATGGCGGGCGGGCAGCGGGTCGTCGATGTGGCGCTGTCGTCGTACGGGCGGCTCGACGGGGTCGTCTGCGTGGCCGGGATCCTGCGCGAGCGGATGCTGTTCAACATGACCGAGGAGGAGTGGGACCCGGTCGTCGCCACGCATCTGAAGGGCACGTTCACGGTGTTCCGGGCGGCCTCGGCGGTGATGCGCCGGCAGCGGGCCGGCACGCTGATCGGTTTCACCAGCGGCAACCACCAGGGGTCGGTGTCGCAGGCCAACTACAGCGCGGCCAAGGGCGGGATCATCTCGCTCGTGCGGAGCGCCGCGCTGGGGCTGCACAAGTACGGGGTGACCGCGAACGCGGTGGCGCCGGTCGCGCGGACCCGGATGTCGGCGGGTGTGCCGACGGAACTCGCGGAGATCGGGGAACCGGAGGATGTCGCCGCGCTGGTGGTGTACCTGTTGTCCGACGCGGCGCGGGAGCAGGGGATCACCGGGCAGGTGTACACGGTCGCCGGGGCGAAGATCGCGGTGTGGGCGCAGCCGAGGGAGCTGCGTGCGGCGTATGCCGCCGGCGGATGGACCGTGGAGAGGATCGCGGAGTTCCTTCCCGGGTCGGTGGGGGTGGATCCGATGCCGATGCTGGAGCGGTTGCGGGAGATGGAGGAGGCGGCGGCGGAAGGACGGCGGCCGAACGCCCAGTAGCTCGGGGGGAGTTGTTTACGGGCGGCTGCGGGTTGAGTGTGGTTGTTCGCGCAGTTCCCCGCGCCCAGTCCAGCCGCGGGCAGTCGTGCCGCTTGGGGCGGCACGGGTGGGCGCGGGCGGCACCCCGTAGCGCCGGGTTGCGCACCCCCCCGGCCTCAGCTCCATCGTCCAGTCACTCGAATCAAGGCGGCCCAACCGTGGAGTTCGGTTTCACGCAAGCAGACGAGGACTTCCGTATCGAGGCCCGGGCCTGGCTCGCCGAGCACGCCGAGGAGGCGACGGACCGCCGCAGTTGGGAACGCAGGCTGGGAGCAGCCGGCTGGATCGGCCTCGGCTGGCCCCAAGCCGGGTACGGCAACCGCACGGCCACCCTCACTCAACAGGTCGCCTGGGCCGAGGAGTACGCCCGCTCGGGCGCCCCGCCGCGCTCCGGCCACATCGGTGAGAACCTGCTCGCGCCCACGCTGATCGCCCATGGCACCGACGAGCAGAAGGCGCGCTTCCTCCCCCCGATCGCCGCCGGCGAGGAACTCTGGTGCCAGGGTTACAGCGAACCCGGCGCGGGCTCCGACCTGGCCGGTGTCCGCACCGCGGCCGTACCCCGACCGGACGGCCGTACCTTCAGCGTCACCGGCCAGAAGATCTGGACGTCGCTCGCGCACGAGGCGGACTGGTGCTTCGTGCTGGCCAGGACCGAACCCGGCTCGGTGCGGCACCACGGACTGACCTTCCTGCTCGTCCCCATGGACCAGCCCGGGCGGATCGAGGTGCGTCCCATCCGGCAGATGACCGGGACCAGCGACTTCAACGAGGTCTTCTTCGACGGCGCGCACGCCGAACAGGCCGTCGGCGGTGTGGGCGACGGCTGGCGCGTCGCCATGAGTCTGCTCGGTTTCGAGCGAGGGGTCTCCACGCTGGCCCAGCAGATCGGGTTCGCGCGGGAGCTCGAGACCGTGGTGCGTACCGCCGTGCAGACGGGGGCGGCGCGTGATCCCGTCGTACGGGAACGGCTGGTGCGGCAGTGGGCCGAACTGCGCACGATGCGCTGGCACGCCCTGCGGACGCTGGGGGGCTCGGGCGACCCGGGCGCCCCGAGTGTCGCGAAGCTGCTCTGGGCCGGCTGGCACCAGCGGCTCGGGGAGCTGGCGGTGCTGGTGCGCGGTGCGGCGGCGAGCGCCGGTCCGGCGGACTGGTCGGCCTCGTCGCCGTACCGGCTCGACGCGGCACAGCACCTGTTCCTCTTCACCCGGGCCGACACCATCTACGGCGGCTCGGACCAGATCCAGCGCACGATCATCGCCGAGCGGGTGCTCGGACTGCCCAGGGAGCCCAAGGGAGCCGTGTGATGCGAGGTGTGGTCTTCGACGGGAAGCGGGTCCGGGTCGTCACGGATCTTCAGGTGCGGGAGCCGGGGCCGGGGGAGGTGCGGGTCGCGATCCGGGCGGCCGGGCTGTGCCACAGCGACCTCTCGGTGGTGGACGGGACCATACCCTTCCCCGTTCCCGTGGTGCTGGGCCATGAGGGGGCGGGCGTCGTGGAGGCGGTGGGTGGGGGTGTCACCCATGTGGCGCCCGGTGACCCTGTCGCGCTGTCCACCCTCGCCAACTGCGGCGCGTGCGCGGAGTGCGACCGGGGGCGGCCGACGATGTGCCGGCGGGCGATCGGCCGCCCGGGCCGGCCGTTCCGTCTCGACGGGCAGCCGGTCCACCAGTTCGCCGCCACTTCGGTGTTCGCGGAGCGCACGGTCGTGAAGGCCGTCCAGGCGGTCCGGATCCCCGACGGCATTCCCATGCCGTCGGCCGCGCTCATCGGGTGCGGCGTGCTGACCGGAGTGGGCGCCGTACTGAACCGGGCACGGGTGGACCGGGGGGACAGCGTCCTGGTGATCGGGACGGGTGGCATCGGGCTGAACGTGCTGCAGGGGGCCCGGCTCGCGGGCGCCCTGCGGATCGTGGCCGTCGACGCCAACCCGGCGAAGGAGGAGGCCGCACGCCGGTTCGGCGCGACCCACTTCCTCACCTCGGCCGAGGGTGTGCGGGACATCCTCCCCACGGGCGCGGACCACGCCTTCGAATGCGTCGGCCGGGTGGAGCTGATCCGCCAGGCGATCGACGCGCTGGACCGGCACGGCCAGGCGGTCCTCCTCGGGGTGCCCCCGGCCGCCGCCGAGGCGTCGTTCCGGGTCTCGTCGATGTACCTGGACAAGTCCGTCCTGGGCTGCCGCTACGGCTCCTCCCGCCCCCAGCGGGACATCGCCCTCTACGCCGACCTGTACCGCCAGGGCCGCCTGCTGCTCGACGAACTGGTCACCACGACCTATCCGGTCGAGGACTTCGAGAAGGCGGCGCAGGACGCGGAGGCGGGGCGGGTGGCACGCGGAGTGCTCACGTTCTGAGGGGCGCTCATGTCCTGCGGGCCGCGGCCCGGTCCCGTCCGGTGCGGAAGGTCCGCCGGTAGGCGGTCGGTGTGACGCCGAGCGCCGCCTGGAGGTGCTGGCGCATCGACTGGGCCGTGCCGAAGCCGGCGTCGCGGGCCACCTGGTCGACGGAGCGGTCGGTGGACTCCAGCAGGTGCCGGGCCCGTTCCACGCGCTGCTGGACGAGCCACTGGCCGGGGCTGACGCCGGTCTCCTCGCGGAAGCGGCGGGTGAAGGTGCGGACCGACATGGCCTCCTGGGCGGCCATGTCGCGCAGCTGGATCGGCTCGTGGAGGCGGCCCAGGGCCCAGGCCCGTGCGGCGGTGGTGGACGCCTGCTGCGGATCGGGCACCGGCCGGGCGATGTACTGCGCCTGCCCGCCGTCGCGGTGCGGCGGTACGACCGTACGGCGGGCCACCTCGTTGGCGACGGCGGCGCCGTGGTCTCGGCGCACGATGTGCAGGCATAGGTCGATGCCGGCCGCGACACCGGCGGACGTCAGCACGTCACCGTCGTCGATGAACAGCACGTCCGGGTCGACCTCGACCTGCGGGAAGAGCCGCTGGAAGCGGTCGGCGTCGGCCCAGTGGGTGGTGGCCGGGCGGCCGTCGAGGAGGCCGGCGGCGGCGAGGACGTAGACACCGGTGCAGATGGAGGCGAGCCGGGTGCCGGGGCGGAGGCGGGTGAGGGCGGCGGCCAGTTCGCCGGTCAGCACGCCCTCCGTGTAGACCGGCCCGAGTTCGTACGACGCCGGGACGATCACCGTGTCGGCGGTGGCCAGTGCCTCCGGGCCGTGCGCGACGTGGATGGCGAAGTCGGCGTCCGTCTCGACCGGTCCCGGTGGCCGGACCGAGCAGGTCACGACCTCGTACAGGTGCCGTCCCCGGGCGTCCGTCGGGCGGCCGAAGATGCGGTGCGGGATGCCCAGTTCGAAGGGGAGCAGGCCGTCGAGGGCGAGGACGACGACGCGGTGGGGGCGCGAGCCCGCCGAGGGTGAGGTGGCTGCTGCCATGGCCCGATCCTAACCAATGCTGTCCTTCAGGCCACTCGATGAAGCAGGCCGACGGACGGAAGCTCTATGGCGTGACACAGACAACCGAAGCCGTCGTCGTACAGCAGACGCCGAAGCCGTTCCGAGGGCGGGTGCACCGGGCGTGGTTCGTCGCCGCCGTCACCTTCGTGACGATCATCGGTGCCGCCGCCTTCCGTTCCGTGCCGGGGCTGCTCATCGACCCCCTCCACGAGGAGTTCGACTGGTCACGCGGCACGATCGGCGCCGCGGTCTCCGTCAATCTCGCGCTGTACGGTCTGACGCCCCGTTCGCGGCGGCCCTGATGGACCGCTTCGGCATCCGCCGGGTGGTCGCGGTCGCGCTCACGGTGATCGCCCTCGGCTCCGGGCTCACGGTGTGGATGACGGCGGCCTGGCAGCTGATGCTGTGCTGGGGGCTGCTGGTCGGCCTCGGCTCCGGCTCCATGGCGCTGGCCTTCGCGGCGACCGTCACCAACCGCTGGTTCACCGAGCGGCGCGGACTGGTCAGCGGCATCCTGACCGCCGCGTCGGCCTCCGGCCAGCTGATCTTCCTGCCGCTGCTGTCCTGGATGGTCGAACGCCACGACTGGCGCCCGGCGGCCGTGACGGTCGCCCTCGCGGCCCTCGCGGTGGTGCCGTTCGTCTGGCTGCTGCTGCACGACCACCCGGCCGACGTCGGCCAGAAGCCGTACGGCGCGAAGGACTTCGTGCCCAAGCCCGCGCCCGTCCCCGGAGCCGCCCGCAGGACCCTGGCCGTCCTGTTCTCGGCCGCCCGCACCGGCCCGTTCTGGCTGCTCGCCGGCACGTTCGCGATCTGCGGTGCCTCCACCAACGGCCTGATCCAGACCCACTTCGTGCCCGCCGCCCACGACCACGGCATGCCCCTCACGGCGGCCGCCTCGCTCCTCGCGGTCATCGGCGTCTTCGACGTCGTCGGAACCATCGCCTCCGGCTGGTTCACCGACCGCTTCGACGCGCGCCGGCTGCTCGCGGTGTACTACGCGCTGCGTGGTGTGTCGCTGCTGTTCCTGCCCTTCCTGCTGGCGCCCGGCGTCCACCCCCCGATGGTCTTCTTCATCGTCTTCTACGGTCTCGACTGGGTCGCCACCGTCCCGCCCACCCTCGCCCTGTGCCGCGAGCAGTACGGCGAGGACAGCGCGATCGTCTTCGGCTGGGTACTCGCCTCCCACCAGGTCGGCGCGGCCCTCGTCGCCTTCCTCGGCGGCGTCGCCCGCGACACGTTCGGCTCCTACGATGTGGTCTGGTACGCGTCGGGAGCGCTGTGCGCGGTGGCAGCGCTGATGGCGTTGGTCATCCGGCGGCGGCCGATGGCGGGGCAGGCGATTCTCCCGGGTAGGTCGTCAGCAGCCGGTTGAATCCGGCGAGTCGAGGTGAGACGAGGAAGGGGAAGGACTCACCGTCGGGCGTCTTGAGGGCCGCCACGATGTCGTCGTCCGGCTCACCGAACACCTCGAAGTGCTGAACGGTGCAGTGCTTCATCACCTCACGGATGTACGGGTCCGACAGCTTCCAGTGGGTTCGGATGGCGTCGGAGTCGCGGTAGAGCTGGAAGCTGTGCGCCAGCATCCGTTCCTCGTCGATGAAGACCTCCACCATGAGCTGGGGCCCGTGCGCTCGGGCGAAGCCGACCGCCCGCGTGATCGCCTGCCGGAACCCGTCGAGGTGGCCGTCGGTGACGCGCATGGTGTTGCGGAAGAGGATGGTGCCGCTGTCTGTGATCTCCATACGAGCAGTGTCCGACCTCAACCAATGTTGAGGTCAAGGGACCGGTCCGGCGGGGTCCGGTCCCGGCCGGTGGCCGCGAGCGGTGGGGGCGTCCGCAGCTCCGCTACGGGTGCGTCAGCCCGGTGAAGTGGCCTCGGTGGAAGAGCAGCGGGCCGTCCGGGTCGTCGTCGGCCGCGCCGAGGGCGTTCACCCGGCCGACCACGATGAGGTGGTCGCCGCCGGAGTGGACGGCGTGGACGGCGCAGTCGATCCAGGCGACGGCGCCCGCCAGGCGTGGTGAGCCGGACACCGGTGCCGCGTCGTACGCCACGCCCGCGAACTTGTCCGCGCCGCTGACCGCGAAGGCGCGGCACAACTCGCCCTGGCGGGCTCCCAGAACGTTCACGCAGAACACGCCCGCGCGGGCGATACGCGGCCAGGTCGTCGACGTACGGCCGACCATGAAGGCGACCAGGGGCGGGTCGAGGGAGAGGGACGTGAAGGACTGGCAGGCGAAGCCGGCGGGGGAGTCGGCGGGGGTGGCGGGGGGTGCGGTGACGACCGTCACGCCCGTCGCGAAGTGCCCGACGACGCGGCGGAATTCCCGCTGGTCCAGGGGAGCGCGTTCGTCGGCGGCGACGCACCGCAACTCGGGTCGTGGCAGCGCCTCGACGGGCTCCGGTGTGCGGGCCGACCTGAGGTAGCGGACGGCGGCCTCCGCCATGCCTGCTTGTCCCATCACACCCGCCATTGAAACTGACGGAACGTCAGATAGGAAGGGTCAGCGGCCCCTGAACTCCGCGTCCCGCCGCTCCACGAAGCTCCGCACGCCGTCACGCGCGTCCACCGTCGTCATGTTGATCTCCTGCGCGGCGGCCTCGGCCGCGAAGGCGGTGGCGCGGTCAGTGTCGAGGGAGGCGTTGACGAGCTGCTTGGTGAGGGCGAGGGCGCGGGTCGGGCCGGAGGCGAGGCGATCGGCCCACGCCCGGGCCGTCCTGTCCAGGTCGTCGTCGGGGACGACCCTGTTGACCAGGCCCAGGCGTTCGGCGTCCGCCGCCGTGAGCGCGTCACCGAAGAACATCAGCTCCTTGGCCCGCTGCGGGCCGATCAGGCGGGGAAGCAGGTAGGCGCCGCCGCCGTCCGGCACCAGACCGCGTCGTACGAACACCTCGATGAAGCGGGCCGATTCGGCGGCCAGGACGAGGTCGCAGGCGAACGCGAGGTGCGCGCCGAGGCCGGCCGCCGTGCCGTTCACCGCCGCGATCACCGGCTTCTCGCAGTCGAGGACGGCGGCGATCAGGCGCTGGGCGCCGGTGCGCAGGGTGCGCGCCACGTCCCCTGCGACCCGTTCGCCGGCCGTGCCGGTGCCGCGCAGATCGGCCCCGGCGCAGAAACCCCGGCCCGTCCCGGTGATCACGACGGCTCGTACCTCCGGCGTCGCGGACGCCTCCGACAGCAACCGGACGATCTCGTCCCGCTGGCCGGGGCTGAGGGCGTTGAGGCTCTCGGGCCGGTTGAGGGTGAGGGACAGCACGTGGTCACCGGTCGTGCGCAGGACAGCGGCCCCGGTCATCAGCGGCACACCGCCAGCGCGTCCAGCGCCACCGCCCCCTGCCCCCGGGGCAGCACCATCAGCGGGTTGATGTCCAACTCGGCGAGCTGGTCTCCGAGTTCCAGCGCCAGGCGCTGCACCCGCAGGACGACCTCGACCAGTGCGTCCAGGTCGGCCGGTGGGCGGCCGCGGACCCCGTCGAGCAGGGCCCGGCCGCGCAGCCCGGCGAGCATGTCCCGCGCCTGCTCCTCACCGAAGGGCGGTACGCCCACGGCGGTGTCGCGCAGGACCTCCACGAGGACGCCGCCCAGACCGACGGTCACGGTCGGGCCGAACAGGTCGTCATGGGTGACGCCGACGACCGTCTCGACGCCCTGCTCGACCATCTGGCAGACCAGCACGCCGTCCAGGGAGACCTCCTCGTAGCGGGCGATGTCGGTCAGCTCGCGATAGGCGTCGCGGACCTGGCTCGCCGAGGTCAGGCCGATCTTCACCAGCCCCAGTTCGGTCTTGTGCGCGATGCGGGCGCCCGAGGCCTTCATCACCACCGGGTATCCCACGAGGCCGGCGGCCCGCACGGCCGCCGCCGCGCTGGTCACCAGCTGCTCGCGCGGCACCCGGATGCCGTAGGCCCGCAGCAGCTGCTTCGCCGCGTGCTCGCTGAGCCGCTCGCCGGGCCGCATCAGTGCCTGTGCCTTGCGGTAGGACGGCGACGGGGAGCGCGGGGCGTCGTCGAAGGGGGAGCGGTAGCCGGTCGTGAAGCGGTGGTGGGCGAGGTGGGCGCGGACGGCGGTGAGGCAGTTGCCGACCGTACGGAAGGTGGCCACGCGGGAGGAGCCGAGCAGGACCTCGCGGTACGCCGGCTCGGTGCCGACCGGCGAACCCCACACCACGCACACCAGCTTGTCCGTCTCCTCGGCCGCGTCCACCAGATCCCTCACGAGCCGGTCGCTGAGCGGGGGGAACGGCCCGGTGATCGGGCAGATCAGCACGCCCACCTCGGGGTCGGCGAGGATGGCGTCGATGATCTTCCGGCCGCGCCGGTCGCCGACCGGGTGCCCGCCGTTGTCCACGGGGTTGGCGACGCTGAGGTACTCGGGTATCCACTGGTGCAGCTCGGCCTGCTTGGCCTCGGACAGCACCGGCAGCCGCAGGCCCGCCCCCGTCGCCAGGTCGGCGACGTGGGCGCCCGTACCGCCCGAGATCGAGCAGACCACGACCCCGTCCGCGCGGGGCGGCCGGGCACGGGCCAACAGGGCGGCTGTGTCCTGGAGTTCGTCGAGACCGTCCACCCGTATCACGCCGTACTGGCGCATCGCCGCGTCGATCACGTCGTCCGCGCCGGTCAGTTTGCCGGTGTGGGTGGCGGCCGTGCGGGCGCCGGTCTCGGTACGGCCCACCTTGACCGCGACGACGGGCACACCGCGCCGGGCGGCGCGGTCGGCGGCGAGCAGGAAGGAGCGGCCGTCCTTCAGCCCTTCGAGATAACAGGCGATGACACCGACCTCGGGCCGCTCGGCGAAGTAGGAGAGGAAGTCGGCGGCCTCCAGGTCGGCCTCGTTGCCGGTGGGCGCCCAGTGGGAGAGCCGTATGCCCAGCTCCTGGAGTGCGAAGACCGGGCGGCCCTGGTGACCGGACTGGGTGATGAGCGCGATCGCCGGGCCTTCGAGGTCGTCGCGGAACCGCTCGAAGGCGTTGAGGTTGGTGTTGGGCCCGAGCAGCCGTAACCCCGACCGCTCGACGACGTCCGTCAGCCGCCGCTGCGCGGCCGCGCCTGCCTCGCCGGTCTCCGCGAAACCGGAGGCGAAGACGACCGCGAACCGCGCCTTGGCTTCGGCCAGTTCCTCGATCACGGGCAGCGGATCGCCGACCAGCACCACGGCCAGGTCGACCTGTTCGGGCAGGTCACCGACCGAGGGGGAGCAGGGGATGCCGAAGACCGACGGCCGGTTCGGATGCACCGGATGCAGCCGGGCGCCGACCCGGTCGGCCCAGTCGGCCAGTTGCCGTGTGATGCCGGTGTTCGGGCGCCCCTCGGCGTCCGAGGCGCCGATCACGGCGACCGACCGGGGGCGGAAGAAGCGGTCCAGATCGGGTACCTCGGCGTGCAGCGGACGCCCGCTGACGTCGAGGTCGCCGACCTGGGCCGGCCTGCCGTGCACGACTGGCCCGGACCGCTCGCCACAGGCGATGGCCCGGGCCCGGCGGGAGTCGGTGGTGAGGGTGCCGTGAGTCGATCCAAGCATCGTTTCCGCCCGCTCCTGTGAGACAGCCGCTAACTGACGCTCTGTCAGATTATCCGAACCGGCAGGACGTCAGGAATGGGCGTGACCGGCCGAAGTGCGGGCGGATACAGGGCATTTCCACTACAGGCCCTATCCCGGCAGCCGCGCCACCCTCCCCGCCCCGTCCCGGGCGATGGCCTTCGCGATCCTCACCGCGTCGAGCGCCATCTCACGGAGGTTGCCGCTGATCGGGTTCGTGAAGCCGGTGAAGTACAGGCCCGGGGCGTTCACCGGGGTGCGGGCGCCGTGGACGACGGGGTTGCCGCGGGCGTCGAGGACGTCGAGGTGACCGACGAGGCCCTCCAGGGCGCGGACGTATCCGGTGGCGGCGATCACGGCGTCCGGGGAGATCCGGGTACCGTCGGCCAGCGCGATCTTGCCGCCGTCCTCGAAACCGTCCACGGCGGCCACGATCTCCACCCTGCCCTTGCGCACCGCGTCGATCAGGCCGACGTCCTGGACCGGGATCGCCCCCTGTCTCACCCGCGTGTACAGCCCGGTGTCGGGGCGTGGCAGGCCGTACGCCGAGAGGTCGGGCACGGCCACCTTGGCCTGCACCCGGCTGAGCCGGTCGACGAGGCCGACCGGCAGCCGCCGTACGAGGACGGCGCTGTACTGGGCGGCCCAGCCGGCGGTGGTGCGGCGCACGATGTGCGGAGCGGTGCGCACCGCCAGCCGGACCCGCGACGCGCCGCTCTCCACGAGGTCGACGGCTATCTCGGCGCCGGTGTTGCCGACCCCGACGACGAGGACGTCCCGGCCCGCGTAGGGCTTGCCGTTGCGGTACTGGCCGGCGTGCAGGAACTCGCCGGTGTAGGAGTCGCGGCCGGGCCAGTCGGGCACGCGGGGCGTGTGGTTGTACCCGGTCGCGACGACGACCGCGGCGCCGGTCAGCTCCCGGCCGCCGGTGGCGTGCAGCAGCCAGCCGGTGCCGTCGGGCGCGCGCTCGACGCGGGACACCTCGACGCCGGTGACGATCTCCAGGCGGTGGTGCTCGGCGTACTTCTCCAGGTACCGCACCACGTTGTCCCGGGACACCCACCGCCCGAACCGGCGTGGGATCGGCAGCCCGGGCAGGGCCGAGAGGCGGCGGGTGGTGTGCAGGTGCAGCCGGTCGTAGTGGCCGCGCCAGGAAGCGCCGACCCGGTCGGACTTCTCCAGCACGACCGCCCGTACGCCCCGGGCGCGCAGCGCGTGGGCGACGGAGAGTCCGCCGGGGCCACCACCGATGACGTAGACGGGGCGGTCCGGTGTGGGGGGTGCGCAGGAGTGTGGGGGTGGTGTGGACTCGGCCATGAGCGGGAGCGTAGTCAGAGGGTGGCTTGATGGGTCTCGGTCAAGACCGGAATTGGTTTCGGATTGATTACGGCTGTGGAGCGCGTGGGTGGGGGGGCGGTCCGGAGGCGTCGCGGGGTCTTGCGCATCACCTGATCTGACGTACCGTCAGATTCTATGGACACGATCTGGCTCACCGGTCCGCAGTGGCTGGCCGTGCTGCGGATCGGGCTCGGGCTGTGGTGGCTGGAGAGCTGGCGGCACAAGGACCGCAAGGCGTGGTTCGAGCGCGGCACCGGCATCGCGTGGGCGGCGGGCATAGCGGCCGGGCACCGCTGGAGGGCGGTCCGCTCGGGTTTCGAGGCGGCCGTGGCACCGCGCCCGCGCCTGATGGCGTACGTCGTCGTCTACGCGGAACTCGCCCTCGGCGCTGGCCTGATCACCGGCTTCCTGACCCCGGTCGCCCTGGCCGGCGGGTTCCTCCTCAACGCCCTCTACTTCACCCTCATGATCCACGACGTGGCCGAGCAGGGGCAGAACTCCATGATGGCGCTGATGTCGGTGGTCGGGCTGTTCGGCATGTCCTGGCAGACCTGGTCGCTGGACAGCGCGCTGGGGCTCATCTGATGGCCGGGCGCCTCGACCTGCCCGAGCCCGACGCCTTCACCCGCACGTACTGGGACGCCGCCGCCGAGGGCCGGCTGCTGATCCGCCGCTGCCGGGCCTGCGGCCGGGCCCACCACTACCCGCGCGAGTTCTGCCCCCACTGCTGGAGCGAGGACGTCAGCTGGGAAGCCGCGAGCGGCCGCGCCACCCTCTACACCTGGTCCGTCGTCCACCGCAACGACCTGCCGCCCTTCGCGGAGCGCACACCGTACGTCGCCGCCGTGGTGGACCTGGCCGAGGGGCCGCGGATGATGACGGAGGTCGTGGGGGCGGGGGAACTGTCGGCCGGGGCGGAACTCGAGGTGGTGTTCCGGGAGGGCGTCCCGGTGTTCCGGGTCGCGCGGGGCGCCGCCACGGGGTGAGCCGAACTCGGGTGAACGGCGCCGCCCCACCCGCTTCAATGTCCCCATGCCCCCGATACACGACCGGTCCCGCACCGGCCCCCCGCCCCCGGAACCGCACGGCCTCGGCCTTCACCTGCGCCCCTGGGACGCGGCGTCCGGCTCCGACGTCGAGACGTGGCTGCGCGGCCTGCGGGATCCGGAGTTCCGGCGCTGGAACACCCCGCTGCGGCCGGTCACGGACCTCAAGAGCGCCAGGGAGTCGCTGCTCGCGCGGGCCCAGAGCGCGGCGGAGGGCACGTCGATGTCGTTCCGGGTCGCCGACGCGCGCAGCGGTACGGCCCTGGGCCACATCGGCGTCAACGAGATCAAGTACCACCTGAAGTCCGCCCGCGTCGGCTACTGGGTGCTGCCCGAGGCCCGCGGCCAGGGCGTCGCCACCCGGGCCCTGCTGCTCGCCACCCGCTGGGCGCTGACGGAACTCGGCCTGCATCGACTGGAGCTGGACCACGCCGTCGGCCACGACGTCTCGTGCCGGATCGCCGAGCGGTGCGGCTTCGCGTACGAGGGCACCCTGCGCGGGGCGATCTTCCAGGAGGACCGGCACGACGCCTTCCGCGACGCCCACCTGCACGCGCGCCTGGCGACGGACCCGGAGCCGGACGGGTACCCGGGGTCCGGCGCGTAATACGGAGGCGTACCCGTGCGGGACGCGGCACCATGGGGCATGCCCTCCGCCACCTGGCACCTCACCCACGGCCTCGACGACTTCCTGACCCGCGCCGACGGCTTCCTGCGCTCCCGACCCGCGCTGCACACCGTCCCGTTGACCGTCACGGAGACGCTGCGCACCCGTGGACCGCACGTGTACGGCGACGGCATACCGGAGTTCGGCGTCCTGGAGCGGGACGGGACGGTCCGGGCGGCGTTCTTCCGCACGCCCCCGCACTGGCTGAACCTCACCTCGCTGACCGCCGAGGAGGCCGGCACCCTGGCCGCGCGGCTGGCCGCACTCGGGCGGCCCCTGCCCGGTGTGAGCGCCGACCGGGACACGGCCGGCGCCTTCGTCGAGGCCTGGCGGCGGCACACGGGAGCCACGGCCGTACTCCGCCAGCGCCAGCGGCTCTACCGGCTCGGCACCCTGAACGTGCCCCGGCCGCTGCCGCCGGGCGGGCCCCGGACCGCCGTCGAGTCGGACCGCGAACTCCTCGTCCACTGGCACGAGGAGTTCGCGGAGGCCGTCGGCGCGGGCACCGTCCGGGACGCCGAGGAGTGGGCGGACGCCCGCATCGCCCACGGCGGCATCACCCTCTGGGTGACCCCCGACGGCGCCCCCGTCGCCATGGCCGGGACGACACCCCAGGTCGCCGGCCAGACCCGCGTCGCCCCCGTCTACACCCCGCCCCACCACCGCGGCCGCGGCTACGCGGGCGCCGCCACGGCCGAGGTCAGCCGCGCCGCCCTGGCCGCCGGGGCGCGGGAGGTGGTCCTCTTCACCGACCTGGCCAACCCGACCAGCAACGGCCTCTACCAGCGGATCGGATACCGGCCGGTGGCGGACTTCGCGGTGTACGACTTCACGCCGAGGGCCGGGTAGCGGGGCGCGCTCAGGGCCACAGCAGTTCCCGCGTCCACCCCTCCTCCGCGCGCCGGTAGCGAAGCCGCACATGCCGCCGCGCCTCGTCGCCCTGGAAGAACTCCACCTCCTCGGCCCGCAGCCGGTACAGCGTCCAGGACGGCACCGGTGCATCGGGCTCCCGCGCGGCCCGCTCCCAGGCCGCCTCGGAGGCGCGTACCAGCTCCTCCACCGAGCCGAGGACCTCGCTCTGCCGCCCGGTCAGGGCCGCCGCCAGCGCGCCCGTCGAGCGGGCGTGGAGGTCGCCCTGGGCGTCGGCCGACGGGGCCGCCGACACGGGGCCGCGCACCCGCACCTGCCGGCCCAGCACCGGCCAGTAGAAGCCGAGCGCGGCGTACGGGCGGGCGGCGAGGTGGCGGCCCTTGCGGCTGCCGGCGTGGGACGCGAAGGACCAGCCGGTCTCGTCGGCGCCGTGCAGCATCACGATCCGCACGTCGGGCAGGCCGGACTCGTCCGAGGTCGCCAGCGACATGGTGTGCGGCTCGCACTGCCCGGCGGCCACCGCCGCCGCGAACCACTCGGTGAAGAGCTCCAGCGGGGTGACGGGGGCGGCCCCGGGGTCGAAGGGCGGCAGCTCGGTGACCTCCGGGTCCCAGACCCGCAGGGACCTCAGCAGCTGGTGAAGATCGGTAGCCATCCCCCGATTGTCACCCGGGGCTCGTCAGACCTGCCCGAGGTCCGACGACACCCACCGCTCGGGCCGCATGCGAAGCACCACCATCTCGCCGTGGTTCTTCCAGGAGTAGTCGACATAGCCCTCGACCCTCTCGGCCGGCAGGTAGCGCGCCGAGATCTCCCGGAGCTGGTCCAGGGTGGCGGGGGAGGTGTCGACGACCGGGCCCTCGACCGACACGTACCTGATGGTGGGCTCCAGCCGGTCCACCATCAGCGAGAACCGGCCCGCCGCGCTGATCAGCTCGTTCTTGCGGGAGTCGAGGCCGGTCATGATCCAGATGTCGCCGCCCGGCTCGTACTGGTACCAGATCGGCACGGTCAGCGGGGCCCGGCCCGGTCCCGCGTCGACGGCCAGTGCGGCGATGTGGGGCTCGGCCAGGAACTGCTCACGCTCTTCGCGGGTCAGGGCCATTCCGGTCTCCTTCTGCAAGGCGGTCGCGACAAGGCGGTTCGGCGTTCGGAACTTCTCAACACCCCTGTGGGCCCCCGGTGTTCCCCCCGACCCCGGTCCGTCCACCAGCCCAGCCGGGTCACCCCGCGCCCAGCACCACCGTCCCCGAGGAGCAGAACCATCCGCCCGTACCCGACGCCACCGCCAGTCGCGGCAGAGCCCCGTCCCCCCGCCGCACCTGCCGGTCTCCGCCCGCCTCTCCCCGTAGCTGCCGCACCGCCTCCACCAGCAGGAACAACCCCCGCATCCCCGGGTGCTGAGCCGACAGCCCGCCCCCGTCGGTGTTCACCGGCAGCTCCCCGCCCCCGACCCGCAGCCGCCCCTGCTCCACGAACGCGCCGCCCTCGCCCTTCCCGCAGAAGCCGAGGTCCTCCAGCGTCACCAGCGTCATGTAGGTGAACGCGTCGTAGATCTCCGCGAGGTCCATCTCGTCCGGCCGCACACCCGCCCGCTCGAAGGCCAGCCGGCCGCTCACCGCCGCCGGGGAGACCGTGAAGTCCGGCCACTCGGACATGGCGGCGTGCGAGACGTACTCCCCGGTCCCCAGCACCCACACCGGTGCCGTACGGCAGTCCCGTACGTACTCCTCCGCCGCCAGCAGCACCGCCGCCCCGCCGTCGGAGCGGACGCAGCAGTGCAGCTTGGTGAAGGGTTCCGCGATCATGGGGCCGGCCAGGACCTCGTCCACCGTGACCGGGGTGCGGAACATCGCCTCCGGGTTGAGGGCCGCGTTGGCCCGCGCCTGGACCGCCACCTGTGCCAGCTGTTCGATCGTCGTGCCGTACTCGGTCATGTGGCGGCGGGCCGCCATGGCGTACTTGGCGATCAGGGTGTGGCCGTACGGGGCCTCGAACTGCAGGGGGCCGCGGCTGCCGAAGGACAGCGTGCCGGTACGGCGGCCGGCGCGGATGTCGGCGCGGGCCGTCGAGCCGTAGGCCAGCAGCACCACGCGCGCGTGCCCGGCCGCGATCGCGTCCGCCGCGTGGGCGGCCATGACCTCCCAGGCGGAACCACCGACCGAGGTGGAGTCGACCCAGGCGGGACGCAGGCCCAGGTACTCGGCGACCTCGACGGGCGCCAGGGTGCCCAGCCCGGCGGAGGCGAAGCCGTCGACCAGGGACCGGTCGAGACCCGCGTCGGCCAGGGCGCGGCGGGCCGCCTGGGCGTGCAGGGCGTACGGGGTCGCGTCGTCCACCCGGCCGCAGTCCGAGAGGGCCACGCCGACGACGGCCACTTTCCTCCGGGCAACCATGAATCTGACGGTACATCAGATATCGCCGCCCACAAGCGCGCCGGGGCTCTGGGCTTCCCCGCCCCTCCGCCCTAATATGACGCACCGTCAGATGCGGAGGTGGTACCCCCATGGACGCCCGCTTCACCGCCGAACAGGACGAGATCCGCCGCACCCTGCGCGAACTGCTCGGCAAGCGGTGCGGCCCCGAGGAGCTGCGGGCCGCCGTCGACACCCCGGCCGGGCACGACCCGGCCCTGTGGACCGCCCTCGCCGAACAGCTCGGCCTGCCCGGACTGGCACTCCCGGAGACCTACGGCGGTGTCGGCTGCTCGGTCACCGAGCTGGCCCTGGCCTGCGAGGAGACGGGCCGGGCGCTGGCCCCCTCGCCCCTGCTCACCACGGCCGTGCTCACGGCACCCCTGCTGCTCGCCCTCGGCACCGGTGCCCAGCGGTCCGGCCTTCTCACCCGCATCGCCTCCGGCGGGCTCACCGCCGCCCTCGCCGTACCGGGCCCCGCCCTCGCCACCGCGCTCGCGCTCACCGGCCACGACCGCAGCGGTGAGTGGGCGGGCGGCGGACGGGCCGGGGGCGTGCAGGCCCGGTGGGCGGACGGTGGCTGGCGGCTGTACGGGCAGGTCGAGCAGGTCCTCGACGGGCACAGCGCGCAGCTCCTCCTGGTCGCCGCGCACGCCGGGGGGTTCGCCCGCTCCCGTGTCCTGCTCTTCCTCGTACGCGGCGACGCGGCCGGGCTCACCCGCGTACGGCAGACCGCGCTGGACGCGACCCGTCCACAGGGACGCGTGCAACTGAGGGACGTGGAAGGTGAGTTGCTCGGGCGGGACGACGGGGACGTCCTGCCCGCCCTCGCCCGGCTGGGCGCCACCGCTGCCGCCTGTCTGGCCGCCGAGGCCGTGGGAGCCGCCGACCGGGTGCTGGAGCGGACCGTGGGGTACGTGGGGCAGCGCGAGCAGTTCGGGCGGCCGGTCGGGTCCTTCCAGGCGGTCAAGCATCGGCTGGCCGACGTGTACGTGCGGGTGCGGGCGGCCCGCTCGGCGGCGTACTACGCGGCCTGGGCCGCCGCCCGGGAAGGCCACGGGGAGCAGGCCGGTGGGCTCGCCCTCGCCCAGGCCCTCGAGGCGCTCGCCGCGGCCGCCGCCGAGGGGATCCAGCTGCACGGCGGCATCGGTTTCACCTGGGAGCACGAGGTTCACCTGTACTTCAAGCGTGCCGCGGGCGACGAGCTGCTGTTCGGGCCGGTGCACCGGCTGCGGGCGCACGCCGCCGACGCGGCGCACGTCTTCGAGGAGGCCGGCCGATGAGGGGCGTGCGGTTCGTGCAGAAGGTGTCGTCCACCCCGGGGTTCGCGCGGGTCGCACCCCATGTCTTCCCGGCTCTCGACCGGGCCGTGCACCGGCTCACGCGAGGAAAGGTGCTGCTCAGCGCGCAGCTCCTGCCGGGTGTGGTGCTGACCTCGACCGGGGCGCGCAGCGGGCGGGCCCGCCGCACGCCGCTGGCCTGTATGCCGGAGGACGGCGGACGCGGCTGGATCCTGGTCGGGTCCAACTTCGGACGGCCGGGGCACCCCGCCTGGAGCCACAACCTGCTGGCCCACCCGGACGCCGAGATCAGCTGGAAGGGCCAGGACATCCCGGTGACGGCCCGGCTGCTGCGGGGGCGGGAGCGGGCGGCGGCGTGGCAGGCGGTGCTGGCGTTCTGGCCGCCGTACGCGGCGTACCAGGCGCGGGTGGACCGGGAGATCCGGGTGTTCCGGATCGTGCGGCGGTGAGCAGTGGGAACACGGCGCAGGCGGCGAAAAGCACAGGCGGCGGCCCACTCGGGTGGACCGCCGCCTGCCAGACAGGACTTCGGTACGGAAAAAGGGCCGGGCTCGCCGGGCCGGGCTACTTCGTGGGCTTCCTGCCCGTGACGCCCAGGTGCACCAACATCGCGAGGTTCGGCTTCAGTTCGGCCTGCTTCACGCCCCAGGAGGAGAAGCCCTTCTGGTGGGAGGCGACGGCCGCGAGCATCGCGACCAGCGAGCCGGCGACGGCCGCCGGGTTCACGTCCTTGTCGACCCTGCCCTTGGCCTGGAGCCCGGCGACGGCGTCCGCGAGGGAGTTGTTCACCGAGTTGAGGATCTTCATGCGGAGCTTGTAGAAGCGCTTGTCGCCCTCGGCGGCGCCGAGATCGACGACCCGGAGGATCGCGTCGTTCCGGCGCCAGAACTCCAGAAACCCGTCGACCAGTTCCTGCGCCGTCTGCCAGCCGGCCTTGCCGGCCCAGGAGCGGCCTTCCAGGAGCTCGGTCAACGCGGCGCCCTCGGTCGCCATTTGCTCGGCGATCTCCAGGACGGCGCCCTCGACGTCCGGGAAGTACTGGTAGAAGGTCGCGGGCGAAGTCCCCGCCTTCCGGGCGACATCGATGACCTTGACGTCCCGGTAGGGGGAGGAGCTGAGCATCTCGCTGAGGCAGTCGAGCAGCTTCTGCCGGGTCGCCTGCCCACGCCGACCGGCCACGCGGCCGTCGACGGTACGCACTTGTCCTGTCATGACGTCAGCTTACCGAGGCGGGATCGGGGCGCGATTCGGCCGACTGCAAATGGGGTGCGAGGAAGTACGGAGCCGGGTGTGCCTGGTCTGCGGGCCGCGGCCGTCGCGGTTACGTTGGCGGCATGGCCGAAAACAGGGCATCGGTGTACGCGGAGGGCGTCCCCTGCTGGGTGGACGCGCAGCTTCCCGACGTCGAGGCGGGCAAGCGGTTCTACGGTGAACTTTTCGGGTGGACGTTCGAGGACTGGTTCGGCTCCATCACGCGGGCACTGAAGGACGGCGAACCCGTGGCCGCCCTGGTCCGCAAGACGGACGGCCGGCTGCCCACCGTCTGGACCGTGTACTTCGCGACCCCGGACGCCCCCGCCCTGGCCCGGCGCGTCCGGGGGGCCGGCGGGCAGGTCATCTCGTCGCCGGTGCCGGCCGGGGAGCTGGGTGTGACCGCCCTGGTCACCGACCCCGAGGGTGCCGTCTTCGCGCTGTGGCAGCCCGGCGAGCACCCCGGCTTCGGCAGGCGGCACGAGCCGGGCACCTTCGCCTGGGCCGAGCTGTACGCGCGGGACACCGAGGCGGCCAACGCCTTCTACGGCGATCTCTTCCAGGAGGCCCTGTTCGGGCCGGACGCCGACCCCGACTTCGGCCGCGCCCCGGTCTCCGACGTCTTCCCGGCCGAGATGCCGCCCCACTTCCTCGTCCACTTCGCCGTCGAGGACGTACCGGCCGCGATGGACGACGTGACCCGGCTGGGCGGCCGGGTGCACGCCCCGCCTTTCGGGACCTCGTACGGCACGGTCGCCGTCGTCACGGACGATCAGGGGGCGTCCTTCGCGCTGCTGCACCGCTGAGCGGACACTGTTTGGGTATTGTTTGCTCTCCTCTGCCCCGAGACACCCCAATTGTCACCGGGTTCGCCACCACGGCTCCGGCCAGGAAGAATCGGGGTGCGTGCCGCCATGGCGGTGCGGTGGTGAGACGCTGCACGGGGTCGCGTGGAACATGTGGCTTGGCGCGGCTCGTACGGGGAGGTGGCAGGCAGAGTGGTGGATCAGCTGACGCAGCACGATCCGCGGCGGATCGGGCCGTTCGAGGTGCTGGGACGGCTGGGGGCCGGCGGCATGGGGCTGGTCTATCTCGCGCGTTCGGCGTCCGGCCGGCGGGTGGCGATCAAGACCGTCCGGACGGAGCTGGCGGAGGACCAGCTGTTCCGGGTCCGCTTCACGCGTGAGGTGGAGGCGGCCCGCGCCGTCTCCGGCTTCTACACGGCCGCGGTCGTGGACGCCGACCCGCGCGCCGCCGTGCCGTGGCTGGCCACCGCGTACGTCCCCGCGCCCTCGCTCGAGGAGATAGTGAACGAGTGCGGGCCGCTCCCGGCCCAGGCGGTGCGCTGGCTGGCCGCCGGTGTGGCCGAGGCGCTCCAGTCCATCCACGGTGCCGGGCTCGTGCACCGGGACCTCAAGCCGTCGAACGTCCTCGTCGTCGAGGACGGCCCCCGGGTGATCGACTTCGGGATCGCGTCGGGCGTTTCGAACACACGTTTGACAATGACGAACGTCGCCGTCGGAACGCCCGCCTACATGTCACCCGAGCAGGCCAAGGACTCCCGCAGCGTCACGGGCGCGAGCGACGTCTTCTCCCTCGGCTCCATGCTGGTCTTCGCCGCCACCGGACACCCGCCCTTCCACGGCGCCAACCCGGTGGAGACGGTCTTCATGCTGCTGCGCGAGGGGCCGGACCTGGAGGGCCTCCCGGACGAGCTGCGTCCGCTCATCGAGTCCTGTATGCAGATGGACCCCACGGCCCGCCCCAACCCGGCCGACCTCCAGGCCCAGCTCGCCCCCCACCTCTTCGGCTCCGGTTCCGACGACAGCGGCACGGCCTCGGCGTGGCTTCCGGAACGGGCCGTCGGCCTGATCGAGACCCGCCGCAACGGCCGCCCGGCCGGCAAGCCCGCCCCCGGCGCCGGCCGCAGCAGCAGCGGACGCCCCGCCCGGGCCCTCGGCC
>NZ_BMWE01000009.1 GCF_014651075.1 Streptomyces djakartensis | reverse complement strand
GTTTCGGTGGTTATAGCGTAGGGGAAACGCCCGGTTACATTCCGAACCCGGAAGCTAAGCCTTACAGCGCCGATGGTACTGCAGGGGGGACCCTGTGGGAGAGTAGGACGCCGCCGAACAAATATTGAATGGGTTGGACCCCGAACTTCGGTTTGGGGTCCAACCCTTTTTTGTTGCGCGTCACTTGGAGTTCATGTGGCGCGATCAGCATCCACTGTATGGGTACTGCTGCGATGCTCAGGGCCGCCGGTGTCGGACTCGGTGACGAGGTCGTCGTGCCGGCCTTCGGGAACGTCGAGGTCGCCGAGGCCGTTGCCATGGCCGGGGCCATGCCGGTGTTCGCCGACATAGATCCTGTCACCTACTGCCTCGACCCCGCCGCTGTGGAAGCGGCGCTGACTCCGCGGACCGCCGCCGTGGTTGTCGTACACCGCTTCGGCCGGATCGCCGACATCCCGCGGCTGCACGCGCTGGGAGCACGACAAGGACTGCTCGTGCTGGAACAGGGAGAGTCCGAGGCGCCCTATGACGAGATAGCCCAGCGCAGGGAACGGGCGGCCTATCTCGACGCGAAGTTGAGGGGTGTGCGGACGCCGGGCGGTGGCGATGGGCACGCGTATCAGCAGTACGTCGTGCGGGTTCCGGGCAATGGGCGGCCGGACCGGGACGCGTTCGCACGAGCTGTGCGGGCCAAGGGAGTCGACTGCCGGGTGCCCGTGAAGACGCCGGTTCATCGACTGCCCGAATTCCGGCGGTGTGTCTCCCTTCCGGAGACGGAGCGGGCTGCCGACGAGACACTCGCGCTTCCCGTGGACGTCACGCTGACCAAGCGGGACATGCAGCGGATCGTGTCTGCCTGCAATGCCCTCGGAGGGCTGCTGCAGCCCGCCTTCTGACGTGGTTGGGAGCAAGGGTCTGTTCGGGGTATGATCTATTCCGTTGCCGCGCGGGAAACCGCCAAGCGACAGGCCCCTATAGCTCAGTCGGTAGAGCGTCTCCATGGTAAGGAGAAGGTCAGCGGTTCGATTCCGCTTGGGGGCTCCAGTAGATAAGGCCCCACCCGTAAGGGTGGGGCCTTCTTCTTGTCCTAGTCCTTGTGGAGGCCCGGCACGCGCATCGCCAGGATCGCCATGTCGTCGGACGGGGCGTCCGACGCGAAGCGTTCCACCGCGCGCATGATGCGGGCCGCGACCGCGCCGGCCGTGAGGCCCGTGCACGTCGTGAGGACGTCGGCGAGGCCGTCGTCGCCCAGCATGCGGGCGCCCTCACGGCGTTCGGTGACGCCGTCCGTGACGCACAGCAGGACGTCGCCCGGGTCGAGGGTGACCGTCTCCTCGTACAACTCGAGGTCGTCGATGACGCCGAGGAGCGGCTGAGGCTCGGCGGCCGGTTCGACCGTGCCGTCCTGACGCAGGCGCAGCGGGAGCGGGTGGCCGGCGCAGACGACCTTCAGCTCAGCGCTGCCGTCGTCCTGCGGACGCATCTCCCCGTACAGGAGGGTGAGGAAGCGGCTGCGGGCGCCTTCGTCGAGGATGGCGGAGTTGAGGCGTTCCAGGACCGCCGGTCCGCTGAGACCCTCGCGGGCCAGGAGACGCAGGGCGTGGCGGGCCAGGCCCGTGACCGCCGCCGCGTTCGGGCCCGTACCGCAGACGTCGCCGATGGCGAAGCCGTAGGAGCCGTCGCGGATGGGGAAGACGTCGTAGAAGTCGCCGCCGACCTCGTTGCCCTCGCCCGCCGCGCGGTAGATGACCTCGACCTCGACCCCCTCGATCATGGGCAGTTCCGGGGGCAGGAGGCTGCGCTGGAGGGACTGGCTGATCGCCGTGCGCTCCGAGTAGAGGCGGGCGTTGTCCAGGGCCAGGGCGGCTCGGCGGGACAGGTCCTCGGCGAGTTCCAGGATCTCCTGGCGGAAGTGCTCGTCCGTCGGCTTGCCGAGGGTCAGCATGCCGATCACGCGGTTACGGGCCACCAGCGGGAGGACGACCGTCTCACCGCCGACGGCGGAGGCCGTGGCGAGGGTCGGGCCGATGCCGGGCGTGACCTGGCGGGTCGGGCCACCGCTGAGGCCGAGGCTGCGCATGGAACTGCGCAGGGCCGCCTGGTGGGCGACCTCGGCGGGGGTCGTCCAGACACGGGCGCCCGGGGTGGGCACCGGGTCCGGCGGGGGGACCTTCGACAGCAGGGACTTGATGCCGTCGATGAGCTCCTCGTCCTCGTGCAGCACGTACGACAGGTACGGCTCGGAGGCCTGGTCGGCGATCGTGTAGACGGCGCACCAGGTGGCGAGGGTCGGGACCGTCATCTGGGCCATCAGAGCCAGGGTCTGGTCGCGGTCCAGGGTGCCGGCCAGGAGGTCGGAGGCCTCGACCAGGAAGCTCAGCGAGCCTCGGCGCAGGCGTTCGAGTTCGCCGAGCCGGGCGGACTCCACCGCCAGCGCGATGCGGTCGGCGGCGAACTGCAGGCGCAGGGCCTCCTCGTTGGAGTATCTGCCGGCCCCCTCTGCGGCGACGCCGAGAGAGCCGGTGAGGCGGCCCTCGACCTTCAGCGGGACCGTGACGACCGAGCGCATGCCGGTGCCGTTCAGCAGGGGCACCGCGCCCGGAACCGCCGTCAGGTCGTCGTGGACGGCAGGCATACGGGCCGAACCGTAGCGGCCGGGACCCGCCTCGACGGGGACGCGGGCGAAGCGCTGGCGGGCCGAGGGGAGGCCGGTGGAGGCGCGGACCTCCAGCTCCGTCTCGTCGTCGGTGGCCAGCAGGAGGAACGCCGAGTCGCCGTCGAGCATGTCGCGGGCGCGTTCCACCGTGCGCTGGAGGAGTCCGTCGAGGTCGTCCGGGGCGGGTGAGCCGATGAACACCTCGAAGGGGTCGGTGTTCTGGCCCTCGGAGCTGGTGGCGGCGTCGGAGGCGGGGACGCGCGTGGGCGTCTGGAGAACAGCCCGTTCGTGGTCGCGTACCAGGAGGCACACGGTTGACGGTTCGCCGCCGGTGTCGCGGACCCGCAGGTGGGAGGCGTAGACGGGGGTGACACGGCCGTTGGCGGCGCGAATGCCGTAACTGCCCTCCCAGCGGGAGAGTTGGAGCGCCTCCGCGATGCCGGTGCTGGTGCCGGGGGTGTGCGGCCAGGCGGCGAGGTCGGTCAGGGGTTTGCCGGTGACCTGCTCGGCCGGATAGCCGAAGAGCTCCTCGGCGTCCTCGTTCCAGGCGCTGATGTGGCCGGTGCGGTCGATCTGGATGACCGCCACGCGGACTCTGTCGTCGGCGAGGGGGAGGAGGTCGGCGGGGAGCGCCGGGCCGGCCGCTCGGGTGCCCACCGCACGGGCGGGGAGGTCGAGTTGGAACCAGACGGTCTTGTGGGTGGGGGTGTACTCGACGCCCCAGCGGCCGGCGAGGGCCGCGCACAGCTGGAGCCCGCGGCCGCCCTCCCGGTCAGGGCTTCCCATGTTGACGGCCGTGGCCTGGAGCGGGATCTCGCGTTCGGGATAGCGGTCGGCCACCTCGATGCGCACATCCTCGTCGCTGCGCAGGCAGAGGACGTCGGCGGAGGTGCCCGCGTGGACGACGGCGTTGGTCACCAGTTCGCTGGTGAGAACGACGGCGTCGTCGACGATGTCGGCGAAACCCCAGCCCTGGAGGGTGTCGCGGACGAAGGAGCGGGCGCTCGCGACAGATCGTCCGACGGGCTCGAAGCTGGCGGCCGCGCGCGCGGTGATCACAGAACTCCTCGACCGGTTCTCGATGTACTGGGCTGTGGGGCCGGCCGGCTCGCGCCGCTGTCGCGGCATGCCGCCCGTCGGCTCCGAGGGCTGGTCCCCCGGGATCAGTCCGGTGGTCATGTGTGCGGCCGCCCCTCCGATGCCCGCTCGTGTTCGTGCCACCGCCCAGGCCGGACGGACCGGCGTGGCTGGACAGCCGGATGCAAGGTTACTTACCTTCGCGGTCCGTGCGGATGCCGGTCTGCAGTGTTTCCGTCCGGAGGGTGTGCGGACGATGTGCGAAGCTGCCGAACTGTTATGGCCTGGTTCGGGCAGGGTGAAACACTGGGCAAGCTTCTTGTGAAAGTCCGGGCGGGCTGAGTGTCTCCCGCGTGCGGTGGGCAGCAGCCCCCAGGGCACGGCCTGGTATGCAGGGCGGGAGAATACGCAGTAGTAACCGGTACGGCGAGCGTGGTACCCGAACACAGCAGTGACGGTCGAATCCCTGCGGGAGGGACACAGTGGAGTCTGGCGCAGCGACGCGTGGCAAGAAGGCGCGCGCGAAGGGCGGACAGTCCCCGAGCAACCAGGGCAGAGTGCGCAGCGGCACCACGGAGGTGGACACGGCGGCCCTGAACCGGCTGATGGCGGCCCTGGTGTCCATGCGGGACGGGAACTTCCGCAAGCGGCTCACGGTGTCCGGCGACGGCGTGATGGCCGAGATCGCGGCCGTGTTCAACGAGGTGGCCGACCGCAATCTGCATCTCACGGGCGAGCTGGCGCGGGTGCGGCGGATGGTGGGCCGTGAGGGCAAGCTGACCGAGCGGCTGGAGACGGGGGCCTGTGAGGGCTCCTGGGCGACCGCGATCGACAACTCGAACGCCCTGGTGGACGACTTGGTGCGGCCGGTTTCCGAGGTCAGCCGGGTGCTGTCCGCGGTGGCCGAGGGTGATCTGTCGCCGCGTATGGAGTTGCGGACCCAGGTGCCGGACGGGAACGGGCAGCCGTTGCGCGGCGAGTTCCTGAAGGTCGGGCGGACCGTCAACAACCTGGTCGACCAGCTGTCGACGTTCACCGACGAGGTCACGCGTGTGGCCAGTGAGGTGGGCACCGAGGGCAAGCTGGGCGGGCAGGCGCGGGTGCGGGGCATGTCGGGTTCCTGGCGGGACCTGACGGACTCCGTCAACACGATGGCGAACCGGCTCACCGCTCAGGTGAGGGACATCGCGCTGGTGACGACGGCGGTCGCCAAGGGTGATCTGTCCCGGAAGGTCACCGTGCAGGTGGCCGGCGAGATGCTGGAGCTGAAGAACACCGTCAACACGATGGTGGATCAGCTGTCGGCCTTCTCCTCCGAGGTGACCCGGGTGGCCCGTGAGGTGGGCACCGAGGGCGCGCTGGGCGGCCAGGCGCAGGTGCCGGGCGTCGCCGGTGTGTGGAAGGAACTCACCGATTCGGTGAACACCATGGCCGGGAACCTCACGGCCCAGGTGCGTGGGATCGCGGAGGTGACGACCGCGGTCGCCAACGGTGACCTGTCACGCAAGGTGACGGTGCCGGCGCGCGGTGAGGTGGCGCAGCTCGCCGACACGATCAACCAGATGACCGAGACACTGCGGATCTTCGCGGACGAGGTCACTCGCGTTGCCAACGAGGTCGGGGCCGAGGGGCAGCTCGGCGGTCAGGCGAACGTGCCGGGTGCGGCGGGGACGTGGAAGGATCTCACCGATTCGGTGAACACGGTCTTCCGGAATCTGACCACCCAGGTGAGGGACATCGCCGCGGTGACGACGGCCGTGGCCAATGGTGATCTGTCGCAGAAGGTCACCGTGGACGTGGCCGGCGAGATGCTGGAGCTGAAGAACACCGTCAACACGATGGTGGATCAGCTGTCCGCCTTCGGCGCCGAAGTGACACGTGTGGCGCGCGAGATCGGTGTCGAGGGTGAGCTGGGCGGCCAGGCGCAGGTGCCGGGTGTGGCCGGGACGTGGAAGGACCTCACGGACTCCGTCAACACGGCGTTCCGGAACCTCACCGGACAGGTGCGGAACATCGCCCAGGTGACGACGGCGGTCGCCAACGGCGACCTCTCGCAGAAGGTCACGGTCGACGTCTCCGGCGAGATGCTCAAGATGAAGAACACCGTGAACACGATGGTGGACCAGCTGTCGTCCTTCGCCGACCAGGTGACCCGGATGGCCCGGGACGTGGGCACGGAGGGGCGCCTCGGCGGTCAGGCCCGGGTGGACGGCGTCTCGGGCACGTGGAAGGAGCTCACCGACTCCGTCAACTCGATGGCCGGCAACCTCACCTCCCAGGTGCGGAACATCGCGCAGGTGACGACGGCGGTGGCCCGGGGTGACCTGTCGCAGAAGATCGACGTCGACGCGCGCGGGGAGATCCTGGAGCTGAAGAACACCATCAACACGATGGTGGACCAGCTGTCCGCCTTCGCCGACCAGGTGACCCGGGTCGCGCGCGAGGTGGGTACGGACGGCCGGCTGGGCGGTCAGGCGCAGGTGCCCGGCGTCGCCGGTGTGTGGCGCGACCTGACCGACTCCGTGAACGGCATGGCGTCCAACCTGACCGGCCAGGTGCGCAACATCGCCCAGGTGGCCACGGCGGTGGCCCGGGGTGATCTGTCGCAGAAGATCACCGTGGACGCGCGGGGCGAGATCCTGGAGCTGAAGAACACCCTCAACACGATGGTGGACCAGCTGTCGTCGTTCGCCGAAGAGGTCACGCGGGTGGCCCGTGAGGTGGGTACCGAGGGCATCCTGGGCGGTCAGGCCGAGGTGCAGGGCGTCTCCGGCACCTGGAAGGACCTCACCCAGTCGGTGAACGGCATGGCCAACAACCTGACCATCCAGGTGCGCAACATCGCCGAGGTCACCACCGCGGTCGCCCGGGGCGACCTGTCGAAGAAGATCACCGTCGACGCCAAGGGCGAGATCCTCGAGCTCGTCACGACCGTCAACACGATGGTGGACCAGCTGTCCTCCTTCGCGGAGCAGGTGACCCGGGTGGCCCGTGAGGTGGGCACCGAGGGCATCCTGGGCGGCCAGGCGCACGTTCCGGGTGTCACGGGCATCTGGAAGGACCTGAGCGACAACGTGAACCTGATGGCCAAGAACCTGACCACACAGGTGCGGAACATCTCCCAGGTCTCGGCGGCGGTCGCCAACGGTGACCTGACGCGGCAGGTCACCATCGAGGCGCGCGGCGAGGTGGCGCAGCTCGCCGACACCATCAACACGATGGTGAAGACGCTGAGTTCGTTCGCCGAGCAGGTCACCAAGGTGGCCCGTGAGGTGGGCACGGACGGCATTCTCGGTGGTCAGGCGCACGTGCCGGGTGTGGCGGGGACGTGGAAGGACCTCACCGAGTCCGTGAACCAGATGGCGTCCAACCTGACCGGCCAGGTGCGCAACATCGCCATGGTGACCACGGCCATCGCCAAGGGCGACCTGACCAAGAAGATCGACATCGACGCGCGCGGCGAGATCCTGGAGCTGAAGACGACCATCAACACGATGGTGGACCAGCTGTCGTCCTTCGCCGAGGAGGTCACCCGGGTGGCCCGCGAGGTGGGCACGGAGGGGCAGCTCGGCGGTCAGGCGCGCGTGCGGGATGTCGACGGCACGTGGCGGGACCTCACGGAGTCCGTGAACGAGATGGCCGGGAACCTGACCCGGCAGGTGCGCGCCATCGCGCGCGTGGCGACCGCGGTGACCCGGGGCGACCTGAACCTGAAGATCGATGTGGACGCGTCCGGGGAGATCCAGGAGCTCCAGGACTACATCAACAAGATGATCGCCAACCTGCGCGACACCACGATCGCCAACAAGGAGCAGGACTGGCTGAAGGGCAACCTGGCCCGGATCTCGGCGCTGATGCAGGGCCGCCGGGACCTGGAGGACGTGGCCTCGCTGATCATGAGCGAGCTGACGCCCGTGGTGTCCGCGCAGCACGGCGCGTTCTTCGTGGCGATGCCGCTGGTCGACGGCGAGGACATGAGCGCCGCCGACGAGGACCAGTACGAGCTGCGCATGCTCGGCAGTTACGGCTACTCGATGGGCTCCATGCCGACGTCGTTCCAGCCGGGTGAGGCGCTGGTCGGGACGGCCGCCGAGGAGAAGCGCACGATTCTGGTGGAGAACGCTCCCAGCGGCTATCTGAAGATCTCCTCGGGGCTCGGTGAGGCACCGCCCGCCCAGGTGATCGTGTTGCCGGTGCTGTTCGAGGGCAGCGTGCTCGGCGTCATCGAGCTGGCGTCCTTCACGCCGTTCACGCAGATTCAGAAGGACTTTTTGAACCAGATCGCGGAGATGATCGCGACGAGCGTCAACACCATCTCCGTCAACACCAAGACGGAGCTGCTGCTGGCGCAGTCGCAGGAGCTGACCGAGCAGCTGCGGGAGCGCTCCGCGGAGTTGGAGCAGCGGCAGAAGGCCCTTCAGGCGTCCAACGCCGAACTGGAGGAGAAGGCCGAGCTGCTGGCCCAGCAGAACCGCGACATCGAGGTGAAGAACACCGAGATCGAGGAGGCGCGGCAGGTTCTGGAGGAGCGCGCCGAGCAGCTCGCGGTGTCGATGCGCTACAAGAGCGAGTTCCTGGCGAACATGTCGCACGAGCTGCGTACGCCGCTCAACTCGCTGCTGATCCTGGCCAAGTTGCTCGCCGACAACGCCGAGGGGAACCTCTCCCCGAAGCAGGTGGAGTTCGCCGAGACGATCCACGGGGCCGGGTCCGACCTGCTCCAGCTCATCAACGACATCCTGGACCTGTCGAAGGTCGAGGCGGGCAAGATGGATGTCTCCCCGACGCGGATCGCGCTCGTCCAGCTCGTGGACTACGTGGAGGCCACCTTCCGCCCGTTGACCGCGGAGAAGGGCCTGGACCTGTCGGTACGCGTCTCGCCGGAGTTGCCGGCCACGCTGCACACCGACGAGCAGCGGTTGCTGCAGGTGCTGCGCAACCTGCTGTCGAACGCGGTGAAGTTCACCGACTCGGGGTCGGTGGAGCTGGTCATCAGGCCGGCGCGGGACGACGTGCCGCACAAGATCCGGGAGCAGCTGCTGGAGACGGGGTCCCTGACCGATCCGGACGCGGACCTGATCGCGTTCTCCGTGACGGACACCGGCATCGGCATCGCGAACAGCAAGATGCGGGTGATCTTCGAGGCGTTCAAGCAGGCCGACGGCACGACCAGCCGCAAGTACGGCGGTACGGGTCTCGGGCTGTCCATCTCGCGGGAGATCGCACAGCTGCTCGGCGGTGAGATCCACGCGCAGAGCGAGCCGGGACGAGGATCGACGTTCACGTTGTACCTGCCGCTGCACCCGAGTGAACTGCCGCCGCAGGGCTATCAGCAGCAGTTGCCCGCCCTGGAGGCCGGTGACCTGGTGGCGTCCGGCCAGGCGGAGCTGTCCGAGGTGGAGGTCGAGACGCCGGCCGAGGTGAAGTCGTACCGCGACACGCAGAACGGTCCGGCCGCCCTCTTCCGGCGGCGGCGCAGGATGCCCGAGCTGCCGCCGCGTCCCACCCAGCCCGAACAGTGGGGCTCCGCCGAGCAGGAGACGGCGCCGAAGCCGCAGCGCGGCATCCGGTTCGGCGGCCAGAAGGTCCTGATCGTCGACGACGACATCCGTAACGTCTTCGCGCTGACCAGCGTCCTGGAGCAGCACGGCCTGTCCGTGCTGTACGCCGAGAACGGCCGTGAGGGCATCGAGGTGCTCGAGCAGCACGACGACGTGGCTGTCGTCCTGATGGACATCATGATGCCCGAGATGGATGGGTACGCGACGACCACGGCGATCCGCAGGATGCCGCAGTTCGCCGGGCTGCCGATCATCGCGCTGACCGCGAAGGCGATGAAGGGGGACCGGGAGAAGGCGATCGAGTCGGGGGCTTCCGACTACGTCACCAAGCCGGTCGACCCCGATCACCTGCTGACGGTGATGGATCAGTGGATGCGAGGGGAATGAGGGGAACGGTGGGCCATTACGCAACGTTGGCGGGAAGGTTCGGTGTTCACACGCAGTTGCGAACTCGAAGTGCGCATAGTCGTGTAGAAGTACGAGATCCGGGGAACCTTCTGGTCTCCTGCTGCGTTTCTGCTATGTGCACAGTGACATCACGGTGACAGGGTGTGGCGACGGGCGGGGTGCGGCTACGATGACCGGCACAAGGACGGGCGGCGCAAGGGAGTCGTCCCCTGGGGCGACATCCACCGATGTTTCCTCAGGTCCTGCGGACAGGGGAGGCCCCACGCCGGGGCGAGGAGGGCGGGCCATGGTGCAGAAGGCCAAGATCCTCCTGGTCGATGACCGGCCGGAGAATCTGCTGGCGCTGGAGGCGATCCTCTCTGCGCTCGATCAGACGCTGGTGCGGGCATCGTCCGGGGAGGAGGCGCTGAAAGCGCTGCTCACGGACGACTTCGCGGTCATCCTGCTGGACGTGCAGATGCCGGGCATGGACGGCTTCGAGACGGCCGCGCACATCAAGCGGCGGGAGCGGACCCGGGACATCCCGATCATCTTCCTCACGGCGATCAACCACGGCCCGCACCACACCTTCCGCGGGTACGCGGCGGGCGCGGTCGATTACATCTCCAAGCCGTTCGACCCGTGGGTGCTGCGCGCGAAGGTCTCCGTCTTCGTCGAGCTGTACATGAAGAACTGCCAGCTGCGTGAGCAGGCGTCGCTGCTGCGGCTCCAGTTGGAGGGCAACGGCAAGGACGAGGGCGGCGAGGCGAAGGAGTCGGCCGGTCTGCTGGCGGAGCTCTCCGCGCGGCTCGCGGCCGTCGAGGAGCAGGCCGAGGCGCTGACCAAGCAGCTCAACGACGAGTCGACGGACGCCGCCGCCGTGGCGACCGCCGCTCATCTGGAGCGCAAGCTCACGGGGTTGCGGCGCGCGCTGGACGCGCTCGAGCCGGGCACCGGCAGCACGTCACCGCTCTCCTCGCAGAACTGACGGCCGGGCGGGCACGGTTGTCCGGCCATGAGCGTGCGTCAATTCCACGCCTCTGCCGGAGCGACACGAACGGGTGAAGCTGTGGGCACGCGTGTCCCCTGCCGTCTCCCCCGGTAACCTCACACCCATGGCCTCACGTCCCTCCGCAGCCAAGAAGTCGCCCGCGAAGAAGGCGGCCGCTTCCGCGAAGGCTCCGGCGAAGAAGGCCGCCGCCAGAAAGGCTCCCGCGAAGAAGGCGCCCGCCAGGAAGGCCGCGGCGAAGAAGGTCGCGCCCAAACCGGCGCCCAGCCCCACCGGAGGCATCTACCGGCTGGTGCGCGCCGTGTGGCTCGGCGTCGCGCACGCGGTGGGCGCCGTGTTCCGGGGCGTGGGGCAGGGCGCCAAGAACCTCGATCCGGCGCACCGCAAGGACGGGATCGCCCTGCTGCTGCTCGGTATGGGGCTGATCGTCGCCGCGGGCACCTGGGCCGACCTGGAGGGCCCCGTGGGCGACCTGGTCGAGATCCTGGTGACCGGTGCCTTCGGCCGGCTCGACCTGCTGGTGCCGATACTGCTCGCCGTCATCGCCGTGCGGTTCATCCGGCACCCGGAGCAGCCCGAGGCCAACGGGCGCATCGTCATCGGCCTGTCCGCGCTGGTCATCGGCGTGCTCGGACAGGTCCACATCGCCTGCGGCTCGCCCCTGCGCGGCGACGGCATGCAGGCGATAAGGGACGCCGGCGGTCTCATCGGCTGGGCCGTGGCGACCCCGCTGTCGTTCGCCATGGGGGACGTGCTCGCGGTACCGCTGCTCGTGCTGCTGACGGTGTTCGGGCTGCTGGTCGTCACGGCCACACCGGTCAACGCCATCCCGCAGCGGCTGCGCCTGCTCGGTGTGCGGCTCGGGATCCTCCGCGACCCGGCCGAGTACGAGTACGGCGAGGACGACGAGCGCTACGAGGAGCAGTGGCGGGAGGCGCTGCCCGCCCGGCCGCGCGGCCGGCGTGCGCCGGCGCCCGAGGCGTACGACCCCGACGGCGCCGAGCAGGAGGCCATCGCACGGCGCCGCGGCCGTCCCCGGCGGTCCGCGGTGCCGCAGCCCGACATGGACCGGCCCAGGGACGCCGTGGACGTCGCGGCGGCGGCCGCCGCCGCGCTCGACGGTGCCGTCCTGCACGGGATGCCGCCCTCGCCGGTCGTCGCCGACCTCACCCAGGGCGTGCGGGTCGGGGACCAGGAAGCCACGACCCCGACACCCGTCCCGGCCGCCCGTCCCCAGCAGGACAAGACCGGCCAGGACAAGCCGGAGCCGCGGAAGCCCAAGCCGGGCGTCCGCGACCTCACCAAGGCCCCGCCCGCCGAGCCCCGCGACCTGCCCTCGCGCGCGGAGCAGCTCCAGCTGTCCGGTGACATCACCTACTCCCTGCCGGCCCTCGACCTGCTGACGCGCGGCGGTCCGGGCAAGGCCCGCAGCGCCGCGAACGACGCCATAGTCGCCGCGCTGACCACCGTCTTCACCGAGTTCAAGGTGGACGCGAGCGTCACCGGCTTCACCCGCGGGCCGACGGTCACGCGCTACGAGGTCGAGCTCGGCCCCGCCGTGAAGGTGGAGCGGATCACCGCGCTGACCAAGAACATCGCCTACGCCGTCGCCAGCCCGGACGTGCGGATCATCAGCCCGATCCCCGGCAAGTCCGCGGTCGGCATCGAGATCCCGAACACCGACCGGGAGATGGTCAACCTCGGTGACGTCCTGCGTCTGGCGGAGTCGGCGGAGGACGACGACCCGATGCTGGTCGCGTTCGGCAAGGACGTCGAGGGCGGCTACGTCATGCACTCGCTGGCGAAGATGCCGCACATGCTGGTCGCCGGCGCTACCGGCTCCGGCAAGTCGTCCTGCATCAACTGCCTGATCACCTCGATCATGATGCGGGCGACCCCCGAGGACGTCCGCATGATCCTCGTGGACCCCAAGCGGGTCGAGCTGACCGCCTACGAGGGCATCCCGCACCTGATCACGCCCATCATCACCAATCCCAAGCGCGCCGCCGAGGCCCTCCAGTGGGTCGTACGCGAGATGGACCTGCGCTACGACGACCTGGCGGCCTACGGCTACCGGCACATCGACGACTTCAACCGTGCCGTGCGCGAGGGCAGGGTCAAACCGCCCGAGGGCAGCGAACGGGAGCTCCAGCCGTACCCCTACCTGCTGGTCATCGTGGATGAGCTGGCCGACCTGATGATGGTCGCGCCGCGGGACGTCGAGGACGCGATCGTGCGCATCACGCAGCTCGCCCGCGCCGCCGGCATCCACCTGGTGCTCGCCACCCAGCGTCCGTCCGTCGACGTCGTCACCGGTCTGATCAAGGCCAACGTGCCGTCACGACTGGCCTTCGCCACCTCGTCGCTGGCCGACTCGCGGGTCATCCTCGACCAGCCGGGCGCCGAGAAGCTCATCGGCAAGGGTGACGGGCTGTTCCTGCCCATGGGCGCGAACAAGCCGGTTCGTATGCAGGGCGCCTTCGTGACCGAGGAGGAGATCGCGGGCGTCGTCCGGCACTGCAAGGACCAGATGGCGCCCGTCTTCCGGGACGACGTCACCGTGGGCACCAAGCAGAAGAAGGAGATCGACGAGGACATCGGCGACGACCTCGACCTGCTGTGCCAAGCGGCCGAGCTGGTCGTCTCCACGCAGTTCGGCTCGACGTCCATGCTCCAGCGGAAACTGCGCGTGGGCTTCGCCAAGGCCGGACGGCTGATGGATCTCATGGAGTCGCGGAACATCGTCGGGCCCAGCGAGGGTTCCAAGGCACGTGACGTTCTTGTGAAGCCTGACGAGCTGGATGGCGTGCTCGCACTGATCCGTGGGGAGTCTGATGGGTAGGGAAGCGGGAGTGTCCGGATCGTGACTCACCCGTAAGGGATGAGCGGGCAACCGTTTCCCGTCGGTGTACGTCAAGTTGAGGGAAGCGGCAAAACCGCGACCCCGCCATCGGATTGTCGGGCCATTCCGATGGCGTACAAAGTGCCACCGCCCGGTTGCCTCACCCTTTTGTCACCCCCCTAGACTGAACTCCCAGCACAGGCGGCTACACGCTCGAAAGGCGCCCCCGTGTCCATCGGCAACTCCCCTGAAGACGAGCGTCCGTTCGAAGACGAGCGCGTCGAAGACGACCGCGAGCAAGCCCGCCCCGCCATCGGCCGTGCCCTGCAGCAGGCGCGTATCGCAGCGGGTCTGACCGTCGACGACATCAGTAGCGCCACCCGGGTCCGCGCGAACATCGTGCATGCCATCGAGGCGGACGACTTCACCGCCTGCGGCGGTGACGTCTACGCCCGCGGGCACATCAGGACCCTGGCCAAGGCCGTCCGCCTCGACCCCGCGCCGCTGCTCGCCCAGTACGGTGACGAGCACGGCGGACGCCCGGCACCGACTCCGGCAGCCCCCCTCTTCGAGGCGGAACGGATCCGTCCGGAGCGGCGGGGGCCGAACTGGACCGCGGCCATGGTCGCCGCGATCGTCGCCGTCATCGGTTTCGTCGGGTTCACCATGTTCCAGGGCGGCGACAGCGGCGGCAACGAGACCAACGTCGCCGAGGGCTCCACGCCCACGGCCGGGGACTCCCCGACCCCGAAGTCCAAGAAGCCCGCCGCACCCGAGCCCGAGCCCTCCGACAGTGCCATCGCGGCCGCGCCGCAGGACAAGGTGACCGTCCGGGTGTCCGCCGCCGACGGCCGCAGCTGGATCTCCGCCAAGGACCACAGCGGCCGGCTGCTCTTCGACGGAGTCCTCAAGCAGGGCGACTCCAAGACCTTCCAGGACAGCTCCAAGGTCCACCTCGTCCTCGGTGACGCCGGCGCGATCGACCTCTTCGTCAACGGCAAGAAGATCGAGGACGACTTCCAGCCGGGCTCCGTCGAACGCCTGACCTACACCAAGGGCGACCCCGAGGCCGGGTAACTGGTCCGAAGGGGTGCCCGCCGCACGGGGCTGGCCGGTCTCGGCCAACCCCGTCGACGTGGGGTGTCGGCGGGACGAAGTACTCTTGAGCCCATGCCTGAACGCCGTACCGTCGCACTCGTCACCCTTGGCTGCGCCCGTAACGAGGTGGACTCGGAGGAGCTCGCAGGCCGTTTGGAGGCGGACGGCTGGGAGCTCGTCGAGGACGCCGAGGAAGCGGACGTCGCCGTCGTGAACACGTGCGGCTTCGTCGAGGCCGCCAAGAAGGACTCGGTCGACGCCCTCCTGGAGGCCAACGACCTCAAGGGGCAGGGCAGAACCCAGGCCGTCGTGGCGGTGGGCTGCATGGCCGAGCGGTACGGCAAGGAGCTCGCCGAGGCCCTTCCCGAGGCCGACGGCGTGCTCGGCTTCGACGACTACGCGGACATCTCCGACCGGCTCCAGACCATCCTCAGCGGCGGCATCCACGCCGCGCACACGCCGCGCGACCGGCGCAAGCTGCTGCCCATCAGCCCGGCCGAGCGTCAGGAGTCCGCCCAAGCGGTCGCGCTCCCCGGGCACGCCCCGGCCGACCTTCCGGAGGGCCTCGCCCCGGCCTCAGGGCCCCGCGCGCCCCTGCGCCGCCGGCTGGACGGCTCCCCGGTCGCCTCCGTGAAGCTCGCCTCCGGCTGCGACCGGCGCTGCTCCTTCTGCGCCATTCCGTCCTTCCGTGGCTCCTTCATCTCCCGCCGGCCCTCGGACGTGCTGAACGAGACCCGGTGGCTGGCCGAGCAGGGTGTGAAGGAGATCATGCTGGTCTCCGAGAACAACACCTCCTACGGCAAGGACCTGGGCGACATCCGTCTGCTGGAGTCGCTGCTGCCCGAGCTCGCCGAGGTCGACGGCATCGAGCGGGTCCGCGTCAGCTACCTCCAGCCTGCCGAGATGCGTCCCGGGCTCATCGACGTGCTGACCTCGACCCCGAAGGTCGCGCCCTACTTCGATCTGTCCTTCCAGCACTCCGCGCCCGGCGTGCTGCGCGCGATGCGGCGCTTCGGCGACACCGACCGGTTCCTGGAGCTGCTCGACACCATCCGCAACAAGGCGCCCGAGGCGGGCGTGCGCTCCAACTTCATCGTCGGTTTCCCCGGTGAGAGCGAAGCCGACCTCGCCGAGCTGGAGCGGTTCCTGAACGGCGCGCGGCTGGACGCCATCGGCGTCTTCGGCTACTCCGACGAGGAGGGCACCGAGGCCGCGACCTACGACGACAAGCTCGACGAGGACGTCGTCGCCGAGCGGCTGGCCCGCGTCTCACGGCTCGCCGAGGAGCTCGTCTCGCAGCGCGCCGAGGAGCGGGTCGGCCAGAGCGTGCACGTGCTCGTGGAGTCCGTGGACGACGAGGACGGCGTGTACGGCCGCGCGGCGCACCAGGCCCCGGAGACCGACGGTCAGGTGCTGCTCACGAGCGGCGCGGGCCTGAGCGTCGGCCGTATGGTCGAGGCGAAGGTGGTCGGTACGGAGGGTGTCGACCTGGTGGCCGAGCCGCTTCAGGGCTCGAACGCCGCGCCTGCGTGGAGTGAGGAGGCGGGCAGATGACCGGTGTCCCGGCATCCGCGGCGGGAGGTGCCTCCGGCGCGAGGAGGGCGGCGGCCGGTGCGGCTTCCACGGCCTCCGCGCCCTCGGGGAAGGTTCCGGGAGCGGCGGTCGGCCGTGCGGCAGCGCGGTCGGCTGATGGCGCAGTGCCGTCCGGTGCGGGAGACCGGGCGTCCGCCGGCGTGGATCAGGGCGGGGCCGGCGGTACGGAAGGGCCGGAAGGCGCCGCCGTCGACGGCGACGGGAAGCCCGCTCGGGGTGGGAAGATCGCGGCCGCGGCCGTCAACCAGGCCAGTGTGTGGAACATCGCCAACCTGCTGACCATGCTCCGGCTGCTGCTCGTCCCCGCCTTCGTCGCGCTGATGCTCGCTGACGGCGGCTATGACCCGGCATGGCGGTCGCTGGCCTGGGCCGCCTTCGCCGTCGCCATGATCACCGACCTTTTCGACGGCCACCTGGCGCGCACGTACAACCTGGTCACGGACTTCGGCAAGATCGCCGACCCCATCGCGGACAAGGCGATCATGGGAGCGGCGCTGATCTGTCTGTCCGCGCTCGGTGATCTGCCGTGGTGGGTGACCGGCGTCATCCTCGGGCGGGAACTCGGAATCACCCTGCTGCGTTTTCTGGTCATTCGGTACGGCGTCATCCCCGCCAGCCGCGGAGGCAAGCTGAAGACCCTCACCCAGGGTGTGGCCGTGGGCATGTATGTGCTGGCGCTGACGGGGTGGCTGGCCACCCTGAGGTGGTGGGTGATGGCCGTGGCGGTTGTTCTGACCGTCGTGACCGGGCTCGACTATGTGAAACAGGCCATTGTGCTGCGCAGGCGGGGAATCGCCGAGCGGAAGGCCGCGTTGGAGGAGAAGGAAGCGTGAGTTCCACGGCCACCGACGTGGTGCGACTACTCACGGTCAAGGGTGAGACGCTCGCCGTCGCTGAGTCGTTGACGGGCGGCCTCGTCGCCGCGGAGATCACATCGGTCCCCGGGGCGTCCAAGGTCTTCCGGGGTTCCGTGACCGCCTACGCCACCGGACTGAAGCACGAACTGCTCGGTGTGGATGCCGGTCTGCTCAAGGCGCGAGGAGCGGTGGATCCGCAGGTCGCGGACCAGATGGCGGCCGGCGTACGCAAGGCGCTTGGAACCGACTGGGGCATCGCGACCACCGGCGTCGCCGGTCCCGATCCGCAGGACGGCCAGGCCGTCGGGACGGTCTTCGTGGCCGTGGACGGGCCGTTCGGCACGGAAATCGGTTCCGCCGGCGGCGGAAAAGTGGCGGCTCTGCGGTTGAACGGCGACCGCGAGGAAATTCGTAGAGAGAGTGTACGGAGCGTACTCGCACTGCTCCTGAAGGAGCTTGCGGGCGAACAGACTGGGAATGAGCGGGCACAGGATACGGAACGGAACGGGGGGTTTTGATGTTTGCAGCCCTGAGTGAACACGACATCGCTCCCCGCACGGCCGCGGCGCAAGGCGGTACGGTGGGGCGTAATGGATGCGGCTACGCGGTCCGAGGAGGGAGCCACCGATGATTCTGCTCCGTCGCCTGCTGGGTGACGTGCTGCGTCGGCAGCGCCAGCGCCAGGGCCGTACTCTGCGCGAAGTCTCCTCGTCCGCCCGAGTCTCACTCGGCTATCTCTCCGAGGTGGAGCGGGGGCAGAAGGAGGCTTCCTCCGAGCTGCTCTCCGCCATCTGCGACGCGCTGGACGTACGGATGTCCGAGCTCATGCGGGAAGTGAGCGACGAACTCGCCCTCGCCGAGCTGGCCCAGTCCGCTGCGGCCACCCCCAGCGAGCCTGTGCCCACGCCGGTTCGACCGATGCTGGGTTCCGTTTCGGTGACCGGTGTGCCACCGGAACGGGTGACCATCAAGGCGCCCGCCGAGGCGGTGGACGTCGTCGCCGCGTGAGTGTTTCCGCGCACACGGCTGTCGCTGTGCGTGCGGGTGACGCGTACGAGGCGCCAGGGAAGGTGTCCGAGGCCCCGGCCGGGCCTCTCCGGGAGATCCGGAGGGGTGCCGCCCGGGGTTTTCGCTTGCGCCGAGTGCCCGTTTTGTGTGCGTTTGCCGGTATGGCGTGCGGCGGTCATCGTTGAGGGATGACGGGGACGGCCAACGGGAGGTGCGGATGTACGTCGTGAAGAGCCCATTGTCCGACGCGAGCCTCAAGGCTGTGTCGGAGGCGTTGCAGGGTGCGCTTGTGGACCTGGTGGATCTCGCCCTGGTGGCGAAGCAGATCCACTGGAACGTGGTGGGGCAGCGCTTCCGTTCCGTGCATCTCCAGCTCGACGAGGTCGTCGACACGGCGCGGAAGTATTCCGACATCGTTGCGGAGCGCGCCGCGGCGCTCGGGATCCCGCCTGACGGGCGTGCCGCGACCGTGGCCGTCGGCAGCGGGATCGGCGTGACCCCCGAGGGGTGGGTCGACGACACGACCGCCGTGGCGACGCTCGTCGACGCGCTGGGCGCGGTGATCGCCCGGATGCGGGAGCGGGTCGAGGCGACCGGTGAGCCGGATCCGGTGAGCCAGGACATCTTCATCGGCATCACGGCGGACCTGGAGAAGCATCACTGGATGTTCCAGGCCGAGAACGGGTGACCGGAGCGGGCGGCGGGCGGGCCGGGGGTTCGCCCGCCTGGCGCGTCGTGGCGCGTCGTGGTGGGGTGCGCGATGCCTCGGGGTGCCGTTGCCGTGCGCTGTCCGCCGCCCCGCTGAGTAGCCGGATAGCGCCTGGCTGGAAGTGCCGGCCATGGCGGGGATAGGGCGCTGGGGGGCTCACGGGGCCGCGCTGGGGCTGGGGGCGCTGTGGTGGTGGGCTGTGGCCCGGCTGGTGCTCGTGCCGGGTGCGGGGGCGCTGGAGGCGGCCGTCGCCGCAGGGGGATGGGGGCTGAGCGTGCTGCCGGTGCACTGTGTCGCGAAGGCTCAGGCCGGCGGGGCGCTCGGTGCGGGGCGGTGGCGGGCGGTGTGGGCGGCGGGAACTCGAAGGGCGGTGTCCCGGCGCAAGTGAAACGGGGCGCGAAGGCGGGCAGGCGGATGCCTGCCTCACCAGGGCATGGTCACGCCCCCGTTCGGGCGGATGATCTGGCCCGTCGTGAAGGCCGAGGCGTCGGATGCCAGGTGGAGGACCGTGTACGCGATGTCCCGGGGGGCGCCGACCCGGCCGAGGGGCGACATGCGGGCCATCGCCGCCTCGGTACGCGCCTGGGCCTCGCCCTCGTGGCGGTCGGTCATGGGGGTACGGATCCAGCCGGGCGCCACCGCGTTGACCCGGATGCCGTGCCGGCCCACCTCCGTCGCCAGGGTCTTCGTCAGCTGGACCACCGCCGCCTTGGCGGCGCCGTAGCAGAGCAGCCCGGGGCCGCCGGTGTCGACGGCGCCCGAGGCCATCGTGACGATGCTGCCCCGGGTGCCGCGGACGATCATCAGGCGGGCCGCTTCCTGGCAGGCGTACAGCACGCCCTTGAAGTTCACGGCCATCACCCGGTCGAGGTCCTCGTCGCGGGTCTCCAGCACGGGGCTGCTGTGCATGATCCCGGCGATCGCCGCGAGGACGTCCAGGCGGGCGCAGGAGGTGACCGCCTGTCTCAGACCGGAGCGATCGGTGACGTCGAGGACGTGGACGCGGGCGGTGCCGCCGCCGTCCTCGATCAGGGCCGCCGTCTCGCGCAGGCCCTCGGCGTCGCGGTCGGCGCAGTGCACAATGGCGCCCGCCTCGGCGAGCAGGAGAGCCGAGGCGCGGCCGATGCCGCTCGCCGCGCCGGTGACGAACGCCGTGCGGCCGGTGAGGTCGTACGCCGTGACGGGCATGTACCGGACCGTACGGGCTTTTCTGACAGGTCGTCAATTAGATGGCGGTCATCATCCGGTCGCGTCGGAACGGCCGCGCCGCGCGGCGGGGGCGGGGCCCGGCTGGCAGGTGGGGCACCAGTACGTGGGACGTTCGCGGGAGCCGTCGCCCTGGTCGGCGACGCGGACCGGGGTGCGGCAGCGTAGGCAGGGGCGGGGGGCCCGGCCGTACACGAACAGGTCCGGGCCGCGGCGGCCCGTGGTACTGCGGATCGACCGGTCCCGGTTGGCCTCCAGCAGCCTCCTGGCCAGCTCGGGGAGGTGCGCGGCGCGCTCGGCGGGCAGCTCGCCCACGGGAAGCCAGGGGGTGACGCCCAGCAGGAAGCAGAGCTCGCACTTGTAGACATTGCCGATGCCCGCGAGGTTGCGCTGGTCGAGCAGGGCCTCGCCGAGGGGGCGGGCGGGGTCCTGGAGCAGGTTGGTGAGGGCCTGCTCGGGGTCCCAGTCCGGGCCGAGGAGGTCCGGGCCGAGGTGGCCGACCGCTCGGTGCTCGTCGGCGGTGCGCAGGAGTTCCAGAACGGGGAGGCGGTACCCGACGGCCGTGCGGTCAAAGGTGCCGAGGATCGCCCGGATCTGGTGGCCGGGGCCGCCGCTCCAGCGCTGGCCGTTCCGGTACACCTTCCAGGCGCCGTCCATCCGCAGGTGGGAGTGCAGGGTCAGACCGCCCTCGACGCGGGTCAGCAGGTGCTTGCCGCGCGGAGTGACGTCGAGGACCACGCGCCCCGTGAGGTCGGCCGTGGCGAAGCGGGGCACCCGAAGGTCGCTGCGGGTCAGCACCTTGCCCGCGAGGGCGCCGTGCAGCCGCCTCGCGGTCTGCCAGACCGTGTCACCTTCGGGCATGGGTCAAGGGTGGCACGGCGGGCGGTGGCCGGGTCCGGGGATCAGGCGCGCAGGCGGAGTCCGCGGGGGGTCGCGATGAAGCCCGCTCCTTCCAGCAGGGCGCCGATGGGGGAGGTCAGGGCCTGGGCACCGTTGACGCGCTCCACGGTGACCGTGCCGAGGGAGCCCGCGCGGGCGGCTGCGGCGAGGGCCTCCGCCGCGGAGCGCAGACGGGGGTCGTCGGCGGGGTCGCCGTCCGGGGCGGCGGCCCATGCCAGCAGGGTCTTGCCGCCGCGCTCCATGTAGAGCGTCAGCTCACCGTCGACCAGCACGACGAGCGAACCCGCCTTGCGGCCCGGCTTGTGTCCGGCGCCGGTCGGGGGCTCGGGCCAGGCCAGGGCGGCACCGTAGGCGTTCGCCGGATCGGCGGCGGCGAGGACGAGCGCCCGGGAGGCGGCGTCCGGGCGGGTGCGGCCGCCCGGGGAGCCGGGGGCGTACGGGGCGCGACCGCCGTTCTGCCAGGGCGGGATGCCCTGCGGGGCGTAGTCGCGGGGCGAGACGTACTCGTCCCGGGACCGGTTGGTGGCCGGGCTGCCGAACGCGGGGCCGAAGCCGGCGAAGGCGTCGTGGCCCGGGTCGTCGGTGTGGTCGGCCCACGCGGCGGAATCGTCCGGCCCGGCGAAGTCGTGGGCGGGGGACGACGGGCCGAGGCCGGGGACCGGGCCGGGCAGGTCCTCGCCGCGGTCCCGGGCGTTGGACACGGCGCGCAGGCGGTCCACGGCGCCGTCCATCGCGAACTGTGCCGCGCCGAGGCCCTCCACTACGTAGCCGCGGCGGGCCTGGCCGCTCTCCTCGAAGGCCGACAGCACGCGGTACGTCGCCGAGAACCCGCCCTCGACGCCCTCCGCCGACACCGCGCCTCTGGTCACCACGCCGTGCCGGTCGAGGAGCGTGCGCGCGAGGGCGTGGGCCCGCACCGTGGGGTCCGGTTCGTGGGCCGGGAGCAGGGACCAGCGGCCGGCGACGGTCGGTGGGCCGGAGCGGGACGCCGTGCGGGCCGCGGCCGTCAGGGAGCCGTAGCGGCCGCGCGGGACCGCGCGTTTGGCACGGTGGGCCGTCGAACCGGCGGTGCGGCCCGAGCCGAGCAGGGCGCGCATGGGGGTGAGCGTGTCGTTCGTCAGGCGCCCTGACCAGGCGAGGTCCCAGACGATGTCGGCCAGCTGCGGGTCGGTCGCCTCGGGGTGGGTGGTGGCGCGGACCTGCTCGGCGATCTGGCGGAAGAACAGACCGTAGCCGCCGGAGAGGACGTCCAGGACGGACTGGTGGAGGGCCGTCAGCTCCAGAGGGTGCGGGGGTGGCAGGAGCAGGGGCGCCGCGTCCGCCAGGTAGAGGGAGACCCAGCCGTCCTTGCCGGGGAGGGAGCCGGCCCCGGCCCACACCACTTCTCCGGACGCGGTGAGTTCGTCCAGCATCGCCGGGGTGTAGTTCACGACCCGGGAGGGCAGGACCAGCTTCTCCAGGGCGGAGGCGGGCACGGACGCGCCCTGTGTCTGCTCGATGGCGCGCACCAGCCCGTCGATGCCGCGCAGCGAGTGACCCTTGCCGATGTGCTGCCACTGCGGGAGGAACTGCGCGAGCGCGGCCGGCGGCACCGGCTCCAGCTCGTGCCGCAGTGCGGCCAGGGAGCGGCGCCGCAGGCGGCGCAACACGGTCGCGTCGCACCACTCCTGGCCGATTCCGGCCGGGTGGAACTCGCCCTGGACGATCCGGCCCGCCGCGGCGAGCCGCTGCAGGGCGCCCTCGGTGACGGCGGCGCCCAGGCCGAAACGGGCCGCCGCCGTGGTCGAGGTGAACGGGCCGTGGGTGCGGGCGTAGCGGGCGAGGAGGTCGCCGAGCGGGTCCTTGACGGGCTCGGTGAAGGCCTCCGGGACGCCGACCGGCAGCGCCGTGCCCAGAGCGTCGCGCAGGCGGCCCGCGTCCTCGATCGCCGCCCAGTGCCGGGCACCGCCGATCCGGACCCGGATGGCGCGACGCGCACCGGCCAGCTCCTCGGCCCACTGTGGCTCGGCGCCCCGCTCGGCGAGCTCGGCGTCCGTGAGCGGGCCGAGGAGGCGGAGGACGTCGGCGACGCCCTCGGCGTCCTTGATCCGGCGGTCCTCGGTGAGCCATTGAAGCTCCCGCTCCAGCTCCGCCAGCACCTCCGCGTCGAGCAGCTCGCGCAGCTCCGCCTGGCCCAGCAGCTCGGACAGCAGCCGGGAGTCGAGCGACAGGGCCGCGGCGCGCCGCTCGGCGAGCGGGGAGTCGCCCTCGTACAGGAACTGGGCGACGTAGCCGAAGAGCAGGGATCGTGCGAAGGGCGACGGTTCGGGAGTCGTGACCTCGACGAGGCGGACCTTGCGGGACTCCAGGTCGCCCATCAGCTCGACGAGGCCGGGGACGTCGAAGACGTCCTGGAGGCACTCCCGGACCGCCTCCAGGACGATCGGGAACGAGCCGAACTCGCTCGCCACCTGCAGCAGCTGCGAGGCCCGCTGGCGCTGCTGCCACAGCGGGGTGCGCTTGCCGGGGTTGCGGCGCGGCAGCAGCAGCGCGCGGGCGGCGCACTCGCGGAAGCGGGACGCGAACAGCGCCGAGCCGCCCACCTGGTCCGTGACGACCTGGTCGACCTCGCCCTTGTCGAAGACGACGTCGGCGGCGCCCACCGGGGCCTGCTCGGCGTCGTACTCGCGGCCCGCCTTCACCGGCTCCTGATCCAGCAGCTCCAGGCCCATCAGGTCGGCGTCCGGCAGGCGCAGCACGATGCCGTCGTCGGCGTGCATGACCTGCGCGTCCATGCCGTACCGCTCGGAGAGTCTGGCGCCGAGGGCGAGTGCCCAGGGGGCGTGCACCTGGGCGCCGAAGGGGGAGTGCACGACCACGCGCCAGTCGCCGAGCTCGTCGCGGAAACGCTCCACCACGATCGTCCGGTCGTCCGGGACGTGGCCGCAGGCCTCGCGCTGCTCGACCAGGTAGGAGAGCACGTTGTCCGCCGCCCAGGCGTCCAGGCCGGCGGCGAGCAGGCGCAGACGGGCGTCGTCCTCGGGCAGCGAGCCGACCTCGCGCAGGAACGCGCCCACCGCCCGGCCCAGCTCCAGCGGGCGGCCCAGCTGGTCGCCCTTCCAGAAGGGCAGCCGGCCCGGTACGCCCGGGGCGGGGGAGACCAGCACGCGGTCGCGGGTGATGTCCTCGATGCGCCAGGAGCTCGTCCCCAGCGTGAAGACGTCCCCGACGCGGGACTCGTAGACCATCTCCTCGTCGAGCTCGCCGACCCGGCCGCCGCCCTTCTTCGGATCGGCGCCCGCGAGGAAGACACCGAAGAGGCCGCGGTCGGGGATCGTGCCCCCGGAGGTGACGGCGAGGCGCTGGGCGCCCGGGCGGCCGGTGATCTCGCCGGTGACGCGGTCCCACACCACGCGCGGGCGCAGCTCGGCGAAGGCGTCCGAGGGGTAGCGGCCGGCGAGCATGTCGAGGACCGCCGTGAAGGCGGACTCGGGGAGCGAGGCGAAGGGGGCGGCCCGGCGGACGGCGGCGAGGAGGTCGTCGAACTGCCAGCTGTCCATGGCCGTCATGGCGACGATCTGCTGGGCCAGGACGTCCAGGGGATTGGCGGGGACCCTGAGGGACTCGATGGCGCCGGTTCGCATGCGCTCGGTCACCACCGCCGCCTGCACCAGGTCGCCTCGGTACTTCGGGAAGACCACGCCGGTGGAGACCGCGCCCACCTGGTGGCCGGCACGGCCTACGCGCTGGAGGCCGGAGGCGACCGAGGGGGGCGACTCGACCTGGACCACGAGGTCGACCGCGCCCATGTCGATGCCCAGCTCCAGGCTGGACGTGGCGACGACCGCGGGGAGGCGGCCCGCCTTGAGGTCCTCCTCGACCAGGGCGCGCTGCTCCTTGGACACCGAGCCGTGGTGGGCGCGGGCGATGACCTGGGGGGCGCCCTGGACTGCTCCGGAGCCGCCCATCAGCTCGGCGGGGGAGTGGTGCTCGTCGAGTGGCTCGCCGGTGGCCCGTTCGTAGGCGATCTCGTTCAGGCGGTTGCAGAGCCGCTCCGCGAGGCGGCGGGAGTTCGCGAAGACGATCGTGGAGCGGTGGGACTGGACGAGGTCGGTGATCCGCTCCTCGACGTGCGGCCAGATCGACGGGCGTTCGGCGCCCTCCGAGCCGTCCGACACAGGGGAGCCGCCCAGCTCGCCCAGGTCCTCGACCGGGACGACCACGGAGAGGTCGAACTCCTTGCCCGACTCGGGCTGGACGATCTCCACCTTGCGGCGCGGAGAGAGGAAACGGGCGACCTCGTCGACGGGGCGGACCGTGGCGGAGAGGCCGATGCGGCGGGCGGGCCTCGGAAGCAGGCCGTCCAGTCGCTCCAGGGAGAGTGCCAGGTGGGCGCCGCGCTTGGTGCCGGCGACGGCGTGCACCTCGTCGAGGATGACGGTTTCGACGCCGGTCAGCGCGTCGCGGGTCGCCGAGGTCAGCATCAGGAACAGCGATTCGGGCGTCGTGATCAGGATGTCCGGCGGGCGGGTGGACAGGGCGCGGCGCTCGGCTGCGGGGGTGTCGCCCGAGCGGATGCCCACCCTGACCTCCGGCTCCGGCAGGCCGAGGCGTACGGACTCCTGGCGGATGCCCGTCAGGGGGCTGCGGAGGTTGCGCTCCACGTCGACGGCGAGGGCCTTCAGGGGGGAGACGTACAGGACGCGGCAGCGCTTCCGGGGGTCGGCGGGGGGCGGGGCCGAGGCCAGCTGGTCCAGGGCGGCGAGGAAGGCGGCCAGGGTCTTGCCGGAGCCGGTGGGGGCGACGACCAGCACGTCCGAGCCTTCGTGGATGGCCTGCCACGCGCCGGCCTGGGCGCTGGTGGGGGCGGAGAAGGCGCCCGTGAACCAGGCGCGGGTCGCGGGGGAGAAGGTGTCCAGGGCTCGGTGTGCGTGGCTGGCCATGGGTCCATCGTGCACCTAGGCACTGACAGTGGGTGGGGGCCGTGGGTTCGCCTGCGGTTTCGTCGGGGGGGCGGGGCCGTGTCGGGGGGTGTCCGTCCTCGGAACGGCGCGATGGAGTCGGATGCCGAGTGACTGTCCGTTGACGCGCCAACCGCTGCGGGCGGACACCCCCCGACACGTCCCCTTGCGTAGTACGGCGGCTGCGGGCCCGTGGACCTTCTCGTCGTGCGGACAATGGTCGTATGAGCGAGCGTGCGCGGCACTGGCAGTACGAGGAGCTGCCCGGGGTGGATCTGCTGCGGGCCCGGTATGTGCGGAAGACGTTCGTGCGGCATACGCATGAGAACTTCGTGATCGCCGCCATCGCCGACGGGGTGGAGGTGTTCCACCACGGCGGGGGCGACCAGCATGCGGGCGCCGGTTCTCTGGCGCTGGTGAATCCGGACGTCCCGCACACCGGGCGGGCGGGGGTGCCCGAGGGGTGGCGGTACGGGGCCGTGTATCCGTCCGTCGACGTGGTGGCCGAGATCGCGGCCGAGACGACGGTGCTGCGGGGGACGCCCGGGTTCGTCAGTCCGGTGGTGGACGATCCTTATGCCGCCGCTCTGGTGCATCAGGTGCTGCGGGCGGCCGACGAGGGCAACGCGTTGGCCGCCGACACCTTGCTGCGGGCCGCCGTGACCAGGCTGCTGCGGTTGAACGGCGGGCCCATGCCACGGCGGGAGGTGCGGACGGCGGGGGCCCGCATCGCGGCGCGCGCACGGGGCGTGCTGGAGGAACGGATGGCGCGGCCGCCGAGTCTGCAGCGGCTGGCCGCCGAGCTCGGGGCCAGCCCGTTCGCTCTGCTGCGGGCCTTCCGGGACGCCTACGGCATGCCGCCGCACGCGTGGCTCACGGACGCGCGGGTACGGCGCGCGCGGCGGTTGCTCGATCTGGGGACGGCGCCCTCGGAGGTCGCCGTGGCCGTGGGTTTCACCGATCAGCCGCACCTCAACCGGCACTTCAGCCGGATGGTCGGGGTCCCACCCGGGGCGTATCAGCGGGAGCGCAAGAACGTACAAGACCTGCGGTAGCCGCTGCTCGTAGCGTCGGGAGCATGGCAGAACGGACAGCTTTCAGAGAGACCGGGACAGGTGGGAAGGCGGACCGTGCCGTCGTGCGGGACGCCTTGGGCGTGGGGGTGGCCGTCGGGCTCTCCGGGTTCGCCTTCGGAGTGACGTCGGCGGGGAGCGGACTCACATGGGTGCAGACGTCTGCGCTCAGTCTGCTGGTGTTCACCGGAGCGTCCCAGTTCGCGCTGGTGGGGGCCCTCGCGGCAGGGGGCGGCCCGTTCACGGCCGCTGCCGGGGCCTTCTTCCTGGGTGTGCGGAACGCCTTCTACGGCCTGCGGCTGTCGCAGGTGCTGGCCCTGCCGCGCGCGGTGCGGCCGTTCGCCGCCCAGTGGGTGATCGACGAGACGGCCGCCGTCGCCCTGGCACAGCCCACGCGGCGCGGTGCGCGGATCGGGTTCGTCGTCACCGGGCTGAGTCTGTACCTGCTGTGGAACCTCACCACGCTGCTCGGTGCTCTGGGCGCCGGGGCCATCGGGGACACCGACGCGTGGGGACTGGACGCCGCCGGGCCCGCGGTGTTCCTGGCGCTGCTCGCGCCCATGCTGCGGTCCGGCACCGAGCGGGCGGTCGCCGGGCTCGCGGTGCTGCTGGGGCTCGGGCTGCTGCCCGTGCTGCCCGCCGGGGTGCCGGTTCTGATGGCCGCGCTGGCGGCGCCGGTCGTGCTCTGGGCGGACGGCCGGCGCAGGGGAGAGGGGACTGAGCGGTGAACATCTGGATCGCGATCGGGGTCACCGCCCTCGGGTGTTACGCCGTCAAGCTGGCCGGACTGCTGGTGCCCGCCGGGGCTCTGGAGCGGCCGGTGGTCAAGCGGCTCGCCGCCTTGCTGCCTGTCGCGCTGCTCGCGGCCCTCACGGCCGAGCAGACCTTCGCCGACGGGCAGACGCTGGTGCTGGACGCGCGGGCCGCCGGGCTCGTGGCCGCGGCCGTGGCGCTGGTGCTGCGGGCGCCGTTCCTGCTCGTCGTCGCGGCGGCCGTGCTGGTGACCGCGGGGGTGCGTGCCGTGGGGGCCGGGTGATCAGCTGACGGCGCGGCCGTAGGACCGGAGCGTTCGCAGGGCCTCGATCGTCGTCAAGGGGCGAGCCTCGACGGTGGGCGCCGGGGCCCAGTGGCGCCGGCGTAGGGGCCAGCCGCCGTCCTCCTGCTGCTGGGCGGCGAGGTGGTCAAGGGAGCGGGCCATCTCGTCGTCCGTGAACCACGCGCGCGCGAGCGAGCGGGGCGTCCGCGCGTAGTCGTACGGGAAGTGGTGCTCGCCGGGGGCGTACCCGGGTGGGACGGGGTACGCGTCCAGGTCGCCGGGGTCGAGGACCGCGAGTCGGCGGGCGCGCACCAGGCGGCCCAGACGGTCGGCGGCCGCCTGGGCGCGTGGGCGGTCGGGGGCGGAGTCCAGGAAGGCCACGGCGGACTCGATCTCGTACGGGTGGGACTCCTCCAGGGACTCGACCGCCTGCCAGCAGAAGTCCGTGGCCCGGAACAGCCAGGCGTGCCACACCTCGTTGCGGTTGAGCAGTCCCACCACCGGCCCGGTGGCCAGGAGGGCGCTGGGCGGGTCGTCCACGACGTTCAGGAACGGTGCCGTGGGGAAGTCGCGCTGGCTCGGATGGATCGCCGGAAGGGCGCCGTCCGCCGTGGAGACCGACGTCAGGTAGCGGCACATGCGTTCCACGCGCTGGCCGGCACAGCGTCCGACCGCGTCCAGGACGCCCAGGGCGTGCGCGGTGTGCAGCGGCTGGCTGACCGGGCCGCGCAGATCGGGCTCCAGGGCGTGGCCGTACCCGCCGTCCGGGTTGCGGTAGGCGTCCAGGGCGGTCTCCACCGGGTCCGCGGTGCCGCCCCGGAACTGGTGGGCGAAGAGGTGCTGTTCGAGCACGCGCGCGGTCAGCCAGACGAACCGCTCGGCGCGCATGACGGGGCTGTGCGGCGGGGGCGTCTGGGGCGTCGGGGTGAGTGCGGAAGCTCCTGTTTGGGCCATGGGTCAGACCGTAGGACGGAAAGCGGTACCGGCAGGCGGTCCCGGCTCAGGCCCACCCCAGGGGCGGGATACTGGAGGCATGCGGTTGACGGTCTTCTGGCAGCGGATGACGGAACACTTCGGTCCGGGGTACGCCGACACCTTCGCGCGCGACCATGTGATGTCGGAACTCGGCGGGCGGACGGTGCACGAGGCGCTCGAGGCGGGTTGGGACGCCAAGGAGGTCTGGCACGTGGTGTGCGCGGTGATGGACGTGCCGGGGGAGAGACGTTGACCGATCGTGGAGACCGCTGACTGACCGCTCACGCAGATCACGGGCGGGCAGACGGCTGTCGGTGGCGTGGGTGAGACTTGGTCCGTGGCACCAACTGACGAGACAGGGCAGGCAGCCCAGCAGTCCTCCCCGTTCGGCGCGACACCGCCCACCCCGCCCCCGGGGGGCGGGGCCGCCGCCGGGCCGAACGGCCGCATGCCGCGCTGGCTGCCGCGCGCCCTGGTGCTCGCGCTCGCCCTCGTCGCCGTGTTCCAGCTGGGCAGTTGGGCCTTCCACCAGCTCACCGGCCTGCTGATCAACATCCTCATCGCGTTCTTCCTGGCGCTCGCCATCGAACCGGCGGTGAGCTGGATGGCCTCGCGTGGCATCCGGAGGGGGCTGGCCACGTTCGTGGTCTTCATCGGCGTGATGGTCGTGTCGGCGGGTTTCGTGACGCTGCTCGGTTCCATCCTCGCGGACCAGATCATCAAGATGATCGAGGGCTTCCCGGAGTACCTCGACTCCGTCATCAACTGGGTCAACACGCACTTCAAGACCGACCTGAAGCGCGTGGACATCCAGGAGGGCGTGCTCCGTTCCGACTGGCTGCGCAACTACGTGCAGAACAGCGCCACGGGTGTCCTGGACGTGTCCGCCCAGGTCATCGGGGGGCTCTTCCAGTTGCTGACGATCGGCCTGTTCTCGTTCTACTTCGCCGCGGACGGCCCCCGACTGCGCCGCACGATCTGTTCCCTCCTGCCGCCCGCCCGGCAGGCGGAGGTGCTGCGCGCCTGGGAGATCGCCGTGAACAAGACCGGCGGGTACCTCTACTCGCGCGGTCTGATGGCGCTGATCTCGGGGGCGGCCCACTTCGTCCTGCTGCAGGCCCTGGACGTGCCCTACGCGCCCGTGCTCGCCGTGTGGGTGGGCCTGGTGTCGCAGTTCATCCCCACCATCGGCACGTATCTCGCGGGCGCGCTGCCCATGCTGATCGCGTTCACCGTGGACCCCTGGTACGCGCTGTGGGTGCTGATCTTCGTGGTGGTCTACCAGCAGTTCGAGAACTACGTGCTCCAGCCCAAGCTGACCTCCAAGACCGTCGACATCCACCCCGCCGTCGCCTTCGGCTCGGTCATCGCGGGCACCGCGCTGCTCGGTGCCGTGGGCGCGCTGATCGCCATCCCCGCCGTCGCCACGCTGCAGGCCTTCCTGGGGGCGTACGTGAAGCGGTACGACGTCACGGACGACCCCCGGGTGCACGGCCACCGCCGCCGGGGGCAGGGGCCGGGCCCGATCGCGCGCGCGAGGCGGCTCAGGGTGCGGCGACCGGGAGCGGGGAAGTCCGACGGCTGAGGACCCGAGTCCGGTGTTGTCCGCGTGGTGCGCTTGACACGAAAATCGAACATGCATTCCTATTGAGTCTCCGGCCGGGCTCAACGCTGGGTGTTTCGCCATACTTTGGGTAGGGAAGTGCCCGCGTTATCCACAGGCCGGACGTGCGTCGGGGCGCATTGTCAGTGGCAGGCGTTAGCGTCTTTGACGTGAAGCGATCGACTCAAGCAAATCGGGTGGAACCCATGGCAGGAACCGACCGCGAGAAGGCCCTGGATGCCGCTCTCGCACAGATTGAACGGCAATTCGGCAAGGGCGCGGTCATGCGCATGGGCGACCGGACCAAGGAGCCCATCGAGGTCATCTCGACCGGGTCCACCGCCCTCGACGTGGCGCTCGGCGTGGGCGGCCTGCCCCGCGGCCGTGTCGTGGAGATCTACGGACCGGAGTCCTCCGGTAAGACCACCCTGACCCTGCACGCGGTGGCGAACGCGCAGAAGGCCGGTGGCCAGGTCGCCTTCGTCGACGCGGAGCACGCACTCGACCCCGAGTACGCGAAGAAGCTCGGCGTCGACATCGACAACCTCATCCTCTCCCAGCCGGACAACGGTGAGCAGGCCCTGGAGATCGTGGACATGCTGGTCCGCTCCGGAGCCCTCGACCTCATCGTCATCGACTCCGTCGCCGCGCTCGTCCCGCGCGCGGAGATCGAGGGCGAGATGGGTGACAGTCACGTCGGTCTGCAGGCCCGCCTGATGAGCCAGGCCCTGCGGAAGATCACCAGCGCGCTCAACCAGTCCAAGACCACCGCGATCTTCATCAACCAGCTCCGCGAGAAGATCGGCGTGATGTTCGGCTCCCCCGAGACCACGACCGGTGGCCGGGCGCTGAAGTTCTACGCCTCGGTGCGCATCGACATCCGCCGCATCGAGACCCTGAAGGACGGCACGGAGGCGGTCGGCAACCGCACGCGCTGCAAGGTCGTCAAGAACAAGGTCGCGCCGCCCTTCAAGCAGGCCGAGTTCGACATCCTCTACGGCCAGGGCATCAGCCGCGAGGGCGGCCTGATCGACATGGGCGTGGAACACGGCTTCGTCCGCAAGGCCGGCGCCTGGTACACGTACGAGGGCGACCAGCTCGGCCAGGGCAAGGAGAACGCGCGCAACTTCTTGAAGGACAACCCCGACCTGGCCAACGAGATCGAGAAGAAGATCAAGGAGAAGCTGGGCGTCGGCGTGCGTCCCGAGGAGGCGGCGGCCGAGCCGGGCGCGGACGCCGCGGTCTCTCCGGCCGACGCGGCGGCGGTTCCCGCCCCGGCGGCGGCCAAGAGCAGCAAGTCCAAGGCCGCCGCAGCCAAGAGCTGACCCGTGACACGGCGAACCGACTGGGCGGAGTACGAGTCCGCCTCCGGTGTCCCGCGGGGGAGGGGCACCGGAGGCGACACGGGCTCGGCCGTGGACGGGGAGGACCCGCACGGGGACGACGACCGGCTGTACGGGGGCGACGGGGCGTACGGGGGCGGCTCGCGTGACGGCGGGACGCCCGATGGGCGGCGCGGACGTGGGCGTCGCCGGCGTGACTTCGGTGAGGTGATGACCGAAGACGGAGGTGCCCTCACCTCGTCGAGGGCCGAGCAGGGGGAGCCTCCGGGGGACCCGGTCGAGCAGGCTCGGGCGATCTGCCTGCGCCTGCTCACCGGGACCCCGCGAACCCGCAAGCAACTCGCCGACGCCCTGCGCAAGCGGCAGATCCCCGACGACGCCGCGGATGAGGTGCTGTCACGGTTCGAGGAGGTCGGCCTCATCAACGACAGCGCCTTCGCCGAGGCCTGGGTGGAATCGCGTCACCACGGCAGAGGACTGGCCCGGCGTGCGCTCGCCCGGGAGCTCAGGACCAAGGGCGTCGACCCCACGCTGATCGACTCGGCCGTCTCCCAGCTCGACTCCGAGCAGGAGGAGGTGACCGCGCGGGAGCTCGTCGACCGGAAGCTCCGTGCCACGCGTGGGCTCGACCGCGACAAGCGGCTCCGCCGCCTCGCGGGCATGCTCGCCCGCAAGGGCTATCCCGAAGGCATGGCGCTGCGTGTGGTCAGGCAGGCTCTGGAGGAAGCGGGCGAGGACACGGAGTTCCTGGCGGACGAGGGGTTCTGAGCCGGAAGCCGGCCGACCAGCCCCACCGCTCGGACCGCCGGCTCACACCACCGGAAGCCCGGCCCTTCGCCAGGCCTGGAAGCCGCCCACCAGGTCGGTGGCCCGGTGCAGTCCCAACTGGCGCAGGGAGTGGACCGCCAGACTGGAGGCGTATCCCTCGTTGCAGATCACGATGGCGCGCAGGGCGTGATGCGTGGCCTCGGGCAGGCGATGGCTGCCCTGTGGGTCGAGACGCCACTCCAGTTCGTTGCGCTCCACGACGAGGGCGCCGGGGATGAGGCCGTCCCGTTCACGCAGCGCCGCGTAGCGGATGTCCACCAGCAGTGCGTCACCTGCCCGGGCGGCCTCGTACGCCTGCCGCGGCTCGATCCGCTGGTAGCCCGCGCGCACACGCTCCAACCACTCGTCGATGCCGACGGGTGGCTGGGCGTCGGAGTCCATCTGCTGGCCCTTGTCGCTCACTGCCAGTCCTCCGGCCGCTCCACCTGCTCGAGACGCAGGACCGGTCCGCTGCGGCTGTAGCGGCGGATCTGCGGTAGGGGCGGGTAATAGGCGTGCACGGAGATCGCGTGCCGGTCGGGGGATTCGTTGAGCACCTCGTGGACGTGGTGCCGGCCGAAAGCGCGGCCCTGCCCGGCGGGCAGCCGGCGTTGCCGGTCGACATCGTCGGAGAGTTCGAGGGTCTTCCAGCCGTCGGTGGGCAGCCGCGCGGCGAGCGAGTTCTCCTTGAGCTCACCCGCGGCGGTCAGGAAGGCGCCAACGGAGTCGGCGTGGTCGTGCCAGCCGGTGCCCGTGCCGGGTGGCCAGCCGATCAGCCATGCCTCGCTGCCGCCGGGCCCGTCCAGCCGCACCCAGGTACGGCCTTCGGGGTCGAGCGGCAGGGACGCGATCAGCTCGGTGTCGGCCGCCGTGCGCCGCACGAAGTCGAAGAGGTCTGCCTGGGTGGGCGCCGATCCGGCGGAGGAGGAAAGGGACGTGGCGGGGGACGCCGAAGGGGATACAGACACGGGTGCCGTCCTGAGGTCCTGGGAGGGTTCGCGAGGCAGGCGCGACGGCCGCGGCGCAGAGAGCGGGGCGCGCGCTGAGGGAAGGAAGGATGCGAAGTCAGCAGGACGGGCGACACACGCAGCCCGCATAGCGGAGGAGGTCCATATGGACCCTCCGCCACAGGCGCACACAGGTGTCGGTCACGCACCGGAGTACACCATGGCCGTCCGGACCGGTCAACTCATTGTCACCATGCGGACGCACAGTGACAGTGGTCACGTCTGCCGAGGATGCCCCCGGGGCTCAGTGAGAGCCCGCCGAAGCACCGGCCTCGGCCTGCTCCTTCACCGGTCCGCCCACCGTGGCCTCGGCCGCGGCGTACAGGTCGGCCGGCCGCACCCCGCTCAGCGCGGTGACCAGGTGCCCGTCGGGGCGCACCAGGAGCACCGAGTGCGCGGGTGCGCCCGGATAGCTCTCGGCGACCAGCAGCTCGGCGGGGTGCGGCAGCGCCGACACCGCGGCCGCGAGCCGGGGCATGATGCCGGCACCGACCCAGTGCTTGCGTTCCCACACACCGGTGCCCGGCGCGATCAGCACCACGAGCAGCGAGCCCCGGCCGAGCCGGTCCCTCAGCTGTACGAACGTGCCGTCCTCCGCGGTGACCGTCACATCGGTGACCGGTGCTCCGGGCGGTGTGTCGACGGGGACCTCTCCTTCGAGCTTCCCGGGCGCGAGCGGCGAGTCCGCGTACGCCCCCGGCGCGCCGAGCTGGCCGTACCCCAGGTGACCGTCCGTGAGAAGCGCGTCGTGCCCACGGGCCGAGCCGGGGACGTAGGAGCGCAGGCCCCCGCCGCCGCGCAGCAACGGCAGCGCCTGGTCGGCGGCGCGCAGCCGGGCGGCGACGACCGCGCGCCGTTCGGCCTGGTAGCTGTCGAGGAGCGCTTCGTGCGGCCCGTGATGCCAGGCCAGAGCCAGTTTCCAGGCGAGGTTGTCGGCGTCCCGCAGGCCCTCGTCCAGCCCGTGCGTGCCCAGGGCGCCGAGGAGGTGGGCCGCGTCCCCGGCGAGGAAGACACGGTCGGCGCGCCAGCGGCGGGCCAGACGGTGGTGGACCGTGTGAACGCCGGTGTCCAGCAGCTCGTACGGCGGGGTCGTGCCGCCCGCCCAGCCGGCCAGGGTCTCCCGGATGCGGGTCAGCAGCAGTTCGGGGGTGACCAGGTCCTTGCCGGGCGGCAGCAGCCAGTCCAGACGCCAGACGCCGTCCGGCAGGGGACGCGCGGTGACCTCGCCGGCCGACGGGCCCGACATGCGCCACGGGGGCGAGCGGTGCAGCAACGCCTCGTCGGGCCAGGGCAGTTCCGTGCGCAGGGCGGCGACGGCGTGACGTTCCACCGCGGTACGGCCCGGGAAGCGGATGTCCTGGAGCTTGCGCACGGTCGAGCGGGGGCCGTCACAGCCGACCAGGTAACTGCCGCGCCACCAGGTGCCCTTTGGCCCGCGGGTGTGGGCCGTGACCCCCGAGGGCTCCTGTTCGATGCCGTCCAGGCGGCTCTCCACGGCCACCTTGACGAGCCGTTCGTTCGACAGAGCGGCGCGCAGGGCGTCGGTCAGGACGTGCTGGGTGATGTGCAGCGGGATCGGCTCGGTGCCGTCGAAGAAGACCTCGCGCATCACCTGTTTGCGCCGTACCGACCGCCATCCGGCCCATTGGGCACCGGCCTGGTCCAGGGGCACACCGGTCAGCCGTTCCATGAGGGCGGCGGTGTCCTCACGCAGGACGACGGTGCGCGCCGCACGGGGTTCGTCCTTGCCCGGCCCCTCGTCGAGGACGACGCAGGGCACCTCCTGACGGGCCAGTGCCAGAGCGAGCGTGAGTCCGACGGGCCCCGCTCCGACGATGATCACGGGGTCCACGGCGCGGCGCCCCCTGCCCGCGGTGTTGTCCTGAGTGTCATGAGAGACGTAGGTGAACAGGAAGTCGGAGCAGGGTGCACGATCACAGAACGTATGCAACCCATTGCCGGTGCTTGCGTCAAGTGATCAGGGGCAGTGGCGATCATGCCACTGCCCCTGATGGTGTCACATGAGGTGACCGAGCGTCAGACGGTGCCTCCGGTGCCGGTCCCGGTCGTGCCGGCGATCTGTGCGTCGTTCGCGCCCACGACCGCGCCCGTCGACTTCTTGGCCTGCCGCAGCCGGCGCTCGAGCCAGCTCGCGAACGAGGTGAGGGCGAAGTTGAGCACGATGAAGATCACGGACACGACGATGAGGCTTTGGATGATGTTCCCGCCGTAGTAGCCGCTCATCGTGCCGGCGGCGGCGAGCAACTCCGCGTAGGTCAGGACCGCGCCGCCGAGCGCGGTGTCCTTCACGATGACGACGAGCTGACTCACGATCGCCGGAAGCATCGCCGTGACCGCCTGCGGCAGCAGGATGAGGCGCATCAGCTGCCCCTTCCGCAGGCCGATCGCCATCGCCGCCTCGGACTGGCCCTTGGGCAGGGCCAGGATGCCTGCCCGGACGATCTCGGCGAGGACTGAGGCGTTGTACAGCACCAGACCGGTGACGACCGCATACAGCGGACGGTCGTCGGAGCTCACGGCGGTGTACTCGGCGAACAGCGCGAGACCGAAGATCATCAGGACCAGCACGGGGATGGCCCGGAAGAACTCGACCACGGTCGCGGCCGGAATCCTGACCCAGGCGTGGTCCGACAGCCGGGCGATGCCGAGGACCGCGCCGAGCGGCAGCGCGATGATCATCGCCAGGGCCGCGGCCTTCAGCGTGTTCTGCAGACCGGGCCAGATGTACGTGGTCCAGGCCTCGCTGCCGGAGAAGAACGGCTCCCACAGGGCCCACTCCAGCTGGCCCTTGTCCTTGAGGGCCTTGTACACCCACCACAGCAGAGCCGCGAGGGCGACCAGGAAGACCACCGTGAGGACGACGTTGCGCCGCCTGGCGCGAGGGCCCTGGGCGTCGTACAGAACGGAACTCATCGCTTCACCGCCACCTTCTTGCCCACCCAGCCGAGGATCAGACCGGTCGGCAGCGTCAGGACCACGAATCCGAACGCGATGATCGCGGAGATCAACAGCAACTGAGCCTCGTTCTCGATCATCTCCTTCATCAGCACCGCCGCCTCGGCGACACCGATGGCGGCGGCCACCGTGGTGTTCTTGATCAGGGCGATCAGTACGTTCGCCAGCGGGACGACGGACGAACGGAACGCCTGCGGCAGCACCACCAGACCGAGCACCTGGTTGAAGTTGAGGCCGATCGCGCGGGCCGCCTCCGCCTGCCCGACCGGCACCGTGTTGATGCCGGATCGCAGGGCCTCGCACACGAAGGACGAGGTGTAGAAGATCAGCCCCAGGACGGCGAGCCGGAAGTTGATCGTCTCGACGTCGTCCGCGCCGAGGGAGACCCCCAGCGTCTGGTTCAGGCCGAGCGATGTGAACAGGATGATGACGGTCAGCGGGATGTTCCGCACGATGTTGACGTACGCGGTCCCGAAGCCGCGCATCAGTGGCACGGGGCCGACGCGCATGGCGGCCAGCAGCGTGCCCCAGACGAGAGAGCCGACGGCGGACAGTGCAGCGAGTTGCACTGTCGTCCAGAAGGCTCCCAGCAGGTCGTAACCCTCAAGAAAGTCGAACACGATCTCCCGCGCTTCCGCGTATAGGGATACCCGGGTGCGCCGCTCCGCAGGGCGGCGCACCTTTCAGGCGTTGCCTCAGCTCTTGATGTCGCCGATCTTCGGCGCGGGCTCGTTCTTGTAGTTGGCCGGGCCGAGGTTCTTGTCCACGGCCTTCTGCCAGGACTTGTCCGCGACCATCTCCTCAAGAGCCTTGTTGATCTTGTCCTTGAGGTCGCTGCCCTTCTTGACGCCGATGCCGTAGTTCTCGTTGGTCAGCTTGAAGCCGCCGAGCTTGAACTTGCCCTTGAACTGGGCCTGGGCGGCGTAACCGGCGAGGATCGAGTCGTCGGTGGTCAGCGCGTCCACGGCACCGTTCTGCAGGCCGGGCAGGCAGGCGGAGTACGTCGGGTACGGCTGCAGCTGCGCCTTGGGCGCCAGCTTCTCCTTGACGTTCTGCGCCGAGGTGGAGCCGGTGACCGAGCAGAGCTTGGCGTTGTTCAGGTCCTTCGGCGACTTGATCTTGTTGTCGTCGGCGCGGAGCAGCACGTCCTGGTGGGCCAGCAGGTACGGGCCGGCGAAGTCGACCTTCTCCTGGCGCTCCGGGGTGATCGAGTAGGTCGCGGCGATGAAGTCGACGTCACCGCGCTGCAGCATGGTCTCGCGGTCGGCGCTCTTCGACTCCTTCCACTCGATCTGGTCCGCGTCGTAACCGAGCTTCTTCGCGACGTACGTGGCGACGTCGACGTCGAAACCGGCGTAGCCCTGCGGCGTCTTCTGGCCGAGGCCGGGCTGGTCGAACTTGATGCCGACCGTGATCTTCTTGCCGCCGCCGTCGGAACCGGAGTCGCCGCCGGTGCTGTTGTTGCCACCACACGCCGTGGCGGTCAGGGCGAGAGCGAAGACGGTGGCCGAGGCGGCGGTGACCTTACGGAGCTTCATCGTGAACATCCTTTGGCTGGTGAAGGAGATGCGGGCCCTCGACGGGCGGGCGACTGGGTCGCGTTCGACGCGGCCCGTGCCGTCAGTGGTGCAGGATCTTCGACAGGAAGTCCTTGGCACGGTCACTGCGCGGGTTGCTGAAGAACTGGTCGGGCGCAGCCTCCTCGACGATCCGGCCGTCCGCCATGAAGACCACGCGATTTGCAGCCGATCGTGCGAAACCCATCTCGTGGGTGACGACGATCATCGTCATACCGTCGCGGGCGAGTTGCTGCATGACCTCCAGCACCTCGTTGATCATCTCGGGGTCGAGCGCGGAGGTCGGCTCGTCGAAGAGCATGACCTTCGGCTCCATGGCCAGTGCCCGCGCGATCGCGACGCGCTGCTGCTGGCCGCCGGAGAGCTGCGCCGGGTACTTGTCGGCCTGCGCGCCCACGCCGACCCGGTCGAGCAGAGCACGGGCCCGTTCCTCGGCCGCCTTCTTGTCCTTCTTGCGGACCTTGATCTGGCCGAGCATCACGTTCTCGAGCACGGTCTTGTGCGCGAAGAGGTTGAAGGACTGGAAGACCATCCCGACGTCGGCCCGCAGCCGGGCCAGCTCCTTGCCCTCGGCGGGCAACGGCTTGCCGTCGATGGTGATCGCGCCCGAGTCGATCGTCTCCAGGCGGTTGATGGTGCGGCACAGGGTGGACTTCCCGGACCCGGAGGGTCCGATGACCACGACGACTTCGCCGCGGGCGATCGTCATGTCGATGTCCTGGAGTACGTGCAACGCGCCGAAGTGCTTGTTGACGCTCTTCAGGACGACCAGTTCGCCGGTCGCGGCCATATCCTGCTTGGCCACCGATACTTCGGTCATCGCTCTCAGGCTCCGTCCTCCTCGGTTTCGGAGGACAGTAGTAACCCTCTACGACCTGCGTCATTACATCTGAGGGGAATCTGAGCATCACGATCCGATAGCAATCGGACACGTGTCGTAGCACTTATGAGCAGCGCTCATATCGGCCGGGTAACGGAAGCGCTCCGCAACCGGAACCCTCTTGACGCCGTCCTCATCCATCAGCGTGACTGCACAGGGTGCCCGCGCGCGTGCACCCGTTTTTCTACACATCCAGATCGTACGGCCAGTGAACCGAAGGGGGCCCGGATGAGACTGCTGCTCGTCGAGGACGACAACCACGTCGCCGCCGCCCTGTCGGCGGTACTGGCGAGGCACGGGTTCGCCGTCACGCACGCGCGCAGCGGTGAGGAGGCCCTCCAGGCGCTCGTCCCCGAGAGCGACGGCTTCGGTGTCGTCCTGCTCGACCTCGGCCTGCCCGACCAGGACGGATACGAGGTCTGCAGCAAGATCCGCAAGCGCACCAGCACCCCGGTGATCATGGTCACCGCGCGCTCCGATGTGCGCTCCCGCATCCACGGCCTCAATCTGGGCGCCGACGACTACGTGGTGAAGCCGTACGACACCGGGGAACTGCTCGCCCGGATCCACGCGGTGAGCCGGCGCACGTCCCACGAGGACACTTCGAGCGGCATCGAGACCCAGATGCGCCTGGGCCCCGTGCACATAGAGCTGCCCACGCGCCGGGTCAGCGTGGACGGGTCGGTGGTCCAGCTGACCCGCAAGGAGTTCGATCTGCTGGCGCTGCTCGCGCAGCGGCCCGGGGTGGTCTTCCGGCGGGAGCAGATCATCAGCGAGGTGTGGCAGACGAGCTGGGAGGGGACCGGACGGACTCTCGAGGTGCATGTCGCCTCCCTGCGCGCCAAGTTGCGCATGCCGGCCCTCATCGAGACCGTTCGCGGAGTCGGCTACCGGCTCGTCGCGCCTGCCGGGTAGCGGGGCCGGGTGCGCACTCGTCTGCTTCCGCTGCTGATCGTCCTGATGGCGGCCGTACTGCTCGCGCTGGGCGTGCCGCTCGCCGTCAGCCTGGCCGGCGCCCAGCAGCAGAACGTCGTCGTCGACCGGATCGACGACACCGCGCGCTTCGCCGCCCTCGCCCAGTTCGTCACCGACTCGCCCGACGAGGCCACCAGCGCGTTCGAGAACGAGCGCCTGACCGCGCTCAGCACGGAACTCGACAGCTACCACCGGGTCTACGGCATCCGGGCCGGTGTCTTCTACCGCAACGGCAGTGCCATGGCTCACGCGCCGGAGGAATGGTCCCTGCCGGCGGAGGGCGAGGTACGGGACGCCTTCGACGAGGCGCTGCTCAGCCGCCGCAGTCACGACCCCAAGCAGGTGTGGCCCTGGCAGCGCCGCACCCTCGTGGTCGCCTCGCCGGTCATCCGGGACGGCGACGTGGTCGCGGTCGTCGTGACCGACTCGCCCACCGGGCAGATGCGTTCCCGCACGCTGCACGGCTGGCTCGTCATCGGCGCGGGCGAGTCCGCCGCGATGCTGCTGGCCGTGGGCGCCGCCCTGCGGCTGACCGGCTGGGTGCTCAAACCGGTCCGGGTCCTGGACGCCACCACCCACGACATCGCCACCGGGCGGCTGAAGTCCCGGGTCGCCGCCGCGGGCGGGCCACCGGAGCTCAGGCGTCTGGCCCGGTCGTTCAACGAGATGGCCGACAACGTCGAGGACGTCCTGGAGCAGCAGCGCGCCTTCGTCGCGGACGCCTCGCACCAGCTGCGCAACCCGCTCGCGGCGCTGTTGCTGCGTATCGAGCTGCTCTCCTTCGAACTGCCCGAGGGCAACCAGGAGATCGCTTCCGTCCAGGCCGAGGGCAAGCGCCTGGCGCAGGTCCTGGACGACCTGCTCGACCTGGCGCTGGCCGAGCACAGCGAGGCGGACCTGAAGGTCACCGACATCGGCGCGCTCACCGCCGAACGCGTCGCGGCCTGGTCCCCGACCGCCGAGGCCAAGGGCGTGCGCCTGGTGGGCGACTGCCCGCCGACGACCGCGTGGGCCGACCCGGTCGCGCTGTCCAGCGCGCTGGACGCGGTCATCGACAACGCGGTGAAGTTCACGCCCGAGGGCCAGAGTGTCGAGGTGACGGTCGCGCCCAACGGCGACACCTCCACCGTCGTCGTCACCGACCGCGGCCCCGGCCTCACCGAGGAGGAGCTGGCCCGCATCGGGGACCGCTTCTGGCGCAGCGGCCGTCATCAGAACATCAAGGGCTCGGGCCTCGGGCTGTCGATCTCGCGGGCGCTGCTCGCGGCGGGCGGCGGCTCCATCGCGTACGAGCATCATGAGCCGCACGGGCTCAAGGTGACGGTGTCGGTGCCGCGGGACGGACCGGCGTAACGGCCGGATGGGCCTCCGGCTACGGCTTGACGGACGTGTAGTAGCGCCGGGCCCCGTCGTGCAGCTTCAGCGGATCGGTGTAGATCGCGGTGCGGACGTCGACCAGCTGGGCGGAGTGGACGGTCGCGCCGATGCCGTCCCGGCTGTCGATCACCGTCCGGGTCAGCCACTCGGTGAGCCGGGGGTCCATGTCGTTGCGGGTGACCAGCAGGTTGGACACCGCCAGGGTGGGGACCGGATCACCGCGCTGGATGGTGGGGTAGGCCGACTCCGGCATCTTGGTGGCGCGGTAGTAGCGGGTGGCGCCGCCCTGGTCGTGCAGCTTGGCGACGAGGGCGGCGTCGATCGGCACGAACCGGAAGGCCGACGCCGACTTCCTGGCCAGCCTGCTCAGCCCGTCCGTGGGGAGCCCGCCCGACCAGAAGAACGCGTCGAGCCCGTGTCCCAGCCGTTTGGGGCCGGTGTCGATGCCGTCGGACGACGGTTTGATGTCCTTCTCCGGGTCGATACCGGCCGCGTTGAGCACGCCGTTCGCGATCAGCCGCACGCCGGAGCTCGGCAGCCCTATGGCGACGCGCTTGCCCCGCAGATCCGCCACCGAGCGGATGTCCGAGTCCGGTGGTACGACGAGCTGGACGTAGTCGTCGTACAGGCGCGCGACACCGCGCAGCCGGCCGGCGCCCGGGCCGCTGCCGAGCTTGTAGGTGGCGACCGCGTCCGCCGCGGCGATCGCGAAGTCGGCGTCGCCCGTGGCCACGTCCCTGACGTTCTCCTGCGAACCGGCACTGGTCAGCAGGCGCACGTTCAGGTCGGGCATGTCCTTGTCGATCTCGGCGCGCAGCAGTTCGCCGTACTCGTAGTAGACCCCCGCGCGCGTGCCCGTGCTGAACCTGATGGTCCCGGCCGGCGGCTCTTCCGCCCAGGGGCGCAGCCACCACAGCAGCAGACCGAGGACCACGAGGGAGGCGGCGCCGCCCTGCAGGGCCCGGCGCCTGCCGATCGGGGGGAGCGTCCTGGACATGCGGGCGATCCTGCCAGCCGGGGTGCCCCTCTGACCAGGGCAGGGGTCACAGGACGAGGTGGGTCACTGTCAGCGGCGGCCACTACAGTCGCCCCCATGAGCTCCTCGCCCGCAGACCTGGTCCGTGAGTTCCACCTCGCCTTCGGCCTGGACGCCCGCAGCACCCCCACGGAGATCTCCCCGCGACTCGCGGCCCACCGCGGCGAGCTCCTCGCGGAGGAGGCCGCCGAGGTCGCCGAGGTGTCGGTGACGGGCCCGCTGGACCGGCTCGCCCACGAACTCGCGGACGTCGTCTACGTCGCCTACGGCACGGCCCTCGTCCACGGCATCGACCTGGACGCGGTACTCGCCGAGATCCACCGCTCCAACATGACGAAGATCGGCCCCGACGGCTCGGTGTCCCGTCGCGAGGACGGCAAGGTGCTCAAGGGGGAGCACTACGAGGCACCGGACGTGACGGGGGTGCTGCGGAGGCAGGGATGGGCCCCGGAAGGGGCCGGCTGACGGACCGGGGGTGCTGTGGGGCGGACGACAAGCCACAGCGCCCCCGTCGTCAGTCCGCCAGCGGCGTCTGCGCCTTCGTCGTCCAGGGCGTCGTACCGGTGGCGATCTTCGTCAGGGCGGTGACGACGGCCAGTCGCAGAGCCGGCAGCAGGACCCGACCCGCCCCAGGGCAGCGAGGGCCTTCGCGATCACGCCGGACGACAAGGTCCAGGTGACACCGGCCAGGACGACGGCGCGGCCACCGGCCCCCAGCCGACAGCAGCACCACGACCGCGCCCGGCAGGGCGTTCAGCGTCTCCAACCTCAAGACGCACCACCCCTCCGGTCTGGTCGACTGCGCCCGTCCCCGTCGAAGGCCGGACCGGCCAGGAGGTACGGCGTCCGGAGGGCGCCGGCATCACCGGCATGCGCGAACGGGCCCTCCTGATCGGCGCCGGCCTCACCCCGCGCCAAGCCGGTCGAACGCCATCGCGCCGACCTCCTGCAGAAGCCCGGCATGCGCGACCGCCTGGAGCTGACCAGGTACGCGATCCGGGCGGGGCTCATCGAGGCGTGGGCCCGGTGGCCGGGTTGTCCACAGGCGACCGGGCCACGTCCGCCGACCGCCTACCCTTGTCCCCATGAGCAGCATCGACCGGAGCCAGGCAGTGGGCGGCACGCGCACGTATGAAGTACGCACCTACGGGTGCCAGATGAACGTCCACGACTCCGAGCGATTGGCCGGTCTGCTGGAGGACGCGGGCTACGTGCGCGCCCCGGAGGGCTCCGACGGCGAGGCGGACGTCGTCGTCTTCAACACCTGCGCCGTGCGGGAGAACGCCGACAACAAGCTGTACGGCAACCTCGGCCACCTGGCGCCGAAGAAGGCAGCGCGCCCCGGGATGCAGATCGCGGTCGGCGGCTGCCTGGCCCAGAAGGACCGCGACACCATCGTGAAGAAGGCGCCCTGGGTGGACGTCGTCTTCGGCACGCACAACATCGGCAAGCTGCCCGTCCTGCTGGAGCGCGCCCGCGTGCAGGAGGAGGCGCAGGTCGAGATCGCCGAATCGCTCGAGGCGTTCCCATCGACGCTTCCCACGCGCCGTGAGAGCGCGTACGCCGCCTGGGTCTCCATCTCCGTCGGCTGCAACAACACCTGCACCTTCTGCATCGTCCCCGCCCTGCGCGGCAAGGAGAAGGACCGCCGCCCCGGCGACATCCTCGCCGAGATCGAGGCGCTGGTCGCCGAGGGCGTCTCCGAGATCACCCTGCTCGGGCAGAACGTCAACGCGTACGGCTCCGACATCGGTGACCGCGAGGCCTTCAGCAAGCTGCTGCGGGCCTGCGGCAGGATCGACGGTCTGGAGCGCGTCCGCTTCACCTCGCCGCACCCGCGCGACTTCACCGACGACGTCATCGCCGCCATGGCCGAGACGCCGAACGTGATGCCGCAGCTGCACATGCCGCTGCAGTCCGGCTCGGACCCGGTGCTCAAGGCCATGCGCCGCTCCTACCGCCAGGAGCGCTTCCTCGGCATCATCGAGAAGGTCCGCGCCGCCATCCCGCACGCGGCGATCAGCACCGACATCATCGTGGGCTTCCCCGGCGAGACCGAGGAGGACTTCGAGCAGACGCTGCACGTGGTGCGTGAGGCCCGCTTCGCCCAGGCCTTCACCTTCCAGTACTCCAAGCGCCCGGGCACCCCGGCCGCCGAGATGGACGGCCAGATCCCCAAGAAGGTCGTCCAGGACCGCTACGAGCGTCTCGTCGCCCTCCAGGAGGAGATCTCCTGGGAGGAGAACAAGAAGCAGGTCGGCCGCACGCTGGAGCTCATGGTCGCGGAGGGCGAGGGCCGCAAGGACGAATCCACCCACCGCCTCTCCGGCCGCGCCCCCGACAACCGCCTGGTCCACTTCACCAAGCCGGACCAGGAGGTCCGCCCCGGCGACGTGGTCACCGTCGAGATCACCTACGCCGCTCCGCACCACCTCCTCGCCGAGGGCGCCGTCCTCGACGTACGACGGACGCGCGCGGGCGACGCCTGGGAGAAGCGCAACGCCGAGAAGTCGGCGAAGCCGTCCCAGCCGGCCGGTGTGCTGCTCGGTCTGCCCAAGGTCGGCGTCCCGGAGCCGCTTCCGGTGGCGGCGAGCGGCTGCGGCTGCGACTGAGCCGGACGGCGGCTGCCCGAGCCGGGGCTTCGGACGTGGCCGCTGCCTGCGGAGCAACGCCACCTGAGGGTTACCCTGCCGATCATGCTTGTCGCCGCCGCTGTCTGTCCCTGTCCGCCCCTTCTCGTTCCCGCCGTCGCCGCGGGGGCCGCCCCGGAGCTCGACGCCGCGCGGGCCGCCTGTTCGGACGCGATGGGTGTGATCGCCGCCGCCCGGCCCGGGCGTCTCGTGGTGGTCGGACCGATGGCCGGCGCCGGGACCGAGACGTTCCCGGAGGGCACACGGGGCTCGTTCCGCGGCTTCGGCGTCGATCTCGACGTGCGGCTCGGGGCGGCCGCAGGCGCGGACGCGGAACGGCGACTGCCGTACTCGCTGGCGGTGGCCGCCTGGCTGCTGGAGCGGACGCAACGGTCCGGCGTCCCGGTCGAGGGCCTCGGAGTCGGGGAGCGGCTCGGGCCGGAGCGGTGCGTGCGGATCGGACGGGAGGTCGCCGCGCGGGACGAGCGGGTCGCGCTGCTGGTGATGGGTGACGCAAGCGCGTGCCGGACCCTCAAGGCCCCCGGTTACCTCGACGAACGCGCGGCGCCGTTCGACAGGGAGCTCGCACGGGCGCTCGGCGCGGCTGACCTGCCGGCACTGAACGCGATGGACACCGGCCTCGCCCGTGAGCTGAAGGTGTCCGGCCGGGCCCCCTGGCAGGTCCTCGCGGGCGCCGCCGAGGGAGCGGGCCTCGGCGGGTCACTGCTGTACGAGGACGCGCCGTACGGCGTGGGATACATCGTGGCCGGCTGGTCGTAGCCCTGGCGGCCGGCACGGGAAACGGCGGACGGCCGGGAGCCCCCGTGCTCCGCGGCCGTCCGCCGATGTGCGCTTCGTGCCCTTCGAGTGCGCCGATGTGCCGATGCGCGCTTCAGGAAGTGGGCGGTGGCGCGTCATCCGGCGGCGTAGGGTCACCCGCCTCCGGCGGTGCCGTGCGGCCCGCTTCGCGCGGTGGTGCCGTGCGGCCCGGGTCCGGTGGCGCGGTGCTCGCCGTTTCCGGCGGGGGTGTTCCGCCCGCCCCCGCCGACGGTGCCGTGCCGCCCGCCTCCGGTCCGCCGTCGCCCTTGTGCGCGAGTCGGTCCATGGCTCCCTTGGCTTTGCCCGTGCCCGACTGGATCCTGTCGCTGTATTTGCCCTTGGTCGTCTTGTCGACGGCCTGCGCGGCCTTGTCGAGACCGTGGTGGATCTTGCCCTCGTGGCGTTGCGCGAAGTCCGAGACCTTGCCCTTGGCCGGGCCCAGCTTGGTCTTCATGGTGTGCATCAGACCCATGGTTTTCACCTTCCCTCGCGCGGCGCGGTCACGTACGGGCGCCCTCACCGGCCTCGTTGTCGGCCGCCTTGTCGGTGGACTGCTGCTTGGGGATGTCGACGCTCTCGGTCTCGGTGACCTCGGTGACCTCGGCGGCTTCGGCCGCTGGGCCGGCCGTTCCCGCTGCCCCGCCGGCCCCCTCCGCCGTGCCGGCCTCTCGTGTCGCGGAAGCCTTCTCGGCCTCGGAGCCGGCCTTGGCCGCGTCGGCCTGAGCCTCGGCGGCAGGCACCTCCTCCGTAGCCTTCGACCGCCGGAGAAGTCGTGCAAAAACGCCCATATCCACTCCATACGTTACTCGTGCGGGCGAAATTCCGCGTCGCCCGGTGCGTCCGTTTGCCCGGCCCGGGCCACCGCTCTGTGATCCGGCGGCAGGAACCTCGAACGGGCAACGACCCCGCGGCGGCGGCGTCACGTAACTCGTTCGAGAGTGGGGTTCGAGGTTTGCGAGACTGGGTCGGTGAGCAGTGCATCTCCCGCCCCCCGCGTCATCGCCGTCGTCGGACCAACTGCGGCCGGAAAGTCCGATCTGGGCGTCTTTCTGGCTCAGCGTCTCGGTGGCGAGGTCGTCAACGCCGACTCCATGCAGCTCTACCGAGGGATGGACATCGGCACCGCCAAACTGACGCTCGAGGAGCGCGGCGGCGTGCCGCACCACCTCCTGGACATCTGGGACGTGACCGTCACGGCGTCCGTCGCGGAGTACCAGCGCCTGGCCCGGGAACGGATCGAGGCGCTGCTCGCCGAGGGCCGCTGGCCGATCCTGGTCGGCGGCTCCGGACTGTACGTGCGCGGAGCCATCGACAACCTGGAGTTTCCCGGCACCGACCCAGAGGTCCGTGCCCGCCTGGAGGAGGAACTCACGCTGCGCGGACCGGGCGCGCTGCACGCCCGCCTGGCGGCCGCCGACCCCGAGGCCGCCCGGGCGATCCTGCCCAGCAACGGCCGCCGGGTGGTCCGGGCCCTGGAGGTGATCGAGATCACCGGGAGGCCCTTCACCGCCAATCTCCCCGGCCACGACTCGGTCTACGACACGGTGCAGATCGGCGTCGACGTGGCCAGGCCGGAGCTGGACGAGCGCATCGCCCGCCGGGTCGACCGGATGTGGGAGACCGGACTCGTGGACGAGGTCCGCGCGCTGGAGGCGCAGGGGTTGCGTGGAGGGCGCACGGCCTCCCGGGCACTGGGCTACCAGCAGGTGCTCGCGGCGCTCGCCGGTGAGTGCACCCTCGAGGATGCGCGGGCCGAGACCGTGCGTGCCACCAAGCGCTTCGCGCGCCGTCAGGATTCGTGGTTCAGGCGCGATCCCAGGGTGCACTGGCTGAGTGGAGCCGCGGCCGATCTCACAGAACTTCCGCAGCTCGCGCTGTCTTTGGTCGAACGACCGGTTACAGCCTGATCACGTCATGGCATCGGGACGCCCAGGCCGTCATCCGGGCCATCGGCGGCGTGCCATCATCGAGCTTCGATCGACCGAGTTGAGTCCTAGTTGGGAGGGCGCGTGGCGATGGAGGCCGGCCCTCGCGACACCGCACGAAGCACCGATCACGTCACCGCCGGGCCGGACGACCCGGGTCACCGGGACGGACCGGAGCAGGAGACGGACAGTCTCAGCTCCGACGGGCCCGACGAGACGCAGGGTGTGACCGACGACGGCCCCGAGCCCGGCGAGATGTTCGCCGAGGTCGAGGTCGAGCTGCGCCCGCAGCGCCGGCTGCGCATCTGGCAGCTGGCGCCCATCGTCGGACTCGCGGCAATGGGCTCCCTGATGTTCGCGTTCCCGCTCGCCTTCGACTTCGGCGACAGCGGCGCCGTCATCGCCATGCTCGGCCTGCTGATCTGCTCGTGCGCGGCCGGCTGGGGCATGATGGCGGCCCGCCGCGTGGGGTACACCTGGCCGGGCCTTCCGGCGAGGGGGTCAGGCAGCAGAGCGGACTGGCGGGTCGTCCTCGCGTACGCCGTGATGGTGGCGGCGGTGGTCGCGCTGGCGGTCTGGCGCGTGGCGAGGCTCCGCTAGAGACCGCGACCCGTCAGGGGCGGGGGTCTGCCGCTGTACGGCTCCGCCCGTGCGCGCGGTGAGGCCCCGCGGAGCGCCCCGTACGATCGAGGCATGAGCACGCGGATCCCCTTCCTCAAGGGTCACGGCACCGAGAACGACTTCGTGATCGTCCCGGACCCCGAGAACACCGTGGAACTGTCACCGGCCGCCGTCGCCGCCCTGTGCGACCGCCGCGCGGGCATCGGCGGTGACGGCCTGCTGCACGTGGTGCGATCCGCGGCCCACCCCGAGGCGAAGGGCATGGCGGCCGAGGCCGAGTGGTTCATGGACTACCGCAACGGCGACGGCTCGATCGCCGAGATGTGCGGCAACGGCGTGCGCGTCTTCGCGCGCTACCTCCAGCGCGCCGGACACGCCGCCGAAGGCGACCTCGCGATCGCCACCCGCGGAGGCGTGAAGACCGTGCACATCTCCAAGGACGGTGACATCACCGTAGGCATGGGCAAGGCGCTGCTCCCCGAAGGCGACGTCAGGGTGAGCGTCGGCGAGCGCAGCTGGCCCGCGCGGAACGTCAACATGGGCAACCCGCACGCGGTCGCCTTCGTGGAGGACCTGGAGCACGCCGGCGACCTGCTCTCCCCTCCGCCCTTCAGCCCGGCCACCGCCTACCCGGACGGTGTGAACGTCGAGTTCGTCGTCGACCGCGGCCCCGGGCACGTCGCCATGCGCGTGCACGAGCGGGGTTCCGGCGAGACCCGTTCCTGCGGCACGGGTGCCTGCGCGGTCGCGGTGGCCGCCGCCCGCCGTGACGGCGCCGACCCGGCGGTCACCGGCACGCCGGTGACCTACACCGTCGACGTTCCCGGCGGCACCCTGGTGATCACCGAGCGGCCCGGCGGACAGATCGAGATGACGGGCCCGGCGGTGATCGTCGCCGAGGGCGAGATCGACGCGGAGTGGCTGGACGACACCGCGGCCGCGTGAGCAGGGCACAGCCCGCCGGGAACGACCGGGCCCCGCGGGCCGCTCGGACCTGAAACGCCCGTCGGGAACCGGCCATTTGGCGGGAAGTAGAGCGTCGCGCTCTCGACGTACGGGGGTGCAAACCTCACATACGTCGCTCGAATGGGTGATCAGTTTCACGCTCGGCGAGAGGCGGTCAGCCACGCGTGGTGGGCTCGATAGCATCAAGCACCGGCCCGGACGGGGGACCGAAGCCACCCCCTGAGCCGTGTCCGCCCTGGGGCACCCCGTCCGCCGGTCCACGCAGCCGGAGGTGCCCATGAGTGCGGAGGCCACGAATTCCGTGACCCCAGGCCCGATGCCGGGCGCGGTGTCAGGACCGGTGACGCCGACGGCCCCGCGGAGAAAGGCCCGCCCCCGGATCGACCTGCGCCGCCTCGGCCGCGCCGCCCTGCTCGGTCCGGCCGCCCGCGACCGGCTGCCCGACGCCATCAGCCACGTCGTGGAGGCCCACCGCGCCCACCACCCCGACGCGAATCTCGATCCCCTGCACCGCGCCTACGTCCTGGCCGAGTCCTCACACCGCGGCCAGATGCGCAAGAGCGGCGAGCCGTACATCACGCACCCGCTCGCCGTCACCCTGATCCTCGCCGAACTCGGCGCCGAGACCACGACATTGACCGCGTCCCTGCTCCACGACACCGTCGAGGACACGGATGTGACGCTCGAACAGGTCCGCGAGCAGTTCGGCGAGGAGGTCCGCTACCTCGTCGACGGGGTCACCAAACTCGAGAAGGTCGACTACGGCGCCGCCGCCGAGCCCGAGACCTTCCGCAAGATGCTCGTCGCCACCGGCAACGACGTACGCGTCATGTCGATCAAACTCGCCGACCGGCTGCACAACATGCGCACCCTCGGCGTCATGCGCCCCGAGAAACAGGAGCGCATCGCGAAGGTGACACGTGACGTGCTCATCCCGCTCGCCGAACGGCTCGGCGTCCAGGCTCTCAAGACCGAACTGGAGGACCTGGTCTTCGCGATCCTGCACCCCGAGGAGTACGCGCACACCAGGGAACTGATCGTCCGCAACGCGGGCCGCGCGGAGGACCCGCTCGCCGAGGTCGCCGAAGAGGTGCGCGGCGTGCTGCGTGAGGCGGACATCCCGGCGGAAGTGCTCATCCGGCCCCGCCACTTCGTCTCCGTCCACCGGGTGTCCCGCAAACGCGGCCGGCTCCGCGGCTCCGACTTCGGCCGCGTCCTGGTACTCGTCAACGAGGACGCCGACTGTTACGGCGTCCTGGGCGAACTCCACACCTGCATGACGCCGGTGGTCTCGGAGTTCAAGGACTTCATCGCCGTACCGAAGTTCAACCTGTACCAGTCGCTGCACACGGCTGTGGCCCGGGAGGACGGCCAGGTCGTCGAAGTCCTCATCCGCACGCACCAGATGCACAAGGTCGCCGAGGCCGGAGTCGTGGCGCTGGGCAACCCGTACGCTCCGGCCGCCGAGGACCCGGCCGACGGCGAGCGCGTCGACCCCACCCGCCCCGGCTGGCTCTCCCGGCTCCTCGACTGGCAGGAGGCGGCGCCCGACCCCGACCACTTCTGGTCGACCCTGCGCGAGGACCTCGCCCAGGACCGCGAGATCACCGTGTTCCGGCCCGACGGCGGCACGCTCGGCCTGCCCGAGGGAGCGACCTGCGTGGACGCCGCCTACGCCCAGTACGGCGAGGACGCGCACGCGTGCATCGGCGCCCGCGTCAACGGCCGCCTGGCGACGCTGAGCACCGTCCTGAAGGACGGCGACACCGTCCAGCTCCTCATGGGGCAGGACCCGGCGTCCGAGCCCTCCCGCGAATGGCTGGAGCACGCCCACACACCCGCGGCCCGGATCGCCATCCAGCGGTGGCTGGCCGCCCACCCGGCGCAGGCCGAGGCCCAGCGGACCGACCCCGGGGAGGACCGGCAGGCCGAGGGACGCACGGCGGCTCCCCGGCCCGCCACCGCCGGCGCGACCGACCCGGACGGACCCGCCCCCGGCAACGTCCTCACCGACCGGTCCGGCGCGACCGTCCGGCTCGCCGGATGCTGCACACCGGTGCCACCCGACGAGATCGTCGGCTTCGCCGTGCGCGGGGGAGCGGTCACCGTGCACCGCGTGGAATGCGCGGCCGTGGCCCGTATGAAGGACGCGGGGCGTACCGAGGCCGGCGTGCGCTGGGGCGAGGCCACCGACTGCCGGGTCACGCTGGTCGCCGAATCGTTCGTCCGTCCGCACCTGCTCGCGGACCTCACCGAGGCCATGGCCCTGGAGGGCGCCGAGATCGTCTCCGCCACCGTCGAGCCCCCGGCCCAGCAACAGGTTCGCCACACCTACACCGTGCAACTCCCCGACGCGGCCCACCTGCCCGCCCTGATGCGCGCGATGCGCAACGTGGCCGGGGTGTACGACGTGGGCCGGGCCCAGCCGCAGCCGCTGGAGAGCTGAGCCGGTCCGGATTTCGGCCACCCGAGGGCGGCCACCGGCGCAGGCGCCGGTCCCCGGTTCGGGTGGGCCGGACGCGTGTCGTCCGGGTCGGGCGGGCACCCGCTGATAGCCGTGGGGCATGTTCCTCACCCCCCACAGACACGCTCCGCGCACGCGCCCCCGCAGAACGGCGGCGGTGCTGCTGGCCACGGCCGTCTCCGTCAGCCTCGTCGCCGCGAGCGCCCCCGTGGTTCCGCTCGGCGTCGGCGACCGCCTCTTCCCGCATCTGGGCAACCCCGGCTACGACGTGGCGGCGTACGACCTCTCCTTCACCTACCCCGGCACCAACGACAAGCCGCTGCGGGCCGTCACCACCATCGACGCGTGGACGACCGCGGACCTGGAACGCGTCAACCTCGACTTCGCCCACGGCACGGTCCGCTCGGTCGAGGTCGACGGCGAGCCCGCGAAGTTCGCCGCCGCCGGTGAGGACCTCGTGATCACGCCCGGGAAACCCGTGCCGGACGGCAACCGGATGAGGATCACCGTGCGGCACACCAGCGACCCCGTGCCGCCCAGGGGCCGCGAGGGCGGCTGGGTGCGCACCGCGGACGGCCTCGCCATGGCCAACCAGGCCGACGCCGCGCACCTGGTGTTCCCCGGCAACGACCACCCGTCCGACAAGGCGATGTTCACCATCCGGGTCACCGCGCCCGAGGGTCACACGGTCGTCGCGGGCGGCCTGCCCGCCGGTGTGCACACCTCCGGCGGTTCGACCACCTGGACCTACCGCACCCTGCACCCGATGGCCACCGAACTCGCGCAGGTCTCCATCGGCCGCTCCACGGTGCTGCACCGCTCCGGCCCGCAGGGACTGCCCGTGCGGGACGTCGTACCGACCCGGCACCGCAAGGCACTCGAACCCTGGCTGAGGAAGACCCCCGGGCAGATCGCCTGGATGGAGAGCAGGCTCGGCCGCTACCCCTTCGAGACCTACGGCCTGCTCGTGGCCGACGCCACCACCGGCTTCGAACTCGAGACCCAGACACTCTCCCTCTTCGAGCGGCAGCTCTTCACCGAGCCCGCCCACCCGAAGTGGTACGTCGAGTCGATCATGGTCCATGAGCTGGCCCACCAGTGGTTCGGCGACAGCGTCAGCCCCCGCACCTGGTCCGACCTGTGGCTCAACGAGGGACACGCCACCTGGTACGAGGCCCTCTACGCCGAGAAGCAGGGCGGCAAATCGCTGCGGGACCGTATGAAGTCCGCGTACGGCGCCTCGGACGGCTGGCGCGCGGCCGGCGGCCCACCCGCCGCCCCCAAGGCACCGGAGCCCGGGAACAAGATCGGCATCTTCCGGCACAACGTGTACGACGGCGCCGCGCTCGTCCTGTACGCCCTCCGCCAGGAGATCGGCGCCACGGCCTTCGAGAGCCTGCAGCGCGCCTGGGTCGGCCGCCACCGGGACGGCAACGCCTCGACGGCCGACTTCGTCCGGCTCGCCGGCGAAATCACCGGGCGCGACCTGGCCGCCTTCTTCCAGGACTGGCTGTACGGCAAGAAGACCCCGCCGATGCCGGGGCACCCGGACTGGAAGGCGGCCGCGCCCTCCGGAACGGCCGCCCGATAAGCCGGTGACGAGACGCCCCGTGCCGTGCGACCATCGACCTGTCGGCACGGCACGGAGCACCGGGAATCTCCCGGAGTGCTCATGCGTTGTGGACACTGACGGATCAGCTCCGGCTCCTTCGGAGCGGCGCTCCGTCGCCGTAAACGGTTTCCCAGCTACGTAAGGATCCAATGACCTCCTCTTCTTCCCCTTCCCAGGACACCAAGCGCTTCGCGCACAGCCACCCCGAGGGTCTTCGGGCCGATGCCCTGATGGAAGAGGACGTCGCCTGGAGCCACGAGATCGACGGAGAGCGGGACGGCGACCAGTTCGACCGCTCCGACCGCGCGGCCCTGCGCCGGGTGGCGGGCCTCTCCACCGAGCTCGAGGACGTCACCGAGGTCGAGTACCGCCAGCTCCGTCTGGAGCGGGTCGTCCTCGTCGGTGTCTGGACCTCGGGAACCGTGCAGGACGCCGAGAACTCCCTCGCGGAGCTCGCCGCCCTCGCGGAGACGGCGGGCGCGCTGGTGCTCGACGGTGTCATCCAGCGCCGCGACAAGCCCGACGCGGCCACGTACATCGGCTCCGGCAAGGCCGAGGAGCTGCGGGACGTCGTCCTGGAGACGGGCGCGGACACCGTGATCTGCGATGGTGAGCTCAGCCCGGGCCAGCTGATCCACCTCGAGGACGTCGTCAAGGTCAAGGTCATCGACCGTACGGCCCTGATCCTGGACATCTTCGCCCAGCACGCCAAGTCCCGGGAGGGCAAGGCGCAGGTCGCGCTCGCCCAGATGCAGTACATGCTGCCGAGGCTGCGAGGCTGGGGCCAGTCGCTGTCCCGGCAGATGGGCGGCGGCAAGGGCGGCGGCCTCGCCACCCGAGGTCCCGGTGAGACCAAGATCGAGACGGACCGGCGGCGGATCCGCGAGAAGATGGCGAAGATGCGCCGGGAGATCGCGGAGATGAAGACCGGCCGCGAGATCAAGCGCCAGGAGCGCAAGCGCCACAAGGTGCCCTCCGTCGCCATCGCGGGTTACACCAACGCCGGAAAGTCCTCGTTGCTCAACCGTCTCACGGGCGCGGGCGTGCTGGTGGAGAACGCCCTGTTCGCGACCCTCGACCCGACCGTGCGCCGGGCCGAGACCCCGAGCGGACGGCTGTACACGCTGGCCGACACGGTCGGCTTTGTGCGCCATCTGCCCCACCACCTGGTCGAGGCGTTCCGCTCCACGATGGAGGAGGTCGGCGAGTCCGACCTGATCCTGCACGTGGTGGACGGATCGCACCCGAACCCGGAGGAGCAGCTGGCCGCCGTGCGCGAGGTGGTCCGGGACGTCGGCGCCACGGACGTACCCGAGATCGTCGTGATCAACAAGGCGGACGCGGCCGACCCGCTGACGCTGCAGCGGCTGCTGCGGGTCGAGAAGCGTTCCATCGCCGTCTCGGCGCGTACCGGACGGGGCATCGAGCAGCTGCTCGCGCTCATCGACAACGAGCTGCCGCGCCCGTCGGTCGAGGTCGAGGCGCTCGTGCCGTACACGCACGGCAAGCTGGTCGCCCGTGCGCACGACGAGGGTGAGGTGATCTCCGAGGAGCACACTCCGGAGGGCACCCTGCTCAAGGTGCGGGTGCACGAGGAACTGGCGGCGGAACTCGCCCCGTACGTTCCGGCGCAGCTGGCCTGACCGGACGCTGAAGAGGCCCGCCCTTCGATTTGATCGGGGCGGGCCTCGAGCTTCATGCGCAGCACTCGGGACTGGGCGCCAAGTGCGTCAAGGGGACCTCAGCGCCCCGTGAACTTCTCGCTGACCGAGTCGTAGACGCCCTCGGCCACGTCGCCCAGCCGCGGCCCGGCCAGCCAGCCCGACTTCACCGGGCCGATCGACGTGTTGGACACCAGCGCCGGCCGGCCGTCCGAGCCGGCCGTGACCCAGCCGCCGCCGGAGGAACCGCCGGTCATGGTGCAGCCGATGCGGTACATCGTCGGCTCCGACGCGGCCAGCGACAGCCGGACCGGCCGGTCCTGGCACCGGTACAGCTTCTGCCCGTCGTACGGCGGCGCGGCCGGGTAACCGATCGCGGTCAGGCTCTTCACCTTCGGTACGGCGGGAGCGTTGAACTCGACCGGCAGCGCCGACCCGACCGTCTCCTCCAGCGACCTGCCGCCGCTGCCCTTCTCCGGCGTCACGTGGATGACCGCGAAGTCGTACGGCGCGCCGTCCCCGCCCGTCGAACCGCCCTGTTCGATCCACTGGTCCGACGTCTGCGCCCAGTCACCCCACCAGACACCGTACGGAGCGACGTCCTCCCGGGTGGCGTTCTCCAGTTCGGCGACCGGCCTGCCGTCGTCGTTGTACGACGGAACGAACGCGATGTTGCGGTACCAGCCGCCCTTCTTCCCCGCGTGCACGCAGTGGCCCGCCGTCCAGACCAGGTTGGACTTGCCCGGGTGAGCCGGGTCCTTCACCACGGTCGCAGAGCAGACGGCCGAACCCTTGGGCGAGTCGAAGAAGACCTTCCCGGCCGTGGGAACGCTGGCGTGGTACGACGGCGGCACCGCCCGCGCGTCGACCGGCTCGGGTGTGGGATCGGTCACGCCCTGGTCACCGGAGAGGTCGCTGTCGTCGACGACGCTCTGGCCGGGCTCCTCGGCCTCCCTCATGCGGTCCGGGTTCCAGAGCCCCTCGATGATCGGGTTGATGTACTCGTTGGCCTCGCGCAGCCAGTCGTCCCGGTCCCAGTTCTTCCAGGCGCCGTTCCTCCACTTGTCGACGTCGATGCCGTGCTCGCGAAGCCGGTCGCGGATGTCGTCCGGGATCCTCAGCTTGCCGTCGGAGGTGCTCGAGGACGCGGAGGCCTCACCACCCGCCGCGGCGTCGCCCGGCTCGCAGGCGGTGGCGGTCAGCGCGAGCGCCGAGGCGAGAGCCACGGCGGCCAGGACGGGGAAGTTCCTGCGGCGCGCCCTCCCCACGCGGCTGATGGCGGACGACGGCCGTATGGATCGCATGATCTGACTCCCCCAGATGTGGAACGAACGTGAACGGACCGGCGTCGCGGTCGCACCTTCCGCTGACTCACGGGCACTTCAGGCCGACCGCACCGCCCGGGAACGGCACCACACACTATGCAGTGGCTGTGGGGGAGGCCCGACGAGACCGCAACAGTTCCGTCACGGCAAGGATCTTGAGGCAACCCGTAACCCGGCGGGCGGCCCGGGGTTGGTAGCGGTGAGGGGCCTGCTGTCCGCGGGCGGTCCTCTGTGCCCGTGCCCAGTGGGAGGTCAGAGAAGTCGTGGCGGAACCGACCCCCGGGGGACGCACTGCCGAGGAGGCCGCTGGGCGTATGCCGGTGAACGCCCTTGCCCACGACGGCGACACGGCACCCGGCGCCCGCGCCGCGCACGAGGGGATCCTCCGTCGCCAGTCCGCACGCGAGTCCGCGGCCCGCACGTACGCCCGCGCCCTGCCGATCGTGCCGGTGCGGGCCCGCGGGCTGACCATCGAGGGCGCGGACGGCCGCCGCTACCTGGACTGCCTCTCGGGCGACGGCACTCTCGCGCTCGGGCACAACCACCCGGTCGTCCTCGAAGCCATCCGCAAGGTCCTCGACTCCGGCGCTCCCCTGAACGCTCTCGACCTCGCCACCCCCCTCAAGGACGCCTTCGTCACCGAACTGTTCCGCACCCTGCCTCCCGGACTCGCCGACCGCGCCCGGGTACGGTTCTGCGGACCGGCCGACACCGACGCCCTCGAAACCGCCTGCCGGCTCGCACGCGCGGCTACCGGACGGACCGGCCTCCTCGCGTTCACCGGCGCCGGTGACCAAGGGGCCCACGCGCCGCTCGAGGCGCACGGGCGCTGTACGTTCGGCGTCGCGGACGAGGCAGGCGCCGACCTCCCCGCTCGCTGGGCCGCTTCCCTCCTCGACGGCACCGAGCCGGACGTGCCACTCCCTGCCGCGGTGATCGTCGAGCCCGTCCCGGGCGCCAGCGGCGCGGCCCCCGAGCCCGACGTCTGGCTGCGGCGCCTGCGGCAGCTCTCCGCCGACCGGTCCGTCCCGCTGATCGCCGACGAGACCCGGACCGGTGTCGGCCGGACCGGCGCCTTCTGGGCGGTCCAGCACAGCCAGGTGACCCCCGATGTGATGGTCCTTTCCAAGGCCATCGGCGGCAGCCTGCCACTGTCGGTCGTGGTGTACCGCGACGACCTCGACGTGTGGGACCCCGGCGGCCACGCCGGCACATTCCCGGGCAACCAGCTCGCCATGGCCGCCGGCACGGCGACCCTCGCCCACGTCCGGGAGAACGACCTCGCCGAGCGCGCCGCGGATCTCGGGGCATGGATGCTGAGTCGGCTTCAGGGGCTCGCGGGGGAGTCCGCGTGCGTCGGTCAGGTGTGGGGGAGAGGGCTGATGATCGGGCTGGAGCTGGTGAATCCGGAGCAGTGGGATTCGGATGATTCCCCGGCCGGGGACGGCACGGGGGCGCCGACGATGCCGGACACCTCGCGCCGGCTTCTGCCCGCCGCGTCCGAACTGGCGGCCGCGGTCCGGCGGGAGTGCCTGCGACGGGGCCTCATCGTCGGACTCGGCGGCCGCCACACGAGCGTCGTACGGCTGCTGCCGCCCCTGACGATCACCGACGAGCAGGCGGCCGCAGTCCTGGAGCGCCTGGCGGATGCCGTCGTGGAAGTGGCTCGCTGCCATGGGCCGTAGGCGCCCGCAATCGTGAGCGTCATGATGCCCGACACCACAAGAGGCCACCCACGCCTTGAGCGGCCGTACCGCGACCCAGGCGCCACCGAGCAATCCGAGTAGCGCCCCTCGACCCGCAGGCTCCGCGCGCACCACCCGGAACCACCCCACGAGGTACCTGTCTTGAACGCCACCCCCGAGCCCGACGATCACACCGCGACGCCTGGACGAAGCCGCACCGGCTTCCCGGCCGTGGCGGCATCGGCGAACCCGGCGGTTCCGCGGCAGTGGCCTGGGACGCGGCCCGTCGGGACACGGCTCGACCGGGTGTGGGACCACAGCCCCACCGCCGACCCCCTGGGCCATCCCGACCCGCACACCGCCGCCCAGGCGGCAGCCGTGGAGAACCTGCTGCGCTGCTGGGTCCGCGAGACCAGCCGGCCCGCGCCCCGCGACGGCATCCTCCGCATCCCCCTTCCCGCCAGCGGCACGGCTCTGCTCGTGCCGGTCCGCTACTGGTCCCCCACGGGCTGGCACCGCTTCGGCCGGCCCCGTCTGGCCGACGCGCCCGATCACGCCCCTCCGGCGGACGCCGTCACCGTCGCCGCCCTGCTCTCCAGGGAGGCTTCCACAGACGCCTGCGGCCACGGCGGCGCTTGCGACGATGACGTCGTGCTGCCGGCGGGTGTCGCCGACTCCCTCCGCCGCGTCGCCGCCTTCGTCCGCCACCGCCGGGAACACCCCGTCGACAACCCCGACCTCTTCCTGGCCGCGGAACAGGCACTCGTCCTCGGCCACCCCCTGCACCCGACCCCGAAAAGCCGCGAGGGCCTCTCCGAGTCCGAAGCACCCCTGTACTCGCCCGAGTTGCGCGGCTCCTTCCCTCTGCACTGGATGGCTGTCGCCCCCTCCGTCCTCGCCACCGACTCCGCCTGGACCGAACGCGGCCGCCCTGTCGCAGCGGCCCGCCTCACCGCCCGCCTGGCCGGCCCCGGTCTGCCGCTGCCGGACGGGTACGTCCTCCTGCCCCTGCACCCCTGGCAGGCACGTGAAGTCCGGCACCGTCCGAAGACCGCTGCCCTGCTGAACAGCGGACTGCTCCGTGACCTCGGCACCCACGGCACTCCCTGGCACCCCACCTCCTCCGTACGAACCGTCTACCGGACCGGCGCCCCCGCGATGCTCAAGCTGTCGCTGGCCCTGCGCATCACCAACTCCCGTCGTGAAAACCTCCGCAAGGAACTGCACCGCGGCGTCGAGGTCCACCGCCTGCTCCGCAGCGGACTCGCCGAGCAGTGGCGGGCCGCCCATCCGGGCTTCGACATCGTGCGCGACCCGGCCTGGCTCGCCGTGGACGATTCCGACGGCGCCCCGTCGGCCGGACTGAACGTGGTGATCCGCCACAACCCGTTCAGCCCCTCGGACGAAGTCCTCTGTGTCGCCGGGCTCGTCTCGCCGCGCCCCTGCTCCCAGGTCCGCCCCGGAGCCGTTCCGAATCGCCCCGGGACATACGACCCGGCCCCGCGCTCCCGGCTGGCCGAAGTCGTCACCCGACTCGCCCGCCGGACCGGGCGGGCCCGCGGAGCCGTGGCCGTCGAGTGGTTCCTGCGCTACCTCGAGCACGTCGTGCGTCCCATCCTGTGGCTGGACGGTGAGGCCGGCATCGCCCTGGAGGCGCACCAGCAGAACACCCTGCTCCTGCTGGATACCGACGGCTGGCCCGCGGGCGGGCGCTACCGCGACAACCAGGGCTACTACTTCCGCGAGTCCCGGCGTGCCGACATCGACGCCAGGTTGCCCGGCGTCGGGAAGCAGAGCGACACCTTCGTCCGGGACGAGGTCACCGATGAGCGGTTCGCCTACTACCTGGGGGTCAACAACGTGCTCGGCCTCATCGGCGCGTTCGGCTCTCAGCGACTGGCCGACGAGCGGCTTCTGCTCGCCGCTTTCCGCCGGTTCCTCGGTGGCGTCGCCTCCGGCCCGGCCAGGCTGCGCACTCCGCTGCCCGCCCTCCTGCTCGACTCACCCGTCCTGCGCTGCAAGGCCAACCTGCTGACCCGGCTGCACGGCCTGGACGAGCTCGTCGGCCCGGTCGACACCCAGTCCGTCTATGTCACCATCGCCAACCCCCTGCACCCCTGATCACTCACAGCCGGTCTCCTTTCCTCCCCCTGAGGATCCGCCCCACTCCCCTTCCTGAGAGGAGCGTTTGGTGCCTCCCGCCGACCCGACCGCCAGTACCGGTTCCGCCGTCCCCGTCACCTCCGATGCGGGCGGGCACGGCGAGGACACCATGGAGCTGCGGCTGCCGGACGAACTCCTCGCCTTCGTCGCGGAGGAGGAGCCCGGCAGCGACAGGGCGCGCAAGCCGGGCCACGAGAGGGCCGAAGCCCAGGACGCCCTCCTCGACCGCCTCGGCGACTGGGGCCCCATCGACACATCCGCGGGCGTCTTCCACCTCGTCCCCGTTCGGATCGAACGCGACCTGCCGCTCGTCAGCCGCTGGATGAACGACCCCGCCGCCGAGGTGTTCTGGGAGCTGTCCGGGCCTCCCAACGTGGCGGAGGACCATATGCGCGCCCAGATCTCCGGCGACGGACGCAGTGTTCCGTGCATCGGCGTGCTGGACGGAACGCCGATGAGCTACTGGGAGGTCTACCGGGCGGACCTGGACCCGCTGGCCCGCCACTACCCGGCCCGGCCTCACGACACGGGGCTGCACCTTCTCGTCGGCGCGGTCGCCGACCGAGGGCGTGGTCTCGGCGGCCTGCTGCTCAGGGCCGTGGCCGATCTCGTTCTCGCGCGGCGCCCCTCCTGCGCCCGGGTCATCGCTGAACCCGACATTCGCAACACCCCCTCCATCGCTGCCTTCCTGACCGCGGGCTTCAGGTTCTCCTGCGAGGTCGACCTGCCCGCCAAGCGCGCCGCCCTCATGGTCCGAGACCGGTCCCTCCGGCACCTGTTGTAGCCCTGCGTCACCGCCCCGTCACTCATTGAACGCGGACTGTGCCGCGGCAGTTCCCGTTCACGTCACGGATTCTCGAGAGGCCGCCCGGTTCCCCGCTCGGCCGTCCCGCGTACCCCCTCACCTCCGAGGAGCCCAGGCCTTGATCCCGCCCACTGTCCCCGCCTTGATCACCCGATTGTCAGTGCTGGGTCGTAGGGTGGTCGCGCTATGACGAAGCCCTCACTCCCCGAACTCCTGCATGCCGCCGTCACTGCCGTCGGCGGTACGGAGCGCCCCGGTCAGGTGGCCATGGCCGAAGCCGTCGCGGAGGCGATCGACGACGGCTCCCATCTGCTGGTCCAGGCCGGCACCGGAACCGGCAAGTCACTGGGCTACCTGGTGCCCGCGCTCGCGCACGGGGAGCGGGTGGTCGTCGCGACCGCCACCCTGGCCCTGCAGCGCCAGCTGGTGGAGCGCGACCTGCCGAGAACGGTCGAGTCGCTGCACCCGCTGCTGCGCCGCCGCCCGGAGTTCGCGATGCTGAAGGGCCGGTCGAACTACCTGTGCCTGCACAGACTGCACGAGGGAGTTCCGCAGGACGAGGAGGAGGGCCTCTTCGACCAGTTCGAGGCAGCCGCCCCCACCAGCAGACTGGGCCAGGACCTGCTGCGGGTGCGTGACTGGGCCGACGAGACCGAGACCGGCGACCGTGACGACCTCACACCCGGCATCTCGGACCGGGCCTGGGCCCAGGTGTCCGTGTCGTCGAGGGAGTGCCTCGGCGCCTCGAAGTGTGCCTACGGGGCCGAGTGCTTCGCCGAGATGGCCCGTGAGCGTGCCAAGCTGTCCGACGTCGTCGTCACCAACCACGCGCTGCTCGCGATCGACGCCATCGAGGGCGCCCCGGTCCTCCCGCAGCACGAGGTGCTCATCGTCGACGAGGCGCACGAACTGGTCTCCCGGGTCACCGGAGTCGCCACCGGCGAGCTCACTCCCGGCCAGGTCAACCGCGCGGTGCGCCGTGCCGCGAAACTCGTCAACGAGAAGGCCGCGGACCAGCTCCAGACCGCGGCCGAGGGTTTCGAGCGACTGATGGAGCTGGCACTGCCGGGGCGCCTTGAGGAGATCCCCGAGGACCTCGGCTATGCGCTCATGGCGCTGCGCGACGCGTGCCGTACGGTCATCTCCGCGATCGGCGCGACCCGCGACAAGTCCGTCCAGGACGAGGACGCCGTCCGCAAGCAGGCCCTGGCCTCCGTGGAGAACGTGCACGATGTGGCGGAGCGGATCACGAACGGCTCCGAATGGGACGTGGTCTGGTACGAGCGTCATGACCGCTTCGGGGCTTCCCTTCGCGTGGCCCCCATGTCGGTCTCGGGGCTGCTGCGGGAGAAACTCTTCGCGGACCGCTCGGTGGTGTTGACGTCCGCGACGCTGAAACTGGGCGGCGACTTCAACGGCGTCGGAGCCTCCCTCGGGCTCGCCCCCGAGGGCTCCGAGGGCGACGACCTCCCGCAGTGGAAGGGCATCGACGTCGGCTCGCCGTTCGACTACCGCAAGCAAGGCATCCTCTACGTCGCCAGGCACCTCGCGCGCCCCGCGCGGGACGGCGACCGCGCGGACATGCTCGACGAACTCACGGAGCTGATCCAGGCGGCGGGCGGGCGCACCCTGGGCCTGTTCTCCTCCATGCGGGGTGCCCAGGTCGCGGCGGAGGAGCTGCGGTCCCGGATCCCGGAGTACCCGATCCTCCTCCAGGGGGAGGAGACCCTCGGCGAGCTCATCAAGAACTTCGCGGCCGATCCCAGGACCTGCCTCTTCGGCACACTGTCGCTGTGGCAGGGAGTGGACGTCCCCGGACCGAGCTGCCAGCTGGTGGTCATGGACAAGATCCCGTTCCCGCGGCCGGACGATCCTCTGATGAGTGCCCGGCAGAAGGCCGTGGAGGAGGCGGGCGGCAACGGCTTCATGGCGGTCGCCGCCACTCACGCCGCCCTCCTCATGGCCCAGGGCGCCGGCCGTCTCGTGCGGGCCTCGGGCGACCGCGGTGTCGTCGCCGTCCTGGACCAGCGTCTGGCGACCGCCCGGTACGGGAGCTTTCTGCAGGCGTCGCTGCCCGACTTCTGGTACACGACGGACCGTAATCAGGTGCGGAAGTCGCTGGCGGCGATCGACGCGATGGCGCGGCAGGCGGAAGCCGAGTGAGTCCCGGGGTGGTCTGCGGCGAGTCGGACGCAGGCGGCCCCTCTCTCACCGGCCGTGCCCGTGCCGGGCCCGGACAGCGCAGGGCCCCGGAACCGGCGCAGGGGTCCCGGGGCCCGGTCAGGGGGGTGGGCCGAGGGGCCCACCTGACGCGGCGCGTGCTGTCAGACGCGGCGCAGCACGGCCACCACCTTGCCGAGGATGGTCGCGTCGTCGCCCGGAATCGGCTCGTAGGCCGCGTTGTGCGGCAGGAGCCAGACATGGCCGTCCTCGCGCTTGAAGCGCTTGACGGTGGCTTCGCCGTCGAGCATGGCGGCCACGATGTCGCCGTTCTCGGCGACCGGCTGGCGGCGGACCGTTACCCAGTCGCCGTCGCAGATCGCGGCCTCGATCATCGAGTCACCGACGACCTTGAGGACGAACAGCTCACCGTCGCCGACGAGCTGGCGGGGCAGAGGAAAGACGTCCTCGACGGATTCCTCGGCGAGGATCGGGCCACCGGCGGCGATGCGGCCGACCAGCGGAACGTACGACGCGGCCGGCTTGCCGGCGGTGTCCGTGGGCTGCACGGAGGCGGCCTGGTCGGAACCGCGCACCTCGTACGCGCGCGGGCGGTGCGGGTCGCGGCGCAGGAAGCCCTTGCGCTCCAGCGCCATCAGCTGGTGTGCGACGGAGGAGGTGCTGGAGAGGCCGACGGCCTGGCCGATCTCCCGCATCGACGGCGGGTAGCCGCGCCGCTGCACCGAGTCCCTGATCACTTCGATCACGCGGCGCTGGCGGTCGGTGAGTCCCGAGCTGTCCGCCCGGATGCCGGGAGGTCGGCCCGGCAGGGAGCGCTTGTGCCCCTCTGGGGTCGTGGCTTCGTTCATCGCGTGCACCGGCTCCAGTCGGCCCTGTGAGCGCTCCTGGGCAGTGATGGTGGCACTGTCTGCGGTGGTGGTCACGTCGGCCCCTCTCGATGGTCTCCCTGCTGGACAACGGTAGTTGCTTTCGAAAGGTTGCGCCAAACACACGTTCGAGTGAAAAACCGCGAATCGCCGGACGCGGTCATGCGCCCGGGTGTATTGGCAGCCGTGCCACCTGGCAGGCAAAAGGGTTCATTGCTGTACTCTTCACCGCCGGGGTGATCACCTGGTGGACTGTTGCCCCAGTCTGCCATCCGGCATTCCCCCGCCTCGGGATCCGCCCTCATCTGTGCGGGAGTCCCACGCCCCCTCCTCGCGGCGCCCACGGTATCTCCGCATGCGCCCGGGTCATACGACCGCGCGTCGATGAATCCGGCCGGCGGGTCGGCCCGGTGGGAGCGGGGGTGCGGCCGCGGGCGCCCGAGGCCGGTCCGCCCGCGCCGATCGCGTCCCACCTGCGCGGGAGTGCGCGACGCGCGCGCGTACGGCGTGGATGTATGAGCCAATCCCCACATCTAGTGGTTGGATTGCTACAGCAGCCCACAAGTTGTGGTCCCCCGGGTCTCGGCACTCATGGTCATCACCTATGCTGGGGGCTGCTTCGTGGGGCGAAAGAGGCCCCGCGAGGCTATTGAGTCTGCTGTGAGGAGGGTTGGGAGTTCATGCACTGCCCCTTCTGCAGGCACCCCGACAGCCGCGTCGTCGACAGCCGTACGACGGACGACGGCACGTCGATCCGCAGGCGCCGCCAGTGTCCGGACTGCTCCCGTCGTTTCACGACCGTGGAGACGTGTTCGCTCATGGTGGTCAAGCGGTCCGGAGTCACCGAACCCTTCAGTCGCACCAAGATCATCAACGGGGTGCGCAAGGCGTGCCAGGGGCGGCCCGTCACCGAGGACGCGCTGGCCCAGCTCGGCCAGCGGGTCGAGGAGGCGGTGCGGGCCACCGGAAGCGCCGAGCTGACCACGCACGACGTGGGGCTGGCCATACTCGGCCCGCTGCAGGAGCTCGATCTCGTCGCCTACCTGCGATTCGCCTCCGTCTACCGGGCGTTCGACTCGCTCGAGGACTTCGAGGCGGCCATCACGGAGCTGAGGGAAGGGACGGGGCGCCCCGGAATGGACGACGGCGACCGTGAGGGCGCGGCGGCGGGGAGCCAGGAAGACGATGACGGGCCCGGAGGGACCACGCAGGTCCCCGAGCCCGCCGGCGCCGCCGACTGACCGGCGGGCCGGGCCCCGGAAGGCAGCTCCGGGCCCGGCCGGGCGGCGGCGGCATGAAGACCTGTTGCGGGTGGTGAGTGGATGCCCGCAACACCAGACAGAACACCGTGCCACGGGAACAAACGGGGCACTTCAGGGCGTTTTCGCCCGTACAGGGAGGCGGCATGACAGAGACGGCGAGCGGTCCGGCACGGAGTTCCCGCGCCAAGGGCACCAAGGCGAGCAAGGGCCTGCGTATCGAGCGCATCCACACCACTCCTGGGGTCCACCCCTACGACGAGGTGGCGTGGGAGAGCCGTGACGTCGTCATGACCAACTGGCGCGACGGCTCGGTCAACTTCGAGCAGCGCGGCGTCGAGTTCCCCGACTTCTGGTCGGTGAACGCGGTCAACATCGTCACCAGCAAGTACTTCCGCGGTGCCGTCGGCACCCCGCAGCGCGAGACCAGCCTCAAGCAGCTGATCGACCGCATCGTGAAGACGTACCGGAAGGCCGGCGAGGACCACAAGTACTTCGCCTCGCCCGCCGACGCCGAGATCTTCGAGCACGAGCTGGCGTACGCCCTCCTGCACCAGATCTTCAGCTTCAACAGCCCCGTCTGGTTCAACGTCGGCACCAAGCAGCCCCAGCAGGTCTCCGCCTGCTTCATCCTGTCCGTCGACGACTCCATGGAGTCGATCCTCGACTGGTACAAGGAAGAGGGCATGATCTTCAAGGGCGGCTCCGGAGCCGGCCTGAACCTCTCCCGGATCCGCTCCTCCAAGGAACTGCTGTCCTCCGGCGGCAACGCCTCCGGTCCGGTCTCCTTCATGCGCGGCGCCGACGCCTCCGCCGGCACCATCAAGTCCGGTGGCGCCACCCGCCGCGCCGCCAAGATGGTCGTCCTCGACGTGGACCACCCGGACATCGAGGACTTCATCGAGACCAAGGTCAAGGAAGAGGAGAAGATCCGCGTCCTGCGCGACGCGGGCTTCGACATGGACCTGGGCGGCGACGACATCACGTCCGTCCAGTACCAGAACGCCAACAACTCGGTCCGTGTGAACGACGAGTTCATGAAGGCGGTCGAGCAGGGCGGTCGGTTCGGGCTGCGCGGCCGGATGACCGGCGAGGTCATCGAGGAGGTCGACGCCAAGGCGCTCTTCCGCAAGATCGCCGAGGCCGCCTGGGCCTGTGCCGACCCCGGCATCCAGTACGACGACACCATCAACGGCTGGCACACCTGCCCCGAGTCCGGCCGGATCACCGCGTCGAACCCGTGCAGCGAGTACATGCACCTGGACAACACGTCCTGCAACCTGGCCTCGCTGAACCTGATGAAGTTCCTCAAGGACGACGGCAAGGGTAACCAGTCCTTCGAGGCCGAGCGCTTCCAGAAGATCGTCGAGCTGGTCATCACCGCGATGGACATCTCGATCTGCTTCGCCGACTTCCCGACCCAGAAGATCGGCGAGAACACGCGCGCGTTCCGCCAGCTCGGCATCGGCTACGCCAACCTCGGCGCCCTGCTGATGGCCACCGGTCACGCCTACGACTCCGACGGCGGCCGCGCCCTCGCCGGCGCCATCACCTCCCTGATGACGGGTACGGCGTACCGCCGCTCCGCCGAACTCGCCTCGGTGGTCGGCCCGTACGACGGCTACGCCCGCAACGCCGACGCGCACAAGCGCGTCATGAAGCAGCACTTCGACGCCAACGACAAGGCCGTCCGCATGGACGACCTGGACACCCCGGTGTGGGCCGCCGCCAGCGAGGCCTGGGGGGACGTGCTGCGCCTCGGCGAGAAGAACGGTTTCCGTAACTCCCAGGCGTCCGTGCTCGCCCCGACCGGCACCATCGGCCTCGCGATGTCCTGCGACACCACCGGTGTCGAGCCCGACCTCGCGCTGGTGAAGTTCAAGAAGCTGGTCGGCGGCGGCTCGATGCAGATCGTCAACGGCACGGTCCCGCAGGCCCTGCGCCGCCTGGGCTACCTCGAGGAGCAGATCGAGGCGATCGTCGCCCACATCGCCGAGCACGGCAACGTGATCGACGCCCCCGGTCTCAAGCCCGAGCACTACGAGGTCTTCGACTGCGCCATGGGCGAGCGGGCCATCTCCCCGATGGGTCACGTCCGCATGATGGCCGCGATCCAGCCGTGGATCTCCGGCGCCATCTCCAAGACGGTCAACATGCCGGAGTCGGCGACCGTCGAGGAGGTCGAGGAGATCTACTTCGAGGCCTGGAAGCTGGGCGTCAAGGCGCTCGCGATCTACCGCGACAACTGCAAGGTCGGCCAGCCGCTCTCCGCCAAGAAGAAGGAGGAGAAGAAGGCCGAGGAGCCCGCGGTCGTCGAGACCAAGGTCGAGAAGGTGGTCGAGTACCGCCCGGTCCGCAAGCGTCTGCCGAAGGGACGTCCCGGCATCACCACGTCCTTCACCGTCGGCGGCGCCGAGGGTTACATGACCGCCAACTCCTACCCGGACGACGGTCTCGGCGAGGTCTTCCTGAAGATGTCCAAGCAGGGCTCGACCCTCGCGGGCATGATGGACGCCTTCTCCATCGCGGTCTCCGTCGGCCTCCAGTACGGCGTGCCGCTGGAGACGTACGTCTCGAAGTTCACGAACATGCGCTTCGAGCCGGCCGGTATGACGGACGACCCGGACGTGCGGATGGCGCAGTCGATCGTCGACTACATCTTCCGCCGCCTGGCGCTGGACTTCCTGCCCTTCGAGACGCGCTCCGCGCTCGGCATCCACTCCGCCGAAGAGCGCCAGCGCCACCTGGAGACCGGTTCGTACGAGCCGTCCGAGGACGAGGTGGACGTCGAGGGCCTGGCCCAGTCGGCCCCCCGGGCGCAGGAGCTGAAGGCCCTCACCAGGCCTCAGGACGACGAGGCGGCCAAGCCCGCCCCGCAGCAGGCCCACACCAGTGCCGAACTGGTCGAGATGCAGCTGGGCATCCAGGCCGACGCACCGCTGTGCTTCTCCTGCGGTACGAAGATGCAGCGCGCCGGGTCCTGCTACATCTGCGAGGGCTGCGGTTCGACGAGCGGCTGCAGCTGACGCCGGGCGCCTGAGCCGATGACAGAGGGGCACCGCCTTCGGGTGGTGCCCCTCTTGCCGCAGGCGGCAGAGACCTCAGGGGCGGTGTGCCGCGCCCATCGTGCTGGTGAAGGACGCCGGATCGCCTTCGAAGCCGCGCAGGCCGGGCCGGAAACCCCATGGGCCCGAGCCGTCCCGGGCGAACTCGGCCACAGTCGCCGCGGTGGCGCCGAGGACACCGCCGAAGTCGTCCTCCGCGAGGACCGTGTAGCCCTCGCGGATGCGCAGGCCGGGGTTGACCACACTGACGAACGTGCGTTCCGCGGGGTGCTGCTGGATGACGACACCGACCACCACGCGCGCGTACCGGGCGTCGAGCCGGTCGAGTTCCAGGGTCATCACTTCGTCGTAGCCGAAGCCCTGGCCGTCCTTGCTGTCCCGGTTGAGATAGATGGTGCCGTCGGGGGAGCGGCTGTCGAAGTGCACCACATAGGCGGGCTCCCCGTACGGATCGTCCGCCCGGTAGGTCGCCGCGACGAGGTCCAGATCGGTGGACGGCTGCCCCGCCGGACTGGGATCCCACCGCATCGCGATCTCGACCTTGCGAAGCCCCTTGCTGATCCCGTCCACTGCGGTCCCCTTCCCCGTACCGACTCGCCCGTTCGCCCCAACTGCCGGGCACTCACGACTGTTTGTCCATCCTGCCACGCGCAGGCGTGCGACCACCGGGGAGCGGTCCAGTCGAGAGTGACCGGCGCCACGTCCCGTGGCCTTACCATGGCGCGGTGCTGGTCAAGTGGATTCGCTGCACCGTGGTGGACCGCCGCGGGTTCGAGCGGGGGCAGCGGAAGTGGGCGGGGCTTCTGGGGGAGCCGGGGTTTCGGGGACAGGGGGGTGGCTGGAGCCGGGGGCGGCCGGACGTGGCGCACATCTTCGCCTTCTGGGAGAGCCGCGCCTTCTACGACTCCTTCATGGCGCGATCCCACGACCGGCTCGCGTCGGCCCAGTCGGGCACGTTCAAGGACGCCCAGACCAGGCTGTTCGACTACCGCTTCGACGTGAAGACCGGCTTCGAACCGCGCTTCACGGACGCGGACCTGCTGCGCGTGGCGCTCTGCCGGGTCCACCGGGAACGGGCGGAGCACTTCGTGCTCATGCAGGAGAAGGTCTGGAACCCGGCGATGGCCGGATCACCCGGCATGGTACGCGGGCTCTTCGGCGAGGCACCCGGGCACGAGTACCTGGTGCTGTCGATGTGGAGATCGGCCGCCGAGCACGGCAAGTACCGCACTGAACGGGTGGAACGGCTCGCCCTGAGAGCCCAGACGGAGGCGGACGTGGCGGCGCTCACCGGGGACGTCGTGGACATGGAGCCGAGCTGGACGGTGTGACGCGGCCCGGTAGGTGCTGAAGGAGAGGTTCCGGTCGGGTGGGTGTGTGATCTGCGGTGCGGAATCTGTGTGACCTACGCTGTATGGGTGCGGTACGTGTGCTCGGCGAGGCCTCACCCGATCTAGGGTCTTGGCATGGCACGACCACGGCGCATCGTCCTTGTCCGGCACGGCGAGTCAACGGGCAATGTTGATGACTCCGTGTACGAGCGTGTACCCGACCACGCCCTCGCGCTGACCGAGCGGGGACGGCGGCAGGCGGAGGCGACCGGCGAGAAGCTGCGCGAGCTGTTCGGTGACGAGCGCGTCAGCGTGTACGTCTCCCCGTACCGCCGCACCCACGAGACACTGCGCGCCTTCCACCTCGACGCCGGCCTGATACGGGTGCGTGAGGAGCCCCGGCTGCGCGAGCAGGACTGGGGCAACTGGCAGGACCGGGACGAGGTCCGCCTCCAGAAGGCCTACCGTGACGCGTACGGCCACTTCTTCTACCGCTTCGCACAGGGCGAGTCCGGTGCCGACGTCTACGACCGGGTCGGAGGCTTCCTGGAGAGCCTGTTCCGCAGTTTCGAGGACCCCGATCACCCGCCGAACGTGCTGATCGTGACCCACGGTCTGGCCATGCGGCTGTTCTGCATGCGGTGGTTCCACTGGACGGTCGCGGAGTTCGAGTCACTGTCGAACCCGGGGAACGGCGAGGTGCGGATGCTCGTTCTGGGAGACGACGGCAAGTACACGCTCGACCGGCCGTTCGACCGCTGGCGAGATCCTGAGCCGTACGGGATCAGCGGATAGAGTGGCACGGCGATGACCGCTGACACCTCTCCCGACATGCGCCTGGAGCGCGCCCTGGCCTGCCTGTGCGGACTGTCCGTCGGTGACGCCCTGGGCTCCCAGTACTTCGTGCCCGTGAACTATCCGCTGCTGAAGCGCCGCGAGGTGCCGTCCGGGTTCTGGCAGTGGACCGACGACACGGAGATGGCCGGTTCCGTCGTCGCCGTGCTGGCCGCCCACCACCGCATCGACCAGGACGCTCTGGCCCGTTCCTTCGCCGAGCGCCATGACTTCGACCGGGGCTACGGCCCCGCGGTCAACCGCCTGCTGCGACTCGTCCGGGAGGGCGGCGACTGGCGCGAACTGGCCGCCGCGCTCTTCAACGGGCAGGGGTCCTGGGGCAACGGCGCCGCGATGCGTATCGCCCCGCTGGGCGCCTGGTACGCGGACGACCCGGAGCAGGCCACCCACCAGGCGGAGATCTCGGCGTACACCACCCACCAGCACCGCGAGGCCGTCGCCGGTGCCATGGCCGTCGCCGCGGCCGCCGCGTTCGTCGCCGCCCCCGGCGGGCCGCCCGATGCCGGCGCACTGCTCGACGGGGTCATCGACCTGGTGCCGAAGAGCGCGGTCGGCGCGGGGCTGCGCCGGGCCCGGGACATGCTCGACTACGGGGACGCGGCCACCGTCGCGGCGGTGCTGGGGTGCGGGCGGCGGACGACCGCCCACGACACCGTGCCCTTCGCCCTCTGGTCGGCCGCGAGGAACCTCGGCGACTTCGAGCAGGCGTTCTGGACGACCGCCCAGGTCGGCGGGGACGTCGACACGACCTGCGCCATCGTGGGCGGCGTGATCGCTTCGGATAAGGCGGGTGCGCCGCCCGCCGAGTGGGTGCAGCGGACGGAGCCGGTCCCGGACTGGGTGCCTGCGCGGCTCTAGCCGTTGGAACTCTCCGTACGCATCGAGGAATTCTCGGTGAACGGTTCTGATGATGGTGGCGCACAGGAAGACCTGACGCGGTTCTCTCCTGTCCGGTGCGTGCTTCGCTCAGCGATTCACGAAAGCGACGCGATACAGGTCGAGCGCTTCCGCGTCGCGATCTTCGAGGAGCTGTGGAGTCCGTCGGTAAGGGTGCCGCGTGACGTATCGAGCACTGGGCAGGGCGGTGCGAGGTGCGCCCGAGCGCGAGGAACGAGTTCGCCTTCGACGCCGTCCCGACGACGTTGACGTATCGCGGCAGGGTGTGCGGCCGCGAATGGGGGGACGGTCGAGCGGTGCCCGGTGGAGGCAGGCGGGGGTCGTTACGGCGCTGGGGCGGGGCGGGGTGTCGCGCGAGGTCCCGTGCGGCGTAATCTAGGGGCGCCATGCCGTACGAACCGCCTACTCACACCGTCGAGCGCTCCCTTCGAGCCACGACCGGAGCGAAGATCGTTGCAGGTGTCGACGAGGTGGGGCGCGGCGCCTGGGCCGGCCCGGTCACCGTCTGCGCGGCGATCACCGGACTGCGTCGGCCGCCCGAAGGCCTCACCGATTCGAAGCTGCTCACCATCAAGCGGCGCACCCAACTCGCTGAGGAACTGCGGAAGTGGGTGACGTCGTTCGCTCTGGGACACGCTTCCCCGGAGGAGATAGACGAATTGGGCATGACGGCCGCGCTGCGGCTGGCGGCGGGACGTGCCCTGGAGACCCTGCCGGTCCGCCCGGAGGCGGTCATCCTCGACGGCAAGCACGACTATCTCGGCGCCCCCTGGCGGGTCCGTACGGTGATCAAAGGCGACCAGTCCTGCGTGGCGGTAGCGGCGGCCTCGGTGATCGCCAAGGTCCAGCGTGACAAAATGATGGCCGAACTGGGTATCGAGCATGCAGACTTCGGTTTCGCGGACAACGCCGGGTATCCCTCACCCGTGCACAAGGCCGCACTCGCGGAGCGGGGCCCCACCCCCTACCACCGGTTGTCGTGGGCGTATCTTGATGCGCTGCCCCAGTGGCGGCACCTCAAGAAGGTCCGCAGCTGGACGGACGGAAGCGTTCCGGAAATCGAGGGTCAGCTCGGCTTCGATTTCTGAAGGTTTCGTTTCGCACACATGCGCCACCCGCTGACGCGGGCCGTACTAACGTTTGATAGATATCAACTCATGCCTCTCATTCCCGAGGAGCCTCAGATTCACGAGAGTGCCCAGGGTCCCCGCGCCACTCCGGCCACCGGCCGCACCGCGCCGACCCCACGTCCCGTACCCGGCCCCCGTCCCGCGGCTCCGTCGCGTCCCGGTCGTCCCGGCCCCCTGCGGCCCACGCCGCCGGTGCAGCGCACGGCGCGTGACACGGCCGCCAAGCCCGGTCCGTCGGGCCCCGCCGCTCCGGCCGCACCGCAGATCCAGCTGATCCCCGCTTCCGCCGAAGGCGCGCTGGACGCCGCCGAGGAAGCGGTGGACCTGCTCCTGGACTCCGGCCGCGCCCCCGGCGACGTCCTGGTGATCACGACCGGCGAGCAGCACCCGTGGGCCGCCCACGAGCTGTCCTTCGGCGAGACCTCCTACTGGGCCCAGCACGACGCCGGTGACGACGTCTTCTACGCGGACGCCACCGTCGCGGCCCGTGCGGCGTCGCGCCCTGTGGTCGTGGTCGCCGTGAACGGCGAGGCCGAGGCCCCAGCCGTGAGCGCCCTGTCGCTGGCCCACGCGCGTGCCACCGCCCTGCTGATCGTCTGTGGCGATCCGCAGCGGATCAACTCGGTGCTGGGCGCGGGCGTCTGAGCGGTGCCGTGGCGTCCGCCGGGCGCTGAAGGCGAGGCCGTGCGCCGCTTCGCTGTGCCGGGGTCGATCGCAGGCGCCGCTTCGGCAGCCGCGCACGGTGGGCGGTCCAGCCTGCCCTGAAGGCCTGATGCCGGGGCGGTGGACGGATCCTGACCTGCCGAAGGAGCGCCTTCTGCTGTGGGCGGCCAGTTGTATGTGGCCGCTTCCCGGGCAGCGTTGCCCAGGCCGGGCACGGCCCCGGAGCCGTGTGAACGGCCTGGCCGGGGCCTCAGCGTGCCGCAGCCGCGCGGCGCAGTATCTCGGAAGCTGCGCCACCGGTGCGCGGCAGCGGCGGCGGTGCCTCCGACGTGGCGAACGGCTCCGGCGCCGAGGCGGAGTGCGGGCGGCGTCCGCCGCGGCCCTCGCCCAGGACCTGCCAGCCGTCCCGGGTCAGCGTGATGTACGCACCGCAGCGCAACCCGTGCAGGGTGCAGGCGTCGCGCAGCCCCCACATCCACGCGCCGTCCTCCTCCGTCCAACGCGCGTCGCCCTCACGGCAGTAGAGCAGCACCGCGGTGCGCACCGGTGTGCGGCGCCGCAGATCGTGCGGTATGACCCGGCGCAGCTGCGCCAGCAGCACGTTGCGCGACATCCAGCCGTCGGCCGGGGCCTGCCTGCGGACGAACGAGGCGCTCGCCCGTAGCCGCTCATCGGGGTCGAGCACGGCGACGACAGCGGTCGCCGGCTGCGGGTGGTGCCGGGCGTGCAGTCCGCTGACGACCTCGCGGGGGTCGCGGAGCAGCGGGATGCCGGCGGCGGCCCACTCCGAGGGTTCGAGCAAGCGGTTGGCGGACGCGGTGGACGTCGACGCCGCTGCCGAGGCCGGAGCGAATCCGAAGGTCACGGTCCTCCCTTCGGCTACGCGCCCACACTGCGGGCGAGGTCGGATTCCTGGGAGCGCGCACCGCGGCAAAGCCCTACCGGATCGGCGGACATGCCTGCGGGGAGCGGACCTCAATTCTTCCTCTCGAACTTGGATGCGGCAACGAGCAATTGGAGCAGTCGACCGTTATCAGATGATGCGCCGCTAATATCCCTACCCCGTGCGTCGACAGGCCACCCGTGGGGCGTTCGAGCACGGCACGTTCGTACGTCAGGCGCAGGCGCAGGCGCAGGCGTGGTGTCGAGAGGTGTGCGCGAGCGATGAGCCGGCCGGTGCCTGGCCCATGGTGTGGCCAGGCCGGGAGATGGCGGCCAAAGTCTCGATGCGCCGGTCAGCCCTGAACGGCCAGCACCAGCGGCAACACCCCCTGCGCACCTGACCTTCGGAGCATGCGGGCCGCCACCGCCAGGGTCCAGCCGGTCTCCGTGTAGTCGTCCACGAGCAGCACCGGGCCCCCGGCCTCGGCGAGGGCGGTGGCCAGGGCGGGCGGCACGGTCAGGGCGCCGTCGAGCGCCTTCAGCCGCTGGGCGCTGTTGCTGCGCGAACCCGGACGCGCGTCGCCCGTGTACTCGACGGCGCCCAGTAGCGGCAGTCGGCCGACCTCCGCGATACGCGCTCCCAGGGAGCCGATCAACCGGGGGCGCGTGCGCGAGGCGACGGTGACGACGCCGACCGGGCGCGGCTGGGTGTCCGGCGAGCCCGCGGCCCAGCCGCCGGGGCCCTTGGCCCAGTCGGCCAGCACCCCCACCACAGCCTTCGCCACGTCGTCCGGGACGGGCCCGTCGGGAGCATGAGGGGCGAGCATGGGGCGCAGCCGGTTGCCCCAGCCGATGTCCGACAGGCGCCCCAGCGCGCGTCCCGGCGCGGCCTGTTCGCCGGCCGGAATACGTCCCTTGAGGTCCACTCCGATGGACGGCAGTCCCGTCGGCCACATCCGGCGCGGCTCCACCTCGACACCCGCCCGCCCCAGATCCACGCGTGCGGCGTCGAGCGCTTCCTCGGACGTGTCCGCGACGAAGCGGGGCCCCGCGCAGTTGTCGCAGCGACCGCAGGGCCTGGCGGCCTCGTCGTCCAGCTGCCGCTGCAGGAACTCCATCCGGCAGCCCGGGGCCGACGCGTACGCGCGCATCGCCTCCTGCTCGGCCTTGCGCTGGCGCGCCACCCAGGCATACCGCTCGGCGTCGTACGTCCACGGCTGCCCGGTGGCCACCCAGCTTCCTCTGACCCGCTTGACCGCCCCGTCCACGTCGAGGACCTTGAGCATGGTCTCCAGGCGGGAGCGGCGCAGCTCGACCAGGGGTTCCAGTGCGGGTAGCGAAAGGGGCTTCTCCGCGCGGGCGAGGAGGTCGAGCGTGCGGCGCACGAGGTCCTCCGCGGGGAAGGCGAGCGAGGCGAAGTACTCCCAGATCGCCTCGTCCTCCTTGCCGGGGAGCAGGAGCACCTCCGCGTGCTCGACACCGCGGCCGGCCCGGCCCACCTGCTGGTAGTAGGCGATGGGGGAGGAGGGAGATCCGAGGTGCACCACGAAGCCGAGGTCGGGCTTGTCGAAGCCCATGCCGAGAGCCGAGGTGGCGACCAGCGCCTTCACTTTGTTGGCGAGCAGGTCCTCCTCGGCCTGCTGGCGGTCGGCGTTCTCCGTCTTCCCCGTGTACGAGGCGACTGTGTGCCCGCGCTGCCGGAGGAAGGCGGTGACCTCCTCCGCGGCGGACACGGTGAGCGTGTAGATGATCCCGGAACCCGGCAGTTCGTCGAGGTGCTCGGCGAGCCACGCCATCCGGTGGGCCGCGTCCGGCAGCCGTAGCACGCTCAGGCTGAGGCTGTCCCGGTGCAGTGGACCCCTCAGTACGAGAGCGTCCGAGCCGCCGCCGGTGCCGAGCTGTTCGGCGACGTCGGCGGTCACGCGTGCGTTGGCGGTGGCGGTGGTCGCGAGTACCGGCACCCCGGGCGGAAGGTCGGCGAGCATGGTGCGCAGCCGTCGGTAGTCGGGACGGAAGTCGTGACCCCAGTCGGAGATGCAGTGGGCCTCGTCCACCACCAGGAGCCCGGTGGCGGCGGCGAGCCGCGGCAGCACCTGGTCCCGGAAGTCCGGGTTGTTGAGCCGCTCGGGGCTGACGAGCAGGACGTCGACGGCGCCCGAGGCGATCTCGTCCTGGACCGCCTCCCACTCCTCGGTGTTCGAGGAGTTGATGGTGCGGGCGTGGATGCCTGCCCGGGCCGCCGCCTCGACCTGGTTCCGCATGAGCGCGAGCAGCGGAGAGACGATCACTGTCGGGCCGCTGCCCTGCGCGCGCAGCAGCGAGGTCGCCACGAAGTAGACCGCGGACTTGCCCCAGCCCGTGCGCTGGACGACCAGGGCGCGGCGTCTGTCGGCGACCAGTGCCTCGATCGCCCGCCACTGGTCCTCGCGCAGCCGGGCCGTCCCTTGGATGTCCCCGACGAGACGGGCGAGGACCGCGTCGGCCGCCGCCCTGAGATCCGCGTTGCTCGTGTGCTCCATGCGTCCATACAACAGGACGGCACTGACAGTGCGAGCGGTGCACCGGGAGGGCGGACCCGGACCGCTTCCGAGTGATGTGTCCCTGATCAGACTTATCCACAGGCTCAAGCGGAGATCTGCATTCCGCGAGATCGTCTTCGCATGACGAACCACGGTGAAACGACCGGATCCCCCGAAAACGGCGACATCACCGGGCCCGAGGTGCCCGGCGAGCAGCACGACGGTGGGCGGGAGCAGCAGGGGCGCGGCCCGGGTGACAGGGCCGGGCATCATGCTCCCGGCCCCCTGTACGACGGCCACGGCGGCGACCACCAGGTAACCCTGCGCACTCCGGCCGAACTGGCCGACGCCCTGCCATATCTGCTCGGGTACCGGCCCGAGGACAGCATCGTCCTGGTCGCGCTGCACGACCAGGACGGGCGCGGGCGGTTCGGCGGCCGGGCCCGGCTCGGCATCCCCGCGAACGCGGACGACTGGCCGGCCGCGGCCCGGCAACTGGCCAACGGCCTGGTGAGAGGCGGCGAGCGCCGAGGGGCCCGGCCCGAGTCGATGGTCGCCTTCCTGTGCCAGGAACCGGAGCGGGGCCAGACGGGGCAGCAGGTCATGGAGCGGCTCAAGCCCCTGGCGCAAAGGCTGCGTGTGGAGTGCGGTTCGCTGGACGTGACGGTGGTCGAGGCCCTGTGCATCTCCGACGGCCGCTACTGGTCGTACTGCTGCGACAACGCCGCATGCTGCCCGTCCGAAGGAGCGAGCATGGGCCTGCCCGGCACATCGGTGCTGGCCGCCGCGGCCACCTACGCGGGAATCCAGGTCCGCGGCACCCTCCGGGAGCTCCGGGCCCGGCTGCTCCCGTGGGAGAACGCCGCCGCCCTCGAGCAGGAGGCCGCCCTGGACAGCGCCAGCCTGGCGCTGGTGCCCCGGATCCTGGACGAATCGGGGCGCGCCGGGGTGGCCGCCGAGACGCTGGAACTGGCCGCGCGGATCCTGGACCGCTTCGCACAGGCACTGCCCGCCTCCGGCACGCTCCTCGCGGACCTCCGCGACGACGGGCTTCTCGGGCATGACGAGGCAGCCCGGTTGATTCTCGGCCTCCAGGACCGCGAGACCCGTGACCGCGCGGCCCAGTGGATGGAGGGGGACGAGGCCGGGCGCGCGCTGCGCCTCTGGCGGTCGCTGGCCCGCCGTTGCGTCGGCCCCTACGGCGAGCACGCCGCAGCACCACTCACTCTCGCCGGCTGGGTCGCATGGTCCACCGGTGACGAACTGGAGGCCAGGGAAGCACTCGCCATGGCGCTGGGCGCAGACCCCGACTATCTCTTCGCCCGTCTTCTGCACCAGGCCTGCAACGAAGGTCTCGACCCGGAGTCGATCCGCAGCTGCTTGCGGGCTGAGCGCGAAGGCCGGGCGGACGGCTCGAAAGCCAGGGCAGACGGCTCGGCCGTGGCGGCGGACCGCTCCGTCGGCTTGGCGGATGGGCCCCTGGGCCAGGCGGACGGCGCTCTCGTTCGGAGGTGTGGCGCCACGAGCCGGACGGAGGACGCAGCCGCTCGGCCGCTCGGCATCGAGGCCGCCGCGACCGATACGGCCATGACCGGTGACCAGCCGGTGACCGAACCCACGACCACAGTGGTGTCCCCACGTCGTCGGCGCCGTCCCCGCTCCGTCGACACGGCCGGCGCGGCCCCGGGCCGTAGCCGCGCGGGAGACCGCGTTCCGACTACGCGGCGGGCCCCTCGGCGTAAGCCGCCGGGCGGCTCGCGACCTGCCGCTACCCCGGAAACCGGCACCGGGGCGCGTGCCTCACGGCAGGCGGCCATGCCGTGCGCAGACACCGGCCGGGATGTCGTGCGGCCCGGCCACAGCACTGAGAGGGACGAGTGAGAGCCGGCCTGGGAGCTTCAACGTGTGAGGGGCGCTCGAGGTACGGGCGTGACCCGGAAGAGCTCCACGCCGTTCACCTGAGTGGCGGAACGGCTGGACGGGCCGTGACGCCGCACCGCCCCTGCCACGCCCGGGCTCTGCGGCGCCCTCGCCGAACCCGATCGACGCGCACTCAGCGCAGAGGAAGCCTCTCCATGCATCAGCCGACTCCGCCGTCTACCTCTCTCTCGCCTCCCCTCGACCGCCGCTCACCGGTCGCGCCCCTGCCTCCCCCGGTCCCGGACTCGTGCCCACCGCCAGGCCTCGATCGCGCGTCCGCCCGTCGGGCGGGCCGACCCGGTAACCCCGGCTCCCGTTCGCGCTACGGCCCGCCGTCACCTGGCGCACACGCCTCAGCGCAGGGCCGGAGCCCCACTGTCCGGGACCGTGCCCCGTCCACCGCAGGCCCGGCGCCCGCGTCCCCCGCTCCTCCCAGGGGCGTCACCAGCCCGGGACCGCGCTGGTCCGCAGACCTGCCGCCCGCCCACGGAATGATCATCTGCGTCTCCCTCCCCGGCCTTGCCATCTCGACGGAGACGGGGCAGATGACCGGCCGGGGACTGGAGGGGTTCTACCGAGCCGGCCGACGCGTGCTCTCCCGGTGCCGGATCCGCGTGGCCGGACGGGAGCCCCTCGCTGTCCAGGCCCGGATGGCGGGGGCCGACCACGCCAGGTTCGTGGGCACGCTCCGTACGTCCCCACAGGCCGGGCCGGACCCCGACGTGGTCGTGGAACGCAACCGCTACGCGGACGGCACGGAGCGGATCACCCTGCACAGCGCGGCCTCCCGCCCGCTGCGCCTGCCGGTCGAAGTGTCCCTGGGTACGGACCTGGCCGACCTCGGGTCGATCGCCTCGGGAAACGCGGGGCCCGAAGTCGCCGCCACTGTCCACGCCTCGGGTTTGCGCTGGTCCTGTGCCACCGGCTGCACGTCCGTGACGGCCGAACCGCCTCCCTCGGACGCCCTGGCCTCGGCCGGGCTGCTGCGGTGGGAACTCGACCTGCCACCTGGCGGCAGCACGAGTCTCGAACTGCGGGTGCGGCCGGGCGGTGCCGGTCCCGTCCGGGCCGTGGGCCGCACGGCGGCAAGCCCCCTCGCCGCCGCGCGCGCGGAGGGCGATGATCCCAGAGTTTCCGGCCTCCTGCGGACGAGCATCGAGGACCTCCAGGCGCTCCTGCTGCGTGACTCCGCCAGCCCTGCCGACACCCACCTCGCGGCCGGGGCACCCTGGCGCTGCGCCCTGGCACCCGCCGACGCACTGGTGGCCGCTCGGATGGCCCTGCCACTCGGAACCGGTCTGGCAGCGGGGACGCTGCGGATCCTCGCCCGGACGCAGCTCAACGGCCCGGGACCGCGGTCCGGGACGATTCCCGGCCCGAGACGGGACGCCGGGCCCCACCTTCCGCCGCAATGCACCGGCACCGAGGCCACGCTGCTCTTTCCCGCCCTGCTCGCCGAGGCCCGCCGCTGGGGCCTGACCGAGCAGGAGACGGAGGAGCTGCTGCCCGCAGCCGAGCGCTGTCTGACCTGGCTGCGCACCACCGTGGGCGACGACACGTACCTGCGCGACCCGCACCCGGACGGTCCGGTGCGGTGCGAGATACAGGCCCACGCCCACCGGGCCGCGCTGCTCGGCGCCGATCTGCTCGATGCCTGCGGCCGTACGGGTGGTGGGGCACTCCGGCAGTGGGCACAGACCCTGCGGACCGCGTTCCGCAAGGACTTCTGGGTCGATGACCGCGGGGGCGGCCGACCCGCCGCGGCCCGAGCCCCGGACGGCACGGCCGTGCCTCATCTGGGCGCGGCCGCCGTCCACCTCCTCGACACCGGCCTGCTGGGCGGGGGCGCCCTGGCACCCGGTCTGCTCGACAAGGCGCAGGTCGAGAAGCTCGCCCGGCTGGTGGGCAGCCCCCTCATGGACTCGGGATGGGGCCTGCGCGGACTGGGTGTGAAGGAACCGGGATTCAACCCGTTCGGCCACCGCGCCGGGGCGGTACGTCCCCAGGAGACGGCACTCGCCGTCGCGGGCCTGGCCGCCACCGGTTACGAGAAGGAGGCGAGCTCGCTGCTGCGGGGCCTGCTCGGGGCGGCCGAGGCCTTCGCCTACCGGCTGCCCGAGATGTACGCGGGGGACCAGCGCACGGAGGGGAGTGCTCCCCTCCCGCACCCGGCGGCCTGCCGCCCCGCCGCCGCACCGGCGGCGGCCGGAATCCTGCTGCTGACCACACTCGCGGGCATCCGCCCCGACGCCCCGGCCGGAACGGTCACCCTGTGCCCCGTGCGCAGCGCACCCCTGGGCGAGATCGGCTTGACCGGTCTGCGGGTGGCGGGATCACCGTTCTCCGTGCGGGTGAGCCGGCTCGGGTTCGCCATGGTCGAGGAGGCGGCCGATGGCCTCCAACTGGGGGGATGAACCGGCGCGGGCGCCATCGCCGGACCACGGGGAACAGAGGGTGGAGTACGCAGCCGACCGAAGTGGATCAATGGCCGATGCGCGAGGCGAAGGGAGGGTTTATCGTCAGGCAGACGACTATGATCGCCGCATGCCCTACGACCCGTCAGCGTTTCCGCCCTTCGCCGTCACCGTGGACCTGGTCGTGCTGACCGTACGCCGTCACGCCCTGTGTGCGCTGGCGGTGCGCAGGGGCGAACCGCCGTTCCAGGGGCGTTGGGCGCTCCCCGGCGGTTTCGTGCGGGCTGACGAGGACCTGGCGCAGGCCGCTGCACGTGAGCTGGCCGAGGAGACCGGACTGCGCGTCCACGATCCGTCCGTGCCCGCCCAGGACAACGGCGCGCACCTGGAGCAGCTCGCCACCTACGGCGACCCCGAGCGGGACCCGAGGATGCGGGTCGTCAGCGTCGCCCACCTCGCCCTCGCTCCCGACCTGCCCGCACCCAGGGCGGGTGGCGACGCCAGCAACGCCCGGTGGGCCCCGGTCGAGGAACTGCTGCAGCAGGGCGGGTACGGGCGCGACGCGGAGCCGGTCGCGCCACTTGCCTTCGACCACGCGCAGATCCTTTCGGACGGCGTGGAACGCGCTCGATCCAAGATCGAGTACTCGTCGCTGGCCACGGCCTTCTGCCCGCCCGAGTTCACCGTGGGGGAACTGCGCCGGGTCTACGAGGCGGTGTGGGGTGTGGCGCTGGACCCTCGCAACTTCCACCGCAAGGTCACCGGTACACCGGGCTTCCTCGTGCCCACCGGCGGGACGACCACCCGCCAGGGCGGCCGCCCCGCTCAGCTCTTCCGTGCCGGCGGCGCGACCCTGCTCAACCCTCCGATGCTGCGCCCCGAAGTGTGATGCCGGGCCCTCGGACGTCACCGCCCGGGACATGGTGAAGGAGATCGCCGCAGCCGCGGAAGGCCTTGCGCTGCCCGAAAAACCGGACATACCGCGCTATCTTGCTGCGAGTGATCCAGGCCTTCGGATTGACCAGCAATCCCCGCAAGGAGCTTCCGCCCGCAGCTGACGACGTCTCCTTCGAGGCGCGAGCGGGCCGCGTCACCACGCTGCTCGGAGCACCGGGCGCCGGTAAGACGACGGTTCTCAGACTCATGCTCGAGCTGCAACAGGGCCGTGGCGTCACCTACTTCCGGGGCCGCCCCCTGCATCGCATCGCCCATCCGTCGCGCGAGGTGGGTGTGCTGCTGGGCGACGTGCCGGGGCACCCCGCCCGCACGGTGCGTGGTCATCTCCGCATGCTGTGCGCCGCGGCGGGGGTGTCCGTGCGGCGCGCCGACGAAGCTCTCGAGGCGGTGGGGCTCTTGAGTCTGCGCGACGAACGCCTGGGCGCCCTGTCGCGCGGCATGGACCGCCGTCTCGGCCTGGCCTGCGCCCTCCTCGCCGACCCGCACGCGCTTGTCCTCGACAACCCTGCTCACGGCCTCTCCGCCCGTGACGGCAACTGGCTGCACGGCATGCTGCGCGCCCATGCCGCCAAGGGCGGCACCGTCCTGATCACCACGGCCGATCCAAAAGAGGCCGCGCGCACCGCCGATCATGTCGTCACCCTGGAGCAGGGCAGGGTCGTCGCCGACCAGGAGGCCGCGGAGTTCTCGCGGACCCGCCTGCGCCCCCGGGTCGCCGTGCGCAGCCCGCACGCGGCCCGCCTGGCGGCCCTCCTGGCCAAGCATGCGCGTACCTCGCAGCGCTCCGTGGAAGTCGCACACGAGGGCGGCAACCGCCTCTCCGTCTACGGCAGTACGTGCGCGGACGTCGGCGAGATCGCGTTTCGCCACGGCGTCGTCGTCCACCAACTCGCCGACGAGGTCGGAGACATGGGACCCGGCGCCGGAGCGGCCATGGAAGGTGATCCTGACGGCTGCCGTGACGGGCGAGGTGCCGGGGCAGGGCAGGCGGCGGTCGAGTCGCATCAGGCCGGCGAGGGGCGAGAGGTCACCGAGAGCCGGGAGTGTGCCGACGCCGAGCCGGCGCAGGGCGCCGTCGTGGAGCGGAAGACCGTCGTGCCACGGCTCTTGGACGGAGTGCCGGAAGCACCCCTCGAAGCGTGCGCCGAGGCCACGGCGGCACCAGTGGGAGGCGCCGCCGAACCTCGGCCCACCGCCGGCCCGGGCCCCCTGGCCGAACGACGTCCCACCGCTGATACGTCCGAACCGCCCACCGGCGTACTTGCAGCGTCCACCGACGCGCTTGAACAGACCGCCGGCGTGCCTGACGCGACCGCCGACGCGCCTGCACAGACTGCTGACGCGTCTGAACCGCCCATCGACGCGCCTGAACCGCTCACCGACGTACCTGAACGGGCCGCCCGAGCGTCCGGCGACGCTGCGTCCGACTCGCCTGGACCGTCGTCCCACGTACCTACTTGGCCCGCCCCTGAGCCGGCGCCCTCCGCCGGGTGCGCGCGGCCCCCTGCCCCGCCGCATGAGCGCCCGTGCGTCCCCGCTGCCGGTCGTCCGCGGGGCGCCACTGCCGCTTCCCAGGCGGCCTCGGCCGCCTCTCCTCAACCGGCCGAGCCCGGCAAGGCCCGTCCGTCCTGCCGGGCTCGCACTCCTCGCACGCTCGACGCGCTGCCCGCTCTGCCGCCCCCCATCTCCGTCCGCCCGGCCCCCAGCCCCCTGCGCCCCCTGCGCTACGAGATCCGACGTGCCACGGGCATCGGCACCGGGTTCCTCACCGGGGCCGTCGTTCTCCTCGTGTCGGCTGTGACCGCCGTCGCTCTCGCCCGTATCGGGCACACCCCGCAGGCCCGCCTGCTCGCGGCATGGCCACGGGAACTGCCCCTGCCGCCCGCGGCGCTCGGCGCGGGCTTGCTCGGCGCGCTGGCCTTCGGCGACGAGTTCCGCCACCCCGCCCTGGCGGCGGATCGTGGCACCGTGCCCCGCCGGCTGGGGCTGCTGGCCGCCAAACTGCTCGTCGCCTCGGTCACCGCGGTGGTGCTGGCCGTTCTCACCGTCGGGTGCGACGCCGAAGTGCTCTACCTCGTCTACGGACCGGAACTCGCACGGGTGCCCGCGGACTGGCTCGCGCAGAGTACGAGCTGGGTCGGGCTCGTGGTGGGCTGCGCATGGGCCGGTGTGCTGGCCGCAGGCGTCTTCAGGTCCACGACGGCCGGACTCGCCGCCGTGGCCGCCGTGCCGCTCCTCGTCGTACCCGTGGTGCACGAGGTTCTGGCGGGGGCGTCCGTGCGAACCGCGGCGGGACTCCCCGTGCGGCTGCGAGAGGCCCTGCTGCCGCGGTGGCCCTTCGGGGGGGAGCGCTATCTGGAGGCCGCGTTCGGGGTGATCTCGCAACCTGTCGGTGGAGGACTGGCGTTGTCGCTGACCGCCCTGCTCAGCGCGTATCTGCTCACCACCCTGCGCAGCCGGTTCCGGTGACGACTGTCCGTAACGCTTCGTCCGGCCATGCCCACAACTCCCCGCAGAACGCCCATTTCTTTCCGATAAGGCGTCAATTGCGACGGGGTGAGCGATCACCCTTTCGTGTGCTTTTCACCAAAGACCTCAAGGGAGTTGGAGACGGCGCCGACAAAGGATGCGTGAGTACCCTTGCGCACACCATGATGACCGCCGCCCGCTCCGCTGACTCCGGCCTCGCGAGCCCGGGCGAACTCGACCGCTACCCCTACGCCGAGGCGCCCGCCGTCGACCGGGTCGGGGCCCCTGCTTGGGACGGCGCGGATCCCGAGCTGGGCCGTGTGGGCCGGCGCGCCGCGGGCAGCCGCGGACGCGGACTGCACGGCCAACTCGTACAGCAGCTGGGTCAGATGATCGTCTCCGGCGACCTGGGTGCCGACCGTCCGCTGGTCCCCGAGGAGATCGGGCAGCGTTTCGAGGTCTCCCGCACCGTCGTCCGCGAGTCGCTCCGCGTCCTGGAGGCCAAGGGTCTGGTGAGCGCCCGTCCCAACGTCGGCACGCGCGTGCGGCCCGTCAGCGACTGGAACCTCCTCGATCCGGACATCATCGAGTGGCGCGCCTTCGGGCCGCAGCGGGACGACCAGCGCCGCGAGCTGAGTGAGCTGCGCTGGACCATCGAGCCCCTCGCCGCCCGCCTCGCCGCCGGGCACGGGCGCGAGGACGTGCAGCAGCGCCTGGCGGACATGGTCGAGATCATGGGTCACGCGATGGCCCAGGGTGACGCGCTCACCTTCTCCCGTGCCGACTCCGAGTTCCACTCGCTGCTGATCCAGATCGCGGGCAACCGCATGCTGGAGCACCTGTCCGGGATCGTGTCCGCGGCCCTCCAGGTCTCGGGCGGGCCAGTCACGGGCTGTGACCGGCCGAACGAGGCGTCGCTGGCACACCACGGCCGGATCTGTGAGGCCCTTGCCGCGGGTGACGGCGGCGCGGCCGAGGCGGCGATGCGGCAACTCCTCACGCTCCACCCCGAGGTGGAACGCGTGGTGCCCGCCCCTCGCGAGCACTGACCGCGTTCCACGGGCGGCGCGGCCGGGACTGTCACCCCCCTCCTGTGGCAGCACTCGACCGGTGATCCGCCTCCCGTCGGACCCCGCGGGATCCACGCGATCCCGCGGGGTCCGACGGCGCGAAGGGGGCGCAGTTCCGTCACGGCGACCAGGTCGCAGTACGGAATGACCTTGGATGTCTGCTTATGGCTGTTTTTGTTCGCCTACGGGGTGTGACTCGGGCCACGCGAATTGGGCGTAACGCTCGCGGGAAGAACGCGATGACCTAAGAGGTGACAGCCGAGGAGGGAATACGGACGCCGTTCACGGCGCTGTGCATCTTCCCGGCCCCCGCCCGCGCCGTCGGCCCATCCGCCGGCGGTCGGCTCCTGTCCATAGTGGACGGGGCCGGAAGCCGTTTTCCAACTTTCCGAGAGGTTGTTCGTGTCGGCCAGCACATCCCGTACGCTCCCGCCGGAGATCGCCGAGTCCGTCTCTGTCATGGCTCTCATTGAGCGGGGAAAGGCTGAGGGGCAGATCGCCGGCGATGACGTGCGTCGGGCCTTCGAAGCTGACCAGATTCCGGCCACTCAGTGGAAGAACGTACTGCGCAGCCTCAACCAGATCCTCGAGGAAGAGGGTGTGACGCTGATGGTCAGTGCCGCAGAACCCAAGCGCACCCGAAAGAGCGTCGCAGCGAAGAGTCCCGCCAAGCGCACCGCCACCAAGACGGTCGCGGCCAAGGCGGTGACCACCAGGAAGACCACCGCAACACCGGCGGCGCCCGCCACCGAGCCCGCCACCGAGGAAGAGGCACCCGCCAAGAAGGCAGCGGCCAAGAAGACGACCGCCAAGAAGGCGGCCGCCAAGAAGGCGCCTGCCAAGAAGGCCGTGGCCAAGAAGACCAGCGCCAAGAAGGACGACGTCGAGCTTCTCGAAGAGGAGGTGCTCGAAGAGGCCGCTCCCGGCAAGGCCGGCGAGGAGCCCGAGGGTACTGAGAACGCGGGCTTCGTCCTGTCCGACGAGGACGAGGACGACGCGCCCGCCCAGCAGGTCGCCGCCGCCGGTGCCACCGCCGACCCGGTCAAGGACTACCTCAAGCAGATCGGCAAGGTCCCGCTGCTCAACGCCGAGCAGGAGGTCGAGCTCGCCAAGCGCATCGAGGCGGGTCTGTTCGCCGAGGACAAGCTGTCGAACGCCGACAAGCTGGCGCCGAAGCTCAAGCGCGAGCTGGAGATCATCGCCGAGGACGGCCGCCGCGCCAAGAACCACCTCCTGGAGGCCAACCTCCGTCTGGTGGTCTCCCTGGCCAAGCGCTACACCGGCCGCGGCATGCTCTTCCTGGACCTCATCCAGGAGGGCAACCTCGGTCTGATCCGCGCCGTCGAGAAGTTCGACTACACCAAGGGCTACAAGTTCTCCACGTACGCCACCTGGTGGATCCGTCAGGCGATCACCCGTGCCATGGCCGACCAGGCCCGCACCATCCGTATCCCGGTGCACATGGTCGAGGTCATCAACAAGCTCGCGCGCGTGCAGCGCCAGATGCTCCAGGACCTGGGCCGCGAGCCCACCCCGGAGGAGCTGGCCAAGGAGCTCGACATGACCCCGGAGAAGGTCATCGAGGTCCAGAAGTACGGCCGCGAGCCGATCTCGCTGCACACCCCGCTCGGCGAGGACGGCGACAGCGAGTTCGGTGACCTCATCGAGGACTCCGAGGCGGTCGTCCCGGCCGACGCGGTCAGCTTCACGCTCCTCCAGGAGCAGCTGCACTCCGTCCTGGACACCCTGTCCGAGCGCGAGGCCGGCGTGGTCTCCATGCGCTTCGGCCTCACCGACGGTCAGCCGAAGACCCTCGACGAGATCGGCAAGGTGTACGGCGTCACGCGTGAGCGGATCCGCCAGATCGAGTCCAAGACCATGTCGAAGCTGCGCCACCCGTCCCGTTCGCAGGTGCTGCGCGACTACCTCGACTGAGTCGAGCCGGACGACGCGGAAAGGCCCGGCCCCCTCGGGGGCCGGGCCTTTCCGCATGCCCGCCTCTCGCGGGTGCGGGGGACCCCGGGGTGAATCACTCTGGGTGTCTCACCGACACCACGGAGTGAGGAGTGCGTATGCGTCGTCGCTTGGTCCGAGCCCTGGCCCGGCCGCTGGTCCTGGCAGCCGTGGCATCCGCCCTGTCAGCGGGTTCCGCCCTCGCTGCGACCTCCGACAGGGTGGTCATAGGCGGCTTCCCCGTCGAAGCGTCGGACAGTCCGTGGACGGTGGCCCTGTCCAGCCGTAACCGATTCGGCGGTACGCGGGCGGGGCAGTTCTGCGGCGGTGTCGCGGTCGGGCGCAGCACCGTGCTCACCGCGGCCCACTGCCTGAGCGAGGAGGTGCTGGGTGAGCCGCTGGAGCGCGTGCACGACCTCAAGGTCATAGCCGGCCGCACCAACCTGCTCTCGGCCGGTGACGGTCAGGAGGTCGCCGTGCGGGCCGCCTGGGTGAATCCGGCGTACGACGGTGCCAGCAACGTCGGCGACTTCGCCGTACTGATCCTGGCCCGGCCTCTGCCCGTCGGCTCCGTCATCGGCATGGCGGCAGCGGGTGACCCCGCGTACGCGGCGGGCGGTGAGGCGGCGGTGTACGGATGGGGTGACACCTCAGGCGTCGGTGACTACCCCAACAGCCTGCGTGCCGCGCGTGTGCGTGTGCTTCCCGACGCTCTCTGTGAGGACGCCTATCCCGGAGGTGCCGACGGCGGCTACGACGCCTCAAGCATGCTGTGTGCCGGGGAGACGGTGGGTGGCCGGGACGCCTGCCAGGGCGACAGCGGGGGGCCGCTGGTGGCCCGGGGGCGGCTGATCGGGCTGGTGTCCTGGGGCATCGGCTGCGGGCGGGCCGGTAAGCCGGGGGTCTACGTGCGGGTGTCCGATCTCATGCGCACGCTCGGCTGGACGCGGGTGTGAGAACGCGGGTCGCCGGCCAAGCCTGAGCAGGTCCGCGGGGACGAGGACGGGCGGCTGCCTCTGCTCGGAGGCAGCCGCCCGTTCACCGGCCTGTGCCGGGCTGCTCGTCGTCGGACGCGAGTGTCAGCGCTCTTCGTCGGAGGCAGTCGCGGGAGCGGACGTCAGCCGCTCCGTCTCGTCCTGTATCTCAGCGGCGATCTTCTTGAGTTCCGGCTCGAACTTGCGGCCGTGGTGGGCGCAGAAGAGCAGTTCTCCGCCGCTGAGCAGGACGACGCGCAGGTATGCCTGGGCGCCGCAGCGGTCGCAGCGATCGGCGGCCGTCAACGGGCTCGCGGGGGTCAGAACAGTAGTCACGTCGCCTCTTCTCTAGCTCGACGAGCTGTCGTACCAGGGTCAACATCCAACCAGCCCCAAACGTTCCCGCTCGTGGCTTTCCCTGGAAAAATCTTTCCCGGGTGGCTGTCTGCTGCCGGTTGGCGGCGAATGTGCCGTATTGCGTGTCTATGTGTCTTACGGGGCTTCGCGGTGTATCGGTGGTCGGTCCTCCCGGCTGGGTTGCCGGTTGTTCATGAGGACGTGCCCGGAGCCTAAATGGTTCATGCCTGGAAGGGAACGTGATGTGTGCTTCACTCCATCGAGGGATCGAACAGGTATGCGAGTGTGAGCTAGTGTGAGTTTTCGGCGAGGGTGGCGTTACAACGGCTCTACCAGGCCTCGGTACCCTCTCACCGGTGACCGAAGCCGTGCCCTTACCCATGAGGGCCCCATTTGAAATTCAGCGAGGAGCGAACCGCGTGACCGCCGAGACGTCCGTGCCGTCCACAGCTCTGCTGGCAGGAGCAGACCGGGACGGTTCCAACTACACCGCGCGGCACCTGCTCGTCCTCGAGGGGCTCGAGGCCGTGCGCAAGCGTCCGGGCATGTACATCGGCTCGACCGACAGCCGTGGCCTGATGCACTGCCTCTGGGAGATCATCGACAACTCCGTCGACGAGGCCCTGGGCGGCTACTGCGACCACATCGAGGTCGTCCTGCAGGACGACGGGTCCGTCGAGGTCCGGGACAACGGCCGGGGCATCCCGGTCGACGTCGAGCCCAAGACCGGCCTCTCCGGGGTCGAGGTCGTCATGACCAAGCTGCACGCCGGCGGCAAGTTCGGCGGCGGCTCGTACGCCGCCTCCGGCGGCCTGCACGGCGTCGGCGCCTCCGTGGTGAACGCCTTGTCCGCCCGCCTGGACGTCGAGGTGGACCGCGGCGGGCACACCCACGCGATCAGCTTCCGGCGCGGCGTGCCCGGCGCGTTCGCCGGGACGGGAGCGGACGCCAAGTTCGAGGCCAAGGCCGGCCTGCGCAAGACCAAGAAGATCCCGAAGGCCCGCACCGGGACGCGCGTGCGGTACTGGGCGGACCGCCAGATCTTCCTCAAGGACGCCAAGCTCTCCCTGGAGACGCTGCACCAGCGCGCCCGCCAGACCGCTTTCCTGGTACCCGGCCTGACCATCGTCGTCCGTGACGAACTCGGACTCGGCGAGGGCGGCAGCAAGGGCGAGGAGTCCTTCCGCTTCGACGGTGGTATCAGCGAGTTCTGCGAGTACCTGGCGAACGACAAGCCGGTCTGCGACGTCCTCCGCTTCTCCGGGCAGGGCACGTTCAGGGAGACCGTCCCGGTGCTGGACGAGCACGGCCAGATGACCCCCACCCAGGTCACCCGCGAGCTCGACGTCGACGTCGCCCTGCGCTGGGGCACCGGATACGACACGACCCTGAGGTCGTTCGTGAACATCATCGCCACCCCCAAGGGCGGCACCCACGTCGCCGGCTTCGAACAGGCCGTGGCGGCCACGATGAACGAGGTGCTGCGCGCCAAGAAGCTCCTGCGCGTCGCCGAGGACGACATCGTCAAGGACGACGCACTGGAGGGTCTGACCGCGGTCGTCACGGTCCGCCTCGCCGAGCCGCAGTTCGAAGGTCAGACCAAGGAGGTGCTCGGGACCTCGGCCGCCCGCCGGATCGTGAACAACGTGGTCAGCAAGGAACTCAAGGCGTTCCTGACGTCCACGAAGCGGGACGCCGCCCAGCAGGCCCGGACCGTGCTGGAGAAGGCCGTCGCAGCGGCCCGCACGCGCATCGCCGCCAGGCAGCACAAGGACGCGCAGCGCCGTAAGACGGCCCTGGAGTCCTCCTCGCTGCCGGCCAAGCTCGCCGACTGCCGCAGCGACGACGTCGACCGCAGCGAACTGTTCATCGTCGAGGGCGACTCCGCGCTCGGTACGGCGAAGCTCGCCCGGAACTCCGAGTTCCAGGCGCTGCTGCCGATCCGGGGCAAGATCCTCAACGTTCAGAAGTCGTCCGTCACGGACATGCTGAAGAACGCCGAGTGCGGTGCGATCATCCAGGTCATAGGGGCCGGCTCGGGCCGGACCTTCGACATCGACGCCGCCCGCTACGGCAAGATCATCATGATGACCGACGCCGACGTCGACGGCTCGCACATCCGCACACTGCTGCTGACCCTCTTCCACCGCTACATGCGGCCCATGGTCGAGGCCGGCCGGGTCTTCGCGGCGGTGCCGCCGTTGCACCGCATCGAGATCGTCCAGCCCAAGAAGGGGCAGGACAAGTACGTCTACACGTACTCCGACCGTGAACTGCGCGACAAGCTCATGGAGTTCCAGAGCAAGGGCATCCGCTACAAGGACTCGATCCAGCGCTACAAGGGTCTCGGCGAGATGGACGCCGACCAGCTGGCCGAGACGACCATGGACCCGCGCCACCGCACCCTGCGCCGGATCAACCTCTCCGACCTGGAGGCCGCCGAGCAGGTCTTCGACCTGCTGATGGGTAACGACGTCGCGCCGCGCAAGGAGTTCATCTCCAACTCGGCGGCCACCTTGGACCGGTCGCGGATCGACGCGTAGCCGCTGCGCTCGGGCCGGGCGGGCCGGGGCCGGATTCCGGTGGATTCCGGAGGTGCCCGGCCCCCACGGGTTCAGTCACCTGATGGGGTGAAGAGCGTGGGGAAGAAGAGTCGGGGATCTTCCCGTTCTGTCCATCCTTGGGCATGCAGTCAAGCAAGGGCCGCCCCGAGCCAGCCCAGGACGCCGGCAACCCGCGGTACGACGATCCCTGGTACGACGCCCTCGCCTCCGGCTGGGGCGAGTCGGCCGGTGCCGGTGAGTCCCCTCCGGGAGTGATGCCGCCGACGCGAAGGGAAGGCGGGGCCGGGAGCGCGGCGGCCGACGTGTATCTGGAAGTGCAGCGCAGCACGGCCTTCCAGGAGGTACGACGGAGGTACCGGCGGTTCGTGGCGCCGGCCTTCGTGGCCTTCTTCGCCTGGTACGTGGGCTACGTCGTGGCGGCCACGACCGCGCCGGAGCTGATGGCACACCCGGTAGCGGGATCGGTGAACGTGGCGATGGTGGCGGGGCTCGGGCAGTTCGCGACCACGTTCCTGCTCACCTGGGCGTACGCGCGGCACGCGCGGTTGCGCAGAGACCGGGCCGCGCTGGAGCTGCGCTGGGACACCCAGGAGCTGACCCGCGGCATGAACGGCGGTGCCTCGTGACGGGTGAACACCAGACGCTGGCGCTGCTGCTGTTCAGCGCGTTCGTCGCGGTCACGCTGGCGATCACGACCTGGGTGAGCCGCAACCGGCGGGGCTCGGCCGAGGAGTTCTACGCGGGCGGGCGGCTCTTCACGCCCATAGAGAATGGATTCGCCATCGCGGGCGACTATCTGTCGGCCGCCTCCTTCCTGGGAGTCACCGGGCTCATCGCGCTGTTCGGCTACGACGGGCTGCTGTACGTCGTCGGATTCCTCGTGGCCTGGCTGGTGGTGCTCTTCCTGGTGGCCGAACTGGTGCGAAACTGCGGCCGGTTCACCCTGGCGGACGTGGTGGCGGCGCGGATGCGGGAGCGCCCGGTACGGATCGCCGCCGGGACGTCCTCGGTCACCGTCTCCGTGCTGTATCTCGTGGCGCAGATGGTCGGCGCGGGCAGCCTCGTGGCGTTGCTGCTCGGGGGCACGAGCGAGGTGGCGAGTGCCTGGACCGTGATCGGTGTCGGTGCGCTCACGGTGATCTACGTGTCACTGGGAGGGATGCGGGCGACGACCTGGATCCAGATCGTCAAGGCGGTCCTGCTGCTGGGCGGCACCATCGCCCTGACGGTGCTCGTCCTCGTGCGCTTCCACGGCGATCTGGACCGTCTGCTGCTCACGGCGGCCGAACGCAGCGGGCACGGGGAGGCGTTTCTGGCGCCCGGGCTGAAGTACGGCGGGGACTGGACCGCCCGCTTCGACTTCATCAGTCTGGGGCTGGCCCTGGTGCTGGGTACGGCAGGTCTGCCGCACATCCTGTCCCGCTTCTACACCGTGCCCACCGCGCGCGCCGCACGCCGCTCGGTCGTCTGGGCCGTCGGGCTCATCGGCGGTTTCTACCTGATGACGATCGTGCTCGGCTTCGGCGCTGCCGCCGTCCTCGGTCCGGACGCGGTGCGCGGGTCGAACACGGCCGGGAACACGGCGGTTCCGCTGCTGGCGCTCGACCTGGGCGGCGGTGCCGGCTCGACGGGCGGAACGGTCCTCTTCGCGATCGTCGCCGCGATCGCCTTCGCCACGATTCTCGCCGTGGTCGCCGGGATCACGCTCGCGTCCTCGGCGTCCGTGGCCCACGACCTCTACGCGTCCCTGCGCCGCCGCGGCAAGCCTCACAGTGAGGTGGCCGTGGCCCGGGTCGCCGCCGTCGGGGTCGGTGTGGTCGCGATCGCGCTGGGCCTGCTGGCGCGGGATCTCAACGTGGCGTTCCTGGTGGGCCTGGCCTTCGCCGTCGCCGCCTCGGCGAACCTGCCGGTGCTGCTCTACTCGCTGTTCTGGCGCGGATTCACCACCCGCGGCGCCGTGTGGTCCGTCTACGGCGGTCTGGTCCCGGCCGTGGTGCTCGTGGTGCTGTCGCCGGTGGTCTCGGGAAGCCCCGACTCGCTGTTCCCGGGCGTGGACCTGCAGTACTTCCCGCTGCAGAATCCGGGGCTCGTCTCGATCCCGCTGGGCTTCCTCGCCGGGTGGCTGGGCACCGTCACCGCGGCAGAGGTGCCGGACGAGGCCAAGCACGCCGAAACGGAGGTGAGGTCGCTGACCGGGGCGGGAGCGGCGTAGGGGCGGCGCCTTCATCGCCGTCGGGAACGCCAGGATCGACCTCGGCGAGACACCACCGAGTTCGTGAAGAAGGCCACGGGCCGAAGGTCCGGGTACGACAGCACACCTAGCTGCGGGTCGCCCACACGTAACGGTGCTCCGGGCGGCCCGCGTCACCGTACTTGAGGGTCAGCCTGGCCCGTCCGGTGCGTTCCAGCAGCTTCAGATACCGCTGGGCGGTCTGGCGGCTGACCCCGGTCCGCTCGGCGATCTCCTGGGCGGACAGCGGCCCGCCGGCGTTCATCAGGCACTGGCGGACCAGTTCCGCCGTGGTGGGGGAGTGGCCCTTGGGCAAGGCGGGCTCCGACGATGCCGACAGCGCCCCGAAGATGCGGTCCACCTCGGCCTGCTCCGCCTCCCCGCCCCCGTCGAGCGTGCGCCGCAGCTCCGCGTACGCCTCCAGCTTGGCGCGCAGGCCGGCGAAGGCGAACGGTTTGACGAGGTACTGCAGCGCGCCGTGCCGCATGGCCGCCTGCACGGTGGACACGTCCCGGGCCGCCGTCACCATGATCACGTCGGTCTGGTGGCCGCGCCGCCGCATCTCCTGGACGACCGCGAGCCCTGTCTGGTCGGGCAGGTAGTGGTCCATGAGCACCAGGTCCAGCCGGGGCAGCGTCTCCAGCCGGCGCAGCGCGTCCGCGGCGGTGTGAGCCTCGCCGGCCACATGGAAACCCGGCACCTTCTCGACGTAGGCGGCGTTGACCCGCGCGACCCTGGTGTCGTCGTCCACGACCAGGACCTCGATCATCACGACTCCTCCTCGGCGGTCTGCGGGGCTGACGGCACGGCCAGGGCCGGTTCCGGGTCGGGGGTGGTCAGCGCCTCGGGCAGGACGACGGTGAACTCCGCGCCCCCGCCCTGGGCCTCGCCCACGGTCGCGCTGCCGCCCTGCCGCTCGGCGAACCTGCGCACCAGGGACAGCCCGATGCCCCGTTCACGGTGCGCCGGCGGCTTCTTCGTGGACCATCCCTCGGCGAAAACCAGCTCCCGGTGTTCCGGCGGGACGCCCGGCCCCGTGTCGCGCACCCTGAGGATCGCCGTACGTCCCTCGGCGCGCAGCTCGACCTCCACCCGCGCCTGCGGCTTGCCGGCGACCGCGTCGAGGGCGTTGTCCACCAGGTTGCCGACGACGGTGACCAGGCCTCGGGGATCGATCAGCCGGTCGGGCAGCCGGGTCCGGTCCGACACCCACAGGGCGACGCCCCGCTCGGCCGCGACCGTCGCCTTGCCGACCAGCAGGGCGGCGAGCAGCGGGTCCTCGATCCGCTCGGCGACCTGCTCGGCGGTGGCCCGGTGGTCACCGACCACCTCGCCGACGAACTCGACGGCGTCGTCGTACATCTCCAGCTCGAGCAGCCCGAGAAGTGTGTGCATGCGGTTGGCGTGTTCGTGGTCCTGGGCCCGCAGGGCGTCGATCAGACCGCGGGTGGAGTCGAGTTCGCGGCCCAGCTGCTCCAGCTCGGTGCGGTCGCGCAGGGTGGCCACGGCTCCGCCGTCGTCGGTGGGCATGCGGTTGGCGACCAGCACTCGCTGGCCGCGGACGGTGAGCAGGTCCGTGCCGGTCACGCGCCCGGCCAGCACGTCGGCGGTGCGGCCCGCGCCGAGCGCCTCGTCGGGGGAAGAGCCCACCGCGGTGTCCCCGATGCCCAGCAGGCGCTGCGCCTCGTCGTTGAGGAGGCGGATGCGGCCGGTGCGGTCCAGGGCGACGACACCCTCCCGGATGCCGTGCAGCATCGCCTCGCGTTCCGACAGCAGCGCCGCGATGTCCGAGAAGGCGAGGTCCCTGGTCTGCCGGTGGACCCGCCGGGAGATGAGCCACGCGGCCAGCGCGCCGACGGCCAGGGCACCGCCGGCGTAGGCGAACAGCCCCGGGATCGCGTGGATCAGCCGGGCCCGGACGCTGTCGTAGGCGATACCGACCGAGACGGCGCCGACGACCATGCCGTCGCCGTCCCGCAACGGCACCTTGCCGCGGGCGGAACGGCCCAGGGTGCCGCTGTCGATCTCCATGACCTCCCTGCCGGCCAGCGCCTGGCCGGGGTCGGTCGAGACGATGCCGCCGATCTGCTTGCGGTCCGGGTGCGACCAGCGCACGCCCCGCCAGTCCATCACCACGACGTACTCGGCCTGGGTGGCCTTCCGGATCCGCTCGGCCTCCCGCTGCACCGGCCCGTCCGGTGCGGGAGGGGTGTCCCGCAGGTCCTCCACGAGGCCGGGCTGCTGTGCGGTCGTCTGCGCGATCGCGAGCGCGCGGCGCATCGCCTGATCGTCGAGCTGGTCACCGAGGGGTGCGAGGAACAGCCCGGTCGCGAGGACCGCGACTCCCGCCGCGATGACCACCTGCATCAGCAGCACCTGCGAGAAGACCCGCCGGGGCAGGCCGAGGCGCAGACGGCGTGCGGGCGGAGTGGGGCTCATACCCAAGACGGTACGTGGGGCTTCCCAGCTGCCGTAACGGGTGTGAGGTGGATCTCTTGCCCATGGTTGAGCGGACGGATCGGGGCCCGGTCAGCTCGCGAGGGCCGTGGTCGTCCTCATCTCACGGACCTCGACCACGTCCATCCGCGCGGGCGACCCGAGGACCGCCGTCCCGCAGCTCTCCGGGCGGGGCGGCAGGGCCGCCCCCTGGGCGACGGCGACCTGCCAGCGGCGCCCGTCGGTATGGGCGACGGTCACCTCCCAGCGCGGCGCCGCGCCGGTAGTCCGCACGACGCTCAGCGCCTGCGCGGCGTATTCGCCCGTCCTGTCGCGCACGGCGAGTTCGGCGGCCTGACCGGGGCGGTCCCAGGCAGAGCTGCCCCGGCACCCGTCCAGGACGATCCGGCCCTCGCGCGCGCCGAGGAGCACCTCTTTCAGGGTGTGCGCCTCGGCCCGGCCGTACGCGTATCCGTACGGCAGCACCAGGACCGTCGGGGCGAAGCGGTGACCGCCCAGATGGGTGACCTCCCAGACGCCCTCGACCCCGGACGTGGCGAGTTCGGCCGCGAGGGGCCGGCCGAGGAGGGCGCAGCAGCGGTCGCGCTTGCCGTTGGTGCAGACGAGGGCGAGCGGATCGCCGTCGTGGGGCCGGCCGCCGAGCACCGCGCCGAAGGAGCGGTGGTCGCCGCGGCCGAGTGCGGCGAAGTCGAGAGCGAGCAACTGCCCGGGGTCCGAGGTCGTGGCGGCGTGCAGCCACACGTTCCCCGGGACGGTGTGGGCGACGTACACCCGGCGCGCGGCGGGCATCCGGCGGTCCGCGTGGCGTCCGGGGCGGCGGATGAGAACGATGCGTACGCCCGTGTCCTTCGCCGCCGCCTCCAGAGCACGGCCCAGCGCGGGGTCCAGGTGGCTCGAGGTGAGCGCCTTGACACCCCAGGGGCCGGGCTGTTCCAGCAACAGCCAGGTCCTCGCGGTGGCCGCGGTCCCCGAGACGGGCTCGCCGAAGTCCCGGGAGACGCTTGAACACGTACTCACAGAGGTGAGCCTAACCTGACTTGTCTCCCGTCGGCCGCCGGGCCCCGCCGGGCGCTGCTCCGTCAGTGGGCGGCGGCCCCGGAGGTGACTCGTATCCTGAGTCGGCATCCCATCCTCGTACGTGTGCCGGGAACGCGAGCCGGTGCACGCGTCGGCGTGAGAGAGGTCGCACGGTGAGCCAGCCGAGCCCGAAACCGCGGCAGATCCCGGTCGTCGTCCTGGCCGGATTCCTCGGCTCGGGAAAGACCACCCTGCTCAATCACCTGCTCCACCGCAGCGGTGGCAGCCGTATCGGGGCCATCGTCAACGACTTCGGGGCCATCGAGATCGACGCGATGGCCGTGGCCGGAGCACTCGGGGACTCGACGGTGTCGCTCGGCAACGGATGCCTGTGCTGTGCCGTCGACGCGAGCGAACTGGACGAGTACCTGGAGCGGCTCGCGGAACCCTCCCTCGGCCTCGACGTCATCGTCATCGAGGCCAGCGGACTGGCCGAGCCGCAGGAGCTCGTGCGGATGGTGCTCGCCAGCGGGCATCCGGGGATCGTGTACGGCGGTCTCGTCGAAGTCGTCGACGCCGCCGAGTTCGACGACACCCGCTCCAGGCACCCCGAGATCGACCGGCACCTCGCGCTGGCCGACCTCGTCGTGGTCAACAAGACCGACCGGACGGCGGACGGTGAACGCGTCCTCGCGCTGGTCCGCTCCCTCGCCGATCGCGCCGCCGTCGTCCCGGCCACCTACGGCCGGATCGACCCCGAGTTCCTCTTCGACTGCCGGCCCAGCGAGGAACGCATCGGGCAGCTGTCCTTCGACGATCTCCACGAGCACGGCGAGGGCGACCACGACGACCACACCGGGCATCTGCACACCGGCTACGACAGCCTGTCGTTCGTCTCGCGGGAGCAGCCCATGGATCCGCGCCGGCTGATGGAGTTCCTCGACAGCCGGCCCGAGGGGCTGTACCGGATCAAGGGCTACGTCGACTTCGGGCCGCACGACGTCCGGAACCGTTACGCCGTCCACGCGGTCGGGCGGTTCCTGCGCTTCTATCCGGAGCCCTGGCCCGGCGGTGAACGCCTCACCCAGCTGGTCCTCATCGGCTCCGGGATCGACGCCACAGCCCTCGGCAAGGAACTGGACGCGTGCCGGAGCGACGCCCCACACGGCGACGAGCGCGGCATGTGGGGCGTCCTGCGGTACGTGCAGGGCTCCGAGGAGGAGCCGGCCGAGGCCTAGGGGGTGTTACGAAAGTCCCGCACAGCACCCACGGCGCCCGCACGCACTCTCGCCGCACCGGCCGCAAGCCCGAGTACGTCCAGTGCGGGGGCTTGCGTCCGGCACGCCGAGAGCACGCACCGGACACCGCGGGCACCGCACAGGACTTTCGAAACAACCCCTAGACCGGCCCCGCCACCACCGCCACCGTCTTCGCCAGGGACACGCCCGAGCCGTCCCGGCGCGGGTCCATCTCCGGGAGCTCGGCCGGGGTGCCGTTCTTCTGCGCGGCGAGCGCCGGGGCGGGACCCGCCCAGGCCAGGGACAGGCAGTCCTCACCCTTGAGGAACCGCTGGCACCGCACGCCGCCGGTGGCGCGGCCCTTGCGCGGGTACTGGTCGAACGGGGTCAGTTTGGCCGTCGTCTGGACGGAGTCGTCCAGCGTGCCCCGCGAGCCCGCGACGGTGAAGACGACGGCGTCCGCGGCCGGATCCACCGCCGTGAAGGAAATGACCTTCGCGCCCTCGGCGAGCTTGACGCCCGCCACACCGCCCGCCGCGCGGCCCTGGGGACGCACCAGCGAGGCCTGGAAGCGCAGCAGCTGGGCGTCGTCGGTGATGAAGACCAGGTCCTCCTCGCCCGTGCGCAGCTCGACCGCGCCGACGATCCGGTCGCCCTCCTTGAGGGTGATCACCTCCAGCTCCTCCTTGTGGGACGGATAGTCCGGCACCACGCGCTTGACCACGCCCTGAGCCGTGCCCAGTGCCAGGCCCGGCGACGACTCGTCGAGTGTCGTCAGGCAGACGACCGTCTCGTCGTCCTCCAGGGAGACGAACTCCGCGAGCGGGGCACCTCCCGCCAGGTTCGGCGTCGGCATCGACTCGGGGAGCTGGGGCAGGTCGATCACGTTCAGCCGCAGCAGCCGGCCCGCTGAGGTGACCGCGCCGATCTCGCCGCGTGCGGTGGCCGGCACCGCCGAGACGATCACGTCGTGCTTGACGCGCTTGGCCCCGGCGTCCTCCGCGAACGGCTCGCCGTTCGCCGTACGGGCCAGCAGACCCGTCGAGGACAGCAGCACGCGGCACGGGTCGTCGGCCACCTGGAGGGGCACGGTGGCGACGGGGGCGCCGCCCGACTCCAGCAGATCCGTACGCCGGTCGGTGCCGAACTTCTTGGCGACGGTGGCCAGTTCGGAGGAGACCAGCTTGCGCAGCTCAGCGTCCGAGTCGAGGATCCGGGTCAGCTCCTCGATCTCCGCGTTGAGGCGGTCCTTCTCCGCCTCCAGCTCGATGCGGTCGTACTTGGTCAGGCGCCGCAGCGGCGTGTCGAGGATGTACTGCGTCTGGACCTCGCTCAGCGAGAACTGCTCCATCAGGCGCTGCTTCGCCTGCGCCGAGTTCTCGCTGGAGCGGATCAGGCGGATGACCTCGTCGATGTCCAGCAGGGCCGTCAGCAGACCCTCGACCAGGTGCAGCCGGTCGCGCTTCTTGCCGCGCCGGAACTCCGACCGCCGCCGCACCACGTTGAAACGGTGGTCGAGATAGACCTCCAGGAGCTCCTTCAGGCCCAGCGTGAGCGGCTGGCCGTCGACCAGCGCCACGTTGTTGATGCCGAAGGACTCCTCCATCGACGTCAGCTTGTACAGCTGCTCCAGGACCGCCTCCGGCACGAAGCCGTTCTTGATCTCGATGACCAGGCGCAGGCCGTGCTCACGGTCGGTGAGGTCCTTGACGTCGGCGATGCCCTGAAGCTTCTTCGAGCCGACCAGGTCCTTGATCTTGGCGATGACCTTCTCCGGGCCGACCGTGAAGGGCAGCTCGGTGACGACCAGGCCCTTGCGGCGGGCCGTCACCTGCTCCACCGACACGGTCGCCCGGATCTTGAAGGTGCCGCGGCCGGTCTCGTACGCGTCCCGGATGCCGGACAGGCCGACGATGCGGCCGCCCGTGGGCAGGTCGGGGCCAGGGACGTGCTTCATCAGGGCGTCGAGGTCCGCGTTCGGGTGCCTGATCAGGTGGCGGGCGGCGGCGATGACCTCGCGCAGGTTGTGCGGCGGCATGTTCGTGGCCATGCCGACCGCGATGCCCGACGCGCCGTTGACCAGGAGGTTCGGGAAGGCGGCGGGCAATGCCACCGGTTCCCGCTCCTGCCCGTCGTAGTTCGGGTTGAAGTCGACGGTGTCCTCGTCGATGGACTCCGTCATCAGGCTCGTCGCCTCGGCCATCCGGCACTCCGTGTACCGCATGGCGGCCGGCGGGTCGTCGTTGCCCAGCGAGCCGAAGTTGCCGTGGCCGTCGACCAGGGGGACGCGCATCGAGAACGGCTGGGCCATGCGCACGAGGGCGTCGTAGATCGACGCGTCGCCGTGCGGGTGCAGCTTGCCCATCACCTCGCCGACGACCCGGGCGCACTTGACGTAGCCGCGCTCGGGGCGCAGGCCCATCTCGTTCATCTGGTAGACGATCCGGCGGTGCACCGGCTTGAGGCCGTCGCGGGCGTCGGGCAGGGCGCGGGAGTAGATGACCGAGTACGCGTACTCGAGGAAGGAGCCCTGCATCTCGTCGACGACGTCGATGTCGAGGATCCTCTCCTCGTACGAGTCGTCGGGCGGCGGGTTCTTCGTGCTGCGGCGGGCCATCGCTGCCGGCTCCTTGCTGCTGCGATCCAGATCTGACGCCGACCATTGTGGACCGCCGCACTGACAACCGGGACCAGGACCCGGCCTCCGGTGGCAGCACACGCCTCGGTGGCCGCCATGAGGTCACGCTCCGCGCGTACCGGGTCCGGGAACTTCAACAGTGCTTCGCGCGCTTGCATACAGTGGCAGGACCGGCAGGAACCGGCGGTTTGATCAACCGCTTCGCGATCGAAGGGACGTACATGCCCATGGGTCACACGGCCACAGCCCAGGCAGGCTCCGGGGGCCTGACAGCGACCGAGCACCGCCTGGCCAACGGCCTGCGCGTGGTGCTCTCCGAGGACCACCTGACCCCGGTCGCGGCGGTGTGCCTCTGGTACGACGTCGGCTCGCGCCACGAAGTCAAGGGCCGTACCGGCCTGGCTCACCTTTTCGAGCACCTGATGTTCCAGGGATCCGCCCAGGTGAAGGGCAACGGCCACTTCGAGCTCGTCCAGGGCGCGGGCGGCTCGCTGAACGGCACCACCAGCTTCGAGCGGACCAACTACTTCGAGACCATGCCGGCCCACCAGCTGGAGCTCGCCCTCTGGCTGGAGGCCGACCGCATGGGCTCCCTGCTGGCCGCCCTCGACGACGAGTCGATGGAGAACCAGCGGGACGTCGTCAAGAACGAGCGCCGCCAGCGCTACGACAACGTCCCCTACGGCACCGCCTTCGAGAAGCTGACCGCCCTCGCCTACCCGGAGGGCCACCCCTACCACCACACCCCGATCGGCTCGATGGCCGACCTGGACGCGGCGACCCTGGAGGACGCGCGCGCGTTCTTCCGCACCTACTACGCGCCGAACAACGCCGTGCTCTCCGTGGTCGGCGACATCGACCCCGAGCAGACCCTGGCCTGGATCGAGAAGTACTTCGGCTCCATCCCCGGTCACGACGGCAAGCCCGCCCCGCGTGACGGCGCGCTGCCGGAGGTCATCGGTGAGCAGCTGCGCGAGGTCGTGGAGGAGGACGTCCCGGCGCGTGCCCTGATGGCCGCCTACCGGCTGCCGCACGACGGCACGCGTGAGTGCGACGCGGCCGACCTGGCCCTCACCGTCCTCGGCGGCGGCGACTCCTCCCGCCTCTACAACCGCCTGGTCCGGCGTGACCGCACGGCCGTGGCGGCGGGCTTCGGCCTGCTGCGGCTCGCGGGGGCCCCCTCCCTGGGCTGGCTGGACGTGAAGACGTCCGGTGACGTGGAGGTGCCGGTCATCGAGGCCGCCATCGACGAGGAGCTCGCCCGGTTCGCCGAGGAGGGCCCCACGGCCGAGGAGATGGAGCGCGCCCAGGCCCAGTTGGAGCGCGAGTGGCTGGACCGGCTCGGCACGGTCGCGGGCCGCGCCGACGAACTGTGCCGGTACGCCGTGCTGTTCGGCGACCCGCAGCTCGCCCTCACCGCCGTCCAGCGTGTCCTGGAGGTGACGGCCGAGGAGGTCCAGGCTGTCGCCAAGGCCCGCCTGCGGCCCGACAACCGCGCGGTGCTGGTCTACGAGCCCGTCGCCGACGAGGACGCCGAGAGCGACGCGACAGACGCGGACACCGCAGCCGCGGCCGGAGACGAGAACGAGGAGGCGGCCAAGTGACCGAGCTCGCCGCGATGGACTTCCACCCCCAGCCCCAGGCGGGCGAGGCCAGGCCGTGGGCCTTCCCGGCCCCCGAGCGCGGCACGCTCGACAACGGTCTGACGGTGCTGCGCTGCCACCGCCCCGGCCAGCAGGTCGTCGCCGTGGAGGTGTTGCTGGACGCACCCCTGGAGGCCGAACCCGCCGGCCTGGACGGGGTGGCCACGATCATGGCCCGGGCCTTCGCCGAGGGCACCGACAAGCACTCCGCCGAGGAGTTCGCCGCCGAGCTGGAGCGCGCCGGAGCCACCCTCGACGCGCACGCCGACCATCCCGGTGTCCGGCTCAGCCTGGAGGTGCCGGCCTCCCGCCTCGCCAAGGGACTCGCCCTGGTCGCCGACGCCCTGAGGGCGCCCGCGTTCGCCGACAGCGAGGTCGAGCGGCTGGTCCGCAACCGTCTCGACGAGATCCCGCACGAGCTGGCCAACCCGTCGCGGCGCGCCGCCAAGGAGCTCTCCAAGGAGCTGTTCCCGGCGGACTCGCGCATGTCGCGGCCCCGGCAGGGCACCGAGGAGACGGTCGCCGCGATCGACTCCGCGGCCGTACGCGGCTTCTACGAGAAGCACGTCAGGCCCGCCACGGCCACCGCCGTGGTCGTCGGCGACCTCACCGGCATCGACCTCGACGTCCTGCTCGGCGACACGCTGGGCTCGTGGACCGGTTCACCGGCCGAGCCGCGCCCGGTGCCGCCGGTGACCGCGGACGACACGGGCCGGGTCGTCATCGTGGACCGCCCGGGCGCCGTCCAGACGCAGCTGCTCATCGGCCGCATCGGCGCCGACCGGCACGACCGTGTGTGGCCCGCGCAAGTGCTCGGCACGTACTGCCTGGGCGGCACCCTCACGTCCCGCCTGGACCGCGTGCTGCGTGAGGAGAAGGGCTACACCTACGGCGTGCGGGCGTTCGCCCAGGTCCTCAGGTCCGCCCCGGACGGGACCGGTGCCGCGATGCTCGCCATCAGCGGTTCCGTGGACACGCCCAACACCGGCCCGGCCCTTCAGGACCTGTGGACGGTGCTGCGTACCCTCGCCGCCGAGGGGCTGACCGACGCCGAGCGGGACGTCGCCGTGCAGAACCTGGTCGGCGTGGCGCCGCTGAAGTACGAGACGGCGGCGGCCGTCGCGTCCACGCTGGCCGACCAGGTCGAGCAGCACCTGCCCGACGACTACCAGGCCACGCTGTACCGGCAGCTCGCCGCGACCGGCACCGTGGAGGCCACCGCGGCGGCCGTCAGCGCCTTCCCGGTGGACCGTCTGGTGACCGTCCTCGTGGGTGACGCGGCGCAGATCAAGGGCCCGGTCGAGGCCCTGGGCATCGGCGAAGTCACGGTCGTCGCCGCCGAGTAACGGCACACGCGCCCAGGGGCCCTGGTTGTCTTCGAAGGCACCAGGGCCCCTTTATGCCCGAATTGGGGTGGGAGTTGCCTGTCTGCCCTGTGGGATGCGCTACAAACATCTGGATCCGTTTGGGAATTGAAAGTGACCCCGCTTAGCGTCGTTCGGGCTGTTCGTCAGGCAGTGCGCCGCAACCGCGGCACCGGACAGTCATCGCCGAGTCCCCGTACGGCGCGAGCCAGGGGAGCCGGGGACCCAACCGCAGTCCCTGGGGTGAATCGGACGCCCGCGCGCATCGCGAGGGGGTCCGTAGGAGACCTTCCTGCTCCGAACCCGTCAGCTAACCCGGTAGGCGAGAGGGAAGGAAAGGATCAGCCACTCCATGGCGTTCACGCGCGCCACCGGGAAGCACCGTCGTCCCAGTCGTATCCAGCGCCGCACGGCCCGCGCCGCGGGCGTCGCGGCCCTCGCCACCACCGGTGTCATCGGCACCGTGGCGGCCCCGGCGGCGATGGCGGCCGAGCCCGCAGCCGAACAGACCGGCCTCACCCCGGTCGTGACCATGGGCGACACCGTGGCCCATCAGATCGACGCCCAGGCCGCCGCCCAGAAGCAGGCCGCCGAGGAGGCCGCCGCCAAGAAGAAGGCCGAGGAGGCCGCCCGCGAGCGGGCCGCCGAAATCGCCGAGAAGGCCAAGAAGGCGGCCAAGAAGGCGGCCGAGGAGGCCCGCGAGGCCAAGGAGCGCGCCGCCCGCGAGGCCGAGCGCAAGCGCCTCAACTCCTACGTGCCCCCGATCTCCGGCTCGTACGTCTCCACCGGCTACAAGGCAAGCAGCGGCCTGTGGTCCTCCGGCAGCCACACCGGCGTCGACTTCCACGCCGCCACCGGCACCTCCGTCCACGCCGTCGGCGCGGGCACGGTCGTCGAGGCCGGCTGGGGCGGCTCCTACGGCAACCAGATCGTGATCAAGATGAACGACGGCACGTACACCCAGTACGGCCACCTGTCGTCCATCGGTGTCTCGGTCGGCCAGCAGGTCACCCCCGGCCAGCAGATCGGCCTGTCCGGCGCCACCGGCAACGTCACCGGCCCGCACCTGCACTTCGAGGCCCGCACGAGCCCCGAGTACGGCTCCGACATCGACCCCGTCGCCTACCTCCGTTCGCACGGCGTGAACGTCTGACGGCACACCGCTTCCGAATCCCGCGGCCCCGGCTCCCCGAGCCGGGGCTTTCGGCGTTTGCGGCGACCGACTGTCCAAAAAATATCCATGGATTCCCGCCCGCCGTCGGAAATTCCGGCTGATTGCAATAGAGTCACGGAACACGCGTCACTCCTCGACGTTTCACGGGGATTAAACGGAGGTCGGTCATGCGTATTCCCGCGCACTCGGTGTGCACGGCCATCCGGGACGACATCGTCGCGGGTGTCTACGAGCGTGGCGGCCGGCTGACCGAGGAACTCCTCGCGCGCCGCTACGGCGTCTCGCGCGTCCCCGTCCGGGAGGCCCTGCGCACTCTGGAGGCCGAGGGCTTCGTGGTGACCCGGCGGCACGCGGGCGCGTGCGTCGCCGAACCCACCGAGCAGGAGGCCGCCGACCTGCTGGAGATGCGCGCGCTGCTGGAGCCGCTCGGTGCCGCCCGCGCCGCCCAGCGCCGCACCGAGGCCCATCTGAAGGTCCTGCGCGGACTGGTCCGGCTCGGGCAGGACCGCGCCCGCCGGGGCAGCAGCGACGACCTGCGCTCTCTGGACGGCTGGTTCCACGAGACGCTCGCGCAGGCCTCCGGCAGTCCCGCGCTGACCTCGATGCTCACCCAGTTGCGCCACAAGATCGCCTGGATGTACGCCGTGGAGGCACCGGTCAGTCCCGTGGAGGCCTGGACCGAGCACGGCGCGATCGTGGACGCGGTGGCGCGCGGCGACGGCGAGCGCGCGCGGGCGGTCACGGCGCTGCACACCGAGCGCGCGACGGCCGCGCACCGGCTGCGTTTCGGCTCCGCCGGTGAGCGCGCCGAGCGTGTGAGGAACTCGCAACATTCCGTAAACACGGCGGGCCTGCGGCATTAACACAAGAGCCGTATACAAAGAGAAGCTAATTCGCGGGGGTTTAATTCCGCTGCCCGTGGGCGGGGAATTCGCCGAAAAGCCGAAGGGCTCGCCCGGTGAATTCGGGTGAGCCCTTCAGGGTGCGCCGGGTCGGGCGCGGGGAAATGCTCAGACGGTCTCGGGGAGTTCCTCGAGACCCTCGGAGACCAGCTTCGCGAGCCGGTCGAGAGCGGCGTCCGCGCCCTCGGCGTCGGAGGCGAGGACGATCTCCTCGCCGCCCTGTGCGCCGAGGCCGAGAACGGCCAGCATGGAGGCCGCGTTGACGGGGGTGCCGCCTGCCTTGGCGATCGTCACCGGGACGCCTGCGGCCGTGGCGGCTCGGACGAAGATGGAGGCGGGGCGGGCGTGGAGGCCCTCGGCCCAGCCGACGTTGACGCGGCGCTCAGCCATGTGTTGCTGCCCTTCGGTGTTCAGGGTTGTCTAGACCAGTTTCCCACAGCGTGAAGTTGTACCGGGGCGGTCCTCAAGGAACCCGCCCCGGGGTGCCGCCGGGTCGCGGCCTCGACCCGGCTGACGCCCTCCAGAGACCGTCCCGCGCCGTCGCCGGACGCGAGCCGTACTCTGGGGCCCATGCAGACCTCGCCGGACCGGCACGAGTATCCCGCCCACTGGGAAGCCGACGTGGTGCTGCGCGACGGTGGCACCGCGCGCGTCCGGCCCATCACCGTTGATGACGCCGAGCGCCTGGTCAGCTTCTACGAGCAGGTCTCCGACGAGTCGAAGTACTACCGCTTCTTCGCGCCGTACCCTCGCCTGTCCGCCAAGGACGTCCACCGCTTCACGCACCACGACTTTGTGGACCGGGTGGGACTCGCGGCCACAGTGGGCGGCGAGTTCATCGCCACCGTACGCTACGACCGGATCGGCCCGGACGGAATACCCGCGTCCGCACCCGCTGACGAGGCCGAGGTCGCCTTCCTGGTGCAGGACGCCCACCAGGGCCGCGGCGTCGCCTCCGCCCTCCTCGAACACATCGCCGCCGTGGCCCGTGAGCGCGGCATCCGCCGCTTCGCCGCCGAGGTGCTGCCCGCCAACAACAAGATGATCAAGGTGTTCACGGACGCCGGGTACACCCAGAAGCGCAGCTTCGAGGACGGCGTCGTCCGTCTGGAGTTCGACCTCGAACCCACCGACCGCTCCCTCGCCGTGCAGTACGCGCGCGAACAGCGCGCCGAGGCGCGCTCCGTGCAGCGGCTGCTCGCGCCCGGCTCGGTCGCCGTCATCGGCGCCGGGCGCAACCCCGGCGGCGTGGGCCGCAGCGTCCTCGGCAACATCCGCGACGCCGGCTTCACGGGCCGCCTCCACGCGGTGAACAAGGCCCTTCCCGAGGGGCAGAAGGAACTCGACGGGGTGCCCGCCCACCGTTCGGTGCGCGACATCGACGGCCCCGTCGACCTGGCGGTCGTCGCCGTACCGGCCGAGCACGTCCCCGAGGTCGTCACCGAGTGCGGCGAACACGGCGTGCAGGGTCTCGTCGTCGTCTCCGCCGGGTACGCCGACAGCGGTGCCGAGGGTCGCGAACGCCAGCGCGCCCTGGTGCGGCACGCGCGCACCTACGGCATGCGGATCATCGGGCCGAACGCCTTCGGCCTCATCAACACCTCCCCAAAGGTGCGGCTCAACGCCTCCCTCGCCCCCGAGATGCCACGCCCCGGCCGAATCGGCCTCTTCGCGCAGTCCGGCGCCATCGGCGTCGCCCTGCTGTCCCGGCTGCACCGGCGCGGCGGCGGCGTCACGGGTGTGACCGGCGTCTCCACCTTCGTCTCCTCCGGCAACCGGGCCGACGTCTCCGGCAACGACGTCCTCCAGTACTGGCACGAGGACCCCGACACCGACGTCGTCCTCATGTACCTGGAGTCCATCGGCAACCCCCGCAAGTTCGCCCGCCTCGCCCGCCGCACCGCAGCGGCGAAACCACTGGTCGTGGTCCAGGGCGCCCGGCACGGCGCGGCTCCCCAGGGACACGCCGTACGGGCGACCCGGCTGCCGCACGCGACCGTCTCGGAGCTGCTGCGGCAGGCCGGCGTCATCCGGGTCGACACCATCACCGACCTGGTGGACGCGGGCCTGCTGCTCGCACGCCAGCCCCTGCCCGCCGGGCCCCGGGTGGCGATCCTCGGCAACTCCGAGTCGCTCGGCCTGCTCACCTACGACGCGTGCCTCGCCGAGGGGCTGCGGCCGCACCCCCCGCTCGACCTGACCACGGCGGCATCGGCGGCGGACTTCCACGCGGCCCTGTCCCGGGCACTGGCCGACGACTCGTGCGACGCGGTGGTCGTCACCGCCATACCGGCGGTGGGGGAGGGGCCGGTCGCGGACGCGGCCCTCGCCGAGGCGCTCCGGTCCGCGGCGGCCGCGGCTCCGGCCAAGCCGGTCCTGGTCGTCCATGTGGAGCTCGGCGGCCTGGCCGAGGCCCTGTCGGCGGCGGCCAGCACGGCACCCCAGGCCGAGGCGGGCAGTTCGCCGCGAACCACCCCCGATGCCTCCCAGGTCGCGTCCCGCCCGACGCCCGCCGAAGAAGCCCCCGACGGCACCCACCTCATCCCCGCCTATCCCGCCGCCGAACGCGCGGTACGGGCCCTCGCCCAGGCCGTCACCTACGCCCAGTGGCGGCGCGACGCCGCGGAGCCCGGCAAGGTCCCCGAGTACGACGACATCGACGTCAGGGGCGCCGCCACACTGATCGACGGGCTGCTCGCGCGTGGGAAGGGCTTCACGCTCGGCGCGGACGAGACCTGCGACCTGCTCGGCCACTACGGCATCCACGCCCACCGCACCCTGCCCGCCCCGACCCCCGACGCCGCCGTCGAGGCCGCCCGCAGCCTCGGCTACCCCGTGGCCCTCAAGGCCACCGCCCCGCACCTGCGGCACCGCGCCGACCTGGGCGGAGTACGCCTCGACCTCGCGGACGAGGACCAATTGCGGCGTTCCTACGCGGAGTTGACGGAGCTGTTCGGCGCGCCGGACGAGCTGCGTCCGGTGGTGCAGCGGATGGCGCCGCGCGGCGTGGACGTCGTCGTACGGGCCGTCATCGACCCCGCGGCCGGGGCCGTGCTCTCCTTCGGGCTCGCCGGAGCCGCCTCCCAGCTGCTCGGGGACACCGCCCACCGGCTGATCCCGGTCACCGACAAGGAGGCGAACTCGCTGGTGCGGTCGATCCGCACGGCGCCCCTGCTGTTCGGCTGGCGCGGCTCCGCGCCGGCCGACACCCGCGCCCTGGAGGAGCTGCTGCTGCGGGTGTCCCGGCTGGTCGACGACCACCCCGAGGTGGTCGCGGTCACCCTGGAGCCGGTCGTCGTCGCCTCGCACGGCCTGAGCGTCCTGGGCGCCTCCGTCCGCCTGGCCCCGCCGCCCGCCCGCGACGACCTCGGCCCGAGGACCCTCCCCGCCTACTGACGGGGGGCGAGCTGTCCCTCGCAGTCAGTGCTCCCCCGTAGGATGGGCGTCATGGCCAAGACCAGTACGACGACCCAGGGGCTGCGGGCGGCGATCGAGCGCAGCGGCTACTACCCGGCCCTCGTGGCCGAGGCGGTGGAGGCCGCGGTGGGCGGCGATCCCATCCGGTCGTACCTGGTCCACCAGGAGACGACCTTCGACCAGAACGAGGTCCGGCGGCACGTGACCGTGCTCGTCCTCACGGACCACCGCTTCATCGTCAGCCACACCGACGAACAAGCCGCCGACAGCACCTCCCCGACGCCGTACGCCACGACGTCCACGGAATCCGTGAAGCTCGGCCGCATCTCGTCGATCGTGGTCAGCCGAGTGGTCGCCAACCCCGAGTCGTACAAGCCGGGCACCCTGCCCCGCGAGGTCGTCCTCACCATCGGCTGGGGCGCCGTCTCCCGCATCGACCTGGAGCCGGCCGCCTGCGGCGACCCCAACTGCGAGGCGGACCACGGCTACACCGGCAACTCGACGGCGGACGACCTCAGCCTGCGCGTCAGCGAGGCCGGGGACGGGCCGGAGACCGTGCGCCAGGCACTCGTCTTCGCGCAGGCCCTCTCCGAGGCGACCGCGGACACCACCCGCTGATGACACAGCTCCCCACGGCCTGGGACCAGCACCCCGAACCGCTCACCGTCTCCTCCGCGCCGGTCCCCGAATACGGCAGCGGTTCACTCGCCGACCTCCTGCCCACGCTCGCCGCGGGCCTGGGCGTGCCCGGTATGACCGCCTCGATCTCCGAGCTGACCCCCGCCGACCGGAACTGCGTGTTCCTGATCGACGGCCTCGGCTGGGAGCAGCTGAAGGCACACCCCGAGGACGCCCCCTTCATGGCGTCCCTGCTCGCCACCTCGCGCGGCGGCACCGGGCGTCCGCTCACCGCCGGCTACCCGGCGACCACGGCGACCTCCCTCGCCTCCGTCGGCACCGGCCTGCCGCCCGGCGCGCACGGCCTGCCCGGCTACACCGTGCGCAACCCCGACACCGGCGAGCTGATGAACCAGCTGCGCTGGCAGCCGTGGGCCCCGCCCGGCCCCTGGCAGCCCTACCCGACGGTCTTCCAGCTGGCGCACCGGGCGGGCGTGCACGCGGCGCAGGTGTCGTCCCCGACCTTCGAGCACACCCCGCTGACCAAGGTCGCACTCAGCGGCGGAACGTTCCTCGGGCGGCTCTCCGGCGAGGACCGCGTCGACCTGGCGGCCGAGCAACTCGCCGCCGGTGACCGCTCCCTGGTCTACACGTACTTCGCCGAGGTCGACGGCGCCGGCCACCGCTACGGCGTCGACTCCGACACCTGGCGCGGCCAGCTCATGTACGCCGACCGCCTGGTCCAGCGCCTGGCCGAGCAACTGCCGCCGCGCAGCGCTCTCTACGTCACCGCCGACCACGGCATGATCGACGTGCCCTTCGACGAGCAGCACCGCATCGACTTCGACGAGGACTGGGAACTGAGCGCCGGAGTCGCCCTGCTCGGCGGCGAGGGCCGCGCCCGGCACGTCTACGCGGTGCCCGGTGCCGCGAACGACGTCCTGACCTGCTGGCGCGAGGTGCTCGGCGAGCAGTTCTGGGTGGCCTCACGCGACGAGGCCATCGCGGCGGGCTGGTTCGGCCCGCACATCGACGAACGGGTCCACGGCCGTATCGGCGACGTCATCGCCGCCGCGCGCGACGACGTCCTGCTCATCGCCTCGGAGCGGGAGCCGAAGGAGTCGGCGATGGTCGGCAACCACGGTTCGATGACCCCTGCCGAGCAGCTGGTCCCCCTGCTCGAAGTACGCTCCTGACGTCCCGGCACATCCCCGCTACCCCGAAAGGCGCACAACTCTCCATGCCCGAGCTGGTGTTCTTCTCCGGAACGATGGACTGCGGGAAGTCGACCCTGGCTCTGCAGATCGAGCACAACCGCTCGGCACGCGGCCTGTCGGGCATGATCTTCTCGCGTGACGACCGTGCCGGCGAGGGCAAGCTGTCCTCCCGCCTCGGCCTGGTCACGGACGCGGTGGAGGTCGAGGACGGCCAGGACCTCTACGCGTACCTCGTCGACCATCTCTCCCAGGGCCGCCGCGCGGACTACGTGATCGCCGACGAGGCCCAGTTCCTCGCCCCCGAGCAGATCGACCAACTCGCCCGTGTCGTCGACGACCTGGGCCTCGACGTGTACGCCTTCGGCATCACCACCGACTTCCGGTCCAAGCTGTTCCCCGGCTCCCAGCGCCTGGTCGAGCTGGCCGACCGCGTGGAGGTCCTCCAGGTCGAGGCCCTCTGCTGGTGCGGCGCCCGTGCCACCCACAACGCCCGCACCATAGGCGGTGAGATGGTCGTGGAGGGCGCCCAGGTCGTCGTCGGCGACGTCAACCAGCCCGACGACATCGGCTACGAGGTCCTCTGCCGCCGCCACCACCGCCGCCGGATGACGGCGGCGACGGCGCGGGCGGCGGCGTTGTCCCCGGACGTGCTGCCGGTGTCGGCCTCCTGACAAACACAGGTGGCTCGGCCTCCCCCGTGCGGGAGGATGGGGCCATGAACGCCATCATCTCCGCATCCGGACTCGCGAGCGCCCTGACGGGCGTCAACCCGCCGGTCCTGCTCGACGTCCGCTGGCAGCTCACGGCCGCCAAGGCCGCCGGTGAACCGCCGTTCGACGGCCGGGCCGCGTACGAGGAAGGGCATCTGCCCGGGGCCGTCTTCGTCGACCTGGACCGGGAGTTGGCCTCCGCCCCTGGTGGGGCCGGTCGGCATCCGCTGCCCGACCTCGCGGTGTTCGGAGCCGCGATGCGCCGGGCGGGCGTGTCGTCCGGGACGCCGGTGGTCGTCTACGACGGCGGCCAGGGCTGGGCGGCCGCCCGCGCGTGGTGGCTGCTGCGCTGGGCGGGTCACCCGGACGTGCGGGTCCTCGACGGCGGGTTGCCGGCCTGGGAGGGGCCGCTGGAGAAGTCCGTACCCACACCGGCCGAGGGAGATTTCGTGCCGGAGCCGGGGGCGGCGGGGCTGCTCGACGCCGATGCCGCCGCGGACCTGGCCAGGTCCGGAGTGTTGCTGGACGCGCGGGCGGGGGAGCGGTACCGGGGCGAGGTGGAGCCGATCGATCCGGTGGCGGGGCACATTCCCGGCGCGGTGTCGGCGCCCACCACTCAGAACGTGGGACCGGACGGCTGCTTCCTGCCCGCGGAGGAGCTACGGGCCCGTTTCAAGGAGCTGGGCGTGACCGCGGACGCGCGGGTCGGCGTCTACTGCGGGTCGGGCGTCTCCGCGGCCCACGAGGTCCTGGCACTGGCGGTCGCGGGCATTCCCGCGGAGCTGTACGTGGGGTCGTGGTCGGAGTGGTCCTCCGACCCGGACCGGCCCGTCGCGGTGGGGCCGGACCCCGAGTAGGGCCGGAGTGCCGGGGCCGGACCCCGGCAGGGCCCTCTGCGGAGAGTGTCCTCTGAGTCTCAGCGCCACACCGGGCGTACGGCGTGGCGCTGAGACCCGGAGGACAGTCGTGCTCGCCGATCGGATGAGCCGGCGGTGCCCCGGAAGGCGCGCAAGGCGCGGCTCTCCGCGTCACTCGCCGGGCGTCGGCACCGCGACGCCCGGCTAGTCCTGCTTCTTGCGCCGCGTCCCGAAGACGATCTCGTCCCAGCTCGGCACGGCGGCTCTGCGCCCCGGACGGACGCCGTCGGCCTCGGCCTGCCGGTCCGTGGCACCGACGAGACGGTCGCGGTGACTGCTGACGGAACGCGGCATGAGGACATCCGCGTAAGCGGAACCGGCCGAGGCCGCGGGGGCCGGAGGCTCCTCCGCCTCGGGCTCGGCGACGGGCTCCTCCTCGGACTCCGCCGGGGGAAGCTCCGGAACCACCAGGTCACCGCGGAAGCTGGGCACCGCCTCCAGCAGGCTGGTCAGCGAGTCCCGCTCGCCCGTGCTCTCCTCGGCCGGTTCGGACGCCTGGGCCGGCAGGCTCGGCCGCTCCCGGTCGCCGGGACGGTCGAGCGGCCGGTCGCGTGGCAGCCGGGCGATGCGCGGCACGAACGGGAAGCTGGGCTCGGGCGCGGACAGGTCGTCGGACTCGCCGATGAGCATGCGCGCCTCGTCGTCGACGGCCTGCACGAGCCGCCGGGGCGGGTCGTACGTCCAGCTCGCCGAGTGCGGCTCACCCGCGACGCAGTAGACCAGCAGGACCTCCCACGTGCCGTCGTCGCGACGCCACGAGTCCCACTGGACGGTGTCCCGCTCGGCACCGCGGATCAGCAGCCGCTCCTGCACGGCCTCGCCCAGCGGTGGTCCGGAGTTCTCGCCGGGGCGCCGGACGGGGGTCTTGCGGGCCCGCTCGGCCATGAAGGCACGCTCGGCGAGCACCGGGCCCTCGAAGCGGCGGACCCGGTCGACGGAGATGCCCGCGAGCTGGGCGACCTCTTCCGCGGTCGCGCCGGCTCGTATACGGGCCTGGATGTCGCGGGGGCGGAGATGGCTCTCCACCTCGATCTCGATCTGGCCGAGGCGGGGACGGTCACCACGCACGGCGGCGCGGAGCCGTTCGTCGATGGGAAGCGTGTACTCCGTGCTGTCCGCAGCCTTCAGCACCAGCCGTGTGCCGTCATTCGAGACGGCCACGACACGCAGTTCGGGCATGGGGACCTCCCGGGTGGTGCCTGCCGACGTCACGTGCGTCGCTGCTTCCGCTAGTCGAGTGTGGCCTGCCCGGGTGCAGCCTGCCACAACCTTGCCGAGTTGCCCGGCGTGTCGGGCACGGGCCCTGGATCGCCGTTATGGCACGGTTACCTATTCGCAACGCTAAGTGACGAACTGTGTCACCGTGTGCAACTAGCCCCCTCCCGGCGGTCCTTAAAGGCCCCGTACACCCTGATGGGAGACCGGACCCAGGGCTCGCCACAGTACTCCATTTGGGCCACGTGCGTGGATTGGCACGCCGTCGAATCTTTTGGCAAGGGGGAGACTCGGCCGCCTCCTTCCCCCCTTCCGTGATCTTGAACGTGGGGAAGTTCACGTAATCACGAGAAATGCCGCATGACGGCGACATGGCGGCCAACTGCTCGTCCGGAACCGCCCCGAGGGGAGTGAAGCCAAGAAAACGCAACTCCCCGCGCGTCGCCTACGCCCCCAGAACCCTCCGCAGGTAGTCGTTCTGGAACCGCCGATCAGGGTCGAGACGGTCCCGCAACTCCGTGAACTCGGCGAAGCGCGGATACACCCGGGAGAAGTACTCGGCGCCCCGCGTGTGCACCTTGCCCCAGTGCGGGCGCCCCTCGTGCGCCGTGAAAATCCGTTCCGCCGCGGTGAAGTACCGCTGGTAGGGCGTTCCCTGGAACATGTGGACGGCGATGTACGCGCTGTCCCGGCCGGAGGCGGTCGACAGCGTGATGTCGTCGGCCGGGGCGGTGCGCACCTCCACGGGAAAGCTGATCCTCAGGCCGGAGCGGTCCACCATGGCCTTCAGTTCGCGCAATGCCTCGACGACGGCCGCGCGTGGAACGGCGTACTCCATTTCCACGAAGCGCACCCGGCGCGGCGACGTGAAGACCTTGTACGGGATGTCGGTGTACGTCCGCGCGGACAGCGCCTTGCTGGAGATCCGCGCGATCGCGGGGATCGTCGCGGGCACCGCTCGGCCGACCCAGTTGACCACCTGGAAGGCCCCGTTGGAGAGGAACTCGTCCTCGAACCAGCTCTGGAGCCGGGGCACCGGCTTCTCCGGGCCCGCGCTGCGGTTGTTGCGCTTGGTGTTGGTGTTTCCGGTGTGCGGGAACCAGTAGAACTCGAAATGCTCGTTCTCGGCCCACAGTTCCTCGAAGTCGGAGAGGACCTTGTCGAACGGCATCGGCTCCTCGCGGGCCGTCAGCAGGAAGACCGGCTCCACGGCGAAGGTGACCGCGGTGACGATGCCCAGGGCGCCGAGGCCGATCCGGGCGGCGGCGAAGACCTCCGGGTTCTCCTTCTCGGAACACGTGAGGACGGAGCCGTCGGCGGTGACCAGTTCCAGTCCCTTGATCTGGGCGGCGATCGAGGCCGAGTCGCGGCCCGTGCCGTGCGTACCGGTGCTGGTCGCCCCGGAGACCGTCTGTTCCATGATGTCGCCCATGTTCGTCAGCGACAGACCCTCGCGAGCGAGGGCCGTGTTGAGCCTCTTGAGCGGCGTGCCGGCCTCCACCGTGACGGTCATGGACTCGCGGTCGATGTCGCGTATGCCGGTCAGCAGCTGAGGGCGGATCAGCACTCCGTCCGTGGCGGCTATGGACGTGAAGGAGTGCCCGCTGCCGACGGCCTTCACCCTGAGGCCGTCCTCGGCGGCCCGCCGCACGACGGCGGCCAGCTCGTCGACGGAGGCCGGGGCGACCTCCCGCGCGGGACGCGCGGAGACGTTGCCGCCCCAGTTACGCCACGTGCCGTTCTTTCCGTTCGCTGTGCTGCTCAACGGCGCCTCCACGACCCGGTGCCGGCCGCTTGAGCCGACGGAACCCGAGGAAACCCACCGCGACCGCGACGGCCCCGGCCACCGCCGGAACCCCGTACCCGGCGCGCGCCCCGGCCGCGTCGATCACCCAGCCGGCCGCGGCTGAGCCGAGCGCGACTCCCGCCGCGAGCCCGGTGCTCACCCAGGTCATGCCCTCGGTGAGCTGCGCGCGTGGTACGTGCTCTTCGATGAGGGACATCGTCGTGATCATCGTGGGAGCGATGGCCAGACCCGCAACGAACAGCGCCACGGCCAGAGACGGCAAGTTTCCGACCAGTAGGAGGGGGATCATACTCACGGCCATGGCGATCACGCCCAGCAGCCACCGGCGTTCCGGCGCCCCGGCGAAGTGCATCAGCCCGAAGACCATCCCCGCGACGCAGGAGCCCGCCGCGTACAGCGCGAGGACGACGCTCGCCGCGGCCTTGTGCCCCTCCTCGTCGGCGAAGGCCACGGTGACCACGTCGACCGCCCCGAAGATCGCGCCGGTCGCCACGAAGGTCGCCACCAGGACCTGAAGGCCGCGCGAGCGCATCGCCGTGCCCCCGCCGTGCCGCTCGCGCGGATGTGGCTCGGGTTCGGTGGCGCGCTGCGCGGTCAGCCAGAAGACGCCGACCGCCAGGAAGCACGCCGCGAGCAGCGGACCGGCCTCCGGGAACCACGCCGTGGACAGCCCGATGGAGATGATCGGCCCGACGATGAAGCAGACCTCGTCCACCACGGACTCGAAGGAGTACGCGGTGTGCAGCCGCGGGGTGCCCCGGTACAGGGCCGCCCAGCGGGCCCGGATCATCGCTCCGACGCTCGGCACGCAGCCGATGCCGACGCACGCCGCGAACAGCACCGGGTCCGGCCACCCGTAGTGCGCCGCGCACAGCAGGACGGCCGCCGCGGCCAGCGCGAGCAGGGTCGCCGGACGCAGCACCCGCCGCTGCCCGTACTGGTCCACCAGCCGCGAGACCTGCGGCCCGGCGATCGCGGCCGACAGCGCGATGGTCGCCGACAGGGCACCGGCCAGGCCGTACCGCCCGGTGAGCTGGGAGACCATCGTGACGACGCCGATGCCCATCATCGACACCGGGATGCGGCCGAGGAAGCCCGCGGCGGAGAAACCCTTGGAGCCGGGGGCGGCGAACAGGGCGCGGTAGGGGCTGGGCAACGGGAGTCTCCGAAAGGCTCAGTAAGCTGCGAACGCAGTCGAGACAGCTTACGGCTCAGAACGCCGTCACGCACCGGTCCGGCCCGGCTGCGGACCGGCCCCGGCCGGCCGCCGCACAGGGGCACCCGCCGTTTCCCGGCTGTCGGTGCCGGGTGGCAGGATCGACTCATGCCAGACGCGCGCGATGCCACCCCTTACGACGCACTGCTCCTGCTGTCCTTCGGCGGCCCGGAAGGCCCGGACGACGTGGTCCCGTTCCTGGAGAACGTGACGCGCGGGCGCGGCATCCCCAAGGAACGACTCAAGGAAGTCGGGCAGCACTACTTCCTGTTCGGCGGGGTGAGTCCCATCAACGACCAGAACCGTGCCCTGCTGGACGCCCTGCGCAAGGACTTCGCCGGCCACGGCCTGGACCTGCCGGTCTACTGGGGCAACCGCAACTGGGCGCCGTACCTGACGGACACGCTGCGCGAGATGGTGCGCGACGGCCGCCGCCGCGTCCTGGTCCTCGCCACCAGCGCCTACGCCTCGTACTCGGGCTGCCGCCAGTACCGGGAGAACCTCGCCGACGCGCTCGCCACCCTCGAAGCCGAGGGCCTGGAGCTGCCGGAGATCGACAAGCTCCGGCACTACTTCAACCACCCGGGCTTCCTCGAGCCCATGATCGACGGGGTGATCCGTTCGCTCGCCGAGCTCGACGAGGACGTCCGGGACGGGGCACACATCGCCTTCTCGACGCACTCGATCCCGACGGCCGCCGCCGACACCTCCGGAACCGTCGACGACCACGGGGACGGCGGCGCGTACGTCAAGCAGCACCTGGACGTGGCGCAGCTGATCGCGGACGCCGTCCGGGAGCGCACCGGCGTCGACCACCCCTGGCAGCTCGTCTACCAGTCCCGCTCGGGCGCCCCGCACATCCCGTGGCTGGAGCCGGACATCTGCGACCACCTGGAGGAGCGGCACGCGGCCGGTGTCCCGGCCGTGGTGATCGCGCCCATCGGGTTCGTCTCCGATCACATGGAGGTCCTGTACGACCTCGACACGGAGGCGAAGGCCAAGGCGGAGGAGCTGGGGCTGCCGATGCGCCGCTCGGCCACGGTCGGCGCCGACCCCAGGTTCGCCGCGGCGGTCCGTGAGCTCGTCCTGGAGCGCGCCGCCGTCGAGCGCGGACAGGAGATCACCCCCTGCGCCCTGGGCTCCCTGGGAGCGAGCCACCACCTCTGCCCGGTCGGCTGCTGCCCGGGCCGCGCCCCCCGGCCCGCCGCCGCGGGCGCCGACAGCCCCTACGCGTGAGGAGCCCTGTGACCGACCCCCTGCACACCGAACTGCTCGAGATCGCCCAGGAGGCCGCCCGGCGTGCGGGCGCGCTGCTGCGCGACGGGCGCCCGGCCGACCTGGCGGTCGCCGCGACCAAGTCCAGCCCCATCGACGTCGTCACGGAGATGGACATCGCGGCCGAGAAGCTGATCACCGGTCTGATCGCCGAGCGCCGCCCCGACGACGGCGTCCTCGGTGAGGAGGGTGCCGCCACGGAGGGCACGAGCGGCGTCCGCTGGGTGATCGACCCGCTCGACGGCACGGTGAACTACCTGTACGGGCTGCCCACCTGGGCCGTCTCCATCGCCGCCGAGCAGGACGGCGAGACCGTTGTCGGGGTCGTCACGGCACCGATGCGCGCGGAGACGTTCCACGCGGTGCTCGGCGGGGGTGCCTGGGCCACCGGGGCCTGGGACGGCGAGCGCAGGCTGGCGTGCCGTCCCGCGCCGTCCCTGGACCAGGCGCTGGTCTCGACGGGCTTCAACTACGTCGCCGAGGTCCGTGCCCACCAGGCCGAGGTCGCCCGGCGGCTGATCCCGCGGCTGCGCGACATCCGGCGCGGCGGATCGGCCGCGGTCGACCTGTGCGACGTGGCCGCGGGCCGCCTCGACGGCTACTACGAGCGCGGCCTGCACCCCTGGGACCTCGCGGCGGGCGACCTGATCGCCCGTGAGGCGGGCGCGCTGACCGGTGGACGTCCCGGAGAGCGCCCCTCGGGCGATCTCGCCATCGCGGGCACCCCCGGCGTCTTCGAACCCCTCCAGCGCCTCCTGGAGGACTTCGGCGCCTGGCACGACTGATCCGTTGCGCGTCGGGCGCGAAGCACGAAGCGGGCCCCGGCGAGTGCTCGCCGGGGCCCGCTCCGTACGGCCTGATCAGACGCTCTACGCGCCGACTTCCACACCGTGCTCGGCCGCGAGACGGCGCAGGTCGTCGAGCTCACCCTGCTCCACCTCGACGAGGAAGTCGTCGCCGTCGTCCAGAGCCCGGGTCAGATCGGACTCGGTCGCCCTTATGCGCTGCAGAAGTCCTGCGGTGAATGCGTCCATGCTGCGCCCCCTCGTCCTGGGTCGTGGGTCGACGGCACGGGGGTGTGCCGTTCGGAAGGGACGATCACGTCTCCGGTGGATGCCCAGCGCCGCCCAGCCGGGCGGCGACGGTGCCGGACACCCACGCCCGCTCTGCGGAAGCGGATCGATGCGCACCGCATGGTGGTGCGGTACCGGCAGAGTGTGATCGTGGGATGTAAAGCCGTCCTCCCCAAGCTCCCATCCGAGGAAACCTAACCGGAGGAGAAAATCTCGTATTCCCTCCCGCGGCCACCGCCCCTCACCCGCCTTACCTCCGACTTATGACCGAAAAGGGCAGGATGGAGGGCAACACCAACACACCGTCGAAGACCCCTGCCCGCGTGCGCCCGTGAAGGGCGGTGCGGGTGGACATCAGGAAGGACCAGACGTGCGCGTACTCGTCGTCGAGGACGAGCAACTGCTCGCCGATGCGGTGGCCACCGGACTGCGCCGGGAGGCCATGGCCGTCGACGTCGTGTACGACGGTGCGGCCGCCCTGGAGCGCATCGGCGTCAACGACTACGACGTGGTGGTCCTCGACCGCGACCTCCCGCTCGTGCACGGCGACGACGTCTGCCGCAAGATCGTCGAACTCGGCATGCCCACCCGCGTGCTGATGCTCACGGCCTCCGGCGACGTCAGCGACCGTGTCGAGGGCCTGGAGATCGGCGCCGACGACTATCTGCCCAAGCCGTTCGCGTTCAGTGAGCTCATCGCACGTGTGCGGGCCCTCGGCCGGCGCACCAGCGTGCCCCTGCCGCCCGTCCTGGAGCGCGCCGGGATCAAGCTGGACCCCAATCGCCGCGAGGTCTTCCGCGACGGCAAGGAGGTCCAGCTCGCACCCAAGGAGTTCGCCGTCCTCGAGGTACTGATGCGCAGCGAGGGCGCCGTCGTCTCCGCGGAGCAGCTGCTCGAGAAGGCCTGGGACGAGAACACCGACCCGTTCACGAACGTCGTGCGCGTGACGGTCATGACCCTGCGCCGCAAGCTCGGCGAGCCGCCGGTGATCGTCACCGTGCCCGGCTCCGGCTACCGGATCTGATCCCGTGGCGGCGACACCCGCGCCTCCGCAGGCGCCTCCGAAGCCCACCTGGGACCCGAGGCGGCCGGCGCCGCCCTTCCCCTGGCTGCGCCCGACCATCCGGATACGGCTCACGCTGCTGTACGGCGGCATGTTCCTGATCGCCGGCATCCTGCTGCTGTCGATCATCTACCTGCTGGCCGCACAGGCCCTGAACGTCGGGAGCGACCTGCCGTTCAAGATCGTCGAGGGCAAGGTCGTCAGCGACATCTGCAACCTGCCCGACCAGGCCTCGCCCAGCGAGTTCAACGACGCGATGAACCAGTGCGTCAACGATCAGCGCCAGCACGCTCTGGACAGCCTGCTCAGCCGCTCGCTCCTGGCCCTGCTGGGGCTGGCGGTCATCGCCTTCGCCTTCGGCTACGCCATGGCCGGCCGCGTCCTGTCCCCGCTGGGCCGGATCACCCGCACCGCACGCACGGTGGCGGGCTCCGACCTGTCCCGCCGGATCGAGCTGGACGGCCCGGACGACGAGCTGAAGGAGCTCGCGGACACCTTCGACGACATGCTGGAGCGGCTCCAGCGGGCCTTCACCGCCCAGCAGCGCTTCGTCGGCAACGCCTCGCACGAGCTGAGAACGCCGCTGGCGATCAACCGCACGCTCCTCGAGGTGCACCTGTCCGACCCGAACGCGCCCGTGGAACTCCAGCAGCTAGGCAAGACGCTGCTGGCCACCAACGAGCGCAGCGAGCAGCTCGTGGAGGGCCTGCTGCTGCTGGCCCGAAGCGACAACCAGATCGTCGAGCGCGGGCCGGTGGACCTCGCCGAGGTCGCCGGGCAGGCCGTGGACCAGGTGCACGCCGAGGCGGAGAGCAAGGGCGTGACGATCCGCGGCGAGCAGAAGCCCGCGCTCGTCCAGGGCAACGGCGTGCTGCTGGAGCGGATCGCGCTGAACCTGGTGCAGAACGCCGTGCGCTACAACATCCCCGAGGACGGCTGGGTCGAGGTCACCACCGACGTCCAGCACGGCCAGGCCGTCCTGGTCGTCTCCAACACGGGGCCGGTGGTGCCGGCGTACGAGATCGACAACCTCTTCGAGCCGTTCCGGCGGCTGCGCACGGAGCGCACGGGCAGCGACAAGGGCGTGGGACTGGGTCTGTCCATCGTCCGGTCCGTGGCCCGGGCGCACGGCGGGCACATCTACGCCCAGCCGCGCGAGGGAGGTGGGCTGGTGATGCGGGTCGCGCTGCCCATCTGAGATCATGACGCCGATCAGCACGGGGTTCACGGGGGGATGTTCGCTTTGCGCGGAATTTTCGAGACCTGACCGCGCGTGTGCCGTGTGTGATCGATCACAGGGGCGGCTTTCCGGCCATCTACTCTCCGTGATCATGCACCCTGCCGGAAAGCCGGGAAAATCCCGGTTTTCAGGGGTCTTGATCACGGGAAGTACACGGTGAGACGCCTTTGGCGCGCGGCATTCGGACCGTGTACGGTCCCCATCGCCATCCAAGCCGATCACTCGTGAGGAGTCCGGTTGGGTGTCGATTGAGTAACAGACCTTGATGTGAGGCAAAATCTCCGCCTCAGGTCGGGCACAAGTCCGGCCTCTCACGCGTTAGTGCGCTGGAGACACCGCAGACACCCAGAGGGGGAGAGCGACATGGCAACCGATTACGACACTCCACGCAAGACCGACGACGACGTCGACTCGGACAGCCTCGAAGAGCTGAAGGCTCGACGAAACGACAAGTCGGCATCCGCCGTGGACGTCGACGAGTTCGAGGCCGCCGAGGGCCTCGAGCTTCCCGGCGCCGACCTTTCGAACGAGGAGCTGGCCGTCCGGGTGCTCCCGAAGCAGCAGGACGAGTTCACCTGCATGAGCTGCTTCCTGGTGCACCACCGCAGCCAGCTGGCCCGGGAGAAGAACGGCCAGCCGATCTGCCGCGACTGCGACTGAGGCGGGGTCGGCCGTGACTGGCTCGACCCCTCCCTGGAAGCGCCGCCTGACCAAGCGGAAGGCGGACGAAGGGCCGATCGACGGCCCGCGGTACGGCGCGCTTGACGACGAGCGAGGCACCACCGGAACGGGGGCGGCCTCGCTCGAACCCGCAGCGGACCGGGGTGACCTCCCGGCGTCCGCGGACGTCCCCGCACCCGTCGCCCGGCGGACGGCGGGGACGCTCCGGCAGAGGGCCAGGGAGGGCGCCCGCAAGGGCTCGGTCCGGGCCCGGGCCGCGCTCGCCGACCTGGCCGACCGGATCATCGAACTGGCCCCGCGGGTCCCCGTACGGGACCTGGCGACCCTGCGCAGGCAGTTCCCGGGCCTCGGGCCCGAAGAGCTCGCGGACAAGCTCGTCACGGGAGCGGCGAAGGCGACGGCGGCGGTCGGAGCCGGTGTCGGCGCGGCAGCGATGCTCCCCGTGCCGCCCGCGATGCCGACGGAACTCGCCGCCGAGGTCACCGGTGTCGCCGCGATCGAACTGAAGCTGATCGCCGAACTCCACGAGGTCTACGGCGTACGGCCGCCCGGCAATCTCAAGCAGCGCAGCACGGCGTACCTCGACTCGTGGTCGGGGGAGCGCGGGATCGACGCGACCAGGCCGTCGACCGTGAGCACGGCGCTGAACAGCCGCATGAAGCGCGAGCTGCGGCAGCGGATCATGAAGCGGATGGTCCGCAACATGCCGAACCTGATTCCCTTCCTGGTGGGCGCCGCCGTCGGGGCGGCCATGAACCGCAGCGAGACCAGAAAGCTCGCCACCCGGATCCGCGAGGACCTGCGCAGGATTCAGGTGCCCTGGGAGGCCCTCGAGGCGCTGCCCGCACTGGAGCGCCCGGCGGACGCCCTGGAGATGAGCGAGATCATGCACGACCCCCTCGGGCGCCGCGAGCACGACGAGCACGGCAAGCGCGACGACGGACGCTGAGGCGGCACGAGAGCGCGCGTATGCCTGTCGTCAGGCACGCCGCCGGGTGAAGGTCCGCGCGCATGTGCTACGCACCCTTCGCCACCCTCAGCGCCTCAGCCAGGCGCTCCGGCTCGCGCGTGGACAGGTACAGGTACGGAGTCGGGTCCTCCGGATCCGTGACCTCCACGCGCAGGGCCGTGGGGATGTAGGCGCGCAGCAGCATGAAGGCGCGTGTGTCGGCCTTGTGGGTGCGCCAGGCGCGGGCCTCCTCCGCGTCCAGTACCTCCGCCTCGCCCAGTGCCGCCACCGGGATCTTCGCCTCACCCGCGATCAGCGAGTCGCCCACCACGCGGATCCGGATCGAGCCGTACGAACTCGCGGCGACGGCCGCGACCGCGGTGCCCCCGGCCAGGCCGCCGAGCATCGGCAGCGTGCCGAACGGAAGCAGAACCAGGGCCATGGAGACCCCGACGAGGAACGAGATCAGCCACCAGGACCGGGGAGCGGTGAGGCGTTCTTCGTACGGGGCGGCGGAGAGCTGCATGGAGCCAAGCTTGGCACGGTGTCCGCGGCGGGCCGACGCGCGGGTAAGGTCTGCGGCTGTGAGTGGTACTTCCCCAGCTCTTCAGCCTCCGGCCGGCGCCGTGCCACCGGTGCGCCACCCGGACGCTCCGGCGCCCGGTGAGCTCCTCGGCGCGCACTACGGCCAGTGCTTCGGCTGTGGCGGCGACCAGCCGCACGGGCTGCACCTGGAGGCGCGGGCCGGCGAGGGCGTGTCGCTCACCGCGGAGTTCACCGTCCGGCCCGCCCACCAGGGAGCCCCCGGCCTCGCACACGGCGGTGTGCTCGCCACCGCCCTGGACGAGACCCTCGGTTCGCTGAACTGGCTGCTGCGCACGATCGCCGTGACCGGACGGCTGGAGACCGACTTCATACGGCCCGTGCCCGTCGGCAGCACGCTGTACCTGGAGGCCGAGGTGACGGCGGTGGCCGGACGGAAGATCTTCTCGACCGCCACCGGACGCATCGGCGGCCCGGACGGGCCGGTCGCCGTCCGCGCCGACGCGCTGTTCGTCGAGGTGAGGGTCGACCACTTCGTCCGGCACGGCCGCCGGGAGGAGATCCAGGCCGCCATGAACGACCCGGACCAGCTCCGGCGCACCCGTGCGTTCGAGGTGAACCCGTGAGCGGGGAGGGCCTCTTGGCCGCGGACCGCCACACGAGTCCGGGGAACCCTCCGTCACAAGGACCTCTTGAGTCCGGGGAACCCTGCGGGCCACAGAAGCCTCTTCGGTCCGGGGAGCCCGTGCGAACCGGGTGGCCCCTCCAGCCGGAGGGCGCCTCGACGGGCGCTGCCCCTGCAAGCGCCACCCGGAAGACCTCACGATCCCCAGTTCCCTCACGAGCCACATGAGCCTGGAAAACCCCATGACTACCAGCCCTATGAGTCGTCACCCCGTGGACGTGCTGATCCGGCGCGTCGACCCCGAGGTGCCGCTTCCGTCGTATGCGCATCCCGGTGACGCGGGAGCCGATCTGCGCACCACGGAGGCCTGCCAACTGGCCCCGGGGGAGCGGGCCGTGCTGCCCACGGGAGTGTCTGTGGCACTGCCGGAGGGGTACGCGGCCTTCGTGCACCCACGATCCGGTCTTGCCGCTCGCTGCGGCGTCGCCCTGGTGAATGCCCCGGGGACGGTTGATGCCGGGTACCGTGGGGAGATCAAGGTGATCGTGGTGAATCTCGACCCGCGCGAGGACGTGCGGTTCGAGCGCTTCGACCGGATTGCCCAACTGGTTGTCCAGCAGGTCGAGAGGGTCCGCTTCCAGGAGGTGGCGGAGCTTCCCGACTCCGCGCGGGCCGAGGGGGGCTTCGGATCCACCGGAGGCCACGCCGCGGTGGACGGGATGAGCGGCACAAGCGGTCAGGCCGCCTTCGGCGGTCAGACGGGTGGGAATCGATACGCTTCGGTCGTATCCGACCGGGAAGGACAGTGACGTGTTCGGACGTCGCAAGAAGAGGGATGCCGCCGAGGACGCGGCCGGCGAGGCCGAGCAGGTCGTCGACGGTGTCGACACTGAGGCGGACGGTGAGGGCGAGCGCCTGAGGCTCGAGCCGGCGCCGCGGCCCGACGGGCCCTGGGACAGCTCCGAGGTGCGTGACCCGGCCGAGGGCCGGGTCGACCTGGGCGGGCTGTTCGTACCGGGCGTCGACGGCATGGAGCTGAGGGTCGAGGTCGCGGGTGACGCGATCGTGGCGGCGACGGTCGTGCTGCGGGACAGCGCCATCCAGCTCCAGGGCTTCGCCGCGCCCAAGCGTGAGGGCATCTGGGGTGAGGTGCGCGAGGAGATCGGCGCCGGCATCACCCAGCAGGGCGGCATCGTCGACGAGGTCGAGGGACCGCTGGGCTGGGAGCTGCGGGCCCAGGTGCCGGTGCAGCTGCCGGACGGCACGGGCGGCTTCCAGGTCGTGCGGTTCGTCGGTGTGGACGGCCCCCGCTGGTTCCTGCGCGGAGTCATCTCGGGCCAGGGCGCGGTGCAGCCGCAGGCCGCCGGCCTGCTCGAGCAGATCTTCAGGGACACGGTCGTGGTCCGCGGCGAGGGGCCCATGGCGCCCCGGGACCCGATCGTGCTGAAGCTGCCGAACGACGCGCAGATGGTCCCCGAGGGCGTCCAGCAGGAGGAGGGCTCCCGCTTCGCCGGCGGCATGGGCCAGCTCCAGCGCGGACCGGAGATCACCGAGGTCCGCTGAGCGTCGTGACGACATCAGGGCCGCATCCCGAGAGGGGATGCGGCCCTTTTCCCGCCCACGTTTCCGTCCCACGCCTGGCGTTCACAGAGCGCTGCGCGTTCACCTCCGCGCGTCAGAGTTCCGTCAAAGACGGTCCCCGAGCCGCGCCCGGCACCCGTTCGCCGTGATGGTCGGCCGTAAGGTCGACGCTGCGCAGTCGGCAGACCGGAAGACAATGAGGCCGTGGGACGCGGCAAGCTCCGGATCTACCTCGGTGCGGCACCGGGCGTCGGAAAGACGTACGCGATGCTCTCCGAGGCACACCGGCGCGTCGAGCGGGGCACGGACTGCGTGGTGGCCTTCGTCGAGCACCACGACCGGCAGCGCACCGAGGTGATGCTGCACGGTCTGGAGCAGGTGCCGCGCAGGCGGCTGGAGTACCGCGGCGGTGTCTTCCCCGAGATGGACCTGGACGGCGTCCTCGCCCGCCGCCCGCAGGTCGCCCTGGTCGACGAACTCGCCCACACGAACGTACCCGGCTCCCGCAACGCCAAGCGCTGGCAGGATGTGGAGGAGCTGCTCGCCGCGGGTATCGACGTGGTCTCCACCGTCAACATCCAGCACCTGGAGTCGCTCGGCGACGTGGTCGAGTCGATCACCGGGGTGCGGCAGCAGGAGACGGTTCCGGACGAGGTGGTACGGCGGGCCGACCAGGTCGAGCTGGTCGACATGTCGCCCGAGGCACTGCGGCGGCGGATGGCGCACGGCAACATCTACCGGCCCGACAAGGTCGACGCCGCCCTGTCGAACTACTTCCGGCCCGGCAACCTGACCGCGCTGCGCGAGCTGGCGCTGCTGTGGGTGGCCGACCGGGTCGACGCCCACCTCACCCAGTACCGCAGCGAGCACCGGGTGTCGAGGATCTGGGGCTCGCGCGAGCGGATCGTGGTCGGGCTGACCGGTGGACCGGAGGGCCGGACGCTGATCCGCCGGGGCGCGCGGCTGGCCGAGAAGGGCGCCGGCGGCGAGGTGCTGGCCGTCTACATAGCCCGCAGCGACGGACTGACCTCGGCCTCGCCCAAGGAACTCGCGGTGCAGCGGACCCTGGTGGAGGACCTCGGCGGCACCTTCCACCACGTCGTCGGCGACGACATACCGGCCGCCCTGCTCGCCTTCGCCCGCGGGGTGAACGCCACCCAGATCGTGCTGGGCTCCTCGCGCCGCAAGACCTGGCAGTACGTCTTCGGACCCGGCGTGGGAGCGACCGTCGCCCGGGATTCCGGGCCGGACCTCGACGTGCACATCGTCACCCACGACGAGGTCGCCAAGGGCCGCGGCCTGCCGGTGGCCCGGGGCGCGCGCCTCGGGCGGTCCCGGCGGGTGTGGGGCTGGATCGTGGGGGTGGCGGGGCCACCGGTCCTGACGGCGCTGCTCAGCACGGTCCACCTCGGCCTGGCCAACGACATGCTGCTGTTCCTGGCGCTGACGGTGGCCGCGGCCCTGCTGGGCGGGCTGTTCCCGGCGCTGGCCTCGGCGGCGGTGGGCTCGCTGCTGCTGAACTACTTCTACACACCGCCCCTGCACCGGTGGACCATCGCCGACCCGAAGAACATCGTCGCCATCGTGATCTTCGTGGCCGTCGGTGTGGCCGTGGCCTCCGTCGTCGGCCTCGCCGCCCGCCGCACCCACCAGGCGGCCCGGCTGCGGGCCGAGTCGGAGATCCTGTCCTTCCTGGCGGGCAACGTGCTGCGCGGCGAGACCGGCCTGGAGGACCTGCTGGAGCGCGTCCGGGAGACGTTCGGCATGGAGTCGGCGGCCCTGCTGGAGCGGGCCGGTGACATCGAGCCGTGGACCTGCGCCGGCCGCGTCGGCCAGGGGCGCCCCGTCGAGCGGCCCGACCAGGCGGACGTGGACGTGCCGGTCGGTGATCACATGGCGCTCGCGCTGACCGGCCGGGTCCTGCCCGCCGAGGACCGCCGGGTGCTGGCCGCCTTCGCCGCCCAGGCGGCCGTCGTGCTGGACCGCCGCCGGCTTCAGGAGGAGGCCGACCGGGCCCGCGCGCTCGAGGAGGGCAACCGCATCCGTACGGCGCTGCTGGCGGCCGTCAGCCATGACCTGCGCACCCCGCTCGCCGGCATCAAGGCGGCGGTGTCCTCCCTGCGCGCCCGGGACGTCGAGTGGTCCGAGGAGGACCGGGCGGAGCTGCTGGCGGGCATCGAGGAGGGCGCCGACCGCCTCGACCACCTCGTCGGGAACCTGCTCGACATGTCCCGGCTCCAGACCGGCACGGTGACCCCGCTGATCCGCGAGATCGACCTCGACGAGGTCGTGCCGATGGCGCTCGGCGGCGTACCGGAGGGCAGTGTCGACCTGGACGTCCCGGAGGGCCTGCCCATGGTGGGCGTGGACCCCGGGCTGCTGGAACGGTCGATGGCCAACCTGGTCGAGAACGCCGTCAAGTACAGTCCGCCCGGTGTGCCCGTACTGGTCGCCGCCAGCGCCCTCGCCGACCGGGTCGAGGTACGGGTGGTCGACCGGGGGCCGGGCGTTCCCGACGAGGCCAAGGGCCGCATATTCGAACCGTTCCAGCGCTACGGCGACGCCCCGCGGGGCGCCGGAGTGGGTTTGGGTCTCGCCGTGGCGCGCGGCTTCGCCGAGGCCATGGACGGCACCCTGGACGCCGAGGACACACCCGGCGGCGGACTGACCATGGTCCTCACCCTCCGCGCCGCGCGAACGCGTCCGGAGCCCCGCCGGCCGGCGGAACGAGAAAGGCAGGCCTCATGACCCGGGTGCTGGTGGTCGACGACGAGCCGCAGATCGTGCGGGCCCTCGTGATCAACCTCAAGGCGCGCAAGTACGAGGTCGACGCGGCCCACGACGGTGCCACCGCCCTCCGGCTCGCCGCCGCCCGCCACCCCGACGTGATCGTCCTCGACCTCGGACTGCCCGACATGGACGGGGTCGAGGTGATCCGGGGCCTGCGCGGCTGGACCCGGGTGCCCGTCCTGGTGCTGTCCGCCCGGCACTCCTCCGACGAGAAGGTCGAGGCGCTGGACGCGGGCGCCGACGACTACGTCACCAAGCCGTTCGGGATGGACGAGCTGCTGGCCCGGCTGCGGGCCGCCGTGCGCCGGGCCGAACCGGCCGGAGGAGGTGAGGACGACGTGCTCGTGGAGACCGACGAGTTCACCGTCGACCTGGCCGCGAAGAAGGTCAACCGGGCCGGGAAGGACGTACGGCTGACCCCCACGGAGTGGCATCTGCTGGAGGTCCTGGTGCGCAACGGGGGCCGCCTCGTCGGGCAGAAGCAGCTGCTCCAGGAGGTGTGGGGGCCGTCGTACGGGACGGAGACCAACTATCTGCGCGTGTACATGGCACAGCTGCGGCGGAAGCTGGAGGCGGACCCCTCGCATCCCAAGCACTTCATCACCGAGCCGGGGATGGGGTATCGCTTCGAGAAGTGAGCGTGGATACGGGACCGGGGGCCGGGAGACACAGGGGCCTCGCCACGGGGCTTCGAGACTGTCAGGGCGCCCCGGTACGCTCTAGACATGAGTGCTGTTCCTCGTTCGCAGAAGCCGGCGGGCCGGTTCCGGCGCATGCTCGACCGGCTCTCCTCCTCGCAGGAGGACCTGGAGTCCGAGGAACTGCGAGAGGACTCCGAGACCACCGGCTGCATCCGGATCGGAGACTGTCACGACCGGCAGGTAGTGACGGTTACTGGTACCTTGCGCACGGTCACCCTGCGACCGCGCGCCGGAGTCCCGGCCCTGGAGGCCGAGCTGTTCGACGGCTCCGCCGCGCTGGACGTGGTGTGGCTCGGCAGACGCTCCATCGTCGGCATAGAGCCGGGGCGCAAGCTGATCGCATCGGGCCGGATCTCGATGAGCCGGGGCCGCCGGGTGTTGTTCAATCCCAAGTACGAACTGAGACCCCTCGGACGGGAGTAGCCGGTGACGTCGCTCGACAAGCCGACCGAAGAGACATCTGCGGACGACGCCCGGGCGGTGACCGAGGCCGCCCTGTTCGAGGCGTTCGGCGGCCTGCGGGGCATGGTCGAGACGGTGCTGCCCGGCCTGCTCTTCGTCACCATCTACACGATCAACAAGGACCTGCACATGTCGGCGATCGCGGCGCTGGCCGTGTCGCTGGTGCTGGTCGTGGTCCGGCTCGTGACGAGGGACACCGTCAAGCACGCCTTCAGCGGCGTCTTCGGTGTGGCCTTCGGCGTCGTCTTCGCGATGATGACCGGCAACGCCAAGGACTTCTACCTGCCCGGCATGCTCTACACGCTGGGCCTCGGGCTGGCGTACATCATCACGACCCTGTGCGGTGTTCCGCTGATCGGGTTGATCCTCGGTCCGGTCTTCAAGGAGAACCTCTCCTGGCGGACGCGGAACCCCGGTCGCAAGAAGGCGTACGCGAAAGCCAGTTACGCCTGGGGCGCGATCCTGCTCGCCAAGTGCGCGATCCTCTTCCCGCTGTACTGGTGGGCCGACACCACGCAGCTGGGCTGGGTCCTGGTCGTCCTGAAGATCCCGCCGTTCCTGCTCGCCGTGTACCTGACCTGGGTGTTCCTGGCGAAGGCGCCCGCGCCGATCGACGTGTTCGCGGAGATGGAGGCGGAGGAGAGGGCCGCGGAGGAGAGGGAGGCGGCTGCCCGGTCGGCCGAATAGTGCCCGGCGTTCGCGCTGGGCTCGCCGGGGGCTCCGCCAGGCCTCCGGGACCTTTGCCCACCCGCCACCCGAAGCGGTCGGCCCAGAGGTGAAGAAGAAGGAGGGGCGTCCTGAGATCTCAGGACGCCCCTTTCGCGTGCCCCCCAGCAGGGCCCCGCTCAGCCCCCCGCGCTGTCCCGCCGTACGGACAGCAGGTCCTCCAGCTGCTCCTCACGTGCCTGCGCGGCCACGAAGAGGAGTTCGTCGCCCGCCTCCAGGGAGTCCTCACGGGAGGGGGCCAGAACGCGGGTGCCGCGGATGATGGTGACCAGGGACGTGTCCTCGGGCCACTCGACATCGCCGACCTGCGTGCCGGCCAGCGCGGACTCCTCCGGCAGGGTCAGCTCGACCAGGTTGGCGTCGCCGTGGCTGAAGCGGAGCAGACGGACCAGGTCGCCCACGCTCACCGCCTCCTCCACCAGGGCCGACATCAGACGCGGCGTGGAGACGGCGACGTCCACGCCCCACGACTCGTTGAACAGCCACTCGTTCTTCGGGTTGTTCACCCGGGCGACCACCCGTGGAACGCCGTACTCCGTCTTCGCCAGGAGCGAGACGACCAGGTTCACCTTGTCGTCACCGGTCGCGGCGATGACGACGTTGCAGCGCTGCAGCGCCGCCTCGTCGAGGGACGTGATCTCGCAGGCGTCGGCGAGCAGCCACTCGGCCTGCGGGACGCGCTCGACCGAGATGGCGGTCGGTGCCTTGTCGATCAGCAGGACCTCGTGGCCGTTCTCCAGCAGCTCGCCCGCGATCGAGCGGCCGACCGCGCCGGCTCCGGCAATGGCGACCCTCATCAGTGACCGCCCTCCTCTTCGGGACCCTTGGCGAACGCCGCCTCGACCGTGTCGACCTCGTCGGTGCGCATCATCACGTGCACCAGGTCGCCCTCCTGCAGCACCGTCTGCGAGGTGGGCAGGACCGCCTCACCGAGCCGGGTCAGGAACGCCACGCGCACGCCGGTCTCCTCCTGCAGCCGGCTGATCTTGTGGCCGACCCAGGCGGGAGAGGCGTGCACCTCGGCGAGCTGCACGCCGCCCGTGGGGTCGCGCCACAGCGGCTCGGCTCCGGAGGGGAGCAGCCGGCGCAGCATCTGGTCGGCCGTCCAGCGGACGGTCGCGACGGTGGGGATGCCCAGGCGCTGGTAGACCTCGGCGCGGCGGGGATCGTAGATGCGGGCGGCGACGTTCTCGATGCCGAACATCTCGCGGGCGACACGCGCGGCGATGATGTTGGAGTTGTCGCCGCTGGAGACCGCGGCGAAAGCGCCGGCCTCTTCGATACCGGCCTCGCGCAGGGTGTCCTGGTCGAAGCCGACCCCGGTCACCCGGCGGCCGCCGAAGGAGGACCCCAGGCGGCGGAAGGCGGTGGGGTCCTGGTCGACCACGGCGACCGTGTGGCCCTGTTGCTCCAGGTTCTGGGCCAGTGCGGACCCCACCCTTCCGCAACCCATGATGACAATATGCATCGCGTCACACCGCGCTTCCTGCAGGCCCTCTGACCTTCATGACTGTCGTGATCATGTCTCTCTTTCGGCTCGCCGGGCCTCACGCCGCGGCCTGAGTGCCAACCGCCATGCAACATCATGCCGGTGGAACGACGCCACGACGTCCCTCGGGGCCGGTGCCCGCGTCCACCTGCCCGAGTCCAACGTATCGGCAAAGCCGCAGGGGGCGCCGGGGGCCCTGCCAGGGGGTGTGGCTGCGCCGGCGCGTGGGCAGGGCTTGTGCGGGGGCGGCCACGGGGGAGGAAGAAATCGCCATGAGCTCCGAGATCGACGTCCTGGTCCTGGGCGGCGCGGGTGTGGACACGATCGTGCACGTGCCCGAGCTGCCCGTGCCGCTCGCGGACAGCCACATGATCCGGCAGGGGATCGTGACGCGGGCCGGCCAGAGCGGCGACTTCTTCGCTCTCCAGGCGAGCGAACTGGGGCTGCGCACGCACCACCTCGACATGCTGGGCGACGACCCCGAGGGTGAGCTGGTCCGCGCCCTGCACCGGGACCACGGCATCGCCCTCACCGCCGTCCCGCAGCCGCTCGGCACCAAGCGCGCGGTCAACCTCGTCGGCCCCGACGGCAGCCGCGTGTCCCTGTACGACGCCACGCGCGCGGCTGACCCGGACCGGCTGCCCGAGGCCACGGTGCGACAACTGGCGGCCGCCAGCCGGCACGCCCACGTGGTCATCACCCAGCCGTGCGCCCACGCGCTGCCCGTCCTGCGCGAGACCGGCATCACGATCTCGACCGACCTGCACGACTGGGACGGGTCCAACCCCTACCACGAGCCCTTCGCCCACCAAGCCGACCTGGTGTTCCTGTCCACCGCGGCACTGGCCGACCCGGAGCGCACCATGCGGCGGATCGCCGAGCGGGGCCGGGCCCGGTTGGTCGTCGCCACCGCCGGGGCGGACGGGGCGTATCTGCTCGCCGACGGCGATCTGACCCACGTACCCGCCGCCCCGCCCCCGGCCCCCGTCATCGACTCCAACGGCGCGGGCGACGCCTTCGCCGCCGCCTTCCTGCACGCCTGGCTGAACGCCGAGCCACCCCACCGCTGCGCCCTGCACGGCACGGTCTCCGGCGCGTACGCCTGCACCATCCCGTCGACCCGGGCGGCGGCCATCGGGCGGGAGGAACTGCGCGCCCGGGTGGCGGAACTGGGGCCGGCCAGGGTCAGAAGCGGGCAGCGCGGCTGAAGCGCCTGGCCCCTATCGCGCGCCCGGCGGCACTCCTTTGCGGCGGCTGATGCTCCGCACGCTCGCCACTGTGAGAATTCCGAGGACGACCAGTGTGGCCGCTGCGCCGATCAGTTCTGCGGTCGGGTGCATGGGGCCTCCGAGGATGGCGGCGGGCAGGAGTCGGGGGAGCTTAGTCATATAGGCATGTGAAGCGTGTGACCTGCGGAATCCGCTGCCGCAGCCGCCCCTGAATTCACTCGGAGAGCAGACGGAACAGCGATGAGGGGTGGGCGAGTGGGCGAGCCCGCAATCGAACGCTTACGATCCTCTGTTGTGTCCAAACTGACCGACGTGCCCAAACGGATCCTGATCGGGCGCGCACTGCGCAGCGACCGGCTGGGGGAAACGCTCCTGCCGAAGCGCATCGCACTCCCCGTCTTCGCCTCCGACCCGCTGTCCTCCGTCGCGTACGCGCCCGGCGAGGTCCTGCTGGTCCTGTCGATCGCGGGAGTGACGGCGTACCACTTCAGCCCGTGGATCGCCGTCGCGGTCGTCGTGCTGATGTTCACCGTGGTGGCGTCGTACCGGCAGAACGTGCACGCCTACCCCAGCGGCGGCGGCGACTACGAGGTGGCGAACACCAACCTCGGCCCCAAGGCGGGACTCACGGTCGCCAGCGCGCTGCTCGTCGACTACGTCCTCACCGTCGCGGTGTCGATCTCCTCCGGCATCGAGAACCTGGGCTCGGCGATCCCGTTCGTGGTCGAGAACAAGGTCCTCTGCGCGATCGGCGTCATCGTGCTGCTGACGCTGATGAACCTGCGCGGGGTGAAGGAGTCGGGCTCGCTGTTCGCGATTCCGACGTACATCTTCGTCGCGGGCGTCTTCACCATGATCGCCTGGGGCGCCTTCCGCGGACTGGTGCTGGACGACACCATGCGGGCACCCACCGCGGACTACGTCATCAAGCCCGAGCACCAGGGGCTGGCCGGCTTCGCCCTGGTCTTCCTCCTCCTGCGCGCCTTCTCCTCCGGCTGCGCCGCCCTCACCGGCGTCGAGGCGATCTCCAACGGCGTGCCGGCCTTCCGCAAGCCCAAGTCGAAGAACGCCGCGACCACCCTCGCGATGATGGGCCTGCTGGCCGTCACCATGTTCTGCGGCATCATCGGCCTCGCCATGGCGAGCGACGTCCGCATGGCCGAGAACCCGGCCGAGGACCTCGTCCACAACGGCGTCCCGCTCGGCCCGGACTACGTCCAGAACCCGGTGATCTCCCAGGTCGCCGAGGCCGTCTTCGGCAAGGGCAGCTTCCTGTTCATCGTCCTGGCCGCGGCCACCGCGCTGGTGCTGTTCCTCGCCGCGAACACCGCCTACAACGGCTTCCCGCTGCTGGGCTCGATCCTCGCCCAGGACCGCTACCTGCCGCGCCAGCTGCACACCCGCGGCGACCGCCTGGCCTTCTCCAACGGCATCGTGCTCCTCGCGGGCGCCGCCGGACTGCTGGTGTGGATCTACGGCGCCGACTCCACCCGCCTGATCCAGCTCTACATCGTCGGCGTGTTCGTGTCCTTCACGCTGAGCCAGACCGGCATGGTCCGGCACTGGAACCGCCACCTGGCCACCGAGACGGACCAGGCCAAACGCCGGCACATGGTCCGCTCGCGGGCCATCAACGCCTTCGGCGCCTTCTTCACAGGCCTCGTACTCGTCGTCGTCCTCGGCACGAAGTTCACGCACGGCGCCTGGGTCGCCCTGCTCGGCATGGTGATCTTCTACGCGACGATGACGGCCATCCGTAAGCACTACGACCGGGTCGCCGAGGAGATCGCCGCCCCCGAGGGCCCGAGCGACGACAGCGTACGGCCCTCCCGCATCCACTCCGTCGTCCTGATCTCCAAGATCCACCGTCCGACGCTGCGCGCCCTGGCCTACGCCAAGCTGATGCGCTCGGACAGCCTGGAGGCGCTGAGCGTCAACGTCGACCCGGCGGAGACCAAGGCACTGCGCGAGGAGTGGGAGCGGCGCGGCATCGACGTGCCGCTGAAGGTCCTGGACTCGCCCTACCGCGAGATCACGCGGCCGGTCATCGAGTACGTCAAGAGCCTGCGCAGGGAGTCGCCGCGGGACGCGGTCTCGGTGATCATCCCCGAGTACGTCGTCGGCCACTGGTACGAGCACCTGCTGCACAACCAGAGCGCGCTGCGCCTGAAGGGCCGCCTGCTGTTCACGCCGGGGATCATGGTGACGTCGGTGCCGTACCAGCTCCAGTCCTCCGAGGCGGCCAAGCGGCGGGCCCGCAGGCAGCAGGAGTGGAACGCGCCGGGTTCGGTGCGGCGGGGGCCGGCGCAGGTCCGGCCGAAGGAGTCCTCCGAGCACAAGTCGTGAGGCGACGGCTCGTGTGAAACGGCCGGGCGGCAGCCACGTAGACTGGTGGGCTGTTGTCCGGCCGTTTCCGTTCGGCCCACGCCCCTCACGCGTTTTGGAGTCACCCCGCCATGCAGGCAGAACCGAGGAAGTCGCTGGTGGGGGAGGAGTACGAGGTCGAAGTCGGCCCCGTCGCCCACGGCGGTCACTGCATCGCCCGCACGTCCGAGGGCCAGGTGCTGTTCGTACGGCACGCACTGCCCGGTGAGCGGGTCGTGGCGCGGGTGACCGAGGGCGAGCAGGGCGCGCGTTTCCTGCGCGCGGACGCGGTGGAGGTGCTCGACGCCTCCAAGGACCGCATCGACGTACCCTGCCCGTTCGCCGGCCCCGGCCGCTGCGGCGGCTGCGACTGGCAGCACGCCAAGCCGGGCGCGCAGCGCCGCCTGAAGGCCGACGTCATCGCCGAGCAGCTCCAGCACCTCGCCGGGCTCACCCCGGAGGAGGCCGGCTGGGACGGCACGGTGGTGCCCGCCGAGGGCGACAAGGTGCCCGCGGGTCAGGTGCCGGCCTGGCGTACCCGCGTCCAGTACGCCGTCACCGCCGACGGCCGCGCCGGTCTGCGCCGGCACCGCTCGCACGAGGTCGAGCCGATCGACCACTGCATGATCGCCGCGGAGGGCGTCAGCGAGCTGGGCATCGAAAAGCGTGACTGGACCGGCATGGACTCCGTCGAGGCGATCGCGGCGACGGGCTCACAGGACCGCCAGGTGGTGCTCACGCCGAAGCCGGGCGCCCGCCTCCCGCTGGTCGAACTGGACCGCCCGGTGTCGGTCCTCCGCGTCGACGAGCGCTCCGGCGGCGTCCACCGCGTCCACGGCCGCCCCTTCGTCCGCGAGCGCGCGGACGGCCGGACCCACCGGGTCGGCAACGGCGGCTTCTGGCAGGTCCACCCGAAGGCCGCGGACACCCTGGTGACCGCCGTCATGCAGGGCCTGCTCCCGCGCAAGGGGGACACGGCCCTCGACCTCTACTGCGGCGTCGGCCTGTTCGCCGGAGCCCTCGCCGACCGGGTCGGCGAGCAGGGCGCGGTCCTCGGCATCGAGTCCGGCAAGCGGGCGGTGGAGGACGCGCGGCACAACCTCGCCGACTTCGACCGGGTGCGCATCGAACAGGGCAAGGTCGAGAGCGTGCTGCCGCGCACGGGCATCACGGAGGTCGACCTGATCGTCCTCGACCCGCCGCGGGCGGGCGCGGGCCGGAAGACGGTGGAGCATCTGGCTTCGCTGGGGGCGCGGCGGATCGCGTACGTGGCTTGCGATCCGGCGGCGTTGGCTCGGGACCTGGGGTACTTCCGGGACGGGGGGTACCGGGTGCGGACGCTTCGGGCGTTCGATCTGTTTCCGATGACGCATCACGTGGAGTGCGTGGCGATTCTCGAGCCTGCCGCGAAGGGCCTCTGACCGGCGACTTTCACAGGTGCCTCGGGTGCGGCCGGGTGGACTCGACCGGTTTCCCCGAGCGCACGGTGTGGAGCACTCTCTTGGCTCGCGAAGGCTGTCCGACCCGGCGTTGCTGATGGTGGCTGTCGAATCGACGTGATCGTGGGATGTGTCAGCCGCCACGACCGCCCCACGCCCGCCGCATCAGGCGGCGACGAGCTCCTGCTCGCGGTCCGGGGTTTTGACCTTGGGCTTCTTGTTCGGCAGCGAGAGCCGGAAGACCTTGCGCCACGCGGAGAACACCTGCTTGGGCAGGGGACCGGTGACGTACTCCAGCTCGTACTTCTCGAACAGTGCGCGCACCTTCACCGCGACCTCGGCGTACCGGTTGCTCGGCAGGTCCGGGAACAGGTGGTGCTCGATCTGGTGCGACAGGTTGCCGGTCATGAAGTGCATGGCCCTGCTGCCGCTGATGTTCGCCGAGCCCATCATCTGGCGCAGGTACCACTGGCCGCGCGTCTCGCCCTTGATCGACCGGCGCTCGAAGACCTGGACGCCCTCGGGGAAGTGCCCGCACATGATCACCGAGTGGGACCAGAGGTTGCGGACCAGGTTCGCGGTGAACGTGGCGGCGAGCGTGGTGAGGAACGACGGGCCCGACAGCAGCGGGTGGATCACGTAGTCCTTGAGCACCTGCTTGCGGATCTTGCGGCCCACGGCCTTGGCCCGCGCGCGGAACTCCGGGTTCTTGCGGCGGCGCTTGTTCAGGTTCTTGCCGAGTTCCAGGTCGTACGCGGCGATGCCGTACTCGAAGAAGCAGGCGTTGATGAAGTTCCACAGCGGCTGGCCGAGGTGGAACGGGTGCCACTTCTGGTCCTCGTCGACGCGCATGATGCCGTAGCCGAGGTCGTTGTCCTTGCCGATCACGTTGGTGTACGCGTGGTGCAGCTCGTTGTGCGAGTGCTTCCACTGGTCGGCCGGCGAGACGTGGTCCCACTCCCAGGTGGTGGAGTGGATCTTCGGGTCCCGCATCCAGTCCCACTGGCCGTGCAGGATGTTGTGGCCGATCTCCATGTTGTCCATGATCTTCGCCACGGACAGACCGGCGGTGCCGATGATCCACGCGGGCGGGAAGAACGAGAACAGCAGCACGCCCCGGCTGACCAGCTCGAGCTTGCGCTGCGCCGAGATGACCTTGCGGATGTAGGCGGCGTCCTTCTCGCCGCGGCCGGCGATCACCTCGTCGCGGATCGCGTCCAGCTCGCGGCCGAGCTCCTCGATCTGCTCCGCGGTCAGGTGGGCGGTGGGGTCGATGGCGGTCAAGGTGTTCCTACCGTTCGATGTCACAGGGGCCCGCCGCGGCGGACACGCAGGTCTGGATGAGGACGCCCGGCTCGGCTTCGGTGATCTCGCCGGTCCGCAGGTCGCGGACGGCGCCCGCCTTGAGCGGCGTGACGCAGCCGAAGCAGATGCCCATGCGGCACCCGGAGGGCATGAGCACGCCGGCCTCCTCGCCGACGTCCAGCAACGGCGTGGCGCCGTCCGCGTCGACGGTCTTGCCGGTGGCGGTGAAGGTGACCTCGCCGCCGTCGCCGGTCGCGACGACGCCGGGGCGGAAGCGTTCGGTGTGCAGGCGCTCTTGGACGCCGTGCTCGCTCCAGTGCTCTTCGGCGGCGTCGAGCAGGCCCGCGGGCCCGCAGGCCCAGGTCTCGCGCTCGGCCCAGTCGGGCACGAGTTCGTCGAGACGGGCGATGTCGAGCATGCCGTCCGTGTCGGTGTGCACCTCGGTGAGCCGAAGCTTCCTGGCCGCCACCAGGGCGTGCAGTTCGTCGCGGAAGATCACGTCGTGTGGCTGTGGCGCGCAGTGGACCATGACGGCGTCGTCGAACTCGGTGTCGCGCAGCATGCCCATCACAGGCGTGATGCCGCTGCCGGCCGTCAGGTAGAGCACCTTGGCGGGCTTGGCCTGCGGCAGCACGAAGTCTCCGGTCGCCTGGTCGAGCTGGATCAGCGTGCCCGGCTTCACTCTGCGGACCAGGTGGTTGCTGACCTTGCCGTCCGGGATCGCCTTCACGGTGATCGTGACGCGGCCGTCCTGGCGGTTCGTCGGCGAGGTGAGGGAGTAGGCACGCCACAGGCGCACCCCGTCGACGTCGACCCCGATCCGCACGTACTGACCGGCCGTGTGGCCGCGCCAGCCCCGTCCCGGCCTGATCACGATGGTCGCCGCGTCACCCGTCTCGGGGTGCACGGCCTCGATGCGCCCACGCAGGTCGGCGCCCGCACGCAGCGGACTGACCAGGTCGAGGTAGTCCGACGGCAGCAACGGCGTCGTGACCATCTCCAGCAGTTTCCACGCCCTGCTGCGGAGGGCTGTACTCGTCATGACTCCAGCTTGGTGCGCCGCAAGGCGTAAAGTCCTGACCGAAGGACGTGAATTTGGTCGACAGAATTGTTCGCAGGGAACAAAATCGTGAGCCATGCAATCCGGAGGGCCAGCGAACTGGCGCTGGACGAGACGACGGTCACCGCACTTCGGGCCGCGCTGAAGACCACCGCCGACGAGGTCGTCCAGGCGATCATCGACGAGGTCCCTCCCTACGCAGGCGCCCTCTCGGGCCACATGGGCGCCACCATCCGCCGAGCCGTCCGAACCGCCCTGGGCCACTACCTGGACCTCGCGAGCGGGAACGCTACCGGCGGCGACGGCAGTGACGCGGCCTACGAGCTGGGCCGCGGCGAGGTGCGCGACGGCCGCTCGATGGACGCCCTGCTCAGCGCCTACCGCGTCGGCGCCCGCGTGGCCTGGCGATGCCTGGCAGCGGGTGCCGTACCCGCGGGTCTGCCCGCCGCCGAGGTCGCCAAGTTCGCCGAGCTGACCTTCGCCTACATCGACGAGCTCTCCGCCGCGAGCGCCGCGGGCCACGCCGACGAACTGGCCGCCCGGGGCAGGGCCCACGAGCGCCACCTGGAACACCTGGCCCGCGACCTCCTCGCCGGCGCGAGCCCGGACGTGCTGCTGGCCTCCGCTCAACGGGCCGGGTGGCAGCCTCCGGTTTCGCTGACCGCGGTCCTGCTGCCCGCCGCCCAGGCCCGGCCCGCCTACCGCGCGCTCGACCCGAGCACCCTCGTCCTCGACGATCTGCCGGACACCACCGGTGTGCTGCTCGTCCCCGATGCCGACCGATCACATCTCTTGCGGCAGCTGACCGACCGCACCGCCGTGGTCGGCCCGGCCCGGCCATGGACTCGTGCGTCCGCGTCGTACGCACGAGCCGTACGCGCGCGCTCCCTCTCCTGCGATATTCGCGACACCGAGGATCACCTGCCCGAGCTGGTGCTGAGCGCCGACGCGGACGCGTTCGCAGACCTGCGTGCCCGAGCCCTCGCACCGTTGCGCCCCTTGCCTGCCGCGACCGCACAGCGGCTGGAGGAGACGTTGCGGGCGTGGCTGCTGCACCAGGGCAGGCGGGACGAGGTGGCGGCGGCGTTGTTCGTCCATCCTCAGACAGTCCGGTACCGGATGTCACAGCTGCGGGAGCTGTTTCCGGATCTCGCATCGCCACACCGGGTCCTTGAACTGACGCTGGCGGTCGGTCTTCGGGCCGGCTGACGGGGAGCGTTCCACCACGAGTCGTTCACCTACCGATCCGTCAGGCCCGCGTCTCGCAGCCCCAGCCATACTCGGTCGCGAGTGAGCGGGAGTCGGTCGAGGCGGACGCCGGTCGCGTCGAGCAGGGTGTGGGCGAAGGCCGGAGTGACCGGGTTGAAGGGGCGGACTGTCGGCCGTGACGCTGACGCTCCGCTCCCTCAGCCGTCGCGCACCGGTTGCCTCCGTTGTGGCGGCGGGAACCGTTCACATCTGCGAGAACCCGGCCGTGCTGTCCGCCGCCGCCGACGCTCTCGGCCCGGCGTGCCCGCCGATGGTGTGCCTCCAGGGGCAACCGTCGGCCGCCGCGCTCATCTTGCTGCGCGACCTGTCCACGCGGGGAGTCCGCCTCCTCCACCACGGCGATTTCGACTGGGGCGGTGTGCGCATCGCCGCGGCACTGGCGCGAAGCGTCCCCTGGCGGCCGTGGCGCTACACGGAGGCCGATTACCGAGCGGCAGTGACCGCGGTGGCCGAAGCCCCGGACCTGACGGGTCCGCCCGCCGCGACTCCCTGGGACCCTGCCCTGGCCGTCACTCTCGCCGAGTGCGGTGTCCGGGTCGAGGAGGAGACGGTGGTGGACGACTTGCTCACGGACCTTGGACATCTGGCTGAAGCGCGGCTTGAGAGCGCGGCGGGTGCAGATCCGACGAGTACCGAGCCATTGCCGAGCACAGCTGCTCCATGACTTCAGGCGTTCTGCACGCTTCTGCCGCGGTAGTAGCGGACGGCATTGGGGTATCGGGTGTGCTCCTGGTACAGCAGTACGTGCCCCTTGAGCGCGCTGATCTGCCACGTATCGCCGAGGCTCCGAGCGAGGAGGCGGAACGCCGCGTCCGCGGACAACGGACCCTCCGGGACTACCAGCGGAGCGGCTTCCAGGTAGTCGGGTCCCAGCTGGTGCCTGAAACGGTAGGGGAGCCCGGCCTTGATGAAATCGGCGAAGTCCTTCGGAGGCCATGTTCGACGCGTTCCGTCGTCGTGGAGGACCCAGTCCAGGTCGATCGGGTGGACCATGTTGAAATGCCGGGGGCTGAGTTCCGAGTGGTCCCGTTGCCGGCCCGCGTCCTTGTTGCCGAACCCGTTGGAATTCCAGGGGAGCCGGGCGCCGCGCTCCTCCTTCAGGTACCTGATGACGAGCCGCTCGGGGGCGACCGCCGACATGTCGTCCTCGATGTACATGGAGGTGAAGTACATCTCCTCCGGGAGAATCCCTCTTCGGCCCAGGATCTTCCGGCGGAGGGTGTCGAGCCGGTCCGGCAGGGCCCGCTCGGACTTGCCCACGTAGACGAGTTCCGGTGACAGGTACGGCACCTTGCGGATCAGCTGGAAGATCCCGGGTCGCGGGACCATTTCACGCAGCTTCTCCTCGGACAGCGGCATGGGTGCCTGCTCTTCAAGAGCCCGCCAAAGCCGGGCGCCCAGCGCCGCATCGAAGCCGAGATGAAAGCTGACACCGTCACGGGCCGTGGACTGTCCGGTCGCAGTCGCCGCGCGGAGGGACTCGGGGGGCAGGGCGCTTGCGGCCTCGCCCCGAGCCTCGTTCTCCTCGGCTTCGCTCTCGGCGGTCTCCAGTTGCCGTTCCAGCGCGGCGCACCGCAGCTCGGCTTCGTGGGCGCGGCGCTGTGCCTGCTCCAGTTCCGCCTTGTACCGAGCGAGTGACTCCCGCAGGGCATCCCGCTCGGTGAGCATGGCCTCGAAGGTGTCGGACCATTGCTCGAGTTCGACGCGGTGAGCCAGGCGCTCGGCGGCCCCCGCGTTCTCCAACTGCCGCAGCTGCAACTGCTGCTCGTCGAGCTGCTCCTGCGCGCGGCGGATCACCTCCCGCAGGAGTCGGGCCTCCTGCTGGAAATGGCGGTTGTCACGGTCGGCCTCTGCCAGCTGGTCCCGCAGGTCCTGCAGGGCGCCACTTGCCGGACTCGTGGCACGCAGGGCGGTCCGGTGCAGTTTGCGCACCACGTCCTTGGCGGCCGGCGTCAACTCGGTACCGGTCTCCCGGTCGCCATTCTCCAGGAGTTGTTCGACGAATTCGGCGGGAGGTACCAACGCTCCGCTGAAGAACCGGGAGAGGGTGGATCGGTCCCACGAGACGCGCACCGCGTAGCGACTCAGGGACACTCCGAGGCGTTGAGCCAGATCGCGCAGCGCAAGGGCCAGTTCATAACGCTCCGGTCCGACCTTGGCTCTGTCGACGTCCTTCTGGAAGACCATCGTGCGCGGTCCCCTCGGAACCAGCTCCCCCTGCGGCATCCGCTCTCCTCCGTCGACCCCATTTGCGCCGTTGCGTGAAGTCGCAACAGTGTGCGCGTGCCGAAACACGCGTCTGCCTTCCATGATCGGTCACCTGCACCGGACCGACCGAGGGACCCCATGACCACCACCGTCGCGCTGATCGTCCTCCTGCTCATGATGCTCGCCCTGCTGCTGGGCGGGGCGTTGTTCTACGTCTGAGTGGGTGGCGTCGGGGTAGTGCGCGACGCTCAGGGACGCCGCGGGAAGGACCTTGCGGTAGACGGCTTCGGTCTCTGTGACGTCCACGTTGACGTCATGACCGGCCAGCACCAGAAGGAGCGGCGTGCCGCGCACGGTGCGCAGGTCGGCGGTCGCGTCCGAGCGGTAGTTCCTGGCGATGAACCTCCATCGGTCCGCTGTCATGCTGCCCACGTCGGCGACCGCGGCCCGGTACTCGTCAAAGGAGGCCCCCCGCTTCAGCAGGCGCAGGGTGGTCTCCCGCCGGCGCAGCGCCGCGTCCTTCTCCCGGGGGGTCGCACCGTCCCGCTCCAGTTCGGCGAGGAGGTTGTACCGGCCCTGCCGAAGCCAGTTGACGGCCGGGGAGACGGCGATGACGAACTGCAACCGCCGGTCCCGGGCTGCGGCCTTGGGCAGGACCCAGCCGGCCTGGCTCGCTCCCCACAGGCCGATGCGGCGGCCGTCGATGTCGGGGCGGTCGCGTGCCCAGGCCACGGCGGCCAGCGTCTCGTCAGCCCGGTCGCCCATGCTCTGGTCCAGCCAATTGCCCTGTGACCCCCCGATCCCGGGCTTGCTGAACGACAACGAGGCGTACCCGGCGCGGGCGAAGGACTCCCACAGCGGTCGGTAGAACGTCTCGTGCGTCGCGTCGATCGGCCCGTCGCCGTGGACGAACACCACCAGGCCGAACGGCCCCTCGCCGCCAGTCGGCCGGGCCAGCACCCCTTCGAACAGCTTTCCGTCGTGCCGCAGCGACACCTTCTCCTCGCGCAGGGCGTAGGTGTTCTGCCACGCCGCCACCCCGGCGAGTCCGCCGGTGGCCAGCAGCAGTCCCACCACCGTCCATACGGCCCATCGCCGCCGGCGCCGCATCGGCGCACCCCGTGAGCGGAACACCGCAGCCCCCCTAAAACTATCATTCAAGAAACGGTCGTATCCATAGTGAACGTATTAGTATTGATAGCGCAAGGTGGTTTGTCGCTGGACGAGGAGTGGCGTGGTGGCAAGGACCGGCTGGACTCAAGGAGCGGAGAACCGCCCCGTGGTGCACAGGGGTGTGCCCGAGGGCAGCGAGGAACGGGTGGCGGCCCTGTACTGGGAGGCGTTCGGTCGCAAACTCGCCCCGGCGCTCAGCCCGCCCGGCACGGGGCGGGCGTTCATCGCGGCCCACCTCCATCACGACCGGGGTGCCGTCGCGCTCGCCGCGGGCCGGGTGGTCGGCGTCGCCGGCTACCGGCTCCAGGGCCGGGCGCTGACCGGCGGCGGCGTCAGGGACGTCCTGTCCGCCTACGGCTTCTTCCGCGGCCTTCCCCGGCTCGCGCTCCTCGCCCTGTTCGAACGCACACCCGCGGAGGGGGAACTGGTCATGGACGGCATCGCCGTCGACCCGGCGCACCGGAGCCGAGGCATCGGCAGCCTCCTGTTGCGGGAGATCATCGCCGTCGCCGCCGACCACGGCTGCCGGCGCGTCCGTCTGGACGTCATCGACACCAACCCCCGAGCCAGGGCGCTGTACGAGCGGCACGGTTTCACCGCCCACCGCACCGAGCGGACCCCCTACCTGCGCAGGCTCATGGGTTTCGGGGCGGTCACCACCATGCACCGCCTCGTCACCGACGCGGACACGGACGCAGTGAGCGAGCGGCGGGCGTGATGACCACTACCCCGGCCTCCGCCGACGGGGCCGGTCGGCCCGAGATCCCCACCCGGTTGGTCGTCCACGCCCTGGTCCGCGAGGACGGCACCGTCGACGCCGGCGAGCTCTACGACGTCGCCGGCCTGCTCGGCATGAGTGACCAGCAGATCCGGCTCTGCGTCAAACGACTGGTCGCCGAAGGCCGCTTCACGCAGGAAGGACGCGGCCGCAAGGCCACGCTGCACGCCGTGGCCGACGTGACCGGATCCCTGGCACCCGACGCCGCCCACGTCCGCCACGCCTACCGGCAGGACGCCGGACTCGCCTCGTGGGACGGCACATGGCACCTGTTCGCCTTCGCCGTTCCCGAGTCGCGCCGTACCGCCCGCGACGCCCTGCGCGAGCACCTCCTCCATCTCGGCGCCGCACCCGTCCAAAGCGGCCTGTACGTCAGCGCGAACCGCATCGCCGAGCTCGTCGACGCACAAGCGCGGCACCTCGGCGTCCTCGACACCCTCACCCGCTTCACCACCACCGGCCTGCGCATCGGCGACGTCACCGATCCGCGGGCCCTGGCCGCCGCACTGTGGCCACTCAGCGAGATCGCCGGGCGGTACGACCTCCTGGCCGCCTTCACCGAAGGCTGCCTGACCCGGCTCACCGAGGGGCCGGGCCCGTCGGACGCCCGGCGGCTCACCGACGCGGTCGAGCTCGCCGCCCATTTCGCCGCGGCGATGCGACCCGACCCCCTCCTGCCACCGGAACTCCTGCCACAACCCTGGCCCGGGGTCCGCGCCCGCCGTCTGGCCGCCGACTGCTGGAAGCGACTGGAGCGAGGCCCCCGCGCGGACGGCACTCCGGCCCTGCGCCTGTTCGCCCTCTACTCCGACGCGCTGCACCCCGCGGCCGGCGGGCAGTTGGCGAATTCGCCGGGTGGTCGACTGCCTTGACACCTCGGCACTGATGTCCCGGCAGGAAGGGGGACGCCCGGGCCTGTCAGGCCAGGCCGAACCGCTCGGCGTGCACTTGCCGGTGGGGAACCGTCAGCTCGCGCAGGGCGCCGAGCACGGCCGCGGTCATCGAGGGCGGCCCGCAGACGTACACGTCGCGTTCGGTGATGTCGGGGACCAGGGCGCGGAGGCGCGCCCCTGTGCTGCGCCGCCTCCTCACCCGGCGGCCGTACCGGCCGCCGTCGCCCGGTACGGTGTGTGATTAACGTCTTAACCGCAAGCCGCAAGGGTGTTGGGGTACGGATGACGATCTCGCGTGCCTGGCGGCGTCCCACGCTCGGTGCGGTGGCCGCACGGGCCGGGGTGTCCACGGCCACGGTGTCCCACGCACTCGACGGCACCGGACGCCTGTCCGACGCGACCAGGCAGCGCGTACTCGCCGCGGCACGCGAACCCGGGCACGCCCGGTGCGCCGAGCGGGACATGGCCGTCCTCGTCGAGGGGTACGCCACGCTGCCCGACCACGTCACGGCTGAACGTGAGGCAGTCGGCCGGCTGCTGGACCGCGACCCCCGACCGGACGCCGTCATCGGCGTGTACTCCGACTCAGGCCACGACATCCTGGCCGCCGCCCGCTACCGCGGCCTCCGGGTGCCGCGGGATCTCCTGGTCGCCTGCATCAGCGAGGACCCGGACTACGCGACGACGACCCCACCCATCACCACGGTCAGCCTCCGGCCGGACGAGGTGGGCGAGCAAGCGGTCGACCTCCTGATCGCCCTCATCAACGGCCGCCGCGGCGTGACCCGCCGCCGACTGGTCCAGCCGCTCCTGACGGCGCGCCGCTCCACACAACGGTCCAGGGCCGGAAGCGGTACCTCGTGATCGACTCACGTCCCCCGCCGTGCACAACGGACAAGGAGGTGGGAGTGTGACCGCCCGGTCCGCGTCCGCCGTGCTGGCCCCCCGGCTGCGCGTCGGGCTCGCTCTGGTCGCGGCCCTCGCCGCGGCGGTGGTCGTCGTGCTCGCGGCCCTGTATGCCGGCGACAGCCGGCCCGGCAGGGTGGACGCGCGGATCTCGGCGGCCGTGGACGGGGTGGGGGCGACCTGGTGGGACGTCGCTCTGGCCGTGGATTTCCTGGGGGAGCCGGCAGGAGCGGCAACGCTGGTCGCGGCCGCCGTGGCGGGGTGCCTGCTGCTCCGGCGTCCTCGGGCGGCGGTGTTCGCCGTTGCCGGGGCCGGCCTGGCGGTGGCGGTGACCACGCTGCTCAAGTCCCTGGTCGGACGCACCATCCACGGCGACGGAAACCTGTCCTATCCGAGCGGGCACACCGCCTTCCTCACCGCCCTCGCCCTCGCGGTGGCGCTGCTCGCGACCGGCCGGCTCGGCCTCGGCAGGGCGGCCGGCACCGCACTCGTGCTCGCCGCGGGGCTGGTCGCCGGCGCCGCCATGGGCTGGGCCCAGGTCGTCCTGGGCGCCCACTACCCGACCGACGTCCTCGGCGGCTGGTGCACCGCGCTGGCGGTGGTACCGGCGACGGGGTGGCTGGTCGACCAGGTGGCTGACCGAACAGTCGACCGTACCGCCGACGCCGGTCGCCGTCCCGAGCGGCGCTGACGCCACGTCACGCCAAGCGGCGGAACACCGGCTTCACCGGGCGCCCGCCCAGCCAGCCGGTGGGGTCGGCGGCGTCCAGTGCCTTCCGGTACACCGCACAGGCCTGGGCCACCACGTCGACGGTGTGGTCGATGTCGGCGTCGGTGAGCGCGGCGCTCACCACGAACGACGGGGCGAGCACTCCGCCCGCGAGGAGCCGGCGCAGGAACAGGGTGCGGTACCGCTGCGACGGTTGCCCGTTCTCGTCGAGGGTGGCGAAGACCAGGTTGCTGGCCCGGCCCCGCAGGACGAGGTGCTCGCCGACGCCCATGGCGGCCGCGGCCTCGCGGACACCGGCGGCCAGCCGCTCGCCGAGGGCGTGCAGCCGCGCGGTGACACCCTCCTCGACGTAGGTGGTCTGCACGGCCATCGCGGCTGCCAGTGAGTGCGTCTCCGCGCCGTGCGTGGTGGACAGCAGGAACACCCGGTCGCCGGAGTGCCGCAGCCCGCCCCGCTCCATCAGATCGCGGCGCCCGGCCAGCGCCGAGACGGCGAACCCGTTGCCCAGCGCCTTGCCGAACGTGGAGAGGTCGGGGACGACGCCGTACAGACCCTGCGCGCCCGCCTCGGACCAGCGGAAGCCGGTGATCATCTCGTCGAAGACCAGTACGCAGCCGTGCCGGTCGGCCAGTTCGCGCAGGCCCGTGAGGTAACCGGGCGGTGGCTCGGTGTGGGTGGCGGGTTCGAGGATGAGGCAGGCGATCTCGTCCTGGTAGCTCTCCAGCAGTTCCTCTGTGGCGGCCAGGTCTCCGTAGGGGAACGCCACGGTGAGGTCGGTGGTGGCCGCCGGAATGCCCGCCGACATGGGTGTGGTGCCGATGAACCAGTCGTCGACGGAGAAGAAGGGGTGGTCGGCGCAGAGGGCCACCCGCGCGCGCCCGGTGGCGGCGCGGGCCAGGCGCACCGCGGCGGTGGTGGCGTCGGAGCCGTTCTTCGCGAACTTCACCATCTCGGCGGTCGGTACCGTGGCCAGGAAGCGTTCCGCGGCCTCGACCTCGACGATGGACGGGCGGACGAAGTTGCTGCCGCGGTCGAGTTCCCGGCGCGCCGCCTCGATCACGCGTGGGTGGGCGTGGCCCAGGCTGACCGACCGCAGGCCGGAGCCGTACTCGACGTAGCGGTTGCCGTCGATGTCCCACACGTGGGCACCGCGGCCGTGGCTGATGACCGGGGCCAGGTTCTCGGGGTACTGGTCGTCGCCCTTGGCGTAGGTGTGCGCGCCGCCGGGGATCATGGTGTGCAGCCGCTCGTTCGCCGTACGCGACCGGGGCAGGAGGAGCTCTTCGGTCTCTGCAGCGCCTTCGGTGTGCACGGCGGCCTCAACTCTCCTTCTGCCGCAGGATTTCGGCCAGGGTTGGCGCCTTTCGGTCCCGTTCGGACATCGCTGTGACCGGCAGTGGCCAGGGAACGGCGAGTTCCGGGTCGTCGAAGGCGATGGTCACGTCCTCGGCCGGATCGTGCGGGCGGTCGATCCGGTACGAGGTGTCGGCGGTTTCGGTCAGCGCCTGGAAGCCGTGCGCGCATCCCGCCGGGATGTAGAGGGTCGCCTGCGTCTCGCCGGACAGCTCGAAGAAGGCCCGGCCCAGGTAGGTCGGCGAGTCCGGCCGCAGGTCCACGACGACGTCGAAGATCTGCCCGTACGAGCACCGCACCAGCTTGGCCTCGCCGGCGCCGGAGCGCAGGTGCAGGCCGCGCAGCACGCCCCGGACCGAGCGGGACAGGCTGTCCTGGACGAAGGCGTCCGGGTCGAGGCCCACCGAGCGGACCACGTCGGCGTCGAAGGTGCGGCAGAAGAAGCCGCGTTCGTCGGTGTACGGCGTCGGCTCGAACAGGTACGCGCCGGCTATCGCCGGGACTTCGGTCGCTTTCACGCAGCCTCCTGACGGGCGGTGGTGTGGTCGGTCCCCGGGAACAGGGCCGCGGTCAACGCGGTGAACTGGCGCTCGAGTTGCCGGGCGGCGACCAGGTTCCGCTCGGCGAGGGTCTGCCGCACCTGGGGCGATCGCCGCTCCAGCGCCCGGAACTGCTCCAGCAGCCGGTCGGCGTCGACCTCGCGAGCCGGGTGGCAGTACGCGGCAAGGCCCATCCGGCCCATCAGCGCGTCGCTCTTCGCCGCATAGCTGAGGGCGAGTGTCGGCGTTCCGGTCTTCAGCGCGCACACCAGGTTGTGGTACCTGGTCGCCACCACGGTGTCGGCGGCCGCCGTCTCCTTCATCAGGTCGGTCAGCGAGGTCACTTCGGCAGCGGTGACCAGCGGCGAGTCCACCGCGTCGAGGATCGCCGCGACCACCGGCGCGTCGCACGCGTCACCGGTGAGCAGCCGGACCGGTCTGCCCTCCTCGGCCAGCGCGCGGACGAACCGGGTCGTCCCGTCGAGGTAGCGCCGGTGGATCTCCTCGGCCCGGCCGCGGTCGTCGTCTCCGCCGTGGAAGTCCATGACGCCGACGCAGACCGGTCGCGGGTGGGCCGACGGGTCCGGGGGCGTGCCCGGCGGCGGCGCCGGCAGGGCGAAGGCGAGGTCCGGGTGGACCTCGTCGCCTGCGGTGTCCACACCCATCGCCCGCATCGCGTCGCGGGACAGGGCGTCCCGGTACGACCGGTAGGCGGCCAGCCGTGCCGACCAGCGCACCAGGGCCCGGGTCGGCCGGGCGCCGATCGCGGCGGCGCCGACGCCGACCAGCGCGACGCGGGTGCCGAACAGCCGGCCGGACGCGCAGAGCAGGAACAGCGAGTAGGGAAAGCCCCACGGCCGCAGCGGCAGCGTGGCCTCCAGGACGCCCATGCCCGGCACGATCACCACGTCGTGCCGGCGCACCCAGGCGGCGGTGCGGACGGCGTCGACGAGTTTGCCCAGACCCTTGGCCGCGATCGCGCCGGCACGTGAAGCGGTCCGGTACTCCCCGCGGTACCAGTGCAGTCGCGTCGCGGGGATCCCGTACCGGGACGCGACGGCCTCGGGTCCGCCGCACAGCGCGTCCACCACCGCATCCGGATGCTCGGCGCGGAGGTAGCCGAGCAGGGCCTGAAGCGATCCGTCGTTGCCGAGGTTGCCGGAGCCGAGGAGGCCGAACACGCCCACCCGCACCGGGATCATGCCCGCCTCCCCTCACGGCCGGCGACGAGGGCGTCGACGCAGACGTCGAACCGGTCCGGGTCGACCGGGGCGCGGTCCTCCACCCGCTCGCCGGCGCCCGGCCGGGCCCGGCTGGTCATCCAGGCGGCCAGGTGGCGGTAGCAGGCGCGCCGGTCGGCCGCGGACAGCGGCGCCCGCCGGATCGCCGCGACGAAGCCCCAGACGTACTCGGCGAGCAGCCGTGGCGTCGGGTGCAGCGGACCGGCCCGCCGCGGGTCCAGGTTGACGCACCGGGAGCGCTTGGACGGGTTCGCCCGCTCGGCGCGGGTGGGGTGGTCGCGGCGGAAGTACAGCAGCTCCGGCACCTGGTGGAAGGGCCCGTGCAGGCCGATCTCGGCGACGAAGGTGCGGTCCGCGTGGTGGTAGCTGTCGTGCGGCTTCACCCGGCGCAGCACGTCGGCCCGCATCACCCCGTAGAAGTCGTCGCCGCCGGGCTCGAACAGCATGCTGCGGAAACGCTCGGGCGCGCTCGGCGAGGCGGTGGCGAGCGTGTACTCGTACGGGACCTTCACCTTGCCGTCGCCGTCGATCACCGCCTGGTCGGCGTGCGCCAGGATCACGTCGGGCCGCTCGTCCAGCGCCTCCACGCAAGCCCGCAGCAGGTCCCGGGCGTACAGGTCGTCGTGCGAGGCCCACTTGAACAGCTCACCGTGGCAGCGGGTGAACACGTAGTTGTGGTTGGGGGCGGCGCCGATGTTCCGGGGCAGCCGGATGTACCGGATGCGCGAGTCCCGCGCCGCGTACTCACGGCAGATGTCCTCGGTGCCGTCGGTGGAGGCGTTGTCGGAGATGACCAGCTCGAAGTCCTCGTAGCTCTGGCCGAGCAGGGCGTCGAGCGACTCGGCGAGGTACTCCTCGCCGTTGTAGACGGGCAGGCCGATGCTCAGCCGGGGATGGGCGGTCATGACGTCCTCACTTCGCGAAGGGGCTTGTGGTGGTGCTCACGCCGGGCGGACCGCAGTTGCAGCCACCACACGGCCGAGCCGGTGACGGTGGCGGCGGCGACGCCCCAGGCGGAGCCGGCCGGGCCGGCCACGGCCGCACCGCCGAGCCCGCCGGTGACGTAGCAGGCGGAGGCGATCAGCTGGCTGCGCAGGCTGCGCGCGGCCGCGCCGAGCGCGCGCAGTCCGGCCGCCGCGCCGGTGCCGAGTCCCGCGCCCGCGACGCCGAGCGTGACCGGCACGATGAGCCCCGAGGCGGCGCTCCAGACGCCGCCGAGCAGGAACACGCCGAGCCGGTCGGGGACCAGCAGCAGCGCCCCGCCCCAGAGCAGCGCGGCGGCGGCCTGCCCGCCGCCCAGCAGCAGGCAGAACGCGCCGAGGCGGTGCGGGGCCCGCCGCAGCACCCGTGCCGCCTCCGCGACGGTGACCAGCGAAAGACCCATCAGCACGGCCAGGAACGGGCCGAGCAGCAGCTCGGCACCCCGGATCACGCCCACCGCGCCGACCCCGGCGATCGCGCCGAGCCCGTATGCCCGCAGCTGGCTCGCACCGCTGTTGCCGACGTTCTCGACCAGGTACCGGCAGCCGAGGTCCCGGTGCGCGCGCAGCCACTCGCGCGCACCGGTCAGCCGGGGCCGGATGCCGGACTGGAAGCAGCCGTACACCGCGGCCACCGCCGCGGACCCGCCCCAGGCGAGCAGATACGCGGACACGCTGCCCACTCGGGCCGCCATCACCAGGGCCGGGACGAGCGCGACGCCCCACACGACGTCGTTGACGAACGCCTTCCGTCCGGCGCCGGCGGCGAAGAACGCGAACCGCCACGCGTCCTGCAACAACAGCCCCGGCAGGACGACGCCGAGGCAGGCGAAGGCGGAACCCGCGCGGCCGCCGGCACCGAGCCCGGTCGCCAGGCACGCCGCGCCGAGGGCGGCACCGACGCCGAGCGCGGTCCCCGACGACCGGGTCACCGCCGCGCGCCAGGTCTCGGTGGGCACGCCGCTGAAGCGCACCACGAGCGGGTCGGTGGCCAGGCCGCGGGAGACGTTGAGCACCACGCCGTAGCTCACCCAGGCGAGGCTGAACACGCCGAACGCGGTCACTCCCAGCGAGCGGGCCACGTAGAGGCCCACCGCGAAGTTGGACATGCTGGAGGCCGCCTGGTCGGCCAGCCCCCAGGACAGCCGGCCGGCGAGGGCCCGCTTGGCGGACCCGGCCGGTGCCGTCGTCTGTTCCTCCTCGGTGGTCATCGGCGTCATGCCTTGATCAGCCCGGCGCCGTGCAGGGCCGCGGCCGCGGCGGCGACGGTGTCGAACGGCAGCCCTGACCGCTCGGCGACGTCCAGCAGACCGTGCTCGCCGTCGGAGAGGTTGAGCACCCATAGCATGGCCATCTGGGCCTGCCTGGTGTCGCTGCGGCCGCCGAGCGCGTCGTACAGCCCGCGCCGGCCCAGCTGCGGTTCGCCGTAAGGGCTGAGGTTCAGGTAGCGCCGGTTGCGGTCCAGCACGGCGAACGCCTCGCGGCAGACGTCGAGGGTGTCCGCCATCGCCTCCGGGGAGACGAACTCCGGGTTGTCCGCCGAGGTGTGGTACTCGGGATAGGCGGCGTACGGGGTCCGGGTGAGCGAGCCCACGCCGAGGTTGAACCCGGGTGAGCAGAACTGCCGCTCGTCGTAGCCGTACGGAGTGAACTCCGTTATCCGGTGGGGGCGTTCGGAGCGGGCCAGTACGTGCCGCATCACCCGGTCGATCTCCGCGTCGCCGCGTCTGCTCTGCTTGTACGTCAGCTGACCCGGGTCTCCGGCGCACGCCAGCACGAGTCCGTGCTTGATCAGCTCCACCCGTTCCGCGTTGCGGGCCAGCCAGGTGATCGCCCCGATGGTGCCGGGCGCGAACAGGAACCGGTACGTGTAGTACGGCGTCCGCCGTGCCAGCGCCCGGGCCAGATACGTCGCCACCGCGATGCCGGCCAGGTTGTCGTTGGCCAGCGACGGGTGGCAGACGTGGCAGGAGACGATCACCTCGTCGGTGACCTGCCCGGGGACCACGTGCTCGGCGTAGGTGAGGTGGCCGTCGGCGAGTGTGGAGTCGACGCACACCTCGTACTCGCCGTCCGGCATCGCGTCCAGGGTCTCCTGGGCCAGGCAGAACCCCCATTCCCGCCGGTAGTAGCTGGTGCGGTACGGCACCCAGCCCGGGTGGTCCGGCAGGGTGTGCAGGTGTGGGCGCAGCTCGTCCAGCGGCATCGTCGCCGACACCGGCACGCTGTAGCCGAGCACGTGCAGGCTGGACGCCGCGAAGTCGACGACCCGGTTCCCGGCGGCGTCGGCGATGTACGCGTCCCGGATGTTCCACTCCTGCGGCACCGTCCAGTCGAGCACCTGCGTCCCGGTCGGCACCTCGTGCACCCGCAGCGGGATGTACTCGCCGACGATGTCCAGGGTGGCGCGCACACCGTCGCCGGTGATGCTCCGGCACAGCGGGTACAGCCGCTCCACCAGCGCGTGCATCTCAGCGCCGAGCCCGGTCACCGGCGCCACCGCAGGGTGCCGTCCACGGCACCGGCGTCAAACGCCGCGCGCAGCACCGCGAGGCGGGTGAAGCGCCGCTCGAAGTCCTCCCTGGTCAGCCCGTGTTCCCGGTAGGCGTCGGCGAGTTCCAGGGCGCCCTGTTTCACCGTCCACTCGCAGTCGAATCCGGGAACCGCGGCGCGGAACCGGGAGAAGTCCACCCGGTACGAGCGCGGATCCGCACCGGTCTCCCCGGTGATCACCACCTTCGCGCCGGACACCGCCTCGGCGACCTGACCGGCGATCTCGGCGACCGTGACGTTGTTGGTCTCGCTGCCGATGTTGAACGCCCGGTCGTGCACGGCCTCGCGCGGCGCGGTCAGCGCGGCCGTGAACGCCCGTGCGATGTCGGCGGCGTGCACCAGCGGGCGCCAGGGGGTGCCGTCCGAGAGCACGAGCACCTCGCCGGACAGCAGCGCGTGGCCCACCAGGTTGTTCAGCACGATGTCGGCGCGCAGCCGGGGCGAGTAGCCGAAAGCGGTGGCGTTGCGCATGAACACCGGGGTGAAGTCGCCGTCGGCCAGCGCGTGCAGGTCGTCCTCCACCCGCACCTTGGACTCCGCGTACGGGGTCACCGGGCGCAGCGGGGCGTCCTCGCCCACCAGATCGTCCCCGCCGGCGGCTCCGTACACCGAGCAGGTCGACGCGTACAGGAAGCGCCGCACCCCGGCGTCGCGGGCCAGCCGGGCGAGGCGTACGGACGCGTGGTGGTTGATGTCGTAGGTGAGCTCCGGCGCCAGGGAGCCCAGCGGGTCGTTGGAGAGCGCGGCCAGGTGGATCACGGCGTCCACCCCGGCCAGGTGGCCGGCCGTGACATCGCGCAGATCCACCCGGTGACCCGGCGGGTCGGCGGGCGCCGGGCCGAGGACGCAGCCGGCGAACAGGCCGGCGTCGAGGCCGACGACGTCGTGTCCGGCCGCGTCAAGGACCGGGGCCATCACGGTGCCCAGATAGCCCTGGTGTCCGGTGAGCAGTACGCGCAAGGTTCAGTCCCCCAGGTCGAGCGTGAGTTTGGTGACGGCGAACGCCTCGGCGTAGCGCGCGTGGCATTCGACACCGCGGATCCGGGCGAGGCCGAGGAAGGCCTCCCGGTCGTACCAGGGCCGGTGCCGCTGCGAGGGGTAGTGCTCCTGCAGCAGCCGTGCCTTCTGCTCGGCGATCTCCGGCGACAGCGGCTGGTACGCCGCCGGGCGGCCGAGATCGCCGTCCCACTTGACGATCTCGTAGCCGAGCACCAGGTGGTCGCGGAACGCGGTGGGTATCAGCCGTGCCAGTCCGCGGTGGTCCTGGTGCGCGTCGTCGGTGCGCGGGGCCAGGATCAGATCCGGCTCGCTCCGCGCGCGCAACTCCTCGACCGCGGCCTTGGCCTCCTCCCAGTGCACGGGCATCCGGCCGTCCGGCAGCTTGAGCACGGTCGGCCGCAGGTCGGCACCCGGGCAGAAGGCGGCGAGCGCGGCCCGCTCCTCCCGCTCCCGCTCGGTGCCGCCACCGGAGAGCACCAGTGCGTCGACACGCAGACCAGGCCTCGCGTGGCACAGCGTCAGCAGCGTCCCGCCCGCGCCGATGGCGATGTCGTCGCAGTGCGCCCCGACCGCGACGATCCGGTCCAGGCGGCGGGACCCCAGGCGGATCACGCGCTCACCCCGGCGCCGTCCCGTTCCCACACGGCCCACGGACGGTCGCCCCGGGCGTAGGCCTCGTCGAGCGCGGCCCGCTCCTTCACGGTGTCGGTCGGCTTCCAGAAGCCGCGGTGCCGGTGCGCCACCAGGCGGCCCCGCTTGGCCAGCTGGGCGCAGCCGTCGGCGACCAGGTCCCCGCCCTCCGGTATGTGGTCGAAGACCTCCTGGCGCAGCACGAAATAGCCGCCGTTCTCCCACAGCGGCAGTTCGCTCACCGCGGTGATGCCCCCCACCAGGCCGTTCTCGCCCAGTTCCACGCAGTGGAAGGACGACTGCGGCGGCACCACCATCATCGACGCCCCGGCGTCGCGCCGGGCGAACCGGTCGATCATCTCCGGCAGCGGGGCGTCGGTGAGCACGTCGGCGTAGTTGGCGAGGAACATCTCGTCGCCCTCCAGGTGGTGCCGCACCCGGCGCAGCCGCTCCCCGATCGGTGACTCGATGCCGGTCTGCGCGAACGTGATCGTCCAGTCCGCGATGTCGGTGGACAGCAGCTCGGTCCGCCCGCCTCTCAGCACGAAGTCGTTGGACGTCGTCTCCTCGTAGTTGAGGAAGAAGTCCTTGATGTGGTGGGCCCCGTATCCGAGGCACAGGATGAACTCCCTGTGCCCGTAGTGCGCGTAGTAGCGCATGACGTGCCAGATCAGCGGCCTGGGGCCGACCATCGCCATCGGCTTGGGCACGTCGTCCGCGGCACCGCTGCGCATCCGCATCCCGTAACCACCGCAGAACAGAACGACCTTCATGCTGTGACCTCTCGGGACGCGGCCTCGACGATGCTCAGTTCCGGGACGGGGAAGACCAGCCGGCCGCCCCAGTCGTGGACGAAGGACAGCTGCTCGACCAGCTCGGCCCGCAGGTTCCAGGGCAGGACGAGCACGTAGTCCGGCCGGTCGGCGGCTATCCGCTCCGGCGGCAGGATCGGGATGCGGGTGCCCGGGGTGAACCTGCCGTGCTTGTAGGGGTTGCGGTCGACCGTGTACGGGAGCAGGTCGGGCCGGATGCCGCAGTGGTTGAGCAGGGTGTTGCCCTTGCCCGGGGCGCCGTAGCCGACGACCGTCTCGCCGCGCTCGGCCGCCTCGATGAGGAACTTGAGCAGGTCCCGGCGCACCTTGGCCACCCGGGCCGAGAACTCCGTGTACCCGGACAGCTCCCGCAGACCGGCGGCCTTCTCCCGGGCCAGCACGTCGGCCACTCGCCGGCTCGGCTCTCCCGCCACCTCGGCGGGCCGGGCCCACAGCCGGACGGAGCCGCCGTGCGTGGGCAGCAACTCGACGTCCACGAGCGCGAGTCCGCCGCTCGCCAGCGCCCGGATCGCGGACGCCACCGTGTAGTACTGGAAGTGCTCGTGGTAGATCGTGTCGTACTGGTTCTCCTCGATCAGGGTCAGCAGGTGCTGCACCTCGATGGAGACCCAGCCGTCGTCGGCGACCAGGGCACGCAGGCCCCGGGTGAACCCGATCACGTCGGGGATGTGCGCGTACACGTTGTTGGCCACGACCAGATCGGCCGGGCCGTGCTCCTCGCGGACGGCCGAGCCGGTGTCCGGGCCCAAAAACTCCGTGAGCGTGGGCACACCCGCCTCGCGCGCCGCGGCGCCGACGTTCACCGACGGCTCGATGCCGAGGCAGCGCATCCCCCGGTCCACCACGTGCTTCAGCAGGTACCCGTCATTGCTGGCGACCTCGACCACGAAGGCGTCCGGGCCGAGCCCCACCCGCCGGACGGCGTCGGCGACGAACGTACGCGCGTGCTCCACCCAGGAGGTCGAGTACGAGGAGAAGTACGCGTACTCCTTGAACGTCTCCTCCGGCGTGATCAGCGGCGGGATCTGCGCCAGCCAGCAGTCGGTGCAGACCCGCAGGTGCAGCGGGTACGCCGGTTCCGGCTCGTCCAGTCGGTCCGCGGCGAGAAAGCTCTCGCACGGTGGCGTCGCCCCGAGATCGACGACGCTCGCCAGCGCCGCCGAGCCGCAGAGTCGGCATCGTGTCATCTACTGCCCCCCATTGATTCCGTCCCCCATCGCTTCCGTCCGCCCCGCGATCGCGGTGCGGTATTCATCCACCAGCCGCTCCAGCCCGACGGCCGGGCTGAAGCGCCGCTCGTAGCGGCGCCTGGCCGCATGGCCCATCTCCTGGTTGCGGTCCGGCTCGGCCGTGATCCGGCGCAGGCAGGACGCGAGCGAGCCGGGCTCGCCCGGGCGGTGCAGCAGCCCGGTCACCCCGTCCTCGACGAGTTCGACGAACGCGCCGTGACCGGCGGCGACGGCCGGGACCCCCGCCGCCATCGCCTCCGCGACCACCAGGCCGAACGTCTCCAGGGCCATCGACGGAGCCACCACGGCCACCGACCGCGCGACGGCGTGCCGGACCTGGGCCTGGTCGAGCAGCCCGACGTGGCGCACGTCGTCCCGGCCCGCCGCCCAGGCGGTCACCTCCCGCTCCAGTGGCCCCGCGCCGGCGAGCACCAGCGGCACGCCCACACCGCCGTTCGCCGCGATGTCGTCCCACGCGGTCATGAGCAGCCGCACGCCCTTGGCCTCCGCGAGCCGGCCCAGGAACAGCACATGCTCGCCGGCGCCCGCCCGGCGGGCACCCGGCTCCGGAACGAAGTTGTGCTTCACGGCCAGCCGCTCGGGCGGCATGCCGGACCGCACCAGGACGTCGCGCTGCGCCGCGGAGATGCAGAAGAACCGCGCCACGCCGGACCACCACCGCCGCCGGTTGGCCGACAGGCTGACCGCCAGCGGCACCGTCGCAAGGCGGGAGTTCCGGTAGCAGCCGTGCCGGACGGCGGGCAGTGACGCCTTCGTCCCGACGCACTCGGTGCACGACCGGCCGTCCCGGTGCAGCGTGCCCGGCGGGCAGACCTGGGTGTAGTTGTGCAGCGTGGCGACGGCGGGTACACCGGCCTCCGCGCAGGCGGCGAGGACCGCGGGCGACAGGAGCGGGAAGACGTTGTGGATGTGCACCACGTCCGGCCGGTCGCTGCGCAGCCGGGCGGTGAGCTCCCTGCGGACCGCCGGGTTCCACGGCACGAGGAGCGGCACCGCGGCCTTGCCCAGGAGGGACCGGCCGGCGATGTCGTCGCTGCGCCGCTCGAAGACCCCCACCCGGTGGCCGGCCGCGCGCAACAGCCCCACTTCCTGGTCGACGACCCTGTTCTCCCCGCTCGGCTGCGCCGAGGAGTAGCGGTTGTGCACCACGAGGACGTGCATGCTCACGGTCACCTCCGGGCCCATCGCGGGATACGTGGCTGGGGGACCGCGGGCCTGGTACCCTGCACGGCCGCGGCGGGTGCCGCCAGGAGCGAGGCGGCCAGGGCCAGATGCAGCAGATACGGCGAGGCGTCGCCGAGGCCGGCCTCGGTGTACGACGAGATCGCGACATAGCTGATCAGGAAGATCGCGCAGGCCCTCGGCAGCGACGGTGGCCGCAGCAGCGCGACACCCGCGAGGACGACGACGAACGCCGCCACGAGGGTGAGGCCGATCAGACCCTGCTCGTTGTAGACGGCCAGCCAGCTGTTGTCGATCGGCAGCCCGCCGAACGACTTGTCGCCCAGGCCCGTGCCGAACACCTGCTCCGCGGTCGTCCTGGGCGCTGCCAGCAGGGCGTCCCAGACCTTGGCCCTGCCGGTGAGGCTGGTGAAGTTCTCCCTGCTCTGGCCGCGCAGGAACCACGCCTGCAGTGCGGAGGCGAAGCCCACCGCGGCCACCGCGCAGACCAGCACCGCCCAGGTGAAGAACCGGCGGGCGGCGGCGCTGGTCAGGACGAGCGAACCGATCGCCAGCGCCAGCCCGGCGAGCAGCCCGACCGTGGCCGTCCGGGTGTGGGTCAGCGCGAGCAGCACCAAGGACGGCACGATGACCGCCGCCGCGCTGCCGCCGGTGGTCCGGCCGCCCATGACGAGCAGCACGGTGAGCCCGGTGATCACCGCGGCGTACTGTCCGATCTGCGGCGGGGTGAGCGGCCACAACGCGCCGACGAGACGCCCGCCGTAGGTCTCGGGCATGGCCGCGCCCGGGGAGATGACCAGGCCCGCGGCCGCCGTCCCCAGGGCCGCGAAGTACATCCGGATGTGGTGCCGGACGAATGTCAGGCCGCCGTCCCACCACCGGGTGAGCAGCCACAACGTGCCGACGAAGAGGGCCAGCCGGGCGCAGCGGAACAGCGCGCCGAACCCGGACTCCAGGTCCGCGCTGGAGATCACGCTCGGCACCAGCAGCAGGGTGAGCAGGAACACGAAGGCGCTGGGCCGGACGCGCAGCCGGAGATTGAGCGTGAGCGCCAACGCGAACGCGGCGGCCAGCGCGCCCATGGTGACCATCTGGATGAGGGAGCGGGGCAGCGGGACGATGGTCTTCGCCCCGGCGGAGCCGAGCGTGTTGAGGCCCAGCAGCGCCCAGACGATCGCGACGGCCTTCGGGGTGCCGGCGGCACGCGGCTCGGCGCGAGACCGGACGGCGGTTCCCCCTCCGCCCGGCGCACCGCCGCGCTTCAGGTCTTCGTCCATCTCAACCACCGGCCGGTCGTGAGAAGGTGCTGCCCGCGTCCTGCCGGTACGGCGTGCTCCGCCACTGTCCGGAGTCGAGCAGCCGGTCCGTGTTCTCCGCGACGAAGCTCCACGGTCCTCGGTAGAGGTTGTGGTGCCAGCGGTTGTGCTGCTTGTGGGTGATCGCCTCGGCCACCCGCCTGCCCTTGTACGGCGACCACTGCGGATAGGTGCCGTAGTTGGCGAGGACCGCCATGCGGCCGCACTCGGTCTCGCACCCGACGACCGACGTGTCCAGCAGGAAGCGGTTGTGGTGGATGTCGACGCGCTGGGTCTTCCACCGGCAGTCGGCGTGGAGCGGTGCGGTGGCGATCGCCGTCCTCGCGCAGCGGCCGGTGTCCTTCACCAGCAACGTGCAGTAACCGGTCGAGGTGTTGGCCGGGCTGTTGCAGAACCGGTCGGCGTTCTCCCACAGGGTGATGCCGTTCCAGTTGTCCTCCAGCACGTTCCGGTAGATCTCCAGCTTGTCCGTGCGGGCCCGGATCCGTGGCTCGCCGCCGGACTCGGACACGTAGACGGTCGCGTACGGGAAGGTGTCGCCGCGGTCGGCCGCCTTACGGCCCTCGACCCGGTTGTTGCGCCGGATCGTGTTCTTCCGGATCACCGCGTTGTAGCTGGTCTCGTAGATCAGCGCGGCACCGTCGTTGGCCTCGAGCACGTTGTTCTCGATGCGGAAGTCGTTGTTGTCGGTGTCCGCCCACAGCCCGGCTCCGCGGTTGTGGTGCACCCAGTTGCCCCGCACGTCGGCGCCGTCGACCGCCCAGAACTTCACACCGCCGGTGCATCCGCAACCGGGCTTGCGCCGCTCCCAGTCGTCGGTGTTGTTGCCCGTGATCTCGTTGCCCTCGACCACCAGCTGGCGGATGGAGTCACCGGTCTTGTACGCATTCATCCCGTACTGCCCGTTGCCGCGCAGGCAGCTGGCGCGGACTCGCTGGCGGGCGCCGGCCATCAGCCCGGCACCGGAGTTGTACTGGATCTTCGCGTGCTCGATCACCCAACCGTCGGCCATGTCGTGGTTGACCACGCCCTCGTCGGGCGGCGCGGTGAAATGCTGCACGGTCAGGTGGCGGATCGTGACGTCGCCGGCGGTGCCGCTGAACGCGTAGTTGTTCCTCTTCCCGCCGTCGAGCACCGCGCCGGGAGCGCCGAGGTAGCGGTTCCCCCGCTTGGCGACGACCTGGGCGTAGCGGTCCGGCTGGAGCCTGTGCTTGCCCGGCCGAAGCCAGAACGTGGTGCCCGGGGGGCTGCTCTTCGTCTTCTCGGCCAGGTCACCGACCACCTCGGGGTCGACCGTCACCGCGCCCGCCGGCGCCTTCACCGGCCCGGCCGCGGGCCTGGCGCACACCCGGGCCACCGACGTGGCGGGCGCGGCGGTCGGCTTCGGCCGCGCGCCCGGCGCGCTCTCGCAGCCGGTCACCGACAGCAGGGCAAGCGCCAGCGGTGCCGCGGCCCACGCCCGGTGTCGCCTGGTCGACGTCACACGTCCCCCTGGCCGCTGAAGCCGAGTACGGTCGTGAACGCCTCCGTGCCGTCGGTGAAGCCGGTGCCGAGCAGCGTCGTGCTGGGCTCCTTGCGCCCGAAGCCGGCGGAGTACCAGCCCAGAGGGGGGTCGCTCTCGCCGCGATGCGCCCGCCAGGAAAGCTGCCCGGGCAGGTCGAGCACCGCGGAGCGGTCCTCGCCGTCCCGGGTCCAGGTGAGCACCGCCCGGCTCCCCGTCAGGTCCGCGGCGATCGCCGGGCCGAGGTGGAACGCCAGCCGTACGGCCCTGCGCGGGCCGTGCCGGCCGCGGACCTCGTCGACCACCCTCAGCTCCTGGCTCGCGGCCGTCAGCTCCACCCGGCGGCGGTGCACGCAGCGCTGGTAACCGTCGTGCTCGGCGCTCCAGCGTGCCGCCCCCTTCCCGGCGGTCTCCGCCACCAGGACGCGGCTGCGGGCATGCCGGGTCCACAGGAAGGGGCCGCCGGAGACGGACTGGTCACCGCCGTCCAGTTGCAGGGTGTTGTGGCCCAGGGTCGACCGGAAGTACCGCCGCCACTCGGGCTGCCCGTGGTAGCAGTACGTCCCCGGGTCGGCGAGCACGTCGACCCCGTCGTGCCGGACCTCCACGGACAGCGCGTCCGCGTGGGCGTGCGCGGCGATGGACAGGAAGCCGTGCGGACCGCCGTCGCAGCGGCACCAGATCTCCCCCGGACCGCGCAGGATGGTCATGCCCGCGTCGGGGAAGTGCGCGGGGCGGCTCGCCGGCCGGGCCACGGCCGGTGCGGTGGGCTTGATCAGCGCGGTCAGCAGCGCGGTGCGCACATCGGTGCCGGCCGGCGCCGGCCACCAGTCGAGCCGGCCGAACACGGCGTCCCCGGTGGCCAGCAGCGAGCCCCAGCGGTCGGTGCCCGCGCCGTCCACGACCAGACCGTGCCCGTCGTCCGCGTCTCCCTGGCGAGGCGGCCGCAATCTGCTGTCCACGACGGCGGCGAGGGCGTCGGTCATCCGCAGCAGTACGAGCCGGATCGACGCGGGGACCGGCCTGCCCGCCGCGTCGGCCTCCGCCACCGCGGCCAGGCCGAGCTCCAGCACCAGTCCGTGATACTCGGTGGCCAGCTCGCGGTTGAGGCCGGAGCCGAAGGTGTTGCCGCGCAAGTGCCGCTCCAGCGACCGCAGCGCGTCGGCCCGCCAGCGCGCCGAGGAGGGGAACCACCCGAACGCGCAGGCCGCGGCGAACTGCCCGGCGGCCTCGGCGATGACGTGGTTGTTCGCCGAGGACCCCCGGCTGGGGAAGGCGGCCAGCCAGCGCTGGTGGTGCCAGATCTGGTTCAGCGCCACCGGGTTGCCCTCGAACAGAGCGGCCGCGCCCGGCCAGCCGTCGAGCAGCCGGCGGATCCACACCCAGGACAGCAGCCGGATCCCCAGCTCGATGCCGCTGATCCAGTGCACTCCGCGCAGCGGCGCGTTGGCCGCCCACCACGACCGCAGGTGCTGGGCCACGCGCTCGGCGTACCGCTCGTCGCCGGTGATCGCGTAGGCGGCGGCGAGCACGGTGAGGTACTGGTGGCGGGACAGCTCCCAGATCTGCTTGATGTCCCCGACCGCGTCCTCGCTCCGGTACGGCAGGTCGAAGGCGTAACCCCACGGAGCCCGGCGCCCGGTCTTCGGGTCGTACCACCAGTCCGGGTCGGCCAGGTCGTCGCGGACCACCCCGAAGTACTCGGCGTGCCCGTGCATCAGCCGGTCCGCCTCGGCGATGAGACGTTTCGCGGCGTCGGGAGGCACCGCGGCGATCGCCCCGGCGGGCAGGACGGAGGTGAAGCGGGCGCCGGTCACGTCCGGGCAGCTCGTCCGCGCCGACCGCCAGCGCCGCCTGCGCACCGTGTCGCCGACCCGGCCCGCGACCTCCTGCGGCCCCATCCGGGACAGCCGCCGCAGGTACCAGCCCGCACTGCCCGAGCTCACCGTCATCGCGCCCCCGCCAGCGTCACCGGGGCGCCGGCCGCCAGGCCGGCCCGCACGGCGAGGGTGGCCGCCGTGGTGGCGGCCAGCGACCGAAGCGGCACCGGCATCGGCCCACCGGTCCGCACGGCCTTGACGAACGCGGCGAGTTCGGCGTTCTGGCCCTTGTCCCGGGCCTTGGGCAGCCGCGAACTGACCCACCGCTTGCGGCCGTGGACCGAGGCACGGACGAAGTCGTCGAGCCGCAGCGCCTTGCCGTCCGCGACCAGGTCCAGCGTCTCCTTGGGGAACGCGGACGGGCCGGTCGTGACGTAACTGATGGTGGCGGTGGACCCGTCCGGGTAGCGCAGCACGACCTGCAGGTCGTCGTCGCCGGACGTGGCGACCGCGTACACCGAGACCGGGTCGGCGTCGAGCAGCCAGCTCGCCGTGTCGATGAAGTGCCCGCCCTCACCGGCGAACCGCGAGCCCTCGGTGCCCCGCCGGAGGTACCAGCTGCCGGCGTCGAGGCGGCCCGCGTTGACCAGGTAACGCAGGCTCGCCGCACCGCTGCGGGCGCCGAACCGCCGCCTGGCCTCCCGCAGCAGCGGCGCGAACCGGCGGTTGAAGCCCACCTGCAGCCGGTCGTTGCCGGACTCCTCCACCGCCGCGAGCACCCCGGCCAGCTCGTCCTCGGTGAGAGCCAGGGGCTTCTCCACGAAGACGGCCTTGCCGGCCAGTAGTGCCTTCCGGGTCAGTTCGGCGTGCGAGCTGTGCCGGGTGACCACGAATACCGCGTCCACGGACGGGTCGCCGAGTACGGCGTCGAGGTCGGTGGTCGCCCCGGCGAAGCCGAACTTCCGCTGCGCGTTGGCCGCGGACAGCGCCGTCGTGGTGACGACGGTGGACAGCTCGACGCCGTCGCGCCGCACCAGGTGCGGCAGCAGCATCGAACTCGCGTAGTTCCCCGCGCCGACGAACGCGAGCCGCACCGGTGTGCTGGCGGGCCGGGCCGGAATCCGCCGAACGTTCACCGCGGGCACATCCACCGCCGGGGCCGCCGCCTCCGCCGTGTGTCCGGGCCCGGGGTAGCGGAACAGCACGGCAACGGCCTTCAGGTCGCCGTCCTTCAGGCGCTGGTACGTCTGCACGGCGTCGTCGAAGTCGGCGATGTGGGAGACCAGGGGTTCCACGTCGACGCTGCCGCGGGAGAGGAGATCGAGGAAGCACGCCAGGTTGCGGCGCTCGGTCCAGCGCACGTGACCGATCGGGTAGTCGCGCCCCTCCAGCTCGTACTCCGGGTCGTAGCGGCCGGGGCCGTAACTGCGGGAGAAGCGGACGTCGAGCTCTTTCTCGTAGTACGCGTTCCACGGCAGGTCCAGGCGGCACTTGCCGATGTCGACGACCCGGCCGCGGTCCCGGCACAGCCGGGCGGCCAGCTCGACGGGCTGGTTGCTGCCGCCCCCGGCGGCCAGGTACACCTGGTCCACGCCGTGTCCGCCGGTCAGTTCGGCGACCGCGGTCTCCACGGCCGCGGACGCGGGATCGCCGCAGGCCGCCGCGCCCAGGCGCTCGGCGAGCTCGCAGCGCGCCGGATCGGGGTCGGCGCCGACGACACGCACTCCCGACGCGGCGAGGAGCTGCACCACCAGCTGCCCGATCAGCCCGAGGCCGATGACCAGCGCCACCTCACCGAGCCGGGACTCGCCCTGGCGGACGCCCTGCAGCGCGATCGACCCGACGGTGCCGAAGGCCGCGTCCCGCGGCGCGAGGCCGTCCGGCACCGGGGTGTAGAGGTTCTTCGGCACCCAGTTCAACTCGGCGTGCAGCGCGTGCTCGTTGCCGGCGCACGCCACGAGGTCACCGGCCTTCACGTCGTCGATGCCCGCGCCGACCTGCTCGACCACCCCGCACAGCGAGTAGCCCAGCGGCGTGTAGGAGTCCAGCTTGCCCATCACCTTGCGGTACGTGGACGGCACCCCGTTGGTGGCCACGCTCTGCATGACCTTGGCCACCTGGTCCGGCCGGGAGCGGGCCTTGCCCAGCATCGACATGCCGGCCTCGGACACCTTCATGAGCTCGGTCCCGGTGGAGATCAGCGAGTAGGCGCTGCGGACCAGCACACCGCCCGGCTTGCACCCCGGCACCGGCACGTCGAGCACCGCCAGCTCGCCGCTCTTGTAGTTCTGCACAACCTGCTTCACCCGAACTCCTCTGATTCCTAAGCCGGTAACCGAGTGCTCTGGCCGGACCGGGAGGTCGCGTCGCGATACCAGTACTCGAGGGTCAGCACATGCCACAGATGCTTGGAGAAGTCCCGCTGCCCGGCGGCGTCCTCGGCGACCATCCGCGCCAGCGCGTCACGGCGCAGGAACCCGGAACGGACGAGTTCGCCGTCGTTGACCACCTCGCGCACCAGCGGCGCCAGGTCGCGGCTCATCCAGGCCCGCAGCGGGGCGCTGAACAGGCCCTTGGGCCGGTGGACGATCTCCCGGGGCAGGACCGAGCCGGCCGCCTCCTTGAGGACGGCCTTGCCCTGCCGCCCGACGATCTTGCGGTCGCCGGGCACCGCGAACGCCGCCTTCACCACCTCGACGTCCACGTACGGCACCCGCACCTCGGTCGACGCGGCCATGCTGGAGCGGTCGGTGTAGGTGAGGTTGAGGCCCGGCAGGAACATCCGGGCGTCGCCCAGGCACATGCGGTTGACGAAGTCGCCGAGGTCGTTGTCCTGGTAGACGTCCGCGTGCTCGGTCAGCACGTCCTCGACCGTTCCGGCCAGGTCCGGATCGACCAGGGCGAGCAGCTCGCCCCGGTCGTACAGGGTGTAGCTGCGCCGGAACGCGGTCTCCTCCGGCAGATCGGCGAAGGAGAGGAACCGCTTCGCGAAGCGCACCGACCGGTACCCGCGGCGGGAGGTGGCGACCGGCAGCCGGTCCACGGCCGCGGACACCCCGCGCCGCAGGGGCCGCGGGACACGCTGGTAGCGCAGCGCGAGCAGGTTGGCCAGGTGCTTGCGGTATCCGGCGAACAGTTCGTCGGCGCCCATCCCGGAGAGCATCACCTTGACCCCGGCCTCCCGGGCGGCCGTACAGATGAGAAACGTGTTGATCGCCGCTGGGTCGCCGATCGGCTCGTCCAGGTGGTACGTCATCCGCGGCAGCAGGTCGAGCACGTTCGGGGCGATCTCGATCTCGTGCAGGTCGACGCCGAACCGCTCGGCCACCTGCCGGGCGTAGCGCAGGTCGTCCGGCATCGCCTCGAACCTGGCGTCCTCGGCGCGGAACCCGATCGTGTAGGCGGAGATCCCGGGCCGGTGGCGGGCGGCCAGCGCGGTCAGATAGCTGGAGTCGAGGCCGCCGGAGAGGAACGTCGCCACGGGGACGTCGGAGAGCAGGTGGCGCCGTGTCGACTCCTCGACGGTGGCGGCGATGTCCGGCCGCTCGCCGGTCCGGGCCCGCTCCTGGCCCTCGGCCGCGACGTCCTTGAGGTTCCAGAACCGGCCCCGCTCCACCCGGCCGTCGGCCCGGCACCTGAGCCAGCTCCCCGGCGGCAGCTTCTCCGCCTCGCGCAGCGCGCAGCGTGAGTCCGGCACCCAGTAGTAGAGGAGCGAGGCCACCAGTGCCGCGTGGTCCACCTCCAGCGCCCCGCCGGTCGCGGCGGCCAGCGCCTTGAGCTCGGAGGCGAACACCAGGCCCGCGCCCCGCCGGAGCAGGAACAGCGGCTTGACGCCCAACTGATCGCGGGCCAGCACCAGTTCACCGGTGCGCTCGTCGAAGATCCCGAACGCGAACATGCCGCGCAGCCGGGGCAGGCAGTTCGTGCCCCAGCGCCGCCAGGCCTCCAGCAGCACCTCGGTGTCCGAGGTACCCCTGAAGCGCGCCCCGGCGGCCGCCAGTTCGGCCCGCAGCTCGGGCGCGTTGTACAGCTCGCCGTTGTACGTCAGGGCGAGGCCGTCCGAGACCATCGGCTGGGCGCCGGTTGCGGACAAATCGATGACGGCGAGTCGGCGGTGCCCGAAGTGCACCTCGCCGTCACCCACGGGATGGCTGTATCGGCCCGCCCCGTCCGGGCCGCGGTGGGCGAGGGTGTCGGTGAGCCGGTCGGTCACCAGCTTCCCCTCAGGCCATCGGAACGTACCCGCGATGCCACACATGTCCTACCGCGCCTCCTGGTCGTTGTCCGGGACGAGTGCGGCCCGCATCGGCTGTCGTTCCGCCCGCCGCCTGCCCTCGCCCACTGCCTGAACGGCGTGGGAGGTGCCCCCACCGCCCTGCCGGGCCGGTCGCTCGCCGCGGCCGCGCAGCGCGGTGTGCAGCCCGTCCCACAGCGTGCCGTCGGTCCGGTCCCGCGGGTCGGGGTCGATCAGCACCACGCCGATCACCTCGACGCGCTGGTCCGCGAGCTGCCGCGCCACGGTGTGCAGCCATGCGGCGCTGCCGTGCCCGGCCCGCACGACGAGCACCGTCCGGGTGCCGAGGTACCGCAGGTCGGTCCACGCCGTGCCGGGCGCCACCGAGCCGACGCCGAGCCGGCATCCTTGAGGTGACATGGCCGCGGCGTGCTCGCCGCTGACCACGGCCGGGTCTCCCGGCTTCGGGCGGCGGTCCGCCAGCCGCGGGCCGGGCAGGCCGTCGACGACGACCAGCGGCCCCTCCTTCGCCAGGACCCGGGCGACGTCCAGGGCGATCACACACGTGCCGCGCGCACAGCCCAGTTCCAGCAGCGACACCGGTTCCTCGGAGCCGCGCACGCAGCGGGTGAGGGTCGTGGTGAGCCGTTCGCGTGCCGCCCGGGTCCGCCGGCGCCGCCACCCGCCGCCCGGCCGCAGGGACGCGCGGGGCAGCTCCGCGATGACCGAGGCGCCCAGGTTCGCCGCGATGTCCCGGCGCAGCACGGGGCGGTCCGCCACGACCGTGGTGACCGCGGCCAGCGCGAGTCCGAGGACGAGCCCGAGGACGAGCCCGATCCCGGCGTCCGTGACAGCGGCCTTCGGCAGGGAGTGCCGCACCGCACGCGGGGCGTCCACGATCTGGGTACCGGCGATGACCTCGGGCGTGCCGGTACGCGCCTGAGTGGCGCGCTGGTCGAAATCCGCGATGCGCGAGTTGAGTTCGGCCCGGCGGGCGAAGAGCGACTCGATGCTCGCCGAGGCCTTCGGGTCGCTGCCCGGCGGCCGGTCTCCGATCTCCTTGTTGACCCGGGCGAGCTCCTCCCGCATGCGGTCACGCTGGTCGAGCAGTGCCTCGGCCTCGGCGTTCGCGGCCCGCCGCATCCGCCGCACGTGGTCCGTGACGAACGCGTCGGCCAGCGCCCGGGCCCGGGCCACCGCCTCCGCGTCGCTGTCGCCGTTCACCTCGATCTGCAGCAGGTTGTTGGTCAGGCCCGTGCCCCGGTAGTCGCGCATGAAGTCCTCGGGCCTTTCCGGGGACTTGAGGGACTTCAGGGCCATGCCGGCGACCCGCGTGGTCTCCAGCAGCGCGACGTCGGTGCGGATCAGCGTTCCTGTGTCGTTCGGCTGGTCGTCCTCGTGCGTGACCAGCACCTTGGTCACCGCGCTCGGCGGCGGCGGGAGCAGGACCGCCACCGCCGCGCCGAGCAGCAGGCCGAGCAGGGCCATGGCGCACCACAGGCGGCGGCGCCTGCGCACCGCCACCACCAGCGCCTGCAGGTCGAGGAGCGGAACAGCGGCCGACGACTGTGACGTCGTACTCGTCGTCACGCCGAACCCCCCGTCGCGTGGCCGCGCACCGCGAGCGCCGGAGTGGCGTCGTCCGAAAGCCGGCCGGCGGACCGTGCGGGGCCGGCCTGGACCAGATGGGCGATGACGAAGCCGACGACCTCGTGTCCGCCGTCCGCGCACGCCTCGGCGACACCGGCGAGCTCCTCCGCGGTCCAGCTGCCGGCGCTGAGCATCACCAGGGCGCCGGACTCGGCGTCGCCGTCCGGCACCAGCGGCCGGTCCACCGGCACCTCCACCACCCGCAGCGGCGGACCGCCCCTGGCCTCGGCGACGAGCTGCCCCGCGGCCCGGCGGGCCGTCCCGTCGCCGTCCGGTACGACGACCAGCAGCGGTCCGGACGCCGGCAGCCGGTCCCTCAGGCGGGCGCACACCCGCCGGTAGCGGAGCCGTCTGCCGGCCTCGTCGCCGGACTTCCGCGGGGCCGGCAGGTCCCACCGGGTGTCGACGCCGAGGAGCCGGCGGATCCGGGCTCGTGGGCCGCCGGCTCCGGGCCGGTGCGGGTCCCGTTCACCCGGCACGTCGACGGTGCCGAGGAGCGTCGAGCCGAGCGCCGCGGCGATCTCCGGTTCGGTGCGCAGCCTGCGGTTCATCCGTGCGGTGACGAGATGGCCGATGACGGTGAGCAGGAAGGACAGCAGCGCCCCGGCGGCGACGAGCTGCGTCCGCGTCGGCGGCGCCTCGCCGGCCGGCCGGGCGGCGGGGCCCATCACGACCATGCCGGCCTTGCCGGTCGCCGGGCCGGCCTCGTCCAGTTTCTTCATGGCTTGTTCCAGGGAGGTGCGCAGGTTCTCCAGCGCGGTGCGGGCCTGCACGCTCTCCACGCTCCGTCCCGGATCGGCCGCCTCGGCCAGCTCGGTGATGCGGCGGTCGGTCTCCTGGACCTTCTTCCGCAGCGCCTCGGCGTCCGTGGCCGCCGCGGCGTCGGTGCCGCCGCCCGCGACCCGCGCGGCGAAGGCCACGAACTCCCCGGCCACCTGGTCGCAGAGCCGCTGGGCGCGCTCCGGGGTGCCGGCCGTACCCGAGACCGTGATGATGTTCCCGTCGGCGGCCTTGGCGCTCACGCGCTCCCGCAGCTCGGTGCCGTCGAAGCCGGGCCAGTGCAGAGCCGCGGCCGCGCGGTCGGCCACCGCCGAACTGGTCGCGATGTCCACCTGGGTGAGCAGTTCGCGCTCCTCCCACTGCCCCGGCAGCAGTACCGACGCCGACGCGGTGTACCGCGGTGGGAGGACCACCACCGAGGTGCCGTAGCCGACCAGTGCGCCCACCACGGCGAGGACGGCGAGCAGCCGCCATCGCCGGCGGAGTATCCGCCCGATCGTGACGAGGCGGATCGTGTCATCGCTCAACTGCGCGGCCTCTTCCCTGCTCGTACCGGGCGGTTCGCCGACACCGGAGTGCGGCCACGGCAGGCGGCGGCATAGGCGGCGAGCAGCGACTCCTGCGACTTCCGCCAGGACAGCGGCCCGCTGATCCGCTCCTGGCCGATCTCGCCCATCCGGGCCCGCTTCTCCGGGTCGTCCAGCAACACCGCGATGAGCTTGGCGAACTGGGCCTCGTCGTCGGCGGGCGCGTAGACGGCGGCGTCACCGGCGGACACGCGCGCCTCCTTCAGGTCGAACGAGACGATCGGCCGGCCCATCGCCATGTACTCCAGGACCTTGTTCATGGTCGACACGTCGTTGAGCGGGTTGCGCGGGTCGGGGGAGAGGCACACGTCCGCGGTGGACAGGTGGCGCACCAGGTCGGCGTCCGGAACGCGCCCGGTGAACCGCACCTGATCGGTGAGCCCGAGCCGCCGGGACAGCTCCACCATCGCGTCGAAGGCGTCGCCGGCGCCGACGAACACCGCGTGCCAGTCGGTCCGTCCGAGCTCGTCGCGCAGCTTCGCCAGGGCGCGCAGGGCGTAGTCGACTCCGTCCTGCGGACCCATCACACCGAGGTAGCACAGCAGATGAGGCTTCCCGCGCTTCAACTCCGGCTCAGGCGGCACCGGTCGGAACCGGTCGCTCGCGGGGGCGCTGCGCACCACGAAGACGTCCTCCGGCCGCCGGCCACCACGGCGCACCGCGACGTCCCGGTAGCTCTCGTTCGTGGCGAGCACGATGTCCGCGGCCCGGTAGGTCCACCGTTCCAGCGCGCACACGGCGCGGTAGAGCAGGTCCTCGCCGCGTCCGAACCGGGAGAGGTACAGCTCGGGTACCAGGTCGTGCTGGTCGAAGACGAACCGCGCGCCGCGCCGCTTCAGCCACAGGGCCGGCAGGAACAGCAGGTCGGGCGGGTTGCAGGCGTGGACCACGTCCACGGGTCCGACCTTGCGGGCCAGCCGGGCCGTGTGCCACAGGGCCGTTCCGTACTCCCGCAGGTAGCCGGCCGGGCCTCCGGTGGCCGCGCGCAACGGGTAGCGGTGGATCCGCACACCGTCGATCTCGGCTTCCGCCTCGGTGTCCCGCTTGCCGCCCTGCGGGCAGATGACGTGCACCTCCCAGCCCGCGTCGCGCAGCGTCGTGCACTCCTGCCACACACGCCGGTCGAACGGCACCGACAGGTTCTCCACCAGGATGAGCGCGCGCCGGCCCGCCCCGTCACCGCCGACCGCGTCACCAGGCAAGGCCCACGTACCCCGGCTCGGCCCGGCGCGCCTCGGCGTCGGGCAGGCGGACGAGGTCGACGATCACCGGGTCGTCCCCATGGGGCAGCGCCGACAGCACGGCCGGATCCCTGGTCCCGACCAGGCACACCTCGGCGTGATCGAGCACCTCCCCGACGGAGTCCGCGAGCAGCTGCGCCAGGTGCGGCAGCCGGGTCTCGACGTACTCGCGGTTGGCGCCGATCAGCCGGGCCAGGCTCACGTTGGCGTCGTGGATCCGCAGGTCGTAGCCCTTGCCGAAGAGCCTCTCCGCCAGTTCGACGAGCGGGCTCTCGCGGAGGTCGTCGGTGCCGGGCTTGAAGGACAACCCGAAGAGGCCGACCCGGCGTTTGCCGGTCCGCTCGACCAGCTCCACCGCCCGCTGCAGATGGTCGGAGTTGGAGGGCAGCACATGGGAGAGGATCGGCACCGAGACGTCGGCCCGCCGCGCCGCGTGGACCAGACTGCGCAGGTCCTTCGGCAGGCAGGAGCCGCCGAAGGCGAAACCGGGCCGCAGGTAGGCGGGGCTGATGTTCAGCTTGCGGTCGGCCAGGAACACGTCCATCACCTGGTGCGAGTCCACTCCGAGCGCCTGGCACACCGCGCCCAGTTCGTTCGCGAAGCCGATCTTGAGACCGTGGAACGCGTTGTCCGCGTACTTGATCGCCTCGGCCGTCGGGACCGGCACCCGGAACACCTCGCCGGGCAAGCCCTCGTACAGCGCCGCCACCACGTCGCCGCTCGCCGGGTCGAGTTCGCCGATGACGGTCTTGGGCGGGTCGAAGAAGTCCCGCACGCTCGTGCCCTCGCGGAGGAACTCCGGGTTGACCGCGACCCCGAAGTCGGCCCCGGCCGTACCGCCGACGTACTTCTCGAGGAGCGGCACCAGCAGGTTCAGGCAGGTGCCCGGGAGCATGGTGCTGCGGAACACGACGGTGTGCCGTCCCCCTTGCCCGGCCCGCTCCGCCAGTGCGGCGCCGATCTCCTCGGTGACCCGCTCCAGGTAGGTGGTGCACAGGCTGCCGTTGGGCTCCGACGGCGTGCCCACGCAGATCAGCGACACCTCGCTGCCCGTGATGGCCTCGCGGACGTCGCCGGTGGCGCGTAACGCCCCGGTCCGCACGGCCTCGGCGATGAGCTCGCCGATCCGTTCCTCGACCACCGGGGCCTTGCCGTCGTTGACCAGGCCGACCTTGACCTGGTTCACGTCCACCCCGATGACCTCGTGCCCCATGCCGGCCAGGCACGCGGCCGACACGCAGCCCACGTAGCCCAGCCCGAAAACGCTGATTCTCATGACGCGTCCTCCCCCCAAGTCAGGCCCCTGCGGCCTGCGTTCCGCGCGTCGGCGGGACCGCCCCGCCGCAGCCCCGCCATCAGTAGGCCCCCTGCCCGGAGAGCACCGCACGCAGCGTCTTCCACAAGATCACTGTGTCCAGGGCGAGCGACCAGTCCTCCACGTACCGCAGGTCCAGCCGGACCGCCTCCTCCCACGACAGGTCGCTGCGTCCGCTGATCTGCCAGAGGCCGGTGAGCCCCGGCTTGACCAGCAGCCGCCGCCGGATGTCCGGTCCGTACGCTGCGGACTCCTCCGGTAGCGGAGGCCGCGGACCGACGAGCGACATCGATCCGCCGAGCACGTTGAAGAGCTGCGGGAGCTCGTCGATCGAGTACCGGCGCAGCACCGCACCCACCCGGGTCACCCGCGGATCCCGGTGGAGCTTGAACAGCAGGCCGGAGCCCTCGTTGCGGTCGGCCAGCTCACCCCGTGCCTCGTGGGCCCCGGCGACCATGGTGCGGAACTTGAGAATGGTGAACTCGCGGCCGTCCTTGCCGACCCTGCGCTGCCGGTAGAACACCCCGCCCCGGCTGTCCACCAGCACGAGCAGCGCGACGACGGCCATCAGCGGCGCGCACACCATCAGCAGAAACGTTGCGCCTACTCGGTCGACGACCCCTTTGACCGCCCGGCGGCCGCCGGTGAAGGCCGGCATGCTGACCCGCAGCAGCGGGATCCCGAGCACCGCGTCGACGTGCAGCCGTGGACCGGCCACCTCCATCAGCACGGGAGCCACGACCATTTCGGTGTCGCCGCCTTCGAGGTTCCAGGCCAGCCGCTGCAGCCGGTCCGGTGACCAGTGCGGGTCCGGTGTGACCGCGACGACGCGGTAGCCGTCGTGGCGGACGTGCTTGGCCACGTCCGTCAGCCGACCGACCACCGGCACTCCGTCCAGCTCGTCACCGTCGAGCCCGCGACCGTCCGCCGTGCACACCGCGTCCACCCGCCAGCCGAGGTGCGGGAACTTGCGGGTCCGGGTGATCAGGTCGCGCACGGTGGCCGGGCTCCCGGCGGCGAGCACCGGCCGCAGGCACCGTCCGTCCTTCCGCTGTCTGTGCAGCCAGAGGCGCAGCAGATACCGCGCGGTCATGACGATGAGCGCGATCGCGGGGACCGCGACGAAGATCCACAGCTTGATGTTGCGCGAGGTGAGGGCGATCCCGCCGAGCGCCAGGACGACGGTCGCCATGAACAGTGAGCGTCCCAGCCGGCGGAACTCCTCGGCGCCCTGGCCGAGCACGGCCGGAGCCCACGCCCGGCTCACCGCGAGGGCCCCCAGCACCAGCAGCCAGGTGCCGAACGCGAGAATCCCCCACTTCTCATGCCAGTTGGCCGCGTCCCGGGCCCCGAAGAAGTTGCCGATCGCCGCCACCACGACGGCGGTGGCCACGGTATCGCCGGTGATCACGGTACGGCGGTACCGCTGCTCCCAGTCGATCGCGGGCTGTCCGATGGCCCCGTCCGTCAGCTGCCCGCGCGCCGACGGAAACGGGCTGGCTAATCCCCCCTGCCGCACAGAACCCCCCAGGTCCCCAGTGGTACGACGGTTCGCCCAACACTGTGCCTGCGGGAGACCCCCGCCCCCCGCGCCGCGCTCTTTCCACCCGCGAGAGGCCCCCGCCTCCCGCGCCGCGCATGAATCCCGGTTCGTTCAGGGCTGCCTCGTGCGCTCCCCGCGCTCGAGGCCCCGTCCCGGGCATCACCGATCGATCATCCCCAGGTCCGGCGCCGGGGTTGCGACTACTGGCCTTGCACAGCGCCGGATCGATAGATCATCTTTTGTCGCCTGGTGTCCAAACAGGTGAAGCAGGGGTCAATGTAGACCATGCGGACCCACCTGAAGAAGAGATGTGTGCAACTTGTGCTCGGTCTTCAGGGCACCCAGGGTCGAAGGGTCCCTTGGCCAGGGCTGTACGGCCCCTTGGACCTCCGGTGCGACCAGGAGGAGGCTCGAAGTCGTAGGGACGTCCGTCGACTTGGGAGGGGACACGTCATGCCGCACGACATCGTGGTGGGGGTCGACGGATCGCCCGCGGGCCTCGCCGCCGCGCACTGGGCGGCGCAGGAGGCCCAGCGGCGGGGGACCGGGCTCGGCGTGGTGCACGCCTGGTACCGCCACGCGCGCCCCGCGCCGTACGTCCCCATGGACTTCAGCGAGCACGACTGGGCGGAGCGGGTCCTGGGGGAGGCCGTCAGGGGTCTGCGCGCCGCCCATCCCGGTCTGCGGATCACCGAACGTCTCGTCTGCGACGCGACGGTGGCCGCGCTGCTCGCCGCGGCGGCCGACGCCGACCTGCTGGTCCTGGGCTCCCTCGGACTCGGCCCCGTGGGCGGGTTCGTGACGGGCTCCGTCTCCCAGCGCGTCGTCAGCCGGTCCACCCGCCCCGTGGTGCTGGTGCGGGCCGGACACGGAGCCGCCGGGGAGCACCTGCCGGCGGCGGACGGTGTGGCCCCGGAAGAGATCCCGCAGACGCCCTACCGCGACGTCGTCCTGGGCCTGGACGTCGGCCGTCCCTGTGACGAGCTGATCGAGTTCGCGTTCGACGCCGCCCGGCGGCGCGGGACCGGCCTGCGGGTGGTCCACGCCTTCCGGACGCCGGCCCGGCCCGCCTCCGGCCCGTCGGTCCCACCCGCCTCCGGTCCGTCGGTCCCGCTCGTCTCCGCGGCACCCGAGGGCCCGGCACCGGATCCGCGGCCGTACGCGCAGGATCTGGCCGACGAACAGCACACCGTGACGGCGGTGCTGCGTCCCTGGCGGGAGAAGTACCCGACCGTCCCGCTGACCGAGGTGGTCACCGAGGGCCGGGCCGCCGTCACCCTGGTGCATGCCGCCAAGGACGCCGGACTCCTCGTGGTCGGCCGCCGCACCACCGGCCACCGGGCGGGCGCCCACACGGGCCCGGTCACACACGCCGTCCTGCACCACGTCGAGTGCCCCGTCGCGGTGATCCCGCACGACTGAGGCCGGCGCGGACGGCACGGCTGCCCCACCGGTGCCCTCGACGCCGCGTAGGCCGAACGCTCACGGGGCACTTCGGCGTCGCGCCCCCCTTACGACCCGAACTCGCCCCTGAGCGGCCTGCGTTCGTGGGCCGGTTCGGACCGGGGCCGGGGACCGTCGGCCGCCGGGGCCGGGACCAGTGGGCCCTCCCGTCGACGCCCGCGCGGACCGAAGACTTGACGCAGCCTGAGGGAGGTACCCATGACCCGCACCATCACCGCCGGACTCGACGGCTCGCCGGAGAGCCTGGCCGCCGCCGACTGGGCCGCGCGCGAAGCACAGCTCCGTGATCTGACCCTGCGGCTGGTGAACGCCTGGGAGTGGCAGCCGCCCGTCTACGCGCCCGCGCCCGGGCTCGGTGTGCCGGTGCCGCCGAGCGACCTCCAGCGTGCGGAGGCGCAGCGCCTGTTGGAGGAGGCGCGGAGCCGTGTCGCCGGCCGTCGTCCCGGGCTGCGGATCGACGTCGACGCGATCGGCGGTCTGCCCGTCCCGGCCTTGCTGAAAGCCTCCGAGGACGCCGAGCTACTGGTACTGGGATCCCGCGGTCTGGGCAAGGTCACCGGCTTCCTGCTCGGCTCCGTCTCCGTGGCCGTCCTGGCCCGGTGCGAGCGTCCGGTGGTCCTCGTGCGGTCCGGCGGGCAGCGGGAGGAGGAACCGTCGCCGGCACTCTCGGCGTCCGGCCTCCCCGCCACCCCCGGCCACCGCGATGTCGTCCTCGGCCTCGACCTGCACAAGCCCGGCGACGCGGTGATCGACTTCGCGTTCGACGCGGCTTCGCGGCGCGCGGCGCGTCTGCGGATCGTCCACGGCTGGACGGTGCCGCCCTACTACTACGGTGGCGAGCTCATGCCCGGCCTGAACGACGAGCCGGCCACGCGGGTGCGGCGCGAACTGGCCGACATGCTGCGGCCGTGGCGGGAGAAGTACCCCGACGTGGAGATCAGCCCGCAGGCCACGGTCGGTGGCGCGGGCCGCCACCTGGTCGACGCCTCCCACGAGGCGTCGCTGGTGGTCGTCGGCCGCCGGATCCGCCGGGCGGCGATCGGCGCTCACATCGGGCCGGTGACCCAGGCTCTGCTGCACCACTCCGCCTCCCCGGTGGCGGTGGTCCCGCACGACTGACCCACGGCACACCGGGCCGGTCCGCCCGCCCGGCGGCGGTGATCCCTCATCGTCTCCCCGTTCGAGCCGCTACGGTGGGCAGCCGAACGGTGAGACCGCCGGCAGGCGGTGGGACGTTGGAGGATCAGCGGGTGGGAAGTGCCGAGGAAGCCCGCGAGGCGCGGGTGCGACTGCCGCAACTGCAGCTGGATGAACTGCTGGAGGAACTGCAGGCCCGCCTGGACGCGGCGCGCGGCACCCGGGACCGGGTGCACAGCCTGCTGGAGGCGGTGCTCTCGGTCGGCCGTGAGCTGGAGCTGGAGCAGGCACTGCGCAGCATCGTGGAGGCGGCGGCGGCGCTGGTCGACGCGGAGTACGCGGCGCTCGGCGTGATCGGCCCGGACGGCAAGCGGTTGTCGGCCTTCCACACGGTGGGCGTGGACGAGGAGCAGATCGCGCGGATCGGGCCCTACCCGGAGGGTCACGGCATCCTGGGCGAGCTGATCCGCCACCCCGAGCCGCTGCGCCTCCCCGTACTGTCCGATCACCCGGCCTCCTACGGTTTCCCGGCCCACCACCCGCCGATGAACACCTTCCTCGGCGTCCCCATCCGGGTACGGGACCACGTCTTCGGCAACCTGTACCTCACGGAGAAGCGCGGCGGACAGCAGTTCGACGAGGACGACGAGTCGGTGCTGGCGACGCTGGCCGTGGCGGCCGGTGTGGCGATCGACAACGCCCGCCTGTACGAGGAGTCCCGGCTGCGGGAACGCTGGCTCCAGGTGAACGCCGAAGTCACCCACACTCTGATGTCCGGCGCCGGCCAGGCCGATGTGCTGCGGCTGATCGCCGAGCGCACCCGGGAGATCACGGCTTCCGCCCTGGGCCTGGTGGCCATGCCCGTGCCCGGCACCGAGACGCTCGTGGTGGAGCTGGCGATCGGCCGGGAGGCCGAGGCGCTGAACGGGATGGTGCTGCCGGTCCGCGGCAGCCTCGTCGGAGAGGCCTTCGACCGGCGTGCGCCGGTGACCAGCCCGGACGCCTCCCGGGACCCGCGCGTCTCGGGCGGCCCGCCGCGCTTCGCCGAACTCGGGCCCGCGGTGGCCGTCCCGATCGGCTCGGGCGACCAGGTCCGCGGCGTGGCGCTGCTCGCGCGGGAAACGGGCCGGCTCGGCTTCACCGACAAGGAGATCGAACCACTGCAGGTCTTCGCCGCGCAGGCCGCCGTGGCCATGGAACTGGCCGAGCGCCGCCAGGACGCCGAGCAGATCGCGCTGCTGGAGGACCGCGACCGGATCGCCCGCGATCTGCACGACCTCGCCATCCAGCGGCTCTTCGCCACCGGCATGACACTGCAGAGCGCCGGCCGCTTCATCCAGCACGACGGGGCCGCCGAACGGGTCCAGCGCGCGGTGGGCGAGCTCGACGAGACCATCAAGATCATCCGCTCGACGATCTTCGGGCTGCGCTCCCGGGACGACGGGACGGCGGCGTCCGGTCTGCGGGCCCGTGCGGTGCGCGCGGTCGGCGAGGCCGCGCCGGTCCTGGGCTTCGCCCCCGGCCTGCGCATGGAGGGCCTGCTCGACACGCACGTGCCCGGCCAGACCGCCGACCACCTCGTGGCCGTCCTGACCGAGTCCCTGACCAACATCGCCCGGCACGCCCACGCCGACCGCGCCGACGTCGTGCTGGAGACCGACGGCAAGCAGGTCCGCCTGACCGTCACTGACAACGGCGTCGGCATCCCGCCCGCGGGACGCCGCAGTGGCCTGGCCAACATGGCGGAGCGGGCACGGAAGCTCGGCGGCGGCATGGAGACGGACAGTCCGGAGGGGAAGGGGACACGGCTCGTCTGGCATGCGCCGGTGGACCCGTCCCCGGGCGCCACCAGGCGGGCGCCGGCGGCCCCGTGACGCCCTGTGACGCGAGGCACGGTGGGTGAGCAGGGGTCCGTAGATCGAGGGCCGCACGGCCGGGTGCGCCAGGGCCGGGTGTGGGGGCCGACGAACCCCCCGCTCGGTTCCATGCTGCCGGCGAATCCGGGCTGCGATCGGTAAGTGTCCGCTCAGTCTCAGCGACATGCCGTACGCCCAGCGTGTCGCTGAGACCCGAACGACAGTTGTGGTCGCCGATCGGATCCGCCAACAGCGTCGGTACCGTTGCGGCACCTGTCGCGCCGGACGCGGCCGAACGTCCCTGCCGAAGAGGGCTGTTGGGACCCTGAGTGCGGACCATCGGCATCGGGTGCGGGCCGGTGCCGGCCGGGAGAGTGAGCGGTGCCGGAGACCAACCGCACCTTTCCCGAAGGGATCACCGCCATGGCCGTGCATCAGCCCACCCACCGCAGTGGGGGCTTCCACCTGCCGTCCTTCCGCAGGAACCACGCCGCTTCCGGACCGGAGCCGGCCGCGTCGGCACGTACCGAGACGCTCACCGCACGGGCCTGCGTCTTCGCCTCGGCCCGCGTGCTGATGGGCTTCGTCTTCCTGTGGGCCTTCCTCGACAAGACCTTCGGCTTCGGCTACGCCACCCGGTCCGGCAAGGGCTGGATCGACGGTGGTTCGCCCACCGAGGGCTTCCTCGGCCAGGTCGCCGCCGGTCCGATGGAGTCGACCTTCCACGCCTGGGCCGGCGCCGCGTGGGCGGACTGGCTGTTCATGCTGGGGCTGCTCGGCATCGGGCTCGCCCTGACCGCCGGAGTGGCGCTGCGCCTGGCGGCCTTCGCGGGGACCGTGATGATGGCCCTGATGTGGATGGCCGAGTGGCACCTGTCGGACGGCTCCCCGAGCATGTCGACGAACCCGTTCGCCGACTACCACCTGGTCTACGCGGTGGTGCTCATCGCCCTGGCCGCCGCCTCGGCCGGTGACGCCCTCGGCCTCGGCCGGCTCTGGGCCCGGCTCCCGGTCGTCCGCGACCACGGATGGCTGCGCTGAGCAGGACCGGTGAGGGTGGGCCACCAACAGGCCCACTCCCACCGGTCCGGGTTGGGCCGGCGGCTCGCGCTGAGTCCGCCCCCGGTGATGAAGGCAGATGTCGAACAGCTCGAGCAGCACCTTCGGATCACGGCCGGAGTCGCAGTGCCTGCGAGTGAGCACACTGGCGACCGGGCGGTCGCTGTTTGCGTTAAGCAGAAACCCCGGACATTTCTCAACACATCGGCATGACTTCACCCTTGGGAGTGAAGCGGACCACAACCGCCCTGCCGCATCTCCGGATCGGCCAAGCTGCGTGCATGGTGCTCCTATCCGAGCGGAACCGGCGCAGTCGGTACGTCCGTACGATCATCCTGGGCCTGCTCGCCGCAGTCACCGTCGGTCTCGTTGCCACGATGGCGGGGGCCGGTGCCGAGGACAACAACACCCTTGCTGCCGTCAGCAGTCTCTTCGTGGCGATCGCCGCCCTGGCGGTCGCGATCTGGGACGCTTTCTGCCCCCCTCCCGAGAAGACTCTGGAGGAGTGGGTGAGCGACCTGACGAGCACACTCAGGGACCAGGGATGGCAGGAGGCGAGCGAGCGGCAGTTGGGCAACGCCCAACTGCTGCCGATAGCATGGTCCGCGACCGCCCGGCAGGTCTCCGACTCCCCGGCCGCGATCCTCGGCCGGCCGGAGACCAGGGGCGTGCGCCTCCTCGACGGGCGGCTGGACGGTGACTTCGAGAACGTCAGGCTGCGACTCGGCGAAGCCTATCGCGGCATACCCAGCGGTCGTCTGGTTGTCATCGGCGAGCCGGGAGCGGGCAAGTCGGTCGTCGCCCTCACCCTCGCCCTCGGCCTCCTCGGCACCGAGTCCGACCGCGCCCCGGAAGCGCTGCCCGTCCTGCTGCCGGTATCCAGCTGGGACCCGGTGCGCGACTCGCTCGACGACTGGATCGCCCACCGGCTGGCCGAGACCCACCTTCCCGGCCGGCCCGACGTGGCCCGGCGGCTGCTCCACGCCAACCTGCTGATCCCGATCCTTGACGGCTTGGACGAGATCCCGGAATCCTCACGGCGCAGCGCGGTCGACAAGATCAACGAGACGTGCGCCGGCTCTCGTAGGGTCGTCGTGACCTGCCGGGCGGCCGAGTACGAGGACGTGATCCAAGGCGGCGCCCAGGTTCTGCGCCGCGCTCCGGTGGTGGAGATCGCTTCCGTCTCGGCCGCGGACGCGATCGCACACCTCCGCGGAGCGGGTCTGACAGGCGAGGCGTTGGGGGAGATCGAAAACCACCTGCGCAACGAGCCGCACGGTGCGCTGGCAACCGCACTCGCCACTCCGTTGATGGTGTCCCTGACCCGCGCGGTCTACCAGAGCGGCGACCGCGATCCGCGGGAACTGCTCGGCTTCGATACCCGCCACAAGGTGGAGGAGCATCTGCTCGACCACCTGATCGGGTCCGCGTACGCACCCGACGCCGGTGCGCCTCCGGGACCCGACAGGGAGCGGGAGGGCCAGGAGGCCATGAAGCGGCTGATGTACCTGGCGAAGTACCTCCATCTTGAGCGGGAGCGGGACCTCGACTGGTCGGTGATGAGCCAGCGCCTGCTGTCCCGGTGGACGGGACCCGTCATCGGCATCGGGCTCGGCGTCCTGCTGATGGTCGCCGTGGCGGCCGCGGTGTCCGTGCTGGACCCCAAGGCGGATGAGCTCGAGGACGTCCTCGCCGTCGGCGCCTCAGTCGGCGGCGGGTTCGCCGTCCTGGCCATGGTGATCTGGTACGCCGCTCCTGACCCCGTGCCCGGGCGGCTGGTGTTCGCCCTGCCGGGCTCGTTCGCCCGACTGCGCCGGGGATTCGGTACCGGCGTGGGGCTGGCGGCCGTCCCTCTGGTACCGCTGCTGGCGGCGGCCGCGGTCACGACCTCCGTCACGACGCACTGGTCGCCCGATGCATTGCACAACTTCGTGATGGCGGTGACCGCGGCGGCCGGGGCGGCCGGTGCGGTCGGCATCGCCTTGGCCGTCCACAGCTGGCTCGCAGCGCCCCCGCAGGGCTCCACCGTGGTGAGCCCGGCCGGCCTCCTGGCACGCGACCGCGGTTCGGCGCTGACCGGAGCCGCCGCGGCCGGTGTCGTCCTCGGGGCCACCGGGATCCCGCTGGCCTTCCTCGGCTCGCTCGCCGGGGAGCTGGCGGTACTTCTCGTGACCGGTTGGTCGAACGAACCCTCCGTGGCGGACCTGGCGGGATTCCTCGCCGACCCCGACGGGATCGAGGACAGCTCCTGGAGCCCGTTGGTGGTCGCGGCCATGACGGTCCTGCCTGGGCTGGTCTTCAGCATCCTGATCCTGCTCACGCGGGCCTGGCCGAGATTTCTCCTGGTGCGGCTCGTCCTCGCGGCACGGGGGCAACTGCCGCTGCGTCTCATGGGCTTCCTGGCCGACGCACAGCGCAGAGGACTGCTGCGCCAGTCCGGCGGCACCTACCAGTTCCGGCACATCAGACTGCAGGAGCGCCTCGCCAACAAGTCCCTGGCCCAGGACCAGGAGCGGGCCGTGACCGAGGCGGCCGCCAGGCGCCGCCGTCTGCGCGCGGTGGCTGCCGGGGCGTTGGTGCTGTGCGGCCTCGGGCTGGTCTCCGGCGGGCTGCCCGCCGACTCCTCGGATACGACACTGACCACAGGAACCGTCAGCGCCATGGCCTTCAGTCCCGATGGGAACACCCTCGTGACGGGCAACTGGTCCAGCCTACGCCGGTGGAACATCGAGGCAGGCGACGAACGGACCGTGTGGGACGACGGGGAGAACAGAGGCCCAGTAGTCAGTCTGTCCTCGGACGGCACCACTGTGACGACCCAGAAACTGGGTGGTGAGGGCTCTGACTTGGTCGAATCCTGGAACGCCCGGACCGGAACGTCGAAGGGGCGTGAGAAGTGGCCGTACAGGTTCCCCCCGTTGGTGCTGAGCGGGGACGGCTCCCGGCGCGCTGTTCATGCCGAGCCTGGCTACGTGGCCGTCCTGGACACCAGAACCGGCGTCAAGAGCGGCCCCGCCGTCCACGTACCGGGATTGGCCGGAGCCTACGGCTACAACGATTACGCCAAGGTGACCGTGGCTCTCAGTGACGGCGGAAAGCGCATGGCGGTCGCCACGTCCGACGAAAAGTCGATCACGGTCCGGCTGTGGGACGTGGATTCCGGCCGGCTCCTCTTGGATCCACGGAAAGTGAACGGCATCCGGCCCCGTGTGCAACGGCTGATGCTGGACGCGCTCGGAGACACCTGCGCCTTGGCCGTCACCGACAAGAACGGCAAGCAGGGCCCGGTGCACATCTGGCACATCGACGACCGGGGCCGAAAAGTCAGTCCGTCGACCGGACCCGTCAGCGAGGTGGCGCTCAGCGCCGACGGACGTCGGCTGGCCACCACCGACGACAACCGCGCCTGGGTGTGGGACACCGGTAACGGCACCGAGGTCGCGGACCTCACCGGCCCGGTCACGAGCATCGACGCCCTGGCGATCAGCGGCCGGGGAGACCGCCTCGCGGCATCGGACAGCGGCCTCACCCGGGTGTGGACGCTCCCGGCGCACTGACCCGCCCCTGCCGCAGCGACTACCTGGTGGTCCGAGACACCGGCGTGGTCAGCGCCTGGCAGAACGACTCATTCGCGCAGGCACGCCCGCATCTCCCGACGCTCGGTGCGCCGCCCACACAGGTCGACGGAACCGGTCAGGCCGGCGCCCACGGCTGACCGCGGTACAGCGGAGGTACGGGCGACGGCTGATGGGGCCGGGTCCGTTGAGAACCGCCGGGCATCCGGCTGCATTCCTCGTGACCCACAAGGCCGCTTCCGGCGCGCGCAGGCAGCTGGCACACCTCTGCCGCCGCCCCGCGTCGTATGCCCCCTCTGTCACCGAACCGGCGTGAAGTCCCGCGCCCCGATGAACTCCGGCCGCCGCACCGGCGCCGCGAACGGTTCCACCGCCGTGTTCTCCACGCTGTTGAACACGATGAAGACGTTGCTGCGCGGGAACGGCGTGATGTTGTCGCCGGAGCCGTGCATGCAGTTGCAGTCGAACCAGGTCGCCGAACCGGCCTTGCCCGTGAAGAGCTTGATGCCGTGCTCGGAGGCGAACTTGGTCAGCGCCTCGTCGGACGGCGTGCCCGCGTCCTGCATCTGGAGGGACTTCTTGTAGTTGTCCTTGGGTGTCCGGCCGGCGCACCCGATGAACGTCCGGTGCGAACCCGGCATGATCATGAGGCTGCCGTTGGTGGCGAAGTTCTCGGTGAGCGCGATCGACACCGACACCGTGCGCATGCGCGGCAGGCCGTCCTCGGCGTGCCACGTCTCGAAGTCCGAGTGCCAGTAGAAGCCGGAGGCCCCGAAGCCCGGCTTGACGTTGATCCGTGACTGGTGGACGTACACGTCGGAGCCGAGGATGCGGCGGGCGGTGCCCGCCACGCGTTCGTCGCGTACCAGGTTCGCGAAGACCTCGCTGATCTTGTGTACCTCGAACACCGACCGGACTTGCCGGGTCTTCGGTTCGACGATCCGGCGTTCGTCGGTGGCGAGCGCCGGGTCGTGGATCAGCCGGTCGAGTTCGGCGCGGTACCTCTCGGTCTCGTCGTCGGAGAGCAGGTTCCCGTCGGTCAGGAAGCCGTCGCGTTCGTAGGATTCCAGGCCGGGGGAGGACGGGCCCCAGACGACCGGGTCCCTGCGCGGTGTGACGACCTCGGCGGGGCCCCGGGTCGGGTACAGGTCCTGGACGGCCGTGGTGGTGGTCATGGGGCGGTCCCCTTCCGTCAGGCGTCGGGCTCGGGGGGCGGGTAGGAACCGTTCTCGTCGTGGTCCTCCCAGCCGGTGACAGGGGGGTTGAAGACGCACACGCAGCGGAAGTCGGTCTTGGGGCGGAGGGTGTGCCGCTCGTGACCGTCGAGCAGGTACATCGTGCCGGGCTTGATCCAGTGGGTCTCGCCCGTCTCGTGGTCGGTGAGTTCGGCCTCGCCTTCGACGCACAGCACGGCCTCGACGTGGTGCGCGTACCACATCGACGTCTCCGTGCCCGCGTAGAGCACGGTCTCGTGCAGTGAGAAGCCGGCCTTCTCCCTGGCGAGCACGAGGCGTTTGCTCTCCCACGTACCGGAGGCGGCCCTGACGTGGCGTTCGGTGTTCTCGATCTCGTTCAGTGACCGGACTATCACGTGGTCTCCCGTACCGATCGGGCGAGGAGCCGCAGCCCCTCGTCCAGCTCTTCCGGGCCGGTGGTGAGGGCGGGCAGCAGCTTGACGACCTCGTCGCGGGGCCCGGACGTCTCGACCAGCAGCCCGAGTTCGAAGGCGCGGCGGGCCACGGCCGCCGCGCGCCACTCGTCCGGGAACGCAAGCCCCCACACCAGCCCGCGTCCGCGGACGGCGGCGCCGAGCTGCGGATGCTCGTCGCGGATGTCCCGCAGCGCCTGCTCGACCTGCTCACCGCGGGCCATGGTCTGCTTCTCCATCCGGTTGTCGGTCCAGTACGTCTCGAGCGCGGCGGTCGCCGTGACGAAGGCGTGGTTGTTGCCGCGGAAGGTGCCGTTGTGCTCGCCCGGCTCCCACACGTCCAGGTCGTGCCTGAACAGGCACACGGACAGCGGCAGGCCGTAACCGCTGATGGACTTCGACAGCGTGACGATGTCCGGCGTGATGCCGGCCTCCTCGAAGGAGAAGAAGGCGCCGGTGCGTCCGCAGCCCATCTGGATGTCGTCCACGATCAGCAGCATGTCGTGCCGGTGACAGAGCGCGGCCAGCTCCCGCAGCCATGTGCCGCGGGCCACGTTGACACCGCCCTCGCCCTGGACCGTCTCGACGATCACGGCGGCGGGCTTGTTCAGGCCCGAGCCCTGGTCGGCGAGCAGCCGCTCGAACCACAGGAAGTCGGGGACCCGGTCGTCGAGGTAGTGGTCGAACGGCATGGGTGTGCCGTGCACCAGCGGAATGCCTGCTCCGGCCCGCTTGACGACGTTGCCGGTGACGGCCAGCGCACCCAGGGACATGCCGTGGAACGCGTTGGTGAAGGAGACGATCGCCTCGCGCCCCTTCACCTTGCGGGCCAGCTTCAGCGCCGCCTCGACGGCGTTGGTGCCGGCCGGGCCGGGGAACATCACCTTGTACGGCAGTCCGCGCGGTCGCAGCACCAGTTTCTGGAAAGTCTCCAGAAACACCCGCTTGGCAGTGGTGGCCATATCGAGGCCGTGGGTGATTCCGTCGGCCTCGATGTAGTCGAGGAGGGCCCTTTTCAGTGCGGGATCGTTGTGGCCGTAGTTGAGCGATCCGGCACCCGAGAAGAAGTCGACGTAGGTACGGCCGCTCTCGTCGCGGAGGTGGCTTCCCCGTGCGTGGACGAAGACGGTGGGCCAGCCTCGGCAGTAGCTTCGTACCTCGGATTCCAGGGCTTCGAAAACACTCAGATCCGGCTGCCTTTTCGTCATGACACTCCTAGGTGCGGGAGAAGTCCGAGCCCCGGTGCGCCCACCGGTCACGCCGCGGTCTGTTCAGCGCAGCGGTCCGATGCGGTACAGGTACTCGGGCTCGTGGGCATCCGGAAACAGCTCCGCTGGAAAGAGCAGTTCACGTTTCAACGGTGCCTTGTGTCGTTCGGCGAAGGAGAGAAACAGCTGGTGGGAAGCGGTGTTGCCGGGGCTGATGGTGGTCTCCAGCCGGTGGAGCGCGCTCTGCGCGTGCAGTCGGCCGGTGAGGTGGTCGAGCATGGCGCCGGCGAGGCCGCGTCCGCGTTCGCCCCCCGCCACGGCGATCTGCCAGATGACGAGTACGTCGGGCCGGTCCGGGCGCCGGTATCCGGTGGTGAAGCCCGCCAGTGTGCCGTTGTCGCCGCGCGCCACCGCGGAGGTGTTTGCGAAATCGCGGAACCACAGGAGGTAACTGTAGGGGGAGTTCACGTCGAGTTTCCCGGATTCGCGGGCGATGCGCCAGACGGCGGGACCGTCCGCGACGGTTGGTTCCCCGATTTTTTCCGTGTATTCCGTCAGTGTCGTCATACGGAGCACCTTTGTTTCACGGTCACGGGAGTGATGCCGATTCCCGGCGCGTGAGCCAATCGCTTCCTCATATTACGTCCGTGGTCTCCCGTCGGCCACGGGACCACTCGCCGCGGCCGGGCGCCCGGGACGCGTACCCGAGCGGGAGTGCGCTGGTCAGCGCCCAGTAGAGTGCGCCTCTGTTGCCCCCGAACGCCGAGGTATCGAGCAGTGACGCCCGCACTCCCCGCACCGACCGCCGCCGTGACCGTCGTCGGGATCGGGGCCGACGGCTGGGCCGGGCTGCCCGGCGACTCCCGCGCCGCGCTGTCCGAGGCCGAAGTCCTGATCGGGGGTGCGCGCCAGCTGGACCTGCTGCCGCCCGAGTGCACAGGGCGGCGCATCGCCTGGCCCTCGCCGCTGCGCCCCGCCGTCCCCGGCCTGCTCGCCGCGCACGCCGGCCGCCGCATCGCCGTGCTGGCCAGCGGGGACCCGATGTTCTACGGCATCGGACGCGCCCTCGCCGAGGAGACCGACGCGCTGCGCGTCCTGCCGCACCCGTCCTCCGTCTCCTACGCCGCCGCCCGGCTCGGCTGGCCGCTGGAAGACGTGGAGGTCGTCACGCTCGTCGGCCGGCCCTCCGCCCGTCTGGCCGCCGCCCTGCACCACGGCCGGCGCCTCCTCGTCCTCAGCGCGGACGCCACCACCCCCGGCGAGGTCGCCGCGCTGCTGCGCGACCGGGGCTTCGGGCCCAGCCGGATGCGGGTCCTCGAACAACTCGGCGGGGAGAAGGAACGCGCCACCGACGAGTCCACCGCCGACGACTGGCCGCACCCGCCCGGCGACCCCCTCAACATCGTCGCCGTCGAATGCCGCCGAGCCCCGGGCGCCCTGCGGCTCGGCGCCGTGCCCGGGCTGCCGGACGAGGCGTACGAGCACGACGGGCAGCTCACCAAACGGCACATCCGCGCCGCCACCCTGGGCGTGCTCGCGCCCGCGCCCGGTGAGTTGCTGTGGGACATCGGCGGCGGGTCCGGTTCCATCGCCGTCGAGTGGATGCGGACCCACCCGTCCTGCCGGGCGGTGAGCGTGGAACGCGACCCGGTGCGTGCCGACCGCATCGGGCGCAACGCCGAGCGGCTGGGCGTGCCGGGGCTGTGTGTCGTCACCGGCGCCGCGCCCGCCGTGCTGGCCGAACTTCCGCCGCCGGACGCCGTGTTCATCGGCGGCGGGCTCACCGCCTCCGGTCTCCTGGACGCCTGCTGGGAGGCGTTGCCCGCCGGTGGACGCCTCGTCGCCAACACCGTGACGCTGGAGTCCGAGGCACTGCTCGCCGACGCCTGCCGCCGCCTCGGAGGCGAGCTGGTGCGGCTCGCCGTGGCCCACGCCGTCCCCGTGGGCGGCTTCACCGGGTGGCGGCAGGCGATGCCGGTCACCCAGTGGGCCGTGCGGAAAGACGCGTGAGGACGCGCGGAGACATGACCGCGTGAGGACGCGCGGAGACATGGACGCGTGAAGACACGCAGAGACATACAGGGACGCGCAGCGAACCCTCGACCACCTACCAGGAGCAGACAGATGACCGTGTACTTCATCGGTGCGGGCCCCGGTGCCGCCGACCTGATCACGGTGCGCGGGGCCCGTACGCTCGCCGCCTGCCGGGTCTGCCTGTACGCGGGCAGTCTGGTCCCGCGGGAACTGCTCGCCGAATGCCCGCCGGACGCCCGGCTGGTGGACACCGCGCAGCTCGACCTGGACCAGATCACCGCCGAGTTGCTGCGCGCCCACGAGGAGGGACACGACGTGGCCCGGCTGCACTCCGGGGATCCGTCCGTGTTCAGTGCGGTGGCCGAGCAGATGCGGCGGCTGGACGCGGCCGGGGTGCCGTACGAGGTCGTCCCGGGCGTCCCGGCCTTCGCCGCCGCGGCGGCCTCCCTGAAACGGGAGCTGACGGTGCCGACCGTCGGCCAGAGCGTGATCCTCACCCGCGTCGCCAACCGGGCCACCCCCATGCCCGACGGCGAGGACCTCGCCACCCTCGGCCGCAGCGGGGCGCTGATCGTGCTGCACCTGGCCGCCAAGTACGTGGACCGTGTCGTGGAGGAACTCCTCCCGCACTACGGCGCCGACTGCCCGGCCGCGGTCGTCGCCTACGCCTCCCGGCCCGACGAGCTGATCATCCGCGGCCCGCTGGAGGAGATCGCCGGGAAGGTGAAGGAGGCCGGTGTGCTGCGCACGGCGGTGATCATGGTGGGCCGGACGCTCGGAGCGGAGCAGTTCCGGGACAGCCACCTGTACTCGCCGGAGCGGGAACGCCACGTGTGCTGAGCACGGTGAAGGCCCGTCAGGCCACGGTGCTGCGCCCCACCACCGTCCCCGCCCGGTCGATGCAGATCACGTCGACCGCGACCGGTGCGCCGCGCAGCACCGCCAGGGCCTCGTCGCGGGCGGTGGCCGCGACCAGGTCGCCGAGCGGTACCCCGGCGGCGAGGCACGACTGGAGCGCGGCCAGGCCGGTGTTGGCGTCGGCCACCCGGGCGGCCAGCGCCTCGTCCGCGCCGCCGCGCCGGGCCAGCCCGGCGAGGAAGCCCTTGTCGACCTGGGATCGGGCGGAGTGCAGGTCGAGGTGGCCGGCGGCGAGCTTGGAGAGCTTGGCGAAGCCGCCGCAGATGGTCAGGCGGTCGACGGGGTGGCGGCGGATGTACTTCAGCACCGCGCCCGCGAAGTCGCCCATGTCGAGCAGGGCGTCCTCGGGCAGGCCGTACTCGGCCACGACCGTCTTCTCCGACGTCGACCCGGTGCAGCCGGCGACATGCGTACGGCCCGCCGCCCGGGCCACGTCCACGCCCCGCCGGATGGAGTCGATCCACGCCGAGCAGGAGTACGGGACGACGATGCCGGTGGTGCCCAGGATGGACAGGCCGCCCAGGATGCCGAGCCGGGGGTTCCAGGTGGAGCGGGCGATCTCCTCGCCGTGGTCCACGGAGACGGTGATCTCGACGTCCCCCGGACCGCCGTGCCGGGCGGCGACCTCGGCGACGTGGTCGCCCATCATGCGGCGCGGGACGGGGTTGACGGCCGCCTCGCCGACGGGCAGCGGCAGGCCGGGCCGGGTGACCGTGCCGACCCCGGGGCCCGCCCTGAAGACGACCCCGGCACCCGCGGGCAGGTGCCGTACCGTGGCCCGGACCAGCGCCCCGTGGGTGACGTCCGGGTCGTCGCCGGCGTCCTTCACGATCCCCGCCATCGCGTACCCGTCGCCCAGCTCCTCGGCCGCCAGCGCGAACGACGGTGTCTGCCCCTTCGGCAGGGTGATGGTCACGGGGTCGGGAAACTCACCGGTCAGCAGGGCGGTGTACGCCGCCGCCGTGGCCGCCGTCGCACAGGCGCCGGTGGTCCAGCCGGGCCGCAGGCCGGTGTGCTCCAGCTGGGCCCTGCGGCCGCCCTTGACTTCGCTGCTCATGAACGGACCTGGACTTCCATGCACGTACTGATTCTCGGCGGGACCTCGGAAGCCCGCCGTCTCGCCGAACTGCTCCACGCGACCCCCAGGCTGCGGCTGACCAGCTCCCTCGCGGGGCGGGTGGCCAGCCCGCGGCTGCCGCCGGGGGAGGTGCGGGTCGGCGGCTTCGGCGGGGTGGAGGGGCTCGCCGCGTGGGTGCGTGAGCACCGGGTGGACGTGCTCATCGATGCCACCCACCCTTTCGCCGGGACGATCAGTTTCCACGCGGCGCTGGCCGCCGCCACCGCCCATGTTCCCCTGCTCGCCCTGCGGCGCCCCGGCTGGGTCCCCGTCGAGGGCGACCACTGGCACGACGCCGGCTCCCTGGAGGAGGCCGCGCGGCTGCTGCCCGCGCTGGGGCGGCGGGTGTTCCTCACCACCGGCCGGATGGGGCTGGCCGCGTTCGCCGCCCTGGACGAGCTGTGGTTCCTCGTACGGTCCGTGGACCCGCCCGAGCCTCCGCATCCGGCCCGGATGGAGGTGCTGCTCGACCGCGGCCCGTTCACCCTCGACGGCGAACGCGAGCTGCTGCGCCGCCACCGCGTCGACGTCGTGGTGACCAAGGACAGCGGGGGGACGGCCACCGCGCCGAAGCTGACGGCGGCGCGGGAGGCCGGGCTGCCGGTGCTCGTGGTCCGCCGGCCGCCGGTCCCCGAGGGCGTCCCGGTCGTACCCGACCCGGAGGCGGCGGCCCGTTGGGTCCAGAAGCGCCTCCACGGCAGCGACTTCCCGACCACCGGCTGAGAGCGCCCCGAGCCCGCCGGAGACCGGCCGGGCCCACCGGCGCGGAGTCCGGGCGATGCGCTCGCCGTTGCGCCGATGTGCTTGCCGTTCCGCCGATGTGCTCGCGGTTCCGGGGCGCGGGGCGCCGCTGCGCCCATCGCCCCGGCGGCACGACTGCCCGCAGCGGAGTCAGCCGCCGGACGGCGGCGCGGAGGCCAGGTGATCTCCTCGCGGTTCCCGTGTCGTATCCGCCCGCTCCCCGGGGGGCTTCTCGCCGGGCCCGGTCTCCCCGCGGCGGCGCGGAGGTCGGGCGATGTGCTCGCCGGCTCCGCCGCCTGACGCGTTTCCGGGAGACCCGCCGGGCTAGACCTCCGGGTAGCGGCGCGGAGTCCAGACGATCTCCTCGCCGTCGCCGCGTCGTACGGCCCGCGTCTGGGACGAGCCGATCAGCAGGATCGTGCGCATGTCGACCTCGGCCGGATCCAGGTCGGACAGGCGTACGATCCGCACGCGTTCGCCGGTGCCGCCGACGTCCCGCGCGAGCACGACCGGCGTGTCCGGCGCCCGGTGTTCCAGCAGCAGTTCGCGTGCCTTGCCCACCTGCCAGGTGCGGCTGCGCGAGCCCGGGTTGTACAGGGCCAGGACCAGGTCCGCCGAGGCCGCCGCGCGCAGCCGCTCGGCGATGACCTCCCACGGCTTGAGCCGGTCGGAGAGGGAGATGGCGGCGTAGTCGTGCCCGAGCGGGGCGCCCGCCCTGGCCGCTGCCGCGTTGGCGGCGGTCACGCCGGGCAGCACCCGCACCGGGACGTCCGCGTATTCCTCCTGCGAGGCGACCTCCAGGACGGCCGTCGCCATGGCGAAGACGCCCGGGTCACCGCCGGACACCACCGCGACCCGCCGCCCGCGCCGGGCCAGGTCGAGGGCGAACTCGGCGCGCTCCGACTCGACCCGGTTGTCCGAGCCGTGCCGGACCTGCCCGGGCCGCTTTGGCACCCGGTCGAGGTAGGTCGTGTAGCCGACCAGGTCGTCGGCGGCGGCCAGCGCGCCCCGGGTCTCCGGCGTCAGCCACAGCGGACCGGCCGGGCCGGTCCCGACCACCACGACCTCGCCCCGCTCCGGGGTCGCGGGCCGCTCCGCGTCGACCCGGCTGGGCAGCACCGCCACCGAGAAGTACGGCACCGAGTCCGCGTCCACGTCCGCCAGTTCGCCGAGGCGCTCCCCGGCCATGGTGGCCCGCTCGACGTAGCGGGCCTCGCCCAGCCGCCCCGACTCCGCGAACGCGCTGCGCACCTTGGTGAAGGTCCGGCCCAGTTTCATCACCACCGCCGCGTCCGTCGCGGCGAGCCGCGCGGTCAGCTCCTCCTCGGGCAGCGTGCCCGGCAGGATGGTCAGCACCTCCTCGCCCTCGGCGAGCGGCGTGCCCAGCCGGGCGGCAGCGGCGGACACGGAGGTGACGCCGGGGATCACCTCGGTGTCGTAGCGGTCGGCGAGCCGCTTGTGCATGTGCATGTAGGAGCCGTAGAAGAGCGGGTCGCCCTCGGCGAGGACCGCGACCGTCCGCCCCGCGTCCAGGTGCGCGGCGAGCCGGGCCGACGCCTCGGCGTAGAACTCCTCGATCGCGCCCTTGTAGCCGCCGGGGTGGTCGGTCGTCTCGGTCGTGACCGGGTAGACCAGCCGCTCCTCGATGTGGTCGGCGCGGATGTGCTTCGCCGCGATCGAGCGGGCGATGGAACGGCCGTGCCGGGCACTGTGGTACGCGATCACATCGGCCTCGGCGATGACCTCGACGGCCCGTACGGTCATCAGGGACGGGTCGCCCGGGCCGAGCCCGACCCCGTACAGCCGCCCCGTGGTGGACTGCTTCCCGCTCACTCTTCCTCACTCGCGATCGCGTTGAGCGCGGCGGCGGCGATGGCGCTGCCCCCGCGGCGGCCGCGCACGACCAGGTGTTCCAGGCCGGACGGATGCGCGGCCAGGGCGTCCTTGGACTCGGCGGCCCCGACGAAACCGACCGGGACGCCGATGACGGCGGCCGGACGGGGAGCCCCCTCGTCGATCATCTCCAGCAGCCGGAACAGGGCGGTGGGCGCGTTGCCGACGGCGACCACCGAGCCCTCCAGCCGGTCCCGCCACAGCTCCAGCGCGGCGGCGCTGCGGGTGGTGCCGAGCTGCGCCGCCAGTTCGGGGACGGACGGGTCGGAGAGGGTGCACAGCACGTCGTTGCCGGCGGGCAGCCGCTTGCGGGTCACTCCGCTGGCCACCATCCGCACGTCGGTGAAGATCGGCGCGCCGGCGCGCAGCGCCTCGCGGGCGCGGGCCACGACAGCCGGTGTGTAGGCCAGGTCCCGTACGAGGTCGACCATCCCGCAGGCGTGGATCATCCGGACCGCGACCTGGCTGACGTCGGCGGGCAGGTCCGCCAGGTCCGCCTCCGCGCGGATGGTGGCGAAGGACTGGCGGTAGATGGCCGGGCCGTCCTTCTCGTAGTCGTACGTGGTCACGGTGGTCTTCACGCTGCTCTCGGTCGTCATACGGCTCATGGGGTGATCGCCGCCAGGGCGGTGGCGAGTCGGGCGGGGTCGTCCAGCGAGGTGGTCCGGGGTTCCCGGCCGCTCAGGGCCGTGGAGAGCCGGTAGCCGCCTCCCTCGGCGGCGACCACGTCGACGCGGTCGCCCCGGGGATGCCCGCAGCGGCGTTCGCACCCGGACCAGTACAGGGGGAGGCCGCGCGGCGCAAGCGTGCCGAGGGCCCCGGCCGCGTCGGCCCGTACGTCGGCCCGCGACTTGGCGCATCCGGGCCTGCCGACGCAGGCACCGACGCGCAGCCAGGGGGAGCCGGGGTCGGTGACGAGACCGGCGGCGGCGAGGCGGGCGAGGGCCTCGTCCGTGGAAACCCCCAGTGTGGGAAGAACCACACCTCGCCAGGGAGTCAGACGCAGTTCATCGGCGGCGACATGGACCAGTTCGCGCCACTGGTGCGCCGAGAGCCGTCCCAGCGGCACGTGCGCGCAGAGGCCGGTGCCGACGGCTCCCGGGAGCGGGCCGTCGGCACGGCCGGTGTCCCGGGCCCCCCGCTCGTGGCGGATGCCCACGGCCGTCAGACGCCGGCCGACGGCGTCGAGCAACTGTCCGTCGGGAAGGTCGAGTTCGTCGACCCGCCAGACATGTGTCCCGCTCGTCCGCGCCGCCTCCAGGAAGGTTTCCGCGGCAACCAGCGCGGCCCGGGCGGCCTCCCCGGCGCCGACGTGCAGCACGTCCCCTGCCGCGCCGAGGCCGAGACGCGCGCCGCCGTCCGCGGCCGCCCGTACCGTCACGTCGGCTCCGAGCCCCGCCACGTCCCCGCGTCCGTCGTCGAGCGCGAACAGGAAACGCCCCGACAGGGCCCGTGCCGCCTCGCTCGCGCACAGCGCCGCGTCGAGGGCCGTCAGCCAGGGGCGTACGTCCAGCACGCCCCTTCCGTCCAGGCCGGACAGCGGCGAGGCCACGACGTTGCGCACCCGCTCGTGCCCGTGCGAGGGCAGCAGCCCGGCCGCCTCCAGCAGCCCGGCCAACTCACCACCGCAGCCGCCGTCCAGACCCCGCAGCTGCAGGTTTCCGCGCGAGGTCAGATGCAGGTCCCCGTCACCCAGCCGCTCCGCCGCGTCGCCCAGCGTCCGAGCCTGGCGGACGGTCAGCACACCGCCGGGAATCCGGACGCGGGCCAGCGCGCCGTCGTCCGCCGCGTGCAGCCTGAGCGCCCCCGGGCAGGCGTCACCGCGGTCCCGGGAGACCGCTGTGGCCTGGGGCGTTGAACGGAAGGCAGGCGTGGGCATGGCGGCGAGCATACCTACCATCACACCAGGTGTACGCCCTGCCCTTTTCCCCTGACCCTTACTATGATCCGCGGCGGATCATCCGGTCCGCCGACGCCATGACGGCGACAGGGGAGGAAGCCCGGTGCGAGTCCGGCGCGGTCCCGCCACTGTGAGCCCGGCCCGTAGGGGGCAGGGTGAGCCAGGAACTCCCGCCGTCCTACCACCGCCCGGGGCGCGGACACCCCGAGGAAGGCCAGACGCCGCATGATCCTGCTCCTGTCGACGTCCGACACCGACCTGCTCAGCGCACGCGCGGCGGCCGGCCCGGTCCCGTACCGCTTCGCCAACCCGGCGCGCCTCGCCCTCGACGACCTCCCCGGTCTTCTCGACGGCGTCCAGCTGGTCGTCGTACGCCTCCTCGGCGGCGTCCGGGCCTGGCAGGAGGGTCTCGACCTGCTCCTCGCCGACGGCCGCCCGGTCGTCGTCCTCACCGGCGAACAGGCCCCGGACGCCCAGCTGATGGCCGCCTCCACCGTCCCGGTCGGCATCGCCGCCGAGGCCCACGCCTACCTCGCCCACGGCGGCCCGGCCAACCTGGAGCAGCTCGCCCGCTTCCTCTCCGACACGGTGCTGCTGACCGGCCACGGCTTCGAGGCACCGGCCCCCGCCCCCACCTGGGGCCCGCTGGAGCGCACGCCCCGCGACGGCGCCGACGGCCCGGTCGTCGCCGTGCTCTACTACCGCGCCCACCACATGAGCGGCAACACCGCCTTCGTGGGCGCCCTGTGCGACGCGATCGAGGAGGCGGGCGGCCGACCGCTGCCCCTGTACGTCGCCTCCCTGCGCGCCCCCGAGCCCGAACTGATCGAGGAACTGCGCGCCGCCGACGCCATCGTCACCACCGTCCTCGCCGCGGGCGGCACCAGGCCCGCCGAGGCGTCGGCCGGCGGCGACGACGAGTCCTGGGACGCGGGCGCGCTCACCGCGCTGGACGTCCCGATCCTCCAGGCCCTGTGCCTCACGGGTTCGCGCTCCGACTGGGAGGAGAACGACGAGGGCGTCTCCCCGCTCGACGCGGCCAGCCAGATCGCCGTCCCCGAGTTCGACGGGCGCCTCATCACCGTCCCGTTCTCCTTCAAGGAGATCGACGAGGACGGCCTCCCGGCCTACGTCGCCGACCCCGAGCGCGCGGCCCGGGTCGCCGGCACCGCCGTACGCCACGCCCGCCTGAAGCACATCAGGCCCGCCGACAAGCGCCTCGCGCTGGTCCTCTCCGCGTACCCGACCAAGCACTCCCGCATCGGCAACGCGGTCGGCCTGGACACCCCCGCGAGCGCGGTGGCGCTGCTGCGCCGGCTCCGCGACGAGGGCTACGACTTCGGAACGGACGCCGAGGTGCCGGGACTGGCCTCCGGCGACGGCGACGAGCTGATCCGCGCGCTGATCGAGGCCGGCGGCCACGACCAGGACTGGCTCACCGAGGAGCAGCTCGCCCGCAACCCGGTCCGCATCCCGGCGGCCGACTACCGCCGCTGGTACGCCACGCTCCCCGGGGAACTGCGCACGGCGGTGGAGGAGCACTGGGGCCCGGCCCCCGGCGAGATGTTCGTCGACCGCAGCCGCGACCCGGAGGGCGACATCGTCCTCGCGGCCCTGCGCTTCGGCAACCTGCTGATCCTCATCCAGCCGCCGCGCGGCTTCGGCGAGAACCCGATCGCGATCTACCACGACCCGGACCTGCCGCCCTCCCACCACTACCTGGCCGCCTACCGCTGGATCGCCGCCCCTGCCGAGGACGGCGGCTTCGGCGCGGACGCGATGATCCACCTCGGCAAGCACGGCAACCTGGAATGGCTGCCCGGCAAGAACGCCGGCCTGTCCGCCGCCTGCGGCCCCGACGCCGCCCTCGGCGACCTCCCCCTGATCTACCCCTTCCTGGTCAACGACCCGGGCGAGGGCACCCAGGCCAAGCGCCGCGTCCACGCCACCCTCGTCGACCACCTCGTCCCGCCGATGGCCCGCGCCGACTCCTACGGCGACATCGCGCGCCTGGAGCAACTCCTCGACGAGTACGCCCAGATCTCCTCCATGGACCCGGCCAAGCTCCCGGCGATCCGCTCCCAGATCTGGACCCTCATCCAGGCCGCCCGGCTCGACCACGACCTCGGCCTGGAGGACCGCCCCGACGACGACGGGTTCGACGACTTCCTCCTGCACGTCGACGGCTGGCTCTGCGAGGTCAAGGACGCCCAGATCCGCGACGGTCTGCACGTCCTCGGCAACCCGCCGCGGGGCGCCGACCGCGTCAACCTCGTCCTCGCCATCCTCCGCGCCCGCCAGATCTGGGGCGGCGCCACGGCCCTGCCCGGCCTGCGCGAGGCACTCGGCCTGGACGAGTCCGCGGCGACCCGCACCACGGCCGACGAGGCGGAGGACAAGGCCCGGGCCCTGGTCCAGGCGATGGACGACGCGGGCTGGGACCCGGCCGCCGTCCCCACCGAGCACGGCGAACAGGTCGCCGCCATCCTGGACTTCGCGGCCCGCGAGGTCGTCCCGCGCCTGGCCGCGACCACCGCCGAGATCGACCACACCGTCCACGCGCTGGCGGGCGGCTTCGTCCCGGCCGGTCCCTCCGGATCCCCGCTGCGCGGCCTGGTGAACGTCCTGCCGACCGGCCGCAACTTCTACTCCGTCGACCCCAAGGCAGTCCCCTCCCGCCTCGCCTGGGAGACCGGCCAGGCACTCGCGGACTCCCTGCTGGAGCGCTACCGCACCGACAACGGTGAGTGGCCCACGTCCGTCGGCCTCTCCCTGTGGGGCACGAGCGCGATGCGCACGGCCGGCGACGACGTGGCCGAAGCCCTCGCGCTGCTCGGCGTCCGCCCGGTCTGGGACGACGCCTCGCGCCGCGTGACCGGCCTGGAAGCCATCCCGTACGAGGAACTGGGCCGCCCCCGCATCGACGTCACCCTGCGCATCTCGGGCTTCTTCCGGGACGCCTTCCCGCACACCATCGGCCTGCTGGACGACGCCGTACGCCTCGCCGCCTCGCTGGACGAACCGGCCGAGGCCAACCACGTACGCGCCCACGTGCAGGCGGACCTCGCGGACCACGGCGACGAACGCCGCGCCACCACCCGCATCTTCGGCTCCCGCCCCGGCACCTACGGCGCCGGTCTGCTCCAGCTCATCGACTCCCGTGACTGGCGCACCGACGCCGACCTCGCCGAGGTCTACACGGTCTGGGGCGGTTACGCCTACGGCCGTGAACTCGAGGGCCGCCCCGCCCGCGAGGAGATGGAGACCGCGTACAAGCGGATCGCGGTCGCGGCGAAGAACACGGACACCCGCGAGCACGACATCGCCGACTCCGACGACTACTTCCAGTACCACGGCGGCATGGTCGCCACGGTCCGCGCCCTGCGCGGCACCGCCCCCGAGGCGTACATCGGTGACTCCACCCGCCCCGAGACGGTCCGCACCCGCACGCTCGTCGAGGAGACGTCCCGGGTCTTCCGCGCCCGCGTGGTCAATCCCAAGTGGATCGAGGCGATGCGCCGCCACGGCTACAAGGGCGCCTTCGAACTCGCCGCCACGGTGGACTACCTGTTCGGCTACGACGCCACCACCGGCGTGGTCGCCGACTGGATGTACGACAAGCTCACCGAGACGTACGTCCTGGACCCGGTCAACCGCGAGTTCCTCCAGCAGGCCAACCCCTGGGCGCTGCACGGCATCGCCGAGCGGCTGCTGGAGGCGGAGTCCCGCGGGATGTGGGAGAAGCCCGACCCGGCGGTGCTGGAGGCCCTGCGGCAGGCGTACCTGGAGACGGAGGGGGACCTGGAGGGCGACGGGGCGTAGAGCGGGCTCCTCACCACCCGGTGAGCAGCAGGTGGTTGAGGAGCAGGGCCAGCAGCGCCTGGGCGGTGAGCCAGGCGCGGGGGCGGGGAAGGAGCGCGCAGGCCGGGAGCAGCCACACTGCGAACGGCAGCCAGATGCGCTCCGTCTCCGCCTTGCTCATGCCGGACAGGTCGGCGACCAGCAGGGCGAGGAGCGCGGCGGACACCAGGAGCGCGAGGCGTGCGTCAGCAGGGGGCCCGGTGCGGTGCCGGAGCAGCACGACACCCGTCCGCCGCAGCCCGGCCGCTGTCGCCAGACCCGTGATGAGCACCGTGCAGGCCAGGTTGGCCCACACCCAGTAGCCGTAGGGACGGGTGCCGCCCGCGCCCTGGTAGTACCGGGTCACCAGCAGGTGGTACGCCTCCCACCAGTCGAACCCGGCGAGCGTGAAGGCCGTCGGGACCACCGCCAGTCCGGCGAGCAGCGGCACCAGCAGGGCGGGGCGTTCCCGGATCCCGTGCCGGCCGAGCGCCAGCACCGCCACCGCGATCAGCGCGACGAGCGTGAGGCCGTACGACAGGTAGCAGGTCAGGCCGAACAGCAACCCGGACGCCCCAGCCCACCACAGGGACCGGCGGGTGACCGCGAGCGCCAGCAGTGCCACCGCCCACGCCGCCACCGCGGCGAAGTACGCGTCGGCCGAGGTGCCCATCCACACGGCGGCCGGGGCCAGGACGAGGAAGGGCGCCGCCCTGCGCGCGAGTGCCTCACCGGCCAGGGCGCGGACCGTCACCAGCACCGCCACACAGGCCGTCGCCCCCACGACGATGCACCACACGCCGGCCCAGCCCCCGCCCCGCAGCCCGATCCGGTCGAGCAGCACGAAGGTGAGGGTGGCCGCGGGTGGATGTCCGGCGATGTGGGCGGGCCAGTTGTCGGGCGAGTCGAGCAGGATGTGGTCGGTGAAGGTCTCCAGGGCCGCCGGGATGTCGTGGAAACGGTCGATGACCTGGAGGTATTCGTAGCGGGTGGTGAGCCTGCGCGCGATGCCGCGGTCCCAGCCGTCGATCAGGGCGAGGGAGAGGATCCACGCCGTCGCCGTGCCCCAGGCCGTCGGCAGCAGGGCCCGCCAGGGGAGACGGGCCGCGAGGGTGGGGCCGTAGGCCACGGCGGCGATCGCGACCACGAGGGCCGGGGGAGTGCCGGGGCCCAGGTGGGGTCCCCAGGACCCCAGCACCGGGGGCCAGTTGACGAACAGCGTGTGGCGGGTGAACTGGATGTGGCGGCCGACCAGCACGGCGACCGTCACCAGAACGGTGGCGGCCATGGCGGCGTACAGGTCACGGCGGAGGGAGCGGGTCACGCCCGGAACGCTAGGCCGACAGGGCGGGCGCGGACCGCCGTCCGGGCCGGATGTCAGCGTTTCGTCATGGGTTGAGCAGCCGATCCGGGGGTGTTCCCGGCCTACGGTCGGGCCATGCGAGACGACCCACTCCTTCCCTCCTCGCCCGGCTTCTGGCGCAGCCCCCTGCGCGGTACCCGGTTCACCTCGGTGCTGGGCCTCGTCCTACTCGTCGGCATCACCGTGCTGTTCGTGACGGGCCTGGTCTCCTACGCCGCCTACAACCCGGGCCTGTCACCGGTGAACGACAAGACCCCGGACAAGGGGATCCTCGGCTTCTACCTCTTCGACTGGCCGACCGGCCCGCACTGGCTGTACCGGCTCAACCAGGGCGTCCACGTCACCCTCGGCATCACCCTGATCCCCGTGCTGCTCGCCAAGCTCTGGTCCGTGATCCCGAGGCTGTTCGCGCTGCCGCCGGCCCGCTCGCTCGCGCACGCCCTGGAGCGGGTCTCCCTGCTGCTCCTGGTGGGCGGCGCGCTGTTCGAGTTCGTGACCGGGGTGCTCAACGTCCAGCTCGACTACGTCTTCCCGGGTTCCTTCTACCCGCTGCACTTCTACGGAGCGTGGGTGTTCTTCGCCGCGTTCGTCGCCCACGCGCTGCTGAAGACGCCCATCGCCCTGCGCAATCTGCGGCGGCTGCGGCAGGAGGACGAGGGGCAGGGGGAGGACGAGGGGCAGGGGGAGGACGAGGAGAAGGGGGAGGACGAGGAGAAGGACATCCTGGTGACACCACGTCCCGCCGAGCCGACCGTCTCCCGCCGGGGCGCCCTGTGGTTCGTCGGAGGCGGCTCGCTGCTGCTGTTCGCGACGACGGCCGGGCAGAACTCCGACGCCCTGCGGCGCACCGCCCTCCTCGCACCGCACGGCGGCGGCGACCCCGGCAGCGGCCCGAACGGGTTCCAGATCAACAAGACCGCCGCGTACGCCGGGATCGACGCGGCGGAGACGGGCGAGGACGCCTGGCGGCTCGTCGTGACGGGGCGTACGGGCACCGTCCGCCTCAGCCGCGCCCGGCTGGCCGCCGAACTTCCGCTGTACAGCGCGGCGTTGCCCATCGCCTGCGTGGAGGGCTGGTCGACGTCGGACCAGTGGTGGCGCGGGGTGCGGCTGCGGGACCTCGCCGCGCTCGTCGGGTACGACGGCGACCCGCCGGACCTGTTCGTCGAGTCCCTGCAGCCTCGCGGTGCCTTCCGGAAAGCCGCCCTGCGCGCCAACCAGGTGGCCGACCCGCGTTCCCTGCTCGCCCTGTACGTCAACGGCGAGGAGCTGTCCCCCGACCACGGCTACCCGGCACGGATCATCGTGCCCGCCGCGCCTGGTGTGCTCAACACCAAGTGGGTGGCCCGGATGACGTTCGGAGACCTGTGATGCGCCGGCCGCGATTTCCCGCCGGAAGCCCCTTCCAGCTCCTGCTGCTCGCCTGCTCCTTCGCGCTGGCCGGGTACGCCGGGGTGCGGCTGCTCGCCGGTGACTGGTGGGGCGTGACCCTGTGGTTCGTGGGCGCGGCCCTGCTGCACGACCTCGTGCTGCTGCCGTTGTACGCGGCGGCGGACCGGGCGCTGGTACGAGGGCTGGGGGCGCGCCGGGAGTGGGTGCCGTACGTGCGCGTGCCGGCGGCCCTCTCCGGGCTGCTGCTGCTCGTGTGGTTCCCGCTGATCAGCGGCATGGTGGAGCGGCGCTACCGGTCCGCCACCGGACTCCCGCCGGACGGCTTCCTCGCCCGCTGGCTGCTGATCACCGCCGTCCTCTTCGGGTGCTCGGCACTGCTGCTGGCACTGCGGCTGCGCAGGGCGACGAAGCGGCGCCCGCCGGCCGTCCACTGACCGGACCGCTCCCACCCCCGCGCGTACCGCAGGAGCGCCGGCGTGCCGATCCGTGCCCACGGGAAGGCGGCGCCGGCGGCCGCCGTGCGGGCGTCGGTGATGCGGACGTCGACGCGTTCGTCGATGTCCACCGGGGCGGTCTCGGCGATGAGCAGGCCGCCGGGGCGCAGCAGTCCGGCCGCCCGGTCCAGCAGGGCACGCGGATCTCCGCCGATGCCGACGTTGCCGTCCATGAGCAGGACGGTGCCCCAGCGGCCCTCGCCGGGCAGCGGTTCGAACACCGAGCGCCGCAGCGCCTGCCCGCCGAGCCGCATCGTGTGGTCGACGGCGGCTCCGCTGACGTCGATGCCGAGGACGGTCCGGCCCTGGCCGGCGAGTTCGGCCACCAGCCGCCCGGGCCCGCAGCCCACGTCCAGCACGGTCCCCTCGCACCGGTCCAGCACGTCCCGGTCGACCGCGTCGGCCCGGGCGCACCAGCGCTCCACCTCCAGTGGCAGCAGCCAGCCGTCGGAGCGCCGCAGGAACAGCGGTCCGCGGCCGGCGCGCAGGGCGGCGGCGTAGGGGTCGGCACTCGCCCAGGCGAGGGCGGTGGCGGGCGGGGCGCTCATCGCGCGGTGACCGGGGTGAACGAGGCCAGCCGGGCGGCGAACCGGCCGTGCGGGGCGAGGGCGGCGACGGCGTGGGCGTCGGCGGCGGTGTCGACGTCCCGGAGCCGGGGCAGCTCCCGTACCCGCAGCCCGGCCGCGACGAGCCGTTCCCGCTGGACGACCCCGGTCACCGGTGTGGACATGGGCACGCCCCGCAGCAGGGCCGGGTCGGGATCGGCGAGGCCGAGGGCCCAGAAGCCGCCGTCCTCCGCCGGGCCGAAGCAGGCGTCACAGTCCGCGAGTTCCGTCGTGAGCAACTCCGGCGTCACCTGCGGAGTGTCCATGCCGATCAGCAGGGCGGGACCGTCGCAGCGTGCGAAGGCGTCCGCCAGCCGCTCGTCCAGGCCGCCCGCGCACTGCCGTACGACGTCGAAGCCGGGCGGCAGCCAGGGCCCCGGCTTCCCGTCGAGGACGAGGATCCGGCGGGCGGCCGGGGTCGCCGCGACCGCGTCCAGGGTGTCCGCGAGGGACGCCTCGGCGAGCGACGCGGCCTCCTGGGGCGTGAACGGCGGGGTGAGTCGTGTCTTGACCCTCCCCGGCCGCGGCTCCTTGGCGATGACGAGGATCGTGGTCATCCGGCCCTCCCGTCGGCCAGCACGCGGCTCATGTCCCGGACGGCCTGCCAGGTGCCGCGCCAGGTGCCCGTGACCTTCGAGGCCCCGGTGCGCGGCAGGTACGGCACGTCGTACTCGGCGATCCGCCAGCCGGCGTCGGCCGCGCGGACCACCATCTGCAGCGGATAGCCGCTGCGCCGGTCGGTGAGACCGAGGGCGAGCAGCGGCTCGCGGCGGGCGGCGCGCAGCGGGCCGAGGTCGTGCAGGCGCAGCCCGGTACGGCGGCGCAGCATCCGCGCCAGGGCGAGGTTGCCGGCGCGGGCGTGCGCGGGCCACGCGCCCCGCCCCTGCGGTCGCCGCCGGCCGAGGACCAGGTCGGCCCCGCCCTCGCGCACCTCGCGCACGAAGGGGACGAGGAGCGACGGGTCGAGGGAGGCGTCGCAGTCGCAGAAGCACACCACGTCTGCCGCGGCCGCGGTCAGCCCGGCGTGGCAGGCCGCGCCGAAGCCCCGGCGGGGCTCGGGCACGACGGTCGCGCCGTACGCGCGGGCGACCTCGGCCGAGCCGTCGGTGGAACCGTTGTCGACGACGAGTGCGCGCCAGCCCGGCGGGATCCGTTCGAGGACCCAGGGCAGCGCCCCGGCCTCGTTCAGACAGGGCAGCACCACGTCGACGTCTGATGGAGTCGTCGTCACGGCTCTCACCCTACGAACACGAATCAACACATACCGGACCACCGCTCCTTACGAAACGCGGACGTCGGCGCCCCGGAGGCACCCGGCCACGGCATGGAAGGCGGCCGGGTGCCAGTCTGGAGGCATGCAGCCGCCCCATCAGCACGAGGAGGCCCCCGGCGCCTCCCCGCGGATCCTGGTCGTCGACGACGATCCGACCGTCTCCGAGGTCGTCACCGGGTACCTGGACCGCGCCGGTTACGTCGTCGACCGGGCCGAGGACGGCCCGACGGCTCTCACCCGGGCCGCCGCGCACTGGCCGGACCTGGTCGTGCTCGACCTGATGCTGCCCGGCATGGACGGCCTGGAGGTCTGCCGGCGGATGCGGGGGCAGGGGCCGGTCCCGGTCATCATGCTCACCGCCCGCGGCGACGAGGACGACCGCATCCTGGGCCTGGAGGTCGGCGCCGACGACTACGTCACCAAGCCCTTCAGCCCGCGCGAGCTGGTACTGCGCGTGGAGTCGGTGCTGCGTCGCAGCAGGCCCGCCACCACGGGGCACCGGCTCGGGGCCGCCGGCCTGACCGTCGACCCCCAGGCCCGCCGCGCCACCAAGAACGGCACCGAACTCGCCCTCACACTGAGGGAGTTCGACCTGCTCTCCTACTTCCTGCGCCACCCGGGACGGGCCTTCAGCCGCGAGGACCTGATGCGCGAGGTGTGGGGCTGGGACTTCGGCGACCTGTCGACCGTCACCGTCCACGTCCGCCGCCTGCGCGGCAAGGTCGAGGACGACCCGGCCCGGCCCCGCCTGATCCAGACCGTGTGGGGCGTCGGCTACCGCTTCGACGCCACCGGAGCCGAAGGGGAGGAAGCCGGGTCGTGAACGCCACGCTCCTCATCGCCCTGTACGCCTTCGCCGGCGCCGCGGCCACCGGTCTGGCCGGGGCGGTCGCGCTGCGCCTGATCCGGCGCCGCTCGCTCACCGCCTCGCTCGCCGTGGTCGCGGCGGTCGGGGTCGTCGCGATGCTCGCCGGCACGCTCGCCGTCGCCTGGGCGATGTTCCTGTCCCCGCACGACCTGTCCGTCGTCACGACCGTGGTCGCCATGGCGGCCGTCGTCTCGCTGGCCACCGCGCTGCTGCTGGGCCGCTGGGTCGTCGCCCGCAGCCGGGCGCTCGCCGTGGCCGCCCGTTCCTTCGGCGACGGCGGGGACTTCGCCGTCCCCGACGGCCCGGCCACCGCGGAGCTGGAGCACCTGAGCCGCGAACTGGCCGCCACCAGCGCAAGACTGGCCGAGTCCCGGGAGCGGGAACGCGCCCTGGAGACCTCGCGGCGCGAGCTCGTCGCCTGGATCTCGCACGACCTGCGCACCCCGCTGGCCGGTCTGCGTGCCATGTCGGAGGCCCTGGAGGACGGCGTCGCCGCCGATCCCGCCCGCTATCTGAGGCAGATCCGCACCGAGGTCGAACGCCTCAACGACATGGTCGGCGACCTCTTCGAACTCTCCCGCATCCACGCGGGCACGCTGCCGCTGTCCTGCGCTCGGATCTCGCTCTACGACCTGATCGGTGACGCGCTGGCGGGGGCCGACCCGCTCGCCCGGGAGTACGGGGTGCGGCTGGTGGGCGGCCGGATCGAGCCGGTGCCGGTGGAGGTGGACGGCAAGGAGATGAGCCGGGTGCTGGGCAACCTGCTGGTCAACGCCATCCGCCGCACCCCGGCCGACGGCACGGTCGCCATCGCCGCGGAGCGGACCGCCGAGGGTGTGGTGCTGTCCGTGACCGACGCCTGCGGCGGCATTCCCGAGGAGGACCTGCCGCGCGTCTTCGACACCGGCTGGCGCGGCACGCACGCCCGGACGCCTCCGGCCGGCGCGGGCCTGGGCCTCGCCATCGTCCGGGGGATCGTGGAGGCGCACCAGGGCCGGGCCACCGTACGCAACATCCCCGGCGGCTGCCGTTTCGAGGTGGTGCTGCCCGCCGCCGCTTCATGAACACGGGCAGCACCACCGGCTCCATGGGGTTCCTGTCTAGACCCCTCGTCGCATCCCGGCCCTGGCGAACTCCGCCATGCCCTCCTCGAAGGAGACCTCCGGCTTCCAGCCCAGCCCGTCCCGCAGCCGCGAGGAGTCCGCGGTGATGTGCCGAACGTCCCCGAGCCGGTACTCACCGGTGACGACCGGTTCGGGCCCGCCGTGCGCGGTGGCCAGCGCCCGCGCCATCTCGCCGACGGTGTGCGGGTCGCCGCTGCCCGTGTTGTACGCGGTGAGCACCCCCGCGGGCGACGAGGCCTCCAGGGCCGCCACGTTGGCCGCCGCCACGTCCCGCACATGCACGAAGTCCCGTCGCTGCCGCCCGTCCTCGAACACCCGCGGGGCCTCGCCCCGGGCGAGCGCCGAGCGGAAGAAGGAGGCGACACCGGCGTAGGGGGTGTCGCGGGGCATGCCGGGTCCGTACACGTTGTGGTAGCGCAGCGACACCGCCGACCCGCCGGTGCAGCGGGCCCAGGCGGCGGCCAGGTGTTCCTGGGTCAGCTTGGTCGTCGCGTACACGTTCCTGGGGTCGGCCGGGGCGTCCTCGCCGACCAGCCCGGGGGCGAGGGCCGCCCCGCACACCGGACACGGCGGTTCGAACCGCCCCGCGTCGAGGTCGGTGACGGCTCGCGGCCCGGGCCGTACGACGCCGTGCCGACGGCACTCGTACCGGCCCTCCCCGTAGACCACCATCGATCCGGCCAGCACGAGACGCCGCACCCCCGCCTCGGCCATGGCGGCGAGCAGTACGGCGGTCCCGAGATCGTTGTGCGAGACGTACTCCGCCGCGTCGGCGACCCCGTCACCGAGCCCGACCATCGCGGCCTGGTGGCACACGGCGTCGACACCGGCCAGCGCGTGCCGGACCGCCGCCGGGTCCCGTACGTCGGCGCCGGGATCATCCCGCACGTCGAACACGACCGCCTCGTGCCCGTGCTCCCCGAGGGCGGTGACGACATGGGACCCGATGAACCCGGCACCGCCGGTGACCAGTACACGCATACGGCCACGCTAGGCCCGAGTCCGCGCCGCACCACGGGACCGCGCCCGCACGTCATGACTCCGTAAGGAGGCGCCCGGTGCGTCGAACCGGGATAAACGGGACTTCACGCGCGACGCTGCCTCCATGACGACCGCCGCACCCTCCGGGGACCCCGTGCACCGCTACGACGATCTGACCGCCCTCTACGTCAACTGCACCCTCAAACCGTCCCCCGGGCTCAGTCACACCCAGGGCCTGATCGACAAGAGCCGGGCCATCATGGACGCCGCCGGTGTGACCACCGACGTGATCCGCGCCGTCGACCACGACATCGCCCCCGGGGTCTACCCCGACATGACCGAGCACGGCTTCGCCACCGACGCCTGGCCGGACCTGTACGCAAGGGTGATGGCCGCGGACATCCTGGTCCTGGCCGGCCCGATCTGGCTGGGCGACAACGCCTCCGTCACCAAGCAGATCGTCGAGCGTCTCTACGCCTGCTCCTCGCTGCTCAACTCCCAGGGTCAGTACGCCTACTACGGCCGCGTCGGCGGGTGCCTGGTCACCGGCAACGAGGACGGCGTGAAGCACTGCGCCATGAACCTGCTCTACAGCCTCCAGCACCTCGGCTACACGATCCCGCCCCAGGCGGACGCCGGCTGGGTCGGCGCGGCCGGTCCGGGGCCGTCGTACCTCGACCCGGGCTCGGGCGGGCCGGAGAACGACTTCACCAACCGCAACACCAGCTTCATGACCTGGAACCTCATGCACCTGGCCGCCCTGCTGAAGCGCGCCGGGGGCATCCCCGCCTACGGCAACCAGCGCTCACAGTGGGACGCCGGCTGCCGCCCGGGGGCGGACAACCCGGAGCACCGCTGAACAATCGTGGAGGGTCCCGGAAAACGGCCGGACCGGGCACACTACTCCGATAGCATGTTCGATCACTCGACTATCGTCACACAAACCGAATAAAACAATTGATACCTATAACAACGCGAATATCCTCGCGCATAAGACGCAGGGGCACGCTGTGGGCCGCAGCCGGTGTCGTGACCCTCGGATTCCTCATCGCGCTGGAGACGGCCGCTCGCCACTACAACGTGCCGGGGCCGATCAGCACCCAGGTGCGGGAGTTGGTCGTCCCGCCCAAGTCGGGCGCCCTGCTGTACGCCGGCATGGCGTTGATGATGGTGGTGCTCACCCGGCGGGAGCGGTTCATCGCTCTGGGCACCGCGATCGGGATCGACGTCGTCTTCCTGCTGGTGCGGTGGGCGGCCGGTATCAAGGTGACCGAGGGGCATCCCTTCGGCAACGGGGCGTGGTGGGTGGTTCTGGGCTTCGGGGTCGTCGCCCTCACGCGTCGCACCGGCGCGGAACGCGTCCTGCTGCTCAAGGGTGTCGGGCTGGGTCTGCTGCTCGTGGCCGGCCGCAAGGCCGGCGACACCTGGCTGCACATCACGTCGAAGGCCCACCCGACAGTGCTCGACCAGTACGTGGCGACCGCCGACCACGCGCTGGGCAGCCCGTCCTGGCTGGCGGGCCGGATCGTCGAGGCCACCGGCGTGGTCGGCTTCAACGTCCTCGACTTCGTCTACGGTCAGCTCGCGGTGGCCGCGGTCCTCGTCGCGCTGTACCAGCTGCGCGGCGTGGCGGCCGAGCGCCGCTTCCCCCGCCACCACCTGGTGCGCACCTTCCTGGTCATAGGTCTCCTCGGGCCGGGCATCTACATGATCTTCCCGGTGGTCGGACCGGTCTACGCCTACGGCACCGGCAACGAGCACTGGGACGCGATCAGCCTGTGGTGGTCGGACCCGCCGCGCACCGAGCCGTGGGCGCTGGCCAACCTGTGGCCGGAGATCCCGCCGCCGGCCGACGGCCCGCAGCCCATGCCGTTCGACGGGATCACGCCCCGCAACTGCATGCCCAGCCTGCACACGGCCTGGGCCGTCGCGATCTTCATCCACACCCGCAACGGTCAGCGCGCCCTGCGCTTCGCGGGCACCTTCTGGCTGATCGCCACGCTCACCGCGACCCTGGGATTCGGCTACCACTACGGCGTGGACCTCGTGGCCGGAGTGGTGTTCACGCTCACCATCGAGGCCGCGCTGCGTGCGCTCGAGCGAGGCTGGGACCGCTCGGGAACCCTGCTGGTGGCCCACGGCATCCTGGTCTTCGCCGCGCTTCTGGTCTCCTACCGCTATCTGCCGGTGCAGATGGCCGGACATCCGTGGGTGGCCGGGCCACTGGTCATTCTGGCGATGGCCTCCGTGATCTACGGCTATGTGCGCACCGTCAACCGGTGGGACCCGAAGGCGGCGCCCGCGCCGCGGCCGGAACCGCAACCGGAAATGGTGTAGCGATGGCCGGGTGAGCCGCCCCGTCACGGGTACGGCTCACTGTGCTCACGGATCCGGACTTCCTGCACCGCGGACAGTACGCCTACCTCGGGTAGGGGCTGCTCAGCCGACGCCTGACGGAACCGGCCCCCGACGTGCACGAGCTGCCCCGCCCGGACGGCATCGTGCTGTCCCACCTGCACGGGGACCACTGGGACCGCCGGGCCCGCCGGCACCTGGACGGTGCCGGTGCTGACCACACCGCACGCGGCCCGCCGGCTCCGGGTGGCGCACGGCTTCCGCCGTACCGCCGGTCTGCGCACCTGGCAGGGGATCACCCTCCTCCGGAGCGGGGCGCAGGTCACGATCACTGCCCGGCCGGCACGCCGGCCACCCGGTGCTGCGCGGACTGCTGCCACCGGTCATGGGCAGCATGCCCGAGTTCGGCCCCGCCGGAGATGAAATCGCCCCTGGCCGCCCTCCTGGCCGAGGCGGACCGCATCGGGCTCGGCGACCGTGTCGTCCACTGCGGCCACGGCGGGCGCTCACTCCGGCGTGCGGCCTGTTCCTGCCGCGCCCGGCCACACTGCCCGCCCGTCGGGCAGGACAGCCACGCCGACTTTCATACCGCACCCGGCGCTCCACGCCCGCCGGCCCCAGGGGCCACTCACAGTCCCCTGTCCTGCCGGCGAGGCGCGTCGTAATCCCGCCTAATTTGCGAATGAGGGCAGGGCGAGGTGAGTGACGAGGTGAGCGGCGGAAGAATACGGATACCTGGCGAGGTTCGCGTGGCAGGCACCGTGGACGAACCGCCGGACACATTCAGTGGACCGACCCGCTCCCAGGCCAGGGCTCCCCAGTTGCGATCGCATCGTGCATCGCACCGTCTTCAGACCGGCGCGCACGCGTGCCGGAACGGAGGACTGACTCATGGCCACTCCGCTCACCGCCGCCCGGCTCGTCGCCGCGCTGAAGGCCGAGGGCTGCGCCGTCCACGAGGTCGGCGGCTGGCGTACCAACAACCGCAACCACAAGGGCCCGTGGGGCCCCGTGCACGGCGTGATGATCCATCACACCGTCACCGGCCCGGGCACGGACGTCGTGGACCTCATCTACCACGGCCACAGCGCCCTGCCCGGCCCGCTCGCCACGGGCTGCATCACCAAGGACGGCGTCGTCCACCTGACCGGCAACGGCCGGGCGAACCACGCCGGCGGCGGCGACGGCGACGTGCTCAACGCCGTGATCGGCGAGTCGTACGGCAACTACCCGCCCGCCACGCACGAACACCAGGGCTCGGCCGGCGCGGTCGACGGCAACGCCCGTTTCTACGGCTGGGAGTGCGAGAACAAGGGCGACGGCACGGATCCGTGGCCGCGGGTCCAGTACGACGCCATGGTCAAGGCCACCGCCGCCGTCTGCCGCGCGCACGGCTGGGGCCACAAAAGCACGATCGGCCACCTGGAGTGGAGCGACTGGAAGCCCGATCCCCGTGGATTCGACATGGCCGGCTTCCGCCGTGACGTCGCCGATGCCCTGGCCCTCCCGGCGGGCCGGTGGAGAGGAGAGGACCCCATGCCCCAGTACGTCAACCTCGGTATCACCCAGCCGTACCGGCTCGCGCCCGGTGCCTGGGACTCGATCGAGTTCACCTCGGAGTGGGCCGACGAGACGGGCGACCACGCCAGTGGGGGAAGCGTCTTCGCCCGTGGCCCGGCCCGGTTCAGCGGGAGTGTCGGTCTCCGCATCGACGGTCTGCCGGTGGGTGCGGTGGTCCAGGTGCGCATGTCGGAGTACCAGGGCGACCAGCACCGCGCGGACCACCCGATCCACGAGATCATCGGAACCGGCGGTGGCACCTTCGCGGTCGTACCCCTGACAAAACGGCTTGCCTCGGGCCGGAGCATGCGCATCAGGCTGCTGAACCAGTCCGCCGACCCGGTCACCGTGGCGAGCGTGGTGCTCACCGTGCTGCTGTGGAAGGAGACCTGATCACGTATCAGGTGGTCGGGCCCTTCACCCGCGCGCTCCGGGAGACGATCGGCCGCCTGGACACGTATACAGGGCATGAACCCAAGCGAGCCGCCGCCGTTACGAGTTGAACAAGGGCACGGCCCTGTGATTAGGGTGCGGGCGATGTTCTGCGCAGACGCCACTCCCTTAGCCCGGGCAAGACGAGGCACAGCCGCTTCGATCTCCTTCGGGAGGGCTCGTGAGTGACACCGTGAGCACGGCCCGCCCGGTGGCCGGAACGGAAGCGGCGCGGGAGCCGCGGAGTGCGGAACCTGCCGTGGCGGTCCGCCCGGTCAGGCAGCGGGACGCGTTCTTCGACAACGCCAAGTACCTGGCGATCGTGCTGGTGGCCGTGGGGCATGCCTGGGAGCCCCTGCGGCAGGGCAGCAGGGCCGTCACCGCCCTCTACATGCTCGTGTACGCCTTCCACATGCCGGCGTTCATCATCATCTCCGGCTACTTCTCGCGCACCTTCGACGGGAGCCCGGGGCGTCTCAGGCGCCTGGTCACCGGTGTCGTCGTCCCGTACGTGGTCTTCGAGACGGCCTACAGCCTGTTCACCCGTTGGACCAGCCAGGATCCGGACCGGCCCGTCAGCCTGCTGGATCCCCTGTACCTGACCTGGTTCCTCGCGGCGCTGTTCGTCTGGCGGCTGACCACACCGGTCTGGCGGTGGGTGAGGTGGCCGCTGCCGGTCGCCCTGGTCCTCGCGATGCTGGCGACGCTCTCGCCGGACATCGGGCACGACCTGGACCTCCAGCGCACCCTGCAGTTCCTGCCGTACTTCGTCTTCGGCCTGCTGCTGCGCCCGGAGCACTTCCGGCTGGTGCGCCGCCGCCGGGCGCGGATCCTGGCCGTCGCGGTGGCCGCGTGTGCTCTCGGAGTGGCGTACTGGGCGGTTCCGCGGATGAACTACGCCTGGTTCTTCCACGCGGACAGCGCCCGGGGACTGGGCGCCCCCCTCTGGTACGGGCCCGTGATGACGCTCGCCGCCTTCGGCTGCTCGGCCGTCCTGGTGGCCTGCTTCCTGGCCTGGGTGCCCGGGCGCCGGATGTGGTTCACGGCGCTGGGCGCGGGCACGCTGTCCGGCTATCTGCTGCACGGTTTCCTCGCCCAGGCCGCCGAGTACTGGGGCTGGTACGAGCCGGCCTGGGTCCGGGGGCCGGCGGGCATGGTCGTCGTCACCGCCGCCGCGGCCGCGGTCATGACCGGGCTGTGCACGCCGTCCGTGCGGCGTCTCTTCCGCTGTGTGACGGAACCCGGGATGGAGTGGGCCTTCCACCGGGGCGCGGCTGACCGCCGAGCTGCGCGGTGACCGCCGAGCCCGCACGCTGGAGAGACGGAACCACATCTCTGCCAGGGAGTAAGGGCATGGCGAAGCGCCGCGAGGGCGGGAAGCCGAAGAGGGGCGACAAGGTCACCTGGAGCAGCCACGGCAGCCGGACCGAGGGCGAGGTGGAGAGGGAGATCACCGAGCGGACCAGGGCATCGGGCCGCACGGTCGACGCCTCGCCCGAGGAGCCGCAGTACGAGGTGCGCAGCGACAAGTCCGGCAGGACCGCCGTGCACAAGTCGTCGGCGCTGAAGAAGAAGTGAGTCGGCGCGGGATACCGGCGCCGCACCCGGTGGCGCCGCTCACTCACGCACTGGGGGCACGGTCCACCGGCGCGACACCGTTCAGCGCCTGCGTCACCTGGTCGTGCGTCTCCTCGGACACCACGCGGGCCTCCTGCACGACGTCACCGCGTTCGCGTACGAGGCTCTCGTAGATCGGCAGTTCTTCAATTCCGGTCGAGTCGGTTTTCACAGGCTTTTCCTATCGCTTTTCGGGCGGGGTCTGCGGGGCCCGTGTAAGTCTGCGTCATGCCCTTCTGCGGTGTTACTCACCCCCGTCATGTCCATATTTCCGTCACGTGCTTCGCGAATTCCTCAACTTTGCGACCGTTCGGCGGGGGCGGGAAGCGGAAAAGGGCCCCGGGGACAGTGTCCCGGGGCCCTTCGCGCGGCTGTCGTCAGAGCGAGGTCGTCTGGACGTTCAGGCTGCCGCTTCCCGCACCGCCCTCGGGCGACACAGCCGCCTGGAGGTTCCCGCAGACCTCGCCGGCCAGCGGTCCGACCACGCCGGAGAGGCTGCCCACGAGGCCCGCGGAGGCGCCGCCCGCCATGCCGCCGGACACGTTCTCCAGGTCGGCGTCGGAGAGCTCGGCCATGTCGACCTGAGGAGTGAGGTTCATGGGGGTGTTTCCCTTCGCGTGAATGTCTCGCCATGGCGGTGAACGCCGATGACCGGCGGATTCCCGAATCCGGGGTTCCGTCGGCGGGCGATCCGCCGTGCGCAGGATCAAAGCACCCCCGGCGGGAGACGGCCAACCGCTCGCCACCGGTATCCCGCGTCTTTCGGCGGCCGTCTTCACCACCATGACCACGGGGACACCGAAATGCGCTCATTCCTTCACACAGTCTGTCACCGAGCGGCACCGGGGAGGTGTTGCGCCCCGATTCCCGAAGCGGGCACATCGGCGCCAAGTTCCCATGCCGCTACCGGTGTCCGGCGCCCGGCGAGCTGTGCGCGGGGTCCCCGGCGCGCCGTGTGCAGATGTGCTGGAGGTTCGGAGCCCCGCCCCCGGTCAGGCCGCGGTCGGTGCATCAGCCGGGCCAGCAGGTCGTCCAGGGTCACCAGGCCGGTGAGCCGGCCGGCGGCGTCGCGGGTCACCGCCAGGGACGCGCGGCGGCGCAGCACCTCGATCGCGTCGGCGACCGTGGTGGCCTCCGTCACCACCCGGATCAACCAGCAAAGGTCACGTCCGTTGACGGGCTGGGGTCGGCATCATGCCCGCATTCTCCACTCGTGCTCCAGCTGGGGCGTCACCCTTCGGTGGTGGCCCGTGCGACTGCCTCGGCGACGGCGTCGGCGACCTGGTCGGCGTGGGACAGGTGGGGGGAGTGCCCGGAGGGGACGCGGAGGGTGTGGGCGGCACGCGCTGCCCACTGTTCCTGTACGGCGGGCGGCAGTGCCGGATCCTCGGTCGCCACGACGTACGTGAGGGGGACCTTCGTGGGTGCGGCGCCCAGCTTCTCGGTGAAGGCGCGCATGCCCTGCCAGTTGAGGCGTTTGACAGCCTCGGCGGTCAGGGCCGGCTCCACGCCGCTGAAGATGGACTGCTCCGCGTCTGCTGCCTTGACGGCCAGGCCGTCGGGGGAGTGGATCCAGGTGGGCGGGAAGTCGCCGCCCATCCACTCCAGCATCGAGGTTCCTGGGTCGAGTGCGAACGCGGCGAGGTAGACGAGTTCGGCGACCCGGTCTGCTTCTGCGGCAGCCCAGGTGGCAGGGACACCGCCGTAGGAGTGGGCGGCCAGTACGACGGGCCCTTCGGCGGCTTCTATGGCGGCGCGGACCACGTCGACGTCCTCGGTCAGCCCTCGGGTCGCGGCGCTGTCGGGGTTGCTGCTGGGCAGTTGCACGGCGCGGGAGGTGACGCCGCGGGCGGTGAGCCGCTCGCGCAGCGGTTCGAAGATCCACGGGGTGTGCATCGCCCCGTGGACCAGCACGACGGTCGGGTTCATGGGATACCTCCTTGAGGTGGCGCGGGAGGTCAGTCGGTCATCGCGTCACGGACGAGCGCGGTGTCGACGAACTGCTCGAAGCGGACGATCAGGCCGCCGCGGACGACGAAGTGGTGGGCGACGCGGACGTCGATCGGCTTGCCGGTGGCCTTGTTGGTGGCGGTGTAGCGGGCCAGCACGACGACGTTCTCGCCGTCGACGACGTAGGTGTCGTCGTGGGCGGTCCAGCCGTCCCAGTCCTGGCCGAGCTTCTCCATCACGTTGGACGTGACGCCTTCGGGGGTGCGGTAAGTGCCGGCGAGGGGGAAGCCGGCCATCTCGGTCCACTCGACGTCGGGGGCGAGCGTGGCGCGCAGGGCCTGAAGATCACCGGCCGCCGAGGCCAGGTACTGGCGGCGTACGACGTCGGAAGGGGCGGTGGAAGTGGCGAAGTCGGCGCCGGCATGCGTCATCGTGCTCAACCCCACTTCATCTCGCCCTTGGCGACCTTCGCGCCGATCTGGGCGGCGATCAGCATGCCGTTGTCCGGGTATCGCTTGGCCAGCGCGTCGGTCAGAGCGGCGCCGTCGGCTGCCCTGTCAAGCTCCTCCCCGAAGGCGAGCAGGTAGTCGCGGGTGGCGGAGATGGCGGAGGCGTCGGCGGGGGCGCCGGGCAGGCGGTGGCCGGGCACGACCAGATCCGGCTCCAGGGCGGCCATCTCGTCCAGGAGCTCGATCCAGGCGGCGCGGTCGGCGGGGGTGGGGGTGTCGGCGACCCAGACGTGCTCCTGCTGGAACAGCAGGACGCCACCGAGGACCGCCTTGTGCTCGGCCTGCCACAGGTAGTGCCGGTCGGGCAGGCCGGCCGGGCCGCCCTTCAGCTCGAAGCGGTGGCCCTCCAGGGTGAGCTCGCCCGTCAGGGGCTCCAACTCGACGAGGCGGGTGGGCAGATTCGGGCCGAGAGCCTGCCACGCCTTGAGCTTGCCCTCGTAGGAGTGCCGGATGTGCTCGATGACGATCGGGGTGGCGACAAACTTCGCCTCCGGGAAGGCGTCGGCGAGCACTTCGGCGCCGAAGTAGAAGTCGGGGTCGCCGTGGGAGACCAACACGGTGGTCAGCTTCTTGCCGGAGTCGAGGATCTCGGCGGCCAGGCGGTGGCCGTCGGCGCGGGTGAAGGCGGCGTCGACCAGCAGGGCCTCGTCTTCGCCGGTGACCAGGGTGGCGGTCTTGTTCTTGCTGCCGGCCGGGAAGTCCAGGTCGAGGACCTTGAAGGAAAGGATGCTCATGGCTGCCTCCTTGAGGGCTTGAGGGCTTGAGGGCTTGCGGGGGCGGGGGTGCAGGTCAGACGGTGCGGGCGGCCGCGAACGCCGCGAGACGCCGCTCGACCTCGTCCGTAGTGGCATGGCCGCGAGCCAGGGCGGTCACGCGGTCGCCGTCGACCGCGAGGAGCGTGGGGAAGCCCTCGACGCCCAGCTCGGCGGCGCGCGCGAAGTCCGCCTCGGCCGCGGCCCGGGCTGCGGGCGCTTCGAAAGCGGCGGTGACAGCGTCCGCGTCCAGGCCGTTCTGCTCAGCGATCTTCCGGTAGGTGGCCGTATCGGACAGGCTGAGGCCGTCGAGATAGAAGGCCCGCTGGGCAGCGGCGGCCAGTTCCGTCGCCCGCGCGGGAGCGGCCTGGCGCAGGGCGGCCACGCCGCAGGCGGCGGCCTCGGAGTCCATCACGAACGACCCGTCGGCGATCAGCCGCTCGTATGCCTCGCCGAACTCCGCGCCGGTCACCTCACGGATCTTGGCATTGGCGCCCTGGACGTAGCCGAACTCCCGGATGGGCACCCGGCGCTCTCCGGTGAACAGGCCGCCGGCGACCACGTCCACCGTGAGCTCCGGGTGCCGGGATGCCACCTCGCGCAGCGTCGGGGAGAACCCGTGCGACCAGCCGCAGTAGGCGTCGAAAACGTAGACAAGCTTCATCGAGGACCTCGGCAGAACGGTGCGGTGCCCGCTGACGCGAGCCTTTCACCTGACGCAACAGTATCTGACGAGTCAGAAATTCCTCGGTGGGAGTGGCGGCCATCACACACTGGCCTTCCGGGCGGCCCGGCTCGGCTGCGCAGACCGCGGTCAGGGAAGCCGGGGCAGCATGTCCCGCGCCGCATGACTCAGCATGCGCAGGTTCTCGGCGAACCGCTCCCGGTCCTCGACCGGCAGGGGCGCGAGGAAATAGCGCCTGATGTTCTCCACGTGCACCCGTGACGCGGCGACCGTGGTCCGCTCCCCGAGCGGAGTGAGACGTACCAGCCGGCCGCGCCGGTCACCGGGGTCCTCGACGCGCTCGACCAGGCCGGCCGCTGCCATGCGGTCCACCAGGCGGGTCGCTCCTCCCGTGGTCAGCACCTGCTCCTGGGCGATGGCCCGCATCGACAGCCCCGGCTCACCGGCGCGCCCCAGAATGAGCAGCACCTCGAACATCAGATGGCTGATGCCGCACTCCGCCTCCAGAGCCCGGCCCAGGATGTACTCCAGCCGGTTCGCCGCCCCCTGCAACCGCCCGAAGGCCAGGACCAGCGCGTTGTTCGCCGCATCCTTCGGCGTCGAGATCTCCGCCTGTTCGTCCACAGTCGTGGCGCCCCCTTCCGTCCCGCTCACCGATCATGCCGCACAGCAGCAGACGACTCCTCGTTCACTGCCCCCTCTGATGGATCAGATATGTCCATCCAGCGGTGTAACCAGGGGTGAGCGGGCCGAGCGCCGTCAGTGAGCCCAGGATCAGCACAAGCGGCACACGGTAGGGGCGGCGTTCCGGGACGGGTGTCCGGGCGCTTCTGTGGCGGCGATGTCGGTCGGGGAGGGTTCGGACATCTCTGTTCCAGGGCTTTCGGGGCGGACGGGCCGGGTGCCTCGCACGCCGGGGTGATGTGTGATCGCGGGGACGCCGAAAGAGGGATCGGTCCGGGCGGGTTCCTGTTGCACGGCTTCGGGCCGCAGCTGTGCCGCCGGGGGTTGCCCGTGCCGGTACCGCCCGGTCGGCGCGGCACCGCAATGGATTGGTCCGCTCAGACGTAGGCGAACTCCTGGGCGACGAAGTAGCCGGTGCAGGCGGTCAGCAGGAACACGGCGAGCAGGCCGGTCAGGGCCTCGGCGGCACTCATCCGACACCACCCCGCCGTGCCGCGATCACTGATGCCGTGGCGGGACGGTCGGGGACTGTGTCCCGGAGGGTCCGTCGGCCCGACGGACAAGAAGTACTCCTCATACGTGCGTGTGTCCCCGGTCCGCTCCGGTTCAGTACACGTCCCGCACGTACCGCTTGTCCGCCGCGAGCTGCTTCACGTACGCGGCCGCCTCCGCCTCGCCCAGCCCGCCGTGCGTCACCGCGATGTCCCGCAGCGCCCGGTCCACGTCCTTGGCCATGCGCGAGGCGTCACCGCACACGTAGAAGCGCGCACCGTCCCGCAACCAGTGCCACAGCTCCGGCCCGTGCTCGCGCATCCGGTCCTGCACGTACACCTTGTTGCGCTGGTCCCGGGAGAACGCGGTGTCCAGGCGGGTGAGCGTGCCCTCGTCGAGCAGGGCCGTCAGCTCCTCCTCGTAGTAGAAGTCCGTCGCCCGGTGCTGCTCCCCGAAGAACAGCCAGTTGGGGCCCTGGTGCCCGAGGGCCTGCCGCTCCTGCAGGAAACCGACGAACGGCGCGACGCCGGTCCCGGGGCCGACCATGACCATCGGCGTCCCCCCGTCGGCCGGGGGACGGAAGTGCGGCGAACGCTGCACGAACACCGGCACCTCGGTGTCCGGCCCGGCGTCGGCGAGGAACGGCGAGCACACCCCGCCGCGCGCACGGCCCCGCAGGTTCTCGTACCGCACCACGGAGACCGTCAGCGACACCCGCCGCGGATCGACCAGCGGGCTGGACGATATGGAGTACAGCCGCGGCTGGAGCCTGCGCAGTACCCCGGCCCACTCCCCGGCGCTCGCCCGCACCGCGTACTCGGCGACCACGTCCACGGCCTGCCGTCCCCAGCTCCACCGCGCCAGACCGTCCTTGTTGTCGGGCCGCAGCAGCCTGCGCAACTCGTGGTCGTCGCCGGTCCGTTCGGCGACGAAGCGCAGCAGGTCGGGGGTGATCCGCGTGATGTCCAGGTGCCGGTGCAGCGCCTCGGCGAACGGCACCTCGCCGACACCGTCCACCTCGACGCCGGCCCCGGCGTCCAGCCCGGTCACGGCCAGCCACTCCTCGACGAGCGCCGGCGCGTTGACCGGCCGCACCCCGAGCGCGTCCCCGGCCTCGTACGTCAGGTCCGTGCCGCTCGTGTCGAAGGTGAACCGCCGGACCTCCTTGCCCGCGCCGGGCCGGCTGAGCAGCCGGTTGCCGACGAGCCGGGCGGTCGTGACCGGCGGTCTGGCCCCGCGCGTCGGCTCCGGCTTCTGGGTGACCGTGCCGCCCAGCGCCGAGAGCACCTGGTCGAGCCACGCCCCGGCGGAGGTGTCGTAGTCCGGCTCGCAGTCCGTACGCGGGGCCAGCCGCACCCCGCCCAGCTCGTCGAGCCGCGCGTCCAGCCGCCGCCCGTGCCCGCAGAAGTCGTCGTACGAGGAGTCGCCGAAGGCCAGTACGGCGTACCGCACCCCGTCCAGCCGCGGGGCCCGTTCGCCGGCGAGCGTGTCCCAGAAGCCGGTGCCGTTGTCGGGGGCGTCGCCGTCCCCGAAGGTGCTGGTGATGAAGAGCAGATCCGCCGTGCGGGCGAGTGTCCCGACGTCGGCCTCGTCCATGCCGACCAGGGTCGTACGGTGCCCGGTCGAGGTCAGCCGCCGCGCGGTGGCGGCGGCGAACTCCTCGGCGTTCCCCGTCTGCGAGGCCCACAGCACCACGACCTCACGGCCGGCCGGTTCCCGCTCCGGCGCCGGCGCGGCGGTCGCCGTCCGGGAGTACATGCCCGCGAGGACGCCGTTGACCCACAGGGCGTGCTCGGGGGAGAAGGGCGCGTCGGGCGGAAGCACGGGAACACCTGGGGTGCCCGAGCCGAGCCCGGCCAGGAAGCCGGTGAGGTACTGGCGTTCCTGGGAGGACAGCACCGGCGGAGGGGACGGCTCCAGACCGAACGGGCCGGTGCCGCCCGGCGCCACGGTCGCCGGCGTGAGGGCGGGGACGGAGCCGGAGTCGGGGCCGGGGTCCTCCCGGACGGGGGCCGCCACCTTCACCAGCGACACCGCGCACACCTTGAACTCGGGCTGGAACGACAGCGGATCCACCGCGTCGTTCGTCACCGCGTTGATGCTCAGGTACTCGCCGAACAGGTCGTTCCAGTGGAACGGCGCGAAGCAGCACCCCGGCCGCACCCGGTCCGTCACGACAGCCGGCAGCACGGCCCGCCCACGCCGCGAGGCGACCTCCACGAGATCGCCCTCCGTGAGGCCGAGCGTGTCCGCGTCCCGGGGGTGCACCTCCACGAAGGGACCCGGGTTCAGCTTGTTGAGCTTGGCTACCTTTCCGGTCTTGGTGAGCGTGTGCCACTGGTGCTGCACCCGCCCCGTGCTGAGCACGAACGGGTAGTCGTCGTCGGGCAGCTCGGCGGCGGGCAGGTGCGGCCGGGCGAAGAACACGGCACGGCCATCGGCCGTCGGAAAGCGCAGCTCTCCCTCCGCGACGTAGCGGACGGGGTTGCGCGCCGGCCCGTCCTCCCGCGCGGCCGGCCACTGCACGGGCGTCCGGCGCAGCCGCTCGTAGGACACCCCGCGCAGGTCCCACCCGGTCCTCGGGTTCCAGAATCGCCGGATCTCCTCGAAGACCTGCTCGGCGCTGTCGTACGAGAACCCCTTCTCGTACCCCATCGCGCGCGCCACCTCCGCGATGATCCGCCAGTCGGCCATCGCCTCCCCGGGCGGGTCCGCGGCCTGCCGGGTCAGCGTGAGACCGCGCTCGCTGTTGACGAAGACGCCCTCCGCCTCGGTCCACATCGCGCCCGGCAGCACGACGTCGGCGTACGCGTTCGTCTCGGTGTCCGCGAACACGTCCTGTGTGACGACGAACTCGGCGGCCTCCAGGCCCTCGATGACCGTACGGCGGCCCGCGACCGAGGCGACCGGGTTGGTGCAGATGATCCAGCAGGCCTTGATCTCCCCGTCGGCCATCCGCCGGAACATCTCGACCGTGCCTTGTCCCACGCCGTCCGCGCGCAGCGTGCCGGGCGGCAGCTCCCACAACTCCTCGGTGAACGCCCGCTCCTCGGCCACCAGCACCGACCGCTGGCCCGGCAGCCCGGGCCCCATGTAGCCCATCTCACGCCCGCCCATCGCGTTGGGCTGGCCGGTGAGGGAGAACGGCCCGGCGCCCGGACGGCAGATCGCCCCCGTCGCCAGATGCAGGTTGACCAGGGCGTTGGTGTTCCAGGTGCCGTGCGTGGACTGGTTGAGCCCCATCGTCCAGCAGCTCATCCACCGCCGGCCGGCCTCGCCGATCAGCCGGGCCGCCCGGCGCAGGTCCTCCTCGGCGAGCCCGGTGATCCGCGCGACCGCCGCCGGGGCGTAGCCGGCGAGGAACCCGGGCATCGCCTCCCAGCCCTCGGTGTGGGCCGCGACGAACTCCCGGTCGGTGTGCCCGTCCTCGTGCAGCAGGTGCAGCAGGCCGTTCAGCAGGGCGAGATCGGTGCCCGGCCTGATCTGGAGGAACAGGTCGGCCTTGGCGGCGGTCGCGGTCCGCCGCGGGTCCACGACGATCAGTTTGGCGCCCGCCTTGACCCGTTCCATCATCCGCAGGAAGAGGATCGGGTGGCAGTCGGCCATGTTCGACCCGATGACGAGAAAGGCGTCCGCCCGGTCGAAGTCCTCGTACGACCCGGGCGGCCCGTCCGCGCCGAGCGACAGCTTGTAGCCGGTACCCGCGCTCGCCATGCACAGCCGCGAGTTCGACTCGATCTGGTTGGTCCCGACGAACCCCTTGGCCAGCTTGTTCGCCAGGTACTGGGCCTCCAGGCTCATCTGGCCGGACACGTAGAAGGCGACCGCGTCCGGCCCGTGCGCGTCGACGATCCCGCGCAGGCGGCGTGCGGTCTCGGCGATCGCGTCACCCACCGGGGCTGGCACCGGCTCCTCGCCCCGGCCGTCCCGGACCAGTGCGGTGGTCAGCCGGCCGGGTGCGGCGAGCATCTCGGCCGTGGTCGCGCCCTTCGTGCACAGCCGGCCGGCGTTCGCCGGGTGCGCCTTGTCGCCGGCCGCCTTCAGCACCGTGCGCCGCCCGTCCGGCCCCGTCGCGACGTCGAGGAGGAGGCCGCAGCCCACACCGCAGTACGAGCAGACGGTGCGCACCTGCCGCGTCCGCTTGCCGGGTCCGGGGGTGGTGGTCATGCCCTCGACGGTACGAATCGCCCGTTACGCCTCTGTCACACGGCTTGATCACCAGGAGTTACGCCCGTCACACAGCCGCCTCCCGGCCGTTGTGAGGTGCATTGAGATCGCGGAGCGTGTCGCTGTTGGGCCGAACGGGTGACAGTGCGCAACAATTGGCCGATGCAGACAGCCAGTGCGAGCCAGGACGGAGCATGCCGGTGAACAGCCGCGATGTCACCGACGAACAGTGGGAAGGGCTCGCCCAGGTCGTGCCGCTGCGGGGCCGGGACGCCTGGCCGTCCTCCGTCGGCCAGCGGTCCATACCCGAGGCCGTGACCGAGACCCGGCGCCGCTTCGTCGTCCTGCGCGTCAATGTCTTCGCCGACGCGCGTGACGTCGCCGAGAGGCTGATGGCGGGCGTGCCCGTGCTGCTCGACCTGACCGGCGCGGAGACGGACGTCGCCAAACGCGTCCTCGACTTCAGCACCGGTGTCGTCTTCGGCCTGGGAAGCGGCATGCACCGCGTCGACCGCAACGTGTTCCTGCTCACCCCGGCGGGTACCGAGGTGACGGGGCTCATGGAGGGCGTCGGCATCCCGGGGATGTGAGTCCCGTGCGAGCCCCCCGCCCGAAGTAGGGGTCGCTCGATCGTAGGAAGGCCCCACAGGGGGAACGGTTCGTCCTGCCGGTGGGGTCGAGCGAAGTCCTACCGTCCGGATATGACCCAGCCCCCCGCTCACGCCTCCCCGGTGCCGCCCGGCCCTCCCACGGCCGGTGCCGCACACACCGCCCGCCCCAGGATCACCGAACTGCGGCTGTCCGCCTTCGCCGCCCACCGCCGCGCCGTGCTCCCGCTCGGGCCGCTCACCCTGCTCGCCGGTCCCAGCGGCTGCGGCAAGTCCAGCGCGCTGCTGGCGTACGAGGCGCTCGCCCGGCTCGCCGGGGGCGCCGGGCTCGGTGAGGTCTTCCCGGATGCTGTCGCCTGTGTGCCGGAGCGGTCCCGGCCCGACGCGCAGCGGCGGCGCGGCTTCCGGATCGGGTGCACGGCCGACGGCCCGGCCGGTCCGGTCCGGCTCGACGTCGCCGTGCAGGCCGAGCCCGAACTGCGCGTCGTGGGCGAGCGGTTGAGCGCCGACGGACTGGTCCTGCTGGAGACCGCCCTGCGCGACCCCGGGAAGCGCGCCGTACAGGCCGCCTGGCACACCGCCGGGCCGACGCCGGTGACCCGTGGCCCCCTGCCGGACGACCGGCTGGGCACCCCTCTGCTGCCGTTGCGCGTGGCCGGCAAGACGCCCGGGCAGCGCAGGGTGCTGGCCGCCGCCGAGCAGATGGTGGTCGCCCTGCGGTCCGTCTTCGCCTGCGACCCCGACCCCGGCGACATGCGCGGCCCCGTACCGCCCGGTTCCGGCCGGCTGGGCGGCCGCTGCGGCAACCTCGCCGACGTCCTGGGGCGCACCCGCGCCGAATGCGGGCGGCGGCACGCGCAGTTCGTCGCCGCGGTCCGCGCCGGCTGCGCCGGACCGGTCACGGACGTGTTCGCCGGCCCGATGCCCGAAGGGCCCGGCACACCTCTGCGCGCGATGCTGGACCGCGGCGACGGCATCACCACCGACCTGCGGCGGCTCGGTGACGGCGAGCTGCGTTACCTCGCCCTCGCGCTGGTCCTGCTCACCGGCCCCGGTGTGCTGGAGGTCGACCCGGCCGGCGAGGTCCCCGCCGCCTTCCAGACCCTCACCGTCCTCGCCGACGGCTTCGACCGGTGTCTGGACGCCGGGCAGCGGCACGAGCTGCTGCGACTGGCGGCCCGGATGTGCGAGCGGGGGCACATCCGCCTGGTCGGCGCGGTCGGTGAGGCCTCGTGGGCCGACGGGGTGAAGGGGGTCACGGTGGTACACCTGAACCGTGAGTGACGAACCCCTGGACCTGGCAACACTGCAGCGACGGCTGGCCGACTTCGCGGCCGCCCGGAACTGGCAGCCGTACCACACCCCCAAGAACCTGGCCGCCGCGCTGAGCGTGGAGGCGTCCGAACTGGTCGAGATCTTCACGTGGCTGACACCCGAGGAGTCGGCCCGCGTCATGAGCGACCCGGACACCGCGCACCGCGTCACCGACGAGATCGCCGACGTGCTGGCGTACCTGCTCCAGCTGTGCGAGGTGCTCGGCGTCGACCCGCTCGCCGCGCTCGACGCGAAGATCGATCGGAACGAGCGGAGGTTCCCGATCTAGGAGCCGCACAATCCGTTTGTACAGTGAGTAACCAAAGTGCGGCCCGAATCCGAATCGTTGTCCGTTAATTTCCGTCTTCCTCTGGCTTTTCGTCTCAAGCGCCCTCACTCTGGGTAGTGAACAAGGGAGTTAGGGCGGACGGACGCGCGGAGCGCGTCGCGACAGGACGGGGGCAGCGCATGGACGCGGTGCGGCTCATCGTGACGAGCAGGCGGTCCCTGGCCGCGGGAAGCGGAGTGCTGGAGATCCTGGCCGAGGTGTGGCAGGCGCAGGCCCTGGCGCAGGCCATAGGGAGTCGGCTGGCGGTCGCCGGCCCGCCCGAACTGCGCGGTGAGGCCCTGGGGTTGACCGAGCTGGCGGGGCGCGGCTGCGGCGTCCTCGACCCGCCGGATCTGGCCCCCGGCGAGCTGCGGGCGGGCCAGCTCACCGAGTTGGGCGACGCCCGCCACACCCTGATGTACCTCGGCGGCCTCCTGGGCGAGGTGGGCATAGCCCTGGTCGGCCTCGCCTGCGCGGCCGACGACGAGGGCACGTACTGGCAGTGCATGGAGGCCATCGACGCGGCGGACGAGTCCCGCGACCGCGTCCTGGAGATGCTCCGCAGACTCGCGGACCGGGAGCAGGCACTGCCGGAGATGGAGGCGGGGTAGGGGAGGGGCCCGCAGTGGAGGTGCCCGCGTGCTCGGCCCCGCCCCGCACGCTCCGGCCCGGTCTCAGCCGATCGGCTCCTGCCCGCCCGGCCCCCGCCCGGCGTTCCCCGCCGCCTGAAGTTCCGCGTCCAGCGCCGACAGGTCCGCGTTCAGCGCCGCCATCAGCTCCTCCATCTGCTGCAGCAGCCCTTTCGGCTGCCCGGCCCCGCCCTGCTGCGGCGCGGTCTCTTCGGACATGACGACCTCCTCGGCCCCTGGCCCCCGGGGAGGCCGACGCGGATGACGCCCCGGCGCTCGCCGGCCGGTGCGGAAGCCGGGGGCCCCGGCTCCGCCCGAGCCAACGATCATGACCGGGGCCGGTCACCGGACCGGTCACGTGGCACACGCGGTATGGACGTAATTTCACCCGACCGGGGACCCGGCGGCACGGAGGACCGGTCTCCTCGTCGCGCGACCCGGAGTGCAGGATGGAAACATGGATCTTCGCATTTTCACCGAGCCCCAGCAGGGGGCTTCCTACGACACCCTCCTCACCGTGGCCAAGGCCACGGAGGATCTCGGATTCGACGCCTTCTTCCGCTCCGACCACTACCTGCGCATGGGATCCGGGGACGGCCTGCCGGGCCCCACCGACGCCTGGATCACCCTGGCCGGACTCGCCCGCGAGACCAAGCGCATCCGGCTCGGCACCCTGATGACCGCCGGCACCTTCCGGCTGCCCGGTGTGCTCGCCATCCAGGTCGCGCAGGTCGACCAGATGTCCGGCGGACGCGTCGAGCTGGGCCTTGGAGCCGGCTGGTTCGAGGAGGAGCACAAGGCCTACGGCATCCCGTTCCCCAAGGAGAAGTTCGCCCGCCTCGAGGAGCAGCTGGAGATCGTCACCGGCCTGTGGGGGACGGAGCTGGGCAAGACCTACGACTTCCACGGCACCTACTACGACCTCACGGAATCTCCCGCGCTGCCCAAGCCCGCGCAGGCGAGGATCCCCGTGCTCGTCGGCGGCCACGGCGCCACCCGCACCCCACGGCTGGCCGCGAAGTACGCGGACGAGTTCAACATCCCCTTCGCCTCGATCGAGGACACCGAGCGCCAGTTCGGCCGGGTGCGCGCCGCCGCCGAGGAGGCCGGCCGCAGCGGTGACGACCTGATCTACTCCAACGCGCTGGTCGTCTGCGTCGGCCGGGACGACGCGGAGGTCGCCCGCCGGGCCGCCGCGATCGGCCGCGAGGCCGACGAGCTGAAGCTCAACGGCCTGGCCGGCTCCCCGGCCGAGGTCGTGGACAAGATCGGCCGGTACGCGCAGACCGGCGCGAGCCGGATCTACCTCCAGATCCTCGACCTGGACGACCTCGACCACCTGGAGCTGATCTCCTCGCAGGTGCAGTCCCAGCTGTCGTAGAGCCCGCGAAAATCCCGGGTGCCGCCGGTGCCCGGTCGGTACGGTGGGGCGTATCCGCAGTTCAGACCACTGATCGAGGTCGACCCACCGTGTTCCTGACCATCAGCACCTTTGGCACCCCGGAGCGCCCAGCCACCGATCTCGGCTTCCTGCTGCACAAGCATCCCGAGAAGGCGCAGACGTTCTCCACCTCCTACGGCACGGCCCACGTCCTCTACCCCGAGGCGGACACCGAGCGCTGCACGGCGGCGCTGCTGCTTGAGGTCGACACGGTGGCGCTGGTCCGGCGCGGCAAGGGCAAGGGCCGGGGCGGCGCCCCGGACGCGGCACTCGCGCAGTACGTCAACGACCGCCCGTACGCGGCCTCCTCCCTGCTCGCGGTGGCGCTGAGCGGCGTCTTCTCCAGCGCGATGCGCGGCGTCTGCAACGCCCGGCCCGAACTGCCCGCAGCGCCACGGCCGTTGCGCATCGAAGTGCCCGCGCTGCCCGCCCGCGGCGGCCCCGGCCTCGTACGGCGGCTCTTCGAGCCGCTCGGCTGGACGGTCACCGCCGAACCCGTGCCGCTGGACACCGAGTTCCCCGAGTGGGGGGACTCCCGGTACGTCCGGCTCGAACTGGAGTCCACAGGTCGTACCCTCGCCGAGGCGCTGCGGCACCTCTACGTCCTCCTCCCGGTCCTGGACGACGCCAAGCACTACTGGGTCTCCTCCGAGGAGGTCGACAAGCTGCTGCGCGCCGGCGAGGGCTGGCTGGCCGGTCACCCGGAGCAGAAGCTGATCACCAGCCGGTACCTCTCGCGCCGCTGGTCGCTGACCCGGCAGGCCGCCGAGCGACTGGAGCTGGTGCGCCTCGCGGAGACGGACGACAGCGAGATCGAGGAGATCGACAACGCGGTCGAGGCGGAGACCGGGACCGAGGAGCGTCCGACCCCGCTGGCCGAGCAGCGCCGGGAGGCGATCACCGCCGCGCTCAAGGCATCCGGGGCGGCCCGGGTGCTCGATCTGGGCTGCGGCCAGGGCCAGTTGACGCAGGCCCTGCTCAAGGACCCGGCGTTCACCGAGATCGTGGGGCTGGACGTGTCGGTGCGCGCGCTCACCATCGCCTCCCGGCGGCTGAGGCTGGACCGCATGGGGGAGCGGCAGGCCGCGCGCGTCAAGCTCCTCCAGGGCTCGCTCGCCTACACCGACCGCCGGCTCAAGGGGTACGACGCCGCCGTGCTCAGCGAGGTCATCGAGCACCTCGACCTGCCCCGGCTGCCCGCCCTGGAGTACGCCGTGTTCGGCTCGGCCCGGCCGCGCACGGTCCTCGTGACCACCCCGAACGTCGAGTACAACGTGCGGTGGGAGAGCCTCCCGACCGGTCATGTCCGGCACGGCGACCACCGCTTCGAGTGGACCCGCGCGGAGTTCCGGGCCTGGGCCGGGGCCGTCGCCGAACGGCACGGCTACGAGGTCGACTTCGTGCCTGTCGGGCCCGACGACCCGGAGGTGGGGCCGCCCACCCAGATGGCCGTGTTCATGATGAGGAACCCGAAGGAGGCGAAGGCCGCATGACCACCGAGACCAGGACCACGGGACGGGTGCTCCCCGTCACCGACCTCTCCCTCGTCGTGCTCGTCGGCGCCTCCGGCTCCGGCAAGTCCACGTTCGCCCGCCGGCACTTCAAGCCGACCGAGATCATCTCGTCCGACTTCTGCCGCGGGCTCGTCTCGGACGACGAGAACGACCAGAGCGCCACCAAGGACGCCTTCGACGTCCTGCACTACATCGCGGGCAAGCGCCTGGCCGCGGGCCGCCGCACCGTCGTGGACGCCACCAGCGTCCAGTCCGACGCCCGGCGGCAGCTGATCGACCTGGCCAAGCGGTACGACGTACTCCCGATAGCCATCGTGCTCGACGTGCCCGAGGCGGTGTGCGCCGAGCGCAACGCGGCCCGCGGTGACCGCGCGGACATGCCCCGCCGGGTCATCCAGCGCCACACCCGCGAACTCCGCCGCTCCCTCAGGCACCTGGAGCGTGAGGGCTTCCGCAAGGTGCACGTCCTGCGGGGTGTGGAGGACGTCGAGAACGCCACGGTCGTCACCGAGAAGCGCTTCAACGACCTGACCCACCTCACCGGCCCCTTCGACATCATCGGCGACATCCACGGCTGCTCCGCCGAACTCGAGACACTGCTCGGCAAGCTGGGCTACACCGACGGGGCCCACCCCGAGGGCCGCACCGCCGTCTTCGTCGGCGACCTGGTCGACCGCGGCCCCGACAGCCCGGGCGTGCTGCGCCGCGTCATGTCGATGGTGAAGTCGGGCAACGCCCTGTGCGTGCCGGGCAACCACGAGAACAAGTTCGGGCGTCACCTCAAGGGCCGCAAGGTCCAGCACACCCACGGCCTCGCCGAGACCATCGAGCAGATGGCGGGCGAGAGCGAGGAGTTCGCCGCCGAGGTACGGCAGTTCATCGACGGCCTCGTCAGCCACTACGTCCTCGACGGCGGCCGGCTGGTCGTCTGCCACGCCGGTCTGCCCGAGAAGTACCACGGCCGCACCTCCGGCCGGGTCCGCAGCCACGCCCTGTACGGCGACACGACCGGCGAGACCGACGAGTTCGGCCTGCCGGTGCGCTACCCGTGGGCGGAGGAGTACCGCGGCCGGGCGGCGGTGGTCTACGGGCACACCCCGGTCCCGGAGGCCACCTGGCTCAACAACACCATCTGCCTGGACACCGGCGCGGTGTTCGGCGGCAAGCTCACCGCGCTGCGCTGGCCGGAGCGCGAGCTGGTCGACGTCCCGGCGGAGCGGGTCTGGTACGAGCCGGCCAGGCCACTGCGCAGCGAGGCGCCCGGTGGGCACGACGGCCGTCCGCTGGACCTGGCGGACGTGCACGGCCGCCGGGTCGTCGAGACCCGGCACCAGGGCCGGATCTCGATCCGCGAGGAGAACGCGGCGGCGGCCCTGGAGGTCATGAGCCGCTTCGCGGTGGACCCGCGGCTGCTGCCGTACCTGCCGCCGACCATGGCGCCGTCGGCGACCTCGCAACTCGACGGCTATCTGGAGCACCCGGCCGAGGCCTTCGCCCAGTACGCGCGGGACGGCGTCGCGCGGGTCGTGTGCGAGGAGAAGCACATGGGCTCGCGGGCGGTGGCGCTGGTCTGCCGCGACGCGGACGCGGCGCGCAGGCGCTTCGGGGTGGACGGCCCGACCGGCACCCTCTACACCCGCACCGGACGTCCCTTCCTCGACGACGACACCCTCACCGAGCAGATACTCGACCGGGTGCGCACGGCGGTCGGTGAGGCCGGTCTCTGGGGCGAGCTGGAGACGGACTGGCTGCTGCTGGACGCCGAGTTGATGCCGTGGTCGCTGAAGGCGTCCGGGCTGCTCCGTTCGCAGTACGCCGCCGTGGGGGCCGCGTCCGGCGCGGTGTTCCCGGGCGCGCTGGCCGCGCTGCGGGGCGCTGCGGCGCGGGGCGTCGACGTGACCGGCCTGCTGGCCCGCACCCGCGAACGGTCCGCCGAGGCCGCCGCGTTCACGGACGCCTACCGCCGCTACTGCTGGACCACCGACGGCCTGGACGGTGTCCGCCTGGCCCCGTTCCAGATCCTCGCGGTCCAGGGCCGCAGCCTCGCCGCCCTGCCGCACGACGAGCAGCTCGCCCTGCTCGACCGCATCGTCGAGCACGACGGCAGCGGCCTGCTCCAGACCACGCGGCGGCTGTACGTCGACACCGCCGACCCGGAGTCCGTCCAGGCCGGTGTCGACTGGTGGCTGGAGATGACCGGCCGCGGCGGCGAGGGCATGGTCGTGAAGCCGGTCGGCGCACTGGTCCGCGACCCGGCGGGCCGTCTGGTGCAGCCCGGCATCAAGTGCCGCGGCCGTGAGTACCTGCGGATCATCTACGGTCCCGAGTACACGCGCCCGGAGAACCTGGCCCGTCTGCGTTCGCGGTTCCTGAACCACAAGCGGTCGCTGGCGATCCGCGAGTACGCACTGGGCCTGGAGGCGCTGGACCGGCTGGCCGGGGGCGAGCCGCTGTGGCGGGTGCACGAGGCGGTGTTCGGGGTGCTGGCGCTGGAGTCGGAGCCGGTGGACCCCCGGCTGTGACGCCACGCGGTTCCGGCCGGATCCGTCCCGCTTGGGACGGGCCCGGCCGGACGTGGTGTCTCCCGTCCCGTTTGCGCCTTCACCGGCGTCACGGGCTTCCGGCGGGACCGGGCCCGCCGGTGCGGAGGGCGCCGAGGAGGCCGAGGGGCCGCGTACTGCTTCGTGCTGCGCCGCCGGTAGAGCCGTCCGGCGGTGCACGCCGCTGACCAGCGGCCGCCCTGCCGCGCAGGGCCGCGCTGCCGTCCCCGGCCCGCACCCCCCGGCCGCCGGCTGCGTGAGGCGGTGCCGCGCCGCGCTCATCCGTGCCGCACGGCCGCACCCCGCACCGCGAACCGAGTGGCTCGCGCACCGTCGATCCCGCGGTGGAGATGCCGCCGGACCGCCCCCGACCGGATCGCCGCCCGGGCGGCCGCGCTCGAACGGGGGCGGGCGACGCGCCGCACCCCGGCCCGGCCGGGGCTGCTTCGGCCGCTGCCCAGGGGGCCCGGCAGCGTTCCGTTGTCGTCAGTCGGACGGTAACTAGAGGGCGCGGAAACGCGTGAGGAGCGCGTCAACGCGCGCTCCGGTGGTCAGGATGGAGGCATGGCATACCACGTCCACTCCGAGGCCGGGCGGCTGCGCCGCGTCATCCTGCACCGGCCCGATCTGGAGCTCAAAAGGCTCACCCCGAGCAACAAGACCTCGCTGCTCTTCGACGACGTGCTGTGGGTGCGCAGGGCCCGCGCGGAGCACGACGGGTTCGCCGACGTGCTGCGCGACCGGGGCGTCACCGTCCACCTCTTCGGTGACCTGCTGGCCGAGACGCTGGGGGTCCCGGCGGCCAGAACGCTCGTCCTGGACCGGGTCTTCGACGAGAAGGAGTACGGCCCGCTCGCCACCGACCACCTCAGAGCCGCCTTCGAGAACCTGCCCGGGCCGCAACTCGCCGAGGTGCTGATCGGCGGCATGACCAAACGCGAGTTCCTGGACGTGCACCCGGAGCCCACCTCGGTGCGCTTCCACGTCATGGAACTGGACGACTTCCTGCTGGATCCGCTGCCCAACCACCTCTTCACCCGGGACACCTCCGCCTGGATCTACGACGGTGTCTCCATCAACGCCATGCGCTGGCCGGCCCGGCAGCGCGAGACCGTGCACTTCGAGGCGATCTACCGGCACCACCCGCTGTTCCGGGACGAGGCCTTCCACGTCTGGTCCGAGGGCCAGGCCGACTACCCGTCCACCATCGAGGGCGGGGACGTCCTCGTCATCGGCAACGGGGCGGTGCTCATCGGCATGAGCGAGCGCACCACGCCCCAGGCCGTGGAGATGCTCGCCCACAAGCTGTTCGCCGCCGGGTCCGCCGAGACGATCGTGGCGCTCGACATGCCCAAGCGGCGTGCGTTCATGCACCTCGACACCGTGATGACCATGGTCGACGGCGACACCTTCACCCAGTACGCGGGCCTCGGCATGCTCCGCTCGTACACCATCGAGCCGGGCGTCGGGGAGAAGGAACTGAAGGTCACCGACCATCCGCCGGAGCACATGCACCGCGCGATCGCCGCCGCGCTCGGCCTCAACGAGATCCGGGTGCTGACCGCCACCCAGGACGTGCACGCGGCCGAACGCGAGCAGTGGGACGACGGCTGCAACGTCCTGGCCGTCGAACCCGGCGTGGTGGTCGCCTACGAACGGAACGCCACGACCAACACCCACCTGCGCAAACAGGGCATCGAGGTGATAGAGATCCCGGGGAGCGAGCTGGGGCGGGGGAGGGGCGGCCCGCGGTGCATGAGCTGCCCGGTCGAACGGGAGCCCGTGTAGGCCCCCCGGAGGCGCCCCCCGGAGCCCACTGTATAGACATGCTGAGCTTTGTATAGTATTCCAGGAGTCCTGTTCCCCATCCGCATCCCTGGAGCGCCCCCATGGCGACAGTCCCGACCGCCCTCGCCGGCCGCCACTTCCTCAAGGAGCTGGACTTCACCGAGGAGGAGTTCCGTGGCCTGGTCGAGCTGGCCGCCGAACTGAAGGCCGCCAAGAAGGCCGGGGCCGAGACGCAGTACCTGCGGGGCAGGAACATCGCGCTGATCTTCGAGAAGACCTCCACCCGCACCCGCTGCGCGTTCGAGGTGGCGGCGGCCGACCAGGGCGCCTCGACGACGTACCTCGACCCGTCCGGCTCGCAGATCGGCCACAAGGAGTCGGTCAGGGACACCGCGCGGGTGCTGGGCCGGATGTACGACGGGATCGAGTACCGGGGTGACAGCCAGCAGAAGGTGGAGGAGCTGGCGGCGTACGCGGGCGTGCCGGTCTACAACGGGCTCACCGACGACTGGCACCCCACCCAGATGCTCGCCGACGTGCTGACCATGACCGAGCACTGCGCCAAGCCGCTGAACGCGATGGCCTTCGCGTACCTGGGCGACGCCCGCTTCAACATGGGCAACTCCTACCTGGTCACCGGCGCCCTGCTCGGCATGGACGTGCGTCTCGTCGCGCCGAAGGCGTACTGGCCGGCCGAGGAGGTCGTCGACCGGGCCCGCGAGCTCGCCGGGAACAGCGGCGCCCGCATCACGCTCACCGAGGCCCTGGACGAGGGCGTCCGCGGCGCCGACTTCGTCGCCACGGACGTCTGGGTCTCCATGGGCGAGCCGAAGGAGGTCTGGGAGGAGCGCATCACCGCCCTCGCCCCCTACGCGGTGACCACCGACGTCCTGCGCGCCACCGGCAACCCGGACGTGAGGTTCCTGCACTGCCTGCCCGCCTTCCACGACCTCGGCACCAAGGTCGGCCAGGAGATCCACGCGGCCCACGGCCTGGAGTACCTGGAGGTGTCGGACGAGGTCTTCGAGTCGGCGCACTCCGTCGTCTTCGACGAGGCGGAGAACCGCCTGCACACCATCAAGGCGGTCCTGGTCGCCACGCTCGGCTGAACGGGGCCGTCCTCAGGCCGGGGACCGCCGCTGAGCCGGCACCACGGGCAGCCTGAACCACACCGCCTTGCCGGAATCGGTGGACCGGTGCCCGCACGAGGAGCTCAGGGCGCGGATCAGCAGCAGACCGCGCCCGTGCTCCTGCCACGGGTCGGGCATCTCGACGGCCGGACACGTGAGGTCGCCGGGCGGCGCCGGGTCGGTGTCGTGCACCTCGACCTGGCAGCCCGACGGCATCAGCTCCACCACGAGCTCTATCTGCTTCCCGCCGGAGGTGTGCTCCACGGCGTTGGCCACCAGCTCCGCCGTGAGCAGCTCCGCGGTGTCGCAGTCGGCCCCGTGCTCATGCTCGGCCAGCGCCGTACGGACCAGGGCACGGGCCACGGGCACCGCCGCGACGGTGTGCGGCAGCGCGACGCGCCAGGAGGCGGGGGCTGAGGGCAGTTCGTACAAGGCGGGTCCGTTCATGGCGCAGGACATCCTGCTTTCAACCTGATGAATGGTACGGCGCCCCTTTCCGGAGGCGACCGAGGGGCACCGTCGGGGGCCGTCGGCTCCCTTGCCGCACGGCTTACCCAGGTGAAAGCGGTGCCGCGCACAGCTGCTCCCGCCGTTACACCGGTGTGGATGATCTGTGACGGACGTAACCGGCCCGGAGTGCGCCCGGAACCCCTACGCACTCCATACCCGAACGGCCTATCGCGTACTCATGACGACAGTCACGAATGAGTGATAACTTCGTGGGGCAGAACTCAGTGAGGCAGTGCCCGCCCGAGGAGGCCGCCCGTCATGAGTCCCTTCACCGGTTCCGCCGCCCGCACCACGGGCTGGGAGCACCTGCGCGTCGGCGTCACGGAAGGTGTCGCCACCGTCACCCTCGCCCGCCCCGCCAAGCTCAACGCGCTCACCTTCGGCGCCTACGCCGACCTGCGCGACCTGCTCGCCGAGCTGTCCCGGGAGCGGTCCGTACGGGCCCTGGTGCTGGCCGGTGAGGGGCGCGGCTTCTGCTCCGGCGGCGATGTCGACGAGATCATCGGTGCCACCCTGGGGATGGACACCGCCCAGCTCCTGGACTTCAACCGGATGACCGGCCAGGTGGTCCGCGCGATCCGGGAGTGTCCCTTCCCGGTGATCGCCGCCCTGCACGGCGTGGCGGCGGGCGCCGGAGCGGTGCTCGCACTGGCCGCCGACTTCCGCGTGGCGGACCCCACGGCCCGCTTCGCCTTCCTCTTCACCCGGGTCGGCCTCTCCGGCGGCGACATGGGCGCGGCCTACCTCCTGCCCCGGGTCGTCGGCCTGGGCCACGCGACCCGCCTCCTCATGCTGGGCGACCCGGTCCGCGCCCCCGAGGCCGAGCGCATCGGCCTGATCAGCGAGCTGACGGAGGAGGGACAGGCCGACGAGGCGGCCCGGCACCTGGCCCGCCGCCTGGCCGACGGCCCGGCCCTGGCCCACGCCCAGACCAAGGCCCTGCTCACGGCGGAGCTGGACATGCCCCTGGCGGCCTCGATCGAACTCGACGCCTCCACCCAGGCCCTCCTGATGACAGGAGAGGACTACGCCGAGTTCCACGCCGCCTTCACAGAGAAACGCCCTCCCAAATGGAGCGGACGATAGTGGATGTCCCAAAAGGGGCGCGGGGCTGTGTCGATCTGCGGCTCCGCCGCGGGGCGCGACAAGCCCCCACGCACCCGCAGCCACCCCACGACCCGAACCACCCCCTGCGCATCGCGATCATCGGCGGCGGCCCGGGCGGCCTCTACGCCGCCGCCCTCCTCAAACGCCTCGACCCGGCTCGCGACATCACCGTCTGGGAACGCAACGCCCCCGAGGACACCTTCGGCTTCGGCGTCGTCCTCTCCGACGAGACCCTCGGCGGCATAGAACACGCCGACCCGCAGGTCTACGAGGCCCTCCAGAAGGACTTCGTCCGCTGGGACGACATCGACATCGTCCACCGCGGCACCCGGCACACCTCCTCAGGACACGGCTTCGCCGCACTCGGCAGAAAGCGGCTCCTGGAGATCCTCCACACCCGCTGCCGGGAACTCGGCGTGGACCTCCGCTTCCGCACCGAGGCCCCGAAGGACCTCCCGCGGAGCCACGACCTGGTCATCGCCGCCGACGGAGTCCACAGCACCACCCGCGAGACCCACGCCGACGCCTTCCGCCCCCACCTCACGTCCCACCGCTGCCGCTACATCTGGCTCGCCACGGACTTCCCCTTCACCTCCTTCCGCTTCGAGATCGCCGAGACCGAAGACGGCGTGATGCAACTGCACGGCTACCCCTACGCCCCAGGCTCCTCCACGGTGATCATCGAGATGCGCGAGGAGGTCTGGCACGCGGCCGGCTTCGACGAACTCGGCGAAGCCGAGTCGATCGAACGCTGCGCCAAGATCTTCGCGGAAGCACTCCGCGGCCACCCCCTGAAGTCCAACAACTCGACATGGACGACCTTCCGCACGGTCGTCAACGAGCACTGGTCGCACGGCAACGTGGTCCTCCTCGGCGACGCCGCCCACACCGCCCACTTCTCCATCGGCTCCGGCACCAAGCTCGCCGTCGAGGACGCCCTGGCCCTGGCCGCCTGCCTGGCGGAACACGACACGCCGGCGGAGGCCCTGGCAGCGTACGAGGCGGAGCGGCGGCCGGTCGTCGCCTCCACGCAGCGCGCGGCCCGGGCCAGCCTGGAATGGTTCGAGAACCTCGCCCTGTACCTGGACCAGCCGCCCCGCCAGTTCGCCTTCAACCTGCTCACCCGCAGCCGCCGCGTCACGCACGACAACCTCCGGCTGCGCGACCCGCGCTTCACCGAGGCCGTGGAGCGCGAGTTCGGCTGCCCGCCCGGCACACCCCCGATGTTCACCCCCTTCCGGCTGCGCGGCCTGACCCTGCGCAACCGGGTCGTCGTCTCCCCCATGGACATGTACTCGGCGGTCGACGGCGTCCCCGGCGACTTCCACCTCGTCCATCTCGGCGCGCGGGCGCTGGGCGGGGCCGGGCTGGTGATGACCGAGATGGTGTGCGTCAGCGCGGAGGGCCGGATCACACCCGGCTGTGCCGGCCTCTACACCGGCCGCCAGGCCGAGGCGTGGCGGCGCGTCACCGACTTCGTGCACGCGCAGGCGCCCGGCACCGCGATCGGCGTGCAGCTCGGCCACAGCGGCCGCAAGGGCTCCACCAAGCTGATGTGGGAGGGCATGGACGAGCCGCTCGAGGAGGGCAACTGGCCGCTCGTGGCCGCCTCCGCGCTCCCGTACAAGCCGTTCAGCCAGACCCCGCGCGAACTGTCACGCGCCCAGCTCACCGACCTCCGCGAACAGTTCACCTCGGCCGCCGCCCGCGCCGCCCGGGCCGGCTTCGACCTGCTCGAACTGCACTGCGCGCACGGCTACCTGCTCTCCGGCTTCCTCTCCCCGCTCACCAACCGGCGCACCGACGCCTACGGGGGCTCCCCGCAGAAGCGGCTGCGCTTCCCGCTGGAGGTCTTCGACGCCGTCAGGAACGTGTGGCCCGGGGAGCGCCCCATGACGGTCCGGATCTCCGCCACCGACTGGGCGGCGGGCGGCGTCACCGCCGAGACGGCCGTCGAGATCGCCCGGGCCTTCGCCGCGCACGGAGCCGACGCGATCGACGTGTCGACGGGGCAGGTCGTGGCGGAGGAACGGCCGGAGTTCGGGCGGTCATACCAGACGCCGTTCGCCGACCGGATCCGTCACGAGACCGGCGTCCCGGTGATCGCGGTCGGCGCGATCTCCTCCTGGGACGACGTCAACTCCCTGATCCTGGCGGGGCGTACGGACCTGTGCGCGCTGGCCCGCCCGCACCTCTACGACCCGCACTGGACGCTGCACGCGGCGGCCGAACAGGGCTACTCGGGCCGGGGCGCCGTGTGGCCCGCCCCCTACCGCGCGGGCAGCCGCCGCCCGCAGACCGGACGCACGGACGCGCCCAGACCGCGGCTCAGCCTGGGGAGCTGAGCACGCGGGCGGGGCCGCTCATCCCGGCGAGCCGAGCAGCCCCACGAAGTCGGCGCCCGCGTCCCGCAGCCGCTCGTGCAGGCCCCGGAACACCGCCGACGAGCGTGCCCCCGGCCAGTCCGCGGGCAGCAGTCCGGTCGGCAGACCGGGGTCGGCGTAGGGGAGGTGGCGCCAGGAGTCCAGGGCGAGCAGATAGTCGCGGTAGGCCTCCTCGGGCGGGGTGTCCTCGCGCTTGTCCCAGTCCCGCAGTACGCGCGCGTGCCGGTCGAGGAACGCCTCGTGCTGCTTGGCGATGGCGGCCAGGTCCCACCAGCGGGCGACGGCGTCCGCGGTCGGCGCGAAGCCGAGGTGCTCGCCGCGGAAGAAGTCGACGTACGCGTCGAGCCGCAGCCGCTGCAGGGTGTGCCGGGCCTCCTCGTACAGCCGGGCGGGCGCGATCCACACGCCCGGGGCGGCCGTGCCGAAGCCGAGACCGGCCAGCCGGGAGCGGAGCACGTGCCGCTTCTGCCGCTCGGACTCCGGCACGGAGAACACGGCGAGTACCCAGCCCTCGTCCCCGGGCGGGGCCGTGGCGTAGATGCGCCGGTCGCCGTCGTCGAGCAACTCCCGGGCGTCCGGGGACAGCTCGTACCCGGCCGCGCCCTGCGCGGTCCGGGCGGGCGCGAGCAGTCCGCGTCTCTTCAGCCGCGACACCGAGGAGCGTACGGACGGGGCGTCCACCCCGACCGCGGCGAGCAGCCGGATCAGTTCGGCGACGGGCACGGGGCCCGGCACGAACCGGCCGTACGCGCCGTAGAACGTGACGATGAGAGACCGTGGTGCATGCTGGTCGGACACGTTGATCATCTTAGGTCGTACGGATCACTCCCGGTCCTTTTCCCGGCCGTCGGCCGGGACTCCCTCGGCGCGCAGCCGGAACCGCTGGAGTTTGCCGGTGGCGGTGCGCGGCAGCGCGTCCAGGAAGACGATCTCGCGCGGGCACTTGTACGGCGCCAGCTCCTGCTTCACGAAGGCGCGCAGTGCCTCGGCGTCCCGCTCGGCGCCCTCCTTGAGGACGGTGAAGGCCACCACGACCTGCCCGCGTGCCTCGTCGGGCCGCCCCACGACCGCCGCCTCCACCACGTCCGGGTGCCGCAGCAGCGCGTCCTCGACCTCGGGCCCGGCGATGTTGTACCCGGCCGAGATGATCATGTCGTCGGCGCGGGCGACGTACCGGAACCAGCCGTCGGGTTCGCGGACGTAGGTGTCGCCGGTGATGTTCCAGCCGCCGCGCACGTACTCCCGTTGCCGCGGGTCGGCGAGGTACCGGCAGCCGACCGGCCCGCGCACGGCCAGCAGTCCCGGCTCCCCGTCGGGCACCGGCTCGCCGTGCGCGTCCTGCACGCGCGCCTGCCAGCCCGGCACCGGAACACCCGTCGTCCCGGGCCGGATCCGCTCGTCGGCCGCGGAGATGAAGATGTGCAGCAGCTCGGTGGCCCCGATGCCGTTGATCACGCGCAGGCCCGTGCGCTCCCGCCAGGCGTGCCAGGTGGCCGCCGGGAGGTTCTCCCCGGCGGAGACGCAGCGGCGCAGGGACGACACGTCGTGCCCGTCGAGTTCGTCGAGCATCGCGCGGTAGGCCGTCGGCGCGGTGAACAGGACGGAGACCCGGTGTCGGGCGATGGCGGGCAGCAGGTGCCCGGGACCGGCCTGTTCCAGGAGCAGGGCGCTCGCCCCGGCCCGCAGCGGGAAGACCACCAGACCGCCGAGGCCGAAGGTGAAGCCCAGCGGCGGGCTGCCCGTGAACACGTCGTCGGGGCGCGGTTTCAGCACATGCCGGGAGAAGGTGTCGGCGATCGCCAGGACGTCCCGGTGGAAGTGCGCACAGCCCTTGGGGCGGCCGGTGGTGCCGGAGGTGAAGGCGATCAGGGCCACGTCGTCGGCCGCCGTGTCGACGGCCGCGTACGCGGTGCCGGGAGCCGGGCGTCTCAGGAGGTCGTCCGGGGCGTCACCGCCGTAGGTCGTGATCCGCAGATCCGGGATCTCGGCCTTGGCGAGGTCGTCGACGGCCCGGATGTCGCACAGGGCGTGCCGGACCCGGGCGATCTCGCACATCGTGCTCAGCTCGTGGGCACGCTGCTGGGCCAGCACGGTGACCGCCACCGCTCCCGCCTTGAGCACCGCCAGCCAGCAGGCCGCGAGCCAGGGCGTGGTGGGGCCGCGCAGCAGCACCCGGTTGCCGGGGACGATGCCGAGCTCGCCGGTGAGCAGGTGCGCGATGCGGTCGACCCGGGCGCGCAGGTCGGCGTACGTCCATGGCTCGCCGGCATCGGTGCGGAAGACCGGATGGTCGTCGGGCGGGCCGGTCAGCAGTTCGGCGGCGCAGTTGAGCCGTTCGGGGTAGCGCAGCTCCGGCAGGTCGAAGCGGAGCTCGGGCCATTGGTCCGGGGGTGGCAGATGGTCACGGGCGAAGGTGTCGACGTGAGCCGTACCCCGTGGATTCATACGATTCGCCCCCTTGGCGTGGTGGGCTCGCTCCTGGAGCGTATCGTGTTGGTGACGACAGTCAACGGTCCGCGATAGCCTCGGAGCGGTCCGGCCGGGAGGCGGGGCGGTGGAGAAGGGACCGGCGATGACCGCATTCTCACTCGAACCGGCACAACTCGCCTGGTGCGCCGAACTGCGCACCCTGGCCGCGGAACGGCTCCGCCCGCTAGCCGGCAAGGGCGAACCGGGCCGTGTCAACCGAGCCCTGCTCGCCGAACTCGGCGGCCTGGGACTGCTCGGCCGGTTGTTCAGCTCCGGCGCCCTCGACCTGTGCCTGATGCGCGAGTCCCTCGCCCACGGCTGCACGGAGGCCGAGACGGCCCTCGCCCTGCAGGGGCTCGGCGCACATCCCGTGCACGCCCACGGCACCGGCTCCCAACGAGCCCGCTGGCTGCCCCGGGTGGCCGACGGCACGGCGGTCGCGGCCTTCGCGCTGAGCGAGCCGGGCGCCGGATCGGACGCGGCGGCGCTGGCGTTGCGGGCGGAGGGCGACGGCCCCGGCCACTGGCGGCTCACCGGCCGCAAGTGCTGGATCTCCAACGCCCCCGAGGCCGACTTCTACACCGTCTTCGCCCGGACCGCTCCCGGTGCGGGGGCCCGCGGCGTCACCGCCTTCCTCGTGCCGGCCGACCGCCCGGGCCTGACCGGAACCGGCCTCGACATGCTCTCCCCGCACCCCATCGGCGCGCTCGACTTCGACGCCGTACCGGTGACGGCCGACGACGTGCTCGGCGAAGTGGACCGAGGCTTCCGGGTCGCCATGGGCACGCTCAACCTGTTCCGCCCGAGCGTCGGCGCCTTCGCGGTCGGCATGGCCCGGGCGGCCCTCGACGCGACCCTCGCCCACACCGCGGGCCGGGACGCCTTCGGCGGCAAGCTGAGGGACCTCCAGACGGTCGCTCACACGGTGGCCGAGATGGCCCTGCGCACGGAGGCGGCCCGGCTGATGGTCTACGCGGCGGCGACCGCGTACGACACGGGCGCCCCCGACGTGCCGCAGCGCGCCGCCATGGCGAAACTGCTCGCCACCGAGACCGCGCAGTACGTGGTCGACTCGGCCGTCCAGCTGCACGGCGCCGGCGCGTTGCAGCGCGGCCATCTGCTCGAACACCTCTACCGCGAGGTCCGCGCCCCGCGCATCTACGAAGGCGCCAGCGAGGTGCAACGCGGCATCATCGCCAAGGAGTTGTACGCGGCCCACCAGGAGGCACGGTGACCTGCGAGCGTGTCAACCCGCCCGGCCTGTCGCCGCCGGCCGGCTTCTCCCACGCCGTCGTGGCCACCGGCTCCCGCGTGGTGTTCCTGGCGGGCCAGACCGCGCTCGACGCCGACGGCAAGGTGACCGGACGGACCCTGCCCGAGCAGTTCGCCAAGGCGCTGACCAACCTGCTGACCGCCCTCGCGGCGGCCGGCGGCACGCCCGCCGACCTGGCCCGGGTCACCGTCTACGCCGCGGACGTCGCCGCGTACCGCACCCACGCCCGCGAACTGGGCCGGCTGTGGCGGAAACTGGCGGGACGCGACTATCCCGCCATGGCGGTCGTCGAGGTCGTCCGGCTGTGGGACGAGGAGGCGCTGGTGGAACTGGACGGCTTCGCCGTGCTTCCGTAGGGAAGCGGCGCACCCTCACCGAAGGGGTGAGGATCAGCTGCGGTCCCCCCTGACCGGCGCACTCGTGCCCGGTGCCGCCCGCGTCGAGGGACCAGGCCATCACCCCGACCCGGGGCTGAACACGACGGTGGACCGAACCGGAGAGCGGCCCGGGTCCGCGGGGGCTCACCGGTCCAAGAGCCGGGCGCCGCAAAGCAGTTGTTCATGGCGGGGCGCCAAGGGTAGTAAGGCCCCATGACTACCCTTGGTGCTGTCTTCCGGCCTCAGCTGCCCCCCGAGAAGCTGCGTGACATAGCCCGCACCGCCGAGGCTGCGGGGCTGGAGGAGCTGTGGTTCTGGGAGGACTGCTTCCTGGAGGGCGGGGTCGCCACCGCGTCGGCCGCGCTCGCCTGGACCGAACGGCTGCGGGTGGGCATCGGACTGATCCCCGTGCCCCTGCGGAACGTCGCCCTCACCGCGATGGAGGCCGCCACCCTGGACCGGCTCTTCCCCGGGCGCTTCACGCTGACCGTCGGGCACGGCGTACAGGACTGGATGGGGCAGGTCGGAGCGCGGGCCGAGTCGCCGGTCACGCTGCTGCGTGAGTACCTCGACGCGCTCCGGGCGCTGCTGCGCGGCGAGCGCGTCACCGTCGACGGGCGGTACGTGAAGCTGGACGACGTCGGCCTCGACTGGCCTCCGCCGACCGCTCCCGATGTGCTCGCCGGCGTCACCGGACCCCGTTCGCTGCGCCTGTCGGGCGAGGCCGCCGACGGCACGCTGCTCAGTGAGGCCACCCCGCCGGACGGCGTGCGCAGGGCCCGCCGGCTCATCGACGAGGGCCGCGCGGCGGCCGGCCGCACCGGCTCCCATCGCGTGGTCGTCTATCTCCTCACCGCCACCGGGCGGGACGCCGCCGCCCGCCTCCAGGCCGAGCGCACCGCCTCCGGCACGGACGGGATCCCCGGCCTGGGAGTCGCCGGCGACGCCGGTGCGGTGGCCGAGGCCGTTCAGCGCCTGGTCGCCGCCGGTGCCGACACCGTCGTCCTCGAACCCACCGGTGATGAGCCGGACCCCGAGGGCTTCGTCCGCTTCGTGGCCGAGGAGGTCCGCCCCCTCGTCCCGTGACCCGCGCAGAGGGCACTGTGTGCGGGCGCAGCCGGCGCCGCGCGCGAGCCGAGGGCGGCGCAGGGGCGACGCCCGGATCAGCGGACCGCGACGACCACACAGCTTTCGCCGTACTGCCAGACCGGGCCCGCCGTGGTGAAACCCGCCTGCCGCAGCAGCTCCAGATGGGCGGAGAGGGGGAGCTCGGCGGGGCGGCCGGTGTCGAGAGACGCCTCACGGCGGCGGCGCTCGGCGAGCAGGTCCGCCAGCTCGGGGTCCTCGGAGACGGCGGCCCACCAGGAGCCCCAGTCCTCGTGCGCGAACACCCGCTGCCGGTCGGCCCGGCACCGCCCGACATGGGCGGCGAACCCGGCCGGACCCGTGTCGTCCTGGGGGAGGTGGTCGCCGTTGACGAGGACCCCGCCGGGCCGCAGCAGCGTGGCGAGCTGCCGGTAGGTACGCAGGAGGGTGTCACGGTCGAGGTAGTGCAGGGCCGTCGTGGACACGGCCGCGTCCAGGGGCCGGTCCAGACCCAGGGCCCACGTCCACCCGGGCGCGCCGATCTCGGCGTCGACGTAGCGGGCCGCGTCCGGGTGGTGGGTGCGGCCCAGCTCCAGCAGGAGGGGGTCCCGGTCCACGGCCACGATCTCCGCTTCCGGCAGCCGCCGGATCAGCCGGGCCGCGAGGGAACCGGGCCCGCAGCCGAGGTCCACGACGAGGGGTGGAGTCGCGCACCCGGCCGTGGCGTGCTCGATGACATCGGCGATCACCGTGAACCGCTCCTCGCGGTCGACGGCGTACCGCTGCTGCTGGAGCTCCCAGCGCTCCACCCATCGCTGCGCCGTCGCCAGACTCAGCCCCATCCGGTCGCGCCACCTCGCCGTATCGCACCCGACTCCTGCCGGCCAGAGCCTACAGGTGGAAACGGTTCCCATTACGCATAGTCGGCGGTGTCAGGAGAGTGAGGCGAGAACCGACAGCAGCCGGTCGATCTCCTCAACGGTGTTGTACACGTGCAGACTCACCCGCACCGAACCGGTCTTCTCGCCCGCGTCACCCTGGCAGTGATGGTCCGAGCGGACCATGAACCCGTGGCTGAACAGGATGAACCCCAGGTCGCCCGAGTCGATGGCGTGGTGCCGCAGGGTCACGATGCCCCGGCGGCGCTGTACGGTCGTGCCGGCGGCCAGGCTGAGCGGGCAGCCGAGGATCTCGTAGGCGTCCAGCCGGCGCAGCCCCTCTGTGAGGCGGGTCGAGAGATCGGCCGTCCAGCGCTCGATCCGGTCGGGACCGGCGGCGTCCAGCCAGTCCAGAGCCGCTTCGAGTGAGGCGATGCCCACGGTGTTCGGGGTGCCGCTCCAGCCTCCGGGTACGAACGCCGGCCCCCGCGCCTGCCGGGCCCACACCGCCCCGGAACCGGGCAGGGCCAGCGCCTTGTGGCCCGAGAACACCACGAAGTCCACGTCCAACTCGGCCACGGAGACGGGCAGATGACCGACGCTCTGCGCGGCGTCCAGGCAGATGACCGCGTCCGGGCCGACGGCCTCGCGGATGCGGTGCACGTTCATGTCACCGCCGTAGACGTGGTGCACATGGGTCACGGCGACGAACCGGGTGCGCGGACCGGCGCGTTCGGCGAGCGCCCGGTGGTCGTAGTCCCCGGAACCGCTCTGGTACGGCATCGGCACCACCCGCACGTGCACACCCTCGCGGGCCAGCAGCCGCTGAACCTCCAGCCAGGGCACGATGTTGGCCTGGTGGTCGGCGACCGGGACGACGATCTCGTCGCCGTCGCGCAGGAACCCCGGCAGCCAGTCGCGGCCGATCGTGCGCAGCCCCTCGGTGGTGCCGCTGGTGAAGTGCACGGTGGAGCGCTCGGGCCGGCGGTCCCCGAGGAACCGGGCCACGCGCTCGCGGGTCCGCTCGACCAGTTCCGTGGTGCGGTTGGCCCAGGTGTAGGTGCCACGCGCGGAGTTGGCGTTGGACGTCGTCAGATACGTGTGCACGGCGTCCAGCACGGCCTGCGGCTTCTGCGCCGTGGCCGCGCTGTCCAGGTACGCCAGTTCCGGATGCCCGGTGACGATGGGGAACTGGGCGCGCAGAGCCCGCTGCCACGGGCGCAGATCCTCGCGGGTGAGCGGTGCGGTCATGCCGGTCAGTCCCGCACCAGGGGAGCGCCCGCGTCCCGCCAGGCGATGATGCCGCCGGCCAGGCTGCGCACGTCGGGGTGGCCCATCCGGGTCAGCAGCGCCGCGTACCGCGCGGACTGTTCGCCGACCGGACAGGCCAGCAGCACCGACTGGCGCTTGCCGAACGGCAGGCCGCCCCGGACGAGTTCGGCGAAGAGCTCGTCGACGATGTTGACCGACCCGTCGATGTGCAGCGCCGCGTACGCGTACGGGCTGCGCAGGTCGACCACGAGCGGCCGGTCGGTGTCGATCCAGCTCCGGGCCTCGGCCACGCTGACCGACGGCGCCCCGGCGATCTCGGCGTCGGACAGGTCGGCGGGCGAGTTCCTCCGGGGCGGCCGGCCCAGCAGATCGGGGCGCCGCTGCCGGACGTAGCTCAGATAGCTCTCCACCCGGTCGCAGACGATGAACACGGCGGTCCGCCGCTCCTCCGACTCCTCGTCCAGCGGTCGCAGATGACGGACCGCGCCGAAGTAGGCAGCCCCTCCGGTGGGCCCGCCGAGGATGCCGCAACGGCGGTTCAGTGTCAGCATCCCCTCGATCGCCTCGTCGGCGCCGACCGCTTCCATCGTGTCGTACGTGTCCGGGTCGAACAGGCCGACCTCCTGCACCTCGTCGATGGTGCGGATCCCCGGGATGAAGTCGGACTTGGCCGCCACGAGCCCGACCACCCGCACCGAGGGGTCCTCCTCGCGCAGGGCGCGGGCGACCCCCGTGGAGGAACCGGCGGTGCCCACACAGGCGACGAACCAGTCCGGGACCCGGCCGTCCAGGTCCTTGACGATCTCCGGCCCGGTGCCGGTGAGGTGGGCCTCGGTGTTGCGCGGGTTGAAGTACTGGTCGGTGTGGAGATAGGCGCTGCCGGAGGCGGACAGCGTCCGGTGGAACAGGGTCAGCGGATCGTCCGTGGCGGTCGGGTCCAGGCACTCGCTCTGCCCGGGCAGCTCCTCGATCTGCGCGCCGAGCAGCAGCAGAAGGTCCTTGATCTCCGGCACCCGCATCCGGTTGGTGACGCTTCTGAAGCCCAGGCCGTGCATGCCCGCGATGACCGCGAGGGCCTTGGCCGTGTTGCCGCTGGACAACTCGACGACCTGGCTGCCGTGTTCGACCGCCTCCGCCAGCAGGGGCCCCGCCATGCTCCAGGCGGCCCGGTCCTTGACCGAGCCGAACGGGTTGAGCATCTCCAGCTTGGCGTACAGGTCGATGTTGCGCAGGCCGTGCACGGCCGGGTCTATCCGCACCAGAGGGGTGTTGCCTATCGCCTCGGTGATGCTGTCGTACCTCACTGGGCTCCCCCCGAGGGCGTGATCGGCCAGAACTGGTCGTCCAGGCACCAGCGCCACGTGTCGCCGTCCTGCCAGGCGGCGACCTTGCGAGCGGCGGGCTGGTGCTGGGCGCGGGTGGCGTGGAAGTCCATGGCGTAACCGGCGGTGTTGGCGAAAGCGAGCAGGTCACCGGGTTCCGGGCGGCGCGGCAGGAACACCGTACGGCGGGTGATCAGGTCGCTCTCCAGACAGAGACTGCCGAAGAGGTGCACGGCGACGGGCCCCCCACCCGGCCCGGCTCCGCCGCGGGGGAGGACGACCGGGTCCATGAGCACTCCGTGGTCCTCCAGCGCGATGTCGTCCGCCTTCGCCGCCAGCCGCACGAGGAGTTCCCCGCCGGTCTCCTGGGTCCGGACCTCCAGCACTCTCGCCAGCGTCAGCCCGCACTGGTCCAGCAGCGCCCGCCCGGGTTCGGTGTGCAGGTCGTACAGGTGCTCCAGCAGCAGCGCGGCCAGCGGACGGCCGCCGAGCGAGGCGGCGGGCCGGGACAGCAGCTCGTCCAGGTAGGACGCGCCCGCGACGGACCGGTGGGCGGGGTAGAGGCCGAGCGCGCCGCGCAGGGTGCCGGACTCCTCGCGCAGCCCGTATCCGTGACCGCCCCAGGTCAGCGGCGGGCGCCGGCCCAGCACGGCCGAGGTCAGCTCGGTCGTGTACGCCTCCCACTGTTCCCGCTCGGCGAGGTAGCTGACGCCGAACCCGCCGCCGACGTCCACCGCCCGGGGCCGCAACCCCCGGCTCCGGCAGGCTTCCAGGACGGCCAGACACCCCTCCACGGCGGTCGCCTTCTCCGCGACGCTGGTGGTGTCCAGGTGGTAGGCCACGCCGGTCAGGTCGACCGCGTCACCGTGCCGCTCGACCGCCTTCAGCAGGGTCTCCGACTCCCGTACCGGCGTGCCGAACCGGCTGCGGCGGCTCAGCACCCTCACGCCCGGCGTCTCGAACCCCGACAGCCGCAGCAGCACCCGCACCGGGGCGAGCGCGTACCGCCGCACCAAGGCGGCCAGTTGCTCGAGCTCGGCGGTCGCGTCCACGCTGACGGTCACGCCCGTACGGGCCGCGAGCCACAGGAACTCGGGGTTCTTCGGCCCCGTGGCCGTGATCCGGTCGGCCGTGAGACCGGCCCCCAGGGCGTGCTGCAACTCGCCCAGGGACGCGACGTCCACGCCCGCGTCCGTGGCGGCGAGGCGGCGCAGCAGGGCGCTGGACCGGTTGGCCTTGTGGGCGTAGAAGACCTGCCCGGAGAGATGGTGCCTGCGGTACACCGACCGGAACCCGGCCAGGTTCTCCGCGATCTGGTCCGGCACCACGACGTGCAGGGGCGAGCCGAGCGCGTCGGTGAGCGTGTGCAGTGTCCCGGTCGCCGCCAGGAGTGACCTGAGCCGTGGTCCCAGCCGGGGTTCGAGGTACAAGGGCCGGCCGTCCATGCGCGCTCCCTCCCCTGAAGCCGCGCGCCCGGCATCCGGGCACGTCCGACACTCCCCGCGTTTCGCCGTATAGCCCCTATCCATTCTTCGGTCGCTTTACGCCCGGAACGGGCCGGGCCTGTCCCGCCGCACCTGCCCGCCGGTCACCGCATGCTGCACACCGTCTCGGGAGCGGCTCCGTCACCGGTGCCTTGCGAGCTCTGCTGGAAGTGGGTGTTCTGCACGCTCTGGACATCCCGGAGGAGACCCTCGACGTCGACGTCCTGCTTCTCGGCGGTCCTCGCGATGGTCAGCAGGACGGCTTCGTAGAAGGCGTCCCGCACCGGGGGCGCCATCACGTCCGAGGCGTCCAGGCAACGCGGCCCTTCACCCAGCCGTTTCGCGATCTCGCCGTCGACCTCACCGCCCCGGTGCGTCACCTCGCGATTCGCCGAGAAGACCTCCGCCAGATCGGCCCACTTCTGCTGGCCCTCCCTGGAGGCAAGCCGCCGGATCAGCGCACGGGCCTGCGGTCGGTCGCTGAACAGCGCCGCGAAGTCACCGGTCACCTCGCGGGCCCTGACCCGCCCGCCCCCTCCCGGCAGGAGCGGCGCCGAGTCCACCAGCCTCGCGTGCCGCGCCTTGCTGCCGTAGAAGGAGCGCGCGAAGGAGCCCTGGTGCTCCAGGGTGCAGCTGTCCCGGTGTTCGAAAAGCAGCCCGTTGCTGTCCGGGGCGCCCCGGTGGTCGGTGAGCAGCGCCTGCCGGGCCGCCTCCCTGTCCTGCCCCAGCAGACGGGCCCAGGCCTCCCAGGCGCCACGCACCGCGTCACTTCGCCACCACTCCGACTTGCCGCCGCCCAGCGCCCACTTCTCGTAGACGGCCGGACCCGCCCGTTGCAGCACGAGGTCCTCGATCCAGTCGGTCCCGGGCCAGCCGGAGGCGCCGTCATCACCCATGCCCATGCACCAACTCCGCATGGGGGCAGGTGACCTGGCGGGCTTGGTTCCCTGGCGGTGCCAGACGATGCTTTTCAAATCCGCCTTGACCGGGACCCAGTAGGCCGGTTCGGAGGGTGATCCGGTCGACTTCCAGGGCGGGCCGTACTCCCGCGGGTCGTAGAGACCGTTCAGCGGCTTGAGGAGATCCTGCCCCGCGTACTCGGCGAGTTCGCCGATACCCGGCATGATCACGATGTCCGGAGGCTCCCCCGACTGCACCTGGGAGAGCAGCACCTCCCGCTGGGCCGCGGTGCCCTGGTAGTGGAAGGGGATGCCGAAACCGCGCAGCACGGCCTCGAACTGCTCCGCCTGCCCGGCCGTCCACGTCCCGAGGATGGTCACCGGCTCCTCGTCGTCGTGCTGCGCCCAGACCACCACCATGCCGCCGGCGGCGAGCAGCAGCATCACCACGCCGAAGACCAGCGCTCTGAACCGTCGGGTCACCGCCGCCTCCAGTAGTCGTGGTCGAGCCGCAGGCCGAGCCCCAGCACGGGCAGGACGATGGCCATCAGACCGCCGACGAGCGTGCCCTGGTACACCTCGTCGGTCCAGGCGCTGTCGGCGGTCTTCCGCCGGACTTCCTCCGCCGTCTCCGTGACGCGCTGCTGCGCCTCGGCGAGTCGCGGGCCGCTGTTGCGGGAGACGTCGGTGATCTGGCGCAGGTCCTTGACCGCCTCCTTGAGGTCGTTCCCGGTGGAGAGCGTCGTCGTCAGCGGGACCACCGCGAGCAGCACGGTGAGAACGAAGGCCGCGAGCAGGTACGGATTCCAGTCACGGCCGCAGCGGTCACGCAGCACGAACAGCGCCGAGAGCAGGGTCAGCGCCATCGCGCCCAGCGCGAGTTCGGCCAGCCACCACCCGCCGTGCTGCCACCGCCCCATGGTGGCCGTGGCTTCGGCGTGCTCCATCTGGACCCGCTGCAGTGCGTCGAGGCGCGGTACGACCCCCACGGTCGGGCGGGTGAGCATCGAGTCCGCTTCCGTGAGCTTGTGCTTCTGCATGAGGGGCTCGTCGCGGAGGGACGCGGCGCGGCTGAGCGAGTCGCTGTAGGAGTCGAGCACTCCCTTGACCGTGCCGAGATCCTGATCCGTACGGTCGGCGATCCGGGACAGGCCCTGGTCGGCGGCCGAGAGCTGGGACTCGTAGGGCTCGTCCGAGCCCGCGACGCCGAGCAGGTTCATCCTCACCAGGACCTGCGCCTCCTGATCGGCGCGCAGGGCCGCGAGCCGGGTGGCGGCGAGTCCCTGCACGGCCGGCGCCTCGCGGGACGCGAGGGCTTCGGCGCCGTGCTGGGCCTGGCGGCAGGAGAGGAACAGCGTGGTCGACGCCACGGCCGCGAGAACGAACAGGACGATGAGATGCGCCTCCAGCAGCCGGCGGGTCCGCCAGGGACTCAGCAGCCGGCGCCAGAAGGCGGCGAGGGAGTACCGGCGCCATGAGGCCGGGTGTCCGGCCGTCACAGCAGCTTCACCCCGCACGAGACGCAGTGACGGGCCTCGGCGCCGGCCGGGGTGTGGCAACGGCGGCAGAGCGGGCGCGGCCGCGTACCGGCGGTCTCGGACAAGGGCGCGCCGGGACGGGACCCGGCGCGCAGGATCATCGGGCCGAGGGCATCGGCGTCGACGATGCGCGGCCGGACCCGTCCCGAGGCCGCGTCCTCGATGTCGGCGACCGTACGGATCTCGTCCAGCACCCACTCCTCGCCGAACCGCACCGCCAGCCGGGCGGCCTCTCCCAGGCATTCCCTCGCGACGTCGAGTCGTCCTTCCTGCAGAGCTTCGAGTCCCCGGCGAAGAGCACTCCGCATCCTGACGGTCGCCTGGAGGTCCCGCACGCTGCCGGCGCCCGTCAGGGCCTGCGGTGGCGACAGATCGGGGATGTGCCAGCGGGCGACGACGGGTGCGTGGACCTCTCCGACGGAGACCATGGCGAACTGCAGCTCGGTCTCCAAGGGGTCGGCGCCGGAGTCGGCGACCAGGGTGAGCAGGTAGTCGCGCGTGCCCTGCTCCCACTGGTAGGTGGGGAAGCTCCAGCTGTGCGGCCGTCCCGGCTGGGGCAGCCCGCGCAGGCGGTGCGGCTGGGGCGCCTTCTCGCTGAGCGAGACCTGGCGCACGGAAGGCTTCACGGCCACTTCGATCGGCAGCTGGGGAGTGTGCACCCGGCGCAGCCGCTGGATGGCGGCGGTGATCGCACGGCCGAGCCCGTCGTCCACGAACTCGGCCGTGCCGTGCAGGCGTTCGGCGAGGGCCAGCAGGGGGTCGGGAGCGAATCTCGCGCCGATGGCGAACACGTCACAGGTCAACTGCCCGGCACACGAGTCCAGTTCCTCGTCGAGACGGGGGTCGGCGCCCGCGCTGCTGCCGTCGGTGATCAGCACCAGATGCCGGACGGACACCGGCCGGCCGGCTAACAGGGCCCGCGCTCTGGCCAGCCAGGCGGCGTATCCGGCAGGACGCGGCTCCTCCCCGTGCAGGGGGAGCGATCCCGAGACGAAGGCGGCCCGGCGTCTTTCGTCCCGGTCGGCGACGGCCCACTCGTCGGTGCCCCGCGGATAACACCGGACGGGCTCGGGGCCGCTGCCGAGCACGGCGAAGGAGATGCGGTCGGGCAGGGCCTTCAGCGCGGCCGGCAGGGCGTACCGTACGGCTGCCCGGTTGGATTCGGCGACGTCCACCGCGATGATGACGGCGAGCCTCACCGCGGGAAGGTCCGTGGGCGCGCCGTCGGCGGCCACGTCGACCCGCAGATGGGCCTCGATCTTCGCGCTCCGGTCGGGGCGCGGATCGCCACCGAGGTCGACGCGCAGTCGGATGCCCGGCTGCGGCGTCCGGGTGGGGCTGCTCATGTCGTACGTCACCGCTCCTTCACCTGGGTCAGATCAGGGTCTGAGGCCGTACCACGTGCATGAGGTCCACGAGGTGCTCGTGGACGGCGGCCGGCTCCTGGTGACGTTCCGCCAGGCGCCGGTAGTGCGACTCCAGTTGCTTGCGCAGTTCCCGCTCCGGCGCGCTCAGACGTCTCAGGCCGCGGGCGCTGAGTCGTCCGGCCCCCCTTCCCGGTGAACCGGTCCGGTCGTTCAGGCCGTGCACCGCGTCCAGCTTCCATTCGTGGAACTCGGTGCTCAGGCGCAGCGCCTCGTCCTCCGACAGGCTCGGCTCCCCGGCCCCCGGTCTCCGGCCCACGAGGCCGTGCAGTTCGGCCAGCGCCGCGTCGACCTCGGAGGGCGCGGGCAGCGGATCACGGTCCCCGGGCAGCCGGGCCGCGCGAATGCGTAAGGAGGCGATCCGGGCGACGGTGTGGTCCAGCGTGCCCTGCCGCACCCTGCCGAGCACGTCGACGGCCGCCCGGCGATCGCCCGCGCGCAGCGCGAGCCGGGCCAGGCCGAGGGCGGCGCCACCGTGCGCCGGGTTGCGGGCGAACACCGCCTCGTACAGCTCCTTGGCCGTGGGCTCGGCCGTGTCGTCGCCGAGCCACTCCGCGCAGTAGGCGAGGGCCAGTTTGGGCGCGTACTCGCCGGGCAGTTCGAGAAGGACCTTCGCGAAGCGCGCCTTCGCCTCGGCGACCTGGCGCGGGTCGTCGTCGAGGCCGGCGCCGCGCAGCGCCAGCAGGGCGCGGTGCCACTCCAGCCGCCAGCGGCGCACGGCGGGCGGGCCGGGAATGGAGTCGGCCGTGTCGACCTCCTCCTGCGCCAGCTCCACAGCCTCCCGTGTGTCGCGTCTCAGCAGGACGCGCACGTTGTGCAGGCAGATCTCCACCGAGCGCGGCTTCTCGCCCTCCTGTTCGAGGAGCTGGCCGGGGTCGTAGCCGCTGCTCACCTCGAACCGCGTGGACTGGGGGTCGCCCGGGTACGGCCGGGGCACCGGCAGACAGTCGGCGATCTCGGCGGGCGTCGGGGTGCCGAGGTCGAGGGCCGGTGCCACGGGGGGCTCGTACCGGTCGCGGCGGGGGCGGTTCAGCCAGTGCTCGATGCCCGGCACCGTGCCGAGCCGCGCCCCGAGCAGCCTCGTGGACGGCCGGAAGTAGTCGGAGGGCTCGGGCGGGTCGCTCTTGCCGCGCAGCGCCCGGATCTCCCGGAGCGCGCCGCGCAGCTGGCCGGCCATCTCCCGGGCGTCGGCGAAGCGCCGGTACGGGGCGGTCCGGACGGCGCGGTCGACGACCCGGTGGAACGAGGCGGCGCCGAGCCCGGGCACCTCGGTGACGGCCCAGCGGGCGAGTTCCCCCAGGGTGACGCCGACCGTGTGCAGGTCGTGGGCGACGGTGATCAGGCCCGACGTCCCGGCCTCGGGCGCCATGTAGTCGGGCGTGACATGAGCGGGCGGCTGCCGCTGGCCCTGTTCGCGCATGCCACCGAGGTCGATGACCTTGATGCCGTCCCTGTGGTGGACGACGTTCGAGGGCTTCATGTCCCCGTAGACGAAGACCCGCTCACCGTCGGCGTGCAGGTGGGCGAGGGCTTCGAGGATCTGGCACCCGTACGCCGCGACGTGCTCGATGTCGAGGACGAACTCACCGCGCCGGACCTCCTCGACGACTTTCGCGAGGGTGCCGTCCCCGACGTCGTCCATCACGGTGTACCCGCCGGTGACCTCCCCGGTGTCGTCGCTGCGTGCGACGAAGTCGCGGATCTGGACGATGCGGGGATGGCGGATGGCGACCAGGTTGCGGCGTTCGACGTCGGCCAGCCGGGCGCCGTCCTGCTCGTACCGGTTGAGCAGACCCTTGACGGCGACGACGTCACCGAGATGGGTGTCCTCGGCGAGGTAGACCCAGTTCTGGCCGCCGTGCGCGATGGGGCCCATGATCTTGTACTGGTCGCGCAGCATGTCACCCTTGGCGAGTTCCGGCTCGTACGAGTAGCGCTCGCCGCAGGCCGGGCAGAACCCCTTGATCGGCACGGGGCCCTCGGTGTAGGGCGGGGCGAAGGGGATGCCGCAGCCGGTGGATGAGCAGCGCATGCTGATGCGCAGCGGGCCCTCGGGACTGATGAGGCGTTCCTCGGCCGGCCGTGGCTCTCGCTCGGGAAGCTCGAGGAGCCGGAGAGGGCCGAGTTCCCTCGGGTCCTCGGGCAGGGCGGGCAGCCCCGTGGCGTTCTTCGCGCGGCCGCACACGTCGCAGTAGCCGGTGGGCAGTACGGTGCCGCCGCAGGGGCCTCCGGCGAAGCGCCGGTGCGGGCAGGTCGTCATCATCCTCTCGCAGCCCCTCACCGGTCTCCATGGACGCTCAGGTCGGCGCGCAGGGCCCTGACCAGTGCGCGCAGCCGGGTGAGTTGCTGTTGCGGATCCCTCACCTCGCCGATCAGCCGGCGCGCGGCCCGGTGCCCCTCGGCCGTGGCGGTCACGGGGGCGAGGGATTCGCTGTCGACCATGCGGTACCTCTGCATCCAGCGGGCCTCCGCCTGCTGCAGACGGTCGAGCAGCGCATCCGCGTGGTGGAGCAGCGCGGGCCGCAGGAGCCGGTCACGGGCCGCGGTCCAGCCGGGGCCGCCCTCGTGGCGGAAGACGAGCAGCAGCCGGAATCCGAACACCCGCAGCCGCGCCAGAACGTCGATCAGGGCGTCGGGCCGGGGCTCCTCGTCGAGGCCGTCGACGAGAACCGTGACCGGCGGGTCGGGAGCACGCTGGGCCGCCCCCTCGGGCTGGGGCCTGGTGCCGTCCAGCCAGCCCCAGTACGCCAGGTACCCGCCGGCCGGGAAGGCGACCTGCTCCAGGGCGTGGTCGATCAGGTACGGCTTGCCGGAGCCACCGCGGTGGACGACGTGCGCACGGTGCGCCAGATGGCGCAGCGAGCGGTCCTTGCCGCTGCCCGGCGGCACCACGGTGATCTTCACCGGATTCGCGTCCGGGTCGTCGAACCACCGGGTCAACCGCTCCTCGAAACGCTCGTCCCAGGCAGCCGGACCGCTCAACTCCGCGACAAGCGGCGACAGTTCCGCGATGCGGTCGACGGCAATCAGATACGAGAAGGAGAGCCGGTTGTTCTCGGGCAGGACCTCGCCCAGGTCGCCGCGCCAGCTGACGACGAGACCGACCACACGGGTGGGACGGCCGTCCCGGGGCCGGGTGCACACGGCGGCACCGCTGAAGCCGGCGCGCACCACCTCCGCCTTGGTGACGGCGTCCAGCTGCACCCGCTCACCGCTGGCGCCGCCGATGCGCCCCCACAGGCTCATGCCGTCGTCGAATCCCTCCGCGTAACCGGTCGCGTACACCTCCATCCCCGCCCACAGTCCGGGCTGGAGCGGGGCGCGGCGCGCCTGAGGGCGGGGGCTGTCCAGGCGCAGCACGGCGACGTCCTCACCGCGCTCACCCTCCGGCAGCCAGCCGCCGGGCATGACGCGTGCGGAGACCGGTTCGAGGTCGCTGTTCTCGGCGAACTCCAGCCACATGACCGCATCCGGATGGCGCACCACATGCGCGCAGGTCAGCGCCGTGTACTGGTCGACGAGCACGCCGGCCCCGCATACCGGGCCGTGTGCGTCCCCGCGGCGCAGCCTGAGCCTCCAGTCAGCACGCAATTCCCCCATGCTGTCTCACATTACGCGCAGAACGTGGTGCCTCCCTAGACTCGTGAGCAGGGTGAATCGGTCAATCAGTGGAACAGGGCGGGGTGTTGACATGAGGGACGTGGAGCCGATCGGTCTCGCGGAGGCGATCGGAGCGGTTCGCGCGGAGCTGGCGCGGGCTCAGACCGAAGGCGCGGAGAGCGACTGGCGGTTCAGCGTGGAGCAGGTCAGCCTGGAGTTCTCGGTGCAGTTCCACCGGGCCGGCGAGGGCGGGGCCGGTCTGCGGCTGGGCGTGATCGAGGCCCGTCTGGGCGGTTCGGTGAGCCATGACTCCACGCACCGCATCGAGGTCGCCCTCAAGCCCCTGCCCCGGCCCGACGGCCGCCACCACGAGGTGGGCCGCGAGGACGCCACCGCGGGCGTTCCGGGGCTGCCGGGTGGCTCCCTGTCGCGGGGGCGGTGACGGCGGCGGAGGGCGCCCCGGCCCGTCTCGGTGCACGGCGCCCCCCTGCCCGGTCGAGCCGCGGTACGGCATATGGCCCTGTCCAGGCGGCAGCGACGGGTGCACAGGTCATGCTGGGATTCATGGACGTCCGCCCCTTGTGTTCGTGGTCAGAGACGGAAGACAGCCAGGGCATGGCCACTGCCGCCGGACGTGGCCGGCAACCGCGGCAGCTGTCTCCCGGGGTGCGCCCGGTCACCCTCGACGCGGACGGCGTCGCCCTCTCGGGCTTGCTGAGTGAGCCGGCACAGGGTCCGCCGCGCGCTGTGATCGTCGCCCTGCACGGGGGTGGCATGAACGCCGGGTACTTCGACGGCCAGGCCCACCCCGATGTGTCCCTGCTGACTCTGGGAGCGCGCCTGGGCTACACGGTGCTGGCTCTGGACCGCCCGGGTTACGGGGCCTCCGCCGCCGGCCTTCCGGGCGGCCAGAGACTCGGCCCGCAGGCCACCACCGTGCGCGCGGCGATCGCCGCCTTCACCGCCGCCCACGCTCCGGGTACCGGCACGCTGCTGCTGGGCCATTCCTTCGGCGCCAAGGTCGCCTTCGCCGTGGCCGCCGACTGGGACGCTCCGGCGCTGCTGGGCGTGGATGTCTCCGGGTGCGGCCGCAGGCTGGCCGTGACCGCGGGCCGGCTCCGCCCCGGCCGGGGCGAGGGGCTGCGGCGTCTGAACTGGGGACCCCTGAGCCTGTATCCGTCCGACACGTTCCGGATGAGCAGGACGGTCGTGGCGCCCATGCCGGCCCGGGAGTTCAGCACGGTGGCGGGCTGGTTGCGGCTGTCGGGGGCGATCCTGCCGCGCGTCCGCGTGCCGGTCCGGCTCACCTTCGCGCAGCATGAGGCGTGGTGGGGCCGTGAGGACGACGACCTCGCCGACCTGACGGGGCAGTTGTCCGCGGCTCCCCGGGTCGTCGTCGACCATCTCCCGCACGCCGGCCACAACATCAGCCTCGGCTGGGCCGCCCGGGCGTACCACCTCAAAGCGCTCGCGTTCGCTGAGGAGTGCCTGACCGCACGGGCCCACCGGACCATGTCCCCACGAGGAACTCCGCCACCGTGCGGTTGAACACGTCGCTCCGCTGTCAGCCGTCAGCCGGTCCCGTCGAGCCCTTCGCCGAGCGCGGCGACGGCGGCCTGCCCGTGCCCGGCCGCCAGCAGCGGTGAGCGGACGTCGCGCTCCAGGTCGGGCAGATACCCGGCGAGCACGTCGGCGGGTCCCTGGATCCGCACCCTGCCCAGCGCCGCGGGCAGCAGGAGGGAGCCGGCGCGCTCCAGCGGCACCCGCTGCCCGCCGGACTCCACGGTGACCGCCGCCCCGGCGTTGCTGAGCACCAGCGCGGTGGAGAAGTCGCGCACCAGCGGCGCCGCGGTGCCCACCCGCCACCGCTCCAGGGCGAAGTGCGGACCGGCGCACAGCACCGTGCGCTCCACCCCGTCGTCCACCGGGACGCACAGCCCTGGCCGGAAGTCGGGGCGCGGATCGGGGCGCCACTGCTCGAGCAGCCGCTCCAGATTGGCGCGCCGCTCCTCCTCGTCCAGCGCCGAGCCGTCCTCCATGCGCCACGGCATCGCGTGCTGCTGGATGTCGGAGGTCTGTTCGATCTCGTACACCAGGGTGCCGGGCCCGAAGCTGTGCAGTGTCCCGCCGGGCACGTACAGCGTCTGCCCCGCGCGTACGGGGAGCCGGCGCATGACCGCGTCGAAGTCCTGCGCCAGCAGGGCCTGGCGCAGCCGGTCCCGGTCGACGCCGGCCCTCACCCCGACCAGGGCGGTGGCGCCCGGTTCCGCGTCGAGGACGTGCCATGCCTCGGTCTTGCCGTTCGGCTCGCCCTCCAGCCGGCGTGCGGTGGCGTCGTCGGCGTGGAGATGAACCGGGAGGGGGCCGGCCGCGTCGATGAACTTGGTCAGGACCGGGAAACGCGGGCCGCGCCACCCGTGGCCGACCAGTTCGTCGGGGTTGCTCTCGGTGAGGCCGCGCAGCGAGCGTCCGGCCAACGGGCCGTCCGTCACCCGCGAGCCCTCGCCGTCGACGTCACTGACCTCCCAGGTCTCCGCCACCGGCCCGTCGGGCAGACCGGCGCGGCCCCACCGCTCGGCGAGCGCCCGGCCGCCGAAGACGTGGCTCTTGACCGGGGTGGTCAGGCGCAGCGGGTACCAGTCCACAAGTGGCTCCTGCTCGTCGGAGGATCGGTCAGGGACCGGCCGGCCACCGGTGACCGGGCTCGTCCCAGATCGCCTCCAGACGGTCGTGGCTCATCTGACTCCTGCTGACCGGGTATCACGTGCTGCATGCGGCGGTCCGGGTTGCCCGGCCCCGCATCGCCCAAACGAAGACGGTGCCGTCAGCCGCGTCGGACGATGGACGCCCCACCCGATATGTTGATCCGGTCTTATGTCTTATGGAGAAACCGTGACGGGTCGGAGCGTGGATGCAGGACACAGAGGAACGCTCCCCGGAAGCGCCCGCGGCTGTTGAGCCGGGTGCCCGCGCCTGGCCGCGGCACTGGCCGCTCCTGCTGGGCGCCGCCGTACTGCCCGGTCTGGTGCTCTACCTCGTCGGGCGGTGGGGGGAAGCCCCGGCGCTACAGGCCTGGCGGACGGTCGCGCTCTCCGTGACGGTGCAGGCGGTGCCGTTCCTGCTGCTGGGCACCGCGCTGTCCGGGGCGATCAACGCGTTCGTGCCGGCATCGGTGTTCACCCGGCTGCTGCCGAAGCGCCCCGCGCTGGCGGTGCCGGTCGCCGGTGCCGCGGGGGTGGTGCTCCCCGGCTGTGAGTGCGCGTCAGTGCCGGTCGCGAACAGCCTGATCGGCCGCGGCGTCGCGCCCGCCGCCGCGTTCGCGTTCCTGCTGTCCGCCCCGGCCGTCAACCCGATCGTCCTGACCGCCACGGCCATCGCCTTCCCCGGCCGGCCCGAGATGGTGGCGGCGCGGCTGCTCGCCTCGCTCCTGGCGGCCGCCGCGATGGGCTGGCTGTGGCTCTGGCTCGGCAAGGAGGAGTGGCTGCGACCGGCCGTACGGCACACCGGGCACCAGCCGGGGCACAGCCGCTGGGCCGAGTTCCGAGGCGGCTTCCAGCACGACTTCCTCCACGCCGGCGGCTTCCTGGTGGTGGGGGCGCTGGCCGCGGCCACCTTCAACGTCGCCGTACCGCCCTCGGTCCTCGGCACCTTCGCCGACTCGGCCTGGCTGTCGGTGCTGTTCCTCGCCGCACTGGCCATCCTGCTCGCGGTCTGCTCGGAGGCGGACGCGTTCGTGGCGGCCTCGCTGTCCGGTTTCTCGCCGGTCGCCCAACTGACGTTCATGGTGGTCGGACCGATGGTCGACGTGAAGCTGATCGCCCTGCAGACCGGCACGTTCGGGCGGACCTTCGCCGTCCGCTTCTCCGCCGCCACGACGGTGGTGGCGATCGCGTGCAGCGCGCTGATCGGAGGGGTGCTGCTGTGAAGCGGCCCGTACAGGCGCTCCTGCTCGTCCTCAGCGGTCTCGGCCTGCTGCAGGCGTCGCTCTTCACCGACATGTTCCTGCGGTACGTGAAGCCGGGCATGCGCCCGCTGCTGATCGTCTCCGGGCTCGTGCTGCTGACACTGGGGCTGGCGGAGGCGTGGAGCGCGTACCGCACGGCGCGCCGCGACGAGGGGCACCCGCCTCCCCACGTCGCGTGGCTGCTCTTCCTCCCCGCCCTGAGCCTCCTGTTCTACGCCCCACCCGCTCTCGGCTCCTACACCGCGGCCCGCGAGGCGCCTCGGGCGACCCAGACGCGGGACGCGGGGGACGACGACTTCGAGCCACTGCCCGCGACCTCGCCCGTCCCGATCACCCTGGGCGACTTCACCCGGCGCGTGCGGCAGGACCGCACCCGGGCGATCGAGGAGCGGACCGTGCGGATGACGGGCTTCGTGACGCCCGCCGACGACGGCGACGGCTGGTACCTGACCCGCCTGCTGCTCAACTGCTGCGCCGCTGACGCCCAGTCGCTGAAGGTGCGGGTGCACGGCGTCGCGACGCCGAAGGCGGACACCTGGGTGACGGTGACGGGCAGCTGGCACCCCGGCGGCACCCTGGGCACGGACTCCGCCGAGGTCGCCCTCGACGCCCGCGAGGTGAAGAAGGTGCAGCGCCCCTCGAACAGCTACATGGACGCGCTGCCGCTCGACTGAGCGCTGCCTGAGGTCAGGAGGGGTGGCGGGGATGACCACGAGAAGAGCGCGTGGCCCAGGGCGACCTGAACCACGCGCTCACCGGTCGGCGCTGCCGGGTGGGACGACCCATTCGGTGGGTTGGCCGGTGAAGGAGGCGATCATGTCGAAGTCCCCGTCGTATCTCGCCTGGTTCAAGTCGAGCTACAGCGGTAGCCAGGGCGACGACTGCGTGGAGGTAGCGGTCGCCGAACAGACCGTCCGCGTAAGGGACTCCAAGGACGTGAGCCGGCCGGACTTCGCGGTGAGCCGTGACGGCTGGGGGCGGTTCGTGCGGTTCGCGTCGGAGTGCTGAGCCTGAGGTGTGCTGGCCGCCGCGTCTGAGGATGGGGCGGCGGACAGCACATCTTCGTGTGCGGGAGGCGTCAGGTGAGGGTGTTGCGCAGGTGCGGGCCCAGGTGACCGACGTACACCTTCCCCGAGCGGGGACAGTCGTCGTAGAAGTGCAGGCGTGGGGCGATGGTGTTGCCCCCGCCGATCTTCAGATGTGCCTGCATGAAGACCCGGCCGTCGGGGTCCACCGCCTTCGGAACCGGGAGCATGCGCTCGACGCGTAGTTTCGGTCTGCGGGCGACGGTGTCCGACTCGCGCATGGCCACCTTGGCCGCCGGGAAGGGAAAGGCGCTGGAGGCGTCGGACTTGCACCAGCTGAGGAAATCGCCGGAGGTCGCGCCGTCGGCGGATGACCGGGCGAAGTGGTCCAAGGCCAGTAGACCGTCCCAGGCGACGTACAGCCAGTTGTCCACCGACTGACTGTCGAGGGACCGGGTGGTCTTGGGGTTCCCCGTGAACGAGACGCCGGGCAGCTCGTCCAGGCGGTCCAGCAGTTCGGAGAAGGTCGTCGGGTAGGTGATGTCGGCAGCGACGGCTGCCATGTGCGCGACGGCGAACTTCCCTGCTTCCTGCAGTTGTTCACGCAGGAACCGAATGACCCGCTTGGACTCCTGGGCCTTGTCGTACAGTTCCTCGTTCTCGCCTCGCAGCTCGTTGCTGGCTTGTTCGGCCTTCGCGAGCTCCGCGTACAGGTCGTTGATCTCGTTGACCCGGCTGAGCTCGGCGCGCTCCGCCTCGTCCAACAGAGCGGTCAGGGCGGCCCTGTCGGAGCGGAGCCTGGCGACGTCCGTGCCGTCCGGGGCGGAGCGGGGACGAGTGCGCTGGCGCGGAATGCCGAGCAGAGCGGCGGGCAGCGGCTGCCGGGAGGACAGTCGCTGGGGGAGGGCCGCGAGGGTGGAGGCGGCGCGGCGGGGATCGGCCTCGATGGTGCGGCGCGACATCACGGGGTGACGTTGCGCGTCGGGTTTCCACGCCGGGTCCAGCCCCGGCAGGTAGGTGCGGACGCCACCTCCGAACACGGGGTGGTACTCCAGTGCGGCGTTGAACTTGGCCTGCGCTTCCGGCGTGAGGACGTAGAGCACGGCCAGCCCGTGCAGACAGTGGAAGAGTGGTTCGACGACCGACCGGGACCAGCCGTCGGGATCCTTGCCGTACGGCACCGTGGCGATGACGACGGGCAGGCGGCGGTTGGTGTCGCAGAGTTCCTCGATGGCGTCGTCGACGTCCTCGGCCTCGATGAAGACGGGCGCGGAGGCGACATCGGCGAGAGCGTCACGTGCCTCCAGTGCGTCCAGGACGGAACGGACGATGTTCGGCGTCTTGGCGCGTTTGGGCACGTCGCCTTCGCGGGCCGGCTGGTGCTCGATGTCGATCTGCACCCACGTACGGCCTCCGTCCTCCTCCAGGCCGGAGCGCACGACGAGCGTGGACTGCCAGGTGCCGGAGGTCGAGGAGGGCGTCTCCCGCATGCGCCACCGGCTGTACGCGCCCTTGCGGCCGCCTTCCGAGTCGCGGTCGAGGGTGGCGTGCGGGGCGATCTCGGTCCGCCCCTCGTCGAGCCCTGACGGGTCGTACCCCTTGCCGCGTATCCATTCGATCAGCTGCCGCTCCGCGATGCCGCAGGCCTTGACGTAGTTGAGTTCGGTCGAAACCACCATGCGGTAGCCGCGTGGTTCCATGGGCGCTCCTCGCTGCGGAGTGGTGCGGGGCTGTTCTCGGTTCGGGACAGTCGGCCTTGCCGCTGCCCCAGACCTTGTCGGTCGTCTCGTGGCCGAGGGCCGCACGGTTGATGAAGCGGTCGCCGAGGTCGCGAGCAGGCGTGAGCTTCGGCTTCCGCGCCGTGGCGCTCGCCGTCGACTTCTTCGCGACAGAATTCTTACCGCCTGACTGGGCGGCTGGTGTGGGTTTCGGCTTCTTGCCCCGTATCGCGGCCGATGGGTTGCGCGCAGCGTGCGGCACCAACGGATTACCCGCGAGTAGGTGACTTTCGGTCAACCTTTGGCGGGGAATCTTCGACATGCGCCCTACTTCCTTACATCTTTCACACATGTGACTCCTGCTGTGAGCTCGGCATTTGCAGATGCCGCGCCGTGAGGGGCCGCGCCCCACTGCTTCCGTGGAGTGGTCCGGGCGCCTGGAGAAGTGCTTGCCCTGCCTGGTTGGCCTGTGGCTTAGTTGATCGCCGCGCAACGCGTCAGGGGCCTTGACCATCCCCTGTCGTGACGTGTGCTCGTCATTCGGCGGCGGGGACTGTGCCGCTACGGGGAGGAATGCTTCGTCATGCCGCGATACCGGCTCGTCGTGAACGCCCGCCTGGCCGCTGCTGCCTGCTGCCCCTGCTCCCTGGGCTGACCGACCCGCGCGTTTCGCCACCGCCTGTTCGGGCGGTCGCCCCCGCCTGCTCTCGTTCGCTCGCTACGAAGGATGCCCCCCTTTGCGATTCAGACCGGGGTCGTTGAACCCCAGATCACCCATGTCCGCGATGGTCACTTCGGCTGTCACGTCGGTGGCCGCACTGGCCGTGCTCGGTGGCCTGGTCGTCCAGCCTGGCCAGCTCGGCCGGGGCGCCGAACAGCGCACCGTCCCTGTCGCCGCGGCGGGCGACTCGTACGACGGCTTCGACACCAAGGCGGCTGAGCAGCTGCGCGAGGACCAGTGCGTGGCCGTCGACGCCCTGCGCAAGGGCGGGCCCAGCTTGTTCGCTCTGGCGCAGGGCGCCATCGGGCTATCGCCCGATCAGCTCCACCAGAAGCTCAAGCGGGACCTCTCCGACAACAACTCCCCTCTGCATCAGGCCGCCTACGCGGACAGCGCCAGCAGCGATCAGTGGCTCAAGAAGGCGAATGACCAGGAGCGGGCCTGGTCCGATTCGGTCAGCGGTTTGACGTCCTACCCCGGCGAGCCGCAGGGAGAGGACAAGATCTACGACCAGACCGGCCTGGTTCCGTGGCTGTACCAGTCGTACTTCAAGTCGGTCGACCTGTTCTCCCCGTTCTACGATCCGTCGCCCACCGCTGATGACAAGACGAAGGCCGCCGCCCTCGCGATCGGTGACCCGCTGTACACCTCCGGGGGGACGCCGCAGGAGCAGCAGGCGTGGAAGCTGTGGAAGAAGAACTCGGGGAAGATCGAGCCCAACGAGCTGTTCGTGCCGAGGGTGTTCGCCGATGACGCCCGTATCTTCCTGGCCTCCGGCGGCTTCCCCCGCACGGCCCCGGTCCCGGACACTCCGGAGTACCGCATCGCGGTCGAGGATCTGAAGGCCCGCTTCGCCTCGTGTGCCTGGCACGCCCCGATCGACCCGAACCGGGTGCTGGGCAAGGAGGTGGCGCAGGCGTCCGCCGAGTGGCAGCAGGAGATCGCCTCGCAGGCCACGCAGCGCCAGCAGATTCTCGCCGCCAACGTCACCGCCACCAAGGCGTTGCAGGACGGCACGTTCACCCTGGGGCAGATCCTCGGCCAGTCGTGGATCGCGGACTATTCCGCGCGCTGGCAGGACTACTACTCCGCCGGCGGACTGGGCTGGATCGGCGACAGTCCCGTCACGATCGAGGTGCCGGGCGCGAAGGGCAACTGCCTGGACGTCGCGGGCGGCAAGGAAGCCAACGGCACGCCCGTGCAGATCTACACCTGCAATGGCGGCGCGGCCCAGCAGTGGACTCTGGAGGGTAACGAGGACGACCTGCACCTCCGCAACGTCAACTCCTTCAAGTGTCTGGATGTGGCCGGGAACAACTCGGCGAACGGCACGAAGATCCAGATCTACGACTGCTACAAGTCCAAGGGCCAGTCGTGGCAGGGCGACGTCCGTGCCGCCGGGCCCCTGAAGAGCGTCAGCACGGGCAAGTGCCTGGACCTGAGCGCGTTCACCAAGAGCACGGACGCGCGGCTGTGGGACTGCAAGAACGCCGCCTCGCAGAAGTTCCTGATCAAGCCGTCCGGCCGCAAGGGCACGGACAGCCCGCTGTACCCGGAGAAGGCGGAGTTCGCCAAGGCGAAGAAGCTCGTCACCGACGCCCAGGCAGCGGCGAAGAAGCACCTGGCCGCGCTCAAGACCCACCTGGAGAACGCCAAGAAGGCGGCCACCGCCTCCGACAAGGCGGAGCAGGCGGCGTACGACATCGCGGACGCCGCTGGTGCGCCACGGGGCCGCGGGCTCCTGGTCGGCCAGCAGAAAGCGCAGGTCACCAACGGGTCGGTGGCGGCGCTGACGGCGATGGTGAAGGCCGCTGAGACCGCCGAGGCCGCGACCAGGGCTTCCGCGGGCGACAGCCAGACCATCGCCCAGCGCGCACTGGCCCAGGCCGCGCAGTCGAAGGCGGAGTTCCGCAAGGCCGCCGCAGCGATGGCCGAGGCCCAGGCCAAGGCCGCGGCTGACGCGGCGAAGGTGCACCGCGACAACGCCAAGAAGGACGCGGAGACCGCGCAGGCCAAGCTGGCCGAGGCACTGAAGGCCGAAGGTGCCGCCAAGGCGGCCGCCGCCGACGCGCACGCCAAGCGGCTCGCGGCCGAGGCCGAGGAGAAGACGGCCAAGGCGGAGAAGGAAACCGCCGAGGCCAAGCAGGCCGAAGCGGCTCGGCACAAGCAGAACGCCCAGGCCGAGGCGGAGAACGCCAAGGAAGCCAGGGACAAGGCCGAAGCCTCCGAGGCGACCGCGGTCGCGCGCAAGAACGACGCGGTCAAGGCCCGCGACAAGGCACGCGAGCTGCGCGACGACGCCTGGGACGCGGAGCAGAAGGCGGACGCCGCCCGTGCGAAGGCGGACGCGAAGGAGGCGTTCGCCCAGGCCCACGAGTCCGACAGCAACGCCCAGGAGTCCCGAGCGGCGGCGAACGCGGCTTCCGCGCACGCGGACGACGCCGAGGCAGCCGCCGGCCGGGCCCGGGCCTCCGCGAACGCGGCCACCGAGGCGGCGGCCGAGGCCGACGCCGCGGCCACCCGCGCCGAAGCCGCAGCAAAGCGGGCCCGCTCCCACGCGGACGCCGCCCACGCCGCCAAACTGAAGGCCGACGCCGCGATGAAGACCGCGACGAGCGCGGCGGCCGACGCCATCGAGGCCTCCGAGCACGCCTCCGCCGAAGCCAAGACAGCCGTCGAGCTGGCGAACGAGGCGGAGAAGCAGGCCAAGACCGCCAAGACCCAGGCGGACGAGGCGAACAAGGAAGCCGCCAAGGCTCTGGCCGCCGCCGCGAAGGCCGCAGGCTTCGCCCACGTCACCGCGCGGGCCGCCACCGACGCGGGCAACGCCGCCGTCCAGGTCGCCAAGCCGGCCAACGACGCGATCGAGCTCGGCTCTCCCTACGTGACCACCGACTCGGCCGCCGGCCTGGTCGTACTGACCGGGCAGGCGTCGAAATCGATCGCCGAACAGCAGCAAGCCGTCGCCGACGCCCACGCCAAGAACGCGCAGGCCGAAGCGGCCGCGGCCAAGAACCTCGCCGAACAGGCGACCGGCGACGCCAAGGCCGCCTACCAGCACGCCGCCAACGCCGCCGCCCACGCGGCCACCGCCCGCACCTACTCCAAGGAGGCACTCGGCTACGCCGCCGAGGCAGCCAAGGCCGCCTCACAGGCATCGGCATCCCTGGCCCGCACCATCGACTACAACCGGCAGGCCACCGCCGACGCCGCCGCAGCCGACAAGGCAGCCGGCCGCGCCGAAGCCCACGCCAAGGACGCCCGCGCCTCCGCCGACCAGGCGGCCCTCGACGCCCAGGCCGCACGCGACGCAGCCGCACAGGCCGAACAGGCCGCCAAGGACGCCCGCGCCGCCGCCAGCCGTGCCGATGCCGCCGCCACCGAAGCCGAACAAGCGGCCAAGGACGCCCTGAAGTATGCCAAGGAGGCACAGAAGGCAGCCGAGGAAGCGGCACGCAAGGCCTCGAACAAGCAGGTCTCGACGGGTGCGGGCACCGGAGTCGGCGGTACGTGGTACGTCGTCGACGAGGACAGCATCGAGATCACCGACGCCAAACAGCACGACCCCTGCGTCATCGACATCGGCTTCGAAGGCTGCACCACCACGTTCACGGTCACCTTCAGCGCCGTGGTCGACTTCTTCCTCTGCACCAACCCCGACGCGACGGCCAGCGCCGACGGCTGTCCGCGGGCGGACACGCTGCTCGTCGAAAGCAAGCGCATCCCGGGCCTCAAGAAGGACGTCACCCGGTACTTCTCCAAGCTGGAACTCATCCAGCAGACCCTCACCTACAAGCTCATCAAGGCGGTCCTGGTCCAGGACTTCGTCGACTGCTGGCACGGCAGCGCCAGCGGCTGCGCCTGGGCGCTGAGCAACTTCGTCCCCGGCAAGGCTTTCGGCAAGGTCTTCGAAGGAATCCGGGCTCTGGACGCCGCCATGAAGACCGGCACCGGGGTACGTGACGCGTTCCACGCCCTCAAGGCTCTCGACCTGGACCCAGGGACCCTCGCCAAGCTCAACGCCATCGTCAACGCCCACGAGGACCTGTACACCGCCTGCAAGGTGAACAGCTTCCCTGGCACTACCGAGGTGCTGATGGCGGACGGCTCTCGCCGGCCCATCAGCCAGGTGCGCGTCGGGGACCACGTCAAGGCCACGGATCCGGCTACCGGCCAGTTGCGGGCCCGGAAGGTCACCGACACCTTCAAGCACGACACCCAGCGGCTGGTGGACATCACCGTTGCCGGTGGGGGGAGGCTGAAGAGCACCGCCGGCCACAAGTTCTACGTGGTGGATCATGGGTGGACGCTGGTGTCCGACCTGCGTGCCGGCGACCGCCTGCGCACTCCGGACGGGTCTGTCCGTGCGGTGACCGGCCTCCACGACCGCTCGGGCTTGGCCCCGCGCACGGTCTACGACCTCACGGTCGACGACTTGCATACGTTCTTCGTGCTGGCGGGCGTCACTCCGATACTCGTTCACAACTGCAAAGTCGCTTTGGGGTGGCAGAACAACGGCAAGCTCGACAAGTGGGCCGGGGAGAACAAGCTCACCACCTTCTCCAACGCGTCCCCGAGGGACTTCGCGCGCATCGCGGAAATGGCGATCGCCGACCCGAACGTGACGCTCCACGTGAACATGACGGGACTGAACGAACTCGGAGGCTTCATGGCGGCCGCCCGGCGCGGCCTGAGGGCCGGCGAGGCCGGACATGCCACCGACTACGAGATGTCCATGATCGCGAGGGCCCTCGCCAATGGTCAGCGCTCGTGGGATTCCATAAAGTTCTACTCCCCGTCAGGGCCAGACGGGGCCATGCGCCTGGATTCCCCGACCGGCATGCCGGACCTGTCGGTGCTGGGAGAACTTCCCCCGGTGAAGGGTTCGGTCATCGGTTACTGCCACTGCTGAGGAATCGAAATTGAGCACCCATCGGAATGATCTGTACCCCGACGTGACCGCTGCGGGCGGCCTCATGGCGGCGATGAAGGAGGCCGTCAAACCGGGCGAAGGCGAAATCTGGCCGGCACCCTCGACCACCGACGGCATCATCGTCGAGACGGCGAGGGGTCTCGTGTCGGTCGTTCCCGCAGCCGAGAGGCGTCTGTTCCGGGTGCGTGTCCATGTTCCGGGGTTCACCTGGGACGTTCCCGGGTTCACCTGGGAGGTCGGCTCGACGGACGATCTCGGATCGCTCGTCGAGGTGGTCGCCGCATGGCGGGAAGGTGTGCCGTTCGACGAGATGGCGGCGAGATACACGTTCCTGGAGCTCGACGAATTCACCAGGGCGATCGAGAGGGGAGAGCCCACTTCGTCGCAGTGGGCCGACCTTCTGTCGTCCGACTTCCATCGGAGGCAACGGAACCTTCTCCGTCGCCTTCATGCGGATGAGGTGCTGCGGAACATGTTCCCGACGATCTCGCACGGTGCCGTCCGGCTGCGCGTGGATCTGTTCGACGGGACGAGCCGTCAGGTCCTCGTGCATGAGCCGGACGAGGAGCGCTACGAGGTCATTCGCCCTGGGGTGCCCGGGGCCTCCTGGGCCGAGGTGTCGGCCGGCGATCTGATCGCTTACCTGCGAGCGGCCTTGGAGGAGTAAGGAGTAGTGAACTCGGCAGATCGATGAAGTCGAAACCCCGCCAGGTCGTCCCTGGCGGGGTTTCGTCATGTCGCTAGATGTCCCGGAACGTCTCGATCTGCGCTCCCACCGAGTTCAGCCGCTCCGCCAGGTCCTCGTAACCCCGGTTGATGACATACACGTTGCGCAGCACCGACGTGCCCTCCGCCGCCATCATCGCCAGCAGGACGACCACCGCGGGGCGCAGGGCGGGCGGGCACATCATCTCCGCGGCGCGCCAGCGGGTCGGGCCCTCGACCAGGACGCGGTGGGGGTCCAGCAACTGGAGCCGGCCGCCGAGGCGGTTCAGGTCGGTCAGGTAGATGGCGCGGTTGTCGTAGACCCAGTCGTGGATGAGGGTCTTGCCCTGGGCCTCCGCCGCGATGGCCGCGAAGAACGGGACGTTGTCGATGTTCAGGCCGGGGAACGGCATGGGGTGGATCTTGTCGATCGGCGCCTGCAGCTTGGAGGGCCGGACGGTGAGGTCCACCAGCCGGGTGCGGCCGTTGTCGGCGAAGTACTCGGGGGTGCGGTCGTGGTCGAGGCCCATCTCCTCCAGCACGGCCAGCTCGATCTCCAGGAACTCGATCGGGACCCGGCGCACCGTCAGTTCCGACTCGGTCACGACGGCGGCCGCCACCAGGCTCATCGCCTCGACCGGGTCCTCGGAGGGGGAGTAGTCCACGTCGACGTCGATGTCCGGCACGCCGTGCACGGTGAGCGTGGTGGTGCCGATGCCGTCGACCTTGATGCCCAGGGCCTCCAGGAAGAAGCACAGGTCCTGGACCATGTAGTTGGAGGAGGCATTGCGGATGACCGTGATGCCGTCGTGCCGGGCGGCGGCGAGCAGCGCGTTCTCGGTCACCGTGTCGCCGCGCTCGGTCAGCACGATCGGACGGTCGGGGCGGACCGAGCGGTCCACCACGGCGTGGTACTGGCCCTCGGTCGCCGCGATGTCGAGACCGAAGCGGCGCAGCGCGATCATGTGCGGCTCGACCGTGCGCGTCCCGAGGTCGCAGCCGCCGGCGTACGGCAGCTTGAAGCGGTCCATGCGGTGCAGCAGCGGACCGAGGAACATGATGATCGAGCGGGTGCGGCGTGCCGCGTCCGCGTCGATCGCCGCCAGGTCGAGTTCGGCGGACGGCACGACCTCCAGGTCGACGCCGTCGTTGATCCAGCGGGTGCGCACGCCGATGGAGCCCAGCACCTCCAGGAGGCGGTACACCTCCTCGATGCGCGCGACGCGGCGCAGCACCGTGCGCCCCCGGTTCAGCAGTGAGGCGCACAGCAGCGCCACGCACGCGTTCTTGCTCGTCTTCACGTCGATGGCGCCGGACAGCCGGCGCCCGCCGACCACCCGAAGATGCATCGGACCGGCGTAGCCGAGCGACACGATCTCGCTGTCGAGGGCCTCACCGATGCGCGCGATCATCTCAAGGCTGATGTTCTGGTTGCCGCGCTCGATCCGGTTGACGGCGCTCTGGCTGGTGCCGAGCGCCTCGGCCAGCTGCGACTGGGTCCAGCCCCGGTGCTGCCGGGCGTCACGGATGAGCCTGCCGATACGTACGAGGTAGTCGTCTCCCATGGGGTTGAGGTTATCTCAGATATGAGATGACGCACGATGGGAGGTTCGTTCGGGTGACGGGCGGTCAATCCGTCCCGGTGGCCTCAGTGTCGCTTGTCGGTATGTGTACGCCGCCATCCGAAAGGTCCGGGCAAATCCATCGATGTCGTACGACGTCCCGTGCTGCTGCGGGTGTACCGGGGGCCGTTCTTTCCGCCGCCGGTGGTGATGGACCAGGAGCGCTTGTTGATGTTCAGGCGCACCCCGGGAAGGATCCGGAAACTCTTGCGGAACGTGAGCGGCATGCCTGTCTCCTCTCCGTTCGTCGGGTGGATACCTGGTTCGGATACCCCGGAGAGAGGTGTGCATGACCGCATGGCGGACTGTGGCCTCAGTGAGGGTCCGTCACATGGGGAGCGAGAACAGTCGGACTGGCCCTGAGGGCCAGCGGGCGCCGTTGCGCAGGGGCGTCACCATGGTCGGCAGTGGCATGGTCACCAGGCGGCCTGCGGGTTGTTCGACGATCACGTCCTTGTCGAGCGGGTGCCATCCGAGGCGCTGGTAGAGCGGCACGAGGGGAGGTCGGCAGAAGAGGAGCGCGTGCTGAGGACCCATCGTGCGGGCGTGCTCCAGGGCGGCTGTGACGACGAGCCGTGCCAGCCCCTGACCTTGCATGCCGGGGGCGACGGCCACTCCGCCGACGCCCACCACCTCTGTCTTGGTGCCGCCGATGGAGACAGGCAGTCGCAGCAGGCCAGTGTGTGCCACGAGCCGGCCTTCGTGACGGATGCCGAAGTGTTCTTCTTTCGGCAGCCAGGTCAGACCGGTCGAGGCGACACCGAAGGGGTCATCACCGTTGCCAAGGATCTCTTCCTGGTCCGCCTTCGTGTACTGGGGAAGCCGCAGCACAGCCGGTGCCGCAGAGGATCGGTTCTCAGGCATCCCCTCATGATGATCTCTCCGCCGAGCACCGGCCAGGCTGTTTCTGACGCCGATACGAGGCGTTGTCGCTCCCGATCGACAGACAGCGTCCCGGCCAGGGGGCCGCGCCGCACGGTTCCGCGTCTCTGACATCCTGCGCGCATGACGCAAGCGCCCGGCACCGCCGAGGAGTTCACCTCGCACCGCCCCCGTGTGTTCGGCCTCGCCTACCGACTGCTTGGTTCCGCCGAGGACGCGGAGGACACCGTCCAGGAGGCGTACCTGCGCTGGCGCGGCGCCGACCGTGCGGCGATCGGACACCCTGGGGCCTGGCTCGCCAAGGTCGTCACCAACCTCTGCCTCAACCGACTCACCTCGGCCCGTGTGCAGCGCGAGCGGTATGTGGGGTCGTGGCTGCCGGAGCCGGTGTTCACCGAGGACGGGACGCTCGGTCCGATGGAGTCCGCGGAGCAGCGCGACGCCGTGTCGACAGCCCTGCTCATGCTGCTGGAGCGGCTGACGCCGACCGAGCGCGCGGTCTACGTCCTGCGTGAGGCGTTCGCCTACAGCCACCGGGACATCGCCGAAGTGCTCGATCTCGGTGAGGCCAACTGCCGCCAGCTGTACCGCAGGGCGGTGCGGCACGTAGCGGCGGAGCGCACCCGCTTCGAGCCCACGCCCGGGCGGCAGCGCGCGCTCGTCGAGTCCTTCGTGGCGGCGGCTCGTGAGGGAGACCTGGCCGGACTGGAGCGACTGCTCGCCGATGACGCCATCTGGTGGAGCGACGGCGGCGGCAAGGTCAGCGCGGCCCTGCGTCCCATCGTCGGCCGGGAAAAGGTCATGCGCTTCCTGGGCGGCGTGCAACGGTTCGCGAGCGGCCTGGACCTCACCGTCGCCGAGGTCAACGGCGCGCCGGCGTTGGTGGCGCACGCGGCGCGGCGGCTCGTCGCCGTCGCGTCCTTCGAATTGCGCGACAGCGGCATCGTCCAGGTGCAGGTCGTCGTGAACCCGGGCAAACTCGTGTTCGCGGGCCGGCAGTTCGCCGCGATGTCTCCCGGGGCGTGACCCGCGGGGGAGTGGGATCACCGGGGAGCTGTCACATCTGCGGGCGGTCGTCGGTTCCCAGCGGATGACGTGCGCTCCACCGGGGAGCGCACGCCCACCGAAGGGACGGCAACTGCGATGACCACGATCCTGGTGACTGGCGGCACCGGAACGCTCGGCGGGCTCCTCACCGAGCGGCTGCGCGCGGACGGGCACGAGGTGCGAGTGCTGAGCCGGCACTCCCAGCCGTACGCCGTGGACCTTCGTGAGGGCACAGGCTTGGCCGCGGCTGTCGCGGGCGTGGACACGATCGTGCACTGTGCGACGTCGCCGCGTGGCGGTGACGAGCGGGCGGCCCTCAATCTGATCGAGGCGGCCCGCCGGGCCGGGGTGCCGCATCTGGTGTACATCTCGATCGTCGGCGTCGACCGGGTGCCGCTCGGCTACTACCGAACCAAGCTCGCCGTCGAACGGCTCATCGAGGAGTCGGGGCTCGGCTGGAGCGTGCTGCGGACGACGCAGTTCCACGACCTGATGCTGCGGTTCCTGCGGGGCTCGGCGAAGCTGCCGGTCATGCTGCTCCCGGCGGGAGTCGCCGGCCAGCCGGTCGAGGTGGCGGAGGTCGCTGCCCGGCTGGCCGAGATCGCCACCGGGGAGCCCAGGGGCCGGGTGCCGGACATGGGCGGCCCCGAGGTCCGTACGTTTCCGGAGGTGGCTCAGGCCTATCTGCGCGCGAGCGGACGGCGCCGTCCCCTGCTGAACGTGCCCCTGGCCGGCAAGACCTACCACGGGTTCCGCGCGGGCGGGCATCTGGCGCCGGAGCGGGCCGTGGGCAAGGTCACGTTCGAGCAGTTCCTGGCGAGCCGTTTCCCTGAGCAGGACTGACGCCTGGATTGAGGGTGTGAGGAGTGCGTCGGACTTCCGCCTTGGATGACAGCGGACAGCGGACAGCGGACGCCGGGGCATGACCAACCGGCCCGGGTGTACTAGAGTTATCTCGACATCGAGATATCTGCCGAAGAGCACCGCAGCCGCCACGCACCGGTAAGGGTTACCTAACTTAGTCTTACCTTAGCGGATCGGCCGAGATGCCGTGGCGGCAGGATCGTGGTGGTACGCGCACATCAATGAAGGAGACTGTCGTGTCGGCGAACAGCTTCGACGCCCGCAGCACGCTGCAGGTGGGCGACGAGTCGTACGAGATCTTCCGGCTGGACAAGGTGGAGGGCTCGGCTCGCCTTCCCTACAGCCTCAAGGTCCTGCTGGAGAACCTGCTCCGCACCGAGGACGGCGCGAACATCACCGCCGACCACATCCGCGCCCTCGGCGGCTGGGACTCGCAGGCCCAGCCGTCCCAGGAGATCCAGTTCACGCCGGCCCGCGTGATCATGCAGGACTTCACCGGCGTTCCCTGTGTCGTGGACCTCGCGACCATGCGTGAGGCCGTCAAGGAGCTGGGCGGCGACCCGGCCAAGATCAACCCGCTGGCGCCGGCCGAGCTGGTCATCGACCACTCCGTCATCGCCGACAAGTTCGGCACGAACGACGCCTTCAAGCAGAACGTCGAGCTGGAGTACGGCCGCAACAAGGAGCGCTACCAGTTCCTGCGCTGGGGCCAGACCGCCTTCGACGAGTTCAAGGTCGTCCCGCCCGGCACCGGCATCGTGCACCAGGTGAACATCGAGCACCTGGCGCGCACGGTCATGGTCCGGGGTGGCCAGGCGTACCCCGACACCCTCGTCGGCACCGACTCGCACACCACGATGGTCAACGGCCTCGGCGTGCTCGGCTGGGGCGTCGGCGGCATCGAGGCCGAGGCCGCCATGCTCGGCCAGCCGGTCTCCATGCTCATCCCGCGCGTCGTCGGCTTCAAGCTCACCGGTGAGCTCCAGCCCGGCACCACCGCCACCGACCTGGTGCTGACGATCACCGAGATGCTGCGCAAGCACGGTGTGGTCGGCAAGTTCGTCGAGTTCTACGGCGAGGGCGTCGCGGCCACCTCCCTGGCCAACCGCGCCACCATCGGCAACATGTCGCCGGAGTTCGGCTCCACCGCCGCGATCTTCCCGATCGACGACGAGACCCTCAGCTACCTGCGCCTGACCGGCCGCTCCGAGCAGCAGGTCGCACTCGTCGAGGCGTACGCCAAGCAGCAGGGCCTCTGGCTGGACCCGAAGGCCGAGCCGGACTTCTCCGAGAAGCTCGAGCTCGACCTCTCCACGGTCGTCCCCTCCATCGCCGGCCCGAAGCGCCCGCAGGACCGCATCGTCCTGGCCGAGGCCGCCCAGCAGTTCGCCAAGGACGTCCTCAACTACGTCGACGCTCCCGTCGCCCAGCAGGCCGCCGCCTCGGCCTCCCCGGTCGACGAGGCGAGCGCCGAGTCCTTCCCGGCCTCCGACGCCCCCGCCTACGGCAGCCAGGAGAACGGCGCCGGCGCGCCGCAGCACGCCGGCGGCACCGGTGCCGTCGTCCCGTCCAACCCGGTCACCGTGACCGCCCCCGACGGATCGACCTACGAGATCGACCACGGCGCCGTGACCGTCGCGGCCATCACCTCCTGCACCAACACCTCCAACCCGTACGTCATGGTCGCCGCCGCCCTGGTGGCCAAGAAGGCGGTGGAGAAGGGCCTGACCCGCAAGCCGTGGGTCAAGACCACCCTCGCCCCGGGCTCCAAGGTCGTCACCGACTACTTCGAGAAGTCGGGCCTGACCCCGTACCTCGACAAGGTCGGCTTCAACCTCGTCGGCTACGGCTGCACCACCTGCATCGGCAACTCCGGCCCGCTGCCGGAGGAGGTCTCCAAGGCCGTCAACGACCACGACCTCGCCGTCACCTCGGTCCTCTCCGGCAACCGGAACTTCGAGGGCCGTATCAACCCCGACGTCAAGATGAACTACCTGGCGTCCCCGCCGCTGGTCGTGGCCTACGCGATCGCCGGTTCCATGAAGGTCGACATCACCCGGGAGGCCCTGGGCACCGACCAGGACGGCAGCCCGGTCTTCCTGAAGGACATCTGGCCCTCCGAGGCCGAGGTGAACGAGGTCGTCGCGGGCGCCATCGGCGAGGACATGTTCTCCAAGTCCTACAGCGACGTCTTCGCCGGTGACGCCCAGTGGCAGGCGCTGCCGATCCCGACCGGCAACACCTTCGAGTGGGACGCCGAGTCGACCTACGTCCGCAAGCCCCCGTACTTCGAGGGCATGGAGATGGACCCGGCCCCGGTCGAGGACATCGCCGGTGCCCGCGTGCTCGCCAAGCTCGGCGACTCGGTCACCACCGACCACATCTCCCCGGCCGGCGCCATCAAGGCCGACACCCCGGCCGGCAAGTACCTCACGGAGCACGGCGTCGAGCGCCGCGACTTCAACAGCTACGGCTCGCGCCGAGGCAACCACGAGGTCATGATCCGCGGTACGTTCGCCAACATCCGCCTGCGCAACCAGATCGCGCCGGGCACCGAGGGCGGCTACACGCGTGACTTCACGCAGGACGGCGGCCCGGTCTCCTTCATCTACGACGCCTCGCAGAACTACCAGGCCGCCGGCATTCCGCTGGTCGTCCTGGCCGGCAAGGAGTACGGCTCCGGCTCGTCCCGCGACTGGGCGGCCAAGGGCACCGCGCTCCTCGGCGTCAAGGCCGTCATCGCCGAGTCCTACGAGCGCATCCACCGCTCGAACCTCATCGGCATGGGCGTCCTGCCGCTGCAGTTCCCGGAGGGCCAGTCCGCCGAGTCCCTCGGCCTCACCGGTGAGGAGACCTTCTCCATCTCCGGTGTCACCGAGCTGAACGACGGCACCACGCCGCGCACGGTGAAGGTCACCACCGACACCGGCGTCGAGTTCGACGCGGTCGTCCGCATCGACACCCCCGGTGAGGCGGACTACTACCGCAACGGCGGCATCATGCAGTACGTGCTGCGCAGCCTGATCCGCAAGTAAGCGGACCGGCGAGGCGCCTCACGGCGGATCGAGGGCCGCGCTCCCGGGTGACCGGGGGCGCGGCCCGCGCCGTTTCCCGGGGCCGCGCTGTTTCCCGGGCCCGCGCCGGCCCGCCCGGCCGGCGCCGGCTCACTCGCCGCGGTACTTCGCCACCGCGGCCTGGGCGATGTCCTGCGACTTCTCCAGAGCCGCGTCCACCGACTGCCGCCCCGCGATGGCCGCGGCGATCTGCTCGGACACCGCGGTACCGAGCACGGCGAACTCGGGGATGCCCACGAAGCCGATGCCGGGGTAGGGGCGGGGACCGACGCCCGGGTTCCTCGGGTCGGCGGAGTCCGTCGCCGCCTTGTACTCCTGCCGGTACCAGGCTTCGGCCGCCTGCTGGTACTCGGGGTTGGTGTACAGCGACTTGCGGTTCCCGGCGGGCGCCGACGTCCAGCCGAGTTCCCCTGCGACCTGCTCCTGGTACTCCTTCGAGGAGGCCCAGGAGATGAACTTCCAGGCGGCGTCCTTGTTCTCGCTGGCCTCCTGGATGCCCCAGGCCCAGGTCCACAGCCAGCCGGCCTTCTCCGTCCTGTCATGCGGCGCCGGGACGTAGCCGACCTTGCCCTTGACCGCCGAGCCGTCGGCCTCGACCGACGATGCCAGGACGGTGGCGTCGTACCACATGGCGCATCTGCCCGCCACGAAGGCGTCGAGGACTTCCAGGAAGCCCATGCGGTGAGCGTCGGCCTGACCGTGCTCGCGGATCAGATCGACGTAGAACCGCACCGCCTTGCGGAACTCCGGTGAGGTGAGCCGGGCGTTCCACTCCATGTCGTACCAGGCGCCGCCGAAGGTGTTCACGACGGTGTTGATCGGGGTCAGGTTCTGCCCCCATCCGGGCAGACCGCGCAAGCAGATGCCGCTTGAGCCGTCGGTGCCGTCGATCTCCTTCGCGAGCGAGGCGACCTGCTCCCAGGTCGGGTTCGCGGGCATGGACAGCCCTTCCTTGCGGAAGAGGTCCTTGCGGTACGCCAGGAAGGAGCCCTCCCCGTAGAACGGCTGGGCGTAGATCCTGCCATCGGCCCCGGTCAGGGATTCGACGAGGTTGGGGAAGATGTCGCCCTGGTCGAAGTCCGCGTCCGACTTCACGTAGGAGTCCAGCGGGGCGAGCCAACCGCGCTCCGAGTAGATCGGCACCTCGTACGCGCTCACGCTCGCCACGTCGTAGTGCCCGCCCTGGCGGGCGAACTCGCGGTCCATCCTCCTGCGGACGTCGTTCTCCGGCAGCAGCGTGTAATTGACCTCTATGCCGGTCTCCGCGGTGAAGTACTTCTTCGTGAGCTTCTTCAGGTTCTGCATCGGTGGATTGCCGACGCTGAGTACGTTGATGCTGCCGTTCGATCCGCCGGGCGGCGGGTCCGCGTCCGCGCAGCCCGAGAGGATCAGGCCGGTGACGGCCGCGGCAGCAACGGCCAGCCGGGCGAGGCGGCTACGTTTCATGACGCTCCGATGGACAGGATGTCGGTCCTTGGCCCTCGCGTGGCCCCTACCCACCCCCGTCACCCATCTAGACATTTTACAAGGAAAGAGGTTTATCGGGTGTAAGGGGTGTTACGGACGGCCTCTCCGGGCCTCCGTGCGTCTGGTGAGCGCGTCGGCCGCGACGGCGGCCAGCAGTACTCCTCCCGTGATCATGAACTGCACGGCGTCCTCCACCCCGAGCAGCCCCATGCCCGAGGCGATCGACTGGATCACCAGCACGCCGAGCAGCACGGACCAGGGCGAGCCGCGTCCGCCGAACAGGCTCGTACCGCCGATGACGGCCGCCGCGATCGCGTTGATCAGCAGCATCCCGGAGCCGGCGGCACGGGCCGTCGTGGGGCTCGCCGAGGTGAGACCCGAGGCCACGAACAGCCCACCGAAGGCGGCCAGCGTCCCCGACACCATGAACATCGCGACCCGCACCCGCTCCACGCCGATACCGGCGCGCCGCGCCGCCTCGACCCCGCCGCCGAGCGCGTACACACGCCGCCCGTAGCGGGTGCGGCGCAGCACGTAGTCCGAGACGACGAGGACCGTCAGGAAGATCAGCAGGGCGAACGGCAGCCCCTGGAACCGGTTGAGGGTGTAGGCGGCGGTGAAGGAGACCGCCGCGAGGACACCGGTGCGCACCCAGATCTCGGGCGTCTGCCGGTAGGGCATCCCGGCGGCGCGGTGGCGGCTGCGCTTGCGGTGGGCGGCCAGGAAGTACCCGGCGGTGCCCAGCGCCGCCACCGCGTACGCCGCCAGGTCGTCGCCGAAGTGCCGGCTGGTGAGGGAGGCGACCAGGCCTTCCTCGTCGATGTTGATCGTGCCGCTCGCGCCCAGCAGGTAGAGCGTCAGGCCGTTCCAGATCAGCAGCCCCGCCAGTGTCACGACGAACGCGGGCACGCCGAGCCAGGCGAAGAAGAACCCGTGGAAGGCGCCCACGGCCATGCCGACGGCCACCGCCACGATCACCGCGAGCCACTCCGGCACCCCCTGGTTCACGTTCAGTACGGCGAACGCGGCCCCGGCCAGGCCGCTGACGGAACCGACCGACAGATCGATCTCGCGGATCAGCAGCACGAACACGATGCCGACGGCGACCAGGCCGGTGCCGACGATCTCCACACTGAGGTTGGACAGGTTGCGGGGCGAGAGGAACTTGTCGTCCAGTGCCTGGAACACGATCCAGATCACGATCAGCCCCGCGATCACCAGGAGCGGGCCCCGCTCGCCGTCCCGGACGCTGCCGCGGACCTCCAGGGCGTAGTCGCGCAGGTTGCCGGACCAGCCGCGGGGGCGCGGCCGGCTGTCCGCAGTGACCGGCCCGGCGCCATCCGCCCCGGCCGGTCCGCCGTCCCGGTGCGGCCTCTCCCGGCTCACGGCCACGCCTCCTCGTCGCCCTTCACACGATGCGCCACGGCGTTGTCCGCCGCCCCCGTGACGGCGGAGATGATCTGCTCCTGCGTCACGGTGCTCACGTCGAACAACCCGTTGTTGCGTCCCAGCCGCAGCACCGCGACACGGTCGGCGACGGCCTTGATGTCGCCCATGTTGTGGCTGATGAGGATGATCGCCATACCGTGGTCGCGCACCTCCTCGATGAGGTCGAGCAGATGGCTGGTCTGCTCCACCCCCAGGGCGGCGGTCGGCTCGTCCAGCAGCAGGACCTTGGGAGCGCCCATGAGCGAGCGGGAGATCGCGACGGCCTGCCGCTGCCCGGCGGACAGTGCCGCGACCGGTATGCGCACGTCGGGGATACTGATCGACAGCGCGCGCATCAGATCGCGGGCGCGGCGCTCCATCTCCACCTCGTCGAGGACGCCCACCCGGTCGATCTCGCGGCCGAGGAAGAGGTTGCCGACGACGTCCAGGTTGTCGCACATGGCGAGGTCCTGGTAGACGGTCGCGATGCCCAGGGCGTGCGCGTCGTGGGGGCGCTTGATCTGCACGAGCCGCCCCTCCCACTCGATGATCCCCCGGTCGGCCGGGCTGACGCCCGAGATCGCCTTCACGAGTGTCGACTTGCCGGCGCCGTTGTCGCCCGCCAGGGCCACGACCTCACCGGCCCGGACCTGCAGGTCGACATCCACCAGCGCCTGCACGCCGCCGAACCGCTTGGAGATGCCGCGCAACGCCAGCACGGGCGGATGGGCCACCACCGGGAACCACCTCCTTCACCGGATGAGTCCGATCCGGGTACAGGCCGACCGGAGCTGCGGGGGGCAGATCTGGTCGATCGTGTAGACGCCGTCCCGGACGAGCGTCGTGCGGATGTTGTCCTGCGTCACGGAGACCGGGTCGAGCAGCCGCGCAGGGACTTCCTTCGTGGTCGGGCTGTCCACACGCGTCGTGACCAGGGCGGCGAGATCGTTGCCGTGTGCCAGGGCGACGGCCATCGCGGCGGCGGCCTCGGTCTCCTGCCGGAACGGCTTGTAGACGGTCATGTACTGCTCGCCCTCGACGATGCGCCGCACGGCGCTGAGGTCGGCGTCCTGGCCGGTGACCGGGGGCAGAGGCGAGATGCGGGCGCTCTTGAGCGCCGAGACCACGCCCGCGGCGATCGAGTCGTTGGCCGCCAGCACACCGTCGATCTGGTTCGGGCCGAGGTCGCTGATCGCGGCGGACATGTGGTCGTGCGCGTTCTCCGTGCGCCACCCCAGGGTGTTGTACGACTTGAGGGTCCGCACCCTGTCCCGCAGCACGGACCGGGCCCCGCCCTCGTACCAGGCGGAGTTGGGGCTGGACGGGTCGCCGTTCATCATGACGACGCCACCACCGTCGGCCCTGGCTCCCATGCCCTTCAGCAGCGCCTGGCCCTGGAGCCGGCCCACCTGGCCGCCGTCGAAACTGACGAAACCCGAGATCGGGCCTTCGGCGAGCCGGTCGTAGGCCAGGACCGGGATGCCCTCCCGTGCCGCCGCCCGGACCGAGGAGCGCAGGGCCCCGGGGTCGACGACATCCAGGATCAGGACCGAGACGCCACTGGTGATCATGGAGTTCATCTGCTGCCGCTGGCTCGCCGCGTCGTTCTCGGCGTTGGCGTACATCACCGTGCAGTCGGAGCACAGCTCCTTCACCCGCTTCTCGATCAGAGGCTTGTCGGACTGCTCCCACCGGGGCACGGCACGGCTCGGCAGCAGCAGCCCCACGGTCAGAGCGTCATCGCCCTGTCCGCCGTCCTCGGTGCACCCGGCCAGGGACACCGCCAGCACGCCCGCGAGCAGCCCGGCGACCACCCGCCACCTACGCCCTCTCATCCCGGCCCTCCCCACTTCCGTCGCTGACCCGCGGCCAGACCCGGCCCCCTGCCCCGATTCCGGTCCGGGCGGCCGACGGGGCCGGGGTAGTGCCCGGGTTCCTGTCCTGGTGGGCGGTGGGGTCCGGGCCCCTGCCTCGGCTCCGGCCCTGGGTGAGTTCCGGGTCCGTGTCCCGGTCCCGGGTTTGGTGGGCGGTGGGGTCCGGGGCTCCGTCTCGGCTCAGGCCCCGGGCTCTGGTCCGGTCCCGGTTCCTGCCTATGCCCCACACCCGGTCCCGGTCCTGGTCCGGGGTCCGGTTCCGGCCGCGGCCGAGGCTCCAGCCCCGCTCCTTGCCCCGCGGCCGGTCCTTGCCCGGCGGCCGGTCCTCGCCCGCCTCGATCCGCGGCTCTGCCGCCGGTTCGGGCTCCGCCGCCGGTGTCCCCTCCGCCTCCGGAGGGGACACGACGATCTCGCTCCAGACCTGCTTGCCGCCGCCGACCGGCACCGAGCCCCAGGCCGACGACATCGCCTCGACGAGGAAGAGGCCCCGGCCGCCCGTCGACTCCCAGTCCACGACCACCGGCTTGGCCGGGGCCCGGGGTGAGGAGTCGCTCACCGTCACCCGCAGCCGGTCGGCGGCCAGGGTCAGGTCCAGGCGGACCGCGCCCTGTGTGTGCACCAGCGCGTTGGTGACCAGCTCCGACACCACGAGCAGGACGGTGTCGGCCTCCTCCACGACATCCCAGGAACGCAGCGTGCGCGCGCTGAACCGGCGGGCGTGCATGACCGCGTCCGGCAGCCGCCACACCACCCACCCCGCCCGCACCGGCCGAATCCGCATCCCGTCGTAGCGCAGCAGCAGCAGCGCCACGTCGTCCTCCCGGCGGCCCGCCTCGCCGAGCAGACCGTCCGCCATCCGCCCCGGGTCGGCCGGGTCGGCCGCGGCGAGTGCCTCGCGCACCAGCCGCATCCCCTCGTCCAAGTGAAGATCCGCCGATTCGACCAGCCCGTCCGTCACCAGTGCGAGCACCGTGCCCGGGGCCAGCGCCAGCGCCGTCAGCGGGAATTCCGCGTCCGCGAGGACACCCAGCGGAAGCCCGCCCTCGACCGCGACCTCCTCCGTGCCGCCGTCGGGGTGACGCACCAGCGGGGAAAGATGCCCGGCCCGTACGAACAGCGCGTTGCCCTCCTCCATGTCCAGCTCGACGTAGCAGCACGTGGCGAACAGGTCGGTCTCCATACCGACGAGCAGCCGGTTGGCGTGCCCGACGACCACGTCCGGCGGATGACCCTCCACGGCGTAGGCCCGGACCGCGGTGCGCATCTGGCCCATGATCGTCGCGGCCCCGGCGCTGTGCCCCTGCACATCACCGATGACCAGGGCGACCTTCGCCTCCGACAGGGCGATCACGTCGTACCAGTCGCCGCCCACCTGGAGCCCGCGCCGGGCCGGCAGATAACGGGCCACGGCGGTTCCCCCGGGCAGCCGGGGGAGGCGGCGCGGCAACAGGCTCCGCTGGAGCATCGTCGCGAGCTCCTGCTCCGCGTCGTAGGCGTGCGCGCGCTTCAGGGCCTGCCCCACCAGCCCCGCGGTCGCCGTCAGCAGGGCCCGCTCCTCGGGAGTGAACTCGTGCGGCGTTTCCCAGCCGACCAGACAGACCCCGGTCATCCTGCTCTTCGCCGGCAGCGGCAGGACCGCGAGTCCGCCGGGCCCGATCCCCGCCAGTCCGGGTTCCAGCTCGGCACCCGCAGGCCACAGGCTCGTCCGCCCGTCCCGCAGCGCCGCCTGGAGTGTGGGCAGGGCGCTGACCGGCGCGTCCGGCCACTCCGAACGCCACTCGGACCGCCACAGTTCCGGCCAGGCGCCGGCGCCCGGCGGATCCAGCACGGTGACGGCCAGCCGGTCTTCCAGCAGCTCGGCCAGTGCCACCCGGTCGGCGCTCAGCGGTTCGCGCAGCGCGGCGACCACCACACGGCTGACGTCCCGGACCGTCATCGCGTCGTCGAGCGCGGCCGTCAGCCACTGGATCCGGGCGACGTCACTGGCGCTCCGGCGCAGCACGGGGGCCGCGGTCACCACCCCGAGCACCCGCTTCGGAGCACCGTCGGGCTCCTTCAGCACGCGGCAGCTCAGACGCAGCCAGCACAGTTCGCCGGTGGGCCGGCGGATCCGGAACTCCAGCTCCCGCCGCGCCGGGGTCTGCGCGGACGGCTCGATGACCGCCATCAGGGCGGGGACGTCCTCCGGCACGCTGCAGGAGAGCAGCGTGTCGGTCTTGCCGTCGAAGCCGCCCTCGGGAACGCCGACGAGTTCGAGCAGGGCCGCGTCCGTCTCGACCAGTCCGGTGCCGGGCGTCAGGGCGAAGGAACCGACTCCCAGGGCGCGCAGGGCGGAAGCCAGCAGGGGCGAGGGGGCGCACCGGTCGGCCTCCCCCCGCAGGCGCTCGGCCACGGCATCGGCGTACCGCTCCAGAAACTCCCGCTGCTCGCCGCCGAACTGCTCCCCGGCCTCTCCCACCACCACGAGGCACCCCAGCCACCCGCCCGCGGCCCCCAGCGGCAGCGCCCCGAGCGGGGAACCGGCCGCTTCGGCTTCCGTACGGCCGGGGAGCGCGGCACCCCGGAGCCACAGGGGCCGCCCCCTGCGGTAGGCGTCGGCCACAGCGGGCACAAGGCCTCCGGCCGTGGGCGGGTCAACGGAGGAGGGCACCGGCGACGTGCCCGGCACCGGTGGCACCGATCCGGGCGAGGTGCCCGGATCGTGGGTCTCCCGGCCCGGCGAGGCGCCTGGCTCCGCGGACGGTGCGGCCGGGCCGTCCGCCTCCGGCGAACCCCGTCCCGCCGCCACCACAGCGCCCATGGCCACCGGGACACGAATCGGCAGCCCGTACGTGCCGGGCTCGGCCGCCCCGGCCGATTCCACCAGCCGCAGCTCCGCCCCGTCCTCGCTCCGCGCGTACACCGCGGCCAGCGCCACCCCGGCGAACGCCAGTACCCGCTCCCTCGCGGCCGTCTCCGCAGCGGGAGGGCGGGACGGACCGGGGACGGAAGCCCTGGTATCGCCGTAGCGGGGCATCTCCCCATCCACCTCCCGTCCACACCGCGGCCACCGGTAGGGGGAGTCCCCGGAACTCACACGACGACGACGCGGCAGCTCCACGCCGCACCTGAGCGGCAGGGCACCCTCCCCAACAGAATCGCATATATGGATAACCACGACATATGAGCTGAAAAAGTCAGCCAGGGTGGACGCATCCGGCCGTTCGTGAACGCACGCCCACGGCGCGAGCCGCCACCCGTCTAGCGTGCCGTGGCATGACCCACACGGAGATCGAGATCACGGCCGCGCTGATCCGGGACCTGCTGCACGACCAGCACCCCGACCTGGCCGACCGGCCCCTGCGGCTCGGCGCGCGCGGCTGGGACAACCAGCTCTGGCGCCTCGGCGACGACCTGGCCGTTCGGCTGCCCTGGGCCACCGAGTCCGCGGACGAGCTGCTCCGCAAGGAGCACACCTGGATGCCCGTCCTCGCCCCGCGGCTCCCTCTCGAGGTCCCCGTCCCGCAGCGCCTCGGCGAACCCTCCGAGCGTTTCCCGCGGCCCTGGACCGTCACCACCTGGGTCCCCGGCACGCCCGCCGACCGTGCCCCCGCCACACGTGCCGCGGAGTCGGCCGACGCCCTCGCGGGATTCCTGACGGCGCTCCACCGCCCCGCTCCCGGCGACGCTCCCGTGGGCCGGGGCCGCGGCGGCCCCCTGGCCGACAGCGCCGACGGATTCGCCAGGCACCTCGCCTCCGCCGTCGAGGCCGGCCTGATACCGGACCCGGACGCCGTCCGCGCGGTCTGGGAGGACGCCCTGGCCGCGCCCGACTGGACAGGGCCGGCTCTGTGGCTCCACGGCGACCTGCACGCCGCCAACATCCTCACCGCGGGCGGCACCTTCTGCGGCGTGATCGACTTCGGCGACCTCTGCGCGGGCGACCCGGCCTGTGACCTCGCCGCCGCCTGGAACCTGCTCCCGGACGGTGCCGCCGACCGCTTCTACGCCGCCTACCAGCCGACCGCCGACACCGCGACCCGCCGCCGCGCCCGTGGCTGGGCGCTGATGCGCGCCGTTGCGTGCATGCTCATCGGCCATGCGGGCGTCCACGGCCGCCCCGGCGGCAAAGCCACCTGGGGTCCCCCCGCCCGGGCGGCGCTCGACCGCCTCGTCGCGACGGCCGGACAGCCCGGCTGACCACCTGCGACCGGGCGACGGCGAAGCGGGCGGACCCGCCGGCCGGGTCTCCCCGGTCGCGGGCCCGCCCCACGGTTCAGCCCACCCGGCAGGGCAGGCTCGTCGTGCTGTCACCTCCGGAGCCGGAGACGACATAGCCGAAGGTCGTGCTCCGGCCCGGGGCGAGTGAGCCGTTCCACCCGACGTTGTGGACCATCACCGCCTGGCCGTTGTACGTCGCGTTGCCGCTCCACAGGCTCTCGACCCTCTGACCGGCCGGGAGCGTCCAGTCGACCATCCAGCCGAGCATCGGGACCGTGCCGGTGTTGGTGACCGTCACCTCGGACTGGTAGCCGCCGTTCCAGGTGCCGGTCGTCTTCCGGGTCGCCGTGCACGTGCCGGGCACCGGTTCGGAGGGGGTGCCCGGCTGCCTGATGCCGGTCACCTCGCCCTTGCCGCCGTCGAAGACGATGTCGGAGCAGGAGTAGAAGGTCTCCTGGCTGTCGGAGCGTTGCCAGACCATGTAGATGATGTGGCGGCCGTCCTTGCCGGAGGGGAGCTTGCCGGTCCAGGAGTAGTTGGCCTCGACCGTGCCGGGGGAGCCGTTGAGCGGCGGGTGGTCGACGCTCAGGAACGGCCGCTCCTCCATGTCGTTCCAGGTGAGCGGCTTGGCCGGGTCGAAGCCGTCCTTGGTGATGTAGACGTGGAACCAACCCGGGTGCGCGGCCCACGCGTTGTACGAGAAGTCGACCGTCGCGCCCGCGGTGAGGTGGGTGAGCGGCCAGTCCTTGCTGGGCGTGTTGAATCCGGTGAAGTTGGGGTTGCCGCCGCTGCACAGCTGGCCGTCCGGCACGAAGCCCCGGGTGCGGCCGGCGCCGTCCGAGCGGAGCACGGAGAACCAGTTGTAGAACGGCGTGGTACCGCTGACCTGCTGCGCGGTTCTGCACGCCGGGTTGACCGGCTTGATCTCACCGGTGTCGGTCAGAGCGTCCTGCCAGCACAGGAACGTACGGCTGCCCGGTTTCATGGGCGTGCCGTGCGCCTCCGCCTCACCTCCGGACGTCATGACCAGACCCAGGGCCGGGATGGTGACCAGCAAGGACAGCAGGACCAGGAAAAAGGATCTGGCCCGGGTGGGGAGCGCAGATCGGGGCAGCACGGAGCCCCCCGACTCTTTTGTCGGGATCATGACAGCATCATCCGTTCCTTGGGGCGGGCCTGCGGATGCGAGTGTGGGGATGGGCGGAGTGGGAGCGACCCGGAGGCGGGTTCCGGTCCACCTGGATGGGAGCGCTCCCACTCCGCCTGCTGCGGAAGTTAGCGCCGGGCGGCGCAGATGTAAACGGCTGCGGCGGACAAGCTGGTGTCAGGCCCTCACCGGCTCCCGCGCCGCTCCCGCACCGTTCGCGCTACCGCCCGAGCGACCCGGCCAGCCAGTCCAGTTGACGTCGCACGTGCACCGCCTCCCCGCCCTCGTGCCCGTTGAACGGGTACGCGTGGATCTCCTTGCGCACGTCCACTCCGGCCAACTCGCCATAGCGGTTGAACGCCCCGTACGCGCCACTGGGCGGACACACCACGTCCCGCAGCCCCACACCGAAATGAGCCGGCGCCTGCGCACGGCGGGCGAACGACACGCCCTCGACGTAGGACAGCGTGCGAAGGGCCTCACGCTCCGCCCCCCGATGGACGGACAGGTACGCGGTGATCTCGCCGTACGGCCCCGCGTCCGTGAGGTCGAGCGCCCGCCGGATCCCGCACAGCAGCGGAGCCGTGACGAGCAGCGCCGCCAGGTCCGGGACGAGCCCCGCGACCGCCAGAGCCAGCCCGCCCCCCTGGCTGTTGCCGACGGCGACGGTCTGCCCGGGGTCCGCGCCGGGCAGACTCCGCACCGCCGCGACCGCACGCACCGCGTCCGTGATCAGACGCCGGTAGTGGTAGTCCTCGGGGGCGAGCAGGCCGCGCACCGCCGGGCCGGGGCCGCCCGGGGCGCCGGTGTGCGGGTCGGGGGTGTCGCCGCCGCACCCGTACTGGTCGCCCTGGCCGCGATTGTCCATGAGCAGATGCGCGTACCCGGCGTTGACCCAGGTCAGGCGCTCGTGGGGGAGGCCCCGGCCGCGTCCGTAGCCGGCGAACTCGACGACCGCGGGCAGGAGTTCACCGGCTCCCGTCGGCCTGCTGTACCAGGCGCGCACCGGGTCGCCCGCGAAGCCCCGGAACGTCACGTCCCAGGTCCGCGTCAGCCTCAGTCCCGTCTCCACCGGCCGCACCGAGACCAGCGGGTCGGCATGGCCGGACTCCTTCAGGGTGCTCAGCCAGAACGCGTCGAAGTCGGCGGGCTCCTCGATGTCCGGGTGATGGTGCTCCAGTTGGGTCAGCGACAGGTCGAACGCGGGCACTGCGGCACCTCGCAGGAGTCGGTGGTCATCCAGAAACTTGCGACGGGCAACGGGGATGCGTCCTGGGGCCTACCCAGCTTCGTCAGGAATCCAACGCGCCGCAGGCGCCCCTTGTGGCCATCGCGGCCCCATTGACAGCGCTTTCCCCGGGCCTTAGGTTGCCGCGAAGTTACCGGTAAGCGCTCGAAAGTTTCGGTTCCGCGTCCCATGCCCACGGGAGGCCCGAGCAATGAGCACGTCCACCACGCCGGCCCCGCCGGGCACCCAGGACCCGCCTCCGGCGAGAGCCGCGCCCCGCCGCACCGCCCGGACCGGCTGGCGGCGGGCGCTGCGCCGCGACTGGCAGTTGTACTCGCTGGCGATCCTGCCGCTGCTGTTCTTCCTGGTCTTCCGCTACCTGCCGATGATCGGCAACGTCATCGCCTTCCGGCGCTTCGAGCCCGGGGGTTCGCTCTTCGGCGAGGACTGGGTCGGGCTGCGCTATGTGCGGATGTTCCTCAGCGACCCCACCTTCTGGCAGGTGTTCCGCAACACCCTCTGGATCGGCGGGCTCACGCTGCTGTTCTGCTTCCCGGTGCCGATCGTGCTGGCGCTGCTGCTCAACGAGGTGCGCCGGCGCTCGCTGAAACGGTTCGTCCAGTCGGTGTCGTACCTGCCGCACTTCCTGTCGATCGTGATCGTCGCGGGCATCACCCTGCAGATGCTGGCCAGTGACGGACCCGTCAACCACGTCCTCGGCTGGTTCGGCCACGAACCGATCCGCTTCATCCAGGAACCCGAGTGGTTCCGGACCGTCTACGTCGGCTCGGAGATCTGGCAGACCGCCGGCTGGGGCACGATCCTCTACCTCGCCGCGCTCACCACGATCGACGAGGACCTGTACGAGGCCGCGCGCATCGACGGCGCCAACCGCTGGCAGCAGATCTGGCACGTCACCCTGCCCGGCATCCGGCCCACCATGGTCACGCTGCTGATCCTCAACATCGGCACGTTCATGGCGGTCGGCTTCGAGAAGGTGCTGCTGCTGTACAACCCGCTGACATACCCGACCGCCGACGTGATCTCGACGTACGTCTACCGCTCCGGTGTGGAGTCCAACAGTTTCAGCTACGCCGCCGCCATCGGTCTCTTCGAGGCGGTCATCGGCCTGGTCCTCATCACCTCCGCCAACCAGCTCTCGCGCCGCACAGTGGGGACGAGCCTGTGGTGAGGCCGAGCCGCTCCTACCGGGTGTTCCAGGGGGTCAACGGCGTCATCCTCACCCTGGTCGTGATCGTCACCCTGTACCCGTTCGCCAACATCATCGCCCGCTCGTTCAGTTCGGAGCGGCAGATCCGGGCCGGTGAAGTGACCCTGTGGCCCGAGGGGTTCAACCTCACCACATACAAGATCGTGTTCCAGGACTCCATGTTCTGGCGGAACTACGGCAACACCGTGCTGTACACCGTGGTCGCGACCGCCGTCGCCATGGTCCTGACCACGTGCTACGCCTACGTCCTGTCGAAGAAGCACCTCAAGGGACGCGGCGTGCTGGTCGGTGTCGCCGTGTTCACCATGTTCTTCACCGGCGGCCTGATCCCCAACTACGTCCTGGTCACCAGCCTCGGCCTGAAGAACAGCGTCTGGGCCATAGCGCTCCCCAACGCGATCAGCGTGTTCAACCTGCTGGTGATGAAGGCCTTCTTCGAGAGCCTGCCGACCGAGCTGGAGGAGGCCGCGCAGATCGACGGCCTGAGTACGTACGGCATCCTGCTGCGGATCGTGCTGCCCCTGTCCAAGGCGGTCGTCGCGACGATGGTGCTGTTCTACTCGGTGTCCTTCTGGAACTCCTGGTTCAGCGCCTTCCTGTACATGGACAAGTCCGAGCTGATGCCGGTCACCGTCTATCTGCGCAACCTCATCTCCGGCGCCACCACGGGCGGCAACGCCGGTGCCGCCGACGCACAGCTCAGCCAGGTGGGCGCGAACATCCAGGCCGTCACCATCGTGCTGACCTCGCTGCCCATCCTCTGTGTCTATCCGCTCGTCCAGCGCTACTTCGTCTCGGGCGTGATGCTCGGCGCGGTCAAGGGCTAACCGAAGGAGCAACCGTGAAGAACGCAGGGCAACTGTCGCGTCGTCAGGTCCTCGCCGCCGCCGGTTTCATCGGCCTCGCCGGCCTCACCGGCTGCGGCAGCGGCGACGACGGCGGGGACTCCAAGGACCTGTCGAAGAAGAGGAACGGCGCGATGAAGGAGTACCGCGTCGGCCAGCAGTTCAAGGCGACCAAGCCGCTGTCCTTCTCGGTCCTGCACAACGACAACCCGGTCTACCCGATGAAGAAGGGCTGGCTGTTCTGGAAGGAGCTCACCAAGCGCACGGGCGTCACCTTCGAGCCCGTCGCCGTCCCCCTGGCCGACTACGAGAAGAAGCGCAGTGTCCTCATCGGCTCGGGCGATGCCCCCTTCCTGATCCCCAAGACGTACCACCCCTCCGAGGTCGCCTTCGTGTCGTCGGGCGCGATCCTCCCGGTCAGCGACTACGTGCACCTGATGCCCAACTTCAGAGACAAGGTCAAGCGCTGGAGACTGGAGCCCGAGATCGACTCCATCCGCCAGTCCGACGGCAAGTTCTATCTGCTGCCCGGCCTGCACGAGAAGGTCAGGTCGGGCTACTCGCTGGCGCTGCGCACGGACGTCCTCGACCGGCTCGGTCTGGGCCGGCCCGGCACCTGGGACGAGGTGTACGAGGTCTTCAAGGCGATCAAGGAGGAGTACCCGGACCGCTACCCGTTCTCCGACCGCTGGAGCAAGAACACGCCCTATCCCGCCGCCGCCCTCTTCAGCTACCTCGGCCAGGCCTACGGCGTCCGGGCCGGATGGGCGTACGACAACATCAGCTGGGACCCGAACGCGCGGAAGTTCGTCTTCACCGGAGCGACGGACGCCTTCCGGCAGATGATCGAGTACGTGCGGAAGCTGGTCGCCGAGAAGCTGGTGGACCCGGAGAGCTTCACCCAGACCGACGACGAGGCCACGCAGAAGCTGCTCGGCGAGAAGTCGTTCGCGATCAGCGCCAACCCGCAGGCGCTGGTGCAGGAATACCGGTACAACCTGCGAAAGCAGGTCAAGGGCGCGGAGATCGAGATGATCCCGGTGCCGCTGGGACCCGCCGGTCCCGTGGTGCTGGGCGGCGCCCGGCTGGAGAACGGCGTCATGATCTCCAGCAAGGCCCTCAAGAGCGACAGCTTCGTCGCGATGATGCAGTTCGTCGACTGGCTCTGGTACTCGGACGAGGGCCAGCGGTTCGCGCGGTGGGGCGTCGAGGGTGTCACCCACACCCGCTCCGCGGGCCGGTACAAGCCGAAGCCCGGCATCAGCCTCATGGGTTCCGACCCGGACGCCCCCGAGGACATGCAGAAGGACTACGGCTTCTACAACGGCGTCTTCGCCTACGGCGGCAGCTGGGAACTCGTCTCCTCCATGTTCGGCCCGGACGAGAAGAGGTTCCAGGACGCCATGGCCCAGCGCGCCCAGACGCCCATCGCCCCGGCCCACCCGCTGCAGTCCTTCGAGCAGGAACAGGCCTCCCTGTGGGAGACACCGCTGCGCGACCACGTCACCCAGAACACCCTCAAGTTCGTCCTCGGCAAGCGTCCGCTGTCCGAATGGGCCGCCTACCTCGCCGAGTTGAAGGCGAAGAACATGCAGCGGTTCGTCGACCTCCACAACAAGGCGTACGAGCGCTACAAGAAGGAGAACGGGTGAGCGGCGGCGTACGCGCGGCCGACTTCGGTACCGGAGTCCTCTCCCGGGCCGCGAGCCTGATCCACACCCTGGTCACGGTGGAGACGCTGCTGCTCCTCGCCGCCGCGCCGGGCCTGGCCGGCCTGCTCCTGCTCGCCCCCGACCCGGCCAACCTGCCGCTGGCCGCCGTATGCCTCCTTCCGCTCGGCCCGGCCCTGTCCGCCGCGCTGTACGCCCTGCACCACCGCGGCCGCGACCTCACCGACCTGCACCCGGCCCGCACCTACGCGCGCGGCTGGCGGCTCAACGCCGTGCCGGCGCTGAAACTGTGGGCACCCTTGCTGGCCTGGCTGACGGTCGTCGCCTTCACCCTCACCCACTTCTCCGCCAGCGGTCTGCCCGGCTGGTGGGCGCTGCTGCTCGGAGCGACCGGCGCCGGCGGCCTCCTCTGGGGCGCGCACGCCCTCGTCCTCACCTCGCTGTTCGCCTTCCGCGCCCGCGACACCGCCCGCCTCGCCGGATACTTCCTGTTCCGGCACGGCCGCGCCACCCTCGCCGCCGCCTCCCTGCTGGTCCTCACCGCCGCTCTGACCGCCGTGCTGACCGAGGCCCTGCCCGCCCTGCTGGCCGCCCCCCTGCTGCTGTCCCTGCTGCACGGCAGCCGCGCGGTGATCACCGAGACCCAGGAGAACTTCACGGCATGACCACGCCCCGCACCCCGAAGATCCCGTACGGCGGCGACTACAACCCCGAGCAGTGGCCCGAGGCGGTCATGGACGACGACCACCGCCTGTTCACCCGGGCCGGCATCGACACGCTCACCGTCGGCGTCTTCACCTGGTCCCTCACCCAGCCCGCCCCGGACACCTACGACTTCACCGTCCTGGACCGGATCCTGGACCGGGCCGCCGCCGAGGGCCGCCGGGTCTGCCTGGCCACCGGCACCGCCGCCCTCCCGCCCTGGCTCGCCAAGCGGCACCCCGAGGTCAACCGCACCGACTTCGAGGGCCGCCGCCACCGCTACGGCCAGCGCCACAACTTCTGCCCCAGCTCCCCGGCGTACCGCGCGCACGCCACCGAGCTGGCCTCCCGCCTCGCCGAACGGTACGCGCACCACCCGGCCCTGCTCGCCTGGCACGTCAACAACGAGTACGGCGGCGCCTGTTACTGCGGCCTGTGCGCCGAGGCGTTCAGGGCGTGGCTCCGGGACCGGCACGGCACCCTCGACGCCCTCAACGACGCCTGGTGCACGGCCTTCTGGTCGCACCGCTACACCGACTGGGACCAGATCGAGCCGCCCAACGCCCTCACCGAGCACTGGCGCGGCCCCGACCACACCGCCTTCCAGGGCATCACCCTCGACTACTCGCGCTTCACCACCGACGCCCTCCTCGGCTGCTTCCTGGCCGAGAAGGAGGTGATCCGCGCCCACGACCCGGACACCCCGGTCACCACCAACTTCATGGGCGCCTTTCGGCCTCTCGACTACCACCGCTGGGCGCCCCACCTCGACTTCGCCTCCTGGGACAACTACCCGCCCCCGGACGCCCCACCGACCCGCCCCGCCCTCGCCCACGACCTGATGCGCGGCCTGAAGGACGGCGCCCCCTTCTGGCTGATGGAACAGACGCCGTCGACGACGGCCTGCCGGGACGTCAATCCGCTCCGCCGGCCGGGCGAACTGCGCCTCGCCACCTTCCAGGCGATCGCCCACGGCGCGGACGCCGCCCTCTACTTCCAGATGCGCGCCTCGCGGGGCGCCTGCGAGAAGTACCACGGGGCGGTCATCGGCCACGCGGGCCGCGACGACACCCGGGTCTTTGGTGAAGCGACCGAGCTGGGACAGGAACTGGCGGCGCTGGGAGACCGCACCCTCGGGGCCCGGACCCCGGCGCGCACCGCCCTCCTCTTCGACTGGGACAGCTGGTGGTCCCTGGAGATCTCCGACGGCCCGTCCCGGCTGGTGAAGTACCCGGACGTGGTCCACGCCCACTACCGGGCCGCCCGCGAGGCGGGCGCCGACGTGGACGTGATCCCGCAGACCGCCGACCTGACCCCCTACGACGTGGTCCTCGCCCCGGCCCTGCACATGGTCAAGGGCGACCTCGCCGCCCGCCTCGAAGCAGTGGCCGAACGCGGCGGCACCGTCCTGACCACCTTCCTCTCCGGCCGCGTCGACGAACACGACCGCGCCTTCCTCACCGACGTCCCCGGCCCCCTCGCACCCCTCATGGGCGTCCGCGTGGACGAGTGGGACGCCCGCCCGCCGGAGTTCGCCCAGCCCGTCCCCGAGCTGCGCAGCGAGGCCCGGCTCGTCTTCGAGATCGTGCGGCCGCGCGGCGCCGAACCGGTCGCCACCTACGGCACCGACTTCTACGCGGGCACCCCCGCCGTCACCCGCAACCGGTTCGGTGCCGGCGAGGGCTGGTACGTCGCCACCGCCCTGGACCAACCGGGCGTCGACGAGGTGGTCCGCCGCATCCTGACCCGGCACGAACTGCTCGGCCCCTACGCGGGGCACCCGGCGGTGGAGACGGCGACCCGCGTCGCCCCGGACGGAACCCGGCTGTTCTTCCTCCTCAACCATGCCTGCGAACCGGCCCGCCTCACGGCCCACGCCACCGCCACCGACCTGCTCACCGGCAAGCGCGTGGACCGGGGCCAACCCCTGGTCCTGGACCCCTACGGCGTCGTGGTCCTTCAGTAGACCCGCCGCCCCCGCGCGTCGGGCACTCCGGACTTGCGGAAGAAGTAGCTGTTGACCTGGTCGCGCCACTCACGGGCGCAGCGCAGCTGCTCCTCGTACCGCTCCGCCACCCGCGCGTGGCGCGCCGGATCCACCAGCCCGGCGAGCGAGGCCCACGTCGCCCGGGCCTCCTCGACCTCCGCCACACCCTCGAAGTGCGTGTCGTAGATGTGCTGGATCACGGTCTTCCCGCTCCTCAGCACATGCCCGTACGGCACATGGTGGAAGAACAGCAGCAGCTCGTCCGGACAGGTGTCCGGCGACTCGTACAGCTCGGACCACGGCTTGCCGTACTGCCCGGCGTACCCGGTGCCGGTCGCCGCACTGCGGTCCACCCCGACGCCGTCCCGGTCGGCGAAGTGGTACGTCCCCCACGGGCTGTACTCGTACCCGTCGACGCTCGGCCCGTAGTGGTGCCCCGGCTGCACCATGAAGCCCACGCCGAGGGGAGCGGTGTACTTCTCGTACGTCCGCCACGAGCCGTCCAGCACGGCGTGCAGTCCACCGGCCAACCGGGCCGGGGCGTCCGGGAAGGTGAGCTGGATCCACTCGTCGAGCACCTCGCGCGGCCCGGCGTCCGGCCGCCAGGCCAGCCGCCCGAAGGTGTACAGGTTCGCCTGCGCCAGCGGATGCCCGGTCCAGAACGGGTCGTCGCCCGCGTTGGAGACCGCCACCAGCCCGCCCCGGGCGAGCCCGCCGACCCTCGTGTCGTCGTACCGGAACCGCAGCACCTCGCTCCACATCGGCCCCAGCCAGCAGACATGCCGCTGCTGCCCGGTGTACTCCTGGGTGACCTGCAACTCCACCGCCAGCCGAGTGCGCGGCATCGCGCCGATCAACGGCGAGACCGGCTCGCGCGCCTGGAAGTCCATCGGCCCGTGCTTCACCTGGAGCACGGCATTGCCGGCGAACTCGCCGTCCAGCGGCACGAAGTGGTCGTACGCGGCACGCGCCCGGTCGGTCGTCCGGTCCCGCCAGTCCTGACGGTGGTCGTAGACGAAGGCCCGCCAGTGCACGGTGCCGCCGAACGGATCCAGGGCCGCCGCCAGCATGTTCGCTCCGTCCGCGTGACTGCGGCCGTAGGCGAACGGCCCCGGCCGGCCCTCCGAGTCGGCCTTCACCACGTACCCGCCGAAGTCGGGTATCGCCTCGTACACCCGCCGCGTCGCCCCGGCCCACCAGTCCCGCACCGTCCCGTCCAGCGGGTCGGCCGTGAGCAGCCCGCCGAGCAGCATCGGCGCGGCGAACGTGACCGACAGGTGCGTGCGGATGCCGTAGGGCCGGAACGCGTCGGCCAAGCGGGCCACTTCGCCGATCCGGTCGGTCAGCAGACGCGCCTCGGTCTCGTGCACGTTGACGTTGTTGACGGCGACCGCGTTGATCCCGCACGCCGCCAGCAGCCTGCCGTACGCCCGCACCCGCTCCAGGCCGCCGCGGGCCCGCCCGTCCTCCCAGAACAGCGAGCCGCCCGCGTATCCGCGCTCCACCTGGCCCATCACGGGATGCACCGCCACGTTGTCCCAGTGGTCGAGCATGCGCAGGGCGAGCGCGGGGCGGTGCACCACGCGGGCCCGCTCACCGCGGAAGGCGTCCTCGCCGAGCCGTACGACATGGAAGAGGCCGTACAGCAACCCACGCCCGCCGCAGGCCCCGACGGTCGTCGTGCCGCCCTCGCGGGCGAGGGTGAACCCCTCGTCACCGAGGTCCTCGGCGCCGGGGCCGAGGACCAGGTCGTAGGCGCCGTCCGGCGCGGCGTCCCGTACGACCCGGCCCCCGAACAGTTGGCAGGCCTGCGCCACCTCCCCGTGCACCGTCTCCACCAGCGGACCCGAGCCGCGGATCAGCGTCCGCCTGCCGCCGACCGCCCGGAAGGCGGCGGGCGGCAGCCAGGCCGGGTCGACACCCTCCGGCAGGACGGGCACGGGAAGCGGCATGACACCCCCAACTCAGCTGCTCATGCGAGCAGTTCGACCTCCGCCAGGGTGCCCTCGCCGTCGAGGACCAGGCGGTACCTCTCGTACGTACCCGGCGACCTCACCGTGAACGCGCGGGTCTGCCTGTCCCAGGAGAAGGACTCCTCGGAGCGCCGGTCCAGCGTCCGCCAGGTGGTGCCGTCGGAGGAGCCCTGGAGCGTCCAGCCGGTCGGCGCCTTCGCCCGGTCCGACGACGACGTCAGGGTGTACTGCACCGCCTGCGCCCGTTCACCGGCCGGCAGGTCCACCGAGGTCACCACCGCGTCCGTCGCCGACGTGTCGTCGAACAGGGCGCCCTCACCCTCCAGCACGTCCGCCCGGGGCGTCGGCACCTTCTCGTCCCGGGTGACCGACACGGGCGCCGCGTGCCTGCCCGTGCCCCACGACGAGGGCCGCGGACCCATGTCGAACTCCAGGACGCCGCCCCCGGCGACCACCGAGTGCGGCAGCGAGGTCTTCGTCCACGTCCGGCCGTTGACCCTCAGCCCCTGCACGTAGACGTTCCCGGCGCTGTTCCGCGGCGCCCTCACCACCAGCTCGCGCCCGTTCTCCAGGTGCACGGTCGCCTTCCGGAACAGCGGTGAGCCGATGGCGTACTCGCCGCTGCCCATCACCAGCGGGTAGAAGCCGAGCGCGGAGAACAGGAACCAGGCAGACTGCTCGCCGTTGTCCTCGTCGCCGTGGTAGCCCTGCCCGATCTCGCTGCCGGTGTACAGCCGGGACAGCACCTCGCGGACGTTCCTCTGCGCCTTCCAGGGCTGCCCGGCCGCGTCGTACATGTAGATCGCGTGGTGGGCGACCTGGTTGGAGTGCCCGTACATGCCCATGCGCACGTCCCGCGCCTCCGTCATCTCATGGATGACGCCGCCGTACGAGCCGACGAACTCGGGGGAGGCGGTCTCCGGTGTGGAGAAGTACTCGTCGAGCTTGTCGGCGAGTCCCTTCCGGCCGCCGTACAGGTTCGCCAGCCCCCGGCTGTCCTGAGGCACGGTGAAGGCGTACCCCCACCCGTTGGTCTCGGTGTAGTCGTGGCCCCACACCCGAGGGTCGTACCGCGGCGACTCGACCCGCCAGTCGCCCTCGGAGTCCCGGCCCTGGAAGAACCCGGCCTTCGTGTCGAAGAGGTTCACGTAGTGACGGGCCCGGTTCAGGAAGTACTGCGACTCCTCCTGGTAGCGCCGCTCGCCGGTCTCCTCGTAGAGCCTCTGCCCCATGCGGGAGATGCCGTAGTCGTTGAGGTAGCCCTCCATCGCCCAGGACAGGCCCTCGTGCGTCTCGGTGCTGGTGTAGCCGAGGAAGGGGGACGTGGCCATGCCCTTGCGGCCTACACCCGGGTTCGGCGGTACGACCGTCGCGTTCTTCACGGCCGCGTCGTACGCCGCCTTCGCGTCGAAGTCGACGCCCTTCACGTACGCGTCGGCGAACGCCACGTCCGAGGACGTGCCCGTCATGAGGTCCGCGTAGCCGGGGGAGGACCAGCGGGAGGTCCAGCCGCCGTCCCTGTACTGCTGCACGAACCCGTCGGCCAGTTCGCCCGCCCGGGACGGAGTGAGGAACGAGTAGGCCGGCCAGGTCGTCCGGTACGTGTCCCAGAAGCCGTTGTTGACGTAAACCTTGCCGTCGACGATCTTCGCGCCGGTGTGGGTCGGGGTGTCCTGGTCCGGCATGGGGGAGAAGGGCGAGGCGTAACGGTCCTTCCCGCCGACCTTCTCGAAACCGGAGTTCGGGTACAGGTACAGCCGGTAGAGGCCGGAGTACAGCGTGGTGAGCTGGTCGGGGGTCGCGCCCTCGACCTCGACCTTGCCGAGCAGCCGGTCCCACTGCCGCTGGGCGCTCCGCTCGACCGCCTCGAAGGAGGTGCCGTCCGGGATCTCCTGGCGGAGGTTGTCCCTGGCCTGGTCGACGCTGATGAGCGAGGTCGCGAGACGCAGGGTGACGGTCCGGTCGTCGGCCTCGAACCGCAGGTAGCCCTTCACACCGGACGACGACGCCTCGGTCACCGGCTGGTCGAACTCGCCGTAGACGAACAGCCGGGTAGCGCCCGTCGACAGACCGGACTTCACATCGGAGTAGCCGGTGACGGTCCCGCTTTTCTCGTCGAGCGTGAGTCCCGCCTGATCCGTCACGTTGTCGAAGACGACGCTCGCGTCATCGCCGGGGTAGGTGAACCGGAGAACCGCCGCGTGGTCGGTCGGTGCCATCTCGGCCTTCAGCCCGTTCTCGAACCGCACCCCGTAGTAGTACGGCCGCGCGGTCTCGTTCTCGTGCCGGAAGGCCAGCTCCCGGGCCTCCCGGCCCAGGTCCGGGGTACCGGCCGCGGCGGACGGCATCACCTGGAAGGTCTGCCGGTCACCCATCCAGGGACTCGGCTCGTGGCTCGCGCTGAACGCCTGGATCGTCGGCAGGTTGTCCGCGTTGTTGGCACGGGCGTAGTCGTACAGCCAGCTCAGCGAGCCCGCGTTGGTCACCGGAGTCCAGAAGTTGAACCCGTGGGGCAGCGCTGTCGCCGGGAAGTTGTTGCCCCGGGAGAAGCCGCCGCTGGAGTTCGTGCCGCGCGTCGTCACCGCGTAGTCGGACAGATGGGCCTTCGGGCGCTCGGGAGCGACGGACTCGATGGTCACGTCGTCCAGCCAGCCCCGGAACCTCGCCGGGCCCTCGGGTGAGTCGTACGCCACCAGGATCCGGTCCACGGTCTTCCCGGCCGCGACCGACCCGATCCGCGAGACCACGTTGTTCCACTGGTTGACGTACAGGATCTTCGAGGCGCCCTGCCCCCGCGGAGTCAGCGGGAAGCCGTGCTGGTCGGTGGCCCGAAGGCCGCTCAGATGGGTGCCGTCGGTGAACGCGAGGTCGATGGCGACGTTCGTCGCGTCGTAGTCGAGGTCGCCGTCCGCCATCGACGGGAAGATCCGGTACGACAGCCGCGTGTGCCGCCCGACGGCCACGTCGACGTCGAAGACCTTGTTGTACGAGTACGCCCGCCCGCCGGCGGTGTGCCGGCCGGCGTAACGCAGGGCCCGCTTTCCGGTGAACCCGGCGCCCGCCCTGGCGGTGGGGGACCCGCTCGGACCACGGTCCACGAGCGTGAGCATGTCCGGCGGGACGGGCCCGTCGCCGCCGCCCGTGGAGAACTGCACATCGGCGAGCTGGAGGATGTCGCCGCCGTTGTTGCCGGTGACCTCGAGCCGGAGGTGCCGGTACTCGGCGGGTTCCGCGAGGTCGTACGTCCTCGTCTGGAACCGCTCGCCGAAGGACTCTCCGGAGCGGGTGTCGAGCGTCTTCCACTCCTTGCCGTCCAAGGAGCCCTTCAGGGTCCAGTCCCTCGGGTCACGCTCGTCGTGGTCGTTCGCCGACGTCAGCGCGTAACGCGCCAATCCCACCGGTTCATCCAGATCGAACTCGACCCATCCGGTGGGCTCGAACGTGAGCCACTTGGTGCTCGGCTCGCCGTCGACGAGGTTCTCCTTCACCTCGCCGCCGCCCGTGTTCTCGGCGCCCGCCCGGACGTCGGTGACGCGGTCCGTGACATTGCCCGGTATGCCGCTGCTGTAGCCGCCGTCGACGCCCGAGGCGCGCTTGCCGCCGTCGGGGGCGGTGTCGACGGTGCTCAACCAGTCCGGAACCGGGTCGTCCACCTCGAAGGAGGACGCGAACTTCCGGTCGGCGGCCTCCGGGGCCTCGGGCAGTGCGACCGCGACGCCCTGCGAGCTCAGAGCCAAAGCGAAGGCGGTCGCCGACACGACCGCCGAACCCCATCTGTGCCGAGCTTTCCGCTGCATCAACGGGTACCCTCCCTGCGCAGTGGACAACGTTGTCAACTCGGATGCGCAAGGACCAGTAGTTGCTCAAGTGGTGAAGGGTGTCAAGGGTGTTGGCGGTGGAAGTCGGAGGCGGGAGCCGGGTTTTCTCCGCCGGGCGGCACCCGGCCCCCTCGCCATTCCGTGAGGTCTCAACTCGGATAAGACCCGTGGCCAACCTTGTGTTCGATGTTGATCCGTCGGCGGGAAGTGGACTATACCTGTCGGGCGCTTCACGCGATCCGCACATCACCACCCGCACTTCCCTGCACGACCCAGCTTGACCCGATCGCGGTGCCGGGAGGATCCGGTTCACCGCCTGAGTCCTGGAGAAGGCGAGGACTTGAGCATGGGATCCACTTCCGCCGAGAACCACGGCACCGAGGGTGTCGGCCGCCGTGATCTGATCAAGAGGTCAGCCGCGCTCGGACTGATCTCCGTACCGACGATGAGCTTCCTGTCCGCCTGCGCGAGCAGCGGCGGCGACGACAGCGGTGACAAGGCCAAGGCCGGCAAGAAGACCGCGAAGAACCCGCTCGCCGTCAACGACACCGCGGGCATGGAGTTCGTCCTGTTCGACGGCGGCTTCGGCAAGGAGTACGCCGAGGACGCGGTGAAGATCTACGAGAAGAACTTCCCCAAGGTGAAGGTGAAGTTCTCCGCCACCCAGAAGATCCAGTCCACCCTCCAGCCCCGCTTCAACCAGGGCACCCCGCCGGACCTCATCGACAACTCCGGCGCCGAGCAGATGGACATGGGCGTCCTGGTCGGCAAGAACCAGCTCACCGACCTCACTCCGCTGCTGGACGCGCCGTCCTACGACGATCCGGCCAAGAAGGTCCGCGACACACTGCGCCCCGGCATCGTCGAGATGGGCCAGTTCGACGGCGCCCCGGTCTGGATCCTCTACTACGCCTACACGGTGTACGGCGTCTGGTACTCGCAGAAGGCCCTCGACTCGCTCGACGAGCAGTACCCCGAGACCTGGGACCAGATGCTCGCGGTCTGCGAGAAGGCCAAGAAGAAGGGCATGGCGGGCTGGACGTATGCGGGCAAATACCCGTACTATCTCCCGTTCTCGCTCTACCCGATGATCGGCAAGGTCGGCGGCCGCGAGGTCCTCGACGCCATCGACAACCTGGAGCCGAACGCCTGGAAGCACCCGGCCGTCAAGGCGTGCTTCGACGCGTACTACGAGCTCTACAAGAAGGGCTACGTCCTCAAAGGCACCCCGGGCCTGGACCACATCCAGTCGCAGACCGCGTGGGCCGAGGGCAAGGCGCTGTTCATCCCGAACGGCTCCTGGGTGGAGAACGAGTCGGCCAACGTCATCCCGAAGGACTTCGACCTGGCCGTCTCCGCGCCCACCGGTCTCGACTCCTCCGACAAGCTGCCGTTCGGCACCATCTGGGCCTCCGGCGGCGAGCCCTTCATCGTCCCCGCCAAGGCCAGGAACGCGGCCGGCGGTATGGAGCAGCTGCGCATCATGCTCAGCGAGGCGTCCTCGAAGAACTTCACCAGCAAGGTCAAGTCGCTGACCGCCTACAACGGCGGCACGGACGGCATCTCTCTCACCCCTGGTCTGAAGTCGGGCGTCGCGGCGCTGGACAAGGCGGGCCAGAACGTCGTGAACCCCCGCCTCCAGGACTGGTACGTCCAGTTGCAGAAGGAGAAGATCGGCGTCTCCGGCCTCGGCGAGATGATGGCCGGCCGCCTCACCCCCGCCGAGACCATCAAGAAGATCCAGGGCTTCGCCGACGAGGCCGCCAAGGACGACTCCATCAAGCACTACAAGCACCAGTAACGGCACCGGAAACCCAATTCCGCAAAGGCACCGGAGTGGCGATGCAGCACGGCAAGTACCGGTTCATCGTGGGCTTCCTCGCGCTGCCCCTGGGACTGTACGCGCTTTTCGTGGTCTGGCCGTTCATCCAGTCCATCTACTACTCGTTCACGGACTGGACCGGCCTCAGCCCCGAATTCAAGATGGTCGGGTTCGGCAACTACAGCCGGATGCTCGACGACGAGATCTTCTGGAAGTCGTTGCAGCACAGCCTGCTGTTCGCCCTCCTGCTGCCGCTGGTGACCATCTCACTCGCGCTGTTCTTCGCCTTCATGATCAACGTAGGCGGCAGAAAGCGAAGGAACGGCCCGGTGGTCACCGGCGTCCGCGGCTCCTCCTTCTACAAGATCGTCTACTTCTTCCCGCAGGTGCTGTCCATCGCCATCGTCGCGCTGCTGTTCGCGTTCGCGTACAACCCGGACAGCGGCGCAATCAACTCTGTCCTGCGCGGGATCGGCCTCGACGTGCAGCCGCTCTGGCTGGGCGACCCCGACCTCGCGCTGTGGGCCGTGATGGGAGTCCTCGTCTGGTCCACGGTCGGCTTCTTCGTGGTCCTCTTCTCCGCGGGCATGGCCTCCATCCCCGCGGAGATGTACGAGGCGGCCCTGCTGGACGGCGCGAACCGCTTCACCACGTTCTTCCGCATCACCCTGCCCCTCCTCTGGGACACGGTGCAGTCCGGCTGGGTCTACATGGGCATCCTCGCCCTGGGCGCCGAGTCGTTCGCAGTCGTGCAGATCATGACCACCGGGCCGGGCGGTCCCGACTACTCGACCACCGTCATGGTCCTGTACGTGTACCAGAAGGCCTTCCGTGACGGGCAGGCCGCCTACGCCACCACCATCGGTGTCGCCCTGCTCGTCGTCACACTGGCCTTCGCCGCCGTGGTGATGCGGCTGGGCCGTCGCGAGCGGCTGGAGTACTGATGAAGACGACAGAAACCCCTGCTCCGCTCCCGGCCGAGTCCGGAGCCGTCCTCGCCAAGGAGGGCCTCCCGCCGGCGGTACCGCCCAAGGAGAAGAGGGAAGGCACGGTCCTCAACGTCTTCTCCCACGGTGTCCTCGTCATCTGGGCGATCATGGTGGTCATGCCGCTGCTCTGGGCGGTCATGACGTCCTTCAAGGACGACCGCTCCATCTTCAGCTCGCCCTGGTCCCTCCCCGGCTCGCTGCACTTCGACAACTGGTCGCGGGCGTGGACCGAGGCCAACATGAGCGACTACTTCCTCAACACCGTCCTGGTGGTGGGGGGTTCACTCATCGGCACGCTGGTCCTCGGCTCGATGGCGGCCTATGTCCTGGCCCGCTTCGACTTCCCGGGCAACCGCTTCATCTACTACCTGTTCATCGGCGGCATGAGCTTCCCGATCATGCTGGCGCTGGTCCCGCTGTTCTACGTCGTGAACAACATGGGCCTGCTGAACACCATCCACGGCCTGATCCTGGTCTACGTCGCCTACTCGCTGCCGTTCACGGTGTTCTTCCTCACGGCGTTCTTCCGCACGCTGCCGACGTCGATCGCCGAGGCGGCCTTCGTCGACGGTGCCTCCCACAGCCGTACGTTCTTCCAGATCATGCTGCCGATGGCCAAGCCCGGTCTGGTCAGTGTCGGCATCTTCAACTTCCTGGGCCAGTGGAACCAGTACATGCTGCCCACGGTCCTGAACACCGACCCGGACAAGCGCGTCCTCACGCAGGGCCTTGTCCAGCTGGCCGTGAGCCAGGGTTACAAGGGCGACTGGTCGGGCCTCTTCGCGGGCCTGGTGATGGCGATGCTGCCGGTTCTTGCGGCGTACGTCGTTTTCCAGCGGCAGGTTGTGCAGGGGTTGACGGCGGGGGCGCTGAAGTAACGCGGCGTTTCGGGGTGCTCGGCGTTGGTGCGGGGGGCGGGGCGTTTCGCAGCCCGGCGTTTGCGGGGTGCCGCTGCGCCCACCCGTGCCGCCCCAGCGGCACGACTGCCCGCAGCTAAGACTGCGTGCAGCCGCGCACGCACGGGAGGGGACGTGTCGGGGGGTGTCCGCCCGCAGCGGTTGGCGCGTCAACGGACAGTCACTCGTCATCCGACTCCATCGCGCCGTTCCGAGGACGGACACCCCCCGACACGTCCCCGACCCCCACCCGGCATCAGGCGCAACACCGACGCCCGCCACACACCCCCGCGAACCACCACGTAGCCCTGCGCAACCACCCGCACACACACCGGAAACAGCTCAACCTCTTGACGGGAGGCAACCCGAACGGCTCGACTTAGAGTTCACTAGTTGGACATGGACGGGGTCTCACCGAAGCGACCCCGCGCGCAGGAGGTCGTCGTGGAGACTCCGGGGTCGCAGTCATCGCTGCACCGAGCCAACCTGGAGCGGGTCGTACGAGCCGTGCGCCTGGCGGGCTCCCTCACCCAGGCCGAGATCGCGCGGACGACCGGTCTGTCCGCGGCGACGGTCTCCAACATCGTCCGGGAGCTGAAGGACGGCGGCACCGTCGAGGTCACCCCCACCTCCGCCGGCGGTCGCCGCGCCCGGAGCGTCTCGCTGAGCGGCGACGCCGGAATCGTCATCGGGGTCGACTTCGGACACACCCACCTGCGCGTCGCGGTGGGGAACCTGGCCCACCAGGTGCTCGCCGAGGAGGCCGAGCCGCTGGACGTGGACGCCTCCTCGTCGCAAGGCTTCGACCGGGCGGAACAGCTGGTCAGCCGGCTGATCGAGGCCACCGGTGTCGACCGGTCCAAGATCGCCGGCGTCGGTCTCGGCGTGCCCGGCCCGATCGACGTCGAATCCGGCACCCTCGGTTCGACCGCGATCCTGCCCGGCTGGACCGGCACCAAGCCCGCGGAGGAGCTCCGCGGCCGCCTCGGCGTCCCCGTGCACGTGGACAACGACGCCAACCTCGGCGCCCTGGGCGAGATGGTCTGGGGCAGCGGCCGGGGCGTCCGCGACCTGGCCTACATCAAGGTCGCCAGCGGCGTCGGCGCCGGTCTGGTGATCGACGGCAAAATCTACCGGGGCCCAGGCGGTACCGCAGGAGAAATCGGACATATTACACTCGACGAATCCGGCCCCGTCTGCCGCTGCGGAAACCGCGGCTGCCTGGAGACCTTCGCGGCCGCGCGCTACGTGCTCCCGCTCCTCCAGTCCAGCCACGGCACCGACCTGACGATGGAAGGTGTCGTACGACTGGCGCGGGACGGAGACCCGGGCTGCCGTCGGGTGATCGCCGACGTCGGCCGCCACATCGGAAGCGGAGTCGCCAACCTCTGCAACCTGCTCAACCCGAGCCGCATGGTCCTCGGCGGTGATCTCGCCGAGGCCGGTGAGCTGGTGCTCGGGCCCATCCGGGAGTCCGTCGGCCGCTACGCCATCCCCAGTGCGGCACGCCACCTGTCCGTCCTCCCCGGGGCGCTCGGCGGCCGTGCGGAGGTGCTCGGAGCGCTCGCCCTCGCCCTCAGCGAGATGGGCGATTCAACACTTTTGGATGGGACCGCAGCCGGAGCGCTGCAGGCGGCCGCGCCTGCCTTCACTTAGAGAACGGATGGCACCGTTGCCATCTCGTTAAGGATTTACTTCTTGACGTCGCACGTGTGGCCGAGTTGACTTCCAGCCACCTCGGCCGCAACGTCGCGGCCTCGTCAGGGAGGTTTCTGAAGTGAACACGCGTATGCGTCGCGCCGCTGTTGCTGTTGCCGCCGGTGCGATGGCTGTTTCGCTTGCTGCCTGTGGCAGCGCCAAGGAGTCCGGCGGCAACGCCGACTCCTCCGGGTCCCCCAAGAAGGGCGACGACATCAAGGTCGGTCTGCTCCTTCCGGAGAACGCGACCGCGCGGTACGAGAAGTTCGACCGGCCGCTCATCGAGAAGAAGGTCAAGGAACTCACGGGCGGCAAGGGCGAGGTCGTCTACGCCAACGCCAAGCAGGACGCCAGCACGCAGAACCAGCAGGTCGACACGATGGTGACCAACAAGGTCGACGTGCTGATCATCGACGCGGTGGACTCCAAGGCCATCGCCGGCTCGGTGAAGAAGGCCAAGGACGCGAACATCCCCGTCGTGGCCTACGACCGCCTGGCCGAGGGCCCGATCGACGCCTACACCTCGTTCGACAACGAGACCGTCGGCAAGACCCAGGGCGAGGCCCTGCTGAAGGCACTGGGCTCCAAGGCCAAGGACGGCCAGATCGTCATGATGAACGGGTCGTCCACCGACCCGAACGCCGCCCAGTTCAAGAAGGGCGCGCACTCCGTCCTCGACGGCAAGGTGAAGATCGGCCGCGAGTACGACACCAAGGAGTGGAAGCCGGAGAACGCCAACGCCAACATGGAGGGCGCCATCTCCGCCCTCGGCAAGGACAAGATCGTCGGCGTCTACTCGGCCAACGACGGCATGGCGGGCGGCATCATCACGGCCCTGAAGGCCGCCGGCATCGCCGACATCCCCGTCACCGGCCAGGACGCGGAACTCTCCGGCGTGCAGCGCATCGTCACCGGTGAGCAGTACATGAGCGTCTACAAGCCCTACCCGCAGGAGGCGGACGTCGCGGCCGAGATGGCCGTCGCCCTCGCCCAGGGCAAGTCGCTCGACTCCATCGCCAAGGACAAGGTCGACAGCCCGACCACCAAGGCCGTCCCCTCCGTCCTGGTCCCGGTCGTCTCCCTGACCAAGGACAACATCAAGGACACCGTCATAAAGGACGGCATCTACACCGCCGCCGAGATCTGCGCCGGCAAGTACAAGGCCGCCTGCGACAAGATCAACCTGAAGTAAGCAGCCGTCAGGTCCCCGCAGGAGCACGGGAGTCCGCATCCGGACTCCCGTGACTCCCGTGACTCCCGTACGGGACCGGCTGCCCCGAGTTCCTCCGGCGCCCCGCCACATCAGCCCCGCAAGCTCCGCGGGGCGCCGGAGTGATCACTCCTCCCACAACTTCTGTACAACCTCCCGCCGGGTCAGGCGGCGAAGGAGATGGTTCACGTGTCCGCTACGCCCGTGCTGGCGTTGCGCGGGGTCTCCAAGCGTTTCGGTGCCGTCCAGGCGCTCACCGACGTAGAGCTTGAGGTCCATGCCGGTGAAGTGGTCGCCCTGGTCGGCGACAACGGCGCCGGAAAGTCCACGCTGGTCAAGACGATCGCCGGCGTGCACCCCATCGATGAGGGCGTCATCGAATGGGACGGCAGGTCCGTCCAGATCAACAAGCCGCACGACGCCCAGAACCTGGGCATCGCGACCGTCTACCAGGACCTCGCGCTGTGCGACAACATCGACGTCGTCGGCAACCTCTACCTGGGCCGGGAGATCCGCAAGCGCGGAGTCCTGGACGAGGTGGAGATGGAGCGCCGCTCCCGCGAGCTGCTCGACACGCTGTCGATCCGCATCCCGAGCGTGCGCATCCCGATCGCCTCGCTCTCCGGCGGTCAGCGCCAGACCGTGGCCATCGCCCGCTCCATGCTCGGCGAGCCCAAGCTGGTCATCCTCGACGAGCCCACCGCCGCCCTCGGCGTCGAGCAGACCGCACAGGTCCTCGACCTCGTCGAGCGGCTGCGCGAGCGCGGCCACGCCGTGATCCTCATCAGCCACAACATGGCCGACGTCAAGGCCGTCGCGGACAAGGTCGCCGTGCTGCGCCTCGGCCGCAACAACGGCGTCTTCGAGGTCAAGTCGACCTCCCAGGAAGAGATCATCTCCGCCATCACCGGCGCCACCGACAACGCCGTGACCCGCCGTGCGGCGCGCACGAACGGGGAGGGTTCCAAGTGAGCATCGACAAGACCTCCGCGACTCCGGGAGCCCCCGAGGACCATGTCGTGGAGAACCCCGAGGCGGCCAAGGCCGCCGTCACCGTCGTCGACCCCCGGCTGCTGGTGCGCGAGCGTGGCCTCGCCGGCTACGTCACCGAGTTCAAGCGGAAGGTGAAGTCCGGCGACCTCGGCTCCATCCCGGTCGTCATCGGCCTGGTGATCATCTGGGCCATCTTCACCAGCCTGAACTCCAACTTCCTCACCGCGGGCAACCTGTCGGACATGTCCGTCGCGATGGTCGGTACGGGCATGATCGCCGTCGGCATCGTGTTCGTGCTGCTGCTCGGCGAGATCGACCTGTCGGTCGGATCGGTCTCCGGCGTCGCCGGTGCGAGCTTCGCCGTGCTGAACGTCACCAACGGCATGAACGAGTGGCTCGCCTTCGTGCTGGCCATCCTCACCGGCACCGTCGCCGGCGTGCTGCACGGCTTCTTCTTCGCGAAGATCGGCGTCCCCGCGTTCGCCGTCACGCTGGCCGGCCTGCTGTTCTGGAACGGCTTCATGCTCCAGATCCTCGGTGACAACGGCACGATCAACCTCGACCCGGACGGGGTCGTGGCCCAGCTGACCAGCTACTACTTCTCCGACGTGGCCGCCGCGTACGGTCTGGCCGCGGTGGTGACCGCCGGGTACTTCCTCAGCTCCTTCCTCGGCAACCGGCGGCGGGAGGCGGCGGGAGTGCCGTCGAGGCCGCTGAGCGAGACCATCGTGCGGACGGTGCTGCTGGCGGTCCTCGCGTTCACCGTCGCCATCGTCTTCAACCAGTACAAGGGCCTTCCGCTGGCCGTGGTGATCTTCATCGCGGTACTGCTGGTGACGGACTTCGTGCTGCGGCGAACGTCGTACGGCCGGAAGGTGTTCGCGCTCGGCGGCAGCGTCGAGGCGTCGCGCCGGGCCGGTATCAACGTGGAGCTGGTGCGGATCTCGGTGTTCGCGATCTCGGGCACCTTCGCGGCGGTGGGCGGTCTGTTCATCGCGTCGAAGATCGCCGCGGCGAACCAGGGAGCCGGCGGCGGTGACCTGCTGATGAACGCGATCGCGGCGGCGGTCATCGGCGGCACGTCGCTCTTCGGCGGCCGTGGTCGCACGTGGAACGCGCTGCTGGGTGTGCTGGTGATCGTGTCGATCCAGTACGGGCTCGCGCTCGAGGGCATCGCCTCGCCGGTGCAGTACATGATCACGGGTGGTGTGCTGTTGGCCACGGTGGTGATCGACGCGGTGACGCGCAGGACGCAGAAGACGGCGGGTCGCGCCTAGCGCCGCAGGGGCTTCGCCGGTCCTGCGGTTGCGGGTGCGTCGTGGCTTGTCGCGCCCACGCGGCGGAGCCGCATGTCGCTACAGTCCCGCGCCCCTGAGGGGTGATGCGGTTCAGCGCCTTTGAGACAATCTGTCGCCCGGTGCCCGAAAGGGTGCCGGGCACAGTCGTGTCGTAGACGTGGCACAAGTTGGGTACAGCCGAATGCGTGACGTACGACCCACGGCCACGGCACGGTCCTCCAGGGCGGAACATTAGACTCGACACGCCCGGCAACAGCTCGATCAGCTCTACAGCAAGGAGGCACGGGTGCCGCTGCTGACCCGTATCAGGGGACCGCGCGATCTGGACCGGCTCAGCCCGGAGGAGCTGAACCAGCTGGCGGAGGAGATCCGGAGCTTCCTTGTCGAAGCGGTCTCCAAGACCGGTGGTCACCTCGGTCCCAATCTCGGCGTGGTGGAGCTCACCATCGCGCTGCACCGGGTTTTCGACTCGCCCAAGGACAAGGTCCTCTGGGACACCGGCCATCAGTCCTACGTGCACAAGCTGCTCACCGGCCGTCAGGACTTCTCCAAGCTGAAGATGAAGGGCGGCCTGTCCGGCTACCCCTCGCAGGCCGAGTCCGAGCACGACATCATCGAGAACTCGCATGCCTCGACCGTCCTCGGCTGGGCCGACGGCATCGCCAAGGCCAACCAGCTGATGAAGCGCGACAGCCACGTCGTGGCCGTCATCGGTGACGGGGCGCTGACCGGCGGCATGGCCTGGGAGGCGCTCAACAACATCGCCGACGCCAAGGACCGCCCGCTCGTCATCGTCGTCAACGACAACGAGCGGTCCTACGCGCCGACCATCGGCGGCCTCGCCAACCACCTGGCGACGCTGCGCACCACGGACGGCTACGAGCGGTTCCTCGCCCGCACCAAGGAGGTCCTGGAGCGCACCCCGGTCGTCGGCCAGGCGCTCTACGACACCCTGCACGGCGCCAAGAAGGGGCTGAAGGACTTCATCGCCCCGCAGGGCATGTTCGAGGACCTCGGACTGAAGTACGTCGGCCCGATCGACGGGCACGACCTCGAGGCCCTGGAGTCCGCGCTCGCGCGTGCCAAGCGGTTCGGCGGGCCGGTCATCGTGCACTGCCTCACCGAGAAGGGCCGCGGTTACCAGCCCGCCCTCCAGGACGAGGCCGACCGTTTCCACGCCGTGGGCAAGATCCACCCCGACACCGGCCTGCCGATCGCCTCCTCCGGCGCGGACTGGACGTCCGTGTTCGGCGAGGAGATGGTCAAGCTCGGTGAGGAGCGCGAGGACATCGTCGCCATCACCGCCGCCATGCTGCAGCCGGTGGGCCTCGACAAGTTCGCCAAGCGCTTCCCCGAGCGGGTCTACGACGTCGGCATCGCCGAGCAGCACGGCGCCGTGTCCGCGGCCGGCCTGGCGACGGGCGGGGCGCATCCGGTGTTCGCGGTGTACGCCACCTTCCTCAACCGCGCCTTCGACCAGGTGCTGATGGACGTGGCCCTGCACAAGTGCGGTGTCACCTTCGTCCTCGACCGGGCCGGTGTCACCGGCACCGACGGTGCCTCCCACAACGGCATGTGGGACATGTCGATCCTCCAGGTCGTCCCCGGGCTGCGGCTGGCCGCGCCGCGTGACGCCGACCAGGTCCGCGCGCAGCTGCGCGAGGCCGTCGCGGTCGACGACGCGCCGACCGTGGTCCGCTTCTCCAAGGGCGCTGTCGGACCGGCCGTACCCGCCGTGGGCCGCGTCGGCGGCATGGACGTGCTGCGCGAGCCAGGCACCGACCGGCCGGACGTGCTGCTGGTCTCCGTCGGCGCTCTGGCGCCGATGTGCCTGGAGATCGCCGGGCTGCTCGACAAGCAGGGCATCTCCACCACCGTCGTCGACCCGCGCTGGGTCAAGCCCGTCGACGAGGCCATGGCCCCGCTCGCCGAGCGGCACCGCGTGGTCGTCACCGTCGAGGACAACAGCCGGGTCGGTGGCGTGGGCTCGGCGATCGCGCAGGCGCTGCGCGACGGCGGCGTCGATGTGCCGCTGCGCGACTTCGGCATCCCGCCGCGCTTCCTCGACCACGCCTCCCGCGCCGAGGTCCTCGCCGAGATCGGCCTCACCGCGCCGGACATCGCCCGTCAGGTGACCGGGCTGGTCGCCAAGCTGGACGGGCGGTACGAGCGGGGTGCCGCGGACGCTGTGGAGTCCGTGGAGCCCGCGCGCGACTGACACCTGGGACCGACAGCGCTGAATGGGCCGGCTTCTCCACCGTTAGAGGGTGGGAAACCGGCCCATTGGCGTGAATGCATCCCCGCCGGGGCATACGCATGATGCCCCCTCTCGATCATGTCGAGGACGACAAGCGTGGGAGGTACCCCGTGAGCAGCACCCTCTTCCGGACGAAGAAGGTCGAGCAGTCCATCCTCGACACCGAGGAACCAGAGCACGCGCTCAAGAAGTCCTTGTCCGCGCTGGATCTGACGGTCTTCGGCGTCGGCGTGATCATCGGCACCGGCATCTTCGTTCTCACCGGCACCGTCGCGAAGGACAACGCCGGGCCGGCGGTGGCCCTGGCGTTCGTCGCCGCCGGCGTCGCCTGTGCGCTGGCCGCGCTCTGTTACGCGGAATTCGCGTCCACCGTCCCGGTCGCCGGGTCCGCCTACACGTTCTCGTACGCCTCTCTGGGTGAACTACCCGCCTGGATCATCGGCTGGGACCTGGTCCTCGAGTTCGCACTCGGGACGGCGGTGGTGGCCGTCGGCTGGTCGGGCTACATCCAGTCGCTCATGGACAACGCGGGCTGGGCGATGCCCGCGGCCCTCGGCAGCCGGGAGGGCGCCTCCGGCTTCGGCTTCGACATCCTCGCCGCCGCGCTCGTCCTCGTCCTCACCGGCATCCTGGTGCTCGGCATGAAGCTGTCGGCGCGGATCACGTCGCTCGTCGTCGCCATCAAGGTGACGGTCGTCCTCGTCGTGATCATCGCGGGGGCGTTCCTCATCAACGGCGACAACTACGACCCGTTCATCCCGAAGGCGCAGCCCGTGGAGGCCGGGAGCAGTCTCGACGCCCCGCTCATCCAGCTGATGTTCGGCTGGGCTCCCTCCAACTTCGGCGTGATGGGCATCTTCACCGCGGCGTCGGTGGTGTTCTTCGCCTTCATCGGCTTCGACGTCGTGGCCACGGCGGCGGAGGAGACGAGGAACCCGCAGCGGGACATGCCGCGGGGCATCCTGGGGTCGCTGCTGATCTGCACCACGCTGTACGTGCTCGTGTCGATCGTCGTCACCGGCATGCAGCACTACAGCAAGCTGTCCGTGGACGCGCCGTTGGCGGATGCGTTCAAGGCGACCGGGCATCCGTGGTACGCGGGCTTCATCAGCTTCGGCGCCGCGGTTGGCTTGACCACGGTGTGCATGATCCTGTTGCTCGGGCAGACCCGGGTGTTCTTCGCGATGAGCCGTGACGGGCTGCTGCCGCGGTTCTTCTCGCACGTGCACCCGCGGTTCAAGACGCCGCACCGGCCGACGATCCTGCTCGGTGTCATCATCGCGGTCCTGGCCGGCTTCACGCCGCTGACCGAGCTGGCCGCCCTGGTGAACATCGGGACGCTGTTCGCCTTCGTGGTCGTCGCCATCGGGGTGATCATCCTCCGCAGGACCCGCCCTGACCTGCACCGGGCGTTCCGCACTCCCTGGGTGCCGGTGATCCCGATCCTGTCGGTGTGCGCCTCGCTGTGGCTCATGATCAACCTGCCGGCCGAGACGTGGGTGCGGTTCGGTATCTGGATGGTCGCGGGCTTCGCCGTGTACTTCCTGTACGGGCGTACGCACAGCCGCCTCGCGCGCCGCGAGGCGGGGGAGGAGCGGCCGGCCGCGCCGTAGGCGTCCCGCGGTGGGTGGGTGGGGGGTCGGGGCCGTGCCGGGGGGTGTCCGTCCTCGGAACGGCGCGATGGAGTCGGATGCCGAGTGACTGTCCGTTGACGCGCCAACCGCTGCGGGCGGACACCCCCCGACACGTCCCCTTCCGTGCGTACGCGGCTGCGGGCGCGTCGTGGCCGTCCCAACTGCGGGCAGTCGTGGCCGCCCTAGCTGCGGGCAGTCGTGCCGCTTGGGCGGCACGGGTGGGCGCAGCGGCACCTCGTCGCGCCGAGTTGCGCAACGCCCCGCCCCCAGCACCCACGCCCAGCACCTCGCAACGCCGGGCTCCGCACCCAGCACCCCCACCGGGTACCTGGAACCGGGCGCCGCCGCTGCGGGCAGTCGTGCCGCTGGGGCGATGGGGGCCCTGCTCGAGCGAAGCCGAGAGCTTGGGGGAGGGTGGCCGCAGCGGCACCCCGCGACGCCGGGCCGCGCAACGCCCCGTCCCCAGCACCGATGCCGAGCACCCTCCGGCACCAGGTCGCGCAGAAGCCCGCCCTACGGCCGAACCGTACGCGGCCCCGCCACCTCCGCCCCCAGCTCCGCAACCCGCCTCCGCAACTCCCGATCCGCCGTCACCACCAGCACGGAACGCTCGCCGGCCGAGGCCACGACCTCCACGATGTGATCGTCCCCACTGCCCGGCGCCGACTCCACCCGCACCCCCGCCACGGACTCCACACCCCGCGCCGCCCCCTCCACCACGAGAACGATCTCCACCGGCCCGGCCGTACCCGGAACCCCCACAGACGCCAACCGGTCCCGCAGCCGCTCCGCCGCCCCCCGCCGGTCCCGCCACCAGCCGTCCGGCACCGATCCGACGACATTCGCGCCGTCGACGACCACGAGCAGGGCAGCGTTGTTGTTCATCCGGCCAGGGTCGCACGACGCCCACCGGCCCTGCCCACGTAAGGTGAACCGGTGAACGGCGACTGGCTCATCCGCGGCCGCGACGGCCGCCTCACCGTCTACCTGCCCTCCGGCGACGCCGTCCTGTGCCGTGCGGAGCGCGGTCCCGCCGGTCCTTGGGACGACACTCCCCGGACCGTCGGCGGCGGCCAGAAACTGCACCCGGGCCCGGCGGTCGGTCAGGGCGCCGACGGATACGCTCACCTGGCCGCCTGGCGGCCCACCGTGCCGGGTGAGTCGGGCCTTGTGCACTCCACCCACTTCCGGCCCCGGCTCGCGCCCCTGGACTGGGTCCCGATCGGGCACCCCGACAAGAAGGGCGACCGGACGGGCCCGCCGGCCGTCACCGTCGACGGCGCGGGGCGTGCCTATGTCTTCGTGCGGAACAAGGACGGCGGGGTGAGTCTGCGGAACCAGAAGGTGAAGGGCGGCTGGGGAGCCTGGCAGAACCTCGGAGGGCGGGACGTCGAGGGAGAGCTGGCCGCCGTGACGGGGGAGTCGGGGCTGGTCGAGGTGTACGCCTGCGGGCCCGGAGGGATCCTGCACTGGCGGCAGGAGGGGGACGGGAAGGCGCCGGTGCGGAGCGAGGGGGTGGATGCGGCCGTCCGTCCTGGGACCCTGCGTGCGCTCGCCACGTCCGCCGGGCACACCACCCTCTTCTTCACCGACCTCTCCGGGGACCTGTGCGCCTGGCGACCGGGCGAGAAGCCGGTGACGCTCCTCGCTGCCGCCGGGCCGGGGCCGGTGTCCGCCGTGCGCTGTGACATCGAGGGGCACGACTGCACCGTGCTCGCCCAGCGGTCGGCGAGCGGCCGGGTCGCCTTCGCCGCCTATCCGACCGAGCGGGAGCCGGCCGGTGCCTGGTGGACCGAGTCCGGGCCCCGGTTGCCCGCCGACGCCATGGTGGCGTTGGCGCTCGACGAGCACGACGAGGTCGTCGCCGCCAGTCTTTCCCCGTCCACCGGGAAGCTCCTGCTCGCGCGACGCAAGGACGAACCGGGACTGGCGCTCACCGCGTGGCGGGAGCTCTGAATGCGAGCCGTGGAAATCTCACGTGACCGGTGACGGCAAGCGTCATGCCTGGGCGGTGGGGCGGACGTTGATCTCGCCGATCTCGACGTCGTCGGGCTGCTCGACTGCGAAGGCCACCGCGAAGCGCTCCTCGCCGAGGTCTACCGGCGCGACGTCGAAGAACTCGTGACCGCAGCCTCCGCTCTGCCGGCGGAACACGAGCCCGTGGAAGCCTTGCGTCACTGGCTCGACCGAGTGATCGACTACGCCGAGATCAAGCGCGGCGTCCTGGCGGCGCTCGAACCGGCGGCGTGGCAGGACCTCGTCACCCACAGCCAGAACCCCATCGAAGGCGCCCTCGCTCACCTGCTGGACGCCGGGAAAACGGCCGGTTCCATCCGCACGGACGTGGACGCCCACGGGGTCCTCCTGCTCATCGCCTACCTTGGCCGACTGGACCGGGAGAAATGGGAATCAACCGCACGGCCTCTGATGAACGTCATCCTCGACGGCCTGCGCACGATTCGGTGATCGACGAGTGCTGCCGCGAGCGTCCATGACTCGACGGCGGTCTGAATTGGAGCACGCGGGCGTAGGCTCTCACGGATGCGGATAGGCGAGTTGTCCAAGCGCACGGGCGTGAGTCCGCGCTCGCTGCGGTACTACGAAGAGCAGGGCCTGCTGACCAGCTCACGCTCCGACGCGGGGCAGCGTCACTATTCCGATGCTGCGGTCCAGCGCGTGTCACTCATCCGACAGCTGCTCGACGCGGGTATGTCCAGCAGGGTGATCGCGACTGTGCTGCCGTGTGTGGACGTCCCGGGTGACCTGGGTGTCGCCGAGGAGACGTTCACGGCGATGATGCGCGAGCGCGACCGGATCGACGCCGACATCGCGCACCTGATCGAGACCCGGGATGCACTCGACGTGCTGATCAGGGCCAACAGCCGGCACCGGGCGGAGCTGTCCACAGCCCCGGAACCGGTGGCGCAGTCGACCTGATGCTGTGATCTGCGTCTCAGTCGGTTGCCCCTCACATCAATGTCAGAGGTGAGGATGGCGACAACGCCCGGAATCACCGGGGCGGTCACACGGGAGGCGGCGGAAGATGGGGCAGGCGTGGGGTTTCGGCAGGTATGGCGGGCCCGAGGTGCAGGAGTTCTTCGATCGTCCCGACACTGTCCCCGGTCGCGGTGAGGTGCTGATCCGGGTCGACGTCGCCGGCGTGAATCCCCTCGACCACCTTCTGCGCTCGGGTCTGGTCGAGGGGCTCGACGGCGGGCGTCCGTTTCCCCGCGTGCTGGGCATGGAGGCAGCCGGAACCGTCCTCGCCCGGGGCGAGGACGTCAACGGGCTCGAGGTGGGTGACGCGGTCTTCGGCTTCGCACTCACCGGTGGCGGCACCTACGCCGAGACGACGGTGCTGTCCGCGCCGAACACCGCGCGCATCCCGGAGGGTCTGTCCGCGACCGTGGCGGCAACGCTGCCAGTAGCCGGGACGACCGCGGTGGACGTGCTCGACCAGCTCAGCCTCCCGGCCGGTGCCACGGTCCTGGTCAACGGAGTCGGGGGCGGGGTCGGCCTCGCCGTCGCCCGGCTGGCTGTCGGGCGCGAGCTGCGTGTGGTCGGCACCGGGAGTACCGCCAAACGCGAGCACGCCGAGGCCATCGGGGTGCGGTTCATCGACTACACCGCCGAGGACGTCGCCGCCGCGGCACGCGAGCTGGTTCCGGACGGCTTCGACGGGATCGTCGACCTGGCCGGAGGCACCTCGCTGCGGACGGTCGCTCCGCTGGCCCAGGATCCCCGCAACGTCATCGCCGTGGGTGATATGTCTGTGCCCGATCTCGGCGGGCGTTTCGTCGAGCGTCGCGTCGACCGCGAGAACCTGGAACGGTCGGCCCGGCTGGCCCTCGACGGACTCCTCGCACCCGTGATCACCGCGGTCCATCCGCTCTCCGACGCCCCGGCCGCCCTCGCCACCGTCGAGAACGGTCACACCTCGGGCAAGGTCGTCATCAAGGTGGCATGAGAAGTGCCCGTCCGTCTGACGCTGCCGACCTTCCATTGCGGATGCTGCACCCCTCCTCCCACCGCTGGTGGAGATACGGCCTGAACGCAACTCGGCACGTCTCACCCGCCATTGAGCGGAGCCGAGCACGATAACTCCGCGATGTTCACGGAATGATCACCTTATGATGGCCCGGCCCGGTCTCCCGTACTTGCGTTCGGGGAAGGCGGCTCCGTCGCGCCGGCCGGGAGGCCCTCGGGAACGGGCCTGGCCGCTTCCTGGCGGCCCGCTCGGGTGCCGGCTTCCTGAACCGCACCTCAAGAGAACCGGAGTTCACATGACAGTGGGACGAAGACTGTTCCTCGGGGCCTTCACCGCGGGCGCGGTGACCGTCGCCACCGGCTCGGAGGCGGCTGCGGTCGACGACGAGTACACCCAGTACGCAGCCCCGGCGGCGTTCTACGGCGCGTCGCCGACCGAGTACGTCGTCAAGATCAACTACGCGGCCACGTCCGGCGACAAGGCCGCGCTGAACGTGACGTCGGTGAACCCGGAGTCCTCGGCCGTGTACATCAGCGGCGCCGAGCGGGCGCAGCGCGGCACCTTGAAGATCACCCACAACGGCTATGCCGACGGTTCGGACCACGGCGCCTCCGGGCTCTCCATCAACCTCAGGAAAGAGGGGACCGCAGCCCAGGGCATCTTCGTCACCGCGACCGACGCGCCGACCAAGGGCGCGCTGATCGTGCTGCGCAACAACCCCGGCGTGGAGGACTTCGTCGTCAAGGGCAGCGGGCGCACCGGCATCGGCATCGGAGTCGGGGCCACTCCCGGAGGCCAGCTGCACGTGGTGCAGCGGTCCGAGGCCCCCGCCCTGCTCGTCGAGGGCACGGCACGGCTCGACGGCGCGGCGCGCCTGGACGACGCCGCCGAGCCGGCCAAGGAGGCGGGCGGCGGCTCCCTCTTCGCCCGGGGCGGTGCCCTGTACTGGAAGGGCGGCAACGGCAAGGTCACCCTGCTGGCCCAGGCATAGGGGCGGGATCCGATGGAACTGACCCCCGAGCAGCTCGTCGCCGAGTTCCAGGACGCGGTCATGGAGCTGTACTTCGCCCGCAAGCGCATCGCCGTCCTGGAGGCGGAGAACGCCGAGCTGCGAGCGCGGCTCGCGGCCACCGGGGAGAGCGACACATGAGAGGAGGGCCTCCGCACGCCGCGGAGGCCCTCCTCACTCATCCCGCCAGGCGGTTACGCCGGAACCGACGCCACGCCCGGAGCCAGGAACCTCTTGCCGTTGACGCGCTCGGAGACGCCCTCGCGGTCCAGGTACGGCGTGATACCGCCCAGGTGGAACGGCCAGCCGGCGCCCGTGATGAGGCAGAGGTCGATGTCCTGCGCCTCGGCGACGACGCCCTCGTCGAGCATGATGCCGATCTCCTGCGCCACCGCGTCGAGCACGCGGGTGCGGACCTGCTCCTCCGTCAGGACGGTGTCGCCCTGCTTCAGCAGCGCGGCGACCTCGGGGTCGAGCTCGGGCTTGCCGCTGTCGTAGACGTAGAAGCCGCGCTTGCCCGCCTCGACGACCGCCTTGAGGTTCGGGGAGACGGTGAAGCGGTCCGGGAACGCCTTGTTGAGCGTCTCGGAGACGTGCAGGCCGATCGCCGGGCCGACCAGCTCCAGCAGGACCAGCGGCGACATCGGCAGACCGAGCGGCTCGATCGCCTTCTCGGCGACCTCGACGGGGGTGCCCTCGTCGATGACGTTCTGGATCTCGCCCATGAAGCGGGTCAGGATGCGGTTCACGACGAACGCCGGGGCGTCCTTGGTGAGGACCGCGGTCTTCTTCAGCTTCTTGGCGACGCCGAACGCCGTGGCGAGGGAGGCGTCGTCGGTCTTCTCACCGCGGACGATCTCCAGCAGCGGCAGGACCGCGACCGGGTTGAAGAAGTGGAAGCCGACGACCCGCTCGGGGTGCTGCAGCTTCGAGGCCATCTCCGACACCGACAGCGAGGAGGTGTTGGTGGCGAGGATCGCGTGCGCCGGGGCGACCGCCTCGACCTCCGCGAACACCTTCTGCTTGACGCCCATCTCCTCGAAGACCGCTTCGATGACGAAGTCGGCGTCCGCGAAGCCCTCGGCCTTGTCCAGGACGCCGGAGACCAGCGCCTTGAGCCGGTTGGCCTTGTCCTGGTTGATGCGGCCCTTGCCGAGCAGCTTGTCGATCTCGGCGTGGACGTAGCCCACGCCCTTGTCGACGCGCTCCTGGTCGATGTCGGTCAGCACGACCGGCACCTCCAGGCGGCGCAGGAACAGCAGCGCGAGCTGGCTGGCCATCAGACCGGCGCCGACGACACCGACCTTGGTGACCGGGCGGGCCAGGTTCTTGTCCGGGGCGCCGGCGGGGCGCTTGCCGCGCTTCTGCACCAGGTTGAAGGCGTAGATGCCGGCGCGCAGTTCGCCGCCCATGATGAGGTCGGCGAGCGCCTTGTCCTCGGCGTCGTAGCCCTGCTGCAGGTCGCCGTTCTTGGCGGCGGCGATGATGTCCAGGGCGCGGTAGGCGGCGGGGGCCGCGCCGTGCACCTTGGAGTCGGCGATGAAGCGGCCCTTGGCGACGGCCTGGTCCCAGGCCTCGCCGCGGTCGATCACCGGGCGCTCGATCTCGATCTCGCCCTTGAGGACGGACGCGGTCCAGATCAGCGACTGCTCCAGGAAGTCCGCGCCCTCGAAGATCGCGTCGGCGATCCCGAGCTCGAAGACCTGCTTGCCCTTGAGCTGCTTGTTCTGGTTGAGGCTGTTCTCGATGATCACCGAGACGGCCTTCTCGGGGCCGATCAGGTTCGGCAGCAGCGTGCAGCCGCCCCAGCCCGGGACCAGGCCGAGGAACACCTCGGGCAGCGAGAACGCCGGGATGGCCGCGGAGACGGTGCGGTAGGTGCAGTGCAGGCCGACCTCGACACCGCCGCCCATCGCGGCGCCGTTGTAGTAGGCGAAGGTCGGCACGGCCAGCTTGGACAGCCGCTTGAAGACCTCGTGGCCGCCCTTGCCGATGGCGAGCGCGTGCTCGTGCTCCTTGAGGATCTCCACGCCCTTGAGGTCGGCGCCGACCGCGAAGATGAACGGCTTGCCGGTGATACCGGCACCGACGATCTCGCCGTCCGCCGCCTCCTTCTCGACCTGGTCGATGGCGGTGTTCAGGTTCGCCAGCGAGGCCGGTCCGAAGGTGGTCGGCTTGGTGTGGTCCAGGCCGTTGTCCAGGGTGATCAGGGCGAAGCGGCCGGCCCCGAGCGGGAGGTCGAAGTGGCGTACGTGCGCACTCGTGACGACCTCGTCCGGGAACAGTTCGGAAGCCTGCTTCAGAAGCTCGGCGGTGGTGCTCACTTGTCCCCCTCGAAGTGCGGGTTCTCCCAGATGACCGTCGCGCCCATGCCGAAGCCGACGCACATGGTGGTCAGGCCGTAGCGGACGTGCGGCTGCTCCTCGAACTGGCGGGCCAGCTGCGTCATCAGGCGGACGCCGGAGGAGGCCAGCGGGTGGCCGAAGGCGATGGCGCCGCCGTACTGGTTGACGCGCTCGTCGTCGTCGGCGATGCCGTAGTGGTCGAGGAAGGCCAGCACCTGGACGGCGAAGGCCTCGTTGATCTCGAACAGGCCGATGTCGGAGATCGACAGGCCGGCCTGGGCCAGCGCCTTCTCCGTCGCCGGGATCGGGCCGTAGCCCATGACCTCCGGCTCCACGCCCGCGAAGGAGTAGGAGACCAGGCGCATCTTCACCGGGAGGTCGTTCTCCCGGGCGAAGTCCTCGGAGGCGATGACCGAGGCGGTGGCGCCGTCGTTCAGACCGGCCGCGTTACCGGCGGTGACCCGGCCGTGGACGCGGAACGGGGTCTTCAGGCCCTGGAGGTTCTCCAGGGTCGTGCCCGGGCGCATCGGCTCGTCGGCGGTGACCAGGCCCCAGCCCGTCTCGCCGGCCTCGGCGTTGGTGCGGCGGACCGAGATCGGCACCAGGTCGGCCTGGATCTTGCCGTTGGCGTACGCCTTGGCGGCCTTCTCCTGCGAGCGCACGGCGTACTCGTCGGCGCGCAGCTTGGTGATCTGCGGGTAGCGGTCGTGCAGGTTCTCGGCGGTCATGCCCATGAACAGGGCGGACTCGTCGACCAGCTTCTCGGAGACGAACCGGGGGTTCGGGTCGACGCCCTCGCCCATGGGGTGGCGGCCCATGTGCTCGACGCCGCCGGCGATGGCGACGTCGTACGCGCCGAAGGCGACGGAGCCGGCCACCGTGGTGACGGCGGTCAGGGCGCCGGCGCACATGCGGTCGATGGAGTAACCGGGCACGGACTGCGGCAGCCCGGCGAGGATGCCCGCCGTGCGGCCGATGGTCAGGCCCTGGTCACCGATCTGCGTGGTCGCGGCGATGGCGACCTCGTCGATCTTCTTCGGGTCGAGACCGGGGTTGCGGCGCAGCAGCTCCCGGATCGCCTTCACGACGAGGTCGTCGGCACGGGTCTCGTGGTAGATGCCCTTCGGGCCCGCCTTGCCGAACGGGGTGCGGACGCCGTCGACGAAGACGACGTCCCTGACGGTACGAGGCACGATGGCTCTCCTCCAGGGTCCAGGACGCTGAGCGCTTGCTCATCCCATGCTACTTATCAGTAACGTAGCTGCCCAGTCCTGACATGGCGAGCGGTGAAGGTCACATCTTCGGCGGGGCCGTGGACCGCCGGGGCGTCAGCACCGGAGTGGGAACGGGGTGCGACACGCCCTCACCCCCCGTGACCACCGAGAACAACGTCCGGGCCACTTCCGCCCCGAACCCGTGCACGTCATGGCTCATCGCGGACAGGGTCGGGTGCGTGAGCCGGCAGAGCTGGGAGTCGTCCCAGGCCAGCAGCGACACGTCTTCCGGCACCCGAAGCCCCATCTCGGCCGCCACCGACAGCCCGGCCACGGCCATGATGTCGTTGTCGTACACGATCGCCGTCGGACGGTCCGGCGCGGCCGCCGTCAGCAGCGACCGCGTCGCCCGCGCTCCCGCGTCCCCCGAGAAGTCCGTCGCCACCTGCCACGCCCCGGCGAGCGCCAGCGCCCCCGCAGCCTCCTCGAACGCCGACGTCCGGATCGCCGTGTGCCCGAGGTCCGCCGCCCCGCCGACCCGGGCGATCCTCCGGTGCCCGAGCGCGGCCAGATACCGCACCGCCTCCGTCACGGCCGTGGCGTCGTCGGTCCACACGGAGGTCAGGCCCCCGGTCAGCGCGGGATGGCCCACGGCGACCACCGGCAGCCCGAGCCGCTCGACCAGTGCCGCCCGGGGGTCGTCGGCCCGGAAGTCGACCAGGATCGACCCGCCGACCTGCCGTCCCCGCCACCACGCCTCCTGGACCTCCACCTCCTCGTCCATGTCCCGTACGAGTCTCAGCAGCAGCGAGCAGGAGTGCCCGGCCAGGACGCTCTCGACGCCCGAGACGAACTCCATGTACCAGGGCTCCAGGCCGAGGGCCCGGGCCGGCCGGCACACCGCGAGCCCCATCACGTCCACGCGCGAACCGGCCAGCGTCCGCGCCGTGAGGTTCGGCGCCCAGCCCAGCTCCCGTGCCGCCCGGAAGATCCGGTCCCGGGTCGCCTCCGACAACCCGGGCTTGTGGTTGAAGGCGAGCGACACGGCACCCTTGGACACGCCGGCGCGCGCGGCGACGTCCCTGATCGTGACGCGCGCGGGCGGCGTCGCCGTCATCGGGTGGGCTCCACGCAGTACAGGGCCGAACGGGCACGCTCCACGTCCGGAGTCTTCCAGCCGCGCACGCCGAAGGTCACCTCTTCGCCCGGCAGCAGCGTCACCAGCCCCCGGTCGGCCCGCGCCCCCGGATCCAGCCGGTCGGCCTGGAGCAGCAGGTCCCGCACCAGGGTGCGGGCGGTCACGGTGACACCGCCGGGCGCGAGAGCGACGTCGAACCGTGGCTCGGGGTAGGGGATGTCCCGGTCGGGCGCCGGGAAGTACAGCGCCCTCAGCCCGCCGGTGCCCGCGCCCGCGTCCCCGGCGGCGCCGGCATCCCCGCCCGCCCTGTCTCCTGGGCCTGTGCCGGCGCCCGTGCCCGCCCGGACACCCGTGCCGGCTCCCGCGCCGGCATCCGCCACGAGGAACTCCTTCGCCCCGACCGGCGTCAGCTCCCGGGGGACGTCGACCCGGGCGACGCTCCGCCCCCCGGCCCGCACATCCACGGCGGCCTGCCCCAGCACCTCGCCTTCCACGGACATCCGCCGCAGGGTCAGCGTCTCCCGCCACTCCTCAGCGCCCTGGTTGACCGCGGCCAGCACCAGCCCGCCGTCCCGCGCCCGGAGCGTCAGCAACCGGTCCGCGTACAGCCTTTTCAGCTCGTGGTACAGCGGCTTCTCGCGGCCGTCCCCGTCGATCGCCGCCCAGGAGGTCACCGGCCAGCAGTCGTTGAGCTGCCAGACGACCGTGCCCGCGCACACCGGCCAGTGCGCGCGCCAGTGCTCGACCCCGGCCGCGACCGCCCGCGCCTGGTTGAGCTGCGTGAGGTAGTGCCAGCGGTCGAAGTCCCCGTCCGGCACGGCGAAGTGCCGCTCCAGCCCCCGTTCCAGCTTGCCGTTGCCGTCGTCCGCCTTCTGGTGGTGCAGCATGCCGGGCGAGTCCGGGGCGAGCTGCTCGCCGGGCAGCGCGCGCCTGAGTGTGGCGTACGCGGGCGGCGCCTGCCAGCCGAACTCGGCGACGAACCGCGGCACGCTCAGCCGGTAGCCGGCGTAGTCCTGCCGGTTCCACACCTCCCACGAGTGGTGCGTGCCGTGCGCCGGGTCGTTGGGATGGTGCCGCCAGGACCCCGACCAAGGGCTGCCCGCCGTGTACGGCCGGGTCGGGTCCAACTCGGCCACCACACGGGGCAGTACACCGAGGTAGTAGCCCTCGCCCCAGGAGTCCCCGGTCAGCCGCGCCTCCCACTCCCAGTCCCGGAAGCCCCACAAGTTCTCGTTGTTGCCGTTCCACAGCACCAGCGACGGATGCGGCATCAGCCGTACCACGTTCTCCCGCGCCTCGGCCTCCACCTCACCGCGCAGCGGCTGCTCCTCCGGGTAGGCCGCGCAGGCGAACGGGAAGTCCTGCCAGACCAGCAGCCCGAGTTCGTCGCAGGCGTCGTAGAAGTCCTCGCTCTCGTAGATCCCGCCGCCCCAGACCCGCACCAGGTCCACGCCCGCCCCGGCGGCCTGCTCCAGCCGCCGCCGGTAGCGCTCACGGGTGATCCGGGAGGGGAAGACGTCGTCGGGGATCCAGTTGACGCCCCGCGCGAACAGCCGCTCGCCGTTGACGACCAGGGTGAAGCCGGTGCCGTGCGCGTCCGGCCGCCGGTCCAGCTCCACGCTGCGGAAGCCGATCCGGCGCCGCCACACGTCCAGCGCGTCCGCACCGTCCAGCAGCCGCACCTCCACGTCGTACAACGGCTGTTCGCCGTATCCGCGCGGCCACCACAAGCGCGCGTCCGGGATGCGGAGCCGCACCACCCCGTGCGCGCCGTCCAGCTCCGCGCGGATCCGGTGGCCGCCCACCGTCCCCTCCACGGTGAGCGGCGCATCGACCCGGGTCCTTTCGATGTCGACGGCCAGTTCGACGACGCCCGCGCCTTCCTCGACGGTGACCAGCGGACGCACCCGGGCGATCCGGGCCGTCGACCAGTGCTCCAGGCGCACCGGCCGCCAGATCCCCGCCGTCACCAGGGTCGGCCCCCAGTCCCAGCCGAACGAGCAGGCCATCTTGCGCAGGTACTGGTAGGGCTCGGCGTAGGCCGCGGGCCGCTCACCCAGCCGCTCCCGCACAGCCTCGGCCTCGGCGTACGCCGAGACGAACCGCACCGACAGCAGCCCGGACAGGCCCGTCACATCGAACCGGTACGAGCGGTGCATGTTCCGCACGGTGCCCAGCAGCCGCCCGTCCAGGGAGACCTCCGCGACGGTGTCGAGCCCGTCGAAGACCAGATCGGTCCGCTCCTGCCCGGACGGTGCCGTGAGTTCCCGCTCGTACGTCCAGTCCCGGCGCCCCACCCAGGCGACCTCGGCCTCGTTCCGGCCCAGGAAGGGGTCCGGGATCATCCCGGCCGCCATCAGGTCGGTGTGTACGCAGCCCGGCACGGACGCCGGCAGCGCGTCCGGTTCGTGCCGCAGGATCCATCCCTCGCCGAGCGGTGTGGCCTCCAGCATGCGCACTCCCTTGACCGGTCCAGTGAAGAGTCGTGTACAGGTTTCGCAGCCTTGGCGGGAATGGGACTTTACCGGTTGAGAAAGCGCTGTCAGAGTGCCGAACCAGCCATACCGCACGTGCTCTTCCGTCCCGAGTTCCTCTCCGCGAACGGAGCTGATGCACATGAACTGCCGTACCGTCCTCGCCCTCGCCGTGGGCTCCGCCCTGCTGGCCTCCGGCTGCACCGGCACCGCGGGCACCTCGAAGGGCGCCGATGCCGAGGCGCCCGACGACCCCGCCGAGGTCACCGGCACCATCACCGTCCTCACCCACCGGACCGACCTGGTGCAGGACGGGACGATGAAGAAGTACGCCGCCGAGTTCAACGAGACCTACCCGAAGGTGAGAGTCGAGTTCGACGGCATCACCGACTACGAGGGCGAAGTCAAGATCCGGATGAACACGGAGAACTACGGCGACGTCCTCATGATCCCCGGGGTGATCGAGAAGAAGGACTACCCCAGGTTCTTCGCCTCCCTGGGCAGTCAGGCCGAGCGGAGCAGGAAGTACCGCTTCACCGACTACACCACGGTCGAGGGCAAGGTCTACGGGCAGAGCCCGCTCGGCGCGGTACCGGGCTTCGTCTACAACAAGAAGGTGTGGCGGGAAGCCGGCGTCACCGAGTGGCCGAAGACCCCGTCCGAGTTCCTCGCCGCCCTCAAGCGGATCAAGTCCCGGACCGACGCGGTCCCTTACTACACCAACTTCAAGGACATGTGGCCCCTCACCCAGTGGACGCAGGTCAACGGCTCGGTCAGCTGCGACGAGCAGGCCACCACCAAGCTCGCCGAGGGCGACCCGTGGGCCGAGGGCGCCGACCTGCGCACAGCCGACACGCTGCTTTACGACATCGTGCGCCAGGGGCTCGTCGAGAAGGACCCGACGACCACCAACTGGGAGGCGTCCAAGCCCAAGCTGGCCAAGGGCGAGATCGCCACGATGTGGCTCGGCTCCTGGGCCGTCATCCAGATGCGGGGCGCTGCGAAGCAGGCGGGCGCGAACCCGGGCGACATCGGGTTCATGCCCTTCCCGGCCCAGAAGAACGGCACGTTCTGCGCGGTGGCGCTGCCCGACTACAACCAGGCCGTCAACATCCACTCCGAGCACAAGGCCGCCGCCCGCGCCTGGATCGACTGGTTCACCGACAAGTCCGGATACGCGGCGGACAACCTGACGCTGTCGCCGCTCAAGTCCGCCCCGCTGCCCGACGTTCTGAAGCCGTACGAGGAGGCCGGGGTGAGGATCCTCGACCTCGACGACACCAGGGGCGCCGAGGTGAAGACCATCGACAACCAGTCCGAGGTCGGCATCAACAAGCCCGACTACCGCCAGGACCTGGTCGACCTCGCCCGCGGCGCCACCAAGGGCGGCCTGGACGACTTCCTGGACGGCCTCGCGAAGAAGTGGACCGGGACCCAGCGGTCCCTGGGGTCCTGATGACGGACACGACCGAGAAGACGGCCCGTGCGCCGGTGTCCGGGCCGCCCGCACCCGCCGCCCCGCGCCCCGCACGCCGGTGGCGCGGGGCCACCCCCTGGCTCTTCCTGCTCGCCCCGCTCACGCTGCTGATCGTCTTCACGTACGCGCCGATCGCCAACATGGTCGCGTACAGCTTCACCGACTGGGACGGCGTGAGCCCCGAGCTGCGTTACACGGGCGCCGGGAACTACGCCGAACTCTTCACCCGCTCCGACCTGTTCGAGGTCTTCTGGGTCAGCGGCTACTACCTGGCGGCCTCGGTCTTCCAGATCGCCGCCGCGCTGTACTTCGCCACGATCCTCAGCTTCAACGTCCGCTTCCGGAACTTCTTCAAGGGCGTGCTGTTCTTCCCGTACCTGATCAACGGAGTGGCGATCGGCTTCGTCTTCCTCTACTTCTTCCAGGACGGCGGCACCCTCGACTCCGTCCTCGGCCTGCTCGGCGTGGAGACGGACCGCGCCTGGCTCGGCACCCCGGTGTCGGCGAACACCTCACTGGCGGCCGTCTCGGTCTGGCGCTACCTGGGCCTGAACTTCGTGCTCTTCCTCGGTGCCATCCAGGCCATCCCGGGGGAGCTGTACGAGGCGGCCGAACTGGACGGGGCGAACCGCTGGCAGCAGTTCCGGCACATCATCGCGCCCGGCATCCGGCCCGTGCTGAGCCTGTCGGTGATCCTCTCCGTCTCCGGGTCCCTGTCCGTCTTCGAGATCCCGTACGTCATGACCGGAGGCGCGACCGGCACCGAGACCTTCGTGATCCAGACCGTGAAGCTGGCCTTCCAGTTCAACAAGACGGGCCTCGCCTCGGCGGCGGCCGTCGTACTGCTGCTGATCATCCTGGCGGTGACCTGGGTGCAGCGGCGCCTCGTCCCGGACGACAAGGTGGATCTCGTATGACGCGCAGAGCCGTGGCCCGTGCCCTCGTGTACCTGTCCCTGATCCTCGCGACGCTGGTCGTGCTCCTGCCGCTCACGGTGGTCTTCCTGACCTCGCTGAAGACCCCCGGGGAGATGGCCGGTGACAGCGGCGCCCTCACGCCGCCCGACGACCCGCTCAACTTCCACAACTACGTCACGGCGTTCCAGGACGGCCGGATGCTCCCGGCCTTCGGCAACACGGCGGTCATCCTGGTCGTCGCCATCGGCGGCACGGTCCTCATCGGCTCCATGACGGCGTACGCCGTCGACCGCTTCCGGTTCCGCTTCCGGAAACCGGTCCTGGCCCTGTTCCTGGTCGCCGCGCTGGTGCCCGGGGTGACCACCCAGGTGGCCACCTTCCAGATCGTCAACAGCCTCGGCATGTTCGACAGCCTCTGGGCGCCGATCGCCCTCTACATGGGCACGGACATCGTCTCGATCTACATCTTCCTGCAGTTCGTGAGATCCATCCCGGTCTCACTGGACGAGTCGGCACGCCTCGACGGTGCCAATGCCCTCACCATCTACTGGAAGATCATCTTGCCGTTGCTCAGGCCGGCGATCGCGACGGTCGTGATCGTGAAGGGGATCAACGTCTACAACGACTTCTACATCCCCTTCCTCTACATGCCCTCCGAAGATCTTGGCGTGATCTCGACGTCTCTGTTCCGCTTCAAGGGCCCCTTCGGCGCCCACTGGGAGACCATCTCGGCGGGAGCGGTCCTCGTCATCGTCCCCACCTTGATCGTCTTCCTGCTCCTGCAGCGGTTCATCTACAACGGCTTCACCGAGGGAGCGACCAAGTGAGGACAGCTCCCCAGGGGCGCGGGGAACCGCGCGACGAGCCCGGCGACCCGCAGCCGCCGACGAGGAAGGTCCCTACGGCGCCTGGGCGGACAGCGCTTCCACCAGGACGGGCGTCACCTGCTCGACCTGCCAAGGGCGAGCCCCGTGACCGGCCAGCGCCTCCGCGACGGACTCCGCGTCCACAACCGCCGGCGGCTCCCAGCACACCCGCCGCACCGTGTCCGGCGTGATCAGATTCTCCTGCGGCATGTTGAGCCGCTCGGCCAGCGCCGAAACCCCGGCCCGGGCCGCCGACAACCGCGCCGCGGCCGCAGGGTCCTTGTCGGCCCAGGCGCGGGGCGGCGGAGGTCCCGCGACCGGCTGCCCAGGCTGCGGCAACTGCGCCTCACTCAGTCCCTTCGCCCGGTCCACGGCCGCCTGCCACTGCTCCAGCTGCCGCTTGCTCATCCGGTGTCCGAAACCGTTCAGCGCGGCGAGCGCGTGCACGTTGGCCGGAAGTGCCAGTGCCGCCTCCACGATCGCCGCGTCCCCGAGCACCTTGCCGGGCGAGACGTCCCGCCGCTGCGCGATCCGGTCCCGGGTCTGCCACAGCTCCCGCACGACGGCGAGTTGCCGACGCCGACGCACCTTGTGCATCCCGGAGGTGCGCCGCCAGGGGTCCTTGCGGGGCTCCGGCGGCGGGGCCGAGGCGATCGCGTCGAACTCCTGACGGGCCCACTCCAGCTTGCCCTGCCGGTCCAGCTCCTTCTCCAGCGCGTCGCGCAGGTCGACGAGCAGCTCGACGTCCAGCGCCGCGTACCGCAGCCAGGGCTCGGGCAGCGGACGGGTGGACCAGTCGACGGCGGAGTGTCCCTTCTCCAGGACGAAACCGAGGACGCCCTCGACCATCGCGCCGAGGCCGACGCGGGGGAACCCGGCGAGCCGGCCGGCCAGCTCGGTGTCGAACAGCCGCGTCGGCACCATGCCTATCTCACGCAGACAGGGCAGATCCTGGCTCGCGGCGTGCAGCACCCACTCGGCGCCGGACAGGGCCTCGCCCAGGGCCGACAGGTCGGGGCAGGCCACGGGGTCGATCAACGCGCTCCCGGCTCCCTGGCGGCGCAGCTGCACCAGGTAGGCGCGCTGCCCGTAGCGGTAACCCGACGCCCGCTCGGCGTCGACGGCCACCGGGCCGGTGCCTGCCTCGAAGGCGGCGATGACGCCGGCCAGGGCGGCCTCGTCCGCGATCACGGGCGGAATGCCCTCACGCGGTTCCAGCAAAGGGGTCGGCGCCTCCGTAGCAGAAGTTCCGCCGTCGTCCGGAGGGGCGCCTCCGGTGGTTCGCAGTGAGCTGTCTGCTGCGGTCTCGTGGGCGTCGGTCACCTGTCAAGGGTATCCGTGCATGGACAGCGCCCGCCGACGGAACGTTCCGGCGACGGGCACCCGAGGGTCGCAAACCAGTCAGGTAGGGAGCAGAAAGGGGTTGGCGAGCCGTGGGAGACGTGAGCGGGATCGACGCCTGCCCCGTTCATGTGAACGAATGATCGCAAGGGGTTCGTCGGGGAGCGGTCAGTGGATGATCCCCGTCCGCAGTGCCACGGCGACCATCCCGGCCCGGTCGCCCGTGCCGAGCTTGCGGGCGATGCGGGCGAGGTGGCTCTTGACCGTCAGGGCGGACAGGCCCATCGAGACACCGATCGCCTTGTTCGACTGGCCCTCCGCCACCAGCCGCAGCACCTCGACCTCGCGACCGGACAGCTCGCGGTAGCCGCCCGGGTGGCTCGGAGCACCCGGGGGGCGACGGTGCAGGCGTGCGGCGGCGGCACCGATGGGGGCGGCGCCCGGCCGGGTGGGGAGCCCGAGGTTGGTGCGGGTGCCGGTGACGACGTAGCCCTTCACACCGCCGGCGAGCGCGTTGCGCACCGCGCCGATGTCGTCGGCGGCGGAGAGGGCCAGCCCGTTGGGCCAGCCCGCCGCGCGGGTCTCCGACAGCAGGGTGAGGCCGGAGCCGTCCGGCAGGTGGACGTCGGCGACGCAGATGTCTCGGGGGTTGCCGATGCGGGGACGAGCCTCCGCGACGGACGAGGCCTCGATGACGTCGCGCACACCGAGCGCCCACAGATGGCGGGTGACGGTGGAGCGAACGCGGGGGTCGGCCACGACCACCATGGCGGTGGGCTTGTTCGGGCGGTAGGCGACCAGGCTTGCGGGCTGCTCGAGGAGAACGGACACCAGGCCTCCTGGGTGCGGGACGGGGCCGGCTCGTGGGGGGTGAAGCCGGGACGAACCGTGCTTTTCAAGGTCACAGTCGTCTTCGGCACCGAACGCGTCCGCCTTTAGAGAATGATCACGAATCGGTGATAACAATCCGTGCAATTCGGACAGGCGGTCGACCATTCGAAGGCCGAACGGTTTCGCTCTGCGTCGGTACGCGGTCGAAAGTGGCCGTATCGACAAAGTGATTCGGCCAAAGGGGGGACCTGAGTGTGATCGTCGACCGGTCGGCGTTGACCGTCTCGTGCAAGGTCGATCAGGCGAGGCCGGTCAACGGGACTGCGGGCCCCGCCGCTGCGGCAGCGTCACCACCGACGCGTCCCCGGGCCCGGCCGGCGGCAGCCCCGCGACCTGGGCGAGCAGATCGCACCAGGACGCCAGGTGCGCGGCCGTGTCCGGCACCGCGCCCAGACCCTCGCGCGGCGTCCACGACGCCCGGATCTCGATCTGCGAGGCGGCGGGGCGCGCGGACAGTCCGCCGAAGTAGTGGGAGCTCGCACGCGTGACCGTGCCGCTCGGCTCCCCGTACGTCAGGCCGCGCGCCTGCAGCGCGCCGGTCAGCCAGGACCAGCACACCTCCGGCAGCAGCGGGTCCGCGGCCATCTCCGGCTCCAGTTCCGCGCGCACCAGCGTCACCAGCCGGAACGTGCCCCGCCAGGCGTCGTGCCCGGCCGGGTCGTGCAGCAGCACCAGCCGGCCGTCGGCCAGGTCCTGGTCGCCGTCGACGACCGCGGCCTCCAGCGCGTACGAGTAGGGGGCGAGCCGCTTCGGCGGGGGGGTCGGCTCGATCTCGATCTGGGGCCGCAGCCGCGCCGTCCTGAGCGCGTCGACGGCGGCCCGGAAGGGCAGCGGGGCGGTGTCCGCCTCCCGCCGTTCTTTCCCGGTGTCCTTCGCTTCGTCCATTCCGCCAGCGCCGTCCGACATTCGTCCCTGAGCCGCAGCCATGCGGGAAGATTACGGGGACCGGAGCCCGGGCGCGGGCTAGACACCCCGCGCCTCTCCAGGGGCTGAATCACGCCGATCGCGGGCGTGCGAAACTTGGCCCGTGAGTGCCAACGACGCCCCCCGGGCCCAGCAGCCGTCCGCCACGTACGACTCCGCCTTCCTCAAGGCCTGCCGGCGCGAGCCCGTACCGCACACGCCGGTGTGGTTCATGCGGCAGGCCGGGCGCTCACTGCCGGAGTACCGCAAGGTGCGCGAGGGCATCGGGATGCTCGAGTCCTGCATGCGGCCGGACCTGGTCACGGAGATCACGCTGCAGCCGGTGCGCCGGCACGGCGTGGACGCGGCGATCTACTTCAGCGACATCGTCGTCCCGCTCAAGGCCATCGGCGTCGACCTCGACATCAAGCCCGGTGTCGGCCCCGTCGTCGAGCAGCCGATCCGCACCCGCGAGGACCTCGCCCAGCTGCGTGATCTGACCCCCGAGGACGTCTCCTACGTCACCGAGGCGATCGGCCTGCTCACCCGGGAACTCGGTGCCACGCCCCTCATCGGCTTCGCCGGCGCCCCCTTCACCCTCGCCAGCTACCTCGTCGAGGGCGGTCCGTCCCGCACGTACGAGAACGCCAAGGCGATGATGTACGGCGATCCCCGGCTCTGGGCCGACCTGCTCGACCGCCTCGCGGGCATCACGGCGGCGTTCCTGAAGGTGCAGATCGAGGCGGGTGCCTCCGCGGTCCAGCTGTTCGACTCCTGGGCGGGCGCCCTGGCCCCGGCCGACTACCGGCGTTCGGTGCTGCCGGCGTCGGCGAAGGTCTTCGACGCCGTGGCCGGGTACGGCGTCCCGCGCATCCACTTCGGCGTGGGCACCGGCGAACTGCTCCCGCTCATGAGCGAGGCGGGCGCCGACGTCGTCGGTGTCGACTGGCGCGTCCCGCTGGACGAGGCCGCCCGCCGCGTCGGCCCCGGCAAGGCGCTCCAGGGCAACCTCGACCCGGCCGTGCTCTTCGCACCGGCGGAGGCCGTCGAGGCCAAGACCCGGGAGGTGCTGGACTCGGCGGCGGGCCTGGAGGGCCACGTCTTCAACCTCGGCCACGGCGTCATGCCGTCCACGAACCCGGACGCGCTGACCCGGCTGGTGGAGTACGTCCACACCCGGACGGCCCGCTGACGACTCGCCGCGCGCGGAGGGCCGTACCGTCCCCGTGCATGTCTCATGGTGACGGCGGGATCCGGCCACCGTGGCCGTGGCGTGGAGGCGGTCTCCCCGTCCTGCTCGGCCCGCACGTGCCACCCCGGCCTCGCGGTGTTGAATGTACGCCCGGTGTGCCCCTCTCAGCCGTCGTCGGCGAGTCGGAGTGCCGGGCCTCCACCAGGGGAGAGATGTCACATGGCTTTACAGGACAGGGCGATCCGCACGCGCAGGGTCATCCTCGAAGCGGCTGCCTCGGTCTTCGAGGAGCACGGGTACGAGGCGACCAAGATCACCGACATCGTGGACCGGGCGAAGGTGACGAAGGGTGCCCTGTACCACCACTTCGACTCCAAGGAGGCCCTGGCTCTCGCCGTCCTCGAAGCGCAGCTCGAGGAGGTTCCGCCGCTCCCGGCCCAGGCCTCCAGGCTGCAGGAGGCCATCGACTTCGGGATGGTCTTCGCGCACCGGCTCACGTACGACCCGATCGTGCGGGCCAGCGTCCGCCTCACGCTGGAGGACACCGGTCAGGCCCTGAAACGCAGTGGCCCGTACGACGGTTGGGCGGACCTCAGCGCCCGGAGCCTGCAACAGGCCAAGACCGGCGGAGAGTTGTTGCCGCATGTCGATCCCGACGAGACCGCCATGGTCATCGTGGCTGCCTATGCGGGAATCAACCTCGTGGCCCGCTTCACCGGCAGCCGGGAAGAACACGACAAGCGTGCCGCGCTCCTGTACCGGCACCTCGTGCCGAGCATCGCGGTGCCGAGTGTCCTGGCTGCCCTCGACATGGCGCCGGGCAGGGGACGGCGCGTCATCGCCGAGGCGGAACGCGCTCAGTCCACCCGTCGTGCGCAGGACGGGCCGTTGGTGGCCCAGGGCCCCCAGCGCCTCGTCGCCGGACGGTTGCCCGTCGCTCGTGTGGGCCCGGCGGGCCGCTGATCTATTAAGCGGCTTAGTAGTATGTCGCCATGCTGGGTGTGGGCAGGCGACTGAGCGCGGGTGGGGCCTTCGGGTATCTCCTGCTCGTCGCCGTGCTCGCGTTCGGCGTGTCAGCCATGCACACCATGGGGCATCCTGAGCACTCGTCGGGCCCGGTGACGGGCGGCTCGCCTCATGCCGTCGCCGGCACGCACCAGGGCGACACGGCCCAGCGGACTGCCGATCCCCATACCGCGACCGAGCCTGCGGCGTCGACCGCGCCGTCGGCGGGCGGCCCCATGATCGGCATGGACGTGCTGTCCGTGTGCGTGGCCGTTCTCACCGGATGGCTGCTCCGGTTGTTCCTGAGCACGGCGGCGCTTCGCAGAGAGCGGCTGCCGGCTCTGCTCGCCCGGACGATGGCCGTGGTGCGCCCCCTTGCGCCACCACCCAGACCTCTCCTCGTTCAGTTGTCAGTGCTGCGGATATAGGCCGGGCCCGCAGCGCGGGCTTCCTCATGCCCGTGCGCAAGGCAGGTATCCGCACATTCACTGACACGACTGATCAAGCGAGGTATTCGCACATGACTGCCCTCAACCCCACCCCGCACCGCCGCCTTCGTCGTCGCATGGCGATCGTGAGCACCGTCGCGGCGGGCGGACTGCTCCTCGCCGCCTGCGGCGGAAACGACATGGACGGCATGGACCACGGGAGCGCCGGCTCCGCGTCCGCCAGCCCCAGCCGGACGGCGGCCGACAACCCGGCGCCCGGCGCGTTCAACGACGCGGACGTCATGTTCGCGCAGATGATGATCCCGCACCACGAGCAGGCCCTGGAGATGTCCGAGCTCGCGGACGGCCGGGCCTCCGACGCGGAGGTCAAGGCCCTGGTCGCGGACATCGAGAAGGCCCAGGATCCCGAGATCCGGACCATGAGGTCCTGGCTGAAGGCCTGGGGCAAGCCGGAGTCCGCCGAGGAGGGCATGCCGGGCATGGACCACGGGTCCGGCGGCATGGACCACGGGGCCGGGATGTCCGGGATGATGTCCGAAGGTGACATGAAGAAGCTCCAGGCCGCCAAGGGCACCGAGTTCGACCGGATGTTCGCGGAGATGATGATCGACCACCACGAGGGCGCGATCACCATGGCGGAGGGCGAGCAGAAGAACGGCCGCAACGCCACGGCCAAGAAGCTCGCCGCCGACGTCGTGAAGACCCAGTCCGCCGAGGTAGCGAAGCTCGAGAAGATCCTCGACCGGCTCTGATCCACATCCACCCACCGACCGCCGGGCTCCACGGCGCGCGCCAAGGAGCCCGGGCGGTCACCACCGCCCAGGACCTCTCACCGCGCGTCCCTGACGACTGTCGTGCTTCGAATCCCGGCCGCGGTCACAGAAGGCTGCCGCTGCCGTAGGGGGCGTACAGGTCCAGCAGCCGGGTGCGGGCCGAGCGCAGCCGGTGGACCAGGACGCCGCCCACCCACCGGGCGACGCTCGCACCCAGCGCGGGGTCGTCCTGGCACACCGAGCGGATCGTGGTGGCGTCGAACTCGTAGGCGCGCACCGGACTGGTCGTCCGCGCACCCAGGTGCCAGACGTACGGGGCGAACAGCCAGGACCATCCGACGAGTTCGTTGTGCCGGACCGTCTCGATGACGGCGGCGCGCTGCCCCGGCACACGCATCTCGAGGTCGACGCCGCCGGTACGGACGACCCAGAAGCGGTCGGCGCGGCCGCCCTCCTCGAAGAGACGAGCGCCCTGAGGGAACGACACCTCACGAGCGAAGCGCAGCAGCCGGGACCGGTGCTCGGCGGGCAGCGCCTGCAGCATGCCGGCCGGGGCGGGAGCGTTCATGACGTGCCTCCAGTCAGGGCGTACGAACCTGCCACGCACAGCCTGTTCCCGTGCCCGGTCCCGGGCACGGGGCCACTCGGCCCCATGACCGGGCCGCCCGGCACCGCATCCGGGCCCTTCGGAACCCTGCGCCCGGGACGGGCCCGAGGTTCGATGGAGACGAGAGCCAACCGGACCGGAAGCGGAAGGGGGTGTGCCGTGGGCGCACATCACCGGCCTCCGATCTCGTGTCCTCTGGAGGATTGAAGCCATGCGCATCGTCATCGCTCTCGGCGGCAACGCCCTGCTGCACCGGGGCGAACGTCCCGACGCCGCCGTGCTGCAGGCGAACATCGACCGGGTGACCACCGCCGTCGCGGCTCTCGCTCTCGAACACGAGGTCGTCGTCACCCACGGCAACGAGCCGCAGATCGGCCTGCTCGCCATGGAGAGCGCGGCCGACCCCGTCCTGACCGCCCCCTACCCACTGGACCTGCTGGGCGCCCAGACCGAGGGCCTGATCGGCTCGCTGCTGGTCCGGGCCCTGCACGACACGCTGCCCGGCCACAAGGCCGTCGCACTCGTCACCCACACCCTGGTACGGGCCGACGACCCGGCCTTCGCGCGACCCGCCAAGCCCGTCGGCCCCGTGTACCCGCGCGACGTCGCCCGCGCCCTCGCGCGAAGGCGCGGCTGGCATATCGCCGAGGACGCCAGCGGGTGGCGACAGGTCGTCGCCTCACCCATGCCGGAGTCGATCGTCGAGGCCGAGACCATCCACGAGCTGCTCACCAGCGCAACGCTGGTCATCTGCGCCGGCGGCGGAGGCGTGCCGGTCACCGCCGACAGCGGCACCGGCGCCCTGCGCGGAGTGGACGCGGTCGTCGACAAGGACCTCACCGCCGCCCTGCTCGCCGAGGAACTCAAGGCCGACTTCCTGCTCATCCTCACCGACGTCCCGTGCGTCTACACCGGCTACGACACCCACGACCCGCAGCCCGTCCTCGACGCCACCCCTGACGATCTGCGCCGCGCGGGCTTCCCCGCCGACTCCATGGGCCCGAAGACGGAGGCCGCCGCCCGGTTCGTCGAACGCACCGGGGGACTGGCCGCCATCGGCGCCCTGGACGCGGCGTACGAGATCGTCCACGGGAGGTCGGGGACCCTGGTACGCCCCGATCTCGCCGTCGGGTGACGCCGGAGAACGCCCGCGCCGCATCCATCACCGTCACACGTGTCGCGAGCGAGAGGCCGCCTCCGCCGGCGTCGATCCAGCGCTGCCGGCTGAGGTGGTCCACGGCCTTCTGGCGCTGCTCACTCGTGTAGCAGTCCTCGCGTCCACGGGACATGCTGCGCGACATGTCGTACATCGAGCGCGGCCGCAGCACCGGGCGCCGGCGCGGGCACCGCACCGCGGACACCACCGCGTGAGTCGAGCCGGCGCCGCCGCTCTCACCATCCCGGCCGCGCGCGCCTGCCGAACAGCAGTCCCCGCGGCTCCGGAGGCGGCGGGGTGCCGGGCCGCAGGGGCCAGGCCAGCAGCATGCCCGCCACGAAGCCGACGACGTGCGCCAGATAGGCCACGGTCCCGGCGGCGGAGACACCCTGGCCCGACGAGTACACCGCCTGCAGCCCGAACCAGAGTCCCAGCACGATCCAGGCCGGCAGCCGCAGCGGCAGGAAGATGAGGAAGGGCACCAGCACCCAGACGCGGGCCCTCGGATACAGCACGAGGTAGGCGCCCAGGACCCCGGCGATCGCCCCGGAGGCGCCGATCAGGGGGCTGCCCGAGGAGGAGTTCGCGAGGGCGAAGACGTACGCGGCCGCGTATCCGCACACGACGTAGAAGAGCAGGAACCGGATGTGGCCCATGCGGTCCTCGATGTTGTTGCCGAAGATCCACAGGAACAGCATGTTGCCCAGCAGGTGCAGCCAGCTGCCGTGCAGGAACATCGCCGTCAGGACGCTCAGTTCCGGGGACTTGGCGTAGGACGGCGGGCCGACCACGCAGCCGGCTCCCTGCGGGCCCACCCCGGTGTCCCCCGTGGGCACCAGCCGTGGCATCTGATGGTGGATCAGCTCCTGTGGCACCGCCGCGTAGTGGTCCAGGAACGCCTGGAGGTGGCACAGCTGGGCCAGGCTGCTCCCGCCCGTCACGGAGCCGGCCATGCCGGGGGTCAGCAGGAACACGACGATGTTGGCGGCGATCAGCGCGTACGTCACCCAGGGGGTGCGCCGCACGGGGTTCACGTCATGAACGGGTATTACCACCTCACACGTGTGCCCGGTGGGTCGCCGGTGAATCGGACGCGTGGCTGAACACAGTCGTCCGGGCGTGCGTATGTGTCGGCAACCGCCCGCGGCGCGGGGAAGGCGGGCCGCGGGGCCGACGTGAGGAACAGGCGATGAACGACCGAGTTACTCCTCCCATGCACGCGCTGCCGGACGGTGAGGCCGAGCTGACGCTGGTGGTCCGGCTGCCCTGGGAGGACGTGGCCCGCCTCGGCCAGGAGGCGGGCCGGCTGGCGTCCCAGATGCGGCGGCCTGTGACCTTGGACGAGGCGGTGAGTCACCGGTTGCGTTCCTCGCGGGTCGCCGCGCACGCCAAGCCGGCGGGGGAGCAGCCGCCGGCGGTGACCGCCGCGTCGGCGTCGGTTTCGTCCCTGCCGTCGCGGCCTCCGGCGGAGCAGGCGCGGCAGGCCATTGACCGGATCAACGGGACCGCCGGGACGGCCTAGGGTTTCGCCGTAGGGGCGCGGTGCGTCGCGGGGCGCGGGCCGGTTGTGTTTCTCCCGCAGTTCCCCGCGCCCCTGAAGGCGTTACCGCACAGCCCTCACAAAGAACCGATGACCTTCGCCGCCGCCTTGCGGGCCGCCACCAGGACCGGGTCCCAGACGGGGGAGAACGGTGGGGCGTAGCCGAGGTCCAGGGCCGTCATCTGCTCCGCCGTCATGCCCGCGGTGAGGGCGACCGCGGCGATGTCGACCCGCTTGCCCGCGCCCTCCCTGCCGACGATCTGGACGCCGAGGAGGCGGCCCGTGCGGTGTTCCGCGAGCATCTTGACCGTCATGGGGGAGGCGTTCGGGTAGTAGCCGGCCCGGCTGGTCGACTCGATGGTGACCGCCTCGAAGCGCAGACCCACGCGGTGCGCGTCCTTCTCGCGAAGTCCCGTGCGCGCGATCTCCAGATCGCAGACCTTGCTGACCGCGGTGCCGACCACGCCCGGGAACGTGGCGTATCCGCCGCCGGCGTTGGTGCCGATGACCTGGCCGTGCTTGTTGGCGTGGGTGCCGAGCGGGATGTGCCGTTCCTGGCCGGAGACCAGGTCCAGGACCTCGACGCAGTCGCCGCCGGCCCAGATGTTCTCGTGGCCGCGCACCCGCATGGAGCGGTCCGTGAGAAGACCGTCGTGCGTGCCCAGGGGGAGACCGGCCGCCCTCGCGAGGGTCGTCTCGGGGCGCACGCCGATGCCGAGCACGACGACGTCCGCCGGGAACTCCCGGTCCTTCGTCGCGACCGCGCGTACCCGGCCGTCGTCCCCCGTCAGCACCTCGGTGACCTCGGCGTCGTCGACCATCGTGATGCCCAGGCCCTCCATGGCCTCGTGCACCATGCGGCCCATGTCGGGGTCGAGGGTCGACATGGGCTCGCTGCCGCGGTTGACGACCGTCACCTCGTAGCCGCGGTTGATGAGCGCCTCGGCCATCTCCACACCGATGTAGCCGGCCCCGACCACCACCGCCCGGCGGCCACGCGTGCGTGCCAGCGTGTCGAGCAGCGCCTGCCCGTCGCCCAGGGTCTGCACACCGTGCACCCCGGGGGCGTCCATGCCCGGAATGTCCGGCCGGATCGGCCGGGCGCCGGTCGCGATCACGAGCTTGTCGTACGACGTCCAGGACTCGGCGCCGGAGTCGACGTCACGCGCGCGCACCCGCTGCCCGTCGAGGTCGAGCTCGACGACCTCGGTGCGCAGCCGGAGATCGATGTCGCGCGCGCGGTGCTCCTCGGGCGTACGGGCGATGAGCTCGCCCCGGCCCGGGACGTCACCGCCCACCCAGTACGGGATGCCGCACGCCGAGTACGACGTGAAGTGGCCGCGTTCGAACGCCACGATCTCCAGCTCGTCGGGCTTCCTCAGACGGCGTGCCTGCGACGCCGCGGACATTCCCGCGGCGTCGCCGCCGATCACGACCAGTCGTTCCCGCGTTCCCCGCGCAGTTCCCGGTGTACGGCTCATGCTCATGCGAACACGCTACGGGAGCAGGGCATTTCAGTTCTGCTCACCCGGGGATCGCGGAGCCCCGGACTCCGGCGCCGGGCGGGCCGTCGGCAGCGGGCCGAGGGCGCTCGTCGCGGACGCGGGCGCGGGCGCGGGCCGGGGGCGGCGCGGCAGGCGGGGGCGTACGACGCGCAGCCAGACCAGCGCGATCAGGGCCGCCACCGCCGCGAACGGCAGGATCGCGCCGAGCGCCACCGCGAGCCAGCGCAGCATCGTCAGGAACGCGTTCCAGCCGCCCGCCAGCGCGTCCACGAACCCCGGGTCGTCGTTCCGCTCCGCCTTCTTCACCGGTGTCTCGGACAGCGAGAGGGTGATGGTGGCAAGACTCGTGCGGTCCTTCAGGGACGCCTGCCGGGCCAACAGCGCCTCCAGGTCCGCCTGGCGGGTGCTCAGCTCACCCTCCAGCGTCACCACGTCGCTGAGCTTCGTCGCCCGGTCCATCAGCTCGCGGATCCGGGCCACGCTGGCACGCTGCGACTTGATCCGGCTCTCCACGTCCACCACCTGATCGGTGACGTCCTGCGCCTTCGCGTTGCGGTCGAGGAGCTTGCCGGCGCCCTCCAGGGCGGTGAGGACCTCCTCGTACCTCTCGACGGGGACGCGCAGTACGACCCGGGTGCGTTCGCGGCCCTCCTCGTCCCGGGTGGTGGTCTCGTCACCGACGTAGCCGCCCGCGGCCTCGGCGCTGGCGCGGGCCTCCTCCAGCGCCTTCGGGGCGTCCTTGACCTGCACGGTCAGCGAGACCGTGCGGATGATGTGGTTCTGGTCGAGCTTCGGCGGCGCGGTCGCCCGGGCGCCGCTTCCGGCGCCGCCCGGGGCGGCCTCCGCGCCGGCCTTGCCGTCCGCCCGGGACGCGGCGGCCCCCTGGTCGGCCGAGCCTCCGCCGGAGTCGTCGGCGGCGCTGCACCCGGTGACCGCGAGGGCCGCGGCCAGCAGAAGGGCGGCCAGGGGCGGGGCGGAACGTCGTGCGGGTCGTCGTGTGCGCATGCGGGCATCCCCCGGAGGTCGATTTCGCTGACGCTACTTCGACGCACGGACCGGCCCGGGCGTTTGGCCCGGGACGGTTCCGATGCGGTCACGGTCGGGACTCGTGCGGGACACCGGGCCCCGGGCGCGCTGTCGTCGGGGTCTCTGAAAGGCTGGGGGCATGCGCGAAGCTGGGGAGCACGTCGTCGTCATCGGGGCCGGTATCGCGGGGCTGGCCGCCGCACACCGGCTGGTGGAGCGAGGGGCGCGGGTGACCGTGCTGGAGGCCTCGGACCGGGTCGGCGGCAAGCTGCTGCCGGGGGAGATCGCGGGCGCCCGCGTGGACCTCGGCGCCGAGTCGATGCTGGCCCGCCGCCCCGAGGCGGTGGCGCTCGCCCGCGAGGTGGGCCTCGCCGACCGCCTCCAGCCGCCCGCCACGGCGACGGCGTCGATCTGGACGCGCGGCGCGCTGCGCCCCATGCCCAAGGGGCATGTGATGGGTGTGCCCGGCACCGCCGCCGCCCTGTCCGGAGTGCTGTCCGACGAGGGCCTCGCCCGCATCGGGCGGGACGCCGAACTGCCCCGCACGGAGGTCGGCGACGATGTGGCGGTGGGGGAGTACGTGGCGGCGCGCCTCGGTCGCGAGGTCGTCGACCGCCTGGTCGAACCCCTGCTGGGCGGCGTGTACGCGGGCGACGCGTACCGCATCTCCATGCGCTCGGCCGTCCCGCAGCTCTTCCAGGCGGCCAGGGCCCACACCTCCCTGACGGAGGGAGTCCGCGAGATCCAGGCCAGGGCGGCCGCCGCCCAGCAGACCGGCCCGGTGTTCATGGGCCTGAAGGGCGGCGTCGGCACCCTGCCCCTCGCGGTGGCGGAGTCGGTCCGGGCCCGCGGGGGCGAGATCCTCACAGGGACCCCGGTGACGGAGCTGCGCAGGGCGGCTGCGCCGGACGCGGCCGGCGAGCCGGCGGGCCTCGGACGGTCGGCTCCGGCCGACGGGGGCCGGTCGCGGGACGTCGGGGGCGTGGGTGCGCCGGACCGGGCCGGG